>NZ_CM179559.1:0-17500 GCF_058964685.1 Winogradskyella sp. 266wxhm
ATGGAGATCACAGCGCAATCTGTATGGAGTAATTGTCTCGCATTTATAAAAGATAATATACAACCACAAGCCTACAAAACATGGTTTGAACCTATAGAAGCTGTTAAACTTACCGGTAATGCTTTGAGTATTCAAGTACCTAGTAAATTTTTCTATGAGTGGCTTGAAGAACACTATGTAAAAATCCTTAAAGTTGCCCTTACAAAAGAGTTAGGTGAAGATGCTAAATTGGTGTATGTTATTAAGATGGAAAACACCTATGGCAACAAGCAACCTTTTACAGAAAAAATACCAAGCTCTAACAGATCTGCAGTTAAGTCTCAAGATGTAGATGTGCCTTTTAATAATAAAAGTCCTGAATTAAAGAATCCTTTTATAATTCCTGGAATTAGAAATGTAAAAATTGAATCGCAATTAAACCCGAGTTACAGTTTTGAAAATTTCTTAGAAGGTGATTCTAACAGATTAGCCAGAAACGCAGGTATTGCTGTAGCTAACAAACCAGGTGGCACATCATTTAATCCGCTTTTGATTTTTGGTGGTGTTGGTCTTGGAAAAACACATTTAGCTCATGCTATTGGTGTTGATATTAAAGACAAATACCCAGAAAAAACTGTACTATATATTTCTGCCGAAAAATTTACGCAACAGTATATTGATTCGGTTAAGAAAAATAATAGAAATGATTTTATTCACTTCTATCAAATTATAGACGTCTTAATTATTGATGACGTTCAGTTCTTATCTGGTAAAACAGGTACTCAGGATGTTTTCTTCCATATCTTCAATCATTTACATCAAAATGGTAAGCAGGTTATCCTAACAAGTGATAAAGCTCCTGTTGATATGCAAGATATTGAACAACGTTTATTATCACGTTTTAAATGGGGACTTTCTGCTGAATTACAATCACCAGATTTTGAAACAAGAGTTTCTATCCTTAAAAATAAGCTTTACAGAGATGGTGTTGAAATGCCAGAAGAAATTGTTGAGTATGTTGCTAAACATATCAAAACAAATGTAAGAGAGCTTGAAGGTGCAATTATTTCATTAATCGCTCAGTCTTCTTTCAACAAAAAAGAGATTACAATTAATCTTGCTAAAGATATTGTTGAGAAATTTGTTAAGAATACCAAGCGTGAAGTTTCTATTGATTACATCCAAAAAGTAGTTTCTGATTATTTCCAAATGGATGTCAGTACTCTACAATCTAAAACGCGTAAAAGACATATTGTTCAAGCTAGACAATTAGCTATGTTTTTCGCTAAAAAATATACAAAAGCATCTTTAGCTAGTATTGGTTCTCAAATTGGGCAACGCGATCATGCAACCGTACTTCATGCTTGTAAAACTGTAGATAATTTATCTTCAACCGACAAGCAGTTTAGAAAGTATGTTGAAGATCTTTCTAAAAAGCTATCACTTTAATAATCACAGATTATGACTCGCATTTTAATGGTGTGCTTGGGTAATATTTGCCGTTCGCCATTAGCACATGGTGTCATGGAATCAAAATTACCAGAAGATTTATTTTATGTAGATTCTGCTGGCACAGGTGCTTATCATATTGGAAATCCACCCGATCATCGTTCGATTAAAGTAGCTAGAAATCACGGCTTAGATATTAGTACGCAAAGCGCTAGACAATTCAAAGTATCTGACTTTGATACTTTTGATTACATCTTTGCAATGGATCAATCCAACTACAACAATATTGTTAGTTTAGCTCGCAACAATGCAGATATTGGTAAGGTGAAATTATTTCTAGAAGAAAACACTTCTATTTCCAATAAAAATGTTCCTGACCCTTATTACGGAGACATGCGCGATTTTGAACATGTTTTTTATTTAATTAAAAATACTTCAGAACTCATAGCTAGTAAGTTAATAAAAGCTAACCGATAGCAGTAATTCTTTCCATTCTTTTATTTTTTTGTAATTTCAATACGTTAACTCTCAAAAATTAACGCTATGAAAAAATTATTTACGCTTATATCTATATTATTTTTTTCCATTTCATTTTCTCAAGATATAGATTTAGAATCTTTTGCTACAGGTTTCAATAGACCTGTAAACATAAAACATGCTGGAGATGATAGACTTTTTGTTGCGGAACAAGATGGCATTATAAAAATTGTAAATTCTGATGGTACTACTGAATCAACAAATTTCTTGGACATAACATCTCTAGTTGGAAGTGTCGGGAATGAGCAAGGCCTCTTAGGCTTGGCTTTTCATCCTAATTATGCTACTAACGGGTATTTCTTTGTTAATTATACTAACAATTCAGGAGATACGGTAATTTCGAGATTTTCTAGAATTGGTACTAGCCCAGAAATTGCTGATCCAAATTCCGAATTAATCATTTTGACTTACACACAACCCTACAGTAACCATAATGGAGGTGAACTTCATTTTAGTCCTGACGGTTACCTATATATTTCTAGTGGAGATGGCGGCTCTGGTGGTGATCCTGATGATAATGGGCAAAGTCTTAACACATTGCTGGGAAAATTATTACGAATTGATGTTAACAATTCTACAGCCTCAAATCCTTATGATATTCCTTCAGACAATCCTTTTGTAGGCAACACTACTGTGAATCAGGAAATTTGGGCTTATGGTTTACGAAATGCGTGGAAATTTTCTTTTGATAGCATGACGGACGATCTGTGGATTGCTGATGTTGGGCAAAACGCAAGAGAAGAAATAAACCAAGCTGCAATAACTGAAGCTGGACTTAATTACGGTTGGAGGTGCTATGAAGGCAACAATACTTATAACACAACAGGCTGCCCAAATAGCAGCACTTTAACCTTTCCCATTTATGAATATGCACATTCTGGTGGTCGATGTTCTATAACTGGAGGTTATGTTTACAGAGGTTCTACTTTTTCTAATATGAATGGTTTGTATTTTTTTGCTGACTTATGCACTCAAGAAATTGGATATTTGAATTTTGAAGGAGGAAGTTGGAACGCAACTTATGAAGTTTTTTCTGGAAATTGGGTAGCCTTTGGTGAAGATGTGAATAACGAACTATATGTTGCCGACCTTAATGGTAGTATCTACAAAATAATAGACAATACACTTAGCATTAACGAAAACACATTAGATTCTATATCAATCTATCCTAACCCTGCAAGCCATATACTTCATTTAGATTTTTCAAATAACCTGAATAGTTTATCAGCTGACATAAAAATTTATGACATTCAAGGAAAGTTAATTAAATCAATTCTAAAAGATAAAAACGATACCTTTACCAGTATTGAAATTTCAAATATGAAAAGTGGTTTTTACATCGTAAAAATTAATTCTGAAGACGATAAAGAAATCACCAAAAAACTTGTTATCAATTAATAATGACTGATTCAAAAGGGAAGCTTTACCTTATTCCTACCCGTTTGGGAGATAACCCGCCTTTGGAAGTTTTACCAATTTCCATCAAAAAAACTATTGAAAATTTAGACTTTTATATAGTTGAAAATGAAAAAACAGCACGTCGTTTTATAAAACGTATTTCACCCGGAAAATCACAACCTTCCCTAAAGCTTAAAGTATTAAACAAATACACTACCGAAGCTGAACGAAACACATATCTGAACGACTGTTTAGAAGGTATTTCTGTTGGGTTATTATCTGAAGCGGGCTGTCCTGCTATTGCAGATCCTGGTGCAGATATTGTTCGTCTTGCACATCAAATGGACATAAGAGTTGTTCCATTAGTTGGCCCATCTTCTATACTACTAGCGTTAATGGGATCTGGTATGAATGGACAAAGTTTTACCTTTAATGGTTATTTACCTATTGATAAAGGGGAAAGAAAAGCCAAATTAAAAACTCTAGAACGCTTATCTTTTGAGCAAAACCAAGCACAGATTTTTATTGAAACACCATACAGAAATATGAAAATGCTTGAAGATTTAGTCAATACACTTCAGCCAAACACTAGGGTTTCTGTAGCCTGTGATTTAACTTTACCAACTGAATTCATAAAAACAAAAGCAGCAAAAGATTGGAAACATAACAAAGAGGATCTTCACAAGAGACCTGCAATTTTTATAATTCAAAAGGATTGAAAACTATAAAGTAACTCTAGCTTTCTTGTTAGGCTCTATGATAGAAGTATCGTATCCTGAAAACTTTTTCATATAATGCTTTACCGTAGAACCGTAAGCATCTGCAAAGTTGTTACCTCCATAACTACGTAAAAACTTTTTTACGCTACCAGGACCAGCAAGATGTGCAGCTGCCAATATACCAGATTCTGTTACTTTCACGCCACCTATAACTTTACCTTCAAATCGTTTGATGTCTTTTCTTAATACCCATTTATTACGAGATGCATTAGCAATAAACGCTTTCTCTTGTAATTCTGGATTGTACAAAAACTGATTTGGAGTATAGATACCTAATATCTTTAATGTCTCAGAACCAAATTGATATTTTCCTAAATAGCCTAACGTATTAACGGTAAAATAATTTCCTCTAGATTCTTTAAACGCTAAAGCTTCTTTAAAACCTTCAAAAGATTTTCCTAAGTGTGGTGTAAATATGTTTGGCTTTACAGTATGGTTATCTGTAACTACAGCCAAATCTTTAGAAATATTGTAGTTTAATTCTAAACCTTCAGTAGAATATGCCTCAGGATTAAGAGCGGAATCTGGGTATAGACCTAAAGCAATAAATACACAGATTGTAAATGGTAAAATAAAATTCTTAACGCTATTTTTTATCATAACAGTTAACCTTTAATGCAAAGTAATTTTTCAATTTTTTGGCTTTGCAAAATTCGGGTGCAAATATACGACTTTTTTTCAGTTATTGAAAATCAACCTTTTAAGTGTTAAAATTTTAACTTAAAAGTAGATATAATGCCATTTTATCCGACCATGGGAGTTCATTTCTAAAGTAGGAAAAGGCACCTTAATAACATTAAAAACGTCAAAAATTGTTTTTAGGAAGTGAGAATTTGTCTTAATTCGGGTTAAATCTACATCTAGACTTAGGTAGTATTGACGTGTTCTATTTTGGTTTGAAAATAAGGGATCATTGGCCTCACCTGTCAGCATTCCATCTGCTCCATATCCAAAAGCAAGATTCAACCAATTTGGGATTTTTTCACTTTTAAAAAATGAATTAATATTTGCACTTAACCAATACGTCTGTCCATTATAATCTTTTAAAAACTCTTCAGTAAAACCATCTCCTAACTTATCTGGTCTTTGAGAAGCATATTGTGTAGAATGAAATGAGTATTTCATTACTATTCGCTGTTCGTTCCATAATAGTTCTTGTCCAGCATACAATCCTGTTCCAGCTGCATTAGCAGCCATATCCGACCAAGAGAAACCCCATTCTTCAGAAAAACCATCCATTATTTCAACAGCAGTTAAAAAACCTAAACCTAATGTAGAGCCATAAAGTAGTTGGTCTTTTTTACTTACTCCAGCCCAATGTAATGTATTAGCTCCTATCCTACCCAATTGATATGAAGAAAATACATGACCTAATTTATCCATCTGAAGCCATTCACCACTATCATCAATCGTTTTGAAACTCGATTTTGGATAATCAGCATACCATAATTGATTCAGTCCAACAAGAGTAGCCAATCCTAATGAAGTTTCTGCAATAGCAACAGTATTTCTTCTAGATTTGTGAAGTGTATCACTTGGTTTTAAAAACTGATTGAGCTTGGATTGAGAAAACCCTAAACTACCTATAAATAAAGTTATGTAGCACAACCACTTCAAATATTATTTGTTTATGCCTTGGGAAGACAAATACCTTTGATACTCACGCGCATTATTATTATGCTGCGCCAAAGTCTTAGCGAATTTGTGATAACCTATACGGTTAGCATCTGCAGCAAAATAAAGGTAACTATGTTTTTCTGGATTTAAAACTGCTTTAATAGCAGACAAATCTGGCATAGCGATTGGTCCTGGTGGTAAACCATTATACATATAAGTATTATAAGGAGAGTTTATTTCTTTGTGTACATTTAAAACACGACGTATAACAGTATTCTTATATTTTGGCAATTGATAAGCTGCAAATTTTAGTGTAGGATCTGCTTGTAATGCCATGCCCAACCTTAATCTATTGAGATACACACCTGCAACTCTTGGTTGTTCGTCAGCTTGTTTAGATTCTTCATGAACAATAGAAGCTAAAGTTATGACTTCACTTGGAGATAAGTTCTGCTTTTTCGCTTGAGCTTTTCTTGTATCCGTCCAAAAACGATTGTATTCAGTAAGCATTCTTTCTCTGAAAGCTTCTGCAGATGTGTTCCAAAAAAACTCATAACTGTTCGGTAAATACATTCCTAAGGCTGTAGCTTTTGTAAATCCATTTTTTGATAAAAAGTCTTTATCTGTCATGGCCTTATAAAGCGAAAGGCTATCCGCTTCAATTTGAGAACCAATTCTTCCTGCTAAATCAGCCAAACTATTTTGATTATTAAAAGCTATTTTTAATGGTAAATTTTTACTTCTAATGGAATTTATAATGTCATTATTATTCATTCCTTTTGAAATCGCAAAACGACCAGCTTTAATATTTGTAGTATACTTTTTTTGTTGAGCTAAAGCATCAAAGCTATCAATATCATCTAATAACGGCGCCAGCTGTTCACGTACTTCTGCATAAGTAGCATTAGTTGGCACATAAATATATGCGGTTTCATTATTGAAGTTTGTGTTAGGTTGAAACATGGCTCCATAAATGTAATAGGCAAAAAGACCAAAAACCACAAGACCTATTAGAGCTATTGCCCAAAGAATTTTTTTAATGTACATAATTAATCGTTAATACGCTGTAAAATATATTCGTTTGTAAAGTTATGACCGTTATAGCTCCAGTCTTTTTTCAATCCTATTTTTTTAAAACCGTTATTCTCGAACAATTTTAAACTGGCAGTGTTACCTTCAGAAATGTTTGCATAAACTTGATGAAGATGTAACGCTTCAAAACAATAATTAACCAAAAGCTCTAAAGCTTCTTTGCCTATACCTTTATTTCTATTATCAGCATCTTTAATAAGAATACCGATGCCTGCACGTTTGTTTTTTGGGTCGAAATCAAAAAGATCTATCAAACCTATTGTCTGTGCTGTTTTATCGCAAATAGCTAAACGCAATTGTTTGGCTTCAAAAATATCTTGCTGAGCATTTTCAAGATACTGCTTTATTAAAAAGCGTGAATATGGAGTTTGGGTATGACTATGATGCCAAAGTGCAGTGTCATTCTCAACCTCGTAGATAAAATCTAAGTCTTCGGGTTCTAAAGCTCTTAGGTAAATATGTTCGCCTTTTAAACTTACCACTCTATCTCTCCTTTAAAAACTTGTTGTGCAGGTCCTATTAACCAAATGTTGTTGTAGTTATTATTTTCAACATCAAAAGTTACCTTAAGTTTTCCTCCGGGTGTTTCTAAATTCACCGTTTGACTTTCAGTGTTTTTATTGTTATACATCGCTAAAGCTACAGCAGTAACACCTGTACCACAAGAGTAAGTTTCGTCTTCTACTCCACGCTCGTAAGTTCTAACAGCAAAACTATCAGAAGATAGTTGTTCTACAAAATTGACATTACTTCCGGCTTCATTATAAGGTGATCCATAACGGATTTTTGAACCATTATCCTTCACATTGTAATTCTTGATATCTGATACCATTTCTACATGATGAGGAGAACCTGTATTTAAAAATGTATGATTGTCAAAATTTTCAATTGTAGAAACGTCTTGCATTTGTAAATGCACAATAGCATTATCTACTTTTGCCTTGTGCAAACCGTCAATAGCTACGAATTCCGTTTCATCTTTAATAACACCAAGAAACTTTGCAAAGGCCACAATACATCGTCCACCATTACCACACATGGTACTTTGATTTCCATCAGAATTATAATAGACCATTTTAAAATCTGAATTTTCGTCATTCTCTAATAAGATAAAACCGTCTGCACCAATGCCAAAACGTCTATGGCACAATTCTGCAATACGTTTGGTATCATTTTTGTCTATGGATAAATCGCGATTATCAACGATAATAAAATCGTTACCTGTTCCTTGATATTTATAAAATGTCATTGTCATAATAGGCAACAAATATAATAATATTAGGCTGTAAAATGGCTTGTTAAAGCGTCGTTAAATTTGGCGTTAAATAGTCGTTAAAATGAAAACTAAAATTCAATAAATATCTAACTTTAATCGTTAAAAAGAGACAATTAATTACAAAAGTTAAACTTAAATCTGAAAAAAGTATGAAGAAGATTCTAACATTGATTTGCGTTTCGGCATTAGGTGGACTATTAACTTTAGGCGGCTACAAGCTTTTTGTAGAAGAAGACAATAATGCCCTAGCTATTGAACAAAAATCTGATTTTCCTGTTTTTGTTCCAACAAACAATTCCATTAATACATTAAATAATACTGCGGCAATTGCACCTGATTTTGTAGACGCTGCAGAAAAATCTATACATGCTGTTGTACATGTTAAAAATACAGCTATTGTAAACGCTCCTATGAGTATGCAAGACTTGTTCTTTGGAAGAACCCAACCAAGAGCACAAGTCGGTACTGGTAGTGGCGTAATTATTTCACCTACAGGTTTTATAGTCACCAATAATCACGTAATTAAAAACGCAAACGAAATCAGTATCACTTTAAACAACAATAAAACATATATGGCTGAGCTTATTGGTACAGATGAGGCTACCGATATTGCTTTATTGAAAATCGATGCTGATGAAGATTTACCATACATGGCTTTCGGAGATTCTGATAGCGCTAAAATTGGTGAATGGGTTTTAGCTGTTGGTAACCCTTTTAACTTAAACTCTACCGTTACAGCTGGAATTATTAGTGCTAAGTCTAGAGATTTATCTGGTCAGAATATGCAATCATTTATTCAAACCGATGCTGCTGTAAATCCAGGAAATTCTGGTGGTGCTCTAGTAAACACTAACGGAGATTTAATTGGTATTAATACAGCTATTTCATCTCAAACAGGCTCTTACATCGGCTATTCTTTTGCGGTTCCAAGTAATATAGCACGTAAAATTGTAAATGATATTATGGAGTATGGTAATGTACAAAACGGTATTCTTGGTGTTGTTGGTGGTGCTTTAAATAGTAAAAGTGCTGAAGAGCTTGGTACAGATATCACTCAAGGTTTTTACGTTAGTGAAGTACAAGAAGATACTGGAGCAAAAGAAGCAGGAATTAGATCAGGAGATATTATCAGAAAAATTGATGGAGTAAAAATCAATAAATTTTCAGATTTAACAGGATACTTAAAAACTAAAAGTCCTAATGATGTAGTAAACGTAACATTACTTAGAGATGGAGATGAAGAAACACTTGCTGTAACTCTTTTAAAACCTACAACAGCTATTTTACAACCAATTGGTATAGTGAAAAATGTTTCAAAAGATGAATTAAAAAAGAACAACACAGAATATGGAGTAAAGATTTCAGAATTCAATAGTGATAAACACAAGTTCTACTGGAATCAGAATGGTATTGAAGAAGGGAGTATAATTACGAAAATAAATGGTAAAAAACTCTATTCTGTAGATGATGCTCAAAATGCAATGAAATCCAGAGGATATAATGAACCTCTACAGATTGAAATAATTAATAAGGAAGGTGAGAAAGTAATCTATAATTTTTAGATAAAAATCTTAAAATCCCGATAAAATCAGCCCTTCAAAGTGTAATTCTTTGAAGGGTTTTTATTTTCGATAAAAAGCGTTACGAAAACGTTTGAAATCTGTATTTTTGCCCAAAATCAATCTATATTAAACCAATAAAAAAATGGGTTTTAACGACACTTACGAAAAAGAGTTAGCGTTTCAAGCCGATCGTCGTAGAGCAACGGTCGAATTTATTAAAATTGTAAGCGATTTATGGTACGATAAGTCTATTGAACTTGTCATTTTCAGAAATCAATTAATCGACAGAAATGTGAGCGAAATTTTAAATCTGCATGAATACGCAGGTGAATTTGTTCAAAAACCAATTTCTATCTTCGATTCTGTTGAAATTGCTCAAGCCATTAGCGCTTTAGATTTACCACCTGCAAAATTAGACATTGGTAAACTGACTTATGAGTTTCATTTAGAAGACCAAAAGTACAGCAATGCTACAGCTTTTGTCGCAGCTAAACTAGGTAATGCTAAAGACAATAAAACCATAGAGCCTAAAGATGTGGTACTTTATGGGTTTGGAAGAATAGGTCGCTTGGTAGCTCGTGAGCTTATGACTCGTACCGGAAAAGGGAATCAATTACGTCTTAGAGCTATTGTGACTAGAGGTGCAATTGATGAAACAGTTTTAGAGAAAAGAGCTTCTTTACTTAGAAACGACTCTGTACACGGGGATTTCTCTGGTATGGTAAGTGTTGATGTAAAAAATGAAGCTTTAATTATTAACGGTACTACAGTGAATATCATTTCTGCTAATGCACCTGAAGATATTGATTACACCAAATATGGTATTAACAACGCTTTGGTTATTGATAATACTGGCGCATTTAGAGACAGTGACGCTTTAAACAGACATTTAAAGTCTAAAGGAGTGGATAAAGTTTTACTAACCGCGCCAGGAAAAGGAGTGCCAAACATCGTTCATGGTGTTAATCACTTACAAAACAACCCTGACAAGGTCAAAATTTTCTCTGCAGCGTCTTGTACTACAAATGCTATTACCCCGATTTTAAAAGCTGTTGAAGATTCTTTCGGCATTAAATCCGGGCATTTAGAAACAATTCATGCTTACACTAACGATCAAAATTTAGTGGATAACTTCCATAAAAAATACAGACGTGGTCGTGCTGCAGGATTAAATATGGTCATCACCGAAACAGGAGCTGGTAAAGCTGTTAGTAAAGCCTTGCCTTCACTTGAAGGAAAGCTAACTTCAAACGCTATTAGAGTACCTGTTCCTAACGGATCTTTAGCTATTCTAAATTTAGAATTAGAAAAAGAAACTTCTGTAGAAACCATGAACACCATCATGAAAAAATATGCACTTGAAGGCGATTTGGTTGAACAAATAAAATATGAAATGAGCGACGAACTTGTATCTAGCGATATTGTTGGTAGCTCTGCTCCTTCTATTTATGATAGTAAAGCTACTATTGTTAGAGAAGATGGTAAAAATGTTATTCTATATATATGGTATGATAATGAATATGGTTATAGCCATCAAGTTATCCGCCTAGCAAAATACATTTCTAAAGTAAGACGCTATACTTACTATTAGAATTACTGAAAAAGGAAAACCTGAAAAATCTTGTCGTTTGGCAAGATTTTTTTGTTTTAAGAAAGGTGTTTTCTAACATAATTTTAGCCCAAACATCCAAAAAATAGTTTGGTCCGTATATTAATTAGCCTTTCAAATTTTGATAGGCTATTTGTTTTGTAATATTTTATGATAAAGACATAAAATTATTATCTTGGCAGACAATTAATCTAACAAACTCAAAAAAATACGTCTAAGATGAAGTTCTTAACCAAAGCCACTGTAATTCTTTTAGTTACGTTTAGCTTTTTTTCTGTAAACGCGCAAACCGATGACGACGACGAAAAGCTATCCCTTAATGAAGGTACCATAGATAACCAGTTTGAATATGTCATTCAAAAATCGGGAAAATACCAAGAATACAAAGTGGTAAAAAGAACTTGGCTATACAGTTTAAAAGCGCACACCATGGATACCTTGGCTGCTTTTCACAAAAACTTGGCCGATACAAAAGCAGTGGTAGAATCTCAGGCCAACGAAATTGAAAGTTTAAAAACAAGCTTATCTAATACACAATCTACTCTAAACGACACAAACGAAGAAAAAGACAGTATTTCACTGTTTGGTGCACAAATGAGTAAAGCAAGCTATAAAGTATTAATGTGGTGCATTATTGCTGGTTTAGCTGGCTTATTATTATTCTTTATCTATAAGTTTAAAAACAGTAACTCTCTTACCAGAGACGCTAAACATAAACTAGAAGAAGTTGAAGCTGAATACGAAGAACACAGACGTACAGCTTTAGAGCGTGAACAAAAAGTAAGACGTCAACTCCAAGACGAGCTGAATAAGAATAAAGCATAACAGAAAAGTTCTTCACAAGCAAAGAAACTTTCTAAAGATTAAATTGAAAATCCGCAACTAGTGTTGCGGATTTTTTGTTGCTATAAAGTATCTTAAAAAAAATCCCTCAATTAGCCCTACCTTTGCATTCTATTTAGAACTACAATGCGCATAGATATTATAACCGTACTACCAGAACTTTTAAAAAGTCCATTTGAAGCTTCAATTCTTAAACGTGCTATAGATTCTGGTTTGGTAGAAGTACATTTTCATAACCTTAGAGATTACACTACAGACAACTACAAATCAGTAGACGATTACCAATTTGGTGGTGGTGCTGGTATGGTAATGTTAATAGAGCCTATAGATAAATGTATCTCTGGTTTACAAGCAGAAAGAAAATATGATGAAATAATTTATATGACACCAGACGGTGAGCGACTTAATCAAAGTATTACCAACCAAGTGTCTTTAAAAGAAAACATCATCATTCTTTGTGGTCATTATAAAGGTGTCGATCAACGCGTTCGTGATAAGTTCATTACTCGAGAAATATCAATTGGTGATTATGTGTTGTCTGGTGGTGAGTTGGGTGCTGCAGTTTTATGCGATGCCGTAATACGATTAATTCCTGGTGTTTTGGGTAATGAGACTTCTGCCCTAACCGATTCGTTTCAGGATAATTTGTTAGCACCACCAATTTATACCAGACCAAGAGATTATAACGGCATGAAAGTACCAGAGATTTTATTTAGTGGCAACTTTCCAGAAATAGAAAAATGGCGCGAAGAACAAGCTTATCAACGTACCAAGGAAAGACGACCAGACTTACTAGATGAATAATTACTTTAAAATTATTCATTATTAATTGTCAATTACTAATTAATAATTATCTTTGCAGCCAATTTTAGGTTAACCTCTGGCGAAAATCGTGAATGTTGATTTGGAATAACCATTAAACAAAACAAAATGAATTCTTTAGTAAAATTTGTACAAGACGAATTTGTAACCCGTAAAGATCTTCCAGAATTTAGTGCTGGTGATACAATCACAGTATACTACGAAATTAAAGAAGGTGCTAAAACACGTACACAGTTCTTTAAAGGTGTAGTATTACAACGTAAAGGTTCTGGTACTTCAGAAACTTTTACAATCCGTAAAATGTCAGGAACTGTTGGTGTAGAGCGTATCTTCCCAGTTAACTTACCAGCTTTACAAAAAGTTGAAGTTAATAAAAGAGGTAAAGTACGTAGAGCACGTATATTCTACTTTAGAGGTCTTACTGGTAAAAAAGCAAGAATCAAAGAAGTTAGAAGATAATTCTACTCACATAACATTACAAAAAGCTCTCATTTATGAGGGCTTTTTTTAGTTTATTAACTATTGTTAATAAGTCTGGTTTATAAATTGTTTATATCTAAAACGTTAAAAAAATAAATATTTCATAATTATGTTTTAAATTAGCTAAACAATCAACAACAAACTTTGTTTGGTTTTAAAAGAAATTTTAAATTAGTGTTAATTGTGAGATAGAGATTTAGTTCTTTATTTATTGAAGTTGTTTTTCGGAGGTTAAAGAGCCGCTTGTGTAGTCAAGTGAGGTAAAATTAGCCAAGAAGCTAAATTTTAAAACATACATTAGTAGGTTTTAAAGAGAAAGTGGAAAGCTTTGAAGAAGTAGCGGAATCGAAAGTGAACGTGAAAAGGAAGAGCAATGTTTTTAGAACGTATGAATCACGAAAGTGGTTGGTAAAAGAAAAAACATCAAGGAAAAGCAAACTCACGAAACCGAGTAATATCAGGTCAATACATTTTGAAAGATATGAAACGTTTCACTGAAGCAAGAACACTTGAACTGAAAAGGATGATGGTGTAAGCCAATCAGCCGATTTAGGTAAAACTAAATAAGTCACGTTAGTATTGTTTCAAAAAGAAAGCCATGTCAGAATAGTATTTACTATAGTGATATGGCTTTTTGCTTTTAATATCCAGCTAAATAAAAGTACGCTCACTTAAAATCTCAAATCTAACTCTAAGGTTCTATTTTCAAATTTTATATTTGCTCTATGAATCTTCAACTAATAGACGACCAAAACTTTAAAAATAAAGACTATACCTCTAGCCCACTTCCAAAAGCAGAGTATAGCTATTGTACTTTCACGGATTGTAATTTTGAAAATTCCGATATCTCTAATATCAACTTTTTAGAATGTGATTTTTATAATTGTAATTTCAGTAATGTCAATGTCATGCATACTGTTTTTAACGATGTTATCTTTGAAGATTGTAAAATGGTTGGCGTTCAGTTTCAAAACTGTAATGATTTTCTATTGACCTTTCGTTTTACCAGTTGTACTTTAAACTTATCATCTTTTTATCAGTTAAAATTAAAGGCCATAAAATTCCATAACTGTAAGATGCATAACATAGATTTTACAGAGTCTGATCTTCAAAATGCATCATTTTCAGAATGTGATTTAACCAACTCTATTTTCGATAGCTCAAACCTTGAAAGTTCCGACTTTCTTACCGCAAAAAATTTCGTCATAAATCCAGCAAACAACACCATCAAAAATGCTACATTTTCTAAAGAAAATTGCTTCGGATTACTCAATAGTTTACAGATTAAAATAAGGTAAAAACAATACATGTTTTACTTTAAGGAGTTTATTGTCATTTTCTCAAAAAAACACCTTGTTTACTACTAATATCTCACTTACAAAACACTATCATTTTTGTATATTTGCACAGTTTAAAAACTAGTGATTACACGATCTAAATACTTTAATGACTTATGACCAAAACAGCAAAGATTGTTTATACAAAAACGGATGAAGCTCCAGCTTTAGCCACACGTTCATTTTTACCAATTGTACAATCCTTTACCAAATCTTCTGGTATTACAATTGAAACTAAAGATATTTCCTTAGCAGCCAGAATTTTAGCTGTATTTCCTGATTATTTAACGGAAGAGCAAAAAGTTGCTGATGCTTTAGCTGAATTAGGTGAATTAGCTAAAAAACCTGAGGCTAACATCATTAAACTACCTAATATTAGTGCTTCAATTCCTCAGTTAACAGATGCTATAAAAGAATTGCAAGCTAAAGGTTACAACCTTCCTAATTATCCTGACGAGCCTAAAACAGAAGAAGAAAAAGAGATAAAATCTCGTTACGATAAAGTAAAAGGAAGTGCTGTAAACCCAGTACTTAGAGAAGGAAATTCTGATAGACGTGCCCCAAAAGCAGTAAAAAACTTTGCTAAGAAAAATCCACACAGTATGGGTGCTTGGTCTGCGGACTCTAAAACTCATGTCGCAACAATGACTGATGGAGATTTTGCACATAATGAAAAATCAGTAACTATTGCTGATGCCACAAGCGTTAAAATAGTACACACTGATGGCAATGGTAGTCAAACTGTTTTAAAAGATAATTTAGGCTTACTTGAAGGTGAAATTATTGACGCTACTGTAATGAGCAAAAAAGCATTATTAAGTTTCTTAGATAAAGAAATTAAAGATGCTAAAGATCAAGGCGTATTAATGTCTTTACATATGAAAGCTACCATGATGAAGGTTTCAGATCCTATTATCTTCGGTCATGCTGTAAGAACTTATTTTAAATCTTTATTCGAAAAATATGCCGCTACATTCAAAGAAATTGGAGTCGATGTAAATAATGGTCTTGGTAATCTTATTGATAATCTTGAAAAATTACCACAAGCTAAACGTGAAGAGGTTGAAGCGGAATTAAAAATTGCGCTTGAAAACGGACCAGATTTAGCTATGGTAAACTCTGATAAAGGAATAACAAACCTTCACGTACCAAGTGATGTTATAATTGATGCTTCTATGCCAGCAATGATTCGTACATCTGGACAAATGTGGAATGCTGAAGGGAAACAACAAGATACAAAAGCTATTATTCCAGATAGTAGTTATGCAGGTGTATATATCGCAACTATAGATTTCTGTAAAAAACATGGTGCTTTTGATCCTACAACTATGGGAACTGTTCCTAATGTTGGACTAATGGCTCAAAAAGCTGAAGAATACGGTTCTCATGATAAAACTTTTGAAATCGCTTCTAACGGAAAGGTTGAAATTATTAATGCTTCTGGTGAAGTATTAATTTCTCATGATGTTGAAGAAGGTGATATCTGGAGAATGTGCCAGGTAAAAGATCTTCCTATTCAAGATTGGATTAAACTAGCTGTTACACGTGCAAGAGCTTCAGAAACTCCTGCTGTTTTTTGGTTAGATAAAAATAGAGCTCATGATGCTGAATTAATCAAAAAAGTAAATCATTATTTACCTAATCACGATACTTCAGGTTTAGACATCAGAATCTTATCTCCTATCGAAGCTACTAATTTCACATTAGAGCGTATTAAGGAAGGGAAAGATACTATCTCTGTTACAGGAAACGTTTTACGTGACTATTTAACAGATTTATTCCCAATTTTAGAAGTTGGTACAAGTGCTAAAATGTTATCTATTGTTCCATTAATGAATGGAGGTGGTTTATTCGAAACTGGTGCAGGTGGTTCTGCTCCTAAGCACGTCGAACAATTTCTTGAAGAAAATCACTTACGTTGGGATTCTCTTGGAGAATTCTTAGCACTAGCTGTTTCTCTAGAGCATTTTGCTGAAGTTAACAGTAATGAAAAAGCGAGAATCTTAGGTGAAGCTTTAGATGATGCTTCTGAAAAATTATTAGAAAACAAAAAAGGACCTTCTAGAAAAGTTAACGAATTAGACAATAGAGGTAGCCATTTTTATTTAGCACTTTATTGGGCTGAAGCTTTAGCTAATCAAACTAAGGATACCGAATTACAAGCTGAATTTAAAGAGGTTTATGAGAAGTTGTCTTCAAATGAAAACACCATAGTTAATCAATTGATAGATTGTCAAGGCGAACCAGTAGATATCAATGGTTATTACTATCCAAGTGAAGATTTAGCTTCTGGTGCTATGCGACCAAGCGATGTACTTAATACTATTGTTAAATAATATTAGTTCATTATAAACATCATATAATTTTAAAAAGCTTCTTTAGGGAAGCTTTTTTTTATACTTTTATTTATCTCATTTTGAAGCTAAAAATACATGTCTTTTACTAAAACTACAGAACAAGACTCTTACTACGACAATCTAGAACAGATGTCTATCAAAGAAATCATTACTAATATTAATAATGAAGATAAAACAGTCCCTTTAGCAGTTGAAAAAGCACTACCACAAATAGAAAATTTAATTAAAGTAGCTGTTGAAAAACTACAGAAAGGTGGAAGAATTTTTTATATAGGTTCAGGTACAAGTGGACGCTTAGGGATTTTAGATGCTTCTGAATGTCCTCCAACTTTTGGAGTCTCTCACGATTTAGTAATTGGACTA
>NZ_CM179559.1:22500-2530000 GCF_058964685.1 Winogradskyella sp. 266wxhm
CACTTTCGCTTAGCCACCCAGACCGAAGTCCGGACAGCTAGTGACCATCGTTTACGGCGTGGACTACCGGGGTATCTAATCCCGTTCGCTCCCCACGCTTTCGTCCATCAGTGTCAATATATCGTTAGTAATCTGCCTTCGCAATTGGTATTCTATGTAATATCTATGCATTTCACCGCTACACTACATATTCTAACTACTTCACGATAATTCAAGATGACCAGTATCAAAGGCAATTCTACAGTTGAGCTGCAGGATTTCACCTCTGACTTAATCATCCACCTACGGACCCTTTAAACCCAATGATTCCGGATAACGCTCGGATCCTCCGTATTACCGCGGCTGCTGGCACGGAGTTAGCCGATCCTTATTCTTACGGTACCGTCAGCCACCTACACGTAGATGGGTTTCTTCCCGTATAAAAGCAGTTTACAACCCATAGGGCAGTCTTCCTGCACGCGGCATGGCTGGATCAGGCTCTCGCCCATTGTCCAATATTCCTCACTGCTGCCTCCCGTAGGAGTCTGGTCCGTGTCTCAGTACCAGTGTGGGGGATCCCCCTCTCAGGGCCCCTATCTATCGTCGCCATGGTGCGCCGTTACCGCACCATCTAGCTAATAGAACGCATACTCATCTTTTACCGCCGAAACTTTAATTTCAATAACATGCGAAATTGAAATACTATGGGGTATTAATCTTCATTTCTAAAGGCTATCCCCCCGTAAAAGGTAGATTGTATACGCGTTACGCACCCGTGCGCCACTCGTCAGCAAAAAAGCAAGCTTTTTCCTGTTACCGTTCGACTTGCATGTGTTAGGCCTGCCGCTAGCGTTCATCCTGAGCCAGGATCAAACTCTTCATCGTTAAATCTTAAATATTATTTAACAACTAATAGGAATTTTTCAGTACTCAAAATGGTTTGTTCTCTTGTTTTAAACCAACCGTTTCCAGTTGATTTTTACGCTGTCAATTCAATATGTTAATGAACTTTTCTTTACTTTCTCTTAACGTTGTTTCGCTAAGCGGGTGCAAATATAAAACCCTTTTTTCATTCCCGCAACATCTTTTTAATTTTTTTTAAAAAATTTTTTCGATGTGCTTTTTTATGGAAATGAACTTCTGAAACTTGCCTCTCGGGACGTCTGTTTCGGGGCGCAAATATATAACCCTTTTCCTTATTCACAACTACTTTTTTAATCTTTTTTTAATCTTTTTTACAATTTGCTTATAACTAACCTTTTATAAGCGAAAGTTTTTTAATGGTTAATTATTTAGGATAACTATCCATCTATAAACTATTATTCAAAGACACTTATAATACTATCTATTATTATATGAATACAGAATCAAGACATACATATATTATAAATTCAATATTAATTTATGAAATCTTCATTTTGTGTATTACTTATATAATATATCTTTGTAAGCTAATTTTATACTACTATAATTATAATGATAGATATTACTTTACCTGATGGTTCTGTTAGGTCTTTTGAAAAAGGTGTTACTCCTTTTGAAGTAGCTAAAGATATAAGTGAAGGATTTGCGCGAAATGTTATATCCGCAAAGTTTGATAACACTGTTGTTGAGATAACCACTCCATTACATCATAATGGTAACCTCACATTATATACCTTTAAAGATGACGCTGGTAAAAAAGCTTTTTGGCATTCATCTGCCCATGTGCTTGCTCAAGCCTTAGAGGAGTTGTATCCAGGTGTAAAGTTATGGGTTGGACCTGCTATTGAAAATGGCTTTTACTATGATGTTGATTTAGGTGAAGGTTCTATTTCTGAAAAAGATTTTAAAACCATTGAGAATAAAATGATAGAAATAGCGAGAGGAAAACACGATTTTAAAATGCGTAGTGTTTCTAAAGCTGATGCTCTATCTTATTATAAAGGTAAAAACGAATACAAAGTAGATTTAATTGAAAATCTAGAAGATGGTACAATCAGTTTTTGCGATCACTCAACTTTTACCGACCTATGTCGAGGAGGACACATTCCAAATACAGGCTTAATAAAAGCTGTAAAAATATTAAGTGTTGCTGGAGCTTATTATAAAGGTGATGAAAACGAAAAACAGTTAACCCGAGTTTATGGTATTTCTTTCCCTAAACAAAAAGAGCTTACAGAATATTTAGAATTACTAGAAGAGGCTAAAAAGAGAGATCATAGAAAACTTGGGAAGGAATTAGAACTATTTACTTTTTCCCAAAAAGTTGGTCAAGGTTTACCGCTTTGGTTACCTAAAGGTGCTGCTTTACGCGAACGTTTAGAAAACTTCCTTAAAGCCGCGCAGAAAAAAGCAGGTTATGAAATGGTGGTAACACCTCATATTGGGCAAAAGGAACTTTATGTCACTTCTGGTCACTATGCAAAATACGGTGAAGACAGTTTTCAACCTATTACTACTCCTGCTGAAGGCGAAGAGTTCTTATTAAAACCAATGAACTGCCCTCATCACTGTGAAATTTATAACAGCAAACCTTTTTCTTATAGAGAACTACCAAAACGTTTTGCTGAATTTGGTACAGTATATAGATATGAGCAAAGTGGTGAATTACATGGTTTAACCAGAGTAAGAGGATTTACTCAAGATGATGCGCATATTTTTTGTACACCAGATCAACTAGACACTGAATTTAAAGAAGTCATTGATTTAGTTCTTTATGTATTTGGTTCCCTAGGATTTGAAAACTTTACTGCACAAGTATCATTAAGAGATCCTGAAAACCCAGATAAATATATAGGAAGTGACGAAAACTGGGAAAAAGCAGAAAAAGCAATTTTAAATGCTGCCATAGATAAAGGATTAAATTATGTGGTTGAAACTGGTGAAGCTGCCTTTTATGGACCTAAACTAGATTTTATGGTTAAGGATGCTTTAGGAAGACAGTGGCAACTTGGTACAATTCAAGTGGACTACAACTTACCTGAACGCTTTGATCTTACTTATAAAGGTAGCGATAATGAAATGCACAGACCTGTAATGATTCACCGTGCACCTTTCGGAAGTATGGAGCGTTTTGTTGCTATATTACTAGAACATACAGGTGGAAATTTCCCGCTTTGGTTAATGCCAGAACAAGTAATTGTGCTTTCCGTAAGTGAGAAATATGAAAAATACGCCGAAAAAGTTTTAAATTTGCTAGAAAATGACGAAATTCGCGCCCTCGCAGACAATAGAAACGAAACTGTAGGTAAGAAAATTCGTGAAGCAGAAATGCAGAAGTTTCCATTTATGGTCATTGTAGGTGAGCAAGAAGAAAAAGACAATACTATAACTGTTAGAGCTCACGGTGGTGAAGACCTAGGAACAATTACAGTAGAAAGTTTTGTAAAAACAATAAAAGAAAGAATAAATAAAAGTTTAAAAACTTTTAAATAAATAAAGTTTAATTAAAATTTATAAGCCATAGCAATACGTAGAAACAGAAAGAATTACACAAGAAGAGCTGTTCCAGAGGATCAGCATAGAATTAATTCTAAGATTAGAGCCGAAGAAGTAAGACTCGTTGGAGACAATGTTGAAGTTGGAATTTACCCTCTAAAACAAGCCCTCAGCGTTGCTGACGAACAAGGTCTAGATCTTGTAGAGATTTCGCCAAATGCAAAACCTCCTGTTTGTAAAGTTATGGATTACAAAAAGTTTCTTTACGAACAGAAGAAGAGGGAAAAAGCCTTAAAAGCTAAAGCCTCTAAAGTAGTTGTAAAAGAAATTAGATTTGGTCCTCAAACAGATGACCATGACTACGAGTTCAAAAAGAAACATGCTGAAAAGTTCTTAAAAGATGGAGCTAAATTAAAAGCCTTTGTATTTTTCAAAGGACGCTCAATTGTTTTTAAAGAACAAGGTCAGATTCTTTTATTAAGACTAGCGCAAGACCTTGAAGAGTTTGGTAAAGTTGAACAAATGCCAAAACTAGAAGGTAAAAGAATGATTATGTTCATTGCGCCTAAGAAAAAATAATAACTGTTAATTCAGTAAAAGATAATAAGCGAAACGTAAATTAAATCTAGGAGAAAATGCCTAAAATGAAGACAAAATCAAGTGCTAAGAAACGTTTCAAACTAACTGGCACTGGTAAGATTAAAAGAAAGCACGCTTTTAAGAGTCATATATTGACGAAGAAATCTAAAAAGCGTAAGCTTGCGTTGACTCATGATACTTTAGTACATAAGTCTGACGAGGATAATGTTAAAACAATGTTACGCTTAAAGTAATAAAGTTTTAACCGGTTAAAATAATTTATAAACCCTGGAGTTAGGCAAAAAAATTTAGCAAGTACCAAATGATTGGTCGCCTACTACAAAAAACAATTAAAAGAAATGCCAAGATCAGTAAATTCAGTTGCAAAAAGAGCTAGAAGAAAAAAGGTTCTTAAGCAAGCAAAAGGTTACTTTGGAAGACGTAAAAACGTTTGGACAGTAGCAAAAAATGCGGTTGATAAAGCGATGCAATACTCGTACAGAGACCGTAGAAATAAAAAGAGATCATTCCGTTCATTGTGGATTATGCGTATTAACGCAGGTGCTAGACTACATGGAATGAGCTATTCAAAATTTATGGGAGGATTAAAAGCTAATAATATTGACTTGAACCGTAAAGTTCTTGCAGATTTAGCTATGAATCACCCAGAAGCTTTTGAAGCAATAGTAAACAAAGTAAAATAAGGCTTTTAGCCAAATTAATAACAACATTTCGCTTATAAAACCGATTCTATTTTGAATCGGTTTTTTTATTAATATTTACGAAACAACAAATCTATTTTTAGTTTTTAAATTCATAAAAAACAAACCTATGAAAAATGTAAAAATGGTTATCTCTGACATGGATGGTACATTACTTAATTCTAATCATCAAGTCAGCGATAGATTCTTCGAATTATACAAACAACTTAAACAAAAGGATATTTTGTTTGTAGCCGCTAGCGGTAGGCCTTATTACAGTATGGTCGACAAATTCGGAACTATAAAAAATGATATTACTATTGTTGCTGAAAATGGAGGTCTAGTTTTACAGAACGATCAACTTTTATTGTCTAATTCTTTAAGCGAAGAAAAACTAAAAATGTTGTTTGATCTTACAGGCACAATTAAAGATGCTTATCCTCTATTTTGTACTAAACACAAAGCTTACATCAAAAGAACGTCAGATGAATTGATAACACTGTTTTCTGAATTTTATACTAATTATACTATTATAGATTCTGTTGATGAAATTAAAGACGACGTCATTAAAATAGCTCTATATAATATAACCAATTCTGAAGCCAATATTTATCCGCATGTACAACATCTCAAAGATGAATTTAATGTGGTTGTTTCTGGAAATCATTGGGTTGATATTTCAGATAAAATAACAAATAAAGGTCATGCTATTGAATTTTTACAAAAACATTATAACGTAAAACCTTCAGAAACTATGGCTTTTGGTGATTATAATAATGATTATGAAATGCTTCAACTTGCATCATATAGCTATGCTATGGCAAATGCTCATGAAAACATTAAATCTATTGCCAATTATCAAACTAAAAGCAATGATGAGTTTGGTGTTGAGTATATATTAGAGCAATTGATATTGGAGAAAAAATAAACTTTTATGTTTAACTAAACCTTGACCTTACAATTGTTTTAAAAAAAACAGCATATTTTATGACCACCGGAATAGGGTTTTTGACTACATATCTTAATTGAGTATAGTTGTTCATACACTTCCAGTTAAACAATAATCTCTTATTTATTTTTATTTTCTTACCTAAACCTTTTAAATTAAAATATTCGAATTTTTCGTAATCAGGTGTATCAAATTTTTTATCTAAACTTGCTAGACAATATAAATACGGAAAATTTACTCCGGCTATCATTGAGCCTTCTAATGAGCCCCAAAATCTTGGATTGATTTCAATAACTTTGAATGTATTGCTCTTTTTATCAAATTTTAAATCTAAATGAGCAACACCATTCCAATTTAAGGATCTCATTAAGTTTTCTACAATATTGAACAGTTCTTCATTATATAAAAACTGAACCCCTAGCCAAGGTCTAAACGGATTATTATTTAGCATTGATGCTTTTTGCATAGTACAAGCTAGTATTTCACCTGATTTACATAATAAACTACATCCTACATCAAAACCATCAATGTATTCTTGTATTAACTGATTAGGATTAAATTTATCTTTAGACACATAAGCTTTTAGTTCTTCTACCTTTTTAAATAACATTACACCATCTCCTCCACCTGATATATATGTAGGTTTCATTATTACAGGATACTCGAATTGATTAAAATTATTTTTCTTAATATCTACAAACATATAACTCTTTGGATAAGGGATATCGGTTAATTCCATATGCTTAGATAATGTCCACTTACTTATAGCTATATCAAAATCTTTTATAGAAGGAATAAGACCTAACTTATTATGATCAAACTTATCCTTATACATCGATATTTTCTTTATTCCTGTTTCAAAAACAGGCATAAGTAAATCTATATCATATCGCTCTAGAATTTCATTTGTTTTAGATATAAACTCTAAATCATTACCAGAATCAGGGTAATAAAAGAACTTTTTTATACCTCTAGAGTATCTTATAGGTGGATACTTTTGGTTAGCCATTACATAAATTGTCACATTAGGATTATGTAACAAACAATTAACCACATATAGTGATAAATGGCTCTCACCATCAGGTATTAAAAGAGAAAACTCTTTAAGCATAGAATATATTATACAATATTAGTTTAAAGCGAAGATAATCTTTGTTAGTAATAAAGAGAATATCTTTAATTAGATATAGTTTAAAACAATATTTTCATCGACATAAAAACAAACAAGGAATAAAAATTAGATATAAGGTATGTGAAAAAGTAATGACTAAACATTAAATGAAATAAAGTCAAATAACTTCCGCTCTATCAAAAAATAATATTTAGGATTAAAATATGTTTCACTCAATAATAATCAAAAAAGAGAAGTCAAACGTTTTAACGTGCAAAAAAGCTTTTAAACTAGTATGTTATATTTCAGGCAATTAATAAGTTATTTTAGTTTGATTAATAATTGGTTAATAGCAAAGACACTAATTGAATAAGAATTTAAAACTATTCAAAAGAACCACAATTATTAAGCTAAACAACATGAAAAAAAATCTAATCAATTATTACAAATTATTATTTTGTTTCTTTCTGATTTTAGGCACTTACAGTTGTCAAACAGAAGAAATATCTGAAGCTGATAGCTCTTCTTTAGAAGCTAAAAAAGGTAAAAAGAATCCAAAACAAGGACTTACAATTTCTAATTGCGATGAAGTCTATGACAGTGTTAATCTTTACGCTGGGCAACACACACTAGTTGGTAATGTAACAGTTACTGGTAGTGATGGGAATTATGATGTCACTTATAACATCACTAATGTTGGTTATTGTTTAGTAGAAACTCACCTTTCAGTTGTAACAAACACTAATGATTTCCCTATGAACAATGGTGGAAATCCTGTCCCAGGACAGTTTGAATATAGCGACGAAAACCATAGTTGTATTTCTAGTTATACTTATTCTGTTAACTTAAGTGACTACCAAACTGGAGATGACATTTACGTAGCGGCTCATGCTGTTGTTAATTGTGTTAATGATGTTACTGAAGAAGCTTTTGAAATGTCTCTACCAGATCAAGTAGATGTTTGTGTTACTGCCAAAGGTGTAGCAGAAAGCTACTTTGATATTGAGATTAGCGGAGGTAACTCTTTATCTGGAGCACACGACGCTTGGTGCCTTGATCAAGATGCTACGTTAAACAACTTAGAATGTTTTACAGGAGATGTTTATTCTTCTTATGAAACTTTACCTGAAGGTAAATTTGAGCACCCTGAAAACTTTGGAGCTTTAAACTGGCTCGTTAATCAAGGGCTTATTGGAACTGAAGCTTCGCCTGAATTAGGTAATTACACCTTTGGTGATTTGCAAATTGCAGTATGGAATTTAGTAGATGATAGTGTATGTATTGAGTGTGCTTTTACCGGACCTTATAACAATGATAGAATTGACATGATGGTCGCAATGGCATTAAATCATAATGATTTTGTACCTAGCTGTGGTGAAAACATTGTTATTGTATTGGTACCGACAGATAACAAACAATCTATATTTATTGAAATGCCAGTTCCTTGTGGTGAATGTAGCGAGACTGCATGGGCTGCTGGATGTGATTTCCCTGGTAACAATTGGTCAACATTTTTTAAATATAACTAGAAGAAATTAGTTCACAAACATAAAAGCCAGCTTTTTATAGCTGGCTTTTTTATATCTAAAAATCAAACTAATTTCCAAAGGCTGTAATCACCAAATCTCTTCCTGATGCAAAATTTCTATGCTCACATAAATAAACACCTTGCCAAATCCCTAGATTTAATTTTCCATTTGTAATAGGTATTTGAACAGAAGCGCCCATTAATGAAGCCTTAATATGTGCTGGCATATCATCTGCTCCTTCATAAGTATGTTTATAATAAGATTGATTTTCTGGAACCATTTTATTGATATGACTTTCAAAATCCATTCTCACCGTTGGATCAGCATTTTCATTTATAGTTAAGCTTGTAGAGGTATGTTTTATGAAAACATGCAGCATTCCAATATTGATTTCTTTTATTTCTGGAATGGAGTTTAGAATCTCTGTAGTTATGAGATGATATCCTCTATTATGTGATTTAAGCTTTATTTCCTTCTGAAAATAATTCATAAAATGAGTATAGATTTACAGGTTGGTTATTTCAGAAATATTAACTGTCTCTTCTTTCCCTTTGAGAGAAATAGTTCCTTTTGATTCTGAATTAAATTTTCTTCTAAATTTTAATTGATTCAATAGAGATTGCGATACTAAAAGAGCTGCATTATATTTATTACATAAATCCTGAATTCTTGAAGCTGTATTTATAACATCTCCGTGAAAAGCCAATTCTTTTTTTACTGTACCTACTTCAGTAATGATTAATTTCCCGCCATGAAGTCCAGCTTTAAAAAAAGGGACTAAATCATAATGTTTTGTATAGTATTTTGACCTTTTTTCTATGATTTTCATAAATGCAAAATATATTGCTACACAATTATTATTTTTTGTCGCTTTGTGTATAGGCCAAGTAATTACGGCTTCATCACCAACATATTGATATATACTTCCGTCATACCTATTCACCACCCTATTTAAATCAAAAAAACAATCTTGCAATAATTGGCTATACTTATAGTGGCCTAACTTTTCGGCAATTGAAGTTGAAGATTTTAAATCTAAAAACATAAATACGCGTTCCTCTTCTGTTGGCTGGCGATATTTACCAATAAGCATATTGAATAGTATCCCTCTTCCAAATTTTTCATTAGCGATTTTTATAAATAAGAATATAAAAGAACATATAAAGAAATATGCTGCACAAAGCCAGAAAATAGTATTATCAATCCACCAACCACGCTCTATTGGTAAATCTATATCCATATCCAACTCTATGTAGCTCAATATAAAGGTTAGAGTAAATATGAGTACAAAAATGTACAGTACAACCTTAAGTAATACTGTTACACCGAGGAAAAAACTTTTTGAAAGAAATTTATTGAAGAAAAATTCAATCGTTGCATAGAATATACCCAAAATTACACCTGCCATAACACCATAATGGAGCCATTCTGTGATAGGAACTTCTAATCTCGGATTTACAATAACGTCTCCTTGGTCTTCACCATAAGCCAAAAATCTAATAAGAATAAATAGAATGCATGCTAAAATCCAAAAGATATTAGCAAACACTAACTGCTTAAAATATATCCTTATGTTATACAAGATTGTTCAATATATTAGGTCTTTTGCTTTTTTTTCTTTGCTGCCGGAAATAAAACATTGTTCAATATAAGTCGATAACCCGGAGAATTAGGGTGTAAATCCAACTCGGTTTTAGGGTCTCCTACTCTATGGGTATAATCTTCTGGATCATGGCCACCATAAAATGTAAAAAAACCTTTTCCTTTGATTCCATGAATATATTTAGCCTCACCATTAGTTTTGTTTTCACCCATTACCAAAACATTTGATTTGATTTCTTCTCTAGTAAAAGACGTCGTTTGTCCCATAAAACCTTTTACTAAAGCTGTATGATTTTGAGTAAGCATGGTTGGAATAGGATCCCATTTTGCCGAATACTGCATCAACGAAAAATAATCTGTTTTAAAAGGAATTTGTCGTTTTGATGTCATATCTATGGACGAAAACTCATAAACATTAGGACTCTGTTCTAATATATAATCTTTAAACGCGAATGTTTTGGAATAGTCTATTTTATTTTGATAACCAGGATCACTACCATCACCATCAAACATAGGTTCACAGATATCGACGCCTTCAGCTGACAACGCTATATCAAAACTATCTGTAGCAGAACACATAGCAAACATAAACCCACCACCAACAACATAATCTCGAATTTTTAAAGCAACAGCTAATTTTTCCTCAGAAACTTTATCGTAACCTAGCTTCTGAGCTAATTCTTCCGCATCTTTTTTCTCTTCTATATACCAAGCTGCAGACCTATAAGTTCTATAAAATTTTCCATATTGTCCTGTAAAATCTTCATGATGTAGGTGCAACCAATCGTAAAGTAACAATTCATCATTTAAAACTTCTTCGTCATAAATAGTTTCATAAGGAATTTCCGCATAGGTTAAAACCATGGTTACCGCATCATCCCAAGGTTTTTTTCCATAAGGAGTATACACGGCAATTTTTGGTGCTTTTTCTAAAACAACGGCTTCTTGATTAACAGAAGGACTACTGATATCATCTAAAATTTCTGCCGCTTTTGAATCCGAAAGAATCTCAAAAGAGACTCCTCTTATTTGACATTCACGTCTAATGATTTCTGCATCTGGTAATAAAAAAGAACCTCCTCTATAATTCAACAACCAGTTTACTTTGAGTTCACGCTCTAACGTCCAATATGTAACACCATAAGCCTTAAGGTGATTTTCTTGTGATTCGTTATCCATAGGAATTAGGATGTACGAAGCATAAGAATTTATAGCAAAAAGCGCTAGTAATATTGAGAATATAATTTTTTTCAAGTTCATAGATTTAGAACGAAATATACCAATTTTTAGTTTGTCTCAATAAAAGTTGTATATCTTTTAAGATACTTGAAAAAAATTTTCAATAAAATAATAAACCTGTGAGTGTAAAAACTAGAGTCTACTCTAAAGTTGTTTCACTTCCTGAAAGAAGGCTTGCTATAATTTTAGTTCCTTGAAACTGTTCTAAAATTATTTTAATAAACACTGTTATAGGAATGGCCATTATTAACCCTGGAATTCCCCATAAAAAGCCCCAAAACATCAACATTACAAGTACTGCTATAATATTTATTGAAAAGGATTTCCCCATAAATACAGGTTCTAAAATAGTACCAAAGACAACCTGAACTAAAGCTATGGCTATTATAAAAAAGAATAATGTACTTGTAGGATCCAACTCAACAAATGCAAAAATAGATAGTGAAATTACCGCTATAAATGAACCCACCATTTGTACAAAGTTGATTGCAAAGGCAAATAAACCCCAAAAAATAGGAAAGCTTACATCAAAGAAGACACACATTAATCCAGTAAAAATTCCCGTTAAGGCACTCACTAAAAATTTCACCTTAATAAACTTAATAAGGTCTTTTTCAATTTTCATAAATGCTTTAATAGATGTATGCTTCTGTTTAAGCAAGGTGTTGTTTAGAAGTTTATGCACATTAATAGATTCTGCCAACCACAGTACAACAAAGAAAACAGTCATGAGTACTGTTGTCAAAAATGTTCTTAAAAACCCAAAAGTTGTCCCTAAGTTTTCTTTCTGAAAAAATTGTGCAAGAACATTTTGATCTTCAACAATTTCTACCCCAAAATTATCAGATAAATACAGTTTTAATTGTGTCAATTTCTCTTCTGCTTTAGGAAAGAACTCATCTTTTGTTGCCAAAATTTCTTTACTCGAAAGCTGAATTAATTCTACCCCAATTTTTAATCCAACAGAAACCAATAAAAGAATGATAATTATACTTACAAACTTAGGCACCTTACGTCTTCCTAGCCATCGCATAATTGGCAAAAACAATAATGCAATAAACATTGAAAAAATCAATGGAATGAAAATAAAGGATAAGATTTTTAGTAAATAAAATATAAGTGGTATCGCTATAATGAGCAATAGAATATTAGTGGTTCGTCTTTGGTCTAACATGAGGCGATTTTCTTGTTAAATAGCTAGCCGTAAATGTAATTTAAATAATAGTTGAAGTCTCTTATATTATTGTTAAAACGGCACACCATCATCATCTGGTCCATCGAAAGCATCAGAGGCCGAAGGGAAACTATCTGGCTTAAATGAATCATCGTTAGCTGCTGCATTCATTTTGGAATGAAATTCACCAAAAGGCGTATCAAAATCATCCAAATTATCAAACTTACCAAGGTGACCGATAAACTTCAATCTAATATTTTCTAAACCACCATTTCTGTGTTTTGCAACAATAAACTCACCTTGTCCTTCAGTAGGAGAACGCTCTTCATCATCCCACTCATCAATCTTATAATATTCTGGTCTATAAATGAAAGATACAATATCCGCATCTTGCTCAATCGCACCAGATTCACGTAAATCCGACAATAAAGGTCTTTTACTTCCTCCACGAGTTTCAACAGCACGAGATAACTGAGACAATGCTATAACAGGAACATTCAACTCTTTAGCCAAAGCTTTGAGGTTACGAGAAATCATCGAGATTTCCTGCTCCCTGTTTCCGCCTTTTTGACTTCCTCCAGCTGTCATCAACTGTAAATAATCAATCATGATCATTTTTATACCATACTGAGAAGCTAAACGACGTGCTTTTGCTCTTAAATCGAAAATTGAAAGCGATGGCGTATCATCAATATATAATGGTGCTTTTTCTAAGGTTTTTACCTTTACATTAAGCTGCTCCCATTCGTGTTTTTCAAGTTTTCCCGTTCTAAGTTTTTCAGAAGATAGTCCTGTTTCACTAGAAATTAAACGCGTTATTAATTGAACTGATGACATCTCCAGAGAAAAGAAAGCTACCGGGTTATTAAAATCCACGGCTATATTTCTCGCCATTGTTAGCGTTAAAGCTGTTTTACCCATACCAGGACGAGCCGCTACAATAATTAAATCTGAAGGTTGCCAACCAGAAGTAAGTTTATCTAGCTTATCAAAACCTGTTGGAATTCCACTAAGTCCTTCCTTATTTGAAATTTCTTCAATCTTCTTTTTCGCTTGAATTACTAAACTCTGAGCTGTCTCCGTAGATTTTTTTACGTTACCTTGGGTTACTTCGTAAAGCTTAGCTTCCGCATTATCTAAAAGATCAAAAACGTCTTTGGTTTCATCGTAAGCCTCTTCAATAATTTCATTAGAAATTTTAATCAAACTACGCTGAATGAACTTCTGTAAAATAATACGTGCATGAAATTCGATATGTGCTGAAGAAGACACACGCTGTGTAAGAGAAATCAGATAAAAGTCTCCACCTACTAAATCTAGTTTTTCTTCTTTCTTTAATTGGCTAGAAACGGTTAATAAGTCTACTGGCTCACTGTTTTCAAACAATTTTAAAATAGCTTCAAAAATGTATTTGTGAGCATCCTTATAAAAAGCATCAGCACTCAAAATATCAATAACCTCGTCCACACCTTTCTTATCAATCATCATAGCTCCAAGCACAACCTCTTCTAAATCAATAGCTTGAGGAGGTATCTTACCCTTCTCTAAGCTTATGATTGAGCTTTTGTCGACTTTATAACTTTGTACTGGACTTGGTTGTTTCATAGTTTACGAAAGTAACTAAATAGTATTGATAAACTGTGTTTTGATGGTTTTGCAATCTCAACAGTTCATCAACAATTTAACTGTTAATAACTCTGATTTATTGTTAATAGCGACAAAAAAAACCGAAGTCAAAAACTTCAGTTTTTTAAGTTGCCTATGTTTAGTGGATTTAGTCTTTGTAGACACCCATTTCACTGTATTTTTCCATGCGTTGTTTCACTAACTCTTTTGGTGATAAGTTTTTAAGATCATCATAAGATTTTACAATCGCATCTTTAACAGCTAAAAATGTTTTTTCTCTATCAGTGTGAGCACCTCCAAGAGGTTCCTTTATTATTTGGTCTACAAGCTTCATGCGTTTCATGTCTTTCGCTGTAAGTTTTAAAGCTTCAGCTGCTTGTTCTTTATATTCCCAACTTCTCCATAAAATAGATGAACAAGATTCTGGGGAAATTACAGAATACCAAGTGTTTTCTAACATCATTACTCTATCACCTACTCCAATTCCTAATGCACCACCAGAGGCTCCTTCACCTATAATTATAGTAATGATTGGCACTTTAAGACGTGCCATTTCTAAAATATTTCTTGCAATAGCTTCACCTTGACCACGTTCTTCTGCCTCTAAACCTGGATAAGCACCTGGAGTATCAATTAATGTTACTACAGGAATTCCAAACTTTTCAGCCGATTTCATTAAACGCAAAGCTTTACGGTAACCTTCAGGGTTAGACATCCCGAAATTACGATACTGTCTTGTTTTGGTATTATAACCTTTTTGCTGACCAATAAACATATAAGACTGGTCACCAATTTTTCCTAGACCACCTATCATGGCTTTGTCATCTTTAACATTTCTGTCACCATGAAGCTCTAACCATGAGTCTCCACATAAAGCTTTGATATGATCTAAAGTATAAGGTCTATTTGGGTGACGAGACAACTGTACACGCTGCCAAGCCGTAAGGTTCTTATATATATCTTTTTTGGTATCTGCTAATTTTTTCTCAATTTGCTTACAGGTTTCTGTAACATCTACATCACTCTCTTTTCCTATAATTTCGCATTTATCGAGCTGCTCTTCTAATTCTTTTATTGGCAATTCAAACTCTAAATATTCCATACAATTTGAAGTTAGTTTTATCTTTAGTTAGTGTACAAACCTACATATTCTAATTTAATTACTAAGAACATTTATTATAAATGTAGGAGGAATTAATCGTAAGTGCAAAAATAGGTATTCTAATGCTAACTATAAAAATTTTAACTGGCAATAGTCCTTGTTTTACCTTTTCTTCTTTTTCGGTTTTTCAATATAGCATCTAGTAAAATGGTAGCTAATATCAATATAGCACCTATATAAAATTGTGGTGACATCTTTTCATTTTCAGGAAACAAGAACAAGGCCAACGTAATACCATAAACAGGTTCTAAATTATAACTTAAAATAACTGTGTAAGGACTTATATAGCGCATTATTTCTACAGCTCCAATAAAAGCATAAGCTGTACAAATTGAAGCTAGAATAAAAAGGTAAACCCAATCTGAAGTTGATAATGAGAAAAATTCTAAATTGAATTTTGTGCCTGTAAAAATTATAAAAACAGTTAAAAATAACACACCACTTATAAATTCGTAAAAAGAAATCAATGTTGAATCATAACGTTCTATAAATCTCCCATTTATTACAGCAAATAAAGTAGAAAATAAGGCAGAAATTAAACCTAAAATTATGCCTTTTATATGAGTCATTTCGCTCATTGTAATAAGATAAACACCTAATATTACAATAATTCCGAATAGAATTTCAAAAGCTAAAATTCTTCGTTTGAAAAACAAAGGCTCTATAAAAGACGCAAAAAAAGCTCCTGACGAAAACATAGCTAAAGCTATAGATACATTAGCTTGATTAATGGACTCGAAAAAAGTAATCCAATGTAATGCTATAATCACACCTGCTATCGAAAATTGTAATAGTGTTTTCTTCGAAATTCTCAGCTTTAATTTTCTGAATTTTATATAAAGAAACATTAAAACACCTGCAATAGACATTCTAAACCAAACCAATTCTAATGCTCCAATAGTAATTAATTCACCAAGAATAGCGGTAAAGCCAGCAATAAAAACCAGAAAATGTAAATGTAGATAATGCTTTAGTTTAGCGTTTGGCATTCTGCAAGAGGTATATAGCTAATATACCAAATATAACGTTTGGAAACCATACCGCAATCACTGCGGGAAAGTTGGATTGCTCTGCCATAACTCCAAATATTTTATCAAAGAAAACATATATCATGGCTATAGCAATTCCGAAAGCGAGATTTACTCCCATTCCTCCTCTTCTTTTTACAGAAGACACAGCTACAGCAATAATTGTTAATATATAAATTGAAACTGGTAAGCTCCACTTTTTTAGCTTAACAACTTCATATCTACCTATATTTTTGGATCCTTTTCTTTTTTCTGCCTCTATAAAACGAAGAAGTTCACCATAAGACTTTGTCTCTGCAGCATACTCCACAGGTGTTAAATCCTCAATTTCAAAAGGAAAATCCATTGTTTTACTATGCTCTGTTTCAACCGTCTCAGAGCCATCTTCATTTATAGTTCTTTTTAGGTAAGTTGAAAGTCTATATGTAGAATCTTCTTCAATATATCTTATGTTATCAGCAAAAATTTTATACTTAAGTTCATTACCTTCAAAATGTTCATAGGTAAACTTAGTCCCTACTTTATTTCTTGGTATAAAATTGCTTACATAGATAAAATCATTATCATTTATTTGCTGATATACATCTCGTGTCTCTTGAACTTGTTTATTCTTTTTAAGATATTTATACTTAAACTCGTTAAAGCCTTGACTTGCAATAGGTGCTAAATACATCCCTAAAACCAATGCAAAAGAGGCTACAAGTGTAGCACCAATTAAGTAAGGCCTTAAAAATCTTGAAAAAGACACTCCTGAACTTAAAAACGCTACTATTTCTGTGTTATTAGCCAGTTTTGAGGTAAACCAAATAACTGATAGGAATAAGAATAATGGAAATAACAGGTTAGCAAAATATACGGTGAAATCAACATAATACGCCGTAACCTCACCAAAAGGAGCTTTATTCTCTAATATTTTACCAACTTTTTCTGCTAAATCTACTGTTATACCAATAGGTATAAACAGTAATAACATCATAAGAAATGTAAACAAATAACGCTTTAATATGTACCAATCTAATATCTTCACTTAACTATAATCGCTTATCCATTTGTTTTACCATCTTGTCTTTCCATGATCTAAAATCTCCTGCAATAATATGTTTTCTTGCCTCTCTAACCAACCAAAGATAAAATCCTAAATTATGTATTGTTGCAATTTGTTTTCCTAATAATTCATTAACGGTAAATAAATGTCTTAAGTATGCTTTACTATACTCGGTATCTACAAATGTTATTCCCATCTCATCAATAGGTGAAAAATCTTCGGCCCATTTTAGATTCTTTATATTAATAGTGCCATGTGCTGTAAACAACATTCCGTTTCTCGCATTTCGTGTTGGCATTACACAATCAAACATATCAACACCCAAAGCTATATTTTCTAATATATTTATAGGTGTACCAACTCCCATTAAGTAACGCGGTTTATCTTCTGGTAAAATTTCACAAACCACATCTGTCATTGCATACATTTCTTCTGCCGGTTCTCCTACAGACAATCCGCCAATGGCATTACCTTGAGCTCCCGCATTAGCAATATACTCTGCCGACTGCTGTCTTAAATCTTTATAAGTACTCCCTTGAACAATCGGAAAAAATGTTTGTTCGTAATCGTATTTAAACGGTGTCTTCTTTAAATGTGCTATACAACGATCTAACCAACGATGTGTCATGTGCATCGAGCGCTTGGCATAATTATAATCGCATGGATATGGCGTACACTCATCAAAAGCCATAATGATATCTGCACCAATACTTCGCTGAATTTCCATAACATTCTCTGGTGTGAATGTATGGTAACTTCCATCAATGTGAGATTTAAACTTTACACCTTCTTCTTTAATTTTTCTGTTTGCAGAAAGCGAATAGACTTGATATCCACCTGAATCGGTAAGAATATTTCGGTCCCAATTCATAAACTTATGTAAACCTCCAGCCTGCTCTAAAATAGGTGTTTGTGGACGAAGGTATAAATGATAAGTATTTCCGAGAATAATATCTGGATTAATATCATTTTTAAGCTCTCTCTGATGAACACCTTTTACTGAGCCTACAGTACCTACAGGCATAAAAATTGGTGTTTCTATAGTGCCATGATCAGTTGTTATAAGTCCTGTTCTGGCTTTAGATTGTGTGTCGTTTGCTAGCTTTTGAAATTTCATTAAAATTCTGTCTGAGGGCAAATATAATTAACTCTTAAACATTGACATCTTAATAAAAATTAAAATTGTTAGCAAATCCTTTAAATCGTTAATAAATGACATGCTTCAACCTTTGAAACCCTTTTGTAAAAAACTATTTTTGTAGCTTTGATAATTAAGCAAAATAACATGCCAAACACTAAAGAATTAAACGATTTAGCAATTCAGGTTCGTAGAGATATTTTACGAATGGTACACAAGGTGAACTCTGGTCATCCAGGAGGATCTTTAGGTTGTACAGAGTTTTTTGTAGCCCTTTACAAAGAAATTTTAGAAACCAAAGATGGTTTTGATATGGATGGAATAGGTGAAGATTTATTTTTCCTATCAAATGGTCATATTTCACCTGTTTATTACAGCGTATTGGCTAGGTCTGGATATTTTCCAGTAGAGGAATTAGGAACATTTAGACATATAGATTCTAGATTACAAGGTCACCCAACCACTCATGAAGGTTTACCTGGAATAAGAATAGCTTCAGGGTCTTTAGGTCAGGGAATGTCTGTAGCTATTGGTGCTGCACAAGCCAAAAAACTAAACAATGATGATAAATTGGTTTATAGTCTTCATGGAGATGGCGAACTTCAAGAAGGACAAAACTGGGAGGCTATAATGTATGCATCTGCAAAAAAAGTAGATAACCTTATTTCTACAATCGATCTTAACGGTCAACAGATTGATGGTTCTACTGACGATGTACTACCAATGGGAAGCATTAGAGAAAAATTTGAAGCTTTTGGCTGGTCGGTTTTAGAAATTGAAGAAGGTAATAATCTAGAAGCTGTACTTGAAGGTATGGCTAAAGCTAAATCCTTAACAGGAAAAGGTAAGCCTGTTTGCGTACTTCTAAAAACAGTTATGGGTAACGGAGTAGATTTTATGATGTACACTCATGCTTGGCACGGTAAAGCTCCTAATGATGAACAATTAGAAACAGCTTTAGCTCAGAACCCTGAAACATTAGGCGATTATTAATTCCTTTACAAAAGACAATGAAAACTTACACATATACAGAAAAGAAAGATACACGCTCTGGTTTTGGAGCTGGTTTAGCAGAATTAGGAAGAACTAACCCAAATGTTGTGGCACTTTGTGCAGATTTGATAGGTTCTTTAAAAATGAATGAATTTATAAAGGAAAATCCCGAACGCTTTTTTCAGATAGGAATTGCAGAAGCAAATATGATGGGAATTGCTGCTGGTTTAACTATTGGTGGAAAAATTCCTTTTACTGGTACTTTTGCTAACTTTTCTACTGGGCGCGTTTACGATCAAATTCGTCAATCTATTGCTTATTCTGGCAAAAATGTAAAAATCTGTGCTTCACATGCTGGTTTAACATTAGGTGAAGATGGAGCAACACATCAAATCCTTGAAGATATAGGTTTGATGAAAATGTTACCTGGAATGACAGTTATAAACCCTTGCGATTATAATCAGACAAAAGCAGCTACTATAGCAATTGCAGAGCATAACGGTCCTGTATACTTAAGATTTGGTAGACCATCTGTTCCTATTTTCACACCAGAAGATCAAAAGTTCGAGATAGGAAAAGCTATTCAATTGACTGAAGGTACTGATGTAACTATAGTAGCAACAGGTCATTTGGTTTGGGAAGCTTTAGAAGCTTCAAAAGCTTTACATGAAGAAGGCATCTCCGCTGAAGTGATTAATATTCATACTATTAAACCTCTAGATGAAGAAGCTATTTTGAATTCAGTTTCTAAAACAGGTTGTATTGTTACTGCTGAAGAACACAATTATTTAGGTGGACTTGGTGAAAGTGTTGCTAGAGTTTTAGCTCTAAAACAACCAACACCTCAAGAATTCATTGCTACTAATGACACTTTTGGCGAATCTGGTACACCTGCTCAACTGATGGATAAGTATGGATTAAACAGTGATGCCATTCAGAAAGCTGTAAAAAAAGTTATAAAAAGAAAATAACTTTGTTTTGGCAACGTTTTTGATATTAAGTTCACAATCTTAAAAACGAACAATATGAAAAATTTGCAAAAAACACTCATTGCTAGTTTAGTAATGGTATTTATTGGATTATCTGTAAATGCTCAACGAGGTAGTGCATTTGGTATTAAAGGTGGTTTAAACTATGGTGCTAATGGAGACTATTTTGAATCTATTGGCGATAATGCTAAGCATCCTGACAGAAACTTAGGATATCATTTAGGTCTATTTGGAAAGATTGGAGATAAGTTTTATTTCCGACCTGAATTAGTTTACACAGCTACCAAAAGTGATTATGACAATGATGATTTTCAGATAAAAAAACTTGATGCACCACTTTTAGTTGGAATAAAAGTTTTAGGTCCCGTTAGTGTATTTGCCGGACCATCGTTACAATATATATTAGATACTGAATTTGATGGCATAAGTATAGACGATGTAGAAGATGATTTTTCTGTTGGTCTAAACTTTGGTATCGGTCTCAATTTCAACAAAATTGGATTAGATCTTAGGTACGAAAGAGGTTTTAATGACAATGAAGCTACTTTTATTAATGATAACATCGGTACAAGTTTGGGAAGCAGGATTGACACAAGGCCTGATCAACTTATTCTAAGCTTATCAATAGCTTTATAATAGATAATAAATTCAAATAAAAAAGCAGCTTATTAGTTAATAAGCTGCTTTTTTATATATGTGAATGACCAAAATTACTCTTCAGCCTCATTATAATTAATTGATACTCCTTCATCCAAATAGTCTAAAATACCATTATTATCAGTATCTAAAGCTGTTACTGTAACAACTGTTATCTCATCATCTTCAATACTTCTACTATATTCATATTCATTTTCTTCTAAAACAGGCTCTGGATCGTTACTATTGAAAACGTAAACCGTTTGGACTAATTCATCAAATGTAGCTACACCATCACCATCATCATCACTATCGACATAATTAGGAAGCCCATTATCATCAGTATCATTATCAGAAACATCATTATCATTATCTAAATCTTCGGCATAAGATGGTATACCATCTCCATCATGATCTCTTTGCTCAAACTGAAGTAACTCAAACTTAAATATCAGACTATCATAAGAAGTTCCTGTGGCGGCACCAGCAAAATACGCCAAACCAGAAGGCAAAAACATAACCCCTAATCCAAAATCCTGAAATTCAACACTTCCATTATTATAAGAGAAGCCTGTAGAGGTTTTAAACATTGGCATTACTAATCTCCACCCTTCAATAGAACCAAAAGTATTAAATCCATCACCTTGTAAAAGTAAATCCTCAGGTGATGAAACTGATTCAAAAACTTCACCATCATTGTTTATGGAAGCACCTTCATATCTTACTCTAACTTCATCAGTGAACTTTGGTGATTCACCACCTCCTTCATTTAATGTTAAAATATAATATTCATAATCTATCTCTAAATATGTGGTATAATGAGTCTCTACAGCGTTTAATAATAATGTATGCCCTTCAGGTACTTCCTCTCCATCTTCTAACTGAGTAATTACAATATCTGTATATTTATATTCACTGTTAACTTCAAAAAAACCAGAATTGTAATAATGTGAAGATAAATAATCGTTTATCTTAGCAATATCTTCAGCTTGTTGCTCAGTTCTATCTCTTAGAGTAACACTGCTAGAAGAGTCATCATCACTCTTACATGATACAAAAGTAATTACAATTGCAGATAGTAATAAGCTAATTTTTAATTGTTTTATTTTCATAGATTTTTTTGTTTCGTATATTAAATTACCACAATTTCAATATACTATTCATTATTGCCTTGTTCAGTGGTGCAAGATACAATAATATAATATTTTTGTACGATAAGATTAACGTAGTTTTTAATAAAAAAATATGAGAATAGATAAATATTTATGGTCTGTACGATATTACAAAACTAGAAGCTTAGCAACTCAGGCGTGTAAAAAAGGACAAGTAAAAATTAATGAAGCTGTTGCCAAACCCTCTCGTGAGGTTTACCCGACTGATGAAATCCAACTACGAAAAAATCAAATTACATATAGCTTAACAGTTAATGATCTCCCTCCAAATAGAGTTGGTGCTAAACTTGTAGATATTTACAGAACAGACACAACACCTAAAGAAGCCTTTGAAGCACAAGAGCTTTTAAAGTACAGTAAAGATTATTATCGTAAAAAAGGTACAGGCAGACCTACAAAAAAAGACCGAAGAGATATTGATAGTTTTTATGATGAAGAAGAATAAATTAGATAAGAGTTACTGGGAAAAACGCTATAAAGAAAATAACACTGGTTGGAATATAGGTTACACCTCCACTCCTATAAAAACCTATATTGATCAATTAGAAAACAAAACTTTAAAAATTCTGATTCCTGGAGCCGGCAATAGTTACGAAGCTGAATATTTATGGAGTTTAGGATTCAAAAATGTGTTTTTAATTGATATTGCCAAACAACCTTTAATTAATTTTAAAGCACGCGTGCCTGATTTTCCAGATGACCAATTATTAAATATTGATTTTTTTGATTTAGATAATGAATTTGATCTAATCCTAGAACAAACCTTTTTTTGTGCCTTAGATCCTAGTCTAAGAGAAAACTATGCAAAGAAAATGTCTGAGCTACTTAAGCCTAAGGCGAAACTCGTTGGACTGCTATTTAACTTTGAACTCACAGAAAAAGGCCCTCCTTTTGGCGGAAGTACATCTGAATATATATCGTTATTTGAGCCTAAGTTTGATATAAAGAGATTGGAAACATCAATTAATTCTATAAAACAAAGACAAGGTAAAGAACTGTTTTTTATCTTTGAAAAAAAGACAATATGGCCTTAACCAAGAACACTATTTTAAGTCATAAAGAGATTGAGCACAAAATAAAACGTATAGCTTATCAAATTTATGAAAGCAATGTAAACGAGACAGAACTCATAATTGCTGGCATTGATAAAAATGGCTATATCTTGGCTAAGAAAATAAAAGCGAGTTTAGATAAAATCTCTGAGATAAATTCAATTTTATGTCGTGTTACGGTTGACAAAGAGCAACCTACAAATGCTGTAAAGACTTCATTGAAAAAAGATGAATACACCAACAAATCTATCGTATTAATAGATGATGTACTAAACTCTGGAAGCACCTTAATTTATGGAATAAAACACTTTCTAGATGTTCCTTTAAAACAGTTCAACACAGCTGTATTAGTCAATAGAAATCATAAAAAGTACCCTGTAAAAGCTGATTTCAAAGGTATTTCACTTTCTACTTCGCTTTTTGAACACGTTCACGTTAATTTATCTAAGCAGCCCTACGAAGCTTATCTAGATTAATTGTAACAAAATTGCTTCGGTAATTTCCTTTTCAGATTTATTGTCACAAGCAATAGTGAACTCAGCTTTATTATAAAACTGAACACGTTCAAAAATATGCTTGCCTATAAACTCCGTGAGATCCTCTTTGTTTTCTATATGACTTATCAAAGGCCTTGTACCTCTTTCTTTAAATAAGCGTTCTACAAGGTTAGGAATAGATAATTTAAGATATAACGATTTAACCTTTTCTTCTTGTAACAGTAGCTCTAAATTAGTTCCATAACATGGTGTACCTCCTCCTAAAGCTAAAATTATATTATCAGAACTGGTTATAACCTCTTTTAAATAAGAAGCTTCTATCTTTCTGAAGTAGATTTCCCCTCTTTTTTTAAAAATTCCGTTGATATTAGTTTTCTCTTTTTCGACTATATAATCATCTAAATCGACAAAACGATAATTTAAAACTTCTGCTAATTGCCTTCCAATGGTCGATTTTCCCGAGCCCATATAGCCCATTAAAACTATTATCATTTCGCTTATCTTTTGATTTTTAAAACCATACGTTTACTGACAACAAAAAAACAAAAAATTATATAAAAAAAGTGTTGTTTTATTAATTAAACATTATATATTTGCACCCGCATTAGAGAAACACATTTAGTGCTTTTGACCGGGTAGCTCAGTTGGTAGAGCATCTCCCTTTTAAGGAGAGGGTCCTGGGTTCGAGCCCCAGCCCGGTCACAAAAAAAGTTAAGCAAATTGCTTAACTTTTTTTTTACCTTTACTTTTTAAAGGCGCACGTGGCGGAATTGGTAGACGCGCCAGCTTGAGGGGCTGGTGGACAATAGTCCGTGGAAGTTCGAGTCTTCTCGTGCGCACTTTTTCATATTTCTTTTCTCAAAATCATTCATTTTATAACCTAACATTATTAATTTTTGTTAATTCTGGCTTTTGTATTGATTTAAAACTTATTTTTGTTTAAACATTTTTTAAAAAGAATGAACAATATTAAAAATAGGTTTAGCATTAAAGATTTAGAAAATCTTACAGGCATAAAAGCTCATACTATTAGAATTTGGGAAAAACGCTATAATCTATTAGAACCAAAGCGCACAGATACCAATATTAGATATTACGATCTAGAAAACTTTCAAAAGTTACTCAATGTTAGCTATCTGAACAATAATGGTTATAAGATTTCAAAAATCGCTACTATTGATGAGCCACAAATCCCTGTTTTGGTTAAAGAAATTGCAGCTAAAAGTAGTTTAGACAACCACGCTATAAATGCCTTTAAGCTCTCTATGCTAAACTTTGATCAAAGTTTATTCTTTAAAACTTATGCATCACTGCTTGAAGAAAAAGATTTCAATGAGATATTCTACAATATTTTTATTCCTCTGTTAGATGAAATTGGCCTATTATGGCAAACCGACACCATCACTCCTGCTCATGAACACTTTTTATCGTCTTTAATTAGACAAAAGATTCTAATTAATACCGAAAAGGCTCAAATGCAGATAAAGGAGCGATCCAAAAAAACATTTGTACTATTTCTACCTGAAAATGAAGTTCACGAATTAGGCCTAATGTTTATCAACTATAGATTATCAGAGAAAGGCTATCACACTATTTTCCTAGGACAAAGTGTCCCTTTAGATAGTCTTAAAGACATTCTTAATTATTACGATGATGTCACCTACATTTCTTATTTTACTATCCATCCTACAAAAGAAGAAGTTGTAGATTACCTTCAAGATTTTGATAATTTAATTATGAAAAAGTCAAAATCTCAACTTTGGGTATTAGGAAAAATTTTAGAAGATGTTCAACACAATAAACTTCCAAAAGGAATTACTTCTTTTCAAAATATAAAAAACCTAATAGACAAACTTTAATGAGTAAGACAGTATCTATAATCGGTTCAGGTTTTTCAGCATTATCAGCATCCTGCTATTTGGCAAAATCTGGCTATAACGTATCTATATATGAGAAAAATGATACTGTTGGCGGAAGAGCGAGACAATTAATTAAAGAGGGTTTTACGTTTGATATAGGTCCTAGTTGGTATTGGATGCCAGATATTTTTGAAAAGTTTTTTAATGATTTTGGAAAAAGCTCTAGTGACTACTATCAATTAGATAAGTTAAATCCTGCTTACAAAATATTTTTTGGGGACGATACTATTACCATTGGAGATCATATGGATGGTATTTGTGAAGAATTTGAACGTATTGAACCAGGAAGCTCCAAACCTTTACGTAAATTCATTAAAACAGCTCAAGAGCATTACGATATTGCTATCAACAAAGTGGTTTTAAAGCCTGGGATTTCACCATTTGAATTAGTTACAAAAGATACAATTACAAGAGTAGACCAGTTCTTTAAAACGATAAGTTCTGAGGTTAGAAAGAATTTTAAAAACCCTAAACTCATTTCAACTCTAGAATTTCCTGTGCTATTTTTAGGTGCTAAACCTAGTGACACTCCTTCTTTTTACAGCTTTATGAATTATGCCGATTTTGGCTTAGGCACTTGGCATCCAAAAGGCGGTATGTATGAAATCATTAAGGCTATGAAAAGCTTAGCAGAAAGTTTAGGCGTTTCAATTCACACAAATAGTAATGTTGAAAAAATTAATGTTGAAAACGGAAAATCAACAAGTATTGTTGTAAATGGCGAAACCATAACCTCTGATCTCATTCTAAGTGGTGCAGATTATCATCATACAGAAACACTATTAGACAAACAACATAGACAGTACAGTGAAACTTATTGGGACAAAAGAACGTTTGCTCCCTCTTCCCTATTGTTTTATGTTGGGTTCAGTAAGAAATTAGAAAACGTTGAGCATCATAATCTTTTTTTTGACACTGATTTTGAAGCTCACGCAGAAGAAATTTATGACCATCCAAAATGGCCAGAGAAACCATTATTCTACGCTAATTTTCCATCTGTTACAGATAAAAGCATGGCTCCTGATGATTGTGAAACGGGATTTTTCCTTATCCCAATTGCAACAGATTTAGAAGATACGGAAAAGCTTAGAGAGCGCTATTTTGAGAAAATCATTAGCCGATTTGAGAAACTCACAGGTCAAAGTGCTAAAAATTTCATACTTTTTAAGGAGTCTTTCTGTGTTAACGATTTTAAAAGCGAATACAATTCATACAAAGGCAACGCTTATGGTATGGCAAATACACTTAGACAAACCGCTTTTTTAAGACCAAAACTTAAAAGCAAAAAGGTGAAAGACCTATATTTTACAGGACAGTTAACAGTTCCTGGACCAGGAGTACCACCATCATTAATTTCAGGTAAGCTTGTTGCCGAATTAATCAATAAAAATCAAAGTTTAACCGCTAAGGCATAAATATTTTAATTATGAAATCAATTTTCGACAATGTCTCAAGAGAATGTAGCAAGACTGTTACGAATGCTTACAGTACATCATTCTCTATGGCTACAAAAATGCTGTCACCAAAAATAAGACAGGATATCTATAATATTTATGGCTTTGTAAGATTTGCTGATGAAATCGTAGATACTTTTCACGATTATGACAAAGAGAAACTCTTCAATAATTTTGAAGCTGATTTAGAAGAAGCTCTGAATGCTAAAATCAGTTTAAATCCCATTCTAAATGCGTTTCAAGAGACTTATCATAGATATAACATAGATAAACACTTGGTTGATGCTTTTATGAACAGTATGCGATTAGATCTTTATAAAAAAGATTATCTAACTACTGAAGAGTACAAAAATTACATCTACGGATCTGCTGATGTTGTTGGTTTAATGTGCTTAAAGGTGTTTGTAAAAGGTGATGAAGAAAAATACAATGACTTAAAGCAATCTGCAATGAGTCTAAGTTCTGCTTTTCAAAAAGTAAATTTCTTACGTGATTTAAAGGCTGATTTTGAAGATTTGAACCGAACCTATTTTCCAAATACAGATTTAAGTCAATTAGACGAAAATTCTAAACGAACTATCATAGAAGAGATTGAGAAAGATTTTGCTGAAGGTTTAAAAGGGATAAAGCGCTTACCTCTAGAAGCTAAATTTGGAGTATTTATGGCGTATCGCTATTACAACAAATTATTAGAAAAGTTGAAAAACACTCCTGCTCTTCAAATCAAATCAACTAGGATAAGAGTTCCTAATTATAGAAAGGTTGAGTTATTAACTAGGAGTTACGTAAAGTATCAACTAAATTTACTGTAACCTAAAATAAACTGCTATGCAAACTGTTTTTTGGATTATAATATTTCTTGGAACATTCTTTATTATGGAATTCAATGCGTGGTTTACCCACAAATATATTATGCATGGATTCTTATGGAGTTTACATAAAGACCATCACAAAAAAGATCATGATAGCTGGTTTGAGCGCAACGATGCTTTCTTTATTTTTTATGCTGTTGTTAGTATGACTTGTTTCTACCTGTGGAGCTATGAAAGCGTTTGGTACACTCTACCTATTGGTTTGGGGATTTTATTTTATGGTATTGCCTATTTTGTGGTGCATGACATTTTTATTCACCAACGCTTTAAATGGCTTAGAAATATAGATAACAAATATGCTAGAGGTGTAAGAAGAGCTCATAAAATTCACCACAAACATTTAGGAAAAGAGCATGGAGAAAACTTCGGGATGCTAATTGTACCTTTCAAATACTTTAAATAAGTTATTCACTCAAGAGTTGATCTAGCTGATTTCTTACTTTGTCACTATTCCAATTTACAGCACCAGATTCATCTACAACAATTTCTCCCTTTTTATTTATGATAAAAGTTCGAGGAATTATGCTTGTTTTAAGTGTCTTTGGACTTTCCTTTAAAGGATTATAAATTTTAAAATTATAACCTTTATCCTCTTTGAATTTTGCCACACGATCAAAATCTTCATTGGTTACAAATAGAAATATCACTTTATCTTTATAATCATCATATAACTTTTGAAAACTTGGCATTTCGGCTATGCATGGAGGACACCAAGTTGCCCAAAAGTTTACCAGCACAACCCTCCCTTGAACTTCTGTAAAATTTAGAACTTTGTTGTCTTCAGACATTAGTTGCCAATTATGGTAACTCACCGTTTTTCTTTCACTTTCTTCTATTATTGAAGATTGATTTACAAAACTCAATCCTTTATGCATAAAGACTTGTAGAGCAACTCTTGTCTTTGGAATAATCAACAGAATTATGACAATTAAAAAAATAATATTGGTTTTATTAATCTTCGATTTCATGGGAATATTAAATCATTGTATTTGCGTCAAACGTAAAATAAATTATCAGAAAATAGCGTGATAAAAGTTACATTTTAAAAATAAAAAATAGAAAAGCGCACCATAAAAAGTACGCTTCTCGTTTAACAATTAATAAATAAACTAAGCGTTATTCCATAAACACCACAGGACAATTAACCGTTGCCACGCCTGTAGCTAAAATGTTCGCCATTCCAGCAGAAGACAGGTTATTAACTATATCAAAATCCATATTGTCATAGACATTTACACTCCATAAAGGCGAGTAAAAATCATCTTGTGGTAAAGAGGCTATAACATTGTGTGTTTGGTCAGTTCCCGTTTCCGAAACAAATCCTGATGCTGGTCCACTTTCTGGATTAGAATCATCAGGGTTGATATTAAAACTTACATATATTGGTGATAACGGTACTATGTTTGAAGCACCTCCATCAAGAATTTTCTCGAAAAATGAAAAATAATATACCACTTGATCTTTATACCAACCCATATGTATTTCATTATCTTCACTTCCCAATCTCATTGATGCCGTAGAACCTTCAGGAACTACAGGACAGTTTACAATAGTTGAAGTAGCTTGAATCTCATAACCTGACGCCAATAAATCTTGCATACTTGTTATAGTATTCGCAACATAGTCATCAGAAACAATAACTCTATTTACTTGCCAAAAATCATTGTAACCAGCATCTCCTGGAATAACATCTATAAGGTTTATTTGATTTTCAACAGCATTACCTTCAGTATCAAAAAATAAAAATATTGGTGCCGGATTTGTAGATTGTACATCAAAATTATAATATCTCACTACATCACCACTTGGCGAAAAACCTTGGGTAATAAATGGTGCACCAGAGTCGTAATTAATAGGTTCATTAGCTTCAGGAAGTCCATTGGTTGCTGTTCTAACCATAAGTGTGCCAGCATTTTCACTAAACCTATCCACACTTGCCTTAGGTGCAGTTTCAGGATCTAGAGCTGCAGGACGAGTGTTATTGTCGTCATCGCTACTACACGAATACATACTAAATGCCACTATACATGTGGCTAAAAACATTTTTTTAATCATCGCTTATTTAATTTTAAAATTATGGTTCAAAATTAATAAGCACGAAACTCCTAAAATGTTAGCTAGCTTACACTAAGCAGATTTTTTCAAGATTTTTATTTCTTTCCTATTAAAATCAATGAAGTTTTCATTTTTCAACTCATTCATCAAAATATTAAGTGTTGGTCTAGATGTACCAATTAAGGAAGCAATATCTTTTTGAGAATAGGGATGTCTTATAATTTGATTTCCTGTCTTTTCACAATCGTAACCATAATCTGAACAGAGCTCATTTATAAATTCAACCAAGCGCGTTTTGGTATCTTTAAAGAGTAAAAGCTGAAGACGTCTTTCAAGTTTCTTAAACTTAAAACCAATAAACTTATATACTTTTAGAGTAAATGTTTGATTATCTCTCATTAACTCGTGCATAGTGTCTACACCTATTGGACATATTGATGTAGATTTATCAATAGCTTGAGCGAATTCGGTTCTTTTATTCTCGCCTAAAATAGCTTTTTCCCCAAACAATTCCCCTTTCCCTAAAATAGCCATAATAACTTCAGAACCATCTTCATTATTATAGCCCAATTTCACCTTACCCTTATCAATTAGATAAACTTTGTTTGCCGCATCTTCTTCAAAATATATGTAATCATTCTTATTATATAAATTGAAAGTATGACATTCCTTGTACTCTTTTAACTTATGAGGACATAAAACCTTGAACAGGTTTACATCATTAAAAAACCAGATTGACTGCATTTTTAGAGGTTTTGGTTAGTTTAAAAATTGTCGCCAAAACCTAAATAATCTTACATAAAAAAGCCCTTAATTTCTTAAGGGCTTTCATGTTACTTTTAAAAAAGTATATTATTAAGCGTTTTGCTTTTTAATCAAGTTTAACGCAGAACCTTCATTATACCACTGAATTTGTGCAGCGTTATAGGTATGATTTAATTTAATAACATCTTTAGTTCCATCTGCATGAACAATTTCCAAAGTCAATTGTTTATCTGGTGCAAACTGATCTAAATCTAAGAAGTTGAATGTATCATCCTCTTGAATTAAATCGTAGTCATTTTCATTAGCAAACGTCAATCCTAACATACCTTGTTTCTTAAGGTTTGTTTCGTGAATACGCGCAAAAGACTTAACTATAACAGCCGCAACACCTAAGTGACGTGGCTCCATAGCTGCATGCTCTCTTGAAGAACCTTCACCATAATTGTGATCACCAACTACTATAGATTTGATACCAGCAGCCTTATAAGCTCTAGCAGTATCAGGAACACCTGCATACTCACCAGTCAATTGATTCTTAACAAAGTTAGTCTTCATACCAAAAGCATTTACAGCACCTATTAAACAGTTATTAGAAATGTTATCTAAGTGACCTCTAAAACGTAACCATGGTCCAGCCATACTAATATGGTCTGTAGTACATTTTCCGAATGCTTTTATTAATAATTTAGCACCTTTTACAGTATCACCAATAGGTTCAAAAGGAGTTAAAAGTTGAAGTCTCTCTGAATCTGGAGCAACTTTTACTTCTACACTACTTCCGTCAGCTTTAGGAGCTAAATATCCATTTTCTTTAACCTCAAAACCTTTAGGTGGTAATTCCCATCCTGTTGGTTCATCTAACATTACTTCTTCGCCATTTTCATTTATTAACTTATCTGTCATAGGATTAAAATCCAAACGACCAGCAATAGCAATAGCAGCAGTAATTTCAGGAGATGCCACAAAAGCATGCGTATTTGGGTTTCCATCAGCACGCTTAGCAAAGTTTCTGTTAAACGAATGCACTATACTGTTTTTTGGTGCATTTTTAGGATCGCTATATCTTGCCCATTGTCCAATACAAGGACCACAAGCGTTTGTAAATATTTTAGCATCTAATTTTTCGAATACCTCTAAAATACCATCTCTATCCGCAGTGTATCTTACTTGCTCAGAACCTGGGTTAATACCAAACTCTGCTTTAGTTTTTAAACCTTTATCTAAAGCTTGTTGCGCAATCGAAGCTGCTCTTGATAAATCTTCGTAAGATGAGTTAGTACAAGAACCGATTAGTCCCCATTCAACCTCTAAAGGCCATTCATTTTCAGTAGCCTTTTCAGTCATATTACTTCCTACTGGAGTTGATAAATCTGGAGTAAAAGGTCCGTTTAATAATGGATTTAATTCAGAAAGGTTTATTTCAATAACTTGATCGAAATATTGCTCAGGATTAGCATAAACTTCAGGATCTGCAGTTAAATACTCTTTAACTTTATTTGCTGCATCTGCAACATCAGCTCTATCTGTAGCACGTAAATAACGCTCCATAGATTCGTCATAGCCAAAAGTAGATGTAGTAGCACCTATTTCTGCACCCATGTTACAAATAGTTCCTTTACCTGTACATGACATTGATGTCGCTCCAGGACCAAAATATTCTACGATAGCACCAGTACCACCTTTTACAGTAAGTATATCGGCCACTTTTAATATTACATCTTTAGGTGCTGTCCAACCAGAAAGTTTTCCAGTTAATTTAACACCAATTAATTTAGGAAATTTAAGTTCCCAAGCCATTCCTGCCATTACATCAACAGCATCAGCACCACCAACTCCAATAGCTACCATACCAAGTCCACCTGCATTAACAGTATGAGAATCGGTACCAATCATCATTCCACCTGGGAATGCATAATTTTCTAAAACCACTTGGTGAATAATACCTGCTCCTGGTTTCCAGAAACCAATACCATATTTATTTGAAACTGATTCTAAAAAGTTAAAAACCTCACTACTTGTGTTGTTTGCATTTCTTAAATCTGTTGCAGCACCATCTTTTGCTTGAATTAAGTGGTCACAGTGAACCGTAGTTGGCACAGCCACCTTAGGTTTACCTGCTTGCATAAATTGTAATAATGCCATCTGAGCCGTAGCATCTTGACAAGCTACTCGGTCTGGTGCAAAATCTACATAATCTTTACCACGAACAAATGCTTGTGTTGGTTTTCCGTCCCATAAGTGGGAATACAATATTTTTTCAGAAAGGGTTAATGGTTTACCTACAATTTCCTTTGCTGCATCTACGCGCTCAGAAATTTGGGAATAAACCTCTTTAATCATATCAATGTCAAAAGCCATATAGTATATTTAAATGGTTGATAAATTGTTTATTTAGTGTAACAAAATTACGAATTTTAAAGAGCATTTTAAAATATGTAATAAAAATGCTTTTTCTCTGAAAATAATTCACAGTTCTTCTAAAAACCCTTTAAATCAATGAATAATTAACGGTAAAACAATTAGTTATACAATAATTTAACAAAACAAATTATTTAGAATGACTATGAATTACTTAACAACTGCTCTAAACTCGAATTTGCAGTCTAAAATTAGACAAAATCTAACCCACCACAAGCTTGAATTAATAACTTAATATTATAACTAAATAGTGATAGTTAATACTAAAATGAACTTTTGTAAAATAGAAAAGTTTAAGCTCTAAAATTTAGAAGACAATTAAAATCAAAGTGCAGTATTAAAACAGACTTTCTATTATTTTTTCGTCTGTAATACCTTCGGCTTCAGCTTTATAATTCTTGATAATTCTGTGACGAAGAATTCCTGTAGCAACGGCTTGGATATCTTCTATATCTGGAGAGAATTTTCCTTTAGTGGCAGCATGCGTTTTAGCCGCCAAGATTAAATTTTGCGAAGCTCTTGGTCCAGCTCCCCAATCCACAAACTCTTTCACCACTTCTGCAGCAGTACTTTCGTTAGGTCTGGTTTTACCAACTAATGACACAGCGTATTCAATAACGTTGTCTGCAACTGGTATACGACGTATCACATCTTGAAAATCTATAATTTCCTGTGCAGTAAACAGAGCATTAACCGTTTGTTTTACATCTGTTGTAGTAGATTTAACAACATCTACCTCTTCTTGAAATGAAGGATATTTTAAATTGATTGCAAACATAAAACGGTCTAACTGCGCTTCTGGTAACGGATAAGTACCTTCTTGCTCAATTGGGTTTTGTGTTGCTAAAACAAAGTATGGTAAATTTAATTTGTATTGGTGACCCGCAACCGTTACTGCTCTTTCTTGCATGGCCTCTAATAAAGCTGCTTGCGTTTTTGGTGGCGTTCTGTTTATTTCATCTGCTAAAATAATATTAGCAAATATGGGTCCTTTTATGAATTTAAAATGACGATTTTCATCTAAAATCTCACTACCAAGAATATCACTCGGCATTAAATCTGGTGTAAACTGAATTCTCTTAAAGTCTAAACCTAAAGCTTGGGCAATAGTATTAACCATTAAGGTTTTTGCCAAACCAGGAACACCTATTAAAAGTGAGTGACCTCCTGAAAAAATAGATATCAATATCTGATTAACTACATCCTCTTGACCAATAATTACTTTAGCAATTTCTTGTTTTAAGGTGTCGTATTTTTTTACAAAATTTTCAATTTTGGTTACATCAGACATACACTATTATTGTTTTAACCAGTTACTTTGAAACTCACAATCTCTGTACTCACCGTTTATTTTTATATAAGTTTCCTTAATAGTTTCTTTTTGCCACTTTGCGATAGCTTCAACTTGCTTGTCTTGTAAGGCTAGTTCTTTAATCTTTAAATAATCTCTTGCAAAGTCAGCTTTATGATCATCAATTCTATCTGTTACAGTAAGAATTTTGAACTTAATTCTGTTTACTCGATCTTCATCTTGATACACCTTACTAATTTCACCATCTTTTAAGTCTTGGATTTGCGTATAAAGTTCGGTATCTATTTTTGTTAATTCGAAATTGAAATCCTGAGTTGTTGGGTTTGTCATTTGCCCACCTTCATATTTAGTTTCTTTTTCATCACTAAACTCTCTTGCTGCTTCTGCAAATGTTAGCGTGCCATCTACAATTTTGGCTCTAACTTCATCGATTTTATCTTTTGCCTTTTGAACAGCTTCTTGGGTCAATTCTGGACGAAGTAGAATGTGCCTAACATCATACTCTTGACCTCTAATTTTTTCTAATAATATAATATGGTAACCAAAATCCGTTTCAAATGGTTCAGAGATTTCGCCTTCTTGTAATGAAAATGCAACATCTCTAAACTCTTTAACCATTCTTGGTTGTTTTCTATTTAGTGTATATTTTCCTCCTGTAGATTTAGAACCAGCGTCTTCTGTGTAAAATAACACCTTAGTTGTAAAACTTGAACCATTCTCTTCTACATCTTTCTTGAACCCTTTTAACTTCTCTATTACAGCTTGTTTGGCTTCTTCTGTTACTTCAGGAATAACAACTATTTGCGCTAGTTTTAACTCTGTACCAAAAGTTGGACGTTCATCTTCAGGAATATCATTGAAAAATGTTCTAACTTCCTCAGGAGTTACTTCTATTTCCTGAGTTACCTTTTTTTGCATTTCACTAGCGAGATAACCACTTTTATTAATTTCATACATTTCATCTCTCAGCGATTTCTCAGAATCTTTCTTATAGAATTTTAATAAACCATCCATATCGCCTTGAGTCTGTGCTAAAATTCCTTGTATTTGTTGATCTACTAAAGACTGAATGTATAATTCATTTACTAAAATACTATCTTGAATAGCTTGATGCGCATACAATTTACTCTCTAGCATACTACCAAAAAGTTCACATCTTGTTACACCAGATAAATCAGCTCCCTGTGCTTCAAGCTGTGCTATTTCTCTATCTAAATCTGATTCTAAAACTATAAAATCACCAACCACTGCCGCTACTCCATCCGCTTTAACGCGATCGGTATTACGAATAGTATCCTTAGCTTTTTCTAACTGAGGTTTTTCGTCTTCTATAATTTCTTGGGCACTTAAAAAGTTGAATGAAATAAAGCAAATAAAAAGGATTGCTCTAGTCATAAATTTGGAATTTATTGTTTTCAATGGCATCTTTTGTAATATCATTTTCGAGTTGCTTGATAAGCTCTAACTTTCTTTTATTTATAACAATCTGTCTGATTGAAGGTTTTACGTAGTCTAAAGGTGCATAATCATTTTGAAGACGTACGTCATTAACTTGCATCAAATATAGGTTTAATGAATCTTTGAGTTGTAAGAAATTAGTTTTTTTTAACAATTGGTCTTTATTTTCAAAAGAAACCACTGGAACTTTCTCTGCAACTTGACTAAACTTTACCCAAAGAGAATCATTTAATGAGTAGGCTTTAAACTGTACCGAAATAGAATCTAAATAACGTTTATCCTTATTTTTAAAACGCTGAAATCTATTTTTGATAGTGTCTAAATTAATAGGATTTAACGGTAAGCTGATATACCTAAACTGTAACAAGTCATCATTTAATTTAAATGATTCTTTATTAGCCTCATAAAACACTTCGGCTTCATTTGGATTAACAACCGTATCAATACTCTTATTTACCAAAGCTTCTAAATAAGCCTTAGTATATAAATCGCTTCTATACTGTTCTACAAGTTTTGAAAACTCATTCTGCTTTTCTTCAGATAGATTAACCAGAGCGCCATCCATTAAAAGCAATTGTCTAGCCCAACGGTTTATATAAGCATTTACTAATAAGGTACTGTCTTCTTTTGTAGCACCTTCTGGAACAACACCATTAATATCGTCTTGATATAAATAACTATCATTAACTCTAGCTACAGGAACACGATCATCTGTTTTTTTGAAAAAATCGCAGCTAGTAACCAGTATAAAAAGGGTAAGTATGTAAAAATTGTATTTCAAAAAACTAGTTTTCGATTTTAGATTTTATCGTTTTGAGAGCTTTATCGTTAACTTCAACATCAAAACGTTTGTGTAAATCGCTAATCCAATTGGCTTCTATTTCCATTTGGTAATCATTAATAACATTGCCTTTAGCCTCTTCTAAAGTTTTATTTCCTGAAGGCAACACAGCTTTAACATCTATTACATGAAAAGCGTCGTTGTGCATATAGACTTTAGATAATCCTTCTTTAGCATTAAAAGCTTTTGGCAACTTATTATCATCTGTACTAAAAGTACCTTTTGTAAAGATGATGTTTTGCTTTTTTTCAGAGTTTAGCGCTTCAGTTATGTCTTCTTGGGATTTGCCTTTCTTCATTAACTTAAGAGCTTTCTTTGCTATGGATTCATCGGCTGAAGAAGCCATCATCACCTCTACACGATCTTTCCATTGATATTCTGATTTGTGCTCATCATAGTATTTTTCAATTCCTAAAGAATCTTTTGAAGCTTTATTCCAGACTTCCTTTTCCATAAGGTCAAAAAGTAAAAGTCCGTCTCTATACTCTTTAAGTATATTAGCAAACTCTTCATTTTCATTCTCTAAATTATCTTCTCTGAATTGAAGTATTGCCTTTTCAAAATACGAATTATATTCATTTTCAATAAGCGTTGAGAATTTCAATGATCGACCAGCATACATACGTTGAGAATTCATTAGGTGACGGCCAAAATCATCATAACTGAAAGTCTTTTCATTGATTGAAAATAATTTCTCATCTGCTTTAAAATCTTCAGGAAGTTTCCAAGAACGCTTAAAATAATCTTCGGTTAAAATACCTTCAAAATAAACTTTCGCGTTTGAATTATGTGAAATTTTATAGCGCGATTTTAACTCTTCCACCATAACATCTTTAATAAGTTTAGATCTAGAATCTCTTTGTACTTTATTTTCTAGTTCTGGTCTTAACGCTTCAAGAGTTTTTAATGGTTCTAACTTTATGCGCTTAACAATGTGCCATCCGTAAGCTGTTTGAAAAGGTTTGCTAACATCTCCATCTTCTTTTAATGTAAAAGCTTCATCTTCAAATTTAATGGAACTCAACTGACCACTTTTAAAAGGCGCTAGTTTACCACCATTTCTTGCAGAGCTTTTATCATCTGAAAATTGTTTTGCTAAAGACTCAAAAGCCTCACCTTGGTTGAGCTTTTGATAAATATCTTTTATACGCTTTTCTGGATCGAATAAAGAGTCTTTTTCATTATTAGCCACCATAATATGAGCCGCTGTAATGGTACCTCTAGACTTTCGCCTATCATCAACCTTTACAACATGATAACCAAATTGTGTTCTAAAAGGCATTGAAATTTCACCTTTTGGAGTATTGTAAGCGGCTGTTTCAAAATCATAAACCATTTTAAACGCAGAGAAGTAGCCTAAATCTTCCAAGAAAACGGTCTGCCCATTGTGCTTTTTTGCTTTTACAGCGTCAAAACCTTCTTCCAAAACTTGCTCTCTTAATTTTAAAACCTGATTATATGCTTCTAAAGTATCTTTTTCAGTTTCTGCTAAACGCACTAAAATATGAGATGCTTTTATATCTTCATTACCTCTTTCATAAGCTTCTTTTACCAATTCATCAGTAACCTTATTTTCCGATAAGTAGTTTTTGATAAGCTGATTTTTATAATTGGAAAATTCGCGTTTATAGTTTTTATCTTCATCCAAACCTAAACGACGAGCTTCTTTAAGCTTTAACTGATATTCTGTGAATAATTTTAAATAGCCACCTATATCCTTTTGGCTTTCATCTTTTACTAAATCTAAGTTTTTGTTATAAACCCTAAGGAATTCAGAAGACATGATAGAATCACCATCAACAATTAGCAAAACCTCATCTTGGTTTTGAGCATACGAAAAATTCAATGCTAAAAGCAACAATAACAAACATCTAAGTTTAGCAGTCATAATGTTTTCTTCTTTTATTGTAATTCAGTTTTTTGAAGTTCAGCAAAAATAACATAAATAGGTTATTTAGCAAGTTGAGATTTTGCAACATTTAACAGTCTAGAAAAAACTTTGCCAAAGTACTATTTTGAGTTAAAAATGTAGTTTGAACAGTTAAAACGTATAAACGTCGATTAGGTTAATCTATTGTCAGTAATTTTTCTACATTTATTAAAAATCCCTCAGAATGAAATACACCACTGAAATTATTATTGAAAAACCTATTGAAGAAGTCATTCGGAAGATGGATTCTGTAGATAATTTGAAACATTGGCAAGAAGGCCTTGTTTCTACCGAACATGTTTCAGGAGTGCCAGGGGAAATGGGTTCTACAATGCGAATGAGTTATGATTTTGGCAAGCGGAAAATGGATCTTGTAGAAACCATAACAAAACAAGATTTTCCGAATGAATTTCATGCTACATACACCACCAAAGGTATGCGAAACATTCAAGAAAATTATTTTGAAAGTACTGCAAAAGGCTTTACAAAATGGACTACCGTAAATGAGTTTCAACCTACTACTTTTGCCATGAATGCCATGTTGTTTTTAATGCCTAGCGCTTTTAAAAAACAAACAAAAAAGTACATGACCTATTTTAAAAACTTTGTTGAAAAAGGAATTTCTGTTTTAGATGCGTAAACTTAAACTTATTTGGGATTTTAGAGGTCCTGCCAGTTTAAAAACTGCAGAACACCACCTCATTCACCTAAAGGAATATAAAGAATTAAACAATTTAGATATAGACATCACAGGTATTGAAACTATAAACGATATGCATAGTTATGCCTATTTAGTTGTTGACGAACCTGAGATGAAACCAATAAGAGATGCTCTAAAACCTCATAGAGGACAAGTGTATTCTGAGAGTTAAAATAATCTTTTAATAAACGCTTGAATAAATCGCTTTTTAGGTACCGACAACACAACTTTCAACTCTTGCCACAAGCTCGATTCTTCATCAAGAAACTTAAAAATCGTTTTTACATCCGCCTTTTTGAACATTGAAGAGAAAATAGCAGCTCCTTCTCCATTATGATTTGCCAAAACATCTAATAATATAGTATCGTAAAACGTATGCCGTGTTCTATTGGCAAATTTGGACAAGTCACTGTTGATTTTTAAATAAGCTACTAGTTCAATAGTCTTTTTGGTTGTATTTTTAAAGGTATAGCCTGTACTAGCTTTTGTCCAGCCTCCAGCTGTACCTATATTTAAAATATGATTTGAATTTAGTTTAGAAAAGTCAAAAGCCGTCATAGGTATAGCTCCAATTTCCTTTTCTACTATGGTATAATCAGAAATTTTCCGTTGTTTTAAGTATGCCTCTATAGCCTCTTCATATTCTGATTTATCAAGCAATTCTTTTGAAAATAAGGTATATTCAAATAAGGCTTGTTTCTTAGAAATAGGTAGGATATACATAAACCTTGTATTACACTTCTGAGGCACTTTAAAATCCATAAAAGTGGCTACAGAATCATCAAAGGTTTCTTCACTCGTTTCTATAAACCAACCTAAAAAATGCTGTTGCAAAACAGGATACTTCACCTGATTATCATAAACACCAAGATTTGGTAAACTATTAAAAAGTTGACAACCGGTAAAAGTTGACGTTTTTGTAATAACTTCTACAGCATCTTCAACCTCTTTAAAAGATTCAACTGTATCTTCAAAAAAACTAAAATTAGATTTTAAGTGAATTGATGTCCATAAAAAATCATAAAAACCAGAACTTCTTATCATTTTATATTGATAAGGATTAATCTCAATAGTTTCAGAAAAATCTTTACTTCCAAAAAATATTTTCTTCCACTTTTGGGTTAAAAGGTGATCCCACTCACCCTTATTTTCTTCCCAATAACACCAAGTTCTATCATCACCTTTGTTTTTAATTTTATCAATGATTAAGATGGATTTATCATCAAAAAATTCATCTTGAGACATTCTGTAAGCTAACATTAAACCTGAAGCACCTGCTCCTAAAATAATGTAATCGTATTTATTCAATTCTGTTGATTTTTGAGGAAATAAAGGTAAAACGAAAACTATTTTTATTTCAAAATGTTAAATTATCAATAATCCGTTTTGGTAATATACTCCAATTCATATAATTTTGCGCACTAATATGAAAGTCACTCTTAGAAAATATTTGTTTTTTATAAGCGCAATGTTATTGTGTAGTCTAGCAAATTTACAAGCTAGCGTAGCATATAACAGTGACGAAACATCATCTTATGAAATAATAGATGAAGATTTCTCAGAAGCACTTATAACAACTTTTCTTTCAGATTCTGCAACTTTCACTCCTATTCACAAGGACACAAAGAATGATTTATTTTTTGAAGGCAACGAAATCAATGAATCAGAAAACGAAGAATCTACAGTAAAACACAAATCTAATTTTCAACTTTCATTATTTGCAGCAACACTTAGTGCTGATTTGTATAGAAGTTTTTCTAACGAACTCCAAAGAAACATCTACAGACCTCAACCTGCTGTTACACAACAAGACACAAGACTTCACCTTAAGCTTCAGGTTTTTATAATTTGATTTTTTAAAGAATAGACTTTACACTATAAGTCTAATCCCTAGAACTATTCTTGTTCTAAAAAACACAAGCATCCATCAATTTGGATACTTACATTCAATATCATTTTATAAAAATTTTGAAAAAGTGAAAATCACAATAAAAACACTCGTTTTCACAGCCCTAATTTTAACCATATCATTAACTAGCTGTGAGAAAAAACATGAAGAAAAGCAAGATCATTCTGAGTTTCTTGTTACAAAACCTATAAAAAAGGATACCTCTACAACCAAAGACTATGTTAGTCAAATCCACTCTATAAGACACATTGAACTTAGAGCATTAGAAAAAGGTTATCTGAAACAAATATCAGTAGACGAAGGTCAGCATGTTAAAGAAGGCCAACTGATGTTTAAGATTATGCCAAACATCTACGAAGCTGAACTTCAAAAAGCCAAAGCAGAATCTGATGTTGCTGAAATTGAGCTAAAAAACACACAGCTATTGGCTGATGGAAACGTTGTTTCTCCTAACGAATTAGCTATGGCTAAAGCCAATCTAAACAAAGCCAAAGCCGAAGTGGCACTTGCTCAAACACATCTTGGTTTTACAAATGTAAAAGCCCCTTTTGATGGAATCATGGATCATCTCGAAGTTAGAGAAGGAAGTCTACTAGACGAAGGTGAGTTGTTGACTACTTTATCTGACAACAGTAAAATGTGGGTGTATTTTAACGTTCCTGAAACAGAATACCTTGATTACATAATGAGTAAGGACAAGGATTCTAAAAAACAAGTTGAACTATTAATGGCCAACAATAGAAAATTCAACCAAAAAGGTATTGTTGAAACTATTGAAGGTGAGTTTAACAGCGAAACAGGAAATATTGCTTTTAGAGCTACTTTTCCAAATCCTGATGGTATTTTAAGACATGGTGAAACAGGTAGTATACTAATGACTGTGCCGTACAAAGATGCGCTAATCATTCCACAAAAAGCGACATTCGAAATTTTAGATAAAACCTATGTCTTTGTTATTGACAAATCTAATGTAGTTAGACAGAAAGAAGTAAGCATTGCTGCAGAATTACCTCACTTGTACATTATCAACAAAGGGCTTTCTGAAAGTGACACTATTCTATTGGAAGGTATAAGAATGGTTAAGAACAATCAGGAAATACACACTAAATTTCTTGAGCCTAACCAAGTACTGTCTGAGCTAGACCTCTATGCTGAGTAATTTTTAGAATTTAATCTACAAAGACATGTTTAAAAAATTTATAAAAAGACCCGTCTTGGCTATTGTCATTTCGGTAATCATACTATTTATAGGTGGTCTTTCAATCAAGCAACTACCTATATCACAATTTCCACAGATTGCTCCTACTACGGTAAACATTTTTATTGCTTATCCTGGTTCGAGTTCTGAAGTATTAGTAAACTCTACACTTATTCCTCTTGAAACTGCTATAAACGGTGTACAAGGTATGCGTTATATTGCTTCTGATGCAACCAGTGCTGGTGAAGCAACAATTAGAGTTATTTTTGAGCCTGGTACTGATCCCAATCAAGCTGTTGTTCGTGTAAAAACTCGTGTAGATCAGGTAATGCCACTTCTTCCTGAATTGGTACAACGTGAAGGTGTTATTATTACTCCTATTCAACCAAGTATGTTGATGTATGTTAACCTTTCTAGTACAGACAAAGACAATGATGAAAAATTCCTCTACAACTACGCTTACACTAAGATTGTTCCAGAAATACAACGTATTAATGGTATTGCAAGTGCCCAAATTTTAGGTAGTAGAAAGTATGCTATGCGTGTTTGGTTAAAACCAGACCGTATGCGCGCTTATAATATATCTGCAGAAGAAGTGCTGGAAGCTATGCAAGAACAAAGTATTCTAGCACGTCCTGGACGTTTGGGTAGAAGTTCTGGTATTACCTCACAATCTTTAGAATATGTATTAACCTATCAAAATCGCTATAATGAACCCGAGCAATATGAAGATATTATAATTCGCGCCAACAAAGAAGGTGAAATTATAATGCTGAAGGATATTGCCGATGTAAAATTAGGAAGTGAGTTTTTTGATATCTACTCCAATTTAGACGGAAAACCTTCAGCCTCTATAGTCTTAAAACAAACCTTTGGTAGTAATGGTAGTGATGTTATTGATGCGGTTAAAGAAAAATTAGATGAGTTAAAAGAAGAACTACCACCAAATGTAGACTTCAATATAAGCTATGATGTCTCTAACTTTTTAGATGCTTCCATAGAACAAGTATTACACACACTACGAGACGCGTTTATATTGGTTGCTGTAGTTGTATTTTTATTTTTAGGTGATTGGCGTTCTACATTAATTCCAATTATTGCCGTTCCTGTATCCTTAGTTGGTGCGTTTTTTATAATGCAACTTTTTGGACTTTCCATAAATTTAATTACTCTTTTTGCCCTAGTACTTGCTATTGGTATTGTCGTCGATGATGCTATTGTTGTCGTGGAGGCTGTCCATGTTAAAATGCATGAAAAACACTTGAGTCCGTATCAAGCTTCTAAAGAAGTTTTAGGTGAAATTGGTGGTGCTATTATAGCTATAACATTAGTGATGGTTTCGGTGTTTATTCCAATATCATTTATGACAGGACCTGTTGGTGTATTCTATCGTCAGTTCTCAATTACTATGGCTGGTTCTATTTTAATTTCAGCACTTGTTGCATTAACATTAACTCCTGTTTTATGCGCCATGTTACTTAGAAACAATCATGGCAAAAAGAAAAAATCGCTGGCTGATAAGTTTATTGATGGTTTTAATAATGGTTTTGAAAAACTGACAGGTAAATACGTAAAAGTACTTAACAAAATTGTAGCGAGACGCATCGTAACTTTTGGAATATTAGCGGTGTTTTGTGCCGGAATATTTTTCACAAACCAAGTATTACCAGCCGGATTTATTCCTAACGAAGACCAAGGAATGATCTATGCCATCATTCAAACACCTCCTGGTGCAACTTTAGAGCGCACTAATGATGTGGCTAAAAAACTTCAAAAAATATGCGAAGAAACCGAAGGTGTAGAATCGGTATCATCTCTTGCTGGTTATGAAATTATGACAGAAGGTCGTGGTTCTAACGCTGGTACATGTTTAATCAACCTAAAACCATGGTCTGAGCGTCATCATTCAGTACACGAAATCATGGAAGAACTAGAAGAAGAAACCAAAGATTTGGGTGCCGTAATTGAATACTTTGAGCCACCAGCTGTACCTGGTTTTGGTTCTTCTGGTGGTTTCTCAATGCGTTTATTAGATAAAACCAATTCTACTGACTACCATAAGTTTGAAGACATCAATAACAAGTTTATGGAGGCGTTATCTAAACGTAAAGAAATAACTGGTCTGTTTACTTTCTATTCGGCTAATTATCCTCAATACGAACTTAAAATCAACAATAAAATTGCCATGCAAAAAGGGGTTACCATTAGTAAAGCTATGGAAAACCTAAACATTTTAATTGGTAGTACTTATGAGCAAGGTTTTATTCGTTTTGGTAGATTCTTTAAAGTTTACACACAAGCAGGACCTGAGTATCGTAGATTACCTTCGGATCTAGAAAAACTATTTGTGAAAAATGAAGAAGGCGAAATGGTGCCTTATTCGGCATTTATGTCTATTGAAAAGAAATTAGGTCCTAACGAAATTACACGTTACAACCTTTACAATTCAGCTTCAATACGTGGATTGCCTGCAAAAGGTTTTACTAGTGGTGATGCTATTAATGCTATCCAAGAAGTTGCCGCAAAAGAACTACCAAGAGGTTATGATATTGCTTGGGAAGGTCTGTCATACGACGAAGCTGGCAGAGGTAATGAATCTATTTACATTTTTATTGTAGTATTGGTATTTGTATACTTTGTTTTGGCAGCACAATACGAAAGTTTCCTATTGCCATTAGCAGTTATTTTATCCTTACCTGTTGGTGTTTTTGGATCATTCTTCCTATTAAAAGTTATGGGACTAGCCAATGATGTTTACGCGCAAATTGGCGTCATAATGCTCGTCGGCTTATTAAGTAAAAATGCGGTATTAATAGTAGAATATGCTGTACAAAAACAACAGCAAGGTGCTACGGTTTTAGAAGCTGCAATTGAAGGAGCAAAAGCACGTTTCCGTCCTATTTTAATGACATCTTTTGCATTTATCGCTGGATTAATTCCATTGGTTATTGCAACAGGTGCTGGTGCTATTGGTAACAAAACTATTGGTGGTTCTTCTATGGGTGGAATGCTTGTAGGTACCTTTTTTGGAGTGCTTGTCATTCCAGGCCTATACTACATTTTTGCTAAAATGGCAGAAGGAAAAAGCCTTATTAAAGATGAGAGCAACGAGCCACTTTCAGAAGAATTTATTAGAAACAGTGAGGCTGAAAACCAAACGCGCACTAATACTGAAAGCATTAGCAAACTGAAAAAATTATTAAAAAAACTTAGTAAAAGTAATAAAGATGAATAAATCTAAATTTAAAAGCTGGTACCTACTTAGCCTTTTGATTATTCTCTTTTTAAATTCTTGTGTACCTACACAAAAAGCTATTAGAGAAGAAAACAAGGAAGTACCTCAGCAATATAAAAATCAGTCTTCAGACACAGTCAGCTCTGCATCTGTACAGTGGAAAGATTTTTTTAAAGATCCAAAATTAGTCGCTCTTATTGATACCGCTTTAGCTAACAACCAAGAGTTGAATATTATGCTTCAGCAAATCACAAGAGCTAATAATGAAATTACTGTTAAAAAGGGTGAATACCTTCCTTTTGTAAACATTTATGCTGGTGCGGAAGTAGAAAAAGTTGGCGAATACACCAGAAACGGAGCTGTAGAACACAATCTTAACGTTCGTGAAGATGAAGAATTTCCAGAACCATTGACTGATTTCTCGGTTGGACTTTCTGCCTCTTGGGAATTAGATGTCTGGAAAAAACTACGGAATGGTAAAAAAGCAGCAGTTTTAGAATACCTCAGCACTATTGAAGGCAAAAACTTTATGGTTACAAATTTGGTTTCTGAAATAGCGAGTTCGTATTATGAGCTACAAGCTTTAGACAATCAACTAGAAATCATTGAGCAAAACCTAGACATCCAACAAAATGCTCTTAAGATGATAAGACTGCAAAAAGAAGCGGCGAGAGCAACACAATTAGCAGTGAGACGTTTTGAAGCTGAAGTGTACAAGAATCAAAGTAATAAATTCAAAGTTCAGCAAAGTATTGTTGAAACAGAGAATAAAATCAATTTTCTTGTAGGTCGTTTTCCTCAAACTATCGAGAGGGATTCCGATGAATTTATTGGTACTCCAATAGATACTATTTACACTGGTATTCCTTCTCAATTATTGGCAAACAGACCAGATATCAGACAAGCCGAATATGAACTTGAAGCTTCAAAACTAAATGTTAGTATAGCTAGAGCTAACTTCTACCCTTCTGTAGGAATAAAAGCTGGTGTTGGTCTACAGGCATTTAAAACTAAATATCTAACCTCAACTCCTGAATCGTTACTGTATTCTTTAGTTGGTGATGTGGTGAGTCCGTTGATTAACAGAAATGCTATTAAAGCAGAATATAAAAATGCAAATAGCAGACAGCTTCAAGCCGTTTTTGAGTATGAGAAAGCTATTCTTAATGGTTACATTGAAGTGGCCAATGAACTTTCTAATATCAGTAATTTAAAAGAAAGTTACAGATTAAAAGAAGAGCAAGTTAATGCGCTTAATGAGTCTATTGAATTATCTATCAAACTGTTTAAATCTGCAAGAGCTGAATATACAGAAGTACTCTTTACACAAAGGGAAGCCCTGGATTCTAAAATTGAAATAATTGAAACCAAAAGAGATCAACTTTTGGCTAACGTAAAACTATATCAAGCTTTAGGTGGAGGTTGGAATACTTCTATGTAAAAGGACTTTTTAAAATAACAAAGCACTTAAACAGTTGTATAAATAGACTTCTGTTTAAGTGCTTTTATTTTGATTTAAACTATTTCCTCAGCAAAGCCCAAACACATATCTAAAGTTTCCTTTACATCATCTAATGTTGTTCTAGGATTAATCAAACACATTCTCAATACAACCTGACCTTGCAGAAAAGTAGTTACCAATAATGCTTTTTTGGTATCTATAACACGCTTTGAAATTTCTTGATTAAGCGCATCTAATTTCTTTTCTGAAAATTGCTTTTTCATAGGGTTGTACCTAAAGTTAATCACAGCTAAAGTTGCATGAGATACAATTTCCCAATCGCTACTTTTTCTTAATATATCCTCTACAGACTCAGCCAAATCAATATTATAGGCAATGGCTTCTCTGAAAGCTTTTAATCCAAATGTTTTTATGGACATGTAAAACTTTAGAGCTCTAAACCTACGAGTGAGCTGAATACCATGATCGTAAAAATTGATTTCAGACGTGTTTCCTTCAATATCTCTTAAATATTCTGGTTTTTCACTAAAAGTAGCACTTAGCCATTTGTGGTTTCTAACTAAAAGACATCCCATTTCGTAAGGCTGAAAAAACCATTTATGAGGATCTATGGTTAAAGAATCTGCTTTTTGAATACCTTTTAAAAGTTTAGCACCCTTTTCAGTTAAAATTGCGGCTCCACCATAAGCTCCATCAACATGAAACCAAAGGTTTTCATTTTTACAAAGCTTTGCCAAATCATCTAGTTGATCTACACTTCCTGTATTTGTTGTTCCTGCATTGGCTATTAGACAGAAAGGTTGACACCCTTCTATTCTATCTTTTGCAATAGCATTTTTCAACTTATTGATTGATATTTTATAATCCGAATCTACTGGAATTAAACGTACTTGTTCTTTTTTAAATCCAATGGTTTTTAACGCTTTTATGTTTGACGAATGAGTTTGGTTAGACATATAAATGATAGCCTTAGAAAAATCATCTCCACATTTTTGGCGTCTTGCTGTAACCAAAGCCGTTAAATTAGCCATAGAACCACCACTAGTAAAAATACCTCCACCCTTCTTATTGGGGAATTTAAAAAGTTTTAAAAGCCAATTAATCGTTACAATTTCCAATTCTGTTGCAGCAGGTGAAGCTGCCCAACCCCCAGAAAACACATTAAAACCGGTCGCTAAAGTATCTGCCATAGCACTTATAAAATTACTAGGTCCAGGGACAAAAGAATACGATTTTGGATGCGAAACAATGTTACTTTCCGTAAGCACTTTGTCTATAACAAAATCTAAAACCTGATGCGCGTCTGTTCCTCCTTCAGGGACGTTTTCTAAAAACAGATTATCCATTTCTTCACGAGTAGCTGTAACTACAGGATTCTTTGTGTCTTGCGTATCAAAATGTTCTACAATAGCATCTACAATTTTATAACCATAAGATTGCATTTCGGCTTTTGAAACGGTTAACTTGTGAGCTTCTAAGTTATCTTTAGACATAGTAATTTTCAATTTTGCTGCAAAGATACAGCTTCAAAAGAGCTCTAAAAACTTTTGAGGAACTGTTCTGTAAATTATTACACTAAAAATTTTCTATTTTAGTAATAGATTAATGCATCATGATGACTTCAAAACTACTCGCTAAACAATTACATCAAGTATATTTTGGTGGTAATTGGACGGCTTCAAACTTTAAAGATTCGTTACAGGATATTACTGTAGAAATGGCCAACGAAAAAGTTGCTGAACTCAACACTATTTTAGCATTAACATTCCATATTCATTATTACGTAAAAGGAACTGCTGAAGTTTTTAAGGGTGGTGAACTAACTATCAGAGATAAGTTTAGTTTTGATCATCCAACTATTAAAAACAATGAGGAATGGCAAGAGTTTCAAAACATTATGTGGGATGAAGTTAAAGAATTCATTTCACTCATAGAACAACTTGATGACAATAAATTAAATGATTTTATGGCTGAGGAAAAGTATGGTACTTACTTTAAAAACATCACTGGAATTATTGAGCATACTCATTATCACCTTGGGCAGATTAATGTGATAAAGAAAATTATTATATCACATAAAGAAATATCATAAAGAAATGACAAATCGCTCCAGCAAGAACAAATAAATGCCAAATAACATGATTATAAGGAATACGTTCTATTACATAAAACACAATACCTACAGTATAAAACAATCCACCTGCAAATAACCAAAAAACTCCATTTGGAGTTAATGCATTGGCAACATTGGTATAATCAAACACAATGAGCCAACCCATTACCAAATACAATAATGTTGAGAAAATCTCAAATTTCCCAGTAAAGAATATCTTTAAAACCACACCAAAAACTGCAATACCCCAAACAACCCAAAACAATAGCCAACCCAAACTATCAGTAAGTAAAATGAGTAGTACTGGTGTATATGTCCCAGCGATAAGTAGATAAATACTTATATGGTCTACAATTCTAAAATAGTGTTTTCGTTTTTCTCCCTTTACAGCATGGTAAAATGTAGATGCTAAAAACAATATAATAATTGAAATACCATAAACAACCACACTAAATAAATGCCAAGGTTTTGTTTCATCGGAATATACTATGAGTAGAACTAATGCTACAATACCCAAAGCCGCACCAAGACCATGTGTCCAAGAATTGAGTTGCTCTTCTAATTTTGTTTGCGCTCGCATTATTTTTTAGGTTCTGATTTGCTAGACCATTTATCTACACAAGCATAAAAATCAATATCAAATGCTGGTTCTTGTCTATCTAATCGTTCGTCTTGAAAAGCTCGCTGTAAAATATCTTCAATAAGATAATCTTCTTCTTCATCTATAGGACTAAATTCCTTTTTTAAAGAAATATCAAACAAACTTGCTGTACTATTAAACCAAAAAGCACGCCAACCACTTCGTAATTCTTTAATCAGTTCAAATGTGGTTTTACCAGTTTGTCTGTGAATTAATTTTACTAAAATTTGGCCTTCTGTTTTTGTTAGTTTTTTCAATTCTTCAGAAAACTCATCTTCAATATAACGCTGAATAACTTTTGCGTAGCGTTTTTTATCACGTTTACGCTCTAAAGTTGCCAATCGTTTTTGAAGTGACTCCAATCGTTCCGCAGCTAACTTAGCATAAGGATAGACTTTGAGTGTTTTTCTCCTTAAAATAATATATCTAACACGTGCATCCCTATCTTTAAATTTCAAATTAGGTAATACCAAAACCTCCTTTAAATCTACAGAGGTTACAGGTACTGAATCTCCTTCAATAATCATATAATGCACTACAGTAGTGTCTTGCTTAACAGGATCTTCCTGAGCAAAAATAGTTACTGAAAAAAGTAGCAGTATGTAGGTTATATATTTCATGTTAAAACATTGAACCAAAACCGTTCCAAACTCATGGTTTTAGTCGTTTTCAAAATTAACAATTAATACTACCATTAACCCAAAAATCATATTAATATTATTATTTTTAGGGAAAATTTATAATAATGGCAAAACAACAATTACTGAATAAAAAGTCTATGGACTTTTTAGAAAAATATTTAAATAATGCATCACCAACAGGATATGAATGGGAAGGACAAAAAATATGGATGGATTATTTAAAACCTTATGTAGATGAATTTATTACCGATACTTACGGAACAGCTGTAGCTGTCATAAACCCTAAAGCAAAATTTAAAGTTGTTATTGAAGGTCATGCCGATGAAATCTCATGGTATGTAAACTACATTTCTGACAACGGTTTACTTTATGTAGTTAGAAATGGTGGTAGCGACCATCAAATTGCACCTAGTAAAGTGGTTAACATTCATACTAAAAATGGTATTGTAAAAGGTGTTTTTGGATGGCCTGCAATACATACGCGTAACAAGTCTAAAGAAGAAGCACCAAAACCAGATAATATCTGTATCGACATAGGTGCAAAAGACAAAGATGAAGTTGAGAAAATGGGTGTTCATGTTGGATGCGTAATTACTTACCCTGATGAATTCCATATTCTAAACAAAGACAAATTTGTTTGTAGAGCTTTAGATAACCGAATGGGAGGTTTTATGATTGCTGAAGTTGCGCGCTTACTACATGAAAACAAAAAGAAATTACCTTTTGGGTTATATGTAACCAATTCAGTTCAAGAAGAAATTGGACTACGTGGTGCGGAAATGATAACTCAAACCATTAAGCCAAACGTAGCTATCGTAACCGACGTAACGCACGATACTACTACTCCAATGATTGATCCTAAAACACAAGGTTTAGCTGAAATCGGAAAAGGACCTGTTGTTGCCTACGCTCCTGCTGTACAACAAAAATTAAGAGATCTTATTACTGATACTGCCGAGGCAAAGAAAATTCCTTTTCAACGTGCTGCGCTTTCTAGAGCAACAGGAACTGACACAGATGCCTTTGCTTATAGTAATGGTGGTGTTGCTTCTGCTTTAATTTCATTGCCTTTACGTTATATGCATACTACGGTTGAAATGGTGCATAAAGATGATGTTGAAAATGTAATAAAACTGATTTATGAAACACTATTAAAAATAGAAGACGGAGAAACGTTTAGCTATTTTAAATAGATGATTAAACTCACTTAACCAATCTCTTAATGGAAGAAGAATATTTAGACATAGTAGACGAAAAATGCCGACCTATTGGTGAAAGGGCTTTAAAGTCTGAAGTTCACAAACATGGTTATTTACATAATACCGTTCATGTTTGGTTCTACACTCCTGATGGTAGTATTCTCTTGCAACAGCGTTCCCACAAAAAAAAGATTTGTCCTTTACTTTGGGATGTCTCAGTTGCAGGCCATGTAGATGCTGGTGAAACAATAGAAGAAGCTGCCGTAAGGGAAACTAGAGAAGAAATTGGTTTACAGATTAATGCTAATCAATTACGAAGAATAGGAACGTTTTTCCATTCGGCTTCATATAATGATGGTGAAATTCAGGATAATGAATTTCACCATGTTTTTATTATAGAGTTAAAAGTGAGCTTAGATGATTTGGTTCCTGATCCTGCAGAAGTTGAAGCGCTTAAAATCGTAGACAATACTACATTTACTGACTTAGCTTTTAATAGTGGTAAAAATATGCACTTTATTGAAAGTAATAGCACCTATTATCAAATGGTAGCCTTTGAGATTGTTAACGAAATTCATGGTGAATGAACTTACTCCTACTAGCAGTTGCCCCTGTTTTAACCATTATACTTTACATTTATTTTCAGGATAGATACGACAAAGAACCAACAGGTTTACTTGTTGTTAGTTTTCTGCTTGGCGCAATAGTAAGTGTACTTTTAGTCTTTGGTCTTTATTTCGTTACTGGTCATTTGTTACCTATTACAGATGAATTTAGTATTTGGCAGCAATTTATACAGGCTTTTGTGGTTGTTGCATTGGCTGAAGAATTCAGTAAATACATCATTGTAAAATACTACGCCCAAACTAGGAAAGCTTTTAATGAACCTTACGATGGTATTATGTATGCTGTTATGGTATCTATGGGTTTTGCCTGTACCGAAAATATTCTTTATGTACTACAAGGCGGCTATAGTACAGCGATTTTAAGAGCATTTACTGCTGTTCCTGCACATGCTACTTTTGGGATTTTAATGGGTTATTATATGGGAAAAGCTAAGTTTTCAAATAACCGATTTCTACTAAATATGGCAGGATTATTCTTGGCCGTATTATTTCATGGTGCCTATGACTTTTTCCTATTCATCAACTTTATTCCCGGAATTTCCATTGGCGCATTTATCTCTTTGATAATTGGAATTGTACTCTCTAAAAAAGCTATAAAACGTCACCAAGACAATTCAAACTTTAAAACTTTGTAAAATTCTTAATTTAAGCTGATTTATTTCATATTTTAGAAGAAAATTACGCAATAACTTAGCAAAAATAAAATCACAATTATGTACAAAGTAAAAGTGAATGCTTCCCATCTATTTGACGTTGACAAAAAAGATGTGGAGGCACTAGATTGTATTGAGGTATCTGATAAAAATTTTCATGTACTTCAAAACAATGTTTCCGTAAAAGCTTCTATTCTAAATTCTAATTTTAATCGTAAGAAGTATACCGTAAAAGTCAACAACAATACTTACCAAGTAGACATTCAAGATGCTTTAGATCAGCAAATATTAGCCTTAGGTTTTGAGGTTGGGGCTTCTAAGAAAGTTAATAATATTAAAGCACCAATGCCTGGACTCATATTAGAAATTAATGTTTCTGAAGGTCAAGAGGTCAAAGAAGATGATGCGCTTCTAATTCTTGAAGCCATGAAAATGGAAAATGTTATTAATTCACCAAGAGATGGTGTTATTAAATCCATTAAGATTGACCAAGGAAAAACTGTTGAAAAAAACGCTTTGCTAATTGAATTTGAATAAGATGAAAAAAATATTAGTTGCCAATCGTGGGGAAATCGCCATTAGAGTAATGCGAACCGCAAAAAAGATGGGAATAAAAACCGTAGCGGTATTTTCTGAAGCCGATAGAAATGCACTACATGTAAAATATGCAGATGAAGCCGTTTGTATCGGTCCTGCTCCATCCAATCAGTCATATCTCAAAGGTGATAAAATTATTGAAGTTGCCAAAGACTTGGGTGTTGATGCTATACATCCAGGTTATGGATTTTTAAGTGAAAATGCAGATTTTGCTGAATTAGTAGAGAAAAACGACATTACTTTTATTGGGCCTCGTTCTAAAGCCATAAAAATGATGGGAGATAAACTTGCAGCCAAAGATGCTGTTAAAGATTATAATATTCCTATGGTTCCAGGTGTAGACCATGCCATCACAGATCCTGAAGAAGCTGTGGAAATTGCTAAAAATATTGGTTTCCCTATTTTGATAAAAGCTGCTGCAGGTGGTGGTGGAAAAGGTATGCGTGTCGTAGAGAAAGAAAAAGATGTGGTTGAGCAGATGAAACGTGCTATCAGTGAAGCTACTTCTGCTTTTGGTGATGGTTCTGTCTTTGTTGAAAAATATGTCACTTCACCAAGACATATTGAAATTCAAGTGATGGCAGATAGCTACGGAAATATTCTTCATTTCTTTGAACGTGAATGTTCTGTACAACGTCGTCATCAAAAAGTTGTTGAAGAAGCTCCCTCTTCTGTTTTATCACCAGAATTAAGAGAACGTATGGGACAAGCTGCTATTGACGTAGCTAGATCTTGCGACTATCTTGGGGCTGGAACTGTTGAGTTTCTTCTAGATGGAGATCATAATTTCTACTTCTTAGAAATGAACACCAGACTTCAAGTTGAGCATCCTGTAACAGAATGGGTTTCTGGTGTTGACTTGGTAGAGCTTCAAATTAAAGTCGCAAGAGGTGAAGCTATTGATATGAAACAAGAAGATTTAAAAATAAATGGTCACGCGCTAGAACTTCGCGTATATGCAGAAGATCCAATGAACGATTTCTTACCAAGCGTCGGTAATTTGGAAGTTTACCAACTTCCTGTTGGTGAAAATATCAGAGTTGATAATGGTTTTGAAGAAGGTATGGATATTCCTATTTATTACGATCCTATGCTTTCAAAATTGATTACCTATGGAGATACTCGTGAAGAAGCTATAGAGCTTATGATAAAAGCTATAGACAATTATCATATAAAAGGTGTAGAAACTACCTTACCTTTTGGAAGGTTTGTTTGCGAACATGATGCTTTTAGAAGCGGAAATTTTGACACCCATTTTGTGAAAAAGTACTACTCACCTAGTCTACTAGAAGAGCAACATAAAAAAGAAGCTGAAATCGCTGCAAAGATTGCCTTGAAGCAATTTTTAGAAGACCAAAAAATATTAAGGCTACCAACAAACTAAAAACAACTATGGAAACTAAAATAAAATCACTTAATGATAAAATTGCCTTATCCAAACTTGGAGGAGGTCAAGCCAGAATAGATAAGCAACACGAAAAGAAAAAACTAACAGCTAGAGAACGTGTTTTATATTTTCTTGATGAAAACTCGTTCGAAGAAATAGGAGCTTTGGTAACACACAGAACTAAAGACTTCGGAATGGCTGATCAAAAGTTCTACGGAGATGGTGTTGTTACTGGTTATGGTACTGTAGATGGACGATTAGTATATGTTTTTGCTCAAGATTTTACGGTTTTTGGTGGTTCTCTATCTGAAACACACGCTGAGAAAATTTGTAAAATTATGGACATGGCTGTTAATGTTGGCGCACCAATTGTTGGGCTTAACGACTCTGGTGGAGCTCGTATTCAAGAAGGTGTTCGTTCTTTAGGTGGCTATGCTGATATTTTTTATAGAAATGTTCAGGCTTCTGGAGTGATTCCTCAGATTTCGGCTATCATGGGACCTTGTGCTGGTGGTGCTGTATACTCACCTGCAATGACAGATTTTACAGTTATGGTACAAGACACAAGCTATATGTTTGTTACAGGTCCGAATGTTGTTAAAACAGTAACAAATGAAGAAGTAACAAGTGAAGAACTCGGTGGTGCCAGTGTACATTCTACAAAGTCTGGTGTAGCTCACAAAACTTCTACAAATGATGTTGAGTGTCTTGAAGACATTAAAAAACTATTAGGCTACCTACCACAAAGTAATCGAGAAAAACCACAAGATATAGCCTATGATTTTCAAGATGAAATTAGAGACGGTTTAGCAGATATTGTTCCAGAAAACCCAAACAAGCCTTATGATATGCATCAGGTTATAGAAGGGATTATTGATAAAGATTCTTTCTATGAAATCCATAAAGATCATGCAGAAAATATTATTGTAGGTTTTGCGAGACTTGGTGGTAAATCTATTGGTATTGTTGCTAATCAGCCCATGTTTTTAGCTGGTGTTTTGGATGTAAATAGTTCTAAAAAAGCAGCACGCTTTGTTCGTTTTTGTGACGCTTTCAACATCCCTTTACTGGTACTAGAAGATGTCCCTGGTTTCTTACCTGGAACAGATCAAGAATGGAACGGTATTATTGTTCATGGTGCTAAATTACTCTATGCTTTCAGCGAAGCTACAGTTCCTAGAGTAACTGTTATTACCAGAAAAGCTTATGGTGGCGCTTATGATGTAATGAACTCTAAGCACATTGGAGCCGACATGAACTTTGCTTGGCCAAATGCTGAAATTGCAGTTATGGGTGCTAAGGGTGCGGCTGAAATTATATTTAGAAGAGAAATAAGCAAAGCTGAAGATAAAGAGGCTAAATGGAAAGAAAAGGAAGCAGAGTATGCTGAACTTTTTGCTAATCCATATAGTGCTGCTGAACGTGGTTTTGTAGACGAAGTTATTCTACCTAAAAATACACGTAGAAAACTTATAAAGGCATTTAGTATGTTAGAAAATAAGACGGTTAATAAACCTAAGCGAAAGCATGGGAATATTCCGCTTTAATTATCTAACAATCTTCTGTGATAATTAATTTGACCTAAATGATAGGCTAAATGCATTGTAAGATGTACTAAGAAATATTCTGTAGTCATAGGTTCACCAAAAACTCTATGTCTATATTCCTTTTGCAAGTCATCATTTGAAAGTTTACCTAACACTTCCTCAACCATAGCAATAGTATCATCTACTTGAGCTATGAGTTGAGATTTAGGTACATCTTTTAATGAAAATTCCAACTCTCGCTGCCTCACATAGCCTGTGTTTCCTAAACCTTCTCCAATAAAGTGATTCAAGTTACCTACTAAGTGTAAACATAAATTACCTGAAGAATTAGAAATACCTTCTTCAAGAATCCAAAGGTTAGGTTCTGTTTTATAAAGATTTATCTCTTCTTTTAGTTTTTCAAGATCTCGTTTGAATAAGTTTAATAGAACTTCTGTTAACATGCTATTGTTTATTTGAATGTTAATGTTGCGTTATAGTATTGTCGCACCTCAAAAATAGATAATAATTGGCTTACTTTTGCGCCATGGAAAACCAAAAAAAATCACAATTAGAGTTTGTAGTCTTAATGGCTGCTTTAATGTCCATAGTAGCACTTTCTATTGATGCTGTTTTACCAGCCTTACCAATGATTGGAGATCACTTAAGTGTTTCAAATCCATTAGATACTCCTAAACTTATTACAACAATATTTTTGGGTATTGGTGTGGGACAATTATTTTTTGGACCTATTTCTGATAGTTTGGGACGAAAATTTGTAGTCTATGTTGGTTTTGTAATCTTTATTATTGCTTCAATAATATGTGTGACTACAAAAAGTTTTGAGATAATGATTCTTGGCCGTTTTCTACAAGGAGTAGGACTTGCTGCACCAAGAACCATGAGTATTGCTATGGTTAGAGATACTTACGAAGGAGATTATATGGCAAAAATATTATCGATTGTAGTAATGGTTTTTATCCTTGTACCAGTAATTGCCCCAACACTAGGTCAATTTATAATGAACCACTACGATTGGAAAACCATTTTTATTTTCAACCTTATTTTTGGGATCTTAGTTATGATTTGGTTTTGGCTAAGACAACCCGAAACGTTACGAAAAAAATATAAAATTCCTTTTAGATTAGCTATTTTCAAAACAGGAACGCAGGAATTTTTCAGAATAAAATCTGCTGTTATATACACTTTACTTTCAGGATTTATCACAGGTTCTTTCATGGTGTATTTGAGTACATCTCAACAGATTTTTGAAAATCAATATAATTTAGCCGAAGAGTTTCCTCTAATATTTGCAAGCTTAGCAATTTCAATAGGTTTATCTACTTTTATGAATAGTCAACTCGTAGTGAGATTTGGAATGCGGAATATTGCCCATGTTTCATTATTAAGCTTCTTAGTCATTTCCCTGGTATTTATCATTTTATATCATTCAGGAAATAACCCAAGTATTGAAGTTTTGATCACCTTTTTTGCACTTCAATTCTTTACTATAGGCTTTATTTTTGGAAACCTAAGAGCTTTAGCAATGGAACCTATTGGTCATATTGCTGGTATAGGTTCTGCTTTAAATGGTTTTATTTCCACCGTAATGGCTGTTCCTATTGCAAATTATATAGGTGGATTTGTGAAGGATTCTGTAACACCTCTTTTTGTTGGTTTCTTGGTTTGCGGATTGATTTCTTTAGTACTCTTTTACCTAAATAGTAATGCTGTTTCTAAAGTTTTGAAGTTAAGATTAAGATGAGAATCGCTGAGCTAAAATCACTCTAGTTCTATTTACAAATCTTAAAATTACAGGTAAAGGGTCTTTTATAGAAAAAAACAATGGTGTCTGATTTTTCAGAAAAGAAAAATTAAACACCTTTAAAGGTGCTCGTTTTATATGTTTGACTAGTCCTTTTAAGCTAAGATATGTCTTAGTTTTATAATTTATTTGTTCAACATTTTCTCCTAAAGATACTCTAATGTAAAGGTCTGCAAAGTTAACGCCAACTAGCATAGAGGCATCAACCGATCCCCAAAACCTTCCATTTATTTCTATGACTTTAAATGTATTAGTATCACTATCAAACCTAAGATCTATATGAGCTAATCCAGACCATTGAAGTGACTTCATGAGTTTTTTAACAACATCTAAGAGGTCTTCATTGTATAAAAACCCAATACCTATTGGTGGTGCAAATCTTCGGTTCTCATATTCAGATCCTTTTTGAATTGTATTTGCTATTATCTGACCATCTTTACAAAGTACACTACAATCTATATCGTATCCATTAATAAATTCTTGGATGACATATGTTTTTGAAGTAGTGAGTACAAAATCTTTTAACTCAGACGGCTCTTTAAAAATATGAATTCCTTCACCACTAATACCTGAAGCTGGTTTTACAATGCATGGAAAAGATAAACTTTTTATATTACCATCTGCGATAGTACTATTTTTTAGAATATATGTTGAAGGACATGGTATATCAAAGGTTTTCATATGCTGAGCTAGCTCAGCTTTATTTATTCCTTTTTTATAAAATTCACTAGATGTTAGAATTGTTGTTTTATTAAAATTGTCCCAAGAATTTTTATGATCTAAAAGAAATAATATCCCATCTTCAGAAATGGGCATAACTAAATCAATATCATTTTTCTCTATAATTCCGTCTAAATGATTAAACCACTTTTCAGAATTTTCAAATTCAGGAACATGAAAAAACTTATGAATATATCTTGAGTGTTTCATTGGGACTTTGTCATTTTTAGACACCACATACACTCGAATATTTGAAGATTTTGATAAACAATAAACCACTTGTGTCAAAAGCGGATGCTCACCATCAGAAATCAATATCGATATATTTTTAGACTTTAACCCCATAAATAGTTTTACTTTCTAATTTTTTTCTTTAAACGTTCGTATAGAATTGGAGAGAGAAACCCTATCAATGACCAAAATAATATCATAAGACAGATATATTTTGCTACACCATCAAAAAGAAAAAGTATTCCCATTTCTGAAAATAATAGCAAAATATAAAACCCTGTTGTACTCATAAGCATGTATGTTATAGCTTTTCTACCGCTATACACTCTTCCATCAATAGTTGCATTTATTTCAGGCTTTATAGTTCTCCTTTTTAAAACAAATCGTTTGTCAAAATCTATCAGCTTAAAGAATGTTATAAATATTTCATTGAAACTAGACGAACTATATTTTACTTCAGATTTATCTTTTGGCCAAGACCTAAAAGCTATTAAAATAATAAGAACATCTTCCATAAAATAACCAAATGTTTCACCAGTAAATGAAAATAAAATGCTGTGAAAAACTAATATCAGAGCAATAGCATAAAAACGAAACTTTGGAATTAATAAAACAATAGCAATAACTAGCTCTACAAACATTGCCGAGTAAGACATGATTTTTGCCAAGACAAAACTTTGAGTTGCGTCAAACCAAGCATTATACAAAGGGTTTTCAAGTGCAACGGACAACCAGTTATGCATAAACTGACCACTCCACCATTCTATCTGCCACATTTTATTTAGTAATGCTCCAAAATAGATAACACTAAGCTGAAAATATAACAACCATGGCGCTTTGTTTTTCTCTGAAAGCCCTGATAAAAATAACATACAACCTATAACAAACAGATGATTTCTAAACAATGGTTTTGAAGCAATTATGGCTAAGAAGATAGTCATAGCAATAAGAATAGCACTCAACCTAACTTTGAAGTTAAAAATCAAGGAAAGACCAGCTATTACAAATAACGATTTTAATGTAATCTCAAAAAATCTAGGATATTCATTAAGATTATTTAACCCTTCTAAGAATGGAATGTATGGGTCTGATATGCTACTATAAAATCCATGAGCAACAAGTAAAAGCACAAAAATCTTACACATTAATAAAATGCTTGGACTCATTGATGTTCCATATACACTAACAGGTCGTCGCAGCATATTTATCACTCTGTTGGTCGCCATATCTGCTCTGAATTACCGTTAGTGTTATATCTGATTTCTACCTTAGCTTGATCGTTCTTACCATATGTATCTTCATATTGTTGAACCATTGAAAAAACATTATCAATACTTCTAGTCTCCCAACCCTCAGGCCTGTAATGATAACGTTGTTTTATCTGGTTTTTTGAAAGTGCTTGACCATCTATAGTCACATTAATAGAATAATGTGTATGCTCATCGTATGGCGCCCAGCAGAAAAAACGCTCAGGAATGAATCTCGCATAAATTATTGACGCCACTTGTAAGAGCAAGAAAACAACTCCAATAACTTTAAAAAACTTAGTAGATTTAATCAAAATAGGTAGCAGTTTGTTTGTGAGTCTAAATTTGACAAAAACGATTCAAAAACAACAATCTCTTAGACCAAAAGACAAAATACTCTACAAAATAACCGTTTGAAATTCAGAACAATAAGATACTAATTAAAAAATCTCTAAAGAGCCTTTCCCTTCTCTTACAACTGTTGGCTGATCTTCAGATAAATCAATTATTGTAGAGGCTTCATTTCCACCGTAACCACCATCGATAACAATATCTACAAGGTTATCCCATTTTTCTAAAATCAACTCAGGATCAGTGGTGTATTCTATAACATCATCATCATCTCTAATAGAAGTTGAAACAATTGGGTTTCCTAAAGCAGATACTAAAGCTAAGGTAATGGCATTGTCTGGCACTCTTATACCAACTGTCTTTCTTTTTTTGAATGGATTTGGTAGGCTTTTAGATCCAGGAAGAATAAAAGTATATGGACCAGGTAAGGCACGCTTAAGTATTTTAAAAGTTGTCGTATCTATCTGTTTTACGTAATCACTAAGGTTACTTAAATCTTCGCAAACAAAAGAGAAGTTGGATTTTTCCAGCTTAACTCCTTTTATTCTTGCTATTTTTTCAAGAGCTTTTAGATTAGTGATATCACAACCCAACCCATAAACGGTATCGGTAGGATAAATGACCAAACCACCTTCTTTAAGGACTTTTATAACCTTTTGTATTTCCCTTGGGTTAGGGTTTTCAGGATATATCTTTATAAACTCTGCCATAAAGTAAAGATAATCTATTTTTTAAATGTTAAAACAATAAATTTCTGTAACATTTTAGCTAAATTACAGTCTATATTATATGCATCAATCAATCAAAATAATCATCCTTTTATTATTATCGGCAAAACTTTTTGCTACGGAATATACACCTCCAATAGTTTTTACTCAGGCCGAGTTTGTTAACAACACCACAACTCGTATCCCTTTTAAGGTTATAGATCAACTCATTATTGTTGAAGTTGAAATCTTAGACAAATCAGGCAACTTTATCATTGATACTGGTTCTGAAACTTTAATATTAAATAATGTTCATTTTAAAGCTCCTAAAAAATATTTAGACAGTGGTAAAGAAACCAATGGAGTTCATGGAAGCTTAGAAAATGTAAAGGAAAAATATCTTGAAGAACTCAGAATTCACAACCTAAACCTTGAACAACTCAATGCAGATGTCATTGACCTTTCTCATTTTGAAAAGGTTAAAAAAATTGAACTTTTGGGTATTATAGGCTACAGTGTTTTAAAAGATTTTGAAGTATTCATAGATATGCACCTTAATCAAATCACCTTAACAAGAACCGATAAAAAAGGGAATCATTTAAGTGATAAGGTATATGCAGAAACCATTCAAGATAGTATTGATTTTAAATTAAAACAGCATACCATCGTCGTTGACGCTTATGTTGGAGACCAAAAAGTAAAGTTTGGTATAGACACTGCGGCTGAATATAATCAGATTAATAAAGACATAGATTCAGAAATTTTGGAGTATTTTTATCCTAGCAGAGAATTAAAACTTACTGGTGCTAGCGGTAAAAAGAAGAAAGTTTTGGCAGGGAAATTGTATAGAGTTAGTTTGAACGATTCAATCTATCTTGGTCCGATGAAAACTGTGCTTACTGACTTAAAACATATGAAAAGTGCATTTAGCACTAAACTCGACGGCATTTTAGGTTTTGAATTTTTCGCTCAAAAAAGAACGATAATCAATTACAAAAAAAGGAAACTTTATTTTATAAAGAGTCCTATTATAAAACCTTGAAAACCCAACAAAAATATAGTTTATTCCTATTTATCTTCATCATTTCATTAAGCTCCTTTTCACAAAGCAAAACCAAGAAAGGATATGATATCAAAGGTGAAGAAGTTACTTTTATTTTCAATCTAAAAGATTATCCAAACATAGAAAACAATGGTGATTCGGTCGATGATGTTTTCGTTTCTGGTGAATTCAACAATTGGGCAAAAGATCAATGGAGAATGACCAAACTTAATGACACCCTTTACACGCTGAAAAAAGATTTATCTGATTTTACCACCGATTTTGATTGGGAGTTTAAATTCATCGTTAACAGCGAACATTGGGCAGAACCTACTAGCGATTTCAAAAATGCTACCGACGCTATGTCTGACCAAGGTTGGTATTATGGCGTATACAACCTAAAACTCTACAGTGCTTTTGCTACAGATTATGGTAATATTACCTTTAGACTTAAAGGTTATGAAAATGCAAAAAAAGTAATTCTAAGTGGCACTTTTAACCGTTGGGATGAAACAGGTTTTAAAATGAAACGTACCGAAGACGGCTGGAAGGTAACATTACAATTACGACCAGATATTTACCAATATAAATTTATCATTGATGGCAATTTTTGGTTAACCGACCCACAAAATCCTTCAAAAACAGAAAATGAGTTTGGTGGTTATAATTCGGTTATTGACGTTCAAAAAAATGTAAAATTCCGGCTTTGTGATTATCAAGATGCAGAAATCGTAATCCTAAGTGGTGATTTCAATAATTGGTCAGAACACGAATTTGAAATGCAAAAAGTAGATGGCTGTTGGATTTATAACCAAAGATTATCTGGTGGAAAACACCATTACAAGTTTATTGTTGATGGCGAATGGATTACCGACCCTATTAACACCGTTAAGGAATATGATGACGAAGGCAATATAAATTCGGTTTGTATGGTGAAGTAGTTAGCTTATAACTTCAAGCTTTGCGAAACGTAATAGTAACTTCTTAGTATCTCCATTCTGAAATTTGATTTCTGCTTTCACATCTCCTCCTGCACCTTCAATTTTTATAACCTCTCCTCTACCAAAACGTTGATGGTTTACAATATTTCCAACTGTAAGTTTACTATCAAATAAATTTGAAGTACCACCATTGCTCTCAGTTACTTTCTTGAGTTTTTTTGGAGTGCTGATTTTAAAGTTTTCAGCTTTCTTTTGAGTATCCTTTTTCTGAAACTTAGGTGATTTTGGTTTAGCAAAACGTACTTTATTAGGTTCTACATCACCAAAAATTGAAGCATCCAACATCGGATTGAAACGTTGCTCTTTTAAAGGAGTTTCAATATCTACATACTCATCATCAATTTCTTCTATAAATCGGCTAGGCTCTGCATCAATAAGTTTTCCCCAACGGTAACGCGAAACGGTATAGGTTAAATACGCTTGCTTTTCTGCTCTGGTTAAAGCCACATAGAACAGGCGACGCTCTTCTTCTAGTTCGCTTCGTGTGTTCATACTCATGGCACTCGGAAATAAATCTTCTTCCATACCAACAATAAACACATTATTAAACTCCAATCCTTTTGCTAAGTGAATGGTCATTAACGCCACATGATCTGGATCACCTTTATCACCATCTAAATCAGTAGCTAAAGCCACATCTTCTAAAAACTCTGCTAAAGATCCTGTAGTATCAGCAACTTCAATTTGTCCTTCAACAAAATCTTTGATACCGTTAAGTAATTCTTGAACGTTATCCATCTTGGTCACACCTTCTGGCGTACCGTCTTTGCCCAACTCTCTAATTAAACCACTAGTTTTAGCAACATGTTCTGCTAAATCAAACGCATTAGAGGTTTTATTCATTACTTGGTAGCTTTCAATAAGCGTTACAAAGTCTCTTAGTTTATTTTTTGTACCTCCATTGACATTAACATCTAAACTGTCAATATTTTGAATAACCTCAAAAATACTTTTACCATAACCATTGGCTGCCACCACTAATCTGTCTACAGTAGTTTGGCCAATGCCTCTAGCAGGATAATTTATAATTCGTTTTAAGGCTTCTTCGTCAGCAGGATTTAATATCAGTCGTAAATAAGCTGTAACGTCCTTTATTTCCTTTCGCTGATAGAAAGATAAACCACCATAAATTCTGTAAGGAATGTCTCGTTTTCTTAAAGCATCTTCAATAGCACGAGACTGCGCATTAGTACGATACAAAACAGCAAAATCACTGTTATGCAATTGCTCGTTCATTTTGGTTTCCCAAATAGTACTTGCTACATAACGTCCTTCGTCAGCATCAGTCATAGAACGATGCACTTTTACTTTTTCGCCTTCTTCATTTGCCGTCCAAACAATTTTATCGAGTTTGGTTTTATTGTGTTCAATAACCGAATTTGCAGCTCCTACAATCATTTTTGTAGAACGGTAATTCTGCTCTAAACGGTACATCTTTACACCATCATAATCCTTCTGGAAGTTTAGAATATTATTGATATTCGCACCACGGAACGCATAAATACTCTGCGCATCGTCACCCACTACACATATATTCTGAAAACGATCTGCCAAAGCTCTTACAATAAGATATTGCGAATGGTTAGTATCTTGATACTCATCAACCAAAATATATCTAAAACGATCTTGATATTGAGCCAAAACAGCTGGAAAACGCGTTAGCAACTCATTAGTTCTAAGCAATAAGTCATCAAAATCCATCGCTCCAGCCTTAAAGCATCTATCCACATACTCTTTGTAAATCTCACCCATTTTAGGACGTCTAGCCATAGCATCAGCCTCCATTAATTCAGGATTTCTGAAATAAGCCTTTACCGTAATAAGACTGTTTTTATAAGAAGAAATTCTGCTATAAACCTGCTTGGTCTTATAAACATCCTTATCTAGTCCCATTTCCTTAATTATGGAACCCAAAAGCTTCTGAGAATCTTGAGTGTCATAAATAGTGAAATTACTTGGGAAACCTAAATGATGCCCTTCAAAACGTAGAATTTTTGCAAAAACCGAATGAAAAGTTCCCATCCATAAGTTTCTAGCTTCACCGTCACCTACAATATCTGCAATTCTGCCTTTCATTTCTTTGGCAGCCTTATTGGTAAAGGTTAGTGCTAAAATATTAAAAGCATCTACACCTTGACTCATCAAATAAGCAATACGAAAGGTTAACACTCGTGTTTTACCAGAACCAGCACCTGCAATGATTATCATTGGGCCATCTTTCTGAATTGTTGGTGCTAATTGTGCGTCGTTTAGTTGACTGAGATATTTTTCCAAGGCTACATTTTTTCAAAGGGTAAAATTACACATAGCCTTAGGTTTTTCCATAGAGATTTACCATTAATTATAAACAATATATTAAGACTCAAGTTTTGACCTTTTTTCAATATCTTAGTACAAAATTCAACTTTATGAAAGCCTTAACCATCCTCTTTTTATTTGTTTCTGCACTCTCATTTTCCCAAAACTCGATTGAAAAAGATATCGAAAACATTGAAGAAAAAATGATTGAGTGGAGGCATTACTTTCATCAAAACCCTGAATTATCTAACCACGAAACAAATACCGCTAAGAAAATAGCCGAACATTTAAAATCACTTGGACTGGAAGTAAAAACCAATGTTGCAAAAACTGGAGTTGTAGGACTATTAAAAGGTGATAACCCAGGAAAAGTAGTAGCAATACGAGCTGATATTGATGCATTACCTGTTACCGAACGTAATGATTTACCCTATAAATCTGAAGTAAAAACAACATTTTTAGGCACAGAAACAGGAGTTATGCATGCTTGTGGACACGATACACACATATCCATTTTAATGGCTACAGCCGAAGTGCTTTCTAAACACAAAGATAAAATTAACGGAACTATTAAATTCATTTTTCAACCTGCAGAAGAAGGTCCGCCTCCCGGCGAAGAAGGTGGTGCTAAACTTATGATAAAAGAAGGAGTTTTAGAAAACCCAAAAGTTGATGCCATCTTTGGATTACACATTAATTCAGAAACACCTGTTGGCACCATTAAATATAAAGCTGGTGGTATAATGGCTTCTGTAGAACGCTTTGTTATTGATGTAAAAGGCAAACAATCTCATGGCTCACAGCCTTGGTCTGGTGTTGACCCAATTCTTATTTCAGCAAAAATTATTGATGGACTGCAAACGATTATTAGTCGTGAATCTAAATTGACCGATGAGGCAGCAGTAATTACAGTTGGTAAAATAACTTCTGGAACACGATTTAATATTATTCCTGAATCTGCTGAAATGATAGGAACTGTTCGTACGCTAGATCCTAAAATGCGTGAATTGATTATAAAACGAATGACCGAAATGACAGAAACCATTGCCAAAGCTTATGGTGGCGAGGCAACAATCACTTTTCAAAATAACACCTCAATAACCTACAATGATCCTGAATTGACGGCTAAGGTTTTACCATCTTTACAAAAAGTTGCTGGAGAAGACAACGTACAAATCACGAAAGCTGTGACAGGTGGAGAGGACTTTTCATACTTCCAAGAAGTGGTTCCTGGAGTTTACTTCTTTTTAGGAGGTATGACACCTGGAACAACCGAAGCTTTTCCTCATCACACACCAGATTTTAAAATTGATGACAAGGGAATGTTGCTAGGTGTAAAAGCGTTTACGCAAATGACATTAGATTATTTAAACAATCATTAATCCTTTTCGCCATCTCCTGTCATTGCTGAGAGCAAACCTCCTTTGATATTTAGCCAAATAAAATTAAATACCGATTTTGTTTTGTCACGCTCAATATCATTGCCTTTTCCGTATCTAAAATGATCTTCTTTATCATTGCTATCTTTGGAAACAAATAAATTTATTAAACCTGATAGTAACTTTTTCTTTTCTCTACCATTATCCTTTAAAACCGAGATTTTAAAATCATCATACTTAATTCTTAAATCAGTGTTCCCTATATTTTCATTACCATAAACCGAAAAATAGGTCTTATCTAACACGCCTTCTAACCTTACTTTTAAATCTGGCTCTATAAATTGATTCATTTTATCTGCACTAAATTGATTCAGTTCTGCTTTAAAAGTAAAAGCATCTATAGAATCTTGCACTTTAAAGTTCCAATCAACATCTAACTGTGGACCTTCCATAAATACAGCGCCAATATTTATTTGGGTATCGTCACTTCCAAATACATTTCCAACGTTTGTGATGTTTGCATTCAAACTCGAAAAATCTAACTCTCCTTCAGGATCGGAAGCATTAACTTTTTCAAAATATTTTAAAGTCCCATTTTTAATTTCAATTGTATTTAAAGCCAAATCAAAGTTTAAATCCCTAAGCATTTTACTATAAAGTGGTTTTTGGGTAAAATCGTCTGGCACCAATTTATCTCTGTAAATTTCAGCCAAAGGTGTGTTTATTAACGTTTTTTCGGATTTAAAGAAAAAACTGTTGTCTTTTTCAAATCCAAAACTCATGCTAGATAAATCGAGATTTTGAATCTGGATTTTAAAATGGTCTCGTTCTTTCTCCAAAATTTTGGATAACGAATCTTTAGACATTCTCGTCTCCAACTTTAAATCATTAAAACTTGCATTGTCTTCTGCAATTTTAAAATTGCTGACATACAAATCATCATAAGCATTCAGTACCCATTTTAGATTTTTACCTCCAACGCCAAAGTTTTTATACTCCAATTTTGAAGTTTTATTAGGATAAAGGTTAATCTTGTTCATATTAAAATTGAAATCTGAAACTGCTAATATGGTAGAATCTTTTTCAACATCAACCATTAAGATATCTGCATTATTAATCTCTATCTTACCAACAGCAATTTCGGTTTCAAGATTTTTTAGAAGTCCTTGGTTATAGCTTTTGTTCTTTACTTTAGAATTATGACGATATTTTATCACTGGTTGGTCTAAAATAATAGCATCTAAAGAAATTTTATCATTAACCAAATAATCCCAATAGCCCAAATCCTTAATATAAATATCTTGAAAATCAGCATCGAACAAAATGGTATCTGTAGTTTTTCCTTTGATTAAAATGTATGGTGAAAATAATCTTAAATCTCCAGAAAACACATCAGCTTCAATAGCAGTGTGCTGAAAAAGAATATGTTCTGGCAATTCCTTTAGTTTATTGATGATTTTTCTTTCAATAACAATATTTAAAATAAAAGGTAATACAACCACCAAAAACACTATGGCTATTGCGACTCCAAGGATTTTTTTATTTCTAGACTTCATTTCATAAAGATAAAGTTTCATTGTTTTGGGAACAATAATTTTTGAAATATCTTTACTTCAAATTAAGTATATGGATTCCTTTTTAGACTTTATCTCAGATATTCCTTGGTGGGCTTGGATTCTGATTGTACTGGTAATAATTTTCCTAAGAGATATTACTCAAAGAAAACATACCATAGTTCATAATTTCCCATTAGTAGGTCATATTAGATATTGGCTGGAAAGTATTGGCCCGGAATTGCGCCAGTATTTAGTCGCAAATAACAGAGAAGAACTTCCTTTTAATAGAATTGAGCGTGGCTGGGTGTATGCGTCTTCAAAAAACGAAAATAATTATGAAGGCTTCGGAACCGACAGAGACATCTACGCACACCAACACATATTTGTCAATAATGCGATGTTTCCTTATAAAACAGGTGAAAATCATCCAAATACTTTAGATAAATACTTTTTACCATGCGCAAAGGTAATGGGTGCTTACAATAAGCGAAGAAAACCTTACAGACCAGGTTCCGTAATTAATGTCTCTGCTATGAGTTTTGGGTCGTTATCCGCAAGAGCTATTGAATCTCTAAACAAAGGAGTGAAAATCGCTGACGCCTACCATAATACAGGTGAAGGAGGACTTTCTCCTTACCACAGTAATGGTGGAGATGTTGTATTTCACTTCGGGACAGGATATTTTGGTGTTAGAGATGAAAACGGGAATTTTTCCATGGATAAGTTGGTAAAACTTGTTGAGGATAATCCTTTTGTAAGAGCTATTGAAATTAAATTATCTCAAGGTGCTAAACCTGGAAAAGGTGGTGTTTTGCCTGGTGCAAAAATCACGGAAGAGTTAGCTAAAATCAGACATGTTGAAATTGGTAAAGACGTCTTATCTCCACCTAACCATTCAGCTTTTTCAACAGTACAAGAAATGGTTGATTTTATTGAAGAAATTGCAGAAAAAACAGGCTTACCTGTTGGTATAAAAGCTGCTATTGGTAAATTGGGCCAATGGGAAGAGCTTGCTAATATTATGCTAAAGACCAATAAAGGTCCAGACTTTATTACTGTAGATGGTGGTGAAGGTGGAACTGGCGCTGCTCCACCTAGTTTTGCTGATCACGTATCTTTACCTTGGGTCTATGGTTTTGGAGATTTATATAAGTTATTCAAAGAAAAAGACCTAACAGAACGTATTGTTTTTATAGGAAGTGGAAAGCTTGGTTTCCCTGCCAAAGCCGCTATGGCCTTTGCTATGGGTGTAGATTGTATTAACGTGGCACGTGAAGCTATGATGAGTATTGGTTGTATACAAGCGCAGGTTTGCCACACCAATCGTTGTCCTGCTGGTGTAGCTACACAAAACAAATGGCTACAACGCGGTATTGATGTTCCTCTAAAATCTGAACGTTTAGCACAGTATTTTAAAACCTTCAGAAAGGAGTTTATTGAAATCACCCATGCGGCTGGCTACGAACATCCTTGCCAATTTACAATGGATGATATTGAAGTGAATGTAGACGACCATAACTTAGCTAAAGATTTGAGCAGTACTTACATGTACCATAAAACAAAAGTTCCGTTTACATCTATGCAAGATTTAAAGGATTGTCAGTATCTTGGCGGTCACAAAAAATAAAAAACTAAACATTAATAATGGACATCGATCAAATCACAGACGTATTAATTAATCTTTTACCTGCAGTTTTAGTTGCTGCTATTGCGATATTTTTCTTTAAACAATTTGTAGATAACGAACAACGTAGAAGACGTTTTCTTATTCAAAAAGATTTAAAAAAAGAAAGCTTACCTGTTAGACTTCAAGCCTATGAAAGAATGACTTTATTTCTTGAAAGAATATCGCCTACAAAACTAATTACCAGAGTTAACCCAACCTCCTCAAATAAAGAAGATTACGAAGCCTTACTTATTGCAAATATAGAACAAGAATTTAACCATAATTTATCACAACAAATCTATGTTACTGATGAATGTTGGAGTGTTATTACAGCTTCAAAAAATGCTACTATACAGCTTATTAGAAAAGCTAACATGCAAGAAAAAACAGATTCTGCAGATAAGCTTAGAGAAGTTATTTTGACAGATCTTATGGATAAACAAGCACCAAGTAACACAGGCTTATCATACATTAGACAAGAAGTGAGTCAACTTTTATAAAATTTAGGATGACCTTAATTATTTCTGGTGACGTTTTTCAGCGTAGTCAAAACCTTGTTGCCACCATTTTGCCATCAATCTTTTACTAAAGATTAACGAGTTTTCAGTTAAAGTCGTTGGAGTGTAATACAAATTTAGCTTTACATTTTTGTTTCTAGCTGCAAGCTTTCCGATGATGATATCATTTCGCTCCACCTGATCTAATAAGTGACCAAACAAGCTAATCATTAATGAGAATGGGTTTTTACCCAAAACTTTTTGTTTCCCTAAACTTTCCGCCTCAAGAACTATAGCATCAACTTCTGTAGCACCTCTGAGAATAGCCTCTCGAATTGGTATTACGCTTCCTAAGCCACCATCTGCATATTCATAACCATCTACTTTCGCCAATGACATAAAAGGGATGTAATTGCACGAAATCCAAATCCAATTACAGAATTCCTCATAAGAACATTCCTGAATAGACTTATATTCCACTCTATTCATAGACAAATTAGAAACCGTCACCACAACATCATGCTTGGTCTCTTTTATTCTTTGATACTCTTCAAAAGTGAAATTCTTCTTGATGTGTCTTCGCAAGGCTTTACTCTCTCCAAAGGTTCTTTTACGTTTCATAAACTGCCACAAAGAATTCACAAAATCGATAGACACATATTCCCTATCTCCTTTTTTGCGCTGCACAAATGGACTTACACTAAAAATATCCTGTTGCTGTACATTGGTAAAAATATCGTAAAGCTTATCTATTTTATTTAAAGCTAAGTGCGGCACCAACAAACTACCTGTAGATGTTCCAAGGAACATATCATATTCCTTTTTTTCAATTTCCATAAGGTATTGCGCTACTCCTCCGGCAAAAGATCCCTTACTGCCTCCTCCGGAAATTACCAATGCTCGCATTAATTTTTGTTTTGTAGTTGTTCCGATAATTCTTTTGCAAACTTAACTAATCTCCAGTTATGATGCGATTTTGCATTTTCAAGGTTCTTTTTACAGTTATCATCGCAAGATTTTATCATTTTCAAATAGTTGAACGCATTGATGCGCAAATCTGCATCATAGCGCTCACTGGTATAATCAACCAATTCGTTGTACAATGCTGCTTTATTATCTGCTTCGTAGAAAGGCGTATTCAAATTCAAAACAATCCATAATAGTCGTACATTTTTGTCACTGAAACCATGGATATTTCTTGTTTTAAACAAATACTTTGTGCGTTCTTCAGGAAAATTCACCCACAAATTATACAACGCACTTTCAATAGTAAGGTAGGACTTATCATCTAACAAGGATTCAAATTCTTCTTTTAAACCCTTTGGGATAACGGTCATATACTGCGCAATTGCCTGCCGTACCTTAAGGCTATTTTTAAACGCATCTTTAGTTACCCATTGCGGATTTTGCGCAATAATTCTAACTTTAGCTTTATCCGAAATATAAGACGTTAGCTGTTCGGCACATTTTGAAGAATTTGCTTCACAATCCACCATAACGTACTCATTTATTTTCACAGCTTGCTTTTGCAACAGATGAATAGCCGAATCAAATGGAAATTCCTTTTGTTCAACCCAAAGATTAAAGAAGCTTGTTAGCTTAGCTCCATAAACTTTCTCAACTTCTGTTATAAAATCATTGGTTTCAGCACTCGAAAATTGATATTTAACTAAATAATTCTTTACTGCTTGCGTAAACACATTATCACCAACTTTAGATCTTAAGGCATGAAGCACCCAAGCACCACGCTGATAAAACGTAAGACTACTCGACTTCGGATTTAACAACGAAGTGCCTTCACCAGCAACATCTTGCCTTCCGAGTTCTTGTGCAGTATCAAAAAGTGCAAAGTAGAAATATTCATTACCAAAAATTTCCTTTTCAGCCAACAAAGCGTAATAGGTCGCAAACCCCTCCTGCAACCAATGATGCTCACCAGATTTCGCCGTTACCAAATCTCCAAACCATTGATGCGCCAATTCATGAGCATTCACATTAACGTAGTTTCTATCGTTAAACCCAATAGAATCTACTACATAAGCGTCAGAAAAAATAGTACAGCTGGTGTTTTCCATTCCAGCATATAAAAAGTCGTGCACAGGCACTTGCTTATAATTTTGCCAAGGAAATGGCACAGCTATTTCTTCCTCAAGATAATCGAACATTTGTTTGCTATAACGGTATGTCGGTTCCACTTTTAAGGAGTCTTCTAGGTAGTAATAATATTCTAGAGGAATACCGCTTTTTGAGGTTTCTGTCTTTTTGCTATAGTTGCCAACAGCCAAAGCCACTAGATAGCTAGACATTGGTTTTTGCATATCATAATGCCAAATAAACGACGAGCCATTAACTTGCTTATCTACAAGTAGACCATTAGATACTACTTCATACTTTTTATCACAGGTTATAAGTAAATCAAATTCAATTTTGTCGTTAACATCATCTATACTTGGCAACCAATTACTTGTGTATTTTCCCTGACCTTGCGTCCAAACCTGTTTATGCTCACCACGATTAACAAAGTACATTGCCTTTTTTGGTTTTGCTGAATACAAAATCAATACATCGTTGTCTTTTGAAGTTGAAAACTGATTTTTTATAACCACCTTATCCTTAAGTTGATTAAAAGCAATCGGTTCATTATTTAAAAACACATCAGCAATATCAAGGTTTTCTGCATCAACAAATATTGAATCTACAGGCTTTTTAATATCAAATTTATAAGCTACCATTCCAGATATTGAATTCGAATCTGGAACAACCTCCAGCTTCACCATACCATGAGTAAAATCCACATAATCCGTTTGCTGAGCAAAGCTTAAACTCGATAAAAAAATAAAAAATATAATAAAGAATTGTTTCATGCTTTAGATTTGAACAAGAATAAGACCAAAATACAATTTTCTGTCATTTCCAAAGCGGAACGATTGAGAAATCTCTTCTTTTCATTAGATTCTTCACTACGTTCTGAATGACAAAAAGAAACTTTATCGTTAACAAGAATTTGGTAAATTCGCAATCATGAGTGTGAACTTACAAACTCCTATAGACTACCTCAAAAGCGTTGGACCAAACCGAGCGGATTTATTGCGTTCGGAATTGGGCATTCACACCTACCAAGATCTTATCAACTTGTTCCCAAATCGTTATATCGATCGCACCAAATATTACAAAATCAACGAACTACAACGCAACAATGCCGAAGTACAAGTTATTGGTGTAATTACAAGCTTTAGGGAAGTTGCCCAAAAACGTGGCAAACGCTTAGTTGCCGAGTTTAGAGACGACACAGGCATGATGGAATTGGTGTGGTTTAGAGGTCATAAATGGATACGCGAAAGCATTAAAACAGGGAAACCTTACGTGGTTTTTGGTCGCACCAATTGGTATAACGGCACCTTTAGCATGCCGCATCCTGAAATGGAACTGCAATCTGAGCACGAAAAAAACCTACGCTCAGCCATGCAAGCCATTTATCCCTCCACCGAAAAATTATCAAACAAGGGTATTACCAATAAAGTGGTGAGCAAAATAATGCAACAATTGTTCTTGGAAACCAAAGGACGATTTGTAGAAACCTTATCGGAAACAGTTAAAGGAGAATTGAAATTATTATCCAAATCTGACGCCCTTTTTAACATCCATTTTCCGAAGTCTCCAGAGCTACTTTCTAGGTCTCAATTTCGATTAAAATTTGAAGAATTATTCTACATTCAATTGCAATTAATTCTGAAAAATTTAATCCATAAATCCAAAATCAAAGGCTTTACTTTTGATAAAGTTGGAGACTATTTTAATAGTTTTTTTAACACGCATTTACCCTTCGATTTAACCAATGCACAGAAACGTGTTCTTAAAGAAATAAGAGCCGATTTAGGCAGTAATGCACAAATGAATCGTCTTTTACAAGGAGATGTGGGTTCTGGAAAGACCATTGTTGCGTTTATGTCAATGCTAATGGGACTTGACAACGGTTTTCAATGCTGCTTAATGGCACCAACTGAAATTTTGTCAGTTCAGCATTATAACGGATTACTTGAATGGTGTAATAAATTGAATATCAGCATTTCATTATTAACTGGTTCAACTAAAACTTCAGAAAGAAAAATAATTCACCAAAATCTTGAAAATGGCGATTTACAGATTTTAGTTGGTACTCATGCCCTACTTGAAGACAAGGTAAAATTCAAAAATTTAGGGCTTGCGATTATAGATGAACAGCATCGGTTTGGAGTCCAGCAACGATCAAAATTGTGGAAAAAAGGCCCCCTTCAATTCCCCCAAAAGGGGAACGTAAAATCGGTTCTAAAAAAATATCAAACCGCTCGTCCTTCAACCTACAAATTGATGAAGAAATTACAACAAGAAAATAAAAAAAATGGCACTGAAGCCGAGCGTATTTTATGGGAATGTTTAAGAGCAAAAAAATTAGATTTTAAATTTAGAAGACAACATATCATCGATGAATTTATTGTTGATTTTGTTAACCTAGAAAAAAATCTAGTTATAGAAGTTGACGGAGGTTATCACAACACTCAAGAACAACAAGAAGTAGACGAAATTAGAACATTAATTTTAAATGAACTCGGTTTTAAAGTCATCAGATTTTCCAATGAACAAATTATTGGAGATATCGATTCTGTTCTAAATACTATAGAGCAACGCTTAAAAAGCCTCCCTTCTGGGGAGGTTGGTGGGGCTTCGCATATCCCTCCACATATTCTGGTCATGACTGCAACTCCAATTCCACGAACTTTAGCCATGTCCGTTTATGGTGATTTGGATATCTCAATTATTGACGAATTACCAGCCGGAAGAAAGCCTATAAAAACAGTCCATCGTTATGACAATAATCGTCTGAAAGTTTTCAAGTTTTTAAAAGATGAAATTGCTAAAGGCAGACAGATCTATATCGTTTATCCTTTAATTCAAGAAAGCGAAAAAATGGATTACAAGGATTTAATGGATGGCTACGAAAGTATCTCTAGAGAGTTTCCGATGCCCAACTATCAAATCTCTATTGTTCATGGGCAAATGAAAGCTGCCGACAAGGATTACGAAATGCAACGTTTTGCCAAAGGCGAAACCAATATTATGGTGGCCACAACGGTTATTGAAGTTGGCGTTAATGTGCCAAACGCTTCGGTAATGGTGATTGAAAGTGCCGAACGCTTTGGTTTATCGCAATTACACCAGTTGCGTGGACGTGTGGGTCGTGGTGCCGAACAAAGCTACTGTATTCTTATGACTGGACACAAACTTATCAACGATAGCAAAACACGTTTAGAAACCATGGTTCGCAGTAGTGATGGTTTTGAAATTGCCGAAGTTGATCTAAAACTTCGTGGTCCTGGTGATATTATGGGTACACAGCAAAGTGGTGTTCTTAATCTTAGAATTGCTGATATTGTAAAGGATAAAGACATTCTAGATCGTGCGCGCTATTACGCCAAACAGGTTTTAAAACTCGACCCAAGCCTTACCTTGCCAGAACACAAAATGATTCTCTACACCTATCGCCAAATGAGCAAATACCGCAACATTTGGAACTATATTAGTTAAGAAAAATTTAGCATTCTCAATTGTCTTTTGCTAGTCTATTCACTTGATTTTCATTCAAAAAAGAAGTAACTTTAAGGAAGGTCGTAAAAACGTTACAACACCCTTCATTTTAAAAAATAATGTCATGAAAAATATATTAGTTGCTATAGATTTAGACGGAAACGAACAAAAACTTTTAGACAAAGCTTATGAGTTTGGTATAGCTTTTAATGCTAAAGTTTGGCTGATTCATATTGCTGCACCAAATCCTGATTTTGTCGGTTTTGAAGCTGGTCCGCAATACATAAGAGACGAACGCGCTACCGAACTTCGCGAAGAACACCAACAACTACAAGCGTATGCAGATGCGCTATACAACAAAGGTATTGAAGCTGATGGTTTATTGGTACAAGGTGCCACTTTAGACATGATTTTAGAAGAATCTAAAAAACTAAACATAGATCTCATTATCATTGGCCATACCGAACACAACTTTATCTACAAAGCTATTTATGGCAGTGTATCTTTAGAAACCGTAAAACAAGCTGATATACCAGTATTAACCGTACCTATTGACTAAAATAAAAAAGGCCTAGCTAAATCGCTAGGCCTCAAAACATAAGTGAACGTATTTTGCTGATGAATATGCTGCAAAGTAGTTGTAAACTTAACATAAGAATGTTAGCGACTTGTTAAAGCAATTACACCAACTGTTAATTAACGTCACGTTAAGACATAAAAAAAGGAAATGCTTCATAGAAACATTCCCTTTTTTTGATAATGACATAAGTAGCAATACCTACGCTATTTTATATCTTCTCTATTTACTATTTACATAAAACGCGTGAATAACACCAGGCAACCAAGCCAATAGTGTTAACAACAGGTTCAGTAAAAAAGTAGTGCCCAAACCATGTTTTAAAAACACAGCTAATGGAGGAATAAGTATATTTAATATGATTGTTATTAATGACATGTTATAATGTTTTTGGTTTATACCAAAATTAAGACCTAGCTACTTCCACCCTTGTCGTAAACCAATTGAATGTTAGCGCAAATAGTCTTAAATAAATATTTAACCCTTCTGTTACAGCGTTTTTTATTATGTTTAACACTTATTTATAACATAAAAAACTCAACACATTAAATGAAAAAATTTAAAGCCCTACTCGGAACCTTAATCACTTTAACAATTTTATCATGTTCCTCAGACAGCAATGACTCTGAATCAAATGATCCAATAGTAGGTGAATGGTTTTATATAAAGTTAGTAGAGATTAACAACAACACAACTTACGAATCATTTCCAGACAATTGTGAACTACAAACTAGTCAAGTGTTTAACTCAAACGGAAATTATTCATTCATGTTTTATGGTATTCCTGAAAACTCATCAAACTGTGAAGTTTTAAACGAAAGTATATCTGGGGATTGGGGAATTTTAAACAATAACTATGACATTAACTACATATATCAAGATAATATTACTAATGAACAGTTTGATAGTAATGAGTATATAGAATATCAATCTAGAGAGATTTTTATACAAAATGACACTCTTAACATTAGATACAATTTCTCAGATGGACACAGCAGTAACTCACAATTTGTGAAGTAAAAATGTACTTCAGATTATTTAACTGATAAAACCAAAAATCCCAAGACGCGTCATGGGATTTTTGGTTTTATTCCTTGAGTAATTTTGAATTAACACTAACCGTTTGAATCTCAGTTAAAACACCTATTGAAGTGTTTATAACTTTTAACATCTCAAACCATAACCTGTTGATTTTCAAATTTCAAAAATCTAACTTCGCTTATCGATCGATATGATTCATTAAAAACGGAATCATATCTTAACGTTCTCTGCAATTAAAAACTGAATGAAAAATTATAATTTCCAAATACTTTCTCCTTACGAATTTGAAATGCTATCTAGAGATCTGATCCAATTGCATTTAAATGTTTTTTTAGAGTCATTCGGAGAAGGACAGGATGATGGAATAGACTTAAGATGTTCTAAAGGAGATTATATAGTTATTCAAGCTAAAAGATATAAAAACTTCAGTTCTTTATTATTTAACCTTAAGAAAGAACAATTAAAAGTTGAAAAACTTAAACCTGAAAGATATATTCTGACTACCAGTTGTTCATTATCTCCTGGAAATAAGGAAATAATTAAGGAATTATTTAAACCTTATATAAAGTCCAATGAAGATATACTTGGAAAAGAGGATTTAAACAATCTTCTAACAAAATTCCCATCTATTGAAAAGAATTTTTATAAACTATGGTTAGCAAGTGTTGATGTATTAAATAATATACTTAATAGTCAAATCATTAACCAATCAAAATTTTTACTTGAGGATATTCAAGAAAAAATTGGAGTTTACGTCGAAAATAATAGTTTTGAAGAAGCTCTTTCTGTAATTAAAACTAACAATTATGTAATAATTTCAGGTTCCCCAGGAATCGGAAAAACTACTCTGGCTGAAATGTTGGTATTCCATCTTTTAAGCAAGGGAATGGAAGAATTTGTATTTCTATCAGATAGCATAAATGATGGCTATAAATTCTATAATGATAGTAAAAGACAAATTTTTCTTTTTGATGATTTTCTAGGACGAAATTTTCTTCAAAACACTTTACCAACGAATGAAGAAAAACAAATTTTACGGTTCATTAACAAAATCCAAAGTTCTTCTAATAAGGTACTCATATTTACTACTAGAGAATATATATTAAATCAAGCAAAACAAAAATTTGATGTCTTTGAAAAAGACTTTTCTAAATGCATTTTAGATATTACAAAATACAGTACGATTGTAAAAGCCAAAATACTCTACAATCATCTATCTATTAATGAAATGCCGTTTGAATATGTAGATGAAATCATTAAACAGGGATATCTTTTAAAAATAATCAAACACGCAAATTATAATCCTCGTATAATTGAATCATTTACTCAAAGAAAATTGTGGAAAGAAACTAAACCAAGTGAATTCCCGTCTAAATTGATTAATTTATTCGACGCTCCTTTTTTGGTTTGGGAACATGTTTATGAAAATCAAATTTCTCCAATTTCAAGGATGGTTCTTAATTCCATACTTATATCTGGAAATGAAATTGAATATGATCAACTATTCAAACAAGTTAAAACTTACTCAGAACAAAATAAAGATAGTTTTGATTTCACCGTAAACAATCATAACTATAAATTATCTATACGTGAATTAGAAAATTCACTTATTCAAATTAATAAAAATCATGATGGAAGTTTAATTATTCAATATCAAAACCCATCAATTCAAGACTTTCTCGTTAGCTATATAAACAAAGACAAAGTTGCTATAAATTATCTTATAAACTCATTACATTTTTTAAGACCATCACTCAATATTTTCAGCCAAAAATCAGATTTATTTTCAAAACAAAAAATTATACTTGATAATAGACTATCAGGTTGTTTACAGGGGAAATTATTAGATAGGTTTAATAAACTTGAAGTTGACTCTAAACTTCCAAAATATTCTAAACCAAGTGAGGATGATAATTATATTATAAAACTATTCTTGATTTTTGATTTTTTTAAACCGGAAAATGACATAGTGGATTCTTTTATTCAAAATAAAATTGAAGATGTGATATACTCGGAAAATATTACTAACCGATCCATATACGAGTTTACGCAACTACTCATTTGGTTTTACGATTGTGAAAAATTTGATTCTGAAAAAATATTGCTGAATATCTCAGGATGCTTTTGGGACTATGATGATTTAGGGTACTTATATGAAATTAAAGGGCTATTTGAGGATGAATTTGAAAATTACACAGAGAATGCAGAGGATATAATTGGTGATATCATATATGATATCGCCTATGGAATAGCAAATACTGATTCGGATGAAATTGAAGATTTAAGAAGCTATATTGATCAGCTAAGATTAATTGAAGATGATTTTCATTATAATGTAGATAATGAAATAGATGAAATAAATAGTAAAATCAGACGAATTGAAGAGGAAGAATTTAGGCTTCAAGATGATTTTTATGATGAATTCCCAGATGCATATTTTCCTCAAAGAGTAAGTTATATTGATGGAAGCTTATCAAGTTATATTTCAAATCAAGAAGAAAAAGAATCGCGAAGAGAATCTTATGAAAACCCAAGAGATGAAACCGAAATAATAAATGATCTTTTTAAATCTTTGAAATAACTGCAGAGAACAACGTGTATAAAACATAGCTAATAAGTGCTTAGCCAAAAGCATTGTAAACATTTCGAAAGACCGCCAAATTTTTAATTTGGCTTTTAAAAAGAGAAAAGTTAAAAACAAAATGTAAAAATTCGGCTCTGTGTTTATCCAAAAAGTTAGTGTCTTTTTGCACGCTACGTTTCATACAAAAACCGATAAGCACAACCAACCAAAACCAACAATAAATCGCTTTAAAAAAACCTCTTATTCACTCAACAACGTCTCCACAAAACCTTCAAACTCTTCTTGGAACTCAATATATTTTTCACCTGTTGCTGGGCCGTTAAATCCTGTATGTATTTTTCTAACCTTTCCTGTTTTATCAATAAAAATTGAGGTTGGGTAAGACAACACATGGTTAAGCATTGGTAGTTTTTCTTGGGCTTTAGCTTTATCAGACGTGCCGTATTGCGCTAAAAGAATTGGGTATTCTATACCAACATCTTGTTTTAAACGCTCAATACGTTTAAAGGCTTCGGGCTTGGTTTTGGCATATTCAAAAGCTAAGGCTACAAATTCCAAACCCTTGTTTTTGTTGTTGTTATAAAACTCAGAAAAGTATCGGCTTTCATCCAAACAGTTTGGGCACCAGCTTCCCATAATTTGCACAATCACTACTTTATTCTTAAAACGCTCATCACTGAGGCTAACCATTTCGTCTTTGGTGTTCGGGAATTCAAACGCAATACTGTCGTAACCCTCTTTAAGGTATGTCAACTCATTAGCATTTGGCAATTCAAACTCAGGATTCTTTTTTGCTACAAAAGGTTCTTTCCAATGATTTCCAGAATAGAAAGTGCCTTCCATTGTAGAGTCGGTCACTTTAGCTGTAAAATAAAACGCATGCGCACCATCAAAAGTTGAGAGTTTTAAACGTGTACCATCCAAAACACCTTCCAAATAGCGGTAATCGCCTGTTGTGGTTCTAAAAGTTCCGGTAACCTTACCATCATCCTGTTGTTTAAAAATGCCTTTAGCTACGTACTCATCACCAACCACACCTTTACTAAACACAGTTTCCCAAACTCCATCAATATTATAAGCAGCACCTGTTCCTGGCTTAAATCTTAAGGTATCGTTGTAAACCGCTTCAAAAGGCACCACTCTACCCAAACTTTTCTTTATAAAACTGCCTTTAAGCTCATCACCATCAATTTTTGCTGCGATATAACCTTCAAATACAGGCGCTGTGATATACACCGAATCGTTTTTGTAAACCATATCCTTAACATGAATATCTTCAGCCGCATTGTAGATATGTAGTGTAGAATCTGGCTTTACTTCAAATATAAATGGCAATTGCTCAGCATCTTTAACTTGCATTTCGGCACGGTAAGTCCCTGTTTTTAATTTTGAAATTTGCACTTCATTTTTACAAGCCGTGATTAATAAAACCACTAATAATCCTAATATATATCGCATCTTAAAACATCTTTTTATGAAGTTCGAAATAACAACAAATACCTTACATAAAAAAGCAAACTTCGTATTTCATTAAGCCACAAGTATTATTATCTTTGTAGCCTTATTAAAATAAGTACATGAAGATTTCTTACAACTGGTTAAAGCAGTTTTTAAATATTGAATGGGACGCTGAGAAAACAGGCGAATTGCTAACAGATCTTGGCTTAGAGATAGAAGGTATTGAACGTTACGAATCCGTAAAAGGAGGTTTAGAAGGTATCGTTGTTGGTGAAGTACTCACTTGCGTACAGCACCCAAATGCCGACCGATTAAAATTAACAACCGTAAATATTGGTGCAGAAGCTCCTGTACAGATTGTTTGTGGAGCACCTAATGTTGCTGCTGGACAAAAAGTACCTGTGGCTACAGTTGGTACAACGCTTTACACACCTGAAGGCGAAGCTTGGCAAATAAAGAAAGGTAAGATTCGTGGTGAAGAAAGTCACGGTATGATTTGTGCCGAAGACGAACTTGGCCTTGGCGAATCTCATGACGGTATTATGGTTTTGGATGCCGACTTAAAAGTAGGCACTCCTGCTGCAGCTATTTTTGATATTGAAAACGATCAGGTTTTTGAAATTGGATTAACTCCAAACCGAGCGGATGCCATGAGTCATTACGGTGTGGCAAGAGATTTAAAAGCTGGGTTACTTCAAAAAGAAGTACAGTTAGAACTTATTACTCCGTCGGTGAGTTCTTTTCATGTCGATGCCAGAGCATTACGCGTGGAAGTTGATGTACAAGATCACGACAGAGCTCCACGCTATTGTGGTTTAACGATTTCTGGTCTTAAGGTAGCTCCATCTCCAGAGTGGTTACAACACCGTTTAAAGTCTATCGGTTTATCACCAATTAACAATGTGGTTGATGCGACTAACTATGTTTTACACGAGTTAGGCCAACCGCTTCATGCTTTTGATGCTCATAAAATTTCAGGCAATAAGATTGAAGTTAAAACCTGTAAAGCCGGAACGAAATTCACCACACTTGATGAAGTCGTAAGAGAATTACACGAAGATGATTTAATGATCTGTGATGCCGACAAACCAATGTGTATTGCAGGTGTTTTTGGTGGTATTGATTCTGGAGTAACAGAACACACAACCAATATATTTTTAGAAAGCGCTTATTTCGATCCCGTAAGTATTCGTAAAACCGCAAAAAGACATGGTTTAAATACTGATGCATCTTTCCGTTTTGAAAGAGGTATCGATCCTAATATCACAGAATATGCGCTAAAACGTGCCGCTTTATTAATTAAGGAAATTGCAGGTGGAGAAATTACAAGTGACATCATTGATGCGTATCCTAAAAAAATAAAGGACTTTGAGGTTAGACTAAGCTTTGATAATGCTAAAAAATTGATTGGTGAAGAAATTCCGAAAGAAACCATAAAGAGCATTTTAACCTCCCTAGAAATTAAAGTAAATAACGTTACTGAAGCAGGTTTAGGTCTTACCGTACCAGCTTACAGAAACGATGTACAGCGCGAAGCTGATATTATTGAGGAAATTCTTAGAGTTTACGGTTATAACAACATCAAAACCACTGAGAAGTTAAATGCTTCAATATCCAATTCATCTCGATTTGAAGATTATAAACTTCAGAATATCATTGGTAACCAGTTGGTTTCTCAAGGGTTTTATGAGATTATGGCCAACTCACTAACATCTCCTAAATATGTTGAGCTTAGTGAAGGTTTAAATACTGATCATAATGTGAAAATGTTGAATCCTTTGAGTAATGATCTTGAAGTGATGCGACAATCGTTATTGTTTTCTGGCTTAGAAGCTGTAGCTCATAATATCAATAGAAGACGTACAGATTTAAAGTTATTTGAATTTGGTAAAACCTACCACCAATACGATGATAACCGTGAAGAACACAAACATTTGTCCATTTTTGTAACAGGTAATAAATCTGAAGAACGTTGGAACTCACCAGAAAACCCAAGCGATTTCTTTTACCTAAAAGGCACTATTGAAGCCGTTTTACAACGTTTAGGTTTAACGCGTTTAAAATCTGCTCCTACAAAAGAAAGCATGCTAAGTGAAGGGATGAGTTTTTCTATCAGGAAAAAGAATTTGGTAGATTTTGGATTGGTTAAAAAATCGGTATTAAAGCATTTTGGAATTTCTCAAAACGTCTTGTTCGCTGATTTTAATTGGGACAATGTGTTAGAAATGGCACAGCATAACAAAATAAAGTTCAATGACATCCCTAAATATCCTGAGGTACGACGAGATTTCGCTCTTTTATTAGATAAAAATGTTACGTTCGAAGATATTCATACTATCGCCAAAAAAACTGAAAAACAACTACTTAAAAACGTAAATCTTTTTGATGTTTACGAAGGAAAAAATCTTCCTGCAGGAAAAAAGAGTTACGCTGTAAGTTTTACGCTTCAAGACGAACTAAAGACGCTTACAGACAAGCAGATTGACAAAATTATGAACAAACTACAATCTAATTTTGAAAACAAGCTTGGAGCTGAGTTAAGATAGTTCAGATTAAACAATGAAACATTTTTTAGTTATTACCTTTAGCATTATGCTATTGGGTAAGGGTTATGCTCAAGATTTATTATACACTATAGATCAAGACAATGCCTCAACATGGTCTTTATTAAAATACGATTTTAATACCACTTGGCATGGAGTTAAACATTCTTTTACCAAACCGTTAAGCTGGAAAGAGAAAGATTATCTAAAATTAGGAGGCATCATTGTAGGTACCGTTGGCTTATCATTCGCTGATGAAACTATAAACGATTATACCGAAAACCATAGATCTAGCTTCCCTAAACACGTTAGGGATTTTGGGTGGTATTTTGGAAGTCCTCAAAATTATTTTATTGCCAATGCTGGTTTGTATGGCTTTGGACTACTCACTAAAAATAGTAAAGTAAGGCGCACAAGCGTTCTTATTATTACCTCTTCAATAACTACTGGTTTTATACAGACAATAGCCAAAAATGGTTTTGGTAGGGCAAGACCTGGTGTTGGCAGAGGAGCTCATCATTTTAAACCATTTTCAAAAGAAGGAGGACAGCATTCTTTCCCTTCTGGACATACAGTTTTATCAGTAACAATGGCTCATTCCATAGCCAAACAATTTCAAAATCCTTGGGTAAAAGCAGGCATTTATACTATTGGAGCGATTCCTCCTGTCTCTCGACTCATTGACGAAGCACATTGGTTTACGGATATTGCCTTTAGTACTGTTGTTAGTATTATTGTTGTAGATGGTATTGATAACTTCTTGTTCAAAGAAAAAGCGTTTGATATAGAAAGACCTGATCAAAACAATAAGATCTCATGGAATTTCTCTTTCACGGGCAACACCATTGGGTTTGTAGGTACTTTTTAAAATCTTCTTTTTTCACTAGCCATTAATTACACAAACATTATTATTTATTTAATAGTTGTTGGTTTAATTATTTCTAACTTTATAGTTCTAACAAAACCAAAAAAACATGGCAAAAGTAACATTAGGAGGTAATCCAGTAGAAACTATAGGAAACATACCAAACGTTGGTGATAATGCACCCGATTTTAAACTTACAGCAACAGATTTATCAGATAAAACCAATGCTGATTTTAAAGGAGAACGTTTAGTTTTGAATATATTTCCAAGTGTAGATACTGGGACTTGTGCACAATCTGTAAGAACTTTTAACGAAAAAGCAAGTCAGCTTGAAAATACTAAAGTCCTTTGTATTTCTAAAGATTTACCTTTCGCCATGCAACGTTTTTGTGGTGCTGAAGGTTTAGATAATGTTATTAGTCTGTCCGATTACAAAACGGGTAACTTCGGTAAAGATTACGGTTTAGCTTTTAGCTCTGGAACATTTGAAACTTTGCTCTCAAGATGTGTGGTTGTTATAGGTGCAGACGGTAAGATTTTACATACAGAGCAAGTTGCAGAAATAGCAGATGAACCAAATTACGAGTCGGCTTTAGAAGCTTTAAAATAGATTCAACACAAGTTTAGCGAGAATTTATTCATGCAAAAAAAAGAACCTTTTATCATTAATAGGCTAAAAAGTGTTGGCTATGCTTTTAAAGGCATGCTTATTCTTATAAAAACTGAAGCCAGCATAAAGATTCAGTTGTTTATTGCTATTGTGGTGACTATTGCTGGATTTTATTTTGAGATTTCAAAAACCGAATGGATTGCGCAAATCACTATGATTGGCTTAGTTATGAGTATTGAAGGTGTTAACACTGCTATTGAATACATTGCCGATTTTGTACATCCTGAACATCATCATAAAATTGGACTAATTAAAGATGTTGCCGCAGGAGCTGTGTTTATTGCTTCAATTATTGCCGTTATAATTTCTGGGATTATTTATTTGCCTAAGTTTGGTGTTATTTAAATGGGTTTTCCTGTCTTTATATTTGAGATCTTATTAATATTAATCACAAGTCCTTTATTGATTTATGTTTATTTCTTGGTTTTTAGAAAATCACTAAAAAAATTATCTGTAAATAAATCTATAGCTATTCATTATATCATGATTACTGGCTTAGTAATCCTTGGTATTGTTACTTCAAATCTTTTACGGCTTATTTTAGGAATTACATCAATATACTTGCCTCTTGAATATGAAAATATCAGGCAATTTGGACATTTACTGTGGTTCACACCATATGAACAAAAACCAACAATCGAAATTATAGCTTATATATCAGTTATTATTTTAAACATTTTTGTTACTTATAAAATTATCAGGTTTTATGAAATGAGATCTTTAAAAATGTTAGCCAAAAATTATGCTTTATTTACAACTCTAATTTTTAACACACCTATTATCTTATCAAAAATTTTTCAAATAATTTTAGCCTTTTATTATATAAGTTAAAACAAAACTGAATATGAAAATCATTTTTTGTGATAGCGTAATAGATAATAAGACTGTTGAACCAGATTATCATACTGAATTTATTTCAGCAAAAAATAATGGATTCAACACCGAAATCATCAGCTTTGAAGCTCTTGAAGAAGGTAACATTAAAAGTGCTTTAAAATACATGAAAAGTTGTGACAAGCAGGAACTAGCAATTTACCGTGGCTGGATGATGAGACCGAAAGTATATGAAGCCTTTTACCAAGGTCTCCTAATGAAAAATATCATATTGATTAATAATCCAGTTGAATATAATCATTGTCATTATTTACCTAATTCTTATGACAAAATTATTAATGAGACCCCTAAATCTAATTGGACAAAAGATTTATTACAAAATAATATTCTTGATTTAGTAAAAGATTTTGGCAACAATCCTATCATCGTTAAGGATTTTGTAAAATCTGAAAAACACCATTGGAAAGACGCCTGCTTTATTCCAAACGCTTCGGATAAAAATAAAGTTCAGGAGGTCACAAATAAATTTTTAGAACTTAGAGGCTCTTACCTTAATGAAGGTCTTGTATTTAGAGAGTTTGTTGAGCTAGAATTTTTAACTGACCATTCAAAAAGCGGAATGCCTTTAACAAAAGAATTTAGACTTATTTTTTTGAACAAAGAATTGGTTCAAGTGCTAGACTATTGGGATGAAGGAGTATACGATTCTGAAAAGCCAGATATTGAATTCTTTAAAAATATTGCTAATAAAATAGAAAGCAATTTTTTTACAATGGACGTTGCAAAAAAGAAAGATGGTAATTGGATAATCATGGAGTTAGGTGATGGCCAAGTAGCTGGACTTCCCGATCATGCTAATACAGATGAATTTTATTGTACTATGAGATCTATTTTAAAGAATATACCCAATAACAATTTACTATCATAAATACCAAAATCTAAACAAAACCCGTTTCTAAACTATAATTTGTTTAGTTTTAATATTTCTATAATCATAAGAATGAGACCTACCTTATTAATCCTTTTATTTTTGATTCTATTTGCTAGCTGCAAAGAAGCAACAACAAATCAGAAAGAAAAAGTACAAAATACTATTCCTGAGACGGAAGTCATACAAAAAAAAGATACTATCTATGATAACCTGACCAAAGATTTTGTTTTAGGTAAATTCAATTACAGAACACATTCAGATTTTATAAAAGTAGAAACTATTCACTCCTCAAAAACATTATATCTCAATAAAGAAGTTTACACAGCTTTTGTAAATATGTTTGAAGCTGCAAAAAATGATGGTATAGATCTAAAAATTATCTCAGGAACTCGTAATTTTGATGAGCAAAAAGTCATTTGGGAAAGAAAATGGAAAACCTATAACAGTCTCAATCCTAATGAACGCGCTTTAAAAATCTTAACCTACAGTTCAATGCCTACAACATCGAGACATCATTGGGGAACAGATATTGACCTAAATAGTTTAAGTAATTCGTATTTTAGCAGCGGAAAAGGACAGACAGAATATAATTGGTTAGCCAAAAATGCAGAGACGTACGGGTTTTATCAACCTTATACTGAGAAAGATCATGGAAGAACCGGTTATAATCTAGAAATGTGGCATTGGTCGTATTTACCTTTAGCAAGTAAATATTTGAAATATTACAATAACAATATTAAGTATTCAGATATTGAAGGATTTAAAGGAGATTCACTTGCACAATCCATTGAAATGATTGACCGTTATGTTAATGGTTTATCCAAAAAAGTAAAAGCATATAATTAAACACTATAATTTCGGTATTTTCGAAATAATATGGCAAAAAAAAGAACTAAAAAGAAAACCACCACAACAAAGTCTAAAGCTAAACCAAGAAAGCTTTCGTTTGCGTTATCCAATCAGCAAAAACTGATTTTTGGTAGCCTACTTATTATTTTAGGTGTGCTTCTTTTTATCTCCTTCTTATCCTTCATTTTTACAGGAAAAGAAGACCAAAGTATTCTTAGTAACTTCCCAGACCGCTCAGAAGCCTATAAAAATTGGGCAAGTCAGCTTGGTGCTTGGGTAAGTGAGCTGTTTATTATTAAAGGATTTGGTATACCTTCATTTATATTCTCAGGTTTATTATTTCTCTCTGGAGTCTATGTGACTTTAAATCTAAAAAAAACTAAACTAAGAAAACACTGGATTTGGGGAACATTAATCGTCATTTGGTTATCGATTCTATTCGGTTTCTTTACACATAAATTTGATATTCTTGGTGGAGTTATTGGTTATGAAATCAATCTCTTTCTTCAAGATTACATAGGTAAAATAGGTACTATCCTACTCCTTATTTTTGGATTCATTACCTATTTAGCTATTCGATTTGAAGTTACAGGAGAATCTATTGCTAATATCTTCAAAAGTGCAAAACGAAATATTAAAGATGATTTTCAAACCGCTTCAGAAGAACAAACTGTTATTATTGACAATAGCTTAACCGAAGAAGCTGAAGCGATTAAGTCGGCACATGAAATTTCACTAGATGACAACACTTCTAAAACCGAAAAAACACCTGTTCCTGACAAGAAAATTGAAAACCTAAAAATTGAAGTTTCAGAAAAAGAAGAGGAAACTATTGACACACCAGAGTTACAAGTTGAAGTTGAAAAATTTGAAGAAGAAAAATCCGAAACTGATAATTTAGCAGATAAACTTGTTGAAGATTTCGGGCAGTTCGACCCTACTCTAGAACTTGGCAAATACCAATTTCCACCTTTAGATCTTTTGAAAAAATACGAAAATGAAGGTATTTCAATAGATCAAGACGAACTTGAAGAAAACAAAAACCGAATTGTTGAAACACTCAATAATTACAAAATTGGCATCACCAGTATAAAAGCTACAATTGGTCCGACTGTAACTCTTTACGAGATTGTGCCAGATGCTGGTATCCGAATTTCTAAAATCAAGAATTTAGAAGATGATATTGCACTCTCGCTAGCTGCACTTGGTATACGTATTATCGCGCCAATTCCTGGTAAAGGGACTATCGGTATTGAAGTTCCGAATAAAAATGCAACTATTGTATCGATGCGTTCTGTGATTGCTTCACAGAAATTTCAACAATCCAAAATGCAACTTCCGATTGCGCTTGGTAAAACCATCAGTAACGAAACACTTGTTGTAGATTTAGCAAAAATGCCGCACTTACTTATGGCTGGTGCTACAGGTCAAGGTAAGTCTGTTGGTCTTAATGCTGTGTTGACGTCTTTACTTTACAAAAAACATCCTGCAGAGGTTAAATTTGTACTTGTTGATCCTAAAAAAGTAGAGCTTACACTTTTCAATAAAATAGAACGTCACTATTTAGCTAAACTTCCAGATAGTGAAGAAGCTATTATAACAGATAATACCAAGGTTATTAATACGCTGAATTCACTTTGTATTGAAATGGATAACCGATACGAAATGCTTAAAAATGCATTTTGTAGAAATATTGCTGAATACAACACCAAATTTAAAGCACGAAAATTAAATCCAAACGACGGTCATGCTTATCTACCATATATTGTATTGGTTGTAGATGAGTTTGCCGATTTAATTATGACTGCTGGTAAGGAAGTAGAAACGCCAATTGCACGTTTGGCACAATTGGCACGTGCCATTGGTATTCATTTAATCATTGCAACCCAACGTCCTTCGGTAAACGTAATAACAGGTATCATTAAAGCGAATTTCCCAGCACGTATTGCCTTTAGAGTAACAAGTAAAATTGATAGTAGAACAATTTTGGATGGTTCTGGTGCAGATCAGTTAATTGGTCGTGGAGATATGCTTTACACACAAGGTAATGATTTAATTCGCATACAATGTGCTTTTGTTGATACACCAGAAGTTGAAAAAATTACGGAATTCGTAGGGTCACAAAAAGCTTATCCAGACGCACATTTATTACCTGAATACGTTGGTGAAGAAGGTGGCACAAATCTTGATATAGATATATCTGACAGAGATAAATTGTTTAGAGAAGCTGCTGAAATTATTGTGACATCACAGCAAGGTTCAGCATCTCTTCTACAACGAAAACTGAAATTAGGCTACAATAGAGCTGGTAGAATTATTGACCAATTAGAAGCAGCTGGCATAGTTGGTTCTTTTGAAGGTAGTAAAGCCAGGCAAGTATTAGTGCCAGATTTAGTAGCTTTGGATCAATTATTAGAAAACGAATAATAAACATAACAACTTAAATAAAAATGAAAAAAATATTAGTATTTGCCTTTTTAGCCTTTGGGTTTACAGCTTTTTCGCAAAATGATGCTAAAGCTGAAAAACTGCTAAATGAAGTAAGCGCTAAGATTAAATCTTATAAAAACATCAGTTTAGATTTTAAATACGAATTAAGCAACTTAAGTGAAAACATTAAACAAGAAACACGTGGCGATGTTGTTATTGAAGGCGAAAAATATAAGCTTAATATTCTAGGTATTACAAGAATTTATGATGGTAAAACTTTGTATACCATCAGTCCGGAAGATGAAGAAGTCACCATCTCTTCCAACAATACTGAAAATGAAAATACAATTACTCCTAGTGATATGCTTTCATTTTATGAAGATGGCTACACTTACAAGATGGATATTGTTCAAAACGTGAAGGGTAGAAAAATTCAATATGTAAAATTGAGTCCTATTGATGCTAATTCTGAAATAAAGTATGTTCTTTTAGGTATTGATGCCACAACAAAACATATTTATAATTTAATTGAAGCTGGAAATAACGGTACCAAAACTACACTTACTGTTAATTCTTTTAAAACCAACGAACCTATCTCAAAAACCTTATTTACTTTTGACGAAAGTAAATACAGTGATTACTTTATCAACAAAATTGATTAAGTTTCAAGCTTAAAAAATTATTAAGTGAAAATATTAGATAGGTACATACTTATCACGTTTTTAAGGACGTTTTTTAGCGTCTTTGTTATATTCATGTTCATCTTTGTTTTGCAAGGGGTTTGGCTATACATTTCCGAACTTGCAGGAAAGGATTTAGATGTTGCTGTTACGGTAAAGTTTATTTTTTACTACATGCCAAAGTTGATTCCTTTGGTAGTACCTTTGAGTGTCTTGTTATCTTCCATTATGGTTTTTGGAAACTTTGCCGAAAACTATGAATTTGCTGCAATGAAATCTACCGGTATTTCGCTACAGCGTGCCATGCGAAGCCTAAGTGTATTTATTGTGATTCTTGGTATAGGTTGCTTCTTTTTTGCTAATAATGTTATTCCTTGGGGTGAATATAATTTTTATAACCTAAGACGTAATATCGCCAAGAAAAAACCTGCACTAGCTATCGCTGTAGGTCAATTCAATGAAATTGGTAATATCAATATTAAAGTTGAAGAAAAAACAGGTGAAAATGGGCAATTCCTCAAAGATGTTATCATTCACCAAAAAAGCGATACTCGTAAAGGAAATTACACCGTAATTAAATCTGAAGAAGGTGAATTAAAAAGTAGTGAAGAATCCAATATTCTTAAACTCGAATTAAAAAATGGTAATTATTATCAGGAAATTGTAGATAAAGACGTCCGAAAAAATATAAAAAAGCCTCACGCCAAAAGTTATTTTGACACCTATGTTATAAATGTAGATCTCGAAGAGTTGAATGCTGATGATATGGATGAAAGAAATCATTCAGATCGCTATAATATGCAAAATATAAGCCAGTTAAACTATACCATAGATAGTTTAACGGCAAAGCAAACTAATGATGCCGAAGCCTTATCAAATACTTTATATAATAGATCAACTTATGCTTCCCTTAATAAGAATATTGAGATTAAATCATTAGAGAAGAAAGATTCAATTTATACTAATAACATTATTGATCTATTCGATAAAACTAACACTAAAGTACAAGTTATTAATCTCGCTATAAACTCGGCTAATAGTACAAGACAAATTATAGATTCAAATCTAAAAAATCAAGAATCTAAAAATATTTGGTTGAACAAGCACATTATTGCTCTCCACGATAAATTTGTTTTAGCTTTTGCTTGTGTTATTCTGTTTTTTGTAGGAGCACCTCTTGGAGCTCTAATTCGCAAAGGTGGCTTAGGTCTACCAATGGTTATTGCTATAGTATTGTTTTTAACCTATCATTTCTTTGGAATATTTGCAAAAAACAGTGCTGAAAAAGGAAGTTTCAGCCCAATTATAGGTTCGTGGCTTTCAACAGCCATAATGTTGCCTTTAAGTATTTATCTTACCACAAGAGCCACAAATGACAAGGGCGTTTTTCAATTCGATAATCTTATTGCTCCTTTTAGAAGAATGTTTGCGCCAAAGAACAAACTTCAACTTTCTGAAAGTGATACAAAATCTTATAACTATTACAAAAAATATTCAATTGAAGAGTTAGTCGCTATTATTAAAAAACAAGACGAATTTGATTTAGATAAAAAACCTAAAGAAATAGCACTTCATAGTTTATTGAGTAGAAATATAGCTCTTGAAGGTCTTAAATCTGAAGGCCTCTATGTTCCTGATAAGCTCATTAAAGCCAAATCATTGATGAAGGACTACAAAGATTATTCAAAAACCAGTTTAGTAAGTTATAGTATTGGTGCCATATTGTTAATTCTTCATTTTGTTTTTAAGAACAATAAACTTCCTGAATTTGCAGAAGCCTCTTTAAGCTTAAGCATCATCGGATTTATATTTTACGCTATCTACGTAATTGTAGATGCTTACGTCTATTCAAAATTTTATAAAACTATAAAGGATGAGAAAAAACGAATTAATCCTCTGATTTTAATTCTGTCACTTCCTTTCTACCCTTTAAAATACCTTTATTTAAGAAATAAGATTTCTTACGACTTCTATCTAAGTTGCGTTAAGAACATAAAATAAGCGTATCTTTGCTTAATAAATTTTCATTATGATATCTAGTGCTGTGAATACCGAAACACGTTTAAATACTATTGAAGAAGCTATTGAAGACATTCGCCAAGGTAAGGTTATCATTGTTGTCGATGACGAAAACCGAGAGAATGAAGGTGACTTTTTAGCTGCTGCTGAAAAAGTATCTCCTGATATGATCAATTTTATGGCTACTCATGGTCGTGGATTAATTTGCACACCTTTAACCGAAAAGCGTTGTAAAGAACTAGATTTAAAGGTTATGGTTACTAACAACACGGACCCTATGGAAACGGCTTTTACGGTTTCCGTAGATTTAAGAGGAAATGGTGTTAGTACAGGAATTTCTGCTGGAGATAGAGCTAAAACTGTAAAGGCATTAGTGAATAAAGAAACAAAGTCTTTTGAGCTCGCAAGACCAGGTCATATTTTTCCTTTAATTGCTAAAAATGGTGGAGTATTAAGACGTACAGGACATACAGAAGCCGCTATTGATTTTGCGCGTTTAGCTGGTTTTGAACCTGCTGGTGTTATTGTTGAAATTATGAATGAAGATGGTTCTATGGCACGTTTACCTCAATTATTGGAGGTCGCTAAAAAGTTTGATTTAAAGATTGTTTCCATTGAAGATTTGGTTGCTTATCGTATGGAATATGATTCTTTGATTGAAAAAAAAGAAGATTTTGATATAGAAACGCGCTTCGGTAAGTTTAGATTAAGAGCATACCAACAAACTACCAATAACCAAGTTCATATTGCTTTAACAAAAGGTAACTGGAAATCTGATGAACCAATCCTAACTCGTGTTAATGCTACTTTGGTAAATAATGATATTCTTGGTACACTTACAAATAATGCGGATCAAAAGTTAGACGATATGTTTAACGTTATTAATTCGGAAGGCAAAGGTGCTATCATATTTATCAATCAACAAGCACAGTCTATGAATTTGCTAAATAGATTGGCAATTCTAAAAGAAGAGCAAGTTGAAGGTAAATTAGTAAAAGCTCCGAGTATTGCTATGGACACCAAAGATTTTGGTATTGGCGCGCAAATACTTCACGATTTAAAAATCAGCAAGTTGAAATTAATTTCAAACAGTCTACAGACCAAACGTGTTGGAATGATTGGCTATGGTTTAGAAATTGTTGATTACGTAAATTATTAAGAAAGTACACTCTTAATAATTTCAGCCATCTTATCTGCTCTGTCCTTCACTTCTTGTTCTGTCCAAGATAATTTAATCAGGCAAGAAATATTTCTACCTATAAAATGATCTGATTGTTCGAAAGACTTTGTCTGAAGATAACTTAAGCCCTCCTTAACTTCTTCGGAAATTGGGAATAATGATTTTAAATCCTTTAAATGGTCCCATTTACGAATGTAATGCCAATTGTTGTCATAATAGTTCCAACAAGCATCTATACCATTTTCCTTAAAAGCCTGAATTACTTTTCGTGTAATCTCTATATTTGGAAGGAAGAAATTGAAGAAAGCTCCACTCTCTACTCCACCTTCTGGTACAGTTCTCAATGTGATTTCAGGAATTTGAGATAATGTCTCTTGAAAAATTTTGAGGAATTTACGTTGAATTTCTAGAAACTCTGGTAAACGCTTAACCTGAGCCAAACCTACAGCTGCATGGAGTTCTGAAATTCTAAAGTTATATCCTAAAAACGGATGGGTTTCCGCACCTCTATCATTGCCAATATGATCATGACCATGATCACTGTAATGATCTGCATTAATGTAATAATCTTTATTATTAGTGATAACAGCACCACCCTCGCCACAAGTAATGGTTTTTACAAAGTCGAATGAAAAACAACCTAAATCACCTACACTTCCTAGTGGCTTTCCTTCATAAGTGGCACCAATGGCTTGGCAAGCATCTTCAACCAAAATTAAATCTTTAGCATTACAAATATCTTGAAGTTCATTTAGATCTGCCATACTACCACACATATGAACCACCATTACGGCTTTAGTTTTATCCGTAATAGCTGCTTCTACAGCTTTAGGATCTAAAGTTAGAGTGTCATCAATATCAACCAAAACAGGAATTGCTCCTAACATCATAATAGCTTCAAAACTAGCAACAAAAGTAAATGTTGGCATAATAACCTCATCTCCTGCACCTACACCTGCAGAAGCCAATGCCACAGATACAGCTGCAGTTCCGCTAGATACCAATTGCACGTGTTGGGTTTTAAATGCAGTTTCGAGTTCTGCTTCAAGTTCTTTTGCTTTCCAATGACCTTTTCGCATCCCATCAAAACCATAGCGCATTAACACACCATTATCTAAAACATCATTTACTTCTTTTCGTTCTGCTTCACCAAATAATTCAAATCCTGGCATAAATATTTACTTTTCTTAGCATTTTAATTATAACTCAACTACTGTTTCTGAAACTGTTTTTCTAACTTTCTTAAACGTTGAAAACATATCATCCTCTGCTCTATACCCTACAGGAAGCAATAAAACAGAATTTAAACCTAATTCATCTAAAGCTAAAGTTTTGTCTACTTCTGCTGGCTTAAATCCTTCCATAGGACAGCTATCAATACATTCTACAGCACAAACAGTCATTAGATTTCCTAATGCTATATAAGCTTGTCTTGTTGCCCAATCTACTTTTCTATCTAATGACATAGAAGAAATTGTAGATTTCATCTGGGTTTTAAATGGGTCTAGAATATGATCTGGAGTTTCACGGATATTTTTAATATTATCAAAATGATTATCAACATCTTTATCATCTATTTCTGATTGAATACACAATACCAATAGATGAGAGGAATCTATTACCTGACGTTGTCCAAAAGCACATGGCAATAACGCCTCTCGTTTAGTCTTATCCTTAACTACAACTAACTTTAGAGTTTGTAATCCATAAGATAAGGCTGTTAAATTAAAAGCTTCTTTAAGAGTTTGGAGTTTATCATTTGATAATTCTTTATTACTATCAAATTTCTTTGTAGCGTAGCGCCACTGTAATTTTTCTATAATAGACATGGTCTCTTTTTTGACAAAAATAAGTATTTAATCTATGATGGAAATAATATTACCTACTAAAGAAATCTTAATAACAGCTTTATTATTTTTGTGAAGACCAATTACATAAAATATGAACTTTATAAAAGCAACACTCTTATTATTTATCATTGTTTTCACAAGCTGTGCAGAGAAAAAAGTTCCTGAAGACAATGCTAAAATAATGTCCTATAACATTAGACTTAATGTAGCTTCTGACGGAGAGAACGCGTGGCCAAACCGAAAAGAATTTTTGACTTCTCAAGTATTATTTTTTGCTCCTGATGTGCTTGGAGTTCAAGAGGCTTTGCCTGGTCAAATGAAAGATTTAGATACTTTATTAACTGATTATAATTTTATAGGTAAAGCCAGAGATGGCGTAGATAAAGGTGAATACTCAGCTATTTTTTACAATAAGAAGACTGTATCAGTAGAAAAAGATAATACATTTTGGCTATCTGAGACACCAGATGAGTTATCTCAAGGCTGGGATGGTGCTTGTAGAAGAGTATGCACGTATGGGTTGTTTACTCTTAAATCTACAAAGGAAAAATTTTGGGTTTTCAATACACATTTAGATCATGTTGGAAAAGTAGCCCAAAAGAAAGGTTTAAAATTGATTTTAGATAAAGTTAAATCAGTAAACACGGAAAACCTTCCTGTGTTTATTACTGGTGACTTCAATGTAGAACCAAACAGTGATGCTATAGCACAAACAAAAGTAGATTTTTATGATTCAAAGGAAATAGCTGATATTATTTTTGGACCAGAAGGAACTTTCACTGGTTTTAAATATGATGAGCCTGTAAATAAAAGGATTGATCATATTTTGGTTTCAAAAAACCCTAAGGTGAATGTTGAGAAATATGCTATTTTCTCTAGTTCTGTAAATTTCAAATTTCCTTCAGATCATTTTCCTGTATTTATTGAAGCTGAGTTAAAATAAGAAAAAAGCAGGCTCTTATAAATAATGAGCCCACTTTTTAGCTATCAATCAATCTATTTTAGGTAATATTTATTGGATGAATTCAGCATCAGCTTTAATTCTAACCTCATCGCTAATCATAGCTTCAGGGAATTTTTCGCCAATGTTAAAGTCTGATCTTTTTAAAGTTCCTGTAACTTGAAAACCAGCAGTTGTTTTCTTATTCATTGGGTTAACTGTTGTTCCTCTAAACGTTAGGTCTAATGTTACTGGCTTTGTTACACCATGCATTGTTAAGTCACCCTCAAGTGTATAATGATCTTTCTTTACTTTTTTCATTTTGTTACTCTTAAAAGTTAATGTTGGAAATTTTTCAACATCAAAGAAATCTGCACTTTTTAAGTGATTGTTTCTAGCTTCAACTTCTGTATCAATTGAAGCCGTTTTAGCTTCTAATGAAAATTCAGCATCACTAAAATCTTCTTTTGAAGCTTCTAAAGTAATATCAATATCATTGAATGTTCCTGTAACATCGTTGATACCTAGATGAGTTACCGTAAATCCTAATGTAGAATGCGCATCATCATTACTCCATGTAGTGTTTAAGGCTGTAAAAGCCGTAGCAAAAAGTGTAAATGTTATTAATAAATAATTTTTCATGATTTTTAATTTTTAGTGTTTAAAATTTTAAGTGTTTGGTGTTATTTTAACTGATGTCATAGTCAACGATCCTCCTAGTGGCTTATCATTAAATAATGATACATCATCATTTTTGTCTTTAAATGCCATGGTATAAATTAATGGCATGTAATGCTCTGGTGTTGGTATTGCCAGCTCAAAGGCTTTACCTTGTGATCTAAAGTTTATTAGATCTTTATGATTATCGTCTAAAATGAAGTTTTTCATGCTTTCGTTAGCTTCAATAGCCCAATCGTAAGCATATTCTTCGTTAAGTTTTCTCCAGTTTACCATTCTAAGGTTATGTACCATATTTCCACTTCCAATAATTAGAACGCCTTTATGTCTAAGTTCTGAAAGTTGTTTTGCTAAATCGTAATGGTATTGTGCCGGTTGTGTATAATCAATACTCAGCTCAATCACAGGAATATTTGCGTCTGGATACATGTGCTTTATAACACTCCACGAGCCATGATCTAATCCCCAATTTTCATCGAGACCAACTTCTGTTGTTTTAATTAAATCCTTAGTGGTTTGAGCCAATTCAGGACTACCAGGTGCTGGATATTGCACATCAAACAACGCTTGTGGAAAACCGCCAAAATCGTGTATAGTTTTTGGTTGTTTCATCGCTGTAACGAAGGTCCCCTTGGTTTCCCAATGCGCTGAAATACAAAGAATAGCATTTGGCTTTTGAATTTCCTGACCTAACTTTCTAAAGCCTGAAACAAATTCATTCTCCTCAATAGCGTTCATTGGACTACCGTGACCTAGGAATAATACTGGCATTTTGCTGGTATTACTCATTTTAGATGTTATTTTGTTTAAGTCTTGTAAGTTCATAGATGCTCCTATTATTGGCAGCAATGCCATTGATTTAATAAATTTACTTCGCTTCATCTTAGAGAAATAAAATTAATTATGCTTGTTTAACAAACTGTAATTCTCCGATGATTTTAACTTCATCACTAACCATAACTCCACCTGCTTCTAAAGCAGCGTTCCAGTTAAGTCCCCAATCTTTTCTATTGATTTTACCATTTACAGAAAATCCTATTTTTTCGTTTCCGTAAGGATCTTTCATTTGTCCTCCGTACTCTAATAACAATGCGATGTTTTTAGTTGTATCTTTTATGGTAAGATCACCTTCTAATGAATATTCATCATCATCAACTTTTGTAAGCTTTGTACCTTCAAAAGTTATAAATTCATGTTTTGAAGCGTCAAAGAAATCTTCGCTTTTTAGGTGTGCATCTCTATCCGAGTTGTTTGTAAAAATAGAATCTGACTTTACTTTTGCTGAAATTTTAGATGCTGTAAAATCTTCACCGCTAATTTCTGCTTCAAACTCAGTAAACTCACCTTTAACATTAGAGATCATTAAGTGTTTTACTTTGAAATTGATTTCACTATGTGTTGGATCAATTGTCCATTTTGCTGTAGTACTCATTGTTTATGTTTTTTGTTGGTACAAAGATGCAATGAGAATACAGTAAGTTCTTTACACTATTCGGTAAATGAGTTGTAAAATTAAGAAATCAGCAAGTTTTTCATCTCTTCTCTAAACTCTGTAGGACTTTGTCCGGCCTTCTTTTTGAATACATTAGAGAAATAAGAATTCTCATTATAACCTAATTCGTATGCGATTTCAGAGATGGATTTATTAGTACTGACTAACAAATTTTTGGCTTCAATAAGCTTTCTTGTTTCAATAATTTCAGAAACGCTTTGCGATAAAATATTCTGACAAATTAAATTCAGATTTCTTGAAGACATAAAAAGCTTCTCAGCATAATATTCCACACCAACGGAACGCTTGTAATTTTCTTCAAGGATTGATAGGAAATTTTTGAAAGATATGTGTTGCGTTTTCTGCAAATCCTCATCATATGGATTGATTCGTTGTCTTTCACCCTCAACAATCGTAAAAATAAGGTTTAAAGTTTGCTGTATAATAGCATAATTAGGAACAGTTTTTTGGTTTTCATCAAAAATCATCTGGCACAACAAAATCAGTCTATTAAAGCAAATTCCACAATCTAATTGCAAATCTGCCTGATTGTGGTAATAGGAATACAATTGAAATGTAGTCTCAGGAATAAATTCACTTTTGAAACGGATAACCCAAATATCACACTCTCCATTTAATGGCTTTGGTTGCACGCGGTGTACTTTACCTTTGGTTACAAAACTCACAAAAGGCGCTCTGGTTTCAACCGAATCGAAATCAATGAAGTGTTCTAAAACTCCCTTGTTTCCTATCATTAATTCTTCAAAATCATGTCTATGTGGCTCATTAGCTTCAGAAGCTATTCGATTGGCTTCTTCAACATCAACTTTGAAAATTTGGAAAAGAGAATCCATAAGAAATGAAGTTATTTACTATCTAGTTTTATTTACTTCAAAGATATTGATTTTTGAATATAGAATTCAATATCTCAACACAATTAACCCAAAACAAAAGCCGTAAACTTTATCAAAATTTACGGCCTTATTTTTATATATTAAGTAAATCTTATGATGTTGTTACTTCTAACTTTGCTCTGTAAGCTGGAAAAAAACCTGAATAACTCAATTCAATATCTTCGGTTGTTGCCAAACGGTTCTTCAATAAACTCTTATAAGCTTCTTCGTCTACTATATATTTCCAAACTTTGAAATCTTTGAAATCTTTTGAAAAACCACTTTTAAACCTGAATAATGAATCCTCGTTACTACCTCTTCCACCTCCAAGGTTAAAAATTTTATAACCTTCATCTGTAGCTTCTATTCTGGCTTCATCAATAATGAGTTTAATTGGATCTACCTCATAGGTATCTTCGCTTAATCCTGATAGATGATACTGAACAATATCTCCTGTTTTTATAAAAATCGCAGCACCTATTATAGATTGAGTTTCATTATGAATACAGAGCTTTAATACTGACTCAAAGTCATCACTTGAAAGAATTTCTTGATAATACTTATCGGAAAAGAAATAACTATCGTCAGCGTCTACACGCCTCATATTTTCTTCATATAAATTCACGAAAATATCTTTATACTCTTCAACACTTCCATTAATCACTGTACATAGCTTTCTGGATTTGTTTAGATATGTTTTTAATCTTCTATTGAATTTTGCTCTTTGATTCTCAATGGTATCAGTTAAGTCTATACAAACCACTTTTCCTAGTGTTGTGATTTGACCTAAACCATTCAAAATATCATCTTGATACTCTAATATAGGATGAAATCTAGAAAAAACTGAAATGATATTATTCTCTTTAAAGTAAGCGTTTAACTCTTTATAAAAGTTGTCCTTATTAAATTTTTCGTCTGTGCCAGAGCTTAAAATACCCGAATAGCCATAAACTGATACAGCATCTTTAAATTCTGAGTTTTCTATGGTTCTTATTAAGAGTGGCAAACCTAACACCGTTTCACCTTCAGTATATTTTATTAAGACAGGAAACTCCCCTTCATTTTTAGAAAGTTGGTGGTAGTCATAAGTGTGATAGAAATCAATATTTCCAAAGACTTCTAAAAGTTCAACCCATTCTTTCTTATTTTTTATAACGTCTATCATTAAACTTTTTATTTTAATTTAAAATTAGAATTAATGCTTATAGAAAAGCATTAATATTTTAATAAATTAAAGTTGTTTTATGTTAAATTTTAAAATTAGTGTTACACCCTAAACATTGCTCCTGTAGGTTCTAAGCCAACATAGGCTCTTCCTGCTTGAGTTAACCAGTGAGGCTGTATAATACCATGTTGTAGAACAGCATGAATATCTCTGTGTGCACGTTCTATATGTGATGTTGTATACAATGACGCTGTTCCTGCTACAGCATATATTTCAGTAACCATAGCTCTTGCTTCTGTTGCTGCCTGTACAGAGGCTGACCAAACATCTGCCAATTGTATATCTGTATATCTGTTATTAGCTTTAGCTTCTTCCCATATTACATTTACTGTACTGTGCAATTGACATCTTTTAGAATCTAAAGTTGTTATTGCCTTGGCTAAAGCACTCTGAATTTGTAGCCTATCTCTTAAATCAGGATTTTTACCTGGTGTAACACGCTCAGCACACAAACGCTTTAAATCTGTAATAGCAGACTTCAAAATCCCTAGGGCAATTGACGCATTACCTACGGCATTCATACAGCCTATAGGTAATCTACTGTAAGGGTTATCAATTTCAACTGGGCTATCGAAATCAATGGCGTATTTTTCTTCAACAAAAGCATCTTTTATCTCAACATCATGGCTTCCCGTTCCTCTCAACCCACCAACACTCCATGTGTCAATAATATTTATTTCAGATTTAGGAAGAAAGAGTAATTTTAATTTGGCGCCAGGTCCTAATGTTTTTGGTAAATGATCAGAAGTAACAAGGCAACGTAAAGCAAACCAATCTGATATTTCACAACCAGATACTAGTGTCCAACGTCCAGAAACTTTATATCCACCTTCTACGATTTCCGCTACACCTTCTGGTCGTGCAGAGTTAGCGTACACATCAGATGAATTTTTATAAATTTCATTCATACTTTCCTGATCTAGGAATCTACCGAAGGTACAAGCCAAATGATTATTCCATGCACTCCATGCTACAGATGCTTCAGCGCTTGCTAACAACTCATAAACCTTGAATACTTCTACAGGATTTTCTTCCCATCCTCCAAGATATTTTGGTAAACCAAGTCTAAACAATTGCAAATCCTTCATACGGTCAACAACCGCTGGTGCCATTCTTCTTAGTTGTTCGGTTTCATCTCGATGTTTAATTGCTAAATCGTAAATCTCTAAAGCTGCTTCTGTAGGTGACAAGCTAGTTTGTTTAAGCGTAGATGTATTACTCATAATATATTTGATTTAAGGCTTTTATATAAGTCTCTTTATATTCCGATTCTAAATATATTGTGAAAGCTACAGTAGCACATAATTAATTGTTAAAATGCCAAAAAAATTGATAACGTGAGTTTTAACATGTAAAAAATTTTACAAATAATTTACGAAAACAAAAAAGGCTTTACCAATGTTGGTAAAGCCTTTGCGGAGAAAGAGGGATTCGAACCCCCGGAGGTGTGACCCTCAACAGTTTTCAAGACTGCCGCATTCGACCACTCTGCCATTTCTCCGATTGCGGGTGCAAATATAAAAACTATTCTCTAAAAGAACCTATTTTTTAAGTGAAAAATATTAGACAATTTGAAATATCTTACTAACTCTCTGATAAACATGTTTTTTTGATATAAAAAATTAGCTTTCTACAACCTCTAAAGACTTCATGCTTCCTTTGTTTTTTAATCTGCTATGCCATTCAAAAGCTTTTTTTAATACATGTGGTGTGTGACCACCTAAAGCGTAAGCTTCTTCAAAATATGCCTGTAAAGCTTCTTGATATTCAGGATGCACACAATTATTAATAATAACACGAGCTCTCTCAATTGGTGCCAATCCACGAATATCTGCCAAACCTTGTTCTGTTACCAGAATATCTACATCGTGTTCTGTGTGGTCTGTATGAGATACCATAGGGACTATATGTGAGATTCTACCTTCTTTAGAAATTGAAGGACAAGCAAAAATACTCAGATAGCCATTTCTAGCAAAATCTCCAGAACCTCCAATACCATTCATCATTTTGGTTCCGGTAATATGTGTAGAATTGACATTTCCATAAATATCAAACTCAATTGCTGTGTTAATACCAATTACTCCTAAACGACCTATCACCTCTGCTGCATTACTAATATTTTGTGGGCGTAACAACAATTTGTCTTTATACTTTTCAAAATTGCTGAAAATCTTTTTTGAGCAATCTTCTGTAACGGTTATAGAAGATGCTGACGCAAACAATAACTTTCCAGAATCAAATAATTCGAAAGTACTATCCTGTAACACTTCCGAATACATGGTTAAGTTTTTAAATGGACTCTTGGTAAATCCAGAAAGTATAGCATTGGCGGTTTTACCAATACCAGCTTGTAAGGGAAGTAAAGATTCTGATAGTCTACCTTCTTGAACTTCCTTTTCTAAAAACTTTAAAATATGATTGGATATGGCAGTGGTTTTATCATCTGGGTCAGAAATCACGGCTGGACTGTCTGGAACTTCTGTAAATACTACTGCAACAACCTTTTTGGGATCAATTTTAATGAAAGGATCACCAATCCTAGTGTTGGATTGAGTGATAGGGATAATGTCTCTATTAGGTTGTTTTTTTACAAACATAACATCATGAATTCCTTCAATCGTTTCTGGAAAAGTGGTATTGATTTCAATAATAATTTTATCAGCTTTTTCAGTGAAAACTGGAGAGTTTCCTACTGATGTTGTAGGTACAATATAACCTTCTTCTGTTATAAAAGCAGCTTCAATGATAGCAACATCAATCTTAAAATTATCTAAGCTTTGTAGCATATCTGCTGTTTGTCCCAAGTGCTGATCTACATAAAGCACATCGTGGTTATTAATACTTTTTCGCAATGTAGGATCTGCTTGAAATGGCATGCGTTTATATAAAGCGCCATTTTTAGCCAAATCGGCATCTGTGTCATAGCCTAAAGAAGCACCACTTAATACCGTTACTTGTATGTCTTCATGTAGCGCTCTCTCAGCTACTTGTGGTAAAACCGTTTTACTATCACCTGCTTTGGTAAAACCACTTACTCCTAATACGTTGTGGTTTTTTATTAGAAGAGCAGCTTCTTCAGGGGATTTAATTTTTTGTTTATAATCTTTATACTTGATTCTATTCATGTCTATTAAATTGTTCATATTAATAATATTTAGGTTAAAAAAATCTTTAATTACTGAATTTCACTTGCCATAATTATGATATTGACAAAACAGTTTAGCAATTTATAAAGGATATCTAATGACTATTTATTTAAAAGAGACATTTATTTATTAATTTAGTGCAGAAATACATTTTACAATAAATTGATCCAGAAAAGGAAATATTATCTTACTGAAGTAGACAAGATTCCTGAAAGTGTTTATTGCTACCATGATTTAATGGGAGAAACGTTTATTGAATCTCATAGCCATGAAAAAGGCCAATTTTTATACACAGAAGGCGGTTTGGTACAAGTAAAGACGCTTAGCAGTACATATTACTTACCGGCACGACATTACATGTGGATTCCGCCCAGAGTAGAACACGCTATTTACCCCAGTTCTCCTAAGGTTCTTATGCGGAACTTATATTTTCCTATTCAAGGAAGTTCTAGTAAGTTTTATGAGAGCGAAGGGATTTATCCTGCTAATAATTTATTGATGGAACTCTTATTGTTTACCAAAGATTGGAAAGGAGATATTCTACCATTTCAAGAAGCTCAGTACGCTATTGTAACAGCCTTTAAAGTGCTTTTAGAACAGACTATTCCAGAATCTTTACCCTTACAATTACCAGAACCAACTAATCAGAAACTGATTCAGATAATTACATTTTTGGCAAACCATATTCAGCAGGAACATTTATTACCAGAGTTAGCTGCCAAGTTTAGCATGACAGATAAAACCTTATATCGTCTTTTTAAAAAAGATCTTGGAATGTCTTATATAAGTTATTACACTCAACTTAGAATTTATAAATCTTTAGAGTATTTAATGAATTCTAATTATAATATTTCTGAGATTGCTAATATGGTCGGCTATAGTAGTTTGCCAACTTTTAGTAATACGTTTAGCAAAATTATGGGAAGACCTCCTTCAGAATACAGAAAGTCTAATGAAATCTATTTAGAATCTCATTAATAACACACCATGTATCCTATTACGAGTGCAAACATAAAATCCTTTTTTAGTCTAGGTATTTTTTTTATCTATTTTTTTTAGATAAAAAAATTACGATTTCAAAAATTAGTAACATTTGATAAAGCATCGTATTTTCGGCATAATAAATGATATCATCATTTTATACATTTCTTTTATGAAAAAGCTCTTTCTTATTCTTTTGTTTTTAGCGTGTTATCAAAATTTTGCTCAAAACAAAACCATTGCTACTGGAGAAAAGTTAGTATATACTGCATCTTATAATATGTCTGGAATATTAACAGACATTGCCCAAGTAAAAATGGAAACAAGTGAAGTAAAAACTTCCAAAAACATATTGTTACGTCTTAAATGTACTGCAACAACCTACACTAAATGGGATAATTTTTTTAAGATTAGAGATCTTTACGAAAGCTATGTAAATGTCAATTATTTAACTCCGTATTTATATAAAAGAGATATCAGCGAAGGTGGCTATTATAAATTTATGCAGTATAAATACAACCATAAAACAAAATTGGTACAAAGTCTTAAAAGGAAAAAGAAGAAAGATGGACAAACTTGGGACGAGAATAAAAGTATAAAAATCGGAGCTTCTACTAAAGATATTGTCAGCACATTGTACAATATTAGAAACTTAGATATTCATAAAGCCAAGCCTGGAGATCAGTCCTACTTCACAGTTTTATTTGATAATAAAGAAACAATTATAACCGTAAAATACCTCAATAAAGAAACAATTTCAACTCAGATAGGAAGTAAAGAATGTTATAAACTATCTATAGCCGTAAAAGGAAGTGACATCTTAAAAGGTAGTAATTCTAACTTACTTTGGCTTACTGCAGACGATAATAAAATCCCTGTCTATGCTAAATTTAAAATTCCTGTTGGTAATGGTGAGTTAAAAATCGTTTCCGCCTCTGGACTTAAACATTAATTACATGAAAAAACTACTCAGCACCTTAGGGTTTATTTCAGCTATACTAGCAACAATACTAGCCGTAACACCTTTATCTAATCTCGCCATATTCCCTATTATAGCAGGATTTATATGCGGAATAGTTATCGTTTTTCTTTCTAAAAAAGAAAAGCAAAAACCAAAAACCATTCAGTATATCTTTCTTTTAGTTATTATTTCTTTAAGTATTACTATATATAAAGGTGTTTTTACAACACTTGAAGTTGGAGACACAGAACAACTCGAAGAAAGAGATGAAGAAAATCTTGAAGATTCTAAAGAGATTCTTGAAGGCTTAGACATCGATGAAGATTTGTGATTTTTTGGTATTCAGTTAAGAAATTATGTTATAGAATTCGTTATTTTTGCTTAAATCAATCCGTTAGATGAAACTACTTTTTGCTTCAGCCCTCATCCTTGTTGGGTCTTGTGCCTCCCTTAGGCATAGTGAAAAAATCGATAATTTAAGGAATAGCATAACCTATGACGATAAAAAAGTAGTTGAAAAATACCTCAACACTATTAAGCCTGAAGAACTCAAAACTCACGTAGTAGAAGTATCTTCCGATAAATATAACGGTAGAATGACAGGTGAAGAAGGGCATGATGACGTTTGCGACTACATTAGATCTTATTATAAATCTAAAGAGATAAAAGCTCCAAAATCTAATAAGGACTACTATCAAAAAGTACCTAAAAGTGTTTTACCTGATAATTTAAACGATTCTCAAAATGTAATTGCCTACATCAAAGGTTCTGAGTTTCCAGATGAATATGTATTTATAACAGCCCATTCTGACCATGAAGGCATAAAAGATGGTGAAATATATAATGGCGCTGATGATAACGGCTCAGGAACTGCTGCTGTATTAGAAATGGCAGAAGCTTTTAAAAAGGCCACAAACGACGGTTATAGACCTAAACGTAGTGTTGTTTTTCTTCACGTTACAGGCGAAGAAGTTGGACTCCATGGTTCTAGATATTATACTGAAAATCCTGTGTTCCCAATAGAAGAAACCGTTGCTACACTTAACATTGATATGATTGGACGAGTTGATGACAGGCATATTGATAACGAAAACTATATTTACCTTATAGGATCTGATAAGATTAGTACAGAATTGCATTTTATTGCTCAAAAAGCTAATAAAGAGTTTACAAATCTTAGCTTAGATTATAAGTATAATGAAGATAATGATCCAAATAGGTATTATTATAGATCTGATCATTATAATTTTGCACTACAAAACGTTCCTGTAATTTTCTTCTTTAATGGTGAACACGAAGACTATACAAAGCCGACAGATACTGCCGATAAAATCAATTATCGTTTATTAACTAAGCGTACAAAATTAATATTTGCAACGGCTTGGTATATCGCAAATTCAGACGAAAGGCTAAAACCCGAAATCATTTAAAACACTTAAATCGACTTTATTAATTTAAAGTCACAATTAAACTATTCCATATAAATGAAAAAGATAATTCTACTGAGTACTGCTATTTTAATTGCTAGTTGCGGTACTTCATCAAAAACTAGCACCTCTACCTCTACTCAGCAAACCAAAGTAGAAACGGTTGACCCTACTAAATATGCTGCAACAATAACATCAGATGAGCTTAAAACCATGCTCTTCAAATATGCTTCTGATGAATTTGAAGGAAGGGAAACCGGAGAAAAAGGTCAAAAGATGGCTGTAGAATATTTAAAGGAGCAATACATCGCTATGGGAATCCCTTCCCCTTTAGGTGGTAATGATTATTTCCAAGAAGTGCCTTTAGAAAAGCAAAAAGTCGCGTCTGCTTTAGTTAAGGTTAATGACAAAGAGTTCATAAGTTTTGAAGACCAAATCGTTTTAAGAACACCAGAATCTGTAAATGTTTCCAATAATGATATTGTTTATGCTGGTTATGGCATTGATACCGAAAACTATTCGGACTATAATAACATTGATGTTAAAGGAAAAATTGTGTTAGCTAAAGCAGGTGAACCAAAAAACGAAGAAGGAAATTACGTCACATCAGGTACTTCTGAAGAAACAAAATGGTCCAGTGGCAGACAATCATTGTCTAGCAAAAGAGAGGCTGCATCAGATAAAGGCGCAAAAGGTCTCATCTTAATGGATGATGAACAATTTTCTAGATTTGCACCATTTTACCAAAGAGTATTTGAATCTGGTGAATCAGGTCGTCTATCCATTAAGGGTAATGATGGCGCTATGTTTATGTTATTAGTTACAGAGAATTTAGGAAAGACATTAAATCCTGACATTACTGAATCGGATACTCCAAAAGTAATCAATACTAACTTAGAAATTAGTATAGAAAATCCATCAGAAAATATCACTTCAGAGAATGTTTTAGCATATATTAAAGGTTCTGAAAAACCAAATGAAATTGTAGTAGTATCAGCGCATTTAGACCACGAAGGCATAAAAAATAGCGAAGTTTACAATGGTGCAGATGATGATGGTTCTGGAACTATTGCTATTCTTGAAATAGCCGAAGCTTTTAAAGCTGCTGAAAAAGATGGCAATGGTCCTAAAAGATCTATTCTATTTCTACATGTTACTGGTGAAGAAAAAGGTTTACTAGGTTCTAGATACTACACCGATGTTGATCCTGTTTTTCCTTTGGAAAATACTGTTGCAGATTTAAATATTGATATGATAGGTAGAACTGATCCTAAGAGAAAAGAAGGAGATAGAAACTATATATACTTAATAGGAAGTGATAAATTAAGTACAGACCTACACAATATTTCCGAGTCGGTAAATTCAACATACACAAACATAGAATTTGATTACACCTACAACGATGAAAATGATCCAAACCGTTTTTACTTCAGATCTGACCATTATAATTTTGCTAAAAACAATATTCCTGTAATTTTTTATTTTAACGGTACACATGATGATTATCACAAACCAAGTGATACACCAGATAAGATTGAGTATGATCTTTTAGAAAATAGAACAAGACTTGTATTCTACACGGCTTGGGAAGTTGCTAACAGAAACGACCGAATTGTAGTAGACAAAGCTACAGAAGAATAAAAAATTAAATTTACAATCTTAAAGCCTCTCAAAATGAGAGGCTTTTTAATTTTAGACACAAAAAAAGCCCTTCATTTCTGAAAGGCTTTATCTTTTTGGGTGGAAGATGGGACTCGAACCCACGACATCTGGTACCACAAACCAGCGCTCTAACCAACTGAGCTACAACCACCATTTTAATTAGGGTTGCAAATGTATATTATTTTACCTTTTCTACAAAAGGTTTTTTTAAATTATTTTAAATCAAATAAACTATCAACAGCCGGATAACGTTCAACTGTATAACCCTCAGCGAATTCTGTTCCGATTAATCTTCCTAAATTTCTTGCTCTATAGGTAATACTATCGGTGAAATTTTTACTTGAAATAGGAGTTTGAGGCTCTTTACTATCTGGATCAAAGAATTGCGTCTTATAAGCCAACACAGATGCCATCTTTTGCTCCATATAACCCGTAACATCTACAGCAATGTCTGGCTCAATATCTTTCCATTGAATAAAATGATAGACTACCTTCGGTCTCCACGGCATTTGCCAATCGTCTTCATCATTATGCTTTGTGTTTATTTTTCTCAAACCGCTTAAAAAACAGGCATCACTTACCAGTTTACTTCCTTTTCCATGATCTATATGACGATCATCAATGGCATTGCAAATAACTATCTCTGGTCTATACTTTCGAATTTCTTTTATAATTTCAATTTGGTGTGCTTTATCGTTAACGAAAAAGCCATCAGCAAATTCCATATTTGTGCGCATAGCTACACCTAGAATTTTAGCAGAATCTGCCGATTCTTTATCTCTGGTTTCAGCAGTTCCTCGCGTACCTAATTCGCCTCTTGTTAAGTCAATTATACCAACTTTTTTTCCGTTGGAAACTTCTTTTGCCAATGTAGCTCCACATCCCAATTCAACGTCATCTGGATGTGCACCAAAGGCTAGGATATCTAATTTCATGAATTTTTTTCTTTTCGTAGATGTCAAAAATATTAAAAAGCTAACAGATTATAACATTGTTTTTATTTCGAAAACGCTTTCGTGTAGTAAAAATTCTATAATTCATCATTTAAATCACCTAAAATTGAAAACTTCGTAATTCGTCAAAAGCATGACATTTGTCATAATAATTGCTTTGTCTTGCCAGTAATTTTATACTATAAAAATCACCACACCATGAGCTTAATGCTAATCATACTAACCGTTACCATTCTCTTATTCATTTGGGGAAAATTTACACCAGACATCATAGCTCTACTATCTATGATTAGTTTATTCCTTTTTGGGATATTAGATCTCAATGAAACTCTGAGTGGATTTAGCAATACTACAGTTATTATGATTGCTGCGTTGTTTATTATTGGAGAAGGACTATCTCAAACTGGTTGGACTGCTTTAGCAGGACAGAAATTCATTAAGCTAGCTGGAAAAAGTTCAACCAAATTATTGCTTATAACAACATTAGGATCTGGTTTACTTTCTGGAATTGTTAGCAACACAGGTACTGTGGCTACTTTAATGCCTGTTACCATTGCTTCTGCTTGGAGTATCGGAACTTTACCATCAAAATTACTTATGCCTGTGGCGTTTGGCTCTAATACAGGTGGACTACTTACCTTAACAGGAACACCTCCAAATATCATTGTTAACAATACTATGATTCAAAGTGGTATGGAGGGCTTTTCTTTCTTTGAGTTTGGATTGATTGGTTTACCATTATTACTTCTAACCCTACTCTATTTCAGATTTGTCGGTTATAAGTTGTTACCAAAAAACAAAACGAATAACAAACCTGTAGACATCAGTAACACATTACACAAATGGATTGAAGCTTATAGATTTGAAAACGATTATTACAGACTTAGAGTACGTTCTGTTTCACCTTTATTGAATACAGAAATGGGTGAATGGAATTTTGAACGTGAGCACAAAGTTTCAATCATTAGAATAAAAAGAAGACACCCAAATGTTTTAAAAGGAAACGAACCTTATATAGAGTTCCCTACAAACTCAACAGAATTTTTATATCATGATATTATAACCGTAAAAGGAGATACCGAAGCTATTAACGCTTTAATGATAAAATTTAGACTAGGACTTTTACCTATTGAATCTATTGAAGATGAAGTAATACATAATCTCATTAACCAAGAGGTTGGTATGGCAGAAATCTTGGTGACTCCAAAATCTATTTTAGTTGGAAGAAAAATGAGATTAGGTAATTTCTTTAAACGTTTTGGAATACAATTAATGGCTGCTTCTAGAAATAACATACCAATTACAGAAAGAGAGGTTTTGGTTAAAGCTGGTGACGCCTTTTTGGTAAGAGGTAGTTGGAGCGATATCGATCAGTTGAAAGAGCATCATGAAAACTTGGTAATATGCGGTAGTCCTGAAGGGATGTCTAAAACAATTACTGACTTAACTTCAAAATCATTTATAGCACTGTTTGCGCTTCTATTAATGATTGGATTATTAGTCTTTAAAGTAGTACCTGGTGCCATCGCAGCTCTTATTTCTGCTGGTATTGTATTGATTACTGGTTGTGTACCTATTTCAAAAGCTTACAAAGGTATTAGTTGGATAAGTGTAGTTATGATTGCAGCTATGATTCCGATGGGAATTGCGTTACAAAAAACAGGAACTGCAGAGTTAATTGCCAACGGTTTAGTTAATATACTAGGACAACAACATCCAGTTGTATTATTAGCTGGAGTGTTCTTACTCACTACAACATTTAGTCAAGTTATCAATAATTCTGCAACAGCTGTTCTTATGGCACCTATAGTAATTATTGCTGCAAACACTTTGAATATTTCAGCAGCACCATTTATGATAGTTGTTGCTATAAGTGCATCTACAGCATTTTTAACACCAGTTGGCACTACAACAAACGCCATGGTAATGACAGCTGGTGGGTATAAATTTATGGATTATCTAAAGGTCGGAGCACCTTTGCTTCTACTTTTCTTAATAGTATCATTAGTATTAGTGCCATTGATTTGGCCATTTTAAACAATTCAAAAAAACATTAATCATGGAAACCTTATTAAAACAACCGATTATGAAAACCAGAGACTTAACGAAGTACGGAATTGAAGGAGCCACTGCTCAATGGAATTTATCTCCAGAAGAGCTACAAACCATTACCATTGAAAAAGGAATGGGTAAAGAAACTGCTAACGGAACTTTAGCTATAAATACAGGAAAATTTACTGGTAGATCACCTCAAGACCGTTTTATCGTAAAAGATGATTACACTAAAGATAAGGTTTGGTGGGGAAAAACTAACAAAGCTATATCACCTGAGAATTTTGACTTCTTACAAAAAGAAATCACTGATTATTTAAGTGGAAAAGAAATATATGTAAGAGATGCTTATGTATGTGCTGACCCTGAATATAAAACCAATGTAAGAACCGTTACCGAATATCCTTGGTCTAACATGTTTACTTACAATATGTTTTTGAGATATAATGAAAGTGAACTTGAAAATTTTAAGGAAGACTGGTTAGTACTTTGTGCGCCAGGTTATGAAGCAAAAGATCCTAAAAGTTGTGGGTTAAGACAAGGTAATTTTTCAATCCTTAACTTCAGTAAGAAAGTAGCACTTGTAGGTGGTTCTGCTTATACAGGAGAAATTAAAAAAGGTATTTTCTCTTCTTTAAACTTTATTCTTCCTGTTGAAGAAAATGTGTTACCAATGCACTGTTCTGCAAACGTAGGTGAAGATGGTGATACTGCTATTTTCTTCGGACTATCAGGTACTGGTAAAACAACATTGTCTGCAGATCCTAATCGTAAATTGATTGGAGATGATGAACATGGCTGGACAGCTAACAATAATATTTTCAATTTTGAAGGTGGTTGTTATGCAAAAGTTATTGACCTTACAGAGGAAAAAGAACCAGACATCTATAGAGCTATAAAACCTGGAGCTATTTTAGAAAATGTAGTTTTTAAAGATAGTGGTGAGGTTGACTATATGGATAGTACAATTACACAAAACACACGTGTAAGTTACCCTATCTATCATATTGATAACATTCAACAACCATCATACGCTGAGAATCCTAAAAACATTTTCTTCTTAACTTGTGATGCATTTGGTGTATTACCTCCTGTGTCTAAATTAACTCCTGGGCAAGCAGCTTATCATTTTATCTCTGGTTACACTGCTAAAGTAGCGGGAACAGAAGCTGGAATCACAGAACCTGTACCATCATTTTCAGCTTGTTTCGGAGAACCATTTATGCCACTTCACCCAACAGTTTATGCTGAAATGTTAAGTGAAAAAATGCAAGAAGCAGGTGTTAATGTTTGGTTAGTGAATACTGGCTGGAGTGGTGGCCCTTACAGAGTAGGTTCTCGTATAAAACTAAAATATACAAGAGCTATGATCACTGCCATTCTTAATGGTGAATTAGACAATGTAGATTTTGAACAACATCCAATATTTGGGTTATTTATGCCAAAATATTGTCCAAATGTGCCATCAGAAATGCTAGACCCAATGAATACTTGGTTACAAAAAGGCGCATACATTAGTAAAGCGATTCAGTTAGCACATTCATTCCACTTAAATTTTGAAAAATTTGCAAGTGAGGCTTCTGAACAAATCATAGAAGGTGGGCCATTAATTGATGAACACCATCACTTAAATGACCACGTTTAAATAATTCCATGACTGAAAGAGCCCAGAAATGGGCTCTTTACTTTTTAAGTCGTTATCATGAAAACTAACCTATTTATATTACCATTTACACTCCTGTTTCAGTACTTGATTTTTGCTCAAAATTTGGGTGAAACTACTTGGGGTTCTTGGTATGAAATTACATCATCCAACAGAATTACAAACGCTTTGAGTTTAAGCGGTTCTTACACCAATTGGAATTACGAGCTTCCTAGAAAAAACACACATTTGCATTTGGGAATTGTTGGTATAAACTATCATTTTAATAAAAATGTTAGTGCTGGCGTAGGCTATGCTTATGGTGACATAGACACTTCTTTTGAAATAAATAACACTCCAGATATTTTAGAACACCGCATCTTAGAACAGGTTGTTCTAAAACACAAACTCTTTAATCTAAATTGGTCCCATCGATTTAAATTAGAACAGCGCTTTTTAGAATATCCAACAGAAGATATCCTTAAACATAGATTACGTTATAGATTAAAAGTGAAACAACCACTAAACAAAACGTTATTTCTATCCTTTTATGATGAAATTCATTTTAATCTAAACGAATTCGATTTTCAACAAAACAGAGCTTACTTTGGACTTGGCATAAACATTGACAATCATACCAATATAGATTTGGGCTATGCCAGACATTCGTTTAAAACTAAAAGCTTTCACCGATTGTCTGTTCAACTCAATTTAAAATATGATTTTAGAAATAAGAAAAGCTGATGAAATTTACTTCTTCAAGAAACTATAATTGTTTATTCAATCATTTTTATAGCATTAGTAATATCACGCTTTAAATCTTTAACGTCTTCAATACCTACAGAAAAACGAATCAATTGATCACTTATTCCTATAGCATCACGTTCTTCCTGAGTTAATAATGCATGAGAGGTTAAATGTGGTGAAATTACAGTGCTTTCTACACCAGCTAAACTCATTGATGATTTTATTAATCTTAACGCTTTCTGAAACTTATAAGCATCTAAATCTTCAGTAAGTTCAAACGAAAGCATCGCTCCAAAACCAATCATCTGAGATTTTGCTAATTTATGTTCTGGGTGAGATTTTAAGCCAGGATAATACACTTTTGAAACTTTTGGATGCTTGTTCAGCCATTTGGCCATTTTAATAGCATTTTTAGTTTGTGCTTTCACTCGTAGTCCTAAAGTCTTTAAACTACGTTCTAGCATCCAAACTGTCATGTCGCTAAGATTACCTCCTAAATTTTTACCGACATTAAAAATTCTTTCAATAAGTTCTTCACTACTAGCAACTGCTCCCGCCAAAATATCACTATGACCACCAAAATATTTAGTTGCAGAATGCATCACCATATCAATACCTAAATCGATTGGTTTTTGATTCACTGGTGAAGCAAACGTATTATCTATTGATGTTAAAATGCCCTTGGACTTACCTAATCTTGCAATAGCCTTAATATCTGTAATAGTCATCAAAGGATTCGATGGTGTTTCTATATGAATAAGTTTTGTATTAGGCTTTATCGCTTTTTCAAAATCCTCAACCGAATAACCATTGGTAAATGTGTATTCAATTCCATACTTAGGAAATTCCTCCTTAATGAAATTTACGGTTCCACCATACAATGTATTTTGCACAACCAAATGGTCTCCTTGTTGTAGAAAAGCCAAAAACATAGTACTTATGGCTGCCATACCAGAACCGAAAATCAAAGCAGATTCTGTATTTTCTAATGCTGCTATTTTTTTAGCTAAAAACTCTTGGTTAGGTGTATTAAAGTATCTTGGGTAACGCTTTACATCAACGTCTAGAAACTCGTAAGAAGAACTTAAATACATGGGCGACACGGCACCTTTGAACTGTTCATCCTTAACTTCACCAACATGTATACAAATAGTATTTAAACCTAATTTTTTCTTTGACATAACATTTATAAATTATGACTATAAAATTAATGAAAGCTAAAAACATCTTTAAGGTTTAGTTAGATTATTTTGAATAATCATATTGTGTTTATTTTATCCTTCACTCAATTGGTTTTCAAAAATTTAGAATTCAAAAAATCAACAATTCATCAGATATATTTTCATTTTTTTTATTAAAAAAACATTTTGACGAAGAATTTCAACCTACAAAGAAATTACATTTATTCTAAAAAAAATATGCTTTATTTAGTGCATTCAAAAAAATAAAACAATGGTAATTTTAGGACTTAATTATTACTTCCATGATTCTTCGGCTTGTATCGTTAAAGATGGAAAACTTATCGTGGCTATTGAAGAAGAACGATTAAACAGAGATAAGCACACACAAGCTTTTCCTGAATTGTCTATAAAAAGATGCTTAGATATTGCTGGGCTAACATATTCTGATATAGATCATATCGCAGTTTCAATAAAGCCAACAACCAATTGGAGCAATAAACTAGGCTTTTTATTAAAACGTCCTAAACTTTTTATGCCCTTTTTCGGTCATCATGTTGTTAATGCTTATGCAAAGCAAAGACGTTTTAAGATTTGGTATGGTAAGATTTTTAATAATACTAAAGGACCTGAAGTTCATTTTATAAAGCATCATTTAACACATGTTGCAGGCTCATTTTTTGTTTCCCCTTATGAAAAGGCTGCCTTGTTAGGTATAGATGGTTCTGGTGAATGGGCTACTTCTTGGCTAGGCTATGGAGATGGTAATACTATAGAACAGTATAGCGAAAGTTTTTTTCCTCATTCGCTAGGTTCGTTTTATGAAACCGTAACACAATTTTGTGGTTTTAAACCTAATTATGATGAAGGTAAAACTATGGGATTAGCACCTATGGGTGACCCAAATGTCTACAAGGATGAAGTAGATAAAATGATAAATGTAGATGATAATGGTAAATTAAAAGTAGATTTATCTTATTTCAATTATCAGCACCTTATAAAAGCGCCATACTCAAAGAAGTTTTTAGATCTTTTTGGAGAGCCTAGATCTAAGGATGGAGAATTTAAAGATAATCATATTAACCTCGCCGCTGCTTTTCAGCATGTTTTAGAAAATAAGGTTCTCAAAATGTGTAGAATTCTCCATGAAAAAACTAAAGCCGATTACTTGGTAATTTCTGGAGGTGTATCTCTAAACAGTGTAATGAATGGCCGAATTGTACGGGAAACACCTTTTAAAGATGTATATGTAATGCCTGCTGCTGGGGATAATGGAACCTCAATTGGCGCTGCTTTTTACTTGTATAACGGCTTACAAAAAAAGCCTAGAGTATTTGTGCATGATAACCCATATATTGGTACTCAATATTCTAATGAAGCTATAAAAAAAGCTATCGATGGTGCTAAATTAACACCAGAATATATAGAAGATCCTTCTGAAAAAGCTGCATCTTTATTAGAGCAAGGAAAAATCATTGGTTGGTTTCAGGGTGCAATGGAAATTGGACCTCGTGCATTAGGAAGCAGAAGTATTCTAGCCAACCCAGCATTCCCTGACATGAAACGTAAAATAAATGCTGAAGTAAAGCACCGAGAAGCCTACAGACCTTTTGCACCGTCTGCTTTGGTTGAATCTTACAAAGACTATTTTGACTTAGAGGTTGAAGCACCATTTATGCTTAAAGTATGTAATGTCCTTAAAGATAAACAAGAAATCATACCATCTATTACTCATGTAGATGGAAGTGCAAGGTTACAGACGGTAAATAAAGAAACTAACCCTCGCTATCACAGTTTAATATACAAACTCGGAGAAAAAACAGGAGTTCCTGTTGTTTTAAATACCAGCTTTAATATTCAAGGAGAGCCTGTTGTAGAATCTCCCGTAGATGCATTAAGATGTTTTTACTCTACAGGATTAGATGCCTTGGTTATTGGTAATTATTTATTAGAAAAATAATACAACTAAAGTATATAAAGTTAAAAAAGGGAAGCAATATAAAATTGTTTCCCTTTTTTTAATCTGCCATCTTATAATAGACTCTAAACCTTAACAGATTTCCAAAACCCCTTTTTAAACCAAATAACACCTAAAACGGTTATAAAAACCTCAGCTATAGTAATGGCTGCAAAGACACCAACTGGCCCAAAATCTAAATTAATTGCTAGTAAGTAAGCAAAAGGCAATTGAAATAACCAGAAGCAAATAAAGTTAATCCAAGTCGGTGTTTTAGTATCTCCCGCTCCATTAAACGCATTGATGATTACCATACCGTAACCATAAAAAATGTAACCAGCAGCTATGATTCTTAGGCAAAGCGCTCCATTTTTTATGACTTCTGGTTCTGGTGTAAACCAAGAAATGATTTCATTTGCAAAAATCAAATAGAAAACTGAAACAATTCCCATGAAAACAGCACTAAATTTTCCTGTTTTCCAAACCGACTGTTCTGCTCTATCTGGTTTTTGAGCACCTAAATTCTGACCTACCAAAGTTGCTGCAGCATTGCTCATACCCCAAGCTGGCATTAGCGTAAACATCATCACTCTTATGGCAATTGTATAACCTGCTAAAACTTCGCTACCAAATTCGCTCATTATTCGCATTAAAAAAACCCAAGACGAAGTCCCTATTAAAAATTGTCCTATACCACCTAATGATACTTTTATCAAATTCAGAATTACAGCAACTTTTAGTACTAAGTCCTTTAGTTTAATCTTTATTTTACCCCAACCATAAAATAAAATTCCTATTTGAAATAACACTGCAGAACCTCTACCGATTGTTGTTGCAATTGCAGCTCCTTCTACACCAAAAGCAGGAATGGAACCAAGACCGAAAATAAAAATTGGATCGAGAATAATGTTCAATCCATTAGATAACACCAAAGCCCACATGGCTATTGATGCATCACCTGCGCCTCTAAAAATAGCGTTGATTAAAAACAACAACATTATAGTAACATTTCCACCAAGGAGTACTTGTGTATAACCGTAACCTTCGGCTATCAATTCTGGCTCTCCTCCCATTAAACCTAAAATTTCCTTAGGGTAAAGAATTCCAAAAACACTAATAAAAATAGCGACTAATATTCCTAAGAAAATAACCTGAGTTGCTGCTTGTGATGCTCCTTCCCTATCCTTTTCTCCAATACGCCTTGCCACAATCGCTGTCGCTGCCATACTTAACCCTATAGCTATGGCATAAACCAAAGTTACTACCGATTCTGTAAGCCCGATTGTAGCTACAGCATTAACGCTAACTTTAGATACGTAGAAAATATCGACAATAGCGAAAATAGATTCCATCAACATTTCCAAAATCATGGGAATGGATAGCATAAAAACGGCCTTACGAATACTGCCAGAAGTAAAATCTTGTTCCTTACCAGAAACTGCGATTTTAAAATAATGAATGAGTTGTTTTATTGAAACTTTATTTGATTGCATTGTTTGAAAAATTTAAAATAACCACTAGTCAAACAAAAGTTTGTTTGACAATCACATCGCTTTGAGTAGCGATTACATGTTCCGTATGAGTTATTAAGCAATCATAATGACGCAAATATGCGTATTATTTTTGAAAGAAAAAAGATAATTATTTAGGTCGCAATTAATTGAAAAAGAAAAACATTCAATTAACTACTTTTTATTTCGTCCTATTCTATTGTAAAAACGAATTACCCAAATTGCCCAAAATAAAACTATTACCGATACAATGATAGACAGTAATAATATGATTTCATTTGCCTCCATCTCCAACAAGTTTTAGATAAATCATTATACCTAGTATGGTAGGAGACCAAAGACCAACAAAAATACCGTGAAGTTCGTATCCGCTTAAAAATAAATATTCAGCTACAATAATTATAGCAATGCATAAAACTAACATTAAGAGATTTGGAATTCCTAACTTTTTTAAAAAATTCATTGAGGGTTGATTTGTTTATTCAACAATTTACTAAAATTAGATGAATATAAAATCGAATCCTTTATCTATTATTTTTTATAGTGAATCCTATACTTCCTATAAGCAAAGAATGCTATAATAGCAATTGCTCCTAACGTTATAGCTATAAATTGAAAACTCAATATCTGATCTCCACTGGCGTAAGAGTGTAATCCTGATAAGTAAAAATTTACACCAAAATACGTCATTAAAATACTTGCAAATGCTAATACGGACATCAAATTATATAGCCACCTTCCTCTAAGTCCTGGTACCAAACGCATGTGGATAACAAAGGCATAAATCATAATACTAATTAGTGCCCAAGTTTCTTTTGGATCCCAACCCCAATAACGTCCCCAACTTTCATTGGCCCACATACCACCAAGAAAGTTTCCTATAGTAAGCATAACAAGACCTACTGTCAATGCCATTTCATTTACGATAGTTAGCTCCTTAATACTAATATCCATTAATGCCTTATTATTTTTTGTGGTAAAGATCATGAGTAATAAACTTACCAAACCTAATATCATTCCCAATGTAAAAGGCCCATAACTAGCTACAATTACAGAAACATGTATCATTAACCAGTATCCTTGTAATACAGGTTGAAGATTTGCGATAGCAGGATCCATCCAGTTCCAATGTGCTACCATAAGAATCATTGAAGTTACAAAAGCTCCTGCTGCCACAGTTAAACTAGATATACTGCCTTTATTAGAAATAATTGATAAGATTATTCCTGAATAATCTTTTTTATGAATTTTGTTGTCTTTTGTAGTTATGCTAGTTATAAAACTAAACAACATTGTTGACCATGCTACATAAATCATAGACTCATAAGCATCGCTCCAAGGTGCATGTCCAGATAAATACCATCTCCATATCAAACCTAGAGTATGTAACACAAATAAAAGAGCAACAACACCAATAAGAGTGTTTATGGCATATTTAAGAGGTTTGCTTTTATATTTAAATATCTGTGCGATTACTAAAATAAACAGCACTGTTGAAGCATACATATACCAACTAAACAGTTTTTTAAAGATATCGTACTTATTATAAAGAATTTCTGATTTTATCTTATCCTCAGAAAGCATAACATCACCACCTAATTGTTGCTGTGTTTTTTTAATGCCTTGAAGTAATTCTTCAGCCTTTGAATAATCACCTACTTGTTTTGCATTATTTAAGGTTACCAAATAAGCATTGAATCCATTATTTATGAAGTTACCATAAAGACTATCTTTTATCTTATCCTTATAACCTTCTTCCCTATATTCCTTGGGTGAAATCCACTTATTATTTTCATCATTAGGGACTGGAAATATTTTAATAGATAAACCTTCAATATCGTTGTATAATAAATTAACCCTAGAATCCGCTTCCTTAACTTCCTTTTGAAAACCATTTGGTACTTGAGCTTTATAAGCTTCTTCAAGATATGGTGCTAATTTATAACGACCTTGTGGCGTGAAGAAATCAACCAAGCTTGCATATTTTTCCTCATAATCTAAACCGATAATATTTCGGATGGAATCTGCTTTTCTAGGTTTTAAATAAATTACAGGAACATTATACCACAGCAATGGACTTTCTTGAATAGAAAGAAAAACCTGAGTGGCGTTAAAGTCTTCGTAAGTATCCTTTTTACTCAACTTTCTAAGCGTTTCAGAAGCGTAAGTATGCATTGGCATCATACGTCCGCTATAATCCTGAATCACCATCTCAGCAAACTTTTCGGCATGCTCTTTTGGGGTAATGTTTGCTCTTAGAATAGAGTCTATTTGCGCTTTTGATGTCTTCTTTATATGATCGTGACCATCGTTATCTGAATGTTGTTGTGCAAAACCAGATAAACTTAATAGCAGCACTATAACGGTCATCATTTTAGCTTTTTTCTCTTTTAGCTTTGATAAACGTTTTCTTATATCATCAAAACGCGTATTTTTTGCAAACAAAATCGCCATTAAACCTAGATAAAGCATAAAATAACCAAAATAGGTAATGTAGGTTCCCCAACGATCGTGATTTACCGAAAGTACCGTTCCTTTTTCATCTGGATCGAAACTTGCTTGGAAAAATCTATAACCTTTATGATCCAAAATATGGTTCATGTAAATGTGATAATCAAAATCACCTTGTTCCTCATCTATGATTGTCACTTTACTTTCGTAAGAAGAGTAAGCATTCTCAGTTCCTGGATATTTTTCAGCAATAAAATCATTCAGTTTTACCTTAAATGGCAATTGCTCCATTCGAGATCCAAAACGTAAAGCCACATCAAGTCCACCTACTTTAATTTCTTCCATAGGTGCATAAGTACCTGGTCCACCTAAAAGATTGATACTTTTTGTTTCTCCATTTGCTGTAACATCTAGAACAACTCCACTTTCGTCATTCTTTAGAATTCTTGGTTTCTGAACAATATCAAAAACACCTTTAACTACAGGCTTAGGAAATACCAATTGCATATTTCCAATCACATATCTAGAACGTAAGATTAATGGCTGAAGACTATCTTTTTCTAACTTACCAGTGGCCATAGTTGCCATGGTCATGTACTCACCTTCGTAAGGCGATTTTATAAATAAACCTTCATCTGTATCAAAGATTTGTATAGCTCCTTCCTGTTCCTTATTCAATGAAATAAGTACATTGTGCATGTTGGCAACCTCACCTACTTTAAGATAATGGTTATGAGGCATACCATCTGCAGCTTCAACTATTTTTAGGTAAGATTCACCATTCTCATCTGGAACAACATCTTTCTCTGCACCTTTTATAAATTTCTTTAGCTTAAATGTAATTTCCTTATCGCCATAATCGTAAGTTCTTTCAAAATCATTGTCTAGTCTTGGTGAGAAGTCTACTTCTTCCATCACATTACGCTGTTGTAGCTGACCGTTGATTTCGTATTGTCCAAGGATTCGTCCACTGATATAGGTTTTTTGAGAACGGAACTGACTTTCAGTAGCTCCTTCTCTAATAGACATCATGCCTTCATAACCAATATAACGCGTTACAAATGCACCTACTAGAATGAAAATAAAAGCTAAGTGCAAAATTAAAGTTGCCCACTTTTCCTTTTTATGAAGTTTGTATCTAACAATATTCCCAACAAAGTTGATGACAAAAAATACCATTATGGTCTCAAACCACCACGCATTATAAATTAATATTCTTGTGTAAGGTGTTGGTGACGTATCCATGTTTCGGTCTAGAATAGTACCAGTTGCCATGGCTGCCGCAAAAACGATAAATAATACAGCAGTAAGTTTTGTTGAGAAAAAGAAACTAGCGATTTTTTTTTGCATAAGAAGTGCTCATTTTAAGCTCGCGCAAAGATAAGGCTTTTTGTGTACTTAGATAAGTGTTTTCACCTTTCAAAAGATGTTAAAGTTTATTGAAAACTATCTATTTAGATCCATTAGATTTTAGTAGTTTATTTTGCTCTTCCATTAGCTCTTTTAAATGTGTCAACAACTCAATATCCTTAGGAGTTGTGACGGTTGCATCTTTCGGATCTTGTGCTTTATTACGCAGTCTGTTCATAAACTTTACAACAATAAACACGGTAAAACCAATAATTAGGAAATCTAAAAACACTTCAAAAAGTTCTCCGTAAGCTATAGCAACTTCACTAATAGTAACTTCACCTGAAACATTAGTTACCTCATCTCTAAGTATTATTTTTTTATCACTAAATCCAACACCATCAGTCATTAAAGATAATGGCGGCAACAATACTTGTTTTGCCAGTACATCTATAACTTTATTGAATGCCGCACCAATGATAATACCAATAGCCATATCCATCATATTCCCCTTAACAGCAAACTCTTTGAATTCGTTTAATAACTTCATAAACTTATGTAATTTAGATTTAAGCCTACAAAGTTAATGAGAAGTAAGATTTTAATTACGACCTTCTGGCTTCAAAAATTTTGAGATATAGAAAAGTGCCCATTTTCCTTGCGCGTCGCTTGGCATTATTGGCATATTCACCTTCAAAAAGTTCATCTATGGTTTGGTGCCAAAGATTTAACCAGAGTCCAAAATGTAATTCGGTTATAGTATTATTATTGGCTTTATCTACGTTTACGTGAACTTCCAACGGATTACCATAATAGCGCGTTTTTAGAAATAAACTAGATTCCCAAAAGGTTGTAAGGTGTTGTAGATGGGCATCCCAGTCTTTAATGCTATTGTTAAAGAAGGGACCCAAAACGGTATCTTTCCTAACTTTTTCATAAAACTTAGAAACCAATAGGAATATATCTTCTCGAGATGTAATGTCTTTTTTATGCATTGCAATCAAAGTTATGATTTTAATTGGTGACAGATTATAACAAGCGAGCAAAACTTACTATTTTTACGGCATGAAATCCGTAATTTTACTTGGTGCTGGTAATGTAGCCACACATTTATATAAAGCATTTTCAAAAGCTGAAAATGTATTAGTGAAACAATGGTACAACAGAACGCGTTCGTCCATTTCGTCGTATGCCAACGAAGTTGAAATCATTGATGACCTAAATCAACTAAAGGAGGCTGACCTCTACATTTTAGCTGTTAGCGATGACAGCATTGCAGAATTATCTAAAGCTTTACCTTTTGAAAACCGATTGGTTGCTCATACCTCTGGCAGTGTTTCTATTCATGATCTGGACAAAAAAAATGAGCGTGCTGTATTTTACCCTTTACAAACATTTTCTAAGAATGCTGAACTAGATTTTAGTGAAATTCCTATTTGTATAGAAGTCACCGAAAAGCACAATTTTCAGTTTCTGAAAGACTTAGCAGAAGACCTTGGTTGTATTAGCTATAAGATTAGTACAGAGCAACGACAGACGTTACATTTATCTGCTGTTTTTGTGAATAATTTCACCAATCAACTCTACAGAATTGCACACGAAATCAGTGATGCAAAAAGTATTAATTTTGATATTCTGAAACCGTTGATAATGGAAACTACCAGAAAAGTCCAAGATATGTCACCTTACATGGCTCAAACCGGACCAGCAAAACGAAACGATAAGAAGACCATAAAACGTCAGTTAAAACAATTAGAAAACGAAGACCATAAAGCTATTTATGAGCTTTTAACAGCTTCAATTAAAAAAACGCATGGACAACGATAAAAGTTACAAAGAATACTTAGCAGATATCACCACTTTTATATTTGATGTTGATGGTGTACTTACCGATGGCACCATAACAGTTACAACTGATGGCGAAATGCTTAGAACAATGAATATTAAAGATGGATTTGCCTTAAAAACAGCTGTTATGGCAGGTTTTAATGTATGTATTATTTCAGGTGGTACTAATGAAGGTGTTCGTAAGCGTTTAGAAGGTTTAGGCATTAAAGACATTTATCTTGGCGCACATAATAAAATAGAGCAACTTAACGATTATCTTAACAAGCATAACATTACTAAATCACAAACGTTGTATATGGGAGATGATATCCCAGATTTTCCAGTTATGAAACTCGTTGGATTACCTTGTTGCCCACAAGATGCTGTTGCTGAAATTAAAGGTATTTCAAAGTATGTATCCCATAAAAATGGTGGAAAAGGTGCTGTAAGAGATGTGATTGAGCAAGTCCTGAAAGTACAGCAAAAATGGAACGGTAATTTTGATGCTAAATACGATTAAAATAAATTAAAATGTCACGTAAAGGCAGACGACATAGTACAGGTTTTGGATATATTGGTTTTGGTAACAATCAGTCTACGTTTAACCAAAAAACGAGCACACCATTTTCTGTTTACAAAGAAAAACTAGATTTAGAAGCGCATTTGCATTATGAAATGCATTTTTTGCATAAAGATCTCAGCAAATCCGATAAGCAAAAAATAAAGGATAAAATCAGGGAACAAGAGCGAAAAGACTTTATAAAAACCGCTATTGTCAGTATTGTAATATTTCTTGGTGTAGCTTACTTGGCTTACTATTTAATCAATCAAATTCTTTCGCATTAATATTTTAAAATGACGGACTTTTTTAAACTCATACGTTGGAAAAATCTTTTAATGATTGCCTTGGTGCAATATTTAATTAAGTATGCCCTACTCAATCCTTTTACAGTATCTCATGGAGTTGCAACAACACTAGATCATTTTCATTTCGCACTGTTAGTGTTAGCTACACTTTGTATTGCTGCTGGTGGTTATATTATCAATGACATCTATGATGTAGAAACTGATAAAGTTAATAAACCCGATAACGTAATTATAGACAAAACTATTTCCGAAAAAAATGGCTATACCTATTTTATGGCTTTGAATATTGCTGGTGTAGGTCTTGGGTTTTACTTATCAAACCATGTAGGTGTTTCTGCTCTATTTGTAGCGTTTTTTGTTAGCTCAGCTTTACTTTACATCTATTCTTCAGCTTTAAAACAAATGTTTCTCATAGGAAATATTATAGTTTCACTAGTGGTGGCCTTAAGTATTTTAATCATTGGTGCGTTTGAATTATTACCATCAATGACCTCAAATAATAGTGTGGCTCAAATGACTTTTTTAGACATTATAAAAGACTATGCCATCTTCGCTTTTATGATTAATTTGGTTAGAGAAATTGTAAAAGATATAGAAGATATTGATGGAGATTATAAAGTAGGAATGCGTACAATGCCTATTGTTTTAGGAAGAACCAGAGCAAACAACATCGCTTTTGCTTTGTCTTTAATTCCTGTATTTGCTGTAATATATTACGTCATCACTTTTTTATTTAAACAGGAATTGGTTGTCGGCTACTTTTTAATTTTTGTTATCGCACCTTTAATTTACATTAGCATCAAACTATTTAGTGCAAAACAAAAATCGCATTATAAACGCATTAGTTTAATATTGAAACTAACGATGTTTACAGGTATGCTATCCTTGGTGCTTTATAATTTCATATTAAAGTAAAATGCTAAACGAAAAGCTAAAAGACTTCAATATTATTCTGGCTTCTGGCTCACCAAGAAGGCATCAGTTTTTAAAAGATTTAAATATTGATTTTGAGGTAAAACTAAAGCCTGTTGAAGAAATCTATCCAGAGCATTTAAAACGAGAAGAAATCACAGATTACTTAGCTAAATTAAAGGCTGAGGCTTTTCAAAACGATTTAAAACCTAATGATATTCTTATCACTAGCGACACTATTGTTTGGCTACATGAAAACGCTATTGGTAAACCCAAAGATGAGGATGATGCTTTTGAAATGATTTCCTCTTTAAGTAATCAAACCCATGATGTAATCACTTCTATTTGCTTCACTCAGCAACAGCAACAAAAAGTTGTGAATACTATTACTTCTGTTACGTTTAAAGCACTTACAGAAGAAGAAATCAGATATTACATTAATACCTACAAACCCTTTGATAAAGCTGGTGCTTACGGTATTCAAGAATGGATTGGTGCCATTGGTATTACCAAAATTGAAGGTTCTTACAATAATGTCGTTGGGCTACCAACACATTTGCTTTACGAAACGTTAAATAGTATTGCTGAAGGTTAATCGAATCGTAATTTTGTAAGAAACTGTGTCTTATGAAAGCTTTTATTTACGTCGTTATATCCTCTTTTTTAGTCACAACTTTTTCTTCATGTAAAGAAAACAATTCCAACACAACAAGCGATTCAAAAACCGTAATAACAACTACCAAGAAAACCGAACCAGAGCAACCGAAAGCCAAACTTTCTGAAGAATTTAAAGCATTTTGGTATAAAGGCGAAGCAGAAATTACGTCTTACAAACTAGAACAAGCACGTTATGGAGAAATGCGAGAAGGCAATGCGGTTTTGGTTTTTGTTACAGAAGATTTTCTACCGGACGAGCAGGTAAAAGCAGATATGTATGACACATCTAATATTCCAGTTTTAAAGTTGAATGCTACAAAGACATTCAACACGGGAATTTATCCATATTCCATAATGCAAAGCACTTTCTACCCTGTAGCTAACAATAAGCATGCTATAAAAATATCGGCTTCTGTACAAGAATGGTGTGGCCATGTGTATACCCAACTTAATAATCGGGATGATTTTGAAATCACCTCACACTCCTACTTTCAAAATGAAGCTGATCAAAAATTTAATTTAGAAAAAACATGGACTGAAAACGAGTTGTGGACAAAGCTTCGAATAGATCCTAATTCACTACCTATAGGTGATATAAGCATAATTCCATCTTTAGAATTCATTCGTTTAAAACACGTTGAACTTAAAGCTTACGAAGCAAGAGCCACTTTAGATGATGATAATTACACACTTACCTACTCTGAATTGAATAGAGTTTTAAAAATTAATTTTAATCCTAATTTTCCTTACGACATCAATGGTTGGGAAGAAACTATAGATAGTGGTTTTGGTGAAGATTCAAAAACATTAACCACAAAAGCCACAAAATTAGAAACTATAAAATCTGACTACTGGAACAAAAATCATAATTCGGATTTAGAACTAAGGGAAACCTTAAAACTTCAATAATTATAAATTATTCTAAACTATATTTGTTTTAGACAACTAACTCATCATGCTTAATTTTTACAATACATTCCGTTCTGAAATTATATACTCCATAATACTTTTAGTAGTTCTCTTTATTATAAGAGCTCTAATTGTGGTCACAGTAAAAAAAATAGGGAAGCAAAGTGGTACTACAGAGGCGCGTGCTAATTTAATAGGACGGTACGTTACCGTTACCTTGGTACTTGTAGCTATTTTAATAGAGGCTTTCATACTTGGTGCACAGACTAGAGATGTTACTCTTGTGTTCTCGTCTGTATTTGCCGTCATTGGTATTGGACTTTTTGCAATTTGGTCTATATTGAGCAATATCACCTCTGGCGTAATTATGTTCTTTTCATTTCCTTATAAAGTTGGGGACAAAATAAAAATACACGATAAGGACTATCCTGTAGAAGCTATTATTGAGGATATCAGGGCATTTCAGTTGATTTTAAGGGAAGATAACGGAGATTTAGTAACTTACCCTAACAATTTAATTCTTCAAAAAGCTGTAACTTTAATGGAGAAAGATGCCTTAGACGATAGCAGTATTTTATGATGATAAAGTTTAGAAAAAAGAAAAAAAAACGCACCCAAAATTACAAAAAGCATATTGGGCAAGTTCCTGGAACCTTAGTTTATACAGGTGAAAAGTCTGGCAAACTCATCATAGAATCTTTTGATTACAACAAAGATAATGTTGAAGAAACTGTACTCCTAAATATTCAAGATGCAGTACCTTTTAAAGATACCGACTCGGTAACTTGGATTAACATTAACGGACTTCATTATGTAGAGGATATTCAAAGTATTGGTGAGCAATACGACCTTCATCCTTTAGTCCTTGAAGATATTGTAAACACAAGTCAACGACCAAAAATAGACGAGTACGAAGATTACATTTTCGTTGTGTTAAAGATGTTGTATTATGATGACAATGAAAATTTAGTCATAGAGCAAGTGAGTTTTGTTTTGGGTAAAAATTACGTATTGACATTCCAAGAATCTGAAGGTGACGTTTTTGATACTATTCGGGATCGTTTAAGACACAGTAAAGGCCGTATTAGAACTTTAAAATCTGATTACTTACTTTATGCTCTAATCGATGCTGTTGTCGATAATTATTTCAGCATTATAGAAACCTTAGGCAATAAAGTTGAAGATTTAGAAACTGAATTGTTTGGTGGTCAAGCTGAAGAAAGTATCAGTTCAGAGATTCAGCAACTAAAACGTGAAATTCTAAAAGTGCGTCGCGCCATTTTTCCACTTCGTGAAGTGATTAATCGCATCGAAAAAATCGAGCATCCATTGATATACAAACGTACCATTACCTACTTTAGGGATGTTTACGACCACATCATACAAGTATCAGAAAATATAGACATATACCGCGAAATGATTTGGAGTTTGATGGACATGTACATGACCACCATTAGCAATAAAATGAACGAGGTTATGAAAGTGCTTACCATTATTGCTACCATCTTTATTCCCCTGACTTTTATAGCAGGAATTTATGGCATGAATTTCGACTACATCCCAGAACTACATTACAAATACAGCTATTTTATACTTTGGGGTATAATGATTCTGTTATTTATTGCCATGATTATCTATTTTAAACGAAAAAAGTGGTTGTAATATAACTTAATGGAGTTAGCAGATAAACTTTTTGAAATCCCAATATTCATAAGTAGGTATATCATTTCCTATATTTATCTACCTGTATTACTTCTTATCATCCTAAAATTATCTATTAATACAAATAGTATAGCTATACCTTTAAAATTTATTAAGTGGGTAATAATAAGCTATTGTATAATAACCATATTATGCTGCCTACTCATACTTATCATACCTAACTCTGGCTATTATGAATTTAAAAGAAGAGCTACAGGGTCATATGCTTGGGCTTATTGGCTGATGTTGTTTTTCAATTGCCTTCTTCCGTTAGTTCTGTTATTCAAAAAATTTGGAAAGAATGTTTATATCGTATTTACCATTTCATTTTTAATGAACATTGGTTCCTTGTTTGAAAAATTTGTTATTATAATTACAAGTTTTCACAGAGATTATTTACCATGATAGTCCGCTAAAAACCATACACAAAACACTAATTACTTTTTGTAACAGTTAAACAAAACCAAAAAACATAGAAAAAGTTAGCATCTTTTTTATATTTGAAAGCAACTAACTAATAACCTCATGTTCCAGATTAGAATCTGTACCCTACTATTTTTAAGCAGTTTACTTGTATTACCTGCTCAACAACCCAAAAAACTTAATTCCTCAGAAATCTACGAAGCTGTTCAAAAACTGAATGTTTTAGCTTCTGTATTATATATCGCAGCACATCCTGACGACGAAAACACACGCTTAATTTCGTACATGTCTAACGAAGTTAAAGCTCGTACTGCTTACCTTTCATTAACACGTGGAGATGGTGGACAAAACCTTATTGGTCCTGAAATCAGAGAGCTTTTAGGTGTCATTAGAACTGAAGAATTACTGGCAGCCAGACGTGTTGATGGTGGCGAACAACGCTTCTCTAGAGCCAATGATTTTGGTTACTCTAAACATCCTGACGAAACTTTAGAAATTTGGAATAAAGATAAAGTCCTCTCAGACATCGTTTGGACCATTAGAAATTTTAAGCCAGACATTATCATTAACCGTTTCGATCACAGATCTCCGGGTACAACACATGGTCATCATACCAGTTCTGCCATGCTAAGCGTAGAAGCTTTTGATTTGGCTAATGATGCTTCAAAATATAATACGCAATTACAATTAACCGAAACTTGGCAACCAAAACGCTTATTTTTTAATACCAGTTGGTGGTTTTACGGTAGTGAAGAAAATTTTGAAAAAGCCGACAAAAGCAACATGCTAAATTTTGATATTGGTGTGTACTATCCGACTAAAGGCCTATCTAATAATGAAGTGGCTGCTTTAGCAAGTAGTCAACACTTATGTCAAGGATTTGGGCGCTTATCTCAACGTGGCACTCAACAAGAATATATAGAGTTCCTCAAAGGAGACCCTTTAGATAATAACAACAATATTTTTGCTGGTATTGACACCTCTTGGAATCGCATTAAAGGCGGAAAAGCCATAGGTGATATTTTGAACAAGATAGAGTCAGATTTTAATTTTGTTAATCCTGCGTCCCATTTACCACAACTTCTCAAAGCTTACCAACTTATTCAAACTGTAGAAAACAAACATTGGAAGGCTGTAAAAACCAAAGAACTAAAAGCTATTATTGAAGCTTGTGCTGGTTTGTATTTAGAGGCTTCATCAAATACTCCAAATGCTACACCTAATTCTAATATTACGCTCAATTTAGAAGTGTTAAACCGTAGTAGTGCTAATATTAGTCTAGCTTCTTACAAACTTTCCACACTTTCTAACGGTATTTCTAAAAACATGGAAATGTCAGAGAATCAAAAGTTGAATTTTGAAGAAGACATTACGATTCCAGCAAATACAAACTACACTACTCCATATTGGTTAAATAAAAAGAGTACACTCGGTATGTACCATGTGGAAGAGCAGGAATTAATAGGTCTTCCTGAAACTCCAAGAGCTATTTTTGTAGATTTCAATTTAAATATTGAAGGGACACCAATTACGATTACCAAGCCTGTTGTTTACCGTTATTCGCAACCAGATAAAGGAGAACTTTATAGACCTTTTGAAATCATTCCGGAAGTTTCCGCTAGTATTGCTGATAAGGTTTTCATTTTTGAAAACGATCAACAAAAAGAAATAGAAGTAACGGTAAAAGCTGGTAGAGATGCTATTGAAGGTTTTGTACAAATGGCATATCCTAACGATTGGAATGTTTACCCTTCAAAACAAAAAGTAGAAATTGCGAACAAAGGTGATATTCAAAAAGTAGTTTTTACCGTTATTCCACCAAAAAATCAAAGCGAAGGACTTATTACTCCGATGGTAAATATTAATGGTGAATTTTACACTGATGAACTCATTGAAATCGACTACTCACATATTCCATATCAAACCGTTTTGATGCCAAGTGAAAGCAAAGTGGTGCGCTTAAATATTGAAAAAAGAGGTAATAACATTGGCTATATTGAAGGTGCTGGAGATGTTGTCCCTGAAAGCTTAAGACAAATTGGTTACAATGTTACTATCATAAAACCTGAACAAATTTCACCTGAAAACCTAACAAATTTTGATGCCATTGTTGTTGGAATCAGAGCTTATAATGTTGTTGAGGAATTAAAATTCAAGCAAAGACACCTATTGGATTATGTTGAAAATGGTGGCAACCTCGTAGTACAATATAACACCAATAGAGGTTTAAAAGTAGATGATTTAGCTCCTTACGATTTAAAATTATCTAGAGATCGTGTTACTGACGAAAATGCTTTAGTAAGAATTTTAGAACCTAACCATCCTATTCTTAATTTCCCAAACAAAATAACTATTCGGGATTTTGAAGGTTGGGTACAAGAACGAGGACTGTATTTCCCTAATGAATGGTCTCAAGAATTCACACCATTATTGGCTTCTAATGATAAAGGTGAGTCTTCTAAAGAAGGTAGTTTGCTTATCGCTAAATACGGAAAAGGAAACTATATTTATACAGGATTAAGTTTTTTTAGAGAATTTCCTGCAGGTGTTTCTGGAGCTTACAGGTTATTTGCTAACTTGCTCTCAGCAGGTAAGGAAGATAATTCAAACCTAAAAGACTAACAACTAACAACTAACAACTAACAACTAACAACTAACAACTAAACTAATGGAAAACCAACCACAACCAAAAAACAAATGGGACAAAATGTACACCATAGTACTTATTGCTAACGCCTTATACATTGTTCTATTCTATTTTATAACAGCTTCATTCGCATAAACTAATATGCCACAAACATTAGATTGGATAGACTGGATTGTACTAATTGCTACATTAGCCATTATTGTTGGTTATGGCACTTGGAAAACCAGAGGAAGTAAAAATGTTCAGGATTATGTAAGAGGTGGCAACACATCCAAATGGTGGACTATAGGCTTGTCCGTTATGGCAACGCAAGCCAGTGCCATTACGTTTCTTTCTACAACAGGTCAGGCATTTTCTGACGGTATGGGATTCGTTCAATTTTATTTTGGACTACCAATCGCCATGGTTATTATCTGTCTGGTATTTATTCCGATTTATCATCGGCTTAAAGTCTATACTGCCTACGAGTTTTTAGAAAATCGATTCGATTTAAAAACCAGAAGTCTAACAGCCATTCTATTCCTTATTCAGCGAGGATTAGCCGCAGGCATAACCATTTTTGCTCCTGCCATTATACTTTCGGTAGTACTGGGTTGGAATATAGTAACACTAAACATTATTATCGGTGTTTTGGTAATTATCTATACAGTTTCTGGCGGCACCAAAGCTGTAACTGTAACACAGAAACAGCAGATGTTTGTCATTTTTGCTGGTATGATTGCCGCATTAGTAATCATTATTAACCTTATTCCCAAAGAAGTCTCTTTTGTAGATGCTATTGATATTGCTGGAGCTACAGGAAAAATGAAAGTACTGGATTTTTCTTTCGATTTAGAAAATCGTTATACTGTTTGGACAGGTCTTCTTGGTGGTACTTTCTTAATGCTATCCTACTTCGGCACAGACCAAAGTCAGGTACAGCGCTATCTTTCTGGCAAAAGCATGAAAGAAATGCAAATGGGTTTATTATTCAACGGTTTACTAAAAGTACCTATGCAATTCTTTATTCTTCTGGTGGGAGTTATGGTATTTGTGTTTTATCAATTCAATCCTTCACCTTTGAATTTTATAGATCGATCAACCGAAACAGTTTTAGCTTCAGAATATGGTGATGATTACAGAGCACTTCAGGCAAAACAAGATTCTATATTTCAAATAAAAAAAACAGTAGCGCTTCAGGTTTCTAGTGACACAAATAATCAATTGAGCAATCAATTATTTGAGCTAGATAGTCTTGAAAAAAATCTTAGAACTGAATCAAAGTTTTTAATAAAAAAAGCGGTTGATAAAGACTACGCTACCCAATATGAAAACCTTGAAAATGAAATTAAATCACTAAACTCAGAAGATAAAACGTATGTTGATAAAACGCAAACTTTAGAGGCTCTGTATGAAACTGCTGCAAAAGACACCAAAACTAATGACAGAGATTACATGTTCATTAGTTTTATCCTAAACAATCTACCAAAAGGTTTAATCGGTTTGCTATTGGCTGTCATACTTTCTGCCGCCATGTCTTCTACAGCATCAGAAATTAATGCGCTTGCTACCATTACATCCATCGACTTATACGGAAGAAATTTAAACGAAGATAAAGGTGATGGTCATATGGTAAAAATGACCAAATGGTTCACACTAGGTTGGGGAATTATTGCCATACTTATTGCTTGTTTTGCCAATTTAGCCGAGAATTTAATTCAGTTGGTAAATATCATTGGATCCATCTTCTATGGGAATGTTTTAGGAATATTCTTATTAGCGTTTTTCTTTAAACATATTAAAGGGAATGCTGTTTTTTCAGCGGCTTTAATAACGCAAGTCATTGTAATAATTGGCTGGTGGTTTGAGTGGATGCCTTATTTATGGTTAAATTTATTCGGTTGTATATTGGTGATTTTCATAGCACATTTGCTTCAACCAATATTTAAAATGTCTACTCATGGAAACTAAAGCAATACGTTGGGGAATTATTGGAGCAGGAAAAATTGCTACAAAATTTGCTAAAGATTTAAGCACTGTTCCTAATACTAAACTATACGCTATTGCATCAAGAAATCTTGAAAAAGCTAAAGTTTTTGGACAAGAATTTGAAGCTGACGTTGCTTATGGTAATTATAAAGAACTGACTTTAGATCCTAATGTTGATGCTGTTTATATCGCAACACCTCATAGCTTTCACAAAGAACATACGATACTTTGTCTGAATCAGAATATTCCTGTTTTGTGTGAAAAGCCTTTTGCGATGAATTTGCAAGAAGTTAAAGACATGATTCAGCTATCGAAAGAAAAGAACACCCTTCTTATGGAAGCCTTATGGACAATTTTTCTTCCGCATTTTCAATACGTTATTGAACTATTGAATAAAAAACATTTTGGTACTGTTGTAAAACTTGAAGCTGATTTTGGATTTAAACCAGAATATGATGAAACGTCTAGGGTGTTTGATAAATCGGTTGGTGGTGGAAGCCTTTTAGATATTGGCATCTATCCTATTTTTGCAGCGCTTTCTACACTAGGAAATCCAAATAAAATTGATGCCAAGGCTAACTTTTTTGAAAGCGGAGCAGATGCGGAATGCAAAATGATATTCAGTTATAATGAAGCCGAAGCTCATTTAAAAAGTACTCTAACCGAAAATACTCCCACAGAAGCTATTTTCACATGCTCAGAAGGTACCATAAAGATTAACACCAAATTTCATCAACCTTCTACAGTTACTCTAATAGATAAGTTTAATAATTTTGAACTTGTAACATTCAATTATAACACCATTGGTTATAGTTACGAAATAGAACATTTTAATCAACTAATAAGAGATGGTAAAACCGAAAGCGATATAATGACTTTTGAAAAAAGCATCGCATTGATTTCTACACTAGATAAGGTAAGAAATAGTATTGGGCTGCAATACCAATAAAAAACGCAACTCATTATGAGTTGCGTTTTTTTAAATTATATACGATAATAGCTTAATATCTAACTATTATTTTGCTCCCCATTCTTTTAATGAATCTTCATTCATTTTTACATAATCATCATTTCCAGCCTTTTTAGCAGCCTCTAAAGATTTTTTCGCAGCAGCTATAGCACCTTTCTTATCACCATTAGCAGCATGGATTAAAGATTGTTGTCTAAAATACCAGAAGCGAGGCTCGTCTTTAGACATTTCAACCGCTTTGTCAATCCATTCCATAGCTTGTTCTAAATCTTCTTTTTCAGATAATTTGTACACAGCAGCCGAATAATAATCGTTTGCAGATGGACCAGACATCGCCTTTTCAATTGAAGCAGCTACTTTAGTTTGTGTTGGAACTTCAAATTTTACCGCTACATAAGCTTTCTCCCACATGATACCAAGGTTTGCAGAATTATTTGTTAAGTCATCAAATGTAATGGTGTATGTTTCTATATCTACAGGTAATTCATAAACTTGTGCTGTAGCTTTTACCGCTACTTTAGAATCATCCCATTCTTGTGGATTTCCCCAGTTATTTGTATCTGTATAAAAGATAACTTCCCAGGATTTCTCAGAAGGAATAATATAAATAGCATAAGAACCTGCCTTTAACGTAGTACCATCAATAGTTACATCATCACTAAAAGTGATAACAGTATTCCTATTTGCTCCTGCTCTCCAAACTTTTCCGTAAGGCACAAGGTCGCCAAAAATAACTCTACCTCTCATGTTTGGTCTAGAGTATTCTAATGTGACATCTGTAAGTCCAACTTTCTGTTCTACAGTACTAAAAGGACTCGGTTGTGGTGTTTCAATTTGTGCATTTACAGACACTGTGAGCGCTAGTGCAAATACAAAAAGTATTAGTTTTTTCATCTTTGTTTGTGTTGATTATTAATAACTCAAAATTACAATATAAGCTTCCCTGAGAATGTTAACGAATACTTAAAATGAAATTTAACACAAAAAATAACACGAAAATAACATTGAATAGCTTATTTAATCGTAATATTGCAATATAATAATTAAGTGAATTTATGGGACTAACGAAATCTGAGATTTTTACAGAAGAACAAAACCAAATTGCTACCATAGCTAAGGCTTTTGCGCATCCAGCAAGAGTGGCTATACTGCAATATATTTTCAATTCTAGCACTTGTATTTGTGGTGATTTGGTGGACGAAATTGGCTTGGCACAAGCTACAATATCCCAACACCTTCGAGAACTAAAAAACATAGGTTTAATTAAGGGAAATATAGAAGGTACAAGCGTTTGCTATTGTATAGATGAAGATAATTGGGCTAATGCAAAAGATCTTATTTCTCAATTTTTAGATTATGAATCTAAAAAAACTAATTGTTGTTAAATCATATTGATTTTATATCAATACAAAACATATAATTATGAAAACTGAACAAGAACTTAAAGACATCGTAAAAGAACGATACGCAAAAATTGCAGAACAAGGCAAAGCAGAAAATGCTTCATCTTGTTGTGGTGCTACTACTCCATCCAACAAAGTTTATAACATTATGATGGATGATTACTCAGAAACTGACGGCTATGTTAGTGATGCCGATTTAGGCTTAGGCTGTGGATTGCCAACACAATTCGCTTTAATCCAAAAAGGAGATACTGTTATAGATTTAGGCTCTGGTGCTGGTAACGATTGTTTTGTGGCGAGACATGAAACAGGTAGCAGAGGTAAAGTTATTGGTATTGACTTTACACCTATTATGATACAAAAAGCACGTATCAATGCTGAAAAACTAGGCTACAACAATGTTGAGTTTAGAGAAGGTGATATAGACAATATGCCTGTTTCAGATAATATTGCCGATGTCATTGTGAGTAATTGTGTACTTAATTTAGTGCCTAACAAACAAAAAGTTATCAGTGAAATTTTTAGGGTTTTGAAACCTGGTGGTCATTTTAGTATTTCAGATATCGTCTTAGTTGGTGACCTACCTAAAGCTTTAAAAGAAGATGCCGAGATGTATGCTGGTTGTGTGGCTGGTGCTATTCAAAAAGAGAATTATTTAAAACACATTTCTGATCAAGGCTTTATAAACATCAATATTCAAAAAGAAAAGCCTATTACTATTCCTGATGATATCTTAAGCAAGTATTTAGATGAAGAGTTGATTAAACAGTTTAACTCTGATAATGTAGGTATTTTCAGTATTACAGTTTATGCTGAAAAACCAGGAAAAAAGGAAACTAAACCAAAACTTCAATTAGCAGACATTACAAATGATGAGCCTTGTTGCTCACCTGATGGTAATTGTTGTTAAATCATATAAAATCACCAACCAAGTATGTTATTTTCAAAATTATCAGAAAAAATAGATAGTCTTAACACATCTATAATTTCAGAAGAAAGAAAAGCTGTTTTACAACCTTTAATTGACTTCGTTCAGTCTAAAGTTGATGTAAAACAAATTATCAATCTCAATTTTATTTGTACACACAATTCCAGAAGAAGTCATCTATCCCAAGCTTGGGCTCAAGTGACAGGCTCTTATTTTGGGATAGAAAACTTGTTTTGTTATTCTGCAGGTACCGAAGCTACAGCTTTGTTTCCTGTAGCTGCAAAAACCTTAGAAAATTCAGGATTTAAAGTAGAAACACTATCTCAAGGAGAAAATCCTATTTACAGTATAAAATACAGCGAGAACCAACATCCTATTATTGGATTTTCAAAAACCATAGCTTCAGATTTTAATCCAGAAAGTGGTTTTGCTGCTATTATGACCTGCTCTTCTGCTGATCAAGGCTGTCCGTTTATTGTAGGTGCAGAAAAACGTATTCCTATTACATATGAAGATCCAAAAGTCTCAGATGGCAAACCGCAACAAGCTGAAAAATATGAAGAACGTAGCATTCAAATCGCTACTGAAATGAAGTTTATTTTCTCACAAATAAAGCTATAACAAATGAAAAAGAAACTTAGCTTTTTAGATAGTTACCTAACACTTTGGATATTTTTAGCAATGATTATTGGTGTTGGAATTGGTTATTTTGCTCCTTCTTTTCCTGAGTTAATCAATAGCTACAGTAGTGGTTCTACAAACATTCCCATAGCAATCGGACTGATTTTAATGATGTATCCTCCATTAGCAAAAGTGAATTATGCCTTATTACCAAAAGTGTTTAAGGATGTAAAAATACTTTCAATTTCATTGATTCTCAATTGGATTATTGGCCCAATTTTAATGTTTGTTTTAGCTATTATCTTTTTACAAGATTATCCAGAATATATGGTTGGACTCATTCTTATTGGCTTGGCACGTTGTATTGCGATGGTTTTAGTTTGGAATGATTTAGCAGAAGGTAGTAGTGAGTATGGAGCTGGCTTAGTGGCGTTGAATAGTATTTTTCAAGTTTTTGGCTATAGCTTTTATGCCTATTTATTTATTACAGTATTGCCTCCATATTTTGGCTTTGAAGGTGCCATTGTAGATATTTCAATTGCAACTATCGCTGAAAGTGTTGCCATATACTTAGGCATTCCTTTTCTACTAGGCATTTTATCACGACTTATGCTTGTAAAACTGAAAGGAGAAGAATGGTACACTAAGAAGTTTATCCCAACTATCTCTCCATTGACTTTAATAGCATTGCTTTTCACCATCGTGGTAATGTTTTCTCTTAAAGGTGAGCTTATTGTAGAGATTCCAATGGATGTGCTAATAATAGCTATACCATTGCTAATATATTTTGCCCTTATGTTTATTATAGGCTTCTTTACTAGTAAAGCCATGGGTGCCGATTATGATAAAAATGCAGCCATTGCCTTTACAGCAGCTGGTAATAATTTTGAATTGGCTATTGCTGTAGCTATTGCTGTATTTGGATTAAATTCAGGACAAGCATTTGCAGGAGTTGTTGGCCCTTTAGTAGAAGTTCCTGCTTTAATTTTATTAGTTAGAGTGGCTTTTTGGTTACGAAAAAAATACTATTTGCCTCAAAAAGCCTAATTTTTAAATCTGCTTGTTTTATAGTTTAGTTAAATTTTGTTTAACTTTTAAAATAAATAGTTAAACATTTAATATCTTTACGTTGTAAATCAATTACCATGGCAAAGAAAAAAAACATAAAACAAGCAGATTTGATGTCGCTATATATGGATTATGTATTAACGCATAACCAACAACCTAAATCTGTATACTCCTTTTCAAAAGACAACAATTTTGAAGAACAAAAATTCTACGAACATTTCAATTCTTTTGATGCTTTAGAAAAAAGTATTTTCAAAGCGTTTTTTGATAATACTCATGACGTTTTACAAAAAAGCGAAGACTATCAATCTTTTGATGCTCGCAATAAACTTTTAAGTTTTTACTATACATTTTTTGAAGTACTTGCGGCTAATAGAAGTTATGTCATCTATGCTCTAGAAAATGAAAAAAACAAGCTAAAAACACTTAAGACGCTTTCAAGCTTGAAATCTAGCTTCATCAAATATATTTCTATTTTAGATATTAAAACGCTAGACTTGAAAGAAGAAAAGTTAGAGAAACTTCAAAAAAGAAGTATTGAAGAATCTGCTTGGATACAACTTTTAATGACCATAAAGTTTTGGATAGATGATACTTCTAAAGCGTTTGAAAAAACAGATGTGTTTATTGAAAAATCAGTCAACACCAGCTTCGATCTTATCGATACCACTCCATTAAAAAGCCTTATAGACTTCGGAAAGTTTATTTACAAAGAAAAATTTAAAATGAACGCATGAAGACGATAGACAAAATACCTGTTTCAAAAATATCAAGAGCTACCAAATTAGTCTCTACTGGAGCAAAAGTTGGTGTAAACTACTTAAAATATTACGGAGATAAGATTACTAAATCTGAGGAAGAGGCTAAAGAACGTCTCAATAAAAATAATGCTGAAGATATTTACGATAGCCTAAAACAACTTAAAGGTAGCGCACTAAAAGTCGCGCAAATGCTAAGTATGGAAAAAAGCATATTACCACAAGCTTATGTAGAAAAGTTTTCGTTATCTCAATTTTCTGTACCTCCATTGTCTGCTCCTTTGGTGATTAAGACGTTTAAAAAATATTTTGGGAAACACCCAGAAGAATTATTCGATACTTTCAATGCAACTTCAGTAAATGCTGCAAGCATTGGCCAGGTTCACTTGGCCGAAAAGGATGGGAAAAAATTTGCTGTGAAAATCCAATATCCTGGAGTTGCAGAAAGTATTGCTTCAGACTTAGCTTTGGTAAAGCCCATTGCTATTAAGATGTTCAATATTAAAGGGAAAGATTCGGATAAGTACTTCAAAGAAGTTGAAAATAAACTCGTTGAAGAAACCAATTACATCTTAGAATTACAACAGAGCAAAGCGGTTGTAGAGGCATGTAATCATATTCCAAATCTTAAATTCCCAGAGTATTACGAAGAATTTTCGTCGGAACGCATTATCACAATGGATTATATGAAAGGTGAACATCTTTCTGAATTTGTGCAACATAATGCAGATCAGGAATTATCCAATCAATTGGGACAAGCGTTATGGGACTTTTATATGTTTCAAATACATAAGTTGAAAAAAGTTCATGCCGATCCACATCCTGGTAATTTTTTGATTTCTGAAGATGGAAATTTAATCGCGTTAGATTTTGGTTGTATGAAAACCATTCCAGATCAATTCTATAAACCGTATTTTGAGTTGGCTGACAAAAAAGTGATTAGTAATCCTGAAGAGTTTAAAGCCAAACTTTACGAATTAGAAATCTTAAGAAAAGATGATTCTGAAGAAGAAATTATCTTTTTCACTGATATGTTTCATGAATTGCTAAGCTTATTTACCCAGCCTTTTCATGCAGAAAATTTCGACTTTTCGGATGCTCAATTTTTCGGAAAAATTACTGAAATGGGACAGAAATATTCTAAGAGTACAGAATTGAGAAACATGAACGGTAATCGTGGTTCTAAACATTTTATTTATATCAACAGAACCTTCTTTGGACTTTACAATTTAATGTTCGACCTCAAAGCAAAAGACATCAAAATCAACAACTTTAACAACCTATAAATGATAGAATTTGATAACAACGATATTAACCAAATGCATCATTTATACCGAATAAACCTTATTAATAGTTGTTCTGGCTACAAGTCTGCAAACCTTATTGGCACAAAAAGTAAAGACGGTATAAGCAACGTAGCTGTTTTTAGTTCTGTAACACATTTAGGATCTGATCCTGCTTTATTGGGCTTTTTCCTCAGACCGACTACAGTTATCAGAAATACGTATGACAATATAAAAGAAACTGGTTTTTTCACATTAAATCATATTCATCAAAATATTCTTGAAGATGCACATCACACCTCTGCAAAATACGATGCTTCTATTTCTGAGTTTGATGTTACTAGTCTCGATGAAGAATTCAAGGATAATTTTTCAGCTCCATTTGTAAAAAACTGTCCATTGCAATTGGCTTTGGAATATGTTGAAGAGTATTCAATTAAAGCTAATGATACTATTCTATTGATTGGAAAAATCAAGAAATTATATGTGAAAGATGGCTTATTAGAAAAGGACGGCTTCATCAATTTGTCAAAAGGAAAAGTTGCAGCAATTAATGGTTTAGATGCTTATGCTGTTCCAAATTCCAACACACGTTTAGAGTATCAAAGACCTAAACCTGAATTTGAAAACATAAATGATTAAATGCGAATTCTACTCACAGGTACAACGGGCTATATTGCCAAAAGATTAGCACTTCAGCTTTTAGAAGATGAGCATGAGCTTGTTTGTTGTGTCCGTGATTTAAATCGTATTCCAGATGAAATTGAAAATCATCCCTCTTGCTCTTTTATTAAGCTCGATTTTTTAGATCCAGAACCTAATAAGATTCCAGAAGATATAGATACAGCTTATTATCTGATACATTCTATGTCCACAAGCTCTAACGACTTTGCGGATTTAGAGCGTCAATGTGCTCAGAATTTTAAGAATTTGGTCAATGCTACACGTTGCAAACAAGTGATTTATCTCAGTGGTATTGTTAACGATAATTCACTTTCAAAACATTTAAAATCGCGCTTACAAGTTGAAAACACACTAAAGTCAGACAACTATGCACTTACAACATTTAGAGCCGGAATTATAGTCGGTAGTGGAAGTGCTTCTTTTGAAATCATAAGAGATATTGTAGAAAAGCTACCGTTTATGATTACTCCGAGATGGCTAAAAACAAAAACGCAACCTATTGCCATTCGTGATGTATTAGGTTTTCTGTCTGGCGGATTGGGCAAAGAAGAATTGTACAATAAATCCTTCGATATTTTCGGTCCAGAAGTGCTTAGCTACAAAGAAATGTTATTACAATTTGCTGAAGTCCGTAACCTCAAACGTCATATCGTAACACTTCCGGTTTTAACACCAAAATTATCATCTTACTGGCTGTATTTTGTAACCTCAACTTCGTTTAAATTGGCTGCTGCTTTGGTAGATAGCATGAAAGTTGAAGTGATCGGAAAACCTAGCAACATCAATGAAATCATTGGTATAGAACCTGTAGATTACAAAACAGCTGTAAATCTTGCTTTTCAAAAAATTGAGCAAAATGCTGTAGTCTCTAGTTGGAAAGATGCCATTAGCAGTGGCAGATTTAACGTGCAGCTCTCTAAATATATTGAGTTACCACATTTTGGTTGTTATAAAGATATACGACATAGAACGGTAAAAGATGAAACGTTTACCCTCAATAAAATCTGGAGTATTGGTGGGCGAAATGGTTGGTATAGTTTTAACTGGCTTTGGAAAATTAGAGGTTATGTTGACAAACTTTTTGGAGGTGTTGGATTACGTCGTGGAAGAACGCACGACACTTATTTAGAACCAGGTGATGCTCTCGATTTTTGGCGTGTACTATTTGCCGATAAAGACGAAAAACGCTTACTATTATTTGCTGAAATGCGTCTACCAGGTGAAGCTTGGTTGGAATTCAAAATTGTAAAAGACCAGCTCTACCAACGTGCAGTTTTTAGACCAAGAGGTATTTGGGGACGATTGTATTGGTACGCGGTTCTACCCTTTCACGCTTTCGTTTTTAATGGAATGATTAACGCCTTGATTAACAAAAAGTGAAAGGTGTAAAAAAACAACATTTGCCCACAAAAACATGTCTTGTTTGTGAGCGACCATTTACATGGCGCAAAAAATGGGCATAAGATTGGGACAACGTTAAATATTGTAGCGAAAAATGCAGAAGGACAAAATAGAAAACTTAGTTTGGTTCAGAAATGATCTTAGAACCATAGATAATGCTGTATTAAGTGAAGCTACAAAAAATGGTAGTAAAGTTTTTGGTGTGTATTGTTTTGATCCAAAACAGTATGAAGTCGATGCTTTTGGTTTCAAAAAAACTGAGAAATACAGAGCTAAATTCTTAATTGAAACTGTTGAAAATTTAAAAGCGCAACTCAGTAACCTTAATATTGACTTATTAGTTTACCATGAGCATCCTGAGGAAATCATTCCTTCAATTTGTGAGACTTACGATGTTAGTAATATTTATCTTCAAAAAGAATGGACACAGGAAGAAGTTGATGTTGAAAATACTGTTAAAGAAAAAGTAAACAATGTGTTTTGGCATCACATTTATAATCAGTTTCTATATCATCCTGAAGATATCAACTTTGAGATTCACCAAACACCTCAAGTATTTACAGTATTCCGAAAAAAACTTGAAAAGTACATCGCTATTCGACATGAGTCGACAATCAAGAAACAATCTGAAACTAATAGAATTGAAAACGAAACCAGAATTCCAACATTAACAGATTTAGGTTTTGAAGATTTTGAAACGCATACCAATTCTGCGTTTCCATTTAAAGGAGGTGAAACCGAAGCTTTACAACGACTGGAAGACTATTTCTTCAACACCAAAAAATTAGGTTTTTATAAGAAAACTAGAAATGGTTTAATTGGTAAGGACTACAGCTCAAAATTTTCACCTTGGTTGGCTAACGGAAGTATTTCCGCTAGAACGATTTATTGGAACGTCAAGCAATTTGAAAAAGAACACTACAATAATGAGTCTACCTATTGGCTCATTTTTGAATTGATTTGGCGCGACTATTTTAAATACATTTCCCTGAAGCATGGTAATTCAATTTTTAAGTTAGATGGCATTCTAAATAAAAATTATGAGTGGAAAACAGACCAAAAATTAATTGACGATTGGATTAATGGAAACACTAAAAGCGACTTTGTAAATGCCAACATGATTGAACTCAAAGAAACGGGCTGGATGAGCAATAGAGGTCGCCAAAATGTTGCATCCTATTTTGCAAAAGAGTTGCAACTAGATTGGCGTATTGGTGCCGCCTATTTTGAATCACTCCTACTCGACTACGATGTTCACAGCAACTATGGCAATTGGATGTATGCAGCAGGAGTTGGTAACGATCCAAGAGATAGAAAATTCAACATACAGCTTCAAGCTGAACGCTACGACAGTAAAGGAAGTTATAGAAATTTATGGTTACAACCGAGTTTGTTTTAAGATGAAAAAGAAAGAACACATATTACTCTTCCCACATCAATTATTTCAGAATTCTCCAATTCTAAATATTAATGCAGAAATCTATCTCATTGAAGAGTATCTATTTTTCATACAGTATAAATTCCATAAACAAAAAATAGCGTTTCACCGAGCTTCTATGAAGGCTTATGCCGATTTTTTAAAGTCTAAAGGTAAAACTGTTCATTATATTGAAGCAACTTCAGACGATAGTGACATCAGAACATTGATACCCAAACTGATTGACAATGGTGCAGAAACGCTTCATATTATTGACCCAACAGACAATTGGTTAGAAAAACGTATTAAATCAAATGCAAAAGACTTAACAATTGAATGGTACGAAAGCCCGCTGTTTATCAATACAAAAAAAGATTTAAGCTCATTTTTTAAACCTTCAAAAAATAAATTCTTTCAAACCTCCTTTTATAAAGAACAACGGAAAAAACGAGATATTTTAATAGTTTCCAAAGAACCAGAAGGTGGCAAATGGACTTACGATTCTGAAAACCGAAAGAAATACCCAAAAGATAAAACACCTCCAAATATTCAATTTCCTGATAAATCAAAATATCACAAAGAAGCCGAAAACTATGTAGAGGAACACTTTGGTAATCATTACGGAGAACTGAATGACTTCTTAGCTTACCCAATCGATTTTGAATCTGCAGAGCAATGGTTACAGCAATTTTTCGACTATCGCTTTCATGAATTTGGAGTTTATGAAGATGCCATTGTAAAAGAAGAACATTTTTTAAATCATAGTTTGTTATCTCCATTAATCAATATTGGTTTGCTAAACCCTTCCGAAGTGATTGATAATGCTATTGATTATGCTAAATCTAATGATGTTCCAATAAATTCCACAGAAGGATTTGTGAGACAAATTTTAGGTTGGCGAGAATTTATTAGAGGTGTTTACGAAGTAAAAGGTACAGAAGAGCGTACCAAGAATTTCTGGAATTTTAAACGAAAAATCCCTTCGTCATTTTATGATGGTTCCACTGGTATAAAACCTGTTGATGATGTAATTAAGAAAGTTAACAAAACTGCTTATGCACATCATATAGAACGTCTGATGATTCTGGGAAATTTTATGGTGCTTTGCGAATTTGATCCAGATGATGTTTATCAATGGTTTATGGAATTATTCATTGATGCCTATGATTGGGTTATGGTACCCAATGTATATGGCATGAGTCTGTTTGCCGATGGTGGTTTAATGTCTACCAAACCTTACATAAGTAGTAGCAACTACATCATGAAAATGAGTAATTATTCCAAAGGTGATTGGCAAGACGTATGGGATGGATTATTCTGGACATTTATGGATAAACATAGAAACTTTTTTGAAAGCAATCCTAGATTAGGTATGCTCTTAGGTAATCTCGATCGCATGAAAAAAGAGACTTTAGAAAACCATTTTAATAACGCTGAAAAATTCCTCAAGACTCTAAAGTGACACCTAAACCACATATCAACGTCGTCTGGTTAAAACGAGACTTAAGGCTTCAGGATAATGAAGCTATTAGTAATGCACTTAATACTGATAAACCTACCCTACTGCTCTATGTGTTTGAACATATTTTACTCAACGATAACCATTACAGCGAACGTCATTTTAATTTTATTAAAGAATCCATTAGAGATCTCAATGAGCAATTAAAACCTTTTGACTCTAAAGTTCTTGCGGTAACAAGTGATGTTCAAACTGTATTTAATATAATTCAAGAATTCTATAAAATTGACGCCATTTACTCTCATGTAGAAACTGGCATTTTGGTGACATACAACAGAGATAAAGAATTTACACGTTACTGTAGAAACAATTTTATTCAATGGAATGAAAGTAAAAACAATGGCGTAGAACGTGGACTCATAAACAGAGATAACTGGTTAGAAAAGTGGGAGGACTATATGAGTCAACCTCTCGACGTATTTCAACCTACACAAAATCAACTAATAGATATAAACACCATATCAAAATTAGAAAATGTTCTAACTGTTGCAGATTTAGACACACCTAAAGATTCGTTATTTCAAAAAGGAGGAAGTACTACTGCTTGGAAATATGCTTATTCATTTTTTGAAAATCGTCATAAAGACTATATGTTCAACATATCAAAACCTGAAGCATCACGCACAAGTTGTAGTAGACTTTCACCTTATATTGCTTGGGGCAATATATCTATAAGGCAGATTTTCAAAAAAGCACAAAAAGTCAAGGAACAAAGTAAAGATAAAAGACATATTGGTGGCTTTTTATCGCGCTTACGTTGGCAAGCACATTTTATTCAAAAGTTTGAAATGGAACATACCATGGAAAACGAAAGCGTTAACAAAGGGTATCACAAATTAAAAAAGAGCATCTCTCTAAAATACCAACAAGCTTGGCAAGAAGGTCAAACAGGTTATGTAAACTTTAGAATGCGGGCGATGCTAGTTTCGTTCTTTACTCACATTTTATGGCAACCTTGGCAAAATGCTTCTGAACATTTATCGCAACAGTTTTTAGATTTTGAACCTGGTATTCATTTTCCGCAATTGCAAATGCAAGCTGGTGAAACAGGAATAAATAACTTAAGAATTTACAATCCAACCTTAAATGGACTTAAACACGATCCTGATGCTGAATTTATAAAAAAATGGGTACCAGAACTTGCTCACCTAGATATTCCTTTTATTCACGAACCTTATTTAATGACCGAATTAGAGCAAGGCTTGTACGAATTTAAACTTGGCAAAGACTATCCAGAACCCATCGTAGACATTAAAGAAAACAGAAAGCGTGCTAGCGATATACTTTGGAATATGAAAAAAAATCCAGAGGTTGTAAAAGAAAGTTTTCGCATTTTAAAACGACACACTTTACAAGACAGAAATAGCCTTTTGAGAAACAACTAAGCTGTTTTGCTTTACTATAAAAATATTACCATCATAATTCTCTGTTAATTTTGTTTAACTTTTTAAAATAAAAGTTAAACATTTAGTATATTTGAATATGCTAATAGATACTACACATCATAATTCTGAACACAAACAAATCATTTCTGATTTAGTTGGTAAACCATATAGTTTGGTACAGAAATTGAAACTAAGAGGTGTAGGCTCTAAGCGCATGATTATTGACGAAGTTAGCCCTAATTTACAACAAGTTTTAAATACAGTATCGGACATAAATTACGGTAATATTGAATTGCGACCAAAAGGCATTTTGGTTCATATTACAAAAGGCTTAAAAAACTTTACTTGGATTATACCTTATTACCATTTGGTTATTTATAAAATCAATGGTTCTAGCATACATGCACAAGGAAAATTTGTGCACTTTAGAGCTAACAAAACTTTTAGAGAAAATAAGAAATTTTTCGACAAGTTAGTCGACCAAAAAACAAAGCATGATATGCTTTACAAGATACCTCAGTCTTTATGGATTTAACCCAAAGACATATAGATCGAGTTATTGAAATGGCTTGGGAAGATCGAACACCTTTTGAAGCTATAAAATTTCAATTCGATTTAAAAGAACAAGAGGTTATCACTTTAATGCGCAAGGAATTAAAGCCTAGTAGCTTTAGATTATGGCGAAAACGCGTTCAAGGAAGAGCTACTAAACACATAAAAAAAAGAACGTTCGACAAAGGCAGATTTAAATGCTCACGTCAAAAAACAATAACGCACAACTCTATTTCAAAACGCTAACACGTGCTTTGATTTAAGCTTGGAGTACTTAAAGACAGCACATTAAAAAGATGCTATGAATACAAAAGCAATTTCCAAAAAAAATGGTCACAACCTCAACGGTTTTAGTACAGAAGCTATTGGTGACGACCATCTATTTACAAGCTTAGAAACACCAATGAAAGCAAACGCTTTCGACATGTCTAATGAAGAAAAGAAAAACAGAATTTCCATTTTATTTTCTGAAATTATGGACGTTTTAGGTTTAGATCTTACAGACGATTCACTTAGTGGCACACCAGACCGCGTTGCCAAAATGTATGTTGAAGAAATATTTTCGGGTTTAGACCCTCAAAATAAACCCAAGGTTGCATTATTTGATAATAAATATCAATACAACCAAATGTTGGTGGAAAAGAATATCACTTTTTATTCCAACTGTGAACATCACTTTGTGCCAATTATAGGAAAAGCGCATATTGCTTACAAATCTTCAGGTAAAGTTATTGGGCTTTCAAAACTCAACAGAATCGTTCAATATTACGCTAAAAGACCTCAGGTACAAGAACGTTTAACGCAGCAAATAGCCAACGAGCTAAAAACGATTTTAGATACTGAGGATATTGCTGTAATTATTGATGCTAAACACCTTTGCGTTTCTTCAAGAGGTGTCCAAGATGATACCTCTACTACAGTTACGACCTACTATGGTGGCATTTTTAATACGCCAGAAAAAATAAATGAAATTCAGAATTACATAAATAATTAAGTCATGGATATAATAGATCAAGCCAAAGAATTCGAAAACAGAAAGTTTTCATTCAAGACAACTAGCGACAGAATTTTAGCTGCCAGAGAAGCTAAAGACATAATTCTTGCTGTAAACGAGATTTACAAAAAGAAAAAAGACCAAAAACTTATGGATCTTATGAAGCGCCTGACGGTTATAAAACAAAAAATAGAAAAACGTTTAAAAGGTAAGCCCTTAACTGCTGCATAATGAAAACTATAATTGTTATAGGAGGAAGCAAAGGCATTGGTAAAGCCATAATTTCGTCTTTGCTTTCTTCTTATGATAACATTATTAATATCAGTAGAACTGAACCCGAAGTTTCTGGTGATAATGTAAAGCATTATTCTTGTGATATTCTCACGGATGATTTACCAGATATTGAAAGTGCAGAGGGACTGGTTTATTGCCCTGGAAGCATTAATCTTAAGCCTATAAACCGTTTAAGTATTGAAGATTTTCAAGACGATTTTAATATCAATGTTATTGGAGCTGTAAAAGCGATTCAAAAATATTTACCGGCATTAAAGAAAGGAAATAATCCTTCTATTATACTTTTCAGTACTGTTGCTGCAAAATTAGGAATGCCGTTTCATGCTAGTGTTGCTGCATCAAAATCGGCAGTTGAAGGTTTAACAAAATCTTTAGGCGCTGAACTAGCACCAACGGTTCGAGTTAATGCTATTGCACCAACAGTGACTGATACACAGTTAGCATCAAAACTTTTGAGAAACGATAGTATGGTTGAAAAAATGAACGAACGTCATCCTCTTAAAAAATTCCTTCAACCTGAAGAAGTTGCTGATATGGCTGCTTTTTTATTGTCTGATAAAGCTGCATCATTATCAGGACAGATTTTTGAAATGGATTGTGGAATCGTAAGCTTTAAACTTTAGTGTTTGATGAAAAAAATCCAATATCTCATACTATTTTTAGTCATTAACTTTGGTGGTTTAGCTTTAGGAAGCTGGCTGATGGATAATGGACCAACCTCTGATTGGTATTTAAGTTTAAGTAAAGCTCCTTGGACTCCGCCTGGTTGGTTATTTGGTGTGGCTTGGGGCACAATTATGGCTTGTTTCTCTTGGTATTTAGTAGAGCTGTTTATACTGAGAGCTTCAAAATATTTATGGATGATATATGTGTTTCAGGTCATTTTGAATGTTGGCTGGAACTATGTATTTTTCAATCAACATTTAACCACTGTCGGGCTTGGAGTTATTATCCTACTAACCTTAGTCATTCTTTATTTATTCATAACATTTAGAAGTGATCGATTGAAATATGCCAAATATCTACTTCTACCCTATATCATTTGGTTGTGTATTGCTACATCACTAAATGCTTACATCGTTTTAAATAACTAAACATGAAAATTTATACCTTACATAAAAAGCAGAATTTACCAATTTCTGTAGATGAAGCATGGGATTTTTTATCCGACCCAAAAAATTTAAAAACCATTACTCCAGATTATATGGGTTTTCATATACTCTCTGGTTCCGATAGACCAATGTTTCCCGGACAAATTATTCAATATATTGTCACACCTGTTTTAGGAATTAAAACAAAATGGGTTACAGAAATCACACACGTTAAGGATAAAGAATATTTTGTAGATGAACAACGTTTTGGACCTTATTCCCTTTGGCATCATAAGCATTTCATAAAACCTATTGAAGGAGGTATAGAGATGGAAGATATTATAGATTATAAAGTTCCTATGGGTATTTTGGGTCAAATGGTACATCCTATTTTGGTAAAGCCAAAACTTGAAGAAATTTTTAATTACAGAACAACAAAGCTTGAAGCGCTTTTCGGAAAATATTAATATGAGCAAGACAGTAAACATATTTTGGTTTCGTAGAGACCTTAGACTAGATGATAATGTAGGGTTTTATGAAGCCTTAAAAGGTGAACATCCTGTTTTACCAATTTTTATTTTCGATTCTGAAATATTAGACAAATTACCTGAAGACGATGCTCGTGTTACTTTTATACACGAAACCTTGCAAAACATGCGACAAACTTTGCAGGATGAACATAGCAGCAGCATTGCCATATATCATGGTAAACCGATTGAAATCTACAAACAACTTAAAGAAGACTTTAAGATTGATACTGTTTACACCAATCATGATTATGAACCTTATGCCAAGGAACGTGACGAAGAAATTCAATCCTTTTTAAAAACACAAAACATTGAATTTAAAACGTTCAAAGATCAAGTGATTTTTGAAAAGGACGAAGTAGTGAAGAATGATGGTGATCCTTATGTCGTTTACACTCCTTATATGAAAACTTGGAAGGAGAAATTCAAAACCATTGATTTAGAAATTTTTTATACCAATGAATATCTAAACAATTTAATAGAGCATACACGCTTACCTAATCTGAGTTTATCTGATATCGATTTTACAAAGTCAAAACAAGAGATTGCGAATTATGATGTTACACCAACGCTGATTCAAGACTACGAAGACACTCGAAATTTCCCAGCTAAAGACAGCACCTCTCGTTTAGGACCTCACCTTCGTTTTGGAACAGTAAGTGTTCGAAAAATGGTAAAAAAAGCTATAGCTGAAAAAAATGAAGTCTTTTGGCAAGAACTTATTTGGCGTGAGTTCTTTATGCAAATCCTATGGCATTTTCCACATACGGTAGATAAGGCTTTTAAAGCTAAATATGACAGAATTGAATGGAGGAATAACGAGGAAGAATTCAAAACGTGGTGTGAAGGAAAAACTGGTTATCCTTTAGTTGATGCAGGAATGCGTGAATTAAACGAAACAGGTTTTATGCACAACAGAGTACGCATGTTAGTTGGTAGCTTTTTGTGCAAACACTTACTTATAGATTGGCGTTGGGGAGAAGCGTATTTTGCAGAAAAATTACACGATTACGAAATGGCAAGCAATGTTGGTAATTGGCAATGGGTTGCTGGTTCTGGTGTAGATGCTGCGCCTTATTTCAGAATTTTTAATCCAACAACTCAAATTCAGAAATTTGACAAAGAACATCACTACATAAAAAAGTGGGTTCCAGAATATCAAGAACTCACATATCCTAAACCTATGGTAGACCATAAAAAGGCTAGAGAACGTTGTTTAGAAACTTACAAAACAGCCTTAAATTAAAAAAAGCTTCAAGTTGATTCTTGAAGCTTTTCGTTTATAAAATATTTTTCAATTCTAATTTCCTTCTACACGCTCAATTTTAGCTCCAATAGCTCTTAAACGTTCATCAATATTTTCGTAACCTCTATCAATTTGTTCAATATTATGAATTGTAGACGTTCCTTTTGCAGATAAAGCTGCAATTAATAATGATATACCAGCTCTAATATCTGGTGAGGTCATTGTTGTAGCTTTTAGTGTAGATTTAAAGTCATGTCCGATTACAGTTGCTCTATGCGGATCACAAAGTATAATTTTTGCTCCCATATCAATTAACTTATCTACAAAGAATAAGCGACTTTCAAACATCTTTTGGTGAATCAGAACTTCACCTCTGGCTTGCGTTGCTATTACTAAAACAATACTTAGCAAATCTGGCGTAAATCCTGGCCAAGGTGCATCTGCTATTGTTAGAATAGAGCCATCAATATAATTCTGAATTTGGTACCCATCTGTATGTGCAGGAATATGAATATCATCTCCTTGTTGCTCTACCGTAATTCCTAATTTTCTAAATACTGATGGAATTTGTCCTAAATCGTCCCAGCTTACATCTTCAATCGTCAATTCACTTTTGGTCATAGCAGCTAAGCCAATCCAACTACCAATTTCAATCATATCTGGTAGCATTTTGTGTTCGGTACCACCTAAACTTTCAACACCATCTATAATGAGCATATTAGAACCAATACCTGAGATTTTGGCACCCATTCTATTTAGCATTTTACACAACTGCTGTAAATAAGGTTCACAAGCCGCATTGTAAATTGTTGTTTTACCTTTAGCTAAAACGGCAGCCATAACAATGTTTGCTGTACCTGTCACAGAAGCTTCGTCTAAAAGCATGTATGTACCTTTAAGCTCGTCTGCTTCTACTCCGTAAAAATAGTCTTCTCTATTGTATCTGAATTTTGCGCCAAGATTTATAAAACCTTCAAAGTGCGTATCTAAACGACGACGACCAATTTTATCACCACCTGGTTTTGGGATATACCCTTTACCAAAACGCCCTAATAAAGGCCCAACAATCATTATAGAACCGCGTAACCCCTTTCCATCTTCCTTAAATTCTGCCGATTCCAAATATTTTAGGTTGACTTCGTCTGCTTTAAAAGTGTAAGATCCTTTACCTAACTTTTCGATTTTTACTCCAAGCTTTCCTAATAAAGCAATGAGTTTATTAACATCAATAATATCTGGAATATTATTTATCGTAACCGTTTCTGGAGTTAATAAAACTGCACAAAGTATTTGTAAAGCTTCATTTTTAGCGCCTTGAGGTTTAATAGATCCTTTAAGTTGGTGTCCGCCTTCTATTTTAAATGTACTCATTCGCTATTAGTAACGTTTACGGTTGTTAGAATATTTTTTCTTTCCTTTTTTATTGGAATTATTCTTACTATACTTTGATTTTGAACGCATTAAACTATTAGCATCACTTAAATCTTCATCAACATTCTTTAGGTTTATTTTTCCTCCAGAAAGCTCATAAAGATGATCGAAAATCACATCATCTTCCACTGTATCTTTGTTCCAATTAAGGAAACACTTTTTCATATGATTGGCAATAGTAAAGGTCAAAGCTTCCTTTAAATCACCATCCTCCCAACTTACAGCAACATCAATCATCGTTTTGATATTATTACCATAAAAACGGTATTTCGGATGGTTTTGAGGATATTTTAAAGGCTCTGGCCTTGCTTGAATATCTTCTTTTGAAGGTTTGCCGTATGGTGAGTCTACATCAATATCAAAATCTGCCATTATAAAAAGCTGATCCCATAATTTATGTTGAAAATCTGGCACATCTCTTAAATGTGGTTGTAGATTTCCCATCACCGAAATTATAGCTTTTGCTACTTTGTTACGTTCTTCTTTAGTCTCACGCGACCTCGCATAATTAATCATCTTTTGCAGATGACGTCCATACTCGGGAATAATAAGATGTTCGCGCTCTGTATTGTATTCTAAATTGTCGATCAAAATTATAAAATGTGTAGTAAATAATTATTAAAACCTGAAGTCTCTAGGTTTTGTTGCAAAGTACAAAAAATTATGATGCTTAAAAGAAATTTAAAGAGAAATTACTCCTTCCACATTTTCTGCAACCTCCTTGTATTTGGCAATTACAGCTTCAGGATTTTTCATTCTAACATTGATGGATACACTGGTATATTTACCATTTTTAGATTCGTTGGTATTAATTACCGCACCCAAATTATCAAAAAGGTCTTCTATATCTTTAATTCCACTCCCCTTAGAAACCACAATAAATTTATACAAATACTCTGAAGGCCAGAGTGCTGTATCGTAGAGTTGTGACTTAAGTTTATCGTAAAATTCTTCTGTTTTTTTAGAACTATCCATATCAAAATTTTTCAGTTGCAAAGATACATTTAACTTTACACTTTTATCTTTTTATTTTTGTCACGAATTATACTTCAAAAACATTGCCAATATTGAATCCTAAAAAAATTGTTATCGCTGGTGGTCCAGGCACAGGAAAAACGTCCATTATCAATCATTTAATAGCTGATGGTTATTTATGTTATGAAGAAATTTCTAGACAAGTAACGCTACAAGCTAGAGCTGAAGGCATAGATCAGCTTTTTTTAACCGAGCCGCTACGCTTTAGTGAAAAATTATTAGAGGGCAGAATTAAGCAGTTTAATGATGCCGAAAAAGAATCTTCGGAAGTTGTTTTTATAGACAGAGGTTTACCTGACGTTTTGGCTTATATGGATTATATAGGTGACACCTATCCTGATCATTTTGTAAATGCTTGTGAAACCTATAAATACGATGCTATTTATATTTTGGCACCTTGGCAAGACATATTTACAAGTGATAGCGAACGCTATGAAAACTTTGAAGAAGCCATAGAAATACACCATCATTTGCTTGAAGCCTACAAGCGATTTGGGTATCATTTAATCGATGTTCCTTTTGATAGTGTTGAGAATAGAAGTAAATTTATTCTAGACTCATTAAATTTGCAGTAATGCATCCTATAGAAGTTTTAGAACGCTATTGGAATCATAGTTCCTTTAGGCCATATCAAGAAGAGATTATAACTTCGGTTTTAGAGCACGAAGACACTTTTGCCTTGCTACCAACTGGTGGTGGAAAATCAATTTGTTTTCAAATTCCGGCTTTAATTCAAGATGGGATTTGTATTGTAGTCTCACCTTTAATTGCTTTAATGAAAGACCAGGTAAATACTTTAAAGCAAAAAGGTATAAAAGCTATTGCATTAACTTCAGGATTATCTTATGCTGAATTAGATACCAAGTTAGACAATTGTATTTACGGTAACTATAAATTTCTATACCTCTCACCAGAACGTCTACAACAACCTATTGTACAAGAACGTATTCAGCAAATGCGTGTGAATTTAATCGCTGTAGATGAAGCTCATTGTATTAGCCAATGGGGAAATGATTTTAGACCAGCTTACAAAAATATTAGTATGTTGAGGCAAATACATCCGCATGTGAATTGTATTGCACTAACCGCTACAGCAAAACGAGACGTCGTTGAGGATATCATTGATAATTTAGACTTTATTAATCCGAAGATTTATAAGGCATCATTTTCTAGACCGAACATTGCTTATGGTGTTATTAAAACTGACGATAAGCTTTTTCAGCTTCAACATATTTTAAAAACCAATCAAGGAGCTTCAATTGTCTATGTAAGAAATAGACGAAGTACCATTGAAATCAGTAATTATTTAAATGCTAAAGGTTTTGCTTCCACATTTTATCATGGTGGCATAACTAATAAAGAAAAGCAAGAGCGACTTTACCAATGGACCAATGAGCAAAAGCAAATCATGGTAGCAACTACGGCTTTTGGAATGGGTATTGACAAAGCTAACGTACGCAATGTTATTCATTTTAATTTACCCGAAAGTCTCGAAAATTATTACCAAGAAGCCGGAAGAGCTGGAAGAGACGGAAAACCAGCAAAAGCCATTATTTTAAAACAAGCGATAGATGAAGATCATTTACGAAATCAGTTTCTGAGTACATTGGCTTCCGTTGAGTTTGTTAAGACCGTTTTTAATAAACTTTGTAACTACTTTCAAATCCCTTATGGTGAAGGCGAAAATAGTCTACATCAGTTCGATTTTAAAACCTTTTGTTCTACTTACAAATTACATCCAGGTATTACTTACAATGCCTTATTGTTATTAGATAGAAATGCTGTTATTTCACTCAATCAGCATTTTAACTTTAGAACTAAAATTCAATTTGTAATAACAAATGCGGCTTTATTTCAATATTTAGAAAGGCATTTACAGCTCAATACTATTGTAAAAGTATTGCTAAGAACGTACGGAGGTATTTTTGATTATGAAACCAAAGTGAACCTGAATCTTATTGTTCAGAAAACGGAGCTTTCAGAAAAAGATGTTATTGCTCAGCTAAAACAATTAGAAAAGGATGAGATTATAAAACTTCAGATTGCCAATACCGATTCTGAAATCACTTTTTTAAAACCTCGTGAAGACGACATCACTATTAACCCAATTGCCAAAACCATTAAACAACAGCATACACTAAAACATCAGCAAATTGCTTCGGTTTTAAGCTATGTTAATAATGATACCAAATGTAGAAATCAACAGCTCTTGGCCTATTTTGGTGAAAGTTCTAATGAAGAATGTGGTATTTGTTCCGTTTGCAGAAAAAATACTAAAGGATATAAGCCCTCAAAAACTAAGGTTTCAGATCAAATTCTAAAAGCTTTACAGAATGAAGCTTTATCTTCGCGGCAATTACTTTATAAACTTGAATGTTCAGAAAAAGAATTACTAGAAAGCCTTTCTGAACTCATTGAAATTAGAAAAATTAAAATCACAAACGCTAACACCTATTCTATTATATGACGGACAAACGCAACTTACGAATTGTTTTTATGGGTACACCAGATTTTGCAGTAGCAACCTTAAAAACCTTAATTGATAACAATTATAATGTTGTTGGTGTCATCACCGCACCAGACCGACCAGCTGGTCGTGGTCAAAAGTTAAAAGCATCTGCTGTAAAAGAGTTTGCGCTAAAGCATGATTTAAATGTTTTACAGCCTAAAAACTTAAAAGCAGAAGATTTTGTTAACGAACTAAAAGCCTTAAATGCCAATCTACAGATTGTAGTGGCTTTTAGAATGCTACCAGAAGTTGTTTGGCAAATGCCAGAATACGGTACTTTTAACCTTCATGCTTCGTTATTACCACAATACAGAGGTGCTGCTCCGATACATTGGGCTATTATAAATGGTGAAACTAAAACGGGAGTTACCACATTCTTTATAGATGAAAAAATTGATACTGGTGCTATTATAGCCAGTAAAGAAACAGAAATTAAAGATGACACTACTGTTGGTGAGCTTCATGATGAACTTATGGAAGTTGGTAGCCAACTCGTTATAGAAACCGTAAAGCAAATTGAAGAAAACTCAGTTAGAACTACAATACAGACTCAAGAAGACGATTTAAAAACAGCTTACAAGCTCAATCGTGATAATTGTAAAATAGATTGGTCTTTACCTTTAGATACTATATATAATAAAATAAGAGGCTTAAATCCTTTTCCAACGGCTTGGTGTTATCTTAATAACGGGGAAGAAACATCTTTAACGGTTAAAATTTATGGTGTAGAAAAAGTTAAAGACGAGCATAATCTTGACAATGGTTTTATCATCTCAGATAAAAATGAATTAAAGGTAGCTTGCTCAGGAGGTTATATAAATATTAAAGAAATGCAACTTCCTGGAAAACGAAAAATGGATGTAAAATCACTTTTAAATGGATATAATTTTTCCGAATCAGCAAAACTGCTGTAAACCCCTGTTATCATTGGTTTTATAAAAAATCCGACGAAATGCATGGTCTTTATTAACAAATGCCCTAAGTTATCAACAATATCCCGTATTTCCCTTGCTATTACTTGCGTAGCTTAATTTTCCTAATAATTTTGTCTGACGGATTTTAAGAACTAATATTTAAAAACCGATTTTTTAACAATTTAAATTTAATATTTATGAACAAAACAGATTTAATCAATGGTATGGCAGAGAATGCTGGAATTACAAAAGCAGCTGCAAAAAAAGCATTAGATTCTTTATTAATTGATATCGAAGGATCTCTACAAAAAGGAAACAGAGTTTCTTTAGTAGGTTTTGGTTCTTGGTCAGTTTCTAAAAGAGCTGCAAGAGAAGGAAGAAACCCTCAAACTGGTAAAACTATCAAGATTAAAGCTAAAAATGTAGTAAAGTTTAAGGCAGGTTCTGACTTAAGCAATGCTGTTAACTAAGACATTTTTTGTTTAAAATATCAAGTCCGCTCGTTGAGCGGACTTTTTTTATTCCAATTTTTAAAGCCATTATTTTGCATTTTTGATAAAAAAAATTTAGATTTAGTTGTCCTAAAAGCAAAAAAGTGATGAATAAACCCGAAAAAGGCAACCTATTAATTGCTGAACCATCCATAATCGGTGACTTATCATTCAACCGTGCCGTTATTCTTTTGGCAGATCATAATGCTTTAGGATCAGTAGGCTTTATCCTGAACAAACCTTTAAACTATAACCTTAAAGATCTTATTGAAGGTACCGATTCGGAATTCACTATCTATAATGGTGGTCCTGTAGAGCAAGACAATCTTTATTTTATTCATAAATCACCGGAGCTTATACCAAATAGTATAGAAATTTCTAATGGTATATTTTGGGGAGGCGACTTTAATGTTGTCCTAGACCTTATCAATAAAAATATGATATCTAAAGAAGACATTAAATTCTTTTTAGGATATTCGGGTTGGGATGAGCAACAACTAGATAACGAACTTCAATCTAATGCTTGGCTTGTTTCAGAAAACATTCACAACAACGAAATCATTGCCAAAAGCTGTTCTACATTTTGGCGCGAAAAAATGTTAGAATTGGGTGGTGACTACAGTATTTGGTCTAATGCACCAGAAAATCCAAGTTATAACTGAGCCAAACGCAGTTTAGCATTCAATTTACCTACCAAACCTTTAGAAAACTGTGTCGAAAATTTCTTTTTACGATATTGAGTTATTGGTACAATACCTTTTATAACATTGGTTACAAATAATTCATCTGCTTTTTGAAGTTCAAAAGGACTTATAGAAGCTTCTTCAACATATAGATTAACATTTTTTGAAAGGATTTCGAGAATCTGTTTCCTCATTACTCCTTTTAGACAACCATCTTCAAGAGGTGGTGTTTTTATCTTATCGCCTTTTACCAAAAAAAGGTTTCCGTTTAGGGCTTCAATAACGCTTTTATTAGTGTTTAATACTAAACAATTATCAAAATCATTTTCATTGGCATAAATACTTCCCAAAACCTGAATAGCTTTATTGTTAGATTTTAGACCAGAAAGTAATCCTGGAGCCATGAAATAATCTTTATACAGATCTACAATATAATTAGAGTCTTCGTCTATAGAATAGAAAGGTTCTGAATGTACTTCCGCAGTAATATTATAATTTACTTCAGCTTCAGTGGATGGTAAATATAAACCTCCTTCACCTCTATCAACATTAAAACGGACTCTTGCAGCTGTATTGAGCAAGTCATTGGCTTCAACAGTTTTTAATATTTCGGCTTCCAGAAATTCCATTGTAAAATTCATAGGAATATCCATTCTAAGAATACGCATAGAAGCCATTAACCTAAAGTAATGATCTTCCCAAAAAAATATTTTGCCATTTACAACTTTTAGGGTTTCAAATAAAGCATCTCCATACTTATAACCTCTATTGTTTGTAGATAATTTTGAATCTGTTTTTGGAAGTATTGTTCCGTTAAAATTTACCATAAAAAAAGTCTCGATTTATATAAAATATGAAATCGAGACAAAGATATAATAGAATAGTTAGTTACACCTTATGCTGAGCCTAAAACTTGTTTTAGACCAGAAATTTGGTTTTCCCAAAGCATTTTAGCTTCTTCTACTTCATCATCTTCTGCATAATCCGTAATCATCAAGGAAACATCTTTTGTTATCTCATCGACTTGGATACGCATTTCAAAATAGTAAGAAGCACCATCTTCATCATCACTTAGCCATCTAAATTTTATTCTTTCACCACTTTTTTTACTTAATAATTTGGCCTGTTCCTCGGAACCATCCCAAATAAAAGTAAACATTTCACCACGAGAATTTACGTTATCAGCAAACCACTCTGATAAACCCGAAGGTGTTGATATATACTGGTACAGAAGCGATGGTGATGCATGTACCACAAACTCCATTTCAAATTTTTCTTTATCGTCCATATATGCGTTGTATTATGTGCTCAATATATGCAATTATGGTTCAATTCAAAACTTTATATGAAAAATAATTTTTTTAGAATGTATTGTTTGTGGTACTAGATTTTGTTTATATATTTGCAACCGCAAAAATGGCGAGGTAGCTCAGTTGGTTAGAGCGTCGGATTCATAACCCGGAGGTCTCGAGTTCAAATCTCGATCTCGCTACAAAAACTTAAATTACACAAAATCAACGGTTTAGTTCACGCTAAACCGTTTTTTTATGTGTATTATTTATGATTTGATTACCTTAGAGTTCTTAAACGAACACGATTTAGAACACGATTTGGAACACAAAAGAAAATTTTCAGCACCAAAAATTTTTGACGCAGACGGAGATTTAAGCAAGCGATGGTATGTTTATTTTTCGTACCGCAACCCGGAGACGGGAAAGATGAAACGCATGAAAAACATATACGGAGGTGCAAATCGATTTAAAACTAAAGCCGAGCGCTATAGTGTACTTAGTCTATATAAGAAGCGTTTATTGCGGTTTTTGAAACAAGGTTATAATCCGTTTGAAGACAATACAGAGCTTTACCAAAGGCATACTCAAAAACCAACACAAACTACTGAAAATCATAAAGTTTTAAGATCTACAGAAACTTTACCGCAGAAGGAACACGAAAAAGAACACGTTTCTGAAGTTACACCCAAAACAGAGCCAAAACCTGTTGAAAAAACAACACCAAATCCGAAAAAAGAAAAACCACTAAAACCCTTGTCACCAAAGGTTTTAGACGCCTTTAACCGTGCATTAGAGCTAAAAATCAACGTCACCAAAGCAAAAACACTCGAGGACTATACATCTCGTATCTATAAATTTCACAGATGGCTTAAAAAAAGACATAAAGCAATAACTCATATTGAGCATTTAGAAAAAAAGCATGTCTTAGAATTTCTTAATGAAGTACAGCTTCAATCTTCACCAAGAAATAGAAATAATTACAAAACAGTGTTTAGCACAATTTTTCAGGTTTTAGAAGATAACGAAATTATAGAGCGTAATTTTATAAAAAGTATTAAGTCGTTAAAATCTAAACCTCAGCGACACAAAACCTATACCGATAAGGAGCAAGAACGTATTTTTAGCCATTTAGAAAAAGAAGATCCTATTCTCCTACTCTACATTAAATTCATTTCGTATAACTTTCTAAGACCTCTAGAAGTTTGTCGATTGAAAATTAAGGATATTAATTTTGATGAAAAGACTTTAAAATTTGAAGCCAAGAATAAGGTTTTAAAGACTAAACTCATACCAGACATTTTGTTTAACGAACTGCCTGATCTTTCGAAATGCCAACCAGAAGATTTATTGTTTACACCAAACAAAATTGGAGGACCATGGAAAGCAACAGAAATTAACCGCAGAACTAATTTTGGGAAACGATTTTCAGAGATAAAAAAAGAACTAGGTTTTAATAAAGATTATACACTCTACAGTTTTAGACATACTTTTATCACAAGACTATACAGGGCAATGGCTAAAGATACTTCACCTTTTGAAGCCAAAAGTAGACTAATGCTTATCACAGGTCATAGTACTATGACAGCATTAGAAAAATATCTTCGTGATATAGATGCTGAGTTACCGCAAGATTATTCCGATTTATTAAAAGGTAAAAAAATATGAATCAAAACACATTAGAAGCTTTACTCCTAGGAATTAGTCAACCTGCAATATTCTTCCTTCCTAGAAAGTTGTTTGAAAAAGCAATAGGTAAAGATCTAAGCGAACTCGATAACATTAAATTCACTAATCATTTAATTGTTAGAAATAAGGAGAACGAATATAAGGTCTACTCAAATATTTATGATGCTCTCCCTATAACGGATAAAAAGGTAATTCTAAATTCTAACCTTTTTGAAATTTTAAAAATGCGAGAGCAGTATAATGATGATACTTTTAAATTTTTTATAGATCAATATTTTACAGAACTAGATACTTGGCTGACAGTTGCTGAATTGACTAAAAATGATGCTTTACATCAAACCTTGAACTATGATTCTCATGTACAAGGGTACTTAGAATCACAGTACGATCTTCTAAAGAACCACAAAGAACAACTGAAATCTCATTTCGGTATTTGGAAGGACTTAGTTGATTATAGTAGAGTTTTTAAAATGAAACCTCCTTCATTCCAAGATCTAAAAAATGTTGATCAAAAGGTTAATAAGTCTAAACCAAAAAAGTCTATACCAAGAATTTCAAAACCTAAGAAAGCCGATACAAAGCAGAAAGCCATATTGCCAACAAAAGAAGAGGTTGATTTAGTATTGTTGCAGCAGGTTTTTAACATCGACCCTAAACTTTTGAAAGAAAAACGGTAACTTAGCGTAAAACAAACGTTTATTTTACGCTTAAATGAGAGACAAGGAATTTTATATATGCGAATATTGTTACATTAAGTACAAACCCAAACGACGCCGAGTACAGCGATATTGCAGTAATTCTTGTCGTTCTGCGGCATATCATTCACGAAAAACTGTAAACAACAACAACTTACCGCAACAAAAGTCACCTGATAACACTAACCAAAGTATGTCTTTGGCAGGTGTAGGTAATGCAGCTACTGGAACCCTATTAGCTGATACCATAACCAAACTTTTAACTTCTGAAAAGAATAAACCTGCCACAAAAGGAGATTTAATTTCCATTATAGAAAAACTAAATGCTAGATACCATCCTATAAAAAATTTGCCGGCTAATCACCTTGGTGACTATCCCTATTATGATATGCAGGAAGGTATAGTAATATATATTAGTGTAAACAATTATTAATCAAAATACTCCTCTTCAATATGCTTTTTTATTATGGAACATATACTATATGGTATTTTCCTCTTGGACGTATCATAAGGTTGGTCACCAAATTTATTCCTATACACATCCGATATGTATAAATCCCCTAGTTTCTCCTTTAAGTAGCTATAGTTGTTATTAGTAATATATTTTAATACTTGTTTTTGTGTTTTTTTCTGAAGTTCAAAACGTTTGAGCATTTTCTCAGGGTTTGAATAGTCTATTTTACTTTCATCATAACTCAAAAGAAATGCAGAAACTACCTCTAAATATTCAAAAAAAGTAAGCTTACCTGAGTTTTTAGAGTTTCCTTCATTTATTTTATCATTGTATTTACCCTGAAAAAAAAATTTCAACCAATAATTAAATGGACGAGGATCTGGATAGCCTAATTCTTTTCTGGTATTTGCTAGATTAAAAATAACATTCTCATTAATATAATTGATAAGGTTATCTTTAGAGGTTTCAGATATGTCAACGTGCTGTGCTGCATTTCTTAACAGCCCTAAGTTATTTAAGAATGTTTCTTTACTTTCTCGAGTTTCTTCTTTTAAAATGTTTTGCTTTACTTTTTGTAGATTTTCAAAGGTCTCTTTTAAATTAGATGCCTCTGTAAAAGAATTCAAAATTTGAATAATTTTATCCAATCCAAACTCAGAAAAAATTAATTCTTGAAGATTATCATTTTTTTTAGATTGTTCTAAAATTGCTTTAAAAGCCTCCTTAGCTTTTTCTTCACTGCCATACTTATTTATAAACAAACCCTCTACAACTTTCAAACTACTGCTATTACTCAGAAGCTGCTTATTTTCATCAATCAACTTTATAAAATCTATCATATAAACAAAAATAGCAATGCTATAAAAACATTGCTATTAGTTTGGAAAATTTATAAACTCATTTTATCATGAACTTATGCTATAAAAATAGTAAAAATCATTTTTACTAAACCAATTAGGATTATCTAAATTAGGTTTTAGTTTTCTTCCCTAGAATGCCAGTATTCTTCGTTATTGGGGTTCAATTGGTTTGCATGGTTATCTAAATCCGCTTGTGTTGGTTCATCTTTAAATCTTTTCATTTTTTATATTTTAAAATTAATATGATTCAAAGTTATGAAGGAAGGCTTGTAGGATTTTTTAAATAATACATGAATCCTAAAGTCATGCAGCCTACTACTCCAATACTAATCCTTAAGCTCAAAATCAAATGGATTATCAGAACTAATTGGTAAAATATCTAAATACTTCTTATGAAGCTTGAGATTAGTAATTAAATCATAATGTATACTTCCAAATTTAGTAAAGTGTTCCATGGTCGGTTTATACTTCTCCATGAGCTCAAACTCTTCCTTAGAATATAATTCAGCAAATATAAATGCATCTATACAACTTGAACAATCAACGATAACGTCTAAGTTTTCAGACAATCGAATAAAACCTGTTTTTCGCCATTTTTCAGTGCGTTCAAAAACATTATGTAATTCGATATCCTTATTATCTATTAACCATTGCACCAAACTCTTTTCAGACTTAATTGAATGGTATTCTTTCAATGCCTTACTAGAAGACCTTGCATTATATTTAAAATCTAAAAAACTTACAACATCATAACATAACTCGTCAAACTCAATAAAACCATTATATTTTTCTAACACAAATGGATCGTTGAATCCAAAACGCTTTACAATATCTTTATATTTTTTCTTCCAGTCCTCAAGGTCATCAATATTTATTAGCTGGTTCCTAGTTAGATACTTGAAATCATCAACCGCTCTATCGGCCTTTTGTTTTTTGTATAAATAACTTTCTGATGGAACAAAATTTGTATTACTTTCTTCATAAAATGAGAATGTAATATTATTCTGGATTTTATCCTTATGTAAAAAGTCATGACATAAATATATGTCTATTACCTCGTCACCTCTTACCTCAAAAAACAAGTCCAAGGATAAACCGTTTGAAATAAAACTATGGGAAGTACATCCTTTATTACAAGACCCACAACTTCCAACTAACACTTTATCAAAACCCTTAAAGCCTCCATTTACCTCTTTTTGAATCTCACTTTTTAAAGCTTTTAAAAAACTCGCTTTAGGAACACCCATGTATGATCTATTGTCGTCAAGTAATAGATCTAACTTTTCTAGATTTAATGTTTTGATACACTCTATTATGTTTTGTAATGAAGTTTTCATAAAACATTAATAACGTAATTGCATTAAAAAAGCTTTTAAAGAAATAGTTGTAACCTTTAATCCTTTAGCTTTTACTTGTAGGCCATTATCCGAAGTTAAAAGAATAGGATTTTCTGATTTGAATTTTAATGCCACTGTCAGAATCTGGTTATCAGGGGAATGTTTGTTAAAATCAACCGGTAATAAGGATGTATCTGATAATTCCATTCTTAAATCTCTGGTTTCCAAATGACCGTTTATTGACTTTAACGCTTTTTGTACATTTCTTTTTCCTTCGTTATCCAATTTAGACTTTAAATGATCCAATTCATCAATAACTTTTGCAGATAAGATTATTGGATATTCTTTACTTATTTTGGATATAATCTCGGGATAATCTACAAATACGTTTGTATCAATGATATAAAGGTTTTCCTTATTTTTATTGATCTCCTTTCGTGGTTTTTCAAATTTGGATGGGTCTATATAACCAACAATATTAGGTCTTTTTTGATTTTTTGTTTCGGTTATATTTTTTGATTGAATATTTTCTGTTTTTTCTTCACAATAACTTGAATTGCTTATTGAGAGCATGAATTGTTTTACATTTTTATCAATAACAGAATAGAATGAGGGAATCGTTTCGTCTGAAACAATTAACGTACAAAATTTAGATCTTGATGTGGCTACGTTGAAACGATTTGCTTGTAATGCAAATGGAATACCTTCAACCGGAACAAAGAAAATACAAAAATCTGTTGTAAGCCCTTGAACTCTATCAATTGTTTCTACTAAAAGATTTTCAGTGTTTACACATTTTGCAAAAATTTCTTTTTGAAGTGAACGAATGGAATCTTTATGAAAAGCTAAAACTGCTATTTCTGATTTCTTATTATACTGTTTAATTTGGTCAACTAATTGCACAATAAATCTTGAACATTCAGCAGAAGGAAGCCTACCTTCGGGTAGTTGGAACCTTATCAAACTCGAACCACCAAGATTATTCAAGTACTTTTTAAGCATTGGATAATTGAAAAAATCAAGTGGAAGCTTTATATCTGACTTGCTTTTTAATACATCTCCATAAAACAAATTTGTTCCTTTAATAGCGTTTTCAGTTAAACGATAAGATTCGGTTAAGATGTATTGCTTTGCACCTGGAAAATAAAAACTTATAGATTTAAGCCCACAAATCATCCAATGATAATTATTTATGTCTTCGGGCGCATATTCTTTATGAAAAATTGGTTCAAGTTGTTTAATATCACCAATTACTATGCATTTTTTACCAAGCTTTTTTGCTAACGCTATAGTTGACAAAAAGGCCTGACTTGCTTCTTCTATAATGATATAATCAAAGTGTTCATCAACGACTGCTTTCGTTGCAATTTGACTCATTATGTAATAAGTAGTCAACAACATTTGCGGTTGTTGCTTGCTCAAACTTTTAAAAGATTGAAGACCTTTTGCTTTTTCATTTTTTTGTTCTTCAGCCGTTAATGCCGATTTATAAACTTTACCTTGTTGTAATGCAGTTTTTAAATGCTCTTTCTCCGCTAATTCAATCAAAGCTCTGTTAGTTAATGCAGTAACAAGTATTCTAAATTCAGATTTAAGTAATGCACCACACAATAAGGCCATAAGGTAAGTTTTTCCTGTACCCGGTGGTCCTTGTATAATTATTGTATCTGTTTTGAAAAAATCTGTTTGTATGTTAGTTATAATGTCTTCATCCACAACTAAAGGCAGTGGATTCCAATTTTTCTCTTCAATGTTTAACTCTAATAGTTTATTTGTATTTGGCTTTACTTGTTTTAAAAAGTCCACAAGATTAATCAGGTATTGTAATGGCGGGTCAGTTGGGGCTAAAAACACTAAAGCATTTCTTTCATACTTTTCAATATCTTCAACTTTTACTCCAGACAGCCCAACAATAGTTTGATTGGTTTCATATTTAAAAAACACCGTTTTACTCTCAAATTGAGTAGCAACATTTGTTCTCAATTTCTCATAAGTAAGACCTCCCCAATTTTTCACATTATCATCTTGAATTGAAGAAACGAAGCATTGTAAATTTTCATTCTTACGTGGTGGAAAGCATATTTTATGATCAAACCTTACAATAATATTACCCCTAACCTCATCATATCCTTGGTATCTACACAAATAAAGCTGATTCTCTACAAACATTTTTGCTGCTTGTTTTTTCAGCAATTTTTCGAACTCATTTGTTTGATAAAGTAGTTCGTCTTGTATTAAGTTAATATGTTTACTATTATTGATAGTCATCTTCACTATTGTTAAATAATTTTAGGTATGCTTTAGATTTTTCATTTGCATTGTCTTTATCAATAATTAGTAAGTGTTTTTTCTCGCCTCTATTCGCTTCACAAAAAGCAATTAAATCTTCAAATGGTTTATCACCTTGAAAAGCAAGAATGTGGTTTGTGTTTAATTCAAGTATGTCTTCTGCCTTGTCATAGATTTTAATTCTTGATTTAGTATTAAAATCAAGAGCCATTTTGTATTTCTCATTTATCATTTTTAGAATCTCATTCGGATGAATATAGGCAAACGCCCCTCTAGCACTATGTACAAAATACTTTTCATCACCTATTTTTACAACATTAAAACCTTCATCCGAATCTTCATATTTAATATTCCTTTCTTTTGCTAATTTGATTTTAGCAATTAGGTTAAATAGTTTCTGTTTTTCTTGAGGATGATTACTAAAATCTTGTAATAAATTCTTTAAATCAGGTATGTAATCAGACCATTCCGTATCTTCAAGTTCTTCAGCTATAAATTGATTTACTTCATCAAGGAAAGAGGTATTGGGGTGTTGATCTTCTTCATTTTCACCTTCATTCCTTTCACCAAAAAATTCCAACAAATCTTTAGGTAAAAAATTATTTTTATCATCAGAGGCTACTTTTAGAAGTGTTTGCATTTTATCTTTTTTTGAATTTATATAAATGATGTTATTATTTACGGCATAATCACCATTCCTGTAGGCATAAAAAACATACTCTTTAATTTCATTAAGTCCGATCAGTAAAGGCATTTGATCTTCGTACAATAAAACAGTGAAACTCTCTGTTTCTTGCCATATTGTTGAATTTTCCTTTAATACTTCAAAGTTGTATTCCTTTTGTATTATTAATTCACCTTTACTTTTTCGACTTTCATTGATAACACCTACAATCTTCTTTAATGATTCAAACTGTTCTGATGCTGGAAGTTTTATTCCTTTTACTTTGAGCCATTCAAACGTATTAAATAGCATTGTTTCATCTTCATTAAATCGGGTGTCTTGTGCCAACCTAACATTGGAAAATTCATTAATATCTCCTTTCAAAAACTTACGTAACTGTACCAAAACAGTGTTTTCAGTCCAAATACCTAATTTTTCAAGTTCGGACAATTTAATTTCTTCGTTATTTATCCATTTTTTCAAATATTCAGGTAGTTTTTCATTTTCTAACGCATATTCAGACGGGAAAACAGCATGTTTCAAATCAAAACCCAATTTTGATATATCTGAATCTGGATTTTTTTGATGATAATAAACTAAAAAAAAGAATTGCTCTGGGTTTTCCAGTGTTTCGGCTTGTTCTATAAACTTTTCAAACACATTGTCTTTATCAACTTCTTCATTAACCCCAAACAAGATATTCAGTTTTTCATTCGGTATACCTAAACCATTAAATTGTGAAATTAAATCACTTATCAAATCACTATTTTGATGTGTCAATGGTAAAATTTTTGATAAGCTAAATTCTCTATTAGCAATTTCTATTCTATCAGTAAATAACGAAATCTCGGAAAGATTATAAATTGGGCCATCTTTTACTATTTTAACTCTCTGCCTAAAATTTTGAAAATCATTTTCCTTTAATTCACTGCAAGCCAATTCCATTATTTTGAACTCGTAATCATCTTTAGTATAGACAGATTTAGAATTAAACCTGAACTTTGAAAGTTCTTGCAGAAAAAGCTTTTTTGCTTCTTGATAATGTATAATATTTACAAGTTCTTCCTTGTGAAGATTAACATCTACAATCTCAATTATTTTTTTGTGTAAATCAATAGTCTTTACTATACCGTCTTCATCTTTATATTCCAAAAACTCATAAGGAAGTACAAATAGATTGTTAGCACAGTTTTTATGAATAAATTTTCTTGCTTCTGGATCGGCTGATTGTACTTGATACGTACTACTTGTTTTTTGAGCTATTGAAAAAGAATGTTCCGTTTTCTTTATGATATATTCCTTAAAAAACTGCTTTTGATTATCATGGTAAAGTTTTATCAGTGATTTTATTTCGTTTGCTTCTGTTAATTCAGAAAGGATTTTTTCTTGATTAGGAATAAATATTTCTTCAAATATTTCTTCTTGCTCGGAAAGCAAATAAGGTTTTAATTCAGTAAAAAACTCATCTTTGTTTATTTTGTAAGTATTTAGCCAACTTGCTGTATTAAGATTACAATCAATAAGTTTATTCAGTGATTTTATTTCGGAATTGCTGTTGCAAAATAGATGTAAATCTTTTAAGGTGCCTTCGACTACATTGTCAAATTTTGTTGCATCGCTAATGAAATTGAGGAATAGTTTTTTCTTTTCATCGGCTAATAGTTTATTTCCATTTTCTATGCACCATTTAGCAATTAGGTCATATTGTTTTCTACCATCGGGTGAGATAATTGTAGAAAAAATAGTAGGATAATCTTCAATCAACAATTCTGAAACGACCAGTCCTAATTTAATAAGTTCATTTTTTATTCCTTTGGTTTTGATGCTACTCAAAAAGCAATTTGAATATCTAAATTTAGGTCTACCATAATCATCCTTTATAATTACTTCGTTAAGCGAAAAAAACTTTCCATTGGTAAATTTAAAGAGTTTAATTTGACGAATCTTTTCTTTAGTTTCTGATCTTAAATAACTTTCTTCTAATTCATTTAAAAAGTCATTATACGCTGGTTCTTCACAATTAGCAATCCAATTATTTATACTATCAATATCGGCATTTTCTATAACGTTTCTTATGTCCCATTCTTCAATCCCCAATTTTTCAGATTTGATAGCTTCCTCTATAAGCAATCTATCTGCTTCATTATCCCACTCAAACCATTGAATATGACCTAATCCAAAATCCGCTAATTTTAGTTGAGATTTAAGCTTGTTGATTTTTACGTTTTGAGGATTGTTTGAATAGTTACCATTTTTTGCTGGTACAACTCCCCTTATATACTTTAATAAATTATTATAAAAAAATTCATTTTGCCAACCGCTCCCCGAAGAACCACTTGATGCTTCTTCAGACATTAATATACTTGTGAAAAGATTTTTAAATGTATCTCTGTTTGAAGATTTATAGACATCCATCCTGGCTATCAACTGTTTTGATAATAGCTCAAGTAGATTTTTATTGATAGGTGTTTCTGTAAGATTTTGTCTGTTACTCGATAATTCAAATAAATTACTGTGAATTACAAATGCTAATTTATTAACCTCTTTAACCGCAGGGAAATATTTGTATATATTGGGATGTTTTTTTATTTCGTTTGCAGAGCTAGCATTATCAGCAAAACAGATTTTAAATTTTGCATCTGATTCCTTGTCTCTCGTCTCTGTTAAGCCAATTTCATTGAAACTATCTGAACCATTTTTAATGGTAAATTCTAAAACATTAGTTGCTTCTATATCTTTGTTTACAAGGTTTTCATTTATAACTAATGTGTCAAGTGATTTTAGGAAATGCATTGAAGTGGATAATCCATTCAAATACTCTTGTTCCTGTTTTTGAAGATAATCAAATTTATTATCACCAAGTTTTAGAAAAAAAACAGTTCCACTGTTAGAGGGCTTCAAATCAATTTTATCACTACAAGAATTTAAAAAGGATTGAAAACTTTTTAATTCTTTGTTTTTAAATGGTTCAATTTCACTATAATCTAAATCTTTTACTTTCTCATTGGGCTGTGCAGGGAAATTAGTGATTAGAATTTTCAATATCCAAGGTGCATTATTATCGTTGAAGTGAACATATTCAAAATCATCTGCATTTAAAAAGCTATCGAATTGTGATTTATCTGACCAAGAAAACAAAATTGGACCTCTATACCCTTGATTATCTACATTGAGTAATTCGTTTAGTCCTGAAGATTTACCAACCAATCTATGCACCAATTTAAACCCTATCCCATATCTGCCAATTTTATCAGGGTCTTGTTTTCCATAACTTTGGCCGATATTCAAAATTGATTTAATTCCTTCTTTTGAAAACACGCTTCCGTTGTTTATGACCATTAAGTAATTCTCATCATAAAACATGTAAAATTTTGTAGAATCACTGTCAGCCGCATTTTGGACAAATTCGTAAATAGCTTGTCCGTCTTCGGCCATTTCAACTTCTTTTCTTAAGAAATCATATACATTTACTTTATCGCCATGATACATTGTAAAAAAACCTGAAAAATCTTCATGTTGTGCACCTATGAAATTTTCATCCCAAAATTCAGATGCTTGTTGTCTTGCTGGGGTTAAGTTCTTATACCATTGCCGAAAGGATTTAGCACTTTTTATTTTCATATTATTTCATTTCCAATAATTTAATACAGTTGGGCATTACAATACATTATTTACCAATACCTCTAACACGAGCATCATACAATTCGTTAAACCACATGGTTTTGAATAGCGTGTTAATCTTATCTTCTGTCATTTTATTGTAAAAATCCAACTTCTTATCAATGAAGTTTAATAATTCTGAATCTACTTCTTCGCTGAACTTATCTTTGATGTTATCCTTTGAGTTTCCTTTATTAAAGAAAGACATTAACTCTGCGTTCGAATAAATATTCTCTTTCATTCTTTTAAACTCGACCTTATCTTCATCAGTTAATTCTATACCGTAGGTTTCATTTAAAACCTTTATAATTTTGGTTAAGAAATCAAACTCATCATTATTTGAACCAGATGCTCCACTTGGTTGCATACCTTCTTGTTCACCATCTGCTGATTCTAACTTTAATTGGGTTGTGTACTTATGTTGAATTTTATAACTATCTAACTCTACATCGTTTACTACATCTAATGGCAAAGATGTTTTAGCATAAGGCAACTTTTTTATTAATGCTGTTAAAAACACATATACCTTTTCCAATTCTACATCGGTAAATGTGATAATTTGGCTTAAAAAACGATAGAGTTTCACAAAAGAACTGGCTGCGCTTTTAAAGGCTGCTTGGTCTTCCTCTTCTAAATTATCTACAAAACGAGCCGCTATCTCTTCTAAAATAGGTTGTAGCTTTTCAAAGTTATCCTCTTCCGTAAAAAATATACTGGCAAAAGCTTCAACTTCTTGAGGGTAGTACACTTCAAAACTTTCCACCTGATTTAAGCTATCATAAATCGCATTAGGGTCTGTTAAGTTTTCTTCTTGAATAAAGTTTTTACCGTAATATTTTTGAAAATCTGCTTGTACATCTTCTGGATCGTTTACAAAATCTAATACCATAGTAGATTCTTTACCTCGCGCATTTCTATTTAAACGTGATAAGGTTTGCACGGTACTGGTACCTCCTAATTTTTTATCAACAAACATTGTGTGCATCATAGGTTCATCGAACCCAGTTTGGTATTTGTTTGCAACAATTAACAAGCGGTATTTAGGTAGTTTAAGCGCATCAGGAATGCTAATTTTCCCACCTAAATCATTCATATTGGTTTCGGTATATTCCTCACCTGTTTCATCATCCTTTACAGTACCTGAAAAAGCCACTAACGCTTCGTAAGGCAATTTCATTTCTCGCATTACATCGTCAAATTTTCTTTTAAAACGTACTGCGTGTAAACGTGATTTGGTTACGAGCATTCCTCTTGCTTTCCCCTGAATTTTATTTTGAGTTTCGGCTGAAAAATGTTCTAAAATAATACGAGCTTTCTTTTCGATTGCGTGGTCTTGTAAATCTACATAATTACCTAAAACACGTACGGTTTTTTTCTTTTCGTATTCTTTATCTTCTATATCACTACGCTTAATTAATTTGTAATAGCGTTTAAATGACATATAATTTTCTAATACATCTAAAATAAAACCTTCTTTAATGGCTTGCTCCATTGAGTAAATATCAAATGGTTCTTTACCACCATCTGCTTGTACTGTACCAAATAACTCAATGGTTTTAGGTTTAGGTGTAGCTGTAAAGGCAAATTGAGAAATATTAGGTTGTTGTCCTTTTTTACTGATTTCGTCTGCTATTACCTCATCTAAATCCTTTTCAGGTGTGTCTAGTTTAGCTGCATCTTCTAAACTTAAAGCTTTACGCATATGCCTTGAGGTCTCACCTGACTGTGAACTATGCGCTTCATCAATAATTACTGCATATTTACGGTCTGGAAACTCACTTACTGCATCTGAAATGACTGGGAATTTTTGAATGGTCGTAATAATAATTCTTTTCCCATCTTTGATTGCTGTTTTTAAATCTTGCGATGTTTTTTTCTCATCTACATATTCTACCATACCAGGAACATTGTCTATTTGCCTGATATTATTTTGTATCTGCGTATTTAATACACGCCTATCGGTTACTACAATAATAGAATCGAATAAAGCAGCATCATCCGTATAATTTTGGTAGAAATTAGCCAAACGATATGCTAACCAAGTAATGGTATTAGATTTACCTGAACCTGCTGAATGTTGTATTAAATAGTTCGTACCGGTACCATCAATTTTTAATTGGTCTAATAAACGCCTAACCGCTTTTAATTGATGAAATCTTGGAAACAACAACTTTGTAGATTTCTTTTCTACAATGGCTTTCTTTTTAGGGTCATACACTTTTTCAACATCTTCTTGTAGATTGATAAAGTTTTGTGCTAAATCCAATACTGAATCTTTACGTAAAATATCTTCCCAAACATAGGCTGTGGCAAAACCATTAGGATTGTAATTTCTTAACCCTTGATTAAACGGTAAAAAGAAGGTTGACTTACCTGCTAATTTGGTGGTCATAAACACTTTTTCTGTACCGATAGCAAAATGTACCAAACAACGTTGAAACTCCAACAAGGATTCCCCATTAGGGTCTCGGTCTTGCATATACTGTTTAATGGCATTGTGATGGTTTTGCCCAGTAAGTGCATTTTTTAATTCAGCAGTGGCTACAGGAATACCATTAATAAAGAAGCATAAGTCTAATTCATTATTATTTTTAGTAGAATACGCTAATTGTCTAATAATAGATAAACGGTTTTGCTTATACCACGTTTCGTGCTCTGGTGTTTTGTTGTTAGCTGGTTGAAAATATACCAAATCTAAACGCTCACCAGAAATACGTAATTTACTGCGTAAGGTTTTTAAGGTTTTGTTGTTACGTACACTTTTGGCAACCGCTTCTACAATTTTAGTATCTGTAGATTCCCCTAAATGGGTTTTTATCTTCTTATATTTTTTGAGTTGACTTTCTTTTATAAATGTCAATACATCTTCTGGTATGATGCATAATTTTTTATCGTACTTTTTTGTATTCACCAAGTTATACTCTTTAACCTCTTGGGTTAAATAGTTTACTATATGGTCTTCAAAATGTATTTCTTTAGTTCCTCCTGCCATAACTATTCTGTAAGTTTATGTATCTCTGCATCGTTGACAATGCTTTGATTTAACTCTTTTTTATTTTTAATCCCTAGTTTTTTAAGTTTTGTAGCCTGTAAAACTAGGTTATCATTACCCGTACTTAATTGTTTAAAAGAATCTGTGTAAGACGATTGTGCTCTTTCTAAATGAGTACCTACTTTTTCTAAATTATCTACAAACCCAACAAATTTATCGTATAGTTTTGCCCCTCTATCTGCAATAGCAATAGCATTTTGATTTTGGTATTCGCGTTTCCATAAATCCACAATTAATTTTAAAGCAGTGATTAAATTAGTTGGATTCATTAATAAAATACGCTTATCATAAGCATAATTCCATAAGTTCGGGTCTGCTTGCATTGCAGCAATATAAGCAGGTTCACTCGGTATGAACATCATTACAAAATCTAGTGCTTTATCATAATCGTCATAACCTTTAGTACTCAAAGCAATTATATGGGTTTTAATTGCTGCTATGTGGGCATCTAATTCCTTTTTCTGTTCCTCTACATCTGATGTTGCCAAATAGCGAGTAAATGCATTTAAAGACACTTTAGAATCTATGATTACATTTCTGTTATCTGGATATTTAATGACTGCATCGGGACGCATTTTTTTATTTTCGGAATCAGAACGTAAAGGTTTGCCATTTTCATCGGTTAACTGGTGCTCCATAAAGTACTCTTCGTCTTTACGTAAGCCTGATTTTTCAAGTATGGTTTCTAAAATCATTTCACCCCAATTTCCTTGTGTTTTTGCTTCACCTTTTAGGGCATTGGTTAGGTTTATAGCGTCTTGACTAATTTTATCGCTTTTCTCTGCTAATTCTTTTACTTTTTCACCTAATGAAAAACGTTCTTTTGCTTCCTTATCGTAAACTTCTTCTACTTTGGTTTTAAATGCTGCTATATCTTTATTTAGAGGTTTTAGTAACTCATTAATTTTAGCTTCGTTCACTTCTGAAAAGGACTTTGTATTATCTTTTAATATTTTACTAGCAATATTTTCAAATTCTGTATTGAACTTTTTACCAAGCTCCTCTATTTCTTTCTTCTGTGTTTCTAAATTTGCTTTTAATGCTTTGTTATCAGCTAAAGCTGATGCTAATTGTTTATTAGCTTCATTGAAATCGTTTGTTTTTTCTGTTAAACGCTCATTAGTTTCAGCTATGTTTTTTTCTAGTTTAGCTTCCGATTGTTTATTTTTTTCAATAGTAGCTTCTAGCCCTTTGTTAAACGATTTTGCTTGTGATAACCGCTCGTTGACGTCTTTTAAGTCTTGATCTAATTGCTTTTTTTGTTTCTCAATTTTTGTAAAGTCTTCTTGGTGTTTTAGAATATCCTTATTTAATCCTGAAATTACCACTTGGTTCTCTCTTAACTTTATAATAGCATCGTTGTTTTTAGCATTTAAAGTTTCATAATCCTTCTCTAAACTATCAAGTTTATTAATAGTTGAAGCCAATTCGTTTTCTGCTTGTTCTTTATTAGCCGATAACCTCGCGTTTTGAGCTGCAAATTTTTGCTTTAGCCATAAAAAGACAATAATAGTACCAAGTAGCACACCAATGATTAGATAAATATACTTTTCCATTTTTTATGATTTATGTTTTTGAATTTAATTTTCCCATTCTAATAGGGTTAAAAACTTATTGTAAACAGCTAGTAAAAGATCTGAAAGTATATCTAGATCTTGTGTTGTTTTATCTAGGTTTTGTAAGTACTTATAAGGTATTAGTATTGTTATTTCGTATCCAAAAGATAGATCAAAACGTGTACGATTACTTTCTTTAATTTTAATTGTCCAATTGCATTTTTCTCGCCAATTATAATTTTCAACGAAAGAATTATCAAAGAAACGCTCTAACTCGTCCCAAGATTCTCTATATCTTCTGCCAGTAAAATGAAAATTGTTGGTTGTACAAATAGGCTGCTTTTCATCTTCATTAGAAAACCATAAACCCGTAATATATCCTTGCCCTGAAAACTTTATATGGGATGTAATTTTGGTTTCAAACTTCTTTCCATTAATTTCTACCTCTTTTAGATTGCGCCAATTTTGATTATTTTTTGCATAAAAAGAATACCCTTGTGATTTTGTGTTTCCTGGATAAATAGCAACCACTAATGTATTATCCTCACGAAAGCTATATAAAACTTCATCAGCCCAAGGTAATGGAAATTGAAATCCTATACGACCACCTTTACCAATTAAGTTTAATTCTTCTATAGCTTCAGTTGCTGCTTGTAACCTTAACCAACGCTGTTGATTATAGGTTTCCTCATTTGGTAAACTAGCAAATGGTGTAACAGGTAACCAACCAGAACGATATTGCCTTATTAAGCCTAAAAAATCATGTAAAAAAGGTTGGCTTAAATTAGTGTATTTTTCAAAGTTATGCGTTTTATACACTTGCTCCATAACAGACAACCAACTTATGCTTTTAACTATTACGTCACTTGGTATTGTATCCGAATTTAGTAGCAGTTGATGTATTTGGTTATACAATTGTTGCCTGCAATCTTCACCATGTCTTTTTACTTCAATAATAATTAATACATCATTTAGATTTATAAAAATATCGGTTTCTGGTCTGTAGTTTTCTAATTGTTTAAAGCTATATACATCAAAAAAACCAAGCATTTCTAACTCTTGACTTGTAAGCGCTATAGCGTAGATAGACTTGTAAGCTGTACTATCTACTTTTAACAAGTTTACTTGAATATCTATAAAAAAATTAGCGTTAGGATTAAAGTTATTAAATAAGTAATCATAATCTTCTGATGATATAACACCCTTAATAAACTTATGAAATAACACTTGGCTATTTTGTAAGCACAACACAAAAGCCCTACTAATATTGTCTTCTATATGCTCTTTAGCTTGATTGTGGCTAAAAGGCCTAAATATGTTTAGATGCCTATCCATACATTAACTGTTTGGTTTTTGCCAATCTCTTACATCTATTTTACCCGTTACTGCTTCTGAAATTAAAGACTGACGATAGTCTTTGAGTTTTTGGATTGAGGTTTTTACGTTTTCTAAAAGAGTATTTACTGAATTGTCATTTGAAATTAAATACTCTTTGATTTCAATTTGTTCTTCAATTGGAATTAATGGAATAGGTGACTCTAAAAAATCTGATTTCGTAATGTTCTTCATACTGGGACTTGTTCCACTTGCTTTTGAACTAACCAATTTTCTGTACAAGTCAGATTTTAAGATATAACATAAAAATTCTACATCAATTTCACTCGAATCTTCAATAACTGTCTGCCATAATCGATCAGGTAAAAAAAGATTGTCATAATCTTTATTCACATACCCTAATGATCCTACTAAATCAGGTGTATTCATTCTACTAATTATTATAGAATCCTTCCTAACTGGGCATTTAAGTCTATTAACTTCGTTGTCAACAACTTTTTTGTTTTCCAATGGATTAAAGTCGTAAGCAAATACTGCACTTGTTTTTAATATCCCATAATCAGAACCATTTGGTTCAACAATTTCTCCTTCGGAATTAACACTAACTCCTGACTCTAATTCATTAATAACAAATTTCAACTTCACCACCTCCCAATGCTCTGGAATGTCACCCAACCACTCAATGCCACTATCTTTTAAGGCTACATTTTTATTTAAACCTTTGGTTACTGCTTCGTTAATAATGGCTTGTCGTTGTTCTTGTAGTTTTTGTATAAGGGTTTCTTTTTTGCTAATTAAGGTATCTATTAACTGGGTATGGTAATCGAGATAGGCTGCGATTTGGGTTTGTTCTTGTTTTGAAGATGGAATAATAACAGGTAAATTTTCAATTTTACCCATTTGTAAATTAATTCTTGTGAATCCTTTTGCTTCAATTGATAATGTCTTTCTATAAATATCACCAGACAATAAATAATTTAAAAAACTAGCATCAACTTCCTCTTGATTATATAACCTGAAACCTTTACAAAAGCTATTTAAATATGTGTTATTTAATTCATCTTTTAAAACAGATGTTTTTCCTATATCATCATAATTTTCAGAACTCATCAAGAAAAATAAATCGTTCTTTTTTACATCATTCTGATTTTCATTTTCAAAAATCTCAACTGTGTCTAATTTTTCAGAGTCTATTTGAAAATTATTTGCAATATTCGTAAATGGTATATAGTGCTTATTAAATTCAGAATCTTCTCTTCTAAAGTCATCTCCTTTCTTTCCACTTAATCCACTATACAAATAGCCTAAAAACTTCAACTTAATAGAGTCCCAACTTTCAGGAATATCTCCAATCCATTCTACACCACTATCCTTATATGTCTCGTATGCCTTTTCCATTAGCTGATTAGGTCTTTTAATAAGTCAGCAATGTCATTCTCCAAGGTTATAATTTCAGTTTTAATTTCACTCGCTGGTCGTAAAGGTGTATAGTTATAGAAATACTTGGTAAAGTTAATTTCGTAACCAATACGGGTTTTATCGTAATCTATCCAAGCATTAGGCACGTGTGGTTTTACTTCGGTTTCAAAATAGGTTTCTACATCTTCAGTCAATGGAACACTTTCTGAATCTCTTTTTTTGGTATCTGGTTTTGGATTGCCTTTACTATCTTTAACTATATTTCCTTTAGCATCTACTTTAGGCTGTTCAACTGTTAGTTGGTAGTAGCCAAAGTATTCGTTATCGAATATTTTAGAGTGGTCGGTTTCCTCAAAGTTTTGGTACATTTCCAATAACTGCGCAATGTGTTGCGATGTGATTTCGTTTCGTTTGTTACCCAAACTCTTTTTGTTGGGTTGGCAGAACAGGTGTTTTTCTTTGTCTTTTCCGTTACCATCTGTTTTAATGATTTTTTTAGCATCACCATTTATCAACTGCACTTTCCCTTTACGATGTGGTGCTTTATTATTGGTTAAAAACCAGATGTACGTGTTAATACCTGTGTTATAAAACAAATCTTTAGGTAAAGCTACGATACATTCTAACCAATCGTTTTCTATAATCCATCGACGTATATCGCTCTCGCCACTACCCGCAGAACCTGTAAACAAGGGTGAACCATTGGTTACGACACCAATACGAGAACCTTCGCGTTCCATTTTAGATAACATATGCTGTAAAAACAGTAATTGCCCATCACTAACTCTTGGTGTACCTGCATAGAAACGTCCAGAAGGATTTAAGGCTTCATTCTCTATAAACTTTCGGTCTTTTTTCCAAGTAACGCCGTACGGTGGATTTGCCATTATATAATGAAAGGATTTCCCTTGAAAACGGTCTTCGCTAAATGAATTACCGTGTTTGATATTATTGGCATCTTCTCCTGTAATTAAGGCTTCTGATTTTGCTATGGCATACGATTGTTCGTTAATTTCTTGTCCGTAAGTTACTAATGTCGGTTTATGATTACTATCGGCACATACCTTATCGAGAATAAACTTTTTACCCAAGTTTACCATACCACCTGTACCACAAGCAGGGTCAAAAATGGTACGAATGATACCTGGTTGTGATAGCTTTTCTTTTTCGCCTGCGAAAAGGAAATTGTTCATAATTTCAATCACATCACGAGGTGTAAAATGCTCTCCAGCTGTTTCGTTAGATTGCTCGTTTGATATACGAATTAACTCTTCAAATACATATCCCATACCGTGATTGTCGATAGCCTCTGTGTGTAAATCTATTTTACAGATGGCATCAATCATTTCGTATAACAACCTGTTTTTAACCAAACGTGCTACAATTTTATCGAATTGGAAACTCTCTAAAATTTCTTGTACCTCTGGGTTAAAACTTTGCAAGTAGTTGTTAAAGTTAATTTCTATGTATTGCGGTTCGTCTTTTAAAGACTGTAAAGTATGTTTAGATGTATTATAAAATTTTAAGCCACCTGCTGCTTTACGCAACACGGGAATTAATTTTTCTGAAGATAGTTTGTCGTGGAATTTTTCGAAGGTTTCACGAACTTTTGCATTTACAGGTTGTAAAATACAATCTAATCTACGGATCACTACAAACGGTAATACGACATCGCCAATCTCATTTTTTTTGAAGGCATCACGTAATACATCGTCTGTAATCTGCCAAATAAATCCTACTTCTACTTTATTATTTTGGTTGCTCATTTTTAGTGTTTGTTGTCTTTTATTTTGTTTGACATTGCAAATATGGGGATAATGTGTGCATTTTTAGTGCACAGATTAAAAATTTAAAAAACCCGATACTTTATCTCCTATTATATCGTCTGGATTGTTTCCTTTTGTAAAATCTAAAATCTTTTGAAAATCGTTAATTCTTAATTTTAAATATTTATAATTTTCATTATGACATAGGCTTTCATAATCTAATTCTTTCCCCTTTGATAATAATACGCCTTGATTGTTCCAAAACGTAAATGAATCACCTGCTTTAAGTCTCTTATAATTTGTTATTATTGTTCTATCGTGTTCTTTAGAAGTTTTAATAATAGTTACACTACAACTTTTACCCGTACTATCATTAAGAACTTTTTTTAATTCTTTAACTACATCGTCAAGGTTATAACTAATAGAATCAGGATTGGCAAACAGTACAATTCTTACTTTGTTAAAAGATAGATTAGTTAATACATCAATCGCTTCGTATAGATTATGAATTGTATCATCACCATTTTTCTTTGATAATATATATGGATCACCGATAATTATATCTGTAAGAGGTAATGAAAAGGTTCTTAAATCATTCCAATTCTGAAAACCTACTTCTCCAATTCTCCAACGTTTATGAAATACATAATCATCTTGGTTAAAGAATAATTTCTTTGTCTCGTTTATTTCTTCTCCTAATAGTGCAATTAAAACCGAACCAGCTCCCAAAAGTTTATAACTATCTGCATCATCAATCCAATAAATTGATGACAACTGTTCTGAATTAAAATGAATAGCTGAATTTGTTTTTAATGGCCTGTTTGGGAATGCATTGTCAAATGTAGTTTCCGTATCAGCAACACCGCTTGTTAAGGTTGGAATAATTGCTGATAAATTTTCATTCTCTTTTAATCTATTTTTAGAAAAATTAAAGTTGATATTTAATTGTTGTTTTAACAATTTTAAAACATCATGAAATAAAGCGTGTTCTTTTTGACTTAAAAAAGATTCTAAATTAGTTTCGTCAATATATATATCCATACCTTATAAAATATCAAAAGCTAAATCTGAACTTACATCAAAAAAGCCTGGTTTAAAGTCATTCATAAATTTACCGTCTTTACGATACTTCATTATATAAGGTGGTTCTTTTATATTAACTGGAAAATAAAATACTTTAAAAGGATTAGGGTTTAATGAATCTAGATCACCGTATTCTTGTGTTTTAGTTAATACTTGAGATTTTCTAATCATATACTCTGAATGGGTTTCTACGATAAAATTAAAACCATATTGTTTATGAACTTCGTTAAAAAGGTCTGTTAATTTAGATTGTAAAGCAGGATGCAGGTTTAATTCAGGCTCTTCAACCAAAACAGTGATATACTTTTTATTCTTTTTACTTAAACGAATTAAACTTGCTATTTTTAAAATGAGTGTCATTGCTTGTAAAGATCCCATACCTTTATCAGAAAGAGATACTGCTGTTTTAGAATCTTCTTCAAAGATTTTAAACTCATACGCCTCTCCAGCTTGCATATTAATATTGAAATCTACACCAACTTCAAATACTTGCATCCATTCTTTGATAAACCTTGTCTCCTCATTATTTTTTTCACCTGCTGTTAATTGATAAAAATTATGTATCGCTTGTGCAAGTGCATTGTTCTTGTCTCTTAAATAAAAAAGTGCTGATTGTTTAGAGGGATTTGCACCAATAAAGTAAAAGTATTGTCGGTTTATAGATTGGGTTATCTTATTAGAAAAATCTGTTAAGTGGCCACTATTTCTTTTTAACTCTAATACATCATCGAAATTCTTAATTTCTTTTTTACTCTTGGTTGATAGTACTTCGTTATGTCTTATAAATTTTTCGATGGTGGCTCTCAAAAGATTATCATCATTATTGTCATATGGTAATACATCTGATAAAGGATATGTTAACGTGTATTGTTTATCACCCTTTAACTTGTTTTCTTTTGGAAGTAATTTTTTAGCGTCTTTAAGCTTTTCGCTTGCTTTTCTATGAGCTGTCATTAATTCAATTGACTCTTTAGATGTTTTATCGGTTATAGCATCTAATTCCTCTTGTAATTCTGATACTGAATCTTCAAGTTGTTTTATAACATTAAGTTTATTATCATCAACTTTTTCATCTTCAATAAGCTCTTTACTTACCGTAATATTACCTTTTGAATAATTGATATTTAAGTTAGTACCCGTTTTAGCATCATTAACACTTAATACATTTACTTTTGCTTTCGTGTTTTCATCTTGTCCGGATATGATAATATGAATATCAAATTCATCCAATTGATATTCAAATGTAATGGTAGGCTCTTTAGATATATTGTTTTTTGCTCTACCAAAGGTTACAATATTAGCATCTTCAAGTACGACATTATCAAATGAAAAGGTATCTGACAACTGATTTTGTAGGTAATCGGTAATTAATAGTAATGCTTTTACCATTGTAGATTTACCTGAATTGTTTCGTCCTACCATATAGGTAATATTTCCTAATTGAAGCATTGGGAAATTTTGGAAACGTCTGAAATTTTTAAAGGCAATACCTTTTCCAGAACGTTTCACTTTTGATTCTAAATATTGTTTTTCCTCAAGTTCACGTTCTCTAATTTCACGAAGCTTTTCTTTTTCTTTGAGTTTCGATTCACTAACTTCTTGGGCTTTTTCGCGTTTGATAGCGTCTGTCTGAAACTCATCAGAAAGCATATCATAAACCTCTTGTGAAATTTTTGTATTAGGGCTCTTCTCAATTTTGACACCTTTTGATTCTAAAAAATCCAAAGCACGATCTATTGAGATATTTAGTTCCCTTAATACTTTATTTAATCTTGTTATTTGCGCCATAGTTGAGCTAACTTATTTGTAAACTATGCATTTAAACTGCACTATTATAGTTACTTTTCATTTTGATTATTGTTTTCTCTAAAGATAATCGTAATGACTGGGGATTAATTACGGTTAACCTTCCACCAAATTGAAGTAGCACACTTTCAAGCTCATAATTTGGTATTAACTTTAAAGTGATTATAGTAAAATCTTCGGTAATCTCTTTTATCTTTTGGGAACCGTGTAATGGTTTTGTTTTAATATATGGCCATAATGATTTTTCAATTCTTATGGTTATTTCAATAGGGGTTTGATTTTCGTCAAAAGTTACACCGATTATATCTTCAAAGTATTCTTTAAAATCAATATTAGTTTCTGAATACTGCTTATCTGATATTTCAATATTAATTATACGGTCTAACGCCAAATTGGTAATGTTATCAAAGTTAGGGTTTTTACCAAATGAAAACCAGCGGTTATTATACTGTTTTAGGTAATAAGGATGAAACTCAATGACATTATTTACTGCTGACTTAAAACTCTCATAAGTAACTAATAAAACCGTTTTATTGAGAATTGCGTGATATAATGTATTAATAAACTCCTTTCCCTTTAAAAATTCATTCTGATCGAACTCAATAATTTCGTTAGCCTGTTCACCAAATTGAAAGGATGCTTCTAATCTGGTGGTTATATTTTCAATCCATTCAAATTGAGGTAAACCTTTAAATCTGTTTAATGTTATTAAGGTTTCCTTTAATTCTAATGCTTCTGATTCGGTAAGCGGTTGATTATTTATAGAGAAATTAACATCACTGTAGTAATAATATACCTTTCTACCCATTTTATCTTTTTCAATGGGTGCGTTATAACCGTTCTCACTCATCATAAAAGCTATATCGTCATATACTTGCCTTTTCTGAACACCTTCTGCATTTCCTGTAAAGTTTTCAATAGCAGATTGACAAGCATTTACTAAATCATCAATAAAATACCTTTTAGATTTATTTCTGAAACATTTATCCAATGTTTGGTATCGAAGTATTTGATTCTTATTGACTGGCATCAAACAACTATTCCTTTACTATATCATCATCAATCTCATCGGTAATACCTTCTTCTTGTGATTGGTAATATGGATTGGGGTATTTATCTTGAAACCAATCTTCTGTTTTCCAGTTCTTTTTTATGAATTTCAACAATTCGTCTTCTCTATTTGTTACACTTGTGGGGTTCCATTCGTTATTGTTATCGGCAATTTCTATTTCGGAAAATGATCCGTAATAGTATTGCTTCTGTTTATTTTCGTAGCTTGAATTTCTCAACGATGAATTTTTATCAGTAGTGATCAATAGTAAATTACCCAATGAGTGTAAACACCTTTTAACTTCCTTTTCATCGTCTTTAATAGCTTCCATTTCATTTTCCCAAAATTTTTGGTAAGCTTGTGGTAGAATATGTTCTACACTTTTGGTCTTTTTACTTGCAAAATCATAAGACAATTTTGAATCCTGATTTTTTCGTAAGTATTCTTCATATTCGTATAAAAAATAAGATAAGCCAACCCACGAATAATAACCCTGCTTTTTTGAGGAGTCAAATAATTCCTTGATTTCATACTCGAACCTATCCCAATCACCATGATTATCGATGTACCAAGCCAAATAAAATTTTGCGTGCGCAATCATCTTATCATTGGTATAATCATTATGCCAATTTGAACAATGCCTATAGATATCCGCTTTACCCGTATCTGAACGTTTTCTGTTCATTGAAAATAATCTAAAGCTGAATACTTCTGCCAGTTGTGCCATCTTCAAAAGGTCAGTAGGCTTTTTAGACATCAAGCCCATAAAGCTTAATAATAATGGTCTTACCGTACTGTTATTAAGTCTATTTAATTTTTCAAAAGCCTTTTTGATTTTGTTTCGTAAGTTATTATTATCTACTTCCTTAAATGCTCCTTTTTCAGTTGGGTAATTGATAAACCTCCAATGCAAGGATGTTACTGCTAATGAGTTGACATAAGCCTCTATGTCTTTTTGCATTTTTATTGGGTCTTTTACCATTTGTTCAATGGTAAATATTTTATTTAAAATCTGGTCTTTGGCTTGGTTATCTTTTGTCCATCCGTAATAGATCGTCCAATGGTTATTTAAAAAGCTATTTTCGTCTAATGTTTGATGTGGCAATGTTAAGTTACGTAGGATAATAGCCCATTTTTGATTGATGTTGTCTATGACCTGTTTGGTACGGTGTTCTTCATCTTCAATCTTAATTTTAGTGGCTAAAAACAATAAACGGTTTTTAACAATTTCTAAATCTGAAAGTCCAATGCCTCTATTGTTCATTGTTTCGAAAACTACGCCGATGTCGCCTGTTGTGTTGACAATATATTCATTGAACATCAAGCGGTTTTCAATAGCCATTAAATATTCCAGCTCCTTGTCTTTTGCATGTGGTTGTTTAAAATATTCAGCTATATCCCTTTTTGCATTTTTTAGGTTAAAAGTGTAAAGGTTTTCGTCTGGCGAGGATAAACTTTGATGTTCTAAAATTACGGAATGGAAGTAGTTTTGGCTTACTTGGTCTATTTCGTAACGAAATAAGTATGTACCCTTATTGATAATATAATTAGCTGTTTTTTCTTTTACCTCATCTGAGTAATCTGGTTGACTTCCTAATCTTTTTAATAGATAGTTTAGAATTAACGTTATGGTGGTGAATCTCTGCTGACCATCTACCAAGTGATACATACTGTATTTAGTCATCCCTATTAATTCATCTTGGTCTTGTTTGTGAATGGTAATAGTTCCTGTGTAGTGATCTGACTCTAATTGGTTGGCATGTTTTAAATCGTTTAGTAGATCATAAATTTGTTTTGTCTTCCAACTATAACCTCTTTGGTAATCTGGTATTACATAAATGCGTTTATTATAAAAATGGCTGATTGGTTTAAGTTCCATAAGTTAATTGTCTCTTTGTTTTTTATAGCCTATTTGTTCTATATTGGCTTGTTGCGTTTATTCTCAGTTACCAAACAAGAACCGATATTAGTTTAAACAAATAAAGCGGCTCGAATGGAGTCGCTATTAATTAAGGGTCAATAAAGATAGAAAAAGTCAATAGTTAAACAAGTTTATTTTTCGTAACCTATGATTGTCTATATAAAGCCAAATGGAATTAGATTTCTTTAATTTATTAGGATTGGATCCTAAAATATAAATAACTCAAAAACTTATAACTAAATAAATGATTAACAAATACATTTGTAATTAAAGAATCAAAAACTAAATCTAATTCTTAATACTACAATTATTAGCAATAATTACTTCTATTTGTAGCTAATTTTGTAAAATGCAAAAAAGTATTTTACATCTAGATTTAGACACATTTTTTGTCTCTTGCGAGCGTCTTATTGATAGAAAGCTACAAAACAGACCGTTGTTAGTTGGTGGAACTGGCGACCGAGGTGTTGTTGCAGCTTGTAGCTATGAAACGAGACTTTTTGGTGTGCATTCTGGAATGTCAATGAAAGTTGCAAGACGATTATGTCCAGAAGCTGTTGTTATTCGTGGTAATTCATCCATATATACAAAATACTCTCATACTGTTACTGAAATCATAAAAGAAGCTGTTCCTGTTTTTGAAAAAGCTAGTGTAGATGAATTTTATGCCGATCTATCAGGCATGGATAAATTTTACGGTTGCTATAAATATGCATCTGAACTACGTAAAAGGATTATTACAGAGTCTGGATTGCCAATTTCGTTTGGTTTATCTGCTAATAAGATTGTCTCAAAAGTTGCCACAGGTGAAGCCAAACCTAATAATCAGCTAAAAATTGATACAGGATTTGAAAAAGATTTTTTAGCACCACTATCGATACGTAAAATACCTTCTGTTGGCTCAAAGACATACCAAGTATTACGAAACCTTGGTGTAGAAACGGTAAAAACCGTACAATTAATGCCGTTGGAAATGATGGTCAGTGCGTTAGGTGCTAACGGAAAGACAATTTGGAAAAGAGCAAACGGCATTGATAACCCACCGATTGTACCGTTTCATGAACGAAAATCAATATCTACTGAACGTACTTTTAATAGAGACACCATCGACATTACCGTTTTGAAAACAACCCTTTTTGCTATGGCAGAGAATTTGGCATTTCAATTAAGAAAGGGTAATAAACTTGGCGGAAGTATTAGTGTAAAGATTAGGTATTCGGATTTTAACACGTATAGCAAACAAACCAAAATACCTTATTCAAGTGCCGATCATATCATTATTCCAAGAGTAATGGAACTGTTCGAAAAGTTATATCAACGTCGCTTACTAATTAGACTGGTTGGTGTAAAAATAAGTGATATCGTAAACGGTCATTACCAGATCAATTTGTTTGATGATACCGAAGAAATGATTAACCTCTATAACGCTATGGATAAGGTACGTATGCGTTATGGTGAATTAAGTATTATGAGAGCTTCTTCTATGGGTGCAAAAACAATTGGGCGTTTTCATAATCCATTTAACGGCGAACCACCAATCCTTTTAGCTCATAGAAAACAATAATGTATCTCAATTGTCATACATATTACTCATTGCGTTTCGGAACTTTCTCTGAGATTGAACTATTAGAACTTGCTAGAGAAAATAGTATTAATTCTTTGGCCTTAACCGATATAAACAATACATCAGCCTGTCTAAATTTTATTCGAAAAGCAAAGGAATTCAATATAAAACCTATCGTAGGAATCGATTTTAGAAACGGAAACGATCAACTCTATGTAGGTCTGGCAAAAAATAATCACGGTTTCCAAGAATTAAACCGTTACCTATCTTACCATTCAGAAAAGAATATACCATTGCCAGATGAGCCTTCTAATCCGTTTGATAACTGTTATATTATTTATCCATTTGAAAAGGCTTTACAGCTTGAAAAAACGGTACTGAGACCGTACGAGTTCATTGGGGTTTCTAAAGAGGAATTAAGAAAATTACGGTTTTCAAAATTGTTGACACTTAAAGATAAGTTGGTCATTCAGCAACAAGTAACAATTAGAAACAAACGTGATTTTAATGCACACCGTTTATTACGTGCTATTGACAAAAATACCCTTTTAAGTAAGCTCGATAAATCAGAAGAGTGTTTAACAACGGATAAAATGCTTTGTAAAGTAGAACTTGAAGAAACTTTCAAAGATTTTCCGTTTATAATTGATAATACCAAACGAATTATTGAAAACTGTAACATCGATTTTGAGTTTGGAAATAATAGAAAATCACAAAACCTAAGGTTATATACCAGTTCTTTTGAAGAGGACTATGAAATGTTAGAAAGTTTATGTTTTAAAAACCTAAAGAAACGGTACTCCAACCCTTCATCTAAGGTGATGAAACGGTTAAAAACGGAACTTGAAACTATAAAAACCCTAGATTTTGTCTCTTTTTTTCTGATTAATTATGATATTGTGTCTTATGCTAAAAGCAAAGGCTATTTTCATGTAGGTCGTGGTAGTGGTGCCAATAGTATAGTAGCTTACATTATCGGAATTACAGATGTTGATCCTATAGAACTCGACCTATACTTTGAACGTTTTATCAATCCCTTTAGAGCTTCACCACCAGACTTTGATATTGACTTCTCGTGGAAAGATAGAGATGATGTCACGGATTATATTTTCAGACGTTTTGAAAACACAGCTTTAATGGCTACCTACAATACATTTAAATATCGTGCTGTAGTTAGGGAATTGGGCAAAGTCTTTGGTTTACCCAAAGAAGAAATAGACAAGTTAAGTAAGGGTAACTATTTATTACATAGTTTAGACGAAATTTCAAGACTCGTCCTTCGCTATGGCAAGTTAATTGAAGGATTTCCAAACTATTTAAGTGTACATTCCGCAGGTATCTTAATATTAGAAAATCCCATTCACTACTATTCGGCAACTGATCTACCACCAAAAGGATTTCCTACTGTTCAGTTTGATATGATAATTGCTGAAGATGTTGGTATATTCAAATTTGATATTTTAGGTCAAAGAGGATTGGCTAAAATTAAGGATGCTTTAGATATCATTAAAATCAATAGACCAGATGTAAGTGAAATAGACATTACTAATGTAGAAGCTTTCAAAGCAGATAAGAAGATCAATCAACTTTTAAAAACGGGTGGTGCTATTGGTGCATATTATGTTGAATCTCCTGCCATGCGTGGACTTATGCAACAACTGCAAACTGAAGATTATTTAGGTTTGGTAGCTGCCAGTTCAATAATTAGACCAGGCGTATCTAGTTCTGGTATGAAGGATGAATTTATAAAACGGCATAGAAACCCTGAAAACCGTAAAAATGCACATCCCATATTAATGAAAATTATGCCAGAGACCTATGGTGTTATGGTGTATCAAGAAGATGTTTTGAAAGTTGCCAATCAGTTTGCTGACCTTACTCTTGGTGAAGCAGATATTTTACGACGTGGTATGAGTGGCAAATACAGGTCCAGAAAGGAATTTCTGGAAGTTGAACAAAAGTTCATTTCTAATTGTAGAAACAAAGGTTTTAAAGATGACTTAATATTAGAGGTTTGGAATCAGATTAAAAGTTTTGCTGGTTATGCTTTTGCCAAAGGCCATTCCGCTTCCTATGCTGTAGAAAGTTATCAAAGTTTGTTTTTAAAATGCTATTATCCATTGGAATTTATGACTGCTGTTTTGAATAATGGTGGTGGTTTTTACAGTACAGAACATTATTTGCATGAAGCAAAAAAACAAGGTGCAGAAATTTGTCTACCGTGTATAAATAGTAGCGATCATCCCAATAGATTAATTGGAAAGTCCATTTATCTCGGTTTTGGTTACCTCAAAAATTTAGAAACATACACTATAAAAAGAATACTTACTGAACGTCAACTTCATGGGAATTTTAAATCGTTGGATGATTTTATAGACCGTGTTTCAATAAGTATTGAGCAGTTAACTATATTAATCCGTATTGATGCTTTCCGCTTTACTAAGAAATATAAAACCGAATTGTTATGGCAGGCTATTTTCAAACTAAATGCTTCAAGTGATAAAAGTAAACAATCACAATTATTCAAGATTCAACATAAGCAGTTTGAATTACCTAAACTAAAAACTAATTGGATAGAAAATGCCTATGATGAAATGGAACTTCTTGGCTTTCCGATTTGTAATTATTTTAAATTGGTTAATAAGAAAATGCAAGGAGGTATACTAGCAAAAGATATGAAAGACTATATCGGAAAAAATGTGGTCATCTATGGTTCTCTTGTTACTACTAGATTTAATAAAACCTCACAAGGTAAGTTGATGAGATTAAGTACATTTATTGATAAAAAAGGCGACTATTTCGATGCTGTACATTTTAGTGATGTTGTAGATAAATATCCTATAAATGGTTTGGGTGTTTATTGCTGCTACGGAACGATTAAAGATAGATTTGGCTTTTACAGTATGGTGATAGTTAAAAGCAAAAAATTATCGATAATACCTGATCCCAGAAATGCTTCTTACCTTAGTTTAAAAACTGTCAACAGGATTTCTTAATTTTAAGAAAAAAATAGAATATGTGTTTTCACACCAGCACTACTGATAAGGTCAAAAAATTAGAGAAGCATTTCAACGTTAACATAGTTGATTCTTCTATGGAATCCTATTTTGATAAACCTACTTATCATCATAACGGTTTTTCTCACCCAAATATGCTTGTTATACCTCAAGAACGTTCAGACGTTTTAGCACCAGGAATTTGGGGTATAGTACCAAACTATAAAACTAAGGTCGAAATAAAAGAATACTATAAGGAATCTGTAAGCTATGGAGGTGGTTTAAATGCTAGATCAGAAAAAGCATTTGATCACTTTATTTATAAGGAGGCAATTATGGAAAACCGTTGCATAATACCTGTTTCTGGTTTCTTTGAACCACATGACCATAAAGGAAAAAAATATCCTTTTTATTTTAAAGACAAAGCTGATAAACCTCTAGCATTAGCAGGACTTTATACTGTAATTGACACCTACATAACTTTTACCATCCTGACGAAAGAAGCGTCTCCATTATTTGCTAAAATCCATAACAAAAAAAATAGGCAACCTCTAATATTGAATGAGAACTTAACACATAATTGGTTGTCCGTTGATTTAAAGGAATCAGATATTGAAGATATCCTTCATTTTAGTTATCCAGAAGATAAATTGGATGCTTACTCCGTAAGCAAAGATTTGTTTAGTCCCAAAGTGGATAGTAATGTTGAATCAATAATCCATGAAATCAATTATTCTGAACTAACCAAAATCAAATAAAAAATATCAACTTATTTTAATATATTTGAAGCATTAATCAGTGAACACAAACCGAACACGATTTGAACACGATTTAACATTTTGTAAATTTATAAATAATTGAAAATCAGTATTTTAAAAATTGATTTTGTCAATTCATAACCCGGAGGTCTCGAGTTCAAATCTCGATCTCGCTACGAAACATAAAAGTCAGAATTTAAACGGTTTAGGTTTTCTCTAAACCGTTTTTTTATGCTTTCAATTAAAGAAATCATTACTTTTGCATACGATAGTGCATACGATTTGTCTGAAAAACAACTTTTTACAACACCTAAAATCTACACTGCTAAGGGAGACCTGAACAAACGTTGGTATGTCTATTTTTCCTTTAGAAACCCTAATACTGGTAAACTTAAGCGACTTACCCCTTTTTATGGTGAGGCAAATAAATACAAAACCAAAGAGGAACGTCTAGAGGTTCTTACAGTATACAGAAAAACATTACTGAAGTTACTTAAACTAGGTTACAATCCTTTTGAGGATAATACAGAACTTTTTAACAAGCTAAACAATAAAAGTAAACGATCTGAAAAAAAGAATAACACTAATAGTGAAATAGAACAAGAAAAGAAAAAGCTCTCTGAACAGGAAAGTCTTGAGAATAAAATGATGATTGAGGAGGCTTTTCAACTAGGCTTAAAACTCAAAGAAAATACGGTAAGTGACCGAACACTAAAGGATTATGAGAATAAGGTATATTTGTTTTTAAATTGGTCAAAAATTAATCATGCTGAAATTAAAACGGTTGACCAATTGAATAAAGCCGTCTTTCAAAACTATTTGAATTACGTCTTAGCAAAGTCATCACCTCGTAACAGGAATAATTACAGAACAGATTTAAGTAGCGTTGTACAAGTATTGGTCGATAATGAAATATTAAAGGACAATTATCTCAAGAAAATCAAAAAATTGAATGCCAAACCTCAAAGACATAAAACCTATTCGAGCGAGATAGAAAATGAGATTTTTAATTATCTAGAGGAAAATGATCCTATTTTGTTATTATTTATTAAGTTTTACGCTTATGCTTTTATGAGACCTATTGAAGTCTGTAGAATAAGGGTAATGGATATAAACATTAAGGACAAGACCATAGTATTCAGGGCAAAAAACAGTACGCTAAAGACCAAAATACTTCCACAAATACTTTTGGATGATCTACCTGACCTATCTAGTTTAGAATCAAATTCTTTACTTTTCAGTCCCAATAAGATAGGTGCGCAATGGGACGCTAATGAAAACAGTAGAAGGGATCATTTTACAAAAAGGTTTAAGAAAGTTGTGAAAGACCATTTTAAACTTGGAACGGACTACGGACTTTACAGTTTTAGACACACTTTTGTTACCAAACTTTATAGAGAACTTATTAAAGAATCATCTCCAAATGAGGCAAAAAGTAGATTAATGCAGATTACCGGTCATACTACAATGGCAGCAGTAGAAAAATATCTTCGTGATATTGACGCTGAATTACCAAAGGATTATTCTGAAATGCTAAAACAAAGCAAATGAAAGAAGAATCTTTATATGATTTTCACTTAGGGTTAATTCCTAATTTGGTAACTGAACTATACTTCTATTTACCTAAAGATAGAATAAATCAAAACATAGTAGAAAAAATAGATCTTTTAAAAGATTCAAGCGTTTATAATAAAGTTTTAGTATTAGATTATCATAAGGGGCCTATCTACTATAATAAAGACAGAAGTCTTAAAGAAATTGTATTGGTAGAAGGAAGAATTGAAAAGAACATTTTTCAATTGCTAGAAAAGAAAAGTGAAATTTCTGAAGACCAGTTTAAATATATTCTAGATAAATACTTTGAATATGTAGACAGCATGCTTTATTGTGCCGAATGGATGTATAAAAATCTAAATAATTTTATTTCATGTGATGTAAAATTAAAAAATATCTTCTTCATTCAATTTAGGCGATTTGAAAAGCATTTTAACGCATTAGTCCAAACTTTCTACATAAACAAAACTATTCCAAAGGCTAATTACAACACAAGTAGGATATGGGAAATTTTTATTCCTAAATCAAAGTCTTCTTTATTGGAGAAGCATCATAAAATTGAGAATAAAGCAAATGAAAAAACATCTGGATTCAACAAAAACCAGCAAGATGTTGTAAAGTATGAATTCGAGAATCCAAAGAAAAAACCTTTGATAAGCGAACAAGAAGCTAAGAAAATTTTATTAAAAAAGTTTTTTGGAATAAATATTAAAGACTAATTTAAGCGTAAATTAAACGTTTAATTTACGCTTATTTATGAAATTTACAAACTTTTGCAACTACTGCGGTAAAGAATATATTCCTAAGCGACGTGGTGTACAACAGTTTTGCAGTAACTCCTGTAGAAGCAGGAATTGGCAAGTCAAACAAAAGAGAAATAAATTGACTACCACTAAAGAGAATAGTGTTATACCTGAAATAGTTAAACCGTCTGAAAACAATAAAATTACAACTGCGGGAATAGCAAATGCTGCACTTGGATTTGGAGCTGCAACTTTAACCCAACATTTATTCACCCCAAAACATCAAAAGAACGCAACGAAAGAAGATATTCAAAAGTTATCGTCACTTATAAAAGGGCAACGTTATTTTCTTGTAAATAACTTACCAATTGATCAATTTAGAAGGAAACCATTTTACGATATTGAAACAGGAAATGTTATATATCTATAAATATAGATTCATATTCTTACCTCATATAATTTTGCCATTTAATAAGTAAATACTTATTGCTATCTTTTTCTTTCTTACTCAAAAAACCATACTCATAAACAAACAGATAGACATCGCCTTTTGCATTCTTCCAGTAATGAGTAAAAAATTTGGGATTAAATCCCTCTGTTTTCAAAACTGATTGCCTTACAATTGCCTTACCTGCTTTATTATATTCTTTTAGTATTTTTCTGTTTAACCGTAATTGATTATCTACTTTGTGGTAAAAACCTTGTGGATTTTCCCTTTTCATCTTATACTGATATGCACTCTTACATTGAGGGTCGCAGTATTTTTTATCAACCCTTCCTTTAAGTTTCCTACCACAGTTTAGGCAATTACTCTGAAATCCGCTCATTATCTAAACTTAAATGTATATTATACGTAAGCTATTCGTATAATATACAGCTTTTATTTTTACTAGCCCTATTTTTGATTAAAGTAAATATGAAAGATAGAATCCAAATAACATTAAAACCTTTATGGTATAATAACCGTAAACTTGTAGCCATTGATTTTCATAATAATGAAAGCGTAAAAGAATATATTAATTCTTTGGAAGGTGTTCGCTACAGTAATATATATAAAACACATTACGTAATTTACCGAAGTAACATAATTAATGAGCTCTTTAACTATTTTAGAGCTAAGAAATGGTTCGTAGATTATTCTGCCTTTAAAGAAAACAACTCAAAACCCAAGAGAGAAGTAAACTATAGAGAAAACTATAAACTACCTCCGCTAAAAGATGAAAGCCTCAAGGAGCTCAAAAGTTTTGGAAAATGGCTTTTACAAAAACGTTTTAGCAAGAATACCGTACATACCTATGTGGAAGTTACTGGTCTTTTTATACGTTATATGGAACTTAAACAAATCAGCACAATATCTTCTCGGAGTGTAGAACAGTTCAACTATGATTTTATATTCAGCACAAAAAAATCCGTGTCCTATCAGAACCAATGTATTAGCGGTATAAAGCAGTTTATAGCTTTTAAGAAACTAACCATTGAAAATATTGATATTAAAAGACCGAACAAGGATAAAAAGTTACCAACTGTTTTGAGCAAACTTGAAGTAAAATCTATATTGGATGCTACCAAAAACCTAAAGCACAAAACGCTTTTGAGCTTAGTTTACTCTGCTGGACTTAGAATTGGTGAAGCCCTTAACATAAGACCGGATGACATAGATACCGAGAGGGGACTTATTCATATTAGGTCGGCAAAAGGAAGAAAAGACCGCTACACCCTACTTGCTCCTAGCTTGGTTCCCTTACTTCAAGCTTATTTAAATCATTATACTCCAAAACACTTTCTTTTCGAAGGACGTAATGGTGAAACCTACACTCAAGTAAGCGCAAGACAGGTTTTGAAAAAGGCTCTAAGGCTTGCAGGTATAAAAAAATATGCAACTTTGCATACGCTTAGGCACAGTTTTGCTACTCATTTGTTAGAAGGCGGAACCGATATTAGGTACATCCAAGAACTATTGGGGCATAACAGTCCAAAAACTACTATGATCTATACTCATGTTTCATCGACTAATTTAAGTAAAATTAAAAACCCTTTCGACAATTTGTAAAAAGTGATTATATTAGAAATCAAAATATTAAAAGTTGTATATCGATGAAAAAAAATCAAAAAATCATCGTTATACCTCCATAATGGAACATTATGGAACTTTTAATAACTCATATAAACAAGTTGCCCACAATTATAAAAAAACTCGAACTAAATTAAAATCAAGAATTAAAACAAAACTTATGAAAAAACTCAATTTTATCTTCACATATGTCTTCTTATTTTCAATTTCATTTGTTCAATCTCAAGAGGAAAACCAAAATTCGAAATTTAGTATTATCGCTTATGGAGGAATAGGTTACACGAAAGTCCAAAATGATTTGGAACTTGATTATGATTTAAATGTAAATACGGCTGAAATTCTAATCAATTACAAAATATGGAATGATATAGGTATAGCATCTGGAATTGGGTATTCAGAGTTAAGCGGTGCTGGTTATAATTCAACAGGCAATTTTTATCACGAACGAAATGTTGTTAAAATTCCTCTTCTTTTAACAGCAAATAAAAACTTTTCTGAAAATCTAGTAATTTTTGCGAATTTTGGGTTTTATGGACAAACAATTGTTAAAGATGAATTTCGATATTTATTAACAACAAGAGATGATATTTATGAAGGATTAAATTTTGGAGCACAATTAGGTTTAGGACTTGGATATCAAATTGATGAAAGATTTGCTATCGGATTTAATTTAAGCGCACAATCAGATTTTAACAGTTTTGAAACAACGAATAACACTATCGTAAATAACAAACAAAAGCATAAAAATTTGACAACGGTTGGAATATTTGGGACAATCAGTTTGTGAAAATAACTGTGGGCAACAACGTATATAGCTCATAGCTTGGTAGTTGCTTAATCGAAGTTAAGGCATATTTGGAAAGTCGCCAAATTTTTAAATTTGACGATTTCCAATAAAAAGATAAATAGTAAAATTTAAAAATCTGGCTTGTGCTTAACCGAATAGTTATCGCTATTTTGCACGCTACGAGCCATATACAAGACCGTTGCCCACAATTATAAAAAAACTCGAACTAAATTAAAATCAAGAATTAAAACAAAACTTATGAAAAAACTCAATTTTATCTTCACATATGTCTTCTTATTTTCAATTTCATTTGTTCAATCTCAAGAGGAAAACCAAAATTCGAAATTTAGTATTATCGCTTATGGAGGAATAGGTTACACGAAAGTCCAAAATGATTTGGAACTTGATTATGATTTAAATGTAAATACGGCTGAAATTCTAATCAATTACAAAATATGGAATGATATAGGTATAGCATCTGGAATTGGGTATTCAGAGTTAAGCGGTGCTGGTTATAATTCAACAGGCAATTTTTATCACGAACGAAATGTTGTTAAAATTCCTCTTCTTTTTAACAGCAAATAAAAACTTTTCTGAAAATCTAGTAATTTTTGCGAATTTTGGGTTTTATGGACAAACAATTGTTAAAGATGAATTTCGATATTTATTAACAACAAGAGATGATATTTATGAAGGATTAAATTTTGGAGCACAATTAGGTTTAGGACTTGGATATCAAATTGATGAAAGATTTGCTATCGGATTTAATTTAAGCGCACAATCAGATTTTAACAGTTTTGAAACAACGAATAACACTATCGTAAATAACAAACAAAAGCATAAAAATTTGACAACGGTTGGAATATTTGGGACAATCAGTTTGTGAAAATAACTGTGGGCAACAACGTATATAGCTCATAGCTTGGTAGTTGCTTAATCGAAGTTAAGGCATATTTGGAAAGTCGCCAAATTTTTAAATTTGACGATTTCCAATAAAAAGATAAATAGTAAAATTTAAAAATCTGGCTTGTGCTTAACCGAATAGTTATCGCTATTTTGCACGCTACGAGCCATATACAAGACCGTTGTGTGTCATTTGAGAAACAATGAAAAACCATTTAATAATCTTACTTCTAATTCTAACTTCTTGCAATTCTGACAAAATTGACAAAGCGGAATTTAATGCCTTTTCGGACATTGAAATTCGATTTAGAACTGGAGATGAAAGAATTGAATTTTACTCAATGGACATTTTTAAAAATGGAGAAAAAATAAAAGCAATTAAAAAAAGTCCGTTTTATTATTATGGCTCTGGAACTGACTCAACTTGGACAACTGAAATTGGAAAATCGGACTTGAAATTAATAAACGAATTTATTAATAAAGCCAAATCGATTAAAGATACTTGTTCTTTCAATTCTTCTTCAATTGACTACTACGACATCAAAACCAACGGAAAAGAAATAAAAATTATCGGAAACTGCGAATGGAATGGAATTGATTATGACAGTTTAGAAAGTAAAATTTTCAAACATAAATTCGTTGAATTAAAGAAAAAACGTGAAATCGTTGCTGACTCTTTAGTAAAAAGCTTTAACGGAGTTTGGAATGTTTCTGGTTGGGAAAATGGAGTTCTTAAAAATCGGAATTTAACACTTACGAGAACAACAGAAAACGAACCAAAAATTGACGGAATTTATCGCTGGACTTTTGACAAAACAAAAGAATCGGAATTCAAAAAGAATTTAGATATTGACGAAGGAAGTACTCTAATTGAAATTGGTGCTTCAACTTACGAAGTTCTAAATATCGGAACTGATAAAATTGAATTAAAATATTTGTGGTAAAAAAAACGCCACACAACACCGGCTATAGTTCATTGCTTCTGACTTTCCTATCGGAAAGTCCTCGCAAATTTGCTATCTTCGGTTTACGGCGGAAAATCCTCGCGGATTTTCACGCAACGAAACCATAGCCAAACACGTTGGTAGTAATTTAACCCAAATGATGACTAAGAGATTAATTATAATATTGACAGCTACTTTAGCAATAAATCTAACTTATGCTCAAAGTAAAACAGATTCTTTACAATACAAAAGACTTACCAAATTTCCAGTTTTTTCAACAAACTATTTTAATTATAGTAGTTCTGAATTTGATATCAATAATCAAAAAGGAAAAATTGAGATGGATGAATGGACTACTATGCTTCAATTCGCTTTTCCTATAAAAGAAAAAAAATGGTATTTATCTAATAGAGTTCAATATACCTATTTTACATTTGAGGCAACAACTGAGCTAACCAATTTCAAAGCTTCAAAAGACTTTCATTCCATCGCCTATTCTATAGGAATAATTAAAATTTTACCCAAACGCTGGAAATTAGTAGCAAGTTTCACACCTACTCTAGCTTCTGATTTTGAAGAATCATTGCATTCGGACGACTTCATTTTTCAAGCAGCAGCTTTAGCAATGAAAAGGTCATCCCAAAATTTTGAATATGGATTTGGAGTCGCCTATACGACAAGGTTTGGTAATGCGACTTTAATTCCACTAGTAAACTTAACTTATAAAGTTAATAATTGGGAGACTTTGGTGATATTACCAGCGTATATTTCACAGAACTATTTATTTAATAAAAACACCAAATTAGGTGGGAAATTAGCTGTTTACGGTAATTTATATAATGCCGTATTTAGTAATACCACCTCAAATATAGATTTAAACCGTGTTTCTTATTCCAGAATTACAATAGGCCCAGATTTTCAGACCAAATTATTTGGAGATTTTCATTTGAATGTTGGTGCTGGTATAGCAATGCGTAATATATTGGAATTTCAGGATGATGACTTAAATTCAGAATTAGATTTTAGTACTGATAATAAGTTCTTCTTCAACATAGGAATAAAATTATTGAAGTAAAAACTACTACCAACAACGTGTATAAAGCATAGCTATTATAGGCTTTCCGAGAGGTTTTTGTATATTTACAAAGTACGCCAAATTTTTTATTTGGTTATATTTATAAAGAAAATTAAACATAAAAATAAAAAATTCGGCTCGTGCTAAATCCGAAAAGTTAGTGTCTATTTATACGCTACGTTTCATACACAAGACCGTTGGCGTTAATTTGAGAAAAAATGGAACATACAATAAAAATGTTTCTGAAAATAGGAAAAGAGGAACATATCAAAGACCTTTATGAAAACGGAACTGTTTACATAAATACGATTGAATATTTTAGAAAAATCGAAGATGAGGAATTACGTGGAGATGGATACGAAGGAGCTTCCGAAATAATTAATTCCTTGCCTGGAACTTTTAAAATCCCAGGAATCGACCGAGAATTTAAGTATGAGAAAATCCATATAAAAAAGTCTTTCGAAAAAGTTCTCGGAAACATCTACTCACTTTATTGCATTTCATCAAAGGGTTTTCCAAATCCTTTAGACTTTAAACTGGATGAAAAGAATTTAAGGTTCGGAACTCATTGCTTAATGATAAAAGACAATCAATATTTCTTTGACAAAATCCAATCTGAACTGAAAAACCGTGGATTTGAATATAGACACGGATTTGTAGATTACTATGATAAAGACAAAATCAGCAATAAAAAACTGACTTTATTTGACAAACCCAAAGAATTTGAATACCAAAAAGAGTTTAGGTTTTACGTTCACAATAAAGAACTTAAACCTATCAAATTACAAATCGGAAGTCTGAAAGGGAAAGCCGAAATAATAGAAGCAAAACATTTGACTGAACTAAAACTTGAACTGAATAAAAACTAACGCCAACAAAGAACTGAGTTAAAAACCAAGCTTTTCTAGTTTAAATTTGACACATAATTTTCATCAAAGGGTAATTTTGATTTAGCAATAGCAAAGGCCTGTTTCAGTAGCTTGTTAGCTACCGCGATTAAGGCTAATTTTTTACTCTTGCCTTTGGCTATAATACGCTCGTATAACTCTCTGCAAGCCTTGTTATGATTGCATGCTGAAAATGCGCATAAAAAAAGCAGGTTTCTTAATTTCCTGTTTCCGATCTTACTGATCCTACTTCGTCCTCTAACACTACTGCCAGATGCTCTTATGGTTGGCGTAATACCAACATAACTGCACAATTGTTTAGCATTTTCAAACTTATTAAAGCCATCTGTTAGTACTATTAAAAATAAGGCTGTTTTTACTCCTATTCCTGGGATGCTCTTCAATAGTGTTAGTTGGTCTTGCTGTTCGCTTTTTACCAGTTCTAAAAGCCGCTCTTCTAAGCCTTTTATTTCCTTGGTAAGGTATCCTTGGTTTCTTTTGAGCGATTGATACACAAAACGTGATGGTTTCCCTAAGGCTTCTTCTCCTTTGATCTTGTTTTTGATGGCTGTACGCTGTTTTATATAAATATCCAATAACCTGAAAAGCTGCAAACATTCTGCCTGAACCTCTGTTAAGGCACTATACAAAGGAACAGCATTGTGCTCACCATAATCGCATATGGCCTTTGCATCGCTCTTATCGGTCTTTACTTTTGACAAGCGCATCTGGATAAAGCGTTTTACAGATAAGGGATTAACAACTGAGACAGTCACACCATGCGTGTGCAAATACTGCGCTAATCGGTAATGGTAGTAGCCCGTGGCTTCCATTATTACTAGTGCATTTTGTGGTAATGCTTTTAAAAGTAACTTAAAGCCTTTGTCATCATTGTTTAATTGATTGTGACCACTCGCTGTACTATAAACATCGAAGACGCTTTTACTGATGTCTATACCATAAATTTCTTTATCTTTAGTCATATGAAGTGATTTTGAAAGGACAATCTACTTTAGCATCAACAACTTAAAAACGAGCTCTAAAGGCTCACAGAACTGAACGATATCTAAGTAGAAAAGAGAGGGGATTATCATTGTTGTCGAAGTCTGTGCTTCACTGTATAACTTAACCTTAATCCTCTCTTTTGTGCTTTCTGATTAATAGTCTAAATGTAATGGATTGTAAACTTAAGATGTATAACCGCAATTACGGCGGATTCGACTACGTCCGAATCCACTCGGAATTGCTAACGTCTGTTCTAAACCGAAAATCATTATCTTTAATCCCGTAACTGACGGTTATACGAGACCGTTACCACACATTTTGAGACAATAGTTTTGACAAGTTCGATTAATTCCAACCAAAAACTGTAACACTTTCAGAATTCTGTAATCTTTATAGAAAACAATCAAAAATGAATAAACTTATTCTTCTCTTTTTTATAGCAATTATTGGATGTACCACCAAAACTTCCGAATCCAATATTAAAAACAGCAAAAATGACCAGCATAATAATATACACATAGAAAATATTCAGAAAAATCTAGTCCCAATTCATTATTTAAAAGGTTATCCCGATAGTAAATCCATTACCCAGATGATGGTGGAAGAAAAGGTACCCGGCGTTAGTATTGCATTTATTGAAAATGATAAAATAGCTTGGCAAAAATCCTATGGCTATGCTAATTTGCAAGATTCAATTCCTGTAAATCCGAATACATTATTCAACGGAGCTTCCCTGAGTAAGCCTGTTGCGGCTATGACTGCTTTAAATCTCGTAGAAAAAGGCTATATAAATCTGAACGATGAGGTCAATATCTATCTTAAGGATTGGAAAGTTCCCGACAACAAATTCACCGAGCAAGAAAAAGTTACCTTAAAAAGACTTATAGGCCACACGGCAGGGATAGATAACGATGTGCCAAAATCATATTTTCTTAACGAAGAAGCCCCAAATATCAACCAGTTGCTGTCAGGGACGAAACCATCCGTTGACCCATCTGCTTCCGTGGTTTATGTTCCGGGTGAAAAAGAAAAATATTCAAATCCCGGTTATTCTATCATTCAAAAATTGATTGAAGATGTGTCCGATAAAAAATTTGAATTTGTGGCAGAAGAATTGATATTCGAACCTTGTGGAATGAACCATAGTTCATTTGAGCAGCCCCTTCCTGCCAATTTATTAGAAAACACCGCTACCGGGTATTCAAACGATCTAACACCTTATCCTTATAAAGTTTTTCCTTGGAAAGCTGCAGGTGGGATTTGGACAACCCCTGCGGATTTGGGTAAATTTTTAATCACATTATTAGAGGATTATCATTCAGGTAAAAACGTCATTCTGTCTAAAAAAATGGCAGATAGCGTATTTCAGAAAAAACCCGAGCGATTGGGGTTTGGAAAGCTATACAATCAGGAAAAGCAGGATTTGCTATTTGAGCATTGGGGCAGTAATTCAGGTTTTACTTGCTATATGGTTGCTTCGCTCAATAAAAAGCAAGGTGTGGTAATTATGAACAATGGTGATAATGGAACAGTTCTGTTAAGCTATATTGCAAGAGCGATAGCACAAGAATATAAGTGGGATTTTTTGCAACCCACCGTGTTTGAGACTTTTAAATTACCTGTGGAAAATTTGAATGCCTTTGTTGGAACATATACAGGTGGGAACGAGTTAATGGAATTTAAAATCGAAAATGAGAATCTTATTTTAACAGATGATGAAACTAATAATACTATGCTCATACCGGTTGGTGAAAGCAAATTCATTTTACCGGATAACAATAATCTCTACGAATTTTTAACAGGTAAAAACAACAAAGTCAACTATGTCCGCATAACAAATTCAGACAGCTTTAACAATGATTATTGGAAACAAGAATAATATGCAGGTAAAATTAATTTATTTTTGTTTATTCACTTGCCTGCTGCTTATTTCCTGCACCAATAGACACAGAACAATACAAACTATTCAGGGTAAAGAAATACGCATTGCTGACTTAAATAGTTATATCCAAAATCAGATGGATTCACTCGAAATCGCAGGGTTATCCATTTCGATAATTCAGGATGGCAGAATTGTCTACGAAGGTGCATTTGGCTCAAAAAGTTTAGCTTCTGAAGAACCTGTAACAAACAACACACTGTTTGAAGCCTGTTCTTTATCAAAACCTGTATTTGCCTATTTGGTGATGCTGCAAGTCGAAAAAGGAGTTCTTGATTTGGATACACCTCTTTATAAATATTTACCTAATTCAGATATTGAAAACGATGAGCGACACAAATCAATAACCGCCCGTATGGTGCTGACCCATACTTCTGGGTTGCCAAATTGGAGAGAGTACACCAATGGTAAATTAAAAATATTATTTGAACCAGGGACAGCTTTTGGCTATTCCGGTGAAGGCTATCAATACTTAAAAGACGTATTGAATCATCAATTAGAGGTTGATGATAAAGGCTTGAACGAGATTTTTCAAATAGAAGTGGTAAGACCATTGGGTATTAATTTTATGCATTTCACCTGGAAAGACAGCTTTTCTTCAATAAAGGCATTTGGACACAGAAATGGAGTGCCAACAGACAATAAAGCCCAACTATTGGGCGATAGAGATGACACATTTGGAGCTGGCTATAGCCTATATACTACGTCATCTGATTATGCTCAATTCTTAATACAACTAATGAATCCGAACAAAAACCGTAAAGACCTTGTTGAAAAAATGTTACAGCCCCAAAATGATTTGCCGAATGAAGAGGGTGAACCACACAGGAGTATAGGGTTTCCTATAAAATATGAAAATAACATTACTAAATATTCTCATTCGGGAGATAATGGTGATTTTAAATCCTATTGTCAGTTTTACAAAAAAAATGGATATGGTTTAGTGATGCTGAGCAATTGTGATAATTTCTTCTTATCAGGCTTTGCTCGAAGTTTAGTTAACTTTATAGAAATAGAATAGATGTATCTTGATAAAAAACGTGTGGTAACAATGTATAACCGCAATTACGGCGGATTCGACTACGTCCGAATCCACTCGGAATTGCTAAGGTCTGTGCTAAACCGAAAATCATTAACTTTAATCCCGTAACTGACGGTTATACGAGACCGTTGTAAGCAATTAGAAAAAAATGAGAATCCTATTAAAAATAACATCTATTTTTTGCACAATTATTCTCTTAACGAATTGTGCAGCGTTCGGAACAAAAACACTTTACAAAAAAGAAAAAAACAGTCTTGTAAAGCCCAAAACACTCGGATTTAGTCAGCTGGAAAACGAGCCGATAATCGACAAAATCGTAACCGGAACTTCAGATGTTTATGACAAAGTTATGAGTTCAGAACTTAGTAAATTGGATATTAAACCTAAAAGTATTGAATACCCAAACTTTAAAAAGTGGACTGAACTTGAAAAACAAACAATATCTGAATTATGTAATACCAATGAATTGGACGGAATAATTTTTACTCAACTTAAATTTGTTAACACCAATTATAGTATGATGTTCATTCCTATTGGCAAAAGTCAAGATACAGAAGTGGAAATGAAATATTTTGATTCTAACGGAAACTTATTGTTACATACAAAGCACAATACTGCAATGGGAAATTCTTACATGGATTATCCTGATGCTGAAAAAACTGTACCTGATGGAGTTAAGGGTGCGTTAAAAAGAATATTCAAGGAAATTGAAAAATAAAAACTGCTTACAACAATGTATAAATTCAATTGCAATGAATTTCCTACGGAAATTCATTGCAATTTTCTATCTTTCAGCTCAATCGGAAAATCGTACCGATTTTCCGCAACTGAAATTTATACGCTAACGTTGTTGTGTAACATTTTGACTCACTGCAATTTGAATGAAAAACAAATCTTGGAGACATCATTATTTACCAGTTTTTTATCTAAAAGGATTTACTAAGGAATCAAATAAATTCAAAATTTATAATGTCCAAGAAAAAAGATTCATTAAAAATGGTAAGGAATTCTCACCAGAATCATACTTCTTTGAAAAAGACGGAAACACCATAAAATTTAACCAATCTGAAACCGATTTCTTGGAAACTGAACATTACAGTCATTTTGATAATAATGTCGCTAAATTGATTGAGAAAATTAATTCTTCGAGTAATGAAAATCGATACAATGTTGACGAAGATGATATGCCAGTACTAAATCATTTTGTGAGTCTAATGTATTGGCGTTTACCTCACAGAAAAAAAGAATTAAAAAAATTAATATCACAGAATGACTTAAACACATTAGGAATAGCCATTAAAAGCAAGGATGGAATAAACAAAAAAGAGATTGAAGACAAATTTAAAAATACTGAACAGTTTCTAACCGCTTATAAATATTATAATTCTTTAATGGACTCTATGAGAGGATTTAAATGTAGAACACCATACACGATTATTGAAAGTACCGACAAATTCCCTTATTTGTGTTCTGACAATCCTGTGATTTTTGAAAAAAGTGAAATGCCTAAGGTTTATGAAGATGATTATCTTTTTCCATTATCCGGTAATAGGTTATTTATAAAAACAAATAGAAGAGAGAATTTCCCTTTACACATAAGACTTATGGTAGACACTCTGGTTTATAAGCAAGCGGTGAAATATGTGAGCTGTACAGATGAAAGATATATTGATATTTTGGAAAACAATTTTCAGAAATATAACATATCTATAGAAGAATTAAGAATTCATATATTTAATAAACTGAAATAAAAAACGTTACACAACAACGTGTATAGCTCATTGCGGCTGAATTCCTAATCGGAATTCATTGCAATTTGCTATCTTTCGGTTACGGCGGAAAATCCTCGCGGATTTCCCGCAACGAGCCATACACAAAAACGTTGTGGTGCATTTACCAAAACTAACGCTGGAATCAAAAATTGACTAAAACCGAATTGAATTTTTAATGAATTTTTCACGACATTGTAATTTATGCGAAAACCAAATAACGAGTCTTGAAAAAGGAATTACTTGCAAGCTGACTAATAAAAAACCTGACTTTAACAACACTTGTTCTAAAATCAATCTTGATAAAAAATTTCAAGAAAAGTTAGAAATTGCGAATCTCGAATTGGAAATAATCCGCAGAAATCAAAAGTCAACACATTTGACCTTCTATGGCTTAATAATTATTGGTTTTCTTTTAATACTTCTTGGATACTTTTTATCTGACTGGAATATATTTAGCTTGTACCTATGGTACGTGAAAATTGGAATAATCGTAGCTGGATTTTCATTTTTGGGAACTGCTTACTCAAAACTGAATAAATATAGAAGAGAAAAGAAAAAAGCCGAACTTGAAAAAAATAAAATTGATGAAGTCCTTAATAAATATGGAATTTCATATAATGGAGACTTTGATTTTAAAGAAAAAATTCACGGAACTCAAGAAGTAATTGTGAACGTTGAATTTAAAAATTGGATAAAACAAAAAACAACAAACTCTTATAAATTTGACTATTAAAAGTAAAAAAACGACACCACAACAACGGCTATAGTTCATTACGGCGGAATTTCCTATCGGAAATTCCTGTGTGTTTGCTATCTTTGGTTTACGTCGGAATAGTTCTGCCGAACCATTCCGTAACGAAACCATAGCCAAGACCGTTGTAACACATTTAAAACAAAAATCAAACAATGAGAAAAATTTTAAGTTTATTGACAATCTTTGTAATTGTTTCTTCTTGCTCTTCAGATGATTCGACAGAGCAACAACAAAATGAATTTCCAACCAATATCGAAATAACAACACAATCGGCTGAAGTTGGAGAAGTAATCACAATCAACGGAAATAGTTTTTTTTCAAACGAAACTTACACAGTAACATTTGCAGAAAATAAAATTGCCGAAATAATCGAAATCAACACCAATTACCTAAATGTTGAAGTTCCTGAAAATGCAGTTTCAGGTTCTATAACTCTAACATTTAACGACCAAACTGAAACAATTGGAACAATTGAAATTAATCAACAAATTTCAACAAGAATTTTTGGCTACGTGAATTATGATAAAATTGTAGAGATTAATCCTAATGATGGTTCAGAAATCGGAACAATAGCAACATTAGGTTCTGAATACGCTAATAATTTTGTATTCTCGGAACAAAACAATGAAATTATTTTTAACCAAAATGACCAAACACTTAAAGCAAACGTTCAGACAGGGAATATTTCCACACTAAATAATTCTGACTACGAAAGATTAATAATTTCAAATAGCCAAAACAGACTATTCGCTTATATTGCTTACGACAAAATCATTGAAATCGACATTAATAATGGCTCTGAAATTGGAACAATAGCAACTTTGGGTTCGGATTATGCTGATAATTTTGTGCTATCAGAACAAAACAATGAGATTATTTTCAATCAAAATGACCAAACCAAAAAAGCAAATATAGAAACAGGATTAATTTCTTCATTGAGTAATTCAGACTATGAGAATTTAATAATTTCAAAAAACGAAAATAGACTTTTTGCCTATATTGCTTACGACAAAATTATTGAGATTGACATTAATAACGGTTTAGAAATCGGGACTACTATAACTCTTGGTTCAGATTATTTTGCTGACTTTATTGTTAATGAGGAAATGAATGAAATTATTTGTCACGATTTTGAGAATACTTATAAAATAAATATTCAAAATGGAAATATTGAACAAATAAGTTCGACTTATTATGAATCGTTTATTGCAGAAAATGAATAAAAAAACGTGTTACAACAACGTGTATAGCTCATTGCGGCTGAATTCCTAATCGGAATTCAACGCTTATTTGCTATCTTTGTGTTACTGCGGAAAATTCTCGCGAATTTCCCGCAACGAGCCATACACAAACTCGTTACCTGCCATAAAACCACAAATGAAAATTACTGTTTTAACATTGGGCTTTTTACTTTTAACTAACTTCTGTTTCTCTCAAATTAAGAAAAAGGAATTAGATGGAGAATGGTATTCTGATAATGATTTTGGACAATACTATAAAAATGACACAATCCTATTTACGAGCCGAATTAAAAATCCCAAACAAGAAAAAAGAGACTGTGAACAAATAAAATGGGAAAAAGAAAATAGGACTTTCAAACTGACTGAAGTAAATATTTGCAAAGCCAGAGCTAAAGCCACAAAAGGTTTTTTAACGCAAAAAATTAAATTACGAAAAACGGATTTTGGACAAATAATAGAATATTATCAAGACAAAAAAATATCAGATAAGTTCAGAATCATAGAACTAAGCAAAGATGTTAAGTCCGAACTCAAACTTATACGTTTTGACAAACTATCTGAGCAAAAAGTATATAAATATGTGGACTCTTTGGTTTTCAAAGTTCTGAACTACAATCCAGATGGTACAGATAATAATTATGGAGTAACAATTTCGGACTCTAATCCAAATGTGAAAATAAAAATAAGAGACGGCGGAATTGGAAATCCGGAACCACTTGTTGTCGTGAATGGACGACCATTACAGGATAGAGAGCTTTTGAAAGAACTATTGCTCGTGGAAACTTATGCGATAAAATATTTGACTAAAGAACAATCTGCGAGTATTTACGGTTCGAGAGCGATAAATGGAGTTATATTATTATTGACATCTGAAAAAAGATTTAAGAAAATATGGAAAAAATACGGCAGGTAACAATGTATAACCGCAATTACGGCGGATTCGACTACGTCTGAATCCACTCGGAATTGCTAACGCCAGTTCTTAACCGAAAATCATTATCTTTAATCCCGTAACTGACGGTTATACGAGACCGTTGGCAACAATATGAACGAAACGAACAGCATAGAAAAAATTAAGACTGAATTGATTAATTCGTGTGTGAATTACGATACAAAATCATTCATTCCTTTTCTAATGTCAAAAAACGTTCTGACTGGAATGCCAAACAAAACAAGATTTTATAGTTTTTTCAAACATATGGTTAGTTGTACAAAACAATGTTCGGAAGGACAACTTACATTCAAAATAGAACACGAAAAAAGAATAAATAATCAGAGAAATTATTACTTAAATTTTTACGACAAAATTCATAAATATTCCCGTTTATCAATCGAAGTCAGAGAAACGAAAGAAAATATATATCTCGACACATTACCATTTTAAAAGCTTATGGATGATTTTATGAAAGAATGCTTTATAGAAGCATTTTCAAAAACAAACATTGATGATATTTGGGAAAATAGAACATCAAAAACCGACATTCTACCGATTGAAACCGACTTGCCTATTCGCAACAAACTAAATGATGTTGGTACTCGAAATATTGAGATTATGCTTCAATCACCTTTTGGTTTAATGTACAAAACTCTTGGACTTGTCGAAAATGACCAAATAATAATTCCTAACGAATTTAGCAGTCTAAAATCTCAAGTTGATTTTGGAAACTTCAAAACTTTCAACTTTAAAAGAGAAATTGATATTATGATTGGAGCTTTTTCAATGGATAGCCTTTTACAAGCAGTTGGTAATGAAGACGTGGACTTGTACAAAGCCAACGGAATTGATTTTGAAATGGTAAAAGCATTTGACGGAACAATGCAAACATTTACAAAAGAAAAAGAAGGTTTAGACTTTTTCAATCCTTTGACAAGACTTCAACAAACTGAATTGGATGGCAATCCTGTTTCTGCGTTTAAACTTCGTTCTCAACCATCTGGAGTTTTTCCAACAAACAATTCTCATCAATGGTTAGACCGTTTAGCACCTCAAAGATTAATGGCAATTTTTACAATGGAACAATAAATTATGGAAAGTATCAAAGAACAAATGAAAATGCCTATATCATTGGACTTGCATATGACAATTTCAAAACTGGCAGAAAAAAATGAAATAGATAAAGATTCGGCATTAGAAGCAGGAGCATTCGTTGCCGCACAGTTTATGGAAAGTGTAAAGAAAACTAAATTTGAAAATAACCAAGGTCCATTATCAAAAGAGGAATTAAAAGCTATTTTTGAGGTTATCGGAGAATTTTATTCGGAGAGTTTTAAAGGACAATTTACTCAATCAGATTTTGACACAATCACTCAAAAAACAATGAGTTTGATAATGTCGCCTAACAAAGACTCAACGATTTCAAATTATTTCAAAAAACTAATGGAATAAAGTTAAAACCGAATTGAATAATAAAAAATACTGTTGCCAACACCGTATATAAAAAATTGCTGGTTTTGGCTTAAACAAAAGTCGTTGCACGTTTGCTACGTCTGATTTTCCTTCGGAAAATCATCGCACACAAACACGCAACTTTTCATATACAAACACGTTAGCTTTAATGCGGGAGCAAGTTTGCGGTTTGAAAAAAAGCCTGGTTTATTTTTCGATTTTTTTTTAGAATTTTAAAGTAGATAAATCCGAAAAACTGTTTCGGATTTAAAAAATTTTTGGAATTACCACTCAAACGTGGAATGAAAAACAACAGCGGAATTACTCACTCAAACTCTGAATTTAATTACGGCTGACTTTTTAGCTTGTTTGCGCAATCGGAACTGGTAAACAACGCTGGAATTGCTTACTCAAAACTGAATTAAAAAATGGTCGGAATTTGAGCAAGTTTGCGGAATAAAAAGCTGACCGAAAAAACAAAAACGGAATGAATTATAAAAGCACTAAAAGCTAACAACGGCTATAATTCATTACGGCGGAATTTCCTCGCGGAAATTCCATACATTTTTGCTATCTTTCGGTCAACGGCGGAATGACACTCACGTGCCATTCCGTAACGAAATCATAGCCAAAACCGTTGTGCATAATTTTGAAAAACTGAATGGATAAAACAAAACTTTGGAAAGTTGAGAATAATAAATTGGTTGAAATCAACTCAAATAACCTTGATTACGAAGACCGAATACACAAATGGATAGAAGAAGATATTTCAATTGTTCTGCCAGATGCTATTCTTATTGGTTCTAAAATTAAAACCGACCACGGAAAAGAAATTGACTTGTTGGCAATTGACGAAAATGGAGACTTAATTGTTTTGGAGCTTAAACGAGGTTTGACTACAAGAGAGGTAACAGCTCAAGTTTTAGATTATGCATCTTGGATAAATACGCTTGATGAAGATGGGATTAATGACATTCTGACCAAAAACGGAATTGAAAAAAGCGTTTCTGAATTAATGTCTGAAAAGTTCGATGACTACGAAGAGGACATTGAAATTAATGAAAACCAAAAGATTTATATTGTTGGCTCTTCAATTGACTTAATCACAGAAAGAATATGTAAATATCTTGCTGGAAATGGACTTCAAATTAATGTATTGACTTTTGATTATTTTCAAGATAATGAAAATGAATTTATTGCAAGAAACTTTCTCGTAACTGAGTCGGACTCGCCAAAAGACACAGGCAAAAAAAGAAAAGGTAGATACATAACAAAACTATTTCAAGAAGAAAAAATAAAAGTTGGTCAAAAAGTAAAATACATACCTTTAAGTGAAGAAAAAGGAATTGAAAAAATTGCGACTATTTACAGAAAAGGAAGTAAATGTTTAAAACTGGATGATACTGGAGAAACTTATTCGTTCAGCGGATTAAGAAAGAAAATGATTTTGGAAAATGGTCTTGATTTAAATCCTCATTTTCCATATTGGCAATGGACTGAATGGCTACTGATAGACAAAAACACAAAATTATCTGACCTATAAAAAACTATGCACAACAATGGCTATAAGTAATTGCTTGTTCTCGCCTACTTCTGAAAATCCTCGCGGATTTTCAGTTTGGTGCGTACTTGCAAAGTTAACCGCTAACCCACGCAACTACTCATAGCCGAGACCGTTGGCAAAAATTTTGAAAAAAATGAAACGAATTTTAATACTTTTCTTTTTAAGTTTTATTTATAATTCTTTTGGACAAACTAGAGAGATTTATCTTAATGATGATTTAAAGAATATATCTGAATCTGAATTTAATGAAAACACCAAAGAACTCACATATAATCTTCAATTTGATTTGGATACTTTAATTGTAAATGTTAAAGTTTTAAGAGTTAAAAAAGGTAAAATATCAAAACAAAAACTTGACTCTATAAAAACCAATTTATCAAAATCATCAGGAAAAGAGTTAAATGAAAGTGACATTATTGTCATTAATTATTTTCCAGGATTAGACAGATGTAATTCAGGAGCTGGAAGTTCTTTTTTACGTGAAAAATATAGTCGCTATTTAAGAAAAATAAATAAGAATGAAAATGTAAGTCAGTTTTTTGTTTATAAAACAATAGAAGGCACTAAAAAATACGGACGAAAATTAGAATGGATTCCTGACATTGGAAATCTTATAGAAAAAATCTTCTTTCCAATACATTATAATTGTGGAAGTTTTGCTTTGATTGACGAAAACGGGAACTACTATTTGACCAAAGGGGAATATGATATTGAAAAAATTATTGATTTAATTAAAGACAAGAAAAAAACTTTTGCCAACAATGTATAACCGCAATTACAGTGGATTCGACTACGTCCGAATCCACTCGGAATTGCTAACGTCAGTGTTAAACCGAAAATTAACGCATATTAACCCGTAACTGACGGTTATACGAGACCGTTGGCAACAATTTGGAAATGGTTCGTATTTGGTGTATATTTACATCAAATAAATAAATTATGGCAAGACAAAGTATATCATTTACAAAGCCAAACGATGAATGGCTGAAAACCCAAGTGGATAAAAAAGAGTATTCAAGTAAGAGTGAACTAGTAAACGACTTAATTAGACAAGCTCGAAAACAACAAGTTGAAATTAACTGGATTCGCGCTAAATTGGAAAAAGCCGAAAATAGCGGATTTACAAGTGAAAGTAAAAATGAAATTTTAGCGCAATCAAAGTCTTTGCTTAATGACTAAATATAGATTAAGCAATGAAGCGAAAAATGACTTGATACGGATTCATCATTACGGTGTGAAAAAATTTGGAATGACTCAAGCGGATAAATACTTTGAATCATTTTTTAAATATTTCGAAATAATTGCCCAAAGACCTTTTTCATTTGAATCGGTTGACTATATAAAAAAAGACTACAGACGCTGTGTTTGTGGAGTTGATAGCATTTATTTCAAAGTAAATGAGAATATTGTAGAAATAATGGCAATTGTTGGAAGACAAGATTTGAACGAAAGACTGTAACCTGAATTAATAAAAACTGTTGCCAACAATGGCTATAAGTAATTGCTTGTTCTGGCCTACTTTGGAAATTCCTGTGGAATTTCCAACTTGGTGTGTACTTGCAAAGTTTATTGCTAAAACACGCAACTACTCATAGCCGAGACCGTTGGCTACAATATAAAAACAGAGCGCAAATTGACTTTCGGAATAGCACAATATACTAACTTAACTCAAGAACAAAATAATTGGATTAATGACTTATCTGTTGAGTTAAAAACGTTTTTTGAAAATCGGAATTATGGTGAAGACCTAAACCAACTCTATTTCGGACTAATAACTGTGAAACCTGAATTTGACCAGTTTTTCAAAAAGAAAAGACCTAGATATCTACCAGGTGAAAGAACTTCATATGTGGACGGAATTGAAATAAAGTCAAATAATTGCGTGGAAATTGATTGTAAAATTGAGTTTAGCCAAGTTTCGAATTTAAAAAAGGATGAGCTAATTGAAAAAGTGTGTAATGAAATACTGACTGAATCTGATAGCCTAACTCGATTATCAAAACTCAAAAAATTTGACTTTGAATCTTATATGTCTGATTTAAAAAATTATCTGATTGACAAAAAGTATACTAAATAAAAATACTGTAGCCAACAATGGCTATAATTCATTGCGGCTGAAATTCCTATCGGAATTTCATTGCAATTTACTATCTTTCGGCTACGGCGGAAAGAATCCTGCGGATTTTTCCGCAACGAAATCATAGCCGAGACCGTTGCCACCAATACGAAAATGACCGCAAACGATTGGAAATACTGCCAAAAGAACTCTGATTTGATTTTAATTTCAGGCTTAACCGAACTGAAAAAAAGCAAACGGAAAAACTTTGAATCTGACTTTGAAAATGGATATGGAAATTATCTGATTTCAGACAAAAAGAATCTATGGAATTATACAGGAGAAGCGAAAAGTTTATCTAAAAGACTAAAACAACATTCAAGAGAAAAGACATCAACATTCTTTAAAAACTATTCGAAATTCGCAAAGCAAAACGGGAATTTAAAAAAACTATTGAATATTTCGGATTTTGAAATAAGAACAATCAATACAGAAATTGGTCGAAAAGAATTAGAAGAGTTTGGAATTGTAAATATTCCCGCAAATCTGAATAAATTCCAACTTGGAAAAAGAGGTTTATATAGAGAAAAAGCAAACAAAAAATTATGGCTTGAAATTCAAGAAAACAAGAGCCAAATAATTGAACAAGGAGAAAAGGAATTAAAAAAAGCGAAAATTTACAATTGGTTTTCTGCCGAAATAAAATCAAACGCAGGTCTTTATTGGGTTGAGCATAAAACCAAAGGACTGATTTATATTGGAGAAAGTTCAGATATAAATAAAAGGTACGAAACACATTCAGGAAAAACATACTTCTCGGCATTGAGAAGGAATTTAGGAGAAACGGTTTTAGGATTTAAGTTACAAACTATAAATGGTCGAAAAAGATATTTTTCCGATATTGAAGACAAGAAAATAACTGAATTTTTAAAAAAATGTTCGATTAAAACATTGCCGATTTCATTTGGTAGATTTGAGTTAGAAGAATATTTAATAAGAAAAAACAGTTCAATATTAAACCGAAAAGATAACAAATGAAAAAAGTACTGGTGGCAACAACGTGTATAATTAATGGCTAGTTATAGCCTACTTACGAAAATCCTCGCGGATTTTCTATTCGGTTTTTATTTGCTAAATTAGGTGCTTAAACACGCCACTAATCATACACAAAACCGTTGTACGCAAGCTAAACCCCACGCTCTAAACCAACCCTTTCAAAATGTCCACACATTTAATCAAAGCTTCGTTTGAGGAAGAAGCAAAGCCCAAGCGAACACCATTTACATCATAATTTGGATAGCGGTGCAAGTTCCCATTGGAAATGAACAGACCTTTTTGCAAAGCACTTTTTGCCAATGCTTCAAGATTGATGGATTTATCAAATTTCGTCCAAACGGTCATTCCACCTTCGGGAACGGTAAAACTTACGGCATTTTTTAATTCACTTTCCAACAAACCACAAAACAGGTTTCGCCTTTCTTCGTAAACAGGCAATGCTTTTCTGATGTAGCGTTGTATCGTTCCGTCATCCAATAATTCCGCCAAAGCCTTATCCATAATATGGTCGCCTTGTCGGTCGATTAAAATACGGACATTGGCGAGATGTTCAATCACGTTTTCCGAAGCGACCAAATAGCCCATACGAAAAGCGGGCGAGAAACTTTTGCTGAACGAACCGCAGTAAATGACCATTCCGTTTTCATCAGCACTTGCGAGTGGCAATAACGGACGGTGCTTGTAATGAAAATCGTAATCGTAATCATCTTCAAAAATGATAAAACCATATTCATTGGCAAGTCGCAACAATTCCAATCTTCTATCTATTCGCAATGAAACCGTTGTGGGATAATGGTGGTGCGGGGTTACATACACCATTCGTACGTTTTTCGTTTTGCAAATCCTTTTCAACTCATCTACTACCAAGCCGTTTTCATCCACAGGAATAGTTATGTGTTTGGCTTTAGCGTGAACGAAATTCATTTCGGCTTTGTTCCAACCCGGAACGCCCGAAACAACAACATCGCCCGGACTTATCAATGCGTTGCAGACTAAATTCAAGCCCATCAAGGTGCCTCTTACCGAGAAAATATTTTGGGAAGCCGTATTTAAACCTCTCGTTTCGTTTAGATAAGTCGCTATCGCTTTTCTAAATGAATCAGAACCTTCGGGATTGGCGTAAAAACCGAACTTATTGTAAAATCCGCTTCGGGTCAATTGGTTTCGGTACGCTCGGTGCAGCTCTTTTAAAGGCGTTAGTTTTGGGTCGGACAAACCATCGTCTAAATGAAGTTGGGCAGAAGAAGCCGAATACCGCCTTTCTAAATAAGGTTTTGATTGAATTATAAAACCTGCTTTTTGTAAGTAATTTGAAGTCGGTTGCTTTTGCAATTTTATCGGTTCTATTTTAGGAATATGCGAAGAAACAAAAGTGCCACGCCCTACAGAGCTCTCAAGCCAACCTTGCGTTTGCAGTTCTTCGTAGGCTTTTGAGACCGTTATCCTGTTCAAATCCAGCCAAATTGCTATTTCTCTCGAACTTGGTAGTTTTTGCCCTGAAATAATAGACCCGTTTTTTATCAACGATAAAATAGCATCTGCCAATTGCAAATAAACGGCTCTACCATTGGTTCGGTCAAGTCGTAAACTTTCAAAAATACTTTTAATAATTGGACTACTCATTATCTTTAAATTGGAATACAAAGATAGTCCTATTAAAATCTAAATTTGCAACCTAAATTTAAAATAATTTAAAACTATGGATTACAACATTAAAAAAGCGAGTCTTGAAGATTTAGACACAGCAGCAGAACTGTTTAACCTTTATCGCATTTTTTACCGTCAGGCAGACGATTACGAAAAATGCAAACAGTTTATCAAAGAACGATTGGACAATGACCAATCCATTTTTTTAATGGTCTATGTGGACGACAAAGCTGTTGGATTTACACAATTATACAAATTGTATCACTACATCAAATTACAAAAACAATGGTTGTTGAGCGATTTATTTGTTCATCCCGATTACAGAGGCAAAGGTTTGTCTGTTGCATTGATAGACCGTGCCAAACAATGGTGTGAAGAAACAGGAGCTTGTGGTTTGATGTTGGAAACCGAAAAAACAAACGACATCGGAAATCAACTATATCCACGTTGCGGATTTGAGTATGATGGCAATCACAATTATTACTATTGGTGGAAATAAAGAAACAGATGATAGCAGTAATATTTGAAGTATATCCGAAAAACGGAAAAGTAGATGAATATTTAGACATAGCACAGGAATTGAAACCCGAATTGAGTAAAATTTCGGGCTTCATTTCTATCGAACGCTTTCAAAGTTTGGTTAATCCGGACAAGATTCTTTCACTCTCTTTTTGGGAAAATGAAGAAAGTGTAAAGCAATGGCGAAATGTAACATTACACAGGAAAGCACAGGAAAAAGGACGAAATTCTGTATTTGAAAATTACCGATTGCGTGTAGCCACAGTAATCAGAGATTACGGAATGACAGAAAGGGAACAAGCACCCAAAGACAGTATATTTTGAAATTCAAAAAATTAGCAAAAATGATAACGTATCAAATAGAAGAAAAAATCGGAGCAGAAGAATTTACGCAGGTATTGATAAATTCTACTTTAGGTGAAAGACGACCTGTAAACGAACCCGAAAGAATTACCCAAATGTTGCAACACGCCAACCTTATCGCAACGGCAAGAGATAATGGAAAATTGATTGGCGTATCAAGGTCATTAACGGATTTCGTTTACTGCACCTATCTTTCAGATTTAGCCGTAGATGAAAACTACCAGAAAATGGGAATAGGCACGGAGCTCATCCGCATAACCAAAAAACATACACCAAAAGCGAAATTGATTTTGTTGTCCGCACCAAAAGCAGTGAATTACTATCCAAAAATCGGTATGACCCAATGGGAACAGTGTTTTGTACTGGATAATGTAGAAGATTTGAAATAGGGAAATAAAAACACATAAGTTTTTATAACGGATTAGCCTCATTTTGATAATCATAAAAGAAAGACCAATGACACAAACAACAGTATTAGAGGGCAAATACGTTTTATTAAAACCTTTGGAACACAGCCATATAAAAGGACTTGTTGAAGCAGCTAATGAAAATCCGTTGCTTTATAAATGGACGCATGTCCCTCAAGACGAAACTTCAATGACGAAGTACGTGCATAAAGCCATTGAGGGCAGAAACTCAGGAACTGTTTTTCCTTGGATTATTATTGGAAAAAACGACAACCAGATAAAAGGAACAACAAGATATTGGAATATTGAAAAATGGGAATGGAAAAGCGGACACCCATTAGATAGAAATGCCGTTTTAGACGTGTGCGAAATAGGGCATACCTGGCTTCGTGAAAATGCAATACGCACCGCTATCAATACCGAAACTAAATTACTACTGCTTTCCAATCTGTTTGAAGATTGGAAAGCACTACGAGTATGCTTCAGAACAGACGTAAGAAACGAACGTTCGCAGGCAGCAATAGAACGTATTGGAGGAAAATTAGAGGGAGTTTTACGTGCCGATAGAATGGCGATTGACAACACCATTAGAAATTCTTGTAGATATTCCATACTCTTTTCAGAGTGGGAAAATGTAAAAGAAAATTTGCAAAAACTTTTACGCAGATAACTATGCAAATTCAAATCATTAATAACATACAGCAGATTCAGAAACGTATAGCAACAGCTTGTTATAAGGCAAACCGTAATCCCAATGAAGTAAAATTATTGTTAGCCACCAAAACAGTACCTGCAGAGCGTATCAAAATTGCCTTACAAGCAGGGCATACATTGATAGCGGAAAACAAGGTACAAGAACTCAAAGAAAAATATGAAGCATTAAAAGAAATTCCGCATACCAATCATTTTATCGGGCATTTACAAAGCAATAAAATCAAGGATATTTTGAAATATGAAGTTACTTGTGTGCAGTCGCTTGACCGTTTGGATTTGGCAGAAAAATTACATCAACGTTTACGGTTTGAAGGCAAAACCATTGAAGTATTGATACAAGTAAACACTTCATTTGAAAAAAGTAAATTTGGCGTAAGTCCTGACAAAGCTATCGAATTAGTAAAGCAGGTTGCACAATTTGATACCCTAAAAATAAAAGGATTAATGACGATAGGTTTGTTTAATGCCGAAACCGAAAAAGTGCGAAAATGTTTCCGATTGCTTAAAGATATTCAACAGCAAATAATAGTTTTAAACATTCCGAATGTTAAAATGAAGGAATTGTCGATGGGAATGAGTGGAGATTTGGAAACAGCCATTGAGGAGGGAGCAACTATTGTAAGAGTAGGCACGGCTATTTTCGGACAAAGAATTTATCCGGATAGTTATTATTGGAACGAAAAACAAAACTAAAAAAATAAGAAAATGAACATACATTTTATACAACACGAAACATTTGAAGCACCAGGTGCTTATTTGCAATGGGCAGAACAAAGAAATCATAACATTACCTTTTCAAAGGTATTTGAAAATCAAACCTTGCCCGAAACAGCAGATAATATTGACTTATTGATAGTATTAGGAGGACCGCAAAGTCCGGTTACAACAAAAGAAGAGTACCCTTATTTTGATGCCAAAGCAGAAATTGAATTTATAAAAAAAGCAATCGATTATAAAAAAGCAGTTGTCGGTATTTGCTTGGGTTCTCAACTCATAGGAGAAGCCTTGGGAGCGAAATTTGACCATAGCCCCGAAAAGGAAATTGGGGTTTTCCCCATACAACTTACAGCAGACGGATTAAAAGACGATAAAATAAATCATTTCGGCTCAATCTTGTCTGTAGGACATTGGCACAACGATATGCCCGGACTTACCGCAACTAGCAAAATATTAGCCACAAGCATAGGTTGCCCAAGACAAATAGTAAAATATTCAGAGCTTGTTTACGGCTTTCAATGTCATATGGAACTGACACCCGAAGTAGTGGAATTGCTAATTGCAGAAGAATTAGATTTTTTAACCAAGAATACAACCCATAGATATGTTCAAAAGCCGGACGAAATACGGAGTTTTGATTTTACCGAAATGAATGAAAAACTGTTTTTCTTTTTAGACAAATTAACAACAGCGTACAAAACCAAAACAGGGAATTAAAACAATGAACAACAACCATCAAATAAACACTTCATTTGAAGAAAGCAAATTTGGCATAAGTCCTTACAGCTATTGAATTAGTAAAACAAATAGCACAGTTTGAAACCTTAAAAAATAAAAGGATTAATGACGATTGGTTTGTTTAGTGCCAAAACCGAAAAAGTGCGGAAATGTTTCCGATTGCTTAAAGAGATTCAACAGCAAATAATAGCTTTAAACATTCCGAATGTAGAAATGAAAGAGCTTCTATGGGTATGAGTGGCGACATGGAAACAGCCATTGCAGAGGGAGCAACTATTGTAAGAGTAGGCACAGCTATTTTCGGACAAAGAATTTATCCCGATAGTTATTATTGGAACGAAAAACAAAGCCAGCGTACAACATTGTATAAGCGTAATTCGGGGCGGAAGTGATAAATTTAAAATTTGTACATTTACCAAACTTTCGGCAAGGTTGAAAGTGAGTGCCTTCTAATCCCGCACTACGCTTATACTTGACCGTTGTGCGTCATTTGAGAAAAAAATTGAACTACACATTTAACGAAATAGAAAAAGATATTATTCAGAGACTTAAAAACTCTGAACCAAAGCGAATATGGACTGAATTTATTAAAGTCATAATTGAGTTTGAGGAATATTATATCGAGTTGGAATGTGTGCCCGAAATTGCAAGTTCGCAAAATAAAGCTGACGAAGCTATGACAGCAAAAGTTCGAGAATTTAAAAAAAGCTATTCGCCCCATAAAAATGCAAAAGTACTTGCAGAAAACAAACCGATTACAGAAGTCAAAACCGTTCGGACATTTTTATACTTTACCGATTCGATAACTGAACCTGCGAAAGTCAAAAAAATCGACTCTAAATGGAACAGAATGTTCAGTAAAATAGCCGGAATAAGAAAAAGTGAAATCGAAAAATTACTCGAAGGAACTACAAGTAGTTATCACGACGAAATTATATGCAAACCGAATTCAGATAAAGCTAAAAAAGCAAACGAAGAATTTTCTAACTTAATAGACGTTGGAATAATTTTAGAAATTGGAGAAAGGTATTTACCTGCTTTTGTTCAGGGGAATGGATATGGGTTTGCTCATTTGGAAAGAAATGCGCTTTTGAAATCGGAAGAACTAAAAGGTATATTAACTGAATACGAACTGAATTAAAAACGAACGCACAACACCGTGTATAATTAATTGCTTGGTTCTAGCCTACTTACGAAAATTCCGCTGGAATTTTCTATCTGTGATTAGTTTGCTAACTTAGTTGCTTAACCACGCAACTAATCATACACAAACCCGTTGTGTGCAAGCTGAAAAAATGAAATCGACAATAAAAATATTGACCATAATTCTGTTCATTGGACTTTACAGTTGCGAATTTAAAAATGACCGACAAGAATACGCTGAAATGCTTATTGAGAAAGTTGAGACATTTAAGAAAACAAATAACCGACTACCAAAAAATGTATCTGAACTTGGATTGACTGAAAAAATGGATAGTCCTGCTTTTTATCAAATGGAAACGGACACGACATATATGGTTTGGTATGGATTGAGCGTAGGAGAATCCAAAATTTATAAGTCTTCAACAAAAAAATGGACTAAAGAAGGATGATTTCAATACTATTATTAATTCCTTGGATAATATTTGGATTCAAAAACCCAAATCAGAATTTTATTGGACTTAATCAAACTAAAAAATCGCTGATTTTGCTTTTAGTAATTGAAATTTTGTTTTTTCTAATTCTTTATTTGACTCTACCTGAACCGACTTCAAAAATTGCTGGTTTACAAAGTTTCTCGTGGAATTATTTTATAGCATATTATGCAAAAGGAATTGCCCCAACTTGGCTGGTGGCCGAATATATTAATGGAAATTTAGGAGATAAAATTGATTTGAATTATCAATACATCTTTTTAATAGTAAGCTTAATCATTGACTATTTGATTTTGAAAATAATTAGTCCGAATATTAGAAAAATATGGAAAAAGAAAAAGCCTGCACACAACACCGTATAAAATTAATGGCTAGTTCTCGCCTACTTACGAAAATCCTCGCGGATTTTCTATCTGGTGTTTATTTGCTAAATTAGGTGCTTAAACACGCCACTAATCTTATACATAAACGTTGGCAACAATTTGGAAATGGTTCGTATTTGGTGTATATTTACATCAAATAAATAAATTATGGCAAGACAAAGTATATCATTTACAAAGCCAAACGATGAATGGCTGAAAACCCAAGTGGATAAAAAAGAGTATTCAAGTAAGAGTGAACTAGTAAACGACTTAATTAGACAAGCTCGAAAACAACAAGTTGAAATTAACTGGATTCGCGCTAAATTGGAAAAAGCCGAAAATAGCGGATTTACAAGTGAAAGTAAAAATGAAATTTTAGCGCAATCAAAGTCTTTGCTTAATGACTAAATATAGATTAAGCAATGAAGCGAAAAATGACTTGATACGGATTCATCATTACGGTGTGAAAAAATTTGGAATGACTCAAGCGGATAAATACTTTGAATCATTTTTTAAATATTTCGAAATAATTGCCCAAAGACCTTTTTCATTTGAATCGGTTGACTATATAAAAAAAGACTACAGACGCTGTGTTTGTGGAGTTGATAGCATTTATTTCAAAGTAAATGAGAATATTGTAGAAATAATGGCAATTGTTGGAAGACAAGATTTGAACGAAAGACTGTAACCTGAATTAATAAAAACTGTTGCCAACAATGGCTATAAGTAATTGCTTGTTCTGGCCTACTTTGGAAATTCCTGTGGAATTTCCAACTTGGTGTGTACTTGCAAAGTTTATTGCTAAAACACGCAACTACTCATAGCCGAGACCGTTGTGCGTAATTTGAACAACCGTACTTTTTAAGTTAATTAATTACCTTTTCGACTGTAAAGTCTTTATTAACAAACAATTTATGAAAAACCATATATCACATTCAATAATGACACTCTTGATTATTAGCCTTTTGTTTCATAATTGCTCAATTAAAAAAAAATATTCTGTAAAGAATTTAAAAAACACAAATACAGTTTTTGATACTATCTTTTTTTCTAAAGACAACAACTTTGCTAAAAATGCAATAACAGTGAAAGATGGGTTTTTGATAACTGGTCAGAAATTCACAAAAACAGATTCAACTGAATTACGCTCAGCAACTATAAAGACTTCCTTTGATGGAAGCTTATTAAAAAAAGAATTTTCTGGAAATGACAATCTAAACCACTCTAGACTTGAAACTATATTTAAAATTAACAATGATAGAATAATACAAATAGGTGAAAAGCAACGCAAATTATGGATAAGAGAAATTGATGATGATTTAAATACTATTAATGACCTTATAATACCTATGGACATAAATAGCTTAAATGAACCTAAAGTTGGAATAGAGAAAAACGGATTTATAGTATTATACAACAATTATCAAACAAATAGTATGTTTAATCTTTCTTACTTTAATAATGATTTGATAAATACTAAGAACATAAAGGTTAATAGAGATTATACAGATTATTTTGATTTTAAAATACTTGATGCTGAGTATGATAATCAGAATAAAGTCTTTTACATTATAGGTAGTGGCTGTAAAAAAAGAGACTCTCAAGGAATTTGTGAGATTCAAGAAAAATCAATTATAATGTATAACATTACAGACCAATCAATAAAAAGAATCATTCCTATTCAGACTATAAAAATGGATAAAGGAAACATTATTCCTATTAATAAAATGTTTAATACAATTGCGATTTATAATAATCGGTTATATACAGCTGGAATTATTCTTGATAATAAAGAAAGAAAAAAAATAGCGCAGACTTTTACAGAATACGATAACTACAAAGGTTCAATACCTTTTGATTTAAATATAATGACTTTCTCAAAGGGTGGTGATAAAATTTCAGAATTCACTCATACAATTAATGAAGATCAATATAAAAATGGTAAAATTTATGATATTTTAATAAAGGAAAACAAGATACATCTTGTAGGTGAAATAAGTTCATATAAACAATTTTTATCAATGTATTTAGTTTTAAATTTAAACGGTAAATTAGAAGAGAAAAGAATATTTGGTGACCCGAAAAGTTCAGAAAATAGAATAATTAAAATACTTGAAACATCGAATAATGATATTTTGCTCTTGGGAAAAGGTAAAGGATGGAGAATTATGAAAATATAAAACTACGCACAACACCGTGTATAATTAATTGCTTTGTTCTTCACTACTTGCTAAAATTCCTGCGGAATTTTCACGGGTTCGTTAAAGTTTGCTAACTTAGTTGCTGAACCACGCAACTAATCATACACAAACACGTTATGCACAAGTTAAAAGCAAAACGATTAAATAAAAAAAGTGAATTTGAAAATAAACAATAAAATAAAACCATATTTAGTGCCATTGGTTTATTTTATTCTCATATTTTCGATTGGAGCCATTCTGCAAATTTTTTCTAAAGTATATCTCGAAAAACCTTTCCCAAACCTAATTTTCAAATCTTTTACTTTATTATCATTTCTCACACTAATTTCACGTTATAAAAACGAAAAATGGAATATTTTTAAGATAAATAAAATTTCAAAACGACAATTATTAATTATACTATTCTTATTCTCTCTATTCGTCATAACTAACTATATTTCCATAACTTTTTCTAACCAAGAAGATTATGCTAATTATATAAGAGAAAATCTTAATTCGTTTATTTTGATAATAACTATCTCATCGATTGGAGAAGAAATTATTTACAGAGGCTTCATACAAACCTATATAAATCAGTTTTTTAAAGATAATAGAATAATAAGTCGTGGAAATATTTTTGCATCTATATTATTTTGGATTACCCATTTAGGGTTTTTTACTATAATGCAACCCTCATTCGCAATAATGTCATTAATTTTAGTAGCTATTTCATCAATTGTACTTGGATATTTAAAAGATAAAAATAAAGGAATTATACTTCCAATAATTGTTCATTTGATTTGTAATTATATTCATACATTTATGAAAATTACTTTAGGATAAAAAACCAGTGCATAACACCGTATATAACAAATAGCTGCGTTGTTTCTAAATCGAAAATTTTGGTATCTTTACAAAGTCGCCAAATCTTTTGATTTGGCATTTGAACAAAAAAGGTAAAAGCAAAATACAAAAAATTTGGCTTGTTTTTAGCCGAAAAATAATCGCTAACTTGCACGCTACTTGTCATATACAAATACGTTGTAGGTAATTTAAAAATCAATTCTTATGAAAAAAATATTTTGTATTCTTATCATTATTTTTCTGTTAAATTGTGATTCAATAAATGACAAAATTATAGGAAAATGGGAAACAGTCGAATTTAAGACAATGGATATGAAAGTAGATAGTGATTTCACTCAATCGGAAAAAATAGCACTTTCTACTGATTATACTTTTAAATCTGACAATAAGGTTAATATTACAGGTAATGTCCAGGGTAATGTAAACGGAAGTTATCTGATTAAAAATGACTCTCTAACTTTAGCATATATTCTTGGCTCTAAAAATGTAAAAGAAAGATTCAAGATTATCGATATTACCGAAAATCAAATGGTTTTAGCACAAAGCTTTGTGGACTATGGTGAAATTAATTTTATACTAAATAGAATTTACGAATAAAGTAAAAACTACCTACAACACTGTGTATAATTAATTGCTTGGTCACTGCCGACTTACGAAAATTCCGCTGGAATTTTCTATCTGTGATTTGTTTGCTAACTTAGTTGCTCAAACACGCAACTAACCATACACAAACCGTTAGGCAACATTTTGACCTACGACAATGAAATTAACTATTTTGAAAATATTTCTTTATTTCTTTCTTATTCTAATTATACAAAGTTGCTCATCTCAAAAAAAGGCAAATAGGTTTGAGTATGAAACTATGGTAGGCTTTCCTTTAACTAAGGAACAAGCAGAAAAAACTAGATATGTTTATTACGAATTAGGCTATTATAATGATGAATTGCTATATAAAAAATCAAAGCACAATAGACTCGAAAATTTTAATATAGAATATTTTAATCCATCAAAAAGAAAGAAAGATTCCTTAAGAAACATAGTAGATAATCCTAAACTAATAAAACTAGATAATGGGAAAGAAGCTTCATCTTTAACTAATAGTCAGTCAACATTTACAGATATTGAAGAGTATAAAAACTACAAGGTATTTGAAACAGAACGATATGGAACAACAAATATAATTTATCAAACAGGTGTTTTATTAGATGATAAATTAATCGCTGAAAGATATGAAGACAAACCAAATATGAACTTTGAGGGTCACAAAAGCAGTTATAGCTTTTCTAAAAATAGCTACTTCGTAAAACATCATTTTAATTCTTCAAATAAGTTAACCCTTTACTGTAAATATTATACAAATTATGAAGATGAATGTTTTGTATGTAAGCACGATAAAACTGGAAGTATAGAAGAAATCGAAACCTTTAAACTTTCTGAATTTAATACAATTAAGCAAAAATATTTTCCTTTAGAAGATATTAGCTACTTAGAAGATGATGAACTACGACCATCAAATTCTTACATTAAAAATCTAAAAAGTAGAGAACAAAAAAGACACAATTATACTACAGTAATTGGTACAAAAACATCCAAAGAATTTTTAAGTCTATTAGATATTTATAACAAGCACATTTACAGGGATACTATTTTAAAAAAAATAGAAACACATAAAAACAACGAAATTCATAGCGTTACTTACTACCTAGATGAAGAAGAAAATTATGACGTTATATTAAAAAGTTTAAGTGAAGAATTAGATAACTACATAATAATTACTAATCGTTTTTCAGAATATAAAGCACCTGAAATAATTTATTCATATCAAAGTGATAGCTTAGTAAAAAAAGAGAGGATTCAGAAAAACGAGAACAATAAAATAATACAAATTGACACATTCAAAGAAGAAGATGATTTTTCTAAGGTGGATAACTCAAAAACAGTAAAAATTCTTTATAGAAAAAATAATAACCCAATATTTTTTCTATATAATAAAAATGGTAGTATCAGAGAAATTAGAGTTGGAAAAAATAGTCCGCACTCTAATATTCTCGATAATACAATGACATATAATTGGATTAAAATAAAATCGATGTATTTCCCTTATGAAGATGTTTGGTTTTACAGTAGAGCAAATTTTTAATAATATAAACGTTGCCTAACAATGTGTATAATTCATTGCTAGTAAAGGCTTACTTACGAAAATTTCGCTGGAATTTTCTATCTGTAATTATTTACTAACTTTATTGCTTAAACACGCAACGAAATCATACACCAGACCGTTGCCCACAATTATAAAAAAACTCGAACTAAATTAAAATCAAGAATTAAAACAAAACTTATGAAAAAACTCAATTTTATCTTCACATATGTCTTCTTATTTTCAATTTCATTTGTTCAATCTCAAGAGGAAAACCAAAATTCGAAATTTAGTATTATCGCTTATGGAGGAATAGGTTACACGAAAGTCCAAAATGATTTGGAACTTGATTATGATTTAAATGTAAATACGGCTGAAATTCTAATCAATTACAAAATATGGAATGATATAGGTATAGCATCTGGAATTGGGTATTCAGAGTTAAGCGGTGCTGGTTATAATTCAACAGGCAATTTTTATCACGAACGAAATGTTGTTAAAATTCCTCTTCTTTTAACAGCAAATAAAAACTTTTCTGAAAATCTAGTAATTTTTGCGAATTTTGGGTTTTATGGACAAACAATTGTTAAAGATGAATTTCGATATTTATTAACAACAAGAGATGATATTTATGAAGGATTAAATTTTGGAGCACAATTAGGTTTAGGACTTGGATATCAAATTGATGAAAGATTTGCTATCGGATTTAATTTAAGCGCACAATCAGATTTTAACAGTTTTGAAACAACGAATAACACTATCGTAAATAACAAACAAAAGCATAAAAATTTGACAACGGTTGGAATATTTGGGACAATCAGTTTGTGAAAATAACTGTGGGCAACAACGTATATAGCTCATAGCTTGGTAGTTGCTTAATCGAAGTTAAGGCATATTTGGAAAGTCGCCAAATTTTTAAATTTGACGATTTCCAATAAAAAGATAAATAGTAAAATTTAAAAATCTGGCTTGTGCTTAACCGAATAGTTATCGCTATTTTGCACGCTACGAGCCATATACAAGACCGTTATGCACAAGTTAAAAGCAAAACGATTAAATAAAAAAAGTGAATTTGAAAATAAACAATAAAATAAAACCATATTTAGTGCCATTGGTTTATTTTATTCTCATATTTTCGATTGGAGCCATTCTGCAAATTTTTTCTAAAGTATATCTCGAAAAACCTTTCCCAAACCTAATTTTCAAATCTTTTACTTTATTATCATTTCTCACACTAATTTCACGTTATAAAAACGAAAAATGGAATATTTTTAAGATAAATAAAATTTCAAAACGACAATTATTAATTATACTATTCTTATTCTCTCTATTCGTCATAACTAACTATATTTCCATAACTTTTTCTAACCAAGAAGATTATGCTAATTATATAAGAGAAAATCTTAATTCGTTTATTTTGATAATAACTATCTCATCGATTGGAGAAGAAATTATTTACAGAGGCTTCATACAAACCTATATAAATCAGTTTTTTAAAGATAATAGAATAATAAGTCGTGGAAATATTTTTGCATCTATATTATTTTGGATTACCCATTTAGGGTTTTTTACTATAATGCAACCCTCATTCGCAATAATGTCATTAATTTTAGTAGCTATTTCATCAATTGTACTTGGATATTTAAAAGATAAAAATAAAGGAATTATACTTCCAATAATTGTTCATTTGATTTGTAATTATATTCATACATTTATGAAAATTACTTTAGGATAAAAAACCAGTGCATAACACCGTATATAACAAATAGCTGCGTTGTTTCTAAATCGAAAATTTTGGTATCTTTACAAAGTCGCCAAATCTTTTGATTTGGCATTTGAACAAAAAAGGTAAAAGCAAAATACAAAAAATTTGGCTTGTTTTTAGCCGAAAAATAATCGCTAACTTGCACGCTACTTGTCATATACAAATACGTTGGCAAACATTTGAAAAACAAATTCAAAAATCAACTAACAAAATAAAAATAATTATATTTTTGTTTTCAAATGAAAAATCTATTCGACATACAAGTCTGGAAACAGCAATTAGGTCTTCTACCAATTCATTTAAATCCTTTGAATGAAGATGGAGGCCATATGATGTTAAATGGCGGTAATGGCGATTTTTGTCTTAAAACAACTGGTTTAGAAACAGATAACTTTGATTTTTATTCGAAGTCTTGGTCAAGTAGTACAAAAAACTTTCTTACTGTAGAGAATGAGAATATCCATATTCATAATTGGTTAAATGAAAAAACTGAAACAGTTTCACAAAAAATTGTTGCAGATAACTTCAATAAATTTTATAACTACTTATTATCCAAAAATTATAAGTCCTCTAAAGATTTAGTACCATTTGTTATTGATATTTTTCGTCAATTCAGAAACTTGACATTTGAAAAATCCAATCCAGTTCAGGCTCTGAATTTGCTTTTTGGATTATTAACTAGTTTAGAAGATGATATTAATAATTTAGATACTGAAAAATGGGGCCTTGAGAACATTGATATCCCAGATGGATTTGATTATTACATAGAACAAATTCAAGGTGGATTTTCAAATATAAAGCCAGATTTTGATTTGATTATTAGACATTCAGCCGGTATTTTATTTCAAGAAGCTCAGAAAGAAGTATTATTCTTCAATCCTCAAAAAAATTTATTTGGTGGTACATCTAGCAGCTTAAATACAAAGATAAACCTCTATTCTAGTATACACTACACGCCACCTTTTTTATCAAGAACTATTGTTGAAAATTCATTACGTAATACAAATTTAGAAGCTGAAGAATTGAAAATTCTTGATCCTGCTTGTGGTTCATCTGAATTTTTAATAGAAGTTTTAAAACAGTTAAAACAACTTAATTATCAAGGTAAAGTAAAAATTTTTGGTTGGGATATTTCAGAAACAGCAATAAATACTTCAAGATTTTTACTTACCTACGAAAAAAGGACAATATGGAATGATAGATTAGAGTTTAATCTTAAAATTGTTGAAGACTCTTTATTAGAAAATTGGGATAATGATTATGATTTAATTCTTATGAATCCGCCTTTTTCGTCTTGGGAACTTATAAATACAAAATCAAGAAGAGATGCCATTAAAGATGCTTTAGGCAATAGTTTTATTGGAAAAAAACCAAATCAAGCGAGTGCATTTTACTACAAATCTATAAATAGTCTTAATCAAAATGGAGTCCTAGGATGTGTAATTCCATCTTCAATTCTAACTTTAGATTCATATTCTAAATTAAGAACAGATACAGAAGATTTAATTGATATTAAACTCTTAGCTAAATTAGGAAATTTCATTTTTGAAGATGCATTAACTGATGTTAGCTTTATAGTTGGTAAAAAACCTTTAACTAACCACATCCCAACTATTATTTGGACTAAAAATGAAAAAGGAATTGCGCAAGAAGCTTTACGAGATTTCAGAAAATCACTTTACAATAACCAAATAACCATAAATAATCCAAATTATAGCGTATATCAGCCAATATCCTTTCCTATTCTAAAAGAAAGTTGGATGCCAATTTCTATAAAAAATCACGATTTATATAAAAATATAGAAAGATTCGTTGTAGAAAAAAAATTATCTAGAATTATTGATATTTTTAATGTCAAACAAGGTATAAGAACTGGGAACAACAAGGCTTTCAAAATTTCTGTAAAAGATTACATCAACTTACCAGACGAAGAGAAATATTATTTTAGACCTGCAACGGAGAACGAGTCCTTTAAGAATGGGCAAATCTATGTAACTAGCTATGTGTGGTATCCTTATAATGAAAATGGTTTGCAAATTGTCACGGAGGATGAATTGGCAGAAAAAGTCCCAACATTCTACAGACGAATATTGAAAGACAAAATTGAATTATCAAATAGAGCAAGAAAAGATGTATCTAATTGGTGGCATTTAAGCGAACATAGAGCTTGGTTAAGAAAACCTAGTTTAAAATTAATATCAGCTGAGTTCGGTAACTCAGCAAGGTTTGGTTTAGATAAAAAAGGAGATTTTGTTGTAGAAAGAGGGAATGCTTGGATACCTAAAAAGAATTTCACCAAAGATGATTACTTTTTTTACTTAGCACTTTTCAGCAGTGTATTCTTTAATAAACTTTTAGCCATTTATTCAAAAGAATTACTTTCTGGATGGGATTTAGGAAAAAAATATACTAGGAATATACCTATCCCAAATGTTCATAGGGACGAAGTTAAAAATTCCAATGGTTATCAACAAATGGTTGAAATTGGAAAAGAAATTTCTGAGGGTAACATTTACACCAAATCTATTTCAGATAATATATTAGAGAGATATTTCTATCCAAATATTTAATTTATTTCTATGATAGAACAATTGAAATTCATAGATGATATTAATAAAAGTTGTAAAGCTTTTTTTCTAGAATCAACTTTTTATTTACACCTAACAAAAGCCAATAGGTTTGAATTGAAAGGAAATAACGCTTCAAAAGCTTTAAATAATTATAAAAGCTATGGAGCTGAAGTTTCTGTTTTAAAATGGTTTGATGATTATTGGGTTTATTTAGAAATAAGATTTGAAGATAAAAATTCTTTTATAACAATTTCGATTTTTCAAGGAGATGCTGATGACGATATTAAAAATCAATTATTTCGAGCTGAATGGGATGATTATAATAATCCAGATGAAAAACATCCACAACCGCATTGGCATATAACTTCAAACCAAGCAATAGAGAATACATTTACAGAATTAATTGAAGACGATAAAGAGGAGGGTTTTGCAGCTCAAATTCTAAATGAAGAGAAATCTAAAATAATTGATTTAAATAGGATACACTTTCCTATGAATGGCAATTGGATGAATGATGGTGGTCATATCCATTTAATTGATGATAATTCTAAAATGGTAAAATGGTTTCAAGGTTTTTTCTCAACTATGAGAGAACAATTAGAATATGTAAAATAAAAACGTTTGCCAACAACGTATAACAACAATTGCGGCTTTGTGTCCTGCGGACACAACCGCGCAAGCACAAAAGTCGGTAATTTTAGCTATCTTAGTTTTTAACCAATCCGCAACTGATTGTTATACAAGACCGTTACCAGCAAGCAAAAAACAAAGATTAAAACCGAAAGAAATGATAGAAAATAACATAGAATTTATTAAACAAGTAATTGAAAAAAATATTCCAATTCATAATTTTTTAGGACTAAAATTGTTAGTCATAGAAAAAGGATTTGTAAGAGTAAGTGTCCCTTTTAGAGATGAAGTTGTTGGAGACATTAGAAAAAATAGATGGCACGGAGGAATTATTGCAACAATAATGGATTCAGTTGGTGGAATTGCTGGCGGAACTCATTTCAAATCTTTTGACGATAAATTAGCAACAATTGATTTAAGAATAGATTATCTAAAAGGAGCAGAAGCATCATCTATAATTGTAGAAGGTAAAATTGTTAGATTGGGAAATAGAATACTTGTTACGAAAATGAAAGCCTTCCAAAATGATGAATTAATCGCTGAAGGAAAAGGTGTCTATAATTTTATACGTATTGATAATTCAACTAAGAAGTAATAAGTAACTCGAAATTAGATAGAAATTAGGATAATAGGATTTATTCGAGTGCCAAAATAAATGACTGAATTAAAAGTTAAAAAAATTATGGGTATAATAAAGCCAGCAGGTAACACGGTATAAAAATAATAAGGGTTAAGTGCCAAACCCAAAGTCGGTGCATATTAACAAAGTCCGCCAAATTTACAATTTGACGGTTTAAAGAAAATTAAAGAAAAAATTGTAAATTTGGCTAAGTGCTAAACTTGAAAGTAAGTGCGTTTTAATCCCTTACTATTCTTATACTAGCCGTTGGCAACAAGCTGAAAATGAAACTCAATAACAAACATATAATTGGAATATTATCCACAATCGTAATTCTGACCTCTTGCAAGTCCGAAATGAAAAATGAATTGACCGAAAAAACATTTCCAGTAGTAATTGAAGAATTTTCACAAAGCAAATTTCATCATTCTGATTCAACAACTTTAACTATCCGAAAAAATGACAGCATAAACTTTCACTTATTTGGACTTGATAGTGATGGAGAGTATGAAATAATTATGGATTACCCTTTCGAAATCAATCAAAAAGATAGTTCCCAAATTCTGATTGACAAAATTCCTGCAAAATTAGTTTCCGAAAAACAGTATTCTGACAAAAACAAAAAATTAACTGTAAAGAAATATTATTTCGACATCGAAAATCAGGCAGATGAAGAAGGGAATTTTTTTGTGATGGAGGACAAAGTTATAGCTTTTAGTTCAGACGCTTGGAATTTGCAAAAATTTTATAAATATGAGAATTCTAAAATTTACGAATTACTAAAAAAAGATACAACTGATTTCTTTTATAGATTTAAAAGTGATAGAATAATTGAATAAAAAAGCCAGTTGCCAACAATGTATAACCGCAATTACGGCGGATTCGACTACGTCCGAATCCACTCGGAATTGCTAACGTCTGTGCTAAACCGAAAATAATCGCTAATTTAACCCGTAACTGACGGTTATACGAAACCGTTGCCTACAATTGCGAAAAAACTAAACGAATGAAAAAAGAGAATTTACCATTGATAATAATTATCGCAAGTTTGATTTTAATTGTTCTGAATTTTATTTTCACTTCAGATGAAATGGATTTGGGCTTTTGGATGCGAATTATATCAAGTGCACTTATAATTTTAGCAATGTTTTTAACAATTCGAGATAGAAAAAAACAAAGAGAAAATAAATCGGACTGAAAAACATAACGGAATTTAGAGCAAGTTTGCGGAATCTAATCGCAATCGAAATTTAATAACGTTGCGAAAAGTTTGAAATAAACCTAAAAACTCACTCTAATGGAATTAAAAACTGAATGGAATTGAGCAATTTTACGGAAAAAATTATTCACTCAAACTCTGACAAAAAAACGAAAACGAAAAATGAACGAATAAAAAACAACTGTAGGCAACAATGTATAACCGCAATTACGGCGGATTCGACTACGTCCGAATCCACTCGGAATTGCTAACGTCAGTGCCAAACCGAAAAATTTGCGTACTTTAACCCGTAACTGACGGTTATACGAGACCGTTAGCCACAAGTTGAAGAAACAGATGAACTACAAAATACCTAATTCATATAATTGGTTTGCAAAACTGAATTTAACCCAATTCATTCCTTGGAATTTTGAAACGGAAATTAATCCTAATTCATCAATCAACGAAAGATTTAAAATTGAATGCGAGCAGAATCGAGAAGTTCTGACTTTCGGACGCAGGCAAGATATGGACACCTTTGTTGGATTTGAAATTGTAAACGGAGAAGTAAAAGAAAATGTAATAGTCTTTCATCCTTCATTCGGGACAAATGTGAAAGGTTGGGATATTATCGAATCTGAACATTTGGATTTTTTTGAATTTATGCAAAAAAGAGTTTTGCCAGAAATGAAAGAATGGATTCCTGAAGATGACGTGAATGATTATATTGAATAAAAACCAGTGGCTAACAAAGAACTGAGTTAAAAACCAAGCTTTTCTAGTTTAAATTTGACACATAATTTTCATCAAAGGGTAATTTTGATTTAGCAATAGCAAAGGCCTGTTTCAGTAGCTTGTTAGCTACCGCGATTAAGGCTAATTTTTTACTCTTGCCTTTGGCTATAATACGCTCGTATAACTCTCTGCAAGCCTTGTTATGATTGCATGCTGAAAATGCGCATAAAAAAAGCAGGTTTCTTAATTTCCTGTTTCCGATCTTACTGATCCTACTTCGTCCTCTAACACTACTGCCAGATGCTCTTATGGTTGGCGTAATACCAACATAACTGCACAATTGTTTAGCATTTTCAAACTTATTAAAGCCATCTGTTAGTACTATTAAAAATAAGGCTGTTTTTACTCCTATTCCTGGGATGCTCTTCAATAGTGTTAGTTGGTCTTGCTGTTCGCTTTTTACCAGTTCTAAAAGCCGCTCTTCTAAGCCTTTTATTTCCTTGGTAAGGTATCCTTGGTTTCTTTTGAGCGATTGATACACAAAACGTGATGGTTTCCCTAAGGCTTCTTCTCCTTTGATCTTGTTTTTGATGGCTGTACGCTGTTTTATATAAATATCCAATACCCTGAAAAGCTGCAAACATTCTGCCTGAACCTCTGTTAAGGCACTATACAAAGGAACAGCATTGTGCTCACCATAATCGCATATGGCCTTTGCATCGCTCTTATCGGTCTTTACTTTTGACAAGCGCATCTGGATAAAGCGTTTTACAGATAAGGGATTAACAACTGAGACAGTCACACCATGCGTGTGCAAATACTGCGCTAATCGGTAATGGTAGTAGCCCGTGGCTTCCATTATTACTAGTGCATTTTGTGGTAATGCTTTTAAAAGTAACTTAAAGCCTTTGTCATCATTGTTTAATTGATTGTGACCACTCGCTGTACTATAAACATCGAAGACGCTTTTACTGATGTCTATACCATAAATTTCTTTATCTTTAGTCATATGAAGTGATTTTGAAAGGACAATCTACTTTAGCATCAACAACTTAAAAACGAGCTCTAAAGGCTCACAGAACTGAACGATATCTAAGTAGAAAAGAGAGGGGATTATCATTGTTGTCGAAGTCTGTGCTTCACTGTATAACTTAACCTTAATCCTCTCTTTTGTGCTTTCTGATTAATAGTCTAAATGTAATGGATTGTAAACTTAAGATGTATAACCGCAATTACGGCGGATTCGACTACGTCCGAATCCACTCGGAATTGCTACCGTCTGTACTAAACCGAAAATCATTAACTTTAATCCCGTAACTGACGGTTATACGAGACCGTTGTGCGTCATTTAACGGACGAAATAAAAAGCAAGTGAAATTTGAAAATTCTTCTGAATAAAAAGTCATTAAGAGAAATTATAATTAATCATATTTCGGAAAATGATTTAGGTTTCATTTTTTCAAAATATAATGATAGGATTTACTATTTTCAAAGAGAACCTCAAAGTGTCGAAGCTTTTGATACAATGAAAATTAAGGTTCATTTCAAAAAAGGAAAAATTTATTGTACGCTACATTCTATCGTGAATAAATCCTTAAAGAATAACCTATATGTTTATAAATGGTTTATTAAATCGGCAATTGAGATTGGAAAATTCCTTTATCGACTCAACTACTTTTCCAAAAAACATTTGCTATAGATTTGAAAATACAGAAGAATCATTAATTCAGACTATGAGCAGAATTTTATATGACCTAAATACAAAAGGCAAAAATTTTATTGAAGAAAGTGATGAACGATTCTATGACAGTAAGTACAAAAAAGCAATGGAATTTATTAATAATCTTAATTTGGATAAATTAAAATTAAAAGAACAATTCTATAAAGATTCTGCTTTTGCAAATAATTCAATTCCAAAAAACAGTAATCCTACTTTTCGTAAGTTAGTTTCTGAACTGAATGATATAAATAAAGGTGAATTTCCTGTTGAAAATCATATGATAGCATTTGAATTTTTACATAAATATATGAATGAATAAAAAACGAACGCACAACAACGTGTATAGCTCATTGCGGCTGAATTTCCTCGCGGAAATTCAATCTTATTCGCTATCTTTGGTCAACGGCGGAAAATTCTCGCGAATTTCCCGCAACAAGCCATACACAAAACCGTTGTAGGTAATTACAACACGAACAAAATGGCAGACCATTACGAACTAAAGTACATAGTTGAACAGTTAAGAGAAAAAAATACAGAAGAGGCTAATAGAATGGCGGACAAACTCGAAAATATGAAACATAATGACGAGTATATAGACTTTAAATGGGACTTAAAAATAAAAGCTATGTTAGATACTTTTAGTAAGCACTTTTAAAGAATCTATTAAATCACTAAAATCTTTATATTCAGGGGTTGATTTCGGTAACGATTCTAAATGTTTTCTGCTTAATTTAAGAATTATATCTGATTGTAGTTTTATAATTTCCAACAACTTTGTATTTTCCATAGTATAAAATTTAAAATCAAATATAAACAATTAAAAATCTTTATTATGAGAAAATTATTTTTACTAGGATTAATACTAATGTCGACATATTCTTTTGGTCAGGATATAAAAGCAACAACCGAAGACGGAAAAAAGGTTATCCTAAAATCTGATAATACTTGGGAATACGATAAAACAGAAAACAATAATACTTGTACAGTCGGAACAGACTTCAAAGAACCGAAATATAACACTAGTAAGTCTTGGAAAAGAATGGGTTCAACAGTAGATGATTTGAAAAAACATATCTCTGTGGATATGGAAGTAAAACAAGATAATATAATCTTGCTTGAAGTTTCTGAACAGTTGGGAAATGGTGCCTATATTCTCTGTGTCGACGGACAAAAAATGAAATGGAGAAGAACAGGTTCTATATTCAGAAAAGATGGTGAGGATGTGTTGAATATGAAAAAGGAATAAAAACTACCTACAACAACGTATAAACGCAATAAGGGAGAAGTTGTTTAGCCTAAAGAAAAAGTAAACAGCAAAATTAATACACAACGGAAAATATAAGCCTTTAATCCCCTTACTGCGCTTATACACAAACGTTGTAGGTAATTTGACCAATCAGAATGGAAAACAAGAATGAATTGAGAAAACAAGAAAAAACAATCCGAAAAAGTCTTGCATTTGTGTTTATTCCGATTTTCATTGTAATTGTTTCTATCTCATTAATTCAAAACAATTCGGAAAGCTATCTTGAAAAAGAATATAAAAAAATCCGAAATAACTCTTACTCTGGAAAAATAACAAGCTTATTACCTGAAAAAGATAACGGACGAACAAGACCAATTCTAATTGACAATAAATGGGAAAAACAAGTTCCTTTTTTTATACACGAAAAACTGAATGTTGGCGATTCTTTGTTTAAGAAAACTGACTCTGATTTTGAATTTTATATTGTAAAATCACAAACAGACACTATAAAAAGAGATGTGAATAAGTTTTATCGGAAAAAATATTTTGACAAACTGAATGAAAAATAAAAAACTACCTACAACAAAGAACTGAGTTAAAAACCAAGCTTTTCTAGTTTAAATTTGACACATAATTTTCATCAAAGGGTAATTTTGATTTAGCAATAGCAAAGGCCTGTTTCAGTAGCTTGTTAGCTACCGCGATTAAGGCTAATTTTTTACTCTTGCCTTTGGCTATAATACGCTCGTATAACTCTCTGCAAGCCTTGTTATGATTGCATGCTGAAAATGCGCATAAAAAAAGCAGGTTTCTTAATTTCCTGTTTCCGATCTTACTGATCCTACTTCGTCCTCTAACACTACTGCCAGATGCTCTTATGGTTGGCGTAATACCAACATAACTGCACAATTGTTTAGCATTTTCAAACTTATTAAAGCCATCTGTTAGTACTATTAAAAATAAGGCTGTTTTTACTCCTATTCCTGGGATGCTCTTCAATAGTGTTAGTTGGTCTTGCTGTTCGCTTTTTACCAGTTCTAAAAGCCGCTCTTCTAAGCCTTTTATTTCCTTGGTAAGGTATCCTTGGTTTCTTTTGAGCGATTGATACACAAAACGTGATGGTTTCCCTAAGGCTTCTTCTCCTTTGATCTTGTTTTTGATGGCTGTACGCTGTTTTATATAAATATCCAATAACCTGAAAAGCTGCAAACATTCTGCCTGAACCTCTGTTAAGGCACTATACAAAGGAACAGCATTGTGCTCACCATAATCGCATATGGCCTTTGCATCGCTCTTATCGGTCTTTACTTTTGACAAGCGCATCTGGATAAAGCGTTTTACAGATAAGGGATTAACAACTGAGACAGTCACACCATGCGTGTGCAAATACTGCGCTAATCGGTAATGGTAGTAGCCCGTGGCTTCCATTATTACTAGTGCATTTTGTGGTAATGCTTTTAAAAGTAACTTAAAGCCTTTGTCATCATTGTTTAATTGATTGTGACCACTCGCTGTACTATAAACATCGAAGACGCTTTTACTGATGTCTATACCATAAATTTCTTTATCTTTAGTCATATGAAGTGATTTTGAAAGGACAATCTACTTTAGCATCAACAACTTAAAAACGAGCTCTAAAGGCTCACAGAACTGAACGATATCTAAGTAGAAAAGAGAGGGGATTATCATTGTTGTCGAAGTCTGTGCTTCACTGTATAACTTAACCTTAATCCTCTCTTTTGTGCTTTCTGATTAATAGTCTAAATGTAATGGATTGTAAACTTAAGATGTATAACCGCAATTACGGCGGATTCGACTGCGTCCGAATCCACTCGGAATTGCTAACGCCAGTTCTTAACCGAAAATTATTAACTTTAATCCCGTAACTGACGGTTATACGAGACCGTTGTAAGCAATTTGCGAAAACCGAAATCTAACTGAATTAATATGTTTAGTTTCTTAAAAAAGAAAAGAGATTTACCTGAATTTGATTTTATAAAATCATACTCTGAAAAGGAAAAATACTTTGTACGAACAAAAAAATGGAATTGGTTAAATCCCGAACAAATCGCTTTGTTGGAAAAAGACTCTGACGGAAAAATTAAAATGACAACAATGGATTATTGGCATCAAGAAATGTTTTTAGATGCTGACGGACAAAAGACAATTTCGGAATATTTAAGTGTTTTAATTAATCAATTTAGAGACAGTAAAATGGAAATTCCATCCGACTTGGATAAGTTTATGGTGGAAACTCTTTTGAGCTTAAAAACGGACTTAAACGCAATAGAATTTAGCAAAAAACCGACTGAAATTAAAACTGAATTTAGGAACCCTATAAAAGAATAAAAACTGCTTACAACAAAGAACTGAGTTAAAAACCAAGCTTTTCTAGTTTAAATTTGACACATAATTTTCATCAAAGGGTAATTTTGATTTAGCAATAGCAAAGGCCTGTTTCAGTAGCTTGTTAGCTACCGCGATTAAGGCTAATTTTTTACTCTTGCCTTTGGCTATAATACGCTCGTATAACTCTCTGCAAGCCTTGTTATGATTGCATGCTGAAAATGCGCATAAAAAAAGCAGGTTTCTTAATTTCCTGTTTCCGATCTTACTGATCCTACTTCGTCCTCTAACACTACTGCCAGATGCTCTTATGGTTGGCGTAATACCAACATAACTGCACAATTGTTTAGCATTTTCAAACTTATTAAAGCCATCTGTTAGTACTATTAAAAATAAGGCTGTTTTTACTCCTATTCCTGGGATGCTCTTCAATAGTGTTAGTTGGTCTTGCTGTTCGCTTTTTACCAGTTCTAAAAGCCGCTCTTCTAAGCCTTTTATTTCCTTGGTAAGGTATCCTTGGTTTCTTTTGAGCGATTGATACACAAAACGTGATGGTTTCCCTAAGGCTTCTTCTCCTTTGATCTTGTTTTTGATGGCTGTACGCTGTTTTATATAAATATCCAATAACCTGAAAAGCTGCAAACATTCTGCCTGAACCTCTGTTAAGGCACTATACAAAGGAACAGCATTGTGCTCACCATAATCGCATATGGCCTTTGCATCGCTCTTATCGGTCTTTACTTTTGACAAGCGCATCTGGATAAAGCGTTTTACAGATAAGGGATTAACAACTGAGACAGTCACACATGCGTGTGCAAATACTGCGCTAATCGGTAATGGTAGTAGCCCGTGGCTTCCATTATTACTAGTGCATTTTGTGGTAATGCTTTTAAAAGTAACTTAAAGCCTTTGTCATCATTGTTTAATTGATTGTGACCACTCGCTGTACTATAAACATCGAAGACGCTTTTACTGATGTCTATACCATAAATTTCTTTATCTTTAGTCATATGAAGTGATTTTGAAAGGACAATCTACTTTAGCATCAACAACTTAAAAACGAGCTCTAAAGGCTCACAGAACTGAACGATATCTAAGTAGAAAAGAGAGGGGATTATCATTGTTGTCGAAGTCTGTGCTTCACTGTATAACTTAACCTTAATCCTCTCTTTTGTGCTTTCTGATTAATAGTCTAAATGTAATGGATTGTAAACTTAAGATGTATAACCGCAATTACGGCGGATTCGACTACGTCCGAATCCACTCGGAATTGCTAACGTCAGTGCTTAACCGAAAAACAATAACTTTAATCCCGTAACTGACGGTTATACGAGACCGTTGTGCAACATTTGACAAAAAATGAAAATCCGAATATTAATTTTACTGACATTAGTAATTTCTATCTATTCTTGCCAAGAAAAATCGGACTTTCTCTTTGATTGTGAATGCGTGAAAATAGATTTAGAAAAGGGAATTGAAGTAACCGACAATCTTGACAGATTCCGAGTAACTTTTCCGAATGAAAATTGGGAACCAAATCTTCACACAGACGAATTGGGTAATGGAATTGTTGGAGCTCTACTCGATGGAGATAGTTTTAAATCATTTGGAGTTACGGAATTGACTAAAACTGAAAACTGGATGAGTAAAAAAGAAATGCAAGCTGATATAGAATCGAAATACAATGTTATAGAATCTGGCTCAACGAAAATAAACGGAATAGAATCTTTATGGAATTTGGTTGACTTTAAAAATGATTCAATTCCTTCTTTAACTTTGTATATAACGACCGAACATCCAACAGAAAATTTATTTTATACTTTAAATTTATCTGTAAGTAAAGGCAAATACGGAAAAAAGGAACTTTGCGAATTAGAGAATCTAATAAGAACATTTAAAACGAATTAAAAAACGTTGCACAACAAAGAACTGAGTTAAAAACCAAGCTTTTCTAGTTTAAATTTGACACATAATTTTCATCAAAGGGTAATTTTGATTTAGCAATAGCAAAGGCCTGTTTCAGTAGCTTGTTAGCTACCGCGATTAAGGCTAATTTTTTACTCTTGCCTTTGGCTATAATACGCTCGTATAACTCTCTGCAAGCCTTGTTATGATTGCATGCTGAAAATGCGCATAAAAAAAGCAGGTTTCTTAATTTCCTGTTTCCGATCTTACTGATCCTACTTCGTCCTCTAACACTACTGCCAGATGCTCTTATGGTTGGCGTAATACCAACATAACTGCACAATTGTTTAGCATTTTCAAACTTATTAAAGCCATCTGTTAGTACTATTAAAAATAAGGCTGTTTTTTTTACTCCTATTCCTGGGATGCTCTTCAATAGTGTTAGTTGGTCTTGCTGTTCGCTTTTTACCAGTTCTAAAAGCCGCTCTTCTAAGCCTTTTATTTCCTTGGTAAGGTATCCTTGGTTTCTTTTGAGCGATTGATACACAAAACGTGATGGTTTCCCTAAGGCTTCTTCTCCTTTGATCTTGTTTTTGATGGCTGTACGCTGTTTTATATAAATATCCAATAACCTGAAAAGCTGCAAACATTCTGCCTGAACCTCTGTTAAGGCACTATACAAAGGAACAGCATTGTGCTCACCATAATCGCATATGGCCTTTGCATCGCTCTTATCGGTCTTTACTTTTGACAAGCGCATCTGGATAAAGCGTTTTACAGATAAGGGATTAACAACTGAGACAGTCACACCATGCGTGTGCAAATACTGCGCTAATCGGTAATGGTAGTAGCCCGTGGCTTCCATTATTACTAGTGCATTTTGTGGTAATGCTTTTAAAAGTAACTTAAAGCCTTTGTCATCATTGTTTAATTGATTGTGACCACTCGCTGTACTATAAACATCGAAGACGCTTTTTTACTGATGTCTATACCATAAATTTCTTTATCTTTAGTCATATGAAGTGATTTTGAAAGGACAATCTACTTTAGCATCAACAACTTAAAAACGAGCTCTAAAGGCTCACAGAACTGAACGATATCTAAGTAGAAAAGAGAGGGGATTATCATTGTTGTCGAAGTCTGTGCTTCACTGTATAACTTAACCTTAATCCTCTCTTTTGTGCTTTCTGATTAATAGTCTAAATGTAATGGATTGTAAACTTAAGATGTATAACCGCAATTACGGCGGATTCGACTACGTTCGAATCCACTCGGAATTGCTAACGTCAGTGCTTAATCAAAAAACATTAACTTTAATCCCGTAACTGACGGTTATACGAGACCGTTGTGCACAAGCTAAAAAATGAGCTACTCAAAAGAACAAATAGAGGAAAAAATCAAACTTACAATTGACGAATTGTATGAAAAGGATTCTGAAATCATATTCAAAACATACAATTTACACGAAAGGTCTATTGCTCACAGATTTGCTCTTTATTTAGAAAAGCACTTTAATGACCAAGATTATGTTGTAGATATTGAGTATAATAGAATGCTAAATGATTATGGCGAAGATATAATCGGGAACGAAATTGGAAAAAGACTAGATTTTGAGAAGTATGGAAAAGAAACTAGTGCAGTTTATCCAGATGTAATAGTTCATAAGAGAAATACAACTGACAATCTATTGGAAATAGAAATGAAAATGCAATGGAAAAACTCAAAAAAGGAATTTGACTTGATAAAGATTAACGAATACATAAATCAACTCAGTTACCAATTTGGAGTTTATTTAGAACTGGCAGAAACTAGAAATGATTGTCAAATAAAATTTGGACCATTTGAAATCAATTAAACAAAGTAACAGCATTATTAAATATGGATAAATACACACCACCAGAATACCAAAAAAGTGCTTTCAACTGTCCGAATTGTGGAGCCTATTCGAATCAACAATGGTTTGGAACTTATTTTAGAGAAGAAGGATTTAGAGAAATAACAAGTCTCAAATATTGCCTTTGCACTCATTGTTATACTTATTCCTTGTGGAGAAATGAAAAAATGATGTTTCCGTCAACTGGTAATGCACCTTTAGCAAATGCTGATTTACCGCAAGATATCAAAGACGATTATGAAGAAGCTAGAGCCATTATGTCAACTTCACCGAGAGGTTCTGCAGCGTTGTTAAGGTTAGCTATTCAAAAGCTATGCAAACATTTGGGAGAAAAGGGAAAAAACATAAACGAAGACATTGGAAAACTTGTCGAAAAAGGTCTTCCCATTAAAATTCAAAAGTCTCTTGACATTGTTAGAGTTATTGGAAATGATGCAGTACACCCAGGAAAAATCGATTTGAAAGACGATACAACGACAGCAGGAAAATTATTTATTCTTGTAAACCTGATAGCAGAAGTAATGATTACACAGCCAAAGGAAATAGATGATTTATTTGATTCACTACCTGAAGAAAAGAAAAATGGAATTACAAATCGAGATAATAAATAAAAAGCCAGTGCACAACAATGGCTATAAGTAATTGCTTGTTCTCGCCTACTTTGGAAATTCCTGCGAAATTTCCAATTTGGTGTGTACTTGCGAAGTTAAGTCCTAAACCACGCAACTACTCATAGCCGAGACCGTTGTGCATAATTAAAACCTAAAACATGTCTGAAATGTCTACTAATGAAAAACTTATGGAATTAATCTTTAAAGGAGTTGACCATAGTATTAAGTCAATTAAAGACTCTAAAATACCCTTAATTCCATTTGTTATGACTCAAAAAGAAGAGAGAATTGAAATAAAAAGATTTGTTGCAGTAAAATTAGAAGAAGCTGTTGAAAAAGCAAGAGGTTACATTGTAGATTTAACCGACATTCCTGATTTTGCAATTTTAGCTTATGAAGGTAACTTAGTATTGAATGGAACTAAATATGACGCTATTCTAATAGATGCTTTTGATAAAAATGACTCAATAGCATATTGTTTTGCTCAAAGATTTAAACCTAAAAAATTCCTTTCTAAATTTAAACAGATTGGAAATATAGCATTAGTGGATAAATTTGAAAGTCCTTTTTACTAAAAATAACTATGCACAACAATGTATAACCGCAATTACGGCGGATTCGACTGCGTCCGAATCCACTCGGAATTGCTAACGTCAGTGCTTAACCGAAAATTATTAACTTTAAATCCGTAACTGACGGTTATACGAGACCGTTGTAGCACATTTGACGAACACAATATGAAACTAATTTTCAGAATTTTATTCTCATTGATAATATCTTCACAGACATTTAGTCAAGTTAGAAATGATAAGAGTATGATTCTGATTAGTACAAAATATAACAACAATCAATGTGAATATGTAGCCTTTCGTGTTACAAATCGTAAAATTGAAATTGATAATTGCTATAATATAGATTCAGAAAAATTTAATTTTATTAAAACTATTAACTTGTTAGACGAAACATTTATTAGAAAGGCTTATAAAAAATCTACTGAAGAATTAACAGGTTATGAAAAGGAAATTAACGCCACAAATTGCGACTATTTAGCACCTATTACTATATTAATTTCTGAAAATGGAAAAGACACTAAAATTGAATTAAAAAGTATAAGAAATTGTTACCCTAAATCAATGAAAGTTTTGATTGAAGGACTTGAAAAAACATTTGATAAATATAAATAAAAACGTGCTACAACACCGTGTATAGCTCATTGCGGCTGAATTCCTAATCGGAATTCATTGCAATTCACTAAATTTGGGCTACGCGGAAAAATCCACACGGATTTTCCCGCAACGAGCCATACACAAAACCGTTGTGTGCCATTTGAACAAAACAAGAAAAATCATCATATTTGCAGAAAAATAATAAATGGATAGAACAATTGACATTGAAAACGAAAGAGAAGAATTAAACGAATGGGTTTTAAAGAGTATTGAACTTTTCGAAAACACACCTTATTTAGATAATCTTTTAGAGGTCTATCCATTAGAAACAGCAGTACCAAGTCATTTAGAACAGAGATTAAAACGTAGAATTATTTCAGCCCATCAAGGCAGAAGAACGACTGAATTAATGGATATTCTACAAGCCGAAGTAAAATTTCCGTACGATGAGCCTTTATCATTTTTAATTAAAGAAGTTAAAGATTGTAAGAACCTTAATCCTCGACAGATTAACAGAATTGCAAATACTCTGTATGCTATGACAGCAGAGGAATTAGTAATTCGATTAGAAGCTGCACCTAAAATAAACCAGCAAATGGGACCAATGTTTACCAATTGGTTGAGGACTAAATTTGAATTATTAAATATAGACGATTTTCAGAGGTCATCAGAGGGTATTTTCATTTTAAGTTCTTCAGAAGAAGATGGCAAAAATTTTGTAAATGAGGTTTTAAATCAAAATTTAAGAAAACGACCCGATTTAGTAGCAAAGGTTAACGAAACTTATATTGTTGGCGAAGCCAAATGGATTGGTAGGTCAGGTGGAAATCAAAATAATCAAGTACGTGATGTTGTTGATTTTTGTCGTGAACAACGAGGTAATGCAATCCGAATAGGAGTAATAGATGGTTTTCCTTGGGCAACACGAAAAGTAAATGATTCAATTATTTATGATAAAGTAAATGTTTTAGTTCAAGAATGTCCATATGACGTATTAAGTGCTTTATTACTTGAGGAGTATCTAAACACTTTTTTAGACTAACTCAAAGTCTGATATTCATAGAAATTACATAATATTTTTTCATTTTTAAAAGTATCTCTAATTACCTTTAAAGAATGATTAGAATTATCAATTCCAATCCATTCCCTGCCTAAAGAATTTGAGACTTTCAAAGTGCTACCAGAACCTGCAAAACAATCAAGAACTATGGAATTTTCGTTAGATGAATTTTTTATTATTCGCTCTAACAAATCATAGTTCTTTTGAGTAGGATAATCAACATAAGACATTCCTTTATCCTTAAATTCCCATAAATCTTGAATTTTAAATCCTTTATGGTCTTTAGCTAAAACAATCTTTCGAGGATTTCCATTACTTGACCATTCAATTAACCCAAGAGAATCTAATTCATCCAATACTTTCCTTGAATAACGCCAATGTCTACCTTTTGGTGGCATTAGACCTTTCCATTCCATTCCAGTATCACCATCGACAGTTTTCCCAGGAGCGTGTATTGGATTTGTAGTATAATAACCTAATTTAGAGTGTTTTTTTGGAAATAGCTCTTCTCTTTTAGCTTTTGACATCGGCTCTTTAACATCATTCCAAATTTGTTTATCTCTATTTTTCGCATAATACAAAATCATATCGGTATAATTACCGTAAGCATTTCTTGCAAAATTTTTAGGGTTGCATTTTATTCTAGTTATATCATTTATAAAGTTTTTATGTCCAAAAACTTCATCCATAATTATTTTCACATAGTGTCCGATTTTTTTGTCAATATGCAAGTAAATGCTTCCTTGTTCAGATAACAATTCACGTAAAATGAATAATCTTTTTCTTAAAAATTCAAGGAATTCACTATCAATTAATTTGTCAGAGTAAGCATTATCATCATCAATTGAGTTAAAATTTTGACCTGTACCAAATGGTGGGTCTATGTAAACCAAATCAATTTTTGATTTATGTGTGTCTAATAACTTTTTTAGGACAAATAGGTTGTCGCCAAATATAAATTTATTGTTATCTTTATTATGGTTGGTTTCAATGCACTTAAATTGTCCGCTTTCAAAACCGTGTAAAATTTCAAACTCATCTGACTTATCTGAATATTCAAGGAAACAATTTTTAGTTCTTCTCAAATAAGCAACTTGAGGTTCTTCAGCAGTAGAATTTTTGTTCAAAAAAGATTCAAAGTCGTCAACAGTAATTCTATAGCTTTTATTTATTTTAACAGCATTCAATTCACTCGACCGAATATACTTAGATACAGTTTGCCGAGTAACTTTAAGATTTTCAGCAACTTCTTCGACTGTAAGGAAACTTGATTGATACATATGCACTTATTTTGACGCAAATTAACGCATATTAACTCAAAAAAACAAGTGACATTAAAAAAAACGGCACACAACAATGTATAAACGCAATAGCGGTGTAGGTGCAAACACATATATTTTTGGGTTTATTTATGTATATTGCTATCCGAAAAATAAAAGATTTTTATTCCGCTACTGCGCTTATACTAGACCGTTGGTTGCAATAGCAGAATTAAAAACTAAACGTGAAAATTGTTCGAATTCCGAACTTTGAAAACAGCGGAACTTTGCGCAAAAAAGATTTTCGGAAACTGAATTTAATACTCAAAACCGAAACGTAACGCTGAATTGAAATTGTAAAACGGAACTGTGCGCAGAAATTCACTCGAGCGGAATTTGAAAAACGTGAATTGATCACTGCTACTCGATTGAATTCCAAAAATTACGGAATCAAAACGTGGAATTGAATAGCTGAACGCAAATCAAAACGGAATGAATCTCTTAAAACTGAAATATAACTGCAACCAACATTGTATAAATTCAATTGCGGCTGAATTTCCTACGGAAATTCATTGCAATTTTCTATCTTTCAGCTCAATCGGAAAATCGTACCGATTTTCCGCAACTGAAATTTATACGCTAACGTTGGCAGTAATATGAACTAATCCCAATCAGAGTCTTCTAAAGTGAAGATTTTGCTTACTTCGATTTCAAAAATTTTAGCTAATCTCAAAGCTAAAACTGTTGAAGGAACATATTTCCCTAATTCCATTGCATTTATTGTTTGCCTACTGACTTTAGCCAATTTTGCTAATTCAGCTTGCGTAATATTCTTTTTTGCTCTTTCGACCTTAATACTATTCTTCATAATAAGCTGATTTTTTTAGTTTGGAAATTTGCCAATTAAATCTAACTATGAAAAACAGCAAGACTGTGAACATATTAAATATCATAACCCATAAAAAATACAAACCATAAACGAACAAAAATGATAATAAAAGAATGGCAAAATTGAAATAAACAGCCCAAACCAAAGACTCTAATCTAATTTTAGAAATATACTCATCTTCCGATTTTTCTTCTGAAAAAGCAACTAATAATGAACTGATAATAATCAAAACACCTAGAATTTCATTTAATACATTATTATTAACCATTCTGAAAGTTTTTTTACCATCAGAAAGTATTTCACCTACAAAAATTGCAGGAACATTAAAATCTAAAAAACTTGGCTCATATTCATAGATAAGAGTTATTAAACCAATAATTGCGGAAGGAATGAGAATAAACCACCCAATTTTTTTAAACTTATTCGGAAATAAAAAATTTAGTTTCATAATAAACGGATTTGAATTTATACAAATGTAAAACAAACAATTCTATTTGACAAACAAACTTTACATTTAGTAAAACAAACACTACTGCCAACAACGTGTAAGCGCAATAACGGCTGAATTTTCTACCGAAAATTCAACTCGTTTTTGCTATCTTTAGTGCGTCAGCGGAAAGTAATCGGGTACTTTCCCGTTACTGACGCTTACACAAAACCGTTGTGCGTCATATAAAATAAAATCATTTGTACCAAAATCTTAAACAGATACTTTCGTTTTATGGTGTGGCTTGTGATAAGCCTTACTATATTTCTTCGGGGAAATCAATTTTTCAATTTCCCGAAAACTCGTTCCGCATGGATTTTTATTCACTGTGCATCTGTACAAGCGGAAAAATGACTATGGAAATAGATGGTAATAATTATCTTATTCAACAAAATAGTTTTCTTATTTCCGCACCATCTACCATTGTCCATTTTAGGAAGTTTAGTAAAGATTTTAAAATGAAACTTCTGTTTTTTGAAAAAAATTTCTTACTCAAAAATATTTCTAACCCATTTATTATTGAAAAAAGTGGTCTGTTTCAACAAGTTAGCTATTCCTTATTAAATGCACCCGCAAAAGACATAGAACATATATTGACCTTGCTTGATTACTTAAAACATAAAACTAAAACCCACGGAAATTTTATTGATGAAATTATTCGAAGTATTATTTTTAACATATTACTTGAAGTTGCCGAAATTACACATCGCTATGCTAACGAACCAGAAAGTAAAGACCAAGTCATTTCTACTATTTATTTGAAGTTTAGGAAACTGGTACAAGAACAAATTTTAGAACATAAAACAGTACAATTGTATGCCGACCAATTGCATATTTCTAATAAATATTTAATTGAAATAGTAAAAAAAACAAGTGGAAGAACACCGCATGAAGTCATTAATGAAATACTGCTAAAAGAAGCGTATGTACTATTGGGAAATCCTGAACTCACAGTAACTGAAATTGCATTTCAGTTACACTTCAATTCTACCTCTGCCTTTGGGCGATTCTTTAAAAAACATACCACAATTTCACCTTCACAATATAGAACAAGACAAATCATAGTTCGATAAGAATTAACGGACACAAATACCGAATTAAAGGATATATGTAAATTTAAGTATAGCCATATCTTTGTTATCATTAAATAATCAAATACTTTAACAATGAAGAAAATAACAGATAAGTTTGATTCGTTTCTTATGAATTATAAAAATATTACAGTAGCCGGAAGTGGCGTATTAGGCTATCAAATTGCTTTCCAGACGGCATTTCATGGATTTAATGTCACCGTTTATGACATTAATGATGAAGTATTGGAAAAAGCAAAAGGCAAGTTTGAAATTATGAGTTCCGCATTTAAAAGTGATTTGAATGCAAGTCAGCAACAATTGGAAGATACATATCAAAAATTAAGGTACTCATCTAATTTAGAAGAGGCTGTAAAAGATGCCGACCTGCTGATTGAAGCCGTACCGGAAAATCCGCAGATTAAAATCGGTTTTTACGAGCAGTTAGCAAAAGTTGCCCCCAAAAACTGTTTTTGCTACGAATTCTTCCACACTCTTACCAAGTCAGTTTGCTTCCTCTACTGGAAGACCGGAGAAATTTGTTGCCCTGCATTTCGCCAACGAAATTTGGAAACACAATACCGCAGAAATTATGGGGCATCCAACTACTTCGCACAAAGTGTTCAACGATGTGGTGGAGTTTGCAAAAAGAATTGGAATGTTGCCTTTGCCATTGCACAAAGAACAGCCCGGTTATATTCTCAATTCTTTACTTGTACCTCTTATAGGTGCTGCGTTGGATTTGTATGTGAACGAAGTGGCAGATGTGGAAACCATCGACAAAACATGGATGGTCGCAACCGGTGCACCAGTTGGACCATTTGGTATTTTGGATGTGGTAGGCGTTACAACAGCTTACAACATAAATAAAATAGCAGCCGAGAAAACACAGGATGCCAACAGGATAAAAGTGATGAAATATTTAGAAGAAAATTTCATTAATAAAAATAAATTAGGTGTGGCTACGGGTGAAGGATTTTATACATACCCAAATCCAGCTTTTCAAAAAAAGGATTTTTTGAAGTAGAAAAAATAAATCTATTATTGGAAGTTTATATTGTGTTGTTTTAGAGTTCGTTGACCAACAATTGGAATTCATGATAATAAGGATATGGTAGGCAAAGGTTTTAGCTATTTTTGAAAATGCACAATTTTCTGATTTCAACTGAATAAAAAATACGAACGCACAACAATGGCTATAAGTAATTGCTTGTTCTCGCCTACTTCTGAAAATCCTCGCGGATTTTCAGTTTGGTGTGTACTTGCTAAGTTAAGTGCTAAACCACGCAACTACTCATAGCCGAGACCGTTGTGTGTAATTTGACCAAACCAACCATAAAACAAAAAAAACGAATGAAAAAATTTTTTAAAATCGCAGGAATAGGCTGTGCAAGTTTAATTGGACTTTTCTTAATTATTGGAATTATAGGTGCAATTTTTAGTTCTGATTCCGAAATTGAATCGGATAACAAAAACTCTAAATCTGAAATAAAAGTTGTCGATAGTTTAGAATTAAAAAAACAGGAAAGAATTAAAGATAGTCTTGCGATTGTAAATAAGAAAAAGCGAGAAAAAGCGGAAAAAGATTTAAAATCATTTAAGAAAAAAGAAGATGAATTTGAGGGAAATGCTTTTTATAGAGACCCAAGAACGCCATATTATGCTAATGTGAATTTTATTTATCCTTATATTGGACAAAAAGGAGACAATTATTGGTTGAGATTAAAATTTCAATATGCAGCAGATGATTGGCTTTTTATAAATAATGGAGTTCTATTAGTTGACGGAGAAAAATTTACAATAAATGGAAATTGGGAAAGAGATAATAATTCTGGAATTTGGGAGTGGTTAGATATTTCTGTGCGAGATACTGAACGATTAATTTTGGAAAGAATAGCAAATTCTAAATCTGCTAAAATAAGATATGTTGGAACTCAATATCATAACGACAGAACAATAACACGAAAAGAAAAAAGTATTATCAAAAAAACATTGGAAATTTATGATAATCTGAAATAAAAACTACACACAACACCGTATAAAAATAATTGCGGTTTTGTGCTAAAACAAAGGTAGTTGCGTATTTACTACATCTGATTTTCCTTCGGAAAATCCTCGCACGCAAATCCGCAACTATTCTTATACAAACACGTTGTATGCAATTTAAACCAACCTCAATGAGCATATTTAAAATTAAAGAAAATAAGAAACCTTCACTAATCGGAAAAATCCTTAAAAGGACACCGAAAGAAAACGCTCTGATTGAAATCAATAATCTTTTCGTTGAAAATGAAGACGATTTGACCAAAGTAAGTTTGGAACAAATCCAAGATATAACGGATAAATACAAATTAAAATTAAACAAAAAGTTTAAAGAACTTCGACTCGACTTATTCAGGAAATATATACACCATTGTCTAGAAGACCACGTAATTGAAGAAAGCGAAATCAACACTTTTTTACACTTAAAAAAATTACTGCATTTGACTGATGTAGAAATTAAGCAAGTCTTGAATTTTGAAACAAAAAAGCTATTCGACCAAGAAGTGAAAAATGCTATTTCGGATGGAATCTTAACGCAGGAGGAAAAAGACAATCTGGAATTACTTAAAAAGAATTTGTTGCTTAATGACCAAGTTGCTGACGACATTCTAAAAACTAATTCAAACAAGGTTTTAAACGATTTTATAAATGACGCAGTTTCGGACGAAAGATTGAGTGACGAAGAATTTGAGAAAATGAATGAGATTTCTTTAAGTCTCGGAATTGAACCAAATCTTAATCAAAGAACAAAAGAAAATCTTGAACGATACCGACTTTATTGGACTATAGAAAACGGAGAACTACCGATTTATGAAAATCCGCCAATTAATATCCAAAAAAGCGAAAATTTGTACTTTATGGCTAATGTAAATTGGCAAGAACAGAGGCGAGTAACAAAACGAATAAATTACGGAGGACCAACAGCACGAATAAAAATTGCTAAAGGAGTTTATTATCGAATGGGTAGCATTTCTGCAAAATCAGTTTCTGAAGATGTTTGGCAAGTTATCGACAACGGAAACATTTATCTGACAAATAAACGGCTGATTTTTATGGGTTCGAGAGGTAACAAAACAATCCGACTGAATAAAATACTGGACATAACACCTTACAAAAATGGAGTTGACATTCAAAAAGACGCTGGAAAAAGCCCATTTTTGGAATTTAATACAAACGTGGATATTTTTTCAATGATGCTTGTCCGATTAATGAATGAACTATAAAAAACTGCATACAACAATGGCTATAAGTAATTGCTTGTTCTCGCCTACTTCTGAAAATCCTCGCGGATTTTCAGTTTTGTGCGTACTTGCAAAGTTAAGTGCTAAACCACGCAACTACTCATAGCCGAGACCGTTGTGCGTCATTTAACGGACGAAATAAAAAGCAAGTGAAATTTGAAAATTCTTCTGAATAAAAAGTCATTAAGAGAAATTATAATTAATCATATTTCGGAAAATGATTTAGGTTTCATTTTTTCAAAATATAATGATAGGATTTACTATTTTCAAAGAGAACCTCAAAGTGTCGAAGCTTTTGATACAATGAAAATTAAGGTTCATTTCAAAAAAGGAAAAATTTATTGTACGCTACATTCTATCGTGAATAAATCCTTAAAGAATAACCTATATGTTTATAATGGTTTATTAAATCGGCAATTGAGATTGGAAAATTCCTTTATCGACTCAACTACTTTTCCAAAAAACATTTGCTATAGATTTGAAAATACAGAAGAATCATTAATTCAGACTATGAGCAGAATTTTATATGACCTAAATACAAAAGGCAAAAATTTTATTGAAGAAAGTGATGAACGATTCTATGACAGTAAGTACAAAAAAGCAATGGAATTTATTAATAATCTTAATTTGGATAAATTAAAATTAAAAGAACAATTCTATAAAGATTCTGCTTTTGCAAATAATTCAATTCCAAAAAACAGTAATCCTACTTTTCGTAAGTTAGTTTCTGAACTGAATGATATAAATAAAGGTGAATTTCCTGTTGAAAATCATATGATAGCATTTGAATTTTTACATAAATATATGAATGAATAAAAAACGAACGCACAACAACGTGTATAGCTCATTGCGGCTGAATTTCCTAATCGGAAATTAAAAAACCCTTATTTATAAGGGGTTTCACTTAAAAAGGCAACAATAAGGCAACAAATATTTGATTATAAGAACTAATCAAAGGAAAGAAATAATAGATAAAATTAGGAACTTATTAAACGATAAAAATAAAACCGTTCGTGTAGAACGGTTTTATTATTTAAACATCAACCGTTAATTAGCTGTTCCAGAGCCTAAATAAACGCTGTTTGATACGATACTACCATCTGCTGTAGTAAATGCCATAAAAAGCTCAACAGTATCACCTGCATAGGTACTTGGAATTGTAATGATTTGTGATCCTACAGTTCTATCAGCACCATCAAGAATATACATTGATTCTTTTTTACTTGGATTGTAAACTAACACCATTGCTTTATCGGTTGCATTTGCATTACCTTCAGCAGAGTTATCATCCCAAGTAAACTCAACTTGTCCAGCAGTTGCTAAATCTGTTGCAGGGTTTAATGCTCCTGATAAGTTACCTCTACTTAATAAAGCTAAAGCATAATCTACAGTAAAGTTTGGTGCAGCTCCTGTAATAGCATTATTCAATACATAAGACATTGCAGCATTAAACTCTGTTTTTTGCACCGCATAAGACTTATATCCTTTTTGGATAAAGCCTAAATTCGGTTGAAGATACTCCAAAGTAACAGTAAACTTGTTTCTTTGGTTAACTTGCCCCTCTGTACGTGGATTTGCCACGCTTGAAGGTTTGATTCTCAAATAGTCAATACCTTTCCAAGAAGCACCGACTACGTTTCCTACTTTTCCTGATACACCGCCCAGGATTCCTTGTGAAATTACACCCATAACATATAAAATTTAAAATTACTACTTATTCGAAGTTGGTACGGACTTGGTAAGGTCTTTTACCAACACAGGTAATATATGGCAAATACTATGCTAATGGATTGATTTGGTTTTTGTTGCCCTTTGTTGCCCGATTTTGCTTTTTAGAAAATAAACTTTGAATATATGACACCTTTAAATCTGCCATTTTTGAAATTACTTTTTGAAGTTCAGCTTCTTTTTTACAAATTGCTGACACTATATTAATATGCTTTTGTAACTCAAATTCATCACTTAACAACGAGGTGTAACTATTTTTTAAGGTGTTTCTGCAATCATCTATTGAGATAAACGGAATAACACTCCCTTTTAAATAATAAGCATAAAAACCGCCTATTTGCAACATCATTGATAAATGGTAAAGGGTTTGTTTTTCTACTTCGGTTGGTACAGTTACCACAAAGCAATTAGGACAGGGATTTATTAAAGGCTTACCGCTGTTTTGCCCTTTGTTCAGAATAAAAAAATGAGGTTGCGAGTAGATTCTTCCGATTTGGTGTGTTTTCAGTTCAAAAGTTGACATAGCTATCCAATTTAAAATTGCTTCGCTACGCTTCGCACCATTAATTTTTTAAAAGAAAAACAATAAAAAAAGAAAGCCGAATGTTCTTGTGGCGTGGATAAGGCTGTCAAGGTTTTTGGAAAAAATACTACCCACCAATTCAATATAAAGTTTGGGTGCAGATTTTTTTCAAAACCCGTAGGGCTTGACCTTTATAGCCTTGCGCGTTGGCAGAAGGAAGCCACATATATTTGCTACCTTTTTTTATTATTTTTTTTATCTAACTTAATTCACTTTTTGGGGAATAAACTCTTAAAAAAATAGGTTTTTGATAAGTTGTGTGATGGATGAAGCGTTTGTATGGGTAGCGTTTTAAATAGTTGTTTGATAAAACAGCATTTAAACAAGCTACTTATACAGGACTATAAGACAATAGCTTTTTGTTTTTTTGAGGAACGAGAAAAAGCAATATGCTATGGCGTATTACTACATTTTATGAACCTATTTTTTTATAACCGTTGACTTGGGTGGTGGGGAAAAGTGGACTATTATATTTGTTAACGAAATGAAACAAACAAAGACTTGAGGTAAGGAATACTTGGACTTAACGATGGTTTTGTGCAGATTGAATGAGGTAACTAATTATAATAATATTTAGATTTGAACACCTTCGTATTTTACTTCATCGATAATTGATTCTGTATCTGTATTAATTTTAATTTGAAATAAATCACGACTTACTGTGTATGTATCTAATTCCTCTTCATTGTAATTTAGATTAATTAATTCATTAATTCCGTTTTCGTTTAAATCATCTTTTAACCATTCTTGTTCAAAGTCCTTTTGAAGTATTACCGGTTGTCTATTCTTTTTATTATGAATTTTTGCAAATAATGGTGATGCTTTTTTAGTAAGAATAGTAAAGGTAACAACATCTCCAATTATTGTATATAACCCAGCTAAAGACAAAACATCGTTGTTTTTGTTCTTTATATGAAATGGATATTTTTTTCCTTTGTACTCGTGAGGTTCAAAAAATCCTGTTACTGGAATTATACAACGTCTTGTTAAGGCTGAATGTTTGTATATAAAATGATTAAATAATTTTTCGGATTGAGCATTAAGACCACCACCATACCGAACAGCTTCTTTGTAATAATCGGTTAATTGTTCAGGTTTTTTATTGCCTGGAACTATACCCCATAATGCAGGTGCTAAAGCTGATGGACCTTCTTGTGGTATTATAAGCATATCAGGATGAGAAAAACCGTTTAAGTGGTATCTTGGAATATCATACGCTTCTCTTGCATCATCCCTTGTCAATGAAACATCATAGCGGTTTTCAAGCTCTATTACTTTTTTAGTTTGAGAAGTATGGAAACACATTATTAAACGTCTTTTAAAACATAAAAATAAGATAAGAAATTTTTTGAAACTTTGGAATCTACTATTTCTAATTTGCTAATGTCAGTATTAATTCTTGATTTTTGTTTAGGAAAATCTATTGTGTGATTTCTATGGTTTAAGTCTAATGGAAAAGGATATATAAATGCTATACAATATGCATATTCATAATTATCATCTTGTATTTTTTTAAAATCATCTACAAAAGATTGAAAATCATCAGACAACCTCTTGCTTTTATCTTTAATATTAATAGCAGAATAATTTGTTGGTATCGTTTTGAGTTCAATACCTATAAATTTTTTTCTCTCTTTAAAGATGCCTAAATCTAATGTTAACCCTTTTTTGGATATTTTTTTACTGACTTCTATTTCGTTTAATACCTCAACATCTTTATACTCTTTTAATTTATTAATTAATAAGCCTAATAATTCAATATGCATCCATTTTTCAAATTTTAACCTTTCCTTAAAAATAAAGTTAACCCCAATACTATCTTTAATTTTATTTGTTAATAAACTTAAACACTCAAGTAAATCGTGATTGAATGTCTCTATATTTAAATCTTTCATTGAATACAATTTATTTTGATTATTTCATTAATGTTGGTTGAATATCGTGGGGATAGGCGTTCTTGTTTCATTTTCCATTGCCTTCCTAATGATTGACTACCAAACTTTATTTTATTGTTACCGTAAGCTTTATTTAGCCTATCTACGATATTCATTATTGGTTGGTGCTTTGGGTTTTCGGAAGTAAAAAGTGTGAATTGTTTTTGATTACTTGGGGTTAATCCCATTACAATAACACCTGCTTTTTTATAATGAAAGCCCTCTCTATAAATTGCTTGTAACCCTGCTTCTGCATATTTAACTAAATCTATGCTGGAATTGGTTGGATAGTGCGTTTTTACAACAATGTTTCTACCGTATTGAGGTAAATCTTTTCTGAAACCATTGGTATGCAAAAATACCATAAGCATATTGCATTGTGATTTTTGATTACGTAATTTTTCTGCACAAGACACAGCAAACGTAGATACACGTTCTCTAATATCTTGATATGATGTAAGCATACCCTCAAATGAACGTGTTGTTGCTATCATTTTCTTGTTTGCAGTAGTTTCTAAATCTAAAGTAGGTTTGCCCTCTAAATCGTGTTTTAGACGTAAACCAACAACAGACATATTTTTACGCACCCAATCATCTGACAGTTGGGAAAATTGATAAGCATTATGAATATTTAAGTTTTTTAGTCTTTTGGTATGTTGTCTACCAATACCCCAAACATCTTCGATTGGTAACCACTTTAAGGCTTTTATGCGCTTTTCTTCATTATTTATTACATAAACATTGTTTGTACGTTCTGGGAATTTCTTTGCTATTTTATTGGCAACTTTAGATAATGCTTTTGTTGGTGCAAAGCCAATACTTATTGGAATACCTGTACCTTTTGTTACACGATTACGCATTGTTTCTCCAATTTCCTGAAGGCTAAAAAGTTCAAAACCTATAAACTTTAAAAATGCTTCGTCGATACTGTATATTTCAACTTCTGGTGTAAACTCTGAAAGTAGATTCATCACTCTACTACTCATATCGCCATATAAAGCATAATTTGAAGAAAAAACGTTTACGTTTTGCTTTTCAAATGTTTTAGCATATTCAAATGCAGGTGCGCCCATTGGAATACCTAACGCTTTAGCCTCGTTGGATCTTGCAATAACACAACCATCATTGTTTGATAAAACTACTACAGGTTTACCATTTAATAATGGGTTAAAAACACGCTCACAGGAAGCGTAAAAGTTATTGCAATCAACGAGTGCGAACATATCATAGGTTTTTGATTACGTTAGTAACAATACCCCAAATGATAAAATCATTGTCTTTAGTGACTTGAATAGGTTTGTAATTTTGATTTTCTGCAATTAACCAAACACAGTCTTTTTCTATGCTAATGCGTTTAACAGTAAACTCACCATCTATAAAACAAACAGCTATTTTGTTATTTGTAGGTTCTAAACTTTTATCAATAATTAGTAAATCACCATCGTGAATACCTGCATCTATCATTGAATCACCACGAACACGACCATAAAATGTTGTACTTGGGTTTTTAATTAGATGTTTATTGAGGTCTATGTTTATATCTAAAAAATCATCTGCTGGTGATGGAAACCCTGCGCTTATACCATTAGCCACAAAAGGCAATTTTAGATGTGTTGAAACATCTGCACCATAAAATTCAATTGCTCTTGTATTATATAATTTTCTGACTTGCATAAATGATAATTAGATAAAAACACCAAAGTCATTGCCTTGAGGGATACAGTCCAACAGGAACTACACTTTGGTGATTTGTTATCCAACACAATGGATTGAAACACCAATGCTGTAATAACATTTTACAAAGTTATATAAAAAAAGGTTGTTTATTATTTCTGGATTTTCAATTTATTAACGGATTTGAGCGCAAAGGCATAGCGGATATTTTACATAATGGCGTTATAACTACAGCTTTGGTGATGCGGTGGGTGTAGCGGCTGCTATTATAACTACCCGTTATGTAAACATAGCTTGGGGTAGTTTTTGGTGTGAGGGATGGCAACAGCTCTTTGCTTTTTTATTGTACTACTTTTAAAATATAATAGCAAATAAAATAAGCAATGTGCTGTGTGAGGGTTGGCAACCAAAAACTACAAGTGCGGTGGATAGCGGAACAAAACAAAAGACAGAGGATTTTGAGGTACGAAAAAACTGGGTTTTGGGTTGTGGGGACAATTACCAACTCATTCGTTGTAATCTAACTGCATTTAAAATTGCTAATAATGCTACTCCTACATCTGCAAAAACTGCTTCCCACATTGTAGCTAAACCACCTGCACCGAGAATGAGGACTATAACCTTGACTCCAAATGCAAGCCCGATATTCTGCCATACAATACGGCGCGTTGAACGACCAATTTTAATCGCTCTTGCAATCTTGCTCGGTTGGTCTGTCTGGATGATAACATCGGCTGTTTCGATGGCGACATCGCTTCCTAAACCACCCATCGCAATACCTACACCACTTGCTGCCAAAACGGGTGCATCGTTAATACCATCGCCAATAAATGCTACTTTGGTTTCGGGTTGTTTTTTGAGCTCTTCAACTTCATTGAGTTTATCTTCAGGCAACAATCCACCTTTCGCCCAATCAATATTTAACTCTTTTGCAACTTGCTGTGTAATAGAGTCCTTGTCGCCTGATAGCATTATAATTTTTGAAATTCCGGAATCTCGAATTTGTTTAATGGCCTGGTGCGCATCATCCTTTAGTTCATCTGCAATGGTTACATAACCTGCAAAATTTCCATCAATGGATACCATTACGATGGATTCTACAATACCATCTGTTTCCGAGGGGACTTCTATGCCATTTGAGGTCATCAAAGCTTTATTACCTACCAATACCGTTTTACCATTGACCGTTCCTTTTAAACCTTTTCCTGCAACTTCTGAAACATCGGTCGCCTCGTAATCCGAACCGTCTGCTTTGTATTCGAGAATCGCTTTTGCAATAGGATGGGTAGATTGCTCTTCCATTGCCATCAGGTATTTCATAAATTCGGCTTCCTCAAATGTGATGGAATTGATTTCTTTGATTTTAAAAACCCCTTTGGTAACGGTTCCTGTTTTGTCCATTACGACCGTGTTTACTTGGGTCATTGCATCTAAAAAGGATGCACCTTTAAAAAGAATACCATTGCGCGATGCCGCACCCAAACCGCCAAAATAGCCGAGAGGAATAGAGATGACCAACGCACAAGGACACGAAATCACGAGGAATATCAATGCTCGATAGAGCCAATCCCTAAACACATAATCATCTACAAAAAAGTAAGGTAGAAACGTCAGTCCGATGGCAAGGAATACAACGATAGGCGTATAAATCCTTGCAAATTTTCTAATGAACAGTTCGGTCTTTGATTTTTTGGCGGTTGCATTCTGCACCATATCCAGAATTCGTGCAATGGAACTATCCTTGAATTCCCTGGTGGTCGTCTCGATTTCGATTACGCCATCAAGATTAATGCTTCCGGCAAAAACAGTATTGCCTTTAGCAATCGTATCAGGTTTGCTTTCGCCTGTCAAGGCAGCAGTATTAAAAGAACCCTTTTCAGAAAGCAGAATACCATCAAGCGGAACTTTTTCGCCTACACGTACCTGTATCTTTTCGCCAATTTCAACAGTCTCGGGATTTACTGAAACAAAGTCGCCATCACGATAAACCAAAGCTTCATTGGGTCTTACATCGAGTAAGGCTTTTATATTTCCTTTCGCACGGTTAACGGCCGCATTTTGGAAGAGTTCGCCCACAGCATAAAACAGCATTACGGCAACACCTTCGGGATATTCGCCAATGGCAAATGCACCTAAAGTGGCTATGGACATTAAGAAGAATTCCGTAAAAAAATCACCATTTTTAATACTTTTCCAGCCTTCTCTTATCACCGGAAAACCTACAGGGATATAGGCTACCGTGTACCATACTACGCGAATCCATCCTTTGAAGAAAGGAAACGCATCAAAGTAATCAATAGCGATTCCGGCTATCAACATCACAAAGCTGAAAATAGCCGGTAGATAGGTTCTAAAATTTGAAATTTCTTCAGGGCTGCTATGGTTATGGCCATCGTCGTGACTGTGCTCGCCTTGTTGTTTTTTTGGTTCTAAGTCACGTAAGTTTATTTTTTTCTTTTTCATATGTTCTAATCAAGTTTGATATCATTTTAAAAACTACTTCGATAATTTCAATATTCTTAATGCACCGCGCATTACAAAAGTGAAAACGATGCCGCCAATCACTAAATCGGGCCATTTACTATTCAGAAAATAAACCAGCACCCCAGCTACTATAACACCACCATTAACAATAATATCATTGGATGTAAAAATGGCACTTGCCTGCATATGAGCCTCTTGACTCTTTGCCTTGTTGATGAGCCAGAGCGATATCAAATTACCTGCCAATGCGAAAATTGAAACGATAATCATCCATTGAAACAAGGGTGTTTCGGTATTGCTAAAAAACCTTCTCAAGACCTCTGCAAACCCAAGTGTTGCCAATGCCATCTGAAAGTATCCGCTGTATTTCGCAACCTTCTTTTTTCTTGAAATGGCACCGCCTACCGCAAATAGGCTTAATGCATATACGATGGAATCTGCCAGCATATCTAATGAGTCTGCCACAAGTCCCATAGAAGAGGAAATCCAACCTGTGGTCATTTCGATAACGAAAAAACCAAAGTTGATGCCCAAGACCCACCAAAGGATTCTTTTTTGTTTGGATTGGTCTTCCATTACGGGTGGTTCGGCTTCTGTGGTTCCCTCTAAAGAATCCCCAAGGTTTAAACCGGCTATTGATGTTTGTATATCTTCAATGCCATCCACATGATATACTTCCAATTTCCTGTTGGGAATATCAAAATCCAAATATTTCACTTGAGCATAAGATTCCAACTTCATCCGGATCATCTGCTCTTCCGAAGGGCAATCCATTTTGGTTATCTTAAATGTTGTTTTCTCCATTATCTCTTTTTTTATTTTTAATATTCGTTATAATAGTTGTCCTTTATCCGGATACAATTGTTACAAAATCCTTTTAGCAGCAGGTTTACTTCTTCTGCCTGAAACCACTCCGGCAAAGGCACTTTTGCTCTTCATCTTTCTCCCATTTACCAATGTATGTTTCCCAGTAGCTCTTTTGAATTTTTAGGAACCCCCGCAGGCTATCCGGTTTCATCAAAGACATAGACATTTCATTTCTTTGCCTGTATGCTGAATTATTCAGTGTCTGGACACCCTTCTGGAGGAATAATGTTTTTTGCACTCTTTTAGGAGCAGCGTCTTTTCGCTGAAACTTTTCAGTGTCATAGAAAACCTCCGCGGCTTCTTTTCCACTCATGCAGATCGTTTCCTTTAACATCAAACGGGTTCTAAAAATATCGGACCAAAGCTTTTGACGCTTTTTCTGAATAAATTCATAGCCGTCACGAAGTAGCGTCAAACTACTATCGATGTTTTTGTCTTTCGGAATAGTTCTCATGCTCTTTACATTTTTAAAATATTTATTTTATTTTTTAGACCATAAACTTAAACTTAATACAAACTGATTTAAGTCTTATGAAATGATTAAAAACTGCCTAATCCGATTTTACAATTAAATTAAGGCCGTTAAATATGCAACGCTCTGTCTTCGGTGGCTGCCAGACAGGCCTCTTTAAAGGTTTCTGAAAAAGTTGGGTGCCCGTGGGACATCCTTGCAACATCTTCGGCAGATGCCCTGAATTCCATCGCTACCACCGCTTCGGTATAGCTGTCTGCAATGCGTGGCCCTATCATATGCACTCCCAATATCTCATCAGTTTCTTTATCTGCGATTACTTTTATGAAGCCGTCGGTGTCCATACTTATTTTCGCCCTTGCGTTGGCCTTAAAAGGAAAAGAGCCTGTTTTAATACTTCTTCCTGCTTCTTTCAATTCTTCTTCGGTTAAGCCTACCCCGGCCACTTCGGGCTGGGTATAAACAATATTAGGAATAAGCGAATAATTGATATGTGGCTTTTGATCTGCTATCCTTTCGGCTACAAAAACGCCCTCTTCACTGGCTTTATGGGCAAGCATTGCCCCTCGGATTACATCCCCAATGGCATATACACCCTTGACATTGGTTTCAAGGTTCTCATTTACCGTTACCTGTCCTTTCTCATTGGTTTCCACGCCAATGTTTTCAAGGCCTAAATTGGCGGTGTACGGTTTCCGGCCAATGGCCATAAGGCAATAGTCGCCTTCTAAATTCATTTCTTTTTTATCGGACAGGTTTTCCGCTTTCAATTCAACTTTGTTGTCCGTTGCTGTTGCATTGGTCACTTTATGTTCCAAATAAAACTCAATTCCCTGTTTTCTTAGGGAACGATGCAATTGATGTCCCAGTGCGCCATCCATAGTGGCGATGAGGCTATCAAAATATTCCACAATAGACACCTTAGAGCCCAGGCGGGCGAAAACAGAACCTATCTCAACCCCGATAACGCCTCCACCAACGACCAATAAATGGTCGGGAATTTCCTGTAGCGCAAGGGCCTCGGTAGAAGAGATTATCCTTTTTTTATCGATTTTAATATTGGGCAAGGAAGCGGGTTTGGACCCTGTGGCAATGATAATTTTATCGGTTTCTATAGTTTCCGTTTTAGCTTCGGCCTTAATCTCAATCGTGTTTTTGTCCTTGATGGTGCCGTGGCCTTCATAGACGGTAACTTTGTTCTTTTTCATCAGATACCCAACGCCATTGATGATTTCCTGTACCACATCCTGAACCCTTTGGTTCATTTTTTTGATATCGACATTGGCTTCTTTTACATCAATCCCAAAATTTTCGAATTGATGTTTGAGTTTGTAATAATGCTCAGAGGCTTCAAGCCAGGCTTTTGACGGGATACAGCCCACGTTAAGGCAGGTGCCGCCAAGCGTGCTGTACCTTTCAATAATGGCTACTTTTAATCCTAATTGGGCGCAACGTATAGCGCTTACATACCCGCCAGGGCCAGAGCCTATAATTGTTACATCATATTTTTCCATATTCGTAAATTTTTTAATTAAATAAGGTGGGGGAAACCTTAAGCTGACCAGGGGCGCAAGGGTTCAGTTTTAAGGTACTCCCACCTATTATTTTTTACTACAATTTTTACATACCCCTTTTAATACCAGGTTCAAATCGTTTATTTCATAATCGTCCGGCAAGTTTTGTTTCGATATTCTATCCGGCAAGCAAATAGTTTTTCCGCAAACGGTACAATGAAAATGCATATGTAAATCTGTACCGTATTTACCTTTGGCCTTTTTATCGGAAATTGCAAATTTTGCCACTCCTGTCCCATCATTAATCTGATGAATTAGCCCTTTATCTTCAAAAGTTTTTAGGTTTCGATAAAAGGTAGTTCTGTTTGCCGTTTTGTTTTTTTCGCTTTTAGCGATAAAGACTTTTTGCATTTCGTTTAAACTTACTGCATAGGTCTTCCTATTGAGGTATTTGTGAATTTTCAACCTCATTTCAGTGGGACGTATCCCTTTTGACGATATTTTTTTTCCGTTTTTGTCATTTTATATTCTTTCGAAAAACAGTCTAAGTCCGGATCTAATCTTTTTTATAAGCCAAAAGCCTTAACGCATTAAAAACCACCAGAAGCGTCGAACCTTCATGGATTACTACAGCCACTCCAATATTTGCCAAGCCGAATATGGTTGAAGGTATAAGCAGGGCCACAATACCAAGGCTAACCCAAAGGTTTTGCCTGATAATCGCCTTTGCCTTCCTGCTTAAGCCTATGGCAAAGGGCAGGGTTTCCAACTTATCGGCCATTAGCGCAATATCCGCCGTTTCCAAGGCTACATCACTTCCCGCAGCACCCATAGCTATGCCTACAGTGCTGTTTGCCATGGCAGGGGCATCATTAACGCCATCGCCCACCATTGCCACCTTGGATTCCTTTTCTTTTAATTCTTTTATAGCATCCACTTTTTCTTCCGGCAATAGGCTCCCCCAGGCATCGGTCAATCCTATTTCTTCTGCTACAGCGTCTGCTACCTTCTGGTTATCTCCGGTAAGCATGATCATTCGTTTAATGCCGATTTCTTTTAATTTTTTGAGGGTTCCCTTGGCGGCTTCACGAGGGGTATCCATTAATGCAATGATGCCTATATATTCTTCATTTTTTCGTATAAGCATTGTTGTATTTCCACCACCTTCAAGACCACGCACTTTCGTAGCTATTTTTTCGGAAGGTGTACTCTCATCAAGCCCTTCGTACAGGTCGAGGTTACCTATATAGATTTTATCATTGCCAAACGATGCTTTAATCCCTTTACCCAGAACTGCCTCCAAATTAGAGGCATTTGGGATTTCCTCGCCTTCCAGACGCTCTTTTCCATCACGAACTACAGCTTTGGCCAGGGGGTGATCACTCAAACTTTCCACAGCTACTGCTATTTTGAGAAGTTCGTTTTCAGATATATTTCCAAGTGGCACCACTTGGGTAAGTTTTGGCTTTCCTTCCGTTAGAGTTCCGGTTTTATCAAAGGCTAGGGCGGTAATAACCCCCAGGTCCTCCAGAGGGCGCCCTCCTTTAATTAATACCCCGCCACGGGCAGCTCTGGCCACTCCACTCAATACAGCACTTGGGGTCGAGATTGCCAACGCACAGGGACTTGCAGCTACCAGTACCGCCATTGCCCGGTAAAAGCTCGCGCTAAAGGGTTCGTCAATAACTAAAAAAGCGAACAAAAGAATCCCGACCAAAATAAGGACGGACGGCACAAAATATTTTTCAAATTTATCGGTGAGCAACTGGGTAGGTGATTTTTGGGTCTGGGCCTCGTTAACCAGTTTCACCAATCGGGAAAGCGTTGAATCTTTGGCTGCTTTGATCACTTTAATTTCCAAAGTATTGTTCCCATTGATCGTTCCGGCAAAAACGCGGTTTTCATCCTTGATATCATCTTGCGCCGAATAATCCTTGTCAACATCTTCTACGGGAACTTTATCTACCGGTACACTTTCCCCGGTAATCGGAGCTTGGTTGACACTGCTTTTTCCGTTGACCACAACGCCATCGGCAGATATTTTACTGTTCGGCTTGACCACGATAATATCGCCTATACCCAATTTTTCGATACCCACCTCTTCGGTTTTGCCATCTTTTTTGAGCAAAGCTGTTTTTGGTGCGAGATCGGCAAGGGCCGCTATGGACTTTCGGGCCTTGTTCATTGCATAGTGTTCCAGGGCGTGGCCAAGGCTGAACAGGAACAGCAAGAGTGCACCTTCGGCCCATTCTCCCAGAACAGCGGCACCTATGGCGGCCACCAACATTAAAAAATCGATTTCAAAACCACCTTTGGCAACGGTCTGTATGGCCTCTTTTGCCGTAAAGTAACCCCCAAAAAAGTAAGCACCTATGTATAAAGTAAGACTGACCCAATCTGGGATGGATGCAACATAGGAAAGTCCGAAACCTATCCCGAGAAGGGCGCCGCAGATAATAGAAAAAATAAGCTCCGTATTTTTACCGAAAATCCCACCGTGGGCGTGCCCTTCTCCTTCCTCGTGGGTCTCGCCCTCTTTGTGCTCGTGCCCCTCTGTGGAAGTTTGTTCTTTAGTATCTTCCTTCTTTGAACGCTCCTGTTTTTTGGATGCTTTGGTGTAATCATTTTCGTTTGAAGAACTCCGCTGAATCTGAAGGTATTCTTTTTCAATTTGTTTACTTATTTCATCAAAATTCGTTTGCTTTTTATCAAATTCAAGTCGTACCATTCCAGAGCCTGAAACGGAAACTTCCAAAACTCCATTGATTGCCAAAAGGCTTTTCTCGATGGAACGAGCGTGCCTTGTATGTCTAATCCCCTCAACCTCTAAAAGAAGATGACCATATTTTTCTGTAATTTCTGCCCCGGCATTTTCCGCCAAAGATTGAATTCGGTCAATAGAGATAATGTCCGGATCATAATGAAAGCACAGTTGCGGCACCGTATCTTCCTGATCATCTACTATATGTACTTTTTCAAGACCCTCTTTGGCCTCTAATTCAGCAATGAGCCTTTGCACACAAGTGTCTTTTTCATTTGGCACCTGAGGTAGCAATACCGGAATTTTTAGTTGTAGCTTTTTCATATCCCTATTGGTTTAATATCCATCTTTTAGCTTCTTCCTTTTCGGTAAAGTCGAAATATTTAACTTCCGAGCTTGTAAAAAAATCAGTGGCTTTAGCAGCCCATTCCTGCCATTCTTTTTCACCCACAAAGGCCATCTTTCCATAATCTGAAATATGGGCGGTATCAACTTTTAAATCTTCCCATAAGCCTTTGAGATCGTAGCCCTTAAAGTTAACTAGTTCAAAAAAGAAATTCACCTTATTTCCATTTTTGACAATATTATGTATCAAAGGATGGATTTTCTCTATATCCTCTTTAGTAATCTTACCGCTTATTGAAGCGGATATCAAATTGCTTTTTTGCTTTTTTCGACATTTTTGATTCGTATCATTGTTTTAAGTTTTTATGAGCAGATTGGTCTATGTTATATTTTAGCTTCTTTGCTTTTTGGCATTTTACACATGCCCCCTTCAAAACTAAATTTACTTCGGTTATTTCGTATTTGTCAGGTAAATTTTCCTGTGGAACTTTATTGGGCAAACAGAAGGTTTTGCTGCAATTCATACAGTGAAGGTGTAAGTGTAGATCCAGCGAATTCTTATCAGAATATGCATATTTTGCGGTAGCCGTACCGTCATCAATTTGATGTATAATCCCTTTCTTTTGAAATAATTTTATACTCCGATAAATTGTTGTTCTATCTCGTGTATGTTTACTTTTTTTAACGAAAGCCGTTTCTATTTCCCTTAATGTTACAGCATAAAACTTTCTTTTGAGATATTTATAAATAAATAATCTCATTTTGGTAGGTCTAATCCCGTTGTTTCTAAGTGTTTCTTCGGCTTTGGTCATCTCATAAAATTAAACGCCACTACATTTCTCACATATTCCCTTTACTACCAGATTGATATCCTCTGCCACATAGCCTTCGGGCAGGTTTATCTGAGGGATTTTGTGCTCTGTAAGGCACACGGTTTCCCCGCAACTATTGCAATGAAAATGTAAGTGAAGGTCGTTTCCCACCTCACATTCACAATTGTCTTCGCACAGGGCATATTTAATGATGCCGGTGCCATCCTCAATTTGATGCACGATTCCTTTTTCTTCAAATGTCTTCATAGTACGGAAAAGCGTACTCCTTTCCGAGCTTTCGAAATCCTTTCCAAGGTCGCCTAAGCTAACGGCCACATTCAGTTGTGCCAGCCGTCTATAGGTCATCAAGCGCATTGCCGTAGGGCGGATGCCTTTGCTTTCCAACTTTTTTACTATTTTTTCCATTTGCTATAAAAGTATTTAGGGGTCGTAACGCTTTATGGATTCCCCGGTTTTTATCTGGAAGGCATCTTCAATATCGGAAAGATAAATTATTCCGTCACCGGGTTCAGTTGTTTTTGCATTCTCAAGGATAATATCTATTGCTGATTGTGCTTCTTCGTTTTGACATACCAGTTCTAACTTTACAACCGGACTGTCTGTTACACGGAAATCTAAAGAAGGTGATGCGCCTTTTGCTTTAAAAGCCCCGGTACCTTCCCCCTGGGAAAGCGTCATACTTTTGAATCCACTTTCACTAAGGGATTCTATCACTTTTTGAACTCGTTTCGGTTTTATAAATGCTTTTATTTCTTTCATTGCTGTAATATTAATTTTAGTATTAAGGATGAACCCTCTGGAATTTTAATTAAGACAAACATTTAACAGAGAGTCCATCCATCTAATTTTTTTAATTTAATGACCATGGGAAGTCTGGCTTTTCTGCATTTCAGAAACCAGATAATAGGCATTATTATAGGCAACCAACGTACCTTCAGGCAGAGGCTCCAGCAGTTTAATTTCAACCCAACCATCTTCATTTATTCCCGTTCTAACCTGCACTGGTTTCAATTCCCATTCGGTTTCACCATCTTCCTGGTGTTTTTGGGCCGTAAAGATGTAGGGATTTCCTTCTTCTTCAATTATTGCTTCTTCCGGTAAGGCAGGAACAGCTTCTTCACCGGTCCTGATTTTTCCGTTTATATACATCCCCGGAATTAGAAAATCTTCTTTATTATCGATTTCTGCATGCACATGTACCGCTTTGGGGTTTTGTTCAAATTGTTTCCCCACTGAATAAATTTCCCCGGTTAAATTACTGCCTGGAACCGATTCCAGTGTAAACGCAATCTTTTGGCCTTCTTTCACCTTATAAATATCTTTTTCAAAAACCATTAGATCGGCATGCACATGTTCATTATCAACTACCATAAACATACTGGTTTGTGGTTCTACATATTGGCCAATTTGCACCTTTACTTTTTCTATATAACCTCCAATTGGGCTTACTACCGGAATATATTCATATAATTCACCGTCTCTAACCTGGGAAGCATTTAGGTTTAACTGCCGTAACTGTGATTCATACCCCCGCACTTCACCTTGTACAGACTGGTAATCTGATTGGGTTTGTTGAAAAGATTTTCCAGATCCTACCTCTGCTTCATATAAACGTTTCTGTCTTTCAAATTCCTTTTCCAAAAATTGCATCCTACTATATGCATTAATATAATCAGACTGCATTCTGGTTAAATTTGGGTGAGAAAGATAAGCCAACACCTGACCTTTATTTACCTTATCCCCCTCAATAACCTTTATAGAAGTTATATTACCGCCTAAAATTGCCGTAACGGTAGCTTCATATTGTGGCGGCACTTCTAACTGGCCATTGGCTTCCACAATACCGGACAAAGCTTTTTTAGGCAAGGTATCTACTTTAATCCCCAGACTATTGAATTTCATTTCTGAAAGATGTACCGAACGCATCCCTCCTTCTTCTTCATCTCCTTCCTCACCGTGATTTTCACCTTCTTCGGTATTAGTAGTTGCAGTTTCACTGGAAGCATCTTCCCCTGCCGCAGGATTTTCTTTACATCCAAAGAATATGCTGAGCGTTAAGGCAAGCATTAGAATATTTATTGATCTTGTATTCATATCGATTTTCTTATTTTAATTTTTAATTTGAATTCTTAAGGTAATATTCCAGTTGGTAACGGCTGTCGAGATAATCGTTAAAAGCACTCCAGGCATTTACCTCGATTCTAATGGCATCTCTTATATTTTGAAGGAAAGTTATATAATCTATAGCTCCCTCTTTAAATGCTAATACTGACCCTTCCTGTTGTTCCTGTGCTAAAGGAAGTGCTTCATCCCTATAATAATTCCATGAGTTTCTCCATTTGATATAGTCTTCACGCATATTTTTATAGGCGGTTTCCAGTTCGATTTTATCCTGATAAAAGTTTTGCTCTGCAATCTGTCTATTTACTTGTGCTTCCTGTGTACGGCCTAATTCCGGCCCAAAAAACAGCGGAATTTGAATTCCTATTTGATATTGGAAGAAACCCGATTGCCCGGCTATTTCCTGCCTACCGTACTGACCCTGAAATTTGGGCAAAAATTCAGATTTTCGTTCTCTGGTAACCGCTTTGGCAACATCTATCCTTTGTTCCGAAACCTGTAGCAACGGATGATTTTCAAGCGACTCTACCAGAAAGTTTAAAGGTTCGTCTAAAGTTTCAACAGGCAAATCTGGTACATCATAGATTGTGTCACTAACGAACCATAGGTTTAAACGCTGTATTGATTTCAGGTAATCTCGGTACGATTGTTCCAGCTGTATTTTAACCTCGTTCGCCTGGTTGGAGGTAGCAAGATATTCCAATTTGGAGGTGGCCTCTGTTTCATACCTGATTCTTGCAGCCCTTTCAATATCTTCAAAAATTGAATCCATTTTTCTATAAACCTGGAATGTCCTTTTAGTTGTATAAACCGAGGCCCAGGCCCTGCTTACTTCACGTTCAATTTCAATAGTAGATAACTCTAAGGCACTTTCAGCAAGGGCAACCCTTTCTTTCTGCAATTTTAACCGGGGGGCAATTCCAAAAATATCAATGCCTTGCTGTTGGACGCCAATTTGAGTATAGACCCCATCAGAGCCATTTCCTACTTCTTCTTTTCCTGTAAAGATTTGGGTATTTCCAAAATCATAGGCGGTTTTACGCAATACTTCCTCACTTTCAATTTCAAGTTGAGCAGCTTTTAATTGCGGAAAGTTTTGGATTGCCATTTCTTTAGCCTCTTGCAAACTAATAGTTTGTAAAGAATCCTGTTGTGAATATTCAGATGACATTGCATCAGATTGTGCATTTACAGAAAAGGTTCCGCCTAAAACAAAGCCAATTATCAAAATCGTAGCTAAAGATCGTGAATTGGAAGAACCAAGCTTGTTCTGTTCCTTTTTCTCCCGTCTCTTCTCTACAAATGTATAAAGGACAGGAAGAACCACCAGCGTAAGCAAGGTAGCCGTAAGCATACCACCTATAACAACTGTAGCAAGTGGTTGTTGAACTTCTGCACCGGCAGATGTGGAAAATGCCATTGGTAAAAAACCGAAAATATCTGTTGTTGCTGTTAACATAATAGGTCGTATTCGTTCTTTGGTTCCTGTAAAAATTCTATCTCTTATACTGGTTACTCCTTCTTCTTTTAAAGAATTGAATCTATTTATTAGTACCAGTCCGTTTAAAACTGCAACACCAAACAGAACAATGAAGCCTACACCTGCGGAAATGCTAAATGGCATACCTCTTAACCAAAGGGCAAAAACACCTCCGATAGCAGCCAATGGTATCGCCATATAGATCATGATAGATTGGGAAAAAGATTTTAAGGCAAAATATAGAAGCACGAAAATCAGGAATAAGGCTATCGGTACCACAATCACTAATCGGTCTTTGGCACTCTGAAGGTTTTCGAACTCCCCTCCATAAGTAATATAATAACCTGGTGGCAATTCTAATTCCTCATCTAATTTTTGCTGAATGTCGTTCACCACAGACTCTACATCTCTTCCCCGGGCGTTTACACCCACATAGGTTCTTCTGTAGGTATCATCTCTTGAAATTTGCATAGGCCCCGGAACATACTCAATATCTGCTATTTCTTTTATAGGCACCTGAGTTCCGTCTGGAAGATCGATATACATACCACGCAAATCATCAATATTCTTTCTATGATCTTCATCAAATCTTACTACCAGATCAAATCGTTTTTCTCCTTCAAAAATGACTCCGGCTGTTCCTCCTGCAAAAGCTGTACTTATGTAATCATTGGCTTTTTGGATATCCAGTCCATATTGCGCAATTTTATCACGGTTAAATTTAACGGTCATTTGCGGAAGGCCTGATGTTCGCTCCGCGTTTACGTCTCCTGCACCAGGCACGGTTTGGATAATACTGGCCATTTCCTGTACCTTTTCCGACAACACCCCCAGGTCCTCTCCATATAGTTTAACCGCAATATCTTCTCTAACCCCCTCTAATAATTCGTTGAACCTTAATTCTACAGGTTGCGTAAACACAAGGTTTACCCCAGTAAGTTCTTTATTGAGTTTTTCCTTGATTTGCGCTATAAGTCCTTCTTTAGTTTCAGCGGTTGTCCATTTATCCTTATCTTTTTCAAGAATCAGGTACATATCTGCTATATCCATCGGCATGGGATCTGTTGGGATGTCGGCCACTCCAATTCTTGCTGTTGCTGTTTTAATTTCAGGAAAATTTTCTAGAAGGATATTTTCTATTTTTTTGGAAACTTCAATAGACTCTGTTAATGAACTTCCTGGTCTGATTAAAGCCTGCATTGCAATATCCCCTTCATCCAGTTGAGGCACAAATTCTCCTCCCATTCTCGAAAAAAGAAAACCGGCTAACACAAGCAGTACCACTGCAGATCCTATAACAATTAATTTCAGTTTTAAGGCTCCTTTTAATAAGGGCATATATACTCTTTGTATTCCGCCAATTATCTTATCACTGATTTTTTCCAGCCAACGTTCAAATTTTCCAAACCAGTTCTTTTTATTCTGAATTGGTTTCATGAATAAGGCCGACATCATAGGTACGTAGGTAAGACACAAGAAGATAGCACCTATCATGGCAAAACCGAAAGTGTAAGCCATCGGCTTAAACATTTTGCCTTCTACCCCGGTAAGAAAAAGAATGGGTGTAAATACGATAAGAATGATAATTTGTCCAAAAAATGCAGAGCCCATCATCGTACTTCCGGCATCATAGGCTACTTTATCCATTACGCCTTGATTGAATTTTAGCTTTCCAGACCTAATCCGTTTTTGGATCTCATACACCGTTCCTTCTATAATAATCACGGCACCATCTATAATAATCCCAAAGTCTATAGCTCCCAAGCTCATTAAGTTTGCCCATACATTAAATTGCTTCATTAATATAAAGGCAAAAAGCAAGGACAACGGTATGGTCGTGGCCGTTATGATGCCACCTCTTAAACTACCCAACAATAAAACAAGGGCAAATATCACGATTAGGGCGCCTTCCAGTAAATTGGTTTTAACGGTATCGGTCGTTCTGGCAATTAGCTCACTACGATCAATGATAGGGGCGATAGTGAGACCTTCTGGCAGGGATTTTTCAATTTCTGCCATACGATTCTTAACATTTTGAATAACCGCATTAGGGTTTGAACCTTTTAGCATCATTATTATTCCTCCCACGGCTTCCTTACCGTCTTGCGTAAAAGCACCATAACGTACCTGATTCCCAAAATGGACGCGTGTTGCAACATCTCCAATAGTTACGGGAATGTTGCCCTCGTTAATAATCGAAATATCTTTAATGTCTTCCAAAGAGCGAATAAGACCTTCACCTCTTATGAAATTTGACATTTTATTTTTTTCTATGTAAGCACCGCCTGTATTCACATTGTTCCGAGCGAGAGCCTCATACACTTGTGAAATACTAATACCCAAACTATTCAACTTATCTGGGTTGACAGTGACCTCGTACTGTACTGTTTAATACTGCCTCCATAAGAGTTGACCTCTACCACGCCTTCCAGTAATGTGAGTTGTCGTTTGATAACCCAATCTTGCACGGTGCGCAGTTCCATAGGCGAATACTTGTTTTCAAAACCCTCCTCTGGCTTTATAGTGTATTCATAGATTTGACCTAAACCAGTAGAGATGGGACCCATAGATGGACTTCCAAATTTTTCAGGGATAGATTCGCCCAGTTCGTTTAGTTTTTCCTGTACCAGCTGTCGAGGAAGATAGGTTCCCATATCGTCTTCAAAAACGATAGTAACTACGGAAAGGCCAAAGCGTGAGATAGATCTTATTTCTGTAACGCCTGGTAAATTACCCATAGATAGTTCTACGGGATAGGTTACAAATTGTTCAATATCTTCTGTGGCAAGATTTGGCGACTGGGTGATCACCTGAACCTGATTGTTAGTAATATCTGGCACCGATCCCAGGTTGACGGTCATCATGGACCAAATACCCGTCCCTATCAGCGCTAAGGTAAGTAGTCCAATAATAAATTTATTATTAATGGAAAATGCGATTATCTTATTAATCATATAAATAAAAATTTAATTCAGTTAAAATTCTTGATAATAATTTTGTGCCTAACAAAATCTATCAATAGGACCAAGGATCTAGTATGAGAACCAGGATTTGGTCAAAAAAGGATATAATTATCCTTTAAAAAAACTGAATTATGCCTGTGGTGGCTGTAAAATGGAAGTGGTAAAATCTTTTTTTATACCGTTTAAGTAGAGAAAATCTTGAGAAGAAATGTATTTAAACTCAAATTTTATTTCTGCGAATTTGAAATAAGTTACGTTTAAATGGCAACATTGGCAAATACAAAATGGGGAACATAAATCTGCATCTTGATGTTGGTGGTTATCACCTAAATCTTGAGAAATTTCTGTTTTAACTTCATTGTCAAAAGTACCTGTATCTTCACAAGGCACTAAATTTAGTGTGAAGATATAGATTGACAATATGAATGCTAAAAATTTCATTAAGGCAAATATAAGAATTTTTTAATGCAATGGTTGTGCAAAGAAAAAAGGCTTCGGATTATAAAAACCATAAGGTTTCTTGACCAAAAGGTGGTATTTCCTTGCTTTCAAAACGAGGTGCTATTTCTGCAACCATTTCAGGATATTTAATTGTTATTGGTACGTTTTGTTGACGTAAGGATTTCCAATATAGCCTACTAAATTGATACACTTGCTCTATTAGCTTTCTAATCATTTTACTATCATTTAAAGCCTCTGGTGTAGGACTTGATATTTTAAGTTTTATTGGAAATGAGTAACTTGAATGACTTGGGTATTGAACTGTTGTCTTATACCTTAAATTATTAAATAAAAGATATTTGTGTTCATCTTTCCTGCCTATATTTATAAAAGTACCACTCATAGGTATTAGCTCACCATTCCAATTTTGGTCGAAAGCAATTATATCTTGAGATTTTGTTTTATTGATATTTAAAACAAATAAAGGACAAGGCAATTTAAGTTTATCCATCATTTCTAAAACAGGTTGTATTTCCTCATCCTTCATATCCTTATAAAAGTGAATAACTATTTTTTCAGGTATTTGGTTTGTTGGTACGTATTGATAGATAGCATCACTTAATGCACCCCCTAACTGTTTAACATCAGATTTACTGAAATAATGAAATTCATTAAACCTTCCATTATTTTTAAAACTGAATGCACTTGCTACATATCGAATGTTTTCTTCGGTATTTTTAAATGCACCCACACCAATAACTAATTCATTTTTAGGTTTGACATTTAGTTGCCAAGGTGTACCATCTAATTTTGCTAATAAGGCTAATGAAATGTTTGTTAAATCGTATATGAACTTATGTTGATTTCTTCTAAATCTATCAAACTCTATTACTTGAGATATAATTCTTTTATATAAAAGCTGTTCTTTAACCTTGTAATACACTAACTTTTTTTCAAGATTGGGTTCGTGCTTGTTAAAAGGGCTTAAATAAATAGCAACGTAATTAATGTTAGGGTCTGATTTAAAGTCTTTTATACCTTGTGAAATTTGAGGTAATGGATTTTCTAAATCATCAAATACTATATTGACATCATTATCGAAATGTGCTAAAACACCTGCATAAATGTTTAAACCTTTATACCAACTTGTACCATCTTCCAATAATTTTTGCAATGCTTCTACTTCTTTAGCATAACTTGTATGATGTATAAAGAAGAAATGCACATTATCTAACTGACAAGGATTTAAAGGTTTTAAGTTCTTAAAATCTATTTTGGGATTTCTACCAACACCATTTTGGAACAATAAATCATTACTTTCATCAGTTACTTCACCAATGCGATTTATTTCTACTGGCAGGTAATCATCATTATTTACAGGGATAACTTTCTTAAATTCATCACTTAAAATGAAATGTTGAATAAACTTATCAATTTTGTGTTTATAACCAATATATTTATTGGAATCATCTTTGGGTTCTGGTTTAATTTTAAACGCATTACGTAAATCGTTATTCAAAATGGCAAAAGCCTTTGTGTTATCATCAATAAATTCCTTTTCCTTATGATATTTTAATAACCTCATTTTATATACAACTTTATTAAGATTTGTTGTTGAGGTATGTTTTATAATTTCAGAAATAGGTTTTTTAAACACTTTAGCCATACCATCATAAGAAATAACTAACTCACCATATTCACTAACTTCTTTAATTTGTACTTTGACCGTAAACTTATAATACTGCGCGAAACTTTTATTTTGATATGATCTATTACCTATCCAAATTTGATTATCATTCACAAAGTTTTGACCAACAAGTTTTTTAATGCTATTAAAGAATTTTTTGATACGCCAATTATAATAGTGTTTAATTAAGTCGGTTGGTTGTTCCTTTAGATTGAGTGATAAGGGATGATAGCCTTCTTTTTCGTAAATAAACGATGTGTATATGAAATCAGGGTTTTCTTCTTTTATACCAGGAAACAAATCTTCTATATTGGTTGGAAACTTTGTTTTATAGAGCTTTTGAGCATTACCAATTTTCTCTTTACTTAAATAAAAAGTTATTGGTTTGTCTGGTAAATCAAACGTTATGATATTGAAATAAAGTTCCTGACTCATAAGACTTGGGTTTATTAATTCTACTTCTTGCTCAATCTATTAATTTTTTGTTCTACAATTTTGAGGATTTCCGTACTGTTCTTTTCATCTTTTAACATAAAGACAATTTTATCTGCCATCCAGAATTGAAGCAATTCATTTTTATTTTGTTTTAATACTTTGGCTAATGCTTCAGCTTGCTCTTTACGAGCCATACGAGTACCACGTTCAATTTTACTTAAAAGTGCCGTATCTATATTCATTTGAGATGCAACTTCTCTTAATAGTAATTGCTTTTCTTCTCGTATTTCTCTGATGTATTCTCCAAACGTCATTTTGGGGATATTTTGACTTGTCAATATTTGTCTAATGTAAGAAAAAGAAAATAAGAACTAACAAAAAGATATTAACAATTATAAACAGGAAATGAGGAAGTTAAGGATTTGAGGATATGAATAAAAAAACCTCCCTAAAAAGAGAGGTTTCCTTAAATCCTGTATTTCCTTAAAATCCTTTAATGGGTATTTTTTGTGACCAATTGATAAACACAAGGAATTACTACCAAGTTTAATATTGTAGCAGATAGTAAACCACCTAAAATAACAACTGCCATTGGGCTTTGTATTTCACTACCTGGTTCACCACCTTTTAAAGCCAATGGAATTAACGCCAAACCTGTTGTAAAAGCGGTCATTAAAATTGGATTTAAACGGTCTAAAGCTCCTGTTTTTATCAACTGAAACCCTTTCATTCCTTCTTGTCGTAAGTCTTCATAACGTGATACTAATAAGATACCGTTACGTGTTGCAATTCCGAAAAGACTAATAAATCCAATTGTGGCTGCAATACTTATGATTCCTGATGTGAAATACACAATCAAAATACCACCAATCAAGGCCAACGGTAAATTAATCAATACCACAAATGCCAATTTTACATCTTTAAATTCATAATAGAGTAAAAGGAAAATAATGGCTATCGCAACGATTGCTGTTATCATAAGTAATTGTGATGCTTTGGATTCGCTTTCAAACTGTCCGCCATATTGCACACGATAGCCTTCTGGCATATTCACATTGTTTGCAACCACTTCCTTGATTTCGTTTACTGCACCACGTAAATCCCTGCCTTGTACATTGGCAGCAACCACAATTTTACGTTGTACATCTTCACGATTAATGGTATTTGGACTACTTACCGATTGAATAGTTGCCAATTCCCCTAATATGGTTTGTCCACCATTTGGTAAACTGATTAAGGCGTTTTTGATATTTTCAATATCATCCCGGAACGGTTTTTCGTAGCGAACTATCAAATCGAAATACTGCTGACCTTCGTAAATTTCACCTGCTTCTTCTCCTGCAAACGCAATATCTACTTGTTCCATTAAATTGCCAACGGTCATTCCATACGCTGCTAAAATCTGACGTTTGGGTTTGATGCGGATTTGTGGCACTTCAATTTGTTGGTCAACCGCAACATCTGCCAATCCATCAATCTCTTTGATGTTTTGCTCTACGCTTTTACCAACCTCGAATAAACGTTGTAAATCTGAACCAAAAATCTTTATGGCAATATTGGCACGTGTTCCAGAAAGCATATGGTCAATTCTGTGTGCAATGGGTTGTCCTAAAGTGATATTCACTCCTGGTGCAACGCTCAATTTGTTTCGGACTTCTTCAAAGAATTCTTCTTTGGTTTTATCTTCAAGCACAAAAGGCACATCAATTTCAGATGCATTTACGCCTTGTGCGTGTTCATCTAATTCTGCTCTTCCTTGTCGTCTTGTAACAACGTCCACTTCTGGTAAATCCAATAGAATAGTTTCTATCAATTTTCCTGTTTTGTTGCTTTCTTCCAAAGACATACCTGGTGGACCAACAACACTAATTACCAAAGAGCCTTCATTAAATTCTGGTAGAAAACTTCGTCCCAATTGTGTGAGTACTAAAAGACTTATGATAAATGCAATTATTGTAGTTCCAATAATGGTTTTTGGAATATTAGTGGCACGTTCCAAAAGATTACCATAATGTTTTTGTAACCAACGCTCTACACGTGTTCCTTCTGCTTGTTTATTGAGCAGTTTTTCATTGTTCAATAAATAAGAACACAAAATAGGTGTTACTGTTACTGCCACTATCAATGATGTTAACACAGAGGTTACAAAAGCAATACCTAATGGTTGCAATAACCGACCTTCCATTCCGCTTAAAAAGAATAGTGGAACAAATGACACAATAATAATTAGTGTTGCGATAATGATGGAACTTCTAATCTCTACAGAGGCATCACGCACAACCTTAATTGTAGATTGTCGTTCTGCTTTCGGCTTTTTGATGTTCTCTCGTAAGCGTTTATACACGTTTTCAACATCAATAATCGCATCATCAACCAACGCACCAATAGCAATTGCCATACCACCTAAACTCATTGTATTGATGGTGTAACCCAACCATTTTAAAATGATAATGGACACCAACAATGAAATTGGAATTGCCAACAATGATATTAAGGTAGTTCTCCAATTCATTAAAAAGATGAACAGGATAATCATTACAAAAAATGCACCTTCTAAAAGGGTCATATTTAGATTGCTAATTGAAGCATCAATAAAATCGGATTGTCTGAAGATCTGACTTTTAATGTTTACACCTTTTGGTAAGGTTTTTTGTAAATCTGCAATCGCTTCATCCAAGCGGTCTGTCAATTCCAATGTATTAACATCAGGTTGTTTTGAAATGGTTAAAATCACCGCAGGATTTGCGTTTAAAGAACCATCACCAATTTTATCGGAAGCTCCAATTTTCACAGTCGCTACGTCCTTAATTTTTATGGTTTGCCCATTGACTTGTTTTAAAACTGCTTCCTGCAAATCTTCTAACGCATACGCTCTACCACTACCTTTAATGATGTATTGATTACCGTATTGGTTCACAACACCACCAGGTGCATTTGTATTTGCTTCCTTAACGTGTTCTACCAATTCAGATAGACTTACATCGTAATGTTTCATCTTTTCAGGATTAGCAAATACTTGGTATTGTTTGTAATCGCCTCCAATGACTACCACATTTGCAATACCACCAATTGCTTTTATGCGTGGTCTAATTGTCCAATCGGAAAGTGTTCGCAATTCCATTGGTGACAAACTATCTGACGTTACTCCCAAAAGCATTATTTCACCCATAATCGATGAAATAGGTGCCATTGTTGGTGCTCCGATACCTTCTGGTAAATTTTCCCGAACCATTGGGATTCGTTCACTTACAATTTGTCGAGCACGATAAATATCGGTTCCCCATTCAAATTCTACCCAAACAATGGAAATTCCAGCTGCCGATGACGAACGGATTCGTCTTACATTGGGCGAACCGTTTAAGGCTGTTTCTAATTGATAGGTGACTAATTTCTCTACTTCTTCCGATTCCATTCCGTGCGCTTCGGTAAGAATAGTTACCGTTGGTGCTGTTAAGTCTGGGAATACATCAACATTCATCGTCTTTGCATAATACACGCCTAACACACTCAACACCACAGCTCCTAACAGAATAAGCAATCTGTTATGAAGTGATATATTTAATATTTTATTCAACATAACTTTTGCTTTTAGTGTTCGTGTCCGTGTGCAGGTGTAGAACCTGACATTGATGCCATTTTAACTTGGTAGGCTCCTGTGGTTACAACCACATCACCAACCTGTAAACCTTTAAGCACCTCTACGTTTTTACCATTTCGTTTTCCTATGGAAATAGGGCGTCTTTCAAAACTTTCTCCAGAAAGTTGCACCATTACCGAATAGTTGCCATAATCTTCCATTAAAGCCGATTCGGGTACAAGTGTTCCTTGTTCTCCGTTACCCATAGCAATTTGTACTTGGGTTAGACTTCCATCTGGCAAGTTTATAGCATCGTTTACTTTGGCATATACCGAAATTAACGGACTGTCGCGTTCTACATCTTTGGATATGGACAGAATTTCACCTTCTGAATCTAAAATGCTTTTCCAATTTCCTATTTCAGTTTGATACCAAACGTTTTTAATGTTTTGCATCGTCAACCCATATGTAGGTGCTATTTGCGATTTAAGCACTTTAGATTGTTCGGTTGCAACACTTATTAAAACCGTTCCTTGTTCTGCATAATCACCATTGGCAACATTTACACTCCTTATAAACCCATCAAAAGGTGCTCGTATTTGTTTACTGCCACCAGAAACTCCTGAAGCAAGCGATTGATATTGCGATTTTGCAATAGCATAGTTGCTTTCTACTTTTTCAAATTCTGATTTTGGTATAATCTTACTTTCGTAAAGCTCTTTCTTCCTATTATACTCGGATGTGGCTTGGTCATAGTTCGCTTTGGCTTTAGCTATTTCTGCGCTTAAATTATTGCTTGCCAATCCTTGACTACTTACATTCATAAGCAATTGACCTTGTTTCACTTCCGTTCCTTCCGTTAAGTTAGTTGTGGCAAAATTTACGGTTCCATTAGCCGTTGCGACCATTGTTTTTACAGAACCCTGTGCAGGCTGCCAAACTCCCGATGTCTTAATCACATCGTAAATTTCACCATTCATTACAGATGCTGTTTGAAACTCTATTTTCCAAGCCTGTTCTTTTAAAAAGGATATAGAACCATCTTCTCCTGCATCGTCTATTGCGTTATTGGCTTCTTCCATATTAGCATACACCATTAGGTCTTTAATCATAATTTTATCGGTGTATTGTGGTGTGGAAAGGTCGAATACCAATTGATGTATTCCCGATTCCTTTGGTTGAATGATGGGCGAAAATATTCCTGGTGATGATGGACTTTCTGCTGTAGCACGAATGCCTTTGTCACCTTTAATTAAACTTACTGTAACCGAACCTTCACGCACAGGTTGATGTTTGTCCATTACCGTAAAATGCGCTGCAAATTTGCTGGGTTGCCCAACAATAAGTACAGGAAATTCAACGAACAATTCGGTTTGGTCTGTCCAAATGGTATAATCCACTCGAGGTATTTCTTCGCCTACGTGACTTCCATCTGGATTGTGGGCGTGATTATCTTCATTATTTTGCTTACAAGCTATTGCCATAAAGGCAAGCACAATTATTACATACTTTTTCATTTGTTTTATTTTTAGTGGTCGTGGTGTTCTTCTCCGTTGTCGTGAGTGTGTGTTTTCTCATCGGATTTCATAGAATCCTTGTCCACGTTAAACTCTTCTTGTTTTACGTCTTCGTGTTCAGTCTTATGACTACCATCAGCATTATGCTCGTGTCCGTGGTCATCGTTTGTTTCTTCTTTTTTTGTGTCTCGACAACTTGTAATACTTATTGCAAGGATTACAGTTAATGCCAATAAAAATTTTGATACTGTTTTACTCACAATGAGTTTATTTGTTTTAAGGTGTTCGTGAATCTGTGATTTCATTGTTTTAGATTTTTAAATTGTTAAAGTTTGTGTATTAATAATTGTGCTTGTAAAAGCTGTAATTCTTTTTCCATTTGCAGCATTTTGTCGGTAGCATCCCGATAAAACTGCACTTCCATATAGTACTCCAAAAAGGAATATTCCCCTAAATTGTAGGCTTTAAAAAGCAAATCTTCGCTGTTTAGGGATTCTATGATATTTTGGTATTCGGTGTATTTATCAAACAATAATTGATACTGATTATACTCCTGTTGCAAATCGGCATACAATAGTTGTTTGGTTACTTGCGAACTTGATTGTTGGTACTCGTAATTTGCCTGGGCAGCTTTAACTTTATTCTTGCTGCTCCATAATGGAATGGACAAACCACCGTAAACACCAGAATAATTATTGCCATTTACACCTTGATAATTATATCCTAAAGCAAGGTTGGGCAAAATTTTATTCTTTTCGAGTGTTACATTTTGAAGTGCTGACGCTTCATTAGCCTGTAACTCCAATAATTTGGGGTCACTTGCCAATTTGTCGCTCCATAGTGTTTCCATAGTTTGCAGTTCAAAAGGAATTTCCAATTGCAGATTATCCAACTCAAGCGATTGCTCACCATTTAAGGTTTGCAATACCGTAATTTGATTCTGAATTTCAGCTTCTAATTGTTCTACTACAAATTGTTCTTGAATCCAAGCTACTTTCGCTTTGTTAAGGTCTAAAATGCCAACTTGCTCTTTATTGAAAAGCTCTTGCATTTGCTCATAAACCTGCTTGCTTTGTTGCTTTCTATTGGTTTCAATAGTCTTTTGCTTTTGAAGTATATAGAGGCTAATTAACCCTTGTTTTGCTTTTAAGAGTACTTCCTGTCGCTTTTTAGTAAATAGGGCTTGTAGCTGTTCTGCTTTCAAGTTATTCCATTTGCTACGCGCTGCATACACCGTTGGAAATTCGAAGGATTGCGATATTTGATATTCGGTGTAATTTCCCGTTGCGTTATCGCCAAATGGCAAATAATAGCCTAAAAGCTGTGGGTCGGGTAAATTATTGGCGCTCTTGTTTTCGAGCTGTTGGCTTTCAATGAAAGATTGATAGGCTTTTAACTCGGTATTGTTCTGTTCTATTTGGTTAAGTAATTCATCTACTGATTTTGTTTGAGAATAAATGTTACCAACGAACAGGCATACACCAATGGTGCATACTAATTTTATGTTCATAATGATGTTTTTTTAGGTTTATCAAAATAGAATTACAGGGTGTTTTTTGTTTATACTAACAAAACCCTGTATAACTGATTAACCTAAACTTGGTGGTCCCCGAAGTGAGCAATTGGGGAAATATGTGTTTTGAAGTTTATCTGGCGGATGATACCATCTTTCTTTTGAGGTATCAACATCTATAAGTGCAAGATTTACGGTTTCAGGAAATAGTGTTCTTACCGATTCTTTTTCTACGGTAATTTTCTTTACTGTTGATTCCTTCAACACCAACACATCTGTTGTTGTATTGGTATGCACGTGCATTTCTACAAACCAATCAAAAAATCCTTTTTTAGAATTATCTTTTTCAGGGGTTTCGTGATGATGTTCGTGATTGTGCGAATGTGCTACTGCACTATGTTGATGTTCTTCTTGATGTTGATGATGCCAATGTGGCACAACTTGGTGCATCAGTAACATACTGAATATGCCCAAGAAAAATAGTGCCTTTATGTTTTTGTGTTTTTGCATCACGTACAAAAGTAATAAAATATAAATAGAGTATTATTAATTCTTTTGACTGTTCGAATAATTGTTATGTGCTTCTCTGTGTATTAATCCTGCTTCTACAAATTTGGTAATATAGCCTTCTGCGGTTTTGTGTGGTATTTTGTTTTTGTCGGCTATATTTAGGTAATCTTGTCTTGAAAATTGATAAGGTAATTCTTCTAAAAAACGTTCTTTTCGATTGGCTCGTTTAACTTGCTTTTGTTCAATAGGCAAATCGTTAAACACCTTACTACTGTGCTTTACTAATACGCTTATCATTTCCAATGTATTTTCAAAATCTATATCCTCACAATATCTTACTTGGTTTACATCACCATCTTCCATAATGCGAAATACAGAAAACAACATTATAATTCTAAATGCTATTAACCCCAAACGTCTAACAGTTGCTATATAGTCATCGGGTTGAAGATTGAGGTATTTGGTTTGAAGCTTCTCAAAAAACACATTAAACTTTTGTTGTTGCTCGGTTGTTAGCCTTACTTCAATATCAGGATTGTTTTTTAGGGTTTTGTATAACCCAAAAAATTCTTTTCCTAATTGGTCGTAATATTCATCTAAACCATTGGTTGTATCAGTTTGAAAAACGTTCTTCCAAGTAGGTTTGATATTCATATAATAAAACATAAAACGACTAAACAAGCCATTTTCAGCACTTGGAACCAATGCCTGAATCTGCTTTGGTGTACCAGACAACACCGTTGACAAACAAGGTCTTTCAATATCTACATACTCTCTGTCCGTTCTACGATAGTAACTAATGGTTTCGTGGTGGAATGCTTTACGAAAACCATCGGAATAATTACCGTAATCACTTTTAAAAGCTTGTGCTAAAGTATCTCCTTCGGTTTCAAAAATTAACCCTCTACCTTCATTATCCGATATTAATTGATAAACACCTGTTACACTATTGTTAGCCGGAATAAACAGCATTCTTTCAGGTGGTTTACTCGGTTTTTCCATAGTTTCACTTTTGCCCTTATTCATATTATAAGTAGCCATTTCAACTTGATGCTGTTGTTTTAGGGTTTTGGATTGTTCGCGCTTTTCTTTGTGAACAGGATTTACCAAATTTTTAATTTGGTTTAATCTCCCTTTTCCTGCTGAAGCAGGTGCAGTAACAAATAAATACAAGTTGCTAAACACTTTCCGTTGGTCGTACACACCAAATAATTTTGGAAAACAGGCACTAAATGCAGTTAATGCACCCAACAACAAAATATCACGTTCTTCATTACTGCTTGATGGTTTTACTACTTGTTGCAAAAATGTTGGGATGTTGTTGTAAACTGTTGTTGGTATTGTTGGCAATGGTTGTTTTTCTTCCTCTGGATGTTGCTATACTTCAACAACTTGTTGTTGCTGTTTTGGTTTAATACCAACTTGATGCAAATGGTGGTATAAGGTTGCTATGCTTATACCGTGTCCTTTTGCTTGTAAGCATTTATTATACTGTTCGTCGCATTCTTTATGGTCGTAACCTGAATAATTTCTGCTAATTCTATGGTAGTAATCACGTCCAGCTTCACCGTATTCCTCTGAAATAGCAAAACCAATATCACGCCACTTTTCATAAGTATCAGTAATATCGATACCTGATTGTTCTAAAGCGTTGATATATGTTTCAATATCATTTGCAACAACCGTTGTCGGTTTGTTGTTGATTGGTTTTTTAGGTACTTCTTTTTGCTCTGGAACAGCTAACCAATCTTTCGGGTTGAATATTTTTGTCATAGCTTTTGATGTCTTTTATGTAGGTATGCCAATGGATCGTGGGATAAAAAACACGCTCTGGAAATGTCTTTACCCGATTGGTCTACCTCAATGTTATATGTTTGCTTTATGTAATTGGCCACCGCAATAAAATATTCATTGTGTGACACTTTGGATAAATCGATTCTAATTATCCATTTTAAGCCTTCTCCTGAAGGTGATGTAAACAACATTTCGGTTTCGAAATATTCATCGTTTAATAATTGTTGTTTTAGTTCTTCAAGATTTTCTAAATGGTCAAAATCGATTGTCAATAATGATGAATGCTCAATTAAGCTATCATCATTTCGTTTAGAAAACACACCTGAAAATGTTACATAATCAAAATGATTTGCTTTAAATTTCCGTGCTTCTTTAGGGTCTTTAATCGCTCTAAATTGCTCTGTGATACTTTTATACTTATTACTTGTAATACGCTCAAATATTTGATATAATCTTACTTTTTCAGTTGGAAAAACATTTCTAATTGGTGCTTTGTAAAAACTGCTGTAAGCATACCAAGTATCATCAGGTGCATCTAACCAGGATAATTCATCTTCTTTTTTAACTTCAAAATTTAGATGCAGTACCTCATTGATTTTTAGTAACAATTCTTCTTCATTAATGATTTTAAAATGATAGGATGCAAAATCGAATACATCACCTTTAAAATCGGTTAATTCTATGTCGTAATGCATTGCCTTATTTTCAACAACATTAATTTGTAATGTTGATTTACCACCATTAAAAGGATTTCGGGTTATCCCGCAGTCCCTTCCTTTTAAGGAAAGGACTGTTGATTTAGGATAATACTGCCTTAATACATAAGCATAAATATTTAACCCGTAATGCGTTTTCTTTAAGATGCTTTCTTTACTTATTTCCATCGCATTTAAAATTTGGGTTATAATAATTGCTTTGTAATAGTTCCTCTATATCAGATACTTTGTAATAAAATTTACCTTGTATCTTGCTATATGGAATCGTACCATTTGAACGGAATGTTTGCAATGTCCGTTGGCTAATATGTAGCGTTTGCATTACGTCCTGATTGTCAATCCACGTATCTTTTAAGCGTTCTGCTCTCGTAGCTCTTATTAATTCGATACGTGCCTTTAAGTCCTTAATCTCTTGTGAGAGTGCCAAGAGTAAATCGATGATTTCAGTCATAACTAAATCCTTCCTTTTTTGATTAAGTAATTAGCTGCCTGTTGCTCGATTTCGTCTTGGGAATCCATACGGTTACGCAATAACCATTGGTCTAATTCCTGACGTTGGAAATAGATTTTTTTACCATTCGGTTTATAGTGTGGAATGGCTCCCGTACTTGTAAGTTTATACAAGTGCGATTGTGATAGTTCTAAATACTGACAAGTTTCATTGAAATTCAATACTTGCTTTTGCAACGTTTGTTGTTCTACTAACAACTTTTCGATGCGTTCTAAACGTTCAATTATTTTAACGTCCATCTTATTATAAATTTTAATTAAAAAATGGACTTCTGCGCAAAAGTCATCCTTGATTGTCAAGGACATAACAAATATTGAAAAAGGTGTTTGGTATAACAGAAAAGAGAAAAAATGGTATTATTAAACCATTGTAAAACAATGATTTACACCGTTTTTGGTATTATCTATTTGGTATTAAGTAGAGAAAATACCACTTTTAAAAAGTGAAGTTTTATTTGATTTGGTCAAGCCAAAAATTGGCTTCAACTAATTTTTGATAGGCTCTTTTTTCAGTACCTAAAAATCTACGGTATTCTTTACCTGCATTACTACTTGGTCCATACCGATAAGCAAAGAATTTATAAATGTGTTTAGGCTCTATTTTTTTAGATGGTTTACTGTCAAAAAATATTCTTTCATTAAAATATTTAGTTTCTGTTAACTTAACCATAAAAGCTGCAAGTAAGATTTTATTACCTCTATCCTTTATGAAGTTATATTCATCATCTATAATGCCTTTTTCATTTAACAGCTCCTCTAATTTTGCAAATTCTCTTTGTTTAATCTTATTAATAAGTTCGTTATAGGATAAGACATCATTGTTTTCCTCTCTAAAATCACCTTGTATAGCGTTGAAAATTGAACTTTGTTTTACTTTTTTCCTGACCGTTTTTATTTCTGCACCGGAATAGGATTTTACAATTAACTCTTGAGGTGGTTCTTCATTAAAAAATACTTCGTGTAGTTCTTCGATAGTATAAATTTCTGTATCACTTAAATCTGAAAATCGGTCTTGAAGTTCCATAAAAAGCATCATCGCATTAGCTTTTAAAAATGAAATGATATAGGCTTCATCTGATTTGTCATTATTAATAGGCTTTAAATACAAACTTTCATCAAGATCATTTTCAGAAATGTAATTGCTAATCTGGGTTAAATAATTTGTAATTCGGTTAGATTCTTTGTCATAGAGAAAAGACAAATGACCAGGTGTTGAATTTGCTTCAAGGGTGTCATTAATAGCATTAAACTTTTTGATATAATCATTTTCAATTAGTTTAAAGTAATATTTACGCTTGTTTGAATATGCTTTTTTAAAGTCGATTTCATAATTAGGCGTTGTATTGAGGTATTGCTTTTTAAAGCCTTTTAAAAGCTCTTTAAATTGGTTTTCGGTTCTTTTATCATCAGTAACCTTTTCCACATACAGTAAGTCGATAAATAAGTCTTTAGCCATTTGGGTTAAGGTTTATTCTGTAAGCTGCTTGTTTCTTTTTGTCATCAATTACTTTAGCGTAAATTTGAGTTGTTTTCAAATTCTTATGACCTAACATTTTTGATACTGTATAAATATCAGTACCCAAAGTCAGTTGTAATGTTGCAAAAGAATGACGCGCACAATGGAACGTGATATTCTTCTTAATTTCTGCCTCACCAACCCATTCTTTTAGTAGGTCATAATTTCTCTGAACGTTATTAATATTCTCGAAAACTTTTTTAGTCGATTCGCCTTTTTCTCCTAACAATTCAAATGCTTGTTCGGAAATTGGTAAGGTTTCAGCTCCTTTAGTTTTCTTTTGCTTAAATCTAATAAAATTTCCATAGGTTTCTGAATATTGGATTTCAGACCATTGAAGTTTTGTAATATCTGACCAACGCAAACCTGTAAGGCAGGAAAAAAGAAACGCATTTTTTAATTGTGGATGTCGGCTATCTGTGTTAAAAAGCTTTCTAACTTCTTCTAAAGTTAAAAATTCCATATGTGTATCTTCTTCTTTAAAGTTTTCAACTGAAATAGCAGGATTGTATTGTATTACCTTTTCTTTAACAGCTTGTCGTAATACCGCTAAAAGTTTTTTAAAATATGCTGATTTTGTGTTTTGGCTTAATGGTCTTTTACTTCTGGAAAGTGCTTTTTTGTCTAAATACTCTTTAAAACCTTCTACCCATTCTTCATCTATTCTTTCAAAAGAAATACCTATTGGGTGATAATCTTTTAAATGTTTTAGTGTGCTATTCCATACACCTAAATTGCCTTTACTTTCTGAACGTCTTTCAATCCATTGTTCTAAATACACGAAAAAATTTCCTTGTTTCTTTTCTTTATTTTCAAAACCATAAATATTATTCTGTACCTCTAAATGTCTTTTGGCTCTGATGCTTTCAGCAAGTTGTAAGATTTTCTTGTTTTCTAATTTCTGTGCTTTAGTTAAGGACCCTTTGTCGGGTTCTGGCGTTAAATATAATTTCAAGTACTCGTACTTACGATTTCCGTTTTCGTAATAATCAAGATATAAACTAATTCGTTTCCCTTTTCTACGTTGGCGTAAAGTAACTTTCATTTTCCTTATATTTACTGTGTTAGACTGTGCGTTTTATGAGTGTTGTATGGGCAACAATACGGCAACAAATATAAGCAAATAAAGGCAGTTTGGCAACAAAAAAGAATGTGAAAATTTACATAAACTAATGATTAATAGATACATAACAAACAAAGGAAAGATAATGAATTTCCTATCGGAAATTCAATCTTATTCGCTATCTTTGGTCAACGGCGGAAAATTCTCGCGAATTTCCCGCAACAAGCCATACACAAAACCGTTGTGCGTCATATAAAATAAAATCATTTGTACCAAAATCTTAAACAGATACTTTCGTTTTATGGTGTGGCTTGTGATAAGCCTTACTATATTTCTTCGGGGAAATCAATTTTTCAATTTCCCGAAAACTCGTTCCGCATGGATTTTTATTCACTGTGCATCTGTACAAGCGGAAAAATGACTATGGAAATAGATGGTAATAATTATCTTATTCAACAAAATAGTTTTCTTATTTCCGCACCATCTACCATTGTCCATTTTAGGAAGTTTAGTAAAGATTTTAAAATGAAACTTCTGTTTTTTGAAAAAAATTTCTTACTCAAAAATATTTCTAACCCATTTATTATTGAAAAAAGTGGTCTGTTTCAACAAGTTAGCTATTCCTTATTAAATGCACCCCAAAAAAGACATAGAACATATATTGACCTTGCTTGATTACTTAAAACATAAAACTAAAACCCACGGAAATTTTATTGATGAAATTATTCGAAGTATTATTTTTAACATATTACTTGAAGTTGCCGAAATTACACATCGCTATGCTAACGAACCAGAAAGTAAAGACCAAGTCATTTCTACTATTTATTTGAAGTTTAGGAAACTGGTACAAGAACAAATTTTAGAACATAAAACAGTACAATTGTATGCCGACCAATTGCATATTTCTAATAAATATTTAATTGAAATAGTAAAAAAAACAAGTGGAAGAACACCGCATGAAGTCATTAATGAAATACTGCTAAAAGAAGCGTATGTACTATTGGGAAATCCTGAACTCACAGTAACTGAAATTGCATTTCAGTTACACTTCAATTCTACCTCTGCCTTTGGGCGATTCTTTAAAAAACATACCACAATTTCACCTTCACAATATAGAACAAGACAAATCATAGTTCGATAAGAATTAACGGACACAAATACCGAATTAAAGGATATATGTAAATTTAAGTATAGCCATATCTTTGTTATCATTAAATAATCAAATACTTTAACAATGAAGAAAATAACAGATAAGTTTGATTCGTTTCTTATGAATTATAAAAATATTACAGTAGCCGGAAGTGGCGTATTAGGCTATCAAATTGCTTTCCAGACGGCATTTCATGGATTTAATGTCACCGTTTATGACATTAATGATGAAGTATTGGAAAAAGCAAAAGGCAAGTTTGAAATTATGAGTTCCGCATTTAAAAGTGATTTGAATGCAAGTCAGCAACAATTGGAAGATACATATCAAAAATTAAGGTACTCATCTAATTTAGAAGAGGCTGTAAAAGATGCCGACCTGCTGATTGAAGCCGTACCGGAAAATCCGCAGATTAAAATCGGTTTTTACGAGCAGTTAGCAAAAGTTGCCCCCGCAAAAACTGTTTTTGCTACGAATTCTTCCACACTCTTACCAAGTCAGTTTGCTTCCTCTACTGGAAGACCGGAGAAATTTGTTGCCCTGCATTTCGCCAACGAAATTTGGAAACACAATACCGCAGAAATTATGGGGCATCCAACTACTTCGCACAAAGTGTTCAACGATGTGGTGGAGTTTGCAAAAAGAATTGGAATGTTGCCTTTGCCATTGCACAAAGAACAGCCCGGTTATATTCTCAATTCTTTACTTGTACCTCTTATAGGTGCTGCGTTGGATTTGTATGTGAACGAAGTGGCAGATGTGGAAACCATCGACAAAACATGGATGGTCGCAACCGGTGCACCAGTTGGACCATTTGGTATTTTGGATGTGGTAGGCGTTACAACAGCTTACAACATAAATAAAATAGCAGCCGAGAAAACACAGGATGCCAACAGGATAAAAGTGATGAAATATTTAGAAGAAAATTTCATTAATAAAAATAAATTAGGTGTGGCTACGGGTGAAGGATTTTATACATACCCAAATCCAGCTTTTCAAAAAAAGGATTTTTTGAAGTAGAAAAAATAAATCTATTATTGGAAGTTTATATTGTGTTGTTTTAGAGTTCGTTGACCAACAATTGGAATTCATGATAATAAGGATATGGTAGGCAAAGGTTTTAGCTATTTTTGAAAATGCACAATTTTCTGATTTCAACTGAATAAAAAATACGAACGCACAACAATGGCTATAAGTAATTGCTTGTTCTCGCCTACTTCTGAAAATCCTCGCGGATTTTCAGTTTGGTGTGTACTTGCTAAGTTAAGTGCTAAACCACGCAACTACTCATAGCCGAGACCGTTGGCAGTTATTTAAAAAAAACACAATATGAACAATAAATTATTAATAATAGTTTCGCTTTTAATTTTTATCAAAACTTATTCGCAACAAACAATTAGTGCTAATCAAGGTTTTGTGGAAAATAAAGAATATTTCAGTAAAATGAAATATGAAAATAAAAATGGAAAAATAATAATCAAAGTTTCAATTAACCAAACTGAATATGATTTTCTATTAGATACTGGTGCGACAACAGCAATATCAGAAAATTTATACGATTTGATTAAAACTAATAAACTTGGAAGTGTAAAAATAAAAGACCAGTCTGGTATCACAGATAGTTTAGAAGTTGTATCCATACCAGAGATTATAATTAATGAAATAAAATTTAAAGAAATTCCTGCATTTGTCTCAAAAAAGGGCTTAAATCCTATTTTTGAGTGTTTCAAAATTGACGGTATTATTGGTAGTAATTTATTGAGAAATTCAACAATTCAATTTGACTCTCAAAAAAATGAAATTATTCTAACAGATAATAGTAAGAATTTGGGATTGAAAAAACGAGATGCAATCGAGATGAAAGTTAACAAAATTCAAAGTAGTCCATTCATCCCAATAAAACTGATAAAAGAAAAACACGAAGGAAATGGATATGTATTATTTGATAGTGGCGATAATAATTTTTACATAATATCAAACACAGCTTATCATCAACTTCGATCCCAAGTAGATATATTTGAAACCATAGCCAAAAATGTCGGTACATTTAGTGTAGGTTTATTTGGTACTGCAAATGAAAATGAACATTTAGCTTTGAAAGTCACAAAATTAAAAATAGGAGATATAGATTTTAAAAATGTGATTACAAAAACTACATATGGCGAGACTTCCCGAATTGGTTCAGAATTATTGAAATATGGAAAAGTTACGTTAGATTATAAAAAAGAACGATTCTGGTTAGAAAGTTTTGATAAAAAAAAATCTATTGAACTTGCTGAAAAAATGTGGCCTATTGAACCCATTTTAAATAATGACAATGAAATTGTAGTTGGTATTATATGGGATAATTCATTAAAAGGCAAAATTAACCTAGGAGATAAAATTTTAAAATTTGATACTATTAATTATGAAAATATGGATTACTGCGAAATTCTAAATTTAATTTTAAAAGTGAATAAACCAAAAGCTAAATTAACTTTTCAGGATAAAAATACTAAAGAAATTAAAGAATTAGAATTAAGCAAAATATAAAAAAACAACTGCCAACACCGTATATAGCTCATAGCTAGTTAGTTGCTTAAGCCGAAGTTAAGGTATATTTGCAAGTCCGCCAAATTTTTTAATTTGGCTTATTGATAAAAAAGATAATAAGAAAATTAAAAAATCTGGCTTGTGCTTAATCCGAAAACAACCGCTAATTTACACGCTACGAGCCATATACAAGACCGTTGGCAGTAATATGAACTAATCCCAATCAGAGTCTTCTAAAGTGAAGATTTTGCTTACTTCGATTTCAAAAATTTTAGCTAATCTCAAAGCTAAAACTGTTGAAGGAACATATTTCCCTAATTCCATTGCATTTATTGTTTGCCTACTGACTTTAGCCAATTTTGCTAATTCAGCTTGCGTAATATTCTTTTTTGCTCTTTCGACCTTAATACTATTCTTCATAATAAGCTGATTTTTTTAGTTTGGAAATTTGCCAATTAAATCTAACTATGAAAAACAGCAAGACTGTGAACATATTAAATATCATAACCCATAAAAAATACAAACCATAAACGAACAAAAATGATAATAAAAGAATGGCAAAATTGAAATAAACAGCCCAAACCAAAGACTCTAATCTAATTTTAGAAATATACTCATCTTCCGATTTTTCTTCTGAAAAAGCAACTAATAATGAACTGATAATAATCAAAACACCTAGAATTTCATTTAATACATTATTATTAACCATTCTGAAAGTTTTTTTACCATCAGAAAGTATTTCACCTACAAAAATTGCAGGAACATTAAAATCTAAAAAACTTGGCTCATATTCATAGATAAGAGTTATTAAACCAATAATTGCGGAAGGAATGAGAATAAACCACCCAATTTTTTTAAACTTATTCGGAAATAAAAAATTTAGTTTCATAATAAACGGATTTGAATTTATACAAATGTAAAACAAACAATTCTATTTGACAAACAAACTTTACATTTAGTAAAACAAACACTACTGCCAACAACGTGTAAGCGCAATAACGGCTGAATTTTCTACCGAAAATTCAACTCGTTTTTGCTATCTTTAGTGCGTCAGCGGAAAGTAATCGGGTACTTTCCCGTTACTGACGCTTACACAAAACCGTTGGTTACAATAGCGGAATTAAAAACTAAACGTAAAAATCGTGCGAATTCCGAACTTTGAAAACAGCGGAACTTTGCGCAAAAAAATAACGGAACTGAATTTAATACTCGAGACCGAAACGTAACGTTGAATTGAAAAATGTAAAACGGAACTATGCGCAGAAATCAACTTGAGCGGAATTTAAAAAACGTGAATTGATTACTGCTACTCTATCGAATTCCAAAATTGCGGAATCATAACGTGGAATTGAATAGCAGAACGCAAAACAAACTCTGAATGAACCTTAAAAAACTGAAATATAACTGTAACCAACAAAGAACTGAGTTAAAAACCAAGCTTTTCTAGTTTAAATTTGACACATAATTTTCATCAAAGGGTAATTTTGATTTAGCAATAGCAAAGGCCTGTTTCAGTAGCTTGTTAGCTACCGCGATTAAGGCTAATTTTTTACTCTTGCCTTTGGCTATAATACGCTCGTATAACTCTCTGCAAGCCTTGTTATGATTGCATGCTGAAAATGCGCATAAAAAAAGCAGGTTTCTTAATTTCCTGTTTCCGATCTTACTGATCCTACTTCGTCCTCTAACACTACTGCCAGATGCTCTTATGGTTGGCGTAATACCAACATAACTGCACAATTGTTTAGCATTTTCAAACTTATTAAAGCCATCTGTTAGTACTATTAAAAATAAGGCTGTTTTTACTCCTATTCCTGGGATGCTCTTCAATAGTGTTAGTTGGTCTTGCTGTTCGCTTTTTACCAGTTCTAAAAGCCGCTCTTCTAAGCCTTTTATTTCCTTGGTAAGGTATCCTTGGTTTCTTTTGAGCGATTGATACACAAAACGTGATGGTTTCCCTAAGGCTTCTTCTCCTTTGATCTTGTTTTTGATGGCTGTACGCTGTTTTATATAAATATCCAATAACCTGAAAAGCTGCAAACATTCTGCCTGAACCTCTGTTAAGGCACTATACAAAGGAACAGCATTGTGCTCACCATAATCGCATATGGCCTTTGCATCGCTCTTATCGGTCTTTACTTTTGACAAGCGCATCTGGATAAAGCGTTTTACAGATAAGGGATTAACAACTGAGACAGTCACACCATGCGTGTGCAAATACTGCGCTAATCGGTAATGGTAGTAGCCCGTGGCTTCCATTATTACTAGTGCATTTTGTGGTAATGCTTTTAAAAGTAACTTAAAGCCTTTGTCATCATTGTTTAATTGATTGTGACCACTCGCTGTACTATAAACATCGAAGACGCTTTTACTGATGTCTATACCATAAATTTCTTTATCTTTAGTCATATGAAGTGATTTTGAAAGGACAATCTACTTTAGCATCAACAACTTAAAAACGAGCTCTAAAGGCTCACAGAACTGAACGATATCTAAGTAGAAAAGAGAGGGGATTATCATTGTTGTCGAAGTCTGTGCTTCACTGTATAACTTAACCTTAATCCTCTCTTTTGTGCTTTCTGATTAATAGTCTAAATGTAATGGATTGTAAACTTAAGATGTATAACCGCAATTACGGCGGATTCGACTACGTCCGAATCCACTCGGAATTGCTAACGTCAGTTCTTAACCGAAAATTATTAACTTTAAATCCGTAACTGACGGTTATACGAGACCGTTGTAGCACATTTGAGGAACTATGAAACCTGAATTAAAATATATAGAGTTAAAAACTGGATTTGGAGATAACGGACCTGCTTGGATTGGAATGGCGGAATTCTCAAAATCTGGTCGAACTCTGTATTTTAATGGAAATGCTCTTAAAAATTCAAATGCACAAGGAATTGCTGGAAACTACTACGACATAGAAAACGGAGATGAATATTGGATTTCAGGAATAAAGAAAAACGGAACTGACCGACATTGGGCTGGAGGCGGAAAAATAATGATTGACCGAAATATTGTAGACTTATATTTAAGTCTGGTTGACTTCAATTCGTTGGACAAAAATCGATTTGAATTAGTGGACATTTTGCCAACTGATAAACAAAAGTTTGCGGAATTGGAAAATCAGAAATTAAATTAGAATATTGAATTGAAAAAGAACGCAAACATCATTTTGGGAATAATTCAAGTTGTACTATCAATTTACTGGATATACCATATAGCTTTACTTTTTTACTATTATCATTTTACAGATATTCTTTTTGCATTTATATATCCCGATTGGGTCTTATTTATAAATATAATTCTTGGTCTGATTAACCTTTATTACGGAATAAAACTGACTATGAATAAAGTTTCAATAAAAAAGAGTTATAGCCTAATGGGAACTTCAATATTTATTGGAATAATAGTTAATAATTTTATAATTTAATTTGAATAAAAACGTGCTACAACAAAGAACTGAGTTAAAAACCAAGCTTTTCTAGTTTAAATTTGACACATAATTTTCATCAAAGGGTAATTTTGATTTAGCAATAGCAAAGGCCTGTTTCAGTAGCTTGTTAGCTACCGCGATTAAGGCTAATTTTTTACTCTTGCCTTTGGCTATAATACGCTCGTATAACTCTCTGCAAGCCTTGTTATGATTGCATGCTGAAAATGCGCATAAAAAAAGCAGGTTTCTTAATTTCCTGTTTCCGATCTTACTGATCCTACTTCGTCCTCTAACACTACTGCCAGATGCTCTTATGGTTGGCGTAATACCAACATAACTGCACAATTGTTTAGCATTTTCAAACTTATTAAAGCCATCTGTTAGTACTATTAAAAATAAGGCTGTTTTTACTCCTATTCCTGGGATGCTCTTCAATAGTGTTAGTTGGTCTTGCTGTTCGCTTTTTACCAGTTCTAAAAGCCGCTCTTCTAAGCCTTTTATTTCCTTGGTAAGGTATCCTTGGTTTCTTTTGAGCGATTGATACACAAAACGTGATGGTTTCCCTAAGGCTTCTTCTCCTTTGATCTTGTTTTTGATGGCTGTACGCTGTTTTATATAAATATCCAATAACCTGAAAAGCTGCAAACATTCTGCCTGAACCTCTGTTAAGGCACTATACAAAGGAACAGCATTGTGCTCACCATAATCGCATATGGCCTTTGCATCGCTCTTATCGGTCTTTACTTTTGACAAGCGCATCTGGATAAAGCGTTTTACAGATAAGGGATTAACAACTGAGACAGTCACACCATGCGTGTGCAAATACTGCGCTAATCGGTAATGGTAGTAGCCCGTGGCTTCCATTATTACTAGTGCATTTTGTGGTAATGCTTTTAAAAGTAACTTAAAGCCTTTGTCATCATTGTTTAATTGATTGTGACCACTCGCTGTACTATAAACATCGAAGACGCTTTTACTGATGTCTATACCATAAATTTCTTTATCTTTAGTCATATGAAGTGATTTTGAAAGGACAATCTACTTTAGCATCAACAACTTAAAAACGAGCTCTAAAGGCTCACAGAACTGAACGATATCTAAGTAGAAAAGAGAGGGGATTATCATTGTTGTCGAAGTCTGTGCTTCACTGTATAACTTAACCTTAATCCTCTCTTTTGTGCTTTCTGATTAATAGTCTAAATGTAATGGATTGTAAACTTAAGATGTATAACCGCAATTACGGCGGATTCGACTGCGTCCGAATCCACTCGGAATTGCTAACGCCAGTTCTTAACCGAAAAACATTAACTTTAATCCCGTAACTGACGGTTATACGTGACCGTTGTACGCAATATCCCAAAAACATCACGCTGAAATAAATGTTTAGTTTTAAAAAGAATAATTTAAAGAAAATAACCTCATTCATTCGGAATTCAGAAGAAGTCCAAATTGATAATGAAGACAAGGAGGAACTAATCAAAATGATTAAACCAACTGTTGGCATTAAAACTAAAGCGAGTGATGATAAAAACCTAAAAATTGGACAATCTAAAATTGGCGGAAAACCTGATTTACCAAAAGACTTTGAATGGCCAAGAGCAAATGAAAAACCAATGTTATTTTGTGCTCAATACAACCTTTCTGAAATTACGAGATTTGATAAAGAAAACGAATTACCAAAAAAAGGGTTTTTCTATATCTTTTTAAGTCTTAACGAAGAATGGAACGAATTTAATGGAATAAATCAACCTTTTAAATTTATATTCAGCAAGAGTAAAAATCTAATTAGAACCGAATTTCCGAATGACATTAATGAAAATCAGACGTTTAAAACAGCCGTAATAGAGTATTTTGAGTATTACACAATTCCCCATTGGCAGAATTATAAACTATTTGAATTCGACAAAAAATATGACGATTTCAATTTCTACTTTATTGAACCAATTGAATTTTATATGATTGAGGAATTATATCAAGATTCTGATAATATGCATCAAATTTTAGGACACGATAGGTCTATTCAGTCAAGTGTAGTTTATGATTTCGCTTCAAAAGAATTGGGACTTTATGGTGCAGAAAGTTCTGAATATCAAAAACGGTGGAATGATATTTTAGAATTATCAAAAACATACGAATTGTTACTTCAATTAGACTGCTATGATTCAAATACTGACTTAACAAAATTTGGTGGAAGTGGAACTTATTATTTCGGACTATCAAAAACCGATTTAGAAAATATGAATTTTAACAATATAAAAATGTCGTTTCAAATGACATAAAATACTGCGTACAACAATGGCTATAAGCAATTGCTTGTTCTCGCCTACTTCTGAAAATCCTGGCGGATTTTCAGTTTGGTGCGTACTTGCAAAGCTAAGTGCTAAACCACGCAACTACTCATAGCCGAGACGTTGTACCACATTAACAAAATATGACTTCATCCTTCGACGATATAACATTAAGAAATCTATCTGACTTAATATCGGATATGTTAACACATAAAAAAATCACTGAACATTTTTCAAGTTTAGGATTTACTGAATCCAACGAGGGAAAGAATAAATCAGACCGAATTTTCTATACTTTAAAAGCTCGACAAAAACAAGACAATTGCGGAAATAATGTACTTCTATTTGTTGTTAAATTAATCAATCCAAGACGATATAACGACGAAAAAGAATTTGAAACTCATAGAGCAAAAATAAACGAAAAATTACTTTACGAGGGAATTGAAATTAATGAACGCGGAGAACCAAGAAATGTAAACAAAGCAAAAACTATTTCGGAGGCTAAAGAAAGATCTTTAAAAATTAAACAGAAAGTTCACGGAATAGGAATTCATACCGAAATTATTCCATATTGCGAAGAAGAATGGCTGAGAGAAAATTATTTCCACGCAATTTTGGAAATTACAAAAAGTGTTGCGGAAAGGTTTAGACAAAAAAGTGACTACAAATCTGATGGATCAGAATTAATTGATGAATGTTTAGGTCTTGGAAAAGAAAAGAAACCAATGTTAGCGTTTAATACTTTGCAAAGCACTAGTGATGAAAGTGAGCATAAAGGATTTGCTAATTTTTGTAAAGGTTTCTTCAGTATGTATAGAAACCCGAAAGCACATAATCCGAAATTATTAGAGGAAACCCAATTGACAGAAATGACAGAGGTACTTGTTATTGCAACGATTATCCATAATAAACTAGACAAAACATTTAAAACTGGATATAAATAACGTGGTACAACAACGTATAACAACAATTGCGGCTTTGTGTCCTGCGGACACAACCGCGCAAGCAAAAAAGTCAGGAATTTTAGCTATCTTAGTTTCTAAACAATCCGCAACTGATTGTTATACAAGACCGTTAGTTTTAATAGCTGAGCTCAGCCGTGCGGATTGAAAAGCGGAATAAGAAACTGTTGAGTTTTTTATCACTCAATCGCTGACTTGAGCACTCTAAATTAAGTCGAACTAAACGCTGAACACTCACCCGTGAAAAACAAAATGCGGAATGAAAAGCAACACGTTGAATTGAGCCACTTACGGTTGACTTTTTCACTCATAATCTGAATTTGCTCACTCAAACTCTGACTTAGGCGTTTGAAAGAATACATCGAAATTGTTTGAGAAAAATTATGAAAAAGCTACAAAAACTAACATTGCATATAAAAAATTGCTTATTTTTAGCTCAAACTATAGGCGTTGCTCTTTTTGCAATCTCTGATTTTCCTGCGGAAAATCTGCCGTTTGCAAAACCGCAACATTTTATATACTAACACGTTGGGTGTAATTTGAGCGAAAATCTACAAATTTGATTTTTTACCAAAAATTGGTATATTTGATAAAAAGAATAAAATGAAAAACACATCAATATCGCTCGGAAATTATTTTGACCAGTTTGTACAAACCCAAGTTTCTGCTGGACGATACAAAAATGTAAGCGAAGTAATCAGAGCTGGACTTCGACTTTTAGAAAATGAGGAAAGTAAAGTAATTGCGTTAAGAAATGCTATTCAAGAAGGAATTGATAGCGGAATTGCTCACGATTTCGACCCTAAAAAAAATCTTGAGGAATTAAAAGCTAAACGCAAAAAGAATGGCTAAATACGAACTGACCAACAAAGCCGTAGCGGATTTAAATGGAATTTGGGAATATACGCTCGAAAATTGGTCGGAGAATCAAGCTGACAAATATTACGAAATGCTTCTTGATATTTGCCAAGACATAGCAGATAATCCAGAATTGGGAAAAAACTATGATGGAATCAAAACTGACCTTTTCGGATTAAAAGCAAATCGACACGTAATATTTTATCGAAAAAGAATTGACTGTCCGATTGAAATCACAAGAATATTACACGGTCAAATGGACTTGAAAAACAGAATAACCGAATAAAAAAACTACACCCAACAATGGCTATAAGTAATTGCTTGTTCTCGCCTACTTCTGAAAATCCTCGCGGATTTTCAGTTTGGTGTGTACTTGCAAAGTTAAGTGCTAAACCACGCAACTACTCATAGCCGAGACCGTTAGCAGCAATGCGACACCGAGTTTTTGCCCAGTTTATTTTTCGGAGATTTTTTTTTTTAGATTTTTAAGCCAGATAAATCAGAAAACTTGAATTTCAAAAAAATTCACTTGACGTCGGACTTATTTCTTGTCCGCCAAATTCGTGCCTGAGAGATCTTAATTGCTAACCAGAATTACAACGTCGGACTGATCCTCAGAACGTGCAAAGCTGAACCCTATAATAAAAAACGGCTGCTAACAATACCTATAGTTCATTGCACTGGAATTTTCCGCTGGAAAATTCCTTCCCTTTTTACTATCTTAGTGCTTCATCGCGAAAAACAGTACCTATTTTTCGCAACAAACCATAGCCTAACCGTTGGCTACAATATAAAAACAGAGCGCAAATTGACTTTCGGAATAGCACAATATACTAACTTAACTCAAGAACAAAATAATTGGATTAATGACTTATCTGTTGAGTTAAAAACGTTTTTTGAAAATCGGAATTATGGTGAAGACCTAAACCAACTCTATTTCGGACTAATAACTGTGAAACCTGAATTTGACCAGTTTTTCAAAAAGAAAAGACCTAGATATCTACCAGGTGAAAGAACTTCATATGTGGACGGAATTGAAATAAAGTCAAATAATTGCGTGGAAATTGATTGTAAAATTGAGTTTAGCCAAGTTTCGAATTTAAAAAAGGATGAGCTAATTGAAAAAGTGTGTAATGAAATACTGACTGAATCTGATAGCCTAACTCGATTATCAAAACTCAAAAAATTTGACTTTGAATCTTATATGTCTGATTTAAAAAATTATCTGATTGACAAAAAGTATACTAAATAAAAATACTGTAGCCAACAATGGCTATAATTCATTGCGGCTGAAATTCCTATCGGAATTTCATTGCAATTTACTATCTTTCGGCTACGGCGGAAAGAATCCTGCGGATTTTTCCGCAACGAAATCATAGCCGAGACCGTTACCCACAATATGAAAACATTCGAAAAAGAAATAACAGAAGATATTTTAAATCAAATTATAGAACCAAAAAAAAATGGTTTGATTAAACTCTTGACTGAATTTATTAATGTTCATTCAATCAAACTAATAGACGAATCTAAAAAATTAAAAGTGGTAGCATTCGAATATGAAATGCCATTTGAATTTTACTATGTTGGTTATCCAGAGTCTGAAATTATAGCTCAAGATTATTGGAATGACCATCACCATATTGATGTCTCTGATGACAATGATGATGACAAGATAGAACAGATTTTCGAAAAGTACGGCTTCGAACTCGTTGAAGGCGAATCATATCACTGGGAAAATGAAGATAACGGAGAATACATTGAGGCGAACTTTATTTTTGAAAAACTAGAATACGATATGTTTCACGAAGCTTGGACTGAAGCAAAAAGAATGACTAATTCAAATTATCGTTGCTTCTTTTTTCAGCACGATTCTTATTACGGAATAGATGCTGATACAAGAAAAGAAGCAGGTTCTGATAATGTAATCGAAATTTTGAATAAAGAAAATTTCGACTATATACTGATGAAATAAAATACTGTGGGTAACAATGTATAACCGCAATTACGGCGGATTCGACTACGTCCGAATCCACTCGGAATTGCTAACGCCAGTTCTAAGCCGAAAATTAACGCATATTAACCCGTAACTGACGGTTATACGAGACCGTTGTGCGTAATCTAATAAAAATCGTGAATAATTGAACAATCTGACTAAATTCGACCAATTTTACCTGAAAATAAAAGCAAACAGATGGTATTGGTATTTTTCCATTTTTTGCCGACTGACTTTAGCTCTTGGATTTATAGTTGCGGGAATAACAAAAATAATTGACGAACGATTTGCTAGCGGATTGTCGGAAATTCATCCGATGGGAGCATATCTAACTGCATTGCATCGCACAGGATATTATTATCACTTCATTGGTTATGCTCAAGTTTTTTCAGCCGTTTTACTGCTAATACCTCGAACTGTCACTTTAGGAGCACTACTCTATTTTCCAATAATTGTAAATATCTGTATTCTTTCTTTCGCTGTACGATTTGAAGGTTCATTTATTTCTGCACCATTAATGGTTTTAGCGAATTTGTATATTCTCGTTTGGAATTATGACAAGTTAAAATATATTTTACCATTTAAAAATATACCAGATTATGGCATTGTAAAGCGACCAAAAAAATGGAGCAATAAATTCCCATTTCTGTTTTTTGGTGGAGTTGCTGCAACCTTTGGACTTATAATTTTAATGTTTCTAAAAGGATTTGAAATTATGCCAAGAAATTCATTATCCGATTGTAAAAAACAATATGCTAATACTAAATATGAGAATATTGGAAATGAATTTTGTGAGTGTATTCATTCAAAAGGCAATGAGTTAGATGACTGTTTAGAAAGTTTTTCGGAAAATAAAAAAAGAATGGAAAAGAATTAAAAGCGGAAAAGACTACGCACAACAACGTGTATAGCTCATTGCGGCTGAATTTCCTATCGGAAATTCAATCTTATTCGCTATCTTTCGGTTACGGCGGAAAATCATAGCTGATTTTCCGCAACGAGCCATACACAAAACCGTTGTACGCAATGCCGGAAAATCAAGAACCTGAAAAGAATAAATGAAAACTGAAACTCTAATTAAGTTTTATAACGATAATGAAATCGAAACTGTAAAAGACTACTTGAATACAGTAATCGACAATATCAAAGAGACTTCGAAATTAGTATATAAATATTTAATGTATTTAGTTGGAATTCTTTTTATTTACTACTTATTGCAAGAAAGCACTTTGACTTCAATAAAATTTGGAGTGATTGATATAACAGATTTGAAAGTTGTGAAAATTTTTACACCACCAATTTTCGCTGTAGTCTATTTAATTGTTTTTGTTGGAGAACACAGAAGAGAGCGTTTAATGCATCAAGCAAAAGTACTCTTTAACTTGATAAATAAAACTGAGTTAAATTCTGACGACTTAGATAGACATTATTTTAATGACTTCAATATCTCATTCTTACCTTTCTACTTACCTGCCGAATTAAATCACAAAATGAGAAATTCTTGGTTTTGGGATTTCGTCGGAGTTATGACTCTATTGATTCTATATTTAGTGTTAGGAACTGCGTTATACGTATTTGAATTTTACATTTTAAAAGAACTTTACACACTTTGGAATGACAGTTTTTTAGTAAAATCGGTTTTTGTAATTACTTGTATTTTGGTTTTTATTTCATTTTATTTTTCATTTAAAATTGTATTTAAAAAACAAAGAGAAGTTAAAGAAGATAAAGAGTTTTGGAAATTGAGAAAACTGGAAAACTATAATGAATAAAGCACAGCGTACAACAAAGAACTGAGTTAAAAACCAAGCTTTTCTAGTTTAAATTTGACACATAATTTTCATCAAAGGGTAATTTTGATTTAGCAATAGCAAAGGCCTGTTTCAGTAGCTTGTTAGCTACCGCGATTAAGGCTAATTTTTTACTCTTGCCTTTGGCTATAATACGCTCGTATAACTCTCTGCAAGCCTTGTTATGATTGCATGCTGAAAATGCGCATAAAAAAAGCAGGTTTCTTAATTTCCTGTTTCCGATCTTACTGATCCTACTTCGTCCTCTAACACTACTGCCAGATGCTCTTATGGTTGGCGTAATACCAACATAACTGCACAATTGTTTAGCATTTTCAAACTTATTAAAGCCATCTGTTAGTACTATTAAAAATAAGGCTGTTTTTACTCCTATTCCTGGGATGCTCTTCAATAGTGTTAGTTGGTCTTGCTGTTCGCTTTTTACCAGTTCTAAAAGCCGCTCTTCTAAGCCTTTTATTTCCTTGGTAAGGTATCCTTGGTTTCTTTTGAGCGATTGATACACAAAACGTGATGGTTTCCCTAAGGCTTCTTCTCCTTTGATCTTGTTTTTGATGGCTGTACGCTGTTTTATATAAATATCCAATAACCTGAAAAGCTGCAAACATTCTGCCTGAACCTCTGTTAAGGCACTATACAAAGGAACAGCATTGTGCTCACCATAATCGCATATGGCCTTTGCATCGCTCTTATCGGTCTTTACTTTTGACAAGCGCATCTGGATAAAGCGTTTTACAGATAAGGGATTAACAACTGAGACAGTCACACCATGCGTGTGCAAATACTGCGCTAATCGGTAATGGTAGTAGCCCGTGGCTTCCATTATTACTAGTGCATTTTGTGGTAATGCTTTTAAAAGTAACTTAAAGCCTTTGTCATCATTGTTTAATTGATTGTGACCACTCGCTGTACTATAAACATCGAAGACGCTTTTACTGATGTCTATACCATAAATTTCTTTATCTTTAGTCATATGAAGTGATTTTGAAAGGACAATCTACTTTAGCATCAACAACTTAAAAACGAGCTCTAAAGGCTCACAGAACTGAACGATATCTAAGTAGAAAAGAGAGGGGATTATCATTGTTGTCGAAGTCTGTGCTTCACTGTATAACTTAACCTTAATCCTCTCTTTTGTGCTTTCTGATTAATAGTCTAAATGTAATGGATTGTAAACTTAAGATGTATAACCGCAATTACGGCGGATTCGACTACGTCCGAATCCACTCGGAATTGCTAACGCCAGTTCTTAACCGAAAATCACTAACTTTAATCCCGTAACTGACGGTTATACGAGACCGTTAGGCAACATTAACCACAAAACTAAAATGAAAACAATGAGAAATTTGACCTTATTACTAATCGTAATAGTGACCTCTATTAATCTAAATGCTCAATCAGATTCTGAAATTAAAAACTCTATCCGAATTAATGCCTTGGGCTTATTTACTGGTTTTTATGAATTTCAGTATGAAAGAGTGATTAGCGAAAAAGGAGCAATAAAAATTGGTTTCGGAACTGGAACTTTAAGAGATGTGTCAGGTAGTGATGCCGATGATGATTTTATGGATGCATTTGGAACAAATGCATTTAACAATAATAATCAACGAGTAGTTGAGGGATTTACAATAAATGCTGGGTACAGATATTTTTTCAGTCATTTAAAAGCACCCAAAGGTTTATATGTGAGCCCAGGAATTCAATATCTGAATTTAAATGAAAAATACACATATACAGATAGTAATAACCAACCTTCAACCTTAGTTGATAATGATTATTCAATTTTTAATATCAGAGGTCTTTTCGGGTATCAATTTATAATAGCAAAAAGAATTATTTTAAATCCGTATTTAGGTGCAGGAATTGCTTTGGGTAGTGTTGATGAAAATAATAGTAGAGCTGACGCATTCGGAACAGGATTTTCGATAAATGGTGGAATTGATATTGGTATTGGATTCTAAAATAACGTTGCCTAACAATGGCTATAAGTAATTGCTTATTCTCGCCTACTTCTGAAAATCCTCGCGGATTTTCAGTTTGGTGTGTACTCGCAAAGTTAAGTGCTAAACCACGCAACTACTCATAGCCTACACCGTTAGCATTTATAAAAAGTGACGAAAAAAGAAGCTGAAATATTAGTTCAAAATTATTTAGCGAAAAATCTAAAAGGTTTTTCCATAATACCTGAATCTACAATGGAATCGGAATCTTGCTTTGCGATATTTTATCAATCGGATGAATACTTAAAATCTAAAAAAATCGAAGATATGGCAATTGGACAAGGACCAACTATTGTATCAAAAATTGACGGAAAATTATTCCAAACTGGTTCGGGACGTTTTGTTGAGGATTCAATAAACTCGTTTGAAAAATACGGCGATCCTTATTTAGAAAAAGACAATTCAAGAATTATTTTATCATTAGATAAAAATGCGAGTATTGAATCATCATCAATGATTTCGATATTAAAAAAAATAACAGGAAAAGGTATATTAGAATCTAAACAAATTCTAACCGATTTGACAAATGGAGGAACAATTGATTTTGAAAATGAATTGACTGAAAATGAATTTGAACAATTGAATAAGTTGGGATTTATTATAGACTATCCTTGGCTTAATTGAAATAATAAATTACAAATGCTAACAATGGCTATAAGCAATTGCTTGTTCTCGCCTACTTCTGAAAATCTTCTCGGATTTTCTATTCAGTTTTTATTTTTAAGTAAGTTATATAAAACCGTTAAGCACAATCAAAAAAATGCGAAAATCGAATATTTTATTCCTTGACTGGGGACTTTCACAAGATAAAATTGGAAATACATTATCTTCTGAATTAAATTCTTCAATTTTTAATTTAAGTAATTTATTAAAAGAACAATTACAGAATAATGATAGTTTAGGAAATGAAATGAGGAAAATACTTGAAAGCGGAAAAATGTTTACAACTGAAATGATTGGAAAATTTATCTCAAGAAACTTAAAAGAAGTTAATAAAAATGTATTCTTTCTTGAATATCCAAGAACAAATGAACAATATGACGGGTTGAAAAAAGTATTAGCTGATGAAAATATTGAATTGGAAAATATTTGGTATTTCAAACAACGTGAACCAAAAGAGTTTATGACCAACCATTTTAAAAACCCAGAAGAAAAACAATGGCTAGATAAATATGGGAATGAAGTGATTGAAAAATGGAGAGTCGAATTTACTCGAAGACGTGAATAAATATCTAAAATTCGAAATGTATCTGAAAGTTCTAAATGGAAAATTATAGAAATGGATTACATTGAGAATTTAAGTTCGGAATATATTACACGAAAAATAAAAGACTGCTCCTAATTATCTATAAATTAATATAAAATATAACCAAGAACATCGTCTTAACTTCAAACAGAACAACATTATCCTAATAAAAAATAGAACGACTTAAAAAATTCTAAAAAAGAATGTTAATACGTCTTAAAGTGGCGTACCGCATAGGTTTTATACTACAAAACGAAGTATTTAACACCTATTTAGATTCAATTTTTGAACCTTTAACTATAGGAAAAAGTAATAGATACTTCTTAAAATCATTTAAAAAATTAATAAAAAACAAATAAATATCATCAAATTTTAAGTATTTGGTAAAAATTCCTAATCAACTATTGATTAGATTTCTAACAGATTGATAATGGTTAATTTTGTAGTCCCCTAATTCCTTATACAAAATGAAACCCTATTTTCCCCTTTTTTTCTATCTATTTTTTGCTACACTATCTTTCGCCCAAGTTGGTATTGGAACAACATCTCCTTCAGAAGCTAGTATTTTAGATATTACATCTTCTGATAAAGGACTTTTAATTCCTCGTGTAGCTTTAACAAATTCAAACGACGTTACTACCATTACTGATCCGGTGGAAAGTTTACTCGTTTACAACACCTCTACCTCGAGTGACGTTTCTCCTGGCTTTTATTATTGGACTGGAACGACCTGGAAAACGCTGACATCATTTTCAGACGAACAGAATCCCTCTTCAGATAATGCTTGGACTCTAGATGGCAATTCAATTTCTAGCAGTAATTTTTTTGGTACTACAAACGAACAACCTATCCGATTGCGTACCAATAACGCAGAACGGTTTAGCTTTACTACCTCTGGTCAATTAGTTTTTAATAATGGTATTGAGTTAGGAACCTCATCAAACACAAACTCTAATAATGCTATTGCTATTGGTGTATCGTCTAACGCTTATTCAAATTATGCTATTGCCATTGGAGATGAAACAAATGCCACTGAAAATGCTATTGCTCTAGGAAGAACTGCAAATGCAACAGGTACTGGTTCAATAAAAATCGGTCAATCAGGTGGTTCAAATGGCACTAACTCTATAGCTATAGGAACTAATGCCAATTCATATGGAGGCTCTTCCGTCTCAATAGGTAACAACGCCTCATCAGCAGACAATTCCGTCGCTTTAGGTAACGATGCAAATGCATATGTAGCTAACACTATAATTTTAGGAAATCATAATAATAGTGCTCTTAACGTTGGTATTGGCACAAACACCCCTCAGGCAAAACTTCAGGTAAACAATTCTTTTAGATATGTTGATGGTAATCAAAGTAATGGTAAAGTTTTAACAAGTGATGCAGATGGCGATGCGAGCTGGCAGACACCTGCAAATCAAGTTTATGGTGAGATGTATGATGATGCAGGCAGTACTAGCGTGACTTCAACTGGAGTATCATTAACCCGTACCATGCCTTCAGCATCAGTATTAAAAAACGTAAGTCATCAAAATAACTATTTGCAAGTGGCTTATGCTGGTGTTTACGAAATTTCATTTAGTGCAACCGTAATCCAGAACAACAGTGACTCAAGAATCGTTGAAATGTATCTTGAAACTGCTCCTGGCAACACTACTTTTACTAAGGTGAATCGCAGTTCTGCTTTTGTAACTCACTTAGTGCAAAACGAGAGACAAAATGTTAAGAAGACAATTTTAATTTCGCTGAATAGTGGAGATCGTGTTCGATTGGGATATACTATTACGGGTTCAGGGAGCACACTCTTTCCTGCAAACACCAGTAATGTTGTTCTAAAAAGAATAGATAGCTAAATATATATAAACTCAGTATTCGCTTGTAGAAATCACAACGTTACTCTATAATTCTTTGTAATAAGAATTTAGTAAATATTGTCTTCAAGGTATATAGCTCATTGATACAAAAATTTTCTTTAAGAATTTGATTTCATTTAATTTTCTATCTTTCGGCCAAAGAAAACTAAATACATAAATGATCCTTTCTAAACAGAAAATCGGGCTTTTTCTTGGGCCTTTTTTATTTATTCTTCTAAAATTTTTCTTTCAGCCCGAAGGACTTTCAGAAGAAGCTAATGCTATTTTAGCTTCTACAGCTTGGGTTGCCGTTTGGTGGATTACTGAAGCTATTGCTATTCCGGTTACTGCTTTACTACCAATTATATTATTTCCGCTCTCTGGTGGACTTTCTTTAAGTGAAACAACAGCATCTTATGGTCATAAATACATTTTCCTGTTTATGGGTGGTTTCATTATAGCTATAGCTATTGAAAAATGGAATTTGCACAAACGGATTGCTTTGAATATCATCAAACTCGTAGGTACCAACGTAAGTAAAATTATTCTAGGTTTTATGGTAGCTACAGCATTGTTATCGATGTGGATTTCGAATACCGCTACAGCCGTAATGATTCTTCCTGTTGGTATGGCCATTGTATTACAACTAAAAGACAATCCCAAAACCAAGAAAAACGAAAATTTAATTTTCGGTAAAGCTTTAATGTTAGCCATTGCTTACAGTGCTTCAATTGGAGGTATGGCAACACTTATTGGCACACCACCAAATTTGGTGTTAGCAGGTGTTGTAGAAAGCACCTACAATACTGAAATAACATTTTCGCAATGGTTTGTTTTCGGCTTTCCTATTAGTATAGTTTTATTAATTGTATGTTGGATTTACCTCACCAAATTTGCCTTTAAGTTTGAGCAGAAAGAATTTCCTGGTGGTCGTGCAGAAATAGACAAACAATTACAAGCTTTGGGCAAAATCACTTATGAGGAAAAAGTGATATTGATTGTCTTTTCAATCACTGCAATCGCATGGATTTGTAGATCTTTTTTACTCTCAAAATGGTTACCTGAAATTGATGATACTATTATTGCTATAACAGCCGCAATCGTTCTGTTCCTAATTCCAAATAAAGAAAAGAAAAGTGCTCTTATCTATTGGGAAGATGCTGTAAAACTACCTTGGGGAATACTTCTGCTTTTTGGAGGTGGCATGGCTTTAGCTTCTGGTTTTGAGTCTAGCGGTTTAGCTGTTTGGATTGGAAGTCACCTTACATCTTTAGTTGGAGTGTCGATTTTTGTGCTATTGTTGGTTTTAATAGCTTCCGTTAACTTTTTAACAGAGGTGACTTCAAATATGGCTACCACAGCTATGCTTTTACCTGTATTGGTGTCGTTGGCAGCCATCATAGAGGTTCACCCTTATATTTTATTGGTCAGTGCCACGTTAGCTGCTTCATGTGCTTTTATGCTTCCTGTTGCTACACCACCTAATGCTGTGGTTTTTGGTTCTGGATACTTAAAAATTGAAGACATGGTAAAAAAAGGCATATGGATGAATATTATTTCCATACTGCTAGTAACGCTTATCGTTTACTTTATACTACCTCTCATTTGGAAATTGAACTAGCAACTATCGCTTACGTCTTCTATCAACCTTACAGTTTCTACACCTTGAAAGATACGTTAAAGAAAACTCGTAAACACCATTAGTTCTGCCAATATTAGTGGTATTAGCATCATAAGACAGCCCAAACCTAAAAGCTTCATATTCTAATCCAACAAATGCATTAATTGAAGTTAAAAGATGACTACTATCATCATTTTTTGCAGGGTTTGTAGCTGCTGTTACTCCTACCAAAAATTGATTTACAGTAAACAATGAGCCTATATCTAAACGATTATACTCTCCTTGCTGCATGTAATTGGCCGTCATCATAATCTTATAATCATTCAAAAATGGAAAACGAAAATTACCATGAACCGAATAGAAGATATCCAATGGTAATTTTTCTCCATCTACAAATGAAATATTAGGACGATTGAGGTGTTTTGCAGATACTCCAAACCAATAGGTGACATTATTAAGTTCCTCTCGTTCAACAACTATTCCTGCAGAAATATCCCCAAAAAATACGTTGTCTGCATTGTTACTTAAAGGATCTACAGAATTTGGGTTTACAACACCTGTATTTATATTAATTTGATCTGCTAAAGTCAAGTTACTAAAACCAATGTCCTTAAAGCCTAAACCAACTTCAATAGCTGGTCTAAAAAACCATCCATCGTTAAGATTCACACGATGCATGTAGTTGACATTAATCTGATAATAATTGTATTTATTGAAAGTCTCATGTTGTCTCAAGAAGTTAATTCCTAATCCAAAGCCAAGGCTTGGACCATAATCAAAAGACTTGTTTAAATAAGCATATTGCGTATCTATTCTTAAATCTAAATTTGGCCACTGAGTCCTAGTTAACAACCCTGCAGCTATTCTATCACTATCTTCAAAACCCGAAAATCCTGGATTTAATGTTTCTTGTATGTAGTTAGATTGTGTGAAAATTGGATCCTGAGCGTAGACCTTAACGCTCCCTAAAACCAATACCAAAGTAATAATATGTTGTATTCTCATGTATTGGTACTATTTAATATAAACAAAAGCTCCTTGCTTTTTAATTTCATCTCCATAAAATGTTTTTGCAGAAAAAGTATAATAGTAGTTTCCGTTTTCAGCAACTTCTTCTTTTACCTTTCCATCCCAACCTCTAATAGCATCACCCTTCTCTTTGTATATAAGACTTCCCCAAGTATCAAAAACACTAAGTTCTAGAGAATTTAAGCCTATATGCACAGGCGCAAAATAATCGTTGAGTCCATCACCATTGGGAGTAAATGCATCTGGCATTATGAGTTTATAACCTTCTTCAACATAAAGCGCAACAACTTTAGTATAGACGCACCCAAAAGGATATGTTACGGTTTGGGTTACGACATGGCTACCTACTTCAAAATAAGTATGGATTGGGTTTTCTTCTGAAGAAAAACTACCATCACCAAAATCCCATAAAATGCTTTCGTAATCACCTGTAGCTGTATTTGTAAACTGAATTGGATCTTGAATAGCATACACTCCATAGTTTTCATAACCAAAGGATGTTGTAGTGAAATCAGCATTACCTAGAATTGGAGTATCAACATTAAGCGAATAATTTGTTGAACAACCTAAAGCATCAATAACTTCCAAAATCACCAAACCATCTTCATCCGTTGTCATTAATTCATTGTTAGCTCCACTAACATTTCCAGTTGACCAATTGTACTGATACGGTGGCACTCCTCCACTCGCTATTGCTTGAAAAGTTTGATTCACAGTACGTGTCTCACAATCCACATCAGACTGTATGTTGACATCTAAAACCAAAGGCTCAAATCGATTTACAGTCCAGCTTCCTTGAATCTCACAGCCATTAGCATCTACAACGTTGGCCACATAAGTATTTGGAGGCACATTATTTAAATCTTCAGTCGTAGAATTATTAGACCAAGACACATTAAATGGTGGTGTTCCTCCTTGAATAATAAGGTTGATAGAACCACTATTGGCATCATCGCAATCTAAAGCATCACTTACATTGGCTGATAGCTGCAACGGAAGAATGTCATAAATAGTAAAACTTTCTTGAATAATACAAGGTGCGCCGTCAGTAATCGTCACGGAATACGTACCTGCCGCTAAATTATTGCGCTCTGTACCTGCTGTGGAATCATCATCCCAAACTAAGTTTACAGGATCTATTCCGCCTTGAAAATTCAAGGTAATACTTGCGTCGTTCTCACCTGCACAAGTCATTTGTGTAACGACAGGTTCTATCAAAAATATTGGAGCTTCTTCAATTTCTATTGGAAAAGCACGCTCACAATTTTCGGCATCTGTGATCGTTATGGTATAAATTCCTGCTGAAAGATTTGTTTGACTATTTCCTGACCCAAAATTACTCCAAGCAATGTCATAAGGCTCTACACCACCTGTTATATTATCTATTGTAATCGATGCGTCATTATCTCCGTAACATTCAATTTCTGTTGTCGTTACTTGGATATTAATTTCATCATTCTGAAGAATTTCAACTTCTAAATTATCTATACATCCTGAACTGTCTGCAACTGTTAAATTGTAAACTCCTGCGATTAGATTATCTATATTTTGATTAGGACTTGTAAATCCACTCGGTCCTATCCAGCTGAAATTATAATCTAAACGTCCTCCTACAACATTTACAACAATTGCTCCTGTGGCATCGCCATAGCAAATAACATCTGTTTTTGTATCTAAGTTTACCTCAAGTAAATCTGGCTCTATAATAGTAAAATCTAAAGTTATAGGCCCACAATTATTAGCATCTGAAACCGAAATGGAATAATCGCCTGGGCCAAGATTTGTTAAATCTTCATTTGTAGAAAATGGTGAACTGTTTAAAGTCCAACTATAAGTATAAGGAGCAGTTCCTCCTGAAATATCTATTCCTATTTCTCCATCGTTAGCACCAAAACATGAAATGGTTTCAGGATCAAAATTCACATCACTAAATACTAACTCGTCTGGTTCAGTGATTATAAATGTTTCTGTATACGGACAGCCACCATCATCTTGAATGTCTAAATTATAAGTTCCCGCAGCAAGATTAAAAATACCTTCGTTAGTACTAGAAAATCCATCAGGTCCTGACCAAGTAATACTATATGGATCTCCTGTTGAGAAAGGAATGCCTCCTACTATATTAATCTCAATAGATGCATTATCAGACTGAAAACATGTATTATTTACAACCGTTGAAGTTACAGAAATAGAAGGGTTAACGGTAACAGCTACTGTAAAATTTTCTCCAACGCAATCACCTACTATTGGCGTCACAGTATAGGTAACTGTTGCAGGATTTACAGTTATATTTTCTAAAAATTGCGAGATCGAAGTTGTTGGTGTTAGTTGCTCTAGAGCACCTGTAACGCTACCTGCAGGACTTACAACTGGATTTGTCCAAGTGTAAACTATATTTGATGGCACTATATCTCCATTACTTTCATCTGGAGTATATTCAAAAGTATTACCACTACATATTAAAAGTGCTGTATCACTAACACTTGGTGTAACATTTACAGTAATCTCTGCTGTATTTGAGACTATCTCCGAACATCCTCCAGAATTAAACGTTATTATGGCATAATAATATAATGTTCCAACTGTACTTACGTCTGGGCTAAAGGTATCTGCTTCAGCTCCTGAGACTAGAGTTCCAGTTGCTGTATCATTAATTGTATTTACATACCACTGATAGCTAGGTGTACCTGTACCATTTGTATATGATACCGATAAATCTGTCGTAGTTTCACCGAGACAAAGTTCATCTGGAATAGGCTGAGAAGTAAATTGTGCTCCTGCACTTATCTCAATTTCGCTAATAGCACTTGTAACTTCACAACCCGATACATCTTGAGTAATAACACAGTAATAATAGAGTGTCCCTACAACATCTGTTGGAAGTGAATATACTGAAGCTGTAGCACCAACAATTGGTGTTCCTGAAGTTGAATCGTTAACTGTATTAACATACCACTGATAAGAGATATTTCCTAATCCACCAGAAGATATAACTTCTAAATCTTGAACTGCTGCATTTTGACATAAACTCTGAAATGGTATAGGTTGTGTTGTAATTTCAGGATCATCTACAACAATAATTTCTGCAACATCACTTATTAAATCTGAACAGCCATTGGCTTCATAAGTGATTTCAACATAATAGTAATAACTACCTAGTGTTGTAAATGCTGGAGGTGTATATGTTGATAGGGTTGCGCCTGAAATAATTGTACCACCTGAATTGGTGTTAGTAGTATTACTATACCATTGATAAGACAGGTTACCTGTTCCACCGGAAATAATTATTTCAAGTTCATCTGCAACACCTCCAATACAAATAGATTGAGAGCTTATGGGTTGCGTATCTATCTGTGATAAATCTGCCACTGCAATTGCTGCAGTGTCCGAAACAATTTCACTACATCCTCCTGTTGTAAATGAAATGACTACATAATAATACGTTATACCTACAGCATTGGTTGGAGGTAAAAAAGTTGATGAGGTTGCTCCTGAAATCAATGTTCCAGAAGTATTATTATCAATAGTATTTTGATACCATTGATAAGTTGCAGTTCCTGTACCATTGATAGTAACTGATAAGGGATCTACACTCCCATTTAAACAAACAGCCTCAGACAATGGTTGGTCTGTAATCAATGGAGCTGGCTCAACAATAATTTCAAAATTCATAGGACTTCCAGCACATCCATTAATTTCCGGAACTACCGTATAAATTAATGAAGTACTATTTGATGATGTATTCACTAATGTTTGAACAGGAATAGTATTCGATGTACCACTAGGAATATATCCTGTAATATCTGTTGGGTTGTTGGAAGACCAACTGAACGTCGTATTCGGATTATCAGATGTTAAAACAATCTCAGTTGTTGAGGTGCCAGAACAAATTGTCTGAATTAAGTCTGTATTAGTCAAGTTCGGCGACTCATTAATAGAAAATGTTTCCGATGTTGTAGTTACACCACAATCATTGGTCACCGTAAATGTTACCGTATAATCACCAGCGACAGTATAAGAAATTGTTCCTGGATTTAACTGGTTTGAAGTTGCAGGTGAACCACCTGGAAAAGACCAGCTATAAGTTATGGTCTCTGAACTTGGGGCGCAGGTATCTACAGTAGCAATAGGATTAATATCTGCCGAACCACAAGCATCATCGATTTCAGAAATACTAGCTGTTGGAGGTTGTTTTACTTCAATTGTTTGAGAAGTTGTAAAATCACCACAGGAATTTGTGACAGTCATTGTCAGTTCATAAATCCCAGCATTATTAAATTGAAATGAAGGGTTGACCGAAGTCTCATCTGTACCATTGGTAAATTCCCAATCTTCTGTAATGCCACAAAACTCTGAAATATATGTTACTTCCCACAGATAAGTCTCACCTCCACAAGATTCAGCCAAATTAGTGGTATCATTAGCATCAATGTTAAATGGCACACAACCAGAATTATTGCTAACAGTAAACGCTGGCACCAAACCTGGTTCTATACAAATGGTCTTGGTTACAGGGTCTGTTGTTCCACAAAAATTCTCTTCGATAAGTGTTACAGTATAGGTGCCAGGTGACGTATAGGTATGAGATGGGTTTTCTAAATCAGAAGTAGTACCATCACCAAAATCCCAAGAATGAGCCGCTTGCTCAGTACAATTAGGTCCATAGCCACCTTCAGTAGTATTTGTAAACTGAATTGCTGTATTCACACAACCCGGATTTGTAAATTCAAAATCAACATTTGGTTTTTCTAGAATTATTATAGGACCTGCCGTTAGAAGTGTTTCACCACATGAAGTTGCCACAACTAGGGTTACAAAATAATTAGCGTTAGGACAATTAGACTGTGTATATTCATGTGGAATCGGAAAATTCTGAGACGCATCTGGATCACTAGCATTATAGTATGAAGAGCTTTCTAACTGATCTTGTGTATAAAACTCTTGCGTACCATCACCAAAATCTACAGAATAGGTTGTATCTGGTGGATTAGAACCCCAAGAACTTATTTTAAAATCTAGCGCATCAATAGGTAAACACAAGTTTACCGTTCCTGGTGGATTAATAATTCCACCTGTTGGGTTACTAGAGTTTTTCACAAGAATAGTTTCAGTAGAAACACATCCACTATCTCCATAACCTGTAATGACCATATTGAATGATCCCAACTCAGTATAAGTATGATTTAAAGGAAAGGTTACATTTGTCTCAACGGCAGTTCCATCTCCCCAATTCACATCATAAGACGTTACACAGCTATCGGACGGTGAAATATTCCCGACATCAACTGTATACGCTGGATCAACAGTATTATTTCCACAATTATCAAATGGAGGTGTAAACTCTGCATTTAAATCTTCAAAAGCTAATTCTGGTCGTTGCTCTACACTGATGGTTTGAGATGTTGTATCTGTACAACCATTGCTATCAGTAACTGTTAATTCTGCTGTAAATGTTGAAAATCCACAACCAAAAGCATTATATATATGTGTAGGATTAGCTACAGATGAAACAGTACCATCTCCAAATTGCCAGTCATAAGTGAATGGTCCATCTCCTACAACATTAGATGTAAAGTTTATTGGAGTACCAGAACAAGCACCATTATTATTAAACGTAAATGAAACATCTGGTGGACTTGCTACCGTAATTGTTGCTGTACCATTTTCTGAGCTGGTATCGTTAGATCCATCAGTCACAGATATTAATTCATAGATAAAAACACCAACTGCATTTGTCATCACATCTACAGATATAGATTCATTAGTCCCTGTCGTTTCTGCAATCTGAGGAGCTCCTGCGTTTATGGTATAGGTAAAAGTATAAGGTGTATTACCACCACTTCCTGTAAAAGTAACTTGTGGTAAAGGATTTTCATTTAGGCAAACTGTAGCCGTTCCAGAAATCGATGCGCTAGGCGGTAAAATCTCAGTATTTTCAGAAGTAAAATTCAAAAAACTATTTGTCAGTTTTGAACCTTCATCCCTGTTAAATGCAACTACTACTCCCAAAAAGCAAACAAAAAACAATAAGAAATGATTCTTTATTTTCCCCATAAAAAATTAATAGCTAATTACTTACGCGGATCAAAGTAGTTAAAATCTTGTTAAGACAATATTAACTTTATTTTTTATCGACAATCGCCAAATATTTCTGTTAAAACGACAAAAAACACTGTTTTTTAAGTATTTACAAAGAATTAATCATCATCAAAAATACTAGTCTAAGAATATTACTGATTTTTATAAAATTGCATTTAATCGGTTTTTTTTGCGTTTTATGGATTAAAATCGAAAAATAATTCTATATTAGCCACATAATTGATTTTCATTCACTCCCAAATCTGATGAAAAAAATTAGACCAACCCTACTTATGATGGCTATATGCCTATGTATTTCTGTAAACGCACAAGAAATAGATGGTATTATTGCTGATGTTATTGAAAGTCAATTTTCTGGATCTGGTTATGACCATAATGTCTCTTATTTAGATTTTTCTGCGAACAATATAATTGAAAACACAAATGATGTTGATATTAGTATTTTAAACTCTAATAGTTCAAACACTGCTCCTAATACCGATGACCCTAACAACAATTCTATTATTATTTGGGGTGATAATGGCAGTGATATCAACATTGATAATGCACCTCTAACAAGTAATTTAAGTATTGATATAGAATCCGCCTTAGATACTAATGTTTCTTTCTCTACTAAACAAAAGGTATGGAAAGTAACTGAAAATGGAAATATCCCTACCGTTTCCATTAAAATTCCATTAGAGTTTATTGAGAACAACTCCGAGCTAGGAAAGTACTATATGTTTATTTCTGACAACGAAGTGTTTGATACTTCTTCAAAATTCAGAATTATGACTTTAAATTCAAATGGTTATTTGGAAACTAATTATAATTTTGAAGGCATAAGTTACATCACTTTTGGCTTTTCACCACAAATCTCAGAAGAGCGTTCTATAAAATTTGATGGAGTAGACGATTTTATAGAAATCAATGAAACTGCAGATATTAACCCTTCAGAATTTACAATTTCTGCATGGATAAAACATAATTCTGAAACATCAACAAAAGCATCAATAGTTTCTAAAAGAAGTTCTAATTTTTCTACAGGTTTTGATTTTTCCTTAGTTAGCAATAACCGAATAAAAATCATATGGAAAAACGAACAGACACAATCTTTAGTTTCAAATACTTCAATACCAAATAATGAATGGCATCATGTTGCTGTCACTTACAACAACTCAATCGTTTCTATATATATTGATGGTGTTTTAGATACTTCCGCTTTTAAATCTGCACTTATACCAAACAATGAATCATTATTGATTGGAGCTTCAGATAAAAACTCTCCTGTTCAACATTTCAAAGGATCGATTGATGAAGTTAGAATATGGAATATTGGACTCAATCAAGATCAGTTGCGATTTATAATGAATCAAGAAATCAGTAATAACAATGGATTCGTTTCAGGTTCAGAATTACCGAATTCAATAACAAAAAATGATATTTCATCCATACCATGGTCTTCTCTTACAGCCTACTACCCTATGTCTAATTTTACATACGATGCTGTGATTGATGCTTCTGGAAATAACAATGATGGTATTTTAAAAAATATTTCATCGGTTGATTTAGAAACAACACCATTACCTTTTACATCTAAGCAAAATGGAGACTGGAACAATGCTTCTTCTTGGAGTTTAACAGATGATTTATACATTCCTGGATCGGCTTCCATTGTAGATCCGAACATTACAATAGATTGGAATATTGTAAAAACGACTCATAATATCACAATGAGTAACGAGGTTTTACCAGCTTCAAAATTTCAAAATAGAACAATTTTAAGTCTTGACATTGAAAATAGTTTAGCCGTTTTAGGTGATAATGAAACTCACAGTGGTAATGGACTAACAGTTACACACTACTTAAAATTAGATGGGAAGCTAGATTTACAAGGAGAATCCCAATTAATACAACCTATTGATAGCGATTTAGAAGTACTTTCTAATGGTCATCTAGAACGTGATCAACAAGGCACAGGAAGTGAATTCACCTATAATTATTGGTCATCTCCCGTTACTAAACAAAATGCTTCTGTAAACAGTTTTAAGGTTATTGATGTCCTAAAAGATGGTACAAATGCCGAAAATCCGTTAACTATAAATTTTTCCTCTTCTGGTTACAATGGTGCACCAACAAGCCCGATAAAAATTGCTGATTATTGGATTTGGAAGTATGCTAACAGTGCTTCAGGAAATTATTCTTCTTGGCAACATATAAGACGTACAGGAACTATTTTTCCTGGTGAAGGCTTTACCATGAAAGGTCCTGGAATTGAAGATGAAACACTAAAACAGAATTACGTTTTTAGTGGAAAACCTAACAACGGAGATATTACCTTAACGCTTGCCCCAAATAACGAATATCTGGTTGGTAATCCTTACCCTTCAGCTATTGATGCCAAGCAGTTTATACTAGACAATACAACTAATGCTTCTGGCACAGGACCTACCATTTCTGGAACTTTATATTTTTGGAACCATTATGGTGGTAATTCTCATGCAGCTCAGAACTATCAAGGTGGTTATGCTACATATAACTTTTCTGGTGAAGTTGCTGCTGCCTCAAAAGGTTCTATTTTAGAGAATAACATTAATATGATTGCTCCTGAAAAACCTGGTCAATATATTCCTGTCGGACAAGGTTTCTTTGTGATTGGAAAAAATGGTGGCACTATTAATTTTAATAACGGTCAGCGTATTTACAAGCAAGAAGAAGGTTCTAACTCTATTTTTATGCGAGGCATGGTTGATAACTTTTCTAAATCTGCGGACAATCGTATGAAATTTAGAATCGGTTACAGTTCTACAAACACCATTAATCGTCAGTTACTTTTAACCATTGACAGCAATACAACTTCTGATATTGATTGGGCTTATGATGGCGAATTAAACGAAACGCAAATCGATGATATGTTTTGGCTCATCAATGATGAAGAATTCATTATTCAAGCGAGTAATGATGCTGAAGTTTCAGCCATTTATCCTTTAGGTATAAAAATCTCTAGTGACGGATTAAACACTATTAACATTGATGATCTTGAAAATGTTCCTGATAATTTCAATATCTATTTACATGATAAAGTTCTAAGTCTTTATCACGATTTAAGACAAAGTGATTACAGTGTGTTTTTGAATGCCGGTGAATATTTAAACAGGTTCGAGATTACTTTTGGATCCGATGAATTATTAGGAATCGATGACCATTCTAGCCAAAGTATTGATATCCTTTATTCTTCTGACATCAACCAATTGGTATTGATAAACCCAAATCAAATAGACATTACATCGATTGTTCTTTTCAATATGCTAGGACAATCTGTTACAACGTACAATACAATAATAAAAAGTAGTCATTCGGAATATGATGTTAACCTTAGTTCAGGTACTTACATTGTTAAGCTAACCGCTAAAAATCAATCCGTAATGACCAAGAAAATATTAGTTAAGTGATTTAATTATTTTTAGTTAGTGATTAGCAAAGTCTCAGTCAACACATTGACTGAGGCTTTCTTATTTAAGGACTTCTAACATCGCTTCAAAAGAAAGTTTGTCCTGCTCACCAGACTTCATATTTTTAAGTGTAAACAAACCTGCATTGATTTCTTCTTCACCCACTAAAACCACGTAAGGAATATTACGACGATCAGCATGTGTCATTTGCTTTTTCATCTTGGCACTATCTGGATAAAGTTCTGCCTTAACACCATTAGTTCTCAATTTAGAAACCGCTTGTAAACAGGCCATAGCTTCCTTATCACCAAAGTTTATGAACAACACTTTTGTAGATTCTGTTATGGTTGCTGGAAACAAATTCAACTCGTCTAACACCAAATAAATACGGTCGAGACCAAAACTAATACCAACTCCACTCGTATCTGGTTTACCAAAAATATTGGTTAAATCATCGTAGCGACCTCCACCACCAATAGAACCCATTTTTACGCCTTTAGGTGCTGATACTTCAAAAATAGCACCTGTGTAATAGTTAAGACCACGAGCTAAAGTGACATCTAATTGTAGTTGCGCTGTTTTCAACTTTAAGTTTGAAATCGCTGTGTTTATAAACTCTAATTCCTCAATACCTTTTAGACCGATTTCAGAAGTTCCTAAAATAGATTTTAAACTCGCCACCTGATCTCCAAAATCACCTTTAAGTTCAAACAAAGGTTGAAGCTTTGCAATACCTTCTTCAGAAATATCCTTGCTACGCATTTCTTCCTTCACTTTCTCCTCTCCTATTTTATCGAGCTTATCTAAAGCTACCGTGAAATCAATAAGTTTGTCTTGTGCTCCGATAACTTCAGCAATACCAGATAAGATTTTACGGTTGTTAATTTTTATAGTAACTCCTTTTAGATCTAAAGCTGTAAAAACCGCATCATAAAGCTGTACAAATTCTACTTCTTGAAATAAAGATTTTGAACCCACCACATCAGCATCACATTGGTAGAATTCTCTAAAACGCCCTTTTTGCGGACGGTCGGCACGCCAAACGGGTTGAATTTGATAACGCTTAAACGGAAACTCAATCTCATTTTGATGCTGCACCACATAACGTGCAAAAGGTACGGTAAGATCGTAACGAAGGGCTTTTTCTGAGATTTTAGTTGCGGCTTTGGTTGAATTTAAAAATCCAAAATTGTCAAGATATATTCTAAAAAAAGACTTAAAATGTTTATTTCTAAAGTCTATAAAATCTCTATTCTTTGTCTCATCATCATTTTTCAGACTTTTCTCATAAAATTCTAAAAAATCATTTTTAATACTTAAAAAAAACTTTTCAAAAAACTCGCTTTGTTCATCTGATAAATCATCAGCATGAAAAAAGTTTAATTTAACGTTCAGTAATCCATCATAATTATCTTCACCCTTATAAACATCTAATAATGTTTCAAGTATATCATTGAACGCAAGTGTAAACATGGTTGAATATGCAACATCACTTCTGACGTCTTTTAAATAATCACCACTATTCAATATCTTAAAAATCAAGCGATCTCCTTCATCACCATATTTTCCCATTAAGGTATCAGAGTTCTCAAAACTTGGTGTTTCTATAGGTTGAAAACCATACAGCTGAAACTGTGTTTTTATGGTTTCCATAATATAGGAACGTTTTGCGACTTCTTCTGCATTAAAATCTCTTGTGCCTTTTGGTATACTTGGTTTTTGCGCCATCTTCTGATTTAATTTGTCACAAAAATATTATAATTTTTAGAGGTCTAAAGAAGATATTTCGTTTTTATAGTAACTTTATGCTGTTTTAGTAGTCTTATACGTAAAACAAGCCAAAACCGAAATACCAAACTATGTTTTCACTTCTTAAGGAAAATTTTAAAATTGCTTTAGGTTCTATAAAAAGTCAACTACTCCGTACCATTTTAACGGTTTTGATTATTGCTATTGGTATTATGGCTTTGGTTGGTATTTTAAGTGGTGTTTCGGCTTTAGAAAATACGCTTTCTAGCAATTTCTCTTCTATGGGTGCTAATACATTTAATATTCAGCGTTATGAGTTCACTGCGCAACGCCAAAGCAGTAGAGAACGCCAAAAAGTGAATCCCGTTATTAGCTATAGAAACGTTAAGGATTTTGAAGATAATTACGATTATCCGTTTACAAAAGTGGCCGTGTCTTTCTACGGTTCTGCAACCTCTGAAGTGAAATATGAAAATATAAAAACCGATCCTGAAGTTGCCGTACTTGGTGCTAATGAAAACTTTATTGAAAATTCTGGTTTAGAGTTGGAAACTGGTCGTTCTTTGAATTCATTTGATGTTGATAACAACAGTTCAGTCTGCGTTATTGGTAGCGATTTGCAAAAAGCGTTATTTCCAGATGATAATCCTTTAGATAAAACCATAAGTGTTAGAGGTTCTAAATTTAAGGTTATAGGTGTTTTAAAGGCGAAAGGTTCTACGTTTGGAAACAATCAGGATTTAAGAATGATTATTCCTATTCAGAAAGCACGTTCCATTTTTACAAGTCCGAATATCAATTATACCTTGAGTGTAAAAGTGGACAAAAAAGACATGCTAGAAACCGCACAAGATGATGCTATATTGACTTTTAGAAATATTCGTGGACTTAACCCGATTGAAAAAAATGACTTCGGCATTGAACGTAGTGATGATTTGTTGAATAGAGCTGCTGAAAATACTAAAGTACTCTACATTGCTGCTTGGATCATAAGTATCATCACCATTTTTGGTTCTACCATAGCATTGATGAACATCATGCTAGTTTCCGTAACCGAACGTACTCGTGAAATTGGTGTTAGAAAAGCACTTGGTGCTAAACGTAAAACGATTGCATCGCAATTTTTTATGGAAACCATAATCATTGGGCAGTTTGGTGGTATCCTCGGAATTATCCTTGGCATTCTCATTGGTTGGGCTGTATCTTATAAATTTGAATTAGATTTTTCAGCTCCATGGGTCGCTATGATTTGGGCAACGAGTATTGCGTTTATAGTTGCTGTGATTTCTGGATTGTATCCAGCTACAAAAGCCGCAGGATTGGATCCTATTGAGTCTTTGAGGTACGAATAGTTGGTGTCTGGTGGATGGTTTTTGGCAAACAAAACTCAACCGATTTTGTCACGCTGAACTTGTTTCAGTGTCTCTGAAATAAACACAGTGCTATATATAATTCTGAAAAAGGACTTCGACAAGCTCAGTCTGACAACTAGTTTTAGAACTACTGTCTGATCAACTTTTCAAAATATTGAAATAATTCACCTTTTGTGATATTAGCTCCTTGTTGAACAAGTTTAAAAATATCCATATGCTTATCATCCGAGTAATCTTTTTTAGCATTGAAAAATTCGATATCATCAGATAATAAATTATCGCGCAACCACTGAAAACCTTCTTTTGTTGTAAAATCAGCTTTTTCGCTTTTAAGCTTTAAAGCGATAAGATGCATATCTTTTTCGCGACACTTAAATAGATGTATTTGCTGTGGTGAAATATGCTCTAGATACTCTACTTTGTCTAATACACCATACCAAACCAAATCACTAAAAACATCCAATTCTTGCTCGGCAGCTTCAGGTTTATTTTTCTTAATGTCTTCCCATTCTTCAGCAGTTATGGATTGTGTTGCCAAGAAATTGATAAACTCTTGGTGTAATTCTTCAAACTGTTCTTTCGTTAATCTTGCGTATTTCATGAGAATTATTTTCGTATTGCTTTTTGAACTTCAAAAGGTCTATCAGTTGCCAAAATGTTTACTCCTTTACTCATCCATTCATTATATAAATGATTTCCTCTAGCTTCAGCTTGTTTATCTAAGTTGCCTAAAGTTCCAAGCATCGCTACAATATTTTTATCCTTCAACCTTTTATATAAATTAGGATTTGACAAACGTGTTCCTGTAAATGCTAACATATTTTTGGTTGGAATTTCAGAAGCAAATAACCTATTTAATTCCTCATCATTTCTAGCCGAAACTGAAATTAAAAGTTCTGGTGCTAAAGCGTAAGATGATTTTGCTTGGTTAAGATCATAAGTTATGATAACACAAACATCTTCTGCGTTGGCTTTTTTAATGGCTTCAATCACTACCGACTGACTTACGGAACGTTTTATATCTACAGTAAGAATGACATCATTAGCCTTACACCATTCTAAAACTTCAGAAAACAACGGTATTTTATAATTGGTTTCGTTTCCGTAATCATCTACTAAGTTGAATTTATGCAATTCGTCGTAGGTGTAATCTTTAACCAAACCTGAACCTGTTGTGGTTCTTTCCAAAGAATTGTCGTGCATTAAAACCAGTTTTCCATCTTTGGTTTGTGCGATGTCAACTTCATAAATAGCATTAATACTATCACTAACATATTTTATGGTTTCCAAGCAATTTTCAGGATAGTTAATAATTCCCTTTCCACCTCTATGTACACTGATTTTTGGATAATCGGATTTTGAAGCCCTAAACACATCTAAAAGCACAGATGTATCAGAAACGTTTTGCTCTGTTTTGACTTCTTTACAAGCAAGAAAACTTATAAATAAGAAAGCAACTAAAATATATCTCATAGTGTATCTACATTTGTTGGGATCCTGATTATCATCGGGATATTTTAACTATTATTTTTGAATTCGCAAACTTTCTTGCTTTTCAAAAATTAGTTTCAATAAAAAAAACCGCTTAGTAAACTAAACGGTTTTAAATATTTTAAAGACTAAGATTAAGCCTCAGCAATTACTTCGAAAGTAAAATCTACATTTACAGATCTGTGTAATCTAATAACCGCTTCGTACTGACCTAAACGCTTAATGTTTCCACCGTTGATAGAAATGTATTTTTTATCAACTTCGTGACCTTCTTTTCTAAGCGCTTCAGATAAATCCATATTAGTTATAGAACCAAATAATTTATCACCAGCAGTTGCACCTGTACCAGCTTTTGCAGTAATCTTGATGTCTAAAGTCTTTAATGCTTCAGCTGTTTTTTCAGCTTCTGCAATGATTGACTTCTCTTTATATGCTCTTTGTTTTAAAGTTTCTGCTAAAACTTTCTTAGCAGAAGGAGTTGCCATAATAGCGTGTCCTTGAGGAATTAAAAAGTTTCTACCATAACCGTTCTTTACTGTTACAATATCGTCTTTAAATCCTAAATTTTCAACGTCTTGTTTTAATATAAGTTCCATTGTTATGATATTTTATTTTAATAAATCTCCTACGTATGGTAACAACGCTAGGTGTCTAGCTCTTTTTACTGCTACCGATACTTTTCTTTGGTATTTTAAAGAAGTACCTGTTAAACGTCTTGGTAATAATTTACCTTGCTCGTTAACGAAGTTTAATAACCAATCTGCATCTTTGTAATCTACGTACTTAATGCCAGACTTCTTAAAACGACAATACTTCTTAGTTTTAGAAGTTTCGATATTTAATGGAGTAAGATATCTTACTTCTCCATCTTTTTTTCCTTTTGCTTGTTGTTCTATAGATGACATAAATTACGCTTTTTGTTTCATTTTTTCTCTTCTTCTCTCAGCCCAAGCAACAGCATGCTTGTCTAACTTTACAGTTAAATAACGCATAAAACGCTCATCACGTCTAAACTCTAACTCTAAAGGTTCAATTGCTTCACCAGCAACTTGATACTCGAACAAGTGATAAAAACCACTTTTTTTGTTTTGGATTGGGTAAGCTAATTTTTTTAGTCCCCAATCTTCTTTGGCAATCATTTTAGCACCTTTGTCAGTTAAGAAATCTTCATACTTCTTTACTGTTTCCTTTACCTGATCTTCAGATAAAACGGGATTTAAAATGAAAACAGTTTCATAATGATTCATAATAAAAAATTTTGTTTATCGTTAAAACGGGTGCAAAAATACATATAAATTCCAATTTCACCAACGTTTTCTAGCGAAAGTTTCACTAAATTTGCCCGCTAAAAATTATGTTAAAATTTACAGTTGAACGGTATTATTTGTTTTTTAACCGAAATTATCGTACTATTGTCGATATCTTAACCTAAAAATGTATAATGTTATGACTTTAAACTGTGTAGTTGTTGATGATTCTGCGATTCAGCGCCTCTCTATAGTAAAGTTGATTGAGAATCATTCTTCTCTCAACCTTATTGCAGAGTACAGCAGTGCTTTAGAAACTAAAAACGGTCTTAATACACATAAGGTAGATCTTATCTTTTTAGATATAGAAATGCCTGTATTAAACGGTTTTGAGCTTTTGGATGTACTCAACAACAAACCCCAAATTATTTTTGTCACAGGTAAAACCGAGTATGCTTTTAAAGCATTTAATTACGATGCTACCGACTACCTTCAGAAACCAATCACAAAAGAACGTTTTAACACTGCAGTTGAGAAAGCTATTGAGCAACACAAGCTTAAATTAGACTTTAACGAAACTGACGGTGAACACATCTTTGTAAAGAGTAATCTTAAAAAACGTAAAGTTTACATCAAAGATATTAAATGGATTGAAGCCCTTGGTGATTACGTAAAAGTAGTGACAGAAGAAAACAGCTTAGTGGTATTATCTACAATGAAAGCTTTTGAAGCAGAATTACCAGAAGGTAAATTCTTAAGAATTCACAAATCTTACATCGTAAATCTTGATAAGATTGATAGATTTAACAGTAAGAACGTTGAAGTTGGTGCCTACGAAATCCCTCTAAGTAGAAACAAAAAAACACAATTAGTTGACGCGCTCAACAACATGTAAACTATTACACTTTGAATTAACACGCCCTCAAAATATTAAAAAGTCTCACCAATTGGTGAGACTTTTTCTTTTAATAATTATCGACATTTAGTACTACTCTTACCGCTCTGAAATCCTTAACAGCATTAAAGCTATTATCTATCTTTAAAATAGCCTCTTTTGTTTTTCCTAAAGATTGATTTGGAGAAATCTTAATTAAAATATTTTTATTGTATAAATTCCTGATTCTTGAAACAGGTGGAAATTCTGGTCCTAAAACATTAGCCTTAAATATCTGTCTTAATGATTTAGCATACCAATCTGCCGCAAGATTGACTCGATTATAATCTTTATGCTTAAATGTTATTTTAATTAATCTATAAATTGGTGGGTACTTAAAGTTATAGCGATCATTCATTTGCTCTGCAAACATTTCCTTATAACTGTTTGTAGATACTTGCTGTAAAATATTGTGATGCGGATTGTAGGTCTGAATTAAAACCTTACCTCTTAAATCGGTACGACCTGCCCTACCCGAAACTTGAGCCATAAGCTGATAACTCCGCTCGTGCGCTCTAAAATCTGGGAAGTTAAGTAAGTTATCTGCATTCATTATACCTACTAACTTTACATGTCTAAAATCTAACCCTTTGGTTAGCATTTGTGTACCTACCAAAATATCGATGTCTCGTTGCTCAAAATTATTAATGATTTTTTCGAAACCGTATTTCCCTCTTGTGGTATCCAAGTCCATTCGAGCTACTTTTTTATCTGGAAATAAGACTTTAACTTCTTCTTCTATTTGTTCAGTACCAAAGCCTTTAGTATCTAATGTTGGATTACCGCATGCTTGGCAGTTTTGTAACATGGCTGAGTTATAGCCACAATAATGACAACGTAATTGATTTCTGTATTGATGATACGTTAAACTTACATCGCAATTAGGACATTGTGGTGAGTTTCCACAAGTGGTACATTCTATAATAGGTGAAAAACCTCTTCTATTCTGAAATAATATAATTTGAAAACCTTCATCCAAGGTTTCTGCCATTTCTTCAATCATTCTGTCGCTAAAATGACCTTTCATTCGCTTTCGCTTGTACTTATCTGCTAGATCTACTAATTCTATATCTGGCATCAATACATTATTGTAGCGAATATTTAACTCTACAAGACCATATTTGCCTTGTGTGGCATTATAGTAACTTTCTAAACTTGGTGTGGCAGAACCCAAAAGCGTCTTGGCCTTATGGAAATTTGCTAAAACAATAGCTGCATCTCTAGCATGATATCGAGGTGCTGGATCAAATTGTTTGTAAGATTGTTCATGCTCTTCATCTACAATTATTAAACCCAAATCATTAAAAGGTAATAATAATGATGAACGTGCTCCGATAACCACTTGTGCTTTTTCAGAATTTTTGAGCATATTATGCCAAACCTCAACACGCTCGTTGCCAGAATAACGACTATGAAACACAGCAACCTTATCTCCAAAATAATCTTGTAAACGTTGTACAAGTTGGGTTGTTAAGGCAATCTCCGGCAATAAATACAAGACTTGCTTACCAAGTTCTAATTGCTTTTGGATGAGCTGTACATAAATTTCAGTTTTACCAGAAGATGTCACACCATGCAACAATGCCACTGGCTTTTCTTCAAAAATTGAATTGATGGAATCTAAAGCTTCTGATTGCGCTTCACTCAATTGTTTTGTATCAGCATCTCCTTCTCCATCAAATTGAATCCTGTCTGTTTTTAAATGATATTCTTCTAAAATAGTCTTGTCTATCAGACTTTTTACGATAGATGATGACGCACCACTCCTATCTGTTAACTCAGATACTTTAATTGGTCTTCTTTCAGAAGCTTCCATACTGAACAAAGTCAGCACAACCTCACGTTGTTTTGGTGCTCTACTTAATTCCTCTAAAAGCTCTTGTAGTTTTACTTCAGATTTATGGTTTTCATGAAGCTTAACATAGCGTACCAACTTGGGTTGGTACTTCTCATATAGTTCTTCTTGAAGGTTTACAACACCTTTTTCAACCAGACTATTAATAACTGGAAGCACTCGTTTTTTATCTAAAATAGATACCACATCATTAATTTTTAATGACGACTGGTATTGTAAAGCCTCATAAATAAGAAACTCTTCATCTTTGAGCTCCGTGTCTTTTACTTCAACTTTTTCGTTCTTAGAAATGATTGTTTCACTTTCAAGAATAAAAGCATTTAGCATAGCTGCTCTCATCACTTCACCCAAACTACACATATAGTAGCCAGCTATCCATTCCCAGTGCTGTAGTTGACTTTTTGTAATTACAGGTTGTTCATCTAGAATTTGATGAATTGTCTTTGCATCGTAAGCCGTAGGTGGATTATTATGAATTTTATAAACCAAGCCTGTATAAATCTTACTTTTTCCGAAGGGTACAGCAACACGCATCCCTATCTCTAAAAACTCAGATTCGGCTTTAGTGATATGATAAGTAAATGCCTTTTGTAGTGGAATAGGCAATAAAACGTCTATAAAATGATGCATAGACCAAAAGTAAGATGTTTGCACAAAAAAACCACCTCAATTAGAGATGGTTTTTCAACACTTAAAAAAGCAACTAACTATTGTTTTATGATCTTAATTAATTCTCAATAGTATAGGATACATTATTAAAAGTACCTTCACTTACTGAGTAAGTGACATCTGGATTATCGTTATCTATAGCCACAAAACTAAACTCACCAGATATCACTTGATTTACTTTATCTATAGATGATATTTTTAGATAGGTATTTTCATCTGATGCACCTCCAGATGAATTACCGTTAATTGATGCAGCATACTGACCTGACACATAAAAGTCCTGACCGTCACCAAAGACCTCAAAACCATCTATAACTGATCCAAAATCAATGCCGCCAAATGTAATACCAATTGTACTAGCATTATTTCCACCTTCATAATCTACAGCAGCCAAACCAAATGCAAAAACCGAATTATTCTCATATAGTTGTGCGGATATTCCACTTAATCCTAAGTCTGCTAAAAAATTACTACCATTCACTTTTGCAGAAACGAAAGTTCCACTTGGATTACTATCACCATCAGAGTTATCACTTACACTACAAGCTAAAAGCGATATTGACATTGCGAATAAACAAAATATCTTTTTCATAATTTACTGTGACATTAGAGATTAAAATAATAATGTATACCTGCACCATATGCAAAACCTGCATAAGTACCAACACCATCATCAAAAGACCCGCCAACGTATCCTAACTCTGCATTAAAAGCCAAGCCTTCAACAAAATTTGGAATTGTAAACTCTACGCCTCCACCTACTCCAAATGAAATGGTATTAAATGATTCCGAATAGCCTAAAAACTCATACTTAACAGTAAAGTATCCTAATTGCCCATATGCATATGGTCTATAAATAAATGAATCTCCTTTTTCCTGAAAGTTATAAAGATACCTTCCTGACATAGCAAATGAACTTGATCCAAACCCATAAGATGCACCTCCGACAATGACCTGAGCCGCATGGTTTTCCGTAAAATTGTACTTTGCACTTAGTCCGTAAGCTGGATAAGAAGAGGCTAAACCTACACCTAATTTACCTGGCTCGGACAAATCCTGAGCTTGAAGAGACATCGAAAATAAAAACGCTAATAAAGCAATAGATAAATAATTGATTTTCATATTTTAAAATTTAAATTGATTAATGATATTTTAATTGAAGTTTAATTTGTTCAATCGTCCATTTTGAATAATTTTCTAAGAGATGCTGTATCTTTTTTCTTAGTAACAGTATTTGAGCCTCTTGTTTTTACTGAAGCAGATCCTTTAGTTGATTTCTTTGAATCTGCTCTAGTTCTACGACTTGAAGCCTTATCCTTTTTAACTTGATTGTTAGCATTAGAAATTTCTGGTTTTGTAGGAGCTGTTCCTCCTGACTTTTTATCCGCAAGAGCCCTTAAGATTAAAATTTCGGTATCATAATCACCTAAATAAATTTTGTCATAGACTGTTATAGCATCATTAAATCTGTTTTGTTCTTCGTAAATCCAGCCTAGCAATAGGAGCTCACTCCTTAGTGATTTAACATTTTCTTTGTTTGGATTAACTTCTATGCTTTTATCAATATCAGATTCGGCCTCTTTGAGATTTCCTAGTTTAAATTGAAGTTGGGCTCTCATGAAATAAGTGACGGCATTAGGTGTTAATGCCACTTGTTGATTATATGACTCTAGGTCTCCTTCTTTTACTTGCTCAGCTGCTATCAATCTTCTACTTACTTTTAAACCTTCTAAAAATTCGTAATAAGTATCACAACTATAGACCAATTCATATTTAAAAGATTGTAAAAGTTCCTTTCGAGCTAGCTGACCTTTGTAAAACTTTTGGCTTACATCTTCTTCAACTATCTGAGCATCAATTTGCGCCGCATAATTCGGTAATGTTTGCTTATAGCACGTATTATATGTATTCTCTGTAAGTCTACGTTTAAGCTTTTCTTGCGTTAGGCAATCGCAAATATCAGATTTAAAGGAATCCTTATAATTTTGAGCCTGCCCTGTAGTGACACCAAAAAGGAAGAGAATTATAAATGTGTTTAGATTTTTCATGTCTAAAAATTTTAATATTTATTCTTCATCCTCTTTAGTGCCTACAAAATATGTCTTAACTGTAACAGCACAGAATTTCAACACCTTTTTAGCCTTATTCATATTTAAAGTAGCTTTTGCTTGCCTCATAAAGGGAGCATAACTGATATCATCCACAACGTCTGGTGCAATACTCCATAAACTGTCAATATCTTGTTCTGCTCTTTCTGCTAATTCGTCTTCAATTTCAGCTGGTACCTCAACACCTTGCTTCACTAAACTGTCATAAACAAAAACTTTATGATATAAATCGAACGACTTATTTACAAATAGGTCTACACTTTCAACCTTAGATTCTCTTTTTGGTGGCTTTATTCGTTTTTGTGACCAACTTAATATTGGAATACAAAAAATTACAGAAAGAATAAGGGTTTTTCTTTGAATTGAATTGATAACTGGTTTCATTGTTTGCGGTTTTGTGGATTAATTTGATATAAAACAATCAAATCTTTTCTTTTAAAACCATTACCAATCTATTATCGTTGGATTTGAATATATTAACGTAATTTCCTTTCAAATGATTTGATAATAAATTACTATTTTTACTTGGCTGCTAATTAATCAACAATGAAAGGATTCCTTTTCTTACTCTTTTTGGTAACTACTCTTTTAGGTTATTCCCAAAACAGCGTTATTGATTCTTTAAAAAACGAATTAAAAAATCAAAAAAACGATAATCTTGAAAAACTAAAGACACTCAATCATTTAGCTTACTATACTCATGTTGAAAATCCAGAGGAGGGAATAAACTATTCTAATAAAGCTATTTTTCTAGCAAATAAATTAGATTTAAAAAAAGAGAAAGCCTTAGCTTATAGATATAAAGCATACAACCTAACAGAGCTAACCAAAGACTCACTCGCTATTGAAGCTTACAACAATGCAATTGAGATACTTAATTCCGAAAAACTATGGTTAGATATTGGAAAGTTAGAGTTTAACAAAGGGCTTCTTTATTTTAATAAATCAAATTTTTATAAGGCTATTGTCTGCTATGATAAAGCCTTAGATATTTTCGAGAGAGAGAAAGACAGTATGTTAATGTCTATTGTTCTTAATGGGAAAGGAACAAGTCAAATGTACCTTACACAATATCCTGAAGCTATAAACACCTATCTCAAAGCTTCTTCTTTACATGAAAGTATGGGTAGTACAAAAACAGACAGGCATGCAGAAATATTAAGCAACATAGGGATTTTATATTCTAGACTTGAGAAATATAATACAGCATTAGATTATTATAATAGAGGTTTAAATATTTATAAAGAATCTAACAATAGTTATGGAATAGCAAATACACTAACAAACATAGGTAATGCTTACGATAATCTTAAAAAACCCGAAGAAGCTATAAGTAATTATGAACTAGCCTTAGAAACAATGACTAAGCTCAATAATAAATATGGTATAGCTAGCGCACTTGTTAACATAGGCATTGCTAACATTACTTTGAAGAATTATGACGAGGCCTTATCCTATCTTTTACGTAGTAAAACATTGTTTGAAGATCTAGAAAACACTTTTAACCTAGCAATCGTTTATGAAAACATTGGATTAACATATCTCGATAGCGCCAATTCTGATATCACCAAACTTAAAAAAGCTAAATTCTACTTTGAACAAGCCATGATTTATGTTAATGCTATTGAAAACTTAAAAAGCAAAGCTAGCATACTCGAAAAATTAGCAGAAGTTAATGTTCAATTAAACGATTATAAATCCGCATACTTAAATCTAAACGAATCCCAAAAAACTAAAGCGAGCTATTTATCAATAGAAAAAAAGGAAGAAATAGCTAAGTTAGAGTCAAAATTTGAATACGAAAAAAAAGAAACAGAACTTACCGCTCTACATGATAAAGAACAAGCCGTAAAAGAAGCAGAAATCTTGCGCCAAAGATCCATTAAGAATGCCTCAGTTATTGGTGGTAGTGGAATCATAGCAGCTTCCTTAGTTGGTTTTGTGCTCTACAGAAGAAAACGAAACGCTGTTTTAAAATCTAAAGAAGCTGAATTTAATGCTAAGGTATCCGATACAGAACTTAAGGCTTTAAGATCACAAATGAATCCTCATTTTATTTTTAATTCTCTTAATTCCATTGGTGATTATATCTTAAAAAACGACACACAATCTGCAAATGATTATCTCAGTAAGTTTGCTAAGCTTATGCGTATGACTCTTGAGAATTCTGAAAAAAAAGAGATTTTACTTAGTGAAGATATTACTCTCCTAAAAACTTATATGGATATAGAACGTAAACGTTTCAATAACAAGTTTAACTACACAATAGACATTGAATCTTCATTAGATCCTGACGATATTTTGGTACCTCCTATGATTCTTCAGCCGTTTATTGAGAATAGTATTATACATGGCTTAGCTCTAAAAGATGAAGGGCATATTATTATTTCGTTTAAGGAAAAAAATAGCATGCTTATTTGTAGTGTAGACGACAATGGTATTGGTAGAGAAAAATCCTCTAGTAGTTCTACACACAAAAAATCCTTGGGTATGGCGATTACAAAAAGTAGAATTGAGATTATTAATAAAATAAAAAATACAGAAGGTGACATAAAAATAATTGATAAAACAAAAGGCACTAAAATTGAAGTTTCACTTCCTATGCAATTAGCTTATTAGTATGATAAAAACTATAATAATAGATGACGAAGACCACTGTACTGCAAGAGTCCTTAATTTAATTGAGCAACACCCAAATACTTTTGATGTTTTGGCAACTTGTAATACTGTTGATTTAGCTCTAAAAGTAGTTCCGGTAATGCAACCTGATTTAGTGTTTTTAGACATTCAAGTTCATGATAAAACGGGTTTTGATTTTCTACAGGAAATTGACAAAGTAAGCTTTAAAGTAATCTTCACCACAGCTTTTGATAATTATGCCATAAAAGCTTTTAAGTATAGTGCTATTGACTATCTGCTTAAGCCAATTGATAAAGATGATTTTGATGGAGCCATTAACCGTTTAAAGGAAGATTTAAATTCAAAAAATATAGAAAGTCAAATTCAGAGTTTGTTTAAAAACTTAAAACCGAACACTAAGAAAGTTATCACCATTCCTTCATTAACTGGTTTTGAAACACTAAAAGTTGAAGATATTATTCACCTAGAAGCAGATACAAGCTATACTCACATCTATACGAGTAATAATAAACTTATGGTTTCTAAGCCTATAAAATATTATGAAGATTTGCTCGACGAAAATATTTTTTTCAAAACACACAAATCGCACCTAATCAATTTAGATCACGTAAAGCAGTATTATAAAGGTAAACAGAGTTACGTTGTAATGTCTAACGACTCGCAAGTACCAATTTCTGTAAGAAAGAAGGATGAGTTTTTAAAACGTTTTGATTAAATACTTTCACCTTTATTCACTTTCCTTAAAAAATGAAGCGATGCATTAAGTTCATAACCCAACAATAGAATATTAGAGTTTAACCACAAATACAAAAGCAATATCAATAAAGCTCCAATAGATCCGTAAAGCTCATTATACTGAGAAAAATTTTCTATATAAACACCAAACAGGAATGAGGTTAGCATGATGAGCAATGTCGTTAACAACGCACCTACCGAAAAGAACTTTGAATGTCTTCCTTCTTTTGTTCCAAAATAATACAATGTAGCCGTTGCTAAATATACCATGAGAACGAAGAATAAATATTTTGCAACCAAAATCCAGCCCAAACCTTTGTCTCCATCTTCAAAGGCTTCACCACTGAAACTTTCATATAAAGGTTTAATAATATAAATCTGAAAGTATCCAAAAACAGCAACAGTTATCAATAATAAAAATGCAAGGATTAAAGCAATACCCAAAGCAAACATATATTGCTTAAACACGTTTCTATACAGCTGCCTATGATATGAACTTTCAAAACCTGAAAAAACAGCATTAACACCGTTGGCCATTAAAAATATAGATAATAAAAACACAGAAGATATTATTCCACCATTTGCATTACTACTGATGCCTTTAAAGATATTATCAAAGAAAAATTCCGATGTTTGAGGAGGTAAAAATGAGTTCAAAAAGCTTTCAAACTCTTGTGGAAAACCTTCAATAGGAATATGTGGTAACACAATAACCACAAATAATAAAAAAGGAAAAATAGCAGTAAAAAAACTAAAAGCAATAGCACTAGCTCTTGTTGTTAATGCTCCTTTAAAAATACCCAACCCATACAATTCCAACAAATCGTATACTGACAAACCTTCAAAACCAGGTAATTTAATTTCCTTAAAAAAACGGACAAGGAGATTAACTACTGGTATTTTTTCTAATTTATCTTCAATAGGTTTAGTCATGTAGTATTAAGTTCTAGACTTTGGGTTTTAGACAGCTTTTAAGCTTAAATCCATATTGTAAACTGAATGCGTTAGAGCACCAGATGAAATATAGTCTACACCACACTCAGCATAATTTCTAATGGTTTTTTCAGTAATACCTCCAGAAGATTCAGTTAAGCATTTATCTCCAATGAGCTTTACTGCTTTCCTAGTGTCATCGTAATTAAAATTATCGATAAGGATTCTATAGACTCCGCCACAACTTAAAATCTCTTCTATTTCGCCTAAATCTCTAGCTTCGACAATAATTTTTAGATCTCTGTTAGTATCCTTTAAATATTGTTTTGTCTTTTCTATGGCTTTAGATACTCCTCCTGCAAAATCAATATGGTTATCCTTTAACATTATCATATCATACAGTGCAAATCTATGATTCTCACCACCACCAATTTTCACAGCCCATTTTTCCAAAGCTCTTATTCCTGGTGTAGTTTTACGTGTATCTAGGATCTTTGTCCCTGTACCCTCTAATAAGTCGACATACTTTTTAGTTTTAGTCGCAATCGCACTCATACGTTGCATAGCATTTAAGACTAAACGCTCAGCCTTTAAAATTGATTGTGATGCTCCTTCCACATAAAATGCAATATCTCCATACTTCACTTTACTTCCATCTTCAATCAAAGTTTCAACTTTCATGTCTTTATCAACGTAAGCAAACACTTGCTTTGCAAATTCCACACCAGCAATTACACCTTCGTCTTTTACCAAAAGTTTAGCTTTTCCTTCAGCTGAACCTGGTATACACGCTAACGAACTATGATCTCCATCTCCTACGTCTTCGCGGATAGCATTAGAGATTATTAATTCTATTTCTTTATTGAATTGTTCTTGAGAAATCATTTTTCAAACTTATTTAATGTAAAAATAGGCATTGAAAGATTAAAATCTGAATAACTAAATACCAAATTCTAAAAAAGTATAACTTTATACGCATGAATATAAAATTGATTGCCATTGGCAAAACCGACAATAAAAATCTTATCTCATTAATTGAAGATTATTCAAAGCGCTTGAGCTTCTACATTAAGTTTGAATTTGAGATTATTCCTGATATCAAAAATGTAAAGAACCTCTCTGAAGCCCAACAAAAGGAAAAGGAAGGCGAGCTTATTTTGGCAAAAACACAAAATTCAGATGTACTAATTCTATTAGATGAAAACGGAAAACAGATGGATTCCGTTGCATTTTCTAGTTACCTACAGAAGCATATGAACTCCGGAATTAAGACTTTAATATTTGTTATTGGTGGACCGTATGGATTTTCAGACGATGTGTACAGCAGAGCAAATGGAAAATTAGGGTTATCTAAAATGACTTTTTCACATCAAATGGTCCGACTATTCTTTATAGAACAGCTATATAGAGGCTTTACCATTCTTAGAAATGAGCCTTACCACCACAGGTAATCATTCTAATTTACTTATCGCTTAATAACTCTAAAACATTAGATTTTAAAACTCTGAGTACCTCAGAATTACTTTGATTTTCATTTGCTCTATCAAAATAAGATTCCAATAAAATTCTACTATGCTTATTTTGATCAGAACTACCAGCAAAATTATAAAACGCCATAGACCAATCGTCCCACAAAGTTTCTTTAGTTTTAGTTTCTATTAGTGTCGTAACATCAAAATGTCTTTCGTCATTTTTAATACTTGCATAGAGCTCTTTTATCGGCTGTTCTGGACCTTCAATAATCTGAATAAACTGATGATCGCTATATACAATACAACCTGTAATATTTTGGCTCTTATTGTGCTTTTTGGCTTTTAATAGCATATTTTCTATCTCTAATAGAACAAAGCTTTCTTTGGCCGTAGACTTATAAATTATGGAATGAAACATTAATTAAATAAAAATATATGCCTGTGAAGAAGTAAACTAGGCCATTAACAATTCAGGATTACTAATACATTTAGATGGTAACATGCCAAAACGTTTTGAGAATATTTTGGTAAAATAACTTCTACTCGAAAAACCTACGCTATAAACTATTTCAGAAACATTAAGATCTGTTTCTCTAATTAGTGTAGCGGCTTTATCGAGTCTTTTATCTTTTATATAACTGCAGATAGTATCATCAAAAAGGTAGCTAAAGCCTTTTTGTAATTTACTCGCATTTAGTCCAGAAAGCGTTATTAAACGATTCACAGAAAGATCTTCTGATAAATTATTGGATATAAAGTTTTCTAGTGCAATTATTTTATCTATTTCAGATTGACGGATTGGCGCTTCTGACAAATCACTCTTAGTGTCTCTATCGTGCCTATCAATCTGAGAAGCTAATATATTTAGTATTGCAGCTTCCTTAAACAGAATTTCTGCAGATGTTTGAAAAGAATATTTTAAAGCTTCTTGTACAAATGTGGCCGTTTTAAAACAAATTCTTCCTAAATATCTATAATCATGACTTAAGTACATTTGAGACATAAGGTATAAAACCTTTTCTCTCATGCGCTCTAATTCTGTCTCGCATATTTCGTCTATATACTTATCTGGTGTATAAGACGTAATGCTAATTTTTAAAGGTATGTTTGCCGGAAACTTTAAAACGCTTTTAGTTTTTGGTGGTCTACTAATAATAGAATTTTGCCTAAAATTTATACGTTCATAAGATTTAGCATTCTTAAATTTATGAGACATTGAACCTTCCAAACAATAAATAAAATCTATACTGCTTGAATTATTCCCTGAAAGATATAATTCAAATTCATCATCTAATGTTACATCAAACATCAGATTAGTGATATCCTTAGAAATTTTGGTAACAGTTACCACACCACTACCATAAGCTTCATTGATGTTGGTGTACAATGAACTTTTTTCGCGATGAACTTTATCGCCTATGGCATTAGAAAGAATTAACAAATCCTTTATAGTGTCAATTCCAGATGATTTTACTTGTGGCATTAATTTTTATTAATTTATTATCTAAGGTACGCATTTAATATACGCAACATGTTTTTAAAACCGAAATTATCAATATTTTGAATCGATTGAGCACAAAAAAAGAGAGTCTATTATTTTAAGGAATGAACCCAATCAAACATTAAAATAATAAACCCTCTAATATTAAACGTCTTAGCGCTCTAAATTAATGTGTTTTAAAAACTTCTTTGCGTTTCTTTAGTTGACGTTCTAAATCATTGATAGTTTCCCTAACCGCAACTTCATAATTACTTTTATTTGAAGTGGCAAAAATTCGAGGACCAGGAAGACTCAACTCAATATCACAAAACTTTCCTTCGTTGTGTAAATTATCATCATGCTTAAAACGAACTGTGGCACTAATTAAAAATTCATATCTGTTAAACAATTTACCTAATTTTTCTTCGGTGAAAGCAGATAGTGTCTCACTTACATCTGTATTCACATATTCAAAATTTACCGTCATAATAATTGTGTTTATATTGTTAATTCTCTTTATCTAAGATACGATTTTACACCAGCATCTTGAGTGATAAATATCATAAATTTGAATTAAATTTCACCAAAAAACTTATTAATAAAGACTTAAATTTTACTCCTCAAACAGGCTTTGTTTAAGTTTTCTTTTTTTATTAGGCTGCCCTAACCTGTAGCCTAAGGCCAACTTAGCATTACCTATATTTAATCGGTAGTTGTTATCATATCCAAAATCTGTAGCATATAATCCGTTATTATAGGTTAAACAAGCATATAAGCGATCTAGTTGATATGCCAAACCTAGCGAAAAATCCAACTTATAAAGTATTGGTTTTTCTGGTTTATAATCTCCATCTTGTAATGTAATTTTCTTGCTCATAACACCAACACCTGGCATTATATTTACAGCAGCTCTTATATCTTCTTTTATCTTAAAATAAGAAATTGCACCACCCATTACTCCAACAGTAACTCCTTGGTAACGTTTTATATCGGCTTGTTCATTGAAATACTCTAGCGCAATTTCTGAAAGCACACTTGTATCCGATGAGAAATAATCAAACATTCCAAAGACACCCAATCCGCCTGTAATAAATACATCTTTATCATCTTCATCTAAAAGACCTGCCTTTAACAGTGAATACGAAAACTCTATTTCATCAAGAGTATACAAGTAATTAAAACCAAAACTAACAGACCTCATATCTCCTCTAAAAACTGAAGATTCACCAAAGTTATTTTTGGCTTGAAAACCTTTATACGATTGAATATACAAGTCAGTATAATTTCTCTTCTTTATAATAGCAGTACCTTGAAAATCAAACCTAGCAGTTTCTTCTTTATTCGGGTTTTTTAGATTGAAGCCTATATCTAAAATCATTTTTTTGTTAGCGACACCAAAACCTATACCATGCCTATTATTTGGTGTAAACTTAACATCATAGTATGAGTTTAAAACACTAAATTTATTGACCTTGTAGTTTGTAAAAAAACGTATAGAATAGTTATCAATATCTCTATCAATAAGCAATGAATCTAAATCTTTGAAGTTTTGTGCATAGTCCAAAACCGGACAAAAACAAAATAAAGCAATGTATAATACTTTTAATTTCAGAGTCTCTAATTAGATTAAGGGTTATTGATGATGTTTAAATTATAACTATTTAATAGTAACTCTTTAAATTCTAATTCCTAATTGATTGAATAAAAAAGAATATTTTTTAGATATTTTTTGAGTAAACTCTTCTGATGAAATTGCTCCTCCATGCCCAGAACCATTTACAACATGCAATATATACAGAGAAGTATTACTCCCCTTATCTTGTAACGTTGCTAAAAATTTATAAGAATGTAAAGGAGGAACTCTATCGTCATCTGATCCTGTTATTAAAAGTAAATTTGGATACTTCACACCTTCTTTTATATTATGTAAGGGTGAATAAGATTTAAGATTAAAGTAATCTTCTTCAAACGCAGTATTTCCAAACTCATTCAAATTTACATTAACAGAAGCCACCGTATATTTTTCAAATCTCAACATATCAAATGGTCCTGCTTCAGCAATAACAGCTTTGAATAATTCTGGCCTTTGTATCATAGATGCACCAACTAACATACCTCCATGAGAGCCACCATTAATGGCCAATTTTTCTGGATTTGTATATTTTTCTGAAATTAAAAATTCAGCAGCACTAATAAAATCATCTATAGCTTTTTGCTTGTTTAAACGTCTACCTGCCAATGCCCATTCGTTACCTTTAGCACCACCACCTCTAATATTTGGTACAGCTAAAACACCGCCATGTAATAACCATAAAGTCTGTGATTGATCATATCTAGGCTCAACCGTAACACCATAACCTCCGTACCCATACAGTAAAGTTGGATTATTTTCATCTAGCTCTACTCCCTTTAAATGTGTTATATACATTGGTACTTCGGTACCATCCTTAGAAGTATATGTCACATATTTAGTCTCTAGCTTTTCAGCATCATATGGTATAGAGGTTGTACCAGCAGGTTTGAACGTTAAATCCTCTAAAGATAATTGATACCAAATGTCAGGATGATAAAATGATGAAATACTAAAATCTGTATGTGTGACGTCCTCATTTGATTCATACAAATAATTTAATTTTTTTCCCTCTGGAAAATCAATTCTTCGTAATAACTCACCTTCTAAATTAAATATCAATGCTACATCCTTACCATTGTAAAAATAAATACAAGCTAACTTATTCTTACCTAATTTATTTACGTTTTTTAGCATAATATCATACTCTGGTATGAATTCTGAAACTTGGTTTAATTGATTTATGTTAGCCTTTAAAACTCTACCATTTTTTGCTTCCCAATTTGTGTTAAGTATAGCAACATCACCTTCTAATTCTTCGACCGTCATTTGTATTTCTTTTGAATTCGGGTAAATCAAAAATTTTGAAAGGTAGAATGACTCAGGTCTAATATTACCCAAAGACAAAGCTCTATAGGTTTTTCCTTTTACAGTTAGATAATGATGAAATATAATTTTTTCATCTCTTTTAGAAAACCTAAACGAATTAGTACCTGTTACATCTGGATTCTGGTAAAGTAGTTTATCTTCAGACTGTGATTCTGTTAGATTATGATAATATAATTTCTGTCCTTTGGCCTTATCTAACAATTCTCGTCCTTTTTCAGGTGTATCAAAAGCGTCATAGACAAATGCATCTTTTAACCAAATACAACTACTAGAAATCCTTATATTTTTAAGTTTATGCTCAAATTGTTCTCCTGTAATCAAGTTAAAAAAATAGATTTCCCTCCAGTCACTTCCATTATTTGATATCTCAATAGCTATTAAATCATAGTCTTCATTAACATAAGTGTTGGTTATATCAATATGACTGTTTTTATCAGGTGTATAATCCTTTATATTAAAAAGTTTGTTAAAGTTAAGTTCACTACCTCTTCGCTTGTAAAGCAGATCTAATGATCTTTTAGTAGAACTTTTTCTATACTTAAAAATATATTTGCCCTTTAAACTATCATTTTTTTTCATGTAGCTATGGCTCTCATCATATTTTACGTCATAGTACATAGAACCTATTTGACTTCGCAATGTCCACTTATCTAAATATTTATCAGTTTCCCTTTCTGTTAGCCTATTTTGAGTGTTTAGCCAATTATTTAACCTAGAATCCTCTGAGTTTTCCATCCATTGATATGGATCGTATATTTTATCATCAAAATATATATCTATAAAAGAATCTTTTGGAGTTTCTGGATACTTATATTTTTTTTGAGCACTACAATTAAAAATTACAAATAGCACCAACACTATAAAAAGAGTATTCTTCATCGATATATTTTTATTTTTGAATGCTTAAATATAAATCTATTTTTAAGTTATAAAAACTATATCATGAAACTCGTCTTCGCAACAAATAATCTTAACAAACTAAAAGAAGTTCAGGCCTTAGTGCCAAACCATATAGAATTACTAAGTCTAAGTGATATTGGCTGCAATGAAGACATACCCGAAACCCAACCTACAATTGAAGGTAATGCTATTCAAAAAGCAGAATATATAAAAAATAATTACGGTTATGATTGTTTTGCAGACGACACAGGTTTAGAAGTAGATGCTCTAAATGGCGAACCAGGAGTGTACTCTGCGAGATACGCTGGACCTCAACGCAATGCTGAGGATAATATGAATAAACTTTTATCTGCACTGCAAAACAAACCCAATAGGAAGGCTCAATTTAAAACCGTTATTGCATTGCATCTTAATGGCAAACTAAAATCGTTTACTGGAATTTGTAAAGGTGAAATCACCTCAGAGAAGCATGGCGAAAAAGGTTTTGGTTACGATCCCATTTTTAAAGCCGAAGGTTATACACAAACTTTTGCTGAAATATCTTTAGAAGAAAAGAATAAAATTGGTCACCGAGGCAAGGCTGTTAGTATGCTTGTAAATTACTTAGAAAACTTAAGTGAATAAAAATCCGTAATTTAAGCTTATAAAAACTTTAAAAGATGGCAAAAATTGATTCGGTTGAAGCTTACATTGAAAAGCACAACCATTGGGCGAAAGAAATAAGCGTATTACGAGATATTGTTCTTAAAACCGAATTAGAAGAAACCCTAAAATGGGGAGCGCCTGTGTATTGCTTGAATGGAAAAAATGTGCTTGGTCTAGGAGCTTTTAAACATCATTTTTGCATTTGGTTTTTTAATGGCGTTTTCCTTAAAGATGAACATAATATCCTCATGAACGCACAAGAAGGCAAAACCAAAGCGTTACGACAAATGCGTTTTACTTCTATAAGTGAGATTAATCCTGATTTAGTTTTAGACTACGTTAAAGAATCCCTAGAAAATCAGCGTTTAGGTAAAGAAATAAAACCAAAACGAACCAAAACAGTTGTCATCCCTGCCGAATTAAAAAACGAACTTAAAACCAAAAAAGATCTAAAACAGGCCTTTGATAAACTTTCTCCCTCACATCAACGTGAATATTGCGAACACATTTCTGAAGCCAAAAGAGAAGCTACCAAAATTAGGAGGTTAGAAAAAATAATTCCAATGATTTTAGAAAGCAAGGGGTTACACGATAAGTACAAAAACTGCTAAATAAAAAAGCCACTCTGTGCAGAGTGGCTTTTTTATTTTTATATGAACGACCTTACTACTTTGTTGTAGCTGGTGCGTTTAGTTTTTTACTCATTTCCATTGAGATTGCAGAACGATCGAATTTGATTTTCCCAGCTAAAGTTTCAATAACACAGCTGTTATCCTTTTCGTTTAAATCTACAACCTTACCATGCATACCACTTTTGGTAATAACACGGTCACCGCGTTTTAATTCACTTGCAAATTTCTTTTCTTGCTTAGCACGCTTCATTTGAGGTGCTATCATAAGAAAATACATTACAGCTAATACGGCAATTAATGGTAAAAAATTTCCTAAGTCTCCCATCAAATACTAATTAATCGTGGTTATGTCCTTCGTGACCTGGTTGAGTCGAAGATTTTACTGCTGGTGTAGCAAGTGGGTTTGTTCCAGTAGTTGCTGGAGCTGTTCTTGCTGGTGCATTTGGATCTTTCTCAACAAAAGCTGTGATTTTTACTACTTCTTTACCTTTTTCTGTATTTGTAGTCATTGTAATAGATTTAGAAACTTTATTACCGTTTCCTTTTCCATTAAACTTTACAGTAAACTCACCTGTTTCACCTGGAGCAACTTCTTTAGTCCAGTTAGATGGTACTGTACATCCACAAGTACTTTTAATATTACTTACTACTAACATAGAGTTACCAGTGTTTGTATATTTAAATGTAGTTTCTACAGGAGTTCCGTTTTCAATAGTACCAAAATCGTGCTCTGTCTTATCAAAAGAAATTGATGGTAAATCACCAGCGTTTGCATCTCTCTCAGCAGCTACTGCTACATTCTCTGATTTTACTTTACTAGCGGCATCATCTTTACAAGATGTAAAAGCTACCATACATAATGCACTAAGTCCTAAAATTACTTTTTTCATTATTGAATTTTTTTAATTAAGTGTTACTAATTCTTGTTAAGCCACCAAATTTAGTAATAATTTCATCGAATTAAAACTTTTAAGCTGATGTTAACAAATTGCCAAAATCAATATTGGCTTACATTAAGCCTCTACCTACTTTTTGATGAATGTTTTTAGATTGGTATTCTTTAACGATTTTATCTAGAATACCGTTTAAGAATAAGCTACTTTTTGGTGTAGAATATTCCTTAGCTATTTCTAGATATTCGTTGATGGTTACCTTATAAGGAATAGACGGAAACTTCTGAAACTCACACAATGCCATCTTTAACAACACACCATCTAAACTCGCTAAACGCTCACTGTCCCAATTGGTTGTTTTTCCTGCTATTTCTTCAGCATATTTAGAGGAATTGAGAAATGTTCTTTTAAATAACTCGCTAGCAAACTCCATATCATCGTCATCCTTGTATAGATCTGGTAACAAGTGTGTTTCTGGAGACGTAAGTTTTAATTTTCTTAAAACTTTAATCAAAGCCGTATTTACTACAGGTAAATCATCTACCCAAGTAAGACGCTTGTCTTCAAAATAATCATACAACTTCTCGTTTGGTGCTATGATTTCAGTATAAACATCTAGAATAAAATGTTTATCCTTCTTATATGAAGAATCTTTTTCAGCTAAATAATCTTTATAGAGTTCACTATTGATAATTTCCTTAAAAAGAATATCTACATACTCAAAATCTAAATCCCAAAAATTGAGTTTTCTTTTAGATATTGCCTCTTGAAGCATCTTATTACTGCTCAAAAGATTTAAGATCTCGTTATTCTGAAACTTTGTACTCGGATTTTTATCTGAAGCCGATCCTAAGATTTTATTCTGCAGTTTGGTATTGTAATCTTTACTTTTCTTATGAATCTCGATAAGTAAAGCCAATATTGAGATGTATAAATCATACATGCTATCTAAACTGTGACGTAAAAACTTTTCATCTTTTTTAAAATCATCACTTTCTGAGCCTTTGAAAGCGTATAATGATTGCATCACTTTTATTCGGATATGTCTTCGGTTAAGCATGTCTAAGAACTATACTATATTTAATTATTTATGATTAAAAAAGGTGAGCCTAAACTCACCTTGCAAAAATACTATTATTTAATTCTGAAATAAAAATTAAATCACTCCTATTTAGAGTTTTCTCTTTTACGTGTTTCAATACGCTCTCTAGCAATATTCATTGCTGCTGTTTGTGTTGTAATGTTGTTCACTTTAGCATTATCTAAAATTTCTAAAGTTGTATTGTAAATATTTTCTGTTTTACGCATAATTTCTGGCTTATCATAACCTTCCAATTCTGCGTAAACATTAATAATACCACCAGCATTTATTAAAAAATCTGGTGCGTAAACAATACCTTTTTCTTGTAAAATTCTGCCGTGTTTTTTCTCATCTTCTAACTGGTTATTAGCAGCACCAGCGATGATTCTAGCTTGAATTTTATCTATAGTTTCATCATTTATAGTAGCTCCTAAAGCACAAGGTGCATAAATATCCATGCGCTCACTATAAAGATCATCTCCTCCGTAAATGGTTACTCCAAACTTAGAACGAACTTCTTCTAAACGCTCTTGGCTAATATCAGAAATAGTAACGTTAGCTCCTTCATTTACCAAATGCTCAACCAAAGCTTCACCTACGTGCCCAATACCTTGAACAAATACATTTCTATCTTCTAAGATATCTGAACCAAACTTAAACTTCGCTGCAGCTTTCATTCCCATAAAAACTCCATAAGCAGTTATTGGTGAAGGGTTACCAGCACCACCTTTACTTTCTGAAATACCAGTTACGTAAGGGGTTACTTCTCTTACAGTATCCATATCTTCAGTAGTCATACCCACATCTTCTGCTGTGATGTATTTTCCATTTAAAGAATGAACAAACTCACCAAAACGCTTCATTAATTTTGGCGTTTTTTGTGTTTTAGCATCTCCTATAATTACAGCTTTACCACCTCCAAGGTTTAAACCTGTAATCGCTGACTTAAAAGTCATTCCTCTAGATAAACGCAATACATCATTGAGGGCTTCCCACTCACTAGCATAGTTCCACATTCGAGTACCTCCCAAAGCAGGTCCTAAAACTGTATTATGAATACCGATTATAGCTTTTAATCCAGTATCTTTGTCATTGCAAAAAACAATTTGCTCATGATCATCAAAAGAATGTTGTCCAAAAACAGGATCCATTTTTTTTAGCTCTTTTGATGTAATAATTTCTGAAGTCATTATCATTTGATTTAAGGCTGTTTTTAATATAACAAAAAACAGCGTGCAAAAGTAAATTATTAATAAAGGATTAGCAAAATATTAACTGTAAAATAAGATTATCGTAATACTTTTGACCGACCAAATACAACATGAAGGCACTAAAGCATCTCAATAAATATTTTTTAAAGTACAAATACAGCTTAATTATTGGTATCGTTATCACCATAGTAGCTAAAATATTTGCATTATTTACACCAAGATTAGTTGGTGCATCTATTAATGTCGTTTCTGATAGATTAAACGGAAAAATTACCGAAGAAGTCTTTAGAAGTGAATTAATGATTAACATTCTGTACCTTATTGGTGCGGCTGTTGTTGCAGGAATTTTTACGTTTCTTATGCGACAAACCATCATTAATGTTTCTAGATATATTGAGTTTGATCTTAAAAATGAAATCTACCAGCATTATCAAATTCTATCTTTAAACTTCTACAAATCCAACAGAACAGGTGATTTAATGAACCGAATTAGTGAGGATGTTGGTAAAGTCCGTATGTACGTTGGGCCAGCTATTATGTACACCATGAACACTATTACACTTTTTGTGGTGGCATTGATTTACATGATTAACACAGCTCCTTCCCTAACCTTATACACATTGATTCCGTTACCTGTATTATCCATAACGATATACAAGTTAAGCCGAATGATTAACAAGCGAAGTACCATAGTACAACAATCACTTTCTACGCTATCTACTTACACACAAGAAGCTTTCAGTGGTATTTCAGTGATAAAATCTTACGGTATTGAACCTAGAACCAATGTAGAGTTTGAAGATCTATCGAATCAAAACAGAGAAAAGCAAATCGATCTTACCAAAGTACAAGCCTTGTTTTTTCCATTGATGGTATTACTTATAGGTATTAGTAACTTAATTGTGATCTATGTTGGTGGTATGCAATATATCAACGGTAAGATTGAAAATATTGGTACTATAGCAGAGTTCATTATCTACGTTAATATGCTAACATGGCCAGTAGCAACTGTGGGTTGGGTAACTTCTTTGGTACAACAGGCTGAAGCTTCACAAGAACGTATTAACGAATTCCTAAAAACCGATCCTGATATAAAAAATCACAATAACGAGCTTACTCCTATAAAAGGAGATATTGAATTTAAAAATGTATCATTCACCTATCCAGATACCAATATTACGGCTTTAAAAGATGTAAGCTTCAAATTAAAATCTGGTGAAACACTAGCGGTTTTAGGAAAAACTGGTTCAGGTAAATCCACTATTCTCGATTTAATTGGTCGTCTTTACGATATTGAAAATGGTGAACTTTTGGTTGACAACACCTCTATTTCTAAACTCAACCTGTATAGTCTAAGAGAAAGTATTGGCTACGTGCCACAAGATGCCTTCTTATTTTCAGATTCCATTAAAAACAATATTAAGTTTGGTAAGGAAGATGCCACAGACGAAGAAGTTATTGAAGCAGCTAAAAATGCCAGAGTTCACAAAAACATCATCAAATTTACCAAAGGTTATGACACTATTCTTGGTGAACGGGGTATTACGCTTTCTGGTGGACAAAAGCAACGTGTATCTATTGCCAGAGCGATTATAAAGCATCCAGATATTTTATTGTTTGACGACTGTCTTTCTGCTGTAGATACCGAAACTGAAGAGAAAATTCTTAAGAATTTAGTGAAGCTTACTAAAGACAAAACGACCATTATTGTAAGCCATCGTGTGTCTTCTGCTAAAAACGCAGATCATATTATTGTCTTAGATGATGGAAAAATAATTGAGAGCGGTAATCACAATACACTCATCAATTCAGATGGTTACTACAAAGAATTATACACCAAACAACTCTCTGAAAAAGAAATGCTATAATTTGTTGGTTACTTTACTTTTTTTTTAGATTTTTGGCTTTAAATTTAAAAAAAAGATTGACTTATGAGCGACTATGAAACGATGGACAAAGAAGAAATATACTCAAAAGTACTACGTGCAGGTAGAAGAACTTATTTCTTTGATGTTAGAGCGACTAAGGCGGGAGATTACTACTTAACAGTTACAGAAAGTAAAAAATTTACTAACGACGATGGGTCTTTCCATTACAAGAAGCATAAAATTTATCTTTACAAAGAAGATTTCTTCGAGTTTAGAGACATTTTAACTGAAATGACCGACTACATCATCAACGAAAAAGGAGAAGAAGTTATCAGTGAGCGTCACCAAAAAGATTTTAAACGCGAAGATAATTTTGAAACTGAAGCTAGTGCTTCTGAAAGTACTAAAGGAACTGATAGTTTTACAGATATTAGCTTTGACGATATCTAAAAACTATAACTCAAAATAACAAAAAAGCCATTACAGAAGTAGTGGCTTTTTTGTTTTCCAATGTTTTTAAAAGTTTACGATACGGTTGATCCGTTTTTAACTTTAGATTCTGGATGCAATAAAAACACATCCTTCTCTTTTACAGCTCCCACTACTAAACATTCGCTCATAAAATTGGCAATTTGCTTTTTAGGAAAGTTCACCACAGCCACAATTTGTCTGTGAAGCAAATCTTCCTTTTGATATTGTGTGGTGATTTGTGCCGAGGATTTCTTTATACCCAAATCCCCAAAATCTATAGTAAGTTGATATGCTGGTCGGTTAGCCTTCGGGAAATCATTAACTTCAATAATGGTTCCTATGCGTAAATCTACCTTTGTAAAGTCTTCAAATGTTGTTATATTATCCATTCAACAAAACTAACAAATAAAACAAAATTCACATAATGGCATTGACTCCATCTAACATGTTGCCTTTAGGCACAAAAGCTCCAAATTTTGAACTTGTAGACACCATTGATGACACCAAAAAATCTTTAGACGAACTCAAAGGTACTACCGGAACGCTAGTGATGTTTATCTGTAATCACTGTCCGTATGTTATCCATGTGAGCGATCAGTTATCTAAGTTGGCAAAAGACTATATTTCAAAAGGCGTAAACTGCATAGCAATTTCTAGTAATGATGTTGAGAACTATCCACAAGATAGACCTGAGTTGATGAAGAAAAACGCTATTGAAAACGATTATATCTTCCCTTATCTATACGACCAAACCCAAGACGTTGCTAAAGCTTATGACGCAGCTTGTACTCCAGATTTTTTCTTATTCGATGAAGATTTAAAATTGGTTTACGTAGGTCAGTTAGATGATTCGCGTCCTAAGAGTGACATTCCTGTTACAGGAAAAGATTTACGTGGAGCTATAGAGGCTTTAATCAATAATCAACCAATTGATGAGAATCAAAAGCCAAGTATGGGTTGTAATATAAAATGGAAATAAAAAAGAGAGGGGTTTGGTTTTATCCCTTACGCTGTCATATTGAGCGCAGTCGAAATATCATAGAAGTTTGTACCTATTTGACTACGTAAAGTTCTTAATTTTTAGATTCTGAAATAAATTCAGAATGACAGTATTACTCAGATGAATCCCAAAACCCTCTCCAATATCAAAAGTGTGAAGCAAAATGCTTACTCACACCATAAGGTTAATTCTATAACAATAACTCCATCTTCGTTTTCCAAATCGCTTGATAAAGTCACAACTTCAGAAGAAGTACCACAGAAATACCCTTGGTAAGAATCAAAACGGTAGGTGCCTTCTGCTAAACCGTAAAAGCAATCCGCATCGTAGCGTCCTGGATATACATAACTTCCAGTTTGGTAATCGTAAGCCGCATAACCTTGTATATCATTATTAGTGGTAGGATTTCCTTGATTATCCACTAATTGAATACACACATCGTACTCCACAGGATAGACTTCCGTTTCGGAAACAATCGCCTGATTTTCAAAAGTGTTGTCAGTCATAAATAAGCTTGCAAAAACAAACAATGGCAATAAAAAAATAGTTTTCATAATTAAAATATTTAAGATTATAACCCAAAGTTACCAACCTATATTTCAGATGGTGTTATGCTAGTTTTATGCAATCTTTAATTCCAATTTTCACTTTTTATAAAAGTGTAAGAATAAGCTGATTAGTGATAGAAAATTAATATCTCTTAGGTGTTATCAAAGCAATAACTCTATATCAACAAAAACCATAGCCTATTGATTTTCAGAATATAATGTTTATATTGTTTCATCTTTTTAACATTACAACCAACCGATGCAAAGAATTATTCTACTAGGACTTATAGCGCTTGCCATGAGTTGCGCTAAACCAAAAAACTATGATCTAGTTTTTTTAAACGCACAGGTATTCGATGGCTACGAAGACAAAGGTCTCGTGAATATTGCCATAAATAATGATACTATTGCCGCAATAACTTTAGAGGAAATTACAGGAGATTCTATTATCGATGCTTCAGATAAATACATTATTCCTGGTATTGTAAATGCACATGTTCATGCCAATTCCGTTGACGACCTTAAAGAAGGTTATCCTTTAGGCATTCTCACGTTATTAAATATGCACACAGGATTGGAAGACAGAGAGTCCGAATGGAAAAAACTTTCCAAAGATTCTTTAGGATTTTCAACACTCTATGGCTCTGGTCATGCCGCTACGGCTCCAGGCGGACATCCAACACAGTTTAGTCCAGATATGGAAACCATCAATGATTCCTTATCGCCTGATACTTGGATAGAACATCGTTTGGCTAAAGATGTGGATTACATCAAAATTGTACGAACCAATGCAAGTATGTTTGGTGATCCGGTACCACCAACGTTAAGTTACGAGCAAATCGGAAAACTCATTGACCTAGCACATCAAAAGAATCTTAAAGCTGTAGTGCATACCAGCACTTTGGAAGGCATGCTTGAAATTGCAAAATACAAACCCGATGGTTTTGTACACATGCCATCTCGTAAAGATGAATACCCACTTTCGGATGAATTCTATAAAACGATAGCGGCAAATGATATTTTTATTGTGACTACAGCTGGTATCAATTTAAAACCTATTGAGGAAATGCTTCCTCCTGATATGGCTAAGTGGATAAGAGAAAATATTATGAGTGCAGATGAACACTCTAAAGTAGTTAAGAAAATGCATGACAACGGCATTTTAATTGTTGCTGGGACAGACTCCCAAGAGTATCAGATGGATTTTGGTAAAGACTATTATCTAGAATTAGAAATCTACAAAAACGCAGGACTTTCAAATCTTGATATTTTAAAAATTGCGACAGGAAATGCCGCAAAGGCCTTTAATCTTCCAATAGGCGAACTAAAAGTTGGTAGCAAAGCCGACTTTGTCATTCTAAAAGCCAATCCTTTAGAAAACATTGATAATATTAAAAAAGTAGACCAAGTTTGGAAAAACGGTAAAACCTTTTAATATATTTCGGCTTTCAATCGCTTAAATTTCAATCAATCAAATGACTAAAAAATCAACCAAAACCATCATTAGGGTGTTACTCTTTTTGGGTACCGCAATTTCACTCTACTTTGTACCATGGCTTTTAGTAAAAGCTTGGATATTACCCTTACCAGATACCGTTCAAGAACAAGCCGATAAAGCTATAACACATGGATTTGACGGTATCATTGTTTACATCGATCAAGCTGGCAAACCACCTCAATATGTGGCTTCTGGTTGGCATAATAGAGCAACTAAAACACCTGCCAATCCGCATGATTTATTTAAAATTGCCAGTATAAGCAAACTCTACGATGCTGTGGCTGTTACCAAATTGGTCAATGACGGACGACTGTCTTTAGACAAAACCATAGCAGATTATTTACCAGAACTTGTAGGCAGAATAGAATATGCCGATAAGATTACTTTACGATTAATGATACAGCATAGAAGTGGCATGCCAAATTTTACGGATACTTATAATTTTTGGGCAAATCCCACACAATCTTATGAGGAAAGTGTCGCTTTAATTCTAGACCAACCAGCAAATTTTAAACCAGATGAAGACTATGAGTATTGTAACACCAATTATCTGCTGATTAATAAGATTATGGATGATGCCTTAGGCTATAACAACTTTCAATTCATCAAAGAAGAAATTTTAGAACCCTTACAACTCAACAATACCTACGGTTCGTTAAGCGAAGTTAATATAGACGATGTTATGAGTGGTTATCACGTTGGTCATCCTCACGATTTAAAAACTGACGAGCATGGTATGTTAGCCACTGCCGAAGATGTAGGCACGTTTATACGTGCTTTAAATGACGGTTCTGTGTTTGAACCTGGTGAACAAGACATCTACTCCTCTATTTATGAGTACGAACATGCAGGTTGGGTGCCAGGCTACCAAAGTTTTGCAAAGTACCATAAAGATCTCGATGCGGTTACGGTTGCCTTTTACAGCACCACAGATTCTAAACTCTACAATTGGAACTTATCTGAAATTATAAATAAACGCATTGTAAAAATACTTCGGAAAATCACAGAGCAAAACTAACATAATGGTAACTTATTGATTTTGAGAATTTATCATTACATTGCAATACAACTAACCAACCAAAAAAACAACATCTTATGAAACATCTATTGCTTTTTGTATTAGTAGTATCACTTTGCTCTTGTGATGAAAAAACCAACAAAACAGAACCAACAAACGAAGAAACAGAAACTGTAGTCACCACAATAGATACTGAAGCTGAATTAGCAGCTATTGAAGAACTTAGAAAAGGTTTTACAACTGCTATTAAGGAAAACCGATTTGCAGATTTAAAAAACTACTCCATGTCTAACGTTAAATCTTACGATCCTGACTGTGGATATTGGGCTACCTACAAGCGTTTACGTGAAAAACCAACAGGTGCGTATCATTACGATAGTTTAGTGATGCGACCAGTAGAAACCAAGTTGGTTAGCGACAGTATAGCTTACGATTTTGGTACAAGCTCTACCTATTACACCAATGCCGAAGGCGAACATATAGAACTCACCGCAACCTTTTTAGCGCTACTTAAAAAAGATAAAGCCGATGGCAAATGGAAACTCTTTAGAGAAGTCGCTAATACACGAGATATGGAATAGTTAGACATCCTAAAACTTTAACAGATTTAAAGGTAGATTATTGATTATCAAAATTTAAGACTATTTTAGCTTATCAATTGACATAGTTCATTGAAATAGAACTATATGTTGACGTTACAATCATTTAAATCAACTATGGGAATAAAATTAGGATCTTACGGACAAAAGCCTGAATACAATACAGACGAATATCTTGAAAAGTTTATTCCTTTAGTTATTAAACACGCGCCGAAATATGATAATTTCTCTATTTCTGATTTAAAATCTGATTTGAATTTATCTAAAAACGACCAATTAATATTTAGTGACTTGACTTTTAAAATAAGACAACACTTTATTAATAACGATATAGCTGAAATGTATGGCTCACGCCAAATAAAACTACTTGATAAAGGTCGAGATATAAAAAACGGAAATGAAAAAATATTTGGTGTAATCATAAATAATGATTTTAGTAATTCAACAATTGGGACTGTTATTCAAGAATCAGATTTGAAAAAAGCACGTATAATAAGTAATCCAAAAACAGAAAATAATACACCATTAAAAAAGTCTCTGATACAAAAACTATTATCTAATCCTTGGTTTATTGGAATTGTGCTAGCAATAGTGGCTGCAATATTAAATACTGAAAGAATAATGAATTTTATAAATAATGTTATTAATAAATTTTAAAAAACGGCTACCAACATTACCTATAATTCATTGCTAGTTAGAACCTGCTTATGAAAATTACGATAGAATTTTTTATCCGTGATTTGTTTGTTAACCTAAATACTTAAACACCAAACAAAATCATACCCTAGCCACTAACCCACTCCCAAAAATTGCCAATCCAATAAAATAACGTACTTTTGCGCCTTCAAACTCAGAATAGCTGAGTTTGGGTTATCCTCAAGGTGAGGATGTGTTACCAGAAGTTTCAGGTTTTAAGTATGTCGATTCGCTTCTTTTGTAACACTACATAATAATTATCGAATACTTAAAATTAAGAATGAGCACATTCAAAGAATTGGGTCTTAACCAAGATCTACTCAATGCTATTGCCGATTTAGGCTTTGAGCAACCTAGTGAAGTACAACAGAAAGCTATCCCTGTTTTATTAGAAGAAGAGCGCGATTTAGTGGCTTTGGCACAAACCGGAACCGGTAAAACGGCTGCCTTTGGTTTTCCTATGCTTCAAAAAATCAATGTGGATAGTCGTACCACACAAGGACTTATTTTATCACCAACACGCGAACTTTGTTTGCAAATTACCAACGAGCTAAAACTTTATGGTAAATATTGCCAAGGACTAAACGTGGTGGCTATTTATGGTGGTTCTAGCATTACAGAACAAGCCAAGCAAATAAAAAGAGGAGCGCAGATTATTGTAGCTACTCCTGGTCGTATGAAAGATATGATTAGCCGTAAACTTGTTGATATTTCTAAAATTGAATATTCGGTTTTAGATGAAGCCGACGAGATGCTAAACATGGGCTTTTATGAAGATATGACCGAAATCCTATCGCACACTCCAGCCGATAAAAGCACCTGGTTATTTTCGGCAACCATGCCAAAAGAAGTGGCTGCGATTGCTAAGGATTTTATGTTCAACCCCATTGAAATTACAGTTGGTAACAAAAACGAAAGCACAAGCAACGTTTCTCACGAATACTATTTGGTAAATGCTAGAGATCGTTATTTAGCGTTGAAACGTTTGGCAGATGCTAATCCAGATATTTTTTCTGTGGTATTCTGTAGAACCAAACGCGATACACAAAAAGTAGCCGAAAAACTGGTTGAAGATGGTTACAGTGCAGGAGCATTACACGGAGATTTAAGCCAAAACCAACGTGATTTAGTGATGAAAGCTTTTAGAAACAAGCAAATTCAAATGCTTGTCGCTACTGATGTTGCTGCTCGTGGTATTGATGTTGATGATGTTACGCACGTTATTAACTACCAGTTACCAGACGAAATAGAAACTTACACACACCGTTCTGGTCGTACTGGTAGAGCCGGAAAAACTGGTGTTTCTATGGTAATTGTTTCAAAAAGTGAAGTTCGAAAAATTAAAAGTATCGAGCGTATCATTAAGAAACAGTTTGATAAGAAAGAGATTCCTTCTGGTATGGAAATCGTTGAAGTACAGTTAATGTCTTTGGCGAAGAAAATTCATACTACTGAAACCAACCACGAAATCGATCAGTATTTAGGCAGTATCAATGAATTGTTTAAAGATACTGACAAAGACGAATTGATTAAGAAATTCTTCTCTGTAGAGTTTAACCGTTTCTTTAACTACTACGATAAATCTAAAGATCTTAGCGTTGAAGACTATGGCGGAAGTGATAGAGATCGTGGAGATAATAAATCGTCTAACGATACACGTTATTTCATTAACGTTGGTCGTAAAGATGGTTACGATTGGATGAAGTTGAAAGACTTCTTAAAAGAGCAGTTAGAATTAGGTCGTGATGATGTCTTTAAAGTCGATGTAAAAGATAGTTTTTCATTCTTCAACACTGAAAAATCACAACAAGAAAAAGTATTGAACTTCTTTACCGATTTTAAATTTGAAGGTAGATTTGTTAATGTTGAAGTGAGTGAAAACCGTGGTGGTGGCGGAAGACGCGACAGAGGACGTGGCAAAGGCGGAAAACGCAGTGGTGGCGGAGAAAGACGTTCTAGTAGACGTAGCGATAGCCAACCAAAAAACGAAAGACGCTCTAGAAGAAGTGACAGTTCGGATAACCGTAGCGAAAGACGCAGTAACCGTTCTGGTTCAGACAGACCAAGACGTTCTAGACGTAAATAAGAATTCAATTAAAAATCCAAATTCCTTAATATGAATTTGGATTTTTTGTTTTTATGAGAACCTGTAGTCTATATCTCAACTGCGCTCGATATAACGTTCAACCAACCAAGTAAGTTTGTTAATATTTAGTCAAAAATAATAGGCTAATTATTAATGTCCGTTTTCTTTATTACCTTTACATCGTAACAGATACGCATGCGATATATCCTACTTTTATTTTTATGTTTTACTTCTGTACATAGTTATGCACAAGAAACTAGTACTGATAGTACAGAAACTGATGCGCCAAAAATGGTGAAAGGAACTATTATTAGTGCCACAACCGACGAGCCATTAAGTGAAGTAAATATCGTAAATATTAACCAAGTGGTCGGTGTGGCTACAGATGATAATGGTGAATTTGAAATTAAAGCCAAAGCCAACGACACCTTACACTTATCTTATTTAGGTTACAAATCCATAAAAGTAAGAGTTACCAATGACTGGTTAAAATTCGGAAATACGGAAATTACCATGACTGAGCTTGCTCTAGCTTTGGAAGAAGTTACCGTAAAGCAATTACAGTTAACGGGTTATTTGGAAGTAGACATAAAGCAAGTACCTATTCAATCTAATAACCAATACCGTATCTCTGGTTTACCAGGGCAAGGTTATGAAGGTGGAAAAACCAATATTGCTACCAAAGTGCTTGGTGCTATTTTTAATCCTGCAGATTTTCTCTACAACATGTTTGGTAAAAAACCGAACGAAATGCATAAGTTGAGAAAAATGAAAGAGGATGACGAAATCCGAAATCAGCTTGCCAAACGCTACGACAGAGAAATGTTATTGGTATTACTACAGGTCACTAAATTCGATTTAGATGAAATTGTGAACCAGTGTAACTATTCTAAAGAATTTATCAATACGGCTAACGACCTACAGATCTTAGACGCTATAAGCGAATGCTACGAAGAATACAAAGTTATAAAACGTAGTAAAGAGCGTAAAAGTGGTAAAGGGAAAGCTTAAGAATTAGAGTGTAAAGCGACACGATTCCCTTCCGTATCTATAAAAACTCCCATACAACCGTGTTCATCTGAAATTTTAGTTTTCTCTTGGTAGATTTTTCCACCTGCGGCTTCTACTCTATCCAATTCATTTTGCACATCATCAGACATAAAATACACCAAAGTCCCTTCTTGACTTGGAATGTAAGAGTCTTGTTTAATAAGTGTTCCCGTAGCTCCATAAGCGCCATTATTATCAGGAAACCAACCCATTTCTAGACCTCCAAAATCCACATCTTTAATTTCAACTTTAAAGACCGTTTCATAAAAGGTCTTAGCACGATTCATATCGTTTACGGGAATTTCAAACCAACCTACCATAGTTTTAAGTTTTTTAATATTAGTTTTATTTAGAAATAGACTTCGACAAGCTCAGTCTGAAAAGTTTAAATTTTTCTGCTTTCCATCAGTTCTAGTTACTTAGATTCTAAAATTCGTTTTAAATCGCTTAAACCTTCCTCAAAATCCTTTCCTACGGCTTTATCCATATTAAAGAACAAAAAGAAAATATTTGAAGGTGGTTTGTTCACTCCTGTAAAACCCCAAACTACTTCTGTTGTATTGGCATCAATCTCTCGAGTAGTAATGTAAGCATCGGACTGTGATTTCCAAGGTTTGTAAAATCGTAATTGACTTTCAACAGATGAATTTTCAGTAATTCCTGTAAGTTCTTGCTCACCTACTCCAACATCCTTATTGCCTTCCCAACGCGATACAAAACCTATTTCTCCATCAGTTCCTGTAAAAGTTTGCTTCATGTCAGGGTCTTTCTTTTTCCAAGGAGACCAATCATCTTGATTTTTAATATACTTCAGATAATTGAAGACTTCTGCAATGGGTTTTTTAATGATAACACTTCGGCTAACATTGTAGTTTTTGGGAGCTATAACTGCCAAAAGTATGATGACAGCAATAATGGCAAGGATAACATAGAGCGCAATAATCATGATATTTTAGTTTTTGGTTAGTGAACTAAATTTACAAAATTTAAGCTTCGGTTTGATACCGCTCTACTATAGCATCGTAATTTTTTATGGTTTTTTTAATCCAATCGAAACGTTTTTCTAGGATTTCTTCATCTGATAATTTCCAATGGATATCAGATTTTCTAAGCTTCGAAGTCACATGCTGAAGAATAATGGCTGCGGATACCGAAATATTCAAACTTTCGGTAAAACCAACCATAGGTATTTTTAGAAAAGAATCCGCTTCATCTAAAACTTGTTGCGATAAACCTTCGGTTTCCCTTCCAAAGAAAAAACAGGATTTTTGGGTGATATCAAAATCGATTAACTCACAATCATTGGTGTGTGGTGTGGTTGCTACAATCTGATACCCTTTTGCTTTTAAATCTTGAATACAGGATTTTACGGTGTGATAGCGATTCAAGTCCACCCATTTTTGTGCTCCCATGGCAATTTCTCGGTCGATACGTTTGGAATTGACTTCCTCAACAATATTCACTTCCTGAATACCAAAAACATCACAAGAGCGAATAACAGCACTGGTATTGTGCAATTGATAAACGTCTTCAGTAGCTACCGTAAAATGTTTGGTACGTTGAGACAGCACCTTATGGAATCGGTTTTTTCTGTTCTCAGTTAAGTACGATTCTAAATATTCTAAGAGTTTTAAATCTGGCATGAGCCAAAAATACATAATGTCATTCAGAGCGTAGCGAAGAATCTCTCGATTTCTTAAGATTGTAAAACGTGTTTCAGGATAAAGTCATTAAAAAGATTACCACGTCACTTTGTTCCTCGTAATGACATTTTGTATTTTTAATCCATGAGCAAACACATCGTTGTACTAACAGGAGCAGGCATGAGTGCCGAAAGTGGAGTAAAAACCTTTAGAGATCATGATGGCCTTTGGGAAGGTCATGATGTGATGCAAGTAGCCTCACCAGAAGGTTTTAGAAATAATCCTGCTTTGGTTCTTGATTTTTACAACCAACGACGTCGACAACTTAAAACCGTGACTCCCAATAGTGCGCATATCGCAATTGCCAACTTAGAAAGCGATTATAAAGTTACTGTGGTGACACAAAATGTAGATGATTTACACGAGCGTGCTGGTAGTACTAATGTAGTACATCTTCACGGTGAACTCAACAAAGTTAGAAGTACTGGAAATCCGAACGATATTAAATTCTGGACAGAAGACATTAACCTTGGAGATACCTGTGAAAAAGGTCACCAACTAAGACCACATATCGTTTGGTTTGGAGAGGAAGTGCCTATGATAGAAAAAGCCGTGGACATTTGCTACACGGCTGATATATTGGTCATCATCGGTACGAGTATGCAAGTCTATCCAGCAGCTAGTTTAATGCATTATGTTCCAGAGAATATTCCGATGTATTACATTGACCCGAAACCTGCCCTAAATAATGATGGTAAAGTAACGGTTATTGCTAAATCTGCCACAGAAGGTATCAAAGATTTTATAGCTTCTCTATAACTTACACTTGGGCAACCTCAGCATTTAGCTCTTCCATGATTTCAGCGAAAAGACGATAAGATTTTATTCTATCCTCACCATCATAAATATTGGTCACTGCTATCAGTTCATCAACACCTGTGTTTTCCAAAAAGCTTTCGACCTTACTTTTTACAGTTGCCTTACTTCCAATAAAAGAATATTTCAGCATTTGCTGCACCGAAGGATGATTAGAAACTTCTCGCAAATCGTCTGTCATTTCTATTGGTTCTTGCATATAATCGCGCTTTCCAGTAAGCAATCCAATAATCATTCTGTATAAGGACGTAGAAATACGCTCAGCTTCTTCGTCCGTATCTGCTACAATAATATTTACACCAGCCATAGTGTATGGCTGGTGTAAAATTTCAGAAGGTTGAAATTCGTTACGGTAAATATTTAGAGCATTGTACAAATGTGTGGTTGCAAAATGACTAGCAAAAGCATATGGCAAACCTTTTCTTGCTGCAAGATGTGCACTATCTGTACTCGAGCCTAAAATGTAAAGTGGCACATCTACTCCTTCAGCTACATTGGCTCGGACTCTTTTAGTGTAATTAGAATCCGAAAAATAACCTTGAATTTTTTCAATTTCCGAAGGGAAAGATTGTGCCGCTTGATAAAAATCTGAACGTATGGCTTGAGCTGTCTCTCTATCGGTTCCTGGTGCTCTACCCAAACCTAAATCGATACGGTTTGGATAAAGAATTCCTAAAGTCCCGAATTGTTCTGCTACAATTAAAGGAGAATGATTAGGCAACATAACACCACCAGAACCAACTCTGATGCGCTCTGTTCCTTCGGCTAATTTCCCGATTAAAATTGAAGTCGCACTACTACCAATGGCATCTGTATTATGATGTTCTGCCAACCAATAGCGCTTATAATTGAGCTTATCGGCAGCTTGTGCCAAAGCTAAAGAATGCTTAAATGTATCGCTTAAAGACTGACCTTTAGAAACTATAGCAAGATCTAAAATTGAATAAGCGATGTGTTTTTTCGACATAAATAAACTTATTTATATATTTAAAAGTTTCGATGTTTTAATTAAAAAATTAAAGGCTTTTTAGTGCCACTTGGTAAGTATCCCAAGTTTCATTATTTAGTGAATAATGGAAATTTCTGCCTATTTTATATTGACTAATAAGCTCAGCTTCAACCAACTTTTTTATATGATGACTCACGGATGGCTGTGCTAAAGACAATAAATTACAAGCATGAGTACATTCTAATTTTCCCTTATTCTTTTGCATGTATTGCAAAATTTTTAAACGGTTAATGTCACTCAATGCTTTAGATATTTTTTCAACTTGTTTTAAATCCATTATTCAAAATATATAGACAAATGCAAATGTATCAATATTATTTTGAAAGATAAAATTACACGTCTAATCTTTTAAAAAGCGAAAACCATAAAACGAAAATGCTTTATGGTTTCTCTCAAAATAATTGGTTGGTTAGTTTATCCTTTAGTATATATTAGAGTGACATCCTCTTGTACATCGTAGTAGTTTGTACCATTATACATTTCAATATTAAAAAAATCTGGAATAACAACAGTCATGGTATTTCCGGGAATAGTGCCTTGTAAGTTAGTGGCACCATAATGCACAATTACCATATCATTTTTTTGGTCCCAAACCGTATCTACATCATAACCATCTTGACATTCGTAATTATAGCTGTAGTCCGTAGCACTAACCACATCGGCATAAATATAAGTTAATGACGTAACCACTCTTGCAGTTCCATCAGCATTTAAGGTTACAAAATCACCATTGTAGCAAGGGGTTTCTTCAAATAAATTTCTAGATGCTGTACCATCATTATTGAAATCGAAAGCAGTTTCAATACTTAAAGATGTGAGCATCCAATTACCAGCTGGTGTTGTTTCGGATGGAGAAGCATCATCATCTGACGAACAAGACACAATGCCTAGAATAAGTAAAAGAGCAATAAAATTTTGGAATTTGGTTTTCATAATAGCTTAAATTTTTAATTCACTATAACATCGGAAAACCAAAAAAATGTCATCACAAATAATCTTAAAAACAGCTTATTAAGCATTATTATTTTGAAATAAACTAATAAAAATTTACATTAGTGTGATTTTTACACTTATAAAACTTATCAAATATTTTTATCCAAGCCATTATGAAACTCTTCAAACATTTATCTCTTATACTGATTTCCTTTCTAGTTGTAAACTGTAAGCAAAACACTGAAAAAAAAGTCTCTGAAGTTAGTGTTCAAAATGAAGCTAAAACAGATACAAAAGACTTTAAAACTTGGGCAATGACTCCACCTATGGGCTGGAACAGTTGGGATTGCTACGGTCCTACAGTAAGAGAAGATGAAGTTAAAGCGAATGCCGATTACATGGCAGAGCATTTGAAAGATTTTGGTTGGGAATATGTCGTTGTGGATATCAGATGGTTTGTAGAAAACACAAAGCGCCATGGCTATAACCAGAAAGATCCTATTTACGTTATGGACGAGTATGGTCGTTATTTACCTGCCCAAAACAGATTTCCGTCAGCTACAAAAGAAGATGGCTTTAAGGCCTTAGCAGACTACATTCACAATAAGGGTTTAAAATTCGGCATTCATATTATGCGTGGTATTCCGAAAGAAGCTGTAGAAAATAAACTTCCTATTAAAGGAACTGATGGCATTACGGCTGACCAAATCTATACTACCGAAAATCAGTGTAAATGGCTTAAAGATAATTATACCATAGTTGCTGATAAGCCAGGAGCACAAGAATACTATAATTCTATTTTTGAATTATACGCAGAATGGGGAGTTGATTTTATCAAAATCGATGACCTCTCTGCACCTATTTATCACGAAAAAGAAGTTGAACTTATACGAAATGCCATTGATAACTCAGGTAGAGCGATTGTATTAAGTACGTCACCAGGCGCTACTCCGTTTGATGCTGCTGAACATGTTAGTGAACATGCAAATATGTGGCGAATGGTTAACGATGTTTGGGATAGTTGGGATCACTTAGATCATTTATTTGACGTTAGCAAAGCTTGGTATCCTTACATTGGAGGTGGTACATGGCCAGACTGTGATATGATTCCGCTAGGACGACTATCCATTCGTGGTGAGCGTGGCGATGATCGCATGTCTAAACTGACCAATGACGAGCAATACACACTGATGACATTATTTAGCATATTTAGATCTCCATTATTTTTTGGTGGAGATTTACCAAGTAATGACGAATTTACGCTGTCTCTACTTACCAATAAAGACGTTCTAAAAATGCATGCTGAAAGTATAGATACCCAACCTTTGTTCTATAAGGAAAATAGTATTGCAATCACTTCAAAACATAAAGATTCTGGTGATACGTATTTGGCCTTGTTCAATATTTCTGATGAAGATACTTTAGATGTTGAAGTGAACTTATCAGGACTAAATCTTAATGGTAATATTACTATAACAAATCTTTGGACTGGTGAAAAGCTAGGTGTTTTTAATAATACATTTAGCCAAAATTTGAAACCACATGCTTCAGGACTTTATAAACTTGAAACCGCAGAATAAACTGTGACTAATCCTCTGGACTCAGTTTAAAAAATTCATTAACCGGTTTACCAAATACTTCAGATAGTTTTAAAGCTAAAACAGTTGAAGGCACATATCTATTGGCTTCAATAGAGTTTATAGTTTGGCGCGATACTCCTATTTTCTCTGCCAAATCGCCTTGTGTTAAACTCAAAATGGCGCGTTCTACTTTTATTGTGTTTTCCATTATCTGCTGCGTTTTAGAACTTCAAAAAATAGAATCTGGATTAAAAGCATAAATGACAATACCTGAAAATAAGTGAATGTGTCATTAAGATGTTCTTTTCCTAATACATTAAAGACAAGAACATTTACCGCAGGTTGCACCAAAGCATATAAAACAGCAAGTACAAAAGCTAAGGTGAAGGACTTTGCTCGAAGTGACACAATCATCTCATCCTCTATTTTTTCTTTGGATAGAGAAACAGCCAATAGACCAACCAATAAAGCGCGTCTTAAACCAAACTTAACCCATTGGTAATCGGTATCCGTAAACTTTAAGGCTATTAATGCTATAATGACGGCTACACAAAAAATAATAGCCCTGGTTTTCCAAGGATGAGCTAACTGAAACTGCGACCAACGTTCTATTCTACTACGTTCGCAATCTTGAATACGTTTTAAATTCATGACAAGTATATTTTATAATTAGTAAAATTATTTTTACTATATGACAAATATATTTTACATTTTGATTTTAAGCAAGTGTTTTAACATAAACTTGATTTTTTAGGAAATTTAGGCGAACTTCGTTAACTGTAGATATAAAATCAATAATACGGATTCATACCCCAAAAGTTAGCACTATTATACACAACCATGACATATAAAGAAATCCAAAATAAATTCGACAATAGTGATTTCATTTTTTATTATCATTATTTTTATGGTTTTTCTGAAAAATTATGCAGTTATACTTTTTTTATTAATAGTAATTTTAATTTTGATTTAATATTAAATTTTCATGAAAAACCTATAGATTTCTCTAAGGTTTTGTCAAATGATATAAGAGATTATAGAAGAGAACTTTACTTAAAATGTAAAACACCAGAAGCTATAAGACATAAGCTAAAATATATATTAGATAATCCATTTGAACTAAAAGATTCTTATTTGAAAAAATCTGAAATTGGTAAATATTCTTCATCTGACACCGTTAATCAAAGCTCATATATCAATCATAAGAACGGAAAATTTTCAATAAATTTAGGGGATGGGTTTGACCGAAATTTAATAATAACTAATGCGGAAATTGATTTTATGGATTTAGTAATGCTTGTTCATAAATGGTTAGACGAAATTTCTGATGATTTAATGAAATATTACGGTTACACTGAATAAAGTTGAATAGAAAAATTGTGGCAAACAACAGCTATAATCCATTGCAATCTTTCAGCTTAGGCGGAAAGAATCCTTGCGGATTTTCATGCAGCAAATCATAGCCAAACCGATAACGAAAGTTGAAATTAAATCTCAACTATTCTTCTCCTCAATCCATTTGCTCATATACTTAGTACTTTGCATGGTTTGGTGTTGCAATAGGTTACCGATAAAATTGTTTTCGCGATGCGATTTTATATTGCTTTGTAAGCTTGCTATTCGCTCAGCAAAATCTTGAGTGAAATGTGTTTTACTAAAACGGTTTTCTAAAATCTTAAAGCCTTGTTCTTGTTTAGTTTTCCAAAGATTACCATTGGTATAAAGTTCAACAGCCTTTTGGGTAAAGGTTTCTGCTTGGTCTTCTATAAAGCCATTTGTTATACTATTTGAGTTATCCTCTGGTGAGACTTCGACAGGCTCAGTCTGACAAGCATTGAAGCTAAACATACCTTCTGCCGCAATGCTAGACATTACGCAAGGTGTTCCGTTTTGCATGGCATCTACTAATTTGCCTTTCAGTCCTGCGCCAAAACGTAACGGAGCTAAACATACTTTGGCGTTTTTCATGACTGCGTTGACGTCTTCAGCAAACCCTTTGATTAAAAAGCCTTCTTTCTCATTATGTAATTGGGTGACCTTTTGTGATTCGTAAGCACCATAAATATGAAGTTCTGCTTTGGACAATTGCTTTCTTATCAATGGCCAAATGGTCTGTTTTAAATACAAAACCGCATCGTAATTTGGTGGATGTAAAAAATTACCAATGGTTATAAAATGTCCTCGATTTTCAAAAAGTGGTAATTGCGATTGCGCTGCTTTAGACACTGGCTCTAACAAAAATGGCACATAGCACAAAAGTGCTATATCAATTTTGAATTGCGTGGTTAGGATTTCAATTTCAGCTTCGGAAATAATCAGGCTTAAATCGCAACGATACATACTGGCTATTTCGCGTTTAGTAGTATCGTTTTGTAATAGTTCTGTTGTGAGTTCGGTATTTTGCTTTAATGCCAATTCCCTAGCTTTTCGTAAACCATGAAAATCTTCGGTATCCAAAATCCGTAAAGCATCAGGGCACTGCTCTGCAACGCGCCAACCAAACTGCTCTTCTATCATAAAGCGATCAAAAAGTACAACATCTGGCTGTAATTGGCTTACGAAGTCATCAAAAGATGCATCGTTTAATTTTATCGCTTGAGTTGCGATATTCAGCGTAGATAAATCAAACGTGTTTGCTGATTTTTTTGCTGTTGAAGCAAAGGTGATATCAAAACCTTGACTCTGAAACTGCTCTAACAACTGTAACATTCTACTTCCAGCTGCAGAACTTTTTGGTTCTGGCCAAACAAAGCCTATGACTAATAATCGCTTATTCATGCTGGTAAAAGTCCAAAAACAAAATCAATAATTCCAGAATTTTCTGTGGTAATTCAGAAAAGGTATGTCAATTTACTGTGGTTCTTTCATGAACACGTATTTAATCCGTGCCATTTCAACCCATTTTATCACAGCATCAATTTGCTCTTGGGATAACTTAGCATCACTATGTGCCCAAGTATAGCTTTCTAAAGGCATACTTTTTCGCTCCACCTCTTCTGCTAATTCCTCAAGTTTATGATCTTTCTTTTTATCGGAATAGCTTGACCATTTCGATACATCAAAATGTTTTTTTCCATCTTCTACATGTTCCGCCAACCAATAATTAACAGGTGTAATATTATTGTACCAAGGATAGCGCGTGTGATCACTATGACAATCAAAACAGGCATTTTTTAGAATTTGCGTTACATCTTCAGGTGGATTGGTTTCCGTTAAAAAGGTATTTACCGAAGCGATATCACCTTCATTTTTTTCAGGCCCAAAGAATTGTGCGATAATAAATATCACCAGAAGGAAGAGCAAAAGCTTTTTGAGAATCTTCATTTTTGATTAATTTAGATGTCTAAAGTTAAGTATTTTAAATTGACAAAAAACCAACTTTACGAAGAATTAAGTTACGTTAACCACTCGCGTGAAAAACGTCTATTCTATTCTAAAATGGTATTGGATCATCCTGAATTGGTTTCATATCTGTTAGATATCCTCTTTGACGTAGATGATAACATTTCGTGTAGAGCTGCTTGGGTTTTTGAATTTATGTGTGGTGAGAATTTAGAAGCTGTAATTCCACATTTAGACACTTTCACTGAAAATGTTTCCAAAGTTCATCTTGATCCTGCAGTAAGACCCGTGGCCAAGGTTTGTGAATATTTAGCTATAGCTCATTACAAGGAAAAGAATCAAAACATCATTAACGCGCTCACTACTCAGCACAAAGAAAAAATTATTGAAGCTTGTTTCGATTGGATGATTAATGATGAAAAAGTGGCTCCTAAAGCTTATTCTATGAATACGCTGTTTTTGTTAGGTAACGAATTCGATTGGGTACATCCTGAACTTGTTATAATTTTAGAACGAGATTTTCATATACAAAGTGCTGCTTTTAAGGCTAGAGCTCGACATATTTTGAAGAAGATAAAAAAGTTAGAAGCGCGAAGTTAGAAGCTTCAAGTATTGCTCAAAAAGCTAAAAAACTTCATGCCCTAGACTTCTTACTTACAACTTACTTCCCTATCTTTGGGGCTTCAAAATTTTATAGCAAATGCAATACTCAGTACTTAGCGCCATTTCACCAATTGATGGTAGATATAGATCTAAAGTTGAAGCTTTAGGAAATTACTTTTCAGAAAAAGCATTGATAAAATATCGTGTTTTAGTTGAAATTGAATATTTCATTGCTTTGTGCGAATTGCCATTACCACAGCTAGAGTCTGTTCCGCATTCCGTTTTTCCTGATTTAAGAGACATCTACGAGAACTTTACAACTAACGATGCTTCTGCTATAAAAGACATTGAAAAAGTTACCAATCATGATGTTAAAGCTGTTGAATATTTTATAAAAGAACAGTTTGACAAACTTGGGTTATCGGATTACAAAGAGTTTATCCATTTCGGATTGACGTCTCAGGATATTAACAACACAGCAATTCCTTTGAGTATTAAGGACGCTATGAATGATGTTTATGTTCCTGAATATCTTTCGGTATTAGAAAAAATTGAAAGTTTAGCTAAAGAGTGGGAAAATGTACCTATGCTAGCCAGAACTCATGGACAGCCAGCATCTCCTACACGTTTGGGTAAAGAAATTGAAGTTTTTGTGGTGAGACTGAAAGAACAGTTCAATTTATTGAATGACATCCCAAGTGCTGCAAAATTTGGTGGTGCAACAGGAAATTATAATGCTCATAAAGTGGCTTATCCTAATATTGACTGGAAAGACTTTGGAACAAAATTCGTTCAAGAAAAATTAGGTTTACAACATTCATTTCCAACAACACAAATAGAGCATTACGACCATATGGCTGCGTTGTTTGATGCTTTAAAACGTATTAATACCATTATCATAGATTTAGATCGTGATATTTGGACATACGTTTCTATGGATTACTTTAAGCAAAAGATTAAAAAAGGGGAAGTTGGAAGTTCTGCTATGCCACACAAAGTAAATCCTATTGATTTTGAAAACAGTGAAGGTAATCTTGGGATTGCTAATGCAATTTTAGAACATTTGTCTGCAAAATTACCTATATCAAGACTACAACGTGACCTTACAGACAGTACAGTTTTAAGAAACGTTGGTGTACCTTTTGGACATACTATTATTGCTTTTAAATCTACCTTGAAAGGTTTAGGCAAGTTATTACTTAATGAAGCTAAATTTGCTGAAGACTTAGAGAATAACTGGGCTGTTGTGGCAGAAGCTATTCAAACTATCTTAAGACGAGAAAATTACCCGAATCCTTATGAAGCTTTAAAAGGTCTTACAAGAACTAACGAAGCGATTACTAAAAGCTCCATATCAAATTTTATTGATACTTTAGAGGTTTCAGATGCAATAAAAACCGAACTAAAAGCGATATCTCCAAGTAACTATACTGGTATATGAAACTATTACCCGCGAACAAAAATGATATCGCAAGAATTTTTGTATTTATAATTCCTGTTACTTTTTTTGTTGCTGGAATGTTTGATGCCTTAAACAATTTTCTTGTGAAGATTTTATTGTTTTTAGGGTTTGCAGCTTTAATAAGTGTTGCTATAACTTACGCTTTAAAAAACGAGGAAAAAGAAAATCGCCTTGAAGATGACCTTCAAGACGATTCTCATTAACATTTAAATAATACTGTCAGTTTATTATTTAAAAAAATCTTTAAAGCTATTTAACTGCTCGTTATCTATATCTGCTTTTTGTAAAACATCAGATAGTTTCATAAGCTTACCTGCATTCATATCATCACCCAAAACTCTCACTACAATAAAGCCTTGATCGCTAGAACTACCGAAAAGTATTAATTCGTCTATACTCGCTTCGGAATCACCAATAAATTTTATAGAAAACTTACCATCTGAAGTAGAACCTCTCATCAGTTCTTCGTACTTCTCATCTTTAAGAATCGTTTTAACTTTTCCTAATTCAGTTTTGTATTCTTCGGTATTTTTATCGTCAGCCTTAAAAGCTAAAATATTTAATTTATCTACCGACTCATAAGCTTCTCTTTGGTCTTCAGTAAGATCGACACCTTCTAAGTTTATAAAACTTGCAGGTACATCACCAGAAATAAAACCTGGTTTTAATTCATTATCTACATAATAGGTTTGCAATGTTGGCCCTTGGTTACAGCTTAGAAAAACTGTAACCAAAAGCAACATAACCATTGATTTTTTGATTGATTGTATCATAGGTTTATTTACTTTTCTTTTCACCTGCTTTTTTCAGATTATCACCACCTGGAACGTCCATTTTATTAGTGATTTTAGAAATCTGTCTTAGATCGATATCGCCTGTTAGAGATAATATAAGTGTTTCAAACTCTCTTTTCTTTCCGTTGATTTCAATGTTTTGTCCTTCGGTTAATTCTTTTAAACCTGTGATAAACATTAATAATTCTTTTACATGGTTTTCGTCCTTACCTTCTCTAACATAAAACTTCACGGTTTGCTCACCATCTTTAAAACGCATTAACTCTTCTAAGTTTGCTGATTTAAGGTAATTGGTTACTGTAGACTTCATATCAGAAGATACTTTTTCATCACCAGTTGTAAATACTTTAAGACCTGTTATTTTTTTAGCCATTTCTAAGAATTCTTGATCTTCTTTATCATCTAAATCAATATCTATACTGGCTAACATTCTGAACATTTTTTGATTGATGACAAATGATGACACACCTTCGATATCTTCAAACTTATCAAATACACCTTGAGCAAACGTTGCTAATGGTGCTAGTAAAAGTGCTGCTATAATTACTACTTTTTTCATAATTTCTAATCTTTAAATTTGTTTACTTGTTTTTTAAAATTCTGTTTGTTACTTGATTAAATTCACTTAGCCTACTTGCTTGCTGAGCACCTTCATTAATGTTCTCTCCAACTAAGGCTAAATTGGTTAATTGTTCCTTGCCCTCATTCATTCCTAATGAAACTAGACTCAAAGCTTCCATAGTTCTATTATAGGTTTCCATGGCTAGTTCTCGCTGTTTTAATTCTTCATCAGAAGGACCAAGAATTTTGGGAACAATTATGCCTAACATAAGAACGGCTACAGCTGCGACAGAAATCCACTGATATAATCTTGTTTTTTTCTTAGTGTTTAATGGAACGTCTTTGGTAAACTGCTCTTGTTGAGACAATGAAAAGTATTGAAACAAAGGCTTGTATTGCTCTAAATGCGGTGCTACATCATCACTATTAAAATAAGCCTTTAACTGCTTTTCTTCGGCTAACGATGTCTCTGCATTGTTATACTTTTCTATTAATTTTTCTATATTATTTAATACCATATTGATGCGTATTAGTTAATTTTTCTCTTATTGTTTTTCTTGCTCTTGATAAATTGACACGTATTGCGGTTTCATTCATATCTAACATTTTAGCTATCTCTGTAAAATCGTATTCTTCAATATCTCTTAGCTGCACTATTATTTTTTGTTGTTCGGGTAAATCGTCCATAATTTTTGATACCCAATCCACACTATCCTTTGCTTCTACTTGCTTTTGTAATGACGAACTGTTGTCTGTATAATTACTATGAACAATTTTAAGATTCTGCGCTTGTTTAGACTTCAGTCTATCTAAACAGAAATTCTTTGTCATTGTCATAGAAAAGGCTTCCACATTTTTATAGTCGCCAATTTTCTGTTTGTTATTCCATAATTTCAAAAGTATTTCTTGTGTAGCGTCTTCAGCTTCTTCACGAGAAACCAATAATCGTTTGGCTAAACGAAATACTTTATCCTTAAATGGCATTACTAAGCTTACAAAATCTGTCTGCTTCATTACTTTTTGATTGGTGGTTAAAAGCTTTTTTACTTGCTTTCATAATTACGACGAACCACATTACATTTTGTTACAAAGTTTTTTTATTTATAATAATGTAAGTAAATTTAGAGTTTTACAACTATGTGTAAAATTTTGCTACTAAAGAAAAAATTGAAACTATGAAAAAGTATATTAACCTATTATTTGCGGGAGTTGTATTACTATCCTTATCGAGCTGTTTTGATGATATGGATGATAATATTACCTACTCTAGTACAGATGTAAAGGATTTTGTATGGAAAGCTATGAATGCTGTGTATCTATATAAGTCTGACATTCCTGATTTGGCTAACGATAGATTTTCTTCCAACGAAGAGTACAGTGATTATTTAGCTACCTATGAAACACCTGAAGTTTTATTTGAAGATTTAAAATATGATCCACAAAACGTAGATAAATTTAGTCGCATTTATAGTAACTATTATGATTTACAAAATCAATTACAAGGCACATCATTAAGTAATGGATTAGAATTTAATCTATACTATGTGCCTGGAAGCGACTTTGAAGTTTTTGGTGTTATAACTTTAGTATTGAACAATAGTGCTGCCTCAAATTTAGGTTTACAACGCGGACAAATTTTTAGGGTGGTAAATGGTGAAACCTTAAATGAAACGAATTATGCTAGCCTATTGAATTCGACCTCATATACATTGAATTTTGCTGATTATGATAATAACGGAACTGAAGACACGTCTGATGATACTATAACCTTAAATGGCGAAAGTGCTGATCTTACTAAAGTCCAGTATACTGAAAACCCTGTCCACACTGTAGAAACTTTAACAGTAGACGGAACTTCAATTGGTTATTTACTATATAATAGATTCACTAGCAATTATGAAGATGAATTAAATGATGCTTTTGGACAGTTACAAGCTGCTGGAGTAACAGAATTAGTTTTAGACTTAAGATATAATGGCGGTGGTTCTGTACAAACAGCTGCATATCTTGGCAGTATGATTACAGGACAGTTTAATGGAAGTATTTTTTCTAAACTACTGTTCAATGAAAACCTAAGTAATAATGATACAAATTACTTATTTACTAACTCAATTCAAGGAGGAGGCTCTATAAATAGCTTAAACCTATCCAAGCTCTACGTGTTAACTACCAATAGAAGAACAGCTTCAGCAAGTGAAATGATTATAAACAGCCTAGAAGCATATATTGATGTTGTAGTAATTGGTGAAAATACGGTTGGAAAATCTCAAGCTTCAAACACAGTTTTTGACTCTCCAAGTTTATTTGGTACGGACAACATTAATCCAAACCACACGTATGCTTTACAGCCCTTAATTTACTTTACAAGCAATGTAAATGAAGAAATTGTTCCTAGTACTGGAATAGTTCCTGATGTAGAAATTACTGAATCTCCAAGTAATCTTGGAATTTTGGGTGATGTTAACGAACCTCTTTTAGCAGCAGCTATACAAGATATAACTTTAAACGGAAGGCCTTTAAATCAATCTATTGAAACTATTAGTTCTTTACGACTTATAAAATCGAAATTGAAACCACTAGAACAAGACATGTATATTGAATAAAAAAAGAGCCACTTAAAAGTGGCTCTTTTTTTTATAAGTTGAGATTGAAACCTAAATTAAAACCTCGACCTCTTGTTGAGAAACCATAAAGCTCTTGATAATCCTCGTTCAAAATATTGGTGAGATTAGCAAAAATGGTCATTGTATTTTTTAACACCTTATGACTGATATAAAAATCTAATAAGTTATAAGATTTCAATGCTACAATATCATTCATAAAAGTAGTGCTGTTATAAACAGAATCATTACGCTCATCATTATACTGATACGACAAACTCAACATCGTAGCATCGCATAACTGATAATCTAACCTAGAATTAACTTTGATTTCAGGAATTCTCAAATTTAAGTCTTCATCTACTTTGGTATAAGTTCCGTTAAGATTAAGATTTAAGTTTTTTGCTATTTTCAATTGTGCTATAAGCTCCAAACCACTTGCTGTAAATGATGTATCTACATTACTATATTGATAAACGAAATTTCCTAAATCTACAAAATCTATAAAATTGTCTTCATTTCTATTAAAATAAACCAAACTCACTGTAGCAATATCCTCTACCAATAACTCAGCTCCTACTTCTATCGTTTGATTTTCTTCTGGTTCTAAGTCTGCATTACCATAAGCTGGTTCAAACAATTGATATAAAGACGGTGTTATAAAAGCTGTACTATAGCTCGCCAATCCTTTAATGTATCCAAAGGACAAATCCTTTTTAAAAGAAGGGTTTACACTATACACTAAATGACTTCCATACTCACTGTGGTTATTTAAACGTGCGCCAGCATTAATATTCAAACCAAAATCTGACACATAGACTACATTAGCATAAGGATCTGTAATGGTAAATTGTGCGTTTTCTGGATCTATGTCTTGACTAAACTCTGTTTCTCCAAAAGGAATGGAAAAACTTTCCATTTGGTTATCCTGAAAATTCACACCCAAAACTGTATAAAACTTTTTGTTAAACGTGTATCTATTATAAGCATCTACAACAATACTTTGGGCATCATATCGCGAAGGGTAGCTAGACTGAATATCTCTTTCAATATCATTATAAACAGCATTAACAGTAATACTACCATTATTGTATTTGAATTCTGGAGAAGCCCCTATTCTATATTGTTTAGATTCTGAAACATCATCAGTATCAACCATAGCAAAGCTGTCATCAAAATTAGCTTTATAATTATCAAAACTAGCATAAGTGTTTAGCTTAAAATTACTGCTGAATTTATATCCTAGTTTTAAATTACCATTATAACTGTTAAAAGGGTCGGACTCTGTACCATTTGAAATTGCCGACAACCCATCAGTGTATTGGTGTCCAAAACTAGCTAAATAATTAAAATCACCAAGACTTCCATTTAAAGACACACTGTTTCTAAAATCTTCAATTGCATAATCGCTCTCTTTTGCGGTTTGGTTGGTTCCCAATACCGTTTTTAAATTTAAATTAACAGCTTTTTTTGAGGCTTCTTTCAATTTAATATTGATTACAGCTGTTGCCGCACCTGTGCCGTATAATGTACTTGAAGCACCCTTTAAAATTTCTACAGATTCTACCTGATCTGCATTCAACAAACGTAAATCGTAATCATTGGCTATCTGAGATGGATCTGTAACCTGAATACCATCAATGAGTACCAAAACCTGTCTGTTTCTTCCACCACGAACAAAATAACTTAAGTTTTGCCCTGCATTACTTCTAACACCATTGATTTCGATACCTGCAGTTCTTCCTATAATTTCTGCAATAGACTGTCCTTGAAGTTTTTCTAAATCTTTTGAAGTGATTTTTGTGATAACTTTACCTGAATTTTCACGTTTGAGTTGAAATTTAGAATCCGTAACTACAACTTCGTCTAGTTGTTCAACTTTTAAAGAGTCGGATGGTGTTTGTGCCAACCCAACAGTAAACATACCCATACCAAGTATGTTACAAAACAATTTTGTTTTGTTCATTTTAAGAATTAATTGCTCGAGAGAACATACAGCGATGATGAGAAAATGAATTCTCTATTATCGAGTAAACTTTTATCCCGAAAGTTTGACTTTGTTTGATTTGAATTTGGCAGGTCTCCTGACTTATTTTCTATTGCCCTAACCTTCCCATTCTTAAAAGAACAGTGGTTTATGAAGTAAGCAATAACCGAAAATGGTACCGAAAATGTTTCGGCAAAAATTTACAGTTGCGGGAACAGCTCTGGATTTTCACCAGATTCCCTTTTAATCGAAGTGGCTGTATCTCACCTTAATTTTAAGACATAACCTTATCGAACCAAAAATTCTCAGCAAAAATAGAACATTAAAGAATTTTAGAAGTGAATAATTTACTTTTTCTTATTCATTTTATAAATGAGATAAATAAAGCCAATTACAAAATGAGCTATAATGATTCCTGCAACAATATATAGTGTTAAATTTGAATCTCCTCGCATCTTATTGTAGTTTTACCAAATTTACCAACAGAACAAAAATTGTTTCGTTACAAAGGTTACATATGAGAAAGTTTCTAGTTTTAATAATTTTATTGGTTCTATTACTTGGCTGTAAAGAAGACAAAGATGCTTCAAGAATCTTACCTGAATTACCAAGCAAAGACCAAAGTGCATTAATACTAAAATATGCCGAAGGATTTGCTATTGAAGATTATTCTAGCCATAAAATTTTAATCATAAAAAATCCTTGGCCTGAATCCGAAAAGAGTTATAAATACCTTATCGCTTCAAAAGAACAATTATCGAAAATGACCTTTCCAAAAGATGAATATGATACTTTTATAACTGATAGTATTTCCAAAATTGTAGTAACCTCAACAACTCATATTCCCGCTTTAGAACTCTTGGGTGTGGAACAAACTTTGGTTGGTTTTCCTGGCACAGACTATGTGTCTTCTGAAAAAACTAGAGAACGTATAGATAATGGTAAAATACGTGAACTTGGAAAAAATGAAGGTATAAATACCGAAGTATTGTTAGACCTAAATCCTGATATAGTTATTGGTTTTGGTGTTGATGGTGTTAACAAAACTTTTGAAACCATAAAAAAAGCTGGAATACCAGTAATTTACAATGGAGACTGGGTAGAATCTTCTCCTTTAGCTAAAGCGGAATGGATTAAATTTTTTGGTACAATTTATAATAAAGAAGCTAAGGCTGACTCTATTTTTAATGCTATTGAAGCAAATTATTTAGAAGCGAAAAAATTAGCAAAAAACGCAAGAAATAAACCAACAGTTTTAAGTGGAGCTATGCATAAAGATGTTTGGTACTTGCCCAATGGCTCTAGTCCTGAAGCACAACTTCTAAAGGATGCTAATGTAAATTACCTATGGAAAGATACTTCTGGAAATGGCAGTTTAGCATTGAGTTTTGAAGCCGTTTTTGAAAAAGCAAAAGATGCCGATTTATGGTTAAGTCCTTCTTATTACAGCAGTTTAGAACAACTTGAAAGTGCCAATGCCTTATATACCAACTTTAAAGCTTTTAAGAATAAAGCTATTTATAGTTTTACAAATACTACTGGTAAAACAGGCGGTGTTTTATACTACGAATTAGGAACAGCGCGACCAGATTTAATATTAAAAGATCTTATAAGAGTTAGTCACCCTAAATTATTAGAAGATTATACTCCTTTCTTTTTTAAACCACTTGAATAGTTGAACAATCAAAATACATATTACACCTCATTTACAATACTTGCCTTAGTTTTGGTAATATGTTTTTTTATAAATATAAGTCTTGGCTCTGTAAGTATTCCTCTAAAATCAACCATTTCAATTCTACTTGGAAATTCTGAGAATGAAACTTGGCAAATCATTATTACAAATGTTAGATTACCAAAGGCTATAACTGCAATTTTGGTAGGTTCAGGACTGGGTATTTCAGGGCTTTTAATGCAAACACTATTTAGAAACCCCTTAGCAGGTCCTTTTGTTTTAGGTATCAGTTCTGGTGCTAGTTTAGGTGTAGCTTTGGTTATTTTAGGTTCTGGGTTATTTGGTGGTCTTTTTGCTTCAACTTTAATTTCTAAGTGGAGTATTGTTATCGCTGCTAGTTTGGGGAGTTTTTTAGTACTTATGGCTGTGTTAGCTGTATCGAACAAAGTAAGAGACACTATGGCAATCCTTATTATCGGATTAATGTTTGGAAGTATAACTGCTGCAGTGGTGAGTGTACTTTCATACTTCAGCTCTGCAGAACAATTACAACAATACATTTTTTGGGGATTTGGAAGTCTAAGCAACCTATCTTGGAACGAACTCTTAATTTTCTTTGGTATTTATTGTGCAGGAACTATTCTGAGCATTTTTTCTATCAAAGGGCTCAACAGTTTACTATTGGGTGATAATTATGCCAAAAGCTTAGGCTTAAATCTCAAACAAAGTCGCTTAATTATCATTTTAGCTACAAGTCTTATTGCAGGTACAATTACTGCTTTTGCTGGTCCGATTGCTTTTATTGGCTTAGCCATTCCACATTTAACACGACAGATTTTTAAAACCTCAAACCATAAAATCTTATTACCTGCTGTATTTTTGTTTGGAGCTATAGTGATGCTAATTTGTGATAGCATAGCGCAAATACCAGGAAGCGACTACACCTTACCTATCAATGCCATTACAGCTTTGGTTGGTGCACCAGTTGTGATTTGGTTATTGGTTAGACAACGAAAAATGATGTTTTAGAAAAGTTAGAATTATGAAGGTAGACCTTAATTGTCATTCCGCACTTGATGCGGAATCTTATAAGATCCTGAATCAAGTTCAGGATGACAGAATATTTTTTAAATTTTGAAAATCACCAATCAACATACCATCCTAAAAACAGAAAACCTTATCATTGGTTATAAAACCAAAAAGGAAGCAACTGTTATTGCCCAAAATATCAATTTTGAATTACAAAAAGGGCAATTAATAGGCTTGGTTGGTGCAAACGGTATTGGAAAATCCACATTATTAAGAACACTTATAAAAGTGCAACCTGCTTTATCTGGGAAAGTGTTACTCAACAATAAATCCCTAGAGTCCATTTCACCTATTGAACTGGCTACTCAACTTAGCATTGTATTAACCGAAGCTTTAACTTCAAAAAACCTTTCTGTATTAGAACTTGTGGCTTTGGGCAGGCAACCTTACACCAATTGGATTGGTAATCTTAGCCATACAGACATCGATATTATTAACTCTGCATTAGAGCAAATCAATATTGCTGACTTAAAATATAAAAAGTGTTACGAGCTTAGTGATGGTCAACTACAAAAAGTAATGATTGCTCGTGCACTAGCACAAGATACAGACATTATTGTTTTAGATGAGCCTACTACTCACCTAGACATGTATCACAAAGCTTATATCCTGAAACTACTTCAAAGGCTGACAAAAGATACAGGAAAAACAATCTTGTTTTCCTCTCACGAAATTGATTTAGCCATTCAACTTTGTGACCATATGATTGTGATGACGCACAATAATATATTTTACGACCAACCTTGTAATCTTATCTCACAAGGTGTTTTTGAGTCTCTTTTCCCTGATGACTTAATTACTTTTGATAATACCTCTGGTGGATTTAAAGTGAAGAAATAACTCCTATTTCTTCTCGCTTCTTACTTCAGACTTCAGGCTAAATATTTATCTTTGATAAATTTCCTTTTTAAAACATGAACGACACACTCATTTTATTTATAGCCATATTAATATCTGGCGGAATTGGCGCTTTTATCGGCTTAAAATTTGCTCAATTAAAGAGTAAAAGTGACAAAAGTACTTTAGAAGAACGCAACGCCAATCTTAAAAAACAATTTGAAGAGTTAAAACAAAATTCTGAACTAGAAAATGAAAAACAACATATACTTTTTAATCAGCAATTGCAAGATTTAAAAGAAACCATTTCTAAGATAGAAATAGAACGTGAGGATATTCGTAAAGAGAAAGATTTCCTTAACGCTGAACTTTCACGAAGAAATACCGAATTTGAAAATCTTCAACAACACAACCTAAAACGTGACGAAGAACTTGCCAAACAACAAGAACAATTACGCAAAGATTTTGAATTGATGGCTTCTAAAATATTAGATGAAAAGTCAGAAAAATTCACACTTCAGAATAAAGAAAACATTAAAAACATTCTTAATCCACTTGAAGAAAAAATAAAAACTTTTGAAAAGCGTGTTGAAGATTCTCAAAAGGAAAGTATTAGTATGCATTCAGCTTTAAAAGAACAATTGTTGGGCTTAAAAGATCTTAATCAGCAAATGGCTAAAGAGGCCACTAACTTAACAAAAGCTTTGAAAGGTGATAGTAAAACCCAAGGAAATTGGGGAGAATTGGTATTGGAACGTGTTTTAGAAAAGTCTGGTTTGGAGAAAGATAGGGAATATTTTGTTCAGCAGAATTTTCAACGCGAAGATGGTTCTCGTGTAATGCCTGATGTGGTTTTACATCTTCCTGATTCAAAAATAATGATTATCGATTCCAAAGTGTCCTTAACGGCTTACGAACAATTGGTAAATGCTGAAGATGAGGAACGCCCTTTATTTTTAAAAGCTCATGTTAATTCCATTAAAAAGCATGTGGATCAACTTTCCGCAAAAAACTATCAAGATTTATATGATATAGAATCCCCTGACTTTGTATTGATGTTCATTCCTATTGAACCTGCTTTTGCTGTTGCTATTAATGAAGATAACACACTTTACAATAAAGCATTTGAACAAAATATAGTCATAGTTACTCCTTCTACCCTTTTAGCCACATTACGCACCGTTGATACCATGTGGAATAACGAAAAGCAGCAACAAAATGCTATGGAAATTGCCAAACAAGCAGGTGCGTTGTATGATAAATTTGAAGGTTTAGTTTCAGACTTAACTGGTGTTGGTAAAAAATTAGATGCTGCTAAGACTGACTATTCTGCTGCCATGAACAAACTTGTTGAAGGTAAAGGCAACCTAATTTCGAGAGTTGAAAAAATTAAGAAAATGGGTGCCAAAGCAAAAAAAGCACTACCAGAAAGCATTATAAAGCGTGCTTCGGATGATGATATTTAGAAAATTATATTAGAAACACAACGTTTATGTTTAAAACTACTGAAGACTCCAAAATCCAGATTTCCGAATTAATGCTACCATCTAACACCAACTTTGGTGGTAAAATACATGGTGGTTATATTCTAGGCTTAATGGATCAAATTGCTTTTGCTTGTGCCTCAAAACACTCCAGAAGTTATTGTGTTACAGCTTCTGTTGATAAAGTAAATTTTTTAAGACCTATTGAGGTTGGCGAATTAGTAACGATGAAAGCGTCTATTAATTACGTTGGTAAATCGTCAATGGTTGTTGGTATACGTGTTGAATCTGAAAACATAACAACAGGAGAGGTAAAACATTGTAATTCTTCTTACTTCACTATGGTTGCTGTCGATGAATTTGGAAAAACAGCATCAGTTCCTGGGTTAATCATAAAATCTAAAATTGAAGCTAAACGCTTTATTAGAGCGATTAAGCGTCGAGAAGACGATGCTAAAAAAGCTGAGTTTCTAAACGAAATCTATAAAAATGTTGACGATTATCTAGATTTACTTAAAGACTTTAGAGTAAAAATTGATATGAAATAAAAAAAGCCATCACAATGTGATGGCTTTTCAATATTTTGGTTTTAAACTTATTGTTTAATAAATCGCTTAGTCTGAGTAACTTTATCATTAGTCACTCTCACTAAATATACTCCATTCTTCCAATCAGATACATTGATTGAGGACTCTAGACGTGTTAAAACACCTTTGTACACTCGCTTTCCTAATACATCAAACACTTCAAGTTTAATATCACTATCCGTACTTGGTAATGTAATATTAAGCTTATTTTTTGCTGGATTTGGAGAAATAGTAAATTCATCCCTTTGATCAACATTAAGCTGTGCAAAGGAAAAAGCAGATACAAAAAACAATAAAAATAGTAGTTTTATTCTCATACTCGTACACTATTATACATGCTAAGTTAGCAAATATTAATTAATATACTTAACACGTCATCGAAAATTATGCCATTATTTGCTCAAATACATTTTTCTTCTTGCATATAAATCATAAAATTCGTCATCCTTTAAACTTTCGATAAACAAAATACTTTCACCTGTACTCTTCATTTCAGGACCTAATTTTTTATTTACATTAGGGAACTTATTAAACGAAAAGACTGGTTGTTTTATAGCATAACCATCTAACTGTGGCTTAAAGTCAAAATCTGACACCTTCTTCTCTCCCAACATTACTTTTGTAGCATAATTAACGTAAGGCTCTTTGTAAGCTTTAGCTATAAAAGGTACAGTACGAGATGCTCTTGGGTTAGCTTCAATGATATAAACAATATCATCTTTAATTGCAAACTGAATATTGATTAAACCAACCGTATTCAGTGCCAACGCTATCTTTTTAGTATGATCTTTGATTTGCTGCATTACGAACTCACCTAAATTGAAAGGTGGCAATGTTGCATTACTATCACCAGAGTGAATTCCGCATGGTTCTATATGCTCCATGATACCTATAATGTAAACATTTTCTCCATCACAAATAGCATCTGCTTCAGCTTCTATTGCTCCATCTAAATAATGATCTAGAAGTAATTTATTTCCAGGAATCGATTTCAATAAATCAATAACATGCTCTTCTAATTCCTTTTTATTGATGACAATTTTCATCCCTTGACCACCTAGTACATAAGAAGGTCTTACCAAAATTGGAAAATCTAATACATCTGCAATAGCCAAAGCTTGATCAGCAGTTTCTGCAACGTCAAATTTTGGATAAGGAATATTATTTTCTTTCAATAAGGTTGAGAAACTTCCTCTGTCTTCAGCTAAATCTAAAGACTGGAAACTTGTACCCATGATCTTTACACCATATCTATCAAGCTTTTCTGCAAGTTTAAGAGCGGTCTGACCACCTAACTGTACAATAACTCCTTCTGGTTTTTCATGTTGAATGATATCATAAATATGTTCCCAGAAAACTGGTTCAAAATAAAGTTTATCAGCTGTGTCAAAATCTGTAGAAACCGTTTCTGGGTTACAGTTTATCATTATGGTTTCATAACCACATTCTGCTGCTGCTAATACACCATGTACACAACAATAATCAAACTCTATACCTTGACCTATACGGTTAGGTCCAGAACCTAGTACTATGATTTTTTTCTTATCCGTTACTAAACTTTCATTGGCTACTGTTACAGTACCATCTGCAGTTTCCACTTCACTCTCAAAAGTAGAATAGTAGTAAGGTGTTTGAGCTTTAAATTCAGCAGCACATGTATCTACCAATTTATAAACTCTATTAATCTTTAAATCTCTTCTTTTATTGTAAACTTCACTTTCTAAACATTTTAGCATATGGGCGATTTGTCTATCACCATAGCCTTTTTGTTTAGCTTCCAACAATAATTCTCTATCAATATTGTCAATATTATAAGTTGAAATTTCTTTTTCAAGGTGGAAAAGCTCTTCATATTGCTTTAAGAACCACATATCGATTTTTGTAATATCATGAATTCGACTCAAAGGAATTCCCATCTGTATCGCATCATAAATCACAAATACACGGTCCCAACTTGCATGTGTTAATTTATCTATGACCTCATCGTAATTCGTATAACCTCTACCATCAGCACCTAAACCGTTACGCTTAATTTCTAAAGATTGCGTTGCTTTGTGTAATGCTTCTTGGAACGAACGACCGATTGCCATAACCTCACCAACTGCTTTCATTTGAAGACCTAAAGTTCTATCAGAACCTTCAAACTTATCAAAATTCCAACGTGGTATTTTTACAATAACGTAGTCTAATGTAGGTTCAAATAAGGCTGAAGTTGATTTAGTAATTTGGTTATTTAATTCATCTAAAGTGTAACCTAAAGCTAACTTGGCTGCAATTTTAGCAATAGGATAACCCGTAGCTTTACTTGCCAATGCCGAAGAACGAGATACACGTGGGTTAATCTCAATTGCAATGATTTCCTCTTCTTCATCAGGACTCACCGCGAATTGAACATTACAACCACCTGCAAAGTCACCAATACTACGCATCATATGAATTGCCATATCACGCATTTTTTGGAATGTTCTATCAGATAATGTCATTGCTGGTGCTACAGTTATTGAGTCACCTGTATGAATTCCCATTGGATCCATATTTTCGATAGTACAAATAATAACCACGTTATCATTTCTATCACGAAGAAGCTCTAACTCATACTCTTTCCAACCCATCATAGCTTTATCAATCATTACTTCGTGGATTGGTGAAATTTCCAAACCTCTAGTTAGTGATTCATCAAATTCCTCTTCATTATAGACAATAGAAGCACCTGCTCCTCCTAAGGTAAAAGATGCTCTAATGCATAATGGAAATCCGAATTCTTGAGCAATTTCTTTTCCTTTTAAAAATGAAGTTGCCGTTGCCTGTGGTGCCATACCAACACCTATTTTCAACATTAACTCTCTAAATTTCTCTCTGTCTTCGGTAATATTAATAGCATCGATATCTACTCCGATGATTTTAACTCCAAAATCTTCCCAAATTCCTTTTTCATCAGCTTCAATACATAAGTTTAAAGCTGTTTGGCCACCCATTGTTGGTAAAACCGCATCAATTTGAGGGTGTTCCTTTAATATTTTAACTAAAGATTTTGTAGTTAGAGGCAACAAGTATACATGATCGGCCATTGTTGGATCTGTCATGATTGTTGCTGGGTTTGAATTGATAAGGATTGTTTCAATCCCGTCTTCTCTTAAAGATCTTAAGGCTTGTGAACCTGAATAATCGAATTCGCAAGCTTGACCAATAACTATTGGTCCTGATCCTATAAGTAAAATAGATTTGATGTTTTTATTCTTTGGCATGAGAGTATGTTTTGGTGTGCAAAAATAGTTATGAATTAGGTATAAAAAAAGGCGTTACACCTAAGTAACACCTTTAAAATATCAACAATTGTTAATCATTATTTCTTATGTCTTGATTCTGAAGATACAGATAATCTCTTTCTACCTTTAGCTCTTCTACGTGCTAAAACTTTTCTTCCGTTAACAGAAGCCATTCTTTCTCTGAAACCGTGCTTGTTTCTTCTCTTTCTTTTTGACGGCTGAAACGTTCTTTTTGGCATGACTTATATTTTTTTAAAACTAATTTTCTTTAATTAATTGAGCGGTATCTCAAAACTGGGTGCAAATATACAACAAGTTTTTACTTTAGCAAGTACTAAAATAAAAATATTTCTATTTGTTTTTATTACCTTTGCTCACCTCAAAAATAATATAGAATAATGTTCAATAAAAATATAAAACTTGCTATTGCTGTCCTTATTATTGGTTATGCTATCTATCAATTTATAGAAGGCTACATTGGGAACGGCATTATGTTTATTTTACTTTCTTTAATATTTATCTTTTTATACTTTAAAAACGAGTTTATACTTCTTGCGTTTTTAAAATTGAGAAAACAGGATTTTGAAGGTGCTAAAAAATGGTTAGACAAAATCAAAAATCCGGAAGGTGCCCTTGTAAAAAAGCAACAAGGTTATTTAAGCTATTTAAATGGTATTATGGTTTCTCAAACCAATATGAATGAAGCTGAAAAGTATTTCAAAAATGCTGTTAGTTTAGGTTTGTCTATGGATCATGACTTAGCGATGGCTAAGTTAAATTTAGCTGGTATTGCTTTTTCTAAAAGAAGAAAGCAAGAAGCTCAAAAATTATTAGCCGAAGCTGAAAAGCTTGACAAAAGGGATATGCTAGCTGACCAAATAAAGATGATGAAGCAACAAATGAAAAAGGCTTCTATCCCAAGACAACATTATGGTCAGCCAACTTCAGCAAGACAAAATAGAAGAAGTAGACGATAGATCTAATTCTTAATAAATTTCTTTACCTGCTTACCTGTATCGCTTTCTAAGGTAACTATGTATATTCCTGAATTGAGTTGACTTATATCAATTTCATCTTGATTAGATTCCGCATCTAAAGTAGATACTGTCTGACCAAGTGAATTGCTTATCACAATTTTATTAAACTGAACATTAGCTTTAATATTCAAAAAGTTTTTTGCCGGATTGGGATATAGGCCGAAGCTTTCTAATGTCTCTTCCTCAATACTTAAAGGAGTTAAATCTACTCTCGTAAAGTATTGTGATGACCCTGAAATTATACTTGTAGAAGTATTAGACCCTGTATCTAAACTAAATACACCTGAACTATTGGATACTAAAAATTCGCCATTATCTAATTCTATTACTCCACGCAAACTTGAAACGACACTCGAGTAATATTGCTGAGTTCCTGTAGCAACATCAAATTTATAAAGTCCACTTGGACTACTAAACCCTGTTACATAAATTGAATTATCGCTGCTATTATATTGTAATTGTTGAGGAAAATTAACAGAAGTTGTTATGGTTGACAAACTATTTCCGCTGTAATCATATCTTTCAATAGAGTTTGAAGAAATAAAACTTATTATAGCTTCCGTTCCTGTATCAATAACATCAAAAGGGCTATTAGGTGTAGCAAAGCTACCAATCAATGTACCATCTGTATTTAATCTTACTATCGCCGTTCCTGGTGCTTCATTACTTCCACCTGCGTTACATACCCAAACCTCACCGTTTACAAGAGCCATACCTCTAATATTATCTAAACCTATTGAGCTACTAATAGTATTAATGTAGCTTCCTGACAAATCAAAAATGTCTATTCTATCTGCAATTTGATCTGAGATCCATAATTCGTCATTAACTTGCAAAATATCTTTAGGTGTTGCTGCAGCTAAGGACGTCAAATCTATAAAATTATAATCAACAACACTGCCATCCGTCGGGTCCAGAAGCAATACTATATCTGAAGTATTTTGGGCTACAGCAATATATTCTTGAGAGAAGCTAAAATTGAAAAATAATGTAGTTAAAATGAATAAGAAGTAATTTTTTTTCATATCAAAAATGTTGGTTAGAACTTAAATCTACAACATTTCTAGCATTTATTCATTTAGGAAACAGTCTTTTGAGAGAAAAAGACGACTTATTTAAAGGAGTGGAGCTAAAAGACGTGCTAAAGCTTCTATAATTTTTGTTCGTTTAGACCTGTTTTGCCAAGATTCTAGTTCTAGTTTTTCACAGTCTTTAATATCCTCAAGAAAGATATCTTTTAACTCATTACTTACTCCTTTGCTATAGATTAACGCATTGACTTCAAAATTAATATTGAAGCTTCTGTAATCCATATTTGCTGTACCTATCGAACTAAATACACCATCAATTACCATAGTTTTAGCATGAACAAAACCTTTGGTGTAGTGATAAACTTCTACACCTGCTTCCAGTAAAGATTCTAAATATGAATTTGTTGCATACTCTGCAATCCAAGAATCTGATTTTTTTGGAACTATCATTTTCACCTTTAAATTACTACGAGAAGCTACTTGAAGTGCCGTAATAATTTCATCATTAGCAATAAAATATGGTGTGGTTATATAGATGTACTCTTCTGCATTAGTTATGGCTACAAAGACAGCTTCCATAATATTAGACCAATCGGTATCTGGACCACTAGCTGCTATTTGTAGAGGGACATTTTCTTTACAATTATGTTCTGGAAAATAGTCTTTTGAAATCTCCAATTCTTCTTCACTAGCAAAATCGTAAGAGGTAAAAAACAGAATCTGCAAAGGTTTTACTGCTTCACCTACAACTCTAAGGTGAGTATCTCTCCAATAGCGTTTATTATGAGCATTTACATAATTATCTGAAATGTTTACTCCACCAACATAACCAACTTTGCCATCTATAACCACAATCTTTCTATGGTCGCGATAATTCATTTGACCAGTAAATCTCGAAAATAATACAGGCATAAAAGAATGCATTTCTATGCCGCATTCCTTGATTCTTCGTTTCATTTTTGATGAAATGGAACTCCCTACATCATCAATTACAATTCTTACTTTAACTCCTTCACCTGCCTTATCACAAAGAATATCAAATAACTCTGTACCTATCTTATCGTCTTTTATAATAAAATACTCAAAATGAATATGGTGTTCTGCCTTTTTTAAGTCATCAAACAACAACTTAAACTTATCATCACCGTTTTTAATAATCTTTACAGAGTTATTAATAGTTAGCTTAGACTTTTCATTATTGTATAATAACGGTATGAGTTTTGATTTTTCATCTAGAAGATCATCAACAGCATTAATAGTTCTGGTATCCAGTTCTAATTCTTCTTGAATTTTTTTAACAACGGAATTGTTCAGTACATTTTTTCGACTGAAAATCTTTGTTTTTCTATATTCTTGTCCGAATAAGTAATAAAAAATCAATCCAACGAATGGAAAAACCAAAAGCCCTATGATATAACTTAGGGCTTTTGTTGGGTTTAATTTCTTTAAAAGTATTGTTGCTACAGCAGAAAGCGCCAAAATATAATTTAGCGCTATGAGTATTTTCCAGATATTATCTTTTATAAATTCCAATAATTCATTTATGGTTTTGTACTGTAATAACCTGCTTTAGGAATTTCAATTTCATATTGTTTTCTAGAACTGTTATTGAGATGCTTTTCTCTTAACCAAGGATTATGCAGTTTTAAAATCTTGTAGTTAATTCCGAATTTCTTAGCAAATTGCGCAAAGTCCGTCACTGCAGTATCAACTTCAACTTTATAAGTCGGTACTTCCTTATATAAATGACTTTTATTGAAATTAAAACCATACTTATCTGGATTAGATAAAATTTCTTTAAGTGCTATAATTCTAAAAACATATCTACCTGTTTCCTCACCTAATAACAGGTCATAATAACCTGAAACATCTTGCTGATTCAATCTTCTAGATACTCCTGCATTTCCTGCGTTATAAGCCGCAGCAGCTAAAGTCCAAGAACCAAGATTTTCTTTTGCCTTCTTTAAATAATCACAAGCTACTTCAGTTGCCTTTTCTAAATTATAACGCTCATCAACATTAGAGTTTACTTCTAATCCATTTTCTCTACCTGTAGCTTTCATTATTTGCCAAACACCTGTAGCACCTGCTGGTGAAACAGCATTGGTTAAACCACTTTCTATTACTGCTAGATATTTAAAATCATCTGGAACACCATTCTTTTTTAGAATAGGCTCAATAATTGGAAAGTACTTTTGCGCACGTTTAAACATCAACAAACCATTAGATTGCCAATAGGTATTTACTAAAAGCTCTCTATCCATACGCTCGTAAATATCTGGATTATCAACAGGAACCGGTTCCCCTGCAAAATTTAATCCTTCAGGCATTTCTAACGCATACACATTGTAATCATTTACCATTGGTTTTTCTTTTCCTATGGTATCATCCGATGGTGCTTTTTGCATCGAGAATATCAATATTCCTGATACTGAAATGACACCAATCACTGCCAAAATATTTTTTAAGAATTTCATTTTCTAATTTTTTCTAAATTTAATAAACTAATCAATACTTTCAAATTCAAGATTCTATAAGTTTTGGTAAATTTTCGTTAAACCATTTATACTTATTTATGATCATAATATGTGTTCCACCTTTTAGTATAATGCAATTTCCTGTACAAGAATGCGGAAAAACTACATCCTTATCTCCGTGAATATATATAGCATCTGGATTGGGTTCTTCTTGTTCCCAACAAACAATCTCTTTTATAGCCCAATCTAAATAAGCTGTATCACTAACCGAAAGGTATTTTTTATATAAATCTACACGTTTCTTAATCGTTTCACCTAAAGCATATTTTGCCAATAAATCAATATTAGCAACCAATCGTGTTGGTAATACTTTGTATGCTTTTGTATGTTTTAAGAATTTTAAACGTTTTGGAAGTTCGTGATGTGATTTGATACTTGAGACTACAAATAGTTTTTTAACCTTTATAAACTTGCTCATTTCTTGAACCAACATACCTCCAAACGATACACCAAGTAAAACAATATCTTCATACTCAATAAACTCGCACATACGCTTAGCGTATTCACTTAAAGTTTCCCCTTTAAGTGGCATTTGCCATTCTAACCAATGGATTTTATACTTGTCTTCTGGTAACTTTATATACTCAAAAATGGATGGATTAGCAGCCATTCCTGGCATAAGGTAAACATGAGTTAAATTCTGATTTTCCATCATTTTTTGAGTTTTATTTAATTATCTACTTTAAATCAACCTCACAATCGCCTATTGTATAATGTTTTAACAGTTTCCACTTCAGATTTTGATTGATTTTTCGTACCTTTGCATTGCAAAACTATGGAAAAACATAGTATCTACACGCCAACCGCTAATCTAAAATTAAAGAATTATGACTGAAACTGCTGAACTAATTGATAACGATTTCTTACGTCAATTTGAACTAAAGGTTGATAATGACATGGCTGTTATTGAGTATTCTTTGCAAGAGCGAAAAATATTTTTGACCAAAATGATTATTCCAGAGGCAATTAAATCTGATGAATTTGAAGTAGACTTTGTAGACTTGGTATTTAGCAACATTAAAGAACGAAACATTAGTGTTGTACCTACAAGTCCTGAAATTGCTAAATTCGTTAGAAGAAACAGAAAGTACAAACGTATGTTACCTGTTGGTATTCGTATATAATTTCTAAGAAAATCAAACAAAAAGCCGAAGTTTAAACTTCGGCTTTTTGTTTATTAACTTGCTAGTTCTTTTATAAAATCGAATCTCACTAATCCGTCTTCATCTATTTTAGTGAGCTCTACTTCATGAAGCGTATTAACCAATTCCGGATTCCATGGAGCTTTAACCTTTACATAGTTTTCTGTAAAACCATGAATATATCCTTCTTTATTTTCACCTTCAAACAACACTGTTCTTGTAGAGTTTAACTGCTCCTCATAAAATGCTCTACGCTTTTTAGCCGATAAGCCACGTAACATCTTACTACGTTTAGAGCGTACTTTTTTAGGTACTACTCCATTCATTTGAGCAGCTTCGGTATTATCTCTCTCTGAATAGGTAAAAACATGCAAATATGAAATATCTAAATCATTCAAGAAATTATAGGTTTCTAGAAAATGTTCATCTGTTTCTCCTGGAAAACCAACAATAACATCAACACCTATACATGCATGCGGCATTACTTCTTTTATTTTAGAAACACGATCCATATACAATTCTCGCATATAACGACGCTTCATTTTTTTAAGAATATCATTACTTCCACTTTGTAATGGCACATGAAAATGCGGTACAAATGCTCGTGATTCTGAAACCAATTCTATAGTTTCATTCTTTAATAAATTTGGTTCTATAGAAGAAATTCTTAACCTTTCTATACCTTCAACTTTATCTAGTTCAGTAACTAAATCCAAAAAAGTGTGTTCGTGCTTTTTATTACCAAATTCACCTTTTCCATAATCACCAATATTAACTCCTGTGAGTACTATTTCTTTTATATCTTGTTCTGAAATTTCCTTTGCATTTTTCAGAACATTGTTCATGGTATCACTTCTTGAAATACCTCTAGCCAAAGGAATTGTACAATAGGTACATTTATAATCACAACCGTCTTGCACTTTTAAAAATGCTCTGGTTCTATCACCTATTGAATAAGAACCTACATAAAAATCCGCCTCGTTGATCTCGCAACTATGTACTTCACCTTGATCGTTTTTAGACAAATCATTAAGATAACTCGTGAGTTTAAATTTCTCTGTTGCACCCAAAACCAAATCAACACCATCAACATCAGCTAACTCTTCAGGCTTGAGCTGCGCATAACAACCAATGGCAGCAACAAAAGCATCTGGATTAGTTTTTTGAGCTTGCTTTACAATCGTTTTAAATCGCTTATCTGCATTTTCGGTAACAGAACAGGTATTTATAACATAGATATCTGCATTTTCATTAAAATCTACACGATCAAAACCTTCGTCTTTAAAACTTCTTGCAATTGTAGAAGTTTCAGAAAAGTTAAGCTTACAACCTAAAGTATAAAACGCTACTTTTTTTGTTTCCATTTTTTTATCCTGAATTTGTTTCAGGGGCTTTTTAAATTTACCTTTAGCATTTAAAACCAAAAGTACATTTAGTTTTTGTGGCTGCAAATTTACAACATTATACTAATATGCTAAAACTGAATAACTCGTTATTCATATTGATTATAATTCCGTTGTTGCTATGCAATTGCTCATCTAAACGAAAATCTAATCAAGATCATCTCGTCTTTAGATATAATGAACACAAAAATATAGGCTCTTTAGACCCTGCTTTTTCTAAAGACCTTGCCGATATTTGGGCTACACACCAGTTATTTAATGGATTGGTACAAATGGATGACCAACTCAACGTTAAAGCTTGTATTGCAAAAGATTGGACCATTACAGATAGCGCTAAAACATACACTTTTAACCTAAAGAAAGATGTTTATTTCCATAAGCATCAATTGTTTAGCACTTCGACATCGCTCAGTAACCAAGATTCTACAAGAACAGTAAAAGCATCAGACTTTGAATATAGTTTCAACAGATTAAGAGACAAAGCCATTGCTTCTCCTGGAAGCTGGGTTCTCAATAAGGTTGAAAATTTTTATGCGGTAAATGACTCTACATTTCAAATAAAATTAAAACAACCTTTTCCTGCATTTTTAGGGTTGTTAACTATGAAATATTGCTCAGTTGTGCCTAAAGAAATTGTTGAGCATTACGGTAGCGAATTTAGATCTAACCCAATTGGCACTGGTCCTTTTAAATTTAAGCGTTGGGAAGAAAACATAAAACTCGTTTTTAGACGGAATAATAATTATTTTGAAGTAGACAATAATGGCAAACAGTTACCTTACCTCGAAGCCATTGCCATAACATTTCTTCCAGACAAACAAAGTGAGTTTTTACAATTTGCTCAAGGTAATATTGATTTTGTCTCAGGTTTAGATGCTTCATACAAAGACGAAATTTTAACCGCTGAAGGTCAGTTAAGACCTCTTTATGCTGAAGATGTAAATATGATTAGAGGTCCATACTTAAACACTGAGTATTTAGCCTTTTTTATGGAAACTGAAATCTCAGAAATTCAGTCTCAAAAGTTAAGAAAAGCCATAAATTATGGTTTTGACAGAGCAAAAATGATGACATATTTAAGAAACGGGATTGGCATACCTGCTTATGGAGGATTTATCCCAAAAGGACTTCCTGGTTATGACGATTCAATAGGATTTACCTACCAACCTGAAAAAGCAAAGCAATTACTTTTAGAATTTAAAGCTGAAACTGGTATTCAAAATCCTAAAGTCACTTTGACTACAACCAGTAATTACCTTAGCTTTTGTGAATTTATTCAACGTGAAATACAGAAGATTGGAATCAATGTCAATGTAGATGTGATTCCTGCATCGAGTTTAAAAGACGCTAAAGCCAATGGCCAACTCGATTTTTTCAGAGCCAGCTGGATTGCTGATTATCCTGATGCTGAAAACTATTTATCACTTTATTACAGTAAGAATTTTGCTCCAAACGGACCAAATTATACACATTACTCAAACGATACATTCGATAAATTGTATGAAGCCGCTTATCTAGAAACAGACCCCAAAATTAGAGCTCAACTCTATACTAAAATGGATTCGCTGATTATGAGTTCAGCTCCTATTGTACCAATGTTTTATGATGAAGTTGTCCGTTTTACTAGAAAAGAGATAAAGGGTCTTGGGATTAATGCTACTAATTTGTTGGAATTGAAATCAGTTAAAAAAACTACTAATCTTTTATCTGATTGATAATTCTTTCTAAATATTCTTTACCATAGGTTGACACATCTTCATTAAACAACTCGTTTAGACTAAATGATTCAAAATAACTACAACCAACTGCATACGTAAACCAAGCCTTCAGATTTTTTAACTTTATTAATAAGTTTTGCTTCATCTTCCGATAATTCATATTTGTTCAGATCTGTTAGTTTTTCCAATGAAAGAACAGACATATATCTCTCTGCATTATTGTTAGATGATAATTGATTTGAAATCCACTTATAATCTTTATCAATCAATTTTTTGAAATATTTTAATACAGTCTCTGAAGGGCTTCCAGCATAGTTACATGCAAATCCGATAATTTCATCTTGATTTACATCTCTCTGAGCATTAGTATAATTAACCAACGTCATAAAAGTAATTACACAAAAAATTCTGAGAGTAATTTTCATTTTTAAAACTTATTGAAATAGTACAAATCATCACCACCTTCACCTCTTGTTCTTCTTGAAGAAAGATAACCTGTAGTTAAATCGTCATTTAAAAAGAATGAAAAGTCGTCACCAATAGTATTAATTGGGTCATCTAAGCATACTGCTTCTTGATTTTCATCATCAGACTCTAAATCGTACACGTAAATATCCAAACCTCCTTTTCCACCTCTTCTATCAGAAGTGAAATATAATTTGTTATCTGCACTTACAAAAGGGTAGCCTTCAGACCTAGAAGAATTTATTGAATCATTAAGACGCTCTACCTCGCCATAGGTTTCATGGTTAGATACCGATACTTTGTAAAGATCTGACTTTCCTTTTTTACCTTTTAGGTCAGCAAAAAAGTAAAGCGTAGAACCGTCTGGACTCAAAGCTGGATGACCAAAATTATTTTCAGGATTACAAAAAGGTAAAGTTGTGAAGTTTACCCAACCTCTGCCCTCAATATATTCTGCACGTTGAATTATAAGGTTTCGTGTGTTATAGCCTTTAATTTTATTTTCAGCTTTTCTGTCTGCATTAGAGGTAAAATACATGTACTTCCCATCACTTGAAAACGTCGCAATAGACATATTAAATGTTCCTATCTCCATTTTTTCAATAGGTTTTACATTGGTAATTTCACCCTCACCATCAAACTCACCTTCATACAAACCATAAATACTTTGTCCAAAGTTATCTTTAAGCGGTTTTTCTCTTCTATTCACAAGATTTGAGCTAAAGTATATTTTTTGACCAACGACACGCGCAGCAAAGTGATCCAAGTCGTTATTTATCTTAAGCTGTTTTAATTCTACATCTTTACTCTGGGAAAATGTAGAATTTAGGCTAAGCAATACTAATAATAGGGTAAATTTGGTTTTCATGATTCTAAATTATTTCTATTCTCTTCTATATTTTTTAGTTTCTTCGAACACATATTCTAAAATAGCTTTGTCTTTTTCTGAAAACTCTTCATCTCTTCTTGCCATTACCACTTCCGCAACTTCAAAAGCTTTACTGGTCTTGTAAGTGACAAAACCTTTACTTCCTCCCCAAGAAAAACTAGGCACAAAATTGCGTGGAAAACCACTTCCGAATATGTTAGCACTAACACCAACAACTGTACCAGTATTAAACATGGTATTAATTCCACATTTACTGTGGTCTCCCATCATAAGTCCACAAAACTGTAATCCTGTTTTAGCAAAACCTTCGGTTTGATAATCCCAAAGTCTTACTTCAGCATAATTATTTTTAAGATTACTATTATTAGAATCTGCACCAAGATTACACCATTCACCTAAGACAGAATTTCCCAAAAAACCATCATGTCCTTTGTTGGAATATCCGAAAATTACAGAATTATTAACCTCACCACCAACTTTACTGTGAGGACCAATGGTTGTTGGACCATAGATCTTTGCACCCAGTTTTAATGTTGCATGGTCGCACAAAGCAAAAGGGCCTCTAACAATTGAGCCTTCCATAACTTCTGAATCTCTACCAATATAAATTGGACCAGAACTCGCATTGAGAATTGCAAAATTTAGTGTTGCTCCAGGCTCTATAAAAATATCATCAGGATTTATAGTACTTACAGTTGAAGGGATAGGTTGTGACTTTCTACCTTTAGTTATAAGATTAAAATCTTCGGCCAAAGCTTCTCCATTTTTGGCAAAAATATCCCAAGTATGTTCAATTTTAATAATCTCACCATCAAACTCAACAGTTTCAAACTTTGAAAAATCTGTAACCTCTTCTCCTTCCTTAGCAAAAAACGCAATAACATCTTCATCTTTAAACAAAGCTTGGTTTTCTTCAAGACTCTTCACAACTTCAATAACTTCAAGATTTGGAAGAAAAGAAGCATTAATCATAATATTTTCTTCCATTTCAATCATCGGAAACTTATCAGACAAATAATCTTCTGTAACCGTTGTTGTGGTATACTCCAAATACGATTCCCATTTTTGGCGAATAGTTAGTATTCCAACTCTAAGATCTGCAACTGGTCTTGTAAATGTGAATGGCAATAGATTATTGCGATATGGACCATCAAAAAGAATATAATTCATAGTGTGTTTAAAGTTAGAAGTCATTCATGGTTATGATTTCAAAAATAACCTAATTGCCGAAAACAAAAAAGCCTTTCTTTATCAGAAAGGCTTTTTAATATTTTGATATACTTAAGCTTATTTTTTAAACTTTGCGTATTTGTTTTTGAACTTATCAATACGACCAGCTGTATCTACTAATTTAGATTTACCAGTGTAGTAAGGGTGTGATGTTCTAGAGATTTCCAACTTAACTAATGGATATTCTACACCATCAACTTCAATAGTTTCATTTGTATTTGCAGTAGACTTGCTTAAAAATACATCATCGTTAGACATATCTTTGAACGCTACTATTCTATAATTTTCTGGATGTATTCCTGCTTTCATCACTAAATGCTTTAAAATAATTCGATTTTTTCGAGGTGCAAATTTAAGCAAATTTTATTATTGCACAATGTTTTTATAAAATTTTATTTCAATCAATTTAGTGTAACATTTAGTTATCTTTGAATACTAACTAAGCAATTAACTAATTAAATCAACTTTATTATGGAACATCAAACACCTTCAATTAAGCCCATAGCATATACTTATGGATTATACTCAGCTTTACTAAGTATAGCAGGATTAATAATTATGTATGTTGCAAATATGGACAAAAATTGGATTCTATCTTCAATAAGCGTTGTTGTAAGCATATTGATTTTTGTTTACGGTATTAAAGCTTTTAAAACTGCTAACGCCAATATACTCTCGCTAGGACAAGCTATAAAAGTTGGTCTTGCTATTGCTGTTATTGCAGGTGTTATAACCGCTATTTATTCGTATGTGCATTATGAATTTATCTATCCAGAGTTTATAGAAATGCAAAAAGAAACAGCCTACAACCAAATGATTGAACAAAACCCTAACATGACAGATGAACAAATAGAACAAGCTATGAGCATTAGCAACCTTTTTATGAACTCTACATTCTTTAGTCTATCTTCAATTTTAGGGTCTTTAATCTTTGGTCTAATTGTTTCCTTAATTGCTGGATTAATCATGAAAAATGACCGATAAAATCTGCTTAAATAATTTACTTATTTTTGAAGTCTAGAATTTAGACCATTCAAAATATGAATATATCAGTAGTTATACCACTACTTAACGAAGAAGAATCTTTAAAAGAACTACACGATTGGATTGTATCTGTGATGCAATCCAATTCGTTTTCTTATGAAATTATCTTTATTGACGATGGTAGTACTGATGATTCTTGGCAAATTATAACAAAACTTTCAGAAGCTAATCCCAACGTTAAGGGCATTCGTTTTCTGAAAAACTTTGGAAAATCTCAGGCCTTACACGCTGGTTTTGCAAAAGCCGAAGGAAATGTTGTTATAACCATGGATGCCGATTTACAGGATAATCCTGAAGAGATTCCAGAATTGTATCAAATGATTTCAGAAGAGAAATTCGATTTGGTTTCTGGTTGGAAAAAGAAACGTTTCGATTCTTATTTCTCTAAAAATTTACCTTCAAAACTATTTAATTGGGCTGCCAGAAAAACTTCTGGTGTAACGCTTAATGATTTCAATTGTGGTCTTAAAGCCTATAGCAACCAAGTTGTGAAGCATATTGATGTTTATGGAGAAATGCATCGATATATCCCTGTTTTGGCAAAAAATGCTGGGTTTATAAATATTGGTGAAAAGGTCGTAAAACATCAAGCTAGAAAGTATGGCAAAACCAAATTTGGTATGAACCGATTTATAAATGGTTTTTTAGATTTAATCACCATTTGGTTTATTTCTCGTTTTGGTAGACGACCAATGCACTTATTTGGTTCGCTTGGTGTTATAATGTTTATTATTGGTTTCGGCTTTGCTTTTTACTTAGGTGTAGATAAATTGTTTATCAACCCAACAGGAAGACTTATTACTGACCGTCCACAATTCTACATAGCGCTTTCAACCATGATTATAGGTTCTCAATTTTTTATCGCTGGTTTTTTAGGCGAACTCATTTTAAGAACTAAAAGGCAACAACAGCGTTATTTCGTTAAAGAAGAATTTTAACCCGTAAATTTCATCGTATTTTAAAGTGCTGTTACTCATTAGTAACAGCCTAAATGTTTATTTTTGTATAAAACAACAATAATTATATCATGATTCACATAAAACCAGAAATTTTAGAGAGCGTTAATGCATGGTTAACACCTGCTTTTGATAGTGAAACTCAAGAACAAATTAAAAATTTAATTGCATCTAATCCTAAGGAATTAGAAGAGAGCTTTTACAAAAATTTAGAATTTGGAACTGGTGGAATGCGAGGTATCATGGGACTTGGTACAAATCGTATCAATAAATATACATTAGGAAAAAACACGCAAGGCCTTAGTAATTACCTAAATGCATCCTTTCCTAACGAAACTGTGAAAGTAGCTATTGCTTACGATTGCAGACATAATAGTCAGACTTTCGGAAAAGTTGTTGCTGACGTATTTTCTGCAAATGGGATTCAGGTATATTTATTTGAAGATTTAAGACCTACGCCAGAATTATCTTTTGCTTTAAAGCATTTAAATTGCCATTGTGGCATTGTATTGACAGCATCTCATAACCCACCAGAATACAACGGTTATAAAGTGTATTGGCAAGATGGCGGACAATTAGTACCACCACAAGACGGAGAAATTATTGCTGAAATAAATAAATTGGATTATTCTGAGATTAAATTTGAAGCTAATTCAGACCTAATTCAATATATAGGAAAAGATGTAGACGATGTTTTTATTGAAAACTCAATTAAAAATGGAAGTTTTGAAACCTCAAAAGAAGCTAAAGAAAACCTAAATATTGTTTTCACTTCACTTCATGGCACATCAATCATGGCAATCCCAGAAACCTTAAAACGCGCTGGTTACACCAATGTTAATATTGTTGAAGAACAACGTGAGCCAAACGGTAATTTTCCAACCGTGGTTTCTCCAAATCCTGAAGAACCAGAAGCTTTAAAAATGGCTATGGAACTAGCCGAAAAAGTTGATGGAGATATTGTCATTGGTACAGATCCTGACTGTGATCGTTTGGGTGTTGTTGTTCGTAACCTTGAAGGTGAATTGGTGATTCTTAACGGGAATCAAACCATGATTTTAATGACAGATTTCCTTTTAAAACAATGGAAAAAAGAAGGCAAAATTAACGGCAACCAGTTTGTAGGTTCTACAATTGTATCTACTCCAATGATGACCGCTTTAGCAAATGCTTATAATGTTGAATGTAAAATTGGACTTACAGGCTTTAAATGGATTGCCAAAATGATTAAAGATTTCCCTGAGATGGACTTTATCGGAGGTGGTGAAGAAAGCTTTGGTTATATGGTTGGTGATTTTGTAAGAGATAAAGATGCTGTTACTTCTACCCTTTTGGCTTGTGAAATTGCAGCCCAAGCAAAAGCTGAAGGGAAAACATTATATCAAAAATTAATTGACTTATATGTTGAACACGGTTTCTTTAAGGAGCGTTTAATATCTCTTACTAAAAAAGGTATTGAAGGTGCTCAAGAAATAAAACAAATGATGATTGATGCTAGAAATAATCCATTAAAAGAAATTAATGGTGAAAAAGTAGTTCTTATTGAAGATTATCAAACGTCGACTGCAAAAAATCTTCAAACACAAGAAGAGACTGCTATTGATATCCCAAAATCAAACGTTTTAATCTATTATACAGAGGAAGGTAGCAAAATAGCATTAAGACCAAGTGGTACTGAACCAAAAATTAAATTCTATATCAGTGTAAACACAGATCTTGACAATGTGTCTGATTTCGCCAAAACGGAACAAGAATTGGAAAATAAGATTGACGCTATCCTAAAGGATATGAATTTATAGTAAATGAATTATTTTAAGCAAATTATTGGCTTTGCCAAACCATATAAAACCTTTGCAGTTTTAAACATAATAAGTAATATTTTTTACGCTTTATTTGGTACGCTTGCAATGGTATCTCTTTTCCCTATGCTTAATGTTTTATTTGATAAAACAAAGCAAATAAACACAAAGCCAACTTGGGAAGGCATTGGCAAAGTAAAAGATTATCTAGAGAGCTACTTAAACTATTTTGTTACTCAAAAAGCTAATGAAGGCCATGATGATGTTCTTATTTTTATGGTTGTATTAGTGGTCAGTATGTTTTTGCTTAAAAATTTATTTAGCTACTTAGCTATGTACTTTATTACCTTTTTAAGAAACGGTGTTTTAAAGGATATTAGAAATGCACTTTACGATAAAGTTATAGACCTACCAATTGCTTATTTTTCTGAAAAAAGAAAAGGTGACACTATAGCAAGAATAACTACAGATGTCCAAGAAATACAAACGTCATTTCTTTCTATATTAGAATTAATTGTAAGAGAACCTTTGATGATTCTCTTTACGATAATTACAATGTTTTTAATTAGCGCTAAACTTACCTTATTTGTCTTCATTTTTATTCCAGTTTCAGGATTTATTATTTCAAGGATTGGAAAAAGTCTCAAAAAACGATCAGATAGAGTACAAAGTGAACAAGGCCAATTATTATCTATTATTGAAGAAACATTAGGAGGTCTTAAAGTAATAAAAGGGTTTAATTCTCAAAAGATATTTGGAGACAAATTCAAAGAATCCACTGATCGATTTAATAAATTTTCTAACAACCTCCTCCACCGTCAAAATTTAGCTTCTCCTACTAGTGAGTTTTTAGGCATTCTTGTTATCTCTGTACTTTTGTGGTATGGTGGACAAATGGTTTTAAACGATGGTAATCTAGAAGCTGGTTTATTTATAGTATATATGGGATTAGCCTATAACATTCTAACTCCAGCCAAAGCTATAAGTAAAGCCAGCTACAGTGTTAAAAAAGGTAACGCTGCTGCAGAACGTGTTTTAGAAATCTTAAATACAGAATCAACTTTAGCAGACGTACCAAATGCAAAAACAAAAACCGATTTTACATCACAAATTAGCATCGATGATATCTCTTTTAAATACGAAGATGATTTAGTACTTAAAAACTTTTCGCTTACAGTACCTAAAGGAAAAAGTGTTGCATTAGTCGGACAGTCTGGAAGTGGAAAAAGTACGATAGCCAATTTAGTTACACGCTTTTATGATGTTAATAAAGGTGATATCACTATAGATGGTGACAATATAAAAGGTTTAACAAAACACTCTTTAAGAAACCTTATGGGTCTGGTTACCCAAGATTCTATTCTATTTAATGAATCAGTCGCCAATAACCTAAAGATTGGTAAAGAAGATGCTACTGAGTCGGAAATCATTGAAGCTTTAAAAGTGGCCAACGCTTGGGAATTTGTGAAAGACCTTCCTAATGGCATCAATACTAATATAGGTGATGCAGGAGGTAAACTTTCAGGAGGACAAAAGCAGCGCTTAAGTATTGCTCGTGCTGTACTTAAAAATCCACCTATCATGATTTTAGATGAAGCCACTTCCGCTTTAGATACAGAAAGCGAACGTTTAGTGCAAGATGCTTTAGAAAAAATGATGAAAAACAGAACCTCTATTGTTATAGCCCACAGACTTTCTACTATCCAGAATGCAGATTTAATTGTAGTAATGCAAAAAGGTGAAATAGCAGAACAAGGCACACACACCGAACTTATCGCTAAAAATGGAGTTTACAAGAAGCTTGTTGAAATGCAGAGTTTTGAGTAATTAGTTACGTTTGATTTGCTCTATCTCCATGAAAGTCTTTCCTGTAAAAGCATCTATATCAACAGAGTTACTTTCTGCTCTAATCCTAATTTCTACTGTATCACCAGCAGAAAGTGAAGCTATACAATCTACTTGTCTATAAACATCACCAACATTATGATGATTATATGTTGATTCAGAATAAAGATTACCATTTACATATACAGCTATTCCATAATAATTTGTATTGTTTTGAGCACTAGTATGAAACCCAGCGTTTATTCTATAATAACCAGCACTTCCTGAAGTAAATGTATTATTACCAGTATCAAATTCGCCATTGGTATCAAAAACTATAGAATCAAAATATATATTAACCCACGCTGAGCCCGTAGCAGCTTGTGTGTATATACCAGACACATTAACTCTAACCAAGGATAATGAAGAGTTATCATTTTTATTTTGCCAAGTTACATTTCCTGATGCATCTGTTTGCATTATTTGATCATTTGCACCTCTAGATTCTGGTAATATATAATTATCCGTACCATCAGTCCCAACAGAAACTCTCCCTAAAAAATAACCAGAATAACTATTTGATTTTGTAACTTCAGAATAAATCCCATAATGCACTCCCCCTGCAGAAGGATCAAAGTAATTATTGACTCCATATTTATTACCAGTTCCTGTACTAGTTACATTATTATTTAGTCCATAAAAATCTTGAACTCCACCATTCACCACATTAGAAATACCATACATGGTTCCCAAAGAAGAATCAAATTGATTATACGAACCAAATTGATTTCCATTAGCTAGATTATCAAATACTGAAAACGAGCCAAAATTATTAGCACTTGTTGCAATAGTACCTGAAAAATTGTTATCAACTCCTTTAGTCATTAAACTCTCGGTTCCTAAAAACTCATTTTTCACACCTGTCATCTCTAAAGCCGCACCGCTAAATTCATTATGACTACCTATTGCTGAACTTGCACTACTTGATGCCGAAAATGTATTATGAACACCTTTAGCTTCTGTAGAATTAGGCACAGAAATTTCGTTGATTAAACCAAATTTAAGTCCACCACCTGTTTGCATTTGATTTACTATTCCATAATGGGTACCTGTACCTGTATTACCAATAAATTGAAAAATGCCATACTGATTCTGATTAGAATCTCCTACCATAGAAGTAAAAACCCCATAATCTGTTGGACTTAAAGAATTCGATGAATCAAAGCTGTTATATAAACCATATCTATTAGCAGAGTCAGACTGCTCAAAATTGTTGTACACACCTCTTTCATCAAAGGATGAACCATCAAAATTATTATGCAACCCATAGTGGGCTGCACCACCTGTACTTGTAACATCATTGTATATCCCAGTAATTGCTCCAGTTCCTGTTCCGGAGAATATATTATAACTACCATATTTAGAACCAGAACCAGTACCTAATAAGTTGTTATACACACCATAATGAGGATTATTTCCTGTTCCCCCTAATAAGTTAAAGAGCCCTCGTTGCAAATCAGTATTAGCCATATTTCCTGAAATCTCATTATAGATTCCTGACGTCACTCCACTCGTTGCACCATTGAACAGGTTTATAGTTCTAGTATCATTAATTTCACTTATATCCAAATTATAATCAGCTGTATTCTTTCCTATAGCAAGGTTACCCTGAGTATAAATATCATCTGTAATATCTGTCGGAACATTAGTGGTATTTTCTAAGTAAAAGTCTGCATCGTTATTTAATGTCTGTTGAATAGGTATCCATTGCGCGCCATTAAAAAAGTAAAAACCAACACCATTGCCTCCAGTCACAGAAGCATTAGTATTCCAAACTAATAAACCTGTAGCAGGAGAGTTTATTGGGCTTGATAAATTTGTAACATCATTTAAACTTAAACGAGGTACTAAAACACCTTTATCAGAAGAGGAAATATCTAACATTGACGATTCATCTGGATTTGTTGTTCCTACTCCAACCTGACTTAAAACGAAAATTGGAAATAAGAACACAATCATTAGGGAAATATGCTTCATTTTATTAAGAACTTATTAAAAGATAATATTTAAAAATAATAAAATAACTTACCTTTAGAAAAGTAAAACGATATAACAACCAAAAAATCAGAGGAATAAAAGATTAAGAAATAAAAAAAGGATGTATAAGGCATACATCCTTTTCCAAATGTTACCAGATTTGGGGAACTGGTAACCGTTCATAGGTTAAGCTGGGTCAAACATAGAACAAATATTTCTTTTAAACAAGAAAAAAATGCATTTAATCGATATTTTATGCTTTTAATCGAATTTACATATTTTAAATATTTGATTTACAGTCAATTAAAACCAATTCCGTTTTTCGCTTAATTTTCATTTAAACTTTTGGTAATTTCACCTGTCTTACTATTAAAGAAAATTACTTGAATAACGAGTCTGAATTCATATTACGTTTACAAGACCCTAAGTCAAAAGAAGCTGCTTTTAGAGAATTATTACAACTCTATAAGGAGCGCTTATATTGGCATATTAGAAAAATTGTAATTAGCCATGATGATGCAGACGACGTACTTCAAAATACTTTTATCAAAGTATATCGAAATATTGATAAGTTTAAGGGTGAAAGTAAATTATTTTCATGGTTGTACAGGATTGCTACCAATGAATCTATAACGCATTTAAACAAAAACACAAAGCGTTTGAAAATAACTAACAAAGAACATCAATCCAACGCCATTAATAACTTAAAAGCTGACGATTATTTTGAAGGTGATGAAATTCAATTAAAATTACAACAAGCCATTGCTACATTGCCACAAAAACAACAATTGGTATTTAACATGAAATATTTTGAAGATATCAAGTATAAAGAAATGGCTGAAATTTTAGATACCAGTGAAGGAGCTCTGAAAGCTTCTTATCATATTGCAGTAAAAAAAATAGAAGCTTTTTTAACCTCAAATTAAACCAATTCATTAATTTAAGGTCATACGTATAGATAGAAAATTAAAAAAACTGAACCAAGTTCAGCATAAAATGAAAAAGGACAAATTATATAACATAAAGTCTACAGGTTTTAAAACACCTGATAATTATTTTGAAGATTTTGAAAATGTTTTTTTTGAAAATTTAGAATCAAAAACAGCTCTTAAAGATATTGAAGAGACTGGCTTTACTGTTCCTAAAGATTATTTCAATACTGTTGAAAATGATATTTTAAACAAGCTAAAGAATGAAGACAAGCCGGTATTTAGCTTAAAAACAAGAAAGACCTTTTTCTATGTTGCCGGAATAGCTGCCTCTTTAATTTTATTAGTTGCCATATTTTTTAATAACAACAGTGAAAGTGAAGAAGAAATTTCAGTTGATATGGTAGAAAGCTATCTTGAAAACAGAAGTCTAAATAGCTATGAACTTGCTCAACTTTTATACGATGCTGAAGTTTTAGAAGAGGACTTCACAATTATTGAAAGTTATTACGAAGAAGAAAATTTAGAGTCTTATCTCCTAGAGAATTCAGACATTGAAAACATTTTAGAATAAATTGAAAATGAAAAAATTAATCCCATTACTGCTACTATTTATTAGCTTTTCGAGTTTCGCACAACGCAATGGCATTATAAAAGAGCGTATAAAAGCTCAGAAAGTTGCTTTCATTACAGAACAGTTAAGCCTTACGTCTGAAGAAGCTCAAGGATTTTGGCCTATTTATAATGAATTTGAAGAAACAACAGATAAAATAAGATCTCAAGAGCTTAGATCTATAAAAATGCAATTGCGCAGAAATCCTGATTTATCAGATAAGGAAGCTGACGAACTTTTGAAAAAATTAATGAAAGCAGAGAGCGATATGCATACTGCCAAATTGAAACTGGTTACAGATCTTAAATCTGTAATTTCAGCAAAAAAGATTATTAAATTAAAAGCTGCTGAAGACGAGTTTAACAGAAAACTTTTGGATAGACTTAAAGAGTTTAGAGATAAGCGAAACCGAAGATAACTACAAGACTTCATAGATGCAAAACTAGCAGTTTACAAATATAATATCACAAGTCAATAAGATTCTGAGACAAGTTCAGAATGACAAAGTGTTGATGTTTTTTGTGCAGTCATTATTTGCTAAACGTCAATTTGCTAATTCTACCCTTTCCTGCTGCATAGGCTATAGAATCATTAAGAAACCTTATCGTATAAAAACCTTCATCGCTAAGATGTTTCCATGTATCTCCAGAATCCTTACTGTAATCAATACCTTTAAAGCCGACAGCTACTAGTCCTTTTGCATTACTATTTGGCACATACTGTACACAACTTCTATAGCCAGGTCCTTTTCCTTGAGCTACAACTTCCCAAGTTTTACCACCATCAATTGTTCTAATTTTATTATTTAGTGTATCATTAGGCTTGGTGTAATCTCCACCTATTGCAAAACCATGCTTTTCATCATAAAAATCGATGGAATACATTCCTGTAGTTGCTGCACCTTGTATTATTGGAGTATCATAAATTTCCCATGTTTTTCCTTTATCTGGCGAATATAAAATTCTACTTGCTTTACCTCCTGTGGCTACCCAAGTATGCTCACCTATTATGGAGATATTAGTATCACTTGCCGCAAAAGCAGCTTCTCCATCTCTGACTTTTGGTAACTCATCGCAGGATAATTTTGTCCATGTTTCACCTCCATCTCTTGTAATAATCACACTCATACAATCATCCGTTGGGTCACCAATAGCAATACCTTCTTTATCGTTCCAAAAGTCCATAGAATCGTAAAAGGCTTTGGGATGTGATTCTTTGTAAACAATATTTCTATCATTAGCCTTATATCTAGTAAATACTGATGGACTACCTGCAGTTATAGTGAAAAAACCATCATCTGTTTTGGCTATAGCCCTCAACTCATATCCTGTTGAGTCACTGTTCATATTTCTAGACATATGTCCTTGATAATTATGAGATATACTTTCATACTTTTTAAAAATATCTGATAGATCTATTTCAGGATTTATATCCTTTAAATCCCAATTTCCATAATACCCATCTGATCCTGCAAACCAAACACGATTATTTGACACTTTCAAGGCTCTAATATTCAAAAAAGAATCCTGTAACAAAGGTTCTATTTCAACTTTTGAAAAATTTCTAGATCTAACTGTTTTTTCAGATTTACATGAATAAAACCCAATCATCACAAAGCAAAATAAGATGAATCTCATGATTTTCAATTTTCTCTAAAAATAGAAAAGCATATTCAATAAAATCACAAACTTTGCTACAAATGAACATTAAAATGTACCTTTGCATGCTTTAATTTTTTGAAATGCGACTACATAGAAATTTATGCTTTGCGGTTATTGATGGTTTACACAAAATTTTCAATGAAGGTGAATATGCTGATAAAGTTATACAACAATTGCTAAAACGCGATAAGCGTTGGGGAAGCAGAGATAGAGGTTTTGTTGCCGAAACGGTTTATGAAATCGTTCGCTACAAAAGACTTTATGCTGAAATTGCTGATGTAAAAGCTCCGTTTGACAGAGATAACCTATGGAGAATCTTTGCAGTTTGGGCAACACTTAAAGGCATTAAACTTCCAGACTGGAAATATTTTACGGATACTCCAACACGTAAAATAAAAGGACGTTTTGATGAATTGTCTAAAATTAGAAAATACCGAGAGTCTATTCCAGATTGGATTGATGAATTAGGTGAAAAAGAATTAGGCGCTGACGTATGGACTAAAGAATTAGCGATGCAAAATGAACAGGCAGACGTTATTCTTAGAGTTAACACGCTTAAAACAACTAAGCAAGATTTACAACTCAAATTACAATCCGAAAATATTGAGACGGAATTCATTCCTGATTATCCCTATGCTTTAAAACTAAAAGAACGCGCTAACGTTTTTATGACTGAGGCTTTTAAGGAAGGCTGGTTTGAGGTTCAAGATGCGTCATCGCAATTAGTAGCCGATTTTTTAGATGTAAAACCAGGAATGAAAGTTGTTGATTCTTGTGCTGGTGCAGGTGGAAAAACCTTGCATTTAGCGTCACTCTTAGAGAACAAAGGCCAAGTCATTGCTATGGATATCTATGAGAGTAAACTAAAAAAGCTTAAAGTTAGAGCACGTCGCAATGGTGTTCATAATATAGAAATGAAAGTCATTGACTCTACAAAACCTATAAAAAAACTTTATGGCAAAGCCGACCGTCTACTGATTGATGCTCCATGTTCTGGTTTAGGTGTTTTACGTAGAAATCCAGATTCTAAATGGAAATTACAACCAGAGTTTGTCGATAATATCAAGAAAACTCAAGAAGAGATCTTAGAGCAGTACTCAAAAATGGTTAAACCTGGTGGAAAAATGGTTTATGCCACATGTTCTGTATTGCCTTCAGAGAATCAAAATCAAATTGATAAATTCTTAACATCCGAAGCCGGAAAAGACTTTACTTTTGTAAAAGACAATAAAATATTAGCCTATAAATCTGGTTTTGACGGATTTTACATGGCATTATTAGAAAAGAAAAAATAAACCCAAATAAATGAAACAATTCTACACTTTATTAATCACTCTAGTTTTTTCAACCTTAGCATTTGCCCAAATTCCTTCAGGATATTATGATAGTGCAACAGGAACTGGTTACACATTAAAGACACAACTTCACAATATCATAGATAATCATAACGACCAAGGTTATGATGCAATGGATGGTTTTATAGCGTCTTATGATTTAGACAACTACTACGAAACTGGAAGTAACACCATTTTAGATCCTTATTCAGAAAATCCTTCTGGATCTGATCCATACACATTTTCTCCAGTTAGTGATGAATGTGGAAATTATAGTGGTGAAGGAGATTGTTATAACAAAGAACACGTTATTCCTCAATCTGTTTTTAGTCAAAACTTACCAATGCGAAGCGATGCGCACCACCTTTTACCTACAGATGGCCGTGTTAATGGTTTTAGAAGTAATTATCCTTTTGGAGTGGTTGATGATAGTCAATTAGTAAACCAAAGTGGTATTTCTAATCCAACTCAAAATGGTTCTAAACTTGGAGGTAACCTTAACAGTGGTTATTCTGCAGGTTATAGTAACACAGTTTTTGAACCTATAGATGAGTTTAAAGGAGATATTGCTCGTATTTATTTCTATTTTGTAACACGATACGAAGATCAAATCAGTAATTGGGGAAGTTACCCAATGTTTGACGGAAGTTCTGATAAAGTACTAGATGACCCATTTTTGAATATTCTTTTAACATGGCATCAAAATGATCCTGTATCGCAAAAAGAAATAGATCGCAACAATAACATTTACTACAATCACCAAGGTAATAGAAATCCATTTATAGATAATCCTAGTTGGGTAAACGACATATGGGTATCTACACAAGACACTGAAGCTCCTACAGCTCCAACAAATTTAGTTGTAACTAATGAAGCTTCAACATCTATAAACCTTAGCTGGACAGCTTCAACAGACAATGTAGGAGTGGTTTCTTATGATGTTTATGTAGATGGTGTTTTTAATACTAACGTAACTATAAATACTGCAAATGTTATTAACCTAACTCCAGAAACTACATATTCATTTTATGTTATTGCTGTTGATACTGCAGGAAATGAATCAACTCAAAGTAATTCTGTAAATGGTACAACAACTGAAACAGGTACACCAGGAAGTGATTGTGTTGTTGAGGATTTTGAAAATATTCCTGCAAATAGCTCACAGTATACAAATAGAACTTGGACAGGTACAAACGGTACATGGAATGCTACCGAAGCAAGAACTGACCAAACCATTAACAACAGAGCCATACTCATAGATTATAGAGGTAGTTCTGACTCAGGTATTTTAACTTCACCTACTGTAAGTGGTGGTATTGGGAACCTTACTGTTACAACTCAAAGAATTTTCTCAGGAACTGATGGAAATTTGGATGTTCTAGTAAATGGAAGTTTGGCAGGAACAATTCCATACAGCGACACTCAACAAACTACAACAATAAGTGACATAAATATTGAAGGTTCAATAACTGTTGAGATTGTTGACAATAATTCTGGTGATGCAAGAGTTGGTATTGATGATTTATCTTGGACATGCTATTCTTCATTAAGCTTGGTAGATAATACTTTTGATAATACTACAATCTACCCAAACCCTGTAAAATCAAATTTAAATATTGAGCTAAATTCTACTGAAGAAACTTTAGTAGAAATCTATAGTATCTTAGGAAAAAGAGTTTTAAAAACTCAAATCAATTCTTCAGATAGCATCAATTTACAAACATTAAAATCTGGTGTTTATATTTTGAAATTAACACAAAACAATTCATCTGTAAGCAAAAAATTGATTAAGAACTAATCAAAGATTAATATTATTGAAAAAGCAGTTCAAAATTGAGCTGCTTTTTTTGTTTAAAACATGTTGAATAAGTCTACTAATTGAATTCTTTTTTATAGTCTCATTATTTTAAAATGAATTAACTTTGTGTTTTTATTTTTCACACCAAACACAACACTCTAATGATTCATTTCTTTGGAAACCAAAACAGCAAAGTTTTCGCTGTTCAAGCCACAAAAGAATTATCAACTGAAACCATTTCAAAATTGACATGGTTATTTGGCGACCAGCCAAAAATAGAACAAGCATCTCTAGATGCTTTTTTTGTTGGCCCAAGAGCCGCAATGATTACTCCTTGGAGTACCAATGCTGTAGAAATCACTCAAAATATGGGGATTTCTGGCATTTTACGTATTGAGGAATTCACATCAGTTTCAGAAGATTTCAAAGGGTACGACCCAATGATTTCTGAAAAATTTTCAAGCTTAAATCAAGACATCTTCACCATAAATATTCAACCTGAAGCAATTCTTGATATTGAAGACATTTCGGCATACAACCAACAGGAAGGTTTATCGCTAAGTGATGAAGAAATTGAATACCTAGAAGGTGTTTCTAAAAAAATTGAACGACCTCTAACAGACTCTGAAGTATTTGGATTCTCACAAGTGAACTCAGAACACTGTCGTCATAAAATTTTCAACGGAACGTTTGTTATCGATGGAGAAGAGAAACCGACGTCGTTATTCAAAATGATTAAGGAAACATCAAAACAAAATCCTAATGATATTGTTTCCGCATACAAAGACAATGTAGCGTTTATAAAAGGTCCTGTTGTAGAGCAGTTTGCTCCAAAACGTGCTGATGTTCCTGAATATTACCAAACTAAAGATTTTGAATCTGTAATTTCATTAAAAGCAGAAACCCATAATTTCCCAACAACTGTAGAGCCTTTTAATGGTGCTGCAACGGGTTCTGGTGGTGAAATAAGAGATAGACTTGCTGGAGGTAAAGGTTCTATTCCTTTAGCAGGAACGGCTGTTTACATGACATCATATTCACGTTTAGAAGAAGAACGGCCTTGGGAAAAGGCATTTCCTGAACGTAAATGGTTGTACCAAACTCCTATGGATATTCTAATTAAAGCTTCTAATGGAGCTTCAGATTTCGGAAATAAATTCGGTCAACCATTAATTTGTGGTTCTGTTTTAACCTTCGAACATCAAGAAAATAATGATAAGATTGGTTACGACAAAGTGATTATGCAAGCTGGTGGTATTGGTTACGGCAAAGCAGACCAAGCCATAAAAGACATACCAAAAGCAGGTGACAAAATCGTAATTCTTGGTGGTGACAATTATAGAATTGGTATGGGAGGTGCTGCTGTATCTTCTGCTGATACTGGTGAATTCGATTCTGGTATCGAGCTAAATGCCGTTCAGCGTTCTAACCCAGAAATGCAAAAGCGTGCTGCCAATGCTGTTCGTGGTATGGTAGAAAGTGACGAAAATTATATTGTCTCTATTCACGATCATGGCGCTGGTGGACATCTTAACTGTTTATCGGAACTTGTTGAAGATACTGGTGGAAAAATCGATTTAGACAAATTGCCTGTTGGTGACCCAACGCTTTCTTCAAAAGAAATTATTGGCAATGAGTCTCAAGAACGTATGGGATTAGTTATTGGAGATAAGCATTTAGAAGTACTTCATAAGATTGCCGACAGAGAACGTTCACCTATTTATGATGTTGGTGAAGTTACCGGAAAACACCGTTTTACATTTGAGTCTGAAACTAATGGAGAAAAACCAATGGATTTAGCTCTGGAAGATATGTTTGGTAGCTCTCCAAAAACTATAATGACAGACCATACGGTTGAAAAAAACTACAGTGATGTATCTTACAACAGAGATAATTTTTACGATTATTTAGACCAAGTTTTACAGCTCGAAGCAGTTGCCTGTAAAGATTGGCTAACCAATAAAGTAGACCGTTGTGTTGGTGGTAAAGTTGCCAAGCAACAGTGTGTAGGACCATTACAATTGCCATTGAACAATGTTGGTGTAATGGCATTAGATTATAAAGGCAAAGAAGGTATTGCTACCTCAATTGGTCACTCGCCTATTTCGGGATTGATAGATCCTGTAGCTGGTAGCCGCAACTCTATTACAGAAGCCTTAACTAACATTATTTGGGCTCCTTTAAAAGATGGCTTGAAGAATGTTTCACTTTCTGCAAACTGGATGTGGCCATGTAAGAATGAAGGTGAAGATGCACGTTTGTACGAAGCTGTAAAGGCGGTTTCAGAATTTGCTATTGATTTAGGGATTAACGTACCAACAGGAAAAGATTCGCTTTCTATGAAGCAAAAATATCCTGATGGTGATGTTATTTCTCCAGGTACAGTTATAATTTCAGCTGCTGCAAACTGTATTGATATTAACAAAGTTGTTGAACCTGTGTTCCAAAAGAACGAAGGTGATATTTACTATATCAACTTATCTCAAGACAACTTTAAACTAGGTGGAAGTTCTTTTGCACAAGTAGTTAATAAAATTGGTAACGAAGCTCCAACAGTTAAAAGTGCTGATTATGTAAAAACGGTTTTCAATACCATTCAACAATTAATATTAGATGGTAAAATTGTCGCTGGACACGATGTCGCTTCAGGTGGTTTAATTACTACACTTTTAGAACTTTGTTTTGCTGATAATACTATTGGTGCAGAATTAGATTTAACCGCTTTAGCTGAAAAAGATTCTTTCAAAATACTTTTTGCTGAAAACTCAGGAATTGTAATTCAGGCTAAAGATAAAAGTATCGAAACCGTATTATCTGATGCTAAAATTGATTTCCACAATATTGGTAAGGTTATGAAAAGTGATGTGCTTAGCATCATCAATAGTAATGAAGTCTTTACTATGACCATTTCGAGATTGAGAGACATGTGGTACAAAACTTCTTTCCTACTCGACCAAAAGCAAACCGCTAATGGTTTAGCTAAAACACGTTTTGATAATTACAAAAATCAACCTTTACATTTCGAATTTCCGAAACAATTCACTGGAAAACTTCCAAAAACAGATTCAAGTAAACCTAGACCTAAAGCTGCTATCTTACGTGAAAAAGGAAGTAATTCTGAACGTGAAATGGCAAACGCTATGTACCTAGCTGGTTTTGATGTTAAAGATGTTCATATGACCGATTTAATTTCTGGTCGTGAAACTTTAGAAGACATTCAATTCCTTGGTGCCGTTGGTGGTTTCTCAAACTCTGATGTTTTAGGATCTGCTAAAGGTTGGGCTGGTGCTATAAAATATAATGAAACAGCAAATAAAGTCATCAAGAACTTTTTTGAAAGAGAAGACACCTTATCTGTTGGAATTTGTAACGGTTGCCAACTATGGATGGAATTAGACCTCATCAATCCAGATCATGATATTCATGGCAAAATGGTTCATAACGATTCACATAAGCATGAGAGTGCTTTTACTTCTGTGAAAATTCAAGAGAATAACTCTGTTATGTTATCGTCTTTAGCCGGAAGTACGCTTGGTGTTTGGATTAGTCATGGTGAAGGAAAATTCAATTTACCTAAGGATGAAAACCAATACGATATTGTAGGGAAATATGCTTATGCTGAATACCCACATAATCCTAACGGTTCAGATTATAATACGGCTATGATGTGTGATAAAACGGGGAGACATTTGGTAACCATGCCGCATATTGAACGATCTATTTTCCAGTGGAATTGGGCTAACTATCCTAGTAACAAACAGGACGAAGTTTCTCCATGGGTTGAAGCTTTTGTTAATGCTAGAGAGTGGATAGAAAAGGTTTAATTTGATTTAAATATAATAACAAAACCCCGATATAAATTTATATCGGGGTTTCTTTCTTTATCTACAAAATTTATTGCTTAATATAAAAGTGGATTATTTTAACCTACCTACTGTTACAGTTTTAATTTCTCCAGAATCCACATCTTTTAGGGTCATTACTAGTTCATCATCTATATCATCATTCTGATGTAGTACAAATTCACAGAAATTTTTATCTTCATAGGAAAATTCATTGACTTTCAAGATGTGATCTCCTAATTTTACTTGCTCCCTAAGTGTTTCATCCCAAACAATACCCACTACCAATTGTTCGTCTTTCATAGTTGGCTCCACTAGAAATGGAGGTTTTACAACGGCTTTTATATCTACCAAATCATAGGGATCGAAATAAAAACGCTGCTTGTTATAATCCAACGTCACTTTTCCAAAAGACAATACTTTGGCTCCAAACCGTGACTCGTTGCTGGTGGTAGTATTTACAAGAACATCTTTAAACACCTCTGTATTAATAGTTAATAGGGGGACTTCGAGTATTAATTGTTCATCTTTTTCGGCAAATCCATGCATTCCCCAACTATTAGCTCCATCTGCTTTAGCCAGAACATCCAACACATCTGTTTTTTCTTCAAAATACTGATAAGCCTTCCTAGACATAGCGTAGAAGTCATCGGCTCCAGTATCAAATAATACCCGATCTGAAGCACTAGCTTTACCCTTCTCTAATTTAATATGAATAAATGGATTACTTTGTGTTTTGGAAAGTTCCATTGTTGAATAAAACTCCGTATTTATTTCTAGGTTCTTGGCCTTGTCTGTTATAATAATATGTTTCTTTTGATCATCTATTTGTAACACAGAATTGCGCAACATATTGCTCCCAATAATACCATCAATTCCCATACATTGGAAATAAACCTCTGCATTTTGTTGCAATAAAAACCCTGGAGTATCTTCAAAAATTAAGTTTCCTAACTGTAACTTGGGCAAAGAAATAATATTAATGGCAGCTACATTTCCTGATGCATCATGCACGTCTATGGCACCAATAATAGAAGACTTGAACTCTTGATAAAGAGCTTTTGATACAGAAAAGGGTGCTCCTGTATCAAACAAAAAGGTATAAGATTTCCCTTCAATAATGACAGGCACCAACATTTTATCTTTAAACATATTGTATGCGATTGTGTCGTGATAATGTTTTTGGGAAATTTGTCCATGATTGATATTAGAAGGCTTTTTTTGGGCAAAGCCAACAAGCGTCAAACAAATAGTAAGAACACACAGAATTTTTTTCATATTGAGATAATTTTAATAAAGAGAAAGGTAGGAAAAAACCTCGTTTTATTCTATCAATGACAACGAAATATTAGGGAAACACTTTATATTACTTGGAACTGGGCATACTACCCAAACAACATGCAAGACGAGGTTCTGCCTTGGGTTGTAACTTTTGCTAATACCAAAAAATGAATTGAGAATAGGTAGTCATTTTTTTTAACTACATTAGTAGAGAAAATCACCCCAAATGAAACAATTTTCACTTGTATTTTCTCTACTATTTATTTTATCTGTAAATGCACAAAATTCCGATTTACATACACTTGTAAATCAACTAAAAACTGAAATACAATCTGAAAATGACAATGCTAAAAAGTTATTTCTTTTAGATAGCTTAACATCGGTTGTTAGAGATAAACCTAATTTTCCTTACGACTCTATTGCGCGTACCACTATAGATCTTGCTATAAAGCTAGACTCTTTTAATCTGGCTGCATACAACACTACAAACCTTATTAATTATCACAATAATTTTTTAGGAAAACCTAAAACAGGTATTACTATTTTCAACACCTATTTTAAAACTCTAAAAAATAATATTAATGCCAGAAATTTAGCGAGTTTATATATAGATTCTGGCGATAGTTATTACTTTACACAACAAGTAGATTCTGCTATGGCACATTATGACAAAGCCATTACTTATGCAGAAAAAGCTAAGGACAACCGCGTAAAGGGATTTGCAGTTTTGTACAAAGGCTACGCCTATTCTGACGAAGGAAAATTTGTATTAGCATCACAAACCTTAAAACAAGCTTCTGAGGTTTTTATTCAAGAAAAAGACACCTTTAATATTATAGCTGCCAAAAACGCTTTGTCTTTACTATATAGCGCAAATGGCTTTTTAGAAGAAGCGCAGCAAGAACGAACCGAAACCATTGCTCTTGCTGAGATAACAAAAAGCTACGGACAACTTATTCCACTTTATGTAAATGAAGCTACAGATAATAAAAAGCAAAATTTACAAACACAACGTATTAAGAATTTACACAAGGCCTTAGAAGCTAATAAAAAATCTAATTATGTTGATTATTTTAAACCTATCTTACTTAATGAATTAGTTGTTGCCTATGCGGAAAATGACAGCTTAGATAAAGCAAATTTTCATCTAAAAGAAATAGAAAAAGACACCCGTAATACAGAAGGCATATACACACCAAATTATTATAATGCGTTAAAAAAATTAGCCTATGCCAATAAACAATATCAAAAGGCAGAAGCTTTAGGTATCAAGCATCTAACTATACTTAAGGAGACAAACGATATTAACGACATTCAAAAAGCAGAAGCCTTTTTAAGTCAGGTGTATGAAGCAATAAATAAACCATCACAAGCATTAGCGCATTTTAAAGCTTCTCAACATATTATAGACTCTATAAAATCGGTACAAAAAACAAAAGCGCTTGCCTATTACCAAACCTTATACGAAACCGAAAAACGCGACCAAAAAATAACATTACAAAACAGTAAAATAACCTTATTAGACGAACAGAATAAACGCAAAAAACAAACCCTATGGTTTGGTGGTTTGGCACTAATAGCTCTTTTTAGTATCATCTTTTTATGGCGCTCTCGAAGATTCTCACAAAAAAAAGCACAACTGCAAGAAACCTTTGCTCAAGATTTAATTAGAAATGTAGAAACCGAACGCAAACGCATTTCTAGCGAGTTGCATGATAGTGTTGGCCAAAGCCTATTACTTATAAAAAATAAAGTTTTTCTTAATAACGATCAAAATCAGGATACTAAAATTATTGATGATACCATAGACGAAGTAAGAAGTATTTCCCAAAGCTTACATCCATTTCAGTTTGAAAAATTAGGTCTAATAGCATCTATAAAAAATACAGTTGAAACCTTTCAGAAAAATTCGGATATTTTCTATTCTGAAGACATTGATGTAGAGCACCTAAATATTTCAAAAGATAAAGAGATTTTTATATTTAGGATGATTCAAGAATGCTTAAACAATGTTGAAAAACATTCTAAAGCAAAAGCCTGTAACATCTTGGTAGAAGACAGCAATGATTCTGTCTTATTTCAAGTAAAAGATAATGGTATTGGGTTTGACGTGTCTGAAAACAACGAAATTTTAGATAGTCTAGGTTTAAAAACACTTAAAGAACGTGCCCAAATTATTGGTGCGCAATTAAGCATCAATTCAACCAAAGGAAAAGGTACAACTGTACAGATTAAAGTCCCTAAACACTAACATATGTCAACAACTATTATTATTGCAGATGACCACCCGTTACTGCTTAATGGAACTAAAGAATTTTTAGAAAAAAAATGGTTTAAAGTTATTGATACGGCAACTGACGGAAATACAGCGTACAACAAAATTATAAACCATAAACCTGATATTGCTATACTTGATTTTGACATGCCCAAACTAAACGGTTTGGAAGTCGCTCAAGAAATTCAGCGCAATCAGATACAAACCAAGGTTATCATTTTAACCCTACACAAACAAGAGTCGCTGCTAAACGAAGTTGGCAAAACTATTCATGGTTATATAACTAAAGACAGTGCTTTAGAAGAATTAGAACAATGCCTAGAAATCATAAAAAAAGGCCATACTTATATAGGCAAAAAACTAAAAAGCAGCATCCATTTTGACAGTAGAACCAATACATCTATAGACCAACTAACCGCTACTGAAATAAAAATTTTGAAATACTTAGAAAAAAACCTCAACAGCACTCAAATTGCCGAAGAACTTTTTATTTCTAAACGCACAGTAGAAAAGCACAGAAGTAACATTATAAAAAAACTAGAGATAGATACAACCAACCAAAATGCTCTTTTTGTCTGGTTAAAACAAAATCCTAATATCTTTAATACGTAATCCTACGTATTTCACTACTTAACAATAGGTTATAATTTTGAAAGACTATAAAATTATAGCATCCTATTATCACAAAACACAAATATAATTTACCTATTAACTATTGGGTTGTCGATGTCTATTATATAAGCCTAAGTAATAAAGACTATCATCAATTGCAACCCGACGGGTTTAGTTATATTTTATATTCAGAAGAAAATAACATAACCTGTCATAAACCGTTTGTTAGCCCTCTAGAATTAAAGTCTTCTTATATTATAGTTAAATGCAGACCAACGTATATAGACCATCTTCTTGAAAACAATATAACTATAAAAGCTGCTAATGCTAATGCTTTTTTAGCTCAGTTTAATACACCCAAACTTAAAAACTTCACACCCTCAATTTTAGATAACATTGTTTTTTATCTTCACTTTTTTAAAGGACATATCTCACTAGACCAACTCTCAAAACGGTATCAATATAGCAACCAAAAGATTAAAAATGGCTTTAAAAATTCCATAGGACTTTCCTTTAATGAATACAAAAACATTTTACTGTCCATTACGTAGACCTACGTATTGAACCACATCCTTAATCCCAATACTTTAGCATAGTAAACCAAACAACCTATTAGTTATGAAAAAACTACTACACTTTATTTTAACACTTACGCTATGTCAAATAGGGTTTTCGCAAACCACCTTCTATGTAGATGTCTCACGTCCTGACAATACAGGCGATGGTCTCTCTTGGGCTACAGCAAAAAAAGACTTACAAAACGCCTTAGATCTAGTTGTGGATGGCGATGAGGTACGTGTAGCCTCGGGCACATATCATCCGAATTCAGCACCAGGTACTACACTTACAAACCCTACCGAGTTTTATTTTTGGATGAACACAAACATAAAACTTAAAGGAAGTTATGACCCTAGTACCAATACCCAAGATTTCAGCAATCCTTCCATACTCTCTGGAGATTTAGGCACTACCAACACGGTACACGTATTAGTAACTACCAACCTCAACAATACTGCGCTGGTAGAGGGTTTTACCATAACAGGAGGTGCTGCCGTATATAACTCAGGGAGCGTAACCATTGGTGGGCATACATTACAATATAGAGAAGGTGGTGGTATGTATAATGCTTCGTCTTCCCCTAACTTAGTCAATGTAACCTTTTATAACAATTCTGCATCAACTTATGGAGGTGGAATATACAATACCTCATCTTCCCCAAACTTAGTCAATGTAACCTTTTATAACAATTCTTCATCTTCTTTTGGAGGTGGAATGGTAAATAACTCATCTTTCCCTAACTTAGTCAATGTAACTTTTTATAACAATTCTGCATCAACTTATGGAGGAGGCATGGTAAATAATTTAAACTCAAATGCAACACTTAACAACACGCTTTTTTATGGAAATACCTCATCGAATAGTCTAGATATATATAATGGTTTTGATAGTAGTAGTGTTTCAGGGTCTCATAATGCTTCAGATGTGAGTGGAAGTGTTTTAACTGGACAAACAGGCTTTGTAGATCTTACGAGCAATCCATTTGTTAGTACTACCTATCCTGCTGGATTGGATGGTATTTGGGGTACAGCAGACGATGGCTTATACCCTGCCAATGGCAGCGTACTTATAAATGCAGGCGATAATAGTTTTAATACAGAAGCAACCGATATTACAGGAAACCCAAGAGTTTTTGATGGCACTATAGATATTGGCGCGTATGAACAAAATCCATGTTTGAATGTAAGTTCTATAATTTATGTAGACCAAGATGCTACTAGTGGTACTAACAACGGTAGCTCTTGGAACAATGCCTTTACAGAATTAAGTGAAGCAATAAATTCAGCCTCAAATTGCATCCTAGTAACTGAAATCTGGGTCGCTACAGGTACCTACACACCTGGAACGCTTGAAACAGATAGTTTTACAATTCCTAGCAACGTTACTGTTCTTGGTGGCTTTAACGGAACAGAAACCACTGCCGATGAACGCAATTGGGCAGAAAACCCAACCATTTTGAGTGGTGATTTAAATGGTTCAGGAACTGAAAACCCAGGAGACAGCCATACCATTGTTACCATGCTAGGTGACAATACCGAAATAAACGGCTTCTTTATACAATGGGGCTTTGCCGATGATAGTACCGATAACTCACAACTAGCTATTGGACGTTCTGGAGCAGGTGTGTATAACAATGGAGACAACCGCATTTACAATTGTACTTTAAGAAGTAATGTAGCAGATACCACAGACGACCCAGAAATAGGTATTGGTGCTGGGTTAATATCCTTTGGTGGTACACTAGATATTATAAATTGTCTTTTTAACTCAAATACCGCTTCTGCTAATGGTGGTGCTATGTCTGCTGAAAGCGGCACTATAAATATTATTAACTGTACCATTGCCAATAACAACGCCTACAAAGGTGGTGGTGTTCATTTTTTTAATGGAAGTATAAACGCTACTAATACAATTTTTACCAATAACAGTGGCACTAATGGTAACATAAATGATGATGGCGGTGGTGGTACAGGAACCGCAAATTATTGTTTGTTCTATAATACAACGACTGATAATGATGGTAATCTACCAACTAATATTACTGGAAACAATAATATAGAAAACACTGATCCGATTTATACTAACGGGTACCAAATAGTATACAGTTCTCTTGCTACAGATGCTGGAGATAACACCGCCAACCCTTTATTGCTAGACCTAAATTCTCAAAATAGAATCTCTAATACAACTATAGATATTGGCGCTTATGAGTTTCAAAACCATTTACAACCAGATGCCAATAACATTATTTACGTAAATAAAAATGTAAGTGGCGGCAATGAGATAGGCAACTCTTGGGCAAATGCTGTACCAGAATTGGCCGATGCCTTACTTTGGGCAAATAGCTTACAAGATACAGCTTGGGAAACTACGCCTTTACAAATTTGGGTAGCTGGTGGAATCTACACCCTAAAATATAGTCCAGAAGATGGTGCTAATTTTGGAACAGATCAAGGTAGAGAAAATGCTTTTTTAATGGTCGCAAATGTACAATTATACGGTGGATTTGCAGGTAATGAAACTTCTTTAGCTGATCGCGATTTAAGCATCACTACCAATACTACAGTTTTAAGTGGCGATATTAATGGTAACGATGCGTTAATTAGCCCTGCACCTATTGCTGGTAATCCTTACACATCAACTTCTATAGCAGATAATACCTACCATGTAGTCATGGGAGCTGGTAATGTAGGTGAAGGTATTATAGATGGCTTTACGATTACTGGAGGAAATACCATAAGCAACCATAATGATTATTATATTAATGGTTATTTTTTTATTAGGAGTGCTGGAGGTGGTGTTTACCTTCGAGGTTCTAACCTTAAACTTAAAAATATCATCGTATACGGAAACAATGCGGATACTTATGGTGCAGGAATAGTTATTTTAGAGAGTGCACCATTATTATTAAATGTAAACATTAATCGAAACACCTGTAATAGTCAAGGAGGAGGTTTATACATTCATTCAAGTTCTTTTAACTCAACCAATGTAAGTATTACTAGTAATACAGCTACGACCGGAAGTGGAGTTTATAATCGGAACTCTTCACCAAGTTTTAACAACTGTATTATTTGGGGAGAGATTTACAATGGTAACTCTTCACCTACCTATACAAATAGTCTTATAGAAGGAAATACCGATACTAGTAACGGTAATATTGATGCTACAGGACTAATAGAAACAGATATTTTTACCGACCCTACAAATGGTGATTTTAGTTTAATAAGTGATAGTCCTGCCGTTAATGCAGGTAACAACACTGCTTATACAAATGCTGGTGGAGATTTAACTAACGATACCGATTTAGCTGGAAACCCTAGAGTTTTTGATGGCACTATAGATGTTGGTGCTTACGAACTTCAATCAACTTTAAGCAATAACATAGTAAGTACTACAGACTTTATGGTTTACCCTAATCCAACAACCAATATGCTATACATAAAAACTAATTTAAATAATTATAGCTATGAAATGTACAACATACAAGGGCAAAAAGTTATGGCTTCAAAACAAAACGTAGATACAATTAATATGTCGCAACTCGCTACTGGAGTTTATGTATTACAACTAAAAAGCCATAACAAAACACAAAGTATAAAAGTAATTAAACAATAACAAAAGAAGCTATTAATCAGTTCTTTAAGGTCAAGACCATTAAAAACGTCTTGGCCTTTTTTATCCTTCTATTCAAGTATCATATAAAAAGAATTAAATTCTGTAAAAAACACATCTAGGACATTCAGTTTTGAGAAACTCAACAAATTATACAGACAGCAGACACAACTTGTATCGTCTTATTTTGGGGTGTTTATAAATATTTGTAATAAATTGAATATCTTCAGATTTAGACTAAGTTAATTATATTTCAATTTTGTAATTTTTAAAATATTGTCGTATTTTCCCTACGATTAATTCGTTGTATGACTATAAAATATTATGAGACTTCTACTATAGAACATATAGTAGAAGAACTCTATTCTTTTGCATTTGCAAAAAAAGATCTTCCCTTTGAGACCCCTATTTTGCCACTATGTGCTACGCATATTTCTTACTTTTTTGGAAGTGAGCATAATTGTTATTTAAATAATAAAAAATCTATTCTCCAAGGTTTGATGGTGTCTGGTCAATTCACAGAGTCCTATCAGATAAAAGTAGATGGTGAAAGTCAGGTTTTCGGGATGTTATTATCACCTACCTCATTATACAAACTCACTAAACTTGATATTTATAAAATTCGGAATAAACATATTCCTTTAATCGAATTTTCTGAAAGTTTATTCAATACTCTAAACCCAGTATTTGAAAAGTACGGAAATGACATGGTTAAATTAAATGCAGAGATAAAAAAAGTGCTTGCCAGTTTTGAACTAAAAATGGATAAAAATGTATCTCAAATTGATAATGTCATCAACTATATAGGTAGTAAAGACGGCATGCTAAATACTTACGAACTTTTAGACCATGTTAGCTTTAGTCAAAAAACTTTAGAGACACAGTTTAAAAAAATTGTGGGTATTACTCCAGGAAAATACATAAGATTACATCGTTTTATTAAATTGATGAGAAAGTATGAAAGGAATAAAATAGACATTAAAGATTTAATCTACATGTACAATTATTATGACCATTCACATTTTACAAAAGATTTCAAACATTTCATGAAACAAACACCAAAAGAATACTTCAAATCTGATTATCCTTTTTTAACTCAATACCTTAAAAAATTATCATTACGATAATTTACAAGAATTATCAATTTATAGTATATACATTTAGCAAGATGCTTTTTTTCTAATATTTATTTAATATAGGGTTATTGAGTATTTATTAGTACACACAGAGTAAAGTATCGTATATAAAGAGGTTTTAGGGTTATAAAACCTCTTTTTTTTGTATAACCCTAAAATCGAGATTATAAATTGTATTAATTTCACGTTAAAAAGATCATCTACTCTTAAAATTTCATTTTATACAATTAAATTTGATATTTTCGCAATTATCTATACTAATTTTTGCTAATATATTATGACAGATGTTAAACGTCTATTTGATTTTCCTTATTATCAACTAGAACACAAACCTACTGATACTGCTTTAGTTACAAAATACGATGGTGAATGGACACCTATGTCTACTCAAGAATATGTAGACAAAGCCAATGCAATTAGTAGAGCCTTATTGAGACTTGGTGTACAACCAAATGATAAAATCGCAGTCATTTCTTCTACAAATAGAACTGAGTGGAATATCATGGATATTGGCATTTTACAATTAGGCGCCCAAAATATTCCTATTTATCCAACCATCTCTCCTGAAGATTACGAATATGTTTTAAATCATAGTGAATCTATTTACTGCTTCGTATCCGATGAAGAAGTTTTAGAAAAAGTGAGAAAGGTACAAGCAAATACAAAACTAAAAGAGGTTTACTCTTTCAACAAAATAGAAGGTTGTAAGCATTATTCAGAACTGTTCGAACTCGGTAAAGATGAAAGCAACCAACCAGAAGTAGAAGCAAGAAAAGATGCTGTAAAACCTGAAGACTTAGCTACAATAATTTATACTTCAGGAACCACAGGAAAACCAAAAGGTGTTATGTTATCTCACAAGAATATCACCAGTAATGCTCTTGATTCTTCAAAACGTCTTCCTAATATTAATGGAGAAACCAGAATATTAAGCTTTCTACCTATCTGCCATATTTTTGAGCGCATGCTAATTTACCTTTATCAGTATGTAGGTGCAAGTGTATATTTTGCTGAAGGTTTAGACAAAATTGGTGAGAATGCTAAAGAAATTAAACCCCATCTTATGAGCGTTGTACCTCGTTTATTAGAAAAGGTTTTTGATAAAATCATGTTGAAAGCTGATGAGCTAAAAGGCATAAAACACAAACTTTTTTATTGGGCTGTTGAACTTGGTGAAATTTGGCAACCTTACAAAGCAAATGGCTGGTGGTACGAATTTAAACTTAGTATTGCCAAAAAACTAATATTTAGTAAATGGAGAGCCGCTTTAGGTGGTGAATTAACCACTATGGTTTCTGGTAGTGCTGCCCTACAACCTCGACTTTCCAAAATTTTTGCCGCTGCTGATATGCAGGTCATGGAAGGCTATGGACTTACAGAAACATCACCTGTTATTTCAGTTGGTATGTATAGAGAAAAAAGCTACAAAGTTGGTACTGTAGGTAAACCGATTAGAAATGTTGAAGTTAAAATTGCCGAAGATGGTGAAATCCTAATCAAAGGTCCTAATGTGATGATGGGTTATTATAAGGACGAAGAGAAAACAGCTTCTGTAATGACTGACGCCTACTTCCATACTGGTGATAAAGGTGAGATTGATGAAGACGGCTTTTTGAAAATCACAGGACGTAAAAAAGAAATGTTTAAAACCTCTGGTGGAAAATATGTCATTCCTACGCTACTTGAAAACGATTTGAAGCAATCGCTTTTCATAGAGCAAGTTATGGTGATTGGTGAAGGTGAAAAAATGCCTGCTGCTATTATTCAACCTAATTTTGATTTTATTAGAGACTGGATAGATCACAAAGGTCATAATATCAGTAAGTCTGAATCTGAAATAGCCAGATCTCAAATTATTAAAGATCGTATTCAGAAAGAAGTAGATAAATACAATCAAAATTTTGGCAAATGGGAGCAAATAAAGCGTTTCGAATTAACCGAAGTTGTTTGGTCTGTAGATAGTGGTCACCTCACGCCTACTATGAAGATAAAACGAGATGTCATTAAAAACATCCACAAGGATCTTTATGATAAAATCTACAATTAAACACATCTAAAATTACAAACACCTTAATATAAGGTGTTTTTTTATGTTAAATTATTATTATTTATTATGCGTGCATAATAAATTTTTTTATATTTGGTCACCAAGAATTTAACATGAAAAACAAAACAATAGATTACATTTTAAGGACCACTTGGTTGGCCGTAAATAAAATGTATAACGAAGAAGCTGCAAAATTTGATTCCACTATGGCAACAGGTTTTGCACTTTTAAGTATAGATCCCGAAAATGGGACACCATCAACTTCACTAGGCCCAAAAATGGGTATGGAAGCCACTAGCCTTTCGCGTACTTTAAAAAGTATGGAAGAAAAAGGACTAATCATTCGCAAACCAAATCCTGAAGATGGTAGAGGTGTATTAATTCACCTAACGGAATTTGGTCTAGAAAAAAGAAATTATTCAAAAGAGAAGGTACTCACCTTCAACGAAGCTATAAAAAACAATGTCTCTTCAGAGGAATTAGATAGTTTTTACAAAGTAGCTGAAATAATAAATAACATGATTTCTAATAAACAAATATACAATCACAAAGAACATTCTTAACATTCATTATGAGTAAACGTAGAATAAATAAAGTAGCCATTATTGGATCCGGAATTATGGGAAGCGGTATTGCTTGTCATTTCGCCAATATTGGTGTAGAAGTCTTATTATTAGACATTGTACCAAGAGAGTTAAATGATGCTGAAAAAGCTAAAGGTCTTACCCTTGATGATAAGGTAGTAAGAAACCGTATTGTTAATACAGCTTTAGCTACAGCTTTAAAATCTAAACCTTCACCAATTTATCATCAATCTTTTGCAAGCCGAATTACCACAGGTAATCTTGAAGATGATATAGCAAAAGTTGCAGATGTAGATTGGATTATGGAAGTGGTTGTAGAAAGACTTGACATTAAAAAGCAAGTATTTGAAAAACTAGAACAACACCGTACACCAGGTACTTTAATTACATCAAACACATCTGGTATTCCTATTAAGTTTATGAGTGAAGGACGCAGCGAAGATTTCCAAAAACATTTCTGCGGAACGCATTTCTTTAATCCAGCGCGTTACTTAAAGTTATTCGAAGTTATTCCTGGACCAAAAACATCTCAAGACGTTTTAGATTTCTTAAACGGTTATGGCGAACAGTTTTTAGGAAAAACATCTGTAATCGCTAAAGATACACCAGCATTTATTGGTAACCGTATTGGTATTTTTGGTATTCAATCGTTATTTCATCAAGTAAAAGAATTAGGATTAACTGTTGAAGAAGTTGATAAATTAACGGGTCCTGTTATTGGTCGCCCAAAATCGGCAACTTTCCGTACGGTAGATGTTGTTGGGTTAGACACTTTAGTACATGTTGCTAACGGAATTTACGACAACTGTCCTGATGACGAAGCACATGAGCTTTTCAAATTACCAGATTTCATCAATACTATGATGGAAAACAAATGGTTAGGAAGTAAAACAGGTCAAGGGTTCTATAAAAAAGTTAAAACAGACGATGGTAAAAGCGAAATTTTATCATTAGACTTAGATACATTAGACTATCGCTCTAAAAAAAGAGCCTCTTTCCCTACTCTAGAATTAACAAAAACTGTAGATAAAGTCATCGACCGTTTTCCAATTTTAGTAAAAGGAAAAGATAAAGCTGGTGAGTTTTATCGCAAAAACTTTGCAGCAATGTTTGCTTACGTATCACATCGTATTCCTGAAATTTCAGACGAATTATATAAGATAGATGATGCTATGAAAGCAGGATTTGGTTGGGAACATGGTCCTTTCCAAATTTGGGATGCTATTGGCGTAGAAAAAGGTCTTGAAATAATGAAAGCTGAAGGTAAAACACCAGCAGCTTGGGTAAATGATATGGTTGCTTCAGGTAACACATCATTTTACACAGTAAAAGATGGTGCAACGTATTACTATGATATTGATAAGAAAGCACAAGAAAAAGTACCAGGTCAAGATAGTTTCATCATATTAGATAACATCAGAAAATCTAATGAGGTATTTAAAAACTCTGGTGTTGTAGTTGAAGATTTAGGTGATGGCATTTTAAATGTAGAATTCCAATCTAAAATGAATACCATTGGTGGAGACGTTCTTGCTGGAATAAATAAAGCAATAGACATTGCTGAAAAAGATTTTGCTGGTTTAGTTGTTGGTAACCAAGGAGCAAATTTCTCGGTTGGTGCAAACATCGGAATGATTTTTATGATGGCTGCAGAGCAAGAGTATGACGAGCTTAACATGGCTATCAAATACTTCCAAGATACGATGATGCGCATGCGCTACTCTTCTATTCCAACCATTTCTGCACCTCATGGTATGACACTTGGTGGCGGATGTGAGTTATCAATGCACGCCGACAAAGTTGTTGCTGCTGCCGAAACTTACATTGGTCTTGTAGAATTTGGTGTTGGTGTGATTCCTGGTGGTGGCGGATCTAAAGAAATGGCTTTAAGAGCACAAGACACCTTCAAAAAAGGTGATGTTGAGTTAAATACACTTCAAGAGTATTTCTTAACTATTGGTATGGCAAAAGTATCAACCTCAGCATACGAAGCTTTTGATTTAGGTGTACTTCAAAAAGGAAAAGATGTAGTTGTTGTTAATAAGGATAGACAAATTGCAACAGCAAAAGCCTATGCTAAATTAATGGCAGATCAAGGCTATACGCAACCTGTCAAACGTAATGACATTAAAGTACTTGGTAAGCAAGCATTAGGTATGTTCTTAGTAGGAACAGACGCTATGGAAGCAAGCCATTACATTAGTGAACACGATCAAAAAATAGCTAACAAATTAGCTTACGTTATGGCTGGTGGTGATTTATCAGAGCCAACTAAAGTAAGTGAGCAATATTTATTAGATCTAGAACGCGAAGCATTTTTATCGCTTTGTACTGAAAGAAAAACATTAGAAAGAATTCAGCATATGTTGAAGACTGGAAAACCACTTAGAAATTAGAAAAAAGAAACAAGATGCAAGAAACAAGACATCTTGATTCTTGATTCTTGGCTCTAAAAATCAAAAGAAAAAATGAAACAAGCATATATAGTAAAAGCATACAGAACAGCAGTTGGTAAAGCACCACGAGGCGTGTTCCGTTTTAAAAGAGCAGACGAGTTAGGTGCAGAAGTGATTCAGCACATGATGAAAGAATTACCAAATCTTGACGTAAAACGTATTGACGACGTTATAGTTGGTAACGCTATGCCTGAAGGATCTCAAGGGTTAAATATGGCACGTTTTATCTCATTAATTGGGTTAAATAGTGTTGATGTTCCTGGTGTAACCGTTAACCGTTTTTGTTCTTCAGGAATAGAAACTATCGGTATTGCAACTGCAAAAATCCAGGCAGGTATGGCCGATTGCATCATTGCTGGTGGATCAGAAAGTATGAGTAGCGTACCAATGACAGGTTTTAAACCAGAACTTAATTACGATACTGTAAAAGCTGGTCACGAAGATTATTACTGGGGAATGGGTAACACTGCAGAAGCAGTTGCTAACCAATTTAAAGTGTCTCGTGAAGACCAAGATGAATTTGCTTACAATTCACACATGAAAGCACTAAAAGCTTTAGCTGAAGATCGTTTTCAAGACCAAATCGTTCCAATTGAAGTTGAAGAAACTTACATAAACGAAAATGGTAAAAAAGCAACAAAAACATATACTGTAAATAAAGACGAAGGACCTCGTAAAGGTACAAATGTAGAAGCTTTATCTAAGCTACGTCCTGTTTTCGCTCAAGGCGGAAGTGTAACCGCAGGTAACTCATCTCAAATGAGTGATGGTGCTGCATTTGTCATGGTTATGAGTGAAGACATGGTAAAAGAATTAAACCTTGAACCTATCGCAAGACTAGTTAATTATGCTGCTGCTGGTGTAGAACCAAGAATTATGGGAATTGGACCAGTAAAAGCAATCCCGAAAGCATTAGACTTAGCAGGATTAAAACAATCTGATTTAGAGTTAATTGAATTAAACGAAGCTTTTGCTTCTCAATCAATTGCAGTAATTAGAGAATTAGGACTAAATCCAGACATTGTAAACGTTAATGGTGGCGCAATTGCATTAGGTCACCCGTTAGGATGTACAGGTGCAAAACTATCAGTACAATTATTTGACGAAATGCGTAAACGCAACATGAAAGGTAAATATGGTGCTGTAACCATGTGCGTTGGAACTGGTCAAGGTGCTTGTGGAATTTTTGAATTTTTAAACTAGAGACAAGATTTTAAGAATCAAGAAACAAGAGGTGAAGATGCATAATTTTAAAAAATTAAAAATTTGGAATGAAAGCATGAAAATAGTTTCTGAATCTTATAAAACTACTAGAACATTCCCAAAAATTGAAACTTATGGATTAATGAGTCAAATGAATCGAAGTGCAGTCTCTATTCCTTCAAATATTTCAGAAGGTTCAAGCAAAAGCTCTGATAAGCATTTCAATATTTATTTAGAAAACAGCTTAGGTTCTGCTTTCGAATGGGAAACACAATTAAATGTAGCTTTCAATGAAAACTATATTACAGAAGAAAAAATTTTAGAATTAGAACAACAAATAAAACAAATACAAAAAATGATTTCGGGATTTCAATCTAGACTTGATTTATAAGTCTTGGATCTTGAATCTTGAATCTCTTAATCTTATAAAAATATGGCAGAAACAGAAAAAGACATCCTACGTGGCGGTCAATTCTTAGTAAAAGAAACAAACTGTGAAGATATTTTCACACCTGAAGATTTTTCAGAAGAACAACAAATGATGAAAGAATCGGTTATGGAATTTAATGACCGAGAAATCATTCCTAACAAACCTCGTTTTGAAGCTAAAGACTTCGCTTTAACTGAAGAGGTTATGCGCAAAGCTGGAGATATGGGCTTTTTAAGTGTTGCTGTTCCTGAAGCTTATGGCGGAATGGGAATGGGATTTGTATCTACGGTATTAACTTGTGACTATATTTCTTCTGGTACAGGATCTTTTAGTACTGCTTTTGGTGCGCATACAGGTATTGGTACAATGCCAATTACACTTTATGGTACCGAAGAACAAAAACAAAAATATGTACCAAAATTAGCTTCTGGCGAATGGTTTGGTGCTTATTGTTTAACAGAACCTGGTGCTGGATCTGATGCTAATTCTGGAAAAACTACTGCAGAGCTTTCTGCAGACGGAAAAACATATAAAATCAACGGACAGAAAATGTGGATTTCTAACGCTGGTTTCTGTAACTTAATGATTGTTTTTGCTAGAATTGAAAACGATAAAAATATCACAGGTTTTATTGTAGAATATGATAAAAACAATCCAAACGGAATCACATTAGGTGAAGAAGAGCATAAATTAGGTATCCGCGCAAGTTCTACGCGCCAAGTATTCTTTAACGATACTGAAGTTCCTGTAGAAAATATGTTAGCTGGTCGTGGAGAAGGTTTTAAAATTGCAATGAATGCCTTAAACGTTGGTCGTATCAAATTAGCTGCTGCTTGTTTAGATTCGCAAAGACGTATCACAACTACAGCTGTTCAATATGCAAACGAGCGTAAACAGTTTAAAACACCTATCGCTGATTTTGGTGCTATAAAAATTAAGTTAGCCGAAATGGCAACTAACACTTACGTTGGAGAATCTGCAACTTACAGAGCTTCTAAAAATATCGAAGACCGTATTGCTTTACGTGTTGAAGCAGGAAACTCACACCAAGAAGCAGAACTTAAAGGTGTAGAAGAATACGCTATCGAGTGTTCTATTTTAAAAGTAGCAGTATCAGAAGACGTACAAAATTGTGCAGATGAAGGTATCCAAATTTTTGGAGGTATGGGATTCTCTGAAGAAACACCAATGGAAGCTGCTTGGAGAGATGCACGTATAGCACGTATCTATGAAGGAACAAACGAAATTAACCGCATGCTTTCTGTAGGTATGTTAGTTAAAAAAGCAATGAAAGGTCACGTAGATTTATTAGGTCCTGCAATGAAAGTTCAAGAAGAATTAATGGGTGTTCCATCTTTTGATACACCAGATTATTCTGAGTTATTTTCTGAAGAAAAAGAAATGATTGCAAAACTTAAAAAAACCTTCTTAATGGTTGCTGGTGCTGCAGTGCAAAAATTTGGACCAGATCTAGAGCAACACCAACAATTACTAGTTGCTGCTGCAGATATTTTAATTGAAATCTACATGGCAGAATCTGCAATTTTACGTACAGAGAAAAACGTAAAACGTTTTGGTGAAGACGCACAATCTGCGCAAATCGCAATGTCTAAATTATACTTATATCACGCTGTAGAAACTATAGAGAAAAAAGGAAAAGAAAGCATTATTTCTTTCGCTGAAGGTGATGAGCAACGTATGATGCTAATGGGACTTAAGCGTTTTACTAAGTACCAAAACTATCCAGACATTGTTGACTTACGTAAGGAAGTCGCAGAAAAAATAAAAGCAGAGAATAAATACTGCTTTTAATTTAGTTTTAAGTTAAGTAATAAAAAAGCCGATTCAATAAAAGAATTGGCTTTTTTTATTTTATTACCTTTAGTTCTTAAAATCAGGACTTATGAAAATTTCAAGTTTTATTATTTTCATTTTTTTCACTGCAACTTTATACGCTCAATCAGACACAGAGGTCTTTTTGTTCGATTTAGAGTCTAGCAATAAAATTGAAGTAAAGAATGGTAAAAACATCTCGAATAATAAAGGCTACAACAATCAGCCTTCTTTTTTAGATGATAGATACATCCTATTTTCATCAACAAGAGATGACCAAACAGATATTGCCAAATACGATACGCAATACAGTAGTAAAACTTGGATTAATTCATCTGAAGGAGGTGAATATACTCCTATTAAAATTCCGAATAAAAATAGTATTTCCGCTGTGCGACTAGACAAAGATGGCAAACAACGTTTATACGCATATGATGCCAGCAACGGAGAATCAACAGAACTTATTAAAGATTTGGTGGTTGCTTACTATACGTGGTATAATGAAGATATTGTGGTTTCTGCCGTAATTGAAAACGAACAGCTAAATTTATACAGCTCCAATATAAAAGAAGGTACCAACAAAAAAATGGCCAGTAATGTTGGACGTTCATTTCATAAAATTCCTAATTCTAACTTAATTAGTTTTATCTCTAAAGCCAATTCTAAACAGTGGCAAATAAAATCTCTTAATCCAATTACAGGAGACACAAAACTTATTGCAAATACCCTAAAAGGAATAGAAGATATTTGTTGGCTCAACAGTACCAATCTGCTCTCAGGAAAAAAAGGTATTCTTTACAAGCTCACACTTCAAAAGGATTATAACTGGAAAAAAGTTGAGAATTTAAAAGACTACGGTATTTTAAATATAACACGTTTAGCAACCAATAAAGATGGTTCAAAATTATTAATCGCTGCAGAAATCGATCCTGATATTTCATCTTCGTACACTGTAAGTAACCAATCAAACACTATTGAAGATGAAGCCGGAAAAATTATTGATAAGCACATCGACCTTTTTAATAACCGTAATTTAAAAGATTTCTCAAAGACTCTAAACGTCAATGTTCTTGTAAAAGATTTTCCTTCCGAGATTAAATATTACGGTCGAGATAATCTTATTGAAAATTACACCCAATTTTTTAAGGACAATGAAAAATCAAATCTTAAGGTTCTTAATAGAATTGCTTTAAAAAATATTATTGTAGAAGAAGAATTATTGAGCCTAAATAGTTCCACTAAAAGACAAGTTACTATTTACGAAACTGAAAACGATAAGGTCACTTCCATGACATCTATTGAAAATTCCAAATTCAAGAAAAAGCAAGAAGCATTGATAAATGAACATGTAAAAATGTACAACGAAAAAGATGTAAAGGCATTAGGAAGAACTTACGCCAAAGATGTTATGATATATAATTTTCCTGATGAAGTTGTTTTCGAAGATAGATCTGCTGTACGAGATGATTATATTGCGCTTTCAGAAAGCACACCAAATCTGTATGCTGAAGTACTGAACAGAATAATCATCGGCAATAAGGTTATAGATAAAATAAAACTCACCAAAAACGATCAATTTGAATATTTCGTTGCTATTTATGAGATAACAAATAATCTTATTGATAAGGTTACTTATATAAGATAGTTTGAGTATATTATAAAAATACCAAAATAGAAAAGCCGACTCTTTTGAGAATCGGCTTTTCTATTTATCTATTTTCTCTAATCTGATTTAAACTTTTAAATATAGCGTCGGCTATCTCACTTCGTTTCTGATTACTCGCTAATATCTGCACATCTTTTTTATTAGAAAGAAATCCAAGTTCTAAAAATGTTGCAGGACAATTTATCTTTTTAAGTAATTGAAAATTTGCAGTCCTAATACCTCTATTTTTATAAAACATCTCTTGTTGATTGTCTAATAAAATTCTACTATACTTATCCGATTTTTCCGCATTTTCATTTTTATCGTAGTAATAAGCTTCAATACCATTTATAGCTTCATTTGTGCTGAAGTTGTTATGTAAGCTAATCATAAAATGAGGTTTTACTTTATTAATCATATCTGCACGTTCACTTAGAGAAAGAAAATCATCTGAATTTCTAGTCACTATTATTTTTACCTTTTCATTACTTAAAGAAGCCAACTTATTTGAAATATCAAGTAAAACGTCTTTTTCCTTTATATCTGTAATACTTCCAGAGCCTTCGTCAAGTCCACCATGTCCAGCGTCTACAACAACTACTAAGGTTTCTTTTAAATCTTTGTAAGAGCTAAAAATAAGTATACCTGTAACTAATAATATTGATGTTGAAATTTTTACAACACGCTTTAATACTGATGATTTTAATTGATGTAACATAATAATTCGATTTTTGATTTGAATGAAATTAAATCCGCTAGTCAGAGGAACGCAGTATTCCTTTTGTCCTAAATTTATAATAGATTTTGAATACGATTCTATATCAATTCCTGATAAAATTGATTTTTCATCAGCTATATATTCATGATTTTGAAGGATATCTTTTTTATATAACCATACAAATGGATTGACCCAAAAAATACAGGTCAAAAATTCTAAAATAATAACATCAACAGTGTGAAATTCTTTACTATGAATTAGTTCGTGAGCCATAACGCTAGAAAAATCTTCATCTTTTATGGCATGATTTTCAGGAACAAACACATAGTTAAAGAAACTAGACACCATATCAGAATCTTTAACTTTTATTATCCTAAGTTTTCCTATACTCTTAAAGTTTCCTTTTGTCAGATAGAAAATGCTAAACAAGTTCTTCAAAAATCTTGATAAGAACAGAACAAAAAACAAAACGTAAGCATAAGTCCAAAAGCTAACTTCTGATTTTTGTTGGGCTGTAGTATTACCTACTACGACATCTTCAAAATCATTGTTTACTTGTAATTCACTAAAGTTTTCTACTGGTATTTGGGTTATACTTGGTACAGATGAAAATATTTCAAACTCTATAAAAGGTGACAACAAGCATAAAAAAATTGAGCCCAATAAAAAGAAGCGATTAAATTGAAAAGTCTTCTGCCTTCTCAACAAGAAAAAATACAATAGGTAGGAACAGCCTAAACTAATAATGGTATATAAAAAGTAATTAATCATTTGTGCTTTTTCTCCTCAATTTTCTGTTTTAATAAATCTTGTAATTCTTCTAATTCTTGCACGGACAAATCTGCATTCTTAGTGAAGAAAGAAGCAAATTGTGCTTTAGAATCATTAAAAAAATGCTGAATCATTCCATTAACCTGTTTTGAAAAATAGTCACTCTTCCTTAAAATAGGATAATATTGTTTATCCCTTCCCAATCGTTCAAAACCTATATAATTCTTATTACACATTCTAGATAATAACGTTGAAATAGTTGTGTAAGCTGGCTTTGGCTCTGGAAATTGTTCTACAATATCTTTCATGAAACCTTTTTTAAGATTCCATAAATATTTCATTATCTGTAACTCTGATTTATTTAATTGTTTTATATCCACAATTATAGTTTTAATACTACAAATGTAGTAATAAATTTTTAAATAACAAGTTTACATCAAAAACTCTATATTTATATCAAAATACTTCTAATGAAAAAATTTCTTTTAACCTTATGCATAATGCCTTTTTTCGTTTGGTCTCAAGAAAACAAAACTCTAGAACCTAAACTAGAAAATATTGCTTGGATTGCAGGCTCATGGCATGGTGAAGCTTTTGGTGGTATAACCGAAGAAATATGGAGTGAACCCTCTGGAGGTTCTATGATGGCAACCTTTAAACTCATTAATGATGGTAAGGTTTCTTTCTATGAAATTGAAGTCATTAGAGAAGTTGAAAACACCTTAATTCTTCAATTGAAACACTTTGGTCCAGACCTCAAAGGTTGGGAAACAAAAGATGAAACGGTTGATTTTCCTCTCAAAGAAATCACCGAAGATAAAGTCGTTTTTGAAGGGATGACATTCGAAAAAATATCTGCAAACGAAATGAACATCTATGTTGATATTAAAAACGACGATGGTTCAGTAGAAACCGTAAAATTCAATTATAAAAAATAATTACATGAAAAGATTTATTGCTTCAATACTAATATGCCTCTGCTTTTTCAACTGTAAAAATGATAAAAATGATAAAAATGAAACTGTTGAAGAAAAACCTGAAATAGCAAAAACATCAACTAAAATTGAAAAACAACTTAGAAAAATCAATAAAGTTGCAAACACTATTTCTGTTGATGGAGTTGCTAATGAAATTTCATGGGAAAAAGCTAAATGGTATCCAATGGATCAGGTTTGGTTAGGCGATTCTATTTCTAATGAGGATTTTTCTGGACGTTTCAAATTGTCTTGGGACAATGATGCACTCTACGTTTTAGCCGAAATCAAAGATGATACTTTAATTGATAACACTAAAGATTCACTTGTAAAATGGTGGGATGACGACTGTTTAGAAATCTTTGTAGACGAAGATAATAGTGGTGGCGAACATCAATATAACCACAATGCTTTTGCATATCACATCGCATTAGACGGTAATGTTGTAGATATGTCTACCGAAAAAGTTGGTAAAATGTACAACACTCATGTAGAGTCTAAACTCATTACTGAAGGTAATACTTCCATTTGGGAAGTAAAACTCTATCTGTATGATGATACTTATGACGATAATTCAGACAGAAACACACCTATAAAGCTTTCACCAAACAAAAAGGTTGGTTTTGCTATTGCGTATTGTGATAACGACTACAGTATAGAACGTGAAAACTTTATAGGCTCTATACCTGTTGAAGGTGAAGACAAAAATCGTGGCTGGATTGACGCCAATATTTTTGGCACCTTACTTTTATCTGAATAGTTTTAACCTATAGAACCTTTTACTTTTTCTTGATCGGTTGTAACATTAGACAGGTTTATCGCTGTTTCTATCAACGCTAAATGCGAATAAGCCTGCGGGAAATTACCCAACAATCGTTTGGTTTTAAAATCTATATCCTCACTGAATAAGCCTAAATGGTTACTATAAGATAGTAGCTTTTCAAACTGTTCTGTTGCTTTTTGCTCCTCTCCTATTTTGTATAAACTATTTATAAACCAAAATGTACAGATAGTGAAAGATGATGACGGTAAACCAAAATCATCTTTATTCTTGTAGCGATATAGCAATCCATCATAACAAAGATCGCGTTCAATCGCTTTAACCGTACTGACATATTTAGGATGCTTAGCATCAATAAAACCGTAAGGTTCCATAAGTAGTACAGAAGCATCTAAATCTTCGGAATTATAGGATTGCGTAAACGCTTGTACTTTATCATTCCAAGCATTTTTCATAATATCTTCTCTAATGGTTTCTTCAAGAAGTTGCCATCTTGCTATTTTTGAGGTTTTACCAAGTATCTTAGCTACTTTCAAGGCTTTATCTACAGCTGTCCAACAAAGGATTTTTGAAAATGTAAAATGTTGGTCGTCACCTCTAAATTCCCAAATACCTTTGTCTGGTTCTTCCCAGTGTTTATTTACAACCCAAACAATACCTTTGGTCATCGTCCAAAGTTCTTCTCCATTTTCTATATCGTTACTAAAGTTGACAATCAATTGGTAAATAACATCCATTAAAATTCCATAGATATCATTTTGTTTTTGTTTGTAAGCCGCATTCCCTATACGTACAGGTTTTGAGTTTTTATAACCTGCTAAGTGTCCTAAAGATTCTTCGGTTAACTTTTTCTCTCCGCTAATACCGTACATAATCTGCAATTTCTCATCCTTGTCTGGCATTAAGTCAATTATAAAACGGAGATAGCGTCTGGCGATATTTTTATGCCCTAATTGAGAGATGACCTTAATGACCATTGATGCATCTCTAATCCAACAAAAGCGATAATCCCAATTTCTCACCTCTCCAATAGTTTCTGGTAAAGATGTGGTTGCTGCAGCTAAAACCGCACCAGATTTGTCATAGCTTAAAAGCTTCAATGTCATGGCACTTCGTGCAATCTCATTGTTATATTTCTTGTACTTTGGAGTACGTTCCATCCAATTAAGCCAATAGACTTTAGTGCGTTCAAAATCTAACAACGACGATTTTAAGGTTGGCACAAATAACTTTTCGTTATAGCCAACTAAGAAGAAATGATCTGAATTTATTGAAATGGGTTCTCCTTCTACAACAGCTTTTTTATCTAAGTCTGTGTAAAGAAACAGCGTATCGTAAGTATCTTCATCGTTTAAACTTACGATGAAATCATCCTTTATATATGTTGTAGTAACTCCTTTGGCGTATTCTAATTTTGGGTCGTAATTAACCTTCATAGTTGGTTTTCCTGAAACGTGGCGAATGTATCTTATGAATTCTGGTGGTGCATGATAACCTCTTTGAATTTTGTGATATCTCGGCATAAAATCAACAACTTCAAAAGCATCTATACCGTTACTAAAACGGGTTACCAAAATGGCCGTGTTTTCTAAATAAAATTGAGTTGTTGTATAACTTTTATCAACTTTAAAACCAAAGCTTCCTCCCTTTTCTTCGTCCAATAATTTAGCAAAAACAGAAGCAGAATCAAACTTTGGTAAGCAGCACCAATCTATTGAGCCATCTTTTGATACTAAGACCGCACTTCTACAATTTCCTATGATTCCGTAATGTAAATTATTCATTAAATTTTTGTTTAATAATGATGTTAAGACTTCTATTTTCTTTAAATTAACGAAAATCTGAAAAACCTTCCAAAATAATAACATGAATAAAACAATAATAGTCTCCAACAGGCTTCCCCTTCAAATTTCAATAAGTGATAATGAACTAAACGTAACTCCCAGTGTAGGTGGACTTGCCACTGGAATGAAGTCCGTACATGCAGAGGGAAATGGTGTTTGGGTAGGCTGGTCTGGAATTACGGACGAAGAACTCGATGATGAGCTAAAACCTAAAGTCAATGAAAAAATTGAAGCTTCAAAGTGTAGAGCTGTTAGCCTCACTGAAGATGATGTTAATGACTTTTATCTTGGATTTAGCAATCGTACACTTTGGCCTTTATTTCACTATTTTTTGGAATATACAGAGTTTGAAAATTTACATTGGGAAGCTTACAAACGGGTTAATGAAAAGTTTGCTAAAGTGGTGTTAGAAACTATTGAAGATGGAGATACTGTTTGGGTACACGACTACCAATTATTGTTGCTACCACAACTTATTAAAGATGTAAAACCAGACGTTACTATTGGTTTCTTTTTACATATTCCGTTTCCGTCTTATGAGATTTTCAGAACCTTTCCTTGGCGTGAAGAATTGCTAAAAGGCATGCTAGGTTCCGATGTTATTGGATTTCATACTTACGACTACGAACGCCATTTCTTAAGTTCCGTAAAAAGAATTATGCGTTTGGAAGTGAAGTTTAATGAAATCACTTATTACGATAGAGTTATAAAGGTAGATTCTTTCCCTATGGGAATTGACTACAACAAGTTCCATGAAGCTGCTCTAAAACATAACGATCCTAATTCTAAAAAATCAGAGTTACAAAGACGTTTAGATACACACTTAAATGAAGGTGATGATAAAAAATTCATTCTTTCTATAGACCGTTTAGACTATACTAAAGGTATTCCAAACAGGATTCGTGCATTTGAATATTTCCTAAACAAACATCCTGAATACAAAGAGAAAGTACGCTTAGTAATGCTTGCTGTGCCTTCACGTTCTGGTGTTCCTCAATATCAACGTTTAAAACGTGAAACTGACGAATTAGTTGGGCGCATCAATGGTGAATTTTCTACCGTGAGTTGGACTCCTATTTGGTATTTCTACAGATCGCTTCCGTTTGAAAATTTAATCGATTTGTATACCTCATCTGATGTTGCACTTATTACTCCCGTTAGAGATGGTATGAATTTGGTAGCCAAAGAATACGTTGCCACGCGAACTAATGAAGATGGTGTACTTATTTTGAGTGAAATGGCTGGTGCTGCTAAAGAAATGAATGAAGCTATATTGATTAACCCAAATAATTTTGAAGATTTTGCTCACGCTATTAAACGTGCACTAACCATGCCTTTGGAAGAACAACAAAGCAGAATGAAAATTCTTCAAAAACGACTAAAACGCTATGATGTTGAAAAATGGGCTGAAGAATTCTTCAAAACACTAGATGCTACAACTCAAATGCAAGAAGTTGTAGTCTCTAAAAAGTTGAACGAAGAAGAAGAAAATCTTATCGTTGAAAATTATAAAAATGCTGAGAAACGTTTAGTACTTCTAGATTATGATGGCACTTTAGTCGGCTTTAAAGACAATCCTCAAGATGCCAAACCAGACGAAGAACTTTTTGCACTCTTAGATAAGTTTGAAAACCAAGAAAACACACATCTTTGCTTAATAAGTGGTCGTGATAAAGCCACTTTCGAAAAATGGTATGGTGATAAAAGTTATAGCCTTATCACAGACCACGGAGTTTGGAGACGCGAAAACAATAAATGGTCTCCGCTAGAAGTTCTAAAAACCGATTGGATGGCAAACATTAAGCCTATTTTAGAAACTTTTGTAGATAGAACTCCTGGTACATTTATTGAAGAAAAAGAATATTCATTGGCTTGGCATTACAGAACTGCAGATCCTGAGTTGGCGCAAATTCGTACTATCGAAATCAATACGGTTTTAACAAGTATGGTGGCCAATAACGAGTTGTCAGTTTTACAAGGAAATAAAGTCATTGAAATAAAAAGTAGTAACGTTAATAAAGGAAGGGCAACAACGCAATTACTTATGAAAGACGATTATGATCATGTACTAATTATGGGTGATGACTGGACAGACGAATATATGTTTGAAGCTGCACCAGAATTTGCTACAACAATTAAAGTTGGCTACGTAAAAACAAAGGCTAAATATCAGATTAAAGATTCCGATAGTGTTAGAAAACTATTACATAAACTCGTTTAAAAATGCGCAATTATATTTTCCTATTTATAGCTTTTGCTACCCTAAATCTTAGTGCACAAACCGACCCTAAAATCTATGATATCATCGATGCCATTTCAGAAGAACGCCTTAAGAATGACGTAAAAACCTTAGTAGATTTTGGTACACGTCACACATTAAGCGATACTGTTTCGAACACAAGAGGTATCGGTGCAGCTAGACGATGGATAAAATCGCAATTTGATAATATTTCAAAAGACTGTAATAATTGTTTAGAGGTTTTTTATCAAAATAACTTGGTAGAAAAAGGCACTAATCAGCGCATTGTAAAAGATGTGAATGTGGTTAATGTTGTTGCTGTTCAGCGTGGTACAAAATATCCTAATCAATTCATTATAATGAGTGGTGATATTGATTCTAGAGTTTCAGATCCTAATGATTATACGTCTGATGCTCCAGGCGCCAATGATAATGCGACAGGAATGGCTGGAGCTATTGAAGCTGCTAGAGTTTTATCCAAATATAAATTTGAAAGTAGTATTATTTTCGTTGGCTTATCTGGTGAAGAACAAGGACTTTTTGGTGGACAAGGATTAGCTAAATATGCTAAAGACAATGATTGGCAAATTATTGGTGTACTTAACAACGACATGATTGGAAATATTGAAGGTGTAGATGGTGTGATAGACAATCGTACCTTCCGAATATTTTCTGAACCTATTACTACTGACGAAACTGATGCAGAAAAATTAGCAAGGCAAGCCAGAGCTAGACGTTTTTATGGTGGAGAAGTTGATGGCATTTCGCGACAGCTAGCGAGATATGTTTACACAACAACTAAAACCTACATGCCAGAAATGAATCCAATGATGGTGTATCGTCTCGATCGTTTTGGTCGTGGTGGACATCACAGACCTTTTAATGATTTAGGTTTTGCAGGTATCCGAATTATGGAAGCGCACGAAAATTACACACAGCAACATCAAGATATTAGAACCGAAAACGGCATTGCTTACGGAGACACGTTTGAGCATGTCAACTTTCCTTATTGTAAAAAACTAACGGCTGTCAATGCTATTACTATGGCAAGTTTGGCCTCTGCACCACCTTCACCTAAAGAAGTTAGTATTGGCGGTATTGTTGAAGCTTCGGCTAAATTACAATGGAGTAAAGTTGAAGGAGCCAAAGGCTACAAAATATACTGGAGAGACACTACCTCGCCTACTTGGGATAACAGTCGCTATGTAGGTGATGCTAATGAATTCACCTTAGAAGGTATAGTTATTGACAACTTCTTTTTTGGAGTGGCTGCAGTTTCAGAGGATGGACACGAAAGTTTAGTTATCTTTCCGAACAAAATATTGAGATAATTTTTCTGTCATTCCTCCGAAAGCAGGAATCTAAACATTATTCAAAATGATAAAGAAACACATAGCGTTTACATTTTTATTAGTTAGTACTCTAATAGCTAACGCACAATTATTCAAAAAGAATAACACTTTCACCAGGCAAGATACGCTTAGAGGTAGTATAACTCCAGAACGTGAATGGTGGGATCTCACTTATTATCATTTAGACATCGAAGTAAAACCAGAAGAAAAGTTCATTGCTGGTACTAATACCATACAGTATAAAGTATTAAAACCGCATCAGGTTATGCAGATAGATTTGCAAGAACCTATGAAAATTACCAAAGTAACTCAAAATGGTAAGGAACGTGCTATAAAACGAGAAGGCAATGCTTTTTTCATCATGCTTGATGAACAAAATACAGATGATATTAATTCTGTTGTAGTACATTATGAAGGCCATCCGAGAGAAGCTAAACGCGCACCTTGGGATGGAGGTTTGTCTTGGAAAAAAGATGAAAATGGTAACCATTTTATTGCGACGTCTTGTCAAGGTCTTGGAGCCAGTGTTTGGTGGCCAAATAAAGACCACATGTACGATGAAGTAGATAGCATGCTCATTAGTGTTACTAACCCTAAAGGATTAACAAATGTGTCAAACGGTAGGTTACGAAAAGTTGACGATTTAGGTGACAAAGTAAAATCACATTGGTTTGTCTCCAATCCAATCAATAATTATGGTGTCAATATAAACATTGCCGACTATGTTAACTTTTCCGAAGTCTATGATGGAGAAAAAGGTCCACTAGATATGGATTACTGGGTGCTTTCCTATAATCTAGAAAAAGCCAAAGAACATTTTAAAGACGCACCAAAAATGATGAAAGCTTTTGAACATTGGTTTGGTCCTTATCCGTTTTACGAAGACAGCTTTAAACTGGTTGAAGTGCCTTATTTGGGTATGGAACATCAAAGTTCCGTTACTTATGGAAATCAATACAAAAAAGGTTACAGTGGTTATGATTTATCCCGAACGGGTTGGGGTTTAAAATTCGATTTTATCATAATTCATGAAGCTGGTCATGAGTGGTTTGCCAACAACATTACATATAAAGACATAGCAGACATGTGGGTTCATGAAGGATTTACAGCCTATTCAGAAAATCTCTTTTTAGATTATTATTACGGAAAAGAAGCCTCTGCAGAATATGTTATTGGTACACGAAATGGTATTCAGAATGACAAACCTATAATTGGCTATTATGATGTGAATAATGAAGGCTCGGGAGATATGTATTATAAGGGAGCTAACATGTTACATACCTTAAGACAACTTGTTGAGGATGATGAGAAATGGAGAGAAATTTTAAGAGGCTTGAATACTGAATTTTATCATCAAACCGTAACTACAAAACAAATTGAAGATTATATCAGCCAACAAACCAAGAAAGATTTAACGGCGTTTTTCAATCAATATTTAAGAACGACTCAAATTCCGACTTTAGAATATAAAATTGAAAACAATCAATTAAAATTCCGTTATACTAACATTGTAGACGATTTTGATATGCCGATTGAAGTTGAAATTGATGGTAAACATGAATGGATTTTTCCTAGTTCTGAATGGAAAACAAAGTCTATTAAAGGTGAAGATTTCTCAGTAGATAAAGACTTCTATATTTATTCTAAAAAGGTATAAGTTGGAAATCCCAGAACTCTATTTTGAACGTGACACTGACTGGTACGATTGGTTATTGAACAATCATCATAAGCATGATGCCGCTTACTTAATTTTTTACAAAATAGATCATCATATGCCATCTATGCGATGGGAAGAGGCTGTAAAAGTCGCTATTTGCTTTGGTTGGATTGACTCTACAGTAAAAAGTTTGGGCAGTGGAAAAAGACAGCAATACTTTACAAAACGAAATCCTAAAAGCACGTGGAGTGCTTTAAACAAAACTTACGTCAACCACTTAGAAAAAGAAGGCCTCATTCATGATACAGGTTGGGAAGTTATAAATCTGGCTAAAGAAACTGGAAAATGGTCTGAAATGGATGATGTTGAAAATGGCATCATCCCTAAAGATTTACAAAATGCTTTTGATAACAATCCTCAAGCTTTTAATAACTATCAAAACTTTGCAAAAGGCTATCAAAAAGGCTACTTATCATGGTTGCACAGTGCCAAGCGCGAAGCTACACGACAAAACAGAATCGCAGAGATTATAAAACTGTGCAACGCCAATAAAAAAACTCGCGACAACTGATAATTTCATTAACGTCTTATTAAGAAGAATACCAATCGATTTTTCTTAGTTTGCAGGTTTATGCATAACCGTGAAATCTAAAAACAAATCTTTAGCGAAATCTGTAAGATGGTACCGCAAATGGCATCGCTACATTGCCATGTCGCTTCTGGTATTTATTGCTATTATAAGTCTTAGTGGCATTTTACTGGCATGGAAAGATGAATTACAACTAAAACCACCTTCTGAAAAGTCTGCAAATACAAATTTAGAATTGCTCCCTCTCAGCAAAATTGAAACTATTGCTGTTAATCATATTAAGGATACAAACTTAGATACTACAATAAACCGTATTGACTACAGGCCAAGAAAAGGCATCGCAAAAGTGCGTTTTGAAACGCATTTTACAGAACTTCAAATAGATTGTTATACAGGTAAAATACTATCAGAAAAAACAAGAACCGCTGATATTATAGAAATGATACACGAAGGTTCTATAGTAGATTTTTTATTTAATTCTGAAAGTAAATCTGTTAAGCTTATCTATTCTTCTTTAATAGGATTTGGACTTTTGTTTTTGTCTTTCAGTGGCTTTTGGCTTTGGAAAAAACCTAAACAAATAAAGAAAAATAAATTTTAGCCGTTAAAATGCTATTCTTTCTACAACCCACTAATATAACTCCCATAAGGATCTTTGAACTGCAAACCTTCGGAATAACGGTATTTGCTCAGTTTCTTAAACTGCACTAATCCCCAAAGAATAAATTCTTTTTCAAAATACACATCTTTAGAATCTATATCTGGCTGATAGTCGGCTATTAAAACATCTAAAGGCTTTACTTCATCTAATTTTGATTTGTATGTAGTATCATCATAATCGTCTAAAAGCTCAAATCCATCATTATTAAAAAACCAAGACACTAAATCATCATAAGGTGTTTCCTCTCCTTGTTTTTCTAATTTTTCAATTTTTGGAAAATACTTAGGAAACAATGTTTTTACCGCACTTTCTATTAAAATATTGGCTACAAAATCGGCACCTTCTTGTTCTCCTTCATACACCAACTCTACTTTTCCTGTAATGGCAGGAATAACCCCTGTAAAATCCGATAGCCTCACTGAAGTCTCTTCATCACCCGAAATTAAAGCTCTTCGCTCAGCTGTACTTAATAAATTCTCAAAAGCAGTAATACTCATACGCGCACTCACACCACTTTTTACATCCACATATTCACTATCTCTAGCTTCAAAACTTATTTGTTCTAAAAGATCTTTTGCCAAATCTGGTACGTAAACAGATGCTGACTGTCGCTCATCTAAATTAGCTTCTTGGGAGGTGATGGTTCTTGCTGTCTCAACAGAATCTGGATAATGGGTTAAAATTTGAGAACCGATTCTATCCTTTAAAGGAGTTACTATACTTCCTCTATTGGTATAATCTTCAGGGTTTGCGGTAAACACAAATTGCATATCCAAAGGCAATCTTAGCTTAAATCCTCTAATTTGAATATCTCCTTCTTGCAAAATATTAAACAAAGCTACTTGAATTCTAGCTTGTAAATCTGGCAATTCATTTATGACAAAAATGCAACGATTAGCACGAGGAATCATCCCGAAATGAATCACACGATCATCTGCATAACTCAATTTTAAATTCGCTGCTTTTATAGGATCTACATCTCCTATAATATCAGCAACAGTAACATCTGGAGTAGCTAATTTTTCAGCAAAACGCTCATCTCTATGTAACCAAGAGATTGGTGTATTGTCACCTTTTTCTGCTATCAACTCTTTAGCATATCTGGACATTGGTTGTAAAGGATCATCATTTATTTCAGAACCTTTAACTACTGGAATATATTCATCCAACAAAGTCACCATCATACGTGCCAGACGTGTTTTTGCCTGACCTCGCAATCCTAAAAGATTAATATTATGTCTTGATAATATCGCTCGTTCAAGTTCTGGAATCACCGTGTTTTCATAACCGTGAATACCTTCAAATGTTGTGACTTTATTCTTTATATTTTCAATAAGGTTATCTCTTAATTCATCTTTAATCGATTTAGATTGATATCCTGATTTTTTTAATTCTCCTAGTGTTTTGATGTCTTTCATTTTCTAGCTTTTGGCTATTTGCTTTTGGCTATTAACAATTCTGTTTTTTAAAACTAAGTGCTAATTCCTAAAAGCTAATAGCTATTTTTATCCTTTAATTCTTCTTTTTCTATTGTTTTCGTAATCTTCAAAAATCATTTCTCCTAGACCTTTTAAACCTGTGTAAAATGCTTTCCCTCTATTGGCTTGCGTAAACTCTCGTATAAATTTCATCAAATAAGGGTCTTCTGCAATCATGAAGGTTGTAATTGGTATATGCAAACGTCTTGCTTGCTGTGCCATAGCATAGCATTTATTAACTATATAAGGATCTAAACCTACACTATTTTTATAATATTGACCATCTGGCATTCGCAAGCAACTTGGTTTACCATCAGTAATCATAAAAATTTGTTTGTTCGTATTTCGTTTTCTACGCAACATATCCATTGCCAATTGTAAACCTGCAACAGTATTGGTATGATAAGGTCCAACCTTAAGATATGGCAAATCTTTAATTTTTATAGGCCAAGCATCATTACCAAATACTAAAATTTCGAGTGTATCTTTAGGATAACGTGTTGTAATCAGTTCGGCCAAAGCCATGGCTACTTTTTTAGCTGGAGTAATACGATCTTCACCATACAAAATCATACTGTGGCTAATATCTATCATCAGCACTGTACTCATTTGACTTTTATGAAGGGTTTCTTCAACGACTAAATCATCTTCCGTTAGGTTAAAATTCCCAATACCGTGATTGATTTGAGCATTTCTAAGACTCTCAGTCACGGAAACTTTATCTAAGGCATCTCCAAATTGATAAGCCCTAAAGTCACCTGTATGTTCATCGCCAATACCAAGACCTTTGCTTTTGTGATTTCCTGAACCACTGCGTTTTATCTTTCCAAAAATATGATCTAGAGCCTGTTGTCTAATGGCGCGTTCAGTTTTTGCCGTGATCGCCATGCCGCTTCCACCATTGCCATCGTTATCAATTTCTTCTCGTATATAACCTTTCTTTTTTAGGTCTTCAATAAAATCATCAATGGTATAATCTGGTGTAGTAAGCTTATATTCTACATCTAACTGTCGCAACCAATCTATGGCCTCATCAAAATCTCCTGAGGTGTAAGTAATCAGCTCCTTGAAAATTTCAAAGAGTTTTTCGAAAGGAGATTGGTTTGGCGCTTCATACGTTTTGAATATAAAGCCCGATTTTCTTCTTTGTTCCTTCATAGCATTATAAAAATAACACTTTTAAATGTAACATTTACATATTTTCAGATTCTAACATTTTGTTAACTTTACTCGAAACTTATCTTACAATGTCTGAGGAAACTGAAATAGAACAGCCAAAAAAGTCTAGAAAAAAAATCAACTGGACTACTGATAAAATCATGAGTACCTCTGCCCTATTTATCAGTGTTATTTCACTTGTAGCTTTACTTTATCAATCGTATTTAGCTAGAGAAGAAAACAAACTTACACAAATGCAACAGAGTGCGTCCGTGCTTCCACACCTAAATCAATGGTATAGTGAATACGACAACAATTTTAAATTCGTCATAGGAAATAAAGGTGTTGGACCAGCCTTTATTGATGATGTTGAAATTGAGTTAGATGCAAAACATAAGTTCAACAATACCGATGACTTATTCGACCATATTTTCAATAACACCAAAGGCTTAGACACTATTCCTTATTCAAAAAACACACTCATTAAAGGATTTGTATTACAAGCCAATGAGCAAATCAATGTTTTAGAAATAGAGAACGCTAATAATCTAGACTTCGTAAAAGACTTGTTAAGCAAGAAAACTATTCTTTACAAAATTACTTACAAAGATGTTTATGGTGCCAAATGGTTATTATCAAATGAGAATTACAGCAATAATAGTACTACAATTCCTATTTTACTAGATAACTAGAACACAACTTTTTACATCTTTTATAATTCTCAAATTTCTTTTCATTATTTTTAAGGGTATTAATCAACCTAAACAATAATGAAACGTTTTCTCTTATGTGTTATGCTTTGTGGTGTAGCACTTCTTTCTGCACAAGAATTTTCGATGGATTTAGTAAAGAATATGACACCAAGAAACATTGGTCCCGGTGGTATGTCTGGTCGTGTAACAGCTATTGATGTTGTAAACAACAATCCTGATATTATGTATGTTGGAACTGCCTCTGGCGGACTTTGGAAATCAACTTCTGGAGGTATAAAATGGGAACCTATTTTTGATAAAGAACTTACTGCTTCTATAGGAGCTGTTGAAATTCAACAATCTAACCCGAGTGTTATTTGGGTTGGTACAGGTGAAGGTAACCCAAGAAACTCATTAAATGGCGGTTATGGTGTATACAAATCGCTTGATGGTGGAAAATCATGGAAATCTATGGGTTTAGAGAAAACAAGACATATTCATAGAATCATTGTAGATCCAACCAATCCTGATGTAGTTTATGTAGGTGCTATTGGTTCACCTTGGGGCGAACATCCAGAACGTGGAGTCTTTAAAACTACGGATGGTGGCAAAACATGGGAAAAGATTCTTTTTGCAAATAACAAAACTGGTGTTGCTGATTTGGTGATGGATCCTTCTAACCCAAATAAACTATTCGCTGCCATGTGGGAACACAAGCGCGATCCTTGGTTTTTTAATTCCGGTGGTGAAGGATCTGCACTACATATGACGCACGATGGAGGTAAAACATGGAAAAAAATCACTGAAGAAGATGGTTTCCCAAAAGGAGATTTAGGCCGTATTGGTGTGGCTATCTCACCTGGAAAACCAGACGTTGTTTATGCTCTTGTTGAAGCTAAAAAGAATGCGCTTTATAAAAGTGAAGATGGTGGTTTTAAATGGCAAAAAGTAAATGATAAAAACGATATTGGAAATCGTCCCTTTTACTATTCTGAAATCTACGTAGACCCACAAAATGAAAACCGTGTTTATTCTGTATTCACATATATCAATGTTTCTGAAGATGGTGGAAAAAACTTTACACAACTCATGCCTGCTTATGGTGTGAGTAATGGAGTGCATCCAGATCATCATGCGTGGTGGATTCATCCTGAAAATGGCAATTTTATGATTGATGGCAATGATGGTGGTATGAATATTACCAAAGATGGTGGAAAAACGTGGCGATTTATTGGCAATCTTCCTGTGGCACAGTTTTATCACATAGCCGTAGATAATGAATTTCCTTATAATGTATATGGTGGCATGCAAGACAATGGGTCTTGGAGAGGACCTGCCTATGTTTGGAAAGACCAAGGCATTAGAAATAGTTACTGGCAAGAAATAAGCTTTGGTGATGGTTTTGATGTGGTTCCTGATAGAGATGATTCGCGTTACGGTTGGTCTATGAGCCAACAAGGTTACGTTAGCAGATACGATTGGCAGACAGGAAATAATTATTTGGTGAGACCAACACACCCTGATGCTGATGTACAATTACGTTTCAATTGGAATTCAGCCATAAATATTGATCCTTTTGATAATAGTACTATCTATTTCGGAAGCCAATTTGTACATAAATCGACTGATAAAGGTGAAACTTGGACAATTATATCACCAGATCTTACCACTAACGATCCGGAAAAACAAAAACAATCTGATAGTGGTGGTTTAACTATGGATGCCACAGGTGCGGAAAATCACACCACAATTTTAGTTATTGAACCGTCACCAATTGAAAAGGACATGCTTTGGGTTGGTACAGATGATGGTAAAGTACACTACACTACTGATGGAGGTAAAAACTGGACCGATGTTTCCAAGATTAAAGGTTTACCAGAAAACAGTTGGATAGCACAAATAAAAGCGTCTAACAAAAATAAAGGGGAGGCACTTTTGATAGCTAATGATTATAGACGCTTCAACTACAATCCTTATGCCTTTAGAACTAAAAATTATGGTAAAACTTGGGAAAGAATTGTAGATGAAAACGATGTTCAAAGTTATGCCTTAGCAATTATTGAAGATATTGAACAACCAAATCTTATGTTTCTTGGAACTGATGATGGACTTTATATCTCACTAAATGCTGGAGAAAAGTGGACCAAGTGGACAGAAGGTTTCCCGACAACATCAGTAAAAGATTTAGTCATTCATTCTAGAGAGCATGATTTAGTTATAGGAACATTTGGAAGAGCTGCTTGGGTTTTAGACGATATTAGACCTTTGAGAGCTATGGCGAAAGATAAGTCAGTCCTCAATTCAAATATTGAATTATTCGACCCACCAATAGCCTATCAAGCAGCCTACCAACAACCAACCGGAAGTCGCTTTGGTGCAGATGCCATGTATCATGGCGAAAATCGTGGTTATGGAGCGCATTTCACCTATCTGTTCAACAAAAAGAATGAAGATATCATTCAGAACGATAGTGAAGAATCTCAAAACGAAAATGATGATGAAATCGAGAAACAAGTTAACAACGACACTGACAACGTCGTAAAATGGGATTCCCTAACTTTAAAACTATACGACGGAGAACGCTTGATTAGAACTCTAAAACAAAAAGCTCCTAAAGAAAATGGACTCCACAAATGGACTTGGTATATGGACGAAGCTGGCGCTGATAGACCTTCTCGTAGAATTAGAAAAAACGATAGAGAATCTGGTGGTGTTAATGTAAAACCAGGAACTTACAAAGCAGTCCTTCACTACGGAGATTTAATCTCTGAAACAACAATCAAAGTAGAGTCTGATCCAAGACTTGAGGTCTCTCAAAAAAATATAAATGAAGTTTATACAGCGCTTAAAGATTTAGAAGCTATTCAACAAACTACTGCTGATGCTTTAGAGCAATTGGTAAAAAGTAAAAATATCGCTGAAGATTATAAAAAAGAACTCACCAAACTCGATAAGGATAAATACAAAGAAGAAATAAAAGCTTCAAAAGAGGTAGTAAAATCGATTGATAGCCTCATTGACAAATATTTAGGTAAAGAAGATAAACGTCAAGGTATTACAAGAAATCCTGATGTAACTCCTCTTCAGAGATTAGGTCTAGCTGCTGGTTACGTTAGCAATAGCCAAACAGGATTAACCTCAACAGAAACCACTTTAATTCAACAAGCTAAAGATGCCATCAGTACTTTACTAGCTGAAACAAACACATTTTTTAATGACGATTGGACAACCTACAAAACAAAGATGGAACAAGTTAAAACCAATCCTTTTAAGGAGGTTAAAACTTTTAAGATAGATTAATCAATTAAAATCAATTAATATGAGAACATTTTTCCTGACTTTTAGTTTTCTCGTTCTTCTGGTATCTTGTAAAGAAGAGACCAAGAACGAAACCGCTAAAGAACGTGAGATTCAAAACTATACCATAAATCAATTTATGGACAATGAATCTGTAAGTGGTGGTAGTTTTTCTTCAGACAATAGTAAACTTTTAGTTTCTAGCAACCGTTCTGGAATATACAATGTTTACACTATTCCTGTGACTGGTGGTGAACTAACACCTATAACACAATCAGACTCAACATCGTATTTTGCCAATTCTTACTTTCCTGATGATGATAGAATGCTATTCAGTGCCGATAATAATGGTGATGAAATAGACCACATTTATGTTAGAGAACTTGATGGTAACATAAAGGATGTTACTCCAGATGATGGAGCTAAATCTGAATTTTATAGTTGGGCTGAAGATGACAAGCACTTTTACTACGGATCTAACAAAAGAGATCCGCGGTTTTTTGATGTATATAAGATGTCTATAGATGATTATTCTTCCTCCTTATTATATAAAAACGAAGATGGTATGGACTTATCTGGTATTTCTAATGACGAAAATTATTTTGCGCTTTCAAAAACCATAAATACCAATGACAGTGATTTGTTTATACATAATGCCAAAACAGGTGAAACATTAAAAATAAATGAAAACCTTAGCGGTAACTCTGCTCAGGATTTTTCAAAAGACAGTTCAAAATTATATTACACTACAGACGATTCTTCTGAATTTGAATACCTAATGTCTTATGATTTAGAAACAAAAGAAAGCAAAAAGGTATTAGAAAAGTCTTGGGATATTCTTGGTGTTAGTTTTACTTCAGGCGGAAGTTATATGACTGTTTTTGTTAATGAAGATGGTAAAAATGCTATTGAAGTACTAAGTTCAGAAACCATGAAGCCTATTGAATTACCAGATTTTGGTAATAAAAGTATTACAAGCGTTAGTTTTAGTGATGATGAAAAATGGATGCGCATGTATGTAGGTGGCTCAAATGCACCTTCAGATTTATACACTTATAATTTAGAAACTAAAGAACAATATAAAGTCACTGATGTATTAAATAAAGACATAAATCCCGAAGATTTAGTATCGGCAACTGTTGTTAGATACAAATCGTTTGATGGTGTAGAAATCCCAGCAATCTATTACCTACCTCATCAAGCATCAGAAGAAAATAAAGTTCCTGCCATGGTTTGGGTGCATGGTGGACCTGGCGGCCAAACTAGACAGAATTTTAATTCGTTAATTCAATATATGGTGAATCAAGGCTATGCCATTCTTGCCGTGAACAATAGAGGTAGTAGTGGTTACGGAAAAACCTTCTTTCAAATGGATGATAGAAATCATGGTGAAAAAGACTTACAAGATTGTGTTGAAGGCAAAAATTGGTTAGCAAAACAACCTGAGATAGATGGTGACAAAATAGGAATTTTAGGTGGATCTTATGGTGGTTATATGACCATGGCTGCTTTAACATATGCACCTGAAGAATTTGATGTAGGTGTAAATATTTTTGGAGTTACGAACTGGATGCGCACATTAAAGAGTATTCCACCTTATTGGGAAGCTTTCAGAGAAGCGCTCTACAAAGAAATGGGAGATCCTTTTACTGCTGACTCTGTTAGGCTAAAACGTATTTCTCCTTTATTTCATACTGATAAAGTAACCAAACCTTTAATCGTTCTTCAAGGCTCTCAAGATCCAAGAGTTTTACAAGTTGAATCTGATGAAATTGTTGAAGGTGTTAGAAAAAATGGAGTTCCTGTAGAATATGTTCTATTTGAAGATGAGGGTCATGGTTTTGTAAAAAAGGAAAATCAAATTGAAGCTTACAGCAGAATTGTGAAGTTTTTAGATACTTATCTTAAAAAAGAAAATGAACCTTTAGATGGTGAGACCATTTCAACCGAAATAGATTCCGAATCTAATTAAGATAGATGACAACAATAAAAAAAGCGTCTCTTTTTTGAGACGCTTTTTTTTATTCTATACGATTAAGACCACTAGGATCTTCTATCTTTATTTGCTTTCCTTTTGTGGAGATTAAGCCTTCTTTTTTGAACTGAGATAAAATTCTAATAGCAGATTCAGTTGCTGTGCCGACAATATTTGCATAGTCTTCACGAGAAAGCACTATATCTAAATACTCGTCACTTTCAGAATTAAAATTATTATGAATATAAAGTAATACTTCAGCCAATCTTCGTTTGACCGATTTTTGTGCCATACTTACTATAGTATCGTCAGAAATTTTCAACTCATTAGCCATTTCTTTTAAAACCTCCATAGAGAAGTTAGGGTTTTGGGCTAAGTCATCCATAATTTCACTTTTTGGGATGAAGCACATCTCCATATCGTTAATGGCAACAGCACTAAGGTTGGTTTTTTGGTCAGTTACCAAAGAACGCTTTCCTAATATATCTCCTTTAACAACAAGTTTTACAACCTGATCCTTTCCGTTTTCGCTTAACTTAGTAAGCTTACATACTCCTTCTCTAACACAATAAACTCCGTTAAGCGTTTCTCCTTCTTCAAAAATAACCTGACCTCTTTTATAGATTTTACCTGTTTTACAGCTTGATATGCGCATTAGCTCTTCGCGCGATAGTGATTTTAATGCATTTAATTCTCTTATAATACAAGATTCACATTTACTCATAATTCATAATTTAATGAAACTACCTTGATATTCTAATGCAATACTAAAAAAGGAATATCAGTGTAGTATTTTACTTTGGGTGTTTTAGGATGAAATAATATTTTTTCAAAATAATTTAAATTTTTAGCCAACATAGTTATTAAATCTATTTTGCGCTCTTCAACAAAATCTTGGACCTGATTTTCTATATGATAGTTAGATAAAAAATGAAAACTATGTTCATTGGCACCTAGATAGGCTTCTAATAATTCTTTATTTCGTTTTTGATCTTCATTTAAAACTACAGCTTCATTTTTAATATGTAAAACTCTGGCAGAAGCTTTATTGGATTCAACAATACTTGTAATAGCCTCTAATGTTTTAGGAGAATATACCGAAAGGAAATCTGTTGGAAAAGCAATTTCTGTTAACTTCGAATACTTAGCATTCTCAGGTACTACAATGGTAGCGCATCTTACTTTAGTAATTACATTAGAAGCATTGCTACCTATAGGTGTTGCCTTAGCGCCTGAACCTCCTCTAGTTCCCATGACTATAAAATCTATCTGATTTTGCTCTACTTGCCTACGAACAGAACTTACAAGATAGCCCGCATCTATAATAGTGAAAAACTTATGCTTTGCATTATTAGAAAATTTGCCTTGTATTTTATGCAAAAGTAACTGCAACTTTTCTTTGCACTCTTTTTGCTCTTCTAAAATTGCTTTTGCATTAGGGCCATGACAAACATGTAACACGTAAAAGTTGCACATTGACTTACTAAAAAATTCAACTGCATATTCTACTGCATTCCAAGCATTATCAGAGAAGTCTGTAGGTATTAATATATTAGCCATTGCTTGTTTATCCATAATTGTATGGACAAATGTAGTATTAAGGCTATGTCTGAAATATGACCGTTGTCAGTAATTGGATTTTAACACCAGTTTATTATTCGATATTTTTTAGCTCTTGTAGGTCTAAAACTTTGATGTTACGACCTTCTATTTCAATAATACCATCTTCTCTAAAACGCGATAATGTTCTAATTAAACTCTCTGTGGCAACACCTGCAACACTTGCCAAATCATTTCTAGAAATTCTTATAAAATCTGTTGGTTTACTCCCTAATTTATCAGCAAATTTTAAAATTGTTAGAGCTGTTCTCTTCTTTACTGAACTATAAGCCATTTCTAATAATTGGTCTTTAACATTTACCAAATCATCATTTAATAGCTGTATTAAATCTAAGGTAACTTTATGATTACTACTTATGATTTCTATAAATTGGTTTTTTGAAATACCTAATAACACCGATTCTTTAATTGCTGCTGCAGTTTCTTTATACGTCGTATTTTCGGTAAATGAGGTATAACCGAATAAATCGTCTTCTTTATGCAATGCTGTAGTTAAATCCTTTCCTTGATCATCTAATTTATGACATTTCACTAATCCTTTTTCAATTAAATAAATATAGTTGGAGTGCTGGCCTTCTTTATAGATCGTTTCCCCTTGACTAAACGTGAAGGTTTTACCGTTATCATCAAAAAAGTTTTTTAAATCATTTAAATTTCTTATTTCTTGCTCATCCTCGGTTTCGTCTATAGTGCTTTCTCTATCATCCTTTAAAATAGCTACTTTTGCTAGTCTACTTTCAATAGCACTAATTAATTCATCTTCCTCAAAAGGTTTTGTTATATAATCATCAGCACCCAAATCCATACCCTTTCTTACATCTTTACGTTCGGTTTTTGCTGAAAGAAATATAAACGGAATATATTTAGTCTGTTCATTTTTTGAAAGCCCTTGTAATACGCCATAACCATCAAGTTCTGGCATCATAATATCACAAACAATAATATCTGGTTTAATTTTTAAAGCTGTGTCTAAACCAATTTTCCCGTTTGGAGCTGTACTAATATTATAATTTGAAAGTTCTAATAATTCGGCTGTGTTTTCTCTTAAAATAGGATCGTCTTCAATTAATAATATATGTTTCATTGAGTGGCTTTATTTGGTAATTTTATAGTAAAGGTACTTCCTTTATTTTCGGCGCTAAAAAAGTTTATTTCCCCACCTAAATTATTTAAATGACTTTTTACAATATTAAGTCCTATACCTGTACCTTGAATTAATAAGGCATTTTCTGACCTAAAATAGCGATTAAAAATCTGTTTTTGATCTTTTTCTGGTATTCCTATCCCATTATCCTTTACGCTAAATGTTGTAGTCGTTTTATCTTGATTTATTTGTATGCTTATTTCTGAATGTTCTGGTGAATATTTAATAGCATTGTGTACCAAATTACTTAAGGCCAATTCTACTATTTTTTCATCTTGATAAAGTGATAACCCATCTATACCTTCAGGATATTTAATAATTTGCCCTTCTTTGAGAAGCATGTTAGCATTATAGATAACCTCATCTACAATTTTAGTAAGCATAAAGTTTGAAAGCTTATAAGACACTTTTCCTGTTTCAAGCTTTTCTATTGAAAGAAAATCATTCAAAATATTATTTAAGTAATGAACTTTATCTGTAATAGTTTTAATGTGTTTATCACGACGTTCCTGTTGTTCTTCTAACTTGTACTTGCTCAATAACATTGCCGAAGTTAAAATACCACTTAAAGGAGTTTTAAACTCGTGAGAAACCAATGATAAAAACTTAGTCTTTAGATCATTGAGTTCCTTTTCTTTTTTAAGCGCATCACTTATTTTATTCTGAGCTTCTATACGTTTTTTTATTTCTATATCTCGCTTTTGATTTGCTACTTTAAGCTCTTCAACCGTAGCACTTAACTGCTCAGTTCTAGATGCTACTTTTCGCTCTAATTCGTCGTTTAGCTCTTGTAATTCTTCTTCTTGTTGTTTTCTTACTGAAATATCAATAACCAAGGCCATTATATAGTTTTCTCCATTGATATGCAAAGGATTTAAACCTGCTTCAACCGGAAACGTGCTACCATTTTTATGAGCGCCAAATAAATCTCTACCTTGACCCATTTGGCGTTTTTTTTGTTGTTTCATAAAACCATCCACATGTTTGTGGTGATTAGCTCTATATGTTTTAGGTATTAATGTGTCTAAATGTTTATTAATTAGATCATCATCATCATAACCAAACATACTCACGGCAGATTCATTGGCTGCTACAATATGCTGAGTTTGATCTACTACTATTACACCTTCTGAAACGGCTTCAAAAAGCACATTAAAAACATCTTTATCTTGAAAAATCATTAAATAAATTTAGTCAGTTATAAAATGGCATGTGTAAAAGTATTTAATATATGACAAATATCATATTTTAAAAGCACTCAATCCGTCAACTTTGCTGTAGGTATAAATGAGCAAAAAAATGGAAAACAAAACATGTTTTCATTGTGGAGATGATTGTGGTAGTCATCCTATAACTTTTCAGGAAAAATCTTTTTGTTGTAATGGCTGTAAAACCGTTTTTGAAATTTTTAATGAAAATGATTTAACCTGTTATTACGATTTACAAAATGCTCCAGGAGCAGTTCCGAAAGAGATTGAAGGTAAATATGATTTTCTGTCTCAAGATTCTATTATTGAAAAGTTAACCGAATTTAGAAGTGATACTGCTGAAGTCGCTACACTATACATTCCGCATATTCATTGTAGTTCTTGTATTTGGATTTTAGAAAATTTAAACAAACTAGATGCTAATATTTCATCTTCTCAAGTCAACTTTGGTAAAAAGACCGTACGTGTTACCTATAATCCTGAAGCTACAAATTTAAAGTCCATTGTGCTTTTATTGAGCTCAATCGGTTACGAGCCTTACATTAGTCTTGATGATTTTAGTTCTGTAAAAAATCATATTAATAGAAGCCTTATCTATAAATTAGGTGTTGCGAGTTTTGGCTTTGGAAATATTATGTTTCTCTCTTTTCCTGAGTATTTTGAACTTAATGAATTTTGGCTAGAACAGTACAAACATGTGTTTAGATGGTTAATGTTTGCCATGTCTATTCCCATTGTTTTTTATTCTGCGCAAGATTATTTTATTTCGGCATATAAAGGCTTAAAAGCTAAACTTCTAAATATTGATGTACCCATTGCGCTGGGTGTTTCGGTATTATTTATTAGAAGTACCGTTGAGATTATTTTTGATTTAGGCTCCGGCTTTTTTGATAGTCTAGCGGGTTTGATTTTCTTCCTTTTGGTTGGTAAGTTTTTTCAACAAAAAACCTACGACTTTTTATCATTTGAACGTGACTATAAATCCTACTTCCCTATTGCTATAACTAAGATTGGTAAAAATGGAGAGGAATCATCCATACAGGTTTATAATATTGAAAAAGGAGACAGAATACTTATTAGAAATGAAGAACTAATTCCTGTTGATGGTATTTTAATTAATGGCAAGGGAAAGATTGATTACAGTTTTGTAACTGGTGAATCACAGACCGTTTCAAAAAAATCTGGAGATAAGCTTTTTGCTGGTGGAAAACAAACATCAGGAGTCATAGAACTTGAGGCTTTAAAATCTGTTGAGCAAAGCTACTTAACCCAACTCTGGAGTAATGATGTCTTTAATAAGAATAAAGAAGATGGCTTTGCAACTATAACCAACAAGGTGAGCAAACATTTTACGATTGCTATTTTATCAATTGCTCTAGTTGCTACAACATTCTGGTTGATTACAGATGCAAGTAAAGCCATGAATGTTTTTACGGCAGTCCTTATCATTGCTTGTCCTTGTGCTATTGCGCTATCAGCTCCTTTTACTTTCGGAAACTTATTGCGAATATTTGGTAAACTGAAATTTTATGTCAAAAATGCAAGTGTTCTTGAAAAGTTAGCACAAATTGATACCGTAATCTTTGATAAAACAGGAACCATTACTTCAAATAAATCCAGCAATGCTATTTATGATGGAGAATTACTTTCAGATAACGAAAGTTTGGTTTTGAAAAATTCATTGAGAGGTTCTAACCACCCTTTAAGTAGAAGCCTTTATAATATTTTGGACGAACACAATATTGTAACCCTAGATACTTTTGAAGAGCATATTGGTAAAGGTATTGAAGCAAAACATAATGATATCAATCTTAAAATAGGCTCGGCAAGTTTTGTTGGCAATACGCAAGAAGCTGCTGTTTTAAATACTACAGTCCATATTAGCAGCAATAATGTTTATAAAGGAAAATACACCTTTTATAATAGTTATAGAAAAGGTGTCTCTAAACTCTTTAATAAACTAAAAAAGCAATTCGATTTAGTCATTCTTTCAGGAGATAATGAAGGGGAACGTGAAAACCTTAAGAAATTATTACCTGCAAAAACCAAACTCATTTTCAATCAAAAACCTGAGGATAAATTAGATTTCATCAAATATCATCAATCTGAAGGAGCAAAAGTCTTAATGATCGGTGACGGTTTAAATGATGCTGGTGCCTTAGCTCAAAGTGATGTTGGTATTGCTATCTCAGAAGATGTTAACGTCTTCTCACCTGCTTGTGATGCCATTTTAGACGCCTCAAAATTCAAAGAATTATATGCTTATATAAAAGCATCAAAATCAGCTATAAAAATCATTAAATGGAGCTTTGTGCTCTCATTTATATACAATGTTGTTGGATTATATTTTGCAGTTACGGGACAATTAGCACCTGTTGTTGCGGCTATTTTAATGCCTTTGAGTTCTATAAGTATTGTTGTATTTACAACGGTTTTCACGAATCTCTTAGGTAGAAAATTAAAATAAAAATTTGAACATGATAAATGTCATGTTTTAAACTTTAGGTCAATAGTATTTTTGAACCATAACTTCAATTAGGTATGAGTGTTATATATATTTTATTAACTGTTAGTGTCATTGTTGGCGTAACATTTTTAATCATTTTTTTATTGGCCGTAAAGTCTGGTCAATATGATGATAGCTACACACCATCTGTGCGTATGCTCTTTGAAGACGAAATTATTAAGAACAAAAAGAATAACTCAACACAAACAAAAACTGACTAATTTTTTTAATATGGAAATGCAACAATTTTACTACGATAACAAAATCGTTAAAAAGTTCCTCTATGCCACAATACTTTGGGGAGTTGTAGGTATGCTAGTTGGAATACTACTAGCCTTTATGTTTATATTCCCAAACTTAACTGATGGTATCTCTTGGTTAAGTTTTGGTCGTTTAAGACCACTTCACACCAACGCTGTAATTTTTGCCTTTGTAGGTAATGCTATTTTTGCAGGTGTTTACTATTCGCTTCAGCGCTTACTTAAAGCGAGAATGTTTAGCGATTTATTAAGTAACATCAACTTTTGGGGTTGGCAATTAATTATTGTAGCTGCTGCTCTTACACTGCCATTGGGTTACACAACATCAAAAGAATATGCTGAATTAGAATGGCCAATTGATATTGCTATTGCGCTTATTTGGGTAGCTTTTGGTGTGAATATGATTGGTACAATTTTAAAGCGTCGTCAACGTCACTTATATGTTGCTATTTGGTTCTATTTAGCTACGTTCGTTACGGTTGCTGTACTTCATATTTTCAATAGTTTAGAATTACCTGTTAGTGGTTTAAAAAGTTATTCTGTTTATGCTGGTGTACAAGATGCTTTAGTACAGTGGTGGTACGGACATAACGCTGTTGCATTCTTCTTAACCACACCTTTCTTAGGTTTAATGTACTATTTTGTACCAAAAGCAGCGAATAGACCTGTATATTCTTACAGACTTTCTATTGTTCACTTCTGGTCCTTAATATTCATTTATATCTGGGCAGGACCTCACCACTTATTATATACTGCACTTCCAGAATGGGCACAACATTTAGGTGTTGCTTTCTCTGTAATGTTAATTGCTCCTTCTTGGGGTGGTATGATTAATGGATTATTGACCTTACGTGGTGCTTGGGATAAAGTAAGAACGGATCCTGTTCTTAAATTTATGGTTGTTGCTATTACTGGTTATGGTATGGCTACGTTTGAAGGTCCAATGCTTTCATTAAAAAACGTTAACGCAATTGCTCACTTTACAGACTGGATTATTGCTCACGTTCACGTTGGTGCATTAGCTTGGAACGGATTCTTAGCCTTTGGTATGATATACTGGTTAGTACCAAGATTATTCAAAACAAAATTACATTCTACAGGATTAGCCAACTTACATTTCTGGGTAGGTACATTAGGTATCCTTTTATATGCTTTACCAATGTATGTTGCTGGATTTACTCAAGCTAGTATGTGGAAACAATTCAACCCAGATGGTAGTTTAGTGTATGGTAACTTCTTAGAAACAGTTACTGAAATTATGCCAATGTACTGGATGCGTGCTATTGGTGGTACATTATACATTACAGGTATGCTTATCTTAGTATACAACATTATCATGACGGTTTCTAGAGCAGAAAACAAAGTTACTGATGAGCTTGCTGAAGCACCTGCTTTACAACGTGTATCTAAAAGCCGTGTTGCTGGTGAAGGATGGCACACTTGGTTAGAGCGTAAGCCTGTTTTATTAACTATCTATGCTACAATTGCTATTTTAATTGGTGGTGTTGTACAGATTATACCAACTATTGTAGTAAAATCTAACATCCCAACTATAAGTAGTGTTCAACCTTATACTCCATTAGAATTAGAAGGTAGAGATATCTACATCAGAGAAGGTTGTGTGGGTTGTCACTCACAAATGGTTAGACCTTTTAGAAGTGAGGTAGAACGTTATGGTGAGTACTCTAAAGCTGGTGAATATGTTTACGATCACCCATTCCTTTGGGGAAGTAAGCGTACAGGTCCAGACTTACATCGCGTTGGTGGTAAGTATAACGATAACTGGCATTTTAATCACATGTACGATCCTCAAAGTACCTCAACTGGTTCTATTATGCCATCATATAAATGGTTGATTGTTGGCGAAGGTGCTAAACTAGACAAGTCCATGACCGAAAAGAAAATGGAAACGATGGTAAGTCTTGGTGTGCCTTACACAGATGAAGATATTGCAAATGCTCAGACTTCAATGTTAGAACAAGGTACACAGATAGAGCAAAACCTTTATAGCGATCCTGATTTTGCTAAATCTTATGAAGCTGATAAAGCTGCTGGAGGTGAGAGCTTTGTTGAAATGCGAAACAGAGAAATAGTAGCGCTTATTGCCTATCTACAACGTTTAGGTACAGATATTAAAGTGAAAGAGATTATTAACGAAACCGCTCAAAACTAATAACGTTATGCTAAAGTTTGTAAAACATCATATGGAAAGTATCACTGGAATAGAAATCTATCCATTGATATCGCTCTTAATATTCTTCGTCTTTTTTGTAGCCTTATTTTATTGGGTGTTTACAGCAAAGAAAGAATACATCACAAAAGTCAGCAATATACCTTTAGATAACCAAAACGATTTCATATCATGAGAAAATTAATTCCATCATACATTAGAGTACCAGTAATCTTCTTTTCTATTGCTGCTCTAGTAGAATACTTTGTAGATTCTGGCGACCAACCAGCGTTTATAGAACAACCTATAGTTTTATTATTCCTTTTATTAGTACTATTAGTATTAATAGCAATAGAGGGTATTGTAGGTTCTTTAGATAATATTCTTTACCAGAGTTTAGATGAAGAAGGCAAAGCCAGATACGATGCACAGCGCAACGCTCCTTCAAAATTAACATTATGGGTTAAGAAAACGTACACCAAACTTTTAGACTCTAAGCCTATTGAAGCTGAAGGTGAAATTATCTTAGATCATAATTACGATGGTATTAAAGAGTTAGACAACAACCTTCCACCATGGTGGTTATACGGATTCTATGCTACAATTGTATTTGGTGTAATTTATATGGTACGTTATCATATTCTTAATGCTGATGATCAGTTTGCTGAATATGAAATAGAATATGCAGAGGCTAACAGAGCTATAGAAGAATACAAAAAAACTGCCAAAAACCTAGTTGATGTTAATACAGTAGAGTTATTAACTGAAGACGCTGACCTTAATGCTGGACGAGTGATTTTTGAAACCAACTGTGTGGCTTGTCACATGGCTGATGGTGGAGGTGGAATTGGTCCTAACCTAACAGATCAATACTGGATTTTAGGTGGAGGCATCAAAAATGTATTTAGAACAATTTCTGAAGGTGGACGAGATGGCAAAGGGATGGTATCCTGGAAAGCCAATTTAAAACCTTTAGAAATGGCACAAGTAGCAAGTTATGTACTACAATTTCAGGGCACCACACCTGCAAATCCAAAAGAAGCTCAAGGCGATATTTGGGTAGACGAATCTGCTGAAAGTTCTGATGCCACATCTGAAAGCGAAACTACTGAAACCGAAGAAGACACTAACCAAGACGACAACCAAGAAGAAAACACCGAAACAGAAGTAACGGAAGAAAACCAAACCGTTGCTTCAAATGATTAATTCTTAAAGTCAACTCCTACATGGAAACGCCAGACAACGAAGTCTTTAGAGATTCAATAGGTACAATTAACGAAGAAGGTAAACGTAATTGGATATTTCCTAAAAAACCTTCAGGCCCTTATTACGATAAGCGCAAAATAGTAAGCTACATTCTATTAGCGTTTCTATTTGCTGCCCCTTTTGTAAAAATTAATGGCAACCAATTTTTAATGTTCAACGTCCTTGAAAGACGATTTAACATCTTTGGTTTTCCATTTTGGCCTCAAGATTTTCACCTGTTTGTAATTTCCATGATTATAGGCGTGGTATTTATCACTCTATTTACAGTAGGTTTTGGTCGTATTTTTTGTGGGTGGATTTGTCCGCAAACCATTTTTATGGAAATGGTTTTTAGACGCATTGAATATTGGATTGATGGTGACAGAAACAAACAAATGCGCCTTAAAAAGCAAAAATGGGATGCTGAAAAAATTAGAAAGCGTCTTTTAAAATGGTTCATCTTTTTAGTGATTTCATTTTTAATAGCTAATATCTTTTTAGCCTATTTAATAGGAAGTGATAAGCTTTTAAGATATATACAAGAAGGACCTGCTCAACACATGGGAACATTAATTCCGTTGTTAATTTTTACAGGTGTATTCTATTTCATCTTTGCGTGGTTTAGAGAACAGGTTTGTATCATCGCTTGTCCTTACGGACGACTTCAAGGTGTACTTTTAGATAACAAATCTATAGTTGTAGCCTATGATCATAAACGTGGTGAAGCAGAAAATGGTAGAAAGAAATTTAGAAAGAATGAAGATCGTGAAGCTTTGGGTTATGGAGATTGTATTGATTGTTTTCAATGTGTTAATGTTTGTCCTACAGGCATAGATATTAGAAACGGCACACAGCTAGAATGTGTAAACTGTACAGCTTGTATTGACGAATGTGATACCATAATGGAAAAAATTAACCTTCCAAAAGGTTTAATTCGTTATGCAAGTGAAGACAATATTGAAAAGAAAGAGCCTTTTAAATTAACGGCTCGAATGAAAGGTTACATTGCCGTACTTATTATTCTCATTGGTGTTTTGGGTGGTATGTTAGCGCTTAGAAATGATGTTGAAGCTAGAGTATTGCGTTTACCAGGACAACTGTATGAGCATAAGGACAATAATATCATCAGTAATGTTTACACTTACAAAGTAGTCAATAAAACAACTGAAGACATTAAAGATGTTAAGTTTAAACTTAGAGGTGTTGATGGTGACATAAAACTAGTATCTACAACTGAGACTTTTGAAGTTAAGGAAAGTGGATTAGCAGAAGGCACCTTGTTTATTGAATTAAAACAAAGCGATTTATCTGGTGATAAAAATGAAATAACCATTGATGTATACAGTGGTGAAAAATTAATAGAAACAACTTCTGTAACCTTCTTAGGTCCTAGAAGTTATAACTAGAAATCCTGAAGCAAATTCAGGAAGACAAAATAAATTATGTTATGAAAATAAATTGGGGAACAGCTATAGTTATTGCATTTGCAGGCTTTATTGCCTTTATAATGTATTTCGTTATCAGTATGAGTACTGATAAAAAGTATGATCACGATCTGGTTGTAGAAGATTACTACCAGCAAGAGCTAAAGTTTCAAGGAGATATTGATAAAGAAAACAATGCAAAATCCCTTAAAACTAATATCACATGGAAAAAAACTAATGAAGGTATGGTTGTTAGTTTCCCTAAAGATTTAGATTATAACAAGATAAAAGGAAAAGTGTTCCTATATAGACCATCTAACAAGCATTTAGATTTTGAAACTCCAATTTCATTATCTAGCCACAATTTGCTCATACCTGACAACCATTTGTTAGATGGTCGTTGGAACATTAAAATAGATTGGGAATACGATAATAAACCTTATCTATTCAAAAAAGAAATCAATTATTGAAACATGTTAGTATCAGGATTAGTATTAGGGCTATTGGGTAGTTTGCACTGCGTAGGTATGTGCGGACCAATAGCCTTTATGCTTCCTGTAGATCGTTCTAACTCATTCAAAAAAGTAAGCCAAATTGGTATTTATCATTTTGGAAGACTATTAGCTTATAGCATAATAGGCTTAGTTTTTGGTCTACTTGGTAAAAGTCTTTACATTTTTGGTTTACAACAGCAATTATCTATTGCCATTGGTATTATAATGATTGTTTTGGTTTTAATTCCTTATAAAACCATTAGTAAATACAATTTATCAAGACCTATAAATAAGATCATCTCAAAAGTAAAGTCTAACTTAGGACAAGCTTTAAAAAAGAAAACATCAGATACTTTTTTAACTATCGGATTTTTGAATGGCTTTTTGCCTTGTGGACTAGTTTATATGGCTGTTTTTGGTTCATTGGCAACTGGTAGCTTGTTGCAAGGAAGTCTTTACATGATATTATTTGGTTTAGGTACTATCCCTTTAATGACCTCCGCAATTTACTTAGGTAAATTTTTAAACAGTACCATAAAACAACGTATTCAGAAAGCAATACCTGTTTTTGTTGTAGTTATTGGTGTGTTATTTATTCTCAGAGGATTAGGACTTGGTATCCCTTACATCTCACCTGCTCCAGTTGTAGAAATGGCTTCTAGCGCTATTGATTGTCATTAAAATTTTTCGTATCTTATACTGTGAAAGTTTTCAGTATGAGAAAGTCTTTAAAACATAAAGAATCCGCCTTTATTCTTAGTAATAATTACATTGGTCATTTGGGTTATATTTACAACAATAAGCCTTATGTAATACCTATCACCTACTTTTATAATGGTGAAAAAATCATTTGTTATTCAGGAGATGGTCATAAAATCAATGCCTTAAGACTGCATAGCGCAGTGGCTCTTGAAGTTACGGAAATAGAATCTGTAAACGACTGGACTTCCGTAGTAGCTCATGGTACTTTTGAAGAAATGGAAGGTAGCCATGCCAAAGCTTTGCTACACGAATTTTCTTTAGGCATAAAAGATTTGGTCTTAAGAAAAGAACTTGTAGATCTAGATTATATTCATGAATTCTCTGCTAAAATCGAGACTGATAATTTACCTATTGTTTTTGTAATTCATATTGATGAAATTACTGGCAGACTTCGCCATCAATAAACTGAGCTAAAAAAAACGCCAAAGACAAATGTCTTTGACGTTTTCACCCAATGATAGTAATTAATACTAACAAAACACCAAAATCATATTTTAAAAGTCATTACAGGCAAAGTTGAATGATTTGCAATGTCTTCAGAAATACTACCTTCAAAAAAGTGAGCTAAACCTCTTCTACCATGTGTAGCTACAGCAATTACATCTGCACCAATAGTATTAGCAAAGTTTAAAATTCCTTCTTCTATAGTATAGTCTGAAACCACATGTACATTATCCAAGTTATCTAAATGACCGTCGGCTTTCTTTAAGAAATGTGTAACTTTTTTATCAATTTCAGATGTACTTTTAAAGTTTCCATCTGGCGTGTTTACATATACTAAATGTAACTTTACATTTAGTTTGTCAAACGTGTTTTTAGCTTTTATATATGGAGCAATAGCTTCTTCTGAGAAATCACTCGCAAAAACGCCATTCTCAAAATCCATTAAAATAGGATTATGTTTCACTACTAAAACCGGAATGTCAGCATAACGCACAACCTTTTCAGTATTAGAACCTAAAAAGACTTCCTTTACTCCGCTTGCACCATGAGAACCCATAACAATAAGATTGGCATGATGCTCATTGGCAACGTCATTAACTTCATTCCAAACCTTGAAATGTTTCACAACAGGAGATACTTTAATACCTTTTAAGTAAGGCTTATCTAAAAAATTATCGAAACGTTGTTCTGCTAATTTCAAATAAAACACGGCTTCTTCATTCAAAGAATCATTATTAGCTGTAATAATAGCATTAGACAGTTCTAACATATGAAGAACAATAATTTCAGAATCGTACTTTTGGGCCAAGTTAGCTGCTGCTTCTAGCGCAAACTCCGAATATTCCGAAAAATCTACTGGTACAATAATTTTTTTCATCTTTTTTGGTTTAAATAGTCATTGAGAATAATTGAGTGTCTGGTTTTTTGCGTTGCAACAACAAATCAAAAGCCATACATATATTTCGGATAAACGGTTTGCCTTTTTCCGTTACTAAAACTTGTTTACTTCCAAATTCTAGCAAACCATCTTTTTCAAATTCTTTAAGTTTTATTAATACTTCTGGTAGCTCATCAAATGTTAAATCATCATTTAACCAAGACGTTTCAAAATTGCACATCAGATTAAGAATGTGCTGTCTTATTATTAAATCTTCAGTATTCAAAATATGACCTCTGTACACAGGAATAATACCGTTATCTACCAAATGATAGTATTCTTCAATAGATTTTACATTCTGTGCAAAACCATACCAACTATCGCTAATTGAAGATACTCCCAAACCAATCATAGCTTGAGTTTTTGAAGCTGTATAACCCATAAAATTACGATGCAAGGTATTGTTTTGCATAGCTTTGTACAGCGCATCTTTTTTTAAAGCAAAATGGTCCATACCAATTTCAATATAACCTGCTTCTTCTAAAAGTTGCTTTCCTGTTTCGTATTGGTGACGTTTAGAATCTCCTGAAGGTAAATCTTCATCCTTATAACCACGCTGACCATTTCCTTTTATCCAAGGCACATGTGCATAACTGTAAAATGCTATACGATCTGGCATCAATTCTTTAGTCTTACCAATAGTATTTACAACATCCTCTTCGGTCTGAAATGGTAAACCGAAAATAATATCATGCCCTACAGAAGTATAGCCAATTGCTCTAGCTAGTTCAGTCACTCGTTTTACGTTTTCAAACGGTTGAATACGATGTATCGCCTGCTGCACTTTAATATTATAATCTTGAACTCCAAAACTTACACGTCTAAAACCTAAATCGTATAATGTTTGAAGGTGTGCTTCTGTAGTATTGTTTGGATGCCCTTCAAAACTAAATTCGTAATCTTCTGCTAATTCAGAAACCTTAAAAAGTTCAGACAACAAAAAATTCAAATTCTCAGGAGAAAAAAATGTTGGTGTACCACCTCCAAGATGTAATTCTTTGATTTTTGGCTTACCGCCCAACATAGCTCTGTACAAATCCCACTCTTTTAAAAGTGCTTTGGTATAAGGACTTTCTACTTCATGGCGTTTGGTAATGCGTTTATGGCATCCACAAAATGTGCAAAGACTTTCACAAAAAGGCAAGTGTAGATATAAACTTAATCCTTCCGTAGCATTACTTTCATTAAAAGATTTACGCAAAGATGCTGTCCATTGTTGCAATGAAAACGTTTCTATATTCCAATACGGAACCGTTGGGTAACTGGTATAACGAGGACCAGCAACATTGTATTTATTTACTAATGATTGACACATACCTATTTATTGACGATTCAAAATTAATTCTAAGCAATTGCTTAAAACATGACTTTTGTCATATTCATTAAAATTGTAACTCTAATCCGTATTCGTTTGCAGAAACGTAGTTATATCATTAACTTTACTAGAAACAATAAAACTTAAAAATGAAAAACTTAAAACTAATAGTATTTGTATTTAGCATTGTCTTTGCCACAGCTTGTAAAGAAACCAAGAAAGAAGCCGAAGAAGTTGTTGAAGAAACTGAAATGGAAGTAGAAGAGATTGTTGATGAAGCGCCAATGGAAAAAAAGCTTTCAATTAAACTATCTCCTAAAAGTGACAGTAATACTGAAGGTACCATTAACTTTACAGAAAAAGATGGTGTTGTTTCTTTGGTTGGGACCATTACAGGACTTGAGGAAGGCGAACACGCTATCCATATTCACGAAAAAGCAGATTGTTCTTCACCTGATGGAAAATCTACAGGTGGACACTGGAACCCAACTGGCCAACCACATGGAAAATGGGGAGATGAAGCAGGTTATCACAAAGGAGATATAGGAAACTTTGAAGTTAATGCAAATGGTAGAGGAACCGTTTCTATGAGTACAGACGAATGGTGTATTGGTTGTGGAGACGATACTAAAGACATTTTAGGAAAAGCAATTATTGTACACCTTGGTGTAGACGACTTTACATCACAACCATCTGGTGCTGCTGGCGCTCGTGTAGGTTGTGCTGGTATTATTGAGTAATAAATCCCTCAAAGAAAAAATACTAACCAAATAGAAGTTTTGTAATGATATCCCTTCCCCTAGCATTACAAAACTTCTTTAATAAATCTTTGTATGGCAGATTTAGACACACTAGTATCGCAATTTCAAAATAAGAATGAAGTAGCCTTCCAAAAACTATACGGTATGTATAGCGATAGTATACATGGAGTGGTTTACAATATTGTTAAAGATACAGCGATCGCAGATGAGCTTATGCAAGATGTTTTTATAAAAGCATGGCATAATGCACACACCTACTCATCTAAAAAGGGAAGGTTTTTTACGTGGATATTAAACATAGCTCGAAATGCAGCTATAGATAAGACCCGTTCCAAAGCATTTAAGCAAAAAAAACAAAACCTCAACTCAGATTTTTTCGTAGATATTATAACAAGCAATGATAATTTAGATAACAGTACAGATGCTATCGGAATTAAAAAGTTTGTAAAGAATTTAGGTAAAAAATGTAAGGAAGTTATTGAGCTTCTTTACTTTAAAGGATTTACTCAAAAAGAAACTTCTGAAGAGTTAGACATGCCAATAGGAACAGTAAAAACAAGAAATCGTAACTGTATTAAGGAGTTACGTGATATGGTATTATAAATTATGGATACAAATGCATACATAGAATCTGGTATTTTAGAGCTATACGTAGCTGGCCAACTTTCTGAAAAAGAAAATCAGGAGGTCTATGAACTTTTGCAACAATATCCTGAATTGTTACAAGAGGTTCTAGAAATAGAAGCCGCTGTTGTAAAGTTAACCGCTGCCGTATCTCCACATTCTATAAATTTTGAATCGTTTAGAGGAAAATTAAAAGACACTGATAATAAGGTTGTAGACATGAGACCTAAGAAACCAAACTGGATTTCTTACACAGGTTGGGCAGCCTCTATTTTATTAGCAGGAGGTTTATTATGGACACTTAATAATAAAACGAAGTTAGAAGAACAACTACAAACAGCTGATATAGAAAATCAATATCTTGAAACACAAATAGAAGATGCCAGAAACAATTTGGCAAACACCAAAGACCTTCTTGATGCTATTAGAGATAAAGATATCTTAGCTGTACCACTTGGTGGACAAGGTGATTTTGCCAACAGTTATGCCAAAGTATATTGGAACAAAGCCGATAATACCATCTACTTAGATGCTGTAGGCTTACCAAATGCACCAGAAGGAAAAGTTTGGCAAGTATGGTCGTTAACGTTAAACCCATTAACACCAACAAGTTTAGGTACTATTGAAGATTTTAATACAGACGAAAACAAAATCTTTACCATTGCCAATGCAAACGAAAGCCAGGCATTTGGTATTACTTTAGAGCCTGCAGGTGGTAGTGAAAGCCCAACAATGGAACAACTATACACCCTTGGTGTAGTACCAACGGCTCCTTAAAAGGAACTTTAAAAAAAAATTTACACAAACCACTAATTTAACTGTTAGTGGTTTTTTATTTTACTATAACTAACTTATTTTCTTTACATTGCAAGCATAAACATATAATGTGGATATAGTTAATACGTATATCCTGTTGTTGTAGCCAATTTGAGAAAATGACAGAATTCCTAAAAATATATATTTTAAAGAAATGGTGGTTACCTTTTTTATTGTTCATTTTATCGTCTCTAATTTTTCTAGCTCTAATTTCATCAAAGAATAAAACTTTACTGAATATATCAGATTATTTTTTTCTGTTTACTATTATCTTATTGCTTATCGCTGGATTCTGGCAACTAATCAAAGGAAAGTGGTATATAGGAATATTACAATTAGGAACTTTATTTGTCGGTGTTTTAGGTTTAATTTTCATTTCTTCCTTTATGTCTATGTTTGGACCTGACACAGATACTTTTGCTGATAATTTAAAATTACCCGAAAATGTAAAATTGGAAAAACCGATTGACACAAGAATGGGAGATAATTTTGAGTCAATAAGACCTGACAGTATAAAACAAATCATAAAAGAAAAAACTGATTTTCAACTTTATAATTCTTTCCAACCAGGTTTATATGAATATGATTTATGGATTAAGTCAAAACAAAATGGAATAGCCTTTCTTAAAGCATTTGAAATAACTCAAGAAATAGAACTTTCAGCCCCAAGACTAAAGGAAAGGTCAAGTATGAGAATTAGCAATACTAATGACAGCATCAAGAAGTTCAGTACCAAAGATGATTTTACGATTTATGAGGGAGATTGGGGAAAACCATATGGTGCAAGGTTTGAAATTTGGTTCAAACCAGACAATAATGGAAAGGAAGAGAAATTATTAGAAAAAAATTATATCATCGAAGGATGGATGAGATAAAAACTGGCTACAACACCGGCTATAATTCATTGCTTCTGACTTTCCTTGCGGAAAGTCCTCGCAAATTTGCTATCTTCGGTTTACGGCGGAAAATCCTCGCGGATTTTCACGCAACGAAACCATAGCCAAATACGTTGTAATGCATTTGAAACAGGGTTCGATAAAAATGAAAAAAATAGTCAAACTGATTTTTATAATGATTTTTCTTATCAGTTTCCAAAGCTGTAATTCTCAAAACAATTCTGATAAACAAGACCAATTTAAAATTGAAAATGTTGAGTTTTCTGTTCCAAACGAATGGTATGAAGGAAAGAATGGTGAAAATTCAGAGATAGGGTTCAAATGGACTAATATAAAATCACCCAAACATTTTGTTTTCGGAATTCAACATTATAATAAAAGGTATGAGTATGATATAAACGAATTAGCAGATAATTACATAGCAAATTTGCAAAGTAAAATGAGCGACTATTTTTTAGATACAGAAATTCTAAATAGTAGAAAGAAAATTACTCTCAACGTTATGGGAAATGAAATTGAGGGAATTGAAATTGAATATAAAAATCGTTTACTAAATGTAACTGTCGAACAGAAAACTATTTTCTTTCAAATTTTAACTGATAAAACTACCAACATATTTACTGCAACAACTAATGTAAAAGATTGGAATAAAGAAAAAGAAGAGTTTGGATTAATATTGAACACTTTAGAAATTAAATAAAAACGCATTACAAACTTAGGATGGCTATAAGTAATTGCTTGTTCTCGCCTACTTCTAAAAACCCTCACGGATTTTCAGTTTGGTATATACTTGCTAAATTAACCGCTAAACCATACAACTACTTACAGTAGCCATTAAAATATTGATTACAAAGACTGTAACAAACTAATTTCTTCGATGTCTATAAAGAAAACTTAGACTCATGAAATTTTCAAGACTTTTAATTCTCGCTTCATTTATTATCACATCTGGGAATGTGGTAACGGCACAATCCTCCCATGGAGCTAAAAAATCTCAAATACTATCTCAAGAAATAATTCAATCTGACAGCCTTTTTTGGGAAGCCTATAACTCATGTGATATAATTGGAATGAAAATATTTCTAACAGATGATTTGGAATTTTATCATGATAAAAATGGGTTGACTTCCACATTAGATAATTTCTTAGAAGCAATAAAAAAAGGAATTTGTACAAATGAAAATTGGAGATTGAGGAGGGAAGTCATCCAAGGAAGTATGGAAATATTTCCTCTTAATAACTATGGAGCTATTCTAACTGGAGAGCATATATTTTATGTAAATGAAGATGACAAAAAAGAAAAACTGGTTGGTAAAGCTAAATTTACACACATTTGGAAACATAAAGATGATACTTGGAAAATGTCCAGAGTTTTTAGTTATGATCACCAACCGATAGTCTACAAAACCCCTAAAACAGAAATAAAGTTACCTGATGAAATTTTAAGTAAATATTTAGGTAATTATAAATCTTCTCGGATTGGAAATGTAACTATTTCTAAAGAAGACAATCTACTAAATTTGGAAGCGGGTGAATTTAAAGTTACCATATATCCTGAAACTGAAAATTTATTTTTTGCAAAGGATAGAAATCTACAGTTTGAATTTGTTATAGACGAAAAAACAGAGCTGTTAAAAATTCTTGTTCACGAAAATGGTGAAATTATTGAAGAAATAATGAAAGTAGATTAATAATGTTATAATTAATTGCTTATCCTTAATTCTAAAATTCTAGCTAGAGCATAAAAAAAACCAGCATCAAAAATGCTGGTTTTTTTTATTTTATAAATTTTATTTAATCTAAGATTATTATCTCGAATAATTTGGTGCTTCTTTAGTAATGGTAACATCATGTGGATGACTTTCGTTAATACCACTAGACGTAATTTTTACAAATCGCCCGTTTTCTTTTAAAGTAGCAATATCCTTAGCTCCACAATATCCCATACCAGCACGTAAGCCACCAACAAATTGATGAATACTTTCAAATAGTTCCCCTTTGTATGGTACACGACCAACAATACCTTCTGGAACTAATTTTTTAATATCATCTTCAACATCTTGGAAATAACGATCCTTACTACCTTGCTTCATGGCCTCAACAGAACCCATACCACGGTAAGATTTAAACTTACGGCCTTCGTAAATAATGGTTTCACCAGGACTTTCTTTGGTACCTGCTAAAAGTGAACCTAACATTACTGTATCTGCACCAGCCGCTATAGCCTTTGGTATATCCCCTGTATAACGGATACCACCATCAGCAATCACAGGAACACCTGAACCTTTTATGGCTGCAGCCACTTCTAGCACTGCAGAAAATTGTGGAAAACCAACACCTGCAACCACACGCGTTGTACAAATAGAACCTGGACCGATACCGACTTTCACCGCATCTGCACCAGCTTCCACCAAATATTTAGCAGCTTCACCTGTTGCTATGTTACCTACTATTACTTCAAGCTCTGGGAATTTAGACTTTATTTCTTTTAATATTGCAACTACACCTTTTGTATGTCCGTGAGCTGTATCAATAACCACAGCATCAACACCTGCATTTACCAACGCTTCTGCTCTATCCACAGCATCACCTGTTACACCAATTGCAGCAGCAACACGTAATCTACCATAAGTATCCTTATTAGCGATTGGCTTTTGAGTTACCTTAGTAATGTCTCTAAACGTGATAAGTCCTGCCAGTTTATCGCCTTCAACAATCAATAATTTTTCAATTTTATTTTCTTGTAGAATAGCTTCAGCGTCTTTTAAAGATGTACCAACAGGTGCCGTAACTAATTTTTCACTAGTCATTACTTCAATAATAGGTCTGTCATTGGCATGCTCAAAACGTAAATCTCTGTTAGTAACAATACCTTTTAAAATTCCATTATCATCAACAATAGGGATACCTCCAATACTGTGCTCTTTCATAGCATTCTTAGCATCAATAACTTTTGCACCGATTGGCAACGTCACAGGATCTATAATCATTCCGCTTTCAGCACGTTTTACACGACGCACTTTAGTGGCTTGTTGTTCTATAGTCATATTCTTATGAAGAACACCAATACCACCTTCCCTAGCCATGGCAATAGCCATTTTGCTTTCGGTAACCGTATCCATTGCTGCGGAAACCACGGGAATATTAATGGTTATATTTCTTGTGAATTTTGTTTGAATATTGACCTCGCGAGGAAGTACTTCTGAAAAGGCTGGAACTAAAAGGACGTCGTCGTAAGTGAGTCCCTCACCTAAGATCTTGTTTTCGTGTGCTGTCATGGCAATTAAGATATAATTGCACGCAAAGATACAGATTATATATAAACTATAAGCGTATTTCTAGGCTTTTGACAATTATTTTAGTATTAACTAAAAATTGAGACTTTGAGGCATTAAATTAATAACAATCCATAGCTAATTGTCCGTTATTTTCAAAGGTACATAGAGGAGCTTCGAGATGTTTGGTTGTTATGTCATTAATAACTTCCAAAACTCTATTTTGCATAGCTATAGAACCACAAATCATTATTTTTCCACCGTGACGCAAGTGGTTAGCCATAAACTCTGAATGTTCTACAATGATATCCTGAACGTAAAGTTTATGCTCTTGCTCTTGTGAATATTGCGCATAAAATTGCGATAAGGTTTCATTTTCTAAAGCTTCATTTAAAGTGTCGGCATATAATTCTACAGACCGTTTTGTTCGTCCTCCCCAAAACAAACTGATATTTTGCTGTCCAGAATTTTCTTGAATCATTCCTAAAAAGGGTGCGATTCCTGTTCCATTAGCAATCAATACAACATTTTTATTTTCCTTAGGAAAATGGAAATCATTATTATATTCTATTGTTGCAGTAATAACATCTGAAACATTAAGTTCACTAAAGTATGTTGAACACAATCCTTTGTCATGCTTTTTTATACTTAAAAGTATGTCACCATTAACTTTTGCAATAGAATATTGACGTGCAGCTTCATTTTTATTTGGACGGAAGGCGAGCAAATCACCAGATTGAAATTTGATTTTTTTCTTTGGTCTTAATTGTAGTAAAAAGGTATCATCAACATTGAGTTCGGTACGCTTTACCACTTCAAACTGTCTGGTATATTTTGAGCTTAATTTTTCTGCTGGAGCTTTTACAATTAGGTTGAAATCTGTTTTAGCACTCCATGATTCTAACCAAGTTTTAAAAGCTTCAAAAGATTGGTTATTTATTTTGAAGACCGGAAGTTTCTCAACAAAATTCTCTTGCTGCTTTAGCATAGCATCGACGTCTTCAGCATACTTACAGTAGGCTTCGTAAAGTAGCGAGCCAAAACCAACTACAGAATATTGTATTTCCTTATTTTGATGTATTGTAGGTAGAATTTTGTCAAATTTATTGGCACTTATAGGAGCTTCTCCTTCGCCATAAGTTGATGTAAACACAATGATTTCTTTGGCGCTACTGAAATTAGAATAATTATTAAGCTCTGTTATGTAGGCTTTCTTTCCGTTTTCTAAAAGTGCATTAAAAAACAACCTTGCAAAATCATTAGTATTCCCTGTTTCGGAACCTACTAAAATGATGTATTCTGCGTCATCTTTGTTAAACTTGTTTTTGGTTTTCTTTATTTTATTTCGACGTTTTAAAGTCATTGCAAAACCTGAATAAATAAAGAAAAACAAAGCCAAACAGACTAAGGCCAATACTACAGACCAAACTAAAGTGCCACGACCTGTGTGTAACCATAAACTCCATTGCGACATCAGTTGCACCAAAGGATACTGTTGCTCACTAACAATTTCTCCAGAATATTGATTAACCAATAATTCTTTATCCTTCAACTTTATAAAAAAGTAATCTTCGACATCATCCGAAAAAGGAAACTCAAAACTTTTAACTTCAGAAATTTTAATGTCATTAAAGACTTTGAAATCATTAAAACCTACTTTTTCAAGGTTTTCAGATTCAGCTTCTGGATAGGTATGTGATATTTTAGTTTCTGGTAAAAGTGAAAATTTTTCCAAAGACAGATAAACACCTGTAAAAGCCACAATAATGATTGGAATTAGAAACCAGCGACCTAACTCTACATGATAATACTGCGAAAAATCTTCATTTATAACTTTTGAGAAAAACTTTAAAATTCCTCCTTGTCTCCTAGCAATTAACACGACACCTGTTATAGCCATTAGGATTAAAAAGAAAGAAACCAACCCAACGATAAAACGTCCTGTAGATTTTAAAAACAAGGAACGGTGTAGGTTTGTTGCAAACCTAAATAAAGGTGCTTTTTCAATGAGTTCACCTAAGTTTTCACCTGTTTCGGGATTAACATAAAAGGTTTCGCTATCACCTTCATTAGTAATAACAGAAGCTACGACAAAATCATTTTCATCGGTTTCAATGGTAATGATTTCATCGTAGCTTTCTGATAAATTTTGAACGGTAGTTGCTAAAGTGGTGCTACCGTCAATATTGTATGGTTTTAACTGATTTGATATCGGCTCGAAAGCTAATATTAAACCCGTTATAGAGGCTAAGGCAATAAAAATTGAAGATACCAAAGCCAACATAAGATGACTAAATCTCCAGATAGAAATGGTCATTTGGCTTGGTTTTATTGAGGCATCATACGTACGTATCTGATAAAGCCTTTACCTTCAATTTTACTTTTTACGTTTTCTGAAGTTAAATCGAACTCTACATCACTTTCGTAATATTCTTGATCTTCTACGGCAGACTCAAATCTTAACTTATATCCTTTATCTAGTTTATCACTATCAATTTCAATAACACTAATCGAACGCTCTCCACCACTAATGGTTGCTCCTGTTATGGCATCTATATCGTTACGCTTTTTGCCATAAAAATCCCACCAAGATTCTACAGTATTGTACCATTCATCATCCTCTCCTTTTACGTTCAAAGTCTCTATATAATTACCTTCAGGACTTAATAATGATATCACTATGTATGCTCCTTCACCTGAGTAATTGGTCATTTGAATCATACATTTATATTTGTTGGAATCGCTTAAGTTTTTAAAGGATACCAATCCTAAAACTACAATTGCCAAAAGGCTTAATAAGCTTATTCTTTTCATTCGTTACTTTAAATTTATTTTAAAAATTCTACTGAAATTTTATTCTTTTCTAATAACTCATTCTCTTTTGCTAAATCGTAAGCTGTTTCTTCAAAGTCTGTTTTTAAATCTTTCTTTGCACCTACCTTTAGAAGGAATTTAAGTATATCTTCATTTTTAGATTGCATAGCAGCAAGATGAAGTGCTGTATTGCCATCTTTGTTTTTAGCATTTACATCTTGTCCCATTCCTGCAGCTAGTTTTAGTAAATCTAAACTTTGCTTTTTCACCGCTAAATGAAACCAAGTATTTCCGTTTTCTTGTGGTGTAACAAAATCTATACCGTTTGATTTAAGTAACACCATTTTACTTGAAAAATGGTCTTTATTTTTTTCAGAGTAAGAATTAATCAAGTAATAATTTAGGTTATTACCCTCTTTATCTAAAATAAAGATCTTTGCTCCTTTTTTAATAAGAAACTCAGCAGCGTCTGGTGTATTACCATTTATAGCCAATGTTAATGCCGACTGCCCTTTATCGTTAACTTCATTGATATCCTTAACATTATTTGAAAGCAAAGCGACAATTTCAATATCATTTCTTGAAGCTGCATTCATAAAAGGTGTATTACCCTCTTCATCTTTCTTATTTACATCCAAATCTTTTTCCAGCAAATACTGTACGAGTTTAGTATCCTTACTTCTAGATGCCACAATGTGTAAAGGTGTAACACCTTTTTTATTTGCTGTACTAGGATTTAAACCTACACTTTCTAAATATTCATAGACTTCAACTCCATTAGCTTTACCACGAGTTCCGTAAGCTGCAAACAAAAAAGCATTGTCCGTTCCCTTTACGCCAGAGGCTTGTAGTTTTTCTAAAAGCTCAATATTTCCGGTTTTGGCTACGTAATTAAAAACACCATTACCTTCATTATCTAAACTACCAATATCTAATCCTTTTGACTGAAAATACTTTATTAACTCTAAATCATTATCGTAAGGTGCGACCAATAAAAGTGCATTTGCTCCACTAGGAGTTAAGTCTTTCTTTAGATCAGCACCATTTGCGATACAGATATCATAAACCTTAGTATTCTGTTGACCAGATGATGCTGCGAAATTCAGAATAGTGTTTCCTTTATCGTCAGTTAAATCTGTTTTTGCTCCTTTTTTAAGCAAATACTCCATAACATCTGTATTGCCTTTATAAGCAGCCCAGAAAATATAGGTTCTACCGTCATGCGTTAACTTATTAGCATCATTTCCTTTTTGGGAAATCATGTGCTGAATGGTTTTTAGAGGTGCATCTTGTAAGATAGCATATACCACTCCATCAAAATTACTTCCGTTAGCTTCAGCAGGATTGTTGCCTTCTTTAATTTTTGTTTCAATCGTTTTTACGTCTGGCTTGGTGCCCCAAAAATCACGTTTTAAAAACACATTCTCTTGGGCAAATCCAAAGGATACTACTACAAAAGCTACAAGGCTTAATAAATTTCTTAATTGTTTCATATTATTTTACAAATGATTCTATCACTTTATTGATTTCTTTTTCGGCAGTCATCTCATCATCAAATAAATATTTGAATAAAACTTTATTATCTACCTTATTTTCTAAAACCAAATCTTTATCTCGGCTATAAACCTCATCCCATTTTGCTCTAACTGTAGCCCATTTGTCTTGGTGTGCTTTCCACCAGTCTTGAGCCGCTTGGCATCTGCTGTCATCTACCTTTACATAGGTATTATACCCTTTTTCGTTTGCCAAAATTACGTCTTCTTCTCCTTTTTCTCTAACAACTTTTGCATTATCTTGATCGTGCAACCAACCGTAATTTGTAATTTCATGACGATTACCTCTTAAAGTAACATTATAATCACTTCGTTTCGTATATTCTCTTCTTGGTAATGGAGCTGTTGTAGTGTTTTCCCAATAGCTTTTTCCATCAACATGAACCCAAGTTGAAGAGCCTTCGTAACGCGGACTATCATCTACTTGATATACTTTTTGTGTCCATTGCCCTTTAACATCATCTTTTGATTTGGTTTCAAAAACCCACTCATTATCTCCATTATAAGTATAGAAATCTGTGTTTTCGAATAACCAATCTTGTCTCCAGTGCTTTACTATATGAGGACTATCTGGTCTTCCTACCTGCAATAGGTGCTGAATTGAAATTTTGTTGTCTTCATCTTCCACCAACTGTGCCCATTCTAAACCTTTATCAACCTTTGTTTCTGAAGGCTTATACAAAGAGTCATTACTGTAGGAAAATGTTTCTGCAAAATTAAAAGTGACTTCAAAGCAACCACACATATCTTTAATTGATTCTTGGTCTTTTTCTTTTTTTGTTTGCGAATTCACCGTTAGTGAGATGGCTAAAAATGCTAATGAAAATACTATTGCTCGTTTCATGAATTGGAAAAAAATTAATTTTTAAAAATTTTATACTTATTTAGACTGATTTAAAATAAGATTATATATTTGCGACAAAATTAATCAAGAATGAGTCTAAATAAAAATAAAATCTGTATTTATTTTTTATTTTTTATAAGCCTTCAAACTTTTAGTCAGGAAAAAGAGCAAGACTCTACCAAGACAGAAGAGTTAAAGGAAGTTGTGGTTACAGGTCAGTACAATCCTACAACAATAAAGAAGTCAGTATATAATGTTACTGTAATAAATAGGAAGCAAATTGAGCAAATAGCTGCCAACAACCTATCTGATATTCTAAATTTCAATCTTAACCTTAACATTACTCCTAATGCTTATACAGGTAGATCTACAGTGTCTTTTTTTGGGCTTGATAGTCAATACTTAAACATTTTAGTAGATAATATCCCTTTGGTTAGCGATAATGGTTTAGGCAATAATATAGATCTTACACAAATAAATTTAGATAACGTTGAGCGTATAGAAATTGTTGAAGGAGCTATGGGAGTGGAATTCGGTGCTAATGCTGTTTCTGGAGTTATTAATATCATCACAAAAAAGTCTACTCATGATGATTGGCAAATTCAAGCTTATTTGCAAGAAGAAACGGTTAGTGATGAGTACGAATGGTTTGATAAAGGGAGACATATTCAATCCTTAAACATTGCTCATAATATTAATGAGAATTGGTTTGCAAGACTTAGTTTCAATAGAAATGATTTTGCTGGTTTCTTAAATAACAGAGAAGGAAGAGATTATTATCAGAATGATGGATTAAGAGGTTACGAATGGTTACCTAAAGAGCAAATAAATACAGATGCTTTAATCAATTATAAAACAGATAAATTCTCGCTGAGATACAAGTTTGGATACTACAATGAAAATGTATTCTATTACGATGCTGCTGTTAGGGCCAACATAGATACCCAAACACAAACCAGTAACCCATCTTCCTCAGATAGAATATTTACCACAAACAGATTTGTAAACAATTTGAGCTTAGATGGAGCTTTCAGTTCTGGACCAAATTATAGTGCAACACTATCTTACCAACAACAAGAAAGGGACCTTAATGAATTTAACTACTTCATTTTATCTCAGCAAAGGTCTAACGAAACTGATGAGACTTATCAATCCAGTAAAGTTATCTTTTCTAATGGTACTTTGGACAACATAATAAAAGATAAATCTTATGACTTTCAGGTTGGATATGAAATGCGATATATCGAAGGGTTTGATACACAAGCTTCTGGTGAAATTACTCAACAAAACAAAACCAGAAAGCAAAACAACTATGCTTTATTTGGATCTTCAGAAATAAAATTGACCGATAAGTTTTCTATTAGACCTGGTTTGCGTTACGAATACAATTCGCTATATAACTCTAAATTCATTGGCGCCTTTAATGCACGTTATCTTCTAGAAAATGGTTTTGAGCTCAGAGCTAATATTGGTTCTTCATACAGAGTTCCAAATTTTGAAGAACTTTACTACTATTTTGTAGACTCTAATCACGATGTTAGAGGCAATGAAAATTTAAAACCTGAAAATGGTTTTTCAACTTTTATAAATCTTAAAAAGCGAAGTTGGTTTAATGGTATTTCGTTAGTCAACAATTTTAAATTCAGCTATATCGATGTTTCTGACCGCATAGATTTGGCTGTTGTTAATTCTACTCCGCTTCAATATCAGTATATCAATATTGATAAATTTAGACAATTAGGTTTCACTTTAGACAATTCATTAAGGTATAAAAATTTAACCTTAAATATAGGTGCTACACTTCAAGGTATATCTCGAGAAAACAGCAATGAAGTTAATGGTGAAGATGATTATCTATACAATTTCCAAATAAATACTCGTGCGTCTTACTATTTCGAAAAAGTCAATACTTCAGTTTCAATGTTATTGAAATATAATGGTAAACAACAAAATTATAGAGCTACAGGAACAGATGATGATGGTAATAGCATCTACTCCATAGCAACAATAGATGACTATACGTGGTTAGACTTATCCGTTAGAAAAACATTTTTAGACAATAAACTAGATATCACTTTAGGCAGTAGAAACCTATTTGATATTACTAATGTTAATATAAGTAGTACTGGATCTTCAGGTGGTACTCACTCAACCTCTAACAGTAATTTGTTATTGGGTTATGGCAGATCCTTTTATCTCAAAGCAATGTTTAATCTTAATTTTTAAATACACCAATAATCATGACAAACAAATTTTTAACAACATTTCTATTTATAGCTACAATCTTTGTTACGAGTTGTAGTGATGACGATACAGCTCAAGGACCAATAGATGTTGTAATTGAAGGAGCAACTGTAGAACCAGAAGTTGGTGGTTCTAACGAACCAAATCAAGTCTATGTTGATCTAAGTACGAACACTACCAGCGTTGCTCAGCGCGACTCTTGGGACCTAGGCTTTTACTCTGGTTCAGATTTTAGAGTAGTTATTAATGGTTCAATTTATATGGCAACTGCTGAATTAAGTACTAATGATATTACAGCTATAAATTCATCTTCTACAGAAGTACAAGATTTACAACCTCAAGTTGCTGTTGGGACTTTTGACGCTAGCAATATGGCATATATCGATGCTCCATTTGGTCAAATTACTGAAACTGCAATCGATGCTATTTCTTCAATTAATGAAGACAATAATGTTTATCTAGTTAACTTAGGGTTTGAAGTCGCTACTGAACCAGCTTCTACAGGAAGTGTAGCTGTTACAGGAGATGCAAGAGGTTGGAAGAAAATCCGAATCTTAAGAGGTGCTGACAACTATATTTTACAGTATGCTGATTTGGATGATACAACATATGAAGAAGTAGCAATTTCTAAAGACTCTAACTATAACTTTACATTTTTCAGCTTTAATACTGAAACAGAAGTAAATGTTGAACCTCAAAAATCACAATGGGATTTAAACTTCACAGTATTTACTAACGAAATAGAAGGTTATGGATCTTATGGTTATTCTGACTTTGTGGTAACCAATACAAAAGGAGGTGCAATTTCATACATGATTGATGTTGAAACAACAGACTATACTTATGAAAATTTCACTTTAGCTGATGTTGCAACGATAGCTTTTGACAACGATCAACGAAACATTGGTAGTACTTGGAGAAATGGTGGTGGACCAGGAAGTTTACCTTCTTTAAGAGATAATGTATTTTACATAGTTAATGACACTAATGGAAATTACTATAAACTTAAGTTTTTAGCAATGTTCAACGCTGATGGAGAACGAGGACATCCCCAATTTGAATATAGCTTATTAGAAGAATAAACTACTAATGATATACTGAAAATATTTTAGTAGCTTCATTATAAGCACTCTCAAAGCTCATGGCATTTAAGTCATGAGCTTTTTTTTGCGTGAAGTAGGACAACATTTTTTCTGTTGGCATATTACCTGTAAGCTCATCTTTTGCCATTGGGCAACCACCAAAACCTTGAATGGCTCCATCAAAACGTCTACAGCCAGCTTTATAAGCTGCATCAATCTTTTCGAACCACGTTGTAGGTATGGTATGCAAGTGTGCCCCAAATTCTATATTAGAATATTTGGGAATTAAATTAGAGAATAAGTATTCTATATTTTCAGGATTAGAACTACCTATAGTATCACTCAGTGACAAAATACGAACACCCATTTTTGACAAACGCTCGGTCCACTCTCCTACTATATCTACATTCCATGGATCACCATAAGGATTACCGAAACCCATAGAAATATAAACCACAACCTCCTTATTGGACTTGTCAGCAATTTCCAAAATCTCTTGAAGTGTCACCACAGATTGCGCAATAGTTTTATGCGTATTACGCATCTGGAAGTTTTCAGAAATAGAAAACGGAAACCCTAAATAATCTATTTCAGGATGTACAGAAGCATCATTTGCGCCTCTAGTATTTGCTATTATGGCTAATAATTTACTATTAGTTTTACTAAGATCTAGCTGTGCTAAAACTTCGGCCGTATCTACCATTTGAGGAATGGCTTTTGGAGATACAAAACTTCCAAAATCAATAGTATCAAAGCCAACTCTAAGTAAGGATTGTATGTACTGGACTTTCCTTTCTGTTGGAATAAAATCCTTTATGCCTTGCATGGCATCTCTTGGACATTCTATGATTTTTACAGCTTTATTCATTGCTTCAAATATAAGCTTTACAATAGCGATTTCAAACTTAGATAAGAATGAAAACTGCAATCCCAATAAACACTATTATTTGAAGCCACTTCAGAATCAAACCTGCATTTTTATGATTCAGCGTATAGGTTTTTATTTGTCCAGCTAATAAAGCTATGGCAGAAAATATTATGAAAGACACTAACATAAAAATACCACCTAAAACATAAAATTGAATTACGGTATTTAAATCATCGCTAAACAAAAACCCTGGAAAAAATGCCAAAAAGAAAATAGTAACTTTTGGGTTTAAAACATTCATAAAAAAACCTTGTGCAAAAAGACTTTTTAAACTTTTTTTGGGCGCAGTTTCCGTATCAAAATCTAATTGTGCATCAGACTTATAAACCTTGTAAGCGAGATATAATAAATACAAAGCACCTAGAACCTTTATTCCAAAGAATAAATCATCATTAGCCTTAATAATTGCAGAAATACCAAAAGCCAATAAAGTAGTATGTACTATACAACCTGTAATAAGACCGCAAACTGTTACCAAGCCATAAATTTTTCCATTAGTAATACTTTGTATCAAGACATAAATATTATCTGGTCCTGGTGAAATTGCCAGTGCTGATGTAGCTATTGCAAATGATATGAGTGTATCGTAGTTCAATTCGGATTTACTAACGGTTGATGACTTCAAAATTAATCATTAAAAATGATTAAACTACCAAGGAAAAATACTACTGTTACAGGTATTTAATCGATTAAAAATAGGTCATTTATATTAAATTTATATTTTAGCCTTCCGCTACGCTAAATAATCTATAATGAAACCTACAAATTCAATTACCCTAATCGTATTCTTTCTTTTAGCTATACTTAGCATAAATGCACAAAGTGAAGAATGTGGTTTTACATACACTTCTGCAAATCAAAAGTTTTTCAATCGAAATAAAGAGCTTATTAAGTCTTATGAAAATGACTTTCTGAACAATTCCTTAGCTTCAAGAAATTCTACTGTTTTAAGTGATGTTCCTATAAAAGCACATATTATTAATACAAGTTTTGGGACTGGTGGCTTAACGGAAACCGAATTGAACCAAGCCATAAGTATTATGAATTCTATTTATGTAGATGCTGGAATTCAATTTTTTCTATGTGATGGTATCAATTATATCAACGATGATAATTACTACGATTTTGAGACCGCAGATGAAAGTGCTTTAACTTCTGTAAATAATGTAAATGGTGTCATCAATATTTATTTTACAAACTCAGTGACTAGCTCTTCTTCTGGAAGTGGTTTATGTGGCTATGCTTATTTTCCTGGTGGACCTGAAACAATTTTAATGGCAAACAACTGTGCTACAAATGGCAGCACACTTTCTCATGAAATGGGTCATTTTTTTGCTTTATCTCATACTCATGGTAATAGTAATGTTTCGGGATCGACTGAAGAATTGGTAGACGGATCTAATTGTGAAAGCACTGGAGATTTTATTTGTGACACACCTGCTGATCCACAACTAGGCTATTCTAATGTCAACTTTAGTTGTCAGTATACAGGGAATGCTCAAGATGCTAATCTTGATTTTTACCAACCAGATCCTACAAATTTAATGTCTTACTCTCGTAAAGAATGTCGAACTTATTTTTCACCCCAACAATATGCCAGGATTTATGCCATCTATCAATTTTATAGAAGTGATTTAGCTTGCCCTAGTTTTAGTACAGATTTTATTGCCGATACAACAGAGGGTTGTAGCACTAATTTAACTGTAAACTTTACAGACAACAGTGTTGGTGCAACATCATGGAATTGGGATGTGGATGGAGATGATATTATTGATTATACCACTCAAAATCCAACGCACACCTATAATAGTAATGGTTTCTATGACGTAGTTTTAACTGTCTCTAATGGATCAGAAACTATAAGTAAGGTAAAAGAATCTTATATAGAAGTTGGTGCTGAAGGCATCAATACCAGCACAATTACGTTAAGTCTGACTTTGGACGATTGGCCAGACGAAACCTCTTGGCAATTTGTAGATGGAGATGAAAATGTATTGTATTCTGGTGGACCTTACATTAATGGGGTCGATGATTTTACTACAATTTCTGAAGTTTTCAATACCGCTGATAACCAATGCTATTCATTCATTATAACTGATAGTTATGGAGATGGCATATGCTGTTTTTCGGGTGATGGTTTTTATGAGCTTAGAGATGACAGCAATGAACTTTTAGCCACTGGCGGAAATTATGGTTATGGCAATACAGATAGTTTCTTTAATACTACCTTAAGTATTGATAAGTTCAACTCTCAAAACATAAAATTATATCCTAACCCTTCTTCTATTCAAATAACAATTGAAGCAGAAATACTTCCTGAAGCTTATAGTATATACAATACTTTGGGGCAAATTATAAAAGAACAGTCTATATCATCTCAAAAAGATTTGAGTGACATTAATATTGAGCCTTTAAAGAGTGGACTATACTTTATAAAATTAGAAAGCAATGGAGCTAGTAAAGTTTTATCTTTTGTAAAAAAGTAATAAGTGGATATAGTTTTAATTGACTTAACTTTTTATTAAAGCTTTATTGATATCTTTTACCAACTTAGGCCCTTCATAGATAAAACCCGTATACAGCTGGATTAAATCTGCACCTGCATCAATTTTTTCTAGAGCATCTTTTACAGAATGGATACCTCCTACTCCAATAATTGGAAAAGCTTTATTACTTTTTTCAGCCAAATATTTTATAACTTCTGTAGAGCGGCTGGTTAATGGTTTTCCACTTAAACCTCCTGTTTCAGTTTTATGGTCACTTTGCAAACCTTCGCGAGAAATCGTAGTGTTTGTAGCAATAACACCATCAATCTTTGTAGTTTTTACAATATCAATGATATCATCTAATTGCTCATTAGTAAGGTCTGGCGCAATTTTTAATAAAATAGGTTTAGACGTTGGCTTCTGAAAGTTTAGCACTTGTAAAGCTTTCAATAAATTCGTCAACGGTTCTTTATCTTGTAAAGCTCTAAGGTTTGGTGTATTTGGTGAACTTACGTTAACCACAAAATAATCTACATAATCAAACAAAGCATTGAAGCAAATCTTATAATCTTCAACAGCATTTTCATTTGGTGTCACTTTGTTTTTTCCAATATTACCACCAATTAAAACACCTTTATTCTTTTTCAAACGTTTTACAGCATCTTCAACTCCTCCATTATTAAATCCCATACGATTGATAATCGCCGAATCTGCTTTTAATCTAAACAAACGCTTTTTAGGATTACCATCTTGTGGTTTTGGGGTTAATGTTCCTATTTCCACAAAACCAAAACCAAAATTTGAAAGTTCATTATAAAGTTTAGCATCTTTATCAAAACCAGCAGCTAAGCCTACAGGGTTTTTAAATTTTAATCCAAATAATTCCTTTTCTAAATTTTTATGATCTATAACATATAGATTTTTAAACAGTTTTGGCATTCCAGGAACTTTAGAAATAGTTCTGATTAACGAAAATGTAAAATGATGTACTTTTTCAGGATCGAAACAGAAAAGAATTGGTCGGATAATAGCTTTGTACATGAGGAAATATTTGCTATGCAAAAATAAGAATCTAAAATCTTCTTTTCTATGGATTAACAGGAATAATTTTACAACAAACTGTCAATTATCATGATTTATTTCAGCATTTTTAAATAACTTTGAGCAACCATAAAACCATAACACCATGAAAAAAATTATAATTCCAGTAGACTTTTCGGAATATTCAGAATACGCTTTAAAAACAGGCGCGTCACTGGCTAAAAAACACAATTCAGAATTAATAGTAATGCACATGTTAGAGCTTTCAGAATCTATCATTACAACTTCTGATTCTCAAAAAAGCGAAGAAACTGCATTCATGTTAATGGTTGCCAATAAAAAGTTTGAAGAATTTTTAGATAAACCATATTTAGAAGGTCTTTCTGTAACTCCAATAATAAAGCATCATAAAGTATTAAAAGAAGTTTCTGAGGTTTCTAAAGATGTAAAAGCAGATTTAATTGTGATGGGTTCTCGTGGCCACAGCGATCATGATGGAGTTTTTACTGGCTCTAACACAGAAAAAGTAGTACGTTACAGTGATACACCTGTACTTGTTGTAAAATCTAATCCAGAAACTATCAGCTTTAAAAACATTGTTTTAGCTACCGATTTTTCTGAGAAAAGTGTAGCTACTGTAAAAAGTGCTCTTGAACTTTTAAATGAGTTAGGTGAAAAAGTAACATTACTTCATGTTAATTTACCTTCAATTAGCTTTTTAAGCACTGATGAAATAGATGAAAAAATTGCTAAGTTCCTTTCGTTAGCAAACATCAAAAAAGATGAAGTTAATATAGATTACATAGCAGACCACAACGTAGAAGATGGAGTTTTAAGCTATGCTAAAAGAACTAATGCAGATACACTTTCTATGATTACTCATGGAAGAACGGGCTTAAGTCATTTCTTTGGTGGAAGTATATCAGAAGATTTAGTAAACCATGCTAAACTTCCTGTAATCACTTTTAAATTGTAATTTGCAATAAAAGCAAAACTATGCAGCATATTATAGATCGTTTTATAAGCTATGTTACTGTAGATACTGAGTCTGACCCAAATTCTGAAAGCACTCCGAGTACCGAGAAGCAATGGGATTTGGCCAATAAATTGGTTAAAGAACTTAAAGCTATTGGTATGAGTGACGTGACTATTGATGATAACGCTTATATTATGGCAACTCTACCAAGTAATGTAGATCATAAAGTGCCAACTATTGGTTTTATTTCTCACTTTGACACTTCACCAGACTTTACAGGTGCTAATGTAAAACCACAAATTATAAAAGATTATGACGGTAAGGATATTGTCTTAAACGAAGACGAAAATATTATTCTTTCACCAGATTATTTTGAAGATTTGTTGCAATACAAAGGTCAAACTTTGATCACAACTGATGGCACAACACTTTTGGGAGCTGACGACAAAGCTGGTATCACCGAGATTGTTACAGCTATGGAGTATTTAATCAATCATCCTGAAATAAAACACGGAGATATTAAAGTTGGTTTTACTCCCGATGAAGAAATTGGAAGAGGTGCCCATAAGTTTGATGTTGAAAAATTTGGTGCCGATTGGGCATACACTATGGATGGTAGCCAAATTGGCGAATTAGAATACGAGAATTTCAATGCCGCTGGTGCTAAAATAGTAGCAAAAGGCAAAATAGTACATCCTGGTTATGCTAAAGGTAAAATGGTAAATTCCATGTATTATGCTTCGGAATTTATCAATACATTACCAAGATTAGAAACACCAGAACATACGGAAGGCTATGAAGGCTTTTTCCATTTATACAGTATTGATGGTAAGGTTGAAGAAACAACACTTCAATATATTATCAGAGATCATGATAAAGATAAATTTGAAGCCAGAAAGGCTTTGATGGAAAAGGTAGTTTTTGATTTGAATACCAAATTTGAAGCTGAAGTTTTTCAATTAGAAATCAAAGATCAGTACTTCAATATGAAAGAAAAGGTAGAACCTGTAATGCATATTGTAGATATTGCTGAAGAAGCCATGAAACAAGTTGGTATTACTCCAATTATAAAGCCTATTAGAGGTGGTACAGATGGTTCACAATTATCTTATATGGGTTTACCTTGTCCTAATATTTTTGCAGGTGGACATAACTTCCATGGACGTTATGAATATGTACCTGTAGAAAGTATGCAAAAGGCTGTAGAAGTGATTTGTAAAATTGCTGAGCTTACGACTTTAAAGTAATACGATCTTAAAATAGAAGATAAAAAACTTGTGTTGATTTTTTAACACAAGTTTTTTTTATTTTTAGCTATGGCTTTATTTCAACCAGAAATTATAGAAACTAAGCGTCTAATTTTAAGACCTGTAACGCTAAGCGACACTCAAGATTTCTTTGAATTGGATTCTAATCCAAAAGTGCATCTATACCTAGGAAATAACCCTGTAAAGCATATTAATGAATCTGTTTTGATGGTTCGTAATATTCTAGACCAATACAAATCTAATGGTATTGGTAGACTTGCCATCATCAAAAAAGATACTGATGAATTTATTGGATGGTCTGGACTAAAATACGAACAACAACTACGTGAAGACTTTAGTTACTATGATTTAGGATACAGATTGAAAGAGCAATTTTGGGGAAATGGTTATGCTTCGGAAGCTGCACTAGCATCTTTAGAGTATGGTTTTAAAAAACTAAAACTTAAAGAAATTTGTGCTGCTGCACTTGTGGAAAATTTAGCTTCAAATTTTATTCTTAATAAGATAGGCATGACTCCTTCTGGACAATTTACTTATAAAGATAGTTTGTGCAATTGGTATGTAATAAAAAAAGATGATTTTGATCAATAATAAAAAAGCCTCACAAACGTGAGGCTTTTCAACAATTACTCAAATTCAAATCAATTCTAAAACGAATAACTCAATACTGCCGCAAAATTTCTTGGGTCTGTTTGATTGATAAATCTTGTTCTATAAGCGTTATATCCTATTTCATCGAATACATTATTTAATAGTACTCTAAAATTCCAATGGTTATTAATTCTGTAAGCTACTTGTGCATTTACTTGTGTATAAGCATCTACATAAAATGGCTCTTGGTTTGGCACAATTCCCTCGTGCGTTACTGCACCGGCACTCCAGTCGTTAATTGGTCTTTCACCTGTATAATATACTCCTGCCCCTACTGATAAGCCTTCTAATTTTTGTTTGAAGTTGTAGTTAGCATAAGCGTTGAATGTATGCTTTGGTGTGTTTAAAGGTGCTGAACCGTACACAAAAGAGGTATGCTCTTTATATTGTGCATCAATGTAAGAATAACCGGTTATTACTTCTAAGTTTTCTAAAAGACGTCCACTCAACTCTACTTCCACACCTTTTCTTTCATCGTTACCTCCTTTTTGATAAAATCCAGTAGCGACCCAATTCTCATCATAAACCGGTAAGTTTATATCTCTGTTATTGATTTTGAAGAAGGTGAAGTTAAAACGTAATCTGTTATTTAACCAATTGGTTTTTATACCGGTTTCAAACTGGTCGTAACGTTCATTTCCTAATTCGTTACCATCTACATCTAAACGTGTTGCTGTTCTTGGGTATGAACTGTTAGTGTAAGACGCAAAAACATTAATGTTTTTAAATGGTGATACTATAATACCTGCTAAAGGATTTAATGCATCGCTTTCTGTAGTTTCTGTCGCTGTAATACTTTGTGTTTTACTGAAGCGAAGTCCTAAAAAGGTTTTGAAATACTTATTGAATGTTATAACATCTTGTGCCACAAAACCAATTGCTTTTGATTTTGCACCTGCTGTAGATGCATTTGAAAATGCTAAATCATCAGGCAAAGTATGAGTGTTGTTAGTAAAGACATCTATAGTATCTACTGCAGAAACACGTTGAGACCATGTACTATAATCTGTAGTTCTGTAATCAAATCCAACTTGGAATGTGTGAGAAATACTTCCTGTAGCAATGTCATCACCAATTAAATCGAATTGTATTACACTATTATCATCACTTCTCGTTGAAGCTGAATAACCTCTTATTCTTTGGTTGTAAATAGGCTCACCAAACTCATCTTCAACTACATTTCCTAAACTAGCACCTTTATCATCAAGATCTAGACTAGATTTGTAAAGCGCACCTCTTAAGCTCAGTTTCTCACTCAACTCACGATTAAATCTTACAGAATATGTTGTGTTTGAGGTTAACGACTTATCATTTGAGTAACCTAAAAATATATCATGTGGTAAATCGTAGATATTATTTTCATCGTTTTCGCCTAGATTTACTGTTCCTAAATCTGGTGTTCTACTATCTTCAAAATAATCCATTTCAAAAGTAATAGTAGTTTTATCATCTGGCTTCCATTCTAAAGACGGATTAATATAAAATCTATCTGAAGATACGCGACTTCTATAACTATCAGAACGCTCTATAGCTCCATTAAGTCTAAAAGCCACATTGTTGGTTTTTACTAAGGGACCATAAACATCAAAAGTTGTTCTTGCTTGTCCAAAACTTCCTGCGCGTAATGACACATTACCACCATAAACATAACGTGGAGTTTTGGTAACAATATTAATTACACCTCCTGGACTACCTAAATCTGTAGCGACACCTTGAGTAATAGCTGCAGAACCTTTAAGTACTTGAATATTATCTACACCTTGCATATCTGTTAACACACCAACACCTCTAAAGTCTGAATGAACTCTAACACCATTTTTTAGAATTGGAATACCTCTAAAACCACGAGAAGACATACTCTCTCTCCTATTACCATAGGTTGCAAATGTGTATACACCTGGAACATTTTTTGTAGCATCTGCAATAGTTAAATTACCTTGCTGCTCAATTAATTTATCTGAAATAATAGATATACTCTGAATTTGCTCATAAGGCGCCAGAGGTAATCTTGTTAAAGCTTCTATTTTATCTGGATGCTCAAAACGATTACCGAAAACCTCAACTTCATCTAAAGTTGTATCTTCTTCTAATTGAAATAATAGTGTCTTGGTTTCATTATCAAGTAAAGTGATTTCCTTAGATGAGGATTTATAACCTACATAAGACACTGTGATGGTATAATCGCCTGAAGCTAAATTAGACAATAAATATTCTCCTTTTTCATTAGCAGAAGTACCAATATTTGTTCCTTTTACAACTACAGAAGCATAAGGTATAACTTCTGAATTTTTACTTGTGACAGTTCCTGTAATCTTACTTTGGGCAAATGAAATTTGAATACATAACAAAAGCACCCAACTTAAACTCTTAAACATTTTATATTATTTAGATTTATTTTAAATAGCGGTGCAAATATATGTTCAAAACACAATCTTTCAAAGTTTATTTAGATTAATTATAAATAAAAAACTATAATTAAATGACTTTTAGAGAACTACTATCTAAATAATTTTAAATGCTAACTGTATAAAACAACAAAACCCCTTTTTCAAGGGGTTTTGTAATCAATCAAAATTTGTCTAAACCATAAATATATTAAGTTTTATTGTTGTCGTAATTTAAAGTTAATTGGTATACTATAAGGTACGCCTACATTTTTATTTCTTTGTTTACCTGGTTCCATTGTTGGCAATAATCCTATGATACGTTCTGCCTCAGTTTCTAATAATTTATCAGGCCCTCTACTTTTTATTTTTGTTACATGACCATTTTTATCTATTAAGAAGAAAACAAATACTCTACCTTGAATATTCAATTCAGATGCAGCTTCTGGATATCTGAAATGTTTTTGTAAATGTTCTTGCATTTTTTGTTGAAAACATGCTCTTAACTCTGCATTTGTTCCAGTACATCCAGGGAATTGAGGTACTTTTTCAATAACTGCAAATGGTACTTCTATATCTTCTTCTACTTCTTCAACTTCAACATCTTCAACACTTACTACGTGTTCCTCAATAACATCGTCTTGTCCGATTTCTGTACTCTCTACAACACTTTCTTCAACATCTTCTACATCCTCTACAACTGTGATTGCTTCTGTTACCACTTGTTTTGGAGGTGGTGGAGGTGGAATATTAATAGTTGTAATTGGTATATCTTCATCAAACTGTTCATCTAACATTAAGATATCTATCTTAGTCGCTTCTTTCTCGTAAGTCTTATGTTCAAGTCCTAAATATGTTAAGACTAACATTACGTTTAAGCCAACAGCAAAATATAGACTGCTGTTTCGACCTACATTGGCTTTTGGGTTTTTTTTGAGTTCCATGACGTTTAATTTTATAGTATAAAGATACCCATCATATACTTTTTAAATTATGACAAATATCATGTTACACAAAAACCTGTGTTAAAATTTAAAGTTTGTCTAATTGGTTGTCTTTTCCATCTTCGCTAATAGTCCAGAAAAAGCCAACAAAGAAAAACTGATCTTGAGCTGGTCGTAATGCTCTTCTATTAAACTGTCCATTAAAATCTGGTGTATCTGCATATTGATAACCATTAATATTTTTTAGACCTAAAACATTATTTACAGAGAAGTACAGTATCTTTTGAGGAGATAACAAATATGCCCAGTTAAAACTTAAGTTATTATAAGATTTCGTTTTTGCTCCTAAAAACTCATCAGTATTAGGATTAGTATATGGTCTTCCTGATGAGAAGGTATAACTAAAACCTATCTGGCTTTTCCAGTTTTCTATCCAATATTTAGTTACCAAAGAGAAGTTGTGATCTGTAGCATAATTTGGTTGCGCTGCTTCTTGAAAGTTTTTATAGTTACGTTCCGTATCTAAATAAGAATAACTTACCCAATAATCTACATGTTTTATACTTGTGTTATCTCTCCAAAATAAATCTATACCTTGAGCATAACCATCACCAGAGGAATTATAGTTACTATCAAAACTTTCCATAGCTGTATTAAACTTTACTAGATTATCGTAATCTTTTCTGTAAGCTTCAGCTCTAAAAATTTTACCATCGTTAACGTATTGGTAATTCAATATATAATGTGATGTTTTTTCAGCTTTTAAATCTTGATTGAACTTTAGAATAGCACTGTTTGGGTTCTGAAAAAAGTTTCCATAAGCCAATGAAAACTGTCCATTTTCGGAAGTTTTGTAAGCTATAGCTGCACGTGGTGCAACATCAACCGAACTAAATACCGAACTATAATCTGCTCTTAAACCTAATTTTAAGGCTAAATTCTTTGTGAATACTAAATCTGCTTCAGCAAAAGTTGCTGTGATATTATTATCATAACCATAGGTGACATCAAAGCTCTCATCACTATAGTTTTCTTTAAAATCTGTTATGAATTGTTCTGCTCCAAAACTTAACTTAAATCTACTATTGAAACGTTTTTTTAATTTCACCTTAGCATGAGCTGAATTTTCAGCATCCACAATATCGCTTCCTTGAACTCCCATATTCGTCTTAGCAAACGTATAACTTAAACCTGTTTGTAGGCTCCAGCTATTGCCTAGACTTCCTTTGTAAGACGTATTTAAATAGAAATTATTATTGTTGAGTTTAAAATCTAATCCGTCTTCAAGATTGATATCTTCTTGATTTAATTCAAATTTAGAGGTATCAAAAGCAGCGTAAAACTTCAGCATACCATTATCTAAACGTTGTCTGAATACCGTTTCCCCTTGTGCGCCTTGATAGGGAGTTTTCCAATCGTTTCTATCTTCAAAAACTCCCAAATATGGTGCTAGATTTACATAAGAGGCATTAAAGCTCAGTGAGGATTTCTCCCATTTTTGAGTATTTCCTAAAGAAGCACCAACCGTCATAATACCAATATCTGTTTTTTCTTGATCTGGCTCGTCAATTGTATTCAATAACAATACGCTAGACAATGCCTGACCATATTCCGAAGAATAACCACCTGTTGAAAATGTTATACCATCAAACAAAAAAGGTGAATAGCGTCCACGAGTTGGTGTATTATTTGCTGTTGGCGAATACGGAGTAAAAACTCTAATACCATCAATAAATATCTGAGTTTCATCGGCATTTCCTCCTCTCACAAAAAGTCTTCCATCTTCAGAGACTGTAGATGTGCCTGGTAAAGTTTGTAGAGCTCCAACAAAATCACCCAAAGCACTTGCCGTAGTTACAACATCTAAAGGCTTTAGAACAGAGACTTTACTATTGTCGCTAGCTTCAAAAGTTCCTGCACTAATGACTACAGCGTCTAAACTTTCAACATTTTCTCTTAGTTTTATTTGAAGGTTATTCATTTTTGAAACCTCATCAATAATAGACTTGGTTTCAAAAGATAAAAATGAAATGATTAAAGTTTGTGTGCCAATTTCATCAGTTGTAAATGTAAAATTGCCCTCATCATCTGAAGTGGCACCATCATAAGTACCATCTAAATAAATATTGGCTCCCATTATCGGTAGATTTTTGGTATCGGTGACTTTACCTGAAATTGTTGTTTGAGAATTACCGAAAGTGCTTATAAAAACAGTAAGGAATGTAAAAAGCGTTTTAAATAATAGGCTTTGTTGATGATTGATTGATTTCATTTTGGTTGATGATTAAAAGTTCGTTTTCTAATTGATGACACAAACTTCTAGGAATCTTAAGTGCTATGAAATTCTATTTTACTGAATTGTAATTTTTGAATGATGAATTGAATATATTTGACTAAACACTCAATCTATGCTTAGTAAAACTGAAAGACAATTCGCTGTTATTTATGGTATTATAGTTCTTTTTGAAATCATTTCAGGGAGTATAGCATCACTACAAAATTTACATTACATAGCTAAGCCTGCCATACTTATTAGCCTTATTTTTTTCTTCTATAAAGCAGGAAAGGATCTTTCTCAACCTTTAAAAAACCTTATGTTTTCAGCCTTAATATGCTCTTTACTTGGTGACATCTTATTAATGTTTGTTGGGGAATCTGCTCACTTTTTTCACCTTGGGATTAGTTGCTTTTTTAATAGCTCATGTGATGTATATCCTATTATTCTTAAAGCATCGTAATAAGACAAGGTCGCCTTTGAAGTTTGGCATAGTATTAATAATCTACGCTCTGAGTCTGTTCTATTTATTAAAGGATAGTTTAGGTGATATGTTAATTCCTGTAGCTATTTATATGATTGTTATTCTATCCATGGCTACAACTGCCTATTTGAGAAAAGACAGTGTAAATATCCTAAGCTATGGATTAGTATTTATAGGAGCATTATGCTTTATGATTTCGGATAGTATTTTGGCCTTAAATAAATTTTACCAACCTATACCTTTTTCTAACATCAGCATAATGCTCACCTATGCTTTAGCACAGTTATTAATTGTTTTAGGGATATTGAAATTAAAAAACTAAGTTTTAATAAAACATCTCTAAAACCCTTTCAATAAACAAATAACATCTACTTTTTAAAAGGTCGAATAATTAATCTGGCTGCTTTATCAAAATTAATATAGTTATAGGTCCAGTTGAATAGCACCACTACTCTATTTCTAAAACCCACTAAAGACATTAAATGCACAAACATCCAAATGAACCAAGCGAAAAAGCCACCAAACTTAGAGTGTTTCAAGTCTACCACAGCTTTGTTACGGCCAATAGTAGCCATAGAACCTTTATCATGATACTCAAAAGGTTTCATAGCTTTGTGCTCTGCTAAACGTATTAAATTCTTTCCTAAAAGCTTCCCTTGCTGTATAGCTGGTTGGGCAACTTGCGGGTGACCTTTTGGATAATCTTCAGAAGTCATTAAAGCAATATCACCAATGGCAAAAATATTATCATAGCCTTCCACCTGATTGAATTTATTCACCTTATATCTATTGGCTCTTTCCATTACAGCATCTGCTTTTAAACCATTAACTGGAGCTCCTGTAACACCTGCAGCCCAAATTAAGGTTTCAGATTGCATTTCTAAATCAGAATTCGTGGTAACTTCTAAGCCGTCATAACCCGTAACCAAAGTATCACAGTGTACTTTTACGCCTAAAGACTTTAGGAATTTTGTAGCTTTTTTTGAAGCATGTTCACTCATTGGCGGCAATACACGTGGCGAACCTTCTAACAAATGAATATGCATATCACTAGGATTAAGATCATGATAATCTCTAGGAAGAATATTATTTTTTAATTCTGCAATAGCTCCTGCCAGTTCTACTCCTGTTGGTCCTGCACCAACAATAACAAAGTTTAAATATGCTTCACGTTCTTCTTTGGTGTCTGCTATAGCTGCTTTTTCAAAATTTTGAAGAATCAAACTTCTAATATCTAATGCCTGATCAACGGTTTTCATTGGCATACTATTAGCTTGTACTTGTTCATTTCCGAAATAATTAGTCTTTGTTCCTGTGGCTAAAACTAAATAATCGTAAGTAAGATCACCAATGGTAGTTTTTATCTTTTTCTCTTCTGGTAAAATCTCCTGAACTTCAGTTAAACGAAAAAACGATGTTCTATGTTTTTTTATAATTTTCCTCAGTGGATAAGCTATAGAATCTGGTTCTAAACCTGAGCTAGAGACCTGATATAAAAGGGGTTGAAATGTGTGATAATTGTGTTTGTCGATTAAGACAATTTGAAAATTTTTGTTGGCTAAAGTTTTCACTAAATTTATGCCAGCAAAGCCTCCGCCTATAATGACAAGGCGTGGTAGGTTGGTTTGAGGAATATTCATTTTAATCTGGAATTTATACATACAAAAGTACGAACTAACCTACCAAAATTGTCCTAAGCTTAACTATTGTTAACTTACATTTGTAACAAAATTAACAGCGGAGCTACTAATAGAGTAACTAACCAATTTCATCAATTGAATAAAGAACTAGAACATAGTTTTGTAGAACAGTTGCAAAAGCATCAAAACATTGTACATAAGGTATGTCGTTTGTATACCAACAATGCTGATGCGCATAACGATTTGTTTCAGGAAATAACAATTCAGTTATGGAAAGCTTACCCTAAGTTTAGAGGAGATTCTAAATTTAGTACTTGGATGTATCGTGTAGGTTTAAATACAGCAATTACGCTCTATAGAAAATCGAAAAGACGGATAAACACTCAAGAGTTTGACAGTGTTCAATTTAAGATTAAAGCAGAGGCATATGATGACACTGAAGAACAACAACTGAAGCTTTTATACCAAGCTGTGCATCAGCTAAATGATATAGAAAAAGCCTTAGTTTTCTTGTATCTAGAGGATAAAGATTACCGAGAAATCAGTGAAACTTTAGGTATTAGTGAAGTAAATGCACGAGTAAAAATGAATCGTGTAAAGAAAAAATTAAAAACCATATTAAATCCGTGAGGTTATGGATGAGTTAGATTTATTAAAGAAAGATTGGAAGAAAACCGAAACGAAATTTCAGAGTTATTCCGATTCCGATATATACCCAATGTTGCACAAAAAGTCGTCTTCAATTGTTAAGACCTTATTTTATATAAGTCTTGCTGAACTCGGCTTTTGGATCATTATAAACTTGTTGCCGTATTTTCTGTCTTCAACCTATCAAGACAGAATGAATCAAAGTTACGACAACCCTTTGTTCTTAGGTTTATCTATTTTGAGTTTTGTGGTTATTCTTGTTTTTGTGTTTTTACTTTTTAAATCACAAAAATCAATTTCTTCTACAGACAGTGCTAAAAAATTGATGGAGAGCATTCTTAGAACTCGAAAAATCATTAAGTATTATGTGATGTTTAACCTTATCATGATTTTTATTTCTATACCAATAGCATTTTATTCTGAGTACAATCAAAACATGACTTTCCACGACCAAGTAGATGGCTTTAATTCTAATCAGATGATGCTACTTTATGGATTCACCATACTATTGATAGGAGTTTTCTTCTTGGTATTCTGGCTATTCTACAAACTACTTTATGGTATTATACTTTTAAAACGACTTAATAGAAACTATAAGGAATTGAAGAAGCTTGAGGTTTAGTTGTTAGTTGTTAGTTGTTAGTGAAATTAACTTACAATTATTAAATACAAAGCATAGAGAAACAACTAAAGAATGGAAAGCTTGAAGTTTCTAAACTAACATAACCTCGAAATTTTAGTCATATTGATTTGCGTCATTAATGAAACTTAGCTCTGAAAACATAAAAGAACAATATCCGATTTTGATAATTAAACTATCAATAATCTGTTTGCTTATATTTTCATTGATTAAAATAAAAATTGAAACTTCAACATATTGGAATTTTGTAGCGGAAAGTGGAAACGGATTTCAAAACTATCTGAATGCATTAAAAGAATCATCGTTTTATAAACCAGCTATAATTTTATTAATTCCACTTATTGGAATTTTTACAAATCGAAAAATTGGATGGATTTTAATTCAATCCTACTCCTATTTTTTAATCACAAATTTGGTTTTCAAAGTAGATAACATAAACTTTGATGATACTTCTATCATCTTAACAAACATAGCACTATTCTTACTCTTACTTTTAATTATCATTTTTATGAATACCCGGAAGATTAGGAATGTTGTTTATGGAATGGAAAAAGAAGAAATGATAAGCAAAAACATTATTGCTTCTGCTATTGGAATGACTATAACAATAATTTTAATTTTAACCTAAAGTAATCAAGGGCTTCTTCTCTACCACTCTCTCAACTCTCTGTTCATACGTTCCATTTCCTCTAATTCCTTTTGAGGAATAACCTTTAAAAATGAAGGGTGTTGCTCTATAGCATATTCTATTTTTTCTACAATATCTGCAATCGTTTCATTCTCGTAATCAATTTTTAAAGGTTCTTTGATTTCAAATGTCTGGAAGATATTTTTCTTTTTTATTCTAAGTCCTTTTTTATCAAAAGAACGTCTAAAACCATCAATTACAATTGGAACAACCACTGGTTTGTAGGTTTTAATAATATGTGCTGTTCCTTTTCTAATAGGCTTAAAAGGTGTTGTAGTACCTTGAGGAAAGGTTACAACCCAACCATCATCTAATGCTTTTTTTATAGCAGTAATATCGCTCATTTTCACTTGACGATTCACATCCTGACCTTTTGCTCTCCACGTACGCTCAATACTTATAGAACCTGTATACGCAAAAATCTTAGGAATTAAACCCGATTTCATGGTTTCCTTGGCAGCGACGTAATACATATTCAACTTTGGATTCCAGAGATAGCCAACATTTTTGATATTGTCTAAACGACCACTAAGACTGGCATTAAACACATGAAACATGGCAATTACGTCTGCAAAATAGGTTTGATGATTCGATATAAAAAGGACATTAGTATCTGGTAAATTCTTTATGATTTCAGAACCTTCAATCTGTAGTTCATTGAATCCTCTAAAACGTCTATGTGTCAATAGACCTAGAATTCTAATTAACCATTTTTTAACCCAAAGTATATGTCCAAAAGGATTCTTTTTGAATAATCCCATAGTTAGTTTTCAATTTTACTGAACTACAAATGTAATAAATCTAAGAATCCTATAAGACCTGTTTTAGTAAGTCTTTTAACTCACTTAGCATCATTGCGGTAGCTCCCCAAACAATATGACCGTTAAGTCTAAAGGCAGGTACTTCAACTTCAACATTATACGATGTTGGTACTTTTGTGGTAATACAATTTACCTCATCTAAAAAATCCAACAACTTTACTTCAATAATAGCTTCCACTTCTTCATCTTGTTTTATGAAGGTTGGTGTAGCTTCTGAAATCCCAATAAAAGGATGCACCATAAAGTTACTTGGTGGAATATATAACGGAGACAACGGTTTGATCACATTTACCATAGCTTCCGGCACTCCAACTTCTTCTTCGGTCTCTCTTATAGCCGTAATCATAAGATCATTGTCTTCATCTTCATACTTTCCTCCAGGAAAACCAACTTGTGCAGAATGCACACCTTTATAGGTTTTACGAAGAATTAAAACTAAATACGTTTCACCTGTTAGATTGGGATAAAACAAAGCCATAACTCCTGCACGTCTTGCCGACTTTGCTTTTTCTTTCATTTTTTTAGCCAAGTCCAAACGGTATGGTGGAGACATTTTAGCGTGCGATTGTTCGCCAAAAAGCTCTAGATGTTTTATTTTTACTACTGATTCTAAAAACGAGTTAAAAACCATATTTCTTTTTAATTACTACTACATTGTATTAATTGTATAACACTTAACTCATAACAAAAGTTCCTCTTTGATATTTCATTATTTCATCTTTATTTACAACTCCATTATAGTTTCTTAAAATATCTGGATGAATAAGTTCTGTATCTAATTCAACTCTTTTTCTGTAATTTTCACCATTAAAACTCTTGACATTTAAATTATATTTTTTTGCCAATTGTACATAATAAGGAAATGACAAACGATTAGTGTAAGCTATAGAATTACCTGACCAAAAATCCCAATACTTATCTGAGTATTTCAAAAAATTAAATTCTGAAATGGATTTATCTTGAAAAAATCCTGGATTTGCAAAATGATCAATAAAATTGATACAATGAACTGCTATACCATTTTCACTAAGCCATTTCTTAGTATAGAAAAAAAGTAATTCTAATTGCTTTGGTGGCATGTGCTCAAGAACTACTTGAGAAACTATATAATCAAATTTTAGAGACTCTTTTTCTATTTCCTCAAATTTGTAAGGTGCCAAATAGACAATGTTTAAGTATTCGAATAATTCATCAAAAGATCTTACCTTTTTTATGTTTTCAATTTTCTGTTTGAGAACTATTTCAGAATAAATACTTTTCGAAACAAAATCTCTAGGTAAAGAAGATACTTGCATAAATTCGATTTGTTTTCTAAAACTAGAGAAAGTTAAATCCCTAGAAATGTCAACAGTAACAACTTTATTAAATCCTAGTAATGCCAAACAAACTGGAGATAACACTGAATATCCCGTACCTATTTCAAGCGCATTAGATGTTTCATCTATTTGAATTTTAGACCCTTCAAATTTCCTAAAACATTCATAAGTTTGATATTGATATACATTTGAATGGTATTTTTTATTAAACAAAACAGGCATATGATTTAATCTATCGCCTATTTGAGATAAAGCTAAAATCTTTTGCAATGCAGCCTTTATATGCCAATTCATGAAATCAAATGTAAAATCTCTTATCCTTTTTATATTTTTGAAATATGAGATTAAATTATTTATTTATTGCCCTTATATTTTTTTTGAATTGTGAAGATAAGCAAACTTCAAAAGAAAATGAAAACACAATTTCCAAAGATTCCATAGTAGAAACCTCCAAATCAAAACCCAAAAAGAAAAAAAAGCCAACTTCTGAATACCCTGTATTAACAGACGATAATGCTATGGATTTCTTTTTAGAATACGATAAAGAACATAAAGAAAATAAAGTCCGAATCACCACAGACTTTGGTACAATTGACATTCTACTTTACGATAAAACCCTATTTCATAGATCTAATTTCATCTACCTCACCAAACGAAAATATTTTGATGGTACACAATTTTACAGAGTGGTAAAAAACTTTGTGATACAAGGTGGTAGTAGTGATGATTATAACATTGCCAAAAGACGCAGAAAAATTGGGCATTACTTATTACCTCCTGACACCAAACGTGGTTTTACCCATAAACGTGGTGCGGTTTCGATGCCGAGTAGCGAAATAGAAAATGCCTATAAACTCGCCTCTCCTTTTCAGTTTTTTATAATCCAAAGACCTGGTGGTGCTGACTATTTGGATGGTGATTACACCGTTTTTGGTGAAGTTACCGATGGCATGGATGTGGTAGACAAAATCAATGCCGTAGAAACCGATGAAGGTGAATGGCCTCTTCAAAATGTGTATATCAGAAAAGTGGAAATTATAGAATAATTAAGAGTCACTCTTTTCTATTTTCAGTATCTTGTTAGCACTAAATTTATTACCCTAATTGTCAAACTGAGCTTGTCTGAGTCGTTTTATAAAACAACCTTTCGACTGCGCTCAAGGTGACCTAAAAACTTTTATAAAAACTAACTACAATGATTTCTAAACCCTTAAAAACTGCTATTCTAAGTAGTGCTATTCTTTTTGCGAGTTGCAAAGAAGAGCCTAAAGCCAAAGAAAACGACAAAACCATGACCGAAAATGTACTGCTACAAGAATGGACAGGACCTTACCAAGGTGTACCTGCTTTTGACAAAATGAACGTTGCAGACGTAAAAGAAGCTGTTAAAAAAGGTATGGCACTTCAACTAGAAGAAATTGAAGCGATAGCCAACAATCCTGAAGCTCCTACTTTTGAAAATACCATAGTCGCTATGGAAAGTGCTGGTAAAGCTCTAGACCGTGTATTTACGTACTACGGTATTTTGTCTAGCAATATGTCTTCACCTGAATTCAGAGAAATTCAATCAGAATTAGCTCCTAAATTATCAGATTTTAGATCGAAAATATCGCAAAACGAAAAGCTATTTCAACGCATCAAAACCGTTTATGAAGCGTCACAAGAAAATCCTTTGGAACCACAAGAGCAACGTGTGGTAGATTTAACGTACAAGCAGTTTGAAATGAATGGTGCCAACCTTGATACCGAAAAGAAAAAACGCTATGCTGAAATCAATAAGGAATTATCAACGCTTTACACCAAGTTTTCAAACAATGTGTTGCACGACGAAGAAAATTATGTCACTTATTTAACCGAAGATCAGCTTGGTGGTTTGTCTGATGGTTTTATAAAATCGGCTGCAAAAATTGCTTCAGACAAAGGTAAAGAGGGTATGTATGCAATTACCAATACACGGTCTTCAATGGATCCTTTCCTTACCTATTCCACAGAACGCGAATTACGCAAACAAGTTTGGGAAAACTACTATTCTCGTGGAGACAATGGTGATGAATATGATAATAACGAGCTCATTGCAGAAATCCTTAGACTGAGAAAAGAACGTGTGGCTTTAATGGGTTACGACAATTATGCCGAATGGAGACTACAAGACCGTATGGCTAAAACTCCTGAAAATGCTATGGATTTAATGCTAAAAGTTTGGGAAGCTTCTACGGCACGTGTTGAAGAAGAAGTTGCCGATATGCAAGCTGTAGCGAATGAACTTGGTGACAACATAACGATTGAACCTTGGGATTATAGATTTTATGCCGAAAAAGTACGTAAGAAAAAATACGACTTAGATAGTGATGAAGTAAAGCAATATTTACAGTTAGACAAACTTAGAGAAGCCATGTTCTTTGTGGCTGGAGAACTTTTTAATTATAAATTCACACCAATTGAAGATGGAAGCGTTCCTGTATTTCATGAGGATGTGAAAGTTTGGGAAGTTACCGATAAAGATAGTGGCAAACATATTGGAGTCTGGTATTTAGATCCGTTTGCTCGCGAAGGTAAACGCTCTGGTGCTTGGGCTACAACTTACCGAAGTTCTACAACTTTTGAAGGTGACACCAATGTATTGGCGTCTAACAATTCTAACTTCGTAAAACCAGCTCCTGGTGAAGCGGTTTTAGTCTCTTGGGATGATGCAACAACATTTTTCCACGAATTCGGACATGCCTTACACTTCTTTGCTGCAGATGTAAAATATCCAACCTTACAAGGTGGCGTAAGAGATTACACAGAGTTTCAATCGCAATTGCTAGAACGTTGGTTGTCTACCGATAAAGTCATCAATCAGTTTTTGGTACATCACGAGACTGGGAAACCGATGCCAAAAGCATTGGTAGAAAAAATCAAAAAAGCGTCAACCTTTAACCAAGGTTTTGCTACAACAGAATATTTAGCTTCGGCATTAATTGATATGAAATTGCACTTGGCAGACCCAACCAATATTGATATCGACACCTTTGAGCGCGAAACCTTAGACGAGCTTGGTATGCCAAAAGAATTACCAATGCGCCACAGAACACCACATTTTGGCCATGTATTTTCTGGTGAAGGTTACGCCACCGCCTACTACGGTTATATGTGGGCAGATGTGTTAACAAGTGATGCTTCTGAAGCGTTTAAAGAAGCACCGGATGGTTTTTATGATAAAACCGTAGCCGAGAAATTGGTAACGTATTTATTTGCACCACGCAACGCTATGGATCCTGCGGAAGCTTACAGAAAATTTAGAGGACGCGATGCGACTATTGATGCCTTAATGCGCGACCGAGGATTTCCTGTACCAAAAGACTAAAACAATTTAAATTTTTAGATATAGCGCAACCATCATTTCTTTAGAAGTGGTGGTTGTTTTTTTATTTCACCATTACCATATAAGTACTTTATTTTCTTTACATTAGTGACTTAAACATATAATATGGATATAGTTAATGTGTATATCCGATTGTTGTGCGTCATTTAACAGAAATCTCGAAAATGAAAAAAAATCCGAAATATATTATTCCTAAACCTTGTAATAAAAGGTGGGTTAATATGCTACAGACAGAATCTTCAAATGAGAAATTCTGCCAGAATTGTAATGAAAAGGTTTTTGATTTAAGAGAAAAAAACAAATTTGAGATTAATAATTGGTATGCAGAAAATAATGAAAACGTTTGTGTGATTGCTAAATCTAATCAAATAAATTCGATCTCTCAAAACGAGAAGAATATTATTAATTTCAGAAAAATTGGCATAGCAGGTGTAATAATTGGTAGCTCTCTGTTAAGTCCAAACCTATATGCTCAAGAAAAAAAGGCTGACACATTCACAATTGAACAAACTGATTTACAATCTGACAATATAAAAATCGAAGGAATTGTAAAAGTTAAGGCACTTATTGGTTGGAAAAAATTAAATGAATATAATATCAGTATTTATTCAAATGATACTTTATTGAGAGAGGTCTTAATTGATGAAAAAGGAAAATTTACGATAGAAATAAATAGAAAGTTAATGTCCGATAAAATGACAGTTTCTATTCACGCAGTGAAATACAAAAGCATTAGAATTGAAGAAATAGAAGTTAAGGACACTATGATACAGGTTTTCTTGGAAAAGAGAGGTCCAAGAATTATTGTAGGAAGGTTCTATTAATAATAAAAAAAACGAACGCACAACAATGGCTATAAGTAATTGCTTGTTCTCGCCTACTTCTGAAAATCCTCGCGGATTTTCAGTTTGGTATGTACCTGCAAAGTTAAGTGCTAACCCACGCAACTACTCATAGCCGAGACCGTTGGCAAACATTTAATGAAACAGAGAACTAAAGACATTTTAGCAATTATTCTGATAATATTAGTTACTGCTGAATTGCTGATATATAAATCTGAACTGAATTTTGCTCATTCTAATATTTATAAAATTACCTTCCTAAATTTAATAGTTATTATCGGATTTACTTTATTGCATTCCAATAAATTAAGTCATCGGATTTTATCATTGATTTTGACAATTGGAATTGGATTTACAATACTTTTCTTTGAGTTTATTGGAGATTATTCTGGAACTGAAAAAAAACATAGTTCGTGGGAAATTGATAATTATGAAATCATTTATGCAACTCAAGAATACTTCGCTGGTCCTGGAAGTGAACCTTATTTGAAATTAAGAAAAAAATATTTATTTGGAACTTTCTATGAGGACATTGATGAAACCGAAACTGAAGTTCTTTTTTTAAAATCTGAACCCGAAGATTTCATTGTGAAATTTATAAAAACCAAAACTGAATTTGATCTTTGCAAAAAGAAACAACTGAAATAAAAACGATTTGCCAACAATGTACAACCGCAATTACGGCGGATTCGACTACGTCCGAATCCACTCGGAATTGCTAACGTCAGTGCTTAACCGAAAAGTAAAACATATAAACCCGTAACTGACGGTTATACGAGACCGTCGTTCACAATTATGAAAAAACTCAACATGAAATCCATTCACATTATATTTCTTATCGCAATTTTAATTGTTGGTTGTTCTAAAAACGACAAAAAACAATCTACTATTGACAAATTAAACGAAACACCTGAAACTCTTGAAGGAACAGAAAGTAGAATTTTAAGTACATATCGATATGATGGAAATATTATTGATAACCTTTACAAAGAAGCACTTAGTAAAAATCAAAAATTGGAAGAATTAAATGATCGAATTGAAGAAATCTCTTCGGACAGTTTAACCGAAAAAACAAAAGAATATTTAAAATATAGAAATATCAATAAAAGATATTGGTCTACAGCAAAAAGCTATGCTAATAACTTGAATGATAGTATTTGGAAAATTGAAATGATTGATATAATTGAAAAGTTAGAATCGAGCTATGAAAAAAAAGTCTCAAAACATGAAAGCAAAATGGATTCAATTGAAGAACTAAAATCGACTCTACGAGATAAACTTATTCTAATGAAATTATTCATTACTGAACCTATGATACATAATTATCAGTCTAACGAATTACCCGATATTATACAGCTCGAATCGATAATAAAAGATTATAAGAAAGCAATTGAGGATTCAAAGGAATATACCAAAATCAACAAATAACACTGTAAATTAATGCCTATAAGTAATAGCTTGCTCTCACCTATTTCTGAAAATAGTAACAACTAACCCTGATTTCATTTCACAATATCACAACAACAAACCACTAACCAATGATAAAATTCTTTAGAAAAATCAGACAAAATTTACTTTCAGAAGGAAAAACTGGAAAGTATTTTAAATATGCAATCGGAGAAATTATTCTTGTCGTTATTGGAATTTTGATTGCCTTACAAATCAATAACTGGAATGATAACAACAAAAAAAATGAGTTAGAACAAGAAGCCTTATATAATCTAAAAGTAGATTTTGAACTCAATAAAAAAGAACTTGAGAACATCATTGCATCCACAGAATCTAGCATCAACAAAAGCCTAGAGATTCTTAAACATACCGGAAAAAATAATTCGGATAACTTTCTTCTCGATAACTTGCTACTTGCCACAGTAAGCGGACAAATATTTAATGCTCAAAATGGTTTTTTAAACGATTTAATTAACTCAGGTAATCTAGGGATTTTAAAAAATGTACAATTAAGAAGTAAGCTATCATCTTGGGCTCCAAATCTAGATAAGTTAGCACGTAAGGAGGCATATCTTGAGGGAAGCGAATCAGAACTCATTCGTTATGTTACAAAAAACGGAAGCTGGCTCAATGTCGATAATTACATTTTCTCAAAGTCTAAATCGGACTTAAAAATTCCAAAATCTGGTTTCGATGTGTCTAATAATGATATGCTCTCTTCTTTAGAGTTTGAAAACCTAGTAGAAAATTGTGTAATTTATCATAACATCAACTTAAGGTATCAAAAAGAAATTTTAAAATTATCTAATGAAATCTTAGAGTTGATTCAGTCGGAAATTGATGAATAAAATAATGAAATTAATTCTACTACTATTATCACAATTCAATATGATTCGGATAATTATCCAATAAGCAGGACTGCTGCTTATACAACAAATGGTTTTGACAACGGAACAGTTACTTCAAATTTTACTTATCAATAGGATTTAATTTTTAAAAAATTGTAATTAATTATTAGGCATTGTCTATTTGTAAAAATTAATCTTCATATTCATCTAGAAATTTTTGTACTGAGCCATTACTCAGTTTTATTCATTAGATTAGAGAAAAATTAAATTATTTCAATATGCGTAGAATCATTTTCCTTTTTTTACTTTTTTCTATTTCTGTTTCAGCCCAAAAAATTGATAGAAAAATTTTTTATGAGTTCAATGAAAATGTAGATTTTCGAGTATATAACATGAGTAAAAGTCGTACGACAAGTAGAAATCATTTAACTTATATAGCTAAAAAAGGGCAAAGATATATTTCTATGACATTAGAGCTAAGAAACAATTCCTCAGAAACTCAAATTGTAGATTTTAGAGATTTTTATTTATTGGATGCAAATTCTAAACTTAATGAACTAGAAATGGTTATTAAAGCAATGAAATTAAGCGGCAATCCCAAACAATTTGAACAAAAAATAAAACCGAACAAAAAAATTAAAGTTGGTATTGAATTTAAATATCCCATTTCCAAGGAAGAAATTATAAAAACTATTGTAATAGACGGAAGAAAAATTGAATTGGAGTTAAAAAGTTAAATTCAATTTTTAATCCTAATTGAAGAATATCACATTAAAAATATACCATTAATATCTCTTCAAAATTGAAAGACAACTTCTCTACAGCTTCAGATAATTATGCCAAATACAGACCTAAATATCCTACAGCTTTTTTTGAGTATTTAAACACTTTAATACCCGAAAAAATAAATGCTTGGGATTGTGGTACTGGTAATGGCCAAGTGGCTTTTGAGTTGTCTAAATATTTTAAAAATGTTTGTGCTACAGATATTAGTCAATCACAATTAGATGAAGCTTTAGAAGCAATGAACATAGCCTATTCGGTGCAACCTGCTGAGAAAACTAATTTTAAGGACAATACATTTGATTTAGTTATTGTAGCTCAAGCCATTCATTGGTTTGATTTTGAAAAGTTTTATACCGAAGTAAAGCGTACAGCTAAACAGAATGCTATAATTTGTGCTGTTGGTTATGGATTGATTAAGATTTCTCCAGAAATTGATAGTGTTATTTCTCACTTTTACACGAACATTATTGGATCTTATTGGGATAAGGAACGCCAATATATTGATAACAACTACCAAACCATACCTTTTCCTTTCAAGGAGATTACAACTCCAGATTTTGAAAACACATACAGCTGGACATTAGTACACCTCATTGGATATCTTAACACTTGGTCTGCTGTAAAACATTACATCAAAAACAACAATACCAATCCTGTCAATGCTCTTGAAAAAGAACTGAAACCTCTTTGGAAAACTGATGAAACCAAGCTGGTCACATTTCCTATACTCTTAAGAATCGGTAAGGTTTAAAAACGACTAACTTTTATCTTTTGGTTGGTATATAATGATGATTTGTATCAACAACGCTAAGAATATTAAAAAATAAATTTCCATTTGGGTAAACAGTTCTACTGTATCAATAGCGCGTTTACTAATGGCCATTTGTTTGTTGCCTTCATCTAATTGAATTCTAGATAAATCATCTAAATTGGCTTTTATCGCGTTTATGTCATTATTAATCGCACTTTTATCACTCAACTCAGAGTCTATAAATTGTTGTTCAGAAGCCTTTAAATCTTTGAGATGTGCTTTCAAATCATTAAAGTTCTTATTTTCTTCATCAGTGAGTTTTGTTTTTTCATAATTTGAAATCAAGACTTCTAATTCCTTATTTATTTTAGGATTTTCAGCGTCAAAAAAAGACGTATCAGATTTAGCGACAGCTAACTCTTTTTCTTGAATTGTTTTTGAAATATCATAGATAATACCTTTTACAATAAGTCGGTCTTCATAGATGGTAACTACCGAATCTCTAACTCTAACAAAGTTGTTTCTATCAATTAGATTAGTCGTAATAATCAACACAAATACAATCAGTATACCTAAAATCCATTTTACTTTATTGAAAAAATTCATAGCCTAAAATTTGCAAAATCATAAATTATCCTAAAAATAATTAAAAATCCTCAACAACCATACTAATTAACATTCCTGATTCTATAAATAGAAACACCCACGCCTAAACGTGGGTGCCCAACTAACAAAAAAACTCAAAAACATCATGAGCAATCATGATATGATTAATCAATGATTAATCTTTCTTGCTAGCAATCAATCAACTTGAATTAACTTGCTTCCCCACAAGTTAAACCTTGATATCTATTTAAAACTTATAGGTTACCATGCCTTTTATAAAGAATGGTGTTCCTGGTGTAAAATGTATTTCTTCTACCGACTGCGTTTCATTTTGTAATCTCGATTCTGTTGCAAACTGTGTTTCATTCCAAGCCACATCAAAAAGGTTTTCTACTGCCACACCTAAAGTGATATCATTAAATTCATAATTGATGTTTAAGTCTGTAATAAAATAACCTTCAGCGACTATAGAATTATCTTCATTCGCAGGTCTGTCATCTAAGTATCTAAATCGTATACCTCCAGAAAAATTATCTAAATCATCAACAGACAAACCACCTGTTAATGTGAAATCTGGTGCTAGAGGAATATAGTTTTCACCATCAGGATCATCTATACTTCTAGCTTCTGTAACAGTAGCATCTGCATCTAAAAACAACCAATCATTAGCTTGATAACGTAGGCCTAAATCCAAACCATAGCGTCTTGTTTTTCCACTTGGCTCCACAATTCCTGCATCACCTACATACACAAACTCTTGCTCTAGAAATAAGTACCACAACGCAGAATTAACAACAAGCTTTGGAAACGGTTTCCAAACAGTTCCTAAATCAGCTCCATAAGAACGTGGTAAAATATCTTCACCTCCATTAGCCACAACTACTCTAGTATCATTAGAATGAAAGCCCAAACCAGACTTTAAGTACAGTTGTAAATTATCTTTAGCATTTAGGTAAAAGTTAAGCTTTGGACTTAAAATAGTCTTGGTCTCCGATTGTGTTTCGTAAGCAGTTTGTAATTGATCGTTGTACATAAACTTGAAATAATCTAATCGTAACGCTGGAGCGATTTTAAATTTTCCAAATTCAAACTCTGCTTTGGCAAAAGCATCAATATTTGTTTGATTGATATCGCCAAGTTGAATGTATTCTAAAGTTTCTGTTCTATTTAAAGTATGAGAAAGTTCTATGTCATTTACAATGTCATGTCTAAATCCTAAACCTGTAGTTAGATTGAATTCGGTATCACCTAAAAATGTTGCGTATTTCAATGTTGAATTTGCACCGAAAATATTACGATCTTCTTTCTGTTTTATCTGATCTCCATTAACAGGATCTTCTAAGAAAAATGTGAAATTAGAATACAATTCAAAGGCATAACGCGAATAAAACGCATCAGTACTTATTGAAGTATTATCATTAATATACTTATCGAACGTTACATTGAAATTGGTACGTTCGGTCTCACCTCCTTCGGTATCATCTATAGCTCCAAAACGTGAAATATTTCTATTATCAACTTCACGTTGCGGAATTTGACCTGAGGCATCCCAACGACTAGTAAAATGAGAAGCCGTTAAAGTTAGTTTGTCATTTTCAGGAGAAAACATAACGTATTTTCCAAACATGTTTAAGCGGTTGAAATTTTGAGGAGACTCAAAAGGACCGTCCGTTGCCAAATATTCAATTGCCATATATGCATTTTGATTTTTTGTATTTTCCATAAGGTCGAACAATCCAACTGTTCTAAGCGTATTGAATTGTCCTGCTGAGAATGAAATACTACTATTTTCTAGATAATCTCTGGTACTAAAATCTACATAACCTGCAGTGTTAAAATCGTCTTCCTGTGCATAATAACCACCTTTACCAAAATCGATTTTATTTACCGTTTCTGGAATTAAAAAGTGTAAATCGCTATAACCTTGTCCATGTGCATGGGACACCATATTGACTGGCATACCATCTACTGAGATAGAAACATCAGTTCCATGATCGATGTCAAATCCTCTGAGGAAAATCTGTTCAGCCTTACCTCCACCTGCATGTTGGCCAATAAATAAACCTGGTACTTTTCTTAAAACTTCCTGTGAAGAATTTACAGGTGTTACTTTAAGATCTAATCGGGAAATTGTGCTTACCGTATTCAATTCTTCTTCAATAACCATTTCATCTAACTGAAAGGCTTTTTCTTCTAAAATGATATTTTGAAACTCCGTAGTCTCTAATATAATCGTCTTTGTTTTATAGCCGAGTAAACCTATTTTTAAAGAATCACCAACTTTTGTATCCGTTATAACGAACATACCATTTTCTGAAGTGTGTGCATGAGATTCTGAGTTCAAATTATAAACATAGGCAGCTTCTAAAGGTTGATTGAGCTCATTAGCCACAAGTCCTTTTATGTTTTGAGCTGTTACAGTAAAAGCAAAGCTCAAAAACAATACTACTAAAATTAAATTTTTCATGATTACAGTTGTTTAATTTTAGCCTCCATTGTTGGCCCTAGCTCATATAAGCTTGCCAATAATTCTTCTTTAATAGGCATAACTTGTTCCTCTTTACCAGCAGCTTTATATATTTCAGCAATGTGGTATAAAACCTCTGGTTCAAAGGTTTGACCTTCTATATGTTTAACAACAATTGCATATGCCTTCTCTATATCTCCTTGCTTAAAATAACTCCAAGCCAATAAATCGTAAGATTCTGGTGTTGGTCTATTTTCTACCTCCTCTAATGCTATCGCAATAGCTTCTTCACGACGCTTTAAATCTTCAATTAAAAGCAATACATTATATTTATTATACATATCACCATAAAGCTTGTTTGCTACTGATTTTTGATAATCTTTTAAAGCATTTTCTTTTAGTTTATCATCACTTTTGAATTCTGCGATTTCAGCTTTTAACAAATTATAATCTGGCGCTTCATAATAGGATGTTACATGGTTTAGAATTCTTAAAGCTTCTTCAGGGTTTTTCTCATAAGAATAGGCTATCCAAGCAATACCACGTTTGGCATGCGCATCATTAGTGTCCAATTCTAAAGCTTTTAAATAGTATTGGTAAGATTTCTCTATCTCTCCAGCATGTCCATAAAAGTCGGCCAAATTGGTATAAGACCATTGCTTGTTACTTTTTAGATTAGAAGATTCTGCAATCTTTGCCGCAGCTTCCATATTTTCTATCGCTTTTTCTAGATTACCATTATGATCTTGCCATTTTGCTAAGCGAATGAGATAATCAAAATCTGATGTATTTTTAATCTGGAATAAATAGCTTTCTGCTTTAAGGTAATCACCAAGTTCTAAATACACATCAAAAAGCATCTTTTTGGTTCCTGTTAAGTTTTCACCATTTTCTTCTGCTTTTTTCAGCAATTCCAATGCTTCTTTAAAGCGATGTTGAGAAATATAATTAGAAGCTAATATCTTAAGATAAGACGCTTGTTTGCCTCCAGTCATTTCTATAGCTTTAACTAAATCCTCTTCTGCTTTTATTAAGTAAGAAATATTGCCTGTAGTATTAAATATTTGTGTGTACGCACTAGCGCGTTTTGCTAAATAAGGGAATTGATTTGGCCCATTTTGTAGTTTATCTGTCCAAAATTGAGCACTTTGCATTAGTTCTGTGCTATCAATTTTAGTATCTAAGTAGGTGTTATAGTCTTCTGATTTGGTGATTTTTTTATCACAACTATACATTACTACTAATACAATGAGGGGAAGGTATCTTCTTAGTATCATGATTATTTGTTTTTATGAGTTTTTTGTTTTTAAAATAATTCTGAAGCGAAACAAATGTCCCAAATGCTCCACTTCAGAATTGAGATCTAGCAACCTACCATGGCGAAGCTAGATAAGGGAAAGCGGTTGTAAATGCTTTATCGTTGGCATCTACGTTATCATTGGATAAACCTGGGTTTTCGCTAAAATCTTCACCGCCAAAGATTAAAAGCAATTCTACTGTGATGACATCATCAGCTAAAGCTCTACCAGTAAGTACATTTGTACCATCGTAAAATGTTGTTGTTCCGTCTAAAGAAACATTAAGTACATCTGTTGCTAAAAGTCCTGTGAAAGTTGCAGAGTCTAATCCTAAGGCATTTGTATCACCTGGATTTGCATACGCTGGACTCAATGCCTCAAGATTTGTTTGAAACATAGATTGAAAAGCTGCATTCTGTTGTGAAGGTACTGTTGTATTAAAAGCATCTTTCATTCCTGAGGACACAAATACTGTATTCACAGCTGGTCGTCCCATTTGATCTTCTTGTGCATAAGTCCCTGAAAAATCAGGTCCTGTTGGAGCTACATAGCCTCCTTCGTCGTCATTACTACAATTGTAAGCTGTCATTGACACTACAACTGCGATTGCAAAAAGTTTTATAGTATTAAATTTCATGTGTTCTAATTTTTAAGTTCTTATTGTTTTCTTTTAGATTCTACCCAAGTGTTTATCGTACCTGATCCACCAATCATAGATTTTGGTACTTCAACAACTACAGACATCACATTACTTCCTGCAAATGTGTCCATACCCGGATCGTTAAAACTTGTGGCATTACCACCTATAATTTGTCCATACTGTGCAAAATCCATAAAGAAAGGATCATCTCTTGGTCCTGCAAAGGCCATAATTCCACCTGAAGATTCAACAATTGCTGATTGTCCGTAAGGAGTAATATCTACCACGACTTGATTTGAAGAAGTTGAAGCAATTGTGCTATTTAATCCTGTTTGTGAAGGAGCTGTTGGTCCGAAAACATACATTTTCCCATCTCTTGGAGTGGCTTGAATCACTAAGTCTTCAACATTGTCACCATTGGTGTCAATATTAAACTCTATTAATACATTTTCATCAAAAGCTGCATTTTGGGTGTCACTACCAGGACCTAAAAGTCCTTGTACATTAGCTACAAAAGCAATGTTTGAAGTGTTTTCGCCTTGAAAAGCGTAGAAATCTGTAATGTCACTCGTTCCGTTTGTGACTGCAGGAGCATCGATATGATCTGCTGCAATGGCAACAAAAGTAGCTACCACCACGATTGCTGTTGCGAATAATAGTTTTGTTTTTTTCATAATTTTGAGATTTGTTAATTATTTGTGTCTCTGCATTACCTACGCAATTATCATCATAGCAGTTTTGTTAAAATTTTGTTAATGAAATAAATTGATGCTAAATCCACATAAAAAATTAATTTTGCATCATCAAATTGAAAATGGTTTATGAACCCGTCAACAAGCGGTTGGATAGTTAATTTTTGTTCTCAGATTTCTAAGAACCCATTGCCCTATGAAACTTATGAAGACCTCTACGAAGGTTTAAAACAGAATGGTTTTATCTATGGTGTTAATGTTGGTATAACACATGCTATTAAAAAAATTCATAAATATTCTGAAGACGAACTTGCCAAAGTAAATTTAATTACGGCTTTCTATCATGTATACAGGTATCATAACCCTTATTTTACTACTGAGGAATTTATCTCCAAGCTCTTAAAATTCTACACACAACTTGAAGTTTCGGATTTAAACCTTTGGGATAAATTAGTGATAGGAAAGAGTGAAACGTCGATGTTAGAACGACTTATTCACGACCGTATTCAGATTGATGACAACCTATTAACTAGAAATTTTAATAAGTCTATTACCAACTCACTACTCTTTGTAGATGTTCTTACTTTTGAAACACACCTGAGACGTGAGTTTGACATAAAATCTTATGCAGCTAACTTAGAGAGTATCATTATTGGTACACTATACCAATCCTTGAATTCAAAAAGTAAAATTACCGATTACGATAAGGAGATTATTGAAATTATAGAAACCTCAACCTCTTTTGTAGATGATGAAGAGCTCGATGTAGAAGATTTAATCTATGATATTGATTACAACATTAATTATCATGAGAAAAAATATCTTCTGGACTTAATGTGTCTTTCCATTTGGGATGATGAAATACTTGAAAAATCGGAATTTAGATTCCTAAAAAGCTTAGAAAAACGATTAGATTTAGAAGAGCACGAAATTTATAAATCCATTATAGACGTTAATAATTTTCATAAAGAACACCGAAAGGAAATTATGCTTTTTCAGCAATCTAATCCTATCAGTAACTTTTATGAAAACTCATCTCAGCTGGTTAACAAACTCATCCGAAGAAACAGTAAACGCTTAGTAAAAGAGTTGAGACAAAGTAAAGAGTTACTCTCTCTAATTTCGAAATCAACACATTCAGATTTAACCAAAGAAGAGCAAAAACAACTACAAGAACAATTATTGGATATTTTAAAAACCGTACCAAGTTTGGCTATTTTTATGCTACCTGGTGGAGCCATTTTATTACCAATTTTTGCGAAACTTATCCCTAATATGTTACCATCGGCTTTTGATGATAATAGAGTTGAAGATTAAATCTATTCTAACCAGTTTTTAAAATCTTTCACACGCTCGCGTGATACAATAACCTCCTGCTCACTGAAGTGATTCAGTTTTATTTGAAGTCTAGAATTGGTATAACTGATAATATCTTTGATAGCGTTGATGTTAACATAGAATTTACGACTAATCCTGAAAAATACATCTGGTTCTAATTCATCTTCAAGTTGATCTAAGGTGACATCTAGAAGATAATCTCTACCTTCAGAAGTATGTGCATATGTTCCTTTGTTTTCGCTATAAATACATTCTATATCTTCAATATTTATAAGCTTAATATGTTGACCAACTTTTACAGAGAAACGTTTTTTATATTCTCGTTCTATAGGATTGACCAAAAGTTTTTTGATATCGTTAAAATCTAAACTTACCGATTGTTTTTGAGGTGTACGACCTTTAAATTTTTCTACAGCTGTTTTAAGATCATCCTCATCAATTGGTTTTAGTAAATAATCTATACTGTTGAGTTTAAAAGCTTGTAGCGCATACTCATCATAAGCCGTTGTAAAGATTACCGCAGAATTGATTTTTATAGCTTCAAAAATTTCAAACGATAAGCCGTCACTCAACTGTATGTCTAAAAATATTAAATCGGGATGCTCATTCTCCTGAAACCAAGCTATGGATTCTTCCACAGAATGCAACATGGTTTCCGCCTCAATATCCAAAGCTTTTAGCATACGTTGCAATCGTCTTGCTGATGGTTTTTCGTCTTCTATAATGATTACGTTCATTGGTCAGTTATTCTTTTTAATGTATTTAATTTATTCCCAAAAGGTCTGTTCTTCTTGGTGCTTATCCTTTAAATATTCTTCTATCTTTTTCTCTTCCCAGTCTTTATTAAAAATTGGTTTTTTTCTAAAAACTACGATAGCATTTACAATAATGGCAATACTCCACAGCACAATTATTGACACATTTAAACCTGTTATTGGCTTTACATAAGGCCCTTCTTCCATAACGTAAAAGTTCAGTAGAATTAGTGCCATTACAATAAGATATAAGGCTAAATGCCAATAAAATATCTTAATCTGCCTTACTCTTTTCTGAGCTTTTAGAAATAACTCTTTTTCGTCTTGTTTTGGTTGCATATCACTTCTGATTTATTCCCAGCGTTTACGTTCCTTTTCCATGTATTCTTCAATCTTTTTGTTTTCCCAATTACTACCGAAGAAAAAGTTAGGACCAAAAACTCCTAAGAAGTGAAATATTAAACCAATACCCCAAAATGTCGCTGTGGCATAAGGTCCAAAACCTGAAAATCCACTTTCAGAATTTAAGGCAATTAATAAAATTAAAAAGATGTTTACCACAACATAGACTGCCAAATGCCAATAAAACCCAATAATGGCATCTACTTTTTTCTTGGCTCTTAAGTAAGCTTCCTCTTCTCTATAATCTCTGTTAGAATCACTTGATTCTTTATACGGTTCTAAACTATATTTTTCCATTGTGTAATGCTTTAATCTTTATTTAATTCTTCTTTCATATGCTTTTGTATCATACGCTCTTCCCAATCGTCACCTACCAATTTTGGTAAAATAAACACTGAAAACGCATGCAATGCCAAAGCAATGCCCCAAGCCATCCATGTTAGTAATGTAGAAAAACTAAAAATGGCTTCACTAATAGTTTGTCCTGCTTTTACTCCATACATCACTTTTACAATTGTAATAACCGTATTAATGGCAATAAAAACAGCTAAGTGCGAATAAAAGCGTTTTAGTTTTTCAACCTTACGTTGTGCTTTTTGATATTTTAAATCTTTCTCTAAACTTTTCATAACTCCAGTATTAATTCCAACGACTTCTTTCATCCTCTTTGCGCATATATTCTTCAATTTTGCGCTTTTCCCATCCAGCTCCAAAGGCACCATTATCTACAAAAACTCTGTAGGCTTGAAATACTAGACTCAATCCCCAACCAAAGGCCGGAAACCAAAACCATTGTATGGTATGGCTAGAATAGTTGTACCATATAAATACCAAAAATGGTATGACAAACACATAGGATATTAAGCTGTAATAGAAACCTTTTAATTCTTCTACGCGTTTGCGAGCTCTTACATAATCGTCGTTAAGACGTTCTCTTGATTTTTGTGCTGTTCTCATAACTGACACTTGTTTTGTGAGCATCGGAATCGCAACTGCAAAATCCTTCTCTCGTTGATTGATAATAACTTTTCTGTTGGATAATAGGCTATAACGTTGTTTAATGTTTTCTAGACCTACTCCACTACTTTTCTTTACAATTTGTTTTAGTTGAAGATTGTTCATCACTACAAGGTAATTTCCATCTTCATATATTTTAATGTGCAACGGTTTGCTTGAGGTTACCATATTATGTTTCACTGCATTTTCCAACAACAATTGAAGCGACAATGGCACGACTTTACAATCTGGATTTGAAGCTTTTTCAGGCATTTCAAAAATGATACTATCCTCAAAACGCATTTTTAAAAGCGACATATAAGTCTTAGCAAAACTCAGTTCCTCATCAACCGTTACTAATTCTTTATTCTTCTGTTCTAAAACATAACGATATACTTTAGAAAGCGACGTTGTAAACTTTTGTGCTGCATTAGGATTTTCCTCAATTAAGCTCGTTAATACATTAAGACTATTGAACAAAAAATGCGGATCTAACTGATTTTTTAAGGCATCAAACCTAGCACTTGCTGCGCCTGCAATAACTTTTTGTTCTTTTATTTTATTCTTCTGGTAACGATTGTAAAAGTAAATGACATAAAAGATAGAAACGATAGTCAAAGTAATCCAAAGACCGAATGAATAGCCGCTCCAAGTTTCATTAGCGAGGAAGACTTCAAACGCTTGTCCAAAAATGATGACTTCTACAAAAACCCGTAATAAAAATATGGTAACTAAAGTTATTACTGTGCTTCCTAAAATGCCATAAACAATACGTTTTAAAATTTCATAATCTCTAATTTTTCGCTTTTCCAAGAAATCGAAAAACAACGTATTTACATAGTTTAGAACAAAAGTATAGAGTTGATATATGGCAAAGTAAATTAAAAACTCATTGGTACTCTCGTAATGAAATCCACCAGAAAGCAGTGTTCCAATAACAAATACAATACAGCCTAAAAAAAAGGTGATAATGATATTTTTAACTTTCTTGTTCATAATCATTTTTATAATTTATTCTTTACAAGATTTTGTAACTTCTTCAGCACGTTCTCTTCCCCAGTTTGGATGAAAAGCACTCTCTGGCTTAAAGGTATCAAAAAGTTCTAATGATGCTTCTATTTCATCACAATAAGGTGTGGTATCCTTCCCGAAATATTTAGCACTTCCCATCTCCCAGTCAGCTTTACAAAATACGGCTCTTGGGTTTTCTGGCTCTAGCTCTAATGCTTTTTTGTACAGTTCATTTACTTTTCCGCTATACTTCATGCCGTAGGTCATGCCATCAAACACAATCCAGTTGGTATAGATTTGCGCTTGCATAATGATTAACTCTACATTCTCTTCAGAAGACTTTGTTTTTGCGATATCTAAATGTTCTTGCGCTTTACCTAATTGTGCTTTTATTACCGTAGCATCTTTTTCATTCCAACTTTTTAAGCTATTCATTTGTGCTACATAATAATTAGGTAACCATTGGTCTTGTTCTGCTTTGGCAATACGTTCAAACATATTTTCGGCTTCGTCCCATTTACCTTCTTCCCAAAGTTCAAAGGCTTTGGTCATTCCTTTTTCAAAATTGGTCTGCGCTTTTGCTTGATTATTGGTTAACGCTAAAACCAATATAACTGCGATTTTTACTAGTGTGTTCATGATGTCTTGATTGATATTTTATGATTACGGTACAAATATCTTTCACAACTCTAGCTTTTTAAAATAGGAATTACCGAACTGTATGTTTTTAATGACGAATTGTAATTTTTTAAAAATTACTTCTAAATAACAGTAACTTAGAACATCTTTTTACGACTGATGAGACAGTTAGTAATTATGAAACCGTCATTTCGAGTGTTAATACGTCTGTCGTTTTAATGTATGGAGAACTGCTTTTATTACTCTCCATATAATTTTTCATCTTTTCATCTTGAAAAACCACTCGAACTGACGATTTTCAACCAAAAACCAAAAAAACCAACCATAAAAACAATAAAACATAACACTCTAAAAACAAAGCTGGCAACTATAAACAATACTAAAATTATAATTATCTTACTTGTTTGAATGTAAGGTGGGTATAACCGATTTGATGTTTTATTGTTATCTCACCATTAAACTTAAAATGTAATTATGACTGATAACGAAATTTTAAACGAATTAAATAATCCTGAGTTTAGAATAAATATAACTAGACTTATTTGGCGTTCTCATCAATTTAATAGGCTAAACTCTGAGTATTTAAAAGAAATATTGAAACAACAACTTGAATTAAAAGAATTACTCAAAGGGAACAAAGAACATAAAATCGAAAATAATTTGGAATCAAAATTCTCTGAAATAGATTCAAAGATTCGGGCTTATGTCAATAAAGATTTAATTGATGACATGAATTACATTCAAGAATAATTTTAGGTTTCTTAAATATCATTTTCAGCACTAGGAATTATACCAAAACGAAACAAGAATATTTTTGAGTATAAACTACCTTTTGAAACAAAAAGACTCGTAATAAGTTTATTGAAAAATTTTAAAACAAAGTTAATGTCAAAAAAAAATAACCAATTTACTGGACCTAAAAAATACTTAGAAAAAAGTTTCTTAGAGGAGTTGAATTATAAAATATGGTCAACCAAAGCTGCTAGATTTCACGCCGACAAAAGATTAAAAATTAAAGCTAAATTGTCAAATATCAGCTTAGCATTTCTTTCAGCTTACTTGATAATTGCAAGTTTGATCTCTGTTTACAACATTAATACTGGCAATAATGAAGATATAATAAATTACATTATTACTGCATTATCAATTTTAGTTTTAGTTGTCAGCCAATTTGAGAATGCACAAGATTATAAACTAAATGCAAAAATATTTCATGATTGTGGACTTGAATTATCTGTCCTTTATAATGATTTACGTGTATTTAAAACCTTAAAGAAAAAGCCATCGGAATACGAACAATACACTTTCGGAAAGAATCTCTCTGAAAAATATCAAAATGTTTTGAGGAATTACCAAAACCATTCACCAATAGATTATGATATGTTCCAAATTAGCAATATAGATTATTTCGAGAAAATTGCACCTAAAAAAGTAACCCCTAAAAACATAAAAAAAGTTAAACGTAAATATATTTGGCAAGTTTATGGTTGGTATTCAATTATGATTATTACTCCTCCTATATTTATAGCTGGTATAATAATAATTACAAAATAAAATCATGTTTTGTAAAGTAATAATTATTTACTTTCTATTCTAGCCTTATAAAATCACTCTAGAACTTTACCTGAAAAATTAGAAAAGTTTTAGTTTTTTAAAGCAAAAAAACAGCCAAATGAACAAAACACTCAGAATCTTAAAAAAGATAATTTTATATACATTTTCCATTCTTTTATTGCTCTCAGTGGTAGGTTATATTTACCTCTATGTGCTACCAAAAGGCCCTGAAATTACTGCAACCAATAAAATTAATGTAGGTACAGACACTTTTGTTATGCATGCTTATAAAGATAGTGAGCGAAAATCAATCAAAGTGTGGACATACAAACCTAAAAGTTGGAACGACAAAGACAAAATAGTTTTTGTAATGCATGGTGGCGGACGAAATGCAGATGATTATCTAAACGCATGGATTGAATTAGCTGATAAAAATAACCTACTCATTATAGCACCTGAATTCGAGAATAAGTTTTCAAAATATACAACAAACGACTATCAAGAAGGGAATTTATTTACCTTCTTCGGAACTAAAAACCCGAAAAGCGAATGGGCTTACACAGTCATTGAAAACATTTTCGACCACATTAAATCAGTTAATAATATCACCAACGAGCAGTACGATATTTTTGGTCATTCCGCTGGCGGACAATTTGTACATAGAATGGTTATGCTAATGCCAGAGTCTAGAATCGGAACAGCTATTGCCGCAAATTCTGGATTTTACACTTTGCCAAACGAGAATCTTGAATTTCCCTATGGAGTGAAAAACACAGAGACAAATGTACAAAAAGCTTATAAAAAAAGATTGGTTATTCTATTAGGAGAATTAGATAATGATCCAAGTTTAGGAACTTTTAGAACAACAGATTTAGCAATGGAACAAGGAGCTCATAGGTTGGAACGTGGAACAACATTTTTTAATGTGAATAAAGAATTGAAGAACAAAAATAATTGGACATTTAATTGGGAAATAGACACTGTAAAAAACACAGGTCACAACTATAAAAAAATGTCTAAAAGTGCCATTGAGTGGATAAGGACTAGTCCTTATAATGAGTATGAGTAATTACTTGTTATCAGCTAGTTATGAAAGTCTTTTAGCATTTTTATCAAGAAATATAAGAAAATCATAGAAATCAAAATTATTACACATCATAACACATACAATGATACTTAACAAAACAATTTCAATTAATTGATGATTACCTTTGAAAACTATACCATAAGACCTCTAAAGATTGATGACCTTAACCCCTACTTTGATCTTGTAGAAAGAAATCGAAAAAGGTTAGAAGATTTTTTTACAGGAACAGTTTCTAAAACAAGAGATTTAGAAGCTACTAAAAACTTTTTGGTTGAAATCGATAAGAAAAGGAATAAAAAAGAATATTACCCATATTTAGTAGTTGATAATATAACAAACAATTTTGTTGCATTTATAGACCTTAAAAATATAGATTGGTCAATTCCTAAGACAGAAATCGGGTGTTATACAGATGAAAAGCATGCAGGAAAAGGAATAACTACAAAGGCACTTAACTTATTTATAGATTTTTGTTTCGATAATTTCAACTTTAAAAAAATCTATCTTAGAACACACAAATCAAATAAAGCTGCTCAAAATGTAGCTAAAAAATGTGGCTTTGACCTAGAGGGAACTATTAGAATGGATTATATAACAACTGCAGGGGATATAGTTGACTTAATGTACTTTGGTCGTTTGAATTGAAAAAAGCACTTGAGTTTATTAAACAGAAAGTAAGAAAATATCCATTTCACCATAATCATATAATCAATTGATTATATGATATTTAATTAATTTAAAAATTAGAAATTCTATTGAAGGAAGAAAAATAATACGATAAGCTTTAAATAGAAAAGAACTTGTTAAACTATCTATTCACAATAGAAATAAAGCTGCTATTAGTCTTATTGCTTTAATAGATGAATACTTATAGATGGAACTATCTCAAAAAAAAAGACCATCCTAACAGATGGTCTTTTCATATCTAAAATAAATATTTTTTTTAGAACATCTCTCTACCAGAGAAGTGGAAAGCACCTTCAATAGCAGCATTTTCATCACTATCACTTCCGTGTACTGCGTTTTCACCTATTGAAGCAGCATATAACTTACGGATAGTACCTTCAGCAGCATCTGCAGGGTTTGTAGCACCAATTAAAGTTCTAAAGTCTTCAACAGCATTATCTTTCTCTAAGATTGCAGCTACGATTGGTCCACGAGTCATATACTCTACTAACTCGCCAAAAAATGGACGTTCTTTGTGGATACCGTAAAATTCTTCAGCATCTGCAGTTGTCATCTGAGTTAATTTCATTGCTACGATTCTAAAACCTGAAGCTGTAATTTTTTCTAGTATTGCGCCAATGTGTCCTTTTTCAACAGCATCTGGCTTTAACATTGTAAATGTTCTGTTAGTTGCCATGTGTAATTTTTTAATTGGGTGCAAAAGTAATGTATTTCTTTTATTTATCAAGTTCAGGTTTATTAAATTAATGTTACTACACGCTGCCAAACTGAGTACAGGAGAAATGCAACTGAAACAAATAACTCATTAGGCTTCAACTGCACTCAGCCTGACACATAACAATAGAAAAAGAACGATTCTTAATTTCATATTAAAACCATAATTCAGAAAAAGTAAAAATTGTATATTCGTCCACTATGATTACAGCACAAATTCCTGAAATAAAAACACTCTTAAGCACACCAAAAAACTGTGTTATTGTACCTCATAAAAATCCTGATGGTGATGCTATGGGTTCTACTTTAGCGCTATATCATTATCTGAAAATTTATAATCACAACGCTGTTGTTATTGCCCCTAATGATTATCCAGATTTTTTAAAATGGTTACCAGATAATGATTCCGTTTTAATTTTCGATACTAATCAGGAAGCTTGTCAAGCCTTTATTGAAGATGCCGATTTACTTTTCACTTTAGATTTCAATGCTTTTCATAGAGCTGGTGATGGCTTAGGCAATGCTATGGAAACTTCAAAAGGCATTAAACTAATGATAGATCATCACCAACAACCCGATGATTATGCTACATATATGTATTCTGATGTAAGCATGTCATCAACTTGTGAAATGGTTTACAATTTTATAGAAATGCTTGGCGATTTAGATAAAATTGATGCTGAGATTGCAACATGTCTCTACGTTGGAATAATGACAGATACAGGATCTTTTAGATTTCCAGCTACAACGAGTAGAACTCATCAGGTCATTGGTGACCTAATTGAAAAAGGAGCAAACAATTCAGAAATTCACAATAATATATACGATACCAATAGCTATAGTCGTTTACAGTTGCTAGGCAAAGCCATGCAAAACTTAAAAGTAATTCCTGAATTAAAAACAGCTTACATCACTTTATCTCAAGATGAATTGGATGAATACCATTTTAAAAAAGGAGATACAGAAGGTTTTGTTAACTATGCACTGTCTTTAAAAGGCATTGTTTTTGCTGCTATATTTATTGAAAATAAACAAGAAGACATTATTAAAGTCTCATTGCGTAGCAAAGGTGACTTTTCAGTTAATGAATTTTCTCGTGCTCATTTTAATGGTGGTGGACATACCAATGCTGCTGGTGGACGTAGTGAAAGTGATTTAAAAACAACGATTGACAAATTTATTAGTATATTACCGCAGTATAAACAACAATTGTCCCAATAACCCTCAATTGGGTAAATAAAATAGAATAATATGAAACACCTACTCTTTATCATATTTATTGTGGCACTTTGTGTAAGCTGTAAATCTCCTGAGGCGAGAATGCCAGAGATTGTACAATCTGGTTCATTTTTAAAAGAATCTGCTGAGCGTAACAAAAAACTCAACGAGCTAGAGTACAAACAAATTGAAGCTATAATCGAAGATAATCCTGATATAGAATACCTCACTTCTGAAAGTGGCTTTTGGTATTTCTATGAAAATAGGATTGAAGAAGATACTATACAACCTCAATTCGGTGATCTTGTTGATTTTCATTATAACGTCTCCAATATCCAAGGTTCTGAAATTTATACCACGCAAAACAAAACCTATATTATGGACAAAGAAGAACTGTTCACAGGTTTACGCGAGGGTTTAAAATTAATGAAACCAACAGAGAGTGTAACTTTTATTTTTCCATCACAAAAAGCTTTTGGCTACTATGGTGATGATAATAAAATAGGAACGAACATTCCACTAATTTGCGAAGTAACTTTAAACACAATAACCCAAAACAATGATTAAAAAAACTCTTACAGCAATAGTTGTATTATTAGTCTTGGTAAACATTTCTTGCCAAGAGAATCATCCTGATTTAGAAGATGGACTTTATGCCGAAATAGTAACAACCAAAGGTACTATGGTAGCTAAACTCTTTTATGATAAAGTACCTGTAACTGTCGCTAATTTTGTAGCACTTGCTGAAGGCAACCACCCTATGGTTGAAGAAAAATATAAAGATAAACCATTCTATGATGGTCTAACTTTCCACAGAGTAATGGACAACTTTATGATCCAAGGTGGAGATCCTTTAGGAAACGGATCTGGAACACCTGGTTATAGGTTTGCTGCAGATTTTAGCCCTGAACTTAAGCATGATAAGCCAGGCATTTTATCAATGGCAAATGCTGGTGGAATAAATACTAACGGAAGCCAGTTTTTTATTACTGAAGTTCCTTACCCAAGAGGAAATTTCTACGACGAAAACGGAGCTTTAAAACCATGTGACCAACCTGGAGTTAGCTGTCACTCGGTATTTGGTGAACTAGTTAAAGGGCTTGAAATACAAGATTCTATTTCTAATGTAAAAGTGATAAACCCAAGAGCAAGAAATAATAAGCCTGTTGAGGATGTTGTTATCACTAAAGTAAATATTATCAGAAAAGGAAAAGAGGCTAAATTCTTTGATGCACCAAAAGTGTTTTCTGAAGAAATGCCAAAAGTTGAGGATAATTTTAGATCAATTAGAGAAGAAGCTAAAGAAGCTGCTAAAGCTAAAGCCAAAGAAGCTAGAGATGAATGGCTTAAAAAGAATGACTCTTTAGAAGGTCGTAAATTAGAATCTCCAACAGGAATGGCTATGATTTTCACCAAAGAAAGTAATAGTGTAAAACCTAAACCAACAGACCAAGTAAACATTGATTGTGCTGGGTATTTTGAAGATGGTACATTATTTTGGACTACTTGGAAAGAAGTTGCTGAGAAAAATGGCAAATACGATGAACGACAAGATAAAGCTGGGCAATACGCTCCCTTCTCTAAACCTTATAATGAAAGTGCTGGCTTGATAGCTGGTTTTAGAGAAGCGATGTTAAACATGAAAGTGGGTGATAAAGCCAGAGTGTTTATACCTTATTATTTAGGTTATGGAGAAAATGGCAACGGACCAATACCTCCAAAAACCAACTTGGTGTTTGATATTCAACTTACAAGTATTGCTAATTAAGCAAACCAAAATAAAAGATAAAAAGCAGCTATTCATTCTGAGTAGCTGCTTTTTTTTAATCTTATTGTCATGCTGAACTTGTTTCAGCATCTAAAACATTAATCTTTCTTCGGGATGTTTTTCAAAATCTCTAAAACAAAATCCCAATACTTTTGAGCTGAAGAAATCTGAGCACGCTCATCAGGTGAATGTGCTCCTTTAATATTTGGCCCAAAACTAATCATGTCCATTTCTGGATAATTCTGTCCTAAAATCCCACATTCTAAACCTGCATGGCAAGCCGCTACATGAGGCTTTTCGCCATTATTTAAACGCTCGTAAATTGGCACCATTACTTTTAAGATAGCAGAATCCATATTTGGCGCCCAACCAGGATAACTACCCGAAAATTCTACTTCGCAACCTGTTAATTCAAAAGTAGCACGTAATGTATTGGCTAAATCCCATTTAGAACTTTCCACAGAACTACGTGTTAGACAACCTATTTTAATAGCTCCATCTTTTACGATTACTCGTGCAATATTATTAGAGGTTTCAACCAAATCCTTAATATCAGGACTCATTCTATACACACCATTTAAAGCAGCATATAAGGCTCTTGTTAATCCTTCTTGTACTCCTAAGTCCATGATTTTTTCTGGTGTTTCAGATTTAGAAATCTTAATTTCTAAGTCAGGTTCCATAGTTTTAAACTCATGCTTTATTGTATCTGCTAAAGCCTTCATTTCAGTTTCAAAAGCCGCTTCATTAACGGCATCTATAGCGACTATAGCTTTACTTTCTCTTGGAATAGCATTTCGCAAACTACCACCATCAATTTCAGAAATACGTAAACCATAATTTTCAAAACCATCAAATAATAAACGGTTCATTAGTTTATTTGCATTTCCTAATCCTTCATGAATTTGCATACCAGAATGTCCTCCTTGCAAACCTTTAACTTCAATTGTATAACCAATTTTAAACTCAGGAGTTTCCTCTTCGTTATAAGTACGTGTAGCAGTAACATCTACTCCACCAGCGCAACCTACTCCGATTTCATCATCCTCTTCAGTATCTAAATTTAGTAGAATATCACCTTTTAGCAAACCACCTTTTAATCCCATAGCACCTGTCATACCAGTTTCTTCATCTATAGTAAAAAGTGCTTCTAATGCTGGGTGAGCAATACTATCACTTTCTAAAATAGCCATTATGGTTGCTACTCCCAATCCATTATCTGCGCCAAGTGTTGTCCCTTTTGCTTTTACCCAATCCCCTTCAATGAACATATCGATGCCTTGTGTATCAAAATCGAATTGGGTATCGTTATTTTTTTGGTGTACCATATCTAAATGCGATTGCATAACGATTGGCTTTCGGTCTTCCATACCTGCTGTTGCTGGCTTTCGAATGATAACGTTTCCTACCTCATCTACAATAGTTTCTAAACCTAGATTTTCTCCAAAGTCCTTCATAAACTTTATAACGCGCTCCTCTTTTTTTGAAGGTCGAGGTACAGCATTAAGATCTGCAAATTTGTTCCAAAGTACTTTAGGCTCTAAGGCTCTTATTTCTGTGTTCATGTTTGTTTATTTTAGTATTGCAAAATTACAAAATGACTTGCTGAATGACGTATCATTTGCTAGTTGATTCTTTTCTTAATCAAGAATTAAAATTTTCATAAATGGATTCTTACAAAATAAAGTAATGACAAGTTTTTTCTATTTTTGAGACTATGCGAAAAAACATAAAATTCGGCCATACTATTTTTTTAGTTGTTCAGATTGTAATTATTTTAATTCTGAAAAAATCACCTGAGTTTATTGAGCAATTTTATAGTAATGGCTTATATGTTTTTATCTCTAAACTAATGCATTATAGTTTTGGCTGGATTCCTTTTTCTGTCGGAGATATACTGTACACCTTAGCAGGAATATATCTTCTAAGATGGTTATTTCTTAACAGGAAACGCATCTACAAAGACACGATCAAATGGTTACTCGATGTTGGAGCTACATTATCTTTAGCTTACTTTGCATTTCACCTCCTTTGGGCTTACAATTATTATAGACAGCCGTTGTACAAATCCTTAGATATTGAAGCTGACTACACAACCGAACAACTCGTTTCGTTTACAAAACGACTTATCGCAAAATCAAATACTATTTATTTAGAATTATCTCAAAATGATAGTTTAAAAATAGATTTGCCTTACTCTAAAGCTGAAATATTCAATAAAGTAAAAGATGGCTATGATGAACTGTCAAAAGAGTATCCACATTTGAAATATAATCCAAAAAGCATAAAACAATCACTTTATAGTTTACCATTAACGTATATGGGATTTTCGGGATATCTAAATCCTTTCACTAACGAAGCTCAGGTAAATGGCCTTATTCCTATTTATAAATTTCCAACTACAGCTTGTCATGAAGCGGCTCACCAACTTGGTTATGCCGCCGAAAATGAAGCTAATTTTATTGGCAGTTTGGCTGCTATTCATAATGAAGATCTATACTTTAAATATTCTGGCTATACGTTTGCACTACGCTATTGTATAGTTGAAATTTACAGAAGAGACCCTGAGCTTTATGAAAATATGTTAACCACAATCAACAAAGGTATCCTTAAAAATTATCAGGAAGTGCAAGACTTTTGGTTATCTCACGAAAACCCAATCGAACCTTTTTTTCAAAAAACATTTGATAACTTTTTGAAAGCCAACAACCAATCCGACGGTATGAAGAGTTACAGTTATGTTGTGGCACTTTTGGTTAACTATTATGAGAACCAACCACTCTAAAAGTTAAAAAAAGAGATATTCGCTGTACCTTGAAATGATAATTCTTATATTTAGAATTCTAATTTAACTAACCACATATGATTAAACTACATCTACGGCTGCTCATGCTTATGTGCAGTTTTTCGTTGTTTGCCCAAGATTACTTCCCAAGTAATTCTGGTGTAAAATCTAAAAACACGAATTACACAGCATTTACAAATGCTAAAATTCACGTTTCACCTACAAAAGTTATAGACAATGCCACACTGCTTATCAAAGATGGTAAAGTTATAAGTGTTGGCACATCGGTTAAAATCCCAAAGAATACAACGGTCAATGATTTATCTGGTAAAAGTATCTACCCATCTTTTATTGATATGTACACCACTTTTGGAGTCAAAAAACCTGAACGTGGAGGTAATGGTCCACAGTATGGACCAAGTAGAAGTGGTTATTATTGGAATGATCATATTATGCCTGAGCAAGATGTAATGAACAGTTTTACTTATAATGACAAGGAAGCTACAGAATTACACGAACTAGGTTTTGGTGTTGTAAATACCTATATGCCTGATGGTGTTGCAAGAGGAACAAGTGCTTTAATTGCTTTAAACTCTGATGCCGACAATTCTATGAGAATTGTTGATGCCGAAAGTGCTCAGCATTTCTCATTTTCACCTAGCGTTAAATCTCGTCAAACCTATCCTTCTTCAATTATGGGAAGTATGGCGTTGTTAAGACAAATGTACAATGATGCACAATGGTATGCCGCAGGAAATATTGACACCAGAGATTTATCGCTCGAAGCTTTAAACGGCAATAAAAACCTACCACAAATTTTTGAAGCAGGCAGTAGAGCTAATCTTTTGCGAGCCGATAAAGTTGGTGATGCTTTTAATATTCAATATACTATTGTTGGTGGTGGTGATGAATATGAAAGATTAGATGAAGTTAAAGCAAGTAATGCTACAATAATTCTTCCTATAGATTTTAGAATAGCTTATGATGTTGAAGATCCGTTTTTGGCTTCAACGCTTTCACTGAGTGATATGCGCGCTTGGACACAAGAGCCTCATAATCCAAGATTATTAGCTGAAAATGGTATTGTTTTCACTTTAACAACACACGGACTAAAATCTAAAAAATCTTTTCAATCTAACTTATTAAAAGCTATTGAAAGCGGGCTTTCTAAAGAAAAAGCCTTAGAAGCTTTAACAACGATACCTGCTAAACTTTTAGGAAAGTCTAATGTTTTAGGCACCTTAGCAGAAGGCAGCTATGCGAACTTTTTAATTACTTCTGGTGATGTTTTTGATAAAGACACTAAACTTTTTGAAAACTGGGTACAAGGGTCGCAACATATCATTTCTGATATGAATGTGAAAGATATTGATGGTGATTACACTTTTGAATTGAGCGGTAATGACTATAAATTAAATATCTCGAACAGCATAACTAAACCTAAAGCAAAATTAGAATCTGACTCTATAAATTACGACACCAAACTTTCTTACGAAGATGATTGGGTAAAACTAACTTTTAAAACCACAGACTCTACAAAAAAAGAATATGTAAGAATTGTTGTAAATACTACAAATAACAATAGCTTAAATGGTAAAGCTATTTTACCAAACGGAAATGAAGTTTCTATTTTTGCACTGCAAGCAAAACAAGATGACAACGAAAAAGATAAAAAGGACAAGAAAGATGCTGATGACGAAAGTGATACGCCTTTTATGAGTCCTATTTCCTATCCAAATGTTGGTTTTGGGTTTAAAGAAAGTCCAAAATCTGAAACGTTATTATTCAAAAACGCCACTGTTTGGACTAATGAAAATGAAGGTGTCCTTGAAAATACCGATGTTTTAATCAAAGATGGAAAAATTGCCAAAATAGGCAAAAACCTATCGGATGGTAAAGCAAAAGTTATTGATGCTACAGGTAAACATATAACCGCAGGGATTATAGATGAACATTCTCATATTGCTACAGCTTCCGTTAATGAATTTGGTCAGAATTCTTCTGCTGAAGTTACTATAGAAGATGTGATTGATGATGAAGATATTGATATCTATCGCAACTTGGCTGGTGGTGTAACCTCTATTCAGATATTACATGGTTCGGCTAATCCTATTGGTGGTCGTTCAGCTATTATCAAGCTAAAATGGGGAGAAGCGGCAGAAGATTTAGTGTATAACAATTCACCTAAGTTTATAAAATTTGCTTTAGGTGAAAATGTAAAACAAACACGATTGAGCCGTAATGAGCGTTTCCCTCAATCTCGTATGGGAGTTGAGCAGGTTTTTGTAGATTACTTTTCTCGTGCAAAAGCTTATGATGAACTCAAGAAAAGCGGTAAACCCTACCGAAAAGATATTGAAATGGAAGTTTTAGCTGAGATTATTAATAAAGAACGTTTCATCACCTGTCACTCTTATGTGCAAAGTGAAATCAATATGTTAATGAAAGTTGCTGAGCAATTCGACTTCAATATTAATACTTTCACTCACATTTTAGAAGGTTATAAAGTTGCTGACAAAATGAAAGCTCATGGTGTTGGTGGTTCAACATTTAGTGATTGGTGGGCCTACAAATACGAGGTTAATGATGCTATTCCTTACAATGCGGCTATTATGCATAACGCAGGTGTTACGGTTGCTATAAATAGTGATGATGCCGAAATGTCTAGACGCTTAAATCAAGAAGCTGCTAAATCCGTAAAATATGGTGGCGTTAGCGAAGAAGACGCTTTAAAATTTGTGACTTTAAATCCTGCAAAATTATTACATCTAGAAGATAGAGTTGGTAGTCTTAAAGTTGGAAAAGATGCCGATGTTGTATTGTGGTCTGATCATCCTTTATCAATTTATGCTAAAGCTGAAAAAACCATTATCGAAGGAGTTACCTATTTTGATCTTGAACGCGACCAACAAATGCGAGATGCTATAAAAAAAGAAAAAAGCGAGTTAATTAATAAGATGCTTCAAGAGAAAAACAAAGGTTTAAAAACACAACCAATAGAGAGAAAAGAAAAGAAATTATTGCATTGCGATTCGATAGATGCTCAACAATAAAACAAAGAAATATGAAGACTTTAAATAAAATAAATATCGTATTGATTCTGTTGTGCACTATCTTAGGCTTTGCACAACAAACGCCAGCACCTAAGCAAACTAAAGATTTTGCTATTGTTGGTGCTACTGCTCATATTGGTAATGGCGAGGTTGTAGAGAACAGCATCATTGTAGTTAGCAATGGAAAAATTACCACTATAGGACCAGAAGCTACTACTCCACTTACCAGACAAGCTATGGATATCATTGACGCGAAAGGCAAACACGTCTACCCAGGATTTATTGTTTCTAACGGAACGCTTGGCTTAGTTGAAGTAGATGCTGTGAAGGCTTCCGATGATTTATCTGAACTCGGCACTTTTAATCCACATATAAGAAGTATAATTGCCTACAATGCTGAATCTAAAGTTGTAGAATCTATGCGACCAAACGGAGTGCTTTTAGGGCAAGTGGTTCCTAGAGGTGGTCGAATTTCAGGAACTTCTTCTGTAGTACAATACGATGCGTGGAATTGGGAAGATGCTGCTATAAAAACAGATAACGGCATTCACCTCAACTGGCCAAATAGCTTCAGTCGTGGTCGTTGGTGGCTTGGTGAAGATCCAGGTCTAAAACCAAACAAAAACTACAACAAACAAGTTACCGAAGTAGAAAACTACTTTAACGAAGCTAAAAGCTACAGTAAGGGCTCAAAAGATAATCGTCATTTACCTTATGAAGCAACAATTGGGTTATTTGATGGCACTAAACGTCTGTTTATAAATGCTGATGATGAAAAAGGCATTACTGATGCCGTTAATTTTGCAAAAGCTCAAGGAGTAAAACACATTACTATTGTTAGTGGTTACCAAGCTGGTAATGTTGCTGACTTTTTAAAACAAAATGATGTTTCTGTACAACTGCGACGTATACATTCTAGACCAGAATTGGAAGATGATGATTATGACCAATCCTATAAGCTAGCAAAAAAGCTTGTTGACACAGGTGTTTTAGTAGCTTTAGAGCCTAGTGGTGATATGGAACGCATGAACTCTAGAAACCTTCCTTTTTATGCAGGTACTACTGTAACATATGGCTTAACAAAAGAACAAGCGCTACAACTTATAACTCTAAATGCTGCAAAAATATTAGGGATTGATGATTCCTATGGATCGTTAGAAGTAGGAAAAAGTGCAACATTATTTATTAGTGAAGGTGATGCTTTAGACATGCGCACCAATCAACTTACTCATGCTTTTATTGATGGCAGGAATATTAGTTTAGAAACACACCAAACTGAATTATGGAAACGTTATTCTGAAAAGTACAAAAATGAACAATAAAAAAAGCGAGCTGTTTAGCTCGCTTTTTTTGTTTTACGTCTAATATTTATTGAGTTAAGGTAAATTAAATTTATTTTGATTCAAAACTATTTATTTTGAACGTTATAATTCGAACAGTAAAAAAAATTCACAGAGATGGATTCTCAAGGACATTTAGAGCTATGTATTCTCATCTTTACGATTTATATTTTGACTGGAAAAACAGTACCGATACTGTTTCTTGGATTTCTCACGAAGAATTAATTAGAGAAAATGATATTGCAAAGTATTCTGTCCACTATCAAGGGTGTAATGCATATCTTGTTAAATCAATTTTGAAGAAACTGAAATTACCTAAAAATCAAACCTTCATAGATATGGGTTGTGGAAAAGGAAAAATTCTACTACTTGCAAACAGCTATGGGTTTAAACAAGTAAAAGGCATAGAACTTTCAAAAAAACTTTGTGGTATAGCAAAAAGAAACATTTTATCTTTCGAATCCAAAACAAATTCAAAATCGAACATTTCTGTTGAAATAGAGATGCTACAACCTATGAATTTCAGCCTGAAGATAGTATCTTATTTATGTATAACCCTTTTAATGGAATAATTTTTGAAAAGGTTATTAATAACCTAAAAAAATCTTTGGATAATTCTCCTCGTAAAATGACTATTATTTATATGCATCCTACAGAAAGAAAGTTTTTGGAATCTACATTCAATTTTTCTTCAATACAGCATCATACCTGGAATGAAGATTATATTATATATACTATAAATTAAAAACATTAAGTCTATTTTATCCTAAGACTGTGTTACAACTATCTTTTTTTCTTCAGAAGAATATAACGGAGAAACATTAAAGTGTTTTGATTTTTTTGACTGGTAATATTTTCTATTTCTTAACTGTTTACGCACAAATTTTGATTTATCATACACTTCATAAACAAATAACTTATTATTTTTTCCGTCTTCGGTTTTAAGCTCTAATTCAATTTTGGAAATCATCTTTTCTATTTCTTCAACGCTTTTTAAGCCCATAGTTTTTCCAGACGAAAACTGAGAATTACTTTCATAAACTACCCAGTACATCATATCTTTATTAAACAATGTTTCTTCTGAGCTTTCTTTGGAAATGGTTATTCTTTCAATTTCATCAGAAACATCAATGATTTTATTTTCTAAAACAGCTTCTTTTTTCTCTAAGTACATAACAACCCAATGTCGGTCAATTTTAGCCTGTACAACATAATTACCTATAGGAAGATTTCCTAGCCCTACTTTACCACTTGTGTCATAAACGTCGATGGTTTCTAAATAATCATCATTAAGAATATCAATTTGACGAATTGGTTGATTCTCCGTTTCTAAAATTAGACTGTCACCAGTGGTTTTGAGTTCTTGAATAAATTTTAATTTTCGAGCTGCGTAACTTACGTTCTTTTGGAATGTGAGTTCATAACCAGAAGTGTCTCGTACTGTAATTTTATCTGTAGCATTGTTTTGTCCATAAGAGAATATGGTAATCAACATAACTACTATTACAGTACACTTTTTAATCATGGTTTTATTGAACTTTTTATAAAACAAAGATACAAGTACAAGTAAGTTTACTTAAACTCAATCCGATTAAACCTTAACTCTTATCAAAACGTATTCTTCTTATTCTTAAGACTTTTAAGGCTATATCACTCTATCAATCTGCCTTCCTCAGGTTTTAAAAACATTTGTTTATTTGATACTTCTTCAGAAATAGATACATTTACAAACTCAATAGTATTTCGCTTTTCAGTAGGCTGATTATTTTCGTATTTATACCAATCCATACTTTTAGGCAGCTTTAACCCACTTAGAGTTTGCCAATTATTGTATCTTATAAAATGAAAATCTTTACTTTTTTCACCTTCACCAAAAGTAACCGTGTAACCTAGCCAAGCCATCTCTCCTGTCAATTTATCATAATAAAGCTTGTATTGATCATCTGGTGATTCACCAATACCAGATTCATAGGAAATTAAAATCCCAGGATAAGTTTTACCGTCATAAGTCAATGGTTCTATTTCTTTATAAGAAATACCGTTATCTCCAAGTACAAAAGGCATGGCGTAAAAATAAAACATGAGTCCTTTATAGAATTTTGCATTTCCAGCAAAAGGCTTGTTGTTCTTTTCTAAAACCCATTGCGACTTTCCATCATAACCCATTGTATAGTCTGGCGTATCAATCAATTCAGCTCTCGTTTTAAGATTTATTGTCGTTACTTCTTTACCATCTGGTTTCTCCATAGTAAAGGATAGCATTCTCATTTTATTCCAGTTGTCTATGCCTCCATGAGCATCAAAAACTTTAGTTATAGTTTCCGGGTAAATACTAGTAGTAATCTGTTCTTTTTCGATTTCTTTAGTAATAGTTGGGATTTCTGATTTTACTTCATTTTTACAAGCTGAAGCAATAATTGTAAATAATAAAAGATAGACTGTTTTCTTCATGTTTTGGTTATTAGTTGTGATATTGGACGAAAACAGAAACAATACTTTACAAAAAAAGCCTCAGAGTTTTTCTGAGACTTTAAAATGTATCTATTCGAATAAGTACTTATTGAATTACCAGTTTTTCTGTAACCGATATTTCATCATTAGAAAGTTTGACAAAATAAATTCCTGATTCAAAATTTGAAACATCTAATTCAGTGATATTAGAACTTAAAGTCTTACTTAATCCTATTTGTTTGCCTTGAACATCATAAATTGACACTTCTACATTTGAATAAATATTATCCATTTGGATGTATAAAGTCGCTTTTGCTGGATTTGGGTAGATCTTGAAAGCTTCTACATTAAAATTATTGACATTAAGTGCTACCGCAGCCTCTAAATAATCTGGAATCATATTAGAGTTGGTATCATCGTCCGTTGGATCTCCATTGTTATTATAATCTTCGTCTATGGTTAAAACACCATCGCCATCATCGTCATTATCTAAATAGTTTTCAATAGAATCGTTATCTGTATCTATAAATTGGTGTAAAACTGTTGAACTATTTCGTCCCGAAACCTCTCCGACTTCAACTTCTGTTGGTATATTATCACCATCATCGTCACTATCTAGATAGTTAGGTATACCATCATTGTCTGTATCATCATCATCTAAATTGCCATTACCGTTAATATCTTCATCACTATCAATAACTCCATCAGAGTCTGAGTCAGTGCAGTCTACCTCTTCAATATTTATTTCTGTTGAAGTTATCCCACAACCAAATACAGAAGTAGCACTAACAGAATAAACTCCCGGTTGAGTAACTGTTAAAGTCGCTTGAGTTTCTCCTGTAATATTTGCGCCTTCATAATACCATGAAAAATAATAATTATTACTATCCAAACCTGTATCAATTACAACAGACTCCCCTTGGCAATAGGCTATATCACTAATAGAAAAATAAGGTAAAGGATTTACTAATAAGGTAGCTTCTGTTGTATCGTAACAAACTGAGTTGTTATTTTCCAATCTAGCATATATAATTTGTGGATTACTTATGTTCTGATATAATACTGGTAAAGGATTTATACCCATGTCAGCATCTATTAATGTTGCAAAATAACTTACTGTAAATTCTGATGGATCTTGACCACCAATGACCTGTGCATCCATATTTGATAAATCAAACTGAACACTATCATTGCTTATATCTCCATCTGTTTCTATATTATCATCACATTGTTCGTAAATAATTGGTGACATACTAGGATTTGCTTGTACTCCTTCGTTAACAATCAAATCAAAACTTTGTATAGCCGATGTACAACCTGAACTATAATTTGTAATTGTAAAATATATTGTTTCTGGATTTGAAGTATTAATCCAAGGACTTAATAGAGCATTACTTTGTGTTTGTGCATCTACTATAGTTGCATAGTATGTAACATAAAAATTAACTGGATCTAAACCATCAAGAACTTCTTCATCTTTATATGTTAAATCGAAATTAGCAATACCTTCAGAGTTTATTTGGCATACAACAAAATCTGTCACAGCTACAACTTCTGGCAGTGAATTGACCCATATATCAAAACTAGTAAGTGTATAACACCCTGTGACATCATTTTCTACCCTAACATAAATTTCTTGAGGATTACTAGTGTTTACATAATTTTCAGGGTTACTAATAGCATTAGTTCCAGAATCAGCATCAACTAAAGACACATAATAATTCATTAAAAAACCTTCACCAGAAGGGTCTAAGAAACTTTCATTAGTAGTTAAATCAAATATGGAAAATCCACTCCCATCATCACAAATTTCAATATCATCTGGGTTTTCTAATAAATCAGGACTAGGCAGAACTCTAATGGTCAAATTTCCAGAAGTATAAAAGTAACTACAACCATTAGTAAGATCCGTTAGTCTTAGAAATAAAGTTTGAGGGTTTGTAAGGTTTGTATAAGATGTAGGATTAGATATAGGATTGGTTTGATTTTCAGCATCTGAAATTGTTTCATAATATGTCACTGACACATTAGTATTTGCGCCAATAATTTCGGCATTTTTAACTGTTAAATCAAATTCAGCAAAACCATCATTTGTATCATCACATAAATCTAAAGATGATGGTTGAGTAGGAATAGGTGAAAAATTTACGATTAAATCTAATGTTGTGGTATCAAAATTTCCTGAACTGATTTCTTCCAAACGCACATATATAGTTTGTAATAATGGAACTACATTTCCATAGGGAGATTGTAATGCGTTGACACCATTTTCTGCATCACTTTGTGTTTCGTGATAGGTCACTATAAAATCTGCTGGATTTTGTCCTCCTAAAACTTCTGCATCTGCAAATGTTAAGTTAAAAAAAAGGAAAAAACCATCATTATCATCATCACAAACCATTAAGTCTGAAGGTTGATTTGCTACCTGAGCAAAAGAAAAAGATGAGACAAATAAGATTAAAAATAGGTTAAGTAGTTTTTGTTTCATAATAGCTTAATTTTGTTGTTGCCAAATATATAGAAATTAAAATGGTTAAAAACATTTCAAGCCCACAAAACCCTCTTATTAAACAACTTGTGCAACTAAAAGAAAAATCTAGGCAACGCAAAAAAACTGGTCAGTTCTTAATAGAAGGTAAACGTGAATTATCACTAGCTATAAAAGGCGGCTACAAAGTAGACACGCTTTTGTTTTTTCCTGATTTGTTTTCTGAAACTGAAGCCAGAGCTATGTCTCAATACGGTATTGAAATTATTGAAATTTCAAAAGAAGTTTTTCAAAAATTGGCACATCGTGATACTACTGAAGGTGTTATTGCTGTCGTAAAGAGTAGAGCACACCAACTTGAAGATTTAAAACTCTCTAATAAAAATCCTTTAATTCTAGTTACTGAAGCACCCGAAAAACCAGGTAACGTTGGCGCTTTATTGCGAACTGCGGATGCTGCCAATGTAGACGCTGTGATTATTGCCAATCCAAAGTCAGATTTATACAACCCTAACATTATTCGCTCTAGTGTTGGTTGTGTGTTTACGACTGAAATTGCCACGGCGAGTACTACTGAAGCTATTGATTTTTTAAGGCGTTATAATTTCAATATTTTTTCTGCTATTCTGCAAGAATCACAACCGTATCACACACAAGATTACACCTTACCTACTGCTATCGTCGTTGGTACAGAAGCTACTGGCTTAACCCAAGAATGGCGAGATGCTGCAATGCAAAATATCAGTATTCCTATGCAAGGCGTTATCGATTCTATGAATGTTTCTGTTGCTGCTGGAATTCTTATTTTTGAAGCCAAAAGACAACGAGACTTTAAATAATTATGTCATTGCGAGGAATGAGACACGAATGACGTCGCAATTTCTTAAGTTTTAAGATTGCCACGCTACGCTCGCAATGACAAAATAAAAACACACAATGACCGCACAAACCCTATTTTATATCATCATAGCTATCATAATCATCGATTTTGTTATTGATAAAATTCTAGATGCGTTAAATGCCAAACATTTTAACGATGCTGTTCCTGCTGAAATAAATGACGTTTACGATGAAGGTGAATACAAAAAGTCGCAAGCTTACAAGACAATCAATTATAAATTTGGCATTTGGTCCTCATTGTTTTCTTTAGTACTAACTTTAGGCTTTTTGCTTTTAGACGGCTTTGAATTTGTCGATAATATAGCCAGAAACTACTCAGAGAACCCAATTATTATTGGCTTAATTTTCTTTGGCATTATTATGATTGCCAGCGATATCATTACCACACCATTTGGTTATTACAAAACCTTTGTCATTGAAGAAAAATTCGGATTCAACAAAACCACAAAAAAGACTTTTATTTTAGATAAAATCAAAGGCTTGTTAATGACTGTTATAATTGGTGGAGGCATCATAGCTTTGATTATTTGGTTTTATCAAATTACAGAAAATCAATTCTGGCTATACACCTGGGGAATTGTAACGGTATTCACTGTATTTATGAATATGTTTTATTCCAAACTTATCGTACCACTATTCAATAAGCAGACTCCTTTAGAAGATGGTGATTTACGCCAAAAAATATCCGACTATGCTGCTTCTGTTGGTTTTAGCCTGAACAAAATATTCATCATTGACGGTTCTAAACGTAGCACTAAAGCCAATGCGTATTTTTCGGGTTTTGGAAGTGAAAAACGTGTTACACTTTACGATACTTTGGTCAATGATTTAGACGATGAAGAAATTGTTGCGGTTTTAGCACACGAAGTTGGGCACTATAAGCGCAATCATATTATTTTCAATTTGATTGCTTCTGTTTTACTTACCGGATTGACATTATATATTTTATCGATTTTTATTTCAAATCCATTATTGTCTAATGCCATAGGTGTAGAACAACCTAGCTTTCACGTTGGGTTAATTGCTTTTGGATTACTCTACTCACCTATTTCAGAAATTACAGGTTTGATTATGAATTACGTTTCAAGAGTTTTTGAATATCAAGCAGATGATTATGCCAAAAACACTTACAAAGCAGAACCTTTAATTACGTCTTTAAAAAAGCTGTCTAAAAACAGTTTAAGCAATTTAACTCCTCACAAAGCCTATGTATTTATGCATTATTCACATCCAACTTTGTTAGAAAGAGTTAGAAATTTAAAGAAATAATAGCATCACTCTTGCTATCTTTTTTCAGATAACTTCGGTATTTTTGTAATCTCTATTCAAAACTTTTTCTTTACGCATAAAATCACTGAAAATTACTTCTTGGGTAAGAATTTGATGCCTTTTTGAAAATGAAGCAAAGTATACATAAAGAGCTTAAACAATTAGTTACCCTAAAGGACTCTAATAGAAAATGGCAAATGGCTTTACTAATTGCCATTTCATTGGGAGTACCTCTATTTTTAGGGATTTACTTTGGTAACGTCAGTGCTGGATTAACAGCATGTTTAAGTGGATTGGTAATACTTTACTTGCCCAGTACTGGTAGTTTAACAAATAAAATATCAACACTGCTTATAAGTGCATTTGGTTTCATTTTATCGTTTTCTATCGGACAATTTTTCAGTTTCAATCATATCGTTTCCGTCATTGTCTTTGGAATTTTCTCAATGGTAACCCATTGGATAATGTTATATTATAAAACAGCTCCACCTAGAAGTTTTTTCTTTATTTTTTTAGTATCTATATCTATTTGTCAGCCATTTAACCTTAACACCATACCTTTTAAAGTCGGACTTATTAGCCTTGGTTTAATGTTTGCTAGTTTTTTAGCTCTAGCCTATTTAGTCATAGAATCCCTAAAGACTAACCAAAACACACAGCCAAAACCTTCACCTATACTTCAAAAAAACAACTATGCCGATTATTGGGAGGCGATTATCATGGGAGTGTTTATGGCCTTATCCTTAATGTGCGGTTATTTATTAAAAATGAATAATGCGTATTGGATTCCTGTATCGTGTGCAGCAGTTATGCAAGGTGCATCACGTTATCATATATGGCAACGCACGTTTCAAAGAATTCTCGGCACACTTCTAGGTTTAGGACTGTGCTGGTTATTACTCAGTATTACCAAATCTATAATTATACTTTGTGTTTTTATAATCGTACTACAACTTATTGTAGAAATACTCATTACAAGGAATTATGCGCTGGCAGTAATTTTTATAACACCTTTGGCTATCTTTCTCTCTGAAGCTGCCAACCCAATTATAACCACACCAAACGAACTGATTGTTTTACGTTTTCAAGAAATTATAATTGGAAGTTTTATTGGTGCCATTGGTGGATGGTTGCTACATAAAGAAAAAGTTAGATACGCTACCATTAAAGGCTTAGCAAAAATCACTAATGGTTTTGAAAATAAAAATTACTAAAAAACTACATACTTAAAATCCCAAACTTGATTTTATAACAGAAAAAGCCGAACTTGGTTAACTTATAATTAAGCATTAATCAACAATCTGAGGCTAAAAATGATAAAAGAAAATCATATTTCGAGAATAATACTAACTGTTTTAATTACGCTTTTCAACTTGAGTTTAATCAATATTTATGCTCAAGTTGCTAAAAACCCTGTTATTTGGGCAGATGTTCCAGATGTTAGCACTATCAGAGTTGGTGATACTTATTATATGAGTAGCACCACAATGCACATGAGTCCAGGATTACCAATTATGAAATCCAAAGATTTAGTTAACTGGGAAATCGCTGGTTATGCTTACGACCGTTTGGTAGAGAATGATAAAATGAATCTTGAAAATGGTCAAGAAGCCTATGGAAAAGGGTCTTGGGCTAGTAGTCTTCGTTATCACAATGGCATATTCTATGTGTCCACTTTTTCTGCCACATCAGGTAAAACGCATGTTTACAAAACAAAAAATATTGAAACAGAGCCTTGGGAAGCATTTTCTTTTGAGCCTGTTCTTCATGACAACTCACTCTTTTTTGATGATGATGGTAAGGTATATATGCTTTACGGAGGAGGAACTATAAAACTTGTTGAATTACTTCCAGATGCATCAGGAATAAAACCAAACGGTATAGAAAAAGTAATTATAGACAATGTCAACTTAGTTTTTGGTAAAGATGAAGTTGGAGGTTTACCTGGTGAAGGCTGCCAAATACGCAAAATAAACGGAAAATATTACCTTTTCAATATTGCCTCGCCTAAAAGTCATTGGGCACGTACAGTAATTGTGCATAGAGCTGATAAAATTACTGGTCCTTATGAAGGTCGTGTTGTACTTCAAGACCAACATATTGCACAAGGTGGGTTAATTGACACGCCAGACGGAAATTGGTATGCCATGCTTTTTGGAGACCGAGGAAGTGTTGGTAGAATTCCCTACTTAGTCCCTGTTAAATGGGAAAATGATTGGCCTATTTTGGGAACTAACGGTAAAGTACCTGAAACTCTAGATTTACCAGATAATTCAAATGGTATTTTTGGCATTGTAGCTTCTGATGAATTTGAACGAAAAGAAAATGATCCAAAACTTCCGCTAGCATGGCAATGGAATCATAACCCTGATAACAAAAACTGGGCTATTCTTGAAAATCCGGGTCGATTACGTATTACAACAGGTCGTGTTGATAAAAGTATTTTATTCGCAAAAAACACGCTTACCCAACGTACGTTTGGTCCTAAATCTTCAGCCACAACTCTAGTGAATGTTAGTGAAATGAAAAATGGTGATGTTGCAGGTCTCATTGCCTTTCAAAACAAATTCGGTTACGTCGGTGTAAAGAAAGAAAATGATAAAATGTTCATTGTAATGACACAATCTAGATTAGGTTTTGAAGATGAAGACCAAAAACAAGGCATTAAAATGATAAACAAATTAAGTGAGTCATTCAAAGAGATAGAACAAATCCCTCTTCATCAAGAAAACGTATATTTTAAAATAGATTGTGATTTTGAAACTGATGAAGCCTATTTTTATTATAGTCTCGATGGTGAAAAGTGGCAAAAAATAGGCAACACTTTAAATATGGTATATACCTTTACCAAGCACTTTATGGGTTATCGCTTTGGGTTATTTAATTTCGCCACAGAAGAGGCTGGTGGTTATGTTGACTTTGATTATTATCGTGTAAATAAGATTGATTAAAAAGTAAAAACCTGAATTAGAAAAAAGTTCATGCTAACATACCTAAAACAAGTTTATTCAATAATATCAACTGTTCTACTTTTAATTTGAAAAAACACAGAAATGAAAAAAATATCACTCATTAAACTAGCTGGAATATTGCTCCTTACGTTCGGGATTACGGATTTGGATTTCGATAATCTTTTGATAAGTACAAACTATAAAGCATATATCTCAATGATTATTGGACTCATCATAGTCATAATATCATTCTTTATGCCTCAAAAATTGAAAGACTGATTAAACTTACTTCACTATTATCTTGATTTCAGAATTCAATAACTAAAATATAACCAATCAAAATTTCCTCATCAAACTCCATTGCCAGTTAAAAGAACTTTTACTACATTAGTTCTATGACAGAGGAAGCTATAGAAAAAGAAAATAAAGCCATTGCCAAAGCTTACAAAGAATTACTAAAAGTAAGCTATCAAACCTTAACGGATGATGATAAAAAATTAATTCGTCATGCCTTTGATGTGGCTGTAGATGCACATAAAGATCAGCGTCGCAAATCTGGCGAAGCCTATATCTTTCATCCAATTGCTGTGGCTAAAATTGTAGCTCAAGAAATTGGTCTCGATGCAACTTCTATTGCAGCAGCTTTACTTCATGATGTCGTAGAAGACAATCCAGATTACACCATTGCAGATATGGAACGTCTTTTTGGTGAAACCGTAGCGCGCATTGTCGATGGACTTACAAAAATATCATCCTTAAAAAAGGATATGGATGTCTCGCTTCAGGCTGAGAATTTTCGTAAAATGCTTTTAACCCTTAATGAAGATGTTAGGGTTATCATTATAAAAATTGCCGACCGTTTGCACAACATGCAAACTATGGAGTCAATGAGGGATGACAAACAAATTAAAATTGCTTCGGAAACCCTTTATATATATGCACCTTTAGCACATAGAATTGGACTCTACAATATTAAAACCGAACTTGAAGATCTTGGCTTAAAATACACCGAACCTGAAGTGTACAATGACATTGCCGAGAAAATGCAAGAGAGCAAAGAAGAACAAGATGCTTACATTAAAGCGTTCTCCAAAGTCATTGAAAATTCTTTAAATAAAGAAGGTCTTAATTATGAAATAAAAGGGAGACCAAAATCTATTTTCAGTATTCGTCGAAAAATGGTCAAGCAAGGCGTAAGCTTTGATGAAGTCTATGACAAATTTGCCATTAGAATTATTTACAGATCCGATTTGGAAAACGAAAAGTTTTTGGCTTGGAAAATCTATTCCATAGTTACCGATCACTTTACACCAAACCCTATTCGTCTTCGTGACTGGATTTCGTCACCTAAATCTACAGGTTACGAAGCACTTCACATTACCGTTGTTGGCCCAAAAAGTCGTTGGGTAGAAGTACAAATACGTAGCGAACGCATGAACGAAATTGCTGAAAAGGGTTATGCTGCGCACTACAAATACAAAAATGCCAACGAAAAAGAAGACAGTTTAGATCTTTGGATTAATAGACTACAAGAAGCTTTAGAAAACAATGAAGCCAATGCTGTAGATTTTGTTGAGCAGTTTAAGCTTAACCTCTACTCTAAAGAAATCTTTGTGTTTTCACCTAAAGGTGATTTAAAATCCCTTCCAAAAGGTGCTACTCCACTAGATTTTGCATTCAGTATTCATACTGAAGTTGGCATGAAAACACGTGGAGCAAAGGTGAACGGAAAATTAGTCCCTCTGAGTTATGAACTAGAAAGTGGTGATCGTGTTGAAATATTAACTTCAGATAATGCCAAACCTAATAGCAACTGGTTAGATTATGCTACTACAGCTAGAGCTCGCAGTAAAATTAAATCGGCCTTAAATGCCGATACTAAAGAGATTGCAGAAGAAGGCAAGGAAATATTAAGACGAAAGTTAAAGCAACTCAAAATAACACTCAACGAGAAATCGGTTAATGAGTTAGTAAACTATTTTAAGTTAAGCACCTCATTAGATTTATTCTACAGAGTTGGTATTGGCACTATAGACAACACCAAGCTAAAAGCATTTGCATCTTCGCGAAGCAATGCTTTTGTGAGTTATATTAAAAATAAAATCTATAAACCAGAAGCGCCAAAAGACATTCATAAAGAAGAAATTACTTCTAAATATGATATGTTAGTTTTTGGTAAGGAAGAAGAAAAACTCAACTATACCTTAGCCAATTGTTGTAACCCTATTCCTGGAGATAAAGTATTTGGTTTTTTAACTATAAATGATGGTATAAAAGTCCACAAAAAGAATTGTCCGAATGCCGTAAGTCTTCAATCTAATTACGCGTATAGAATTATGTCTGCCAAATGGATTGATTCTTCGCAAGAAGTTTATACTTCTCATATAGAATTGTCTGGTATTGATAATTTAGGATTAGTAAATGACATTACAAGTCTCATCTCGCAAAACATGCACGTTAATATGAAAAGCATTAGTTTTTCTAGTGATGATGGCGTCTTTACAGGTAGAATAACCGTACAGGTAAAAAACCAAGCGATGTTAAAAAAATTAATGGACAATCTTAAAAAAATTAATGGTATCGATAAGGTTTCTAGAGTTTAAAAATTGTGTAAATTTGCACCTTAATTATGAATGCAACTACAGAAGAAAGTAATCAGGAAATTGTAAAACGCGTATTTACACAATTCCTTGAAGAAAAAGGACATAGAAAAACGCCTGAGCGCTATGCTATACTTCAAGAAATCTATGATAGTGAAGAGCATTTTGATATAGAATCACTTTATATCAAAATGAAAAACAAAAACTATCGTGTAAGTAGAGCTACGCTTTACAACACTATCGAATTGTTGTTAGAATGTGCTTTGGTACGTAAGCATCAGTTTGGACAAAGTCAGGCACATTACGAGAAATCCTATTTCGATAAAAATCATGATCATGTTATTTTAACTGATACTGGTGAGGTTATTGAATTCTGTGATCCTCGCATTCAATCCATAAAAAAAACCATTGAAGAGGTTTTTGATATTCAGATAACTAATCATTCATTATATTTTTACGGTAACCGTAAAAAGGACGACTAACTAATTTTTTACAATGGCAGTAGATTTACTACTAGGTTTACAATGGGGCGACGAAGGCAAAGGAAAAATTGTCGATGTATTCACCTCTAAATACGATATTATTGCACGCTTTCAAGGTGGCCCAAATGCTGGACATACTTTGGTTTTTAATGGCAAAAAGCATGTTTTACACACTATTCCTTCTGGGATATTTCATGATAACACAGTAAACCTTGTGGGTAACGGTGTGGTAATAGATCCTGTTATTTTCAAAAAGGAATTAGATAAATTAGATGAGCAAAATGTTGATTATAAAAAATCCCTTTGCATCTCAAGAAAAGCACATATCATTTTACCTACGCATCGCTTATTGGATGCTGCGAGTGAAGCTTCAAAAGGCAAGGCGAAAATTGGATCTACCTTAAAAGGTATTGGTCCAACATACATGGACAAAACTGGTAGAAATGGCATCAGAGTTGGTGATATTGAATTAGCCGATTGGAAAGAGAAATATAGAGCTTTAGCTGATAAGCATGAAGCAATGATTGAATTCTACAATGTAGATATTCAATATGATTTAAAAGAACTTGAAGCTGATTTCTTTGAAGCTATTGAGACTTTAAAATCCTTAAAATTTATCGATTCAGAAGAATTCATCCACCAAGCACAAGCTTCTGGAAAATCAATTCTAGCTGAAGGCGCTCAAGGCTCTTTGTTAGATATTGATTTCGGAACCTATCCTTTTGTTACCTCATCAAACACAACTGCCGCTGGTGCTTGTACTGGTTTAGGTGTTGCACCAAACCAAATTGGTGAAGTTTTCGGAATCTTCAAAGCTTACACTACACGTGTTGGTTCTGGACCTTTCCCAACAGAACTTTTTGATGAAGATGGAGAAACTATGGCTAGAGTTGGTAACGAGTTTGGTGCTACAACTGGTCGTCCAAGACGTTGCGGATGGTTAGATTTAGTGGCATTACGTTATGCTTGCCAAGTTAATGGTGTTACACAGTTAATTATGATGAAAGGTGATGTTTTATCTGGCTTTGAAACCTTAAAAGTTTGTACCGCTTACAAATATAAAGGTGAAACTATCACACACTTACCATATAACATAGAAGAGGAAAATGTAACTCCTATTTACACAGAAGTAAAAGGTTGGGCTGCAGACTTAACAGGAATGACAGAAGCTTCGCAATTACCTAAAGAGCTTAACGACTATGTTGAGTTTTTAGAAAAAGAGCTTAATATTCCTATTACTATTGTTTCTGTAGGACCAGATCGTAAGCAAACTATTGTTAGGAAGACAGTTTAGATTTTCAATTAAGATTCTGTTAAAAAAACTGTTAACTCATACTAAAGCAAATCTATAAGTGTTACTTTACAAAAAACATATTGCTTTGAATAGTTTTAAGAATCTTCTTTTTCTACTTGGTTTCATCATAGCTTTTTCTGTTTCTGCTCAAGAAAAACAACGTATTACAGTTGAGTATGCTGGAACGTTTTATTCTGATCCGGAAATAGAAGATGGCGCTAAGGTTTTTCTTAGAGATAAATCTCAACAAGTTCACTTTGTTCACAAAGGAGCCGATGTATTTTGTGATAAAGCAATTTATTACGAAGATCAGGATTACCTAGAAGCTTTTAGTAATGTAAGTATGAAACAAGGCGACTCTATTAATATGGTCGCCAAATATGTAGAATATAGTGGAAAAACGCAACTCGCCTTCGCAAGAGGTGATGTTGTTTTAACGGAACCTCAATCGGTTTTAACGACTGACAAACTCTATTACGATAGAAATCGTCAACTTGCGTACTACGACACTAAAGGTAAAGTAGTTAGAGACTCATCTGGCACAATAACGAGTCAGATTGGTCGCTACTACATGAATGCCCAAAAGTATCAGTTTACTCAAGATGTAGTTCTTGTAAATCCTGAATATACTTTAAACACGGACCGTTTAGACTTTTTTACAGAAAACGGACACGCTTACCTTTTTGGACCTTCAACAATTGTGGGCGAAACTAGTAAAGTCTACTGTGAACGTGGTTTTTACGATACTAATAATGATACAGGTCATTTTCAAAGAAATGCCAAAATAGACTACGATAATAGAACTGTTGAAGGTGATAGCCTATATTTTGATAGAAACAAAAGTTTTGCTTCGGCAACAAATAACATAACGGTTACAGATACTATTAACAATAGTATTGTCCGTGGGCATTATGCCGAAGTTTGGCGTGAAAGAGATTCTGTTTTTATAACCAAGCGTGCTTTAGCGATTACAGTACAAGAAAATGATTCTGTTTACATGCATGCGGACACTTTAATGGTTACTGGAAAAGCTGAAAACCGTATTACACGTGGCTATTATAATGCTAGAATATACAAAAGTGATTTAGCCGGAAAAGCCGATTCCATTCATGTTGATCATAAATCTGGACTAACACAAATGCTGAATCTCGCACGTTTTAGTTCTTCCGATGCTTTTGCTCTAGCAAGAAAACCAGTGCTTTGGAATTTAGGCAATCAAATGACAGGTGATACCATTCATCTACTCTCAAATACAGAAACCGAAAAACTAGACTCCTTAAAGGTATTTAACAATGCGTTTTTAGTGAGTAAAGATACCTTGAGCGAAGATGGTTATGATCAAATCAAAGGACAACGACTGATTGGTTTGTTTAGAGATAATGAACTCTACAATGTTGATATTATCAAAAATGCGGAAACGATTCGTTATTTAAGAAATGATAAAAATGAGCTTATAGGAATCCAAAAATCAAAATCAGGAAGTATTAATATTCAAATTGTTGAAAGTGCCATCGAAGAAGTTCGTTTTATAAATCAAATTGATGGCTATATTTATCCTGAAGAAGATTTTCCAAAAAGCGGAAGACGACTTAGAGGTTTTAACTGGCGTGGAGACGAACGACTACTGTCTATTGAAGATTTATTTAAAGACGATCCTCCTTTAGATCTTCCAAAAATTCAAGGTTTGGAAGACTATGTTCCTCCTGAAGAATTTATTGACGATGCCGTTACCGAACGTATTGAAGAGGCTGGAAAAGAAACACCAAACAAACCTAACAAAGCGGCTAGGAATTTACCAGAAAAGGAAAAAACTAAACCGTTACAACCTAGCGTAAAAAAGCCTCAAAAAGCTTTTCAAACAAAGACTTTAAAAGTAGATAGTAGCTCCGTAAAAAAAGAAGAGTAGCGTAAAAATGTTAAGTGACTTTTTTAAATACCAAGCACAGACTTCTCCTCATCCTTTAGCTATGGAAGTCAGCCATTCCAAAGGAAGCTATATCTATGATAAAAACGGTAAAGGTTATCTTGATTTTGTTGCAGGTGTTTCTGCGTGCAGTTTGGGACACTGTCATCCTAAAGTTATTGAAGCCGTTAAATCTCAACTAGACAAGTATCTACATGTTATGGTTTATGGCGAATATGCTCAAGAACCAGCTGTTGAGCTTTCAAAGTTTATTGCAGAACATTTACCTAAACCTTTAGACACCACATATTTAGTCAATTCCGGAACTGAAGCTATTGAAGGTAGTTTAAAATTAGCACGACGCTATACAGGAAGAACCGAAATTATTGCCGCTAAAAATTGCTATCATGGCAATACAATGGGATCACTGAGTTTAATGGATTATGAAGAACGCAAAAAACCTTTCCTCCCATTAATCCCTGATGTAAAACATATTCAATTTAATGATGAAGCTGATCTTTCTCAAATTACGGAAAATACAGCTGCTGTGATATTAGAAACTATTCAAGGAGGCGCAGGCTTTATTCAACCCACAAATGATTACTTGCAAAAAGTCCAAAAGCGCTGTAATGAAGTTGGTGCTGTTTTTATCTTGGATGAAATTCAACCTGGTATAGGAAGAACTGGTAAACTCTTTGGTTTTGAAAATTATAACTGCCAACCAGATATTGTTGTCACAGGAAAAGGTCTTGGAGGTGGTTTGCCTATCGGAGCATTTACAGCTTCAAAAGAGATGATGTACACATTAAGTGACAATCCTAAAATGGGACACATTACAACATTTGGTGGAAATCCTGTTATAGCTGCTGCTGCTTTAGCGACATTAAAGGAAATAACATCCTCTAACCTAATGACTGAAGCTTTAGAAAAAGAAAAATTGGTAAGACAACATCTTCAGCATAAACACATTAAAGACATACGAGGCAAAGGATTAATGTTGGCTGCAATAACTGAACATGCTGACATAACAAACCAAGCTATATTAAAAAGTCAAGAAGAAGGTTTAATTCTTTTTTGGCTACTTTTTGAACCAAAAGCTATCAGAATTACCCCTCCTTTAACAATTTCTAATGAAGAACTTATTAAAGGTTGTAAGATAATCACTTCTATTTTAGATTCTATTTAATTCACCTAAACACATTTCAAATCACTGAATATCAGCTTAAAATTAATTTCAATTGAAGTTTTATTTCAATGTTAATTAATTTGTTAAAAACATTCAAGCAAAAATCTACAATGAACAATTGATAACAGTAAATTTATTCATGTGAATCATTAATCCGCTTATGCAATATAGTCACGACGACGAAAATTTATCTCTCACAAGGTTTGAATCGATGTTAAAAACAAACGATATTTTGTTCTTCGATTCTGACGAATTTGAAAACATCATCCATCACTATCTTGAAAATGGAAAAATGGCTTTAGCTAAAAGAGCTATCAAATTAGGTTTAGAACAACATCCTACTTCCATTAACCTAAGACTATTCAAAGTAGAGATTTTGGTGATTGAGAATAAATTTGCACAAGCCAATGAAATTTTAGAAATGCTTCACACATTAGAACCTAACAATGAAGAAATCTTCATTCAGAAAGCTAATGTTTTATCTAAACAAGATCATCACCAAGAAGCTATACAAACACTACTTATTGCTATTGGTATGTCTGGTACTCCAGAAGACGATGCCGATTTGTATGCTTTGGTCGGAATGGAATATTTGTTTTTAGATGAATTTGAAAATGCACTCATCTACTTTAAAAAATGTTTAGAAACTGATACTTCAGACTATTCTGCACTTCATAATATTGTGTATTGTTATGATTTCTTAAACAAAAATGATGAAGCTATCAGCTATCTCAATGAGTTTTTAGATTCTAACCCTTATTGCGAAGTCGCTTGGCATCAATTAGGCCGTCAATATTTTACTTTAAAAGAATACGCTAAAGCCAATGCTGCTTTTGAATTTGCTATTATATCAGACGATACTTTTGTAGGAGCATATATTGAAAAAGGTAAAGTTTTAGAAAAGCTGAAGCACTATGAAGATGCTATAGAAAACTATAAAATTACGCTTGCTTTAGAAGATCCAACCTCTTTTGCGCTTTTACGTATCGGTCATTGTTATGATAAGCTTGGACTTGAAGAGTTGGCTATTCAGTTCTTTAGAAAAACAGTTGATGAAGATCCTCTTTTAGACAAAGGGTGGATTGCGATAACTAAGTTTTACATGAAGCGCTTAAACTACCAAAAAGCACTTTATTATATCAATAAAGCTGTAAATATTGATGGTGAAAATGTGTTATACTGGAAACTCTATGCAACAATCAATAAGCGATTAAATTTTCTAGAAGAAGCCGAACGTGGTTATAAACGTTCTTTGGAATTGGGTAACTATGAATTAGAAACTTGGATTAACAGATCTGATATCTTAACTAGTTTAGGAGAATACCAAGGAGCTATTTTTAATTTAATTCAAGCAGCTGAGTTTTATCCTGAAAATGCTGAAATAGAATACCGTTTGGCAGGTCTATATTTTACAACTCACCAACAAGAGGAAGGCCGTTTTCATCTTAAAAATGCTACAAAACTGAATATTGATTACAGTTTTATAATTTCTGAGTTGTTCCCGAACCTAAATAACAAGCCTATGGTTAAGGCTATTATTTCTGAATCCAAAAGAACTTCCAACTAAAAAATCCATACCTTAGCAGTTCATTTTTTAGAACGAATGCAAAGACGATTTTTTGACTATTTAATCATAAGCCTTAAAGGTATTGCCATGGGCGCAGCCGATGTTGTACCTGGTGTTTCTGGTGGAACTATTGCTTTTATTTCTGGTATTTACGAAGAACTTATTGAGAGTATTGATAAAATTAGCCTAGAGGTTTTTAAAGTTTGGAAAACAGAAGGTTTTAAATCTGCTTGGAAATCTATAAACGGTAATTTTTTACTCGCGCTGTTTTCAGGTATTGCTATTAGTATTTTATCCTTAGCAAAGTTAATTAAATGGCTTCTTCATAACGAACCTATCTTACTTTGGTCATTTTTCTTCGGATTGGTTTTAGCTAGTATTTTATACATCGCAAAGCAAATTGAAGGCTGGTCTATAAAAATAATTTTAGCCATTGTTGCCACATCTATACTTTCATATTACATCACTTTAGCAGAACCTTTTGCCTCACCAGAAAGCCCTTTTTATTTATTGTTTTGTGGATTTATAGCCATTATAGCAATGATACTACCTGGTGTTTCTGGAGCTTTTATTTTATTGATACTTGGAGCTTATCAAACAGCTATTGATACTGTTAACGATTTAAGGGATGGCTTACTTCAAGGTAATATGGAACTTTTTAAGAATGCTCTTTTAAAGTTCTTTCTATTAGCTATTGGTGCTGTTGTTGGGATTAAAGTATTCTCAAAAGCTTTGAACTGGATGTTCAAACATCAAAAAAACTTGACTTTAGCTATTCTAACTGGTTTTATGATTGGCTCATTAAATAAAATATGGCCATGGAAAGAAGTGCTTAAAACCCGCATAAATTCTGAAGGAGAAGAAGTCACACTTCTCGATAAAAGCATACTTCCATCTTCATATGATGGAGACAACCAACTTATAATGGCTATTATTTTTATTGTCATCGGTTTTGCTGCAATTCTGATTTTAGAAAGCTTAGGAAAAAACAAAACTAAAGCCTAATGCAAAGTACCAGAACCCTTAAAGATCGTATTTTCTTGGTCATTAAAGGTCTGGCTATGGGAGCTGCTAACAAAGTTCCTGGTGTTTCTGGTGGTGTTGTAGCTTTTGTTGCTGGTTTTTACGAAGAGTTTATTTATTCTTTACAACGCGTAAACAACAAGGCTTTTAAACTGTTTTTCAATGGCAGGTTTAAAAGTTTCTACCGCTATATTAATGGTAAATTCCTAAGCCTTTTATTTCTAGGCATGATAGTGAGTTATTTTAGTATTTCAAAAGTACTAGACTATCTCATTGTTAACTATCAACTCTATGTTTGGAGTACTTTCTTTGGTATGATCTTAGGATCTATCTACTACATCAATAAAGATTTTAAACAATGGAACCAAAAAACAATAACAGCCTTAATTTTAGGAGCAGCTGTTGGTATAAGCATTAGCTTTTTGGATCCTGCAACCGAAAATGACAACCTCTTCTTTGTTTTTTTCTGCGGCATTATAAGTGTTTCTGGCATGACGCTTCCTGGTTTTTCAGGATCTTTCATTCTTATTTTATTGGGCAACTACGTCTTACTTTTGGTAGATTCTGTAAATGCACTTTATGATACCTTATTCGATATTATTAGTGGAGATTTTAGCTTTTGGCAAGACCAAGCCAGAATGCGAATGCTAAAAGTACTTGGTGTATTTACATTAGGTTCCGTTACTGGCTTGGTGACCTTCTCACATATTCTAAATTACATTCTACATCACTACAAAAATATAACCTTAGCAACCATTGTTGGCTTTATTATCGGTTCGCTTGGAGTAGTATGGCCTTGGAAGGAAACTATATACAAAACAAATTCTGAAGGTGCTTTTATTTTGGATTCCACTGGAGAACAAGTTATTGCAAATTACCAACGATTTTTACCCGAACTTAATACCCAAACATACATTGCAATTGCTTATATTGTCCTTGGAATCTTTATAATTTTAGGACTAGAATGGTATGGGCAAAGGACTAGACAAGTTAAAAACAAGTAAGTACGGATTAGTTGGTAGAAATATCTCTTACTCTTTTTCTAGAGCCTATTTTGCAGAAAAATTCAAGTCAGAAAATTTGCCTCATAGTTATGTTAACTTTGATTTAAAATCGATACATGAACTAGATGACATCATAAAAAACAATCCAGATCTAAAAGGCCTTAACGTTACTATTCCTTACAAAGAAGATGTTATTCCTTTATTAGACGATCTTAATAAACGTGCCAGAAAAATTGGTGCCGTTAATACAATTAAAATTACACGCTTTCAAAAACTCATCGGTTATAACACCGATTATTATGGTTTTAAAAACTCACTAAAACCTCATTTAAAAAAGCATCATAAAAGTGCATTAATTCTAGGAACTGGTGGAGCTTCAAAAGCTATAGCTCATGCTTTAAAAAAACTAAAAATAGATTTTGATTATGTTTCTAGAACCGAAAAAAAAGACGCCAAATTTTTATATACAGACCTTACACAAGAAATTATTGCCTCCTATTCCATTATAATTAACTGCACTCCAATTGGCACATTCCCTAAAGTAAATGAATGCCCTGACATTCCTTATGATGGTATTTCGGACAAACATATTCTTTATGATCTTATTTATAATCCTGAGCAAACCAAGTTTTTAAGCTGTGGAGATCTCAAAGGAGCTGTTACAATAAACGGATTGGAAATGCTAAAGCTTCAGGCTGAAAAATCCTGGGAAATCTGGAATAAGTAAGCCATTCCTTACATATTTGCCAAATTATCAAAATGCTTTGTATTTCAAACGCTTGTTAGTATCTTTAACTTCTAATAAATACATTGACATATGTCTGAGCACGATAACCTGCAAGATGCAGATGGAAAAAAAGAAGTAGAATCTACAGAAGCTACTCCAATACAAGAACCAACATCTAAAGTTGAAGAAAACACAGAGACAACTTCTAACGAAACCAAAGAAGTTGAAACTCCTGATGCACAAGAAGCAACACCGAAAAATGAAAATCATGTGGATGAGATTGATGCTTCAAATGCTGAGGATGCAGAAGATGAATCTAATAGTGAACGTCACCAATTAGAGGATAAAGATTACCATGCCATGACGATGAATCAGCTGGTAACTGAACTCAATAATCTACTAAGACGTCATAAAATTCAGACCATTTCAAAACATGTCAATGAAATAAAAGCTGAGTTTAACGCTAAATTTGGTGAACTTTTAGAGCAGAAAAAAGAAGAATTTATTGAGGATGGTGGTAATGAAATAGACTTCTATTACACCAATGATGAAAAAAAACTTTTCAATTCGCTTTACAAAGAATACAAACAATCTATAAGCGCTTACTATAAAGACCGTGAGCAATCGCTCAAACAAAATCTAGAAAACAGATTAGCTATTATAGAAGAAATAAAAGGCTTGCTTAATGTTGAAGAAAACATGGGTACCACTTACAAAACCTTTAAAGAGCTTCAAGAAAAATGGAGAAATGCTGGTCCTATTCCTAGAGACAAATACAATAATGCTTGGAACTCTTACCACCATCATGTAGAAAATTTCTATGATTTCTTACATCTTAATAATGATTTAAGAGATATGGACTTTAAGCACAACTATGAGCAAAAGTTAAAAATCATAGAACGTGCTGAGGAATTAGCTGCTGATGATAATGTAAATCGTGCCTTTAGAGAACTTCAAGTTCTTCACAAAATGTGGAAAGAAGAACTTGGGCCTGTTGGTAAAGAACATAGAGAAGAAATTTGGGAGCGTTTTAGCAATGCTACAAAAACTATCCATGATAAGCGACAAGCTTACTATGCTGACTTAGATAAAGCTTACGAGAAAAATCTAGAAAGAAAAGAGGAGATTATTGCCAATATCCTAGCAGTAGGCGAAGAGCAAATTAATTCTCATGGTGCTTGGCAAAAGAAAATTAAAGAAGTTGAAGCATTAAGAGAAGCTTTTTTCAACGCAGGAAAAGTGCCAATCAAAGTCAATGAAGCAACTTGGGCAAAGTTTAAGGATGCCGTTCGAAGCTTTAACCGTGGAAAAAATAAATTCTATAAAGACTTAAAGAAAGAACAATACGAAAATCTTCAGAAAAAGAGAGATTTAATAAAAATTGCTGAAGACAATATGGAAAGTGACGATTTTGAAACCATCACTCCATTGATGAAGAAAATTCAGAGTGATTGGAAAAAAATTGGTCATGTACCAAGACGTGATAGCGATAAAATCTGGAAGCAATTTAAGAAAGCTTGTAATCATTATTTTGATAGAATGCATGCACAGCGTAAAGCTGAAAACCAACATTTATACGATGCTTTTGACAAAAAAGTAAAACTTCTTGATGAACTTAAGGAGTTAAAACTATCAGACGATACCAAAACCAATGTAGAAACCCTAAAAGCAAAAATTGCTGAATGGAAAGAAATTGGTTATGTACCTCAAAATAAACGTTACATAGACGGAAAGTTTTATAAAGCTATTGATGACGCCTTCGATAAATTAAAGATGGACAAGTCTAAATTAGAGATGGTGAAATTTGAAAGTAAAATTGAAAACTTCTCTAGCGATGACAACGACACTAGACTACTAGATAACGAACAAAACTTCATCAGAAAACGTATTAGTGAGATAAAGGCTGAAATTAACCAACTTGAAAACAATTTACAGTTTTTCTCTAATGTAGATTCTGACAATCCTTTGGTAAAAGACGTTCATAAAAACATTGACAAGCATAAAAAAGAGCTTGATACCTGGAAGAAAAAATTATCTAAGGTTAGGGATATGTATGATGAGTAGATGGTTTTTTCAATTGAAAATTGGACATTACCCTTATTTTTTTAGGTAATTAAAAATGAATATAGAGGAGTTAAAATCTAATATTAAATGGTGGGAATCCAAAAGATGGGTCTTCAATGTTTTAGTTGGATTATCTGGGTTATTTGCCATCTTTAATTTTCTTGCTGAAAGCCAGTATAAATGGACTTTTGAAGACACAATTGGTGTATTAATTTGGGGAATTGGTGCCAACATTTTTTATTCCTTAGGTACACTATTAGAACTATTTGACTGGTATTATCTTGATAGCAAAATAGGAATAAAAAGTTTTAGATTATTTTTCTTTATTTCTGGTACATTTCTGAGTTGCATTTACACCTTTTGGTGCGTTTTGGTTTACTTCTTGGGTACTGCTTTTTGAAAAACATTATCATCAGAAAAAAGAGCTAAGCTTATGAAATCACTTAAAAAGTTATTAAATGGTTTCTATATTTTTTACTAATTCCGATTTCATATTTAATCTTTTCAATGATCTTATCTGTAATAACTATAGATAGAGAAAATTCAGATTTGGTTTCCAATAAATCCATTTATTTGAGTACTAACGGAGTTCATTTAGACATTGTAATACCTACTTATAACATTGATAAATCATTACTTTCGGGAATAAAGCATAGCGCATCTGACAACTATTTATCTTTTGGTTGGGAGACGAAAACTTTTATATCAATACACCTACTTGGGGAGATTTAACGTTTAACAATGCATTCAAAGGTATGTTCTTAAAAAGTTCAACATTGATGCATGTTACACAATATAAATCAAAACGATCTCATTGGATTGAAATAAAAATAAACGAGATAGAACTTCATAAACTGAACAACTATTTATATAACACATTTTTAAAAGATGACAACGGAATGAAGATTATTCTTGAAAACCAAGGCTATACTTCTATCGATAATTTTTATAAAGCAAAAGGGAGTTATTCTTGTTTTAAAACTTGCAATAGTTGGGTTAATTCAGGCTTTAAAGAAAGTGGGCTAAAGTCCTGTTTATGGACTCCATTTGATTTTAGTTTAATGAATAAATACAACTAAAACTTTAAAAAATCAAAACCCACCTGTTATCCACAGATGGGTTATGCCCTAACTAAACTAAATTAACCTTAATTACAACCGCTTAAATAATAATTAAGATTCCTACTAAGAATACAAAAGCTTTAAACTTTTATATACTCTATTTACGTAGGTAAATTCTGTTTGGATGTTTTGGATTTCGTTTTATGATTTTTTTAACATTTTGAACTTTAGAAACAAGTTCTAAATATCAAAAATATAGTATTAAAGTGACTTAGCTTCTTCCCAAAATGTATCCATTTCAGCAAGCGACATATCTTTTAAAGATTTCCCTAAATCCTTAGCTTTTCCTTCTAAATATTGAAAGCGCTTTATGAATTTTTTATTGGTACGCTCTAGAGCGTTTTCAGGGTTTACTTTCAAAAAACGTGCGTAGTTAATCATTGAAAAAAGTACATCACCAAATTCACTTTCAATAGTATCTTGGTTACCGTTTGCTATTTCTGCTTTTAATTCAGCTAGCTCCTCTTCTACTTTTTCAAAAACTTGTTCTGGCTGTTCCCAATCAAAACCAACACCTGCAACTTTATCTTGTATACGGTTAGCTTTTACCATTGCTGGCAGACTTTTAGGCACGCCTTCTAGCACACTCTTTTTACCCTCCTTAAGTTTAAGCTGTTCCCAATTGCGTTTTACATCTTCTTCATTTTCTACCTTTACATCTCCATAAATATGAGGATGGCGCTCTACAAGTTTATCACAAATGCTATTACAGACATCAGCAATATCGAAGTCTTTGGTTTCGCTTCCAATTTTAGAATAGAATACAATATGCAATAAAACATCACCCAACTCTTTTTTAACCTCATCAAGGTCATTATCCAAAATAGCATCGCCAAGTTCGTAAACTTCTTCAATGGTAAGATGACGTAACGATTCCATAGTCTGTTTTTTATCCCAAGGACATTGCTCTCGCAACTCGTCCATGATAATTAACAAACGCTCAAAGGCTTTTAGTTGGGTGGCTTTGTCAAGCATGCTATTCTTCTTCGTCAGAAGTTTTAGTAGTTTCTTCTTCAGCTTCTAATGAAGCTAAAAGATCATTTTTTTGAAGAATATTATACCACTGAATAACTTTCTTTATATCCGAAGCATAAACTCTATCTTCGTCATACTCTGGTAAAACTTCAAAGAAAAATTCTTCAAGTTTTATTTTACTGTCTTTATGACTTATAGATGTTTGCGCGCCATTTTCTTTCTCTTTAATACTTTTAAGAACTTCTCTTAAAGGCACTTCCTCAGTTAAAGTGTAAATAGCAATTTCGCTAAGTATACTAATGTTGCTATGCGCACCAACAGTGATACGTTTTTTATCTATTAAAGATTCTACAACAGCACCTGTTCTGGTCTGCGTTACGATTTGGTATAATCCTGGTTTTCCAGAAATTGATAAAATTTTATCTAAACTCATAAATTCTTTATTAGCGTTTTTTGCTCATGGCAGGAAAACGCATTTTATAGTCAATTCTTATTTTTCCTTTTGAAATATTGGTTAGTTTACCTTTAATCAATCGCTTTTTAAAAGACGATAATTTATCCGTAAACAGTATACCTTCAATATGATCGTACTCATGTTGAATAACTCTAGCGATTAAACCGTCATACTCTTCAACATAGGTATCAAAATTTTCATCTTGGTATTGAATTTTAATTTTTGGCTTTCTAAAAACATCTTCCCTAACATCAGGTATGCTTAAACAACCTTCGTTAAAAGCCCACTCATCACCTTCTTCCTCTAAAATCTGAGCGTTGATAAAGGTTTTTTTGAAATCTTTCATCTGCTTTCTTTCTTTTTCAGAAAGATCCTCATCTTCAGCAAATGGAGACGTATCTACCATAAACATACGAATTGGCAAACCTACCTGTGGTGCAGCCAAACCTACACCGAATGCTCCATACATGGTTTCGTACATGTTTTCAATAAGTTCGTTAAGCTTAGGGTAATCTTTATCAATATCCTTAGCTTGTTTCTTTAAAACAGCATCGCCATAGGCAACGATTGGTAAAATCATAATTCGTTAATTTTCGGGTGCAAAAGTACAATTCTTATTTAAGATTGAGAAGCCAAATAACTCTGTAAAATCAAAGTGGCACTAATTTCGTCTACCAATGCTTTATTCTGTCTTTGTTTTTTCTTCAATCCACTATCAATCATGGTCTGAAATGCCATTTTTGAAGTAAAACGTTCATCAACACGTTCTACCGGAATCGATGGTATTTCCTTATTCAATTTTTCTAAAAACTTTTGAATAAATACTTCACTTTCAGAAACAGTGTTATCCATTTGCTTAGGTTCACCTACAACAAATTTTTCAACGTTCTCTGTTGAAATATAATTTTTTAAAAATGGTAAAAGTTCATTGGTGTTTACTGTTGTTAGTCCTGAAGCAATTATCTGCATTTCGTCCGTAACAGCAATTCCTGTTCGTTTTGTACCGTAATCAATGGCTAAAATTCTTCCCATAGGCTACAAAGATACGTTGAAGTTATGTAATGAAAAAAACGCTTCTCAATGACAAGAAGCGTTTTTCTGAAATTAGCTATTAATTAAGTTCTGAATTTATTACCCTCTAACTTAATAAAATCAGTTATTAATCTATTTTAAGACACCTTATAATCTCTAAGGTCACATTTTCTTTTAAGAAAACTCCTCAAAAAATGGGGTGAGGAGTTTTCGGAATTAGCTATTAATTAAATTCTCGGACGTATTTATTTAGATAAATCATCCTTCTTTTAATTATAGTTTAGACACTACTATTTTTAATTGGTCACATTTTTTTTGAAAAGAATTTTAGCTTCAGTTATTATAGAGGTATCTTTGGCATTTAAATGCAATTAACAGATGGAACAAGTAAAAACAATTATAGAAAGTGCTTGGGAAGACCGTTCTCAACTAAAAAATAAAGTTACCATTGATGCTATAAGAAGCGTCATAGAGCTTATTGATGCAGGAACACTTAGAGTTGCCGAACCAACAGAAAATGGTTGGCAAGTTAATGAGTGGGTAAAAAAAGCTGTGGTACTTTATTTCCCTATTCAGCAAATGGAAACTATGGAAGTTGGTATTTTTGAATACCATGATAAAATTCCACTTAAACGCAATTATGCCGAAAAAGGAATTAGAGTTGTTCCGCATGCTGTAGCTAGACATGGAGCTTATATTTCTTCTGGTACTATTCTTATGCCAAGTTACGTAAATATTGGTGCTTATGTTGATGAAGGTACGATGGTAGATACTTGGGCAACAGTTGGTAGTTGTGCACAGATTGGTAAGAATGTTCACCTTTCTGGAGGTGTTGGTATTGGAGGAGTTTTAGAGCCTTTACAAGCTGCACCTGTAATTATAGAAGATGGTGCTTTTATTGGTAGTCGTTGTATTGTTGTTGAAGGTGTACGTGTAGAAAAAGAAGCTGTATTAGGCGCAAATGTAGTACTAACTATGAGTACAAAAATAATTGATGTTACAGGAGATGAACCTGTTGAAACAAAAGGAGTTGTTCCTGCACGTTCGGTTGTAATTCCTGGAAGTTACACTAAGAAATTTGCTGCTGGAGAATACCAAGTCCCTTGTGCTTTGATTATTGGAAAACGTAAAGAAAGTACAGATAAAAAAACATCGCTTAATGATGCTTTACGTGAATATGATGTAGCGGTTTAATCTAAATGCTATAAAAACATATATAAAACCAAATTCCTTATTTGAATACTTCTTTTTTGGAATTTGGTTTTTATTATTTGTAATTTGAATTTTCAAGATGAAAATTTTAATCATACAACAAAAAATGATTGGTGATGTTTTAGCTACAAGCATTTTGTTTGAAGCTATAAAAAACATCTATCCAAATTCGGAATTACACTATGTAATTAATTCGCACACATACCCTGTTGTAGAAAACAATCCTTTTATTGATAAGTTTCATTTTTTTACTCCTGAACATGAAAAAAGTAAAAGGAAACTTTTCAAATTGGCTAAACAACTTCGTAAAGAAAAATTTAATGCTGTAATTGATGTTTACTCTAAGTTTTCGAGTAATTTTATTTCACTAATTTCGGGAGCAAACACAAGGATTTCTAAGCATAAGTCTTACACTTCTTTTGTTTATACGGATACGTTTAAAGATAAAGCTACACCGAAATCTAACGCTGGTCTGGCTATAGAGAATAGATTACAACTCTTAGAACCATTAGGCATTAATCCTTCAAATATTGTAAGACCGAAAATTTATCTTTCAGATTCAGAGAAAAATGATGCTAAAAGTTTTCTAGAAAACCATAATATAGATTTAAACAAACCTCTTTATATGATAGGCGTTTTGGGTAGCGGAGCTAGTAAAACCTATCCATTTGAATATATGGCTAAGGTAATCGACTCAATAATTGACGAGCAACCTGAAAGTCAAATATTATTCAACTACATTCCAAAACAAGAAGCTGATGCCAAAGCTATTCTTGAGTTATGTTCACCTAAAACCAAAGCACAAATTCATTTTGAAGTTTTTGGAAAAAGTCTCAGAGATTTTATGGCTATTACCTCGCATTGTAATGCTTTGATCGGTAATGAAGGTGGTGCAATAAATATGGCTAAAGCTTTAAGTATTTCAACATTCACCATTTTTTCGCCTTGGATAAAAAAAGAAGCTTGGAATATGTTTGATGATGGTGAAAAGCATGTTTCCGTTCACCTCAAAGATTATGAGAGCCAGCAGTATTCAGAAATCAATCATCCTAAAGAATTAAAATCGGAAGCTTCGGAACTGTATTTAAAATTTAAACCTTCTTATTTTGAAGAAGAATTAGTTCACTTTTTAAATCGAGTCTAGAAATTAACCTTTCTTAATACCGTATTCGGTCCACTTTAAATTTTCTTTCTTCACCTTCGCTCTAATAGCTAGGTTACGATCTAAGGATTCTTGTGTTTTATAACCACGTGCATGATCTAGATGTAGACAAATAGCTTTGTATCTTATTTGTTTGGTTTTAATACCACTGTTTACCAAACGCTCACCCAATTCTCTGTCTGGCCCACCATATTGCATACGTTCGTCATAACCGTTTATGGCAATTAAATCAGACTTCCAAGCAGAAGAATTACAATTATTAAATGTAGCTCCTGTTGGTGTTAATACATTTAAGAAGTTTGCCAATCCATTTTTAGCCGAAAGTTTTAGTTTGTTTTTTCCACTAAGATTACCTTGTTCTTCAAGCCATTTAACTTCAAAACATCGTTTAGATTTTATATCATCTTCTGCAATTGTTTCACTAATATCCATTGGCAATTTACAGTAACCACCAGATAAAAAGAAACCTTTTTCGGCATTCTTAGCATGAGTTTCTACAAAATCTTCACGAGGAATACAATCTCCATCAGTGAATAAAATGTATTCATTTTTAGCCATAACAATAGCTTCATTTAATATTTTTTGACGTCTATATCCTTCGTCTTCGTGCCATGCATGTGTGATTTCTACAGGATAATTTTCCTTAAACTTATCTATGAGTTCTTTGGTTTCGTTTGTAGAACCATCATCAGCAATTATGATATCAAAATCTTTATAGGTTTGAACACTATAACCATACAATACCTTTTCTAACCAATCGGTTTTATTATATGTGGCAATTATTACGGTAATTTTTGGAAATACCATAGTTTATTTCTAAATATTAATTTATTGACATAATAGTCCATTCAAATACCATCCATTTACTAATTTATTATACTCAAGACTACTAATTTTACAAATGTATGAAAATAGCGTGTTCATTTTATAAATAAAAGTAATTACACCTTATTTGAATTTAATAAGAAAAATAATATATGTAAATTAATTACTTTTGATTTTTGTTTTCTAAAACTCATACTCAATATGCAAAAACTGACTGCATTAATTCCTACAGGCAATGAAATCCATAATATAGAAGATGTTATTAAATCTGTCAATTTTGCCGATGAAATTTTAATTGTAGACAGCTTTAGCACTGATGGCACTTATGAGAAATCACTAGATTTAGCGACTAATGTAATACAAAGAAATTACGAATATTCTGCTTCACAAAAAAATTGGGCAATCCCACAAGCCAAGCACGAGTGGATATTACTAGTAGATGCTGATGAGCGTGTAACAAGTGAGCTAAAACAAGAGATTATCTCATTACTAAAAGAGCCCAAAAAAGATGTTGTCGCCTATTGGATAGGTCGCGAAAATCATTTTATGGGACAAAAAGTAAAATATAGTGGATGGAGAAATGATAAGGTTATTCGTTTATTTAAGAGAGATTATTGTTCTTACGAAGATAAACGAGTACATTCTGAAATTATAGCTAATGGTAAAGTTCAATTTCTTCAGAATAAGCTATACCATAATACTTATGTAACTTTTGATAAGTATATTGAAAAAATGAACAGATATGCTGATTGGCAAGCTAGAGATTACGATAAACGTACAGGCAAATTAACACCTTATCATTTCATAATTAAACCTTTTTGGGGATTTTTTAAACATTATATTTTACAAAGTGGTTTTAGAGATGGTGTCATCGGATTAACAATAGGATACATACAAGGATATGTAGTTTTTATAAGATATGTAAAGCTATGGTTATTAAGGAGAAATTTGAAGTAATTAATTTTTAGAGAAGCATTTTCAATTAAAAAATATAAAAGATTATTTTGCCTTCTTTCTCCAAAAAAAATATTTCTTTTTAAAAGCTTCCTTCTTTTTAAATCCAGATGAGAATTTTTCTGAAAAATAAAACATTCGTTCTCGTACTTCTACATGAGGTTTATTGATGAGCTTAGCATATTCATCACTAATGATATCTAACATATAATCTTTTGGTGATAATCGTGCAAAATTTGCTAATCGTTCATCAAGAGATAAGTTTTTAAATTCCATTCGGTTAAGGTCTACTAAGTAAAATTCGTAACCTGTAGCTGTTTTTCTTATAAGTGTATTACCTGGTGAGTGATCTAAAAAATGGATACCTTTTTCATGAAGTTCAAACGTAAACCTTGTAAACTCTCTCAAAATACTTTCATAATTCTCACACTTTGGTTCTCTTATAAGTTTTCGAATTGTAAAATCGTATTCCAGCTGTTTACTTATATAATAACTTTTCCCGAAAGTTAGTGGTGAGGTATATTCTACGTAAGCTTCTGGCGAAGGTGTTAGAATTCCCGAATCTAGTAAACGCTGGCCATAAAGAAATGATCGTTCTGCCTTACTTTTTCTAAAAAAACGATAGACAATTTTATTAACTAGATTAGGAATCTTAAATTCCTTGATATTATACCGTTGTCCATCAATCGTTAGAATTTTAATGACGTTACGGTAACCATTACCTATCATTTCTCCTTCATGGTCAAAATTCTCAATAGCTTTCATTAAGCTATCTTTTGACAAGGCTGAGTCTTTATGTATTTTAATGGTTACTGACATAGGTTAAAACATATCTAACAATGATTTGCAAAAGTAGGTATTTATAGCGTGCCTTTCAAATTAGCAAACTAAGGATGTAGAAATATTATTTCTTTAAATTTGTCTATCAAATAACAGCAAGAAGATGTTTAAACACTATCTCATTACACGTTTTAATCTCAAAAATAAAAATTGGGAGGTAACTAAAAATAACGAAACGCTTTTAACACGTGAATGGATGACACATCGCATTGGCTTGTTTAGCAATTTCTGTCTACCTTCTGTTGCTAGCCAAAGCAACACTAAGTTTGAATGGCTATTGTTTTTTGACACAAGTACAGATTCTGATTTTAAGGATGAAATAAAAACTTTACTAAAACCTTTTTCGCATTTTAAATCCTTTTATATTGATGGCATGGACGCTTTTCACTCTTCCATCAAACAGTATATTGAAGAAGATAGCAAAGGTTGTCAATACATCATCACCTCTCGTATAGATAATGATGACTGTATTCATAAAGATTATATCGGCACAATTCAAGAGCAATTTAAGTCACAAAATTTTATGGCTATTGATGTTTTAAAAGGCTATTCGCTTCAAATTTCACCTGAAATAATGCTAGGTAAAAAAGAGCATATTTTTAACCCTTTTATAAGTCTTATCGAAATAAATGAAGCTCCAAAAACAGTTTGGTTTAGCGATCATAATATGTGGAAAAAAGAATCGAGACGTGTTGAAATTTCAAACAAACGTCTTTGGATGTCTATAATACACGAAAAAAATAAAGTCAATGAATTTGATGGTTATGACAATGTAGATTGGGACGATATAAAAACTCAGTTCATGGTATCTGAAACTATTGAAGAAAAAATATTTAACGAGATTATTCCGCATAAAAAATGGCGAAAATTAAGCCTAAAGAATAAGCTCTACGTTAATTATGTTCTTGCCAGTAAAAAGTTTAAAAAAGCCTTAGGTCTCTATAAAATAAAGTAACTTGAAAGCCTTACTTTTGCTTTGCTAAAAACAATTTAAATGCGGTTAATACAATTTACAGCCTCTAATGGTTGGCGTGGTCACGAACAAAAAATCATTTATTTATATGAAGCTTTTAAAGCAGAAGGCTATGTGGAAGACCAATGGATTGTTTGCCCTACAGGTTCTGAAGTAGAGCGTATTGCAACAGAAAAAGGAATGCAAGTAATTCCGTTTGAATACAAATCTGAATACAGTTTATCTTACGCAAAAGAATTTAAAAAGTTAGCCGAAGAAAAACAAGCTTCGGTAATTTTCATTCATAGCAGTAAAGCGCATACTATAGCAGTTTTAGCACATTTTTTATTCGGTATGAAAGTACCTCTAGTACTTTGTAGAACACTAATAAAACGTGTAGACACCAATTTTTTCAGAAAGTGGAAATACAATTACAAAGGCATTAAAAAAATTATTTGTGTCTCTCAACCTGTTGTAGAGTCTTTAAAATTTGCAGTTAAATACCATAGTAAATTAACCGTAATTGGCAGTGTTACTGATGTAAATAAATTTAAAAAGCAAGAAGGTACCGGAATTTTACATGAAGAATTCAATATTCCAAAAGACTATAAAATAATTGGGAATATTGCCGAATTTACAGGTTTCAAAGATCATTATACTTGGGTAGATACTGTTGAAATTTTAGTTAAAGAAAATGCTATCAAAGCTAAATACATACTTGTTGGCAAAGGTAGCATGGAACAAGACATAAAGAATTATGTAGAAGAAAAAGACCTAACAGAACACATTATTTTTACAGGTTTTAGAAGAGATGTTCCTGAAATTTTACCAGAATTTGATTTATTCTTATTCACTTCAAATAATGAACCTACAGGAGGAGTTCTTTTAGAATCTTATGCTTGTAAAGTTCCTATTGTAGCTGCCGATGCTGGAGGTATTTCTGAAGTTATTGTAGATGGCGAAACCGGTCTTTTAGCCAAGGTAGGCAATCCCAAAGATTTTGCAGAAAAAGTAAGTTTACTAATGCATAACGAAAACCTACAAGATAAATTTACCAAAAAAGGATATCAATATTTATTAGATAACTTTACCAAAAAAGTTATTGCTAAGAAAATGTATGATGAGTTATCTAAGCACGAAATAAATTAAGTATGAAAATCCTGTTTTTCACTAATGAATACTCACATACTAAATTACCTAATTCTGGTGGTGTAGGCTCTTTTTTAAAAATAATGAGCGAATCATTATCAAAGCAAGGACATGACATCTTTGTTTATGGCTTTTCTAAAAAACCTATAGAATTTAAAGACAAAGGCATTCATTTTAAATTCATAAAAAAGTACTCTAAACAATTTCGTTTTAACGAATTTATTAGATCTTCAGCTTCAAAGCTCGGACACAAAAAAGCTAACCTGAATTTTCTCATCAAAGAAAGAAAGTATTATGCCAAAAAGTTAAAAACCCACTGTAGAAAAAACAATATTGATATTATTGAGTCCTTTGTTTTTAACGGTTATACAGCATATTGGGATAACAGTACGCCTTTAGTTCTAAGATTTCATGGATCTAGAGGGTTTTGGCATTATTATTTGGGTGCTGAGAAAGATGAATTTAAAATTGAAATGGAACAAATAGCTTTAAAAAAAACAAAACACCTTATTGCTGTTTCAAAATTCTCAGCAGATGCTGTAAAGAAAATTTACAACATCAACATTCAGAATGTAATATATAATGGAATTGATTCTAGTTTTTTTGCTCCAGATGAGAAGAAATTCGATACAAAGAAACAATCTATATTTTATTTTGGAACAATTTCAAAAGCCAAAGGAGTTGATATTTTATGTGATGTATTTAATAGTATTTCTTTAAATTTCCCAGATGCAACTCTTCACCTCATTGGCAGAGGGCAAAATTACTGGGAACACCTATCAAAAGAAGTACTCACATCAAATGCTTTAAAGAAAACCACATACTACGGGCCAAAAAACCCAAGAGAACTAACAAGCCTACTTCAAGAAGCTAATATTTGTGTTTTCCCTTCTTTAAATGAAAATTTTAGTCTTGCAATAGAGGAAGCTATGTCATTGAAAAAAATTGTTATTGCTTCTGATATTCCTGCTTTTAAAGAAATTATTAATCATGGTGAGAATGGACTTATAGCTCATCATAAGAAAGATTATATAACTTTAATAAGTTATATTTTTAAATCGCCAGAAAGTTATAGTCCAATCGCGGTTAAAGCCAGAGAAGATATTCTCGAAAATTATACAAAGGAAAAAATGGTGGCTCAAACCCTTACTTTATATAAGAGTATTCTATCAAATAAATTTTAATAATCTAAAAATTAAGTTGTCATAAATCCTTTTGATTATACATGCCCTAAATTGTATCTTTGCAAAACCATTTTAGTGGGTAAAGTATGACACACAAAACAGCTCTAAAACACCTAATTTTTAAAATCATTTCTCAATCTGCTGAAGAATTGCAGCTAGATTGTTATGTGATTGGTGGCTTTGTACGCGATTATTTATTAGAGCGCGGAGATGCCAAAGATATAGATGTGGTTGCTGTTGGCAGTGGTATTGAATTGGCGCAACAAGTTTCTAAAAACATAGAAACCAATCCTAAGGTTCAAATATTTAAAACCTATGGTACAGCAATGTTGCGTTATGATGATATTGAAGTTGAATTTGTAGGTGCTCGTAAAGAAAGTTATCGTGAAAATAGTAGAAATCCTGTTGTTGAAAATGGAACTCTACAAGACGACCAAAATCGTCGTGACTTTACCATTAACGCTTTAGCATTAAGCCTCAATAAAGCTAATTTTGGTGAACTATTAGATCCTTTTAATGGAATAGCTGATTTAGATAAAGGTATTATAAGAACACCTTTAGATCCCGATATAACCTATAGTGACGATCCTCTTAGAATGATGCGTGCTATTCGTTTTGCAACGCAATTAAATTTCAAAATTGAAGAGCAGTCTCTTAAAGCTATTGCAGATAATAAAGATCGTATAAAAATTATCACCAAAGAGCGTATTGTTACCGAAATCAATAAAATTCTAGATAGTCAAAAACCTTCTATCGGTTTTTTATTGTTAGAAAAAACAGGGCTTTTAGATTATATTCTTCCAGAACTTATAGCACTCAAAGGTATTGATGAAGTTGAAGGCCAACGTCACAAAGATAATTTTTACCATACGCTTGAAGTGGTTGACAATATTTGTGAAACCACTGACAACCTTTGGTTGCGTTGGGCAGCCTTACTTCATGATATTGGAAAAGCTCCTACCAAGAAGTTTAGCAAAAAAGTAGGCTGGACTTTTCATGGCCATGAATTCGTTGGATCTAAAATGGTTTACAAGCTTTTCAAAAGATTAAAAATGCCATTGAATGACAAAATGAAGTTTGTTCAGAAAATGGTACTTATGAGTTCTAGACCAATTGTTTTAGCAACTGAAGTTACAGATTCTGCTGTTCGTCGTTTGGTCTTTGATGCTGGTGATAATGTAGAAGATTTAATGACACTATGTGAAGCTGATATTACTACAAAAAACCCTAAAAAATTCAAGAAATACCATAACAACTTTAAACTCGTAAGAGATAAAATTGTTGAAGTAGAAGAACGTGATAAAGTACGTAATTTTCAACCTCCTGTTTCTGGTGAAGAGATTATGAAAACTTTCAATCTCAAACCTTCTAAAGAAATTGGAATTATAAAAGAAGCCATTAAAGAGGCTATTCTTGAAGGTGAAATACCAAATGAACACGAAGCCGCTTATCAGTTGATGCTAGATAAGGGAAAAAAACTGGGTTTATCTATCAAGGATATATAAAATTCATAAGAAAGGCTAATGAAAAAAGACAATAAAGCCGTTATATATTGGCTACTTACAGGTTGTATTTTAATTTTTATTATGGTTATTGTAGGAGGCATTACTAGACTTACACATTCTGGGCTTTCTATTTCTAACTACAAACTTATCTCAGGAACAATTCCTCCAATGAATGACCTAGAGTGGCAAGAAGCCTTTGAGCTATATAAACAATACCCTGAATATCAAAAGTTGAATAACCATTTCACATTAGAGGATTTTAAGGATATTTATTTTTGGGAATGGATCCATCGTGTTATTGGTCGTTTTATTGGTTTAGTTTTTATACTTCCTTTTTTATACTTCTTAATACGAAAACAGCTTACTAAAGCCACGATCAAAAAATCTATCATCTTACTAATAATGGGTGGTTTCCAAGGTTTTTTAGGGTGGTATATGGTAAAAAGCGGATTAGTTGACAGACCAGATGTAAGTCATTTTAGATTGGCCGCGCATCTTACCACAGCGTTTTTAACTTTCGCTTACACGTTTTGGGTCGCATTGGATTTAATGTTTCCAAATAAAAAGAGTATAGATAAAAAACTCAGAAACTTTATAAGAATTGGTCTCGTAGTTCTTGTTTTACAGATTATTTATGGTGCTTTTGTTGCTGGTTTAGATGCTGGTTGGATTCATAACCATTGGCCATTTATGAACGAAGGTAAACTGATGCACGAAACCGTTTACACAGAACACACGCCAACTTATCTCAATTTTGTTGAGGGCAAAAGTGGTGTGCAGTTTGTACACAGAACTTTAGCTTATGTGGTAGTTATTTTTGTTCTTGCAATTTATTACAAAGCCAAAAAAACAACTTTAACACCTCTGCAAAACAAAGGAGTAAACGGTTTAATGATAATGGTTGGTGTTCAGTTTTTACTAGGAGTTTTAACTATTCTATTAGCCGTACCTGTTTGGCTTGGAGTAGCCCATCAGGTTGGTGCTTTTGTTTTATTAAGTTTAATGACATTTACATTACATCGTTTTTCTAAATAATCAAATTTCAATTAAATTTGCAGCATGATATACAGATTTAGAGTTATACTAGATAACGATACAGAAGACGACGTTTTTCGTGATTTAGAAATCCGTGAAACCGATACAATGGAAGACCTTCACAACATCATTACTCAATCTTTTGGTTTTGATGGTATGGAAATGGCTTCTTTTTATATAAGTGATGACGAATGGAATCAAGGTGAGGAAATCGCTATGATGGACATGAGTGAAGCTGGAAATGAAGTAAAAATGATGAATGAAACCATCATTAAAGATATTGTGCATGAAGCTTCACCTAAATTGATATACGTTTACGATTTTTTAAGTATGTGGACATTTTATGTTGAACTTGCTGAAATTGTAGAAGAAGCCCAAGGTACAGACTATCCAAACTTAATGTTTGTACACGGGCAAATTCCTGATGAAGCTCCAGATAAATCTTTTGAAGCTGATGATGACGATGCATTCAATGAGTTTGATGACGATCTAGACATCGACGACTATGATAGTTTAGATTTTGATGAAAACTGGAACTAATAGAAACTAAAAGAAATTTTTCATATTAATGCCTTGGTAATTTCGTCTCACGAAATCTAAGGCATTTTTTAGTACCGCTCCCATATTCTTACTACGTCTAAATTCAAGATCGTTAGTATAATTATATATTTCTTCCTTCAGCATTTCTATATGTTTTGGTATAGAAATAACGTCATCCTCCATACAATCTATCAACTCTGTAATTCTATCGTGATAACTAATCATACGACGTGCTACAATAGAGCGTTCCTCAATTTTATACTGATCTATGGACTCTTTTTGAATTTTTTCACGCACTAGCTCAACCATTTTAAAGTTTTCCTTAAAAAATTGAGGTCGATATATTTTAAGCTTTCCTTCATAACTCTGTTGATCAAAATCTATAGCCCTGATTTTAAAAACCACATGGTCAAAATCGTGTGTTGGCACAATCACGTAGTTGTAAGATCGCATATCTCCCAAAAGTCTAATCATACAACGCTCATTAAACTTCACAAACTCTTTGGCAATTTGAGATTTTTCTGAAGGACTGCACTCTGGCAACATATTCTTTATAAACTCATCACCAGGAATCCCAGCAATATGTTCTTCTATTAAAGTATCCTTATACACCAAAAAGTTAAGATTATAAGGAGATAACATATGCTCCAACTCCAACCCATATACACGTGAAGCATCAGCTTTTTTTACATAAAAATAGGTGTAGTTATCATTCAGAATATTCCTAACTTTTACTCGGAAAGGTTTTGAATTTCCGAACGTACAGTAATCAATAGCATCAACACTCAGGTATTTAAAAATATGCTCGTTACCATCTGATATTAATATGGAATAGACACGTTTTAGGCTTAAATCGATTTCTTCACGTTCAAATTCATTGTAATAAACCCTAACCCAAAGTGTATCTTCATCATTTTTATCGTACACAACAACCGAGCCTTGAAAACGCAATAAATCATCATAAAATATTGGCAGTCTAATGTTTCTATTATAGACTTGTAGATAGTTGTGCAGCTTTTCGCTTATTGGATAAGAAGGCTTCTTTTTTGAAATTTTTAAATCTTCCATAACAGTAAATTCATATCTAAAATAATCTTTTCTACTTTTATGATGTAACAATAACAGAATTAGTTCGTCATATTTTTAACTAATCAATCTATTTTTATTTTGGAGCCAATCCTTACAATCAATAATCTTACGAAAAAATTCGGCTATTTAACAGCCGTAAAAGACTTAAGTTTCACCATCAATAAAGGTAATGTCTATGGCATTTTGGGCCCTAATGGCAGTGGTAAATCCACAACTTTAGGTATTGTACTTAATGTCGTTAACAAAACAAACGGAAACTTCCATTGGTTTGATGGTAATACCACTACGCATGATGCTTTAAAACGTGTTGGTGCTATTATAGAACGCCCAAACTTTTACCCTTACATGACAGCCGAGCAAAACCTAAAACTCGTTTGTAAGATAAAAGGAGTTGACCATAGTAAAATTGCTGAAAAATTAGAAGTTGTTGGTCTATTAGACCGAAAAGACCATAAGTTTAAAACCTATTCTCTTGGTATGAAGCAACGTTTAGCCATTGCCTCTGCTCTACTTAATGATCCTGAAATTTTAATTTTGGATGAACCTACTAATGGTCTAGACCCTCAGGGTATTCATCAAATTCGCCAGATTATTAAGGATATTGCTGCAGACGGCACTACCATACTTTTAGCCTCTCATTTATTAGATGAAGTTGAAAAAGTATGTTCTCATGTTGTGGTTTTACGAAAAGGTGAAAAACTGTATTCTGGCCGTGTTGACGAGATGATAAACAGTTATGGTTTCTTTGAATTAAAAACTGAAAAACATGATGAGCTCCTTAAATTATTAGAGGATAATTCAGATTTCGGAAAAATAAAAGTAGAAGGTGAACTCATAACAGCATTTTTAAACGAACCAATGTCTGCTTCAGAATTTAATAGGTTGATGTTTGAAAAGGGCATTGTGCTTTCACATCTTGTAAAACGAAAAGAAAGCTTAGAGGAACAGTTTTTACAACTTACCGACAACCTTAACTAAAATCAATCAAAAACAATAATTCTAGTAATTTCAGAATTACCAATCCAATCCAATTATGTTACGTCTTATACAATTAGAATTACAAAAACTTTGGCTTAACCGCACAAGTAAAGTCCTGATTTTTATATCATTTATTTTACCATTTACAGTTTTAGTATTATCCTCTATAAAAATTAACTTTTTCGGTTTTTTCACTTTAGAATTAGGAGAACTTGGAATTTTTAATTTTCCAATAATTTGGCATATAACTACATTTTTCGCTTCATATTTTAAATTTTTCTTTGCCATTGTAGTAGTAAGTATGATTGGTAATGAGTACAGTAACAAAACTCTTAAACAGAATCTTATTGACGGCTTAAGCAAAAAAGAATTTATTCTATCTAAGTTTTATACGATTGTTTTCTTTTCAATATGTGCTACACTTCTTATCGGAATAGCTACATTTTTAATCGGACTTTACTATTCAAGTTATACAGAAGCTTCAATTATTTTCAGGGAAGTTGAGTTTTTATTAGCCTATTTTATGAAGTTAGTAGGCTTTTTCAGTTTATGTCTATTTTTTGGAATGTTATTAAAACGCTCTGCTTTTGCATTAGCATTCCTGTTTGTATTATATATTGTTGAATGGCTAGTATTTTGGGGAGCTTACGAAATTTTTGATAGCGCAGATAAAGCTTTTCAAGTAAAAAACTTTATGCCATTAGAATCGATGTACAAGCTAATAGACCAACCTATACAGCGAATTATAATGACTAAGTTTCCTGAAAAAACAGATATTGCTTATGATTATGCCGTGCATTGGTACGAAATAGCTATCGTACTTGGTTGGACTGCTATATTTATCTTTTTATCGTACAGATTATTAAAAAAGCGAGATTTATAATATCTTTAAAGCGATTGCTATTTTCTTACAACATTAACTGAGGAATTTTCAAGTTTTAGTTGTTATATAGCTAAACAAATGTGTTTGCTATTAGCCAAAATCGTTATGAAAAAGATATACTTTACGCTTCTTTCACTTATTATTTGTACCCCTATTTTTGCGCAGAATGAAGCCGCTTATTGGTATTTTGGACAAAATGCAGGTTTACGATTTGATGCTGACACAGGTAATGTTACTGCTTTAACCGATGGGCAAATAAGTACTCTAGAAGGTTGTACTTCCATATCTGATGCTAATGGTGATTTAATGCTTTATACAGATGGTAGAACTGTTTGGAATCGCAATCATCAAATTATGGCTAACGGAAATTATTTTGGTGGAACTGGTTTACTAGGCGATCCATCAAGTACGTCTTCTGGGCTTATAGTCCCAAAACCAGACGACCCAACAAAATATTACATTTTTACTGTTGACGAGCCTCATCATCAAAATGCAGCTGTTCATCCAAATCAGTTCACTGGATTTTATGATAGTGGTGGGTCCGTTCCCAGTCAAGATGACGGCTTCAACAATGGCTTTAATTATTCTTTAGTGGATATGACGCTAAACGGTGGTCTAGGAGATGTAGATCCTATAGAAAAAAATGTCCATTTAGTAACTTATGATACAACTAACCCTGAAGAAGTAAAGTTTAAATGTGCCGAAAAAATCACAGCTGTTAGGGCAGAAGATTGTTCTTCTTTCTGGGTGATTACACATTTTACCAGTTCATTTTATGCTTTTAAAATAGATGCTAATGGTGTAGATCCTAATCCAGTAATTTCAACTGTTGCACCAAATATTCCTATTTCTGGATACCGTCGCAATGCTTTAGGGTATCTTAAAGCTTCTCCTGATGGATCAAAAATAATTGTTGCTCATATGGGTGAAGCTACTGTAACTGCAGGTGATGCTGCCGGAAGTGTTCACTTATATGATTTTGATAACAGTACTGGAATTGTTTCTAATGGTATAGAACTCTATGGTACTGCAAATGGCGATAGTCCGTACGGTGTAGAATTTTCTGCTGAAAATAGAAAAGCTTACGCTACAATAGGATTAGGAGCAGCTGGAAATGGTGCGAGCCAAGTTGTACAATGGGATTTAGAGAGTAGCGACATTCCTTCTTCTATGCAAATTATTCATAGTTCTAGCACCACTAGTGCTGGTGCGCTTCAACTTGCAGCAGATAGGAAAATATATAGAGCTCAACTAAGTTTTACAGCTGCAGACGGATCTAATCGATTTTTAGGAATCATTCATAATCCTGAAGCTAATGGAACTGCTGCAAACTATGATGCGCAGGGCATTCTGTTAGATGTTACTGGGCTTAACCAAAATTTAAGTCAGATAGGTCTACCTCCCTTCATTCAATCTTTATTTAATTCTGAGATTGATATCATCAGAAATGATTTAAGCACAACTGAGCTTCGACTTTGTACTGGAGACAGCTACACACTTCAAGCAGATGACATAGCAACTGCAGATTATTTTTGGACATTTGATGGTAATCCATTAGCTGAGGACTCTCACGAATTATTTGTTGATACACCTGGATTTTATGAAGTCTACATTGAGCCTAACAATGGGGATTGTCCAATTATAGGAAGTGCAGTTGTTGGTGTCTATGAAATACCTGTAGCAAATAATTTAGCCAATGTTAATGTTTGTGATGGTGACATACATGACGGTATTTCTACGTTCGATTTTTCTTCTAAAAATTCCGAAGCTTTATTAAGTCAAGATCCTGCCGAACATAATGTTCGTTATTTTGAAAGTCTTGATGATGCCAATAATTTAGAAAATGAAATTGTTTTTCCTTACACCAATATTGAAAACCCACAGACTATATATGTAAGGGTTGATAATGTAGAAAACACCAACTGTTTTGATGTTAACAGTTTTCAACTTGAAGTTTATAGTACACCACAAATTGTACAATTGAATGATATTGAATTCTGTGATAATGAAGGTGATGCCATGGACGGTATTGCTACAATAGATTTAAATGTTCTTATTCCAGCAATTGCAGGAAGCCAAGAAAATGCAGAAGTTAGTTTTCACAGTTCACAGGAAGATGCAGATGATAATATATCTTCACTTCCTTTGAGTTATACCAATACATCCTCCCCTTTTAACGATACAATAGTTGTTAGAATAGAAAATTCAGAAAGTACTGATTGCTACAGCACCCAAAGCTTTGAAATTACTATTAATGATGCGCCTATAGCTAATGATATATCAATAATTCAATGTGATGAAGATGGTATTCCAGAAGGCTTTACTACATTCAATATTTTGGCTCATGAAGAAGAAGTGACAAATGGTAACACAAATTCAGAAGTTAAATATTATCTATCGGAAGACAATGCACAAAATGATATTAACGAATTGACCAACCCAGAAGCTTTCGATAACTTTTTCACCCCACAAATAATTTATACTAGAGTAACCAACACTACTACCGATTGTGTTAATTTTAGTGAAATTTCTTTGGAAATCAGTACTACTTCAATTAACAATGCTACTCTAGAACTCTGTGATACCGATGGCACTGAAGATGGTTTTATGAACTTTGATCTTTCGCAATCCGACGCTATTGTTCTGGCTGGTGCTCCCGTTGGACTAGATCTTCAATATTACGAAACTTATGAGGATGCACTGCTCGAAACCTTCCCTTTAACTTCTTCTTTTACCAATTCTATAGCTTATAACCAGACTATATATGCTCGTGTTGAAAATGCCAATGCTTGTTTTGGCATTAGTGAAATAGAACTTCGAGTTTTTGAGCTTCCTAATATTGAAACAGAAAACGAAACACTTTACTGTCTCAATTTTTTCCCTGAAACTATTGTTTTAGACGGAGGCATTCAAGAAGATCTGGCTAACAATTATCTTTACTCATGGTCTACAGGTGAAAATACTTCAACTATCGAAGTTAATGAAACAGGTACTTATACTGTTAGAGTAACAAATACAAATGGTTGTTTTAAAGATAGAACTATTAATGTACTACCCTCTAACATTGCCACTATTGAAAACATAGAAATCGTTGATGCCTCTTCAAATAATTCTATATCAGTGTTTGTTACTGGTGAAGGAGATTACGAATATGCCCTTGATAATGTAAACGGACCTTATCAAGACAGTCCTATTTTTGAAAACGTAGAACCTGGTTTTTATACAGTTTTTGTTAGAGATAAAAATAACTGTGGTATTGCCGAAGAACTCGTCTCGGTAATTGGATTTCCTAAGTTTTTTACACCAAACAACGATACTATAAACGATTTTTGGCAAGTCTATGGGATTTCTAATCAGTTCCAACAAAATTCAATAATTTATATCTTTGACCGTTACGGTAAGCTTCTTACCCAATTAGATCCTTTAGGACCTGGATGGGACGGAATGTACAACGGTAAAAAAATGCCTAGCAATGACTATTGGTTTAAGGTAACTCTAGAGGATGGCAGAACTTTTACAAGTCATTTTGCTTTGAAGCGCTAAGCAAAAATTGTAATTTAGACTTCATCTAAACCAACCCATTGAAAAAAATCAAGTACATACAGTTTCTCTTACTATTTGGTCTTTTTTTTCAGTCATCAGCTCAGGATATTTCGTTATTTCAACAATTTAACGGAAGATATGATTACCATGCTATTGGTAATACTCTAAATACAACTGAAAATGGTACCAACGGACCATGCACTATATTAACATCTTCTTCTGCTTCACTCAGCTTAAATAGTAATCAGAATGTTGTTGCCGCTTTCCTTTATTGGGCAGGTTCAGGAAATGGTGACTTTGATATTACATTAAACGGTGAATCTGTAACTGCTGAACGCACATTTAATGACGCTCTTGATAGTGCTCGTGTATTTTTTGCTGCATTTGCAGATGTTACAGATATAATTTTAGATCAAGGAAACACAAACTATACTGTATCAGATTTTGATTTAACTGCTGTTCTAAATTCATCTTATTGTGATACCGGAACAAATTTTGGAGGCTGGGCAATGACCATCATCTATGAAGACACAAGCTTACCCTTAAATCAATTGAATGTTTATGATGGTCTGCAAAGTGTCCCTACATTTCTAAGTATTACTTTAGATAACCTTAATGTTCTTGATAATGAAAATGCCAAGATAGGTTTTATAGCTTGGGAAGGAGATAGTTCCTTAGCTGTAAACGAACAATTAGCCATAAATGGTAATGTTATTAGTAATTTCCCATTAAATCCAGCTAATAATGCTTTTAATGGAACAAATAGTTTTACAGGTGCTACTGACTTATATAACATGGATATTGATGTTTATAATATTCAAAACAACATCAATATTGGTGACACTTCTGCAAGCATAACATTAACATCTGGTCAAGATTTCGTAATGATTAATAATATTATAACAGTACTAAACAGTCAATTACCAGATGCTACTATTATTGTTGACAATTATAGTGTTGATTGTGGTGACAATACTGTTCAGCTCTCTTTTACAATTAATAATTTTAATAGTACTGATGCACTACCAGCAAATACACCTATTTCCTTTTATGTAGATGGAATTTTAATCGGTCAATCGGCTACTATCAATGAAATTCCAATCAATGGAAGTGAAAGTAATTCTGTTAGTGTAACCATTCCTGAAAACACTAACCCTAACCTAACAATTGTAGCAGCAGTAGATGATGACGGAACCATGTCAGGAGTTATTACAGAAACTAATGAAAATAACAACACTGATATTGTGAACATTGAGTTATTGACAATACCAGATATAATTACACTTCCTAACCTTATAGGTTGTAATGAAGGTTTTGAAACTTCAACATATAATCTATTTGAAGCTATAACAAGTATTGACTTTTCTAATGAAGACATTACTTTTTACCAATCTATTGAGGATTTGGAGGATTATAATAATGAAATTTTAATCCCGAGTAATTTTAATAACACAACTAATCCTCAAACCATTTATGTAAGATTAGAAAGTGCTCCTTGCTACGAGATTTTTCAGTTTAATCTAACTATTGAAAATTGTCCTCCATTAATTCCAGAAGGTTTCTCACCAAATAATGACAGCTATAACGATTGGTTTAATATTCAAGGGCTCTATGACGTATTTACAGAACATCAATTAGAAATTTATAACAGGTATGGTGATATTATTTTCTCAGGAAACAATGACAAACCATGGCAAGGAGAAATTAATAAAGGGTTGGGTAACCACGGTAATATAGTACCTGTTGGTACTTACTTTTATATCTTAAATTTAAACGACCCGAATTACAGACCATTTGTAGGTTGGGTATATGTAAATTATTAAATATGTTAAAATTTTAGTCCATTCATCTTATTTTTTTGTTGTTTTGACATTCTCTAGTTAGCTTTACTTTCGTTATAGTATGCCTATGACATTCTCCCTCTATAAATAAAACTCTCCCTCATTAGCCATTTGGCTATTAAACTTTTGTTTAGTTAGGTTAATTAAAAAACTACATAGAAAACATTAAAATATTGAGTTTCAGGTTAAGGGGCTTTCGGTATTCTTTACCTAAGTCTTAGAATTCAATTTGGGATGAAAAAGACCTCAAAATGGGGTCTTTTTTGATTTTAAGGTAGGTTTTTTCTTTCATTATGTTAATGTTTAGCGTATTTCATCTTGTTTTTTTGCATTTCATCATAAACACCTTTACTTTTCGCCCCTAAACTAAGTACGTGTTAGTGTCAGACCCAAAACTATACTAACCTAAGTATTAAAAACTTAACCTACTAATGAAATACGTTAACCGTTCCCTCTGCTTATTTTTATGCATTTTTAGCAGCGCTTTGTTCTCTCAGCAAATCACTGTTGACAATACAGTAACCGCTCAAGATTTAATTCAAAATACATTAATACAAGGTTGTGTCGAAGTCTCAGACATTTCGTCTCCTTATAATGGAAGTTCTATTGGTCTAGGTAGCTTTGGCTACTTTGAAAAAGGATCATCAAACTTTCCTTTTGAAAATGGTATTGTATTAACAACAGGAAATGCTTACGCATCTGGAAACGGTCTTAACAATACAGTTCTTAACGATGGTGATGATACTTGGACCACAGATGCAGATTTAGAAACTGCTCTTGGAATTTCAGGAACATTAAATGCTACATCTATAGAGTTTAATTTCGTTTCTATTTCAAATCAAATTCAATTTAACTACATTTTGGCCTCAGAAGAATATTACGGAAATTTCCCTTGTGATTATTCTGATGGTTTTGCTTTTTTAATACGTGAAGCAGGATCTTCAGATCCTTATACCAATATCGCTTTAGTACCAGGAACTTCAACTCCAGTAAATACCAATACTGTTCATGATGATATTATAGGATTTTGTGAAGCTTCTAATGGTGAGTACTTTGAAGGTTATAACTTGGGTGACACCAACTATAATGGTAGAACAACAGTAATGTCTGCTACAGCATCTATACAACCAAATGTACAATACCAAATTAAGTTGGTTATAGCAGATCAAAATGATGAAAACTATGACTCAGCTGTATTTATAGAAGGTAATAGTTTTAATGCTTCTGTTAATTTAGGAGAAGACATTACAACTTGTGCTACAAGTGCAGACTTAAATGGAGATATCCAAAACCCTGATGCAACATACTCTTGGTATTTAAACGATGTTTTAATTCCTTCTGCTACTCTACCCGATTATACAGCAGTACTATCTGGTACTTATAGAATAGAAGTAGAAATTCCTTTAGCTGGATCTTCTTGTGTTATTGAAGATGAAGTGAATATTAGTTTAAGTTCTACACAAACTGCAGAACCTATAGATGATTATGTTTTATGTGATGACAGTAGCGCTGATGGTGTAGAATTTTTTGACTTATCGACCAAAGATTCTGAAGTTTTGGCATCTGTTCCTGCTTCAAATTATACATTTTCATACCACTACACTAGCCTTGATGCTTTAAACAATGTAAACCCTATAACAGCACCAATACAAAATACCTCAAGTCCACAAACTATCCATGTCAGAATTGAAGATATTGACAATGGCTGTTTAGCGTATTCATTTATAGATTTAGTAGTTAATCCTTTACCTTCTATAACAGATCCTACACCTTTAGAAATATGTAGTGGCCAAGAATCAAGTGGTACCGCTTCGATTGACTTAAACTCTCTGAAAGATGACGAGATAACAAATGGACAAACAAATCTTATCGTTACATACCACACAAGTGCATCGGACGCTGAAGCTGGCACAAACGCTATCCCTATGCCTTACGTTAATACTAACGCAAATGAGCAACTGTTCGTTAGTGTAGAAGACCCTGAAACTGGCTGTAATAGTACAACAAGCTTAAGCATAACGGTATTAGAAAACCCTGATATTAATACTGAAGATTTATACATTGATGCCTGTGATGTAGACCATGACGGCTTTGCTAGTTTTGATCTTACTTCTATTACGCCAGATGTTCTACAAGGTGTAACAGGTGTAACAGTAACTTTTCACACTTCTGAAGAAGACGCGCTTTCAGGAGCTAATCCCATTGCTGATGAAAACAACTATCAAAACGTAGATACTGAAGAACAAACACTATACGTAAGAGTTGTAAGCAACGCTACTGGTTGTCCTTCAATTGCTTCATTTGAAATTCATACAAATTTATTATTGACTGCTACAAACATTAGAGATGTTAATGCTTGTGACGAAGGAGATGATGGTGTAGAAGAGTTTGATTTTGAAAATATTTCGGTTGGGATAATTAATAATGTTCCAGATGTTACCATCACATATTATGAGTCTGAAACGGACAGAGCCAATCAAGTAAATGCTATTGATACTTCTTCACCGTACACTAATTTATCAAATCCTCAGACTATATATATTACTCTAGAAAATTCAACTTGTAGTGAAGATGCTGAAATAGAATTAGTATTATTTCCTATCATTGAGTTTGAATCCGTAGGTAACTTAACTGTTTGTGATGAAGATCAAGACGGAATTACAACTATTGATTTAACTCAGTTCAATGATATTATAACTGATGGTCAAAATGGTTTTCAGGTAAAATACTTTTTAACAGAAGAAGATGCACTTAATAATCAAAATGCTATACAAGGTTCTTACACTAATGAATCATCTACATTTACACTTTATCCAAGGATAAGGCTTCCTCAAACAAATTGTTCTTCAGTAAACTCATTTGAGGTTACCGTTTTACCTGCACCTCTTGGAGAATCACCAGAAGAAATAATTATATGTGACGCGGACATGGATGGATTTTCTATTGTGAATTTGTTTAATAGTATACCAAATTCTATTCTTTCTACTCCGGACAGAAATGTTACATTCTATAACACGCAAGAAGATGCTGACACAGCTGCAAATGTTATATCTAACACATCTAATTATAATGCACAAACCGAGATTGTTTATATGCGTATAGAAAATACTATTACAGGTTGTCACACTACAGAAGAACTTAGTATTATCGTAAACACATTACCTTATATTGGTGATTTATCTAACTATGTAAACGAATATAATTTCTGTGAAGACGAAACCGACGGTATCGGAGAATTTGTTTTTGAACTTAAAGATGACGAGGCTCTAGATGGGCAAACAGGAAAAGAGGTGTCTTACTATCTTACGCAAGCCGATGCAGACAATAAAGTGAATGCTATTGACAAAACTAGTGTTTACGAGAATGTTAGCAACCCACAACAGATATATGTAAGAATAGATAACATCTCTGACGAATCTTGTTACACAACATCTTCATTTACTATTGAAGTAGGTACAAACCCACTATATAACGAACCAACAGACATATTTGTTTGTGATGATTTTTCAAATGATGGTTCTGAAACATTTGACCTTTCTTCGAAAATTGCTGAAGTTTCTCAAGGAATTCCAGACATTCAAAATGTAACATTTTATGCTACTGAAGAAGATGCTAGAAATAGTACAAACGCACTTCCAACAGAGTTTACAAATACGGTAAACCCTCAAGAAATATACGTCCAAATAGATAATGGTACAATTTGTAATTCTATAACTTCATTCGTTATCAATGTTATTTTAGTTCCTGAAGTAACTGCTCCAGAGCCAATAGTTGAATGTGACGATGATACTGACGGTGTTTTAACTTTTGATATTACTCAAGCTGAAACTAATATTTTAGATGTTAGACAAGAAGATATTGTTATTGACTATTATTTAACTTGGGAAGATTCTGAAGCTAATGTAAATGAAATCACTAACCCTGAAAGTTTTAACAACACATCAAACCCTCAGACGGTTTTCTTTAAAGTTACAAATACGGTATCTAATTGTTATATTACCTTACCTATTGAACTAGTTGTAAATCAACCACCATTAATCAATGATTTCGAAGTTTACAATGTTTGTGAAAATGAAAGCAATACAGTTGATTTATCTGAGATTAACGAGATAGCAAGGGATACTAATTTTAATGTTTTATATAGCTACTTTGCTACCGAAGCAGATGCCATAGCAAATGAAAATGCTTTAGATACAAATTACACTTACTCTTCAAATCAAGAAACCTTATTTGTAAGAACTGAATACAGTACAACTCACTGTTCTACTTATTATGAATTTGATTTAGTTGTAAATCCATTACCGATTGCAAACCAAGCCAATGACTTAATTGACTGTGATGATAATTTTGATGGTATTTTAGAGTTTGATCTATCTCAACAAGACGCTGACATATTAGGGTCTCAAAGTTCAAGTAATTATACTGTAACATATCATAATAGTGAATTGCAAGCTCAAGAAGCAAACTCTGCTTTAGAGACTAATTATATGGCGTTTGACACAGAAGTTATTTATGCTAGAGTTGAAAACAACATGACGGGGTGTTACGATATATCACAATTCTCGGTCTTTGTTAATCCACTTCCAGTAATAGATATAGAGGATCAAGTTATTTGTTTAGATAACTTACCGTTATTGGTTTCTGCAAATACAAATAATCCAAATGACACCTATTTATGGTCTACAGGACAAACAACACCAGAAATAGAAATCACAGAAATAGGTTCTTATTGGGTTACTGTAACTAGTGAGTTTGGATGTGAGAACACTAGGGTTTTTGGAGTTACAGAATCTGAATCTGCGAGTATTGAAGTTACTGAAATTTTAGATTTCTCTGACCCAAATAATATCACTGTTACGATAAGCGGTATTGGTGATTATCTTTATCAACTAGACGATTTGGAGCCACAGGAATCTAATGTTTTTTATAACGTGGCAATGGGTTATCATACAGTAACAATTATAGATTTAAACGGTTGTTCTAATGTTACTAAAGAAGTTTTAGTGGTAGATATTCCTAAGTTCTTCACCCCTAATAACGATGGAGCTTTTGATACTTGGCATATCGTTGGTGTAGAAACCTTACCAGGAACTACTATTGATATTTTTGACCGTTATGGTAAATTTATCAAAAGGCTAACCTCTAATACACCTGGTTGGGATGGCTATTATAATGGTGTAAAAATGCCTACTAGCGATTATTGGTATGTTGCAAATGTTCAACGAAACAATATTTCATTTGAAGTAAAAGGACATTTTACCTTGAGAAGATAACCCAACATCTTTTTTAACATCTCGTTGCATTTTCAATAAGGGTTAGATACGTATCTTTGCAATCCCTTAAAAAAGAAAATGAAAAGAACGTTAATAGCTGTAATACTGTTATTTCAACTATTTAGTTATAGTCAAGGTATTTCAGTAGATAGTCAAACTTATACTCCTCAACAACTTATTGAAGACATCCTCATTGATAGTGATTGTATAGAAAATGTAGTTGTAACAAATGTATATGGTGGAGACTTTAATGGCTCTGATCAAAGTTATGGCTATTTTGATGCTAGCGGAACTTCATTCCCTTTTCAAAGTGGCTTAGTTTTAAGTACAGGAAGGCTTCAAAATGTACCTGGCCCTAATAACTCTCTTAGTGATGATGATGCACCGAATTGGCAAGGAGATGTTGATTTAGAAACGGCTCTAAACGAAAACAATACTATAAATGCTACTATTTTAGAATTCGATTTCACTTCAATTGCTTCACAAATTAGCTTTAGATATATTTTTGCTTCTGAAGAATATCAAGAAGGTAATGCCAATAGTTGTCAGTATTCAGATTTATTTGGCTTTTTAATCCGTCCCGTTTCTGGTGGAGGCCAATATCAAAATATTGCTTTAGTACCTAATACTTACACACCTGTAAAAGTTACAACAGTTACACCTGGTGTGCCTGGGGCTTGTCCACCGCAAAACGAAACTTATTTTGGTAACTATAATTACGGTAATACACCTATAAATTTCAATGGGCAAACTACAGTTTTAACAGCAACTGCCAATGTAACACCAAACGCAACCTATCATGTAAAATTGGTTATCGCTGATGAACAAAATTACAGATATGATTCTGCTGTTTTTTTAGAAGCTGCAAGTTTTGAACTATCTACTGATTTAGGTCCAGATCGACTATTAATAAATAATAATGCACTTTGTGAAGGTGAAACTTTAGAACTGAGTGCTTCCCAACCTGGGCAAAACACATACGAATGGTATAGAAATGGCAATTTAGTACAAGGCGTATCTACAGGCTGTGGATCTTGCGACACATTTACCGTTACAGAACCAGGAAATTACAGTGTAGAGGTTAATTATGCTAACGGCTGTATCTCTTACGGAGATGTTATTATAGAATATGCTGATTTACCTGTAGCAAATGACAATGTTCTTATTGAGTGTGATTCTAATGAAGATGGTCTTACAACTTTTAATCTTTACGATGCTATTTCTAACCTAACGAGTAATGACAATACCTTATCTGTTTCCGACTTCTTTTTAACCGAGAATGAAGCGTTGGACAATAGCAATCCTATCACTAACCCTAATGAGTTTCAGAATGATTATCCTATGCAAATTGTTTTTGCAAGAGTAGTAAATAGCAACAACTGTTTTGATATAGCTAGCTTAGAGTTACAAACCTCTAACAATACATTGAACATTCCTCAATTAGATGCTTGTGATAGTGATGATTTTGATGGTTTTGCAACATTTAATCTTAATGAAATTGAAACTTCTATAATAGCTCAAATTCCTACAGGTGCAAATGTCACTTATTACCAGACTGAAGAAGATGCCTTAAACGAAGTTAACGTGCTACCGATTAGTTTTGAAAACACATCAGCCTACTCACAAACTATTTATGTAAAAGTTGAAAGCAATAGTCAATGTTACAGTATTACTACAGCAAACCTCAATGTTTTAGATCCTCCAATTCTTGAAAGTGATGCCACTACTATATATTGTATCAACAGCTATCCTGAAACCATTACACTTTATGGTGGTGTTGCTAATGATATACCTAACAACTATTATTACGAGTGGTTACTCAATGGGAATCCAACCGGAACAGATACTTCTTTCATAGAAATCAACGAAACAGGTACTTATACTGTTATAGTGACTAATACAGATGGTTGTTCTTCTAGTAGAACTATAAATGTGAATCCGTCTAGTACAGCAATCATTGATGATGTGAGTTATTCAGGAATGTATCCTAACAATTTTGTGGAAATTATCACTTCTGGAGAAGGTATTTATCAATATGCACTTGACGATAGTGAAGGCGCCTATCAAGATAGTAATATCTTTTACGGTGTAACAGAAGGTTTTCATACCGTTTACATTAAAGACCTTAATGGTTGCGGAATTATAGAACAAACAATTTCTGTACTTGGTTTTCCTAAATTTTTCACACCTAACGGTGATAATGATAATGAAACTTGGAGAGTTATCGGTAACGATGAACAATTGAGTGAAATACAAACTATAGAAATCTATAACCGTTACGGAAAACTTATTACAGTACTTTCTTCATCAAATCTTGTTTGGGATGGCTCATACCATGGCAAAAAATTACCCAGTGATGATTATTGGTTCAGCGTAAAATTTCATAATGGTAAAACTATAGTTAATCATTTTGCATTAAAGCGCTAATCTTTTTTATGAAGCAATTATCGTAACTTTGCTGTATGCGCTTTAAAATAGAATCAGAATTCAAACCTACAGGAGATCAACCACAAGCTATAAAAAAATTGGCTGGTGGAATTGAAAGCAATGAAAAGTACCAAACCCTACTTGGTGTAACCGGCTCTGGTAAAACATTTACCGTTGCCAATGTTATACAAGAAGTACAACGACCAACATTGGTTTTGGCTCATAATAAAACGCTTGCAGCTCAATTGTATTCTGAGTTCAAACAGTTTTTTCCTGATAATGCTGTTGAATATTTTGTTTCCTACTACGATTACTATCAACCTGAAGCTTATATTCCTGTTTCTGGTGTTTATATAGAAAAGGATTTATCTATCAATGAAGAGATTGAAAAGATGCGTCTCAGCACCACCTCTTCCCTACTTTCTGGCCGAAGAGATGTCTTGGTTGTTGCCTCAGTATCTTGCTTGTATGGTATCGGTAACCCAGTAGAGTTTCAGAAAAATGTAATCACTTTAGAACGCGACCAGGTCATTTCAAGAACAAAACTATTACATCAACTCGTTCAAAGTTTGTATTCGAGGACTGAAGCCGATTTTAAAAACGGAAATTTCAGAATAAAAGGAGATACGGTTGACGTATTTCCTGGTTATGCAGATCATGCTTTTAGAATTCACTTTTTTGGTGATGAAATTGAAGAAATTGAGGCTTTTGATGCGCATTCTAATGAAGTTATAGAACGCTACGACCGTTTGAACATCTATCCTGCCAATATGTTTGTAACGTCACCTGATGTACTCAATGGTGCCATTAAAAATATTCAAGATGATTTAGTAAAACAACATGATTATTTTAAGGAAATTGGTAAACATCTTGAAGCAAAACGTCTTAAAGAACGTACAGAATTTGACCTTGAAATGATTCGGGAACTTGGCTACTGTTCTGGTATTGAAAACTATTCAAGATATTTAGATGGAAGAGCGCCTGGGACAAGACCATTCTGTTTGTTGGATTATTTCCCAGACGATTATTTAATGGTTGTAGATGAAAGTCACGTGACTATTTCTCAAGTTCATGCTATGTATGGTGGTGACCGAAGCAGAAAGGTAAATCTTGTAGATTATGGTTTCCGTCTACCTGCTGCTATGGATAATAGACCTTTAAAATTTGAAGAGTTTGAAGCACTTCAAAATCAAGTTATTTATGTATCCGCAACTCCTGCAGATTATGAAATGCAAAAGACAGATGGTGTTTATGTGGAGCAAGTGATTAGACCAACAGGTTTATTGGATCCTATTATTGAAGTTCGCCCTAGTTTGAATCAAATTGATGACTTAATAGAAGAAATTCAGAATAGAGTTGAAAAGGACGAGCGTACTCTAGTTACAACACTTACAAAGCGTATGGCAGAAGAGTTAGTGAAATATTTAACGCGTATTTCTATTCGTTGTCGCTACATTCATAGTGATGTAGACACTTTAGAACGTGTTGAAATTATGCAAGATTTACGAAAAGGGCTATTTGATGTTTTGGTCGGTGTTAATTTACTTCGTGAAGGCCTAGATTTACCCGAAGTGTCTTTAGTTGCCATACTAGATGCTGATAAAGAAGGCTTCCTTCGCTCTAATAGATCATTGACGCAAACGGTCGGTAGAGCTGCAAGAAACCTCAATGGAAAAGCTATAATGTATGCAGATAAAATTACAAATAGCATGCAACAAACTATAGATGAGACCAACTATAGACGTGAAAAGCAAATCGCATACAACACTAAGAACAATATTACCCCAAAGGCTTTAAATAAAAGTTTAGATAGTGCCTTAGCTAAAAATTCGGTCAGTACTTACAGAACGGAATTGGATGCTAAAATTGCTGCAGAACCAGAGAGTGAATACCTAACAAAAGCTCAGCTTGAAAAGAAAATACGAGAAAAACGTAAGCAAATGGAACAAGCTGCAAAAGCGCTCGACTTTATGGAAGCTGCAAAATTCAGAGACGAAATTACTGCCTATCAGGAAAAATTGGAGAAACTGAAAGTAAAGTGATTAGTGTTTAGTGTTTAGTGTTTAGTGTTTAGTGTTTAGTGTAACTAACAATCTAATGAGACCATAAACAACTTAAAGAAACGATTAAACAAATAAACGCTTCATCAGTTAAACATTATTTAATTATACTGAACCTTAAAGATATCAATCAAAAAGTCGGGTGGCACAATTTTATTAGGAAAACTATCCATTAGATCTAAAACTCTATTAATAGACTCATGGCTCAATCCCATTCTTAGACCAAAATTATGAATCTTTACCAATTGTTTTGGTGCAACTTTATGGTCTAAGTTCATTAATAAAACTAATCTATGGAACTGTACAATACGTTCACTGTGGGACTTTAAATGAACATAAGTTACAGGATGTTTAAAAAGGTATTCAAAATCTTCTTTAGAAATTTCCAATTGCTTGGCTATACTAAATAAGAAATTATATTCAATGGCTCTAATATTATCATCTGTCTGAGCGAATGCGATCATCTCGGAAAGTAGGCTCAATTTTTCAGCACGGTTAATCATAATCTTGAGGGAATTATTTATAGTGTAAAGTTAAAGAGGTTGTTTAATTTATTGTCGTTGATATAATGTATCTTGTCGAAAAGTTGGCTGTATTTAGTCGGTAATTTTAAACGTTTGTCAAACTTCGACACTTATAACTGCATGAAATTGAAGTATTTTCATTTATTAATAGTATTGATATTTCTTACAAAAATAAACAGTCAAACTACTGCCTCTAAACAAGTTATAAAAATAAACATAGATTCACCTGAACTTCATACAGATAAAACCATATGGATTTATTTACCTAAAAATTACGAAAATTCTAAAACGCGATTTCCTGTGATTTATATGCATGATGCACAAAATTTGTTTGATGCTGAAAGTGCCTATGCTGGAGAATGGCAAGTTGATGAATATTTAGGTGGCCTAGCCAATAATGAAAGTATCATTGTTGGCATAGAGCATGGCAATGAAAAACGTATAGAAGAACTTACTCCTTATAAACATGAAAAACATGGAGGAGGTAATGGTAATGCTTATATGAATTTCATCAAAAACACATTAAAACCACATATTGATCAATCTTACAGAACAAAACCTGAAGCAGAATATACTACACTTTTTGGTTCTTCTTTAGGTGGACTTATATCATTTTATGGTGTTATTAAATATCCTGAAGTTTTTGGTAAGGCAGGTGTTTTCTCACCATCATTCTGGATTAACCCTGAAATTTATGATTTTGTGAAATCTACAGAGATTCCTAAAAGTTCAAAATTCTATTTTTTAGCGGGAACCAATGAAAGCGAAGACATGGTTAAAGATCTTGAGAAAATGACAGCTTTATTAAATCTTAAAGGAGTTAAAAATAAAAACATCAAAAGTAATATTGTTGAAGGAGGTAAACACAATGAAACATTTTGGTCTGCTTATTTTGGTGAAGCTTATCAATGGTTGTATTAACTTTGTCCTATTAATAGAAATAAAAAAATAATTATGACTAATAACGATATATTTAAAAAGCTACGTGTTGCACACAAACTTCGTGATGACGATATTGTAAAAATACTGGCGTTAGTAGATTTTAGAATTTCTAAAAGTGAACTTAATGCTTTCTTTAGAAGAGAAGATCATCCTAAATATGTAGAATGTGGTGATCAAATATTGAGAAATTTCCTCAACGGTTTAATTATTCATCTAAGAGGGCCAATGCCAAAGAAAAACAACAACCCTAAACAAAAAAAGAGCAACGATTAAGTTGCTCTTTTTTATTTATATTATTAAAGCTTATTAGCTAAGTACTTCTTGTACTTTATCCGCAGCTTCTTTAAATTCTGTTGCACTTAATACATCTAAGCCAGAATTATCAATTAAGTCTTTAGCTACATCTGCATTTGTTCCTTGTAAACGTACAATAATTGGCACTTCAATGTTACCCATATTTTTATAAGCATCAATAACACCTTGCGCTACTCTATCACAACGTACAATACCACCAAAAATGTTAATTAAAATAGCTTTTACATTAGGATCTTTAAGAATAATCTTGAAAGCAGCCTCTACTCTAGCCGCATCAGCAGTACCACCAACATCTAAGAAGTTAGCTGGCTCACCACCTGCTTGCTTAATTAAATCCATGGTTGCCATTGCTAAACCAGCTCCGTTAACCATACACCCAACGTTTCCATCTAAATCTACGTAGTTTAAGCCTAAAGAACCTGCTTCAACTTCAATTGGGTTCTCTTCACGTAAATCACGCATTTCAGCTAAATCTCTATGTCTGTATAAAGCATTAGCGTCTAAAGTTACTTTAGAATCTACTGCCATGATTTTATCATCACTTGTTTTTAAAACGGGATTGATTTCAAAAAGAGAAGCATCAGATTTTGTGTATGCTGTATATAAAGCAGTAACAAACTTTGTCATTTCTTTAAAAGCTGTACCAGATAATCCTAAATTAAAAGCTACACGACGTGCTTGGAATGGTAAAATTCCAATTGCAGGATCAATTTCTTCAGTAAAGATTAAGTGAGGTGTTTCTTCAGCTACAGTTTCAATATCCATACCACCTTCGGTAGAATACATAATCATGTTTTTACCCGTACCACGATTAAGTAAAACAGACATGTAATATTCTTCTGGCTCACTATCACCTGGATAATATACATCTTCTGCGATTAATACTTGGTGTACTTTTTTCCCTTCAGCAGAGGTTTGTGGAGTTACCAAATTCATTCCAATGATTTGTCCTGCGATTTCTTCAACTTCTTGAAGGTTTTTGGCAAGCTTTACACCACCACCTTTTCCACGTCCACCAGCATGAACCTGAGCTTTAATAACATGCCAGCTAGTGCCAGTTTCCGATGTTAATTGTTTTGCTGCATCAACAGCCTCTTTTGCATTTTTAGCAACAATACCACGTTGGATACGTACGCCAAAACTACTTAGTAATTCTTTTCCTTGATATTCGTGTAAATTCATTTTTTATCAGAAATTTTTGATTGCTCTTCGGAAAAATTTAGACCGAAATATTAATGACACAAAAATAATTAATCGTATTTACTTACGCTAATATTTAATTATTAAATCCCCTAATTTTAAAGACAATCTCAAATTGTTAATTATATAACATATTGTTTAATATGTGAAATATTCTGTGGTATTCATTTTATAATGACTCTAAAAAAATATATTTGAAAAAAAATCTAGAATGAACAAGCAACTTTTACAAATCGCTAAAGACTTTGGAAGTCCAGTATATGTTTACGACTCTGAAAAAATTGTATCGCAATATCAACGTTTGACCAGCGCTTTTAGCAAAGTAAAAAAACTAAAGATAAATTATGCTGTAAAAGCACTTTCTAATATTTCTGTATTAAAACTATTTAATAGTCTAGGCTCTGGAATAGACACCGTTTCTATACAAGAAGTACAATTGGGTTTAAAAGCTGGTTTTAAGCCTGAAAACATCATCTACACTCCTAATGGAGTATCACTTGAAGAGATAGAAAACGTTGCGAAACTTGGTGTTCAAATTAATATAGATAACCTTTCCATTTTAGAACAATTTGGTACAAAACATCCTAATATTCCTGTTTGTATTCGTATAAACCCTCATGTGATGGCTGGTGGCAACACTAACATTTCTGTTGGACATATTGATAGTAAGTTTGGTATTTCAATACATCAAATTCCACTTTTGCTTCGTATTGTTGAGAATACAAAAATGAATATTAATGGTATTCACATGCATACTGGTAGCGACATTTTAGATATTGATGTCTTTTTATATGCTAGTGAAATTTTATTTGAAACTGCCAAAAACTTCAAGGACTTAGAGTTTATTGATTTTGGTTCGGGCTTCAAAGTACCATACAAAACTGGAGATATTGAAACAAATATTGAAGAACTTGGTAGTAAACTCTCAAAACGTTTTAATGAATTCTGTAAAGAATATGGTAAAGATTTAACTTTAGCTTTTGAGCCTGGTAAATTCTTGGTGAGCGAAGCTGGTGTGTTTTTGGTAAAAGTCAACGTTGTAAAACAAACCACCTCAACTGTTTTTGCTCAAGTAGATTCTGGTTTTAATCATTTAATTAGACCTATGCTTTATGGCTCTCAACACGAAATAATAAATATATCTAACCCAACAGGTCGTGAACGTTTTTATTCAGTTGTAGGTTACATATGCGAGACCGATACTTTTGCAAGCAACAGACGTATTTCTGAAATTACTGAAGGTGATATTCTTTGTTTCAAAAATGCTGGAGCTTACTGTTATTCAATGTCTAGCAATTACAATTCGCGCTACAGACCTGCCGAAGTACTCATTCATAATAAAAAACCTCACCTGATTAGAAAACGTGAGACTTTTGACGATATCATCAATAACCAACTGGAAATTAACATCTAACATTTTTTTAATCTCTATTTAGAGAAAAAACCTTACAAAGTATTATTATTACTGTGGTTTCCTTTTTAAAAAAATCATTATATTGAACTACGTTTGAATTTTTTATCATTATAAACACAATATAATCAACCCTTAGTAATCTGATCTAACCCTAAAGATTATGATAAAAAGTAAGTCCCTTAAAAGCAATAATGATGTTGATTTGTTCAACTTCATTCAAGAAGCTGCAGTAATTGGCACATGGGAATATGACGTAACAACTCAAGACTTATTCTGGAGTGATGTTACTCGCAAAATACATGAAGTCGACTCTGATTACGTTCCAAATGTAGAGTCCGCTATAAGTTTTTACAAAGAAGGTATTAGTAAATCTAAGATTACTCGACATTTTACCAGTGCTATAGAGTATAATAATAATTACGATATTGAAGTTGAGATAATCACCCCAAAAGGAAAGGAGAAATGGGTAAGAGCTATTGGTTATCCTGTTTTAGAAAACAATAAATGTATTAGGGTTCGTGGTTTATTTCAAGATATTTCTAAAGCAAAACGAACGGAAACAGAAATTAAAAAACTATTAAGAACCACAGTAGACCAGAATAAAAGACTAATTAATTTCGCTCATATTGTTTCCCACAATCTTAGGACACACTCTGGTAATTTATCTTTACTACTAAACCTAATTGAAGAAGAACACCCAAAAACTACGGAAAACGAACTTTTTCCTTTGTTGAAAAAAGCTTCTGAGAATCTTAATGAAACTATTTTGAATCTCAACGAAGTTGCTCAAATCAACATAGCTCTAACAGAAACTTACTTTAAAGTTAATGTTCACCAAGAAATTCAGAAACACATCAATAGTATTTCGGCAAAAGCTATTGATGCTCATGCTACAATAAATAATGATATTCCTGAAGATACTTTTTTAAACACTATTCCAGCTTATTTTGAAAGTATTGTAATAAATCTTTTATCTAATGCCATAAAATATAGAAGAGTTAATGTACCTTTAACTATTAATATCTTCTGTGAACAAAATGACGATTATTTTATTTTAAAATTTGAAGATAATGGTTGTGGTATAGATTTAGAACTACATGGCGATAGAATATTTGGCATGTACAAAACATTCCACAAAAACAAAGATGCAAGAGGCCTTGGATTATTTCTTATAAAAAATCAAATTGAAGCAATGCAAGGTAAAATAAAGGTGGATAGCTTTGTAAATAAAGGCTCTACTTTCACAATATTCCTGAGAAAATGAAAAAAATAGATACTGCCTGTATTATAGACGATGATGAAATATACATTTTTGCTGTAAAACGGTTAATTCAAAAAAATGATTTTTGCAATAATGTTATAGTCTACAACAACGGTAAAGATGCTTTGGAAAAAATCAAACATCTTATTTCAAGCAATGAAAATTTACCCGATGTTATTCTTTTAGATATAAACATGCCTATTATGGACGGTTGGCAATTCTTAGATGAATTCACCTCAATTAAAACTGAAAAAGAAATAACCATTTATATGGTCAGTTCCTCTATTAATCCTACTGATGTAGAACGTGCCAAATCTTACAAGAGAGTAAGTAATTATATTGTTAAGCCTATTTCAGGTGAAGATCTATGTGAAATCAAAAGATCGTTTGCTGCATAGTACTGCTTTATCATTTTAGATAATATACCATGACTGGTTTTGACATTGTTATAGTAATTTCCGTTATACTTTTCGCTAGACTTGGTGTGCGCTTAGTATCAAAATACATGAAGATGAAGAAAGGGAGCAAACAAGATGAAACGGATTAGATCTAATTAATAGCTCTAATTTTTTATTTCGGTTTCCTTAGTAATTGGATTAACACCATATTTATCATAAAGATAAACCAAAGCTGTCATAGTCGCAGCACCAAGTTCTAGTTCTCTTTTATTTACATGTTCAAACGTATCGTTAGATGCATGATGATGATCGAAATAACGTTGAGAGTCTGGTCTTAAACCAGCAACAACATTAGTTTCTGTTTTTAGAGGACCTACATCTGCTCCACTTCCACCTTGTTCAAAATAATGAATTAAATAAGGTTTGAATAATGATTGCCAACCCAAAACTTGATTAAAATTGGTATCATTTGCTGAAAATGAAAACCCTCTTGGAGTAAAACCTCCAGCATCACTTTCTAAAGCAAAAATGTGATTTTCATTATTTTCTTTTGCAACTCTAGCATATTCTGTAGCACCACGAAGGCCATTTTCCTCATTCATAAACAACACTACTCTAATACTTCTTTTTGGGGTAATACCACTTTCTTTTAAAAGTCTTAACACATCCATAGACTGCACCACTCCTGCACCATCATCATGCGCTCCATCTCCAAGGTCCCAAGAATCTAAATGACCACCAACAATGATATATTCATTAGGATATTCACTACCTGTAATTTCTCCAATAACATTATACGACGGCACATCTTCATACTGTTTACAATTCTGTTTAAAATAAAATTGTAAGTCTTTATTACTTTTTAATGCTACACTTAAAACATTAGCATCATTGGTACTTATTGCTGCAGAAGGAATACGTTGTTCTACCGGCAAATCACCATAACTCATGCTTCCTGTATGTGGAAAATCGTCTTGTCTTAAATTCATTGAACGTACTATAACACCAATAGCACCATATTTAGCAGCTTCCATTGCACCTGCATAACGCTGATTAACGCAACCTCCATAAGCATTAAAAGTGCTTATTAAATCAGCTTGCATTGGTCTATTGTAAAAAACAATTTTTCCTTCGATATTTTCTCTGCCAAGTTTTTCTAATTCTTCAAAATCATGAACTTCTACTATATTAGCTTGCAATCCATTCTCATCAGTTGCTATTGAACCGCCAAGGGCACAAATATTCACGTTTTTCTTTTGGTTTTCTATCAAATAAAAAGCTTCTTCCTTTTCTCCTCTTTCCCATTTTGGAACCATAACGGGTTGTAACCAAACTTTATCCAAACCTAATTTCTCAAGTTCAGCTTTGGTATACTGTACAGCTAACTCGGCATTTTTAGATCCAGATAATCTTCCACCTATTTCATTCGATAAATAATCTAGCCATTCATAACTTTTTCCATTGGTTAAGGATGTGGAATAAATAGTCTTTAATGCTGACTCATCCGTTTGACCGTTAACGTTAATAGAAATTAACAAAGAAAGTGTAAAGGCTAAAATTGAAAAATATCTCATTTCAGATGGTGTTTAAATTATTCGTTTTCCAGTTGCTGTTTATACAAATGAATTTTAGACTTTTCGTCAGCAGGTAATTCTGGTTCTTTAATATCGGTATATTCTTTTAAAGTATCGTATAAAATTTTAGCGACTAAATATCTTGCTGTAGGTTTATCATCTGCAGGAATGTTATACCAAGGTGCATGAAATTTAGATGTTTTATTGATGGCATCTTCATAACAATCCTGATATTGACCCCAAAGTTTACGCTCATCCAAATCATCAGAAGAAAATTTCCAATTCTTTGAAGGCTTTTCTAAACGTCTTATTAATCTATTTTTTTGTTCATCTTTTGAAACATTCAAAAAGAACTTAAAAATAATGGTACCATTATCTGCAATATGCTTTTCAAAATTATTGATTTCTTCAAACCGTATTTCCCAAAATGCTTCATTCACATCATCAACACTTTTAATGTCTGGCATATTTTCATACATCAAATATTCTGGATGAACTCTTGTTACCAATACATTTTCATAATGTGTACGATTAAATATTCCAAACTTACCTCTAGCAGGAAGTGCGATGTAGTGTCGCCACAAATAATCGTGTTTTAATTCATTTTCCGTTGGTTTTTTAAAACTATGCGCATCAATTCCCCTAACATTAAATTCTTTAAAAACCTCTCTAATCAAACTGTCCTTTCCTGCTGTATCCATACCTTGAATACAAAATAGTACAGCATATTTTCCATGTGCATACATGGTATTTTGAATTTCGGCTAATTCTTCACTTACCGTTCTTAACTCACGCTCGGTTTTCTTTTTGTTAACCTCTAAATCATAGGTTGTCGGTAAATCCTTAATACTGATTTTTGAAGTGATTTTAAAGTCTTCGATATTGATATCTTTCATAAGCTTAGTTTATTTTGAAGCAAAAGCTTTAACATCAGTTTCGCTTACTTCATTACCTCCAAGAATAATAAGTCGCTCTACAACATTGCGAAGTTCACGGATATTACCTGTCCAGTCATAATCTTGAAGCAATTTCACAGCTTTATCAGAAAATGATTTTTTTGATGTGCCTTGTTCGTTTGAAATTTTTTCAGAAAAATGTTCTATCAGCAGAGGAATATCATCTCGTCTGTCGTTCAATGCTGGAACCTCAATTAAAATCACAGCGAGTCTATGATATAAATCTTCTCTAAATTTTCCATCAGCAATTTCTTTTTTAAGATCTTTATTTGTTGCTGCAACTACCCTAACGTTGACTTTAATATCCTTATCACTACCAACACGTTGAATTCTACTTTCCTGTAATGCTCGTAGAACTTTAGCTTGGGCAGATAGACTCATATCACCGATTTCATCCAAGAAAATTGTTCCGCCATTGGCAGCTTCAAATTTACCTGCTCTGTCTTTAGCTGCAGAAGTAAAAGCCCCTTTTACATGACCAAACAATTCACTTTCTATAAGTTCGCTTGGTATGGCTGCACAGTTAACTTCAATCATTGGTCCTTTAGAACGCTCGCTCTTTTGATGTAACCAATGCGCCACTAATTCCTTTCCAGTTCCATTTGGTCCCGTTACAAGAACTCTTGCATCTGTGGGTGCCACTTTATCAATCATTTCTTTGATACGACCAATACTGTCACTCTCACCTATCATTTCGTAGTTTTTGCTAACCTTCTTTTTTAGCATCTTATTTTCAACTACAAGCTCTTTTCTATCTAAAGCAATACGTACAGTGTTAAGGAGTCTATTTAAATCTGGTGGTTTTGAGATATAATCAAAAGCTCCAAGACGCATCGTATTTACGGCTGTATCTAAATCTCCATGACCAGAAATCATCACCATTGGTGTTTCTGGTTTTATTTTTTTCACAGCTTCTAGCACTTCAACACCATCCATTTTTGGCATTTTAATGTCACAAAGCACTAAATCGTAATCGTCTTTTTTTATTTTTTCGACACCAACCAAACCGTCTTCGGCTTCTTCTACTTGGTATTTGTCATTTTCTTCGGATAGTATTTTTACCAGCACTCGTCGGATTGCTGCTTCATCTTCAATGATTAATATTTTTGGCATTTTATATTTTGAGTTTTATTCCCGTTCTAAAATACAAAGTATTTTTTGCTTCTATGGTATAAATGTCTTCACGTTCATTATCTCTTAACCTAAAGTCGTTAGAAATAGTATACGCAGCATAGCCATAAAACATAATATGATCTGTAAAATAATGCTCATAACCAAGACCTCCCAAAACTGTTGTCATAGAAATATTTTCAGCCACTCTACCATTTACTTCTTTATTAGCTTGAATATTTGCAAAGAAATTGTCAAGAGTTACAAAGGCTTGAACATGATTTGTCTTATCAAATTTATAACGAATGTTTGTTTTTGGCACACCTAAAGTATAGGTCCAATTGGGATGAAATTCTCTATAATAGTTTAAAATTGGTAATGGATAATTACGACCAGGTGTGGTTGTATACTGTAAACCTATTATGAGTCGATTGGGTTTATCTCCTTCTTTTACATCTTCTGTTCTATCTCTAATCGCATACACGTTTCCTACGTAAATGTAATCATCGCTAACTAACTTAGATGCGAAGTTAGATTGTAAACGCATTCCGGCTTTGGCAGCATAAATCCAATCACCACTTGTTCTATAAAGATAACCTAAAGAAGCTTCTATTCGTTGTACAGAATGTAAATCACTTGTATCAAAAGGCACATCTTTTAAATCTAAATTTATGTTTCTATACTCACCACCAACTACGATATAATTATTTTTCTTAAACTCTAATGGCAATTGAAAAAACGTTCTAAATCTTCCTATACTATTTCCTGTATTATCATTCGGAATATGTAAATATTCAATACGAAATAGATCTGAAGATTGCGCGTTTCCAACAAAAACCAAAGAAATTAAACAAAATAATAATGTAGCTTTAATGTGTTTTATAGACATAAATGATTTTTAAATTAAACTATACTTTATTGCGGTTTTTCAATAATATGAATATCGCGTTGAGGGAATGGAATCGTGACTTTATTTTCTCTAAATAACTTATCGATTTCAAACCGAATATCACTTTTTGGGAATTGTGCTTTAAAACTGTCTGCAAGTGTAAATACAAGCTTAAAGTTTAAAGAACTATCACCAAAATTGGTAAATATTACAGAGGGCTCTGGTTCTGAAATAACATCTGGATGTGTACTTGCTGCCTGTAATAATAATTTTCTTACCAACTCAACATCACTTCCGTAGGCTACACCAACTTCAACACTTTCACGTGTTGTGGTTCCGTTTTGTGTCCAATTGTAAAGCGAATTTGTTAAGTATAAATGATTAGGAATTACCAATACTTTATTGTCTATAGTTACTGCTCTTGTGGTTCTTAATTTTATTTCCTCAACTCTTCCTACTTTACCTTCTATTTCAATAATATCACCAACGTGTACCGACTGATCTACCAAAATAAATACTCCAGAAATTATATCTTGAAACAGTGTTTGAAGTGCTAAACCAACACCTATTAAAAGTGCTGCAGAAGCTGCAAAAACAGCCGTTACATTTACACCAACACTATGAAGCGTTATGAGCAAAATGATAAGATAAACAACCCATCGGAAGTAGCCATAAACCACATTAAACTTCCCTTTATCATCTTCTGGTAATTTTCTTGTAATTATTCTAAGTAGAATTCTTAAAACAATTGTGGTAATGAAAATAGCAGTTACTACTATGATAAGATCAAAAATTGATACGCTTATATCTTCCGTAAAATCTAAATGCATCCCAAGAAAATTCTTAACGGCTTCCCAAGCAGAACTTTCAGTAATTGTTTCTTCTATTTTTTCTAAATCCTGCATCATAATCTTAATACTTCAACCACTTAAATAGCTCCTTGTATGTTGGTTTTTTACCATACATTAAAATGCCTACTCTATATATTTTAGCTGCAAACCATACAGCAAAAATGAATGTTCCTATTAATAACAATAGTGACAAACCTTGTTGCCAAAGCGGTACACCAAAAGGAATACGCATTAACATAACCACAGGTGACGTTAGCGGAATAAAAGAAAACACTGTTGAAACCGTACCATGAGGATCTTCAATAACCGTAAATACACCAACATAAACTGCTAAAATCAAAGGCATTAATATTGGCAGCATAAATTGCTGTGTATCTGTTTCATTATCAACCGCAGCACCAATTGCTGCATATAATGAGCTGTATAATAAGTATCCACTAATAAAGAATAGTAAGAATGCAAAAACTAAATTAGCCAATGGTAAACTTTGAAATGCAATGAAAAAATCTCCTATATTCTTTTCTAACCCAGAACTTTCGATAGATTGCAACAAAACTTCTTGTCTCTGAGCTAACAGTGCTGTCACATCGATATTAAATATAAAACCAACTACTGCCATCAAAACTACACCAAGAATAGCCCAAATAGCAAATTGCGTAACACCTGCTAATGATGTACCTATAATCTTACCCATCATTAATTGTATTGGTTTCACAGAGGATATAATTACCTCAATTATTCTACTCGTTTTTTCTTCTATAATACTTCGCATTATCATATTTCCATAAATGATAATAAACATGAATAGCAAATAACCTGCCGCTCCACCAAAAGCTAGTTTTACAATATTATCTGCCTTAGAACTTTTTTGCCCATCAAAACTTTCTTGGGCAATATCAACCTTGGTGTTAGAGGCTTCTATCTGGGCCATCGTTACTCCATCTTTCTGCAATTTAAGCTCACGTAAACGATTTTCTATCTTGGACTCTAAATTAGAGATTACAGAAAATGATGGTGTTTCTTCTGAATAAAATTTTATCTCATTTGAAATATCATTGATAGAATCCGCTCCAGTAATATATAAAAGCCCATAACCATCGCTCTCTTTCACCAAAGTAATAGCGTCGTCCAAACTCAGCCCTGTTAATTGAGAATAAGTTGTATTTTCTGTATTCTTAAAACCTTCTGTTATATAGCCAGTTTCATCAAGTATGGAAATCGTTCGTTTTTTATCGTTGTTTAATTGAGATAAATAGGCAACAACAGCTATAAGCGCAATCATTATTACAGGACTTAAAAATGTCATAATAATGAACGACTTGTTTTTAACCTTAGTTAAATATTCGCGTTTTATTATAAGTGGTAAATGATTCATGCCTAATTATTTTTTACTGTTTGAATAAAAATGTCATTTGCTGAAGGAATAACTTCTACAAAATGATTTACCTGTGCTTTTGAAGTTAAAAATGACAACAAATCATTTGGAGATGTTGTTTCAGGAATCTTAACATTGAGTTTGATATCATCATACAAATTTTTGAATGTAGCTGGTAACACATCAAAACTATTCTGAATATCTGCAATCACTTTTTCCTTATCCAAAGCTTCTAAACCAACTTCAAACGTATTGGTTTTGTATTGACGTTTTATATCATTTAACTTGCCATCTAAAACTTTATTTGATTTATGAATCAAAGCAATATGATCGCATAATTCCTCAACAGATTCCATACGATGTGTAGAAAAAATAACAGTAGCTCCTTCATCTCTCAATTGTAAAATTTCATCCTTTATTAAATTGGCGTTAATAGGATCAAAACCAGAAAAAGGCTCATCAAAAATTAAAAGCTTTGGTTGATGCAAAACTGTGACGACAAACTGAATTTTTTGCGCTTGTCCTTTACTTAACTCTTGAATTTTTTTGTTCCACCAATCACCAATATCCAATTTATCAAACCAGTATTTTAATCTACTTTTTGCTTCAGATTTAGACATGCCTTTCAGTTGTGCCAAATACAAAGCTTGCTCACCGACTTTCATAGATTTATACAGTCCTCGTTCCTCTGGTAGATATCCAATATCCTGAATATGTTCTGGTTTAAGCGGTTGACCATCTAGCATTACAGTACCTTCATCTGGCATTGTAATTTGGTTTATAATTCTAATAAGTGTTGTTTTTCCTGCTCCGTTTGGTCCCAGCAAACCAAAAATACTTCCTTTTGGAACAGCTATAGATACTTGATTTAGTGCCTTGAAATCCCCATACTTTTTTGATACGGAATCAGCAACTAATAAGTCATTCATATTTGATAAGATTTTACTTAGGGTTAATACGTAAATATATTAAATGTTGTAGAGTAATAAAGAATAAATAGGATATATAATAATGTATTCTTTCACAGCAACTACCACACTTTCAACCTAAAAAACAAAACCCACCCTTATAATTAAATAAGGATGGGAAAAAATTGCTATGAAAAAGAAAAATTACCGCTAATTAGCATTAGCGATAATTCAAAGATAATATTTTTTATGAATTAATACCTTTTTATGAAAACATATCTTTTACCTTTTCAAAAAAAGATTTATCAGAGCTTTCTGGTTTTGGTTCAAAATGCTCGTCATCTTTCATACTTTCAAAAAATTCTTTTTGTTTTTTATTTAAGGTCTTTGGTGTCCAAACATTTACATGTACCAATAAATCTCCTTTACCATAACCATTAATACTTGGTATACCTTTGCCTCGTAATCTTAATATTTTACCAGACTGAACACCAGCTTCTATTTTAATTCTAACCTTACCAGTTACCGTATCTATTTCTTTAGATGAACCTAACACGGCATCAGGTAGACTTACATACATATCATAATGAAGATTATCACCTTCACGTTTCAATGTTGGATGTTCTTCTTCTTGTATTGCGACTAACAAATCACCAGAAATACCATTTCCAGGAGCTTCATTACCTTTTCCTGTAACTTTAAGCTGCATACCATCTACAACACCTGCAGGTATTTTTACAGACACTGTTTCCTCAGCTACTTTTAAACCTTGAGCATCTGCATCTGAAGGTTTTTTATCAATAGTTTGACCAGCTCCACCACAAGTTTGACAAGGAGCAGACGTCTGCATTCTTCCTAAAATTGTATTGGTAATTCTTGTCACTTGACCAGAACCGTTACAAGTACTACAAGTTTTATAAGTTGTACCAGGTGCTTGAACTTTGCGCTTAACTTTAATTTTCTTTTCTACTCCATTAGCCACTTCTTCTAAAGTCAGTGTGACACGAATACGTAAGTTACTTCCTTTTACAACGCGTTGTCTACCACCTCCACCAAAGCCGCTGAAACCGCCTCCTCCACCGAAAGCGCCTCCAAAAATGTCACCGAACTGGCTGAATATGTCATCCATATTCATACCACCTCCACCAAAACCACCTGATCCGTCAAAGGCTTGGTGACCAAACTGGTCGTAACGTGCTCTTTTATCAGCATTACTTAAAACTTCGTAAGCTTCTGCTGCTTTTTTAAACTTTTCTTCCGCTTCTTTATCATCAGGATTTTTATCTGGATGATATTTTAGCGCCATCTTTCGATAGGCTTTTTTTATCTCAGAATCTGATGCTCCTTTACTTATTCCTAATACGTCGTAATAATCTTCTTTCATCTAAATAATTAATTGTTCGTCTTTAATTCTCGAAAAACGATTTTCACTTACTGTCCAAAAACAACTTTTGGAAAACGGATAACTTTATCTCCTAACTTGTAACCTTGTTCAATTACATCTATGATTTTACCTTTAAGATCTTCTGAGGGTGCAGGAATTTGAGTTACCGCTTCATGGTCATCTGCATTGAAAGTGTCTCCTTTATTAACTTCTATTTTAGATAATCCTTTTTGCTGTAACGTACTCACCAATTTATTGTAGATTAACAAAACACCTTTTCTTAATTCTTCAGCTTCTTTGTCTTCTTCAATATGAGTTAAAGCACGCTCAAAATCATCTAAAATTGGTAACATAGCCGTCATAACATCTTGACTAGCTGTTTTGAACAAGTCTATACGTTCTTTAGTAGTTCGCTTCTTGTAATTTTCAAACTCTGCAAACAAACGCATGAATTTATCTTTTTCAGCAGCTAATTCACCTTGTAATTTTTCTTCTACAGATTGTTCTGTCTGTCCTTCATTTTCTGCTTCAGCAGTTGCAGTTGCTGTGTCCTCTATTTGAGGTTCTTCCACTTTTTTGTCTTTATCTTTTTTACTCATTTGAGTTCAATTTTTTAAATCTTCGATTTAGAAATGGCAAAAGTACTGCCATTATTATTAAAATGTCAAAATGTCATTAACATTTTTTTATAATTGTTGTGTTGAAACAATTATTAATTTTACGCCTCAAAAAAACAAACTTAAAACACTAACATGAAAACACCTATTTTTAAAATTTTTGCTGTTGTTGCTCTAATCACTTTTTCAAGTTGTGGTGACAAAGCTAAAGAAGCTGAAACAAAAGAAGCAACAGAAGCTGCAGTTGCTAAAGTTGAAGCTGTAGCCTATACTGCGAATACTGAAAAGTCAATGATTGAGTGGACAGGTTACAAGCCTACAGGATCTCACAATGGTACAATTGCTATTAAAGACGGAAAGTTAAAAGTAAATGATAATACTGTTGAGAGCGGAAAATTTGCAATTGATATGGCTAGTATCGAAGTTTTAGACATTCCTAAAGAAGATGAAGGAAATGCTAAATTAGCAGGACACTTAATGAATGCTGATTTCTTTGATGTAGAGAATCATCCTGTTGCTAATTTTGAAGTTACAGGTATTGAAACTGTTGACGGAAAAACAATGCTTTCTGGAAACTTAACTATGAAAGAAAAAACTAACAACATTAGTTTCCCTGTAACAATTGAAGTAAATGGTGATACTTTAACTTTAACAAGTGAAACGTTTACAATTGATCGTTCTAAGTGGAACATCGAGTACGGTTCTAAATCATTCTTTGATAATTTAGGTGATAAGTTTATCAATGATGATATTGAGTTAAAAGTGACTTTAGTAGCAAATAAAGCTTAATTAAAAGCAATTTTATATAAAAAAAAGCAGCTAGATAATAGCTGCTTTTTTTATGCTCTAAATTTAGCTATTACATAAAAATAAACTTAATAGCCGCTATCATGCCTATGAAAGCTATAAAAGCTATAAGTATCCAAATGGTTCCTTTGTAGTGTTGTTTATGAAGTTTAAGGTTTTTTCGATATTGAAAACCAATAATGATAACAAAAACAATAAAAAATAATAAACCAAAAATCAATTGACCGTTACTAAACATCTTCTTATTTTTATGCGAATTTAATAATTGCCAGAATAAAAAACTAACTAATAATGCAAGATAAAATCAATGCTGTTAAAGCATTTCATACCGCCTTCAAAATAGGACATAGAGGAACTCCGAAAGCCGATTTAGGTCTAGAAAAAAATATGCTTCGTTATAAATTAATGCGCGAAGAAAACGAAGAATATTTAGAAGCTGCCAACAATAATGATTTAGTAGAAGTTGCTGATGCTTTGGGTGATATGCTATATATTCTTTGCGGTACCATTATAGAACATGGTTTGCAACATAAAATAGAAGAAGTCTTTGAAGAAATTCAACGTAGTAATATGAGCAAACTTGGAGAAGATGGAGAACCAATTTACAGAGAAGACGGGAAAGTTCTTAAAGGCCCTAACTACTTTAAACCTAATATTAAAGATATTTTAGAGTCATAAAACAAAAAAGCAGTCAATAATTTGACTGCTTTTTTATTTTAATTATTTCCATATTACTTCACCTCATATCTCCAACCGTGAATATCCTCAGAGATATTGTTCTGAATATTCAGTAAGGTTTCCTTGAATAATTTTCCGTAAGAGTCTTCAATTTCAGGAACCTCAAACAATTCACCTTGATGTTGAAAAGCAGACACTGGACTTACAACAGCAGCTGTACCAACACCAAAAACTTCTTTTAGGTTACCTTCTCTAGCTGCCGTTTTAATTTCACCAACAGCTATTTGTCTTACCTCACATTCTATATTAAGGTCTTCTGCTAATTGAATGATACTTTTTCTTGTAATACCATCCAAAATTCTATCGCTAGTTGGTGCTGTTACCAATTTGTCATTGATTCTAAAAAAGACATTCATAGTACCAGCTTCCTCAAGATATTTGTGTGTATTGGCATCTGTCCAAATTACTTGCTGAAAGCCTTCTTTCTGAGCTAAGCTTGTTGGGTAGAATTGTCCTGCATAGTTACCTGCTGCTTTAGCAAAACCTATACCTCCATCAGCAGAACGGCTAAACTCTTCAGCAATTAAAACGCGCACTGGCGAATTATAATATGATTTTGCAGGTGAGCATATAATCATAAAACGGTAAGTGCTTGCTGGTGATGCCGATATTGCTGGTTCAGTAGCTATTACAAAAGGTCTTATGTATAAAGAATTTCCAACTCCTGCTTTTATCCATTCGTTATCTAATTTTAAAAGTGTCTCTAAACCTTCAAAGAAATAATCTTCAGGAAATTCTGGCATTGCCAAACGTGCTGCAGATTTATTAATTCTGTCAAAATTCTGTTTTGGTCTAAACAAAAATACTTTTCCGTTCTCATCTTTATAGGCTTTCATACCTTCAAAAACTGCTTGTCCGTAATGAAACACACGTGCAGAAGGTTCAAACGTCATAGCTTGGTAAGGCTTTATTTCAGGATTTTGCCATTTTCCATCTACATAATCGCAGACAAACATATGATCTGTAAAAATTCGACCAAAGTCTAGTTTACTAAAATCAACACTGTTTATTTTTGAAGATTGTATAGTTTCTACGGTAAGTTTGCCTGTTTCAATAGCCATAATTATCAATAATTTAGTCCACAAAAATACGCAATCATTACCGTTAAAAAAAGGCTACAATCTCTTAAATTTATGTAAATTTGTTAATCAATAACTTATTCAAATAAAAACTTAATAATGAAAAAATTAGCTTTATTAGCTATACTTGGTTTAGCTATGTACTCATGCAAAGACGACACAAAAAAAGTTGAAGAAGACGTCGCTGATGTTAAAGAAGTAAAGGAAGAAATTGCTTACGCATCTTTTGGTGATAAAATTAACGATACTGATGCTTTAAGTCCAGATAATATGATGGAAAAATACAAAGGTCTTAAAGCTGGTGACACTATTAATGTTAAAACCACAGGAAAAATTATTGAAGTATGCTCTAAAAAAGGTTGTTGGATGACTTTAGATATGGGTAGTGATGAAGTTATGGTACGATTTAAAGATTACGGTTTCTTTATGCCATTAAATGCTGAAGGCGAAGTTGTAATAAATGGTAAAGCTTTTATTACCGAAACACCTGTTGAAGAATTACAACATTATGCTGAAGACGCAGGAAAATCTAAAGAAGAAATCGCTGCTATTACAGAACCTAAATTAGAATACCGTTTTGAAGCTGATGGAGTTTTACTTAAAGAATAAAAATCTTTTGGCGGTCTTACTTTTCGCTTTCTTAGCTTTTAGCTGTGAAAATGAAGAAAAAAAGACCGAGGAAACAGCTCAAAAAAAAGTTGAATACGATATGTACAAGCCTTCTGAAATGGCAAATTTTATGAATGCTATGTACATATACAATCAACAAATTAGAGATCAAATTATTGCTGGAGAAATACCAAAATCAATGCCTTTGGATTTGATGACGCTTCATTCAGCAGAAATGTCTGATGGAAAAGGTAGAACACCAGTTTGGGACAGCTTTGTAAATGTGTTTATAGAATCTCAGAAAACTATTGCTGATACACTTTCTAATGTAGAGTTAAAACAGCGTTATAATGATGCTATCACAAATTGTTTGAACTGTCACAAAACAGAATGCGTAGGACCGATTCCTAAGATTAAAAAGCTTTTGATTCAATAATTTGAAACGAAAAATAATCACCACATCAGATGGTTCTAAAACCATACAGATAGAAGATTGGAATGAGCAATACCATTCCATTCATGGTGCCATACAAGAAGCAAACCATGTGTTTTTAAAACATGGTTTGCTTTATTTTTCAAAATCTTACCGTCCTGAAATTACTTCAGAATTCAATCCTATAAACATCCTCGAAATAGGTTTTGGCACAGGTCTTAATGCTTTTCTAACTTTAATCGAAGCCGAAAAAACAAATCTAAAAATCAACTATGTTGGTGTTGAAGCTTATCCTGTAAAGAAAGAGGAAATAAATCAGCTCAATTATATTGAACTTATTTCAAAAGAACACGATACTTTTTTTGAAAAAATGCATGCTGCTCCTTGGGAAGAAGAACACTTTATAACATCTAATTTTCAACTAGAAAAACAGAAAAAATTCTTTAAGGACATACAAGCCAAAGATACTTTTGACATCATCTACTTTGATGCTTTTGGAGCACGCGTTCAACCTGAATTATGGACAGAAGCTATTTTCAAGATTATGTTTACAGCACTTAAAAAGAATGGTATTCTAGTCACGTATTCTGCTAAAGGTAGTGTAAGACGTGCTATGCAAGCTGTTGGTTTTACCGTAGAACGACTTCCTGGACCGCCTGGTAAAAGAGAAATGCTGAGAGGAACAAAGCATTCAGTGGAATGAAATGAACTAAATGCTGAGAGCACCGAAGTATTCAACGAAATGAAACTTTAATTCTTGCTAAACGTTAAAGCAAAATTAAAGTTCTTACCTACGCTTTTCACCTTTCGTATCTTTACAAAAAAAGCAATAATGACAGTTTTAATAACAGGTGCAACAGGTTTAATAGGACAAGAAATTGTAAAAATTTGTCATGCCGAAGGTATAACTGTACATTATTTAACGACTTCAAAATCAAAACTAAAATCAGATCCTAATTATAAAGGATTTTATTGGAATCCTGATAATAACGAAATTGACCATAAATGTTTTGAAGGTGTTTCAGCTATTATCAATATGGTTGGTGCAACAATAGCGAAACGCTGGACAGATTCTTATAAAAAAATCATACTAGAAAGTCGAACAAAAACCGCAGCATTACTTCAAGACACTATAGAAAAACATAATTATAGTATAGATCAAGTTGTTTCTGCTAGTGCTATTGGTATTTATCCTTCAAGTTATGTGAATTATTACGAAGAAACTAATACTGAAATCTCGAGTACATTTTTAGGTGATGTAGTAAATGCCTGGGAAGATGCTGTGGATGGATTCAAAACTCCAACATGTAGAGTAGCTAAAATACGAATCGGACTTGTTTTAGCTAGTGATGAAGGCGCTTTACCTAAAATGGTTCAACCTATAAAATTAGGATTGGGAGCTCCCTTAGGAAGCGGTAAACAATGGCAAAGCTGGATTCATGTAAAAGATTTAGCTAATATGTTTGTTTTTGCATTAAAAAACGGACTAGAAGGAATTTACAATGGAGTGGCACCAAACCCGGTTACTAATAGAGATTTAACCAAAATAGCTGCTAAGGTTTTAAAGCGACCATTACTCTTGCCAAATGTTCCAAAATTTACTTTGAAATTAGTTCTTGGTGAAATGCATATTTTACTTTTTGAAAGTCAACGTGTGAGCTCACAGAAAATGGAAATTGAAGGTTTTGATTATACCTATGCCAATTTAAAACCTGCTTTAGAAGATTTACTTTAAAAAAATAATTACCAACATTATAAAAAATAAAAAAGCACTTACAAATTTGTAAGTGCTTTTTTAGTTTGAGTAAAGATTTTATTAATTCACCTCAGGCAAATGACTATACGCTTTACTGTACTCTAACATTTGTTCTGGGAAACCAGCTGGCTGTGTTACTTTAATTGCTGTGATTTCTCCATTATCATCCATTTCTGGAACTAAAACTGGGTTTACAAAACCACTATAAGGAGCAGATTTAAATTGCTTATTACGCTCTAAAACCTCAGCGTGAACATCTTGATCTACCTTAACACCATAACCTTCAACCAAGGCTTCAACGGCAGCATAATCTCCTTCAGACTTAATACGTTGTGTTTCTCTTAATAATTGTCCGAAAAGATCATGTAGTTTTTCGTAATCGTTAATATTGAAATACGTTTTACCGTCTTTGTTTACCTTTTCAATAACGTTATCTGCTTTTCCTTTTTCAAATACCCAAGCAGAAACCCATTGACGGTTTCTCATGTGAGCTTCTTCAACATCATCACCTAGATTCAAACGGATTAACTGTGTCATTAAACCATTTCTGATATAACCATCATAAGCTGCTTTTCCTACCTTTTGCCAATCTTCAACTAAACCTAATTCTTGTAATTTAGGATTGTATAAGTAATATAGACCAACTAAATCTGCACGTCCTTCTTCCAAAGTAGAGGCATAATTTTTCAAAGTTTCTTTGGTCTCACCTACTCCAGGATTTAACTGACCTGATGCATGACCAATAACTTCATGTAATGCTGTATGAAGTTTATCTGCCAATTGTCCGTATTCTTCTTCTAATTGCAACTCCTCTTCATCGTGAACAAATTCTTTTAATCTACCTGTACTACCTGCATTATTATATGCATTAATGATATTTCCAAGTGATACTGACTTACTTCCAACTTCTTTTCTAATCCAGTTGGCATTTGGTAAGTTCACACCAATTGGTGTACTTGGTGATGCATCTCCTGCTTCACCTGCAACAGTAACAACTTTGTAAGTTACACCAACTACATTTTTCTTTTTGTGCTCATCCATTAAAGGTGAATTATCCTCAAACCACTGTGCATTATCCGATAACACCTTCATCTTTTTAGACATATCAAAGTCGTTGATTTGCACAATAGTTTCATAAGAACCTCTATAACCTAAAGGATCGTTGTAGACTTCGATAAAGCTATTTATGTAGTCTACATTACCTTCTGTTGCTGCTGTCCAAGCGACATTGTAATCATCCCAAGTTTGTAAATCACCTGATTTATAATATTCAATTAACAAACCTAAAGCATCACCTTGTGCTTTATTTTCAGCTACACCTTGCGCTTTTTCTAACCACTTTATAATTTCATCAATAGCAGAACCGTAAAGTCCACCAGATTTATAAACACGTTCTTTCAATTCGCCATTTTCTTTTACAAGTTGAGAATTTAAACCGTATGATAATGGCTGCTCAGGGTTTGGTGATTTTTTATTTTTGTAAAAACCAATAACATCTTCATTAGTTACATCTGGACCATAAAAATTTACAGCAGATAAAGCTACATTATCAACACCTTTAGCTTGGTTTACTTTTTTCATGTCCTTATCATTAAAGATCACATCAAAAGCTTCACCATCTAACTTAGTGTTGGTTGCCAAAAGCAACTCATTTAAATAGTCTTTTGAAAATTCTGGTTTCAACTTATCGTTAGAATAATGATGATGAATACCATTACTGAACCAAACACGTTTTAAGTAAACTTCAAAAGCGTTCCAATCATCAGATGATTTATCACCTGAATAGTTAGCATAAACATTCTCTAAAGCTTTACGGATTTTAAGGTTATGTCTGTAGTTTTGATCCCACATAATATCTCTACCAGCTAAACCAGCTTGCGTTAAATAGTAAACTAATTTTTGCTCTTTTAAAGATAGATTGTCCCAGCCAGGAATTTGATAACGTAGAATTTTAATATCTGCAAATTGCTCTACGTTAAAGTCGAACTTTTCATCAGATACTTCAACAGTATCTTGCTCTGTAGGTGCTTTTGAATCGTCCTTGCAAGACCATGCAAACACTGCTACGAAGCAAAACACCACTATAGATTTTAGTTTCATATAAGTTAGTTTTATTTTGTTTTACACAAATGTAATGTTTATATCACATATAATAAATTACTATCTTTGAGAAACAACTAACTAACTCAACATTATTTAATGAAATCCCTAAAGTACATTTTACTACTACTGCTCATCCTTATTATTGGATTTTCCGTCTATGTTGCTGTGCAACCTAATGACTATAAATTCAGTAGAAGTAGGACTATTGAAGCACCTGTAAGTTTGCTTTACAATAAGGTTAACGACTTTAAAGAATGGCCTGAATTTTCCCCTTGGATTGAACAAGAAAAAGATGCTAAACTGACGTATTCTGAAAATACTAGTGGTGAAGGCGCAAGCTATAGTTGGAATGGTGAAATTTTAGGTGAAGGTTCTATGACGACCTTAGATACAGAAAAAAATAAGGCTATCAATCAAAAGATTGAATTTATAAAACCTTTTGAAGCGCAATCTAACATCAACTGGTATTTTGAGCCAACCGAAAAAGGCACCAAAGTAACTTGGGAAATGGAAGGCAAACAGGATTTCATGACAAAACTTTACACCACTTTTGCAGGTTCAATTGAATCTGGAACTGGTCCAGATTTTGAACGTGGTTTATTTAAATTGGATAGTATCACAAATGCTGAAATGAAAGTTTACAGCATAAATATTGATGGTGTAACCCAACATAGTGGTGGCTATTACCTTTACAATACAACATCTTGTAAGTTCAGTGAGTTTGAAACAAAAATGAAGGAAATGATGCCAAAAGTTGGTGCATATGCTATGACAAATAATATCACCATGGCTGGTTCACCTTTTGTACTTTACCATAAATGGGACGAAGAAAATAATGCCGTTATCTTTTCGTGTTGCATACCTACAAACTCTAGAGTTATTACTGAAGATTCAGATATTCTCACAGGAAAACTAGATTCCTTCAATGCGCTTAAGACTACTTTGAAAGGAAATTATGACAACCTTGAGGAAGCTTGGAACAAGTCTATGGAGTATATCAACACCAACAATCTTGTAATGTTAGAAGCTGGACCAATGTTAGAAACTTATGTTACTGATCCGATGAATCATCCTAATCCTGCAGATTGGATTACTGAAATCTATATTGCTGTTGAATAAATGAAACAAATTATTCTCGTTTTTATTGGTGGTGGTTTTGGCAGTGTCCTAAGGTTTATTATTGGGAAATGGCTAAATAGCAATGAAACAGGTATTCCATATGGTACATTTGCCGCCAACATTTTAGGTAGTTTATTAATAGGAATCATACTAGGTTTAGCTGCAAAAAATGATAGCTTATCACAAAATCAAACGTTACTACTTGCAACAGGTTTTTGTGGTGGCTTTACTACATTTTCAACTTTCGCTTATGAAAATCACGTGTTTTTAAAATCAGGCGATTTTATGACTTTCGCGATTTATACTATTGCCAGTTTTATTGTGGGATTTTTAGCTGTGTTCTTAGGAATGTATTTGGTGAAGGCTTAGTGTTTTTCAAACGCCTTTACTCCTGCTTCAACTTCTGTACTTAAATAATTTACCCTTGGTACAATTGGACAAGAATACTTTTCGTTATATGCACAATAAGGGTTATAGGCTTTGTTGAAATCTATTTCTATTTCGTCCCCTTCTGGAATTCGTAAGTCGATATAGCGTCCACCACCATAGGTTGCATCTCCATTAGTATCATCTAAAAATGGTAAGAATAAATAGTCTTCATAACCTTCGGTAGTCATTAAATCTTTACCCTGATACACATTTAGTTGAAACTTTTGTCCTTTCAACTCAAAAGAAAGGATACCAAAAACCCTTTCTTCCGATTCTCTACTTGTGGTCGTTTTCATTTTGAACCATTCCGAGTCTGGTGTTTTTTTTAGAACTGCTTTTACTACATATGTAGAATCAAATTTGAAAAAATCTAATCCTTCAAAAGCCTTCAGATCTTTAGCTTTTAATGGCGATTTTGAAGCATCTTTAAAATCTGAATTCATTTCTTTTTGCCACTCCGTATCACCTTTTGTAGTAGTTTTTTCTTGTGTACATCCTAAACATAAGGCTAAAGTAAAAATGACCAGTAGTTTTTTCATTCTTGATTTTTTTGATTTCCAAAAATACAACATATCAAAATTTATTGTAGTTTTACCGCAAGTAATTAAAAAATAAAATGTTACAAGTCATTAGATATTATAAGCAAACCTGGACAATTTCTTCGGAAATGATTCGGACGTATTATCTATTGTAGCTATTCCTATATACTATTTAACAATATTTAAAAGTCCGACGATACCGTCGGACTTTTTATTTTTATAATAATCAATCAAAATGAAAACATTATTCAAAAATTACTTAAGCACATTTAATGGACTCTCTAGAGAAGTTTGGTGGTTGGCATTAATAACATTTATCAATCGCTCTGGTACAATGGTTATTCCTTTTTTATCCTTATACCTAAAGGATGATTTACAATTCTCATTTGATCAAATTGCATGGATTATGAGTGCCTTTGGTTTAGGCTCTGTAATTGGTACTTGGATTGGCGGAAAACTAACCGATTCCATTGGCTATTATAAAGTAATGGTAAGAAGCTTATTGAGTACTGGTTTTTTATTCATTGCTTTACAGTACCTAAATACATTTACTAGCATTTGTATCGGCATCTTCTTGGTTATGGTTGTTGCTGACACTTTTAGACCTGCAATGTTTGTGGCCATGAGTGTTTATAGCAAACCTGAAAACAAAACACGATCTGTAACTCTAATTCGATTAGCGATAAATTTAGGATTTTCTGCTGGTCCTGCTATAGGTGGTTTTATCATAACAGCTATGGGTTATGGTGGTTTATTTTGGGTTGACGGCATTACCTGTATTCTGGCGACATTACTTTTGATTAAAGTTTTGAACCCTAGAAAAACTAAAGCTATTGATGAAATTACAATCGAAAATCCTGTATCTGTTTACAAAGACAAACCCTTTTGGATTTTCTTTGCAGCCATGACAATTTTCGGAATTATATTCTTACAATATTTTTCTACAATCCCATTATACTATAAGGATATTCATAGTCTTACTGAATTTGAAATTGGTGTGCTTTTAGGACTTAATGGCTTTTTCATTTTCTTACTAGAAATGCCATTGATTAAGTGGTTAGAGAATACAAAATATTCCAAAATTGGTCTCACACTCATTGGGCTTTTTCTAACTATTTTGAGTTTTTATGCGCTTAATATTTCATCTTGGACTGGGATTCTAATTGTAGGTATGCTATTTATGACTATTGGAGAAATGATTGCTTTTCCATTTTCTAATGCATTTGCAATGGACAGAGCAAAAAAAGGAAAGCAAGGCGAGTATTTATCTATGTACGTAATGTCTTTTTCGATTGCTCATATTTTTGGTCATAATGCAGGACTTCGCCTAGTGGATAGCTTTGGATATACAAATACTTGGTACATAATGATTGCTTTAGGAGCCTTAGGTATTTTACTTTTATATTATTTGAAACGTGTACTAATATCTAAGAATGAATTAGCATAATTCTTACCTAAAACCCGTAATTTTGCCTTCAATATGAAAGACGAAAATTTAGACATCATAATTATTGGCGCAGGACCTATAGGAATTGCCTGCGCCTTAGAATGTAAAAAACGAAATTGGAATTATTTGGTTATTGAAAAAGGAGCCTTAACAAACTCTTTGTTTAATTATCCTTTAAATATGACATTTTTTTCAACCTCTGAAAAACTTGAAATTGATGCTATTCCATTTATAAGTAATAATCCGAAACCAACTCGAAATGAAGCTTTGGAATATTACAGAAGAGTAACAACATCAAATGAATTACACATTAATTTATATGAAGAAGTAAAATCAATTTCTAAGGATAATGGTAGTTTTGAAATCACGACAAACAAAAACAATTTCAAAGCTAAAAAAGTCATTATTGCTACTGGTTTTTATGACATACCTAATTTATTGAATGTTCCTGGTGAGGATTTACCTAAAGTGCTACATTATTACAAGGAAGCGCATCCGTTTACTTTACAAGATATAGCAGTTGTTGGCGCCAGCAATTCGTCTGTGGATGCCGCTTTAGAAATATACCGAAAAGGTGGAAACGTCACCATGATTGTTAGAGGTGATGCCATCGGAGAACGAGTAAAGTATTGGGTTAGACCAGATATTATCAATCGAATTGAAGAAGGCAGTATAAAAGCCTATTTTAATTCTGAAATCACAAATATTGAATCGCATCAAATAACAATACAAACACCTGAAGGTAAAAAAATCTTACCTAATGATTATGTTGTAGCATTGACTGGCTATCAACCTAATTTTAAGTTTTTAGATAGTGCTGGAATTGAATTTTCAAAGGACGACAAACATATTCCTGTTTATAATGATAAAACCATGGAGTCTAACGTAGAAGGCTTATATCTGGCTGGTGTAATTTGTGGAGGTATGGAAACCCACAAATGGTTTATTGAGAATTCTAGAATTCACGCAAAGCTTATTGCTGAACATATTGAAAATTCAATTTAAGACTAATTATTTCAAAGGCTTTATTTCACTCTGTTTCACTACTCTAGAAAGTACAATATGTGTTTTTGTTTCACCATAAATAATGAGTTGATCAATAAAAGATTCAAGATGTTTATGATTTTTTAGCACAACTTCCATTACAAAATTTTCGTTACCAGTAATCCTATAACAATTGATAACTTCATCATAAGTTTTTACTTTTTCAAGAAAAGGTTTTAGCATTCCCATAAAAGCACGCATTGTAATTAAAGCCTTAATTTGATAACCGACTTCAAAAGGAGATACAAAAGCAGAATACCCTTGAATTATTTCCGCATCCTCCATCTTCTTAATACGCTCACTAACAGCTGGTGAGCTAATTCCAACACGTCTTCCGATCTCAGCATTAGACATACGAGCATTAGCTTGTAAACACTTTAAAATCTTCCAGTTTAGATTATCCATAGGTTTTTAAGGTAAAAACGAATTATTATTTTAATAATTAAATCAAATATAAGAAATCACCTTAATATCTAAAGTAAAATATCATTTCTACGCTGTAATTTCGTAATAATTGCTATTGAATATGAACTATAACCTCCCATCTCACCTATCTGATTTGCCTATATATAGAAAGGCATTGGATATTATTACCCTATCTCGAAGTATTTCGACTTATCTAAACCATGATTTATCTTACTTAAATCCTGATGGTTCAGAAGATAACAACATATATTTTTCGGGAGATATAGTACAGCAATCTACGAACTTGGCACCAGAGATTATTAATGCCGAACGTGAACGTTACTCTGATAAAAAACACAAACATTTAGAAAGTTTAGATCGCTTAACAACCAGACTATACAGCAATTGTAGACGTCTAGAACGTTCAAATAGCAACGGAAGAGATTATTTACCAATTCTTAGAGGTGAATTAAGAAAATTCAGAAAGTTACAACGTAATTGGATGATGACGCTCTAATTACAAACCTTGCAATCATCTCTATCCTGAATTTCTCCAACTAAATGGCCGTCTTCATTCATTTTATAACCGCAACAATCCATAAAACCTTGTGCAATCTGTTTTTTAGCACGTTGTATTTGAGACTTTACAGTTGGTAATGGTAAATTCAATCGTTCTGCAACCTCCTTTTGTTTTAAACCCATAATATCCGATAGAAAAATAGGCTCTCGATACTTTTTAGGCAAGTTTACAAGAATACCTCTCAGGCAATCCTTCTCGGTATGTTCATGATTTATAGTGGTATCTTCGGCTTCAAAGTCATTTAACTCTAAAACAGATTTAGAAGCTTTAAAGTGATCTAGAATGGTGTAACGCGCTACTGAAAATAGCCAAGACTTTAATTTATCCTCATTTTTTAAAGTATGTAATTTGGTATGTACCTTAATAAAGGTGTCTTGTAATATATCGTCAGTTATGGATTCATCTTTAGTTTTACTAAAAATAAAACGTCTTATATCATCCGAATAGGTATCCCAAGCTAATTTCGTATTCATAATTAAAGATAAAAAAATCAGCTTAAGTTACAGAACCTAAGCTGATTGATTTTTTTAACAATTACAGTTTATACATGTACAGTTTTCACAAGTACAATCTGTACACTTTCCATTATTACATGGTTCACAATTGCAAGTACATTCTTTATCGTTTTTCATAATTATAAGTTTTTAATATTCACTTAATAGACGATAGAAACACAAAAAAGATGCATGAAACTAAAAATATTTCTGAAGTTCTTTTCTTATCGGCATTCGCTTTACTGCTGATACATTAGATCCTCCCGTATTTCCAACCGGAACCCATATCAATGTAAATAAAACTGATGCTATAATTCTGAAAAGTTGACCTAGTACATCTTTGAAATTTTGTTTTTTGACACCTAAAATTAAAAGCCAAATGTGAGAGACGGTATGCCTATACAAATGTTTTTGACCTAATATATGAGCGTTCTCAAAATAATAGAATGCTTTTGAAAAGCGATGTTCTCTTAATGCTTTTTTCCCTAGTTTTAAATAATTGTAGAATGCCTTTTTTAGAATAGATTTTTCCATAACTAACTTACTTTATCAGTAGACGCTGTTAGTTATGAAAAGATGCAAATTTGTATAAAAAATTAAAGCTTAAATTCTTTTATAGACTCATCAATATCAAAAATATGAGGATAATGTTCCTTAATATTCTGCTTCATAAACTCTAAAGGCACATCTTCAAAAAAGCCATAATCAGCCGTATATTCCATGAATTGATTTCCTTCACTATTATAGGCTTGTAAAAACGAATCGCTTACACCATCAAAGTCTAAAACATCAACATTAAACTTTTTACAAAGTTCTTTATTGAAAGCTGGTGACAATTTCAACCATTTATCATTCAACCTAACATTGACCATACCATGTGGTGTCAACTCATTCGATCCGAATTTTTCAGTCAATCGTTCTACAGCAATATGATTTTTCACTTTACCTAAATGAAGTCTTGCTGGCAAGCCAACAGCTCTGTATACAGCTACCAACAACACAGACTTCTCTACACAATTTCCACTAGAACGTTTCGCTATGTGACTAGCTTTATAATTTGAAGCCTCTAAACTGATTGTGTACGGATCGTAACGCCAATCGTCCCTAACTTTTTCGTATAAAGAAATCGCCTTCTCTTTATCGGATAAGGTTTTATAGGCTTTTACTAAATCTTGAATTGATTTAGATTCATAGTCTATGTATGATGTTGCTTTTAGGTATGTCATTCTTTGTTATTAATTTTAACAAATAACTTTTTAAGACCCTTCGACCACGCTCAAGGTAAGCGATTTGCACGCTTTTTGAAACATCAAAAAGCGGCTCTCTGCTTACATATTTCGTCTATACTGTCCACCAACTTCAAATAATGCTGAAGTAATTTGTCCTAAACTACATACTTTACAAACATCCATTAAGGCTTCAAAAATATTTTCGTTGTTAATGGCTTTTTGCTGAAGTGCTTTTAATAAGCTTTCAGTATCATTTCCTTTGTGTAGATTTTCTAATGTTTTAATCTGATTTTGCTTCTCTTCTTCTGTTGCTCTAATCACTTCCGCAGGAATTACGGTTGGCGATCCTTTACTACTTAAGAAGGTATTTACACCGATTATTGGGAAATCTCCGTTATGCTTCAACGTTTCATAATACAAACTTTCTTCCTGAATTTTGCTACGTTGATACATAGTTTCCATTGCACCTAAAACGCCACCACGTTCTGTAATACGGTCAAATTCTGCTAAAACTGCTTCTTCAACTAAATCGGTTAATTCTTCTATAATGAAAGAACCTTGTAACGGATTTTCATTCTTTGCTAATCCTAATTCTTTGTTGATGATTAACTGAATTGCCATAGCACGACGTACAGATTCTTCTGTTGGTGTTGTAATCGCTTCGTCATACGCATTAGTATGTAACGAGTTACAGTTATCATAAATCGCATAAAGCGCTTGTAATGTGGTACGAATGTCGTTAAAATCAATTTCTTGCGCGTGTAAACTACGACCAGACGTTTGGATATGATATTTTAACATCTGCGCTCTAGCATTGGCGTCATATTTATTTTTTAAAGCTTTTGCCCAAATACGTCTTGCTACACGACCAATTACGGCGTATTCTGGATCGATTCCGTTTGAGAAAAAGAATGATAAGTTTGGTCCAAACTTATTAATATCCATACCGCGACTTAAATAATATTCTACGTAAGTGAAACCATTAGATAACGTCAACGCTAACTGTGTAATTGGGTTAGCGCCAGCTTCTGCAATATGGTAACCAGAAATAGATACCGAATAGAAATTACGCACGTTATTGTCAATAAAATACTCTTGTACATCACCCATTAAACGTAAGGCAAACTCTGTTGAAAATATACACGTATTTTGAGCTTGATCTTCTTTTAAAATATCTGCTTGTACTGTACCTCTTACTTGCGCAATGGTTTTGGTTTTAATATCGTTATAAACTGCTTCTGGTAACACTTGATCACCAGTAACACCTAACAACATCAACCCTAGACCGTCGTTTCCTTTTGGTAAATCTCCGTGGTATTTTGGTCGTTCTACACCTTTTTCTTTGTAGATGGTTTCTATTTTACCTTCAACTTCTTTTTCAAGACCATTTTCTTTGATGTAAATCTCACACTGTTGGTCTATAGCTGCATTCATAAAAAAGCCTAACAACATTGGCGCAGGACCATTAATAGTCATACTTACCGATGTTTTTACATCTGCTAAATTAAATCCTGAATAGAGTTTTTTAGCATCGTCTAAACAGCAAATGCTTACACCTGCATTACCTATTTTTCCGTAGATATCAGGACGTAAATCTGGATCACTTCCGTATAACGTTACACTATCAAAAGCTGTAGATAAACGCTTTGCTGGCATACCATCACTTACATAATGAAAACGCTTGTTGGTACGTTCTGGTCCGCCTTCGCCAGCAAACATACGTGCAGGATCTTCACCTTTTCTTTTAAAAGGATATAAACCTGAAGTATATGGGAATTCTCCTGGTACATTTTCTTGCAACGTCCATTTTAAAATATCGCCCCAAGCTTGATACTTTGGCAACGCGACTTTTGGAATTTGTAGATGTGAAAGCGACTCGGTATGCGTTTCTATTTTTATTTCTTTATCTCGAACTTTAAAGCTATAAATTGGCGCTTTGTATTTATTTACTTTGTCTTCCCAACCTGTGATGACTTCCCAATTGTATGGATCTAAGTTTAGTTTTACACGGTCAAATTCTGCAATAAGCATTTTGATGAAATCTTTTTTGTCATCCTGAACTTGATTCAGGATCTCATCAAAATTTAACCCATTTTTATCTAAAAGAGATTTCTCACTTTCGTTCGAAATGACAGCTACAGAACATATAGTTTTAAAAATTCCATATAATTTTTGAGCGACTTCAACTTGAACTGCCGCAGTACTATCATAAGCACGGTTATTTTCGGCAATTTCTGATAAGTAACGTGTACGATTTGGTGGAATGACGAATACTTTTTCGCTCATTTCATCAGTAATTTCAAAAGTTGAATTTAAATCAGTTTCTGTTTTTTCAACTAATTTATCCATTACTGTTTTGTACAGCGTATTCATTCCTGGATCGTTAAACTGCGATGCGATAGTACCAAAAACAGGTAATTTGTCTTGCGGAATATCCCAAAGATTATTGTTTCGCATGTATTGTTTACGTACATCTCTAAGAGCATCTTTTGCACCTCTTTTATCAAACTTATTGATAGCTACTAAGTCTGCAAAGTCAAGCATATCAATCTTTTCAAGCTGAGTTGCCGCACCAAATTCTGGCGTCATCACGTAAAGTGAAACATCAGAATGTTCTATAATTTCGGTATCGGATTGTCCTATACCAGACGTTTCTAAAATGATTAAATCGTATTCGGCAGCCTTTAAAACCTCAACCGCTTCATTAACATATTTTGATAATGCTAAGTTAGATTGACGTGTTGCCAAACTACGCATATACACGCGAGGTGAGTTAATAGCATTCATACGAATACGGTCACCTAACAATGCTCCACCAGTTTTTCGTTTTGATGGATCTACAGAAATTAAACCAATGGTTTTTTCTGGAAAATCGATTAAAAAACGTCTAACAAGCTCGTCTACCAAACTCGATTTTCCTGCGCCACCAGTACCGGTAATTCCTAAAACTGGTGTTTTTGACGTTTTATTTTTATTATGAATTTGATCTAAAGTGTCTTTTGCTACTTCTGGAAAATTTTCAGCTGAAGATATAACACGTGCTAAATCTTTTGGGTTTTTCTTAGCTAAATCTTCAACTTTTACCTCTAGCTTATCTCCTATTGCAAAGTCAGATTGTTGCACTAAATCATTAATCATGCCTTGTAAACCAAGCTCGCGACCATCATCTGGCGAGTAGATACGAGTAATACCGTAATCCATTAATTCTTTAATTTCAGCAGGAAGAATTACTCCGCCGCCACCGCCAAAAATTTTGATATGACCTGCGCCTTTTTCATTTAAAAGGTCGTACATGTATTTAAAATACTCGTTATGCCCACCTTGATACGACGTTAATGCGATTGCATTTACATCTTCTTGAATAGCTGTATTTACAACTTCTTCTACACTACGGTCATGACCTAAATGAATAACCTCTACGCCTGTAGCTTGTATAATACGGCGCATGATATTTATGGATGCATCGTGCCCATCAAAAAGTGATGCTGCGGTTACGATACGTACTTTATGTTTTGGTTTGTATGGTGCGATTTGTTCCATTCGTAAAAATCTATCTTTTTAAGAGCTGCAATTTACGGATAATTCAAAAAAATTGCGATTTATAAAAGGATTTTTCAATATCTAAGAAAGACTTATCCCTAATTATTTGTCTATGCTAGTTAATTTATTTAAATTGAAATTAATTTAAATAGACTTTCTTGTGTGTAAAGTCTTTTTTTTCAGACAATTAAAACATTAGCCCTATGCAAAATCTTGTAAGAAAAAACTTAAGTGTCAGTCTATTTTTTTCCTATAAGTTAACTGCTATAGTAACCATTCTTGTCTCTGTAATTAACATTACTTTTTGGCTCACTAGTGATTTTCATAATGTTTTTTCAGGTTATACTATAAATCCTAGCGCAACAATGAAAGTCATAACTAGTATTAGTTTCCTATTACTAGGTTTTGTTTATTTCCTTAAAAATAAGACTTTAATTCAGGTTCTAATACTTTCTGGTTTACTGATTCAAACTACACAACTTTGTTTAATAAGTTTTGGAATAGTTGACCCTATTGCATGGAGACTTAGCTCCATAATAACAATAATACTCTTTGTTTTAACCTATCTAGCCTTATATTTTATAAAAGTAAAGAGACTAAAGGTTGTGTTTTTATTGCTAAACGGATCATTATATATTTTATCTTCTTTTGCTGTTTTTTATTATTTATTGGACATGGAAGAACTCAATACCATACCTGGTTTTGAAACATTAAGCTGGAATACAGCTATGTTATTCTTTATGAATTCCATATCACTTTTTGAATTAAAATTAATTAAACGTATAAGCCCTATAAAGTTAGATCAAATAACGTCTAGGCGCACTCATCCTTATAATTATTTTCCATACTTCTTTTTAATACCTATACTACTTATAATACTAACTTCTGTATTAGCCTACAACAAGATTATTACCGTAGTACAGGCTGCGTTCTTTATTATTTTATTCTTGAATACCTCTTCATTTATAAATATGTTTTTTTACTCTTATAACTTTATCATATTCTATATAGAGATTACCAAAAAGTCATCTGAATTAAGAAGCAAAAACAGAAAGTTAAACACCATGAATACTGAGCTTGTAGAGCTCAATCAAAAACTAAAGAAAAAAAATGCGTATCTAGAAGATTTTGCTACAATTACTTCTCATAATTTAAGAGAACCTATTATAGCTTTAGAAGAACTCCAAAAAGTATCGGAACAAATAACTTCAGACGAAAGTTTCACTAACGAAGAAGTACAAACTATGTTCAACACTTCTATCCAAAGACTTAATCAAGGTATAAACTCTTTGGTGCAATATCACAATTTTATTAAAAATGAAGATTTAATTGATGATCAAAAGATATCCTTAAAAGCTGGTATAGAATATATTTATTCCAATTTAGAAAAATCCATACCCAAAAATACATCCTTAACTATTTCTATTAAAGACGATCTTATTTTATCTAAAAATTGTATCGATACGGTGTTTAGGAATTTATTGAGCAATTCCTTTAAATACAAGCGAGAGAATGTTGATTTAAAAATCACAATTTCAGCCTACAAAGTAAATAACACATACAATATTCTATACAAGGACAACGGATCTGGTATTAACTTAATTTTCTTCAAAAAACATTTATTTAGAAAACGAAAAAGGTTTCATAAAAGAAGTCATAACTCAAATGGCTATGGACTTTACTTTACAGAGCTTTGTATTAAAAAGCTAAACGGTAAAATGGATATATTTAGCACACCTGGCAAAGGCACTGCTTTTAGAATTAAAATAAAACTTCCCCATTCATATGAATAAAACAGCAATCATTGATGACAACATGATTTTTAGGAAAGTGACAAAGGTGCTCTTACTAAAAACAGGTATTAAAGAAGAAAATATTCTACTATTTGATAATGGGAAAGAAATGTTTGATTTTATGGAAAATCAATCGGAAGACATTCATTTTCTACCTGAAATAATTTTTTTAGACCTAAACATGCCTGTAATGGACGGATGGGATTTTTTGAGCGCTCTTAAAGCTTTTAGACAAAAATACAATTACAATCCTAAAATCTACATTTTAACTTCATCGGTTGATGATAAGGACTATCAAGAAGTGATTAAAATTACATCTGTTGAAGATTATCTTATAAAACCTATAGATCAAAATACCCTAACAAAAATCTATCACAAATAATTTTTCTTAAAAACTACCCTAACTCCCTATTTTATTTAACTTTATCTATTGAACCAACACTGTTTTCATGGATAAAATAACATTATTGATCCACTGTAAGGACCAACCGAATATTATCGCCTCAGTTTCTAATTTTATAGCTAATAATAAAGGAAATATCGTTTATTTAGATCAGCATGTAGATAGAGAACAAGACATCTTTTTTATGCGTTTGGAATGTGAATTTTCTTCAAGTTCATTCTCTTTAGAAGATTTTAAAATGGATTTCAAAAATGGTCTTGTAAAAACATTCCATCTAAAGTGGAGAATTTACTCTTCAGAAAAGAAACCAAAAATGGCTGTTTTTGTTTCTAAATATGACCATTGTTTATATGACATTTTAGGAAGATATAATTCTGGTGAATTAAATTTAGAAATCCCTTTTCTTCTCAGCAACCATAAGGATTTAAAACCGATTGCCGATAATTTTAAAATTCCGTTTTACCATGTTCCTGTAACTAGAAATAACAAAACAGAAGCTGAAAAGAAACAACTAGAATTATTAGAATCTCATGATGTAGACTTTGTTGTTTTAGCCAGATACATGCAAATTGTGTCTAGCACAATTATTGATAAGTATCCTAATAAAATTATTAATATTCATCATTCATTCTTACCTGCTTTTGTTGGCGCAAAACCATACCATTCAGCCTTTAAACGTGGTGTAAAAATTATAGGTGCAACAAGTCATTACATTACAGAAGAATTAGATGCTGGTCCAATTATCGCGCAAGATGTTGCTCACATATCCCACACCTACACTATAAACGATCTAATAGCAAAAGGGCGTGATTTAGAAAAAATAGTACTTTCTAATGCTATAAAACTTCACGCTAATAGAAAGGTAATGGTTTTCAATAATAAGACTGTTATTTTTTCTTGATGCAGATTTTTAGCGTTTTAAAACTATACTTGTTTAATCAATTGAGTTATCTTTGATTACTCAAAAATCATTATATATCATGAAGAAAATATTCTTACTACTTACTGTTTTCTCACTTATTTCTTGTGCTGAATTGCAAGATGTTGTTAACCAATTACCACAATCTGGTGGAGTTTTAAGTAATGCTGATATTGCATCTGGACTGAGACAAGCTTTAGATCTTGGTATAGACAAACAAGTTACAAAACTGACACAAACCGATGGCTTTTATAAAAATGAACTCGTAAAAATCTTGCTTCCTGAAGAACTTCAAAAAGTAGACAAAGGACTTCGTGATATAGGGCTTGGTAATCTTGCTGACGAAGGTTTAAAAGTATTAAATAGAGCTGCCGAAGATGCTGTAAAAGAAGCTACCCCTATTTTTGTTAACGCTGTTAAAGGTATCACTTTTGATGATGCAAAAAATATCCTGCTAGGTGAGGATAACGCAGCAACTCAATATTTAACCTCTAAAACGCAAACCGAACTTTACGACAAATTCCATCCTGTTATAAATAATTCTTTTGCTAAAGTTGGTGCAGATCAAATTTGGTCTAACCTTATTAATAAATATAACGCTATACCTTTTACAAATGACGTTAATCCAGACTTAACGGATTATGTAACCCAAGAAGCTTTAAGTGGCGTATACACTATGATTGCTGTTGAAGAAAAGGAAATTAGAACTAAAGTTTCGTCAAGAACCACAGACTTATTAAAGAAAGTTTTTGCGCTTCAAGATTAAGAACAGCTCTCTTTTTACAATATAAAAAAGCAAAATCTATTAAGGTTTTGCTTTTATTTTTTAAAGTCCGTCTTACTTAATAAATAAATTTACAGACAATAACAAAACAACACTAAGCTGCTGTCTCATAACTTATTACTTAGAGGGCTATTAAACTACATTTAATTATATCCTAATATTAACATAACATTAGTCACGTAGAAAGTCAGCATCTTTGCAGTGCAAAAGATTAAGTTAGTAAATAGTCTTACACAAGATTAAGAAACAGTTAGTTAGTTAGAAGTCGGTATTGTAGTTAGTACCGACTTTTTTTATGCAAATAACCTACTAAAATATTTGTAAGATTCTAGCAAGCGACTTCCGTACCAAGAAAATAGTTCACCATCAACAATTACAACCTCTTTATCTGGAAAAATTAATTTTAATTCCTTTATATGTTTTTCTTTGAATGGATAAGGTTCGCTTGAAAGTAATATAACTTCAGCCTCTTTTAATTTTGGATTATCTAATTTGATTTCAGGATAGCGTTTTTCACCTTTAAAAACATTTTCGAAACCAGCATCATTAATCATACAATTAATAAATGTTTCTGAAGCTACCGCCATCCAAGGTTTCTTCCAAATAAAATAAGCGACTTTTCGTTTTTCTCTATTCTGAATTATAGCACGAAAGTCTAATCTTTCCTTTTTGATATTTTCAATCAAATCCAAAGCACGATCTTCTACTTCAAAAATTTCACCGTACATTTTAATAAGCTCAAAACAATCTTCTAGATTATTGACATCACTAATATGAATCGGAGCAACTTTATTTAAGCTTTCAATTATTTCAGGTGTATTTTCTTCCTTATTACAAAGAATGATATCTGGTTGAAGTGTCTTGATTTTGTCGACATGAATCTGTTTAGTTCCGCCAACAATAGTTTTGGACTTAAGAATATGATTAGGATGAACGCAAAACTTAGTAATACCAACTACGGAATTCTCTAAACCTAAATGCACCAATAATTCTGTTTGAGAAGGTACTAACGATACAATTCGTATAGGTTTTTGTTTTAAATCAACGCTTCGATGTAATTGATCTAACACAACCAAAACTATTATAAAAGCTTTAATTCATCTTTCATCTGAAGCTGTAATTCTTCTGCTTTTTTTGCAACTGCTTCGGCAAAGTCGTCGTTTTGTGACGCGTAGATAATTCCTCTAGAAGAATTTATTAGTAATCCTACATTATCATTCATACCATATTTACATACATCTTGAAGATTTCCACCTTGAGCACCAACTCCAGGCACTAATAAAAAACTATCTGGAATTATTTTACGAATGTCAGCTAAAAATTCGGCTTTTGTAGCACCAACTACATACATTAAATTTTGAGCATTTTCCCAAGTTTTTGAAGTTTCCAAAACTTGCTTATACAACTCTACTCCATCAACTGTTTTAGTTTGAAAATCAAACGCTCCTTGGTTAGAAGTCAAAGCCAAAAGAATGGTGTGCTTATCTTTAAACGCTAAAAATGGTTCTACAGAATCCTTACCCATATATGGAGCAACTGTAACACTGTCAAAACCTAGATCTTCAAAAAAAGCTTTGGCGTACATAGAACTGGTATTACCAATATCTCCACGTTTTGCATCTGCTATAGTGTAAATTTCTGGATGATTTTCATTAAGATATTTAATGGTTTTCTCTAGTGCTTTCCATCCTTTTAAACCGTAAGCCTCATAAAATGCTGTGTTTGGTTTGTACGCCACACAAAGGTGATGTGTTGCATCAATTATAGCTTTATTAAAAGCAAATATTGGATCTTCCTCTTGCAATAAATGTTGAGGAATTTTATTTAAATCTACGTCTAATCCTATACACAGAAAGGATTGCTTTTTTTTGATTTGAGTGATTAGTTGGTTTGTTGTCATCTAAAAGTTAATTAAAACAGTGCCTATAATATTATTTTCATCAACGAAACCTCTATATCTAGAATCTATAGAGTTATCTCTGCTATCCCCTGAGAAAAAATACTTTTCTTCAGGAAGAATGATTGGTCCAAAATTATTAGTTGTCCAATCAGAATTCTCATTAAAAATCTCATTGGATAACATTGACCTTTCTTTATCATAATTTCTATCTAATTGTATAGGTAAATCATCAACAAAAGAATCATCTAAGAAAGCAATAATAGAATCAGAATAATAATATTTATAGAAATCCTCATCTTCAATTTTCCCTCTGATATAAGCATTGAAAACTTTTGGTGAAATTTTATAAGCAAATCTTAAATTAATATCTTTATCTATATTAACGCCATTTACAAAGTAATTTCCATTTACACATTTCAAAGTATCACCAGGTACAGCAATTAATCTTTTTACAATTGTCCAACCTTCTAAACTATCTGAAAATTTAAAGTAAGCAAAATCTAATGGCCTAGGCTTTTTTAAGCTTGATCCAAGAAACCTAGATCCAACTTTTAGATTTGGTTCATTTGATGTTGATGGGACTTGAAAAGCCATCAAAACTCCGGACCATTTCAATAGCATATAAACTATTATGAAAGCCAAGAGAACAATAAATACAATTTTCTTTGTTTTCATATACTAAATTCCTGCTTTCTCACAGGAACGAAAAATAAAAAAGCCTCAAAAAAGAGGCTTCAAAATTTTAAATTACATCGTCGCTAGCTTTTAACAACTCCGTGTTTTCTGCTAACATCAATTCGTCTATTATTTTCTGAATATCACCATTAATGATATTGGATAAATCGTAAAGTGTTAAACCAATTCTATGATCAGTTACACGTCCTTGAGGATAGTTATAGGTTCTAATCTTAGCACTTCTATCACCAGAGCTCACCATACTTTTACGCTTCTCAGAATCTGCTTGACGTTGCTTTTCAAGCTCTAAATCGTATAAACGTGTACGTAAAACTTTTAAAGCTTTCTCTAAGTTTTTGTGCGATGATTTTTGATCTTGACAACTCACAATCATACCTGTTGGTTCGTGGTGAAGCTTAATTGCAGAATAGGTCGTGTTTACCGATTGTCCACCTGGTCCTGTAGATGTGGTACGCTCTATACGTACTTCTGTCATGTCTAATTCAAAATCAATATCTTCTGCTTCTGGCAAAACCATAACTGTTGCAGCACTGGTATGCACACGCCCTTGAGTTTCTGTTTGCGGTACACGTTGTACACGGTGTACACCAGCTTCAAACTTTAGTGTTCCGTAAACATCTTCACCTGAAACTTCAAAAATGATTTCTTTGAAACCACCTGATGTTCCTTCACTCTGACTTACAACATCTACACTCCAGCCTTTGTCACTGCAATATTTAGAATACATACGGTATAAATCACCAGCAAAAATACTAGCTTCATCACCACCTGTTCCTGCACGCACCTCAACAACTACATTTTTAGCATCGTCTGGATCTTTAGGAATAAGCATGAAACGGATATCTTCTTCAACTTTTGGAAGTTCTTCTTTAGCTTCCTCTAGTTGCATTTTTGCCATTTCTACCATTTCTGCATCAGAACCATCCGCTATGATTTCTTCTGCTTCAGAAATATTATCTAAAAGTTCTTTATAAACTTCACCTTTATCAACAATCTGTTTAAGATCCTTGTATTCCTTATTAAGTTTAATATAACGTTGTTGATCTGAAATAATATCTGGCTGAATAATCAGGTCGTTTACCTCATCAAAACGTTGTTTTACTATCTGTATTTTCTCTAACATCGTTCTTCAAAAAATTGGAAGTCAAAAGTACAATTTTTTATGGATTTTATAAGAATTGTATTTTATTCTAAATTCAGAAAATATTTTTTGCGGTCTAAGCGTTTTAGATAGTATGCTAAGGCAGGTTTCCTCTATACTAAACTACTATAAACCGCTCGCTTCCTGGTCATTTTTAGTGACTATTGGCATTACGGTAATTAATCCAGAATTGATATTGGCGCTATGCACCAAATTATTTCTAACAGGTTTGTTATGGTTAATGCTTTCTGACCGAAAGTTGAGAAGACGCTTAAACTTCTATAGAATAAGCGGTGTATCTGATTTAAAATTCTTCGGGACATTATTTTTAATAGATAGTATTATCACCGGAACATTTATAACCTTAATAAAAGGCTTTATTTAATTACCCTTAAACTTTAAAGACCAGACATAAAAAAAGCTACGGGAATTAATCCGTAGCTTTTCATATTTTAGACTTAAAACTGTTTTCTTATCCGCATTTAGAAGAACCACAATCGTTACAGGTTAAACAGCCTTCTTGATAAATTAAGTTTTCCGAATTACAATTAGAACATTTTTGACCTTTGGCTTTTGTTCCATCAGCAACATAGCGTTTCAATGCTCTTACTACACCATTTTTCCAAGTATTAATATTCTCACCATCAAGTTGTAGACTATTTATTAAATCAACTATTTTATCAATAGACATACCGTGACGCAATGTACTAGAAATAAGCTTGGCATAGTTCCAATACTCCGGGTTGAATTTATAAGACAGACCTTCTATCGTTGTTTTGTAACCTCTTTTATTTTTATACTGAAAATCATAACGAGAGTTACCATCTTCGTCTCTATTTTTAATAATAAGACCTCCTTCTGCCCAACGTGGAATTAAAATACCATCTTCATCATCCGCCAGTCCTGTAAAAATCTCATAAGGTTTACCATCTATTAACCCAATAAAGGCAATCCATTTTTCTTTATTATTTTGAAAACGGACAACATCTGCCTCTAAAATTTGCGGACGTTTTACTGGAAAAGCTGAAGTAGATTCTTCATTTTCGTTATCTTTCTTTTCATCATTAGAAATTAAAACACCAGATCGTGATCCATCCCTGTAAACTGTTACACCTTTACAGCCAACTTCCCAAGCTTTTAGATATAAATCACCGACCAATTCTTCAGAAACATCATTAGGAAGGTTAATTGTTACACTAATTGAATGATCTACCCATTTTTGTACGGCACCTTGCATAGTCACTTTACTCAACCAATCTACATCATTTGAGGTAGCTTTATAATATGGTGATTTTTGTACGAGCTCATCGAGTTCTTCTTGCCCATAATTTTTAGTAGTATCTATACCATTGACTTCCATCCATTGTTTAAATCTATGATGAAACACTACATACTCTTCCCATGAATCTCCAACTTCATCTACAAAATCAACCCTAACGTCTTTATCATTTGGATTAACTTTTCGTCGTCTTTTATAAACTGGTAGAAATACAGGCTCAATTCCTGAAGAAGTTTGTGTCATCAAGCTTGTAGTACCTGTTGGTGCAATAGTTAATAAAGCTATATTTCTTCTACCATACTCTAGCATTTCATAATATAATTTCTCGTCTGCTTCCTTTATACGTTGAATAAAAGGATTATTTTCTTCTCTTTTTGCATCGAAAATTTCAAAAGCACCTCTGTCCTTTGCGGTATAAACAGATGCTCTGTAAGCTTCAATGCCTAAAGTTTTGTGAACTTCAACAGAAAAAGCATTACCCTCTTCACTTCCATATTGAATTCCTAAAGCCGCCAACATATCTCCTTCGGCAGTAATACCAATTCCTGTTCTACGTCCTTCTTTGGCTTTTGTTCTAATATTCATCCATAAATTTCGTTCCGTAGCTTTAACTTCGTCTAACTCTGGATCTGCATCGATTTTCTCTAAAATAGCATCAATCTTTTCAAGCTCTAAATCAATAATATCATCCATAATGCGTTGTGCCACATGCACATGCTTTTTAAACAGTGTAAAATTGAATGATGCTTTATCCGTAAAAGGATTCTCTACATAAGAAAATAAGTTGATAGCTAACAAACGACAAGAATCATAAGGACATAATGGTATCTCGCCACATGGATTTGTTGATACGGTTTTGTAACCTAAATCAGCATAACAATCTGGCACAGACTCATTAATTATTGTATCCCAAAATAAAATACCAGGTTCAGCCGATTTCCAGGCATTATGAACTATTTTTTTCCATAATCTGTCAGCTTCGATAGTTTTGGAAAATTTAGGATTTTCACTAAATATTGGATACTTCTGAGTATAGTCCGTATTAGACTTTACGGCTTTCATAAAAGTATCATCTATCCTAACAGAAACGTTAGCACCCGTAACTTTTCCTTGCTCTAATTTTGCATCAATAAAATCTTCAGAATCTGGATGATTTATTGAAACTGACAGCATAAGAGCACCTCTTCTTCCATCTTGAGCCACCTCTCTGGTTGAATTTGAATAACGCTCCATAAAGGGCACAATACCTGTTGATGTTAAAGCAGAATTTTTAACAGGTGAACCTTTTGGCCTAATATGAGATAAATCATGACCAACACCACCACGTCGTTTCATTAATTGCACCTGTTCTTGATCGATTTTCATAATTCCACCGTAAGAATCAGAATTTCCTTCATTTCCTATAACAAAACAATTAGACAATGAGGCTATTTGATATGGATTACCAATACCTGCCATTGGACTTCCTTGAGGTACGATATATTTAAAATCTTTTATATGATCAAAGATTTCATCTTCCGATAATGGATTTGGGTAACGCGCTTCAATTCTGGCAATTTCTTTAGCAATACGCCTATGCATATCGTTTGGAGTTAACTCATAAATATTGCCTTGAGAATCTTTTAATGCATACTTATTTACCCAAACTCTCGCAGCTAAATCGTCTTCATTAAAATATTGTAATGAAGCTTCAAAAGCTTCTTCTTGTGAGTAAGTTTTGGAATGTACTTTGGACTGGGTTTGTGTACTCATGGTTAGTTTGTGATTTAAGTCGTTAGATGAATTAATTGCAACAGCAAAGTAAACAAAAATCAAAAACTTACAACATGGCAAAAATCAGAAAGTTTTCAAAAAAAATTCATAAAATATTAAAAATCATACATTTAAAATTTTATCAACACAAAAAAGTTAACAAAAAAATATTTTATTTTAGCACCTTTAAAAAAATAAGACAGATAAAAATCGTTTAACTCAAAGAGGTTTGAATAAGAAAATTTTTAAGAATTTGGAAATTACAAGCCAGAAAAAAGAATTATTTTGAATCACCCTATTACTAACTCTTTCCAATACTATTTAAGTCCACAACAACACCTACTCCAAGTAGCTGTTTCCACTGTAATTTAGGACCAGAAATAACATATTCTTGGTTAGTCGTTTCATCAGTTTCTACTTCGGTTTTGACATCATTATCGTACCTTAGATGAGAGCCTAACATCGCTTTTACGTATTTGTTTACTTTCATATCAAAAGTAAGCTCCCATTCTAAATCTACATTACCAAAACTATTGATGTAGTCTGTATAAAGCCTTACAAGACTATTCACTTTTATATTCTCAAATAACTCTTCTTCGTATTGATTTGTTAAAAGAATACCTAATTCATTTCTTGTTTTTTTCCCTGGTTTTAGTAGATTCCCTTCATCATCATAAATTGCTGGATCTACACCAAAAGCTCCAATATTTGCTAAATAATCATCTAGCACAAATGTTGTTTTAACAGTGAGCGGTGAGGCATAAAAAGACAAACGATCTATGTGCCTACCATATTCCATACCAGCTCCAAAAAACATGTAGCCTGGTGCCATAAATTTGGAAATAGGTTGCGAAGTATCAGGATAATTATATCCGTATGAAAATTGAGAATTAAAGCTAAACTTTGCAGAATAAAACCAATTACTTGTGGAGTCTTTTTGAAATCCTAAATTAGAAATTAATTCAATAACATCTTCTGTTTTTTGCACACTTTGATCTTCTTGTTTATTTATACCATAACGCAATGACACAGAGGAATTCCAAAATAGATATTCGTCTTTATATTTAGCAGCTGCTTTTCCTGTTGCAATAGCAGAAATAGAGTTTGCACCACCAGCATTCCAGTTTGTAAAAGATACTTGGTTAAGATACAAACCTACTTCTTTTACCATTTTCCAACTTGGTGCAATAACTTTTTTAGCTTCCTTGGACTTGAAAAACAAAGAGTCTGGTTGAGCTGTTAGATTATTTATAAAAAATAAGGAAGCTACAACTAAGAAATACGAAAAATATTTTGTCATTTTATTAATAATTGAATGTACCATACTCACTTTGAATAGTCAACTTCTTTTCATCTGAAGATTCTACTCTACCTATAACTTGAGCATTTACATTAAACGATTTTGAAATAGCTATAATATCTTCAGCTACTTCTGGCTTTACGTACAATTCCATACGATGACCACAGTTAAAAACTTGATACATCTCTTTCCAATCGGTTTTAGACTGTTCTTGTATCAATTTAAATAACGGTGGTATTTTGAACATATTATCTTTGATAATATGAAGGCTTTCTACAAAGTGTAAAATTTTTGTCTGAGCACCACCACTACAGTGCACCATACCGTGTATAGAATCACTTTGATATTTATTTAGGATTGCTTTTATAATCGGAGCGTATGTTCTGGTTGGTGACAACACTAGTTTACCTGCATCTATTGGTGAATCTGCTACTTCATCTGTTAGCTTTATTGTACCTGAATATACCAGCTCATCTGGCACCGCAGCGTCAAAACTTTCTGGGTATTTTTCTGCTAGGTACTTTGCAAACACATCGTGTCTTGCTGATGTAAGTCCATTACTTCCCATTCCTCCGTTATATTGAGCTTCATAAGTCGCCTGACCAAAAGATTCAAGACCAACAATAACATCTCCTTCAGAAATATTTGCATTGTCTATAACATTAGAGCGTTTCATTCTAGCTGTAACTGTAGAATCTACTATGATTGTTCTTACCAGATCTCCAACATCTGCAGTTTCACCACCTGTTGAGTGAATAGTAACTCCAAACGAATTCAAATCTTCAATAAGCTCTTCTGTTCCATTTATAATGGCTGAAATCACCTCTCCTGGAATAAGATTTTTATTCCTTCCTATTGTAGAAGACAACATAATATTATCTGTAGCACCAACACACAGAAGGTCATCAATATTCATAATTAAAGCATCTTGAGCTATGCCTTTCCATACCGATATATCGCCTGTTTCCTTCCAATACATATAAGCTAAAGACGACTTTGTACCAGCACCATCTGCATGCATTATTAAGCAATAGTCATCATCATTGGTTAAATAATCTGGAACTATTTTACAAAATGCTTTTGGAAATAAACCTTTGTCTATATTTTTAATAGCGTTATGCACATCTTCCTTTGAGGCAGAAACACCACGTTGTGCATATCTTTTGCTAACCGAATTGCTCATTGAGGATTATTAAGATTGGTTATGCAAAAATAAGGATTGTGTTTAATTATTAGGAACTATTGGGTTAGAATTAATAACTGTCTTTATTTTTTTTCTAAGTTTTTCTCTTTTTTTCTGGCCACCAAAGTAGACGTTAAGCCCTAAACCTATTCTGTAAAACACATCATCTGTGTCTCCAGTAGTCATTTCATCAAGCTCATCTGTAAAAGCATGATTATATTCCCCAAAAATCTTTAATCCTAAATGTTCTAAAACAATAACTTCAACACCAAACCCACCCTGAACTTTATTCGAAGTTTCCTCAAAATAGTTACTAGCATTATACCCTCCTCCTGCATATAAATAAGGTGTAAATCGACCAAAAGGGTTTAATAAAAGTTCTAAGTTTAAATCAAAAGACATAAAGCCTTTATTATAAAACTCTTTATAAGCTAGATTATACTTATTGTAAGTTGCATTAAAATTAAGATGGCTTGTAATATGGTATTTAAAACCACCTCTAAAGTAAATTTCAAATTCAGGATCTTGATAATCCCCATTTATGATAGAGTTTCCTGCTGCCACATCTAATCCCCAGACCCCTCGGTAATCATAGAAGTCGAGCCTGTTTATTATTAACTTTTCCTTTCTACTATTTTGTTCTTGAGAAAATGAAAAATTAATGCACACCAGGCACATTAAAGTAAATAAAAAAACGACTCTATGTTTAGAAATCATAAACTACAATTTAATAGTACGTTTATTTCACATAGATATAGGAGCGCCGCAATATAGAAAAATATTTAGCAATACATTAATTATGAGGAAAATGTATAACACAAAAAAAGATAAAACTGTTTCCAATTTTATCTTTCTTCTTTATGACAATAATTAAATTGCCTATGTTAAAAATCTTTTTTAAGATTCTGCTTGTAGCTTTGACTGAATATCTACAATGTTTTCTTTAGTAACATCGTTCAAGTCTTCTGAATTGTCTTGTGAAAGAATTAAGGTTGCACCCACAAGTATAGCTACGCTTAATAGTAACTTTCTCATTTTTACAAATATTGATTAATAGCACTACAAAAATACTAAATAAACCCCTTGTAAAAATGGGAGATACAAGTTTTTTAACATGATTTAACCCCCTTTTCGATAATTCGTTAAATGTAATCGACAAACGACATAAATCACAATTTTTAATTTAACTTTTGTACGTATGATTACGTATGCTTTTCAACGAATTAACATTCAAATAACACTCAAAATTACTATTTAGTGAATAGTAACTCCCTGTATTTTGTCAATGGCCAAAGTTCATCATCTACCAAAAGTTCTAGCTTATCACAGTTGTATCTAATCTTATCAAACAAGGGCTTAACTTTATTACAATAGCCGTCTGCCTTTTTATCTATATCTATATAGGTATTACAAGTTTTTCGCTCTTCCGTCATTTGCGTTACCAAAGAATTTATAGCCTCTATATGTTTTGAAATCTGCTCTATAAGAGACAATTGTTCTTTCGCTACTTCTTTAAAATTATCTCCATAAATAGTTTTTAAACCCGTAACATTCTTTATCAATATATTTTGATATCTCACCGCTGTTGGTACAACATGATTTCTGGCAATATCACCTATTACACGACTCTCTATTTGAATTCGCATAACATAGTCTTCCATCTCAATTTCATAGCGTGCTTCAGATTCAACTTTGTTCATCACACCTAAATTTTCAAAAAGTTCTAAAGTTGATTCTGATATTTTAACCTTTAAGGCTTTAGGTGTTGTTTTGTTATTACTCAAACCACGTTTCTTTGCCTCTTTCTCCCAATCTTCACTATAACCATTACCTTCAAAAAGAATAGTTTTCGACGTCTTAATATACTCGCGCAACACATTGAAGATAGCATCATCTTTTTTCATGCCTTTTCCATCTATCAATTTATCAACTTCAACTTTAAAATCGATTAACTGCTTAGCTACAATTGTATTTAAAACCGTCATCGGGTTTGCACAGTTTGCAATTGATCCCACAGCTCTAAATTCAAATTTATTCCCTGTAAAAGCAAATGGCGAGGTTCTGTTTCTATCTGTGTTATCCAGAAGAATTTCAGGTATTTTCCCAACAACATTAAGCTTTAGATCTGTTTTTTCCTTTGGAGATAATTTACCTTTCGTTACCGTTTCAAGCTCTTCTAAAACCTTAGTTAATTGCTCTCCTATAAATATTGAGATAATTGCAGGAGGTGCCTCATTTGCTCCTAACCTATGATCATTACTAGCCGAAGCAATAGACGCTCGAAGGAGCTCTTCATATTTTAATACTGCTTTAATAGTATTAATGAAGAAGGTTAAAAATTGAAGGTTACTCATAGGTGTTTTTCCTGGAGACAGAAGATTAACACCTGTATCTGTACCTAAACTCCAATTATTATGTTTACCCGAACCGTTGACACCCGCAAAAGGTTTTTCATGAAGAAGTACAGAAAAATTATGACGTTCAGCAACCTTCTGCATCACATCCATTAATAAAGAGTTATGATCTACAGCTAAGTTAGCCTCCTCAAAAATTGGAGCTAGCTCAAATTGATTTGGTGCCACTTCATTATGTCTTGTTTTTACAGGAATCCCTAAAAGCATGCATTCATTTTCTAAATCCCTCATGTAAGCCATTGCTCGATTAGGAATAGTACCAAAATAATGATCATCTAACTGCTGTCCTTTTGCTGGCGAATGCCCCAAAAGTGTTCTTCCTGTTAAAGCAATATCTGGTCTAGATGCCACTAGCGTGCTATCGATTAAAAAGTATTCTTGCTCCCACCCCAATGATGCATTTACCTTTTTTACATTTTTATCAAAATACTTACATACAGCTACTGCAGCATTATCTACTATCTGAAGCGCTCTCAACAATGGTGTTTTATAATCTAAGGCTTCACCTGTATAAGCCACAAAAACTGTAGGAATACACAGTGTAGTTCCATAAACAAATGCTGGTGAAGAAGGATCCCAAGCCGTATAACCGCGTGCTTCAAAAGTGTTTCTTATTCCTCCATTTGGAAAACTTGAAGCATCAGGTTCTTGCTGAACTAACTGACTTCCTTCAAATTTTTCAATAGATAATCCATCGCCTATAGTTTCAAAAAAGGCATCATGTTTCTCTGCTGTGGAACCCGTTAAAGGCTGAAACCAATGTGTATAGTGTGTTGCACCTTTAGAAACAGCCCATTCTTTCATTCCTGTTGAAATATGATCAGCAGTAACTCTATCTATTTTAGTGCCTTTTTCTATAGCTTCAGTTATACTATTTAACGCAGATTTTGTTAGGTACTGACGCATAGATGCCTGATTAAAAACATTAGCACCAAAAGCCTCGGAACGCCTTTTAAATTCTTTAATCTCTAATGGTTTTCTATTTAAAGATTCTTTTATAGCATGAAATCTCAATGTTGACATATTCTTAGTTTTTAGGGCGCAAAAATACGAATAAATGATTTTCTTAAAACACACCCCTTAAATATTAGGGCTGTTAATAATTAATTAATAACCTTTCATCTAATTACCCCTCTTTTTTTTGAGCAATAGAAAAAAATAACAATATTTGCACTTGAAAACCTATTAAATAACAACACAATGAGTAAATCTAAGTTAGAGTATATATGGCTTGACGGCTATAAGCCTACTCAAAATATGAGAAGTAAAACCAAAGTAGAAGAGGATTTCAGTGGAAAACTGGAAGATTGTCCTATTTGGTCTTTTGATGGTTCGTCTACAAGACAAGCTTCAGGAGGTGCTTCTGATTGTTTATTAAAACCTGTAGCAATCTATCCTGATCCTACAAGAAAAGATGGCTATTTAGTAATGACAGAGGTTTTAAATGCTGATGGCACTCCTCACGAATCTAATGGTAGAGCAACGATTGATGATGATGATAATGATTTTTGGTTTGGTTTTGAGCAAGAATATTTTATCATGGATAAGAAAACTCAATTACCTTTAGGTTTCCCTGTTGGTGGATATCCTGCGCCTCAAGGTCTTTACTACTGCTCTGTTGGTGGAAGAAATACTCACGGAAGAGCTTTTGTAGAAGAACATGCTGATTTATGTATTGCTGCTGGCTTAAATTTTGAAGGTATCAATCAAGAGGTTGCTTCTGGTCAGTGGGAGTTTCAATTGTTTGCTAAAGGTGCAAAAAAAGCAGGAGACGAAATCTGGGTAGCACGCTACTTATTAGATCGTTTAACTGAAAAATACGGTTACTATATAGATTATCATCCAAAGCCATTAGGTAAAGACATGGACTGGAATGGTTCTGGTATGCACGCTAACTTCTCTAATGAAGTATTAAGAACTTGTGGTGACAAAGCAACTTACGAAAAAATTTGTGAAGCATTTAGACCTGTTGTTCAAGAGCATATCGCTGTGTATGGAGAGTTTAACGATCAACGTTTAACTGGTGAGCACGAAACTCAATCTATAGATGAATTTAGCTATGGAGTTTCTGATAGAGGTGCTTCAATTCGTATCCCAATTATTACAGTTGAAAAAGGCTGGAAAGGTTGGTTAGAAGATAGACGTCCTGCTTCTAATGCTGATCCATACAAAGTAGCTGGTAGAATAGTGAAAACTGTAAAAAGTGCAGACGTTTAAGACAACGTAAATAAATATTAAGTTTAAAGAAGACTCATTTAAAATAAATGGGTCTTTTTTTTTTATTTAAGTGTTAAATAAATAAATACCATATATGCGCCAAACAATAGCATTCCTTTATAACGTCCTATTTCAAATCGTTTTGGAAGAATCATCAAAGGGATTAATACTGCTGCAAAAGCAATCATCCAGAATATATTAGTAGACAAGATTTCTGGTGTGTCAGGATTTACCGCAATAGGTTTTATGATAGCTGTTAACCCTAAAACAGATGCTATATTAAATATGTTAGAACCTATGAGATTCCCTAAAGATATAGCTTTTTCTTTCTTTAAAGCCGCAATTACCGAAGCCGCTAACTCAGGCACACTAGTACCAATAGCAATCACTGTAACCGAAATAGCATAATCACTTACACCTACTGCTTCCGCTAATTGTTTTGCCCCTTGTACTAACCATTCAGAACCAAAATACAAACCTGCCGCCCCAATTAGCAACCACATAACGATTTTGAAGTTAGAAACTTCAGCCAACGCATCGTTAACTTCATCCACATTTGCTGTTAAAGTTCTTCTTGAATTTCTTATTAAAATTATAAGAAAAATGACTAAAGCCACAAATAATATAACTCCTTCTAGAGCTGTTAAAACTTTATCATTATTTAAACAAAAATAAAGTGCAAATGATATTAGCATCATCATTGGCCAATTCAACTTATAAAATTCCCTATCAACAACTAATGGAGAAATCATAGCCGTAATCCCCAAAACAAGTCCAATATTAGCTATATTAGAACCTATAACATTACCAAGAGCTATATCAGAAACTCCATCTAATGCCGCCTGTAAACTCACTAAAAGTTCTGGTGCTGAAGTGGCGAAAGACACTACAGTCATACCAATGACAAGCTTTGAGATTTTTAATTTAAAAGACAATCCTACCGATGCTCTAACCAAAAAATCACCACCTACAACTAACAACGCTAAACCAGCAACAACAAGGAGTATACTCATATTCGTACTATAAAATTAAAGCTTTAATTATTTGAGTTGCGAAGATACTACTTCATTTTTACACAAACTAAAAACTAAATTTTTCGTTAAATAACTATTATTATAGTTTTATAACTACAAAAATAGTTATATTTGAAATATATCAATTAAAAAACAAATACAGTTATGCTAAAGCTCACAAATAAGGAAGAAGAAATAATGCATATTTTATGGCGGCTAGAAAAAGCCTTCGTAAAGGATGTACTTGCTGAGATAACTGATGATAAACCACATTACAATACACTTTCCACAATCATAAGAAACCTGGAAGAAAAAGGTTATGTTAGTTATAATGCCTATGGCAAAACCCATCAATACTACCCTATCATCTCTAAAGAAGATTACAAAACGAAATTTATGAATACCGCTATTGAAAATTATTTTAATAATTCATACAAAAACGTTGTGTCTTTCTTTGCCAAAGAAGAAAAAATAAGCGTAGATGAGCTTAAAGAAATTATTGCACTAATAGAAAAGAAAGATTGATTATGGAATATCTTTTAAAATCAAGTGCCGTAATTGCATTATTTTATCTTTGTTATAATTTCTTTTTAAAGAAAGAAACTTTTTTTGAGCACAACAGATGGTTTTTATTACTAGGAATATTAGCAGCTGCAATATTCCCTCTAATTATAATACCTATTGAAATCATCATTGAACCTGTAGCTATACCAGAAAATAATTTTATTGTCCCTGAAAATACTCCTATAAACTACCAAGAAATTAATACTGCCGAACCTTTCAACTGGATTAACTTATTTTCAACAATTTATATCTCTGGCGTGATACTATTTTTGATTCAATTTGTATTTCGTTTCGGATCATTAATTGTTCTGCTTTTAAGAAACCCGAAAAGAAAAGACAATCTATACACTTATGTATTTATCGACAAGAAAATATCACCATTCTCATTTTTTAAATGGATTGTTTACAACCCAAACAGTTTTAATGACGAACAATTAAAACTAATGCTGACACATGAAAAAATTCATGTCGACCAATTACATTCTATAGACCTTGTATTTACTGAATTGGCACGTGTTTTATTCTGGTTCAATCCTTTAATCTGGCTATATAAAAAAGATGTTCAACAAAACTTAGAGTACATAGCTGACAAATACACACAAAGTAAATCTAAAACACAAAAAGACTACCAACGCTTACTCTTAAAAACAAGCATTACAAAATATAATATTTCATTTTCAAATAATTTATACAATTCATCAATCAAAAAACGAATCGTTATGTTGAACAAATCAAAATCAAACAACAAAAGGCAGTGGAAATATTTATTAATACTTCCTCTCTTGGCAGGACTGCTTATAAGCATGAATACTAAAGAGGTTTATGTAGAATCTGGGGTTTCTAAAACATCTAGTGATAAAACCATAGAGCTGATAGTCACAGACAAAACTACTGACAAAGAGCTTGAGGCAATGTCTAAATTTGTTAAAAACCATGGAGGTTCTCTACTCTTTAGTAAAATCAAAAGAAATAAAAATAATGAATTGACCAATCTATTTGTTAAATTTTACGGACATAGCTATGGAGGTGGCAATTCAATAAATCCCATAAATTCTTTCTTAATCTACAAAGAGCTATATGGAGACAAAGGAGGTTTTGTGGGTAATCTAAATGGTTCAACCTTACATTTTGATGATCAAATAGATACTGAGACAATAAAACAAGAACGTATTAATACTTTAAAAGAAAGAGCACATCAATCTTTTTTAAAAAACACAAAGAATTCTATAAAAGTAATTTTCAATAAATCGATATCTGATGAAGAGTTAAAAAACATTTCAAAAGAGCTAAAATCTCAAGGAGTTGAAATGATTATCAATAAAATAAAAAGGAACAATAACGGAGAAATAACAACCATCAATATCACCTTTAAATCTAATGATAATAGTGCTAACTACGGAGTTTCTGGCAGCGTTGGTATAAAGCCATTTTATTTTGAAATGAATGAAGACAGGTTTGGTGTTGGAAATTTTGGCAATGATGAAATTATAATTATTGAAGAAATTGATACTACCAACAATAAAATACAGATATCAAAACCAAAAACATTTATTTACAACAAAAATGAAGACAAGCTGTATTCAGTAGACTCAACCCAAGCTAAAGAATATGATAATCAGAAAAACATAATGATTAAAAAAATTGAAGAAAAAATAAAAAATAACGACACTCAATATTATAACTCTTTAGATTCTGTGGAAATAAAGAAATTGACAAAACTAAAGTCTGATCTCTATTTTCAAAGTGATGAACCCGTACAAATTCACAGTGAACATATTAAAATATTAAAACCTAATGAAATAAAATTAAAATCTGCTTTCGATGAAACCCCAAGACCATTATATATAGTTAACGGTAAAACTTTTGAAAAACCTATTTCTACAATAAGTTCAAATACCGTCGAAAAGATGGAGATAATAAAAGGAGAAAAAGCTATAGAAGCTTATGGTAAAAAAGGCAAAAATGGTGTTGTAATAATTGATCTTAAAGACGAAAACATATGGACCACTAAGTCTAGTAATAAAGAAACTGATGCTAAATGGGAAATAGCCTACAGCGTACAATATTATGATGATGAAAACCCTACTCGAAATGGAACTTTAGTTTATATTGATAAAGATAGTAAAGATTATATTCTTGATCTTCAAAAAACAACACTCGAGAGAGAAGATATTTCTGTAAAATACTCAAAAATAGAAAGAAATAAAACTGGTGAACTAGTAAGCATAAAAATCACCCTGGAAAATAAAAATGGAAATAAAACAAGCGCCACCTACAAAGATAATAACGGAATTGCTAATATAGAATATGGGATTTCTGAAGGTAAGCTAGTAGTTAGAACCAGTAGCTTAAATTAAAAGTTACATATACAAAATCAAAAAAGCCAAACTTTATAAGTTTGGCTTTTTTGATATTTAATATATAAACTACCTCACAACAATCTTCTTCACGACAGAGCTATTTTCAGTTTTTAACTTTAACATGTATATACCAGAAACCAATTCTAAATCTATATAATCATTCACAGTGCTATAACTTTTAAGAAGTTTACCTTCAATAGAAAACACTTCTGCAGAAGCTTCGGAATGTAATCCTGAAATATAGATTCTATTATCTGTAGGGTTTGGGTATAAACTTACCTTTAGTTGCAATTCATCTTCAATGCTCAAAGATTGCGTCCATACATCACCTACATTATTTCCCCAAATGTATTCTATTAAATCTGGTTGATCTATAAATGGATTTCTATTGAACTGCCAATTATAAACCACATTGTTTCTATTCATTTCAAAATCATCTGGTGGATCATTTCTATGCCAATCTAACAAAGTTGCTAAATCACCAAAATCACCCACTGAGCTCTCCGGATAACCATTTACAATTTCTAAACCGTTATAACGGACTGCCATATAAAAAACACTCCTAGCCACATCGCCTCTAAACATTCCTAAAGTTCCAGAAGGTCCAGTGTATTGACCATAAAACTGATTACCTCTACTACTATTTTCTTGTCCATCAACCGCTCTTAAAGCATGTGCATCAGAATTACCATGTCTTAGAGAATCCGCTTCGGTTGTCCAATACACATCCACTCCATCTGCAACCTCATCTTCTTCAATACTGTAAAAACCACCTCTAGATCTTGGAAATGTATGTTCCCTATTCCATTTACCTATATTAGAAGAACCGGTTTGTAAATCTAACTTTGCTCTTCCTTCCTCCAAATAAACCAACCACACCTGATTACTGTTTAAAGGATTCTGATCCGCTTCTTCTAAAATATCTATAACATCTGCATAAGTTTGAGCCCTTACAGTTGTAGGGTCTGCAATAATATCTTGTAAAGCTTGTCTAAGTACTGTATCTGCCAAACCATCCAAACTATCGTAATAACCATTAGGCTGTGTACTAGCGACAACTCCGTAGGTTGGATTTACAGGAGTTCCAAAAGGTGCTACAGTAAAGTCGTTATCCACTACTCTAACTTCTACATAATTATTAGAAGGCACTATTGGTTCTACCAAATCTAAAAAACGAATAAGCAACACTTCGTCTCCCTCATCTTCATCATCATCAACCAAAGTTATACTTGTAGTTGTTGTATTTTGCCCTGCAGGAATTGTTAGTGAAGTATTTCCTGTATAATCCGAAGTATCGAACCCTTCATTAGACAAACTGATATTAAAATTTAAATCTGAGGTTACATTGGTCTCAGCTGTAAATGTAATATCAAAAGTTTCACCTTCGCCATATTGAGTATCACTCACAATTATTGATACAGGATTAATTGCAATTCCTGAACCATCATTTTCTCTTCTTGGCGTTGGTGTTTCAGAAGAAAAAGTAATATTTCCCAAACCATCATCAAATCGTTGTATTGATCTTGGATTAGCGTTAGTACCACTATCATTATACTGTGTAGTTTCTCCTAGTAAGGATAAAAGACCTGTATCCACTGCATCATTTGTACCGTAAACCATCGCATCAATTAAGTTAACCTGAGTTGCAACAGTTCCTTCTGGAAAATCAAATACTGATGCTTGATATATACCCACTGCATCTGCTCCATTTTGAATAACATTATCAGAGATTACACCCTGAGGAAATGGTCTTACTCCTACATTCCCAATAACCAAAAGCCCATTATTGTCTGTTGAATATCCATTAAGATCAATAACCATATAACTTGCATCTCCTCCACTAGTAGAACCATTAAAAAACACCAAAATATAACCATCAGTAGAAAAATTGGGAGTTTGAGATTTTAACTCAATAAACTCTTCGGTATCTGTACTTGGCGTATCTGCATCTAATTCATTTATAAGTAAAACTTGAGACCAATTAAGACTAGGTATTAAAAATAACATTAGAAGTAAAACTCTTTTCATATCAAATATTTTTTGCAAAGATAACCTAATATTAATCGGAAGTGTTAACTAAAAATTATTTAAGAAAACACAGGTTTTAAACACAGTGTTTTTTCATAATCTAAAATTTTGAAAAAGATGAAAAGCTAAAAAATGAGTGTTTTGGGAATAAGATTCCTCTACGTTTTAAAAAAAGACCTCAAAAAACCCCTACAAATATTACAAATTAAAACAATAAAGGATGTTTTGTAAAACAATTTAAAACTTATACGAAGACTTTATATAAAAATATATAATACTTTTCATTTTTAAAGTTACAAATGTAAATGCAATTTCGTCGATTTTTATAAAAACGCTTGGAGGAATATTTGTTCTCGATATATATTGAAAACTCAATCAAAAAAATAAAACAAATTATTAACCTCTAAACCAAAAAAATTATGATGACATTAGCTAAATTGATTATTGAAATAATATTTTCGATATTCTAAAAAATAACCAACCAATCAAAATACGTAAAACTTAGTTCTAGAATAAGTTTTACTATTTTTGTTTCTAAGGGAATAACACAAAAGTTATTTTACTAGAAAAAAATGAAAAAGGCTTTCTTTAAAATCTTAGCAAAACTTAATAAAGCTATTCTTCCCTCTTACAGTAAAAAACAACTAGACCTTAGCAGAGCATCTAAGCTACAGCTTGCTATTATAGGTTGGCGTGTTTTTGTGACAAAAAATGCCTTAGGCTAAAATTTATCTTGCCTCTTACCAAGTTTATTTTCACAATCAATTTAATTACAATTATCTCACTGATATTATTAAAGCGCTACCAATAGCTTATCATTTTGGCATATTACTTGTTTAAATCATAAAAAGCAATAACTTTAAAGCGCTATTAATTAATAATTATCATGAAGAATATTAATCTAATCCTCTGGGTTTTATTAGTAAACCTATGTGTATTACCCGTTAATTCTCAAAATCAAACATTAGAATATCCATTTGCAGAACCAGGAACAGATGTTTCCAGAGGCGTGTTCGGTGATGATGACCGCAAAGAAGTTAAGGATGCAGAAGGTTTTAAAGACTTTGTAAGAGCCACTGCTGTTATGATTCCTAAAACAGCCATTTACAACAATGAATTCTACGCATGGTCTTTAAGAGATCTCTTAACTAGAAAATTCGGTACCAACAAATTTGATGACAACGTTAAATTTTTGGACCAGCCGACTGTTGGATCCTGCACTGGTTTTTTGATTGCACCTGACGTATTAGTCACAGCTGGTCATTGCATCAATTCTATGGAAGATGCTAATAAATATGTCTGGGTTTTTGATTACACAAGTGACTCTGATTTTGTAGATGGCAAAAAATTAAAATTTAAACCCGAAAACATTTTTGAGGTAGAAAGTATAATTGCTTCAGATCTTACAGAAGACAATAAAAATGACTATGCCGTTCTTAAGCTAAAGAAAAAATCTAATAGAGCCCCATACCGTTTTAGAACAAGTGGTGAAGTATTGCTTGATGGACCTATAAACACTATTGGTTGTCCTACGGGATTACCTCTAAAATTCACTACCAATGCTACTGTAGTAGATACCAGCCAAGAAACTTGGTTTAAAAGTGATATAGATGCCTTTCCAGGAAATTCTGGAGGACCAGTTTTCGACAAAAACGGCTTTATTGAAGGTATATTAGTAAGAACTGCTGCTGAGTATAGTTTTTTTGCAGGAAAGTATACAGGTGATTATAAGTATGACTATTGGTGCGACTGTGTAAAGACTGTAAGTTTTCAAGATGTTGAAGACAATCCTGGATGTGCATCACACAGAATTACAAAAATACCAGTCAATATTCTTATAAGTTCCGTTTATGAAAATTTAGAATATGCCTTAAAGAACAAATTAGATGATCGTTTCAAATCTTGGTCAACTTATAAGTGGATTTTCAACCATAATTACTCTGATACCAATGGCAGGTTTGAAAAAATGGCTCTTAATTATAATAATAATTATGCATTAGGAATAGTATTAGAGTACACTGCAGAAAAACTTTCTGACGACTCAGCTAGAGAACTTATAGATTTTGCAATTAATAAAAATGATATTGAAACGTTAAAGGTCATCCTAGACAAAGGAATTTTTGCAGATGCTGGCATGTCTTCTACACATACAACTTTACAAAACGCCGTAATAAACAATAATAGTAAACTTGCCGAAACTCTTATTTATTATGGAGCTGATGTAAATATCAAGACAAAAAACAACGATAATTTATTGCATATAGCAGCTAAAAATGGCAACAAAAGTTTAGTTGAAGTTTTAGTAAAAAAAGGAGTCGATGCTGGTGCAAAAAACAAAGACAATAAACGTCCTGAAAAGATAGCAAAAGCAAATGGCTACAAGGATTTAGCTAAATACTTAAAAAAAGCTAGAAAGGGAAAGCTATAACAATCACGTTAAATCAAAATCAAGATGTTACGAGCCTTAACACAACTGTTTTACAAACCTCTGTCAATCATTTACTTGTTTGCAATTCTGATGTTTTCTTCATCATTATTAGCACAAAACAATGATTATATCAAGTTACAAGATTCAACTCTAGTTAAGTTAGATTCTTGTCTTAACAACCGAAGCGATTACAGTAATTTCAAGCTGATAAAAGTACAACCAAGTACTTCATTAGACAGCTTAAAAGTTCAAGTTGCCGCTAATTATAAAACTGAAGAGTTTCAAACTATTGAAAGGTTCAATACTTTTGATTTCAAATTTTGGCTACTTTCTAACGATAGTTTTAAAAACGTTGGTGATATAGAAATTAGGATTACCTACTTGATTGACAACTCACCTATTGAACAAACTTTCAAGATTTGTTTAACCTACATTGATAATAATAAAATTGGTCGTGGTCTTACAACTACAGAAGGTCCTGATTTTGTAAAACTGCCTATATATTTTGGAACTGACAGAAATTACACTTCATCAGAAGATCTTAATAAATCCTTTGGTGTAGAACGGTCTAAACTAAAATATGGTGTAGTAGATGTAAGTATTCCTCACGATCATCGCGTTGGGGAAGTTGAAACCCCATCCATCTGGAAATTCGAATTTTCAGAAGATCCTTCCAAACACGTTATGCTACATGAAATAACATTATTGGAAAAGCAAAAATTCTTCAAGAAACTAGCTGATGATATTCAGAAGTCCGAAAAGAAAAGTACCTTCTTGTTTGTTCACGGTTACAATACTTCTTTTAGTGAAGCAGCAAAACGAACAGCTCAAATTTCTTACGATTTAAAGTTTGATGGCAAAGCTGTCTTTTACAGTTGGCCTTCGCAAGCATCTACATTTAGATACGGAAAAGATGAAGAAAACATAGAATGGTCTCGGAAAAACATAAAACGCTTTTTAGAAGACTATTTATCCAAATCTGGCGCTGAAGAAATTTACCTTGTGGCTCATAGTATGGGAAACAGAGGCTTAACAAGAGCTATTGTTGAAGTCATGGAGAGCAAACCTGAGTTGCGTTCAAAGATTAAGGAAATTATTTTAGCTGCTCCAGATATTGATGCTGATGTTTTCAAAAATGAAATTGCTCCACAAATGGTTTCAAAAACCAAAAAGCCAATTACGCTTTATGTTTCTGCAGATGATTTGGCTTTAAAAGCTTCAAAATTATTACATGGAAATCCTAGAGCTGGTGATGCTGGTGAAAAAATGGTAATTCTAAATGGTATTGAAACTATTGACGCCACAGGAATTGACACTAGTTTCTTAAGTCATTCTTATTTTGCAGATACCAACTCAATCATATCGGATATTTTTGATATAATTCAGTCCGGACAACGTGCTCTAAAACGAAAAAGCCTTTATTTAGCTAAATTAAAAAACGAAATATACTGGAAGGTGAAACAATAGATTTTAGCCCTCCCTAATTTCCCCTATTATGAAAACAAAACAATACCATTTTCAACTGCTTGCATTCTTATTTGTACTTTTCTCAACTAGTACATTAATCGCTCAAGAACGTTACAGAATAACTTATGATTATCAGACTGAAAAGATTAATTACTTAAAATTAGACAAAAACAGTCAGGTTGTAGATACTTTAGATAAACCAAAACTGAAACGAAACAGTATTGTAGAAATAAAACTAAAAAACGTCAACCCATTTGCTGTGAAAGTTGCGACTGACGTTAAAGAAGAACAACTCATTAAACCTGGACAAGGATTTAATTTCACATCGCTTTTAGGCGGTATTAATTCGTTTTCTGGGAATAGTATAGACTTAAATACTTCTAGTCTTCCCGACTCCAACATGTTTAGATCCGAACCTGGTTCTAGAGGAAGTGCAGAAGCCAAAAGTAGTTTTGAAGATTTGAATAATACTATAACTAATGTTTCGGCCTTAAAAACCACATTAATTTCTAACCTTCTAAACCCTAATTTAGATAAGGAAACCATCCTTAATAATTTGATTACGACTGCTGATGCCGAACAAGATGTACGTTTACCTAGTGCAAAAGATAATTTTTACATGTACTTAGCTAAAGTTGAAAAATCTATAAAGGATAGCAAATCTAGCTTAGAAAGCAACATTAACCTTATGAGTAGCGAGATAGAAAAATCAAGCACAAGTACCGACCAAGAACTTTCTCGTGGTGAACTTGTTTCAAGAAATATTGCTTTAGCAGATTTACAACAACTCATGAATAACCTAAGCAAATCTACTTCTCAAAGCGTTCAAACCTTAGAGGAATTACGGTCTTTGTATACCGTTTTAGAAGCTTCAAACTTTGAGCAAACTTATGACTATGAACTTTCGGCTGACAAGGTGAATATTGAATTAAAATTTGTTCAGAGTGACTTTTCTAGTGACTTAGAAAAAGATGGTTCACAAACCACTCTAAAAACAAGAAACATACAATTATCTTCTAAAGGCGGATTCAAAATTAATACTAGTGTAGCATTAACCTTAAATAATTTTGGATCAAAATCTAAAGATTATTTCATTGATGACGATGGTTTTGTTGGTGCTGATGACAATGATCATTTTGTACCAAACCTTAGTACCATGGTAAATTTCTATCCATTTCTTGGTGAAACATTTAATGTTGGCGGAAGCTTTGGACTTTCCATTCCTATCTCTGGAAATGAAAATATAAACGGTATTAATTTTCTCTTTGGACCTTCCCTGTTTTTTGGCAGCGAGAGCCGCTTATCACTTTCAGGAGGTGTTGCTTATGGACCTGTAAAAAAACTTACAAACGGCATCGAAATTGGTGACGAAACAACCTTCGGAAGCATAGACAACTACACCAAAAACGTCTATGATTTTGGCTACTACTTCGGTATATCCTTTAGTCTTTTCGATTTAAACTAAAACTATTATGAAACAAAAAATATTTATCCTGGCAGCCTTAATGTTTAGCCTAAATGTTATGGCCGAAAAATATGCTTTAATCATTGCTGTTGGCAACTATCCTGCTAAAACAGGTTGGTCTTCTATCAGCTCAGTAAATGATGTGCCATTAATCAACAATGCTTTATTAAATCAAAATTTTAAAGCAGAAAATATCACTATTCTAAAAGATGAAGCTGCCACTAGAGCTGGTATTTTAAATGCTATTGACGAATTGCAAGCTAAAATTCAACCTGGTGATATTGTTGTAATTCATTATTCTGGTCATGGTCAGCAAATTTTTGACAATAATGGAGATGAAATTGACGGTAAAGATGAGGCAATAGTACCTTACGATGCCTTGGTAAAATACACCTCCAACTACAAAGGCGAAAATCATATTAGAGATGATGAAATAGGCAATATTATTACAAACTTTAGAAATAAACTTGGTGAAAATGGTCAACTTTTAATGTTGTTAGACAGTTGTCATTCGGGTTCTTCTACGCGTGGTGGTGTTGCTCGTGGTGGTGAAGGCACTTTTGCTCCACCAAACTGGAAACCTAGTTCTGACAGAAATACTAAAGGAAGTGATATGGTAGAAAAAACCACAGTTAGTGAAGATGCAGCGCCTTTTGTAATGCTTTCTGGAGCTTCCGCCAACGAACTAAACTATGAATATGAAGGTTACGGTTCTTTAAGTTTTGCTTTCTCAAAAGCTATGAATGAATTAGGAAGTGATTTCACATACAGAAAACTCTTCTCAGCCATTGCGGCAAACATGAATGTTATTTCACCAAAACAAACTCCAACTATTGAAGGTGATGCGGATTATAAATTATTTAAAGGTGAATACATAAAACAGCAACCTTATTTTGAAGTCACTAAAGTTCCGCGAGCTGATGTTATTAAAATTGGTGCAGGTAAATTACAACGCCTTTTTGAAGGTACAACCGTAAACATTCTTCCTTCAGGTACCAATAAAGTTGAAGACAACGCAATCATCACTAAAGGAAAAATTACAAGAGCAACATTTAACGAATCTATTATTAAGCTAGATACTCCACTAAACTCTACAAATGAAAAAAAATATTGGGTGTTTATTGATAAACAATCTTATGGAGATATTGCTCTTAAAGTGTATTTTGATAAGTCCCTAAAATCTAAAGGGGTTGAAAAAAGCGTTACCGATTTTCTTGCTGAAAATAAGCTTGGTGAAGTTGTAAAAGATTCCACCCAAGCCGATCTGATTATTGAAGAATTAAAAAAGAATACCGAGCTCTCAATTATTACTTCAAATGGAGGTAATGAGGTTTACAAACAAACCCGAATTGATGGTGATTATAACAGTAAATCAGTAACAAAAACGCTTTTCAATTACGCACAAGGCAGTTATCTCAAAAATTTAAAATTAGACAATCTTGATTATGAATTTGAATTCAAATTATTGCCTGCAAAAAAAGATGATTTAACAGGTGAAATTATAGATTTAGAAGAAACTGCATTCACAAATGAGGCAGGGAAATTTCAAGTTAACACTGAATACGACAGAGTCTATCTACAAGTCACCAACAAAAGTGACCGTCCATTATATTTCAGCATTATAGAAATAAACTCCAAAGGTGAAATTTTTCCATTTATGCCAAACAATAACTGTACACTAAACGACAATGAACGTTTAATTGCACCAGGAAAAACCATGACTTTTAAGGATTGTATTTACAATTTTGGCGATCCTTATGAAACCTTAATCTTAAAAGGTTTTGCTACAACTTCACCAATCAATTTCAAACCAACTGTAGAGTCAAATGGTGAAAGCGCAGGTACAAGAGGAGTTACAGATCCACTAGAGAGTTTTGTGGGACAAACCTATTCCCAATCTCGCGGAAGCAGTGGTTCTTCTGTTAGCGGACCAATTGATGGTTATAGCACAGAGTTTGTTTATGAAATTGTAAGAAAAAAATAGATGATTACCAGAAAAACATCTTGTGCTATTTTGTGTTTTGCTTGTTTTATTTCAAGTTTATCACTTTTTAGTCAAGATGTTACTGAACTCATACAATTACATAGGCAAAATCTTGAAAAACTTTACCAAACTAGAGGTGCTCCACCAGACTGGTTAGAAACAGGACATGTAGATGACCTTTATTTGAAATGGTGCTTAGACCATTATTCTAAACCCACTGCAATACTTCTCTATACGCATCAAGAAGATACACTCACCATAAACCTTTTTGATAATAATAGAAAAAAATTACAGTCCAAACTACCTGTAAAGGCTGAAGAATTGGTCCATCATATCAACAATGTTAATCTTTATTATTCTAAAGGTCGAAAAAATAAATCTCCGAAACTGAGAGGTTCAAAATCTGTTTCTAAGAAAAGAAGTCAACTAAAAACTAGCTTAAAAACTGTAAATAAGCTGTTATTACCCGATGCCTTTGGTCTAGAAAACTATGAGCATATTATCTTTGTTCCTGTTTTCAACATCTCTACACTACCCTTTTCTGCGTTTAGAATTGGTGATAAAGAACTCATAGATATCATGAGTTATTCTATAGCTCCTAGCTTGTTTGAGTTAATGGTATCGAACAAGCTCAATAATGATGACTACTACTATGAAAAACGACAGTATAATTGGGAAAATGCCTTATTTGTAGCTAACCCAGAATACCCTAGCGATTCCATTTGGAATTTCCCTGACCTTCCAGGAACTCTTAGGGAAGTCAATACAATCACCAAAAATTTCTCTGAAGACTCTTATACAAAACTTACAGGAAAGGAAGCTTCCAAAGCTAAAATATTGGATTCTATCTGTAATTATGACTTAATCTATTTTGCTACTCACGGTATATCAAATTCTGAAAATCCTTTAGAAAATAGCTTTTTAGTGTTATCGGAATCTGATAATTCTTCTGCATATTTTAGTTTAAGTGAAATAATGAACATTAGAAAAGAATGTTCTTTACATGCAGATCTTGTAGTGCTAAGTGCTTGCCAAACAGGTTTAGGAAAATCTCATGAAGGAGGAATTATAGGTTTAGCGCGTTCTTTTCAAATTGCTGGCGCTAACCACGTAGTGATGAGTTTATGGAATATTGATGATGAAAAGACCGCAACCTTTATGTCGTTTTTCTTTGAAGAATTAAGAAAAAGTAATGAGTTAATGCCTCATGAAGCTTTAAGACAAGCTACTTTAAGATTTAAATCAGAGATAGATAGTGATCCCAAATATTGGGCAGCATTTTCTATTTTCGGTGTACCATACTAACCAACAACACTAACATATGCCAACCAAAGCTATTTTTTTGCTATGCTTTTTATTTAATCTGTCTTTAATATTTTGCCAGTCAAATGAAGCTCAGCTTCAAAAGGAATTTGACCTTCAAATTGAAACTATTAATCAGCTCGCGCAAGCCGGAAATATCAACGAAGCTATTGAGAAAGCAAAATCAACTAAAGAATTTGCGTTTAATAATTTCAAAACATCAAATTATAATCAGAAAACAATTCTTTACAAGCTTAATTTTTTCTATCGCTACATTAAAAATTCTGAAGAGGAACTCGCCACTAATATTGAGCTCAATAAGTTAAGAGAAAATGACTTAATAGCAGAGTCTTCCTCATTTCAAAACTCTTTAAAAGAATTAATCTCTTTTTATAACCACACAAGTAATCCTAGAGAAGTAATTCCTGTTTTTACGCAAGCTAATGAACATTTAAATAATCACATTAAGGATGCTTTAAAACAACGTTTCGAAGACGAAAAATCACTATTTCTGGACAAAAACATAAAACCTTATTTTAATTTATTTCAGTCTTTTGCGTATAAAACCGATTACAAGTATCAAGTTTTCAACAATGTACTACTAAACAACACCTTACTTATAAAAGGTGCTCTTTTAAATTCTTCTAAAGATATTCTTAAAACATTAAAAACGCTAAATGATGATTTAATCTCTAAGAAGATAGAAATTTATCGTGATGAAAAAGACTTTATATCGTTACAACTATGTTTGCCAGAAAACCAAAGACACTCAGATTTAGCAACACGCCAAGAGCGATTAAGAGGTTTAGAATCTGAATTAATTTCTATTTATAGACAAAAATTTCAAGATCAAAGAGAAAATCCAATCAATTGGAGACGAACTCAACTTACCGAAAATGAGATTGCCGTAGAGTTTACACACTTTAAATACTATAACAAAAAGTGGACAGATAGCATTATCTATGTTGCCGAAGTCTTTAAGAAAGATTGGAGATATCCTAAGATTATTCCTCTTTTTGAAGAGGCTCAGCTAAAGCAAATTCTGAGTCAAAAATCAGCAACACAGATCTATCAATCCAGAGGATCTCAAGGCAGAAAAACCAATGCCACCAATTATGCAAAAGAGATATACAATCTTATAATTACACCTATTGAACCTTTACTAAAAAACAATAAGGCTATTTATTTTTCACCAGACGGTATACTGCATCAAATTGCGTTTGCGGCATTAAAATCAGAAACTGGAAAACTTTTGATTGAAGATTTTGAGCTTATACAAGTTAGCAATTCTACAGTAATTAAAAGAGAAAAGAATGAACCTCTGCCTAAAAATATTCTACTCATAGGTGGAGTCAATTATGATTTTGATGTCGATAAAAATGTTTCAATTTCTGATGAAAAAAAGGGCTATTTGGATATGCCAACATTTAGCAAAAGTAAATCTACAACCAACAGAAACTCTACTTGGCCATACCTACAAGGTACGCAAGACGAAATTGATAATTTAGAAAAACTATTCAACTCTAAAGCTAAACAGTGTAAGGTATTGAATGGTGATACAGCTACAGAAAACGCCTTAAAAAACCTGAGTTCAAATAGCCCAAACATCCTTCATATTGCAACCCATGGTTTCTTTTTTGAAGACCTTGATAATAAAGACTTAATTGAAGAAAACCAAACCCAATACCAACACTCTGAGAATCCACTTTTAAGGTCTGGCTTGCTTTTTGCTCATGCTAATTATGCTTGGTTAAATGGACACAACAGCTTTGAAGATGAAGATGGAATTTTGACAGCTCTTGAAATTTCGAATTTAGATCTATCACAAACAGATTTGGTAGTATTAAGCGCCTGTGAAACCGGTTTAGGAGATATAAAAGGTAATGAAGGCGTTTATGGATTACAACGTGCTTTTAAGATGGCTGGTGTAGATATGATTATAATGAGTCTTTGGGAAGTTCCAGATGTTGAAACCGCTGAGTTTATGAATCTGTTATACACCAACTGGCTCGAAGGACAAAACATAAGAGAAGCGTTTAGAAACACACAGTTATCTATGTCCAAGAAATATGAAGATAATCCAGAAAAATGGGCTGCTTTTGTACTTTTAGAATAAATTAGAGTGCTCTAATGAAATTTAAGATAACCTACATATTATTCTTTTTCACACTTCTTGGTCTTGCCCAAGATGGTGCTCGCGGTTCACAAGGAACAGCTGTAGCGTCGGCTAACTCTGGTGTAAAACGCGCTTTGGTCATAGGCATTTCAAAATACAAAGCATCTGAGCTCAATCTAAATTATGCTGATAAGGATGCCGAACTATTTAGGGATTATCTTATAAAAATAGATTCCATTCCTGAAAAAAACCTTACCTATCTTACTAATGAAGATGCCACCTCATTTAATATTTCTAATGCACTTTCAAAACTTATAGAGAACACTAATGAAGGTGATAAAGTTTATTTGTTTTTTGCTGGTCATGGCGATGTTGTAGACCAAGATAGTGTTGAAGAAAAAATTGGCTTTTTACTCGCTCACGATGTTAACAAAGAGCGTGAATATTACGGCACGCAAGGTGTTGTTCCTTTTAAAGACATTAACACCACTGTAAATTCAATCGCTAATAAAAACGCCAAAATTGTATTGGTTTTAGACGCCTGTAAATCGGGATTTTTATATCTCGATGGTAGTCAGAGGAATTTAGAAACCATAAACAATACCTTTGAAAATTCCACAAAGCTTCTCAGCTGTAAGCCTAATCAACTTTCTTATGAATCTTCAAACGAAACCAGCAACATTGGTCAAGGCTTTTTCACTTACTATTTAGTACTTGGATTAATGGGTGCTGCCGATAACTTGGTACAAGATTTCAACTTACAGTCTTTTGAACTTCAATCATTTTTAGATACCAATGTTGCTGCTGCTACGGCCAACAAACAATCACCTGTTGTAAAAACTACGAAGTCTACCGAAATTCTCAAGAAAGTAAATATCACCGACAAATCTGATGCTTTACTTCAAATTCAGAATTCTACAGCTATAAAAACACTTTTAGCCAATAGAAATGACACTTATAATGCAGAATCGACATTTAAAGACAATGATGGAATTATAGAAAAATTCAATAAAGCATTACAATCCAAAAACTATTATGGTTCAGAATCTAGTGCTCAAGAAATTATAAAAAATGCTGAAAGTGATAATTCTACTTCAGAAGAATTGGTTCAAAATTTAAAAGATAATCTCGTCAATGCACTTTCGCTTGAAGCACAAACATTAATTAATACCTACATCAGTAATAGCAAAAATTTACCTAGTGGAAATGTATTCTTAGAAAATGCTAAATACTTAGATATCTGCTTATCCTACATGAATGAAAATGACTTTATGTATGATCGGTTTTTGTGTAGTAAATTATTTTTAGAAGCTTACTCTACTATTAAACTACAGCGTTTCGATAAATACAACGAAGCCAAAGAAAAACTTCAATCTGCTCTTAAAATAGAACAAAAAGCAGCATATATTTATAATGCTTTAGGCATTATAATGAATGATTTGGAATATTATGAAGAGGCTTTTAAAAATTATCAAAAGGCTAATGAGTTAATACCTACTTGGTCCTTTCCTTTAAATAATATTGGTTCTAACTATTTAGACATTAATAATTACGAAAACGCAATTGATTTTTACACCAAAGCAAGCAAAATGAAGTTTGCACAAAAAATGTCTTACAACAATATTGGTGTAGTTTACGATCGTATGGGAAGGTTTAAGGATTCTGAAACTTTCTATCTTAAAGTGGGTGAAGTTGATGGTGATTTCTTAGATATTACACTAAGAAACTTAGCTAAGGTCTATAACAGCAGAGGTAATCTTAAACAAGCATATGACTATTTTGAGAAGGCCTATCAACAAGACTCTACAAATATTACAACTTTAACTGAATATGGTGAATTTTTAATTGATGAGGCATTAAATCCTGCTCGAGGAGAATTATTAGTCAATAGAGCCATTGAACTAGCACCATATCAATCTGATGGTTATAGAGAATTAGCAGACTGTTACAGAAGATTTAAAAGGGAAACTAAATTTTACCTTAAAGCAGATAGTTTATACCAAAAAGCAATTGAGCTGAATCCTCACGATACTTGGGCTTATGCCGGACGCGCTTGGAACTATAAGAAACTAGATAAAAACAATGAAGAAATTGAACAGCAATTTCTGAAAGGCATAAAAGCCAATCCACAAAAAGCAAGTGCTTATTACTACTTGGGTAATTATTATCCTGAAGATGATAAGAAAGAAGAATTTTATAAAAAAGCTATTGCGCAAGATTCATTTTATATGCCAGCATATAAAAGTTTAGTGAAAGTTTATAACGATAACAAAACATATACTGAATCGCTTTCACTCTTAGAGGGTGTTACACGTTGGAACTCTAAATCACCTGACATCTACAACTTAATAGGAAACACCTATTTTGAACAAAATGATTTTCAAAATGCTACGATAAACTATCAAAAAGCCATCACTCTAGATTCTACATATGCTAATGGCTTGGTAAACCTTGCCTATTGCGAACTAAAAAATAAAAATTACGAAAGTTCTTTTCAATATTTTCTTAAGAGTTTTAAGGCTAATCCTTACAAGTTAAAACTTAATGATTATGCACAATACTTTTTATTTGAAGCAAGAACCTCTAAAGACGATAAACTGAAATTATACGAGCTAGCCTACAAGCTAGAAAGTAATGCTGAAACCAGATATCTTTTAGCTAAACACTATTATCTTAATGATAAATCAGATTTGGCTGAAACTTTATTAGCAAATGTAAATCTTCAAGAATTGAGTAGATCGTGGAGAATTCAATATTTAAAGCTCATGATACTTTTAAATTTTGAAAGTGAATCCACAAAAAAAGCCAATCAGTTAAATGAAGAACTAAAAAAAGTCAATCCTAAGAAGGATAAAATTTTAAATGTTCTATTGCTCTACTTCAATAAAGACAAAAAAGAAGCCAAAGAGGCTATAAAAAATATTAATCCTTATTTTTTAAAGGATAAACAACTGCTTAAAAACTATAATTCAACAATTGTAGAAATCATAAAATCCCTAAGGTTATGAAAACTAAATTTTCCCTTTGTCTCATTTTTTTAATCACCTTTAATCTTTTTGCTGGTGTCAATCTCAAAAATGGCAATTTTTACATTTCTTACACTGATCTTTTAACCAAACATGTTCAATTTGTGTTTGGTGACTTTTCAAGGACATATAATTCTAAATCCATTAAAACCGGATTATTTGGTTACGGTTGGGGAACAAAATGGGAAACAGAACTGTACTTTTTTCCTGATGGTTATATTTCCGTACACGAATATGGTGCTGGTGGTAAATCTGCTTTTAATTCAGACTTAGTTTCAACTGAGAGTATTCAAATGATGGTAGACATTATCATCGATACAAAGTTAGAGCACGGTTTACTAGACAACAACCCTTCTGCCATATTAAAACTTCAGAACAAGCTTACGGACATGATGGATGTAAGACATGCCGAATGGCTAAACCTCAAAAAAGAAAATAAATTAGATTTTGAACAAGAACTTATTGACGGCTTAGTATTTGATGGCTTTTCTAGAGGAAATCAAAAAATTACGATTACCAACAATGGTTTTGAACGTATTAGCATCTCTGACCAAACAAAAGAATTCTTCGATATTAATGGTAGATTGATAAAGTACACTGATAACAACGGCCTTTATACAGAAATTAAATACGTTGATGATAAAATCACCCAAATGATTTGCAGCGATGGAAATGTAATTTATTTTAAAACCAATGATAATGGCTATATCATTGAAGCAAGATTAGAAGATAATGTTTCAACATATAAGTATGATGGAGACAACCTAGTCTACAACAAAGATGGTGGTGGTAATCAATACGCTTATGAATATGACAATATTCATAATCTCACCAGAATCATTTATAATCCCGTGCGTTTTAAAGGTGAAGCAATAGACGCTATGACAATTACCTATGAAGACCGAACGTATTATTGTTCTAGCATTACCGATAGAGATGGAAAAACTGTAAACTACGAATATAAAAAGTACTTTAATGAAGATGGAACTGAGGATCCCGATCATTATTCTACAACAGTGATAAAAGATGATTATTATGGTAATAAAGCCAAAAGTGAATATGAATACTTTATTAAAGTAGGTGCTAGTGGTAATCGCTATACGCACCAGATCATTACAACAATTCAAGGTATTACAACAAATACAACCTACGATGAGCAATGTGGAAATCCCATAAAAATCATAAAAGGTCGTAGAGAAACAGATTTTAAATACAATAACCGTTGTAGATTAATTAGAAAAACTTCAAATTATGGAGATGATATAGAAATGAAATATCATCCTACACTAGAAAAATTGACCTATGTTAGAAATGATCAAGGTGAATTCAATTTTGAATACAATACTAAAGGCAACTTACTTAAAGCTTCTAAAAGTAATGGAGATACTGTTGAGATGGAATATCTAGACAATGGTAAAATATCCAAAATGGTCTCTAATGATGAAACTTTACTTTTTAAGTATAATGCCATGGGAAAACCAATTGCTATAGAAATTGAAGGTGAAGGAAAAATCGATGTCACTTACGATAAATATGGCGAAATAGAGCGTGTAGATAGTGAAGATGGACATTCAATGGCTTTAAAGGTTACGCAAGCATTTCAAAACTTGTTAGCTATTGTTAAACCTTCAGGTGTCAATTTAGGCATGTAATATTAGTCATACATTAAATTTGTATCTTAACACTACGATTGTCAATTGAATTTTATTCCAATGAAACACATTTTACTTTCATTTTTACTTTTATCAGTATGCGTAGGAACTGCCCAAGACGGTGAACGTGGTTCTAGAGCTAGCTCAGTAGAAAATACTGCAGAAGGTGAAAAACGTGCCATAATCATTGGTGTTTCAAACTATAAAGAAGAAGCTCTAAAACTCAATTATGCAGATAATGATGCTTTGCTTTTTAAAAACTATTTAAGTCTTGCTGAAAAATTACCACAAGAAAACATAAGCCTTCTTATCAATGAAGATGCCGTAGCTTTAAATGTTGTTCAACAATTCAAAAAGCTATTATCAAAAATTGAAGATGGAGACACTACATATATTTATTTTGCAGGTCATGGTGATGTTGTGGACGATTTTGGTGAGAAAGAAGGCTTCCTACTTACGGCAGACGCTAATGCCAATCAAGAGTATTATTCTGGTGGAGTAATTCCTCTAGCCCTACTCAATAAAATTATAAGTAGCTATACTAATAAAGGCTCTAAAGTGATATTGATTTTAGATGCATGTAGATCGGGTTTTGTTTTTGAAGAAGGCACTCAAAAAAATATGGGGACCATTCAAGCTATGTTTGAAAATTCAACTAAAATCCTAAGCTGTGGCTCTAACGAGTTGTCTTACGAAAGTGGTGATTTAAATCACGGATACTTTACATATTATTTGGTTAAAGGTCTCACAGGAAATGCAGATAGCAATACTGATAATTCAATTATATATCGTGAAATAGATGACTATTTGTACGATAATGTTTCTGCTACAGTTTCAACTAAATTCAAGAAAAACCAAACACCTGTAGTTCGTACAAAAAATGATAGAGCAATCTATAAAACTATAGAACCCAATCAGCCTACAATAGCTTTTGAGGTTATAAACTCAGATATTGAAAAAGATAAAACCTTAGCTTCAAGAGGTGTTTCTACTACAGATTTAAAAGATAAAACCGCTGGCTCAGTTATTAAAAAATTTAACGATGCCATTGAAAGAAAATCATACCACGGCAAATCTTCTAGTGCTTATGAAATCTATAAATCGGCTAAACAGACTAATCAATTATCCGAAGGTTTAGCTGAAAAAATGGAAAGCATCCTTTTAAAAAAATTGTCTGGTGATGCACAACAACTTATCAATAATTATATTGATGGTTACAAAACTTTGCCTTCAAGTAAATCATTTGTTGAACAAGCTAAAAATCTGGATGTTTGTTTAGAACTTATTGGTGAAGACGATTACCTCAGCAACCGTATTAAGTCAAGCAAATTGCTTTTAGAAGCTTATGCTATTATTAAAAGCAAAAACTATTCGAGATATAAGCTAGCTAAACGAAAGCTTAATTCTGCTTTACAATTAGAACCTAGAGCAGCTTACATACACAACGCCCTTGGCGTAGTCTATAATCAGGAAAAAACCTACGATAGCGCACATTACCACTTCAATAAAGCAAAATCTTTGATTGTTAGCTGGTCTCAACCCATAACCAATATCAGTGATAACTTTTTAGACCAATATAAATATGAAGATGCTAAAACTAACTTGAGCAATTCGCTTGGTACAAACGGTATTAATGCTAATTTAAAACTTGGTGAAATCAACGAAAAAGAAGGTAAATACAATATTGCTGAAGACTACTATTCTAAAGTTTTAGAACTCGATACCAATAATACCTTTGCTTTGCAGAAAATGAGCCATCTTCAAAAATTAAAAGGCAATAATAAAGCCTCATTAGATTGGTACAAAAAAGCTGTTAAGTCAGATTCTATAAATTCTATATTTGGCTTAGGTTTAGTGAACTATATACAAGAAAATAAGCTTTCTGATGAAGAAGGTGAAAAATTATTACTAAACGCTATAGACTATGAACCTGAATCGTCTATCTTATATTCTGAATATGCTGACTTTTTAAGATTAACTCAAACTAAACTTACACGGTTACGATTAGCAGATTCACTGTATAAAAAAGCTATAGAACTCAATCCATACAACACCAAAGCTTATGCTGGAAGTGGCTGGCTTCAAGATAAATTCAAAAAACTTTTAAAAGCTAAACAAGCTTTTGAAGATGGTATTGCTAAAAACCCTGAAAATCCTGAAAGCTATTTCTACTACGCCAATTTCTTAAAAGAACGTGCAAATACAGTTGAGGACGCAAAGGCTTTGTATTTAAGCTCCATTGAAAAAGATCATTTTTTTATTCCTGCTTACAATGAATTGATCAATCTCTACAACAGTGAAAATGCACAAGAAAAGTCATTAGAACTTTTAAATCGCATGATAAACAAACACCCAGAAACATTAGATTTTTATAATCTATTAGGGCAAACCTATTTTTCAAAAGGAGAATACAATAAAGCTATTGAAGCTTATAAAACAGCTTCAGATATAGACAAAACTTACACCAAAGGTTATAAATCTCTTGGATATAGTTCATTGAAAACAGACAATATTGATGCAGCGAAAACATATCTTATTACCGCAGCAGAAAATGATGCCAATGAGGACACCAAAAAAGAAATATCAGAGTTTATTCTCACTATGGCTAGAGATAAACAAAAATTTGGTAAGCCTGAACAGGTAAAACAACTATTTGAACTTGCCTTCACCATTGATAACTCGGCCAAAACGGCTATAGTCTATGCTGACTTTTTATATCTTAATAACGAAGCTATAAAGTCTATAGAAATTGCGCTTCCTGCCATGAGTAAAGAAAATACTAAAGCCGAAAACATTAGCTTATTGGAAGTTATGACAAAGGCTGCTATTGATGCAAACGCTATGGATAATGTGAAATACTATTATCAAAACTTAATAAATCTTGATAGCACTCCAGATGCACTTTTAACTTCTGTTTATTTCAGATTTATTGGTGATATGAATACAAGCATGACTTTCAGAAGACGTGTCGATCAAAACTTATTACGATCTAATAAATTAAAAGACCAGTATAGCCAAAATACTATTGACAAGTATATTTTACTAGATTAAACTACCACATTTTCAAATTAGAACTCGCATTGATTTCTCTCAAGTCTGGGAATTGTTTACCATTGGTAAGCTGCATTACTTGTTTTAAAAGTTCAGAAATATCATCTTGTGTAAGTTCAACGGATTTTTCTAAGGATTTTTCAGTTAAAATAATACTACCTCCTAATTTCTCTTTTAACAGATTAATGTAAGCACTCGTAAAAGCACCGTTTCCTAAAGCTTTATTTTCATAAGCTACATCACCTCCAGAAGACGCAGAAATAACCGTAATACCACTTTTAGACAAGAAGTCATCAAAGACATCAGACACCACATTAGACAACCTGAACTCTGGTTCTTTTTTTGTACTTCGCGATTTAGAACCACGCTGCCCAGAACCTTCTGTTACGCTATTGTTTGAACCTGATGAAACATCTAAAGTATTTCCAGAATGACAGGTATCCATAAGCAATAGCTTATTATTTGCTTTAGATTGATTAAGCGATTCAATAATGGTATTAAATGCTAAACCGTTTTTTGAAACATTATTAAAATCCATATCGTGTGGTGCGTAATAATAATTCAAATCGTTGTCCAAGACTCCATGGCCAGCAATAAAAAGCACAACTTGATCTTCTGGCTTGGCGTTTTTAAATACTTCCAGAATCGTTTTTTCTATAGATTTTGAAGTAGCTTTTTCGTTAACTAAATATTCAACTTTGGTACTTTTAAATGACGGTGATGTATGCTTAATAAAAATATCTTCAGTTGACATAAAACGTTCTTCAACAAGCGGTTCTCCTTCAAAAACATAATGCAATTGATTATCTACAATAGACAGTCCTTTTACGCTATCTGAAAACACCTTTTCATCCAATACATCTCCTTCTAAATTATATTTGATAATCTTGTATTTGAAATTTTCACCATGAGACTTAATCACAGAAAACGTTTTACCATCCTTAGCAATAGATAACTGATCTAAACTTTCAATTTTTGGGATTTTCAACTTGAGTGGTAGTTCATCTTTTAAGTCTAGATTTTTATAATATGAATTGCCATCTAAATCCGAATAAAGCAAATGTTTACCATTTGATGAAAGCGCTTTTAAATACACCAAATACACATTCGCTGAATCTATAGCTGTTCTTTCTGGTTTTATATTATAGATATCTGGATTAAATTGTATTTGAGTCGTATCCTTTTTTTGGAAATTACCCAAAGCCACAGTTACTAAATTATCTAAACCTGAAGCAGATGAAAGCTTGGCCCAACCATCGTTTTCTAATATTGTAAAATTATCCGTAGACATATATTCGTCGTCTTTTTTTATGGATAATTTTAATTTTTTGAACTTCTCAGTCTTAACATCATACTTGTAAAAATCGCCGTTATCCGACTTTACAACAAAGCTCTCATTATCTAATCCAGGAAAGAATATTGGGTCTACCGTATATGTATTTATAGTGACGTCTTCAGGAAAAGTGATGGCTGTAATTGTCTTGGTTTTAAAATTCCACAAGTAGTTTTCCTCGTAATTACTTTCTAACCATAAATGGCCATCAGCCGTTAAAGGCTCTAAATTAGAAAGGCTCTTATAACTTCCAAAATACTTGTTGATATCCGTCAACGGAGTATCGTCTCCATCTTTTAGTGTATAAGGATTTCCAAAGAATTTAGTCTTGTAATTTTGAAATGCTTCATCCGTTACAGTGCCATAAATTTTGGCAATATCAAAGGCATCTTTATCTGCGTAGGTGAGATTATAGGCATTTTGCTCGTAATCTGATACGCCTACAGAAAGCACATATAAATCTCCTTTTTTCTGCTCTACTGTCTTTGGAATTGAGTTTTCCTTTTCTATATCGACTTTAGTGTTTTCATAAAGATTTGCAGTTCTTAGACGTAAGGCTTCATCTAAAAGTTTTAAATATTCTGCATTTGGTTTTCCGATAGACTTCAACACTTCAGAAGGATTAAAGTAATCTTTTTCTAACGTCTGTATTGGAACAAGCTTTTTATCTTGAGTAGACACTATGTAATCTTCAGGATTTGTATTACTGAAATAGAAATTATCACTGTTTACAAAAACATGGCTGTCTTTATCTGGATGTATCATTTCTAATACTGACTTAAGTCCATTTACTGTGTAAATTTTAATCTTACCATTACTAAAACTTGCCATTAGTTTTGAACCGTCTTCATTAAGAGAAATCTTTTCTGGAAATTCTGAGAGTGGAAACTTATATATTTTTTCTCCTATAACTAAACCTATATTCTCTACAGACAATACCGTAACATCGCCTTTACTTGCTACATCAATAATATTTAAACAATCTAAAGTTTTTGTCTCTACAGTATTAGAATCCGAAATTGTAAATGTTAAGGTAGATTGGTTGCAGTTAAATGGATCTATTTGATAATATGAATTTGAAATCAAAAAATCACGATCACCATCAGCATAGATTTTATATCTCCCATCTTTTAATTCGGTTGAAAAAATAGTTTTTAGAGATTTTATGTCTTTTATAATAACTTCATTTTCATCTGAAATTAATAGCAGAAACTCACCATTTTTAGAAAACTTACCAAACTTATACTTTCCTTCTATTTTAGTAACAGTATCTCCGTTTAAGATGGCAAACTCTTGTGGATCTGTATGGCCGCCATTATAATATACTTCAATACTTAAAAGTAAATCTCCTGTAATTGAATTATAGTCTAGAATACTTCGTTGCCTAACTTCTTTATACGACAGTTCTTTCACCATATCATTTACAATATCGTATACAAAAAAGCCATACTTATTATCATATTGCGAGCCTTTTTTATATCCATAAAAAGGTTTTAATCCATTTTCTTTATCAAAAGCTATTTCGGTGCTCATATCTGAGTAACCGTGAGTAACTTCTAAATAATCATTATAACTTAATGTTCCGAATCTGTTATTGAAAGTTCCTGTTTCAAAATATTTTAATTGGTCGGCATAGAATGTTAAACTTAAGCTAGATTCTTTCAACGCTTTTCCGTAAATCAGCCAATTATTATTTGGTAAAAACATTCCTGAATAAAAAGCTCTTGTTTCCTTAGGAATACTACTAACAATACGTTCTTTATTATAATCAAAAACCGCGAAACGAGCTGAGCTTACAATATTCTTATGGTATTCTTCAAAAAACAATATTTCATCAGTACTTTTAAGATATACTGCTTGTGTAGATCCTTGAGCTGTTTTTGGATTTAAATCTTTAAAATTAAGACCTTCCTTTTCAAGAATTACAGGTTGAACAAATGAGTTATTTGCTGTTATTATAATTGTTTTTAAACCATCTCTTTCGGAGTGTGAAACGTTTATAAAGTTCGTATTAAAGTCAATATCATGAATAGATTTTGAAAAAGTTGCTGTACTAGAAAGGTTGTAAATTTCAAGTTTACCATTAGTATTGTTGGTTGTGATGGCAAACAATTGACCATCATCAAAAAATAAATCCTGAATTTTTAATGCCTCAGGAATGTCAATCTCCGTGATATTTTTATAATCATTACCTACTTGAAGAGACACACGTAATTGTTTTCCAATTTGCCCTTCTACCAAAGCCATAGTTTTAGTGATAGAGTCATAAGCAGCCATAGTTACTTGTGCCGCCACAAAATATCTATTAACCTTCTCGAATTTAATGTTATAGAGGTCAACAATATTTAACGATTTATCTGGATTAGTATCTTGAATAATTATGGCATCTTTTTGATTCCCAATAAACGCAACATTGGCTTGCATTTTTTGTAATACTTTCTGATCAAAAACACCAATACTGATTATAGAATCCTGACTTCCGTCGGTAAATGCCAATTTTTGATTTATTGTGAGTACTCTATCATCAAACAACAATTTCATGTCTGTAATAGGCAAACCTGAAGCCGGCTTTATGGTTTTTATAACACGTTTAGTTTCCGAATTGTAAGCTAGGATTTTTCCGGATTCGTCTGCTGTAAAAAAATAAGGATATGCATCTGATGCTACCACATTTGTAATCCTAGCTGAATGATAATCCCTAAGTTTAATATCTACATTAGAATCTTGAGCTCCGGATTTAAAAATTAATAGAACAGTAAAAAAAGTAATTATGTATTTCACTCTATTTACAAAGTCCATAAATTTCGCAAATTGTAGTTTCTATTTCGGCATCAGATAAGCCCAAGGCTTCCAAATCCGTTAACAATGCTGTATAGTTCTTTACTTGTTCAGCATATTGATTTCTACTAATCAATTCAAAACTGTAAAACGTAAGATTATCTAAACTTGGAAACTCTTCAGTAGTCACGGCCCATTCAAAAGTATTGTCTTCTGAGAAAAATGGTTGAGTTTTGTATAATGAGATTTGGTTTCCATTTGTTGCCAGTTTCAACATCTCATCTGTTTTTTTATTTCTGACAAATACATAATAGGAAGAATCTACTTCATTAGTTTTCCAACTAAAGGTTAGTTTTGATGAGGCCAGCATGACACTATCTTTTGGAAATTCCATTAAAATATCTCCTCTGAACACACCTCCGATTACGGTAGAACCTTCTTCTTTTTTGACAAACTCGTCCCAAATTACTTTAAAGTACTTCGAGGTTAAACTACCCGACTGTTGAGTCTTTAGCTTCAGGATATCCTTGAATTTAAATTGACCATTACTTTCAACTTTATAAGCTTCACCAGAAGCATTAATAGCCGTTAATTTTGAGGATGAATCTAGGATAAGGGTTTGGTTCTTATTAATAAACTTTCCTTTTGAGAGTGGTTGAAGTTTGTTAGTTGTTTTCGCATAAGCACTACCATTAAGTTTAAAAACACAGAGGCTATCCTGAGCTTTCAATAGAAATGTAAAACAGCAAAAAAACATTACAACAACTGACTTTTCCATTCGTATTTTTTATTGAGAAATATTACTAAATGCTCATAAAAATCTATCATTCCTATACCGAATAAAGGTAAAATGATGATAGGCATAATATTAACATATACATTAGCTTGAAGCATTAATAATGCCAGATATAACAGAATCACAGAAATAATTAGCTGCACAGCTTTCTCGGTTAAATCATAAATAAAGCTATTACGTTTATACAACTTCATAGAAAGAAGTACAGTAATATATGTAATTATAAAAGCTATAAGATATATGATAAAAGTAGATACTTTGGAGATGTAGTTTTTATTGATAAGCATATTCAAAATATTAGCATGAATAGCGACTCCATAAGTATCTGGAACAGCTCTACCGACCCAAGCCTTATTGAGAGGTGTAAAATGTTTGTCTTCTATATCATAAATTTCATTACCATTACCTAAATACCCAAAAATAACCACTGCGTCTTTTATTGCAGGAATCTCATCAGTATTCAAAACCTCATCAATGCTAAAGTTTAAAAAGACATCTTTATTACCAATGTAGTTTATTGGTAACGGTTCATTTAATTTTTTTAAAGCATATTCTTCATCTATATAACCAGCAGTTTTAGCAAGTTGTGAAGTAAAAGACAACTCTTGATTTTCTTTTTTAGCACCTAAAAAATCACGAATTACAGTGTTTTGTCCATTTAGGTTTAAGTTTATGAATCCTTTTTGTAAACCATTAACTTCAAAATAAGAGTGGTTAGTTACTGCGGAATCATTTTCGCGATAATACGCTGTTACTATATTGGGTGTATTAGCTAAAGTACTTTTTAAAATAGAGTCTGTAAATTGACTTTTTTGGTCTTTGAAGATAATATCTAAACCAATTGCTTTAGGATTTTGCTTTGAAACAACTTCAATTGCTTGCGCTAATTGAAACCGGTCTGCATGCTTAATATTAACTAATATAATATTAGAATTTACACGCTGATTATCTAGTCTCTCTGCATAATATATATCGGTAAACTTAAAGTCTTTAAAAGCCTTTTCAAAAGGATCTAAAATTGTAAGATTGATAAAAATAAAATATAAAAGTCCAGCGACCACAAAAGTCATTATGGTACATAAAAGTGCATCTTTGCTTAAAGAACTTTTATAAAAAAACCTCATTGAAAATTAGTTAGCGATTTTTTCAATTGCAGATGCTCCATCAGAAATAATAGCATCTTTGTTATCACTCAACATCGTTGGCAATTGATTAATATACTTGCTCTTATTGCCTTCATATTCATCTAATCTTACATTCACTTTAACTATTCCGTAATTCTCGTTCCCATCTATTTGCGTTGTAAACGGTATATCATAATACCACGGAGATAAAATTGGTTGTTTGATAAGATTATCTGCTCCATACTTCAAATTTTTGAAATCATATTCTTGCTCAATGAGTGTAGCGCTTTTAGGGGTTCCATCATCTCCTCTCCATTGTCCTTCAATAGATATTGAGATTTTAGCATTTAGATTTTCGTCTGTATAAACCTTAGTTTTAGAGAAGAAAATGCGCAATTCATTAAAGCTTAAACGTGTAATACTTGGATTTTCAGGATCACTAATAAGCTCTATTTTAGCATAAAAATTGAGTAAATCATCTTCTTCTAGTCTAATAACATCATCCAATTTTAGAGATTGAGCAGCACCACGAGATTTTGGCATGCTATTAAAATCTTCTTTTACTAAAGTCGTTATTCTTTCTTTCTCTGTAACATCATTAGGTTTCGAATATTTCTTGATTTCAATCTCTTTATAAGTTTTCTCAACCTCACCTAAATCTGTATTGTAATAATTATTGATAGACAATGATTGAGAATACGTATTTGTCAAAGATTTAGATGTTTTTTCTGCCAAATATGAAGCACCAAAAAACACTCCTTGCAAAACCGTTTCTATCATACCACCTCTAGTATCTGCACGTTTTAGGTTTACTACAAACTCTTCGTTAGATTTAATATTAGATTTTTGGTGTACACCACAGGAATAGGCTAAAACAGCCAATAGAATAAAGATTGTTTTTTTCATGATAGCAAGACTTAATATTTTACTAATTTATACAAAAAAGACAAAAACCGAACCGTTTTAGAATTTATAAAGAAAAAGGCAAAGTATTTCCTGAAATTATTTCAGTTACTCTGCCTTAAAAACCAATCTAAATTTAATTTTTTATTCCTTCAATGGATTTCCTTTTACAATAATAAATTCTGTTCTTCTATTAATTTGATGATCTTCATCTGTACATTTTGAACCACAGTCTACTTTTGGGTCTTCCTCTCCTTTACCTACACCTGTGATTCTACTTTCATCTATTCCTTTAGAAATTACATACTGTACAGTTGACTTTACTCTTTGTTCTGATAATTGTTTATTATATTTTTTTGAACCTATGTTATCTGTATGGGATTCCGCTAAGATTTCCATCTTAGGATACTTTTTCATAACTGCTACTAGTTTATCTAGCTCAAAAGCTCCTTGAGAAGTAATATTAGCCTTATCAAAATCAAATAAAATTGGATCTAAGACTACTTTTTCATCTTTGATTATTTTTTCAATTGGTGATAACAATATCTGTATAGTTTCTTTTTCATTTTTACTACCACTAAATATAGTAGACACACTCTCATAACCTTGTAAACTTGCCTTTATTTCAAGAGCTTTATCACAAGCTACTTCATAAACTACATTTCCATTATTATCTGTTACTTTTTCAACTACTTTATCTAAATGATTTTTTATAACAATATCTACTCCTGATAGAATCTTCGACGTTTCCTCATCCAAAACTGTAATAGTTACTTCTACCCTACAAGGTTGTATTCTTTCTATGGCGTATATATCATCATTACCCTTTCCACCTTCTCTGTTAGAAGACACAAACCCTTTACCTGTTTCTTCATCAATCGTAAATGCTAAATCATCCGATCTACTATTTACAGGCACACCAATATTTTGAACTTTATTATTTTCATCAACATAAAACACATCTAATCCACCTAAACCTAAATGACCTGTTGAAGAAAAATAAAGAGTATTGTTACTGCTTACATAAGGAAACATTTCATGTTCTACAGTATTAATTTCATCACCTAAATTCATAGGTTCTCCGAAGGTACCATCCTTATTTATTGCTACCTTAAAAATATCATAGCCTCCAACGGATTGTGGCATGTTTGAGACAAAAAATAAAGTATTTCCATCAGCACTTACTGCTGGATTTTTTACTGAATAATTTTTATTATTGAATGGTAACGGTTCTACATCATCCCATTTTCCATTTGTTTTAGTTGCTTTAAACAAATAGATAACGCTAGTTTTAGTTCTATTTTCCTTATTTTTTATGTAGTCTCCATCAAAAAAACTTTCGCGAGAAAAATACATAGTGTTGCCATCTGGACTAAAAGACACTAGACCTTCATGATACTTTGTATTAATAGAACCTTCTACTTGCTGTGCATCTTCTTCTGTACCTTCACCCAAGACTACTTGGTAAATATCTAAATATGATTCGTTATCCCATCTGTATTTTTTTCCCGAAGTGTCTCTTCCTGATGCAAAATACAGAACACCATCTTGTTGTGTACCACCAAAATCTGATTCTGTAGAGTTAAAATCCAAACTGGTTAACTTATACAGTTGCTCTCCTTCTAGAATACTTTTTACATAATCAGGATTCTCACTGTAAGCTTTTGCACGTTCATCCTTTGGATTTTGTTCTACAAATTTTTGCATCCAAATCTCAGATTGCTCGTACTTACCATTAGCCTTTAACATTTCAGCATATTTATACATTGTATTGGCATCCTGAGATGTTTCTAAAGCTTTAGCATACCATTTTTCTGCTTCTTTAGTATTGAAAATATTAAAATTTGCCTCAGCTAACTGCGAATAAACATATACATCTGCTTTATTGCTACTTACCAGTTTATTATAACTTTTTATAGCTTTGAGGTATTCTAATTCGGTAAAATATTTATCTGCCTCCTTTGTATCTTTATTTTGAGCAAAAAGTCCAAATACACAAGTAAAAAACAGAACAATCGTAATTTTTAAAGGTTTCATAAGTATCTACTTAACAGATTAAAAAAAGCGTGGTGAGTTTGAAATTTTCTTGAAAGTTCTGATGTCAAAGGTTATAAATACTTCATGTGAAGCATTTGTAGTTATATTTAAATCAGAAACTATATTATCGTAAGCATAGCCAATTCTAATATCTGGTGTTATGGAAAAATTAACCATTCCACTAAAAGAATCGTCTAATCTGTATCCAAGACCAACTTCTACAAAATTGTACATAAAAAGATTTGCATTAAGATCGAAACTTACAGGACTATCTATTGCCATTTTTAAAAGACCGTGTGGCTTTAATTTAAAATTATCTGACAAATCAAAAACATAACCAGCTGCCGCAAATAAATGCTGTACTTCAGACCCTATTTTGTTTCCATTAGTGTCTAAATGTACCGAATTTAAAAGGTTTGGCATAGATAAAGCTGCGTAATATTTATTTGGCTTATAAAAGTATGCTCCTGCACCTATGTTAGGTGTTACCTCATTAATATTTGATACTAATGGATCATCTTGCTGTAAAACAACTAAATTAGATAAACCTATATCATGAAACGTTGCGCCTGCTTTTATTCCAAACGCAAGTTTATGTTCGTTAAATAATGGTATTGTATAAGAAAAATCGGCATAAGCATTGGTTTCACTCACAGGCCCTATTTCATCTTTTATAACAGATACCCCTAAACCAACTTGTCCTCCTACAGGTGCATGCACAGAAAAAGTCCCTGTTTTTGGTGCACCTTCTAAACTATTCCATTGTGTTCTATACAAAGCACCTATTGATATTGCTTCTGTAGATCCTGCATAAGCTGGGTTTAGCACATTCATATTATACATGTACTGTGTATATTGAGGGTCTTGCTGAGCTTGTATTTGCATCACAAAAAGCAATGCTATAATCAGTATATATGATTTATTCATTATGATTACGTAAAAATGATTGTTGATTATTTTTCTCTATTAACATATACCCAACCCATTTTGGTTGAATTGTCTTGAAACACTAGTGTATAAAAATAAGTTCCGGTTGGAAGTTTATGACCTCCACTAGAAACACCATAAAATTCATTAACATAACCATTGGACTTATCAAAAACTTTAGTGCCATATCTATTAAATATTTCTATGGCTTTTACGTTAAAACCAGTTAAATCGAATCTATCATTATAACCATCCTCGTTTGGAGTAATGACTTCAGGAATAATACAATTTTCTATAGTTACCGAAGCGTATTCTGTTTGAGGACATGCTCCACTAGTTGTATATGCTATAGTATATGTTGTGCCTAAAACACCATTTGTAATTTCGCCTGTATCAGGATTTATTAAAGCTCCATCTGTTGGCTGATTGTCAAAGGAAAAAACACCACCCAAATCACCTAATATTTCTGCTACAGCTCCACAAGTTTCAGGAACCAAAACAAATGAAGCATTACCTGCATCTAAAGTTGTTACTGTTTGGATACTAGAATCCGGACAAGAACCTGATGTTGTATATTCAACTGAATAAGACGTATTAGGTTGTGCATTTATAATTTCGCCTGTAGCTTCATCTAACAAAGCACCATCACTTGGCTGAGGATTGAATTGAAAAACGCCACCTAAATCTCCAGTTACATTAGCAGTTCCTCCGTCACAAGTCGTCGCAGAATAGGTAAAGGAAGCATCTTCACTACTAGCTACACTAACTGTAGCTGACTCTAAAAGTGTTGCTGAACAACTAGAATTTTCCGTAGATTCAATATATGTTACATTGATGGTTTGATTTGATGATACATTTGAAATTAACACTAATGCATTTCCCGAAGCATCTAGTACCACTGTTTCATCCGCACCTCCATTAATATTATAAGTCACTTCTGCATTCGGTGTTCCTGTTATTGTGAATTCTGCATTATCTCCTTGACATATCGTAGGTATAACAGCTTGTACATCATCTATTGACACCTCATTTACCAATACACTAAAACTTTTGGTAACGGTATCACCACAACTATCGATGATATCAACAGAATAAACAGTGTCGACTGCTGGAGAAAACTCTGGATCTGGCAAAAACACATCACTAACTCCTTCTGATGGTGACCATAAATAGGAAACAGCACCATTATAAGTAACATCTACTGTATCTATTACATCACCAGAACAAATTTCTGCATCTAATACATCTTGTGTGTCTGCAAAAGACAAATATTTAAAACATATCTGCTGAAGGTTATGATACAAACCTGTAGACCCTGTAAAACCAAAATATATTTGAGAAGTCCCATTAAAAGCTGTGTTGACTAAATCACCTGTATAAGTAATTCGTTCCTCACAATCAAAAAGTACTGTTAGTGTTTGCGAAGCAGCAACCCAAGCAATTTTTATTTCGTGAAACTGATCATCTTCTATATTAGGGTTTGTAGATAAAGCACTAACTGGACCTGCTAAATTTGAAGCAGCAGAATGAAATGTACTTCCGTTAGATATTAATGCTATATGGTCGGACGCTAAATCACCTCTCTCGCTATTTTGGTAGGTATCGAACTCTACTGCAATTGAAGACATTATACCTGCATACCCTAGACCATTACCTTGTTGCCCAACCTCATAAGTCGGGTTGTTTTTCATGACCAATGTAATGCCATCTGCTCCATCGTCATCGTTTGCACCAAAGTTGGCGTCAAATATAATTTCGAAATCAGCCGTAAAATCAATAGCATTATCATACCATACAGCACCTAATTGACCTTGGGTATTTGAAGTGATGACATAGCAGTCGCCTCCTCCAGAATAGGCATTACCTAAAAAATTAGGATCTAATTGAGCAAATGCTTTAGTTAAGCAGAGAAAAACGACACAAAGGAACAGATAGTTTTTCATGTTTTGAGTATTTATTTTTAGTGTTCACCAAAAATCTCTATACTCAATGATTTTCTATATCAAAATTGTTACAATATGTAGAATTATTGTTTCACACTATGATTTTCAACATATTCCGATGGTGTTAACCCATAAGTTTCCTTAAAACATTTTGTGAAATATGACGGACTTCCAAAACCTGTTTTATAAGACACTTCAGATATATTGTTCCCAGCCTTTAAAAAAGAAGAAGCTCTTTTTAATCTATAAATCTGAATAATTTTACCAGTTGAGATATTTGTGAGTGCCTTTATTTTTCTGTGCAAGCTAGTTCTACTCATATTCAATCTAAGCGCCAGATCATTAACCCCAAATTGTTCATCATCTAAGTGTTCTTCAAGAATTTGATCAATTTGAATTAAAAAATCATCCTTAACTTCTGGCTCTGTAACTTCTAACTCATTACTTGGTAGCAACTTTAACTCTTCAAATATTGTTTCTCGTTGCTTTTCTTGAATTTCAATTCTATTTCTTACTCTAAGCAACAACTCAGAGACACTAAAAGGTTTAGTAACATAATCGTCAGCACCAACCTTCAAGCCCTTTAACCTACTTTTTAATTCGGTTTTAGCGGTTAATAAAATTATAGGTATGTGGTTAGTTGCTATGTTTTCCTTTAATTTCTTACACAATTCCAAACCATCCATATTAGCCATCATAACATCACTAATAATTATTTCTGGAATTATGGCTTGAGCTATTTTTAAACCTTTCTCTGCACTCTCAGAAAGTACAATTTTATAATAGGGCTTTAAACTAATGGATAAAAACTCTAGCATTTCTTTATTATCCTCAACCACAAGAACCGTAGGTAAGTCTTTATCATTAGTAATAAGTGGCAATAACTGATCCTCAATAATCATCTTAGGTTCAGTAATATCTTCTACTTTTTTATAAGGAAGCATTATTGAAATTACTGTACCAGAGTTTTTACCTGTTTCGCTTTCAATTTGTATTTCACCCTTTTGTAATTTCACCAAATCATAAACAAGGGCCAAGCCTATTCCACTACCAGTAGCATTAGATTTGTTATCTGGTAAATTCACCTGATAGAATCTCTCAAAAACATGAGGTAAATCCTTTTTTGATATTCCTGTGCCATCATCTTCTACTTTGAGAATTAAACCCTCAAAAGATTCGGTCATGGTAATTTCTATTTTGCCTCCCTCATAACCGTACTTTATAGAATTGGAAACAAGATTATTGATTATTCTTTCTAATAAATATGGGGAAAATCTATATCTAGCTGATAAAGGTGAAATAAGATCTATTGAAATAGCTTTTTCGTTTGCCTCCTCTTTAAAAGCTTCAATACACTTTTTTAAGGACACTACGATATCACCGTGTAAATAGTTGGGTTTTAACATCCCTGCTTCCAACTTAGCTATATCCAATAACTGGTCTGAAAGGTTTAATAAATTGTTAGCATTGCGTTTTATTATTTTTAATAATTGCTTTTTATGCTTTTTATTATCTGTATTTTTTAATTGTTCAACAGGAGCAATGATAAGAGACAATGGTGTTCTTAGTTCATGAGTCATATTAGTAAAGAACTTAGTCTTTATCTTATTTATTTCTCTAAAATGCTTTGCTTCTTTACGTTGTAGTTCTATTTCTTTTCTTATAAATTTTTGTTTTATTCTCCAATTTATAAAGAAGTAAACCATACTAATAACACAAACTACATAGAGTATAATTGCCCAAGGTGTTAACCACCAGGGAGGAGATATGGCTATAGCTATTTCTTTTACCTTATCACTCCACAAACCTGATGTGTTTGTTGAATTAACTTCAAAAACATAGTTGCCTGGTGAAATATTAGTATAAACAGCTTCTCTATAGTTATTTGAAGGAATCCAACCATCATTATAGCCTTTTAATCTATACCTATACTTTATATCATTTGGATAGCTATATTCTAGAGCTACAAATTCAATTGCTAGATTATTTTGGTCGTGTGGAAGGTTTATTTCCTGTATATCGTTATACTGAAAAAAAGATTGTTGATCTTTATTATAGCTGTCATTATTAACCTTTATTGATGTTACTGCTACATTTGGAGCAAAGTCATCTTCCTTAATTTTTAATGGATCGAACATAACACCTTTACTGATGCCACCTAATGCAAAAAGTCCATTTGGCATTATCAGTTGATGATACCTATTAAACTCCATAGTAGGCAAACCATGAGTTAATGTATAGGTTTTCTGTTCTTCAGAATCAGGATTAAATTTACTAAGACCCTTATTTGTACCTAACCATAAAGCAGCTTGATCATCTTGCATTATCGTATAAATAGTATTGTCCGGTAAACCCTCTTGATTTGAATAAAAATCAGTTTTTAACGTTTCCTTATTCAGTTTTATTAACCCACTGTAACTGGCAATCCAAAGAATATTTTTATCCCTTTTATCTAAAATGACATTAATTAAATTATTAGTTGGAAAACTTTCATCTTCTGATTGTTTTTGGAAATGTTTCAATTTACCATGCTTGTCAATACATACTAAACCATTATACTCTGTGGTTATCCAAATTGAATTTTCATCATCTACAATTAAAGCATTTGGCTTTAGTTCGCCTTTGAAGTTTTTATATAGAAGTAAGGTTGAAGGATGTATTTCCCACTCTTCAGCATCAAAATTGTACTTATAAATATTCTTGTTTTCATCAATAACCAACGGACTACCATTTTTACCAATAGCAATACCTTTTAAAGGAATAAAATCCTCTGTTCCATCCAAGGGTATTTCGTCCAGCTTTATAAGTTCTTTTGTATCTAGATCATAATAAGAAACCGTTCTGTTAATTGCCATCCATATCTTTCGATCATTTTTTACTGATCTTAAATGATACGCGGGCAATAATGTGCCCTTTCGTTTTAAATCGAATTTAAAGAAGTCTTCTAGTGCAATATTAAACTGGTTCTTAAAGATGCTTATTGCAAAATCATCTTTGTATTCAAAGGTTTTAAAATCGATATTTAAATCAACTTGATAAATACCATCTGTGTTTACTGCTACCCATATTAAACCAGATTTATCTACTAAAAAAGCTTGGGTGTCTATATCCTTTTCATGCAAAATACTTTTGTTAGGCTTGATTCCTCCCAGCTCCTTTATACCTATGAGATCATCGTAACTATAGATTTTATTATCTACAAAAAAATATTCCTTACCATCCGGACCTGTTTGTATTTCTTCTGGATTTACCAACAAATCATCTATAATTAATTGCCTTCTATAAACTGATGTTGTTGGGTTATAGAAATAGAGATAGCTCTTGCAGAACCACATTAATTCACCATTATCTCTTTCTGTTAAATCCGAAACTGCTCTGGCTATATTTTTATCACCATCATAATCACTTTCAAAACTAACTTTGAAAGGCATAGGGTTTAATTCAAACTTATCTAAACTTTCATTGTATTTGTTAAGCCCTTTCTGACTATATACCCATAAAGAGTTATTCCTATCATAAAATACGGATCTAATTGTATCCTCTTCAAAGCGATATTTTTTACCAGCTTTTTTATTTAAACTGTCTAGTCTATAAAGTAAAATTGTTTGCTTATCAAAATAGCTCCATAGCCTATTTTTACTATCTATTACACAACTACTTGTTGATATTGGTTGCTCATATTCTTTAGTATCTTCATTAGTAATCATGTTGGTTATACAACCCGTCTTTAAATTCAATAAATCAACCTCTTCTGTTTCATAAAAAATCCACAGTTTTTTATTCTCTCCTTTTTGTAGCTTAGAAATAATATTAGAAGTTATTGAGTTATTCTCACCAGGAATATGATTTATAGTTTTAATTTCATGACCATCAAATCTTGCTAAACCGTTTCTAGTTGCAATCCACACAAACCCATCATCATCTTCTACAATATCTGAAACAAATGATTGAGGAAGACCATCGTCTACTGAAAGATGACGTGCATTCTGAGAAAAACCTAAGAAAGAAACAAATAGAAATAAAAGAAAGTCTAGTTTTATTTTCATAAATAACTTTAAAGAACCAATATAAAAAATATCTAAAAAAAAAGGGAAATAAGGCAGACACCTATATTTCCCTAATTTTCGCTATTAACAATTTACGTTATTGATTAAGGATTATTTTTTCAAAACTTTAAATGTCTTTGATTGACCTAAATCATTAGATACTTTTAGAAGATACATCCCACTATCCAATGAAGAAACATCAACTTTTCCCTCTTTAAATTCAACATCAATTCTTTCTCCTAAAATATTGTACATTGATATATCGTACACATTTACCCCTTCAATATAAAGGTTATTTTTCACAGGGTTAGGATAAATGTTTAAAGACAGATTATTTTGATCTGTTACAGATAAACTTTCACCAGACATTTTAGAAGTTATTGCAAAAATATTTACAACACCACCTGAATCTTTTGTAATATCAATAGATGTAATCGTTTTTGTTTGATTAGCATTATCTATACTTAATTCCAACTCATAAATACGAGGATTATTAAATGGATTTTGAATAACGTTATCAAACGTACTAACTCTACCTATTCCAGAAATAGCAACTGGTAAAGCTGTAGAATAATACCAATCTGGTACAGTTACCGAAGTAAAAGATTGGCTAGTGTTGTCACTAAAATTAATATCACCAGAAATTGAGGCAGACCCACTTCCTGAGGTAGTTAACAAATATATTTTCTCTGACGGGTAGCCTGCAGGTAATGTTATCGTCTCTTCAACTCCAGCCGTTTCTATTCTTAAAGAATTATTCGCATCATAAGATGCAAAATTATATTCTAGTCCGTCTGTATTTGGACTTGGTAATACACCGTTAGCAGGAAGTCCAAAGCTTAAATCTGCATCCGTTTCTTGTACTTTAAAATCTTCACTCAAGTAAGCATAACCCGTACCATCAATATCTTGAGGCGCAGATACAGAAGCATCTCCTACTCCGTTAGCTATTACATCTGCATTTAAGCCTGTAAGCTCTAGAGGTTTATAATCTCCAAATACAAATGGTCCTGCCCAAGGGCTAAAATTTACATTATCTGGACATAAAGCTCTAACATAAAACTCTTGAGTAACTCCTATATTTGTATTAGCATCGTATGTAGTTGCGCTTACTGTCTCACCACTTCCTGATGGCAAACCACTTCCTTCAGGTTGTACCGTAATTTCCCAACTTGTAGAAACTGTATCTACCCAAGATAATGTAGTTGTTACAGGTCCAATCTCTGCACTTAAATCAGTAGGAGCATCACAATATGGAACTTTTTTAGCACTCACAGCAAATAAATTAAAAACAGAATCTCCTGTGGCATCATTTTGAAAATCCATACCTGTAACTAATTTTGTTTGGTTTGCGACATCAACATCAATCGGTATTTCAAAAATATACGGTCCGCCTGATGGTGCTCCCGAAAGAGAGTTGTCACTTCTGCGCCCCCTTCCTAAGTTATTAGCTATAATAGTAGCGCTATTTGCATACCAATCTGGAATTGACACTGTAAAAGCCTGAGTACTGTTGTCGTCAAAAATAATATTTCCTGAAACTGAAGAAGTTCCACTACCAGAAGTAACAGCTAAATATATAGTTTCGATATTCTCGTTTTCTAAAAAAGTAACACTACCAGATGTAGGTCTACCTTCCTCTAATCCGCCTGCTCCAGCTAATGAATTAGTTGGTCCAATTAACCTTAATGCATTGTTTGAGGTATAATCAGCTAACTGATAAGGGATATTTCCATTATTTAATTCACCATTTGTTGGCAGACCATAAGTAATTCCCACGTTGTAAGCAATGTAGCAATAATCATCCGTAGCTTTATCTACACTTGCTGTAGTAGTACCTGCTAAATCACCCGTCTCCGCAATTACATCTTCATTAAATCCTGACGATATTGTTAAAGCAACATAATCTCCTGTTGTAAAGAAATAAAATTCGGATACATTGTTTGTTTTAGATTTTGCAAAAGAAGCCAATAAGCATAATGCAAAAAGATAAAAGAAAACTTTACTCTTTTTTAAAATGTCGTTTTGTTTCATAAATTAATTGATTTGATTAATAACTATTTAAATTATACTTGAATGACTTTTTATAAACACCTTACTACAAGTACAATTTTTCCCATTCGCAAATTCTTATAATTTTAACATTTTGACTCAAAACATTGTTTCATTTTGTGTCAATTTTGTTTCAAAACATTGAAAAATTGTCGTTTACGAAAGAAAATAGCCAATAAAAAACGCCACTGACTTCAGTGGCGCTTCGAAATAAAAAGAATAATTTATTAAGTTGAATTATAACTCTCCTTGTAAATAGACAGACACAGGAAAATAGCCTTGATTATCTACAAATTGAGCATCAGGAACATCCAAAACAAACGTATGAGCACCAGCTGAAACACTGCCTAAATCATAAGTCCTGATTGGAATAACATCTCCAGGACACCAATTACTAAAAGAAGCCCAAACACTATCTGGTCTAGGTGTCGGCCCATAAATTCCATTGGCTTGTGTATTATAAACCCTAAAAGGCTCGCAGGATTCTCCACCTGGCGTATAACTATCCACTAACATCCCATCCATGTATAAGAAATGTTGTCTTCTCTCATACTCTTCACCACCAGAATTTGCTCCATGATTTGAGATAACCACATGGATTTGGGCATCAGAAATATCAGTAGTCGTCGTAAAATTAAATGTTTTAATTGATTGACCTATTGCGTCTGAAGCTCCTGAATCATAATCATTAAAATTAAAATATGTAGTTACAGACTCTAAATACTGATTTTGTGGTGTGTAAGATTCATTTCTGGATTTAAAAATTACCGTACCTCTAAATACATCATTCCTCCCACTACATCCTGCCACTTGTTCGTTTGCAGCATAAGGAACCCCAAATACATTGAATTCTAAAAAGAAATCGTGTGTAGATGAGATATTTTGATCATTCAATATTTTTGCAATATTATCAACTTGAAATAAATATGGCACTTCATCCGGACTTACATTTTTATTCATAAAAGGGGTTATAAATCTTCCTATCTCTATACGCTCTACAATATTAGACTCAGAATAGTCATCACCTTGGTTCACTAGATTTAAAAATAAATTACCTATTCTATCATAATTATCACATAAAGCCCCAATTATAACTTCAATTTCTAACTCTTCATTGATTTGAGAAATATGCTCATCCGTGATTTTGGTCACATACGATGCATTGTTAACCCTTGTAATTCCAGAAGGTACAGGCTCATTGACAGTAGCCGCATAACCATCATAAAAAACTATTTCGTCAAAAAACATTATTTCTGTTGATTGTGCTATAACAGTTAGTTGGATCGCATTAGAGTTGTAGGTTAATCCATCAATAGTATATTCCGCTCTTACTTCATACTCACCAGTTTCTAATGGTATGTATACATTAGATTCTATCAACTCATCATTTATAAAAAATGACGAGTCATTTGTAAGACTAGTAGAGTTATCACCATGAACAAAAAATGTAAATTGGTCACCCATTTCAATCTGGTTAGCACTGCTTGATAGCACAATTTCAGTTAATGGAATTTCAGTTGCGATTACCGTTACAACATTACTTTCAAACTCTCGCCCACCTGTACTATAAATTGCTTTAATATTATATTCTCCAGGTGAATTAGGCATAAAACTTGTCAAATTACTAAGTTCTCCATTAATATATATATCTGATTCACTAGTAACAATTTGATCTAAATTCGTAGTAACAGTAAAATTCACCGTTGTATTAATATTAACTTCAATTGCACTAACAGAAAGTTCAATAGATTCCACACTAACCTTGTTTTCATCATCTTTACTACATGACAAATAAGTTAATAATGTAACACTGAAAAGTGTTAAAATAGTAAGTTTTGCTTTCATTTATTTAAAATTTATTTTTTACGAACATACTTTCATAAGTGAAGAAATGGAATAAAATCTGTTTCATTTTCTAAAACATATGTTTCAAAAAACAACAAAGAGAAGTTACCCTATCTTTTAAGCGTAAAATGAGCTTTAAATGTCTTTACACTTTCCTCCAAAACTCCAGGCTCTCTATATTCTACTAAAAACCAATAGTCATCTGTTGGCAAATCATTGCCATTATAAGTACCATTCCATCCTTCACCCGAAGGGCTTATTTGTTTTATTAGTTTTCCATAGCGATCAAATATGTAGATTTTAGCGCTACTTTGATCTTCTAACCCTACTATATTCCACGTATCATGTTCAGTATCCCCATTTGGTGTAAAATATTTAGGGTAGCCTATTACGATTACAGAATCTATTGACTCTCCACAGCCATTTTTATCTCTTACAGTGACTAAATGCTCTCCTATAGAAACATTTGTGAATATACTTTCATCTTGCCAATCTCCCTCATCAAGACTATATTCATAATTTCCAAGACCAACAGCATTAACTTCTATTATTTGATTTTCTGAAAATGCTGAAGAATTAACCATTACCTCTATCAATGGAGGCGAACTGTTTACTACTTCTGTACTGGCACTACTTGAACAATTTGTTTCTATTGAAGTCATTCCATCCGTTGCAATTACACTATATGTCCCGGCTTGGGTTGGCTCATAACTCCCTTCTGTAGCTCCTAATATTTCTTCACCATTATAAAACCAGACAAAACTGTATTCTGGAGTTGCTAAATAAGTATCTATTATTGGGGATTGTATAACAGAGTTTCCATCTGCACTTAAGCATAGCGTGTAACTACTTTCCAACTCAAAAGTCGGTTGAGGATTTACCTGTAAAGTCAACGGAGCTATATCAAAGCATAAGGATGTATCTAAACCATTCCCATCTAAAGTATTATTATCAACCCTCACCCATATCTGTTGTGGGTTTACTGTGTTTTCATATAGAAAATCTAACTCATTTTCTGCCATTACAGCATCTACTTGATTTAAATAATAGCTAAGGTGATAGTTTGACGGATCTTGTCCATCTAAAATTTGAGCCTGAATACTTCCAGGTAACAAATCTGAAATATCTTCTACTGGAGTTAAATCAAAAACCGCTGAGTTATTTGCAGAATTGTTATCAAAATCTATTTCATCATCACAAATTTCATATACAATAGCTTCTGAGTTTTCATTTGCTAATGCTCCTTCCTGTACCTCAACATCAAACGATACTGTACTCACTGAGCAACCTGTTTCATTATTTGTTATAGCTATATAAATTGTTTGTGGATTACTAGTGTTAGTATAAGGCATGACCAAGTTATTCTGAACAGAATCTGCATCTTCTTGAGTTTCGTGATATGTAACGGTATACAATGTCTCATCTAAATCCCCTAATACCTCATTATTTTTTAAAGTCAAATCAAATTCATAAATATCGTCAGTATTGATTTCGCATACGATCATATCTGAAACTTCAGAAGTTTCTGGCAATGGATTTACCAAAATATCAAAATCAACTATAGTATAACATCCCGTAGAATCATTTGTAACTCTTACATAGATGGTTTGAGGATTACTTATATTTGTATAAGATTCTGGAGCTGTAATTTCATTGGTTAAATCTTCTGCATCTTCATAACTTTCATAGTATGTAGGTGTAACACCTAGTTCACCATTCAACAATAAGTTTTGATTTGTAGTTAAGTCAAAAGCCACCTGAAAATCCCCTGAATTAACATCATCACATAGAGTTAAACTAGGTAATTCTTCTGTCGGTGTCGGGTTAGGAAGTACACCAATTGTCAATATTTCTTGCGCTGTACAACCTGTATCAGTATCTGTTACTACAACAAATAATGTTTGAGGGTTAGCAGGCTCCCCATTTATTGAAGTATTAGTATAAGCTGTTGCATTAATTGCATTATCTTGAGCTTGGGCATCTTCTTCTGTCTCATAGTATGCAACACTCCAACTCGATTGTCCTCCTGTTATTTCATAGTTCTTTACTGTTAAATCGAATACCGTAATTTCATCAGCGATATCATCATCGCATAACTCTAATGGAGTTGGATGAATTGGCTCTGGTGGTAATGCCACTTCAATATTAAACATACCAACATCTACACAACCAGTTATATTACTTAACAATCTTACATAAATGACCTGAGGATTTCCTGAATTTATATATAAACTAGGATTAGATATTGGTGCATTACCAGATAAAGCATCCGCTTCGGTAATATGATATGTTAAAGTCACATCTGTTTGAGACCCTATAATTTCAGAATCCTTTGTTGTTAAGTCAAAGGTCGCAGTGCCATCACTATCAGCATCACAAATAATATAATCTTCAATTGTAAAAGGCACCTCTGGCTTCTCTAAGACCCTAAGAGTTAATTGCTCAGAAATGTCGTAACATCCTGTTATCACATTTGTTAATCTCAGATAAATTGTTTGAGTATCAATTACAATATTTTCATAAGGACTAGCCAAAGCATTAGACCCTGTGTTTGCGTCTTCTAGTGTTTCATGATAAGTAACCTCTACATCTAATTCTCCTCCAATAATTTCATCGCTTTTAGATTCTAAATCAAAGCTTGAAAAACCATCATTATCCTCATCACAAACTTCCAAATCAGTTGGTGTTGTTGGTGAAGGTATAGGATTAACTCTTAATGTTAACGGTAAGGTTGATGAGCAACCCGTTTCATTATTGATACCTTTTACGATTACCGTTTGAGGGTTTTCAATGTTGGCATAAGGACTTGTTATTGGATTGAGATTATTATCTGCATCTTCTTGAGTTAAGTAAAAAACAAGCTGAATTCCTGTTTGACCATTTAAAATATTATCAATTGCAGTTTCTAAAATGAATAACTCTACTTCATCTCCGGTATTATCATAATCGCATAATTCTAAAGGTGATGGTTGGTATAAAACAGGTAATTGACTTACTTCTAAATCTAATGTTGTTATTTTAAAACAGCCCGTATCATTATCTTCTATCCTTACCCAAAGTATTTGCTCAAAAGCATCTATATTAGTATAATTACCAGGTGTACCAATAGGGTTTGTATTATCTTCTGCACTAGCTGATGTTTCATGAAAAGATATTATGAAAGAAGAAGGATTTGACAAATTCTGAGTGATTTCAGAGGTCTTAGATGTTAGATCAAATTGTCCAAATCCATCACCAGATTCATCATCACAAATACTTAATGGGGTAATTTCATCAAAACCTAATTGAGGTGTTGGGTTAACAACTAATTCTAATTCAACTATTGTTGCACAATCTGTTGCTATTGTAAGACTTTCAACTCTAGCATATATAGTTTGAATATTTTCAACAATATTATTATACGGACTACTTATAGCATCAACATTGTTTAATGCATTAGCATAAGTTTCATGGTAACTTACTGATAAACTATTATCTCCATTAGTAATCTCGTCATCCTTACTAGAAATATCGAAACTACCAAAACCATCACTATCTGGATCACAAAACTCTAATGCCGTTGGCGTAATCGCCGCAGGTGCTTGCTCTACGGAAAGAATTAAAGTTGTTGTATCGTAACATCCGGTAGTACTATTTTCAACTCTAACATAAATTTCTTGATCATTAGATGTGTTTGTATAGGGTATCTCCAAAGAATCTATATCATTATCTGCATTGTATTGTGTTTCGTAATAACTTACTGAATAGCCTGAGTTTCCTCCTGTAATCTCATTATTTTTTATGGTTAAATCCATACTTGTAAGACCATCCGAAACAGCATCATCACAGACTTCTAAAGGAGTTGGATCAATAATCTGTGGTAAAGTATATACCTCTACATCAACATAAGCTGTGTTTGGACAATTTCCACCAGTTATATATTCTACACTATAAGTCTCACCAGGAGTGGCGTTAGTTATTTCACCAGTGGTTGGATTAATATTTGCACTATCAGTAGGTGTTTCAGAAAACGAAAAGATTCCACCCGCTTCATCTACACTAGAAATTTCTGCGCCATAACAATTTGGCGCGTAAGAAAAATTAGGACTCTCGTATGGATTTACAATAATTGAAAATTGAGATATATCATAACAAGACGTGTTATTTACATTTTCAATTCTTACATAAATAATTTGGGTTTGAGGATCCTCATTTTGGTATGCTCCTGCCGATGTAATATCTCCTTCAGCAATCTCTGCATTTTCATATGATAAATGATAAGATATATTAAAAGTATTTGGATCCTGGGTTCCTAAAGCTTGTAAACCCGCTGGCACTAAATCAAAAACAGAAAACCCATCATTAGAACTATCATCGCAAACTTCGATGTTAAAAGGTGTCTCTGCTATAGGTAATGCATCTACAGTTACAACTATAGGTACTAAATCACTTTCACACCCATTAGTAGTTTGCTGAGAAACATAGTATGTTGTTTGAGAAACCACACTTGTATCCACGACTGGCTCTCCAGCTAAAGGTGTATTACCTGAACTATCTGAATACCAATTTAAGGTATAATCTTCTATAGGCTCCACATCTAAAGAATCAACCACACTATTCTGACAGAAGAAAACATCTTCGACTACTGGTGGCTCTACAAATCCTTCACCATAAGTTATTGTGATTGAAAAAGTACAATAAACAGAGTCCCACTCATAAACATAATCGCCAAAAACAGAAAAACCTGTTATTGTAATATTATTACTATTTACATTACTAATAGTGGTAGCCGAAGGATTATCAGGACTAGCAATCCAAGTACCTCCACCTAGACTTTCTATTACAGCTTCATCACCACAATAAATCTCAATTGGCCCTTCTGTAAGTATACCCAATTCAGCAGTAAAACTAATACTATCCAAGAAATTACCAACACTATTGTCTCCACTACTACCATTTACAGATTGAAATATAAATCTTGTAATAGGCTGACCTGCTGGTACGGTATAAGTCCCTGTATTATAACTCCAAGATGTATTTCCTGTAGAAACTGGTGGACCAACATTGACATAAGGTCCTCCTGGTGGTCCTGCTAATAGCTGACATGTATCAGTTCCTTGACGACCTCTATGAGCAAAACCATAATTAAAAATCGTTCCTTCGGGACTATCGTAATCTTGATATAATCCTGAAACAACATTGGCATTCAGCTCCACAAACTGGCTTCCAGAATAAGCAGGTACATTTTCAAAATTAGGGGAAGGCCACAATTCTATTTGACCATCCGATGCCGTGGTGTTCCAACCTGGCATACTATTTTGATTAATAAACAATGGATATATCCCACTGTGATTTGGCTCTTCAAAATCGTAATTTATGGTTGTAACATTACATTCATTACTACTATCCTGAGGGAAGATACAAAACGTTACAAAAAGTAATAATACAAGAGTATATTTTCTTGAAACCACCATTAGTTTCTATGTATTTATTGGATTTTACACTTATTTGATTCTTACAAGAATAAATCATAATTATAATATTAGCTGTAAATCCTGTTACATAAACTAGTGATATTGTTTCAGAAGCATTGATACTGGACTTTTCAGAACCAACAATAGCTAAAATTCTGAAAAACCGTTGAGATACCAATCATTAAAATTAAACACTTATAACCTCAACTTACACATGTTCATATAGTTTATCCGTGAATTTTTTGAGTCCTATTTCTGGCATAAACTGATCTGAAATGGTCAAAATAGCATTCAAATTGTTTCTTAGATGTTCTATATTTATAGGGTTTAGATCTATTGATGTTTGCAATAAATGAAGTGCCATATCTGCTAGGAGAAGTCGTTGTTTTTCAAGCCAATCATCATCACCTTTAACTGCTTTATTATTTAAATAACTCGCTTCAACAAGTGCATGAAGCTCTTTACTAACGTTTAGAATTACTTGCTTATCTTCATTTTTCATTCTTAACTATTTTATTTTAAACGTCTGTCGCTTTCTGCTATTGGCAAATCATTAATACTTGCATAACGCTTTTTCATTAAGCCATTAGCATCAAACTCCCAATTTTCATTTCCATAAGCTCTAAACCACTGATTGTGCTTGTTTCGATATTCATACTCAAATCGTACAGCAATTCTGTTTTCGTTGAATGACCATAATTCTTTTTTCAATTTATAATCGAGTTCATTTGTCCATTTATCTTGTAGAAACTCAATAACTGCATCACTACCATTTATAAATTGGTTTCTATTTCTCCACTCTGTATCTACACTGTATGCGAGTGCTATTTTTTCTGGATTTTTACTATTCCAAGCATCTTCAGCCATTTGAATTTTCTCAATAGCGGTTTCTTTATTAAAAGGCGGTAAAGGATATTTCTTTTCCATTATTATATATTTTTATGTTCTTTTTTTGATGAGCAAAAGAGCAGATATTCCACACAAAATACCTGCCCTTATTTATTTTTAAACTGTCTTTACAGTAACACTAGGTTTTGTTTCTAGCTTGTGAATAAAGTACCATAACGGAATACCGTAAGCAAAATGTCTTACCATAGTTACAATTGGTATCATAATACCTAGATTAACTCCAGCTATTCCTGCTCCTAAAAGTGGTAACATAAAAAACCAAACTAGCGCCACAGTTTCGGCAGTAACAAATAAAAGTGACCTTAGCCAGTTTGGTCCCCAAAGTGATGGTGCAATACCAGCATAAAGTACTGAAAGTAAAATACCATTAGCATAATGACCTACAAGCCCATAACCTAAACCCAAACCTGTTTTCTCTCCTAAAAGTGAAGGAATATCCCAAAAGTTCCCTGTCATTAACCATCCTACTATATCAAATAGGATGGTTCCTAAAACACCTGCTACAATGGCTTTTTTCCAATTAATCTTATTAGTGTTCATCATTTTTTATTTTAAGATTAATTCAATTCAGGCTCTAATTCTGGTGCCAAAGGAAAATCGACAGGAACATTAGTTACGTTATGTAAATAGTTCATCACAACTTTATCTGCGATTAATAAGATTAAGTCTACCAAATTACCTTTACTATAACCTTGCTCAAAGAAAACTTCAAGTTCTTCACTAACATCTTTTCCTTTAGATATAGTTATAGCTTTTGCTAATTTTGCTAAAGCATCTATTTTTTGATCCCAATCAGATGAAGCTGTTCTTATTTGCAGTATTTGCTCGTCTGTAAAACCGTTCATCTTTCCGATAGCTGTATGAGCTGCCAAACAGTAACTACAGTTGTTAACTTGACTTACCACTAAGTTTACAACTTCTTTTTCCTTATTACTAAAAGATGTTTTTCCGTTTTGAAATTGAAGGTAATTAGCTAGTGCTGTTTCAGAATATGCCATAGTTGCATACAGATTAGGCACCATACCAATGGCTTTGTTTAAATTGTCAAAAATTGCTTGATTGTTATCAGATACTTCTCCTCTGACAGGAACATTAAATTGATTCATTTTACACTGTTTTTAATTAATAATTAATTTACAGTGCAAAAATGGCTCATATGTGTAAGTGACTGTTAGGCAGGAATTCCTGACTTGTTGGCTATTTTTCCCATAACCATATTTTTGCGGTAAATTGATGGTGAAACTCCTTCTATTTTCTTAAAAAAACGACTGAAAGCTTGTATATCCTCAAACCCAATATCATAAGCTATCTCTTGAATTTGCTTCTCTGAATATTGCAATAATCGCTTAGCTTCAAGACTTCGCCTTTGATGAATAAATTGCAAAGGTGTTTTAGAACTGATGTTTGAAAACACGTTTGAAATAGTTTTTGGGGATTTATTCAGCAACTCTGCATAATCCGAAACTGTGTGTTTGGTTTTATAATGTTTTTCTACCAAGAAATTAAACTCACGTACCAAATCTGATTCTGATTGCTCACTTGGATACTGCGACTGATTTTTAAAGATACGTGTGTTCATAATCAAAAAGCGTTTTAGCATCATTTGAAGCATATCTTTTTTTAGGTCATCAGAAGATTCCATCTCTAAAGTAAACATGCGCCAAAAAATCTCGAACCGTTCTACATCACTAAGCGGAACTTTAATTGATGGTAATGCCGAAGCAGCAAAAAACAGTACACCTTTACATCCTACTTCAATATCATGATCTAAGATGCAATAGAACGGTCGATTAAACTTTACTAATCGTACTTTTTGAATCTCATCAATTTCTAACTTATGAAATTCGGTTAAAAAAATCATTTCATACTTATTAAAGCATCTACTCTGCCCATCTATAGTTAACCTATTATTATCTGAAATAAACCATAGAATGGTTAATGAGTTTTCTAATTTTTGTTGAAGTAAATAGGAATTCTTTGCCGTAATTTCTTGTAGTGTTAGAAATTCACCAGATGTCGATTGAAATTGCATTAGCTTAATGGTCGATTGATTAACGTACTATTATATAGTCGATAATTTTTTCAATCCTTAACAGTTGCTATAGCAATGTTTATTTTTAAATCTTTTAATAAATGAGCTTTAGTAAAGAGTTTACAAACAAAAAACCCACAGTTTTATCAACTATGGGTTTAGAAATTTTTGTGACCTCGACAGGATTCAAACCTGTAACCTTCTGAGCCGTAATCAGATGCGCTATTCAGTTGCGCCACGAGGCCGTTTTAAAGTGGGTGCAAATATAATACATTTATTAAAAAACCACCAAACTATTTATTTCAAAATTGGAAATCATTATTTTTGACATATGATAGCAAAAGAAACCTTAGAGCCTTTTAAATATTTATTCGATACTGAAACTATTGACAATATCGCTGATGTTGCTGTTCTTAAAAGTTTCAATAAAAATGATATTATTATTGATATTGGTCAGGAATTAAAATTTATCCCTCTGCTAATAAAAGGAAATATTAAGGTGCTAAGGGAAGACAACACTGGTAATGAACTATTGTTGTATGTGCTAGAATCTGGTGATACTTGTGCTATGTCGCTAACGTGCTGTATGGCAAAATCTGTAAGCAAGATTAGAGCTATTGCCGATGATGATGCTACGGTAATTATGATTCCTATTGATAATATGCGACTTTGGTTTCATAATAATGAAAGTTGGAGAAACTTTATTTTAGATAGTTACCAAGTGCGTTTTGATGAAATGCTAGAAACTATAGACACTTTGGCTTTTATGAAAATGGACGAGCGTCTGTTTAAATATCTCAAAGATCACGTAAAGCTGTCTGCTTCTACAACTTTAGAAATTACACATCAGGAAATCGCTGAAGATCTTCATACTTCTAGAGTTGTGGTTTCCCGAATTTTAAAACAGTTAGAAAACGAAGGAAAAATTGAACTGGGCAGAAACAAGATTTTTGTCCTTGAATTTTAATTTTTATCATTAAAAATTAGCTATGAATTTTATTTTAGAACCTTGGCCATGGTATATAACTGGCCCATTACTAGCTTTAGTAATGTTTGCGTTACTTTATTTTGGAAGAACATTCGGCATGTCTTCAAACCTTAGAACACTATGTGCAATTGGTGGTGCCGGAAAAAAAGTACCTTTCTTTAAATTTGATTGGAGAAGTCAACGTTGGAACCTTATCGTGGTTTTAGGCGCTATAACTGGTGGTTTTATTGCACACTTCTTATTATCGAATCCAATAAACATGGATCTTAATCCTGAAACGGTAAACGAATTAAAAACTTTAGGTTTTGAAAATGCTGGAAAATCACTTTTACCTAAAGAATTGTTTGCTTGGGACAATGTATTTTCTATTAAAGGCTTACTTATTTTAATTGCTGGTGGTTTTATGGTTGGATTTGGAACGCGCTATGCTGGTGGTTGTACTTCAGGCCATGCCATTACAGGCCTTAGTAGTTTGCAATTACCTTCACTAATTGCTGTTATTGGCTTTTTTGTAGGAGGTTTAATCATGATTCACTTCATCTATCCAATATTATTTTAAGATGGGAAAGTATATTAAATTCTTTGTTGTAGGTATTGTTTTCGGAATTGTTTTAGTAAAATCCGAAGCTGTTTCTTGGTATCGTATTTATGAGATGTTTAAGTTTCAATCCTTTCATATGTATGGCATAATTGGTTCTGCTGTGGTGACTGGTATTCTTCTTATTTTACTTTCTAAACGTTTAAAACTAAAAACAATTGAAGGTAGCCAATTACGTGTACCTTTAAAGGATAAAGGCTTTACTAGATATATTATTGGTGGCTCAATTTTTGGTTTAGGCTGGGCACTTTGTGGTGCTTGCCCTGGGCCTATGTATATCTTAATTGGTACAGGAGCTTTCTCTATATTTATTGTTATTGCAGCCGCTTTACTGGGCACCTATGTATATGGTTTACTGAAAGATAAGTTACCACATTAAAATTTTAGCCTATATTTTTATTATCTTTAGTATTAGTAAGATTAAAAAACTAATATCATGAAGAAAAATATGGGAAGCTTAGACAAAGGTATTAGAGTAGTATTAGCTATAACCGTAGCTTTACTCTATTATTTTAATGTCATTGAAGGAACTTTAGCTTATGTATTAATGGCTTTCGCCATCATCTTTTTATTGACAAGTTTTATAAGTTTTTGTCCACTTTACACCGTTTTAGGTATAAATACTTGTAAGATTAAAAAATAAGATAACGAATATCTTAAACAATTTCAGCACTTAAACCTGCTTGAAGTAATTTTGAACAACGTGGTTTTAAATCATCGTAAGCACCTGTTTTAACTGTGCATTTTCCTTTATAATGTACTATGATAGAACACTGTTCGGCTTGTTCTGGAGTATGATCACAGGCATAAATAAGCGTATCAATGACATGGTCAAAAGTATTGACATCATCATTGAATAGCACAATTTCATTTTGTTTTAAAAACTCTTCTTCTAGTAGTAATTCTTCTGAATATTTTTCTTTTGTCATAACGTAAATGAATTTGAGGATAACTTAATTCACCACACTAATTTATAAATTTTAGCGATACCCACTGGCCTCTTTCTATAATTTCATTCAATTTTAACATGTGTTTTTCACATTCTGCCTCAATCATAGGTATGTCTTCTTTGTAAAATCCACTTAAAAACAACATCCCATTAGCATTCAAACATTTAGCATAAGATGCCATATCTGCAAGTAGAATATTTCTATTGATATTAGCTATAATAGTGTCGTAATGTCTACCTTCTAGCAAAGTTGCATCACCTTCATAAACTGAAATGTTTTTGCAATCGTTTCGTTCTACATTTTCCAAACTATTTAGATAGCACCAATTGTCGATATCTATAGCGTCTATTTTTGTAGCCCCAACTTTTTCTGCTAAAATTGCCAAAACACCTGTACCACATCCCATATCTAATACAGATTTGCCTTCAAAATCATTTTTTAATATATGTTGAATCATCATGTGTGTTGTTTCATGATGACCTGTTCCAAAACTCATTTTAGGCTCTATAACCAAATCGAACTTTGTATTTGGCTTTTCGTGAAATGGTGCTCTTACAGTTACCAAACCATCAACTTCAATGGGATTAAAGTTCTTTTCCCATTCTTCATTCCAGTTGGTTTGTTCAATTTCATTAAAATCATAAGTGATTTTAAACTCAGTTGATTTTAAAATCTGTATGTCTTCAAGAATAAAAGCATCCCATTCGTCTTTTTTAATGTACGCTGTTACTCCTTCTTCATTTTCTACAAAACTTTCAAAACCAGCATAACCCAATTCTGCAATGAGAATTTCTGTTGCTGGTTGAACCGGTTCTACAACAAAATCGTAGCCAATATATATTTCAGACATGTTAAACTATTTATTATTGCAAAAATAGTAATCATTACCCGAGTTGTATTATTTTTGCCTCCCAAAATACTCTTTTATGCTGAAGTATATTTATGCTATTTTGCTAATTTCGCTCTCATTTTCTATTCATTCTCAAGAAAACAACGACATAAAACTTTCTGCCCTACCTTATTATAGTTACGGAAAAGGACTAGGTATTACTTCACCTGATAGTATTTTCAAATTGAATATTAGGTTTAGAATGCAAAATCGATTCACTTATTTAAATAATAGTGATACCGAAGATGGCTACGAGGCAATGATAAGACGACTGCGTTTGCGTTTTGATGGCTATGTGGGTGATCCTAGTATTATTTATGTGATTCAATTATCGTTTTCTCCAAATGATGTGGGCGCTATTGAAGATGGCGATAACTTAAATATTATTAGAGATGCTATTGTATTTTACAGACCAAATGAGCATTGGAATATTGGTTTCGGACAAACAAAATTACCTGGTAACCGACAACGTATAAATTCTTCTGGTGCATTACAACTTACAGACCGCTCTATAAACAACGCTCGATTTAATATTGATAGGGATTTTGGACTACAAGTGTATTACTTAAACGAATTAGAAAACAAATTTTCTTATAATGTTAAAACAGCTGTCAGTACTGGAGAAGGAAGAAACTGGACTAAAGAACCAGATAATGGGCTGGCCATTACAGGACGTTTAGAACTTTTTCCTTTTGGTGCTTTTAAAAGTAATGGTACGTTGTTTGAAGGAGATCTTAAACGAGAAGAAACACCTAAATTGATGCTTTCTGGTGTATATCACTTTAATAATAATGCTAGAAGAACTCGTGGTACCATTGGTGATGATTTATATGAACAACGAGATTTACAATCCGTACTTTTAGATGCTGTATTGAAATATAATGGTTGGGCTTTTCAAACGGCATATATGAATAGAACAACAGATGACCCTATTACCATAAATCCTGAGGATGCCTCAGATTCTAGATACGTTTTTGTTGGTCATGGTTTTGATACGCAATTGAGTTATATCTTTGAAAACAACTATGAAGTTATTGGTCGTTTCTCATACCAAGAACCTCACAAAAAAATTGAAACGCTTACACCTCAAACCAATCAGTACAGCTTAGGTGTAACCAAATATATTTGGGAGCATTCTCTAAAACTACAGGCTGAAGTAACCAATAGTGAATTTAATTATTTTGATTCAAGTACTTCTAACGATTGGTATTTACGATTTCAGATTGAAATAGGTATCTAAATCTGTTATAGTAATTGTCTTTCCATTGCTATTTTAATCATTCCAACACTATTTTTCGCACCAAGTTTGCTCATAATGTTCATACGGTGTGTTTCAACAGTTTTAGGACTAATAAATAGCTTTTCTGAAATTTGTTGCGTAGTCAGTTCTTCAGAAATTGCAATAAGAACTTCGCGCTCTCGTCTGGTAAGTTTTATGTTTAAACCGTTATCAAAAGGTTTGGACTTGGTTTGATTCAGCAATCGTTCATTTATACTTTTTTGAATATACAATTCGCCAGACAATACCGTTTTTAGTGCCGTTACCAGTTCTAACTTATCAGCGTTTTTTAATAAATAGCCATGAATACCATTTTTGAACATACGCTTCACAAATGACATATCATCAAAATTAGTCAAGGCTATTATCTTTAAATCCTTATGAGTTTTCAGTAGTTGCTTGCTTAAATCTATCCCGTTAATATCTGGTAAATTTATATCTAGAAGCAATACATCTGGATAATCATTCTTTAAACCTTCAATAGTTTCTTTGGCATTAGTATAGGTTGCAATAACTTTGATTTCTGCAGTATTATTCAACATGGTTTCTATACCACGAAGTACCATTTCATGATCGTCTGTTATAGCAATATTAGTTGTCATTCAAATTGTTTAAGTCAATATCTATGGTATACGATGTGCCCTGAGCATTAGAAATTACATCTAAATTCGCATTAAGATAATCTACTCTAGACTGTATATTACTTAACCCAATACCTTGCGAATCTACGTTATTCTTATCAAAACCTTTACCGTCATCTTCTACTGTAATCTGAACAAGATTGTCTCTATGACTTATCTGAACATTAATCTCACTTGCTTCTGCATGCTTTAGAGCATTGGTGATTAATTCTTGAATAATTCTGAATGCATTAACCTCAGCTTTTTTCGTTAAACTAATGTCGTCTCCAAGATGTTGAAACGTTATTTGCTCTTTACTTACGGCATCTAAATTAGCACAATAATTTTCTGTTGCTTCAATGAGATTAAAATTCTCTAAAGATGGAGGTACTAAATTATGGGAAATAGCTCTCACTTGCTCACAAGAACTATCAATCATTGCTATGGCTTCGTTAATGACATTATTATTCATCTCTAACAACGTTGAAAGTTTGTGCTTAATGGCAGATAAATCTCCATTGACACCATCATGCAATTCCTTAGCAATACGTAAACGCTCCTTCTCTTCCCCTTCGATTAAAGATTCTAAAGATTTGATTTGATATTCTCTTTTAAGGGTTATTAACTCTTGATTTTTTCGTTTTTGTTTTTGTCTAAACACAATCCAAGACGCTATGGCAATTAACAGTAATAACACTACCAAACCTGAAACATAAAGAAAACGTCTATCCTTTTTCTGAATTTCAATTTCTTGCTCTTGCAAGGTTATTTGCTGCTTCAGAATAGATTTGTCTTTTTTCTCAGTTTCAAATTGAATTTGAAGTGCATTAATGTTCTTCAGATTGTTTTCATTGAAAATACTATCTTTATAAATAGTGTAAGCTTTGTAATGTTCTAATGCTTTTCTAGGTTGATTAGTAACATTATAAATCCTGTAGGCTTGTTGATGTGCAGTTTGATACTCTTTTATCGATGGTATATCATTTTCAAATGCCTCTTTGATTAGCGCTTCACTTTTTTGATAATTCCCCAAATTGAGATGCACCACACTCAACTGGGTTAATGTTTCAGCAATGTCCGCTTCGTAATTATGCTCTCTTTGAATTTTTAAGGCATTAGTTAAATAACTCAGAGCTTCGTTATACTTCCCGTTTTCAATGTAAATATGACCTATATTGTTACCTACTTTAGCAGTTCCCCAATTATTCCCAATTTCTTTATCAAGATCCAAAGCTATCTTAAAATATTCTAAAGCTTCATCTGATTTTTCTTGCTCGGCATAGACTGCACCAATGCTATTATAAACATTAGCCAGGTTACCTTTGTCGTTCATTTTTTGATGCAAAGCAATCGCTTGTTCATAATTTTCAATAGCCTTATCGTACTTCTTTAAATTTTTATAGACAATACCAATACTATTGAGGGTAAAGCCGATACTAGCAGAATCCTTGATGGCTTCGTAAAGTCTTAAAGTTTTGTGATACTCCTTTAAACTTGATTCGTAATCGGTTTGCAAACTATAAATCACACCTTTTTGATAAGCACTGTTGGCTATCTTAAACGTGTCACGTTGTTCTTTGGCATAATCTATATAAAAATCAATAAAGCGGTGGGCTTCCGGATAATTTCCAATGACACGATTGTAGACTGCATATTTATAATTTGAAATCGCTACACCGTCCATATCTTTAAGCTTAGAATAAACAACCATTGAAGTATCTAAATGTGCTTTTGCTGTTGACACATCAGAATTAAGATACATCCAAGCCAATCTGGAATGTGCAAGTGCTACTCTAGAACTATCTTTGGACTCTTGAGTAACATTAAGCAAACTATCCATGAGTACTTGGCGTTGCTGACTATAAATAGCCATGGTAAAAACCAGAAATAGATAAGTGAATAGCGATTTCAAATTGATAGAATTACTTTTTGAAATTAGGTATTTTATTTTTCTTACAAAAATTAAGTTTTAACCATCTGTACCTCCAGAAGGTTCTGAATATTCGCAAGTCACATTTCTAGTAACAGTAGAACTATTACCCAAAATATCTTCAAACTTAAATTCTAAAGTGTAGTTGCCTGGTTGAATTGTCCTGAAAGATGTATAAATATCTATAATTGAAATTCCGTTTTGTGTTGAAGAGGTTTCCTCATAATATTCAACTTGCATTCCAGAATCATTATAGACTGTAACAGAGCCCATGTCTATTTTAGAGTCATCAGTAGCATCAGCTGTTATAACAATATAATCTGGAGAATCTACGCCTCCATCGGTATAAAACACAGCATTTGCAGAAGGAGTATTGATGGTAATTACTGGCCCAGCATTATCCGCATCCTCACCTTCTCTTGGTGCATCTTCCTCACATTTCATACTCATTAACGAACAACTTAAGGCTATAGTTAGAGCTAAAAAGAATTTTGATTTTTTCATAATTGATTTGATTTAGTGTTTTTTAAAGTTTGATTAGTTTTTTTGAGATGCTTCCTGTTTGGGTAGTTAAGTACAATAGGTATGTGCCAGAATTAAGCATACTCAAATCTACTTTAGCGTTTAGTGGTAGTTTTTCCAATACAACTCTTCCGTTAGTATCTATAATTTTTAAATCTTTGATGTCTTGATTGTTGGTTTCCAGAAACAGTATATCTTTAACTGGATTTGGATAGAATTTGAATTGGTTTGCTATTTCATCTTCAACTGACAAAGACGTTAAGGTCTCTGAAATTGAATACAAACTCCAAACTCCATCAGTATTCAAAACTCTCAGATACAAATAATGATCTCCCTCTGGTAAATCTGTTGGTACTTGTACCGTGAAATCTTGATCAAGGTTTTCAACATCTCCAAAATCTATTGAAGTAGCATTACCAAAGCCTGGATCTATATCAAAAAAATATTCTGCTGCCGTTATAAGCGCTGTATTGTTCTGATAAACATGTAACAACTTTTTCTCATACAAACTCCACACACCTTCAGCATTTAAAACCCTCACATACATCTTATGAAAACCATCCGTCAAACTATGAGTTAAAGCTAGGTTTTGATTAATTTCAGTTCCCGAAATACTTAAAACTGTTCCATTACCAAAACCTGGGTCTGTACCAATAAAATATTCTGCCGAAACTATGGTTGATGCATTAACTTGAGAAGGGTTTACATAGAACAGGTTTTGATCGTAAAGACTCCAGTTTCCATCGGAATTTAAAACTCTTATATAAAGTTTATGTGTGCCTTCAGAAAGCCCTGTTGTTGGTATTGTATAGTTCTGATTTATGCTTTCTCCAGTCAAAGCTAATGGTGTTCCATTTCCTACTCCTGGATCTGTATCTACAAAATATTCGGCAGATGTAATATTTGCAGTATTTTCTTGAACAGGATTAATGTAAAACAGCTTACTTGCATAAAGACTCCAATTACCATCTGTACCTAAAGTTCTCACATAGAGTTTATGAATACCTTCTGATAAACTGGTTGTTGGTATTGTGAAGTCCGAATCAATCACTTCACCAGACATACTAATAGAGGTTCCATTACCAACACCAGGATCTGTATCTATGAAATATTCAGCTTCAATAATTTGTGAATACCCAGAAACACACAAAAAAAACATCAATATATTAAGCAACCTTTTTATACGATTCATATTTTAATCTGTAAAGTTTGTGTTAGCTTTTACATTCACATTCAATGTTTCACCTGCACTTATAATATTGTTATAGATAACAAAATCTGTGAGGTACGGTAATTCAGTTGGGTAACCTCTTAAGCTAAAAGGAAAATTACCATTTAAGATTCCTAAGTCATTACCATCAGTACCAGCATCTTCGGCAGGTGAACCAGATTGAATTTCAAAATCGTTAGACGTGCTGTTTAAAGAAGCATTTTGATTGAAAGCTGTAAATTGAGGATCGGTATCATCGACATTATTGGTTCCAGACAATGGATCAAATGTTGCATTATAACTATAGGTTAGGTTATTTTGAAAGTCTAAACCTGAATTAGTACCCAAATTCATATTAGTAACACTATTTCCAGTAAATAGAAAGATATTATTACTTACAAGTGCTCCTGAACAATTTTGAAACATTCTAATTGATTGGGTTGAGTCTCCATTCTGACGAGTTAACACAACATTATTATTAAAAATTGTTGATACGTTAAACCTATTAAAAAGAGAATATGTTGAAGTAGCATGTAATTGCTCAATGATATTATTAGAGATTATCCAATTCTGAGAGTTATAAGGATCTATAGCATTAAAGCTATTATGTCTAATATAATTCCCCGAAATTATAGCGTTATTAGCTCTTGACGTAGAACCATTTCCTAGAATTTGAATTAATTTATTATTAGTTATTACAACATTATGATTGTTATAAGAACCGTTATTTAAATAAATCGAGTTAATATTTAATCCCGAAATTTTTGAACCAGAAGCATCTCCTGAATTGAAATAAATAGCTCCTATGGTAGCATCTAATCCATTATTAAGTTCAGGATTATATCCTATACCATAAATATTTAATGTCTTAGACATTTGAATATTACCATAACTATTAGGTGATGGCTGAATATAAATAATATCACCAGCCGAAGCATCATCAACAGCAGCTTGTACACTGGTGTAAGCAGCGGCTGAACCTTCATTATTGTCTACAGTATAGACGGTTTGAGCAGAAACAATTGCAGAAATGAGAAGTGCAATCGAAAGACTAATTTTTTTCATGATTATATTACATTTAATAGTTGATTATTTGACTATCGCAATGTAAAATCACTGTATATAAATAAGTTAAGGGCATTCCTTGAATTCAAAAAATTCAGGGAATACCCTTAGAAGTATAATTCCTGCTTGTTCAGGAATGACAATTAGTTTTTAAAATGCATTTACTATAGCAAAGAAATCCTCTGCCTTTAAAGAAGCACCACCAATTAGTCCACCGTCTACATCTTGTTTTGAAAAGATTTCTTTAGCATTGTTTGGCTTTACACTTCCACCGTAAAGAATTGAAACTTCGTCTGCAACGTCGTTACCATACTTATCAGCTAATGTTTTTCTTATAAAAGCATGCATATCTTGTGCTTGCTCTGGAGAAGCAGTTTCCCCTGTTCCTATAGCCCAAACTGGTTCATAAGCTAAAACGATAGATTTAAAAGCATCAGCGCCTAAATGAAACAAAGCATTTTTAATTTGACTTTCTACAACTGCTTCTTCATTACCAGATTTGCGATCTGCTAACTCCTCACCAAAACAAAAAATCACTCTCATATCGTTTTCTAAAGCAGCATCAACCTTTTTAGCTAAAGATTCATCTGTTTCATTGAAATAAGCCCTACGTTCACTGTGGCCTAAGATTACAGTTTTAATCCCAATACTCTTAAGCATACTAGCACTCACTTCACCTGTATAAGCTCCATTTTCTGCAAAATGCATGTTTTGAGCAATAACTTCAATACCTTCTTGTCTTAAGGATTCAAAAGCTTGCCATAGGTTCGTAAACGTTGGTGCAATCATAACTTCTGCATCTGAAGTTTGATTTTGCTTTATTAAATCTGATATTAACATTTCGGTTTCTGGTAAATCGTTATTCATTTTCCAGTTACCTGCAACAATATTTTTTCTCATAGTCTAAGTTGATTTATCAATATGAACAAAAATAACATAAATAAGGCGAAAATCACTTGATATTTATCAGTATAGCTTTAGGATAACTTTACTCTTGGATCTAACCAAGCATAAGCAATATCTACCCATATATTTATGGTTATAAAGACGATAGCAATTACCAAAACTGCTCCCATAATTACAGGCAAGTCTAAAGTATTTAAAGCATTTACGATTTCTTTGCCAAGGCCATTCCATCCAAAAATATACTCCACAAAAACGGCACCAGCTAACATGGAAGCAAACCAACCTGAAATGGCTGTCACTACTGGATTTAAGGCATTTTTAACTGCATGGTTTTTAATCACCTGAAACTCACTCAATCCTTTGGCTCTCGCTGTTCTTATATAATCTTGATTTAAAACTTCTAATAAAGAGTTTCTCATCAGCTGAATAACAACAGCCAAAGGACGAATACCAAGAACTATTGCTGGAAGAATTAAATTTTTCCATTTGATTTGCATTTGCTCACCAAAATCATCAAGTTCATATAAACTTCCTGTCATTTCTAAATTAGTGTATTTATGCAATACAAAACCAAATAACCATGCAAAAAGAATAGCGCTAAAAAATGATGGTACACTCATACCAAACGTACTGAGGACCTGAATAGTTTTATCGACCCAAGTATCTTTGTATAAAGCCGAAATGATTCCAAAAACAATACCCAAACTTATAGCTATGATAATTGCAGAAACCGCTAAAACAAACGTATTAGGAATGGTTTCGCCTATAACTGCTGTTACTTTTTTCCCTTGTTTTGTAAAAGACTCTCTTAAGTAAGGAGTTTTAATTGCAATATCAGTATTAGCAATACTAAACAGTTGTTGAGCCGTATACTTATTTTCACTTAAAAACGTATAATCTTCTTGATTTTTTGAATGAAAAGAAATTGGTGATAAATCATTGAGGTAATATAGGTATTGTGTTCCCAAAGGCTTATCAAAACCATATTTGTGTTTTACGGCTTCTACCTGTTCTGCCGTTTGATTTTGACCCAACATCATTTTTGCAGGATCGCCTGGTAAAATTGTAAAAAGGAAGAAAATAACAGTAACGACACCCAATAAGGTGATGAACGCGTAAAACAGTTTATTTAAAAGATATCTTATCAAATTATAACTCTATATCCTCAATATCATTCCAATGTGCTTTATTCATAACAGTTCCTTTGTTAAGAATTACAATTCCTGGGTTGGCACGAACGATGGTTTTTATCACCTTTTCATCACATAAATAAAAATCGAAATTCAAGTTATGTCCTTGTTTAAATCTAACTTTGTCTTCGGCACCAGAAGACGTTAAACCTATAACTTTATACCCTTTTTCAATGGCTTGGTCTGTAAATGATTTTAGCTTTGCAACTCCTTCGCTTTCACCTGTATTTATATTATACATCGCAACGATAAGTAGTTTATCTTCTTCCAAAAATTGAGAGGTTAAATCTTCATCTTCAGACTCAATAGAAAAGTCTTGGATTGGTGGAATGTAACCTTCATCAATAATTTTTGTTTCTACACTTACATATTCACCATCTACTTGCGGATAGCTTCCGTTAGTTACAAATTCCTTTTCTTCACCATTCACGTTAAAAGTCCATGTATATTCAGTTACCGGTTTGGCAGCATCTTCAGGAATATCCATTTGTTTCTGCAGGTTTTTCCCTATGGCGTAAGCTCTAAAATCTATAGCTGGTAAGTGCATTAACACATGGTAACCAAACCAAAGCGAAACCAAAAAGCTTAAAAGCGCTAAAACCGTTGTTGGCAACTTACCAAAAATTGGTTTTATGTATTTAATTCCGAAGAAAAGGATAAGAATGAACACAAGAAGGATAACATCTTTAGTAAAGCTTTCCCAAGGTGTCAGTTTTAGTGCGTCACCAAAACAACCGCAATCCTTTACTTTATCAAAATATGCTGAATAAAAGGTTAAAAACGTGAAAAACACAATCATTAGTAATAAGCTCCAAACCGTGAATTTAGGCTTGTAGCCTATTAATAAAAATACACCAAGCACAACTTCAAAAACAACAACAAAAACTGAAAGTCCAAGCGCATAAGGAATTAAAAATTCTATATTAAGAACGTCAGCTCCAAAATATTCTTGAAGTTTATATGAAAACCCTAATGGATCGTTCAGTTTGATAAACCCTGAGATTATAAATAATACTCCAACGAAAATTCTGCTTATTTGTGTTATGTATTTCATATAAAAATTCAAAAAAACAAACACTAAATTCCAAAAAAATGGAATTAAACATTTGATTTTTAACTTAATTTATTAATTATTGATGATAATATTTTTCTCAACTCTCCAGCCTCTTCTATTAAATTTTGTATTCTTTCTTGATATTGTTCATTCAAAGCTTTTAAAAGCTTCAACCAATATTCACTTTCCTTAGCTTCCTTTCTAGAAATTTTTAAACGAAACTTTAAGTCTTTATCCCCTAACTTCTCATTCCCTTCAATATAATTTGCTCCAACTGAACCTGAAGATCTAATTAACTGCTTACCATCCTCATTATTTGATATTGTATTTTTCAAATCTCTAACTAAAAACCTACAATCTCTAGCAAACAAAAATGTTCTAACTTCTAAATCATATGTTTTGTTTTTTGGCAATTCTATTGGAATTTAGTTTTTGGAATTTGTTTATTAATTTGATTCTCCAAGATGAATCATTGCAAAAACCGCATAATTAATCATATCCTGATAATTAGCATCTATACCTTCACTAACAATAGTTTTACCTGCATTATCTTCAATCTGCTTAACGCGCAATAACTTTTGAAGGATTAAATCCGTTAATGAACTCACACGCATATCTCTCCAAGCTTCACCATAATCATGGTTTTTATCGAGCATTAACTGTTTTGTTATCGCAATTTTCTCATCATAAAGTTGAGTCGCTTCGGCAGTTTCCATGTCTGGTTGCTCTACAACTCCTTTTTCTAACTGAATCAGCGCCATTATGCAGTAGTTAATAATACCTATAAATTCACTGACTTCACCTTCATCAACTTTTCGCACATCATTCTCTTGTAATCCTCTTATACGTTGCGCTTTTATAAAAATCTGATCCGTTAGTGATGGTAGCCTTAAAATACGCCAAGCACTTCCATAGTCGCTCATTTTATTTACAAAAAGCGTTCGGCACTTATCGATAACAGCATCGTACTGTTTTGAGGTATCTTGCATTAAATTCCGTTTAAATTTGCGTAAATTTCGCTTATTTAGTTTAAAGTTCAAAGTTCTGTATTCAATGTTTTGAAAAGCACTTAAAAGTTTATGAATATGTTAACTTTGAATTTTAAATTTCAATCCAAAAGATGACAATCAACTGCAAAGGCCAACTTATAGATGTATCGCTTCCCAAAGTTATGGGTATACTTAACGTAACTCCCGATTCTTTTTTTGACGGAGGAAAGTATAAAAATGAATCTGAAATTTTAAATCAAGTTGAAAAACACCTTTCAGAAGGTGCTACCTTTATAGATTTAGGTGGTTACAGTTCGCGACCTGGTGCTGATTTTGTTTCGGAGAATGAAGAATTACATCGTGTTGTTCCTGTTGTTGAACTCATTCTAAAACAGTTTCCTGAAACCTTAATTTCTATTGATACCTTTAGAAGTAAAGTCGCTAAAAAAAGTATTGAAGCTGGTGCTGCTATTATTAATGATATTTCCGCAGGAAAGCTTGACGAAAATATGTTATCCACTATCGGTAAACTAGGTGTGCCTTATATCATGATGCACATGAAAGGCAATCCTAAAACGATGCAACAGCAAACGGATTATGATGACTTAACCAAAGACGTTATATCGTATTTTGCTGAGCGTATCCATACTGCACATGCAGAAAAAATCAACGATATTATTATAGATCCTGGCTTTGGGTTTTCTAAAACCACAACACAGAATTATGAATTATTGCACAATCTTGAATTATTACAAATGATAGACAAGCCTTTATTGGCTGGCATTTCTAGAAAATCCATGATTTATAAAACTTTAAACACCACTCCAGAATATGCCTTGAATGGCACAACCGCTTTACATATGATTGCATTACAAAAAGGCGCTAAAATTCTCAGAGTGCACGATGTGAAAGAAGCTGTGGAATGTGTAACGCTTTTTAACCAACTACAATGAAAAATTATTACCTAATACTTTTATCAGTTTTTATATTGAGCTGTAACAACGAGCGAGTTTTGCTATTACCTGAAGTAGAACATGCTGAGATTACTGAAGTGTTGGACGTCTCACCAGCTTATATTTTTTATGATGAAACACAACCAGATTCGGTTTTGTTAAATCGTAAAAACCTTATCAGTACCACAAACTGGTTGGTTAATGTAGACAAACGCTTAACGCTTAAACAAGCGATTCCACACATTAAGTTTTTGCAAGACAAAAAGCGCGATGCTAAAATGCATAAAAACGAAAATGCAAAAAACTACTTTACCTGTAATGATACAAGCATTGGTGATTTAGGATTTATTGAGTTTACGGATGTCAATTACATTTTTAGTGATGAAGAGATTAATTTAGACATCAATCATAAAATAACTAATTCTGATCAATATTTAAATAGAACTAAAGATTCAACTAATATGTTTGGTTCATTATCGGGAATTCATCACACAGACGTAGATTTAAAATTTGGATTTAAAAATGATAAATATATTATATCTCAACGTTCATCATTTTTAAATACGGAAGTTAAAAAGTCTTTGTTCTATGATTATTTGAATGTTGTTATTGAAAACCCTTTATTAGGAAATGTATCAAAAATTAGCCTTCACTTTTCAGAATCTTTATCTTTTCAAGAATACATTTGGATAAAATCCAACCTCAAAAAGGTTGATTCTAAAATGTATTTCATCGAAAACAATGAATTCATTTATTAACATAAATTATTAAATTAGCAAAAAGCTCTAACCTTTGGAAAACTTACAACTTTGGGATTTTAGATTTATAGATTTTGTAGATGTCTTCCTCGTGGCCATACTACTCTATTACATTTATAAACTTGTAAAAGGTACGGTTGCTATCAATATTTTTATTGGGATTCTTGTCATTTACATCGCTTGGCGATTGACCGACTATCTTGAAATGCAAATGCTTTACAGCATTTTTGATGGTTTTATGAAAGTTGGTATTATAGCTCTGATTGTAGTCTTTCAACCTGAAATACGAAAGTTTCTGCTTATGGTAGGCTCTACCAATATTGGTGGAAAAAAGAGCATTTTAAAGAATTTTAAATTCCTTAAAAACGACGATCCAACCTCTACAGATGTTGATGCCATAATGAATGCTTGCAACAGAATGGCAACAACAAATACTGGTGCTTTAATCGTTATTGAACGTAACAATAATCTTGACTTCTTAACCAATACAGGTGACGCTATGAATATTTTGGTATCTCAGCCAATCATAGAAAGCATCTTTTTTAAGAATAGTCCCTTGCATGATGGTGCCATTATTATAGAGAAAAACATAGTGAAAGCAACGCGTGTTATTCTTCCAGTAAACAACGAAAAGAATATTCCTGAACGATTTGGACTGAGACACAGAGCTGCTGTGGGAATTACTGAAAAAACCGATGCGCTTGCTATAGCCGTAAGTGAAGAAACCGGACAAATTTCCTATTTCAAAAGTGGTGAATTTGTAATGTTCAAAGATACCGATGATTTAGTGTCTAAAATTAAAAAGGACTTGGCTTAGTGACCTGCAGAAATTGCCATAAAGAATTAAAAGACTCGCAAAAATATTGTGATGAATGTGGTGCCAAGGTTATTAAAAACCGATTGACACCAAAAATCCTTACTAAGCAAATCAATGAACAGTTTTTGTCAATCGATAATAAACTTTTACTAACTTTTGTAGACTTATTCAAAAGACCTGAAACCGTAATTGTAGAGTACATTGAAGGGACTCGAAAAAAGTACATTGATGTCTTACAGTATTTTGCTATAGCCTTAACCTTAGCAGGTATTCAGGTGTTTTTAATGACGACATTCTTTAAAGATTCCTTAAATATGGATTTTTTAGTGAATTCTGCTTCACAAGAAGATAATCCCTTTAAGGATTTGAGTTTTGAAGGAATGAACCAATATCAAGGTATAATATATATTATTATGGTTCCTTTTACTGCGTTTTGTACATGGATAGTTTATTTTTTATTGGGACAACGACAATACAATTACACTGAGCACCTTGTCATAAATCTTTATTATTCAGCTCAAATTATAATCATAACGGCCGTTTTTAGTATTTTATTTCTGTTATTTGGTCTTAATTATTTAATTGTCTCAACAATACTTACCATACCTCTTTTCCTATATTTAGGATATGTTCTACAACGTATATTCAGAGAAGATTTTTGGGCCACTACGGCAAAGTTTCTTCTTGTAGTAGTGGTTTATGTTATACTCTATGCTATTTTAGGTTTTATTTTTGGCATAATTTTAATTTTATTTAAATACAAAACAATAGCTAATTGAATTGCAGAAACTGTCATACCGAGTTATCTGAAACAGATGATTACTGTAAAAGTTGCGGTGGTAAAATAATACGCAATAGACTGACGCTAAAGAATCTTTTTGAACATGTCAGTGAAACGTTTTTGAACTACGATAATAAACTACTAAGAACATTTATTCAACTTTTCAAAAAACCTGAAGATGTTATTGTTGGCTATATTAACGGTACAAGAAAAAAGTATGTTAATGTTATCAGCTATTTTGCATTAGCTATCACGCTTTCCGGATTACAAATTTTTATCATGAAAAAATTTCAAACGGAGCTATCCCTTTATGATACTACAACCGAAGTTGGTAAAACACAACAAGCTTTTTTTGATTCTACTTATAGCCTTACTACCGAGTATCAATCATTAATAATGATGCTCTATATTCCACTTTATGCAATAATTGCTAAACTGAGTTTTTTAGGAATTAAAAAATTTAATTTTACGGAATTGATAGTTGTTTTTCTTTATGGACAAGCACAACTTTCCATTTGTATTGCAGCTTTAACCGTTACCCTAATTCCGCTAAATATATTATCAGTACAAATGCTTGGATTAATTACAATGCCATTTACCTTCTTTTACTTCGCTTATTGCCTAAAACGTGTTTATAGCCTTAATTTTTCTCAAATATTATTACGGTCGCTATTATTTATTGGAATTATAGGTGTACTTTTTATTTTAGCAATAGTACTTACTTTAATATTCATGTACTATACTGGCAATCTTGACAATATAATCGAAGCTCAAAAAGCTAACGTAGAAGCTCAAAGAGCCTTAAAGGATAGCATAAACTAAACGGCTTCAGCTTTTAAAAACTGTACTTCATAAAGATTTTTATAGTAACCTGACTCTTTTTTAAGAAGAGATTTGTGTGTACCGATTTCAACAATTTGTCCAGAATCCATAACAATAATCTTATCGGCTTGCTGAATGGTTGCTAAACGATGCGCTATTACTATAGAAGTACGTCCTTCAGTAATTTTATCAGTAGCATCTTGTATCAATTGTTCAGAATATGAATCTACAGATGATGTTGCTTCATCTAATATTAGAATACTTGGATTGGTAACATAAGCTCTTAAAAATGAAATTAACTGTCGTTGACCAGAAGATAACATCACACCACGTTCTTTCACATTGTAATGATAACCACCAGGAAGACTCGATATAAACTCATGAATTCCAATAGCCTTAGCAGCATTAATAACGTCTGCTTCTGTTATGTTCTCATTATTTAAAGTAATATTATTCAGAATAGTATCAGCAAATAGAAATACATCCTGCAATACAACAGCAATCTGACCACGAAGAGACTCTAAAGTGATGTCTTTAATGTCAATATCATCGATTTTAATTGTACCAGAATTGATTTCGTAAAAACGATTCAGCAAGTTTATAATTGTAGATTTACCGGCACCTGTAGCACCAACGATAGCTACAGTTTCACCTGCATTAACATCAAATGAAATTCCTTTTAAAACTTCTTCATCTTTAACATAAGAAAATCTGACATTGTCAAAAGCTATATTCCCCTTGAAATGCTCAGCTTCAATTGTGCCATTATCATCGATATTAGAATTGGTATCTAAAACTTTAAACACACGATCTGCTGCAACCATTCCCATTTGTAATGTGTTGAATTTATTGGCAATTTGATTTAAAGGTCTAAACAGCATTGGAATAAACATTGTAAAAGCAATCAAATCACCCATTGTGGCTGTTTCACCAACAACTGTATTTAATCCACCAATCCATATTACAGCTCCCATAGTTAATGAACCAACAAATTCTGCTATTGGAAAGAAGATAGAGTTATACCAAACGGTTTTTAACCATCCTTTTTTATGACGTTCATTAATCGCTTTAAACTTTTTATACTCTGTAGTTTCTCTTGTAAAAAGCTGAAGAATTTTCATTCCAGTAATACGTTCTTGAACAAAAGAATTAAGATTAGACACCTCAGTTCGCACATCTTCAAAGGCGCGCTTCATATATTTTTGAAATATCTTTGTCGCTATTACTATTAATGGCAATGTAGTAAATACGATAAGGCTCAATTTCCAGTTCATGGCCAACATAAATCCTGCAACAACTGCCATTTTCAAAATATCACTGAAGATCATAAACAAACCTTGACCGAAAATATCAGCGATACGTTCCATATCTGTCACTGCTCGAGTTATCAAAACACCTACGGATGATTTATCATAATAAGTCATTTTGAATCGTAACATATGTCGGAACAACTTCACTCTAATATCCCTAACCACTGACTGTCCCAACCAGCTAGCATAATAAATGAAAAGTAACTGGCAAACTACTTCTAAAATAAGAAGCCCTAAAATTATGATAATATAAAAGATAAACCCGTCATACTTTTTTAGGGCTATTTGTGTATCTATCGCTTTTTGAAGAACATCTGGACGCAAAGCACCAAAAACTGCTAAACCAACAACACAAACCAGTGATACTATAAAAACTGTTCTGTACGGTTTTATGTATTGTAATAACCGTTTGAATAACGATAAATCAAATATTTTCTTTCCTTTTTCTGCCATTCTTTAATTCCTAATATCTTCAGGATATACTATTTCCGTTAAATATAATCCATGTGCTGGTACCGAAAACCCAGCTTCACCTCTATCTTTCGATTTTATGATAGCATGCAAATCTTCAGGTTTCAACTTACCTAAACCTATGTTAACCATGGTTCCGACAATCGCTCTTACCATATTTCGCAAAAAACGATCAGCCGTAATTGTAAATATAAGCTGATTATTGTTACTTGTCCAATACGCTTCCTTAATATCACAATTATAAGTTTTTACATCCGTATTGCTTTTAGAAAAACACTGAAAATCTCTATACTCAAATAAAATTTTACAGGCTTTGTTCATAGCATCGACATTCAATGGCAACTGAACTTCGTATGCAAAATCATAATCAAAAACATTTTTCGATGTAGAAACTTTATAATGATATGTTCTGCTTACAGCATCAAACCTTGCATGAGCTTCTGGCTTCACTTTAAAAATTTGCTGAATAGCAACATCTTTTGGCAAAAAAGAATTGAGTTTATAAACCAAGTCCTTAGCTTCAAAATTTTCATCATAATCAAAGTGAGCAAACATTTGTGATGCGTGTACTCCTGCATCTGTTCTCCCAGCACCAACAATACTAATTTCCGATTTTAAAATCGTAGACAGCGCTTTCTCCAAAACTTCTTGTACAGTAATTGCATTGGGCTGATTTTGCCAACCATGATAGGCCTTACCATTGTATGATAACTCAATAAAATATCTCAAAAGATTAGCTATTTTTGCTAGAAGCTACAAAGATAAACAGAAATAGTAGTAAAACTCACAATATTATCTTAATGCAAAATATCCTACTCTTATCCGATACACATAGCTATATCGATGATGACATTTTAAAGTATGTAAAACAAGCTGATGAAGTCTGGCATGCTGGAGATATAGGCGATTTAGAGGTCACCGATAAAATAAAGGCTTTAAAACCCTTAAGAGCTGTTTACGGAAATATAGATGACAACAAAGCTAGGGCTGAGTTTCCGCTAAACAATAGATTTTTTTGTGAAGAAGTAGATGTTTGGATTACCCATATTGGTGGCTACCCACCAAAATATAATTCTAAAGTTAGTGATGAATTGATATCCAATCCTCCAGATATTTTTATTACAGGACATTCCCATATCTTAAAAGTAATGCCAGACAAAAAACTAAATCTACTACATATGAATCCTGGTGCTGTTGGCAAACATGGGTTTCATAAAGCTAGAACTATGCTACGCTTCAAAATTGAAGGAAAAAATATTAAGGATCTAGAAGTGATAGAATTTAAGCGGTAAAAATGAAAAACCCAGACGGCAGAGTCTGGGTTTTTCGCACTAATACTACTAAGATTTTAGGTTCATCGTAATCGATCTACAGATTTTACGAGATCTTCATCCTTCTTAATAGCCTTGTTAGCCAAGGCTAAACACACAATAGAAAAAATAGGAAGAAGAATCCCAATACCTTTCTCAGAAACGTTAGTTTCTCCAGATAAATTTAGAGATTGATACACAAAGACTCCTAGTAAAATAAAGTTTAATATTATATTCAGTCGTCCCAAAACAAATTGAGATTTTCTGTTTTTAAATCTAAAAATTGAAATAATTGATAACAACGCTGACCCTAAAAACATACCTAAATAGGTATAGTTATCTACCGCAAACACCTTAGTACCTTCACTATTTGTCCATAAGTGAAACACAAATATTAAGCCTGCAGAAATACCTGCAGCTAAAATTAAATAAAGTGTTTGTATACGTTGAATCATTATTTTATTTCAAAAGCAGCACAAAATTAGTAGTTTATTTTTTAAAAAGATAGATTTTATTTTAAAATAAAATTGTATTATTGCAATAGAAAGAAGTAACGCACTGAGTTGCATCATTCTAATCTTCCAAATTAATTTCACTTTTTTTCTTTTTATTTCATTTAGAAAATATTGAATTAATAGTATCAAAAATAATTTACATTATATAACATAAGAATGTTTGAAATTTCCCAGTTAAAAGCTAAAAAGCTTCCTGAGTTGCAGGATATAGCTAAACAACTAAATGTACCTAAATATCGTACTTTAAAAAAATTAGACTTGGTATATCAAATTTTAGATTATCAAGCTGCAAACCCAGAAGCTGTAAAGGCTACAGTAAGTTCTGAACCTAAAAAGGAAGAACCAAAACAAAGTAAGCCACAGCAAAAACGTGCTAGAGTTCAGAAAAAAACTCAGCCTAGTCCAGAGCCAAAACAAACTGAGGCTAAGGACAAAAAACAAGACGCTAAACCTCAGGACAACAAGTCCAACACCAATAATAGCCAGAACTCTAAAAGACAAGACAACAAGGCTAAAAACGACAAACCGAATACTGATAAAAAGGACGATAACAGACCACAGAATCGTTCTAACAATAATCAAAAACAAAGTCGTCCTAACAACAACAATCAAAAAAATAATAACAACAATAATAACAGCAACAATAACAACCATTCAAAAAATAATGGCAACAAGGATAACAGAAACCGTTACCGTGAGCCAGATTTTGAATTCGATGCTATTATTGAAAGTGAAGGTGTCTTAGATATCATGCAAGATGGTTATGGTTTTTTAAGATCTTCGGATTATAACTATTTAACCTCACCTGACGATATTTATGTATCTCAATCTCAAATCAGATTATTTGGTTTAAAGAAAGGTGATACTGTTTTAGGAAATGTTCGTCCACCAAAAGAAGGTGAAAAATATTTTCCTTTAATTAAAGTAAATAAAATTAACGGACAAAGTCCACAAGTGGTTAGAGACAGAGTTGCTTTTGAGCACTTAACTCCATTATTCCCTAAAGAAAAATTCAACATTGCAGAAAAACAATCCACTATTTCAACACGAATTATGGATTTATTTTCTCCAATTGGAAAAGGGCAACGTGGTATGATTGTGTCTCAACCAAAAACAGGAAAAACAATGCTTCTAAAGGATGTAGCAAATGCTATTGCTGCTAATCATCCTGAAGTTTATCAAATGATTTTATTAATTGATGAACGTCCTGAAGAAGTTACAGATATGCAACGTAATGTACGTGGTGAGGTCATTGCTTCTACCTTTGATAAGGAAGCTCACGAACACGTAAAAATTGCTGATATCGTACTAGAAAAAGCAAAGCGTTTGGTAGAATGTGGACATGATGTTGTGATTCTTTTAGATTCAATTACACGTTTAGCCAGAGCATACAATACGGTTCAACCTGCTTCAGGAAAAATCCTTTCTGGAGGTGTAGATGCAAACGCACTTCACAGACCAAAACGTTTCTTTGGTGCGGCACGTAACATCGAAAATGGAGGTTCTTTAACTATTATTGCTACAGCGCTTACCGAAACAGGTTCTAAAATGGATGAAGTAATCTTTGAAGAATTTAAAGGTACTGGTAATATGGAGCTTCAGTTAGATCGTAAGATTTCTAACCGTCGTATCTTCCCTGCAATTGATTTAACATCATCTTCTACGCGTCGTGATGATTTATTACTTGACGATGCTACGATACAAAGAATGTGGGTAATGCGTAAGTATTTAGCTGACATGAATCCTGTTGAAGCTATGGAATTCATTAACGAAAGATTTAAACAAACAAGAAATAATGAAGAGTTTTTAATCTCAATGAACGGTTAAAAAACTTTTTTTGATACAATAAAAAACCTCGAATTAGTAATTCGAGGTTTTTTTATGATCTCGGTTTACCGAGCGTTCTATCGTACATTACTATACTTCCTGCTACGGAAACATTAAGACTAAGTTGCGAATTAAACTTTACTAAAAAGTGACTCTTATCAATAGCTTGTCTTGACAATCCATGATCCTCTGCTCCTAGCAAATACACACATCGTCTTGGATGATGAAATGTTTCCAAATCCTCTGCTTCATCTGTCAATTCAACACCTACAATTCTTGCGCCTTTTGGTAAATTATTAAAAAAATCATCAAAAGTTTCATAATGAAAATAAGGCATTGACTTTACAGCATTATGTGTATCACAAGCCTGTTTTGCATAACGGTTACCAATGGTAAAAATGAAACTCGCACCCAAATTTTGTGCAGATCTCCAAAGCACACCTAAGTTTTCAGGAGTTTTTCCATTTTGAATACCGATACCGAAGAATTCATTTTTTAAATTATCATTCATGGTGTAAAGCTAAACAAAAGCTTCAAAACACAGAGAACTCTAAAAATTTATTCAGACAGGAGCATTCTGCTCTATCAACTTAGCGTCTTTTAACTCTTCCCAAAGTGCTTTCGGTACTTTTGTTTTAAAGGAGTCTACATTAGCTGTAACTTGCTCAGCTAAACTAGCTCCTGGAATTACTGATGCCACTGTTGGGTGCGCTGCACAAAAATTTAAAGCTACAGTTGCTAAATCAACATTATATTTTTTTACGATTGCATTGATCTGTTTTCTTTTAATCACCATACTTTCTGGCATAGTTCCACCATAGTTAAAACGATTTCTATCTGCTAAGAAACCAGCATTTAATGGTCCTCCAATAACAGCTTTTACATTTTTCTTATCCATTTCTGGAAAAACATTATTCAAAGCATTTTTATGGTCTACCAATGAATATTGAATAGCTACCAACATTATATCAGGGTCTGCTACTTCCAAACATTTAAGAATAGGTTGTGGTGTATTTACTCCCATTCCCCAAGCTTTTATAATGCCTTCTTCTCGCATTTTGGTCAACTCAGGAAATGCTCCTTTCTTAGCTATTTCAAATTGTTCAGTCCAACTTTCTCCTAAATCACCATTATCTGGTGATAAGTCATGCACAAAAACAACATCAATAGAAGATAAGCCCATACGCTGTAAGCTGTCTTCTACAGAATTTCTTACGCCTGAAGCTGTATAATCATATTTATGCTTAAAGTTCAGTTTTCCTTTCCACAATAAATCTGAATTTGGAGTAAAGTTATCGTTAGGTTGCATCAATCGTCCTATTTTAGTAGAAACGATAAAATCTTCACTATTTTTTTCGAATAAAAACTGTCCCAATCGACGCTCACTGAGACCTAAACCATACCAAGGAGAAGTATCAAAATAACGAACACCAGCGTTCCATGCCGCTTCTAGTGTTTTTGTTATTTTCTCGTTACTATTTTCCTGAAAGCCATTACCCAAAGCAACACCTCCCATACCAAATTTTGATGGAAACTTTAAATCACCTTTAGGTAACCCTTGAAGTCGTGTACTGTGTTCTGAATATATATCTTGACTAGCAAAGCTACTTAATGGTGAAGCAGCTATCGCTGCAGTTGCCAAAGCAGATTGCTTAAAAAATTTTCTTCTTGTATTCATAGTGTTATTTACTTGCTGTATTTAATAATTCTAAATCTTCTGAATCTAGTTGAAGTTTTGGTGCGTCAAACATTGTTTTTAAATGACTTTCTTTGGTTGCACTTGCAATTGGTGCGCCAATATGCGGTTGTGCTAATAACCAAGCTAGTGATACTGTAGCTTGAGTTGTATTGTTCTTTTCTGAAACTTTATCTAACGCAGCTAGAATATTTAAGCCTTTCTCGTCTAAATATTTTTCTACACTACCACCACGCACACTTTTACTTAAATCATCCTTAGAACGGTATTTACCCGTTAAAAATCCTGAAGCTAAAGACCAATAGGTAAATACCGAAAGGTTATACTTATCTGCTAATGGCGCATATTTGCTTTCGTAGTTTTCTCTTTCTACCAAATTATAATGTGGCTGCAAAGCTTCATACCTTGGCAAACCATATTTTTCTGAGGCTGCAAACGATGCTTCTAAACGCTCTGGAGATATATTAGAAGCAGCAATGTAACGTACTTTACCAGCTTTGATGATTTCATCATAAGCTTCAAGAGTTTCTTCAACTGGTGTTTTTTCGTCATCAAAATGCGTGTAATACAAATCAATATAGTCGGTTTGAAGACGTTTTAAAGATTTATCTACCGCTTCTAAAATGTGTTTTTTACTTGTATCGACTGGGTGCTTACCGGTTTCACCACCAACTTTAGTTGCTAAAACAATGTCTTTTCGGTTGTTTCTAGATTTCATCCATTTTCCTAAAATGGTTTCCGATTGTCCACCTTCACCTCCATCAACCCAATATGAGTACATATCTGCAGTATCAATAAAGTTGAATTCTCCAGCTGTAAAAGCATCTAAAATTTTAAATGATTCCTTTTCATCTAAAGTCCAACCAAAAACGTTTCCACCTAAATTAATTGGTGCTACTTCTAGGTCTGTATTTCCTATAATTATTTTTTTCATTCTTCAGTAGTTTCGATTTTTTATCAAAATTAATCAAGAACTCACAAAGCAACCCTGTAAATATCTATGGTAATGTTGTAATTTTACATTATGAAACGTTATAAGCAATTCAGTGAACTAAAGGTTCATGATTTTGAAACTGAGTTTTGGGAACATCCTTTGCACAATCACAACCATTTTGAGATTATATTTATCGCAAAAGGTTATGGTGTTCATCATCTAAATAAACGACTTGTTCCTTACAAAGCTGGTCACTTATATCTTCTAGGCCCTGAAGATGAGCACGAATTTATTGTGTATGAAAAAACGCGTTTTATCTACTTTAAGTTTACTAACTTTTACCTAGACACCAAGGATGTTGACAATCCTTCAAATTGGAATAGAGACGTTGATATTATTCTTAATAACAAAGCTAGAACGTCTGGTAATATTTTAAAGTTTGAAAAAGATAAAACTCTTGTGGAAAACATTTTGAACTTAATCGTGAGAGAGTATGAGAGAAATGAAATTTTGAGCAAGAAAATTATTTTTCAGTTTTTTAAAGGCTTGGTGCTTATTATAAAACGCAACTTATTACAAGACTCTAAACTAAAAAGTGAATTAAGAAAAATAACCAATACAACAGAAGAATTGTTAGAATATATTGAGGTTAACATCTATAATCCAAAGTTATTAACGCAAAAGCAAATTGCGAATCATTTTAATCTTTCGCCTAATTACATTGGTATTTATTTTAAGGAAAAGGTTGGCACTGCCTTAAAGCAATATATTCAAGAATATAGATTTGAGCTTTTAGAACAACGTCTTAAAAACGGACAAGTAAGCACCAAACAGTTGGCTTTAGATTTTGGCTTTACCGATGAGAGCCACTTGCACAAATTTGTAAAAAGTTATTCTGGAAAGCGATTGGCAGAATTGAAGCATGAATTTTCTACAGTAAGTTAGTTATAACGCTCCTAATGACACTAACTTATTTACACCAACCTTTTATTTCTAAAAAACTATGCTGCATAATTGGTTCTAAAGTCATCATAAATTTCTTTACAACCATAGCCTGTAATAAAAAACGATCGATTTTCTTTTTGAGAATTATTGAAGAAATATCTTAAAACTGAAAGTCCAGTGACATCTATTTCAGTAACGTTATCAATATTTATTACTACCTCTTCACAGGTTTGAAAAAGCACATCCATATGAATTTTAAACGATTTTGAAGTCTCGGTATTTAGAGAACCTTCTACTGTAAATATTCCGTTGTTTTCTGTAATTTTTAGTGCCATAACTAATATCTTTTTTGAGTTATTACTAGTGTAAAATTAACTTACATTCACTGATGTTTTTTAAATATTCTTTCTTAAGTATTTGTCTTTAGGTAGATTACATTTTACTGTCGACGAGTTGTAAAAATCGTTTCTGAATTTATTTTCTCAATACTTTCAGAAACAGAAAATAAGCTTTGATAGTAAGTCTGTCTTACTTTTTTATTAGCTATTTCTTGTTGATTAAATTCTAGAATAGGTTGATAATTTTCAACAAAGTCTTCTAATTCTTTCAAAATTTCAATATTATCTGATCCGATAATATAACCTACATACTTTAAGTTATCATCACTATACAGAGACCTTGCACCTGATTTGATTGAAATTGTATTAGACTTCTTCCGTTTATTATTTACAACTGTTGTGTTTTCGTTTTGATGTGCTATTTCTGAAAGAATTTCAAAAACCTGATCGCTACTATTATTACACACCAAACAAATCTTGACATCTTTAAGTTTATTAAATGATGAGATAAAATTGCTCTTTAATACATCATTTTCAAATTCATTAAATACTATAATAAGACCTACATACATAATCCTGAAAATTTATCTTTAATTTTTAATTTAAACTGCTCTTTTTGCACGTTCCCAATTCACAGATTGTGTATTATTCATAAATCTGAAGAAGCCTAAAACAACCGACAAATTCATAATAAAGAAGTAATACGGCACAAATAACACTTTGATTCTTGTGGCATTATTTTCTAATAACCAACCTAATAAAGCTGACATATACATTACTATTTGCAACCAAAAGAAAACCGTGTAAAATTGAAAATTATTGAGTCCTTCGTTGAAGGCTAAAAGTGCAGAAACAGGAATTAACAGCAACAAACTTAACGGTGTTATCGTCCAACGTAACACACGATGCGATATATATTGAAATGACAATAATCCGTATTTGAAAATATTGAGTAACGAACGTAACCTGATTACTGATTGAATACCGCCAGCGGAAATCCTAATCTTTCGTTTTAATTCTTCTTTTACATTAGCCGAAGCTGTTTCGATAGCATAGGCTTCTGGGTTATATTGAATAGTATATCCTTTTTGCGCGACTCTTAATGAGATAATGAAATCATCCAAAAGCGTATCTTGCTCTACTTCGTTATATAATTCGGTTTTTATAGCAAATAATTCACCTGCTGCACCAACTGCTGAATACAATTCTGCATCCCATTTTTTTAAGGTAGATTCATACTTCCAATACAAACCTTCGCCTGCGCCTGCAGCTGCATCACTTTCCTTTTTTACTATGCGTTTTTCACCAGAAACACAACCTACTTTTTCATCGTTAAAACAATTTACAATGTGTGTAATTGAGTCTTCACCAAGGTTAGTATTTGCATCACTAAAAATCACAATTGGTGTTTTTATATGAGGCATAACTCGGTTCATGGCATTGATTTTTCCTCTTCTTTCATCTTTATGAAACAACTGTACATTTTCGTAATTTTCTAAAAGTGAATTTGTACCATCGTTAGATCCATCGGTTACCCAAACTATATTTAATTTATCTTTTGGATAATTAAGATTCTGCGTGTTTTCCATCTTTTGAAACACATAATCTTTTTCATTGTATGCAGGAATTAAAAGCGTAACTTTTGGCAATTCTTCAATAGTATTAACACTTGTTTTTGTTGAAAATAATCGCTTGATTTTTACCATAACATACAAGATAATGCCATAACCTACATAGGTGTAAAAAATGATAAATAATAAAATCCAGAAAAGTATTTTTAGAGTTTCCATAACATTTATTTTTGGGTGAAATTAGCTGAGTTTTTGATGTAACTTTTTAATTTTCTTTGTGACGACTTTCAGCTTAGATTAATGGCTATTTAGTTTCGGTAGACTGCTTTTTAAGTTGGCTTGATTATTTGTGATTTACCTTTTCCCAAGTTTTAGTTTCAAAATTATATTGCTTTAAAACTCTTGCCGGATTACCAGCAGCAACAGCATATTGAGGGATATCTTTAGTCACAACACTACCTGCTGCAACAATAGAATGTTTGCCAATAGTAACACCAGGAACAATCACAACGTTTGCACCAATCCAAGATTCGTCTTCTATAACAATAGGCTTTGTAGATACGCCTTGCTCGTGAATTGGACTATCAATTTCGGCATAATTATGATTTAAACCAGACAGCACTACATTTTGCGCTAATCTTACGTCATTTCCTATTTTTACTGGTCCAATAATAGTATTGCTTAATCCAACACGCGATCTATTACCTATAATAACATCGCCTACACCATTATTTACTGCTGAAAAATCTTCAATTGTAGATGCTTCACCAAGAGTAAATTTATTCCAAGGAACAACGTCTAACCTCGTGCGTTTTCTTATGCAAGATTTTTTTCCTTTTTTATGAATAAATGGATTGACAAACCATTTGATCCATAATCTTGGTCGTGCTTGATTAGGAATTAAAATTGACCAATGTGCTAATTGTTTTAAGGTACTATTCGATTTTATTTTTGCTACTAATTCCATAATTAAATAAGTTTTAAGGTTGTTTCCATTGCCATGTAAATATCTTTTACACTGTTTGCCCAAGTATGTTTGTTGGCAAACTCAATTTGTTGCTTTGCTTTGGTTACAGAGTGTTCTGTTAAAGCTTTTTCGATTAGTGTTACGTAATCTTCCTTAGTTTTCCCTAAATAGGTAAAGTCTTTAAACATCTGCATAGCTTTGGTTTTTGTTGCCACTACAGGTTTTCCCATTGCGAGATATTCGTCTATTTTTCTAGGATAATTTCCTATAGTGATTTCATTTACGACTTGCGGATTTACAGCTACATCAAAACCTTTGATATATGACGCTAATTGATCTGCTGGTTTGTTGCCAAAAAAGTGAACATTTTGTAAGTGATGTAAGTTTGATTGCTTAAAATTTTCGTCTTCTGGCCCAACTAAAACAATGTTCCAATCTTGTCTTTGTTTAGCAATAAATTCTATCAATTCTATATCTAATCGTAATGTAGTCAATGAGCCAACGTAGCCAATTACTGGTCCGTTAATGGCATTAAATTCTTCTGGAACAGGAATATTTCCTTCGGAATCATCAAACATTGTGACATCACAACCTTGACCAACCATTATGCTATTTTGGTTATATTTTGAAGTATAGTCTACATAGTATTCTGAATTATTAACTACAACATCTGCGTTTGCAATTACTTTTGGCTCTAGTTGTTCGCCGTGTTTTTTCCAGTAAGGCACTTTTACCAAATTGTCTCTTACGTAGTAAGTGTATAATTCTGGTCTTAAATAGTCTTTTAAATGAAGTCCTAAAAACATTGAACTATCGTTAAATAACAGCACATCTTTAAAACCCAAACGCCTTACAGCCTTTTTAATATCATTTGCAAAACGTTTTGTATTGTGTTTATTTAAGGTGTTATAAAGCTGATGATTTGGTACCCAATTAATCGACTCAATCAATGTTTTTGGATACAGATTCCATAAGTTTTCATCTATTATTTCGATGTCAGACTGCTGTCCTTTTGAAATTTTTATTCGTTTTTGAATGCTTTCCTTCTGTTTTTGCTTGTATCTAGTAATTCTATCTAAAGGCGGGTTCACGTAAAGTACGCGATTATCTTTAGCGAATTCTGTTGCAATGTTTTTACAATTACTACCAATTTCGATATCCCAAGGTTGAATGCCTACAATAATTATATCTCTTCCTTTTATCATAATTTCTGAATGTTTTTGTGATTAAATTGTTGATAGATGTTCAACACTTTTTTTGCTGCATTTTCCCAAGAAAATAATTTATGACGTTCTAGTCCTTTACTTATTAATTTGTCTCTAAACTCTCTGTCTAAACGCAATTTTACAATAGCTTCAAAAATGCTTCCTACCCTATTTGGATCTACAAATAATGCTGCATCACTAGCAACTTCAGGCATTGAAGAAGTGTTTGAAGTAATTACAGGAACACCACAAGCCATAGCTTCTATAATTGGTATTCCAAAACCTTCGCGTAAGGATGGAAACAAGAACATTTCCGAAAGATTAAATACAGCAGGTAAATCTTCATCCGAAACATATCCTGTTAACACAATCTTTTTCGCTAGTTCTTTTTCTAAACCTATGTCTTTCAATAGACTTTTCAGCTTAGATTCATTTAGACCTATTAATACGAGCTTTACTTCATCTGAAAAATTATTGTTGTACTTATTAAATGCTTTTAAAACTCTTGCTGTATTTTTTCTAGGCTCTGTATTCCCAATGTGAAGTAAAAACTGTTTTGGAAGGTTATATTTTTCTCTTACCATTTCCTTTTTAGCTTCACTAATTTCTGATGTAAAGTTTCTATTTACACCATTATGAACGGTTTGTATTTTTGAATCATCTAATCTGTAAACATTAGAAATATTATGCTTTTCATAATTTGAAACTGTTATTAATTGGTGACTTCTTTTTACAACAGCATCTACAATTAATCGTCTGTATAGATTCCCTATTTTTTGGTACCATGATGCACTACTAGTCAATTGTTTTTGTATAGTACTTTCCTTAAAAATAACATCGTGAAGTGTTGTAATTAATGGAATTTTTACATTTAATGGTGCTGTATTACTTGTACAGTGCAACACATCGCAGTTATAAGATTTTACCATTTTTGGCAGTTTAACCTGTTCCCAAATAGGATACGATCCGCCTTCAACTTCAACAATTTTAAAGTTTTCAGTTTCTTCAATTACAGTATTGCCTTCATCTGGTTTTACAAAAATGAAATACTGATTTTCTTTATCTAACACTTGTAAATTCTTAATTAACTCAAGTGCTACTCTATCCATTCCGTGTTTATGCGGTCTGAATAATCGCTGTGCTTCTATACCAATTCTCATCATCTTAACTTTTAATTACACCGTGCGATGTGTGAATAAATTTGGTGTTTGCACCTTTTAAATTGAACAACAAACGGAACATTCTAAAAAACGCTGAAGGCATAGAAACCATAGCTTTTACCGTTGCCGAATTATAAAAAGATTTTGGAAGCGCTAACACAAAAGCAACTACTAAAAGTCCAAAATTGATTAACCAAAACTGACTAGAAACGAATATTGTAATACCGAAACCAAAATCTAAAACACAATAGATTAGTGTAGTAATTGTAGTGATTCCTAAAAGCAAAATTCTTGGTGGCACAACCATTTGAAACACTTTATCAAAGAAGTTTATATTGCCTTTTAAAAGCGCTTTAAATCCTAATTTATAGTTACGTTTTAGATATATAAATTGTGTTGCTAACCAACGTCTTCTTTGCTTAGAAAAATCTGAAGACTTCTGAACTTTTTCATCTAAAACCACTGTATCCTGAAGATATTCTATGGTGATGTTTTGTTTAGCTAATTCAAACTCTAATTCCTTATCAAAACCACCAACAGCTGTTACGGTTTTCATAATAGATTTGAATAAGTTGTACTCAAATCCCATTCCTGATCCAATTAACCCAGAAGATAAACCTAAAGCACTGTGACCTCTTCTGTAAATGTGATTGTTAATTTCTTCACTAGCTGCATCTAAAATAGCAAATGATGTATTTAGGTTTTTAGCTTTTCTATGTGCTTGCACCACTTGGTAACCCTTGTTAAATGCAGTATTCATTTTAGTTAAAAAATGAGATTCCATAATATTATCTGCATCAAGGATTATGGCATAATTGTAGGGTTTTGTCAAGCTAAACATTGCTGCATTTAAAGCTTTGGCTTTTGTACTATTTTCAAAACTTACTTCAACTACTTTAAGCGGTAATTCTTTTAAATTATTTAAGGTTTCATTTTTCAAAGAATCTGCAATGACAATGACATCAAAAAAGCTTGGTGGATATTGTTGAAACAAAGCTTTTTTTGCCACATCAACAATCACTGCATCTTCCTTATAGGCTGGAATAAATACTGCTATTTTATTCAGTTTATCGTTAGCGACTTGCTTACGCTTTTTATAGAAATGTCCTGCGACAGCAAACACTAAAACATACAAACATGATATAGCGAAATAGATGACTAAAGCAACTTCTAAGCTTTGTATGATATAATTAACTATTTGATTTAGGGTTTCCATTGGTTTAGTTTTTAGGGTTAAACTATTAGTTTGAATTAAGCTTTAATTCTCTTCTTTTCAACTTGTGAAATAGTGTTCTTAATTGCAATGCTGATTCTCTTAAAAACGGAAGATATTTTCCACTTTTGATGTTGTAAGTCATAGATTCTGACTCATAAATCATTTTGAAGTTTTCAGTACAAAAAACAGGCTTCTTGGTTAGTTTATTGATTTCGATTGCTTGTTTTAGATCACTTTCAACAAACAGATTGTATTTACTGTTTTTAAACTCGTTTGCCTTATGACTTCCGTGACAATTTGCCTTTTGTCTTGCCTTCATATCTGGCAAGTCTAACATCACTAATTTATCGTATTTAATACCGTGATTTTTTAACCAAGTTTCGGTTTCTGCTCTGTATTTTTCTAACCTTGAAGTCACTAATGTCCCAATTTTACTACCAGGAATGTAAAGTGGCGCAGCATTCAATAAAAATGAAACATAATTTGGTCCATCATCATTTTGTTCCTTTGTTGGATCTACACAAAGCACACCATCTATATCAAAACACGCTTTATCTAAAGTTGAATGGTTAAAAATGTTCCATTGAAAATAACGTGGTGTCGCAACAGTTTCTAAAGCAATATCTACTACTCTTTCTTTTTCTGGTGACGCATAAACCACGCAATATTTAAAATTGAATGTTGAGTTTAAATGCTCTAAACTTTTTTTGCATTCTACCAATGCTGAGCCTGAAGCAATACTATCATCTACTACCAAAATGTTTTTATATTCTGAAGCTTCAAAAAATTGTTTTCTTGCACCTGCTTTATACACAAAACCTTTAATAAAAGAGTGAATATCTGTATAAGGCAAATTAAGATAAAGCGCCAATAAATTAGCTGGTAACATTCCACTTCTTGGTACACCAACAACCAAATCTATGTTTCTTGGAATAACGTGAAGCTTTCTTAAAATTGTTTCGTTTAAATCGTTGATACTTCTGTAATTCATCACTTAAAATTTTATTGGTTTGTTAAACTTTTCTTTTTATCTAATTGCGGTGAAATGAACATAAACACCATAGTTACGTACATAAGAATTCCTGATGGCATTTGTCCAAACACGCCATTTCCGTAAGATGCCATCATTATACCTGCCATTCCGCAGGTAAGCGCTGTAATCTGAACTTTTAAATTGTTATCTCTTATTTTGAACATCACATTTCGAGCACCAGAAATGAGAATAAAAAACAGCATAAACAAGTAATACACTAAGCCTACTATGCCTGTATCTGCCCAAATCATCACGTACCAACTATCTGTTGCTGTATTGGCTAAAAAACTGTGTGGTGTAAAACGTTGTCCCCAATTTCCTGTTGCGCCAAGTCCGCCACCAAAAGGTCTTGAAGCCAAGTAACCTTTAAGTTTTCTTTGATTAGCCAAACGTACTTGTAGCGATGCTTCGTTAGGATCAAAAGCTGTTCGCATTCTTCTAATTTCAGCATTACCTTGCCCAATAGTTGTATGAGCAAAAAACACATATACACCAATTCCTAAGATTGCGCCTAAGACAAGAACTTTAATGTTTTTACGAAGAATTAAAAACATAAAACCACCTAGAGCAGGCACAGCAATAGCGCCTCTTGTTCCAGAGATAATCATCCCTAAAAAACCAGCCATTGCCACGCCAATAAAAAATGCTCTAAGTTTAAAACTTGTTTTTTTGAATGCTGCCAAAATGCCAAACACAACACCTGTATGTGCTTGTGATGCACCGTATTGTCCTGCATCTGAATAGAATGAAAACACTCTAAGTTTCCCAAAAAGTATATGAGTTTCTGCGCCACCTTGATCTAACCAACGTTGCTCAAAAGGATCTACACCAAAATAGAACTGCTGTAAGCCTTTTAATGTTCCTATTACTGAAAGAATACCCCAAATGATGAAGAAATTATCTAAATCTTTTTGCTTATTAAAAAGCATAAATAATAACGGAATTGCCAAAAATTGATATAAAGCAACACCGCGCATTGCATAAAACCAAGCTTCTCTACTTAACACTTCTGGATTACCTAATTCTAAAAACACATAAGCCATCCAAATGCTAACCACTAGAGTTAAGCTTGATTTTGCTTTAATCCACGGTAATTTCACCGCAAATCCTTTAAAAAATAAAGCAATATAAATAAGTACAAGAACAGCATCTATAGTCAATCCCCAAGGTGCTACGACATATCTAGCTGCACCTGTAACAAAAAAGCCTAAAATGATAAGTAGATAAATACCAACTTTAGGTGTTTTGAATACAGTGTAAACTAAAGCTGTTACAAAAAACAACGCCATACATAATGCAAATCCTAAAACCTCAGCCTTTATAATAATAAGTCCTAAAACGCTTAACAGACCAATCACTGCAATCACAGTATTTAGGTTTGTAATACGCATTGAACCTGAATTGGTTTCAAAAGGATTGATATGATTTTTTATTGCATTCATTGTATGTTCAAAAAACTTGCTAATTGCTTGTTTTACAATACAAACATAGCTTGAAGACAGAGAGAATTCTGTTAGATTTCGATGGATGAACATTAAGTGTAGACGAATAGAAACCTAATATTGATGAAGTCGTTTCATCGTTTACAACTTTGAATTTCACTTATAAAAAAAGCTACAACTTTTACATTGTAGCTTAGAAAATTGCTATTAATCTCAACTTTTATAAAGCGGGATATCTTCTTCTAAATTGCTTAGACTTATACCATAAATTCTTATAAAACAGATTGGCACTTTTGAAAATTTCGACTAAGGAAACCTTAAAGCTTTTATTGAGAAAATAAGCACCAACTACAATACCAACGGTTGTAAAAATTAGTGTTGAAACGGCAACCATTTCTATGGAATGAAATACATAAATAGACACCAAATCACCTATTATATTTGCAACTAACATAATAAGCACTTTTATAGCATTTATATTAGGCTTGTTAATACTATCCAAACCAATTCCTGTCATTCTATCAATTGGTAATAACAACCCGTAAACGGATAGTATTTTTACAATTGAAACAATGTCTATTCCTGTAATGTGTTCATCTAAGTATTGTGTTCCTGAAATAAGCATTACAAACTCTTTAGCAAAAACAAAAGTGACTATCGAGACCGCAAAAAACAAATAGGTTATGGCACCAGAATACACATTGAACAATTCTTTAACCTGGTTGGTTTTTCCTTCTAAACTTGCTTTTGACATTTTTGGAAATGCTGTCGCGGTAAAACTTCGTAACGGAATTTGCTGGATTTCAGTCAACTTTAAAGGAATACTAAACAAAGCTACTGCTGTGCTACCAAAAGGACTAATACTTATGATTAAGATGTCTGCGTTACGCAATAGGTTTGTCCCAATTAGTGTGAATGTACTATACTTTCCAAAATTGAGCAGTGTATTTAAAGTAGCTTTATTCGCTTTTTTAAACAGTAATAAACCATCCCAAGATTTGCCAATACACACCAAAGAAGTTAAGGTGTTGATTAGTAAAAAAACGATTGTAATTTCTAAAATTGAAAGTTTTAAAAAAATTGTATTTACCAACAAAAAGCTAAAAAACAATCCACTATTTAGGGCTTTAATAAAAAGGATGTTATCATATTTCATTTTAGCTTGTTGTACTACAAGCGCATTATTTAGTGGCAAATTCACAAACGCTAAAACAGGATACCATTTAAAGAATAATGCATAAGAAGATGTATTAATTACATTACTAAACAACAGTTTTATTGCTATTAATATTAATGCGATTATCAATGTAGCGCAGAAGCTAATTACAACATTTGCACCAATAAATCTTTCTTTATTTTGGTCTGTAGCACCAGATAAAAACCTAACTAATCCATTGTTAGTAATACCGTAACGTAGCATTTCGACTAATGATCCACCTGAAATAAATAATACCCATTGTGCAAATTCTTCAGTTTCTAAACTTCTTGCCAACAGTGCAAATCCGCCAAAACCAAGTAATGCAATAATTAAGTTGCCTGACAAGGATAAGAAGTTATCTTCTCTAATTATTTTATGTATTAGCTTTTTCATGTGTTAATATTTATTTTTTCCAACGGTCACATGGAACATCCTATTATCATTTTTTTGCTGTGTTATTTAAGATAAATCGTGGATGTTTCATTTTTAAATATGGTTGTTAGTGAAAAACTGAAAACGGAACATATTTTTTATTCTAACTCTAGTTTTTGATCGCTTTTTAGGTAATTCGCCTAAAACCGTTTCAATTTCTTTAATATCTACACCGTTGACGATGAATTGAATCTTATCACCTACTAATTCTTTTATGTGATCCAGAATATTATTGTCGGCTTTTGTCCATAAGCGGTTAGAGCGACAAACCATTAATACTAAATCTGAATTTGCTATCAATTCTGAAGGATAATTAAACTCTATTAAGTTTGGTAATTCTATTAAAACATAATCTGGGTTTTGGTTGATTGCTTCTGAGGTATCAACACTCAGTTCTTCATAATTTACAACATCTTTATAAGCTTTATTCGTGTTATAAACACTGTATTCCGAAGCACTTAAACCAGTTGTTATTTGTGATAAAAATGGGTGATCATAATCTATTCTCGGATCTTGATAACCTAAAAATTTATACAACCAAGGTGATTTAGAAACTCTTGTTTTTGACTTATCTTCATTTGAATGATTTAATACTAAAACTGAATGTCCAGATGCTTTTAATCGTTTTGCAATATTTGCGGTAATAACACTTTTACCTTCATTATTTCTAGTACTAAAAACAATAATAATTTTTGGTGTTTTGGTATTATTTTGAGCTTTAAAGTTTTGATGAAAATTTTGCATCACAAAATCCATTAATCGGTCTTGCATTCTTACCAGATCTAAATATGGTTTTGCTTTAAAAAGCTTTGGTAACATACCCATTGATGGTATTTGTAATTTTTCTGAAGCCTTTAGCTCATTTTTTAAGGTATCATCAAAAAATTCCATAAACAAAATGGTGGCCAGTATTATAATTCCAGTGATAAATACCATTGCGATAATGATGATTTTTCGTTTTGATGGAATTGGTTTTAACGGATAAAAAGGTGGATCTACAGCTGTTAAATTGCTAGACAATTGAGCATCCTGAAATTTTAATTTTGCCAAATTAAGTCCGTGTAAAATCTCTAAATATTCTTGCTCTGCCACATTAATTTCACGTTCTATACGCTTCAGGTTTGCACCAGCTGGTGCGTAAGTAGCAAATTGCTTTTCGATAGCTTTGTTTTGTTGATTCATCACCGAAAGTTTCGCTTTTAAATCTTCACTTTCTACAGTTTTGTCTACCCAATCTGGCAATACTTTTTTTATAGGAACACCATCGGTTGAATTTTGAAAGGTGTACAACTCATCTACATTAGATTTAATTTCTTTTTGAAGTGCTTTTGCTTGCTTCTTAAGGTTTTCTAAATTCTGTTTTGATACTTCATCATTACTAGATTTTGCGGTGTACATTCCTATTTTATAGTTAAGTTCACCCAATTCTTTTTTGCTATCTACAATTGCATTATTTTTTTGTTGAATTAGCTCTTGTATTGCTAATTTTTCTTCTAATCGCTGAGCAGAAGCTTCAGATCCTGCCAATTGTGCCATTCCTTTTTTGTAGGCGACATCCATATCTTCTTTAACAATAGCAACTGCTTTACTCTGTTCGTAATAGTTGATAATGTTGTTATCTTGATTGAATTTTAGTAGTTTTTGCTCTATCGTTTTTAGCTTTTTTTCAGATTCAGAAAGTTGTGCTTCAAAATATTTCACCACTGTATCAGACCCATTTTCCTTTAAATCTTTATACTTTTTTGTGCAAACATCTATGTAGATTTTTAATGTTTGTTGGCAGATTCCAGGATCATCAATTTCGTAACTTAATTTTACCAAATCACTAGAAGAAATACGCTCTACTTTCACTTTAGAAATTGCTTCGAGTGAATAATGTGGATCGTCAAAACTTAGTAATGAATACACAAAATTTGAGTTGTCACTATTCATTAATTCAGTTAAGTATGTAACTGTTGATTCGTAATCTAAGTTCCCGTTTTCATCTAGATTTTGATCATTTGCCAAATAGCTTTTTAGATCTTCCGGAAGAATTTCCATCAACGCCTCATAAGATTCATCTGAAATGAATTTATGATTTGGCTTTTTTAATGATAAATGCTGACTTAATAGACGTATCGCCACTTCTTCTTGAGTATCTCTTGATTTTATAACATTAATCAAATTGTCAAACGCGTTATTAGCTGCCAGATAGTTAAATGTTTTGTCCATTTCTATAGACGAACCCGAAGCAATACCAGTGTACAACATTGTTTCTGAGTAGTAGCTTCTTTTTGGATTAACGGTGAGTAACACCGCCAACAACCCAAAAATTAAGGGTACAACTATTAGAATAGTTTTGTGTTTTAGGATAAGTTTTATAAAATCAATTGGTTTCATCTTGTTGTGTTTAAGACATTAGTTGATTTGAACACCTGTATAGTTTTCTAAAAGTTTTTTGGCTAGTAATAAGTTGGATTTTGCCTTTTCAAACTCGGCAGTAACACCTGCTGTGATATCAGAAATTCGAATGTATTCGTAAATTTCTATTTGCCCGTTGGTAAACTCTTTTTTAGCCATTTCCATATTTACTTTGGCATCGCTTAGATTGGTGGCTTGAATTTCTAGCAGGTTTTCTTTCAAAATTAAATCCTCATAATAGCGAATTACTATTTCTTTAATTTCATCTTCTTGAAATTTCACCAAATTTTCTGCTTGAGAAATTTCTGTTTTAGCTTGTTTGATTTCAGATTTTCTGTTGAAAATATCAAACACAGGAATTTTTAAGTACAATCCAACACCGTAGTTAGTCTGCGTTGTTGCACTTGAAAGTGTTACAGTATTTGAACCTGAAACATTGTTAGAAAAATTGTTGAAGTTACCGTATCTTGTATCTGCTTGGATCCCAAAATTTCTGGTCCAATTGCGACGCTTAGATTTTAGGTTGGCTTTTTTAACTTCAATTTCGTCTTTTCTATATCCTAACATCCCGTTGTTTGCCAAAGCAGAATCTATTAAAACTTCAAGCTCTGGTATTAACAGTTTAAATAATTCTTTTTGGTTTACATCTACAATTGAATCTTGCGCGTATACAGAATAATTAACCAACGATAGGATAAATACTGCTATTAAAACTTTTAAAGTAGGTTTCATAATTTTAAACATTTGTCTTTGTTAGACGTGTTTTAACTGATACAAACTTACACTGCTATTAGAGTGAATTCTGGTATATTTCGATGGATGAACGGTAAGTGTAGATGAATTGAAAATATACTATGTTTAAGCTATTTGGGGTCTATTGAAATAAAAAAAGCTACTATTTCAACCTAATGAAATAGTAGCTAAAATCAACAACCAAAAAATCAAAAAAAATTATACTGTGCTCTTTTGAAATAATGCAGGAACAGTTCTCATGAGAATCTTTAAATCGAACCATAATGAATAATTATTACCTGCAAAATAATCTGCATAACGGTTATCTAATGCAATACGTTCTTCTTCCGACATATCGCCACCTTTTCCTCTTAATTCCACTTGCCACAAGCCTGTAATACCTGCTGGTGCCAAAAAACGTTTAGACATTTGATCTTGAGTTAGCAGTTCTGCTTCATAGACTGGCAAAGGTCTGTTTCCAACTAAAGACATGTCTCCTTTAATGACATTGATTAGTTGAGGCAACTCATCTATACTTGTGTTTCTTATTATCTTACCAACTTTAGTAATCCTTGGGTCATCAACTATTTTTATAAAACTTGAACTGTTTTTCTGTTCTTGCTTTTTTTGTTTTGTATACCAATAATCACAAATTTTATTTCCTTCAGCATATTTTAATGGCGAACAAGATTCGCCTTTTTGCAGTTTACTACATCGTGGACATTCTTCTTTTTCATCTGCTACCTTAATTTCAGGTTTATTATATTGATTTTTATCTTTAGCTAGTTGTTGCAATAGCTTATCCGATCCGGTTCTCATGGATCTTAGTTTGTAAAAATCAAAGGTTTTTCGGCCAACACGCTTTGCTATATAATAGACTTTTCCTTTCGATTCTAATCGAATTGCTATAATCGTAATTAAAAACAGTGGTGAAAGAAAGAATAAGATTGTTGACGCTATAACGATATCAAAAATTCTCTTTGAAAGTGGAAATTGATACTTGATTGGTTCAACTTCTTTACTGCCCAATGACGCTGCTTCTTTTCCTCTAGACAATTGTTTTGCTCTAAGAAAAATCTCTTCTATGTTAGTCGATTTTATCACAAAATAATCATTCACGCCAGCTCTAAAAGCATCTTGATAAACTTGATTATTATGTTCCTGTAAAAGAAGAATAAAAGGTATCGCTGACAAACAGACCTCTTCTTTTAGTCTTTTGTGTAAATAAAGACCGTTATTTCCAGTCAAATTATACTCACATATTATAGCTTCAACATCCTTTTGAACTTTTAAAATATTGACAGCCTCTAAACTATTACTACAAAAAATCACTGAGATTTCTGTATTCTCAATACTCCATTGGATGTCGTCTATATTTTTTCCTATGTATAGTGTTTTCATGTTATCTGGGGAATTAATATCTAACAGATCATTTACTTTTACCAAGCATTAGCATAATGGATTGGGTATAGATTTTTCTTTACAACCTCATCTAATTCTTCTGGATTAAATGGTTTTATAAGATAATCTTGAGCTCCTAGCTTATAAGACTTTATGCGTTCCTTACTTTCGGCTTTACCAGAAAGCATTATAACTGGCGTATGCTTTGTATAACCTCTTAATCTAATATTTTGCAATAGCGAAAACCCATCCATATCATCCATTTGAATATCGCTGATTATTAAATCTGGTAGATTGTTTTCTAACCAACTTTCCGCTGCTTTTCCTGAGTTTACTGCTTTAACCTCGTACTTATTAGATAAGAAAAATTCTAAAAGCGTTGTCATTGTTAACTCATCGTCTATAACTAATATCTTTTTTTTCATGACTTTAAAAATTGAATTTTTTACTATTTAATGGCTTCTTTAAAAAAGGCAATGGTTTTCTCTAAGCCTTCATCTAATTTCACTTTAGGCTCCCAGTCTAGTTGCTTCTTAGCTAAAGTGATATCTGGTTGTCTCATTAATGGATCGTCAGATGGTAATGGTCTAAAAACTATTTTAGATTTTGAACCTGTAAGTTGAATGACTTTTTCCACCAATTCGATGATTTTGAACTCATCTGGATTACCAATATTAACTGGGCCTGTAAATGAACTATCTGTTGCCATGGTTTTTATCATACCTTCCACTAAATCATCTACAAACTGAAAGCTTCTAGTTTGTTCTCCTTTACCATAAACAGTGATATCTTTATTCTGTAAAGCCTGAACAATAAAATTAGACACCACTCTACCATCATTTGGATGCATTCTTGGACCATAGGTATTAAAAATCCTAACAATTTTAATATTGACATTGTTCTGTGCATGATAGTCTCTAAACAATGTTTCCGCTGCTCTTTTACCTTCATCATAGCATGAACGTTCACCTATTGGGTTTACATTTCCCCAATACGATTCTGGCTGTGGATGTACCATCGGATTGCCATACACTTCACTCGTTGAAGCTTGTAAAATTTTAGCATTGACACGCTTTGCTAATCCTAGCATATTAATGGCTCCCATTACAGATGTTTTAATGGTCTTTATAGGATTATGCTGATAGTGTACAGGCGAGGCAGGACAGGCCAAATTGTAGATTTCATCTACTTCTATTAAGTAAGGGTTAATAACATCGTGGCGAATTAGCTCAAAGTACGGATTAGACCTTAGATGCAGAACGTTCTGCTTCTGTCCTGTAAAAAAATTGTCTAAACAATATACTTCATGTCCTTCGGACAATAATCTTTCGCAAAGATGTGAGCCTACAAATCCTGCTCCTCCTGTAACTAATATTCTTTTTTTATTCATGATTCTTGGGGTTGAAGTCTTCTGAATTGAAACTGTTTATGCTACTTGTATATTTAGCTGAGTTTTAGTGATGTTTTTCTTTTCAGTATTTATACCAATACAAGAATATTGATAACCTAAAGCATGCATTTCTTCTTTGTCATAGATATTTCTTCCATCGAAAACAATTGGACTGTTCAACAAATGCTTCATCACTTTGAAATTAGGAATCTTAAATTCTGCCCACTCTGTTAATATGGCTAAACAATCTGATCCAATTAACGTTTCATATTGATCGTCGCAGTACGTAATTGTATCTCCAAAATGATGCTGTGCTTCCTCTTTAGCAACAGGATCGTATGCTTTTACCGTTACGCCAGCAGCTAATAGTTCCTTTATGATTTGCAATGAAGGTGCTTCGCGCATATCATCGGTTTGTGGCTTAAATGATAATCCCCAAATTGCTATGGTTTTTCCTCTTAAATCACCTTCAAAATGTGAATTGATTTTATTGAACAACACTAACTTTTGAGCTTTATTAACCGATTCAACTGCTTTAAGTACTTGTAGTTCATATTTATTTTCACTAGCCGTTTTTATTAAAGCTTGCACATCTTTCGGAAAACATGATCCACCATATCCAATTCCTGGGTAGATGAATTTTGTACCAATACGAGAATCTGAACCTATCCCTTTTCTAACATTATTGATATCTGCTCCAACAATTTCACAAAGGTTTGCAATGTCATTAATGAAACTAATTTTAGTAGCAAGCATTGAGTTTGCTGCATACTTTGTCATTTCGGCAGAGACGATGTCCATTGAAATTACCGGATGACCATTTAACGTAAAGGGTTTGTATAACTTTTCAAGTACCTTTTCTGCTCTTTCACTTTCTGTACCAATAACAATTCTATCTGGTTTCATAAAGTCATCAATAGCGGCACCTTCTTTTAAAAATTCTGGATTTGAAGCTACATCAAAAGTAACATCTACCATGCGTTTATCCAGCTCGCCTTGAACTGCACTTTTAACTTTTTCAGAAGTTCCCACTGGTACAGTGCTTTTAGTTACAATCAACTTGTAATCGTTCATGTGTTTACCGCATTCTCTTGCAACTGCTAGTACATGTTTTAAATCTGCACTACCATCCTCATCTGGTGGTGTACCAACACTAATAAATATTGCCTCTGCTTCTGATATGGTTTCAGCAAGACTTGTAGAAAAGTTTAAACGCTCTTTAGACATGTTACGCTTAATCATATTTTCTAAACCTGGTTCATAAATTGGGATGATTCCGTTTTTTAGGTTTTCGATTTTTTGCTCATCGATGTCTACACAAACAACATCAATACCTACTTCTGAGAAACATGCTCCGGTAACTAAACCTACGTATCCGCTTCCTACTATTGCTATTTTCATAATTAAAGTTTTTTAGTTTTTTAATTCTGAAGCAAACATAGTCGTGATAGCGCTTTTGGTTCGGTAAATTTCGATGGACAAACATTATGTGTAGACCAATGGAAGATAATATTTGATGTGTTGTTTTTCAGAATATTACAAAACACATTAGATATTTCTACAAAGTAAAAAAGGCACAGAAAACCTGTACCTTTTTTACTTTTGCTATCTAACCATATTCATAAAACTAACTTTGAATATGATACAAATATAGATTTGAAAGTAGTGTAGAGTTAATAATATTCGTTTGTTGGTAAACCAAGTACCTTGAATCACATTTTTGAAACGTTAAATGGATTTTGATTAAAGAAGATTTAAGCGCTTCATTAATTCTGGACGGTTAGAACGACTCACCGGAATAACATCTTTCTTTATTAAAACACTATTGTCTTCAATGTCTATAATTTTATCAACGTTGATGATATAGGAACGATGAATTTTTAAAAATAGACTGTCTGGTAATTTGTCTTCAATCTTTTTTAAAGTGGAGTGTACGGTGTAGTTTTTTTCTTCGGTCTTTATTTGAATATAATCACCTTTAGCTTCAACCAAATAAATGCTAGGAATATCTATCTTAATAAGGCGTCTATCAATATTAACATAGAGATCATTTCCTGAAGTAGTTTCTACCTCATCGAAAGCTTTTGCTTTAGATTTTATAGGTTTTGCAGAACTCTCCGCTTTTTGTATCGCTTTACTAAAACGGTCTGGTGTAATTGGCTTTACTAAATAATCTACGATACAATCATATTCAAAAGCTTGAATGGCAAAATTAGCATCTGAAGTAGTAAGTATAATCTTTGGTGGGTTTTTAATGGTTTCAATAAAATCGAAACCTGTAAAATCTGGCATATGAATATCCAAGAAAATTAAATCTACATCATTTTGATTTAAATATTTAATAGCCTGAATTGCATTTGGAAATTCCTCGAGAACATTTAAGCTAGATTCGTTGGTACAAAGCTGAGATATAATAGCTCTGGCTGTGGCTTCATCATCAATAATTATACAATTCATAAAATAGGGTTATAAGGTCTCTAAAAAATCGGTTATGTTTTGCAAAATTGATTCAAATTCAATTTTGCCTTCTGTACTGTGTTCCATGAGGTTATTCTCATAATTCACAGCAACTTCATAACTCTTCTCAAGACCTAAAATACTAATTTTATGTTTAATCTTATGTACATTTCCTGCCGTTTCTTTATAATTACCAGCCTCTATATTACTGAAATAGAATGCTTTTTCATTTGGAAACTCTGCTTTAATAATATCTATGAGCTTTTGCTCAAAGTCTTTATCGCCACCAGACATATTATAAATGTAATTGAGATTAGGCTGCTCCACGAGGTTGTTTTTTTATAGTGAAATAAAATGTTGTGCCTTTACTCATTTCAGAAGTTAACCAAATTTCGCCACCATATATTTCTACTATCTTTTTTACGATTGATAAGCCAATTCCTGTAGAATCTCCATTGTTTTCAAGCTTTTCAAATGTGTTGAAAATCTTATCGAAATATTGCTCCTCAATCCCTAAACCATTGTCTTTAACGTAAAATTCCCAAAATGGTTCTTTGTTGCTAAAGCCTATCTTAATCTGGCATTGAGGTTTATCATTATACTTAATTGCATTACCAATTAAGTTTTGAAATAACTGTTGCAATCTGTACTTATCACCAATTATGGTTGGCAAATCTTCTATTTCAATGGAAACATGTTTCGGTATTTCCATCATTTTAAGCACATCTTTCAGTAATAAATTAAGATCTATGTTATATGCTTCTATTTGGTTTTTACCAATAGTTGAATAGTTTAAAATACCATTAATAAGCGCATCCATTTTTTCAACGTTTGAGCGGATTAAACCAAGTTGCGCAGTAACATGACCATCTAGCTTGTCTTTATTATCTTCCATTAACCAAGCGGTTAGTGTATCTACACTACGGAGTGGTGATTTTAAATCGTGAGACACCATATGTGCATAATCGCTAAGCTCTTGATTTTGATGCTCTAGCTCCTTCAAAAGTAGCTCTCTTTGATTATTTATCTCAACAATTTCCTTAGCCTGATTTTCTATAAAACCAACAAGTTCTATTCCGTTGAGTTCTTTGTCTTCTTTACTTTCAGAATTACTGTCAAAAAACTTTAATCTATTGATAACATTTTTAAGCTTGTCTATTAATTCTTTTTGTTCTTTAGCTTCTCGCTGTAGTTTTCTGTTGGCTTCAAACAACTCTTCAGAACTAATTTTCATAGCTCTTTGAATCATATTAGACTGTTCTTCAAAATTATTATAAGACAAATCAACAGCATTTAGAAAAGCTTCCAAATCTTTATTCTCCTTAAGTTCTTCACTTAAGAACTTGCGCATTTGTCTTTTGAGCAGTGAATTCATTTATTCACTAATTAAAGTAATAGTCATTGTTTGATTATGTAATTGGCATGCAACTTCACCATGAAAAGGAGCTATTTCTCCATAGGAATAAAAACCTGAAATAGTAGTGTCTTTCCCCAACACTTCAATGACCTCTTCTATTTCTTCTTCAACACGTTGGTCTAAAACCAATTTTCTACCTATGCAGCTAATTAGCATGGCAAGTTCAGGTTTTGTTTCTCTTAGCTCTAATGCTTGTTTTGCAGCTCTCTCTGATGCGTTGGCTATATTGTCTACATTGGTCATCATGAGTTGTACTTTAGCATTTTCTGCTATATCGCCTGCTAAAATTACAGCATTGGTTTCTTCATCAATATTTAAAATAGACCTTACTATAGATTGTTTTTCATTTTCTGAAGTTACATTCAATGGGTAAAGCAAAGCCGCACTTGGAAGATCTTTTGCTTTATCTCCTAAATACGATTTATACAAATCTAGTGCAGGTTTTCCGTCTAATTCATATAGAGTGTTACCTTCAGATTTAGTGACGATTCGTTCTGGTCCAAACGGTGTCCAACCACCATGAATAGAGAAAGAAATATCTAAAGTATCCCCATAAAAACCAATAGCTACAATTTCGCCTGACTTCGGATTTTCATTGTAGCCTGCTATTGTTTTTTCAAATCGGGTATCGTCACCACATAATCCACCTGTGATAATAATGTTATCTCCAGTTGAAGAACTCATTCCTTTTGTGAGCTGACTTCCGTTTATAAAACTTCCTTCAGATACCACAAAAATATATTTTAATCCTTCTTTTGGAAACTGACCAATTAACTCATCACCTGTTTTATAACTATCTAAATCTTTATTTAAAACATTACTAGTTTTAACTATAAAGTTGCTTTTTTCAAACTCTATGGCCGTTATGGTAATACTATTTTCATTAACTGTATCAGAAGATATTTCTGCACATGCAGATCCAAAAATAATTTCACCATCAGGAAAGAGCTCCTTTATTTCGTCATAAATTTTGGTATCTTCCAAAGCAAAACGATTACCGAACACTAATACTAAAGGTCTTTTCAAGTCTTGTTTTGGGGTTATATAATCCCAGCTTTTATTACCTTTTTTTACTAATTGTAATGTTTTCATATTATTTTTTTAATGTAAAATGAAACGTAGTTCCTATTCCTGGCTTACTGTTTAGCCAAATTTTGCCATCATGAAGGTCAACAATTTTTTTCACTATGGAAAGTCCGATACCTGTTGAATCTTTACTTTTATTTAAAGAATGAAAAATCTTAAATATTTTTTCATGAAATTTTTCTTCTATGCCTATACCATTATCACTAATTGAGAACTGGTAATAGTCAGAAGACACATTTAATTTTATGTCTATCTTTCCTTTAGGCTTATCAATGAACTTTACAGCATTACTGATAAGGTTTTGAAACAGCTGTTGCAGTTTTGTTTTATCACCAGTGACTATAGGGAGTTTATTATGAACCTCTACCTCAATATGCTCTGGGATGTACAGAATCTTTATTAAGTCATTAACTAAATCATTAGTGTCCACAGACTCATTTTTACTATTATCTGAACCTACACTAGAATATTCTAAAACATCAGAAATCAGTTGCTCCATTTTCTCTAATGTTGTTTCAATATGACTAATATTTTGCATACTCGCTTCATCCAACTTATCCTTATTATCTTCTTTTATCCATTGTAATAAAGCATCAATACTACGTAGCGGAGATTTTAAATCATGAGAAACAATATGTGCATATTCTTGAAGTTCATCATTACTTTTTTCTAGCTTTAAGAGCAAGTTTTCTTTTTGAAGATGAAGTGCCTTTATTTCTGTAATGTCATAAACAATACCTATAGAACCTGTGACTTGACCATTAAAATTATAATTCGGTGCACCACTTATTAGCCAGTGTCTTAATTCTCCTTTTTTATTTTTTATCCTAATTTCATAAGCGTTGGTTAATCCATTCTTTCTTTCCTTCATTCTCTCTTCCACCATATCTCTATCAGCTTTTGCTAATAGTATATCCTTACCTACCTTACCTAAGACTTCATCTTCAGAGTAACCTGTCATTTTAAGATAGCTCTGATTAGCCATCACAATGCGTTCTTCTTTATCTAGTTCTACCAAACCGAGATGCATGTTGGCAATGATGCTTCTGTATTTTTCTTTCTCTATTTCAATACTCTGCCTGTATCTCCTTTTTAAAGTTATATCTCTATATTTCCACAAATGACCTTTGTATTTAGAGTCACTAAAAACAGGTATATAATCTCGCTCTAGAATCTTTCCATTAACCATTTTGAGTTCATCGCCTAGAGTCAATTCCCTTTTTTCAACAATTTCATTGATTCTTTCTACGAATCCTTCTGGATCTAGAAACATGTTTTTACTTTGCTCTGCTGAATTTGAACAATCAGATCCAACTAACTGTTCTGGTAGTAGAGGAATCTCAAACAAGTTGCAAAACTTGTTATTAGTTAATACAATTTTTCTGTTTTCATCCTCTAGAAGAACGCCAGAATCTAAATTTCTTATGAGTGTAGATAATCTGTTTTCTGATTGTATAAGATGTTCTTCAGCCTCTTTATCCTTGGTAATATCTCTAACAATACCTTGTGCTGCTATAGGCTTGTTTTCTGAACCTATAATAATACTTGCATTGATTTGAACTAGCTTTTGTTCACCAGATTTCGTGTTAATTTTAACCTGAAAATTAGTTACTGCTCCTTGATTCATTAAAATATCGAAAGCTCCCATAACATTATCTACCTCTGATTCATCAGCCAATGTAATGAGATTGAAATCCTCTAATCTTTTATCATAGCCCAAAAGATGGACTGCGGCATCATTCATCTTTAGAACATTTCCCCACAAATCCATAACAACGTAAGCATCAATGATGTTTTCAAATACGCCTTTTAGTTCTGAAGTACGTTCTTGAACAATCTGCTCTAGCTTAGTGTTCGATATCTTTAACTCTTGGGTTAGGTTGTAAAGCTCAGTAGATTTCTCTTCAAGAATTTTTTCAGCTGCTTTTCTTGAAGCTCTTTCACGCTCTAGTGCTCTTTTTAAGATTTCTGTTTCATCTAAGGTCATCATGCTTTATTGATAAAAAACCGTACCTCTGTACCAGCTTCATTTAGTTTTTCAAGATTAATTTCAACAGGAGTTTTGAAAAGCTTGAATGTTTCTTGCATTAGACCTTTACCTAACATATACAATGCCTTATCTGATTTATAAACCATAACCATCTTATCGTCATTTCTATCTTCTAACTCAAAGGTTGGTAATTGGGCATCTGGATAAATTTTTTGAACCTCTACATGAATATGGTTTTCTATTGAAGCCAATAAATCCATAGGGTCTTTGTAGTGGTCTACAAGATTTGGGTGCGATCGCACAAGCGCTTTAAATAAATGCTCTGAGTACACTAACAATAAATCGTCTTTAGAAATATCTGTATTCTCACTAAGGTGCGTAAGCAATTGAAGCATTTCTGAAAACTCATAAGTTCCTACTGAAGTATAGATACCACCAGATTGTAGCTCGGATTGAGTGATAATTTTATCTACCATAGCTAAACCAAACTTCTCTTCTACGAGTTCTAAAAATTCAGTAAAAATTATTCCTTTCATGTGTTTATTTATATTGCTTTTGAATGACTACATGAAACCTTAATTATTAAAAATAATTACATAACTCTATGTCAATATTTATTTTAAAATCTTGAGTTCGCTATACCGTAATCAATTCATTTATACTCCAATATGCTAATAATTTTTCAATTTTAGAAACATAATCTTCATATTTTAAGGGTTTTAACACATATCCTGCGATACCGATTTTAAAACATTCTAAAAGATCACGTTGATTATTAGAGGTGGTTAATATAATTGTTGGAATATATTTTAAACGGTCATCGGCTTTTAAGATTTTTAAAAACTCAATACCATTGATTTTTGGCATATTTAAATCCAAAAGAATAATATCTGGAAGACTGTCTTTTTTCTCTAACAATTGTAAAGCTTCTTCACCATTGTTGGCTTCAGTAATTTTATGATTTAACTGTAATGAATCTGTAGCTCTTTTGAGCTTCATTACTTCTATCATATCGTCTTCTATAAGTAAAACATTGAGGGATTTCAAAGCATTAAATTTTAAATTTCCACACAAAATAACCTATTTATAATGCATTATTTTTTGAATTTAGTCTAAACGGAGTTTAACGTAGACGAATGGAAATTAAGTGTCGACGAATGGTAAAAATAAATACTAATGTTTACGATAATAAATCCTTAGAAACATATACTTATCTCACTTTTAACAGCTTATTAAATGATTTAAAAGATTTGTTATCTTAGTAAACCTATAATGTGGATATAGTTAATGCGTATATCCTGTTGTTGTGAGCAATTATGACCCGTCCTGAATAAAGGCTACATAATTTTAAACATTATGTACAAAAACGACAAAATCATCAGAAGGTATTCAGAACCTTTTAAACTGAAAATTTTAGACGAACTTACAACCGGTAAATTAAACAAGTATCAATTAGGTAAGGCTTATGGAATTAATCCAACCACAATCAACGAATGGATTAAAAAGTACAATCGTAAAGACCTTATGAACACTAGAATAACTGTGAAAACTAAAGATGAAATAACACGCATTAAAGAACTTCAAAAAGAAATTGAACAGCTTAAAAAACTCTTGTTAAAAAAAGACCTAGATGCCATGATTCAAGATTCATACCTTGAAGTTGCTGCGGAAGACCTTGGCTATAAATCGGTTGCTGAACTAAAAAAAAAGCTAAATATAGAGCGTTAGATAAAACTAAAGTCAATGCTAAAGGATTTGCGTCTTTAACCACAATTTGTAACGCTTTCGGACTTAAACGTGATGCTTACTATAAGTATAAAATCAGAGCTGATAATCGTTTAAAACTCGAACAACAGAGCATTCAAATTGTCAACCAAAAACGCAGATCCTTACCTAGAGAAGGTGTGCGTAAACTCAAAATATCTCTAAAAGATGATTTTGACAATGCTAACCTTAAAGTAGGCAGGGACACACTTTTCAACATTCTTAGAAAACACAATATGCTTATTAACAGAAAGAAACCTAGCTATAAAACAACCAATTCGTTACATAGGTTCTACAAACATAAAAACATTATCAAAGATGTCATTGTTAATAGACCTAATCAAGTCTGGGTAAGTGATATCACCTACATCAGAACTGTAAAAGGGTTTTGTTATTTAGCGCTTATAACCGACATGTATTCTAGAAAAATTATAGGTTATGACCTTAGTGACAGCCTTGAACTTAGCGGTTGTACCAGAGCGCTTAAAAAGGCTTTATATCAAGCTAAAAGCACAGAGAACCTCATACACCACTCAGATAGAGGAATACAATATTGTAGTAATGTGTACACGCAAATTTTAAAGAAAAACAACATCAAAATTAGTATGACAGAAGATAACCATTGCTACGAAAACGCTATTGCGGAACGTGTAAACGGCATCCTAAAAGACGAATTTTATCTCGACCAGACCTTTGATAGCGTGAAACACGCGAAAAGAGCTACCAAAAATGCTGTTAATCTATACAACCAAATAAGATTACATGTATCTTTAGACTATAAAACACCGAATATGGTATATTTAAAATCAGCTTAAAATCAATTTTTAACCTGTAGCCATATTTCAGGACTAGACATTAAAACCAACATTCGTAAAATTATGATGAAATCGCCATTATATGTAAGTGCAATAGAATTATTAGCACACGCTACCGAACTTTATGGAGAAAAAAATGATAGAAAATTTAAGTTTGTAATTCTTCATTTAGCGAATTCAGTAGAGTTAATTCTTAAAGACAAATTGTTAGTAGAAGGGAAATCAATTTACAGTACAAAAAATCAGAATTTGACAATTGGAATTTGGGACTCTTTCAAAGGTTTGGCAGATTTAGGAATTACTATACCTGAAAAACCAATAATTGAATTACTTGTAGATGATAGAAATACATTACAACACAGATTTGGTTTTCCTAATGAAGAGGCAGTCTATTTCTATTTGACTGGAACTAAAGATTTTTTCCATCGTTTTCTTAAAGATGAATATAATTCCTCATTAAGAGAAGAATTAGAAGTTTATCTCTCAAAAGATAATTTGGAACTATTAGGTATATCAAAAAGTGAATTAGACCACATCAAAAAGTTAAAGGATGTTTCGGTGAAAATGGCGATTCTACAAATATCTGGAGATATTGAGAAATTAGGTTTTGATATAATAAAACCATATCGTGAAACAAAAAACACGAGGGATATAAATATTCGTAGAAAGCTAATGATGCCAATGATGTATTCATTGAACGTATTATTGCGAATTCTACTCGAAACGAATGAATTAACCGAAGATGATTATTCTGACTTAAAAAATAAATATCATCAGTTTAGGGATTATCGTAACCAAATTTCTCACGGTCGATTAAAAAAGTCGGTAAGCAAGAAAAAATTAGAAGATGTTTACAAATATGGGATTGAACTATTAAAAGTTTTAAAAAACGGAACCGAAAAAAATATATTTACGCACGAGAGATTGGATAATGCTTTTGGGTTTAGTGATGAAGAAACTGACGAATAATAACTGCTCACAACAACGGCTATAAGTAATGCGGGATTAGGTGCTTAACCCGAAAGAAATCGTTATTTTGCAATGACTGCCAAAACCTTGTTTTGGCTTTTTGAAATATTAAGATAAAAACCCGAAAAACAAGGTTTTGGCCCTGTGCTCAACCGAAAGGAAAGTGCTTGTTTGCGCCCGCACTACTCATAGCCACGACCGTTGTAAAACATTTAAATCAAACCGATAATGGGATTAGATTCAGTCGAATTAGTGATGTCTATTGAGGACAAATTTGGAATACGAATTGAAGATTCTGAAGCCGAAAAAATTTATACTATTCAAGATTGCGCTAACATTGTTTTCAGCAGAATTATTATAAATCCCACAGATAAATGTCTAACTCAAATAGTATTTTATAGAATCAGAAAAGGGTTAAGAAATTTGACTTCGGCCGAAAAGGAAATAAAAACTGATATGAAAATATCGGAATTATTTAATCAATCGGAATTGAAAGAAAAGTGGAGTCAATTAAAAACGGAAATTGGACTTGAATTACCTGATTTAGTAGCGTTAGATTTTAATCCAGAATTAGGTTCTCACGTCAAAATTTTCGGAATTAAAACTATTAAACGAACAACACCTGTTTCAAAAGGAACATTAAGACAATTAGTGGATTGGACAATATCTTTAAACAGGGACAAACTAATTGACATTGAAAATATATCAAGCAAATATGAAGTTGAGCGAATTATTTGCGGAATAACTGAATATAATACTGGAGTTCCAATAAGTGAAATTGAATTACATCATTCTTTCACAAATGATTTAGGAATTGACTAATAAAAACGTTTTACAACAATGTGTATAGTTCATTGCTGGTAAAGGCTTACAACGGAAATTCCTGCGGAATTTCCTCGTCATTTTGTACTTGCAAAGTTAATCGCTAAATTCTCACAAGAAACCATAGCCAAAACCGTTATAAAGCATTAAATAAACCCTTTTGTCATTGAAAAATCCAATAATAAATGAAAATAAACCTTCTTGTAATCAGAACACAAAATCCTGACCATTTAAAAACTCAATATGAGGAAATCGGATTTGAATTTGATTATCACCAACACGGAAATGGACCTTTCCATTACGCAAGTGAAAATAATGGATTTGTATTCGAGATTTACCCTTTGACTAAATCAATGAGAGAAGCTGACAATTCTTTAAGACTTGGATTTGAAGTTGAGAATTTAGAAACGACAATTGATAACATTAAAAATACCAACTGGAAAATCCTAAATGGAATAAACATAACTGAATGGGGGAAAACAGCAATCATACAAGATTCTGATGGACGAAAAATCGAATTAAAAAATAAATAACGCTTTGCAACAAGGGCTATATTTCATTGCGGCTGGTTTTACTAACCCTCGACTTTATTCAGAATATACTCTAACATATTTTATCGCTAAAGGCTAATCTAAACCGAAAATATATACCTTTAAAATTATATAAAAATGATTTAGTTAGTCATTATATCATAATAAGGTAATTTCCCAATTTTAGGATTACGATAAGAGAAATAAACATACCAGCGTTTATTCAAATCCCCTTTGGCATTAAAGATCCTAGGTTCTGTAAATTTCGGTTTGTGTTCCAAATTGTGTTCTAAATCGTGTTCATTTTGACACTCTAAGGTAACCAATTCATGAATATAAAGCATAAAAAAACGGTTTAGAGTGAACTAAACCGTTGGTTTTGGTGCGATTTACGCTTAGTAGCGGGAACTGGACTCGAACCAGTGACCTTCGGGTTATGAGCCCGACGAGCTACCTACTGCTCTATCCCGCGATATCGGACTGCAAATATACAATGCTTTTTAGATTTGACAAGTTTTAATCAAAAAAAAACACTCAAATAATTTTTGAGTGCTTTTAATATTAAATTATGGCTAAGAAATAATTCTAAATTTAATCGTCGTCTTCCTCTTCATCTAAAGTTGCTAACTCCCCTTCGGTATTTGCTTTGTCTAGTTCAAAATCTACAATTTTAGGAAACTTCCCCTTTAATGCAGCAAAATTCCCCTGAAGTTGGTTATTGTTTAATAATAGAGTTCTTAGATTACTTAGTTGTGCTAATTCTCCTGGAATATTTCCAAAGAATGCGTTATTAGATAATACTAGTTCCTCTAACTGACCAAGTTCACCTAGTGAAGCTGGTATAGCGCCTAATAAGCTATTATCAAATACACTTAAAACTTTTAGAGATTTTAGGTTTGCTAAACTTTCTGGCAATCTTCCTATAAGGTTATTACTGCTAAGAATTAAGCTCTCTAATTTTGTAAGATTTCCAACTGAAGCTGGTATTTCACCAGTAAAATTATTGTTGAATAATTCTAAAGACTTCAAATTGGTTAACGATCCTATATCTGATGGAATTTTTCCTGTTAAATTGTTTGAAAACAATTTTACCTCAACAAGACTAGTCATACTAGTCAATGTTTTTGGTAATTCTCCTTCCAATTTATTAAATGATAGATCTAAAACTTTAAGACTTGATAATTTAGAAATAGACTCTGGTAATGTTCCTTCTAGTTTATTGAAGCTAAGATTAAGCTCTACAACACTTGAATCTTCAATTTTTACTCCAGACCATGTTGAAACTGGTTTTTCTAAATTCCACGTTCTATTCCACGATTTACCATTTGTAGAATTGTATAAGTCTATAAGAGCTGCTTTCTGATCCGTTGAAATCTCAGCAAAAGAGAGCAACGAAACGAAGCAGAAAAGTAGGGTTAGTTTAAGCATTTTCATTCAAGTAGGTTTTGGTTAGGGTACACACTATGCTTGCTTTAAGTAAACGAATATATAAGCAAATTCTATAAACTGCAACTTTTTTCGATGAACTGCACAGGGTGTTTTTTCAAATAATTGATTATCAGTTAATTAAAAAACTTACTGTTCAATGTTTTTTGCTTCAAAATTTATAATTTCCTGATTTTCAACCACTATAGACACTTGAATAGGGTTACAGCAAATCTCACAATCTTCTATATAATTTTGATGATTTTGGGAGGTATCTACAAGCATAGATATTTGCTCCCAACAATAAGGACATTGAAAAAAATACTCTTCCATAAATTTTACCTCTTTTAAAACTGAACATTAAGAAGTTCACCACTTATCTGTAGTATTTGTAACTCTGATAACTTTGCTTCAAACTTAGCGCTATTTCTACTTAATTCTGCATTTAATAAGTTAAGTTGAGCTTGCCTAAACTCTATGGAATTAACTTGACCTATTTTAAATTTTTCCTCTGTACGTTCAAAATTATTCTGAGCCGTTAGAATATTTTTTTCTTGAATATTATAAATTTCAAGTTTATTCATATAATCATCCCAAGCATTATTAAAATCTCTTTCAATACTCAATAGCAAATTTTCTTTTTCGAGCTGCTGAGTTTCTAAATTAATTCTAGCATTTTTCACCCTTGTTATGGTAGCTCCACCATCAAACAAATTCCAGCTTAGGTTAACGCCACCTGATAGACCTGTATTTGTAGATACGGCAACGAAAGAAGCCGCATTATTGTTGTTTTTATTCCAACCATAAGAACCTGTTAAACCCACTGTTGGTAGGTAAGCAGATTTACCTGAATTAATATCTAACTTACTAATGGCTATATTTTTTTCGGTCTGAAGTAAAGCTACGTTTCTAGATTTAGCTTTTTCAAACAGACTATCTTTCTGAAACTGTAACGTAAAATCAACCTCAGTTTCAACCTGAAAATCCTCTGTAAAAGTTTCACCTAAAACAAGCTTAAGATCACGTTTTGCATTCTTTAATTCTTGTCGAGTATTAATGATATTAATACTGTCGTTATTAATATCTACTTCGGCATTCAGTACTTCTAATTTAGTATTTTGACCATATTCAAACTGGTATCCTGCTCTAACCAATCTATCTTTTGTAACATTCAATGTTTGTTTTAAAGCATCTAGATTATCCGTGAGTTGAGCTGCATTGTAGTATACCGAAAACAGTTGTAAAATGGTATTCTCAATGGTTTCTCTTGCCTGAAGTTCTGTTAATTGATACTCTTCTTTGAGTCGCTTGTAATTGTAACGTCTTCCTAAACCATCAAATAAAACATAGTTCACATTAACCGAAGCATTGTAACGTGAACTTTCAGCACCATTAAGGATTGTGGTTTCACCGTTAGAAAATTCAGCTTCGGTATTATCTAAATTATAGGTAGCTCCTGCACTTCCTGAAACAGTAGGCAAAAATCCTGCATTAAGAATACTAGTATTATTATCTGCTACCTCTACAGATTTCTTAGCTATTTTAACACCATAATTATTATCAAGAGCAGTGGCAACAGCTTCTTCTTTGGTCAATACATTCTGTGCTGTAAGACCACTACAAATCCAAGCAAACACAACAGTCAGGTAATATTTAGTCTTCATGTAGTTCATTCTGTTCTTTTATTGCGCGTTCTACTTCTTCTTTTGTGACTTCTTTACCTGTAGCCAACCACTTGGTATTCTTTTTTATGTTATTACTAAAAGATAAGAACAATGGTAATACCAATAGGGTTAAAACTGTAGCGTAAGCGATTCCGAAAGAAATTGAGATTGCCATAGGTTTTAAAAACTGAGCTTGCCGACTTTTCTCTAATAGTAATGGTGCTAAACCTGCAATTGTAGTAAGTGATGTTAAGAATATAGCTCTAAAACGGGATTTACCTGCTTCGGATAAAGCATCATCAAAAGGCATTCCTTCTTTGAGGTTATTGTTGAATTTCCCTATTAACACCAAACCATCATTTACCATAATACCTATCAAAGCAATAATACCTAGAAGTGATAATATATTTACCTGAAAATCTAACAACCAATGTCCCCAAGCTACAGCCGTTAAGCTAAATGGAATAAGTAAAATAAGTAGCAGTGGTTGCGAATAACTTCTGAATGTGAAAGCTATAGTAACATAAATCAACAATAAAATTATTGGACCTGCAACCGCCAATGAACTGGTTAATTTTCCTGCTTCTCTATTCTGACCTTCGTAAGACGCACTTATCGTAGGATATTTTGATTGAAGATTGGGAATGAATTCCGTTCTTATTTCATCAATGATATCTGTAGCACTAGTTGCGGGATTTTTTAAATCTGCATAAACCTGAATTTCTCGTTTTGCATCAAGATGGTTAATGGCTACATCCCCACGTTCTATGCTATAAGTTGCTATATCTTTTAAGGTAACACGCTCACCAGAAGGGGTAACAATTCGCATTTCATCTAAATCGTTAATAGAGCTTCTATTGTTTCGATCGTATCTAACCCAAACCTTTATTTCATCTTGTCCTCTTTGAAAACGCTGTGCTTGTGAACCAAAGAAACCTGAACGAATCTGAGACATTACTGTTCTTAAATCTAAGCCGAGCAAGTAAGCACTTTCTTTAAGCTCTAATTTAATCTCTTTTATTCCTGCAGGATCATTATCACCTATATCTTTTAGCAAAGGATTGGATTGCAGATACTTTTTTAATTCTTGCTTCGCAGCTTTTAATTCGTCTATATTATTACTCAATAAAGAAACTGAAACAGGATTACCTCCAAAATTACCTCCAGAACCGTAGATTAGTCGTTCTGTTCCTATAACCGGACCAACTAATTCCTCTAACCGATTAGTGATTAAAAAAGATTGAATTTCGTCAGGTCTTTCCTCTCCTGGCAACAGGTTGATTCTAAGATTAGCTGTAGAACTACTACTAATATCAACAATTGTGTTTTCAAAAAGCTGTTTTCCTGTTCCTTTAAGATACTTTTCTGTTAGCTCTTCATTGACGATAAAAGACTTTTCTTCTATCATTGAAATAATAGAATCTGTAATCTTCACATTAGTTCCTGCAGGCATTACCAATTCTATGTTTGCCGCATCACTTGCGATTCTAGGAAATATTGTAACACCTATTATTCCTCCACCTAATGATCCAAAAGTCAATACCAACAAGGCTAAAAATACGCCTAGCGCAAGTAATTTAAAACTCAGCACAAAATTTAAAACAGGCTCATAAAACTTATCTCTCATAAAAGACATAATTCTATCACCCATTTTATTTAAACCTCTCATAAAAGAGAAGAATTGTTTTGTTTTAGATGAATTATCACTTGGTTTTTGTTTACGTAAAGCTTTAGAATGGGCTAAATGGGCAGGTAATATTATAAGTGCTTCAACTAAAGAAACTACTAAAGTTAAAATTACAATGACCGAAACTTCACTAAAAAACTCACCTATTCTACTATCCAAGAAAAAGAATAATGAAAAGGCCAACAATGTTGTAATAATTGCAGAAACTACTGGTGGAATTACCTCCATAGTTCCATCTATGGCTGCTTGAACTGGTTTTTTTCCTTTTTCGTAATGCTGGTAAATATTTTCAGCGATGACAATACCATCATCTACTAAAATACCAATTACGATAATCATCCCAAAAAGCGATAGGACATTTATAGTAACATCAAATTGAGATGCAAACATAAACATCCCTAAAAATGAAATTGGCAGACCAAAAGCAACCCAAAGTGCTAAACGTGTATTTAGGAAAATAGAAAGAAAAAACAGCACTAGTAAAACACCTTGCCATGCATTTGTAAAGAGTAACCAAGTACGCTGAATTAAAGGTATAGATCTATCACTAACAACATCAATTTGTACATTATTATACTTTTGATTGTATTCTTCAATATAAGTGTTCACCTTATCTGCTGAAGAAATTAAATCTTCATTATTTGTACTTGTTATAGCAATATTTACAGCTAATTCCTGATTAAAATATGTTGCATTTGGTGTTTCAGAAAAACGATCTCTTATAATTGCAACATCCTTTAATCGAATTACTTTCCCATCAGATGAAGCTCTAACTACAATATTAGAGAGCTCTTTCCCATAATATTCCCTATTATTAGCTCTAATTAAATATTCCTCAGCAACAGTCTTTACATTTCCACCTGTAACTAAAATATTAGAACTACTAACGGCTTCAGCTACTTCAGAAAACGTAAGATTATAAGCTAATAAATCTGTTTCATTAACTGCAATCTCAATCTCTTCTTCAGGAAAACCAGAAATTTCAATTTGAGAAATTCCATCTATAGCTCTTAAGTCGGATTCAACCTGACGCGCAATTTGTTTTAAGGTTACAAGAGGAATATCTTTTCCACTTATAGCAAAAGAAATGGTTTCTCTTACAGCCTCTTGTTTAGACACAACTAGAGGCTCCATTCCTGTTGGAAAAGAAGGCACTCTATCCACAGCATTTTTTACTTCAAGAAGCATAAAATCTAAACTCTCACCTTTTTCAATTTCTACAGTTATAGTTCCACTGTTTTCCTTTGAAGTAGATGTTACTCGGTCTATGCCTTTTAAACCTTTTAAGTTATCTTCAATCTGAAGTACGATACCTTCTTCAATTTCTTGAGGAGACGCTCCAGGATAAGTTATGGCAACATTTATTATTCGTGATTCTGTAAGTGGGAAAAACGATGATTTCAATGAAAGGTAACCGATAATACCAAAGACAAAAAATGCTAGGATAAAAACATTTACCGCAACATGATACCGAATAAAATATTCAATTATCCTTCTCATTATTGTATCGAATCTTTAGATTTCTCAACTAGATCTGCAGCCTTTACCTGCATGCCTGCATAAGCACCTGGTACAGGTTTTCTTAAAATAATTGTACCATCTGGCACTTCTCTTAAAACTACTTTCTCACTAGAAAAATGTACTGGTTTCACCGGAATAACATCCAACAAGCTATCTCTAACCACATAAATTTCTTGGCTATCTAACAGAAGATTTCGATCAATTTCAATGGCATTTTCAACCTTTTCAGCATTTAATTCTGCTTCGAGATACATCCCTTCTTTTAGGTCTGGACTTTCAACTTGGATAAAAACAGTAATGGTTTGTGTTGTTGCATCTATGCTGCCATTAATTCTAGAGACTGTTCCGTAGTAAGTTTTAGTTTTTTCCAAATTGGTAAGTTTTACGGACTCTCCTTCTTTTAATACTTCTGTAAAAGATTTGCTTATGGCAACTTCCATTTCATAAACCGAAGGATTAATGAACTCACCCAACTTTTGTCCATTTCTAACCAATGTTCCTTCTGTAACTAAAGCTTCGGTTAAAATTCCTGAGAAAGGTGCAGTAATTCTATATTTAGCTAAACGTTGTTCAAGATTTCTAACACTGTAGTAGGAACTTATAATTCCTCTTCCTGTAATAAAATAATTTTCTTTTTCATTGGAAATTTCTGGAAGTGTTGGTGTTGTTTTATTTAAATCAAAACCATTTAAATAGGTTTGCCATTTTGGAAAAACATCAGGAAAATCTAATCTTAAATCTGGCATTATTGCAGCAATACTGTTATACAGGTTACTTTTTGCAGATTGTACACTAGCATAATATTCTGATGCATCAATACGAATTAAAACTTCTCCTCTATTGTATTTTTGACCAGGTTTAAAAAGTTTAGATCCTGTTTTAAATATACCCTGAACTTCCGAATACAATTCCACACGTTCTTTAGCTGTGAGATTACCATTTGCAGAAACTACAATGGGTACAGAACCATTCTTCACAGTATCAATCAACACTGTTTTTATAACCTTTGGAACAACAGGTTTTGGTTTGTTTTTATTATCTATAAGATATTTGGCGAAGATGAATGCACCTACAATAAGGGCAATACCTAGGGCAGAGAGAATAACTTTTCTTAGCATGTTTATGATAGTCAGTAAACTGCAAAGTTATCTTTATCAATAAGCGAAATCGTTAAAAAATTCTTAATTATTGATAGTGTCCAATTCTTCTTGTACACTTTCCCAATCATTCATTAAAGATTCTAAAGATTTCTTCTTGGCTTGGTAATCATCAAAAAACTTTGGATCTGAGGCTGTTTTATCATAATCAGTTTCTAATTTAGTATCATCTGCTTTGATATCTTTTTCTAACTGATTTATCTTAGCTTCAATATTGCTCAACTTATTATTTAAGGATTTAATTTTCTTTTGATCTTCGTAACTCTGTTTATTACTCTCTTTTGGTTGTTCTGTAACTACCGTTCGTTTTTCAGCTTCTCTTAAATTTTCAATATTACGCTGTTCTAGGTAGAAATCAATATCACCTAAATACTCTTTAATATTTTGGTCTTTGAATTCATAAATACTATCCGTTAAACCTTGAAGAAAATCCCTGTCGTGCGATACCAAAACTAGCGTACCTTCAAACTTTTTTAAAGCCTCTTTAAGAACATTTTTTGATTTAATATCTAGGTGATTCGTAGGCTCATCCATTATTAGAACATTCAATGGTTGAAGCAAAAGCTTAGCCAAAGCTAAACGATTTCGTTCACCACCTGAAAGTACCTTCACATATTTTTCAACCTCCTCACCTCTAAACAAAAATGAACCTAATATATCTCTAACTTTACTTCGGTTGGTTTCGTTTGCAGCATCTATCATGGTATCTAATACTGTTTTGTTACCATCTAAGTATTCTGCTTGGTTTTGAGCAAAATACCCAATCTGAACATTGTGTCCTAAAGTTACTTTACCTTCATGCTTTAATTCACCAACAATAATTTTAGCTAAAGTGGATTTTCCTTGTCCATTCTGGCCAACAAATGCCGTTTTAACATCTCTAGGAACTGTTAAATTTACATGGTTTAAAACCTGAAGATTTCCATAATTCTTTGATACGTTTTCAACCTCTACAACAACTTTTCCTGGTGTGATGGAAACTGGAAAGTTTAAAGTCATAACGCTATTATCATCTTCATCGACTTCAATCCTATCAATTTTATCCAGTTTTTTAATAAGCGATTGTGCCATCGTTGCTTTCGATGCTTTAGCTCTAAATTTTTCAATCAGTTTTTCGGTTTGCTGAATCTGCTTCTCTTGATTTTTTTGAGCTGCTAACTGTTGTTCCTTTATTTCTTTTCTAAGTTCTAAAAACTTTGAATAAGGTTTGCTGTAATCATAGATACGACCTAAGGAAATTTCGATTGTTCGGTTGGTAACATTATCTAAAAACATCTTATCGTGAGACACAATAACTACGGCACCAGGATAAGTTTTAAGGAAATTTTCTAACCAAATAATAGATTCTATATCTAAGTGGTTTGTTGGCTCATCTAACAGCAATAAATCGTTATTTTGAAGTAATAGCTTAGCGAGTTCTATTCGCATACGCCAACCACCAGAAAATGTATCAGTAAGCTTGTTAAAGTCTTCACGCTTAAAACCAAGACCTTGAAGAATCTTTTCTGTATCACCTTGATAATTATAGCCGCCTAAAATCTCATATTGATGCTGTATTTCATTGAGATCTACCATTAATTGATGATAAGATTCGCTTTCGTAATCGGTTCTTTCGGCCAATTGCGTGTTGATCTCTTCTAGTTTAGCCTCGCAATCTTTTATTTCTTTAAAGGCTTCATACGACTCATCTAAAACTGTTTTACCAAAATCAAAGTCTATATCTTGTTTTAAGAATCCTATTTTTAGATTTTTATCAGCAGCTATTTGTCCTGTATCAGAATCTTGCTCTTTTGCCAATATTCGCAACATGGTAGATTTTCCGGCTCCATTCTTACCAATTAGACCTACACGATCACCAGGACCTAATTTAAATGTAATGTCTTCGAATAAGTACTCTCCTTGAAATGAAATTGATAAGTTATGAATATTTAGCATACTATTTCTGAATAATTCAACTGTAAAATGTCACAATTGTTACAATGCCAGAACTACAAATATTTATCTTTGCATTGTATTAAAAACGCAAAAGTAAAGGTTTTAGTTATGATTAGAAAAGGAATGAAATTATATAGCATACTTTTTGGAGCTTGCCCAAAATGTCACCACGAGTCTATGTATGTTAATAAAAACCCTTACGCACTTTCTGAAACATTAAAGATGAATGATGTGTGCTCTCATTGTAAAACCAAATACCAAATAGAGCCGTCATTCTTTTATGGTTCAATGTATGTAAGCTATGCTGTGGGTATTGCTTTCGCAGTTGCAGCTTTTATTATTAGCCATGAATTTATTGGGTTTGGCTTAATGAATTCCTTTATAGCTATTGTGGTGACTTTGATAGTGTTTATGCCAATTATAATGCGCCTTTCTCGTAATATTTGGATCAATTTATTTATGAGTTACGATAAAGAACTTGCTGAAAAAAGCAAATAAAGATTAGGATTTGAAACGATTAACATCAATTTCTTTGTCTAAAGCTTCTTCTTTTTCTATAAAATTAAATAGTTTTTCTGCTACATATGGAGCTATCATAACTCCACGTGTACCTAAACCATTTAAAATATAAAGGTTTGAATACTTTTCATGGTGACCAACCAAAGGTCTTCTATCCTTTACTGTAGGTCTTATTCCTGCAACATGATTCACAATTTCAAAATCACAATTAATGAAGGTTTTCAGTTTAGAAATTAACTCTTGCTTTCCTTCTTCGGTTGGTTCATTGGTTTTATCTGTCCAATTATAGGTCGCACCAACGTTATAGAGATCATCTCCTATCGGAAGTATAAAAACTGAAGACTTAATTGCATAGTCTATATTTAAATCTGGCGCTTTTATAGTGAGAACTTCTCCCTTTGTTCCATTAAGTGGCACAACATTAAAAAAAGGATTTTTCTTTACACCAAAACCTTCTGTAAATACAATTTGCTTAGAAGAAATAGTATTGTATTGTACCGTTTTATCAGAAATTTGAAGACTATCATATCTAAATGTTTCTTCCTTAAAGCTATCTATTGTATTCAAAAAAGATTTGTATTCTGATATTAATGTATCTGTATCTAAACGACCTGCGTGCAATACTTCTCCAAAACCATAAGGAGCATTTACAAAGGTATTAGTGTTTTTTAAGAGCTGAGTAGCGAGGTAAGGTTCTAAATTGGGTTTATCAGAAGCATTGAACCAATTGTTTTGTTCTTCTATTGAATTGAAAAGCCTTAAGATTTTAAGCTTATAATCTATTTTTATATTTAAATCTTTTTCAATTTTGGCATATACCTCTGAAGCCAAACTTAATTGTTCGTTAGCTTTCCACACTTCAGAAAATCGTTTAAGAATAACAGGATTATACAATCCTGCTGCCACTAAAGATGATTGTTGAGAACTATCATCAAATACTACAAAAGATTTTTTTTCAGCTCTTAATTGTTCACAAAAAGCAATACTAGCTAAACCACAACCTACAATAATATAATCTACTTCCTTCATTATAATGCGAAAATATTAAAAAGATTCCTGCTGCTGCATAAATAATAGCCATAAAAAACGCCCACTATAAAGTGAGCGTTTTTATTTAAAGCTTGTAAGAGTTAATAATTAGTAACTCCACATATCTTGTTCAAAGTTTCTGATTTTTTCTTTGATTCTATCAGATTCTAAAAGTTGCATTAAAGCATTTTCAGCAACATATTCTTTAATCTCTCTATCACCATAAACGTTTTCTTCTTTGTAGATTAATCCACTAAAACGTCTACTGTTAAGTATATGATCAAAAGATAATGGAACAGCACTGTTTTTATTATTGAATGCTTTAGCATCGTGTAAAATATCTCTTATCTCTGGATAAAAGATCCAAAACATTGGAATTGGTTCTTTCATAGAATCATCTTCAGAATCGATAAAGTTAACGTCTGGTGCCGCAGGAGCGATACCTAAAATACGATACTTCAATTCTCCTTGACGCTTATCGAAATACCATAATCCCTTAATTAAATAAGAACTGATATCAGCAGGACCAATTTCACGACGAATAACATACTCTTCAGGAACTAAAGATACATCTGTTACACCTTCAGCATTCATCCACTCGATACCTTCATCAGTAACTTCTTCTTTTTTAAGAGAAGGAGCTAAATCCTCTAAAGTACGCTCAGTAGTAAAGTATGAATCACCATAAACTTTAGGAATATTTCCATCCTTAACATTTTGTAATAAAACATTGTAAAGCGACTTTCTATCATCACCTAAATTTTCTTCTACAGGAAAATATAGTGGGAAGTTTGCACGCTCATCTAGAACTACCTTTTCCCAAGTCATTTTAGAAAATAAGATATCTCTATCTCCTACATAACCGTATTCTAAAGGTTTATCATTATCTAGAAGTAACTGTGCTTCAGTCTTCATACCAATTTCTTCTGGTATTTTAGCGTTAAGGATATTAGCTTGAGCAAACATAGTATTTGCAGCAAACAATCCTAATCCAATACATAAAAAGCTTTTTAATTTCATCTTATCTAATTATTAATTTGGGATTTCTTTTTTTGTAGTGTATCTAATTTTAGTTAGTTACTTCTACGGTTACAGGTGAAACACCTTTCAGTTGGTATGTGCTATTACCTTGAATCTTAGCTTTAATATCAAAGATAGCAATAACATCACCTCTACGAGCTCTAGCAATAGCTGCCTTAGCTTGACTGTTCATTTTTGTTCCAGCTACTTGAACTGTAGGTTGTCCAGGTACTTTAATCTTAAATGATGTTACGTTAATCGGTAAATCAAAGACAAAATCTTCTAATACCGCACCAACTGTACCTATTTCAACATTACGTTTAGGTAGTTTTACAATACCATCTTGTCCTGCTATTGTACCTGTTGGCTTAGGAATATCTTTAATTCTGAATGTTTGCTGATCACTAGCCTTTGAACCATCGTCTAAAGTAGCTGTTACATTAATAGTAACCTCTCTACCTGAACCAGGGTTCATCACATATTTACCAATACCAGAAGCTTTTGATAAACCAGCACCTGACGCATTTACTTTGTTATCTGGAACACCAGCAAAAGAAATTGTCATAGGGTTAGCAACACCACGATAAACTACATTCATTTTATCTGCAGAAATTGTTGCAGAGTTTGGTCTTGGTACAACTACATAGTTCGCTACAATTGGAATAGGTAATTCTTTACCATTTTCAATAAAAGTAAACTCTCCTTTAATATCATGTTCACCAACATTACCAACGTTAAAATCTAAAGTTGCAGCTCCGGTAGAATCGATAGCTTTTGACAAATCTACTTCTTCTCCTTGTACTACTAATTTAGTAGGTGGTACATTGGCATACTTTCCAATAACTACACGTCCTTGAAACTTTTCACCTGCGAAAAACGCAGATTTATCAGCTAATACAATTGCTTTATAATTATTAAGAGTTGTAGCTTCTGCTAATGTATTTCCTAAGAATAAGTTATACAAATTAGCTTCTGTAACTCTAACATCATTTTGTAAAGCTGTTAATTTAGTATAAGATGCAATTGCAGGATAACCTTGGAAATTATAATTTAACCAATCGATTTTCTTTCCATCCTTATTAACTTCTTTCTCTGTACTAAATGTTTTTTCAAAAGTTTCACTTTCTCCTCTATAAGCCTCATCTTTAGCTAAGACCGCTTTCACAGAAGATTTATACTCATTAACTTGAGCCATAAATTCTTCACCTTTCTTAGTTAAACGATCACCTGTAAACCAAGCTTCATCCAAGATATCTGTTTTATCCATTGCTTCGAATGGTAATTTACCAGTTTCAGGATCTACTTCATATTTACCAGCTTTAATTAAATCAGCTTTAACTGTTTCTAAGTACTTATAAAATTTATCTGAAGCTATTTGCACTTGTTGTGCTCTTGCTGCTGGTATTTTAAATTCCTCAGGTTTCTCTTCACCTTTAGTTTTTAAATCCGTCAACATTGCTTCGTTTCTATTTCCTGTAGCCTCATTTGCATCAGCAAATTTTGACTCCATTAATCCAAATGCAGATAGTACCTCTTTAGACATATTCATCGCCATCATAGCAATAAACACTAAGTACATTAGATTAATCATTTTCTGTCTTGCGGATAATTTTCCTCCTGCCATGTTCTAATTAGTTTTTTTAATAATGAATTAATTTATATCTATAAAAACCTAATTAGTTTTTGTTCATTGCAGATAGCATACCTCCATAAACACCATTTAATGATGATAGGTTAGATGCTAAAGACGCCATTTGCTCTTTTAACTTTTGTGCATTTTCTACAGCTTCTTCGTTGATAGCTGCTTGACGATTTGCACTTTCCATTTGTACTTTGTAAAGACTATTTAAAGACTCCATTTGAGCAGCAGCTAAAGACATTTCTTCGCTATATTTCTTTTGAGCAGCCATAGAATCTACAGTTGGTGAAATACCTTTTGCAGCACCTTCGAAATTCTTGATACTATCTCCTAGGCTAGCCATAAGAGCACCATCAATTTTAGCTTCTTTCAATAAGTTATCTAATTTTTTAGATAATAAACCTTCTGCATCTTTAGGCTCTTCTTTTTTAGCCTTTTTTCCTGTAGATTGTCCACCTGCTAATTCTGGATAAACAAGAGACCAATCTAAGTCATCACCTTGCTTTTCGAATGCAGATATTGTAAATACAAGAGCTTCAACAATCATACCTATCGTTAAGATAAGAGATCCATAAGGCCAGTGTTGGATTTTAAATAACGCTCCAACGATTACGATTGCAGCTCCAAGTCCATAGACCATATTCATTGTTGATAATTTCTTTTGTGCCATGATTTTTTAAGTTTTAGTGTTTTAAAGAGTTAAGTTGTTAATTAACTCAATGTAAGGATTAATATTTAGTTTAAGTTAAGTTTAATTAGTTTGTTGCTGCGTTTTTAGTTACTTCAGTTCCCATGTAATCTTGAACTGTTCTAAATCCAATGTAACTTCTAGCTGAATCCGCATATTCGTAATCTCTAGAACTTACTTGTAAGAAATACGCTACATCTTTCCAAGAACCACCTCTAACAACTTTACGAGCATTGTCTTGATCGTTAACATTAGGGTTGATTGTTGAAGAATATTCATAAGATGCAGGATCATAAGAACCATTTACCCATTCTGACACATTACCTGCCATATTATATAGGTTAAAGTCATTAGGATCGTAAGCATCTGCTTCTACTGTATAAAGTGCTTGGTCAGCAGCATAATCACCACGTAAAGGTTTAAAGTTTGCCATGAAACAACCTCTATCATTTTTAGTGTAAGGCCCACCCCAAGGATACGTAGCACCTTGAAGACCTCCACGAGCAGCGTACTCCCACTCTGCTTCAGATGGTAATCTGTATGAGTTTATAGGTTGTTTACCTTTACTTTTCTGATATGCATTATGGTATAATGTTCTCCACTGACAGAAAGCTCTTGCTTGTTTCCAAGATACACCTACTACAGGATAGTTTCCGTAAGCATCATGCCAAAAGTAATCATTGTGCATTGGCTCATTATAAGAGTAAGCAAAGTCTCTAATCCAAGCTGTAGTATCAGGATACACCTCAACTTCTTGTTGTACAACAACCTCAGAACGCTTTAAACCTCTGTTTCTTGCAGCTTTTTGGATATCCATATAAGTATATTGGAATTTGAATTGCTTTACATCCCAAGTTCTTTGACCATTATAAGACTCTTCTAATGGTAAGTACATGCCATCCATAACTTCAGCATATAACTCATCTGGATAATCGGCTGTATCAAAAATAAGATCTACATCACGATTAATTTTTCTTTGCTCGTTACCATAAGTATTAAGCATGTAACTTTCGTAGGCATTAAGTTCATCTGGGTCTGAATCTTGGTAAGCAAACTCACCAATATCTCCATTACCAGGAGTTTTACCTTCTAAATCAGCCATCTCAGCTAATTTCAATCTTAGAATAGAGTCACGAACCCATTCTACAAACTGACGATACTCGCTATTTGTAATTTCGGTTTCATCCATGTAAAATGCACGAACCGTTGCGGTTTTAGTTGGCGCATCTTGTACACCAGCTAGGTCATCATCAGATTTTCCCATAATAAAAGCTCCGCCAGGTACCAAGGTCATCCCATAGGGCTTTTCTGGATGCCATGATTTTCCTCTAACTCCTACTAATTGTCCACGGTCTCCAGAATTACAACTGGACACCAAAACTAGTACTGCGGCAAGTAAAATAAACTTATTAATATTCATAGTAACTCGAGGTTAAATTAGTCATTTTTAATTTTGAGGTCGTAAACATATTTATATATTTTCGAATAAACAACTTTTTTTCAAATTTTTTTGCATTTAAACCTAAAAATATGCATTTCGTCGATGAAAAAAATGTTAAATATCGATAAAAAGCCTCTTTTAAAAGCTATTCTTCCTGAATGCCTTATACCAGCGCTCTGGTATCTCACCCTGTGTTGCGAGCACATAATCGGAATGCATACACGGTAATAACGTGTGCTTTTTTAATTTATTATTAACATCTGGTAAAAAAGGAATCTCTATCCACCATCTACCTGTTTTTAAACTTTTATAGAAGATAAGTTCATCATCTTCTACCAATACATTATATTTTTGATAATAATTTTCGTTTGTAAAATCATCATCTTTTACTCTACAGTTAACACCTTCGATAAAATACCATATCATCTGAGATATAAGCATTGACGTAGAGTTGTCTTTTTGAGAACTTAAATATTCATAAATACCAAAAGAAGACACCTTATTGCTTATTCCTGCATAGCGACTTATGGCACAAATTTCTTTCCCTGTGAATCCGTTAGGTGAATATTTTTGATTCTCACTAACCTCAGCTGATCTAATTGACTTTAAATCTACTGATACTATGTGAGCATCTCTCATTAAAGGTTCAACCTTATTAATATCACCTGATATCTCTCCAAGTCGGTGAGCTTCGAAATATAATTTCTCAATAAGGTCTAACTCTTCTTGTGAATTAAAATAGGTTTGATAACCTATAGTGGCATAATTAAAAAGATTGTAGGGTTGTTCCACTATAATCTTACCAACATAGCTATTATTCTTTATTGGCAAGTTAGCGTCACCGAGATCAAAATTAGTATCAACACTTACAATGTTTACCATTGGTAAAATATTATCGTAAGCCCTATAATTAGCATAAGTTAAATCTTGGCTTCCACCTAATACAACAGGAATAATATTTTTTTCAACAAGAACCGTAATGGCTGTTCTAATAGCATAATAGGTGTCTTCAACTGTTTCACCTGGCTCTATATCACCTAAATCGGCTATAGTTGTATGCCAATTACCCGGAAACAGGGTATATAAGGTAACTCTTATAGAATCGAAATTGACGTCTGCACCAATATAATTGACATCATTTCTATTTTCTTTAACTCCGATGATAGCTATCTGCACATCATCTAAATCTGGAATACCGTTTTGACGAGAATGAATCTTGATTTTTTTTCCCAGCGCTTGTTGCGCTATTAGTTCGTTATGAGCTAAAACCGCATCTGATACAGGCGTTAGAAAGCTAAAATTCATATAATATTACTTCTTTTTGGTCGTCGTTTTCTTTTTAGTAGTCTTTTTTCTTGTTGTTTTCTTTTTAGGAGCGTTTTTCTCAAGCAGAGCTTTTGCTTCTTCTAAAGTCATATCGCTAACATCAACTGTTTTTGCTAGCTCAACTTTTTGCTTACCTTTTATAACATTGTGTCTACCCCATCTTGCCTTCTCAACTCTAATGCCTTCGTCTTCCCAAACGTGAATAAGTTTATCTTTTTCCTTTTGGATTTTGTCTTCGATCAAAGTTACAATGTCTTCTTCAGATAAATTGTCCCAATCGTATTTTTTATTCACATTTATAAACATGTTGTTCCACTTGATGAATGGCCCAAAACGTCCTTTTCCTTTTGTAACTTCTAAACCGTCATAAATATATATAGGTGCATCAGCCTTTTCTTTCTCCTTAATATATATAATAGCTTCATCTAATTCTACACTTAAAGGATCTACACCCTTTGGTAACGAAACGAATTTTTCACCATATCTTACATAAGGTCCAAAACGTCCGTTATTAACCTCTACTTCATCATCTTTATAATGACCCAAGGCTTTTGGTAGTTTGAAAAGATCCATAGCCTCTTCAAAAGTTATAGAGTTGAGTTGTTGATCTGGTGATAAACTAGCAAATTGAGGTTTTTCTTCTTCGTCTGCAGTTCCTATCTGAACCATCGGCCCAAATTTCCCTAAACGCACACTTACTTGACGACCAGTTTTAGGATCTGTTCCTAAAATACGTTCACCAGACTCACGCTCGGCATTTTCTTGAACATCTTCAACTTGTGGATGAAAGCCTTTATAGAAATCTTTCATCATTGCTCTCCAATCTTCTTTGCCTTCAGCTATATCATCAAAACTCTCTTCTACCTTCGCTGTGAAGTTGTAATCTAAAATACTTTCAAAATGATTCACTAAGAAATCGGTTACAATGAAACCAACATCTGTAGGTACTAATTTTCCTTTATTAGAACCTGTTTTTTCAGAAAGATTCTTTTCTTTTATTTTTTGATTTTCAAAAATCAGTTGCTTGTACTCACGCTCATCACCTTCATGAGTTCCTTTTTCTATATAATTTCTATTTTGAATTGTAGAAATTGTTGGTGCGTAAGTAGAAGGACGACCGATACCTAATTCTTCTAACTGCTTTACCAATGACGCTTCCGTAAATCTTGCTGGTGGTCTTGTAAATCGTTCTGTTGCGGTAATATATTTATTGCGTAAGCTTTCGCCAATTTTAAGATCTGGCAAAATACCTTCTTGCTCTACATCTTCATCATCTGTGCCTTCTAAGTAAACTTTTAAGAAGCCATCAAAAGTTATGATTTCACCATTAGCTGTAAATTCCTCATCAACTTTATTTTTGGAATTCACTTTTACCCTAAGGTTTGTACGCTCTAGTTCTGCATCACTCATTTGAGATGCAATAGCTCGTTTCCATATTAAATCATACAATCTTGATTGATCGCGCTCAACATTTACAGTGTGGCTCGAAAAATCTGTAGGTCTTATGGCTTCGTGAGCTTCTTGAGCCCCCTTTGCTTTTCCTTTATAATTTTGAGGTTTACTATATTTTTCGCCGTAAGCGGAAATAATTTCTTTTTCAGCTCCTTTTTTAGCCTCATCAGAAAGATTTACACTATCCGTTCTCATATAAGTAATAAGACCAGCTTCGTAAAGTCGCTGTGCATTACTCATAGTTCTACTTACCGAAAATCCTAATTTACGTGATGCTTCTTGTTGAAGTGTTGATGTTGTAAATGGTGCCGCTGGTGACTTTTTAGCAGGCTTCTTTTGTAAATCGGAAACTTGATACGTAGCCTCAATGTTATCATTCAAGAACTTTTCAGCTTCTTCTTTTGAATTGAAATTTTTTGGCAACTTAGCCTTGAAAGACGTTCCGTCTTCAGTGGTAAATTCAGCATCTACTCTATAGGAAGCTACAGCTTCAAAATTTTGTATATCTCTTTCGCGCTCTACTATTAACCGTACCGAGACAGATTGTACTCTACCTGCAGAAAGCCCTCCTTTGACTTTTCGCCATAATACTGGAGATAATTCGTAACCTACAATTCTGTCTAATACACGTCTTGCTTGCTGCGCATCAACTAAATTATAATCTATACCTCTAGGGTTTTCAATTGCTTTATTGATAGCACTTTTAGTAATCTCGTGAAATACAATACGTTTTGTTTTGTCTTTATCTAAATCTAAAGACTCAAATAAATGCCAAGCAATAGCTTCTCCCTCGCGATCCTCATCACTTGCCAACCAAACAATTTCTGCTTTCTTCGCTAAATCTTTTAGTTTCTTAACAACATCTTTCTTGTCTTTAGAAACCCGATATTCTGGTTTAAAATCTCCTTCTACATCTACACCCAATTCTTTGGAAGGCAAGTCAGCAATGTGTCCAAAACTAGACTCGACTTTATAATCTTTTCCTAGAAATTTTTCAATGGTTTTAGCCTTTGCAGGTGACTCTACTATTACTAGATTCTTTGGCATTCTTAACTTTTTTGAGGTTACAAATGTATATGAAAATTAATTTACAATCCTAATTTGGTCTGAAATCTGACACATTTTATCGTATTTTTAACTACTCATCAATGTAAAAAGCCTTACAAAGTGTAAGGCTTTAATATTTAAATCTAAGATTATATTTTATTAATATGTATAGTTTATTGACTCTTCAAATCCTTCTATATTGAGAACAACCTCTGTTGTCCCTTCTATTGATAATGAAGATAAATCAAAAGATTGACTCTTGGTTAAAACTGCTAGACAAGCTTCATTATTAAACAACTCTAGCTTTAAATAGCGTTGAGGCGGAAAAGACTCTGCAACACTACCAGAATCTATCAATGAAAGTTGCCAAGCATCTGCATCACAACCACTCGATGAAATTTCAATATTGAGACAATCACCTTCAATCTCATAATTCACAATACTGTAATTTGCTGACTCCGAATTTTCGTATGCTGTATTATCTACTATAACCAAAGTATCACAATCACTATAAATGACTTCTTCTTCATCACACTGAAAATTAAAAAGCAATAAGCATAAGGCTAAAACCGAAAAAACTTTACTGTATTTCATAATTTAATGTTTTAAAAAAGATGAAAAACACATGAAAGGGTTGCGTTAAAAAGTAACCTTTTCATCTAAGTCCATTAAAGTATCATCTAAATCAGGATCAGAATTAAAACCAATAATATCTTTATATATAAGGTATGGAGGCAAGTAACTAAACGATGCTGTGACATAAATCCCAACAAAACACATTAAAAACCCAATAATACTAGCTACCATTCCACCAACGAATAAAAGTCCGAATGTTATCAACCATTTTTTATTTCCGAGCTTAAAACTTAAGTTAATAATATCAGAAATAGACATATCTGGATTAAAAGCATAAAAAATCACTATATAAGACAACGGTACAATAGCATATATTATAGGTATAACACACAGTAGAGTTGCCAACATACTTATTCCTGTAATTGCAAGAGCTAATTTTATGGTCTTCCCTAAATATGGCTTTTTGAAAAAGTAGAAATAATCTTCTTTACCCATTTCTTCCAAATCTTTCAATTTGCATATTCTATAAAACCCTGCTTTTAACCCAAAACCAATGGTACTCATTGCTATAATCATAAAAATATACAACACTCCCATCACCAATAGCATTAAGGGACTCATTTCTGGTTGAGCATAAGGATCGTGAGAATTAGTATAAGCCTCTATTACACCCATAAAAACCATTGGTATATAAAACACCATTACAAAAGGTATAGCCATCACTGCACTTAATAAAAGTGTAACTAAACCTTGTACCCAAGTCTTTTTAAACAACTCTATAGAGTCATTAAAAATTCCACCAAAGTCTAGGTCTTTAGCATTATCTATTTTTTGTTCAAAATCTGAAGTTCTCATAATATTAAATTGGTTAGTGTTTCAAAAGAAATCTATTTTTCAGCAAAAATTCAAATAAAATATTACAACTGCCACTTTGTCACAATCAATAAAATAATCATATCTTTGCATGCTTATTGAGAATTGAAAAATTCATTTTAGCTGATGGAAAAGACTATAGACGAAAACAAACAGGGAGAAGCCTTAATACTAGACCAAAAAGACAGCAACCAACGTAAACTTTTTATTGAAAGTTATGGTTGCGCTATGAACTTTAGCGATAGTGAAATTGTAGCTTCAATCCTTTCCGAACAAGGTTTTAACACTACTCAAAATCTTGAGGAAGCTGATCTTGTTTTAGTAAACACCTGCTCAATTAGAGACAAAGCAGAACAAACGGTAAGAAAGCGTTTAAAACAATACAATGCTGTAAAACGTATTAATCCAAATATGAAAGTTGGAGTGCTTGGTTGTATGGCAGAGCGTCTTAAAACTAAATTTTTAGACGAAGAAAAAATAGTAGACCTTGTTGTTGGTCCTGATGCTTATAAAGATTTACCTAATCTTTTAGCTGAAGTTGATGAAGGTAGAGATGCTATAAACGTTATTCTTTCTAAAGAAGAAACATACGGAGATATTTCTCCCGTTAGACTAAACAGTAATGGTGTTACGGCTTTTGTTTCTATAACTCGTGGTTGTGATAATATGTGCACATTCTGTGTTGTACCATTTACTCGTGGTAGAGAACGTAGTAGAGATCCTCAAAGTATTATTGAAGAAATTAACGGATTATGGACTCAAGGCTATAAAGAAATCACACTTTTAGGTCAGAATGTAGACAGCTACCTTTGGTATGGTGGTGGACTTAAAAAAGATTTTGAAAAAGCTTCAGATTTTCAAAAGGCTACCGCTGTAAACTTTGCTAAGCTTTTGGAAATGGCTGCAAAAGCACAACCAAAAATGCGCATTCGTTTCTCTACATCTAATCCACAAGATTTTACTATAGATGTTATTGAAACTATGGCTAAGTACAACAACATCTGTAAGCATATTCATTTACCTGTTCAGAGTGGAAGCGATCGAATATTGAAAGAAATGAACAGACTTCACACACGTGAAGAATATTTTGAAATTATAGATAACATCAAACAATTAATACCTGATTGCTCCATAAGCCAAGATATTATTGCTGGTTTTCCAACGGAAACAGAGGAAGATCATCAAGACACATTGAGCTTAATGGAATATGTACAATATAATTTTGGTTATATGTTTGTCTATTCTGAACGCCCTGGAACTTTGGCTGGTCGTAAAATGGAAGACGATGTTCCTGAGGAAGTAAAAAAACGAAGACTTACAGAAATTGTAAACCTACAGAGAAAGCATAGCGCTCTAAGAACTGAGCAACACCTCAACAAAACAGTTGAAATTCTTATCGAAAAAGAATCTAAAAAATCTGATTTGCACTGGTCTGGTAGAACTTCTGATAATACAGTTGCCGTATTCCCTAAAGAGAATTACAAAGTTGGTGATTTTGTAAATGTTCATATTTCAGATTGTACAAGTGCCACACTCATTGGTGAAGCCGTGGGTTATTCAGAAAATAATTAAACAAACAAAACAATGAAGAAAATACTATTTATATTATTATCACTAACCTTGATAACCTCTTGTAACAACGAACCTATAGACCCAGAATTAACTGGAGAAACTGGCGGCAATAATGGTGGTGGCAATAACGGAAATACGAGTGAAGAATTTTTAGCATTATCTAGCTACTCATACAATACAAATACCAATGTTCCATTTTTTGGTGAAATTGTAGTTGACATTGATTACACTTTCAACTCAGATAATTTACTCGATGGGTTTATAACTGATTCACCTGTTTTTGGGCAAGAAATTATAACAAATACTACAGTTACTAGAGATGCTAACAATAATATTATAGAAACTAACACCTATTATCAAGGTAGTCTAAGTGACGTTACAACTATAACATATAATGGATCTGGACAAATAACCCAAATTGCATATAACGATATAGAATCTGATGATGAGGATTATGAATTTAACTATACTTACAGCGGTAGTGAAATCACTAAAACTGAAGTAGATTCTGATATTGTTACTGTTTACACTTTTAACGGAAACGGCAGATTGGTTAAGAAGGAGTCCTTTATAAATGACAGCTCAATTCAGCTTGAAATATTGAATTATGATAGTAATGGCAATGTAGTTTCTTCAGTAATGTCGGGTGAAATAAATACTACTTCAAGTTATATTTATGACTCTAATGACAACCCGCTGTTAGAACCTTTTCAAGCCAGAGATCAATATAGTATTATCGGAGATTATTATGACGATCAAGCAGGCAATAGTATAGCACATTTTAGCGGTTCAAATAATTGGACTGGTGTTATTTCTGATAGTTCAGAGTACAATTTTACAATCACCTATGATAGTGAAAACAGAATACTAACTCGTAACGGTTCATTTGGTGATGCAGAAGTTCAAATTTCCCAAGATGAAATTTTCACTTACGTTAATTAATTATGGAATCTGTACAAGCTATTAAACAACGCTTTGGTATTATAGGGAACGACCCTAAACTCAACCGTGCCATAGAAAAAGCAATACAAGTTGCGCCTACTGATATTTCGGTATTAGTCACTGGCGAAAGTGGTGTTGGTAAAGAAAGTATTCCAAAAATAATACATCAACTTTCGCATAGAAAGCATGGCAAATATATAGCGGTAAACTGTGGCGCAATTCCAGAAGGCACCATAGACAGTGAACTTTTTGGTCATGAAAAAGGAGCATTTACAGGAGCTACACAAACACGATCTGGTTATTTTGAAGTTGCAGATGGCGGAACTATATTCTTAGATGAAGTTGGCGAATTACCACTAACAACTCAGGTACGTTTACTCCGTGTTTTGGAAAATGGCGAATTTATAAAAGTTGGTTCTAGTAAAGTTCAAAAAACCAATGTAAGAATTGTGGCAGCAACAAACGTTAATATGTTTGAAGCCATAAAAAAAGAAAAATTCAGAGAAGATCTTTATTACAGATTAAGTACAGTAGAAATCAACCTACCTCCACTTAGAGATCGTAAAGATGATATTCATTTATTGTTTAGAAAATTTGCGAGTGATTTTGCATTAAAATATAAAATGCCAACAGTAAAGCTGAACGATGATGCTGTCAATCTACTTTTAAAATACCGTTGGAACGGTAACATTCGTCAACTAAGAAACGTTGCCGAGCAAATTTCTGTTTTAGAGCAAAACCGTTCAATTAACGCTTCTACCTTACAGAATTATTTACCAAACACAGGAAGTACGCTTCCTGCCGTAGTAAGCTCTTCAAAATCTGAAAGTGATTTCAGTAGTGAAAGAGAGATTTTATACAAGGTGCTTTTTGATATGAAAAGTGACCTGAACGATCTAAAGAAGCTAACCATGGAATTGATGAAAAACGGTAGTGCTTCAGATGTGCAAAAAGACAACGAGCATCTTATTCAAAAAATTTATGGTAACGACAATGATGATGATGATTTTGAAAATGCAGTTGAAGATTTAGAAGTTCTATCGATACCAGAACATTCCGAGGTTAATGAGTCTGTTTCTTCAGATGTTGAAGATAAGTATCATTTTGCTGAAGAAATTGAAGAGGAAGAAACCTTATCTTTACAAGACAAGGAGTTAGAATTGATAAAAAAATCTCTAGAACGTCATAACGGTAAACGCAAATTAGCTGCCGCAGAACTTGGTATTAGCGAACGCACGCTTTACAGAAAAATTAAACAGTACGATCTTTAAGACAAATTTATGAAGGTTGCAAAAATATGAAGCGTCACAAAATCGTTTCTTTGAAAAAGCAATCTAATCACATATAAAATGAAATATTTAAAATACATCTTTGCTCTATTAGTCTTAACGACGCTTACTAACTGTAACGTTCAGTATTCTTTTACAGGAGCCCAAGTTGGAAACGCAAAGACTTTTCAGGTGAATTTCTTTCAGAATAATGCCGATTTAGTAGAGCCTGGATTGGATATTGATTTTACAAATGCTTTGCAAGATTATATCCAAAACCAAACAAGTTTATCTTTAGTAAATTCTGGTGGAGATCTAATCTATGAAGGCGAAATAACCGAATATAGAATTGCTCCAATGACAGCGACAGCACAAAACACAGCTGCCCAAAACCGGTTAACCGTCTCTGTAAATGTTAGATATTTCAACATGAAGGATACCGAAAAAGATTTTGAAAAGAATTTCTCCTTCTTTTATGATTATCCTGCAAATGCGCAACTTATAGGAGGTACAAAAGATGAAGCTTTTGAAGTTATCTTTGAGCGTCTAACCCAAGATATTTTTAATGCATCTTTAGCAAACTGGTAATTTATTTATGCAAAACCAAGAACTAACATATCTTTTACAACATCCTGAAGCGGTTACCGCTACTCAGGTAGAAGCGTTACGTTCTAAAATTGAAGAATTCCCATATTTTCAGCCTTTAAGAGCTTTATATCTCAAAGGTTTAAAACAGAAAGAAAGTTACAAGTACAATAATAGCTTAAAAATTACTGCAGCTTACACGGCTGACAGAAGTGTACTTTTCGATTATATAACTTCAGATATTTTCACTCAGAATGAAATATCTCAACAAATAAAACAGAATTCTGAAGTTATTAAATCTTATGAAGTTAATGATATAGATGACATTTCGGTAAACAAAAGCGTTACTATTGACGAAGCCTTAAAAGAACATATAAAATCTACTGATGGTGTTTTAGATCCCGATTTGTTTAAGGCCAAACCAATTGACACTTCTTTAACACCTGAAGAACCTGCAAAACTTGAAGATTCTATTATAGCGGTTGATGTAAAAAACATTACACCTGAAGAAAAACTGAACATAGGTAAACCGCTAGATTTTGACAAAAATGAAAGTCACTCTTTTGTAGAGTGGTTAAAAATCACAAGCTTTAAACCTATAGTTAGAGAGGAAGAGTCAGGACAAGAGGAAGCAGTTGAAAATGAAATTTCTACACCTCCTTTACAGAATAAATTAGATATCATTGATAAGTTTATTAGTGAAAACCCTAAAATAAAACCTGTAAAAAAAGATCATACACCAAAACCCAAATTAGTAAACAATAACGACGACGTTTCAGAAAGCATTATGACTGAGACTCTTGCTCGTATATACTTAGAGCAAAAAAACTATGATAAAGCTATTCAATCTTACAAAATTTTAAGTTTGAAATATCCAGAAAAAAGTAGTTTCTTTGCAGACCAAATAAAATTGGTACAAGAATTAAAAGATAATAACACAATATAAAATGAGTGCATTTACAATATTTTTAGTTTTAATCGTAATCGTTGCATTTTTGCTCGTAGTAGTAATCATGGTACAAAACCCTAAAGGTGGAGGTCTATCATCATCGTTTGGTGGTGGAGGTACACAACAATTAGGAGGAGTTAAGAAAACTGGTGACTTCTTAGATAAGAGTACTTGGTTTTTAGCCACTGCTTTAATTGTTTTGATTTTAGCATCTAACCTTACTATTGACACACGTTCTTCAATAGAATCTAAGGCTTACGATGCTGATGAAACTACAACTATGCCAGTTACACCATCTGCTAACGATTCTGGTACTGCAATTGATACAACTCAAGGTTAAATAAACCTTTTATAAACAATATTTTAAAGCCAGCTAGATAGCTGGCTTTTTTATTTCTGCAAGTTTGTCAGTCCTTCTGACTTGGCATAATTTTCGAAATACGCTAAAGCGTAATTTAATAAACAACTAAAAACATTATAACAAATGGGCTTAAACATTAAACCTTTAGCAGACCGCGTTCTGGTAGAACCAATGGAAGCTGAAACTAAAACAGCTTCAGGGATTATCATTCCTGATAATGCAAAAGAGAAACCGCAAAAAGGAACTGTTGTCGCTGTTGGCAATGGAAAAAAAGATGAACCTTTAACAGTAAAAGTTGGCGATACTGTACTTTATGGAAAATACGGTGGCACAGAACTTAAACTTGAAGGTAAAGACTATTTAATGATGCGCGAAAGCGACATATTAGCAATTGTATAAAACTTTAGCTATTAGCCTTTGGCTAATAGCATCTTAAAATTAATTAATAAACGTGTAAGCCAATAGCGAATAACTATAGGCAAAAAGCTAAAAATTTAAGAAATGGCAAAAGATATAAAATTTGATATTGAAGCACGCGACGGCCTAAAACGTGGTGTCGATGCTTTAGCAAACGCAGTAAAAGTAACTTTAGGACCTAAAGGTCGTAACGTAATTATTGGAAAATCATTTGGTGGACCATCAGTAACTAAAGATGGTGTATCTGTAGCAAAAGAAATTGAGCTTGAAGACGAGCTTGAAAATATGGGAGCACAAATGGTAAAAGAAGTGGCTTCTAAAACCAATGATTTAGCTGGTGACGGAACAACTACTGCAACAGTATTGGCACAAGCTATCGTAAAAGAAGGTTTAAAAAACGTAGCTGCTGGTGCTAACCCAATGGACTTAAAAAGAGGTATTGACAAGGCTGTTGAAGCTATTGTTGCTAATCTAGATAAACAATCTCAAAAAGTTGGTAGCTCTTCAGAGAAGATAAAACAAGTCGCTTCTATTTCTGCTAACAATGATGATGTTATTGGCGATTTAATTGCAACTGCATTTGGTAAAGTTGGAAAAGAAGGTGTTATTACTGTTGAAGAAGCAAAAGGTCTTGACACTTATGTTGATGTTGTTGAAGGTATGCAGTTTGACAGAGGTTACTTATCTCCTTACTTCGTTACAGATTCTGATAAAATGGTGGCTGATTTAGAAAATCCATACATTTTATTATTCGACAAGAAGATTTCTAACTTACAAGAAATCCTTCCAATTTTAGAGCCAGTTGCACAATCTGGTCGCCCGTTATTAATTATTGCAGAAGATGTTGAAGGACAAGCTTTAGCAACTTTAGTTGTAAATAAATTAAGAGGTGGTCTTAAAATTGCTGCTGTTAAGGCACCTGGTTTTGGTGACAGACGTAAAGCAATGTTAGAAGATATTGCCATCTTAACTGGTGGTACTGTAATTTCTGAGGAAAGAGGTTTCTCATTAGAAAATGCAGATTTATCAATGTTAGGTACTGCTGAAACTGTAACAATTGACAAAGACAATACAACTATTGTTAATGGTGAAGGTAAAGCTGCTGACATCAAAGCTCGTGTTAACCAAATTAAAGCTCAGATAGAAACAACAACTTCTGATTATGATAAAGAAAAACTTCAAGAACGCTTAGCTAAATTAGCAGGTGGTGTTGCTGTACTTTATGTAGGTGCTGCTTCTGAAGTTGAAATGAAAGAAAAGAAAGATCGTGTTGATGATGCTCTACATGCTACACGTGCTGCTGTAGAAGAAGGTATTGTTGCTGGTGGTGGTGTTGCTTTAGTGAGAGCTAAAAAGACTTTAGAAAAAATCACAACTGATAACTTAGATGAAACTACAGGTGTACAAATCGTGAACAAAGCTATTGAAGCTCCTTTACGTACCATCGTAGAAAATGCTGGTGGTGAAGGCTCTGTAGTTATTAACAAAGTTCTAGAAGGTAAAAAAGATTTTGGTTACGATGCAAAATCCGAACAATATGTAGATATGCTTAAAGCAGGGATTATAGATCCTAAAAAAGTAACGCGTATTGCTTTAGAAAATGCTGCTTCTGTAGCTGGTATGATCTTAACTACCGAGTGTGCTTTAGTAGACATCAAAGAAGATGAACCAGCTATGCCACCAATGGGAGGCGGAATGCCAGGCATGATGTAATTCGTAGCATGGACAAGTATTGAACTCACCGTTACTGATATGTTGAGTTTTAATATATAAAAACAAAAGCCTTTGGTGAAAATCAAGGGCTTTTGTTTTAAATAATAATTACTAAAATATAAAACCACCTCTTTTGGAGGTGGTATAATAATCTTACTTACCAAAAAATGAGGCTTATACTTTGATAAACCGTCCACAAATTACTTCTTCTTTGGAGAAGCCTGTGGAGTCTTCTTAGGCGCTTGTTTTGCCACTGAAGGTTTGCCTTTAGACTTTGTTTGTCCCATAACTTATATGTTTTAAAAGAACATATTAAAGGTACTTATAAAGTAAATCCGTGATATTTTCATTGGCAAATATTTAACTAAAATATTTAGTGCCTATGCTTTGGCTCCCATATAAGCCTAAGAAACGAACTAAACCTTTCATTTTCTCTACTTATAGGAACTCCTGCTATGATGCCTATCATCAGATCATCTGCTATCCCCAACCGCATTTGCGGACGCAACGTCATATCAAAATCACCTCCATCAAATGTCTTATTAAATTCAATACCTAGGAAATTTCTAGTTCCTGTTATCATATAATGAAAACTTGTATTAATATCATAGGTTGTATGGAATTCATTTGTACTAAAATCCTGCCCAATCATTGGCCCTGTATATATTAATGAATGAAAATTATTCCCCCAACGTTTCGCTACAACAAGAAAAGGATTATAAACATTTCCTTTTATAAAAGGTTTACCAAAATCTCTAAAACTAGATAACTCAAATTCATTGATATAGCCTATTGCCATAGAAGTAGCCATTGGTTCACTTACAAAAAATGACCATTGAGCTGCTACTTTTATGCTGTTAAGTTGATTAGAAGGAATGTCACTTCTAGGGGTTCCATTTATGGGTGAATAAAACGTAAAAGGCAGCTCTACCTCTAGCCCTAACCTATCCATTGGTGCCCATTCATACTCTATAAGGGCTTCATAAGAATCAAAGTCTGTATTATCCGTAAGTCCTAATCCAAGGTTCCATTCTCGCTCCCCTTTTCTAGCTCCTAAATCCCGTATTAAATCAATATACAAAGGTTCTGCGTGTAGAACTTTAGCTGGTTCTTTATCTTTTTCTACTTCTTGAATATAAATGCTATCTTTTAGTGTCTCTTTATTTTGAGCAAAAGCATAAGGTGATGATACCAATATAATTATTAGCATCAGTATTTTATTGATGTTCATTTTGATTTGTTTATTATGTATTAAAAATTTACCCAATACATTTTATAGAGTATTGGACTAAAAAAGTCTTATAAAAAACAAATCAAACTTTAGGCGGTGGACTATCTATTTCCTTAAAACCATTGGCTAAATGAGAACTGTAGTCTAGGAAATTATTTTTCTTTTCGGTTAGCCAGAAGTGCGACTTAGCTTCATTATCTGAGTCTAGGTAAACCAAAAAGTCAATCTTAGAATTCTTTTTTGTATTATGATCTTCGGAATCATAATCGTCATATTCTTGTATGGCATCTTCGTAGCCTAATACCTTTTCTAGAATAAATTCAATTATACTTTCTTGATCATTAAACGATAAATCTTCAGGAATATATTCTGGGTTAGGGTCTGCCGCATCAACACTTATATTGAGAAAATAAAGTCCCATGAAACCCCAAAGAATTTTAGAAAAAAGGCTATTTCTTATACTTTCCATTGCATTTCAAAACTAAAACTTATACTACATTTTTCATAGCAATATGCTCTTTAAGTTTTTAAAAAAACATTTAAAAACTTAATTTAATGTTTTTCAGATAGTTAAATTCACTTATGGGACAGACACCAATAAATTAGCGATGAATTTTATGATAGTAAAAAGCAGGTAATAGCAGTATAAATAAAATTGGCTGAATCAGAAAACGCCTAATATTAAAGAATAAATAATAATCTTCTTGCTTTGGATTAATGACAAAATATAAAAAAGGAATAATCAAAAGGATATAAGCCACACTGAAAATAATGACTGAAAATTTCAAAATACCTTTATCCCTAAAAACCAAATACAAAATTCCTAATGAAATAATTGAATTTAAAACAAAACGTAAAGTTGTATTTAAAACCAATTTTACAACTTCTCGCCTTGGACTATCCATGTGCAAATAATCATTTTCAAAAAAAGTGAGGTAAGGATCATAAAACAAAACATCTTCAAATGCTCTTATAAAAACCAAAAGCAAGAGCAGAACTCCTATCAAAATAAATCTTAAAGCTTTATGCATTGGTTTTTAATTTTTTCGAAAATCGGTTAACCCAAACCATCCAAAGTATAAAAACCACACCGTAAATAAGCATCGGAAAAATCACCTTGTGTAGTAGCTCTTGATGCTCTGGATAATGATACAATCCTATAGACAATATCACAATTCTCATAATGTTAAAGACATAAATAATAATGCTTCCTGCAAAACAATAGATTAGTGTTGTTTTCCAACTTCCTGAAAAAGCTACTACAAATGCAATAAATAAAATAATGATACTTACAGCATTACATCCTTCTATTACTCTTGCTACAAATTCACCGTTGATAATAACTTTTATAGAGGGCTCATTAGAGTGAGGTAATATACTTGCATTATATCCAAATCCGTTAATTACTGTATTAGTCTGCCTTGCTACTAAATTAGTGATATAATCAGGATAAAATTGCGAACCATCTGAAAACTTCAGGTATAAATGATACTCTAAAATCAACATTCCATAAACTACCAAAAAGGTGACAATAAACCGAATAACTAATTTATATTTTGATATTAGAGCTCTCAAGTAAAGACTATGTTAGTTTGGTGTTAAATTTATAAAAACAGTATCTCAAAATAGATCATTTTAAAATACTTTTGCAAAAAAGCTTTAAGGAAACAATGACATTACAAGAATTAAAACCACAAGTTAAGTCTATTATTGCTCAACAAGATGTTGATGTTGATGCGCAATTATTGAAAATTTGCGAACTCTTAGAAGCAAATGTTGATTATTATAATTGGGTAGGTTTTTATTTTAAAAATGGAGATAAAGACGAACTAAAGCTTGGGCCATATGTTGGTGAACCAACAGACCATACTATTATTCCATTCGGAAAAGGTATTTGCGGACAAGTTGCCGTAAGTAACAAGAACTTTGTAGTGCCAGATGTTTCTGCTCAAGACAATTACATTGCTTGTAGTATTACAGTGAAAGCGGAAATTGTAATACCAGTTTTTGTTAATGGTGAAAATGTTGGGCAAATAGATATTGACTCTAACACTCCAGATCCTTTTACAGAAGATGATGAAAGATTTCTAGAATTTGTTTGTAAGCAAGTTGCTAAATTGCTCTAAAGTGTAATTTAACTTAATTACTGCTTACTGCTTACTAAAAATACTACATACCAGTCCTAATAGCTTCCACAGGATCTAGTTTTGAAGCAGATATAGCTGGAATAACTCCAGATATTAACCCGATTAATGTAGAAAGCCCAAAGCCAATAAACATATTCCAGAATGAAAGAACGAAGGTGAAGTCCTCTACCACGTTATTCATTATCATGGCTATTCCCCAAACCAAAAACAGACCAACCAAACCACCAACAACAGCTAAAATTACCGCTTCAAATAAAAACTGAAATAATATAAACCTGTTTTTAGCTCCCAAAGACTTTTGAATACCAATAAGATTGGTACGCTCTTTTACACTTACAAACATAATATTGGCAATTCCAAATCCACCTACTAAAAGAGAAAATGCGCTTATAACCCAACCTACAGCATTTAATCCAGAGATAATGGCATCAATGAAAGTCACTAAACCGGATAATTTATTGACAAAGAAATCATCATCTTCATCAGCTTTAAGACCTCTGTAGGCTCTAAATTTTTGTTTTAGTACCTGTTCAAAGGCACCAACATCTACACCTTTTTCTGGTTTTATAACCACAGCACCAGGTAAACCATCAACTCCTCCATTTCTAAAACGACGCACAAAATTGGCAGGCACAAAAGCTTTATCATCTGGTGAATCACCCATTCCTGCTCCATATTTTTTCAAAACACCTATTACCGTAAGCTTTCTACCAAAAATTCTGATGACTTTTCCAATTGGGTTTAAATCATCAAAAAGGTTTTCTGCCAAATTAGTGCCTAGTACCACAACAGGAGCTCCTGTATCAGATTCTAATTCAGAATAAAAACGTCCATTTTCAATTTTTAAATCATCTATGGCATAAATTCCATGTGAGACTGGCGTCACATTAACATTAGAAATTGTCTCAGCCTGATAGCGTACAGTTTCACTTCCACCAAAGATTACATAAGCCGCCTCTTCAATGTCTGGTACATTTCGTCTTATAAACTCATAATCATCGTGATCTACCTGTGGAAAATTATCACGCTTCCAACGTGGCACTTCGCTAGGTCCAAAAGAAAATTTGGTTAAGTAAATGGTATTCTTATCAAGTCCTGAAAGATTTTCTTTAATGTTTCTATCCAAAGAATCCACAGCTGCCAAAACAGCAATTATAGAAAAGATACCAACCGTGACTCCTAAAAGAGATAAAAATGTACGTAACTTGTTATTTCTAAGCGCATTTAGCGCAAAAGAAAAACTTTCTTTAAATACCCTTAAATAGACAAGCATGTATTGGCTGTTTTAAAACAATTTAAAGATAGGACGTTTTCAACAATTTATTGTTACAAAAAACTTAAAGAAACTGTATTTTACTATAAGCTTTTCTTTGGTAATATGTGTATTTTTGCGGCATCAACAACACAACATTATGACTAACAAAACCATTTCATCGGCACTTATTTCTGTATTCAGTAAGGATGGATTAGCACCAATTGTAAAAAAATTAAACGATCTTAATGTAACCATCTACTCTACTGGTGGTACAGAGAAATTTATAAAGGATTTAGGTATAGATGTGGTACCTGTAGAAGACGTTACGTCTTACCCTTCAATTTTAGGTGGTAGAGTAAAAACTTTGCATCCAAAGGTTTTTGGTGGAATTCTTAACCGCCAAAACCATGATGGTGATGTTGCTGAATTAAAGGAATATGACATTCCACAAATAGATTTGGTTATTGTTGATCTATATCCTTTTGAAAAAACAGTAGCTTCAGGAGCTAGTAACCAAGATATTATTGAAAAAATCGATATAGGTGGTATATCTTTAATTAGAGCTGCTGCTAAAAATTATGCTGATGTTACTTGTGTATCTTCAGTTGATGATTATGCTGAATTTTTAGAGTTACTTGAAACTAAAAATGGTGAAACTTCAGAAGAAGACAGAAAGCGTTTTGCTTCAAAAGCATTTAATGTATCCTCTCACTACGATTCTGCTATTTTTAACTATTTCAATAAAAACGAAGAAGAAACGGTTTTAAAAATTAGCGAGACCAAAGGAAAAGTGTTGCGTTATGGAGAAAATCCACATCAAAAAGGATTTTTCTTCGGTCATTTTGATGCAATGTTTACCAAACTTCACGGTAAAGAACTAAGCTACAACAACCTTCTTGATGTTGATGCAGCTGTAAATCTCATATTAGAATTTAAAGGTGAAGCTCCTACTTTTGCCATCTTAAAACATAATAATGCTTGTGGTTTTGCACAAAGAGATACTATTCATCAAGCCTATATAGATGCATTGGCTGGAGATCCTGTTTCTGCTTTTGGAGGTATTTTAATTTCAAATACAGAAATCGACAAAGCAACTGCTGAAGAAATTCATAAGTTATTCTGTGAGGTTGTAATTGCACCTTCATTTAGTGACGAAGCTTTAGAGATTTTAAAAGGAAAGAAAAATAGAATCCTTTTAATTTTAAATGATGTTGAATTATCTGAAAAAACTGTTAGAACATGTTTAAATGGTGTTTTAGTTCAAGATAAGGATAACAAAACCGACAGTCTTGAAGATTTAAGTACAGCCACCAAAAAAGCGCCTACAGACGCTGAAAAAGAAGATTTAATTTTTGCTTCAAAACTTTGTAAACACACCAAATCTAACACTATAGTTTTAGCCAAAAACAAACAACTTTTAGCAAGCGGAACAGGCCAAACAAGTAGAGTCGACGCCTTAAACCAAGCCATTCATAAAGCTAAATCTTTCAATTTTGACTTAGAAGGTGCTGTTATGGCAAGTGATGCGTTTTTCCCTTTCCCTGACTGTGTAGAGATTGCTGACAATGCTGGAATTACTGCGGTTATTCAACCTGGCGGATCAATTAAAGATGAGTTAAGCATTAATTATTGTAACGACAATAACGTGGCTATGGTCTTTACAGGAACACGTCATTTTAAGCATTAAAAGCGGGTCAGAAAAAAATAATGTAATAAACGTCCATAATCATTAAATTATCGTATAATTTATTACATTTACAGATAGTCGCAAGAAGTAGACAAAATAACCCAAAATAATTATAAGTACAGCGCATGGGATTTTTTGATTTCCTAACCGAAGAAATAGCCATTGATTTAGGAACCGCAAACACACTAATAATACACAACGATAAGGTTGTTGTTGACAACCCTTCTATAGTAGCAAGAGACCGCATTAGCGGAAAAATCATAGCAGTTGGTAAAGAAGCCAACATGATGCAAGGAAAAACGCACGAAAACATTAAAACCATCAGACCTTTGAAAGATGGTGTTATTGCAGATTTTGATGCATCTGAGCAAATGATTAGTATGTTTATAAAAAACATACCCGCTCTAAAGAAAAAGTTTTTCAATCCTGCACTTAGGATGGTGGTTTGTATTCCTTCTGGAATTACTGAGGTAGAAATGCGTGCTGTAAAAGAATCTTGTGAACGTGTTAACGGTAAAGAAGTTTACTTAATTCATGAGCCAATGGCTGCGGCAATCGGTATCGGTGTTGATATTATGCAACCAAAAGGAAACATGATTGTTGACATAGGTGGTGGAACTACTGAAATCGCGGTTATTGCACTTGGTGGTATTGTTTGTGATAAATCTGTAAAAGTTGCTGGTGATGTATTCACTAACGACATTATTTATTACATGCGTACGCAACACAACTTATACGTTGGTGATAGAACAGCTGAAAAAATAAAAATACAAATTGGTGCTGCAACGGAAGATTTAGAATTACCACCTGAAGACATGAGTGTTCAAGGTCGTGATTTATTGACTGGTAAACCTAAACAGGTTAATATCTCTTACCGTGAAATTGCTAAAGCATTAGATAAATCAATTCTACGAATTGAAGATTCTGTTATGGAAACTCTATCTCAGACTCCACCAGAACTGGCTGCAGATATTTACAACACAGGTATCTATTTAGCAGGTGGTGGATCTATGTTACGCGGCTTAGACAAACGTCTGTCTCAAAAAACAGACTTACCGGTTTACATTGCTGAAGATCCTTTAAGAGCTGTTGTTAGAGGTACAGGAATCGTACTAAAAAACTTATCTAAATACAAAAGCGTATTGATAAAATAAGAGGTAAATAATGCAACAAATATTCAATTTTGTTATACGAAACAAAACGTTTCTGTTGTTTTTATTACTCTTTAGTATTGCATTAGCCTTAACTATTCAATCACATTCTTACCACAGAAGCAAATTTATAAATTCTGCAAACGGAATTACTGGTGGCGTTTATGGTACTGTTAATTCTGTTGACCAATATTTTGATTTAAAAGACGAGAATCAAATTTTAGCTGAAGAAAACAGATTGCTAAGGGAAAAAATATTAAATCTAGAAAATAAATCAGATTCTTCTTTTATTGACACCTCATACGCTAAAGAAAAATATAAAGTATTTACTGCTGAAGTTTACAAAAACAGCTATTCACTTTCGGATAATTACCTCACTATAAACAAAGGTGAAAAAGATGGCTTAGTAGAAGATTTTGGTGTAATTACCTCTAATGGTATTATTGGCATTATTGATAACACTTCTAATGGTTATGCAACCGTACTTTCTATATTGAATAGAAAAAGTAGAATTAACGCCAAATTGAAATCTACAAATCATATAGGCTCACTAAAGTGGAATGGTAAATCCCCTGAATTCACTCAACTGATTGATGTCTCAAAATTTGCACCTGTAAAAGTTGGTGACACTATTGTAACAGGTGGTCAATCTTCTATTTTCCCTCAAGGTATTGGGATAGGAACTATTGATAGTTTTGAAACTGACATTAGTGGTGACACCTACAACATTAATGTGAAGTTGTTTAACGACATGACCAATATTGGAACAGTATACATACTTCAAAATTTAGATGCAGAAGAAATTAAAACACTACAAAACAGCATAGATGAATAGTGTTATTGGATCAAATATCGTTCGGTTTGTAATATTGCTATTGTTGCAAGTTGTTATTTGTAATAACATCAATTTTTTTGGTTACATCAATCCATATATCTACATAATATTCATCTTTTTATATCCCGTAAAAGAAGACAGATTGATTTTACTATTGGTTAGTTTTATGCTAGGCATGTTTGTCGATATGTTTTCAGATTCTGGTGGTGTACACGCTGCTGCTGCTGTATGCTTAGCATACGCTAGGCCTATACTTCTTAAGTCTTCTTTTGGTATGCTTTACGAACACCAAAGTATTAAGTTCACTAACACCGAAATTGGCAGCTTAATAAGCTATGTTACTTTCGGTACTATTTTGCATCACCTTATACTTTTTTCACTTGAGATATTTAACATAACCGATATACTATTAATTTTAAAAAAGACGTTATTTTCTAGTATTTTCACTATAATACTTAGTGTATTGATTATAATTTTATTTAGCCGAAATCGTAAATGAGAAAACTCCTACTCTTAACCACTGTTATTTTAGTTGGACTCGTTTTTATTGCGCGCTTATTTTATCTTCAAGTTTATGATAATTCTAACTACGACCTTTTTGAAGATACCGCAATAAGAAAAGAGTTTAATTACCCTAAGCGTGGTTATGTCTATGATAGAAACGGTAAGCTATTGGTTGCAAACCAACCTTCTTACGATGTTATGGTTATCCCTAGAGAAGTTGTTCCTCTAGATTCTACAGACTTAAATGAGTTTTGCAGTTTATTAAAAATCACTAGGGAGGATTACAATAAAAAACTAGAACGTGCCACAACATATTCACCAAGATTACCATCTCCTTTTGTTTCTCAGTTATCTAAGACAGACTATGCTGTGCTTCAAGAGAAAATGCGAAAATATGAAGGATTCTATATTCAAAAACGTTCATTACGTTCTTATCAGACAACTATTGGCGCCAATGTATTGGGTGATATCGGAGAGGTAAACCGCTCAATAATTGCTAAACAACCGTATTACAGATTAGGGGATTTGATTGGTAAACAAGGTATCGAAAAAACCTATGAAGATATTCTACGAGGTACAAAAGGTATAAAATTCATTCAAAAAGACCGTTTTAACAAAAATATTGGTCCATACAAAGATGGCATTTACGATACCTTACCAAAACCAGGAAAGGACATTACTATTACCATAGATGCTGAATTGCAAGCCTATGGAGAATTATTAATGACCAATAAACGTGGAGGAATAATAGCCATAGAGCCAAGCTCTGGTGAAATTTTAACTATGGTCTCTGGACCTTCTTATAACCCAAATTTACTTGTTGGTAGAGATCGATCTAAAAATTTCAGCAAACTTTACAGAGATACAATTGCTAAACCTCTATTCGATAGAGGCCTACAAGCTATGTATCCTCCCGGATCACCATTTAAGACATTAAATGCCTTAGTAGGTTTACAAGAAGGAGTTGTTACTACACAAGAGCGTTTTAGCTGTAATATGGGTTATCGCTATGGCAACCGTAAAATGGGGTGTCATGCTCATGCAAGTCCCGTAAATATGAATATCGGTATTTACGAATCTTGCAATGCCTATTTTGCTAATGTTTACAGAAAAATCATGGACAAATACGATACTCCAGCAGAAGGCATGGATGTCTGGAGTAATCATATTAAAAGTTTTGGCTTAGGAAATTATCTAAATAATGACTTATCTGTTGGCCAACCCGGAAAAATACCAGATGCAGAAACTTACAACAGAGGTTATGGTGAAAACAGATGGTACACTACATTTACCCTTTCTAATTCCATTGGTCAAGGAGAAGTCTTAGCAACACCTATACAACTTGCAAATATGGCTGCTGCTATAGGAAATAGAGGTTATTATTTTACTCCACATATCATTAAAAATATTGAAGAAGACTCTATACCTTCAGATTTTACAACACCAAAATATACGACAATAGACAGAAAACATTTTGAACCTGTTGTTGAAGGTATGTTTGATGTCTACAACAAAGGAACTGCCAAATACCTTAAAGTCCAAGATATTGAAATCTGTGGTAAAACTGGTACGGCTGAAAATTTTGCTATGATTGACGGTAAAAAAACGCAATTAACTGACCATTCAATTTTTGTAGCATTTGCACCAAAAGATAATCCAAAGATAGCTATTGCTGTTTTTGTAGAAAACGGCTATTTCGGTAGTCGTTTTGCAGGTAGAATGGCTAGTTTAATGATTGAATATTATCTTAAAGATGGTGAAATAACTAGAACAGATATGGAAACTTTCGTGTTGCAACATTCTTTAGAACATGAATACGAAAAACCCTATTCTGGTGAGCCTTTTGGCATAAACAGACAAACAACTTTAAACCCTGTTACTGAGCAGGAGTTTCAAAATTTACTCGAAATAAAATCTGAAATTCCTAAGTCGTAAGTTATGATAAGAGATCAAAGACGTTTTAAATTCGACTGGATTACCATAATTATTTTCTTATTATTAGTAGGTTTTGGTTATGTAAATATACTATCTGCATCTCATGTAGGAGAAGTTACAAGTTACTTTGATTTGGATCAATCCTACGGAAAGCAAACCATTTTTATAGGCTTAACATTTGTTCTAATTATCCTCATACTATCCTTTGAAGCTAAATTCTACGAGCGTTTTGCAAGTGTTATTTATCTGGCTGCCATTTTAGCGCTTGTTGGTCTTTTCATCTTTGGAAAGGATGTGAATGGCGCTCGCTCTTGGTATGGCATAGGAAGTATGACTATACAACCAAGTGAATTTGCCAAGTTTGCCACTGCACTTGCTGTAGCAAAATATATCAGCGATATGCAGACCAATATGCAAACCATTAAAGATCAAATTAAGGTTACGGCTATAATCATAGTGCCTGCATTACTCATATTACTTCAGAATGATGCCGGAAGCACCATTGTTTACTTAGCTTTTTTCTTTGTCTTTTATAGAGAAGGCTTACAACAAGTTTACCTTGTTATTGGTTTGTCATTAATAATCTTAGCTGTTTTGGGTCTCAAATTCGGTGCTTTAATTGCTGGTTTGGTAGCTGCTGTAGTGTTAACGATTGCCTACTTTTTTAGAAAGAAAAAAAGAGGTTCTATATTTCAGTATATCATCGTTCTTTTAGTATGTATAGGTTTTTCTTATGGTGTAAAACTATTTTATGAACATGGTTTAAAAGCCCATCAACAGAACAGGATTAGTCTTTGGTTACGATTAGAAAAAGATCCGGCCAAATTAGAGCGCATGAAAAAAGAAGAGGCCTATAACCTCATCCAATCTGAACAAGCTATAAGTTCTGGTGGTTGGACAGGAAAAGGATTCTTAGAAGGTACAAGAACCACAGGAAAGTTTGTACCAGAGCAGCATACTGACTATATTTTTAGTACTGTAGGTGAAGAATGGGGTTTCTTAGGAAGTAGTTTTGTCGTGATACTTTTTGTTGCTTTAATACTTAGAATTTTGTTCTTAGCAGAATCCCAGAAATCACAATTCAGCCGTGTGTATGGCTATGGAGTTGCATCTATATTATTTATTCATTTTACCATAAATACGGGTATGGTAATGGGTTTAATTCCTACGGTTGGTATTCCATTGCCATTCTTTAGTTACGGTGGATCTGGGCTTTGGGGCTTTACAATACTGCTTTTTATTTTTATAAAATTAGATAGTAATAAGATAAATGAATGGTAAATAAAAAAGGACAGATTTAAAATCTGTCCCTCACTAATTATCTAACGAAAAAACTATTATTGCTCTTCATAATCAGCAATTTTATCATTCTTTTTTATTTCTTCATTATACTCTTCAACAGCAGCTTTTTTCTTTCCTTTTTTCATTTCCTCGTTATATTCTTCAATGGCATCTGCATGATTTTTTAAATACTCATTAACGGTTTCCGTTAGCTCTTCTTGCAAATCATCAAACTGTTCTGAAAGCTCTTCAAGGTTTTCTTCTCTTTCCTTAGCAGTTGTACTTTTTTCATTTACCAACTCCTTATATTCTTTCTGAACGTCAGCGACATCTTCCATAACTTCTTCAGTTTTTAACCAATCTGGTATTGTATTTTGAAGATTAGCAATCACTCCATCCCAACTTGCAATTCTCTCATTTGTAGTTTGGAGTTCTGCCGCTTCCACTTCTGATATTTCATTGTTTAATGTGTTATATGCTTCCCAATCTTCTAAAGATTCTACACCATCATTTCCTAAACTATAACTTATTTCACTACCATCATTCATGGCATACTCGCGAGTTGTTACTGTATTATCAATAGTTTTATTAGAATTGAAACTAGAACTCATTGCAGTGACTTCAGAATCGTTCATTTTAACTTCCTTTGTTTTTCCTTCATTACAAGACATTAAAACAAATCCTGTAGCTAAAAATGTAGTTGTAAATAATTTCATCGTTTTCATAATCATTTTGATTTTAAAATTATACACTGATAAAATTAAAAGCGATCTTGAAAATTTGAAAACATCTCAAACTAAACTATTCTTAAAATATTGATCAGTTTTAACAAATTGAAGTAATTACTTAACACTTTATGAGAAGGTTAACTTAAATTAGACGTTTTTAAGATTTATTCTTGAAAAAGAAAAGCCTCAAAATTTTCATTAAGAGACTTTAGTTCTAATCTTTAAAATAGTCTTATTGTAAACTTGCCAAACTAGATTTTATAGTTTCAATCTTAGCTAAAGCATCTGCTTCTTTTTTCTTTTCTGAAGCTACAACTTGTTCTGGCGCATTATTTACAAAACGCTCATTCGATAATTTTTTCTGAACTGACTTTAAGAAGCCTTCAGTATAATTTAACTCTTCAGTTAACTTATTAATTTCAGCTTCTACGTCTATACTACCTTCCATAGGAATAAAGTACTCATTAGACTTTACCCTAAACGTTAAGGCACCTTCAATTGGCTCTTTTATATATTCAAAACTATTTAAATTACCCATTTTTGAAATTAAACCATCAAAAGTAGAGGCTACATTTTCGTTGTTCACAACAGAAAAACCAATAGCATCTTTAAAAGCTATGTTCTTTTGTTTTCTAATATTTCTAATACCAGAAACAACTTCTGCAGCAAAATCAAACTCGGAAATTAATGCTTCATTAATTGGTTTACTTGCTGGCCATTTTGCAATAATAAGCGCTTCTTCTGGTGAACGCTCCTCTATATATTGCCAAATTTCCTCGGTTAAGAAAGGCATAAATGGATGAAGGATTTTCAATAAATCTTCAAACACAGCAATAGTAGCCTTAAAAGTTGTACTATCTATTGGCTCTCCATAAGCTGGTTTAATCATTTCTAACAACCATCCGCAGAAATCATCCCAAATCAACTTGTAAGTTGCCATTAAAGCATCACTCAATCTATATTTGCTGAAGTGATCCTCTATCTCAATTAGTGTTTTTTGCAATTTGGTTTCAAACCACTCTAACGCTATTTTACTTGATTGAGGTTGCTCAATACCTTCACTAACGTCCCATCCTTTTACTAATCTAAAGGCATTCCATATTTTATTAGCAAACTTCTTTCCTTGATCACATAAGTCTTCATCAAACAACAAATCATTTCCAGCAGCAGAGCTTAACAATAAACCTACTCGCACTCCATCTGCACCAAACTGTTCAATAAGCTTTAAGGCGTCTGGTGAATTACCAAGCGACTTAGACATTTTTCGTCTTTGCTTATCTCTTACCAATCCTGTGAGATATACATTTTCAAATGGTCTTTGGTCTTTATACTCATAACCTGCAATAATCATACGAGCTACCCAAAAGAACAGAATATCTGGACCTGTTACCAAATCATTGGTTGGGTAGTAGTATTTTATTTCTTCATTTTCAGGATTTCTTATACCATCAAATACAGACATTGGCCATAACCAAGAAGAGAACCAAGTATCTAGTGCGTCAGTTTCCTGTCGCAAGTCTTTAGTTGTTAGTTGTAAGTTGTTAGTCTTTTCTTGCGCAAGCTTAACAGCTTGCTCAAGTGTTTCAGCAACTACAAAATCTTCTTTTCCATCACCATAGTAGTAAGCAGGAATTTGCTGTCCCCAAAGTAATTGACGTGAAATATTCCAATCTCTGATGTTTTCCATCCAGTGACGGTACGTATTTTCAAACTTTTTAGGGAAAAGCTTTACATCTCCATTCTTAAGAACAGCATCTAGAGCTGGTTTTGCTAAGTCTTCCATTTTTAAGAACCATTGGTCGCTTAAACGTGGCTCTATAATGGCTTTAGTACGCTCTGAAATACCAACTCTATTAGTGTAATCTTCAATCTTTTCAATTTGCCCTAAAGATTCTAACTCCTTAACAATAGCTTTACGCACTGCAAAACGATCTTGACCTTCGTAGTGCATACCAAAGCTATTTAAAGTCGCATCTTCGTTAAAGATATCTATAACTTCTAAATTATGCTTATCACCTAAAACTTTATCATTTTCATCATGAGCTGGAGTAACTTTAAGGCAACCTGTACCAAATTCCACATCAACATAATCATCTTCAATTATCGGAATAACACGATTACAAATTGGTACAATTACTTTTTTACCCTTAAGATTTTGATGTCTTGGGTCTTCTGGATTAATACAAATAGCAGAGTCTCCTAAAATTGTTTCAGGACGAGTCGTAGCTATAGTTAAAGTGTTATCACTGCCTTCAATCTTATAATTAACATAGTAAAGCTTTCCTTGTTTTTCAACATACTCTACTTCTTCATCTGATAATGTTGTTTTAGCTTCCGGATCCCAATTTACCATGCGGTATCCACGATAGATAAGTCCTTTATTATATAAGTCTACAAAAACTTTAATAACAGCTTCAGACATATCGTCATCCATCGTAAATTTGGTTCTATCCCAATCACAAGAACATCCTAGTTTTTTTAATTGTTCTAAGATTACTCCACCATATTCATGTGTCCAATCCCAAGCGTGCTTCAAAAACTCTTCTCTAGACAGATCATTTTTATCTATACCTTCAGCTTTTAACTTAGCAACTACTTTAGCTTCAGTTGCAATTGAGGCATGATCTGTACCAGGTACCCAACAGGCATTCTTTCCTAATAAGCGTGCACGACGAATAAGTACATCTTGAATAGTGTTGTTTAGCATATGTCCCATATGTAAAACACCTGTAACGTTTGGAGGTGGAATTACAATGGTATATGGCTCTCTTTCATCTGGTGTAGAGTGAAAATAATTATGTTTCATCCAGTAGTCGTACCACTTATTCTCTACTGACAGTGCATTATATTTTGATGGAATTTCCATGTTTTGGTATTGTTTTTGCTAAGTAACTGACAAAAGTACTTATATTTCTTTTTTTGAAAAATTATTAGGTGATTATTGTGTTTACAAATCTTTAATTATTGTTAAATACGCTGTATTACGTCTAATTAATTTTGAGGAGAACGAAAAAGTACCTAGTTTTGAAAGTATCTATTTAAAATTAAAATGATGAAAAATTTAATAGCAATTTTATTTGTAAGTTTTATAGGCTTTACATCTTATGCTCAAGAAAAGACAGCAAAAATCGAATTTGAAACCGATGTTATCGATTATGGAACTATCGAGAAAGGTGCTGATGGTGTAAGAATTTTTAAGTTTACCAATACAGGCGATGCACCACTTATTATATCTAATGCTAAATCTACTTGTGGATGTACAGTGCCTAGTTGGCCAAAAGATCCTATCGCACCAGGAGAAAAAGGTGAAATAAAAGTTAAATATAACACTACAAGAGTTAGCCCTATTAGAAAGACAATAACTATAACTTCTAATGCTGAAACTCCTACAGTTGCCTTAAAAATTAAAGGTTTAGTAGTTGACTCTAGTAAGACAAGTGTTTTAGAAAAGAAAGAAAAAAGTATGATTGAAGAGTAAATTTCAATCTAATTAATAAAATTTAAAGAGCACTCAATTTGAGTGCTCTTCTTTTTTGAAGGCGTTATCTAACTTAAATTTAAATCGTATTATTTGTCCGTTTCGCAATACACTTAATCTTATAGTTCTACCTGTTTTTCCATATAGGTCTTCATTAATTTGCGCAAGAGTAGTTTTTTCACCAACCTTCTTTCCATTAATACCAACCAAAAGATCACCTATTTTTAAACCTACTAAATAAGCATTAGAAGATTTCCTTAACTCTACAATTTTAAATAATGGCTTTAGTCTAGTCCTATAATTAACTAAATCGCGAAGTTTGAAAGCTACACCACTATTAGCACTAGTAGACGACCCTTCATGCTTTCCATAGTTAGTCTTAACTGGTATTATAACTTTTTCTTTAAAAAAAGTAAAACCATCATTCTCAAATACAATCCCGCTGTTATTGTAAGTAAAAGGATCTTTAAACATGTTATTTTTCTTTAAATACAACCTTTCATGTGTATAATCAAAAAAGAGCCTAAATCGTTTTAAAATCTCTCCCCCCAAACTACCTTTTCGGTTACGTGTCGTTTTTGTAATATCAACCGATAATGAATCAGGAAAAGCAACATTAACATTTTTGAGATCAAACTCACTTATACTAAACATATCAACTTTAGATCGTTTTCCATATACGGAACCACTCAGACCTTTACCTAAATAATCTTCAAAAAATAAATCTTCGTTCGGCTCAATGCCTAATTCTGTTTCTTCAAACAACCATAAAGCATCACTACTTCCTGTGTCTATTAATAATTTAACTTTATTAATAGATTCTTCAATGTTAACTCTAGCATTTATATAAGGTTTCTTATTATAAATTTTAAGAGGTATTGTTTCCCATTTTCTTGATATCTTGGGCCTATAGCTATCAGGCTTATATAATCTAATATATTCCGAACCATAATTAATCTCTACCACAAAATCTTTAAAAATATTATAACCAATAATTCCATGAACTAATACACCTAACCTAGATGCAAAATTGATATCTCTATCAAAAACTACATATACATCTTGTTTTAAACCAATAGCGTCCCCTATTTTCAGTTTATTATAACTAGATTTTATGGCTTGAATTTTCCCATCACCTCCTAAACCATGTAGATAAAATGTTTCAACATTTTTTAAATCTAAAGAGTCTTTTTCTGATAAATTGAAGAGAATTGGCTTACTTACTCCTGTATCTAAAACGAACGATAATTTGACTCCATTAATTTCTACAGGTACTATGATTAAATTATTGATGAATTGAAATTCAATCTTTTTACTAACATCTTCTTTTAAAAAAAATTTACCCTGAGCTGGTAAAAACCCAAACATTAAAGACATTAATACAAAAACATTATGTCGACAAAAGAAAGTCAAAGATTCATGTATTTTAAATTAAGTTACAAATCTTTAGCCTAAATCATATTTTTTAAGGCTTTTTTTTAAATAAACTTTAAGAAATTTAAGACCTTAGCATTTTTAAAAACTATTATATGCCAAGAATTTCTCACAAAGGAGTTAATATGCCTGAATCACCAATCAGAAAATTGGTGCCATATGCTGAAGAAGCTCATAAAAACGGAAAAACAGTTTATTACTTAAATATTGGACAACCAGATATTAAAACACCTACAGTTGCTTTAGATGCTGTTAAGGTTCATTCCCTTGATATTTTAGCCTACTCTAGATCTGAAGGTTCTGAAGATTACAGAAAAAAGATTGCTCAATACTACGAACGTAATTCTATTGAAGTTACCCATAACGACATAATCGTTACAACAGGTGGTAGTGAAGCTTTACTTTTTGCTTTTGGAAGTATTATGGACGCTGATGATGAAATTATTATTCCGGAACCATTTTATGCTAATTATAATGGTTTTTCAACCGCTTCGGGAATAAACATAGTACCTGTAATTTCTAAAATTGAAGATAATTTTGCATTACCTCCAATCGAAGAATTTGAAAAACTTATTACACCAAAAACCAAGGCCATACTTATTTGTAACCCAGGAAACCCAACGGGTTATTTATACTCAAAAGAAGAAATAAAAAAACTTGCTGAAATCGTTAAGAAACACGACCTTTTCTTAATCGCTGATGAAGTATATCGTGAATTTGTTTATGATGGTATTTCACATTATTCTATTCTTCAAGAGCCAGGTTTAGAAGATCACGCTATTGTTATCGATTCTGTTTCTAAACGATATAGTATGTGTGGTGCACGAATTGGTTACTTAGTTTCTAAAAATAAAGAAGTGATTAAAACGGCTTTAAAATTTGCTCAAGCTAGGTTGAGTCCGCCAACATTAGCACAAATTGCTAGTGAAGCTGCTCTAGAAACTCCTCAAAACTATTTTGATGAAGTTAACGAAGAATATGTAAAGCGTAGAAATACATTAATTGCCGAATTAGAAAAAATTGAAGGTGTTAAAGTAGCAAAACCTAATGGTGCTTTTTATTGTATAGCCGAATTGCCAATTAAGAATTCTGATGATTTTGCAAGATGGTTATTAGAGTCTTTCGATTATGAAAACAACACTGTAATGGTAGCACCTGCTGCTGGTTTTTATTCTACTAAAGGAGTCGGCTTAAACCAAATTAGAATTGCATACGTTTTAAATGAAGAAAGCTTAAAGATAGCTGTAAAAGTACTTGCCGAAGCTTTAAAAGTTTACAAAGACTAATGACGATATCCCACAATGTTTCTTTAAAACCTTTCAATACTTTTGGCATTGATGCTAAAGCAAATTCATATTGTAACATAACTTCAATTGAAGATTTGCAGAAAGTTTTAAAAACCGAAAGTCAAAAACCTTTATTCATTTTGGGTGGTGGCAGTAATATGCTACTAACCCAAAATGTGAATGCTTTAGTACTTCACATTAACCTAAAAGGAAAAGAAATTGTTGAAGAAACTGAGGATAAAGTAATCGTTAAAGCCATGGCAGGCGAAAACTGGCACGAATTTGTTTTATGGTGTCTCAAAAATGGTTATGGTGGTATAGAAAATTTATCACTAATACCTGGAAATATCGGTACTGCTCCTATTCAAAACATTGGCGCTTATGGAGTAGAATTAAAGGATGTGTTTGTTAGTTGCGAAGCTGTAAATATTAAAGATCAATCTTTAAGAACCTTTTCTAAAAACGATTGTAATTTCGGCTATAGAGAATCTATTTTCAAACAAGATTTAAAAGGTGAATATATTATTACAAGCGTTAATCTTCAGCTTACTAAACACAACCATACGCTGCATATGGATTATGGAGCCATTAAACAAGAACTTGAAAATTCAAATAGTACTAAACCAACAATTCAAGATATTTCAAAAGCTGTTATTGCCATTAGAGAGAGTAAATTACCAAATCCTAAAGACATAGGTAACAGTGGTAGTTTTTTCAAAAACCCGATAGTTTCAACAGAACATTTTAATCGACTGAAAGAAAATTTTCCTGAAATACCTTCATATAAAATTTCAGATTCTGAAGTCAAAGTTCCTGCCGGATGGCTAATAGAAAAAGCTGGTTTTAAAGGTAAGCGTTTCGGTGATTATGGTGTACACAACAAGCAAGCTTTAGTACTCGTTAATTATGGTAACGCCAACGGAAAAGATATTTTTGAATTGGCACAACTCATTCAAAAAACAATAAAACGACTTTTTGAAATCGATATTGAAACTGAGGTCAATATTATCTAAAAAAAACAAAAGTCATAATTCCAATAATTATGACTTTTGAATTTAGAATAATTTTAAAAATGCTATTAACCAATTACTTCGTATGAAGAATAAATTATTCTAATTTATGTAGATCACCTTATCGGTGCATTATTTTATTCTGATAAAGTGTATTTAATTATATTTACGTTTTTAAATCCCGATTTGGATTACAAATATCAAAAAAACTTTGATTTAATAAATTTTGAGCATCACACCTACCGAACAAAAAATCATCGATTTCCTTCAAAAAGGAGATAAGCGTGCTTTGAATTTACTTTACGAGCACTATTCCAACAGTTTATATGGAGTAATTTTAAAAGTAACTATCAATGAGGAAATTGCTGAAGATGCTTTACAAGAAACTTTTGTAAAGGTTTGGAAAAATGCTTCTAAGTACGACCCTAAAAAAGCAAAACTCTTTACATGGCTATACCGTATAGCTAGGAATACTGCTATCGATAAACTGAGAAGTTTTAATAATAGATACAAAAAAGAAGTCCAAATCGATACTTCAAACGTATATATATTACCAACATCGAAAATAAACCAAGATGTCTTGGATATTAAAGAGCATGTTGGACGATTAGATGAAAAGTACCAAATTGTGTTAGATGCCCTATTTTTTCAGGGAATGACACAACAAGAAGCGAGTGACGAGTTAGACATTCCTTTGGGTACTATAAAATCTAGATTAAAAATAGGATTAAGGGAACTGAAAAAGGTTTACAATCCATAAATTATTTGATCATGGAAACAAAATTACATAACTTCTTAAATTCTGATTTGCTTAGCAAATATATACTAGGTGAAACTTCTCATGAAGAATCTAAAGAAGTTGAACATTTTATTTCTAATTATCCAGAGGCTGAGAAAGCTTATGATGAACTTCAAGATAATTTAGAAATATTAGCAAAAATTGACGCTGTTGATGCACCTAATGTTTTAGGTGATGTGTTAGAAGCTTTAAATGATGAGCCAAAGGTGATACAACTTCAACCAAAAAGAAGTACGCCTTGGTATAGCATTGCTGCTAGTGCAGCTGCTGTATTGTTTGCTGTAACATCTTTTATGTTATATCAAAAGAACCAAAATTTAAATGCTGAAAACAATGTTGTTGTAGATGAAATCTATGACTTAAGGAGTGACATTGAAAAAAACAATTCTAAGTTAGATGAACTTTCTAAAGAATTGATGAAGCTTAACAACCCAGACGCTAAAAAATATGTTTTTAATGGTAATGATCGTGCTAAAGATTTAAAAACTGTAGCATACATTAACCCAGTAGATAAAACATCTATGATTGATGTTATTACACTACCTCAATTACCAAAAGAACAACATTATCAAATTTGGGCCGAGCTTCAAGATAAAATGGTTAATCTTGGTATTTTAGATGAGTCTGACCGTAAGTTGAAACAAATTCCTTATATGGAAGATGCACTCGCACTTAGTATAAAGATTGGAACTGATGGTGATGACACTAACGAAAACAACACTGAAGTTGCTGAAATCTCATTAAAAGAAGAGAAATAAGATTTTTTTTTTTTTGAATAAAGCACATGACTCTTTATGAATCATGTGCTTTTTTATTATATATAGTTAAAAAGTATTGTTAACTAATTGTCCTTAATTTATGCAATAAATGTAAAAGCATTATCTTTGCACCAAATAAAAGTTATGAAGTTATTACTACTTACATTAGGATTATTAGCTCTTGGATTTGCAGGAATAGCTATTAAAATCTGGGCAAAAAAAGATGGGAAGTTTGCAGGAACTTGTGCTAGCCAAAACCCAATGCTAAATAAAGAGGGTGAAGCTTGTGGTTTTTGCGGAAAAACTCCAGATCAATTTGAAAACTGTAACGAAACTCAACATTCTTAAAGCTTAATGTTGTCACTTCCCTCGGTGCTCTTCATTACGTTTATTGTAATTGTTGGTATCCAAATTGGTTATTATTTAAGTTTTCTTGTTACTTTCTCTGTAAAGCGAGCTGAAAATAAGCAAAAGACAAATATTCCACTTTCAGTTATAATTTGTGCAAAAAATGAAGCCGAAAATCTTAAGAAAAACCTTCCTTTAATTTTAAATCAAGATTATCCGAATTTTGAAGTTGTTTTAGTAAACGACAGCTCTTCTGATGATACATTAGAAATTATAGAGGACTTTGCATCCAAACACACTAACATAAAGTTAGTAGATGTAAAAACCAATGAAAGGTTTTGGGGTAATAAAAAGTATGCACTAACGCTTGGTATAAAAGCATCTAAACATGAGCATCTAGTTTTTACAGATGCTGATTGCAAACCAATATCAACCAAATGGCTGTCTTACATTGCAGGAAGTTTTTCTAAGGAAAAATCAATTGTTATTGGTCATGGAGGCTACTGTAAAAAACCATATTCGCTATTAAACAAGCTCATACGCTTTGAAACCACTATGACAGCTTTACAATATTTCTCCTATGCCAACCTAGGTTCACCTTATATGGGAGTTGGTAGAAATATGGCTTATAAAAAGGATTTGTTTTTTGGTAATTCCGGTTTTAGCAATCACGTATTTATTAATTCTGGTGATGACGATTTGTTTATCAACGAAACTGCAAACAAATCGAATACATCAATTTGTTTCAATACCGATAGTTTTACGGTTTCTGAACCAAAACACAAGTTTAAAGATTGGATTTTACAAAAACGAAGACATATCAGTACTTCTAAATTCTATAAGTTTAAGCATCAGTTTTTGTTAGGATTATTCTATATGTCACAATTTCTATTTTGGGCATTAGGAATCTTACTTCTTTCCCTAAATTTTAATTGGCAATGGGTTTTAGCTTTAATTGTATTGAGATTTGTCATATACTTCTTCTCTTTCGGGTTCACTGCTAAAAAATTAGGAGAAATAGACTTATTAGTTTTATCACCTTTTTTAGAATTATGCCTTATTACATCTCAATTATTTATCTTTATTGCTAATCTTATATCTAAACCCAAACATTGGAAATAAAAGACGCTATTAGCAAAGCCAAAAACAACAATCAAATTGCATTCAATTTTCTATTAGATACTTATTGGAATGATGTTTATGCATTTCAACTAAAAAGAACTGAAAACGAAAATGATGCTGAAGACATTACCATACAAACATTTTCTAAAGCTTTTGATAAAATACATACCTATAATGAGGATTATAAGTTTAAGACTTGGTTAATTACCATTTCCAAAAACATACATATAGATTTAGTTAGAAAGCAACAACGTAGTTTTAGAAATACATCAAAAGACAACGAAGACAGCTATCTCGATATTATAGACGACTCTCCTTCTCCTGAAGATAAAATTATTACAGAGCAAAACTTAGCTAAACTCTTACGTGATATTAAAAAGTTGAAACCGCATTATCAGGAAGTTATTAATTTAAGGTATTTCCAAGAGCTTAGTTATAAAGAGATTTCAGAAGAACTTAAAGAACCTATAAACAATGTAAAGGTGAAGTTACTTCGTGCTAAAAAACTATTAGCAGAGATTATTCAAAAGAAATAATGCGATTTAGTCTAAAAACATTAGGACCAGGTTTATTATTTGCCGGTGCAGCAATTGGTGTTTCTCATTTAGTTCAATCTACAAGAGCTGGTGCAGAATTTGGTTTTGGTTTTATTTGGGCTTTATTACTCATTAATGTAGTAAAATATCCTTTTTTTCAATTTGGTCCAAGATATGCATTAGCTACAGGCGAAAGTTTATTGGACGGCTACAAGCGACTTGGCAAACCTGTTTTGATAATTTATTTCATATTGACTTTTTTAACCATGTTTACTATACAGACTGCGGTTACTATTGTAACTGCTGGTTTGGCCAGTAGTTTATTTGGAAACTTTATTTCGGTTGAAATCTGGACAATCATTATTCTTGCTGTTTGCCTAGGAATTGTACTTAGAGGCAGATATAAGTTTTTAGACCAGCTGATGAAAATTATAGTCATTATGCTTACCGTAAGTACTATTATAGCTGTTTTTTTAGCTTTAAAAACTGATAACCAAACTATTGTTTTCACCCAAATCATTCCTGAAAATGCTAGTAGCATAGGTTTCTTAATTGCTTTTATGGGATGGATGCCAGCACCTTTAGATGTTTCTATTTGGCAATCGCTTTGGGCCATAGAAAAGCATAAAGATAATAACGATTATGATGTAAAATCCTCTCTATTTGATTTTAATGTAGGATTTATAGCTGCCATATTTGTTGGGCTTGGTTTTATTGCGCTCGGCACTTTAGTAATGTTCAATTCTGGTGAAACTCTCAGCGATAAAGCTTCTGTTTTTGCCAATCAGCTCATTAGCATGTATACAGAACAACTGGGAAATTGGTCTTATATTATAATTGGTATTGCGGCATTTACAACAATGTTTAGCACTACGCTTACTACTTTAGACGCTTCTCCTAGAGCAATGCATAAAACCACAGAGCTATTATTCAAAAAGAAACAAAACAACGGTTTTCTTTTATGGGTTTTAGTTTTAGTTGTTGGTACTATTTCAATATTTTTATTTTTAAAATCTGAAATGGGTTTCCTAATAGAATTGGCCACGATACTTTCTTTTGTTACAGCGCCATTTTATGCTATTGCTAATTACAAATTAATTACCAGTAAGCACACACCAAAAGAATGGAGACCAACACTAAAACTTCATGTTTTATCATGGATTGGCATTCTGTTTTTAATTGGTTTTAGTATTTGGTATCTATTAACACTCTAGCCTATTTTTATTATTAAGTTCGTATCTTTGTAAATTGAAATTACAATTTGCATGGAAACAAAAGTTGCTTCAAATATATTACCAGAACGTAAACCAAAATGGCTTAGAGTTAAGCTTCCTACCGGAAAAAAATATACTGAGCTTAGAAGTTTGGTAGATAAATATAAACTAAACACTATTTGTACTTCGGGAAGTTGTCCTAATATGGGTGAATGTTGGGGAGAAGGTACTGCAACTTTCATGATTTTAGGTAATGTTTGTACACGTTCTTGTGGATTCTGCGGTGTAAAAACCGGAAGACCAGAAACAGTAGATTGGGATGAGCCAGAAAAAGTGGCACGTTCCATAAAAATAATGCAAATAAAACACGCTGTTTTAACAAGTGTAGATAGAGATGATCTTAAAGATATGGGAAGCATTATGTGGGCAGAAACCGTGAAAGCTGTACGACGCATGAACCCTGAAACCACTCTAGAAACTTTAATTCCAGATTTTCAAGGTATAGAAAAGCATATCGACAGAATAATTGATGTTGCGCCAGAAGTTGTATCCCACAATATTGAAACGGTTAGACGTCTTACGCGTGAAGTAAGAATTCAGGCAAAATACGACCGTAGTATGGGAGTATTAAAATACCTAAAAGAACAAGGTCAACGAAGAACAAAGTCTGGTATAATGCTAGGCTTAGGTGAGACTAGAGAAGAAGTTATTGAGACGCTACATGATCTTAAAGATAATAATGTAGATGTCGTAACTATTGGCCAATATCTTCAACCTAGTAAAAAGCACTTACCTGTTCAGCGTTTTATAAATCCTGATGAATTCAAGGAATACGAAGAAATTGGATTGGATTTAGGCTTTAGACATGTTGAAAGTAGTGCATTGGTTAGATCCTCTTACAAGGCTCAAAAACACATTAACTAATGATTAAGGTTGCCATCAATGGCTTTGGTAGAATTGGCAGAAGAGTTTTTAGATTATCACTTCAAAATCCAAAAATTCAAATTGTTGCTATAAATGATCTCGCTGACAGTAGAACGCTTAGTCATTTATTAAAGTATGATAGTATTCATGGTGTTTTAAATGAATCCGTTTCATTTGATGGAAATCATATCATCCTCAATGATATTAAAATTCCACTCTACAGGGAAACGAGTCCAAAATCTATAGATTGGTCATCTGTAAGTCCAGATGTGGTAATAGAGTCAACAGGAAAATTCAAAACCAAAACAGAACTCCAACAACATATAAACAACGGTGCCAATTCTGTTATTCTCTCTGTTCCTCCTTTAGAAGATGATATTAAAACTATTGTTTTAGGTATTAATGATAATCTTTTAGATGATTCTGACACTATATTATCAAATGCTTCTTGTACTACAAACAATGCTGCACCAATGATTTCTTTAATTAAGGAGCATTTAGGCATCAAGCAGGCTTATATTACTACGGTTCATTCCTACACAACAGATCAAAGTTTACACGATCAACCTCACAGAGACTTAAGGCGTGCTAGAGCAGCTGGACAATCTATTGTACCTACAACAACAGGTGCTGCAAAAGCATTGACTAAAATTTTCCCAGATTTATCTGATGTTATAGGTGGTTGCGGTATTAGAGTCCCTGTTGCCAATGGTTCATTAACTGATATTACCATTAATGTTAAGAGAGATACCTCAATAGAAGAAGTTAATTCTATTTTTAAAAATGCAGCAGAATCAAACTTAAAGGGGATATTAGAATACACTGAAGACCCTATAGTTTCAGTTGATATAATCGGAAATTCTCATTCCTGCATATTTGATTCTCAAATGACGTCTGTTATCGGAAACATGGTTAAAATAGTAGGCTGGTACGATAATGAAACTGGCTATAGCTCAAGAATTTTAGATTTAATTTGCAATTTATCGAATAAAAAAGCACTTTTGTCGAATAAATAATTATATTTGTTCAAATAAAGAAAGCTGAAATGTCCCAGATCAAATATCACATATTTGTTTTTTTAGCATGTTTTTGTAGTCTGGCTTTTGCACAAGAAGAAAGTGTAGAGGACGCAGACATGCTGTCATTAAGACTTCAAAACCGCATCGAACAAGCTAAGTTAGAGAGCGATAGAGGTGATTACTATAATGCTTTAGATAACCTTAATAAAGCTTTTGAAATTGCCGAAAAAATTGAAGATAAAGCCAGTCAAGGTAAAATTCACACTAAAATTGCCAAAGTCCAATTTTTGGTAAATGAGCAAGATCAAGCTAATATCTCCTTAAATAAAGCTAGTCAAATTCAACGTGAAATTAGCGACTATTCTGGTTTGGCTGTAACCTACAATATTAAAGGTGTAATTCACAGCACAAAAGGCGAATATCAAGATGCTTTAGAATACTTTACCGCATCAAAAAACTTATTTGAGCAAGAAGATTTAGAAGAATACATCTCTGAAGTAACCCTAAACGAAGCAAAAGTATTTATTGCTGAAAAACGTTATGAAGAGGCAAAAGATCAATTAGAGAAGACAATCATTTTAGCTAAAAAATACAATCAGGATAGACTCTTAAGTAGTGCTCTTATTCAGAATGGTAAAGTTTCAAGTGCTCTTGGAAATGATGATTTAGCACTTTCGCAAGCTGAAGAAGGTCTTATCATTGCTCAAGAAAATAACATTATTGAAAATGTTAACCAAGCATATCTTATAATTAGTGATATTCATAAAAACAAAGGAGATTTTAAAAATTCTTATGATTTTATAAAACGTCACATTGAGCTATCAGATTCCATTCTTAATGTAAAACGCGAAAGTCTAGCTCAAGGAGCAACTGGTGAATCTATAAATAAATATAAAGATGATGAAAATGCTCAGCTTTTAGCTCAGATTGAAGAGGTTAACGCAGAGAGTACTTTTACGAGGATAACAACCATTTTAAGTATTGCTTTAATCACAATTCTCTCGCTTCTAACATTATCATTATATAAGAATAATAATATTAGATTGAAAACCAACAATATGCTTCATAAGAAAAATGATGAACTTATTGTTGCAAAAGAAAAAGCGGAATTAGCTTCAAAAACCAAAGCAAATTTCCTTTCCACTGTTACACACGAGCTCCGTACTCCGCTTTATGCAGTAACAGGATTAACAAATATGCTTTTAGATGAAGAACCAAAAGAGCATCAGATTCCACATTTAAAATCATTAAAATTCTCAGGAGATTATTTATTGACATTTATCAATGATATTCTTCAGATCAATAAAATCGAAGCTAACAAAGTTGAGTTAGACCCAGAACAATTCAATCTTAAAAATAAAATAGAAAACGTAATGTCTGCGCTTAGCAATTCTGCTAATGACAATGACACTTCATTACACTTTGATTATGAAAAAGGGTTGCCAGAAACCTATATAGGCGACCAGCTAAAGATTTCCCAAATCTTAATTAACCTACTAGGAAATGCCATTAAGTTTACCAAAGATGGAGACATCTGGGTAAGAGCGTACAAAATTGCCCAAAAGGACAAAATGTACACGCTTCGATTTGAAATCGAAGACAATGGTATTGGTATTACAAAAGAAAAACAAGACCAAATGTTTGAGAGTTTCTCTCAAGGTTCAGTACAAATCAACAGAAAATATGGTGGTACAGGTCTAGGACTTTCTATTGTAAAAGGGCTTATTCAGATTCTAAAAGGTAAAATTTACTTGAAGAGTGAACTTGGAAAAGGCACAACATTCTTCTTTGAAATTCCTTTAGAATACACCGAAAATATTGATGAGCCAATAGTAGAGGAAACGAAAAAAACGAATAAAATGGAAGATTTGGATCTAAGCGATGTTAAAATCTTGATTGTTGAAGACAACAAGATTAACCAGATGATCACCAAAAAGATTCTTACCAAAATGGGTCTTTACTGTGATATTGTAGACAATGGTGAAGCAGCTGTAGAACAGGTAAAAGCTGTTGAATACAATGTTGTTTTAATGGATATTCATATGCCTGGAATTAGCGGATTGGAAGCCACAAAAATCATTAGAACTTTTGACAAAGAACTAACTATTTTTGCGCTTACTGCCGTAACTCTTGAAGATAAAATGCATGAATTCGGTGAAGCTGGTTTTGATGATATTATCTCTAAACCTTTTAAGCAAGAAGATTTTGAAAAGAAACTGTTCGCTGCTTTATCTGGTGAAAAAATTGTCTCTAGCTTTTTTAGCTAACAAATGATTTTATAGTCTCATCAAATTCTTTATTATTGAATATTTGCATTTGTATTGGCAAATAGTATAGCTTATCCTTAAAGCTTTCATAGTCCGACAACCTTACGTAATCCTTTTCGGTTGTTAAAATAGTCCCCTTCCTTTCTAATAATTCTATATCATTTGGCCTAAAGCTATAATGATCCGGAAATTCTAAATGCTCGAATTTCACCCCTTGCTTCTTTAAAAACTCTACTAACGGAGTAGCATTAGCAATACCTGTTACCAAAGTAAATTCTTGTAATTGATTTAATGGTAATTCCTTCTGCCAAGAAATTACATTTTTAGCATAGTCTATATAACTAAAAAATGCTTTTTGATGGGATTTGAGTTTTAACCTTCTAGTAATTTCATTCCTTTCTGCCTCCGATATAGAAGGATTACATTTTGTTACAACAACAACATCTGCACGTTTAGAACCAGATCTTGGTTCTCTTAGATTTCCTGTTGGTAAAACCATATCATTATAATACGGATTAGCATAAGATGTCAATAGAATATTAAACCCTGCTTTTACCTTTCTGTGTTGGTACGCATCGTCCAATAAAATTACTTCTGGCTTACTCTCCAAACTTCTCAATTCTGCAATACCATTTTGTCGGTTGCCGTCTACAGCAACTTTTATATCTTCGAACTTTCTAAAAAACTGAAACGGTTCATCACCTATAGTATCTGCAGTTGCATTTTCATCTGCTAAAACAAATCCCTCAGTAATTCTTTTGTAGCCTCTACTCAATGTAGCCACTCTTTTTTCTTCCTTCAATAACCTGATTAAATATTCAATCATTGGTGTTTTTCCTGTTCCACCAACACTAAGATTACCTACACATATTATAGGAAAATCATAAGACTTTGAAGATTTAACACCATTGTCGTACAGTTTATTTCTGAACCATGTCACCAAATAATAAATGGGTACAACAGGAAACAATATTTTTCGAATCAACTTCACGAGCACTAAATTATATTATTTTTGAAACAAATATACACTTATGATTGTTCAAGATGTTATAAATCAACTTCACGATTTAGCTCCCCTAGCCTATGCTGAAGATTTTGATAATGTTGGTCTTTTGGTTGGTGATAAAAATCAAGAAGTTACAGGAATCCTTGTTACTCTAGACACTCTCGAAAGTATCATCGACGAAGCTATAGATAATGACTGTAACCTCATTGTGAGTTTTCATCCCATTATTTTTAAAGGTTTAAAAAAACTAACCGGTAAAACCTATGTTGAACGTGTGGTAATTAAAGCTATACAGCACAACATTGCCATTTTCTCAATTCATACAGCTTTAGATAATGCTATTCAAGGAGTTAACGATATTATATGTAACCAACTTGGTTTAAACAATAAAAAAATATTAATCCCGCAATCTGACACTATAAAAAAACTTCAAACATATGTTCCTAAAGCACATGCTGAATCACTTAGAAAAGCACTTTTTGAAGTTGGAGCGGGAAGTATTGGCAATTATGAATCTTGCAGTTTTAATATTGATGGTGAAGGCACCTATTTAGGAAATGAAAATTCTAATCCAGTTATTGGAGAAAAAGGTAAATTACATACTGAAAATGAAACTGCTATTTCCGTTACCTTTCATAAACATTTAGAATCAATAGTTCTAAAAACGTTATTCAACACGCATCCTTACGAAGAAGTTGCCTATGAAATAATAACTTTAGAAAACACCAACCAACATATCGGTATTGGTATGGTTGGTGAACTAAAAATCGAAATGGATGCAGAAAGTTGTTTAAAATTCATTAAAAACAAGATGAATACTGAGTGTATAAGACATTCTGAAATTCTTGATATACCCGTTAAAAAAATAGCCGTTTTAGGTGGCTCTGGTAGCTTTGCTATTAATGCAGCAAAAGCCTCAGGAGCAGATATATTAGTTACAGCAGATCTTAAATATCACGATTTTTTCACGGCAGAAAAGAGCATTATTTTAGCTGATATAGGACATTATGAAAGTGAGCAGTTCACAAAATCGTTTTTAGTAGACTATCTCTCGGAAAAAATTACTAATTTTGCACCTGCCTTGCCGGCAGGCAGGATCATTTTATCAAAAATTAGTACAAATCCGGTTAAGTATTTATAATTATGGCAAAAAAAGCTGAAGTTTCTGTTGAAGAACGTTTAAGAGCATTATACGATTTACAATTAATTGACTCTAGAGTAGACGAAATAAGAAATGTCAGAGGTGAGCTTCCTTTAGAAGTTAGAGATTTAGAAGACGAAGTAGAAGGATTAAACACCAGATTAGAAAAGCTAAATGATAGCCTTGCTATTATTGACGATGAGATTAAAGGCAAGAAAAACTTAATTGAAGAAGCTAAGGCCTTGATCAAAAAATACAGTGAGCAACAAAAAAATGTTAGAAATAACAGAGAATATAACTCATTGACTAAAGAAATTGAATTTCAAGAATTAGAAATTCAATTAGCTGAAAAGCACATCAAAGAATTCAAAGTACAGATTGAGCAGAAAAAAGAAGTGATTTCTGGTACTAAAGATCGTTTAAAAGATCGTCAAGCACACCTTAAACACAAAAAAGGTGAACTTAATGAGATTTTAAAAGAAACTGAAAAAGAAGAAGAAGCACTTTTAGGTAAGTCTGATGAATACCAAAAGAAAATTGATGAGCGTTTAGTAAAAGCTTACTTAAGAATTAGAAACAACGTTAAGAATGGTCTAGCTGTTGTTGCCATAGAACGTGGTGCTTCAGGTGGTTCTTTCTTTACAATTCCTCCTCAAGTACAGGTAGAAATTGCTTCTCGTAAAAAAGTAATTACTGATGAGCATAGTGGACGTATCTTAGTTGATGCTGAGCTAGCTGAAGAAGAAAAAGCAAAAATGGATAAGTTATTTGCTAAGCTAGGCAAGTAATCCTAAAATAAAATATTGATATAGCCTCTGCATTTGCAGAGGCTTTTTTATTTTAATAGAATTTTAAAACAATACGCATTAAGGTTTTGTAATTTTAAACGACTATTGAAAAAAGAAAAAATTATATGAAAAAGATTTTATCTATTCTAATACTGAGCGTCGTTTTTAGTTGCCATAATCAAGCTCAAGTAAATCCAAAACAAAAAGCAGTAATTGAAGCCGAACCTACAGAAGTTCCTTTAGAAAACGGCAAAGCAAAAGCCTATTTTGCAAGTGGATGCTTTTGGTGTGTTGAAGCTATTTACCAAAGTGTAAAGGGTGTTGAAGAAGTTTACAGTGGTTTTTCGGGCGGACATACAGATGACATTACATATGAAAAAAGTCACTCAGGCACAACAGGACATGCCGAAGCTGTTGAAGTGATTTATGATCCAAAAGTGGTGAGTTTTTCTACTTTAGTAGATGTCTATTTTGGATCACAAAATCCAACTCAAGTTAATGGACAAGGACCAGATAATGGACCTCAATACCGTTCAATAATTTTCTACCAGAATGATGAACAAAAGAAAATTATTGAGGAAAAGAAAGCTGCATTAGCTAAAAAGTTAGATGCTACAATAGCTGCTGAAGTGTATCCTTTTCAAAAGTTTTATAAGGCATCAGCCTACCATCAAGATTTTGAAAAACGAAATCCAAATCAAAGCTATGTAAGGGCTGTTTCTATTCCGAGATTAAATCGTTTTAAGGCTAAGTTTCCTGAATTGTTAAAAGACGAAGAAAAGCACTAAATTAAATGCTTGTTAGAAGACTAAAAAAACTGTCATTCTGAATTTATTTCAGAATCTGTAACGAGTTCAGATTGACAGAACACTTTTTTGCTAAACACCTTATTTTTTTGTCGCCTTTAGCTCAAAAATCATAGGAAACAATTGGTTTTTCATCTTATATAATCCTGTTTCAGTTTTTGTTAAATCAGGAAACACATCATAAGGACTCTCGTCATATTCATTAAGATAGTCTATTTGCAAACCAGCTTCAATAAGTGCGTTTACCACTTCACTCAATCCATGGTTCCAGCCGTATTCCTTACTCACCATTTTTGAAGATTGATTAGCATACGTACCTTCGTACTCTTCATAAATTACTTCATCTTGACTGTAATGATATTTCATTTCTGGTTGACCATCAACATAATCAAACATCCAAAGAATAGGATGAAATTCAACAATATAAAACATACCTCCAGTTTTTAAACGTTCCGAAATCATTTTAGCCCAAGGCTTCAAGTCGGGCAACCATCCAATAGTACCGTAACTTGTAAAAACAATATCAAACTTATCCTTTACGTATTCAGAAGTATCCAAAACATTACAACATACAAACTCAGCATTAAGCTGCAGTTCGTTATTAAGTTGCTTGGCAAGCTTAATGCCTTCATTACTTAAATCCACACCAACGCATTTGGCTCCCATCCTACTCCAACTCAATGTATCTTGCCCAAAATGACATTGCAGATGCAAAAGTGATTTCCCTTTAACATCACCTAAAGCCTTTAATTCATATGGCATTAAAGAAGATTTACCAGACTTAAAAGATGCTAAATCATACATTTCACTTTGCGCATGTATAGCTACTTTTTTGTTCCAAGTTTCTTTATTAACATCAAAATAATTAGCGTACTTATCCATGGTTGATTAATTTTGATGTAATTTAAAACATCTTTTTATATGAAACCGCTTTACCTCAGCTTAATATGTCTATTAGTACTTTCATCATGCAAATCTGAAAAAAAAGAAACAGCTATTGAGGAAGAAGTAATCGAATTAAGTGTTGCTGAAAAAATCGCTAATGCTCATGGTTACGAACATTGGAAGAATGTTGAAAAAGTAGCATTTACTTTTAAAGTAGATAGAGACACCATAAAAGGCAGTGGTCGTTCTTGGCAATGGTTTCCTAAAAAAGATAGTGTTGTAATGCATGCTGGAGAACAAAATGTAAAATATATAAGATCTAAAATCGATATTGTACCATCAAATGCTGATAAAAATTTCGTTAATGATAAATTTTGGTTTTTTGTCCCCTTTCAATTAGTTTGGGATACATCTGCAACCATATCAGAACCAAAATCAGCAATAGCTCCAATTAGCAAATCTGAGATGCAAATGATTACTATAACCTATCCAAAAGAAAGCGGCGGTTACACCCCTGGTGACGCTTACGATATTTATTTTGATAAAGATTATCTAATTAGAGAATGGACGTATAGACAAGGAAATTCACCAGAACCATCATTGTCTAATACATTTGAAAACTATAAAGATTTTAATGGTATTAAAATCGCTATTGACCATAAAAAGGAAGGTGGTAATTGGAATCTTAATTTCTCAGATATTGAAATTTCAATGAGGTAAAAATCTTAAAATTCAATTTTTAAAAATCCAAAGGAAAGTCTATCTGCGTATATATTACAAACTAAATATTCCGCCATAGGCGTCCATATATATTCAAATCGCTTCAATTAGAAAAAATTGAAGCGATTTATTTTTTATATGCATCCAAACGTCTTTAAGCACTCACTAATTATCCTTATTTTTATACTCAGATTACAAAAATCAACTAAAACTAAAACACATTGTCTGACTATAAAACAGGTCTTAATTATGCAAAAATACAAGACCAAAACGATTCTTTAGCGCAGTACCGCAGTCAATTTCATATTCCAAAAGACAAAGACGGAAATGATTGGTTATATTTTACAGGAAACTCGCTTGGACTACAACCAAAGAGCACACAAAAATACATTCAACAAGAATTAAACGATTGGGCAAACCTTGGTGTAGAAGGTCATTTTGAAGCCAAAAACCCATGGATGCCATATCACGAATTCTTGACTGAAAGTATGGCGAAAATTGTAGGTGCAAAACCTATAGAAGTTGTAGTGATGAACACGCTAACCACTAACCTACACTTGCTAATGGTTAGTTTTTATCAACCAACGAAAACCAAGTATAAAATTGTAATTGAAAGTGATGCGTTTCCGTCAGATCGATATGCTGTACAAACACAACTAGATTTTCATGGTTTTGATGCTAATGAAGATTTAATTGAATGGAAACCACGCGAAGGCGAAGAATTACTAAACATTGAAGATTTAGAAACAATCCTAGAAGAACAAGGCGATGAGATTGCTTTGCTTTTAATTGGTGGTGTTAATTATTACACAGGTCAATATTTAGATTTAAAACGTATTGCCGAATTAGGTCACGCCAAAAACTGTATGGTTGGTATCGATTTAGCTCATGGCGCAGGAAACATTCAACCAGAATTACATAATTCAGGAGTCGATTTTGCAGCTTGGTGTACTTACAAATATTTAAATTCTGGACCAGGTAGTTTAGCAGGTCTTTTCGTTCACGAAAAACATGCACACAATAAAGATTTAAAGCGATTTGCAGGTTGGTGGAGTCACAACAAAGACACACGTTTTAACATGCGTCAACCATTAGACGTTACACCTGGCGCCGAAGGTTGGCAACTTAGTAATCCGCCAATTTTATCTATGGCTGCCATAAAAGCATCTTTAGATATGTTTAATGAGGTTGGTATGGAAGCTTTACGCAAAAAATCAGAACAACTAACAGGTTATTTTGAGTTTTTAATTAATGAATTAAACAACGATAAAATAAAAATAATCACACCAACAGATCCAAAACAACGTGGTTGCCAATTATCGATTCAAGTTAAAGATGCCGATAAAAGTTTACATCACAAATTAACCAAAGCTAATATTATTACAGATTGGCGCGAACCTGATGTGATTCGTTGCGCACCAGTACCACTTTACAACAGTTTTGAAGATGTATTTAGAATGGTTGAAAAGTTGAAAGAAATTTTAAATTAAACGGTCACCTCGAGCGCAGTCGAGAGGTCAAAAAAAGGTCTCGACTGCTCTCGACCAGACAACTAACATAATGAAACAAAAAGAAAACATATTAATCATTGGCGCAGGTTTATGCGGTTCACTTTTAGCACTACGTTTAGCACAAAGAGGTTACAATGTCAATGTTTATGAAAGCAGACCAGATCTACGCACAACAGACATTTCCGCAGGAAAATCAATCAACCTTGCCTTATCAGATCGCGGATTTAAAGCTTTACGTTTAGCAGATGTTGAAGATAAAGCTCGTGAGATTTGTATCCCTATGAAAGGCCGATTAATACATGATATTGAAGGCAACACCTTTGCGTCCAACTATTCTGGTCGTGATAACGAATACATCAACTCAATTTCAAGAGGCGATTTAAACGGCATGTTATTAACTGAAGCCGATAAATACGACAATCTAACCATTCATTTTAATACAGAATGTGAAACAGTAGATTTAGATACAAACACCGTTCATTTTGTAAACCGAAACACAAAAAAAACATTTAACGTCACTGCAGATGTTATTTTTGGTACAGATGGCGCAGGTTCAGAATTAAGAAAAAGCTACTTTTTACAGCGTAAATTCTTGTTTAGTTTTTCTCAAAATTTCTTAACGCACGGTTACAAAGAATTAGAAATTCCTGCAGCAAAAGACGGAAGTCATCAAATCAACAAAGACTATTTACACATTTGGCCAAGAGGAGAATATATGCTTATCGCCTTAGCTAATTTAGATGGAAGTTTTACGGTAACCCTATTTTTAGGACATGAAGAAGGTACTTATAATTTCAAAGATTTAGATACTGAATACAAAATAAAAGCCTTTTTTCAAGAGCAATTTCCGGATGCTTTAGCGCTAATTCCAAATATTGCTGAAGAATTTGCAAACAACCCAACAGGTGCGTTAGGAACTATAAAATGTTCACCTTGGCATTATCAAGGCAAAACTTTAATTTTAGGTGATGCCGCGCATGCTGTTGTTCCGTTTTACGGTCAAGGAATGAATGCCTCTTTTGAAGATGTTGCTGTTTTAGATAGCATTATCGATAAAAATGAAGGCGATTGGGAAACCATTTTTAAAACCTACCAATCGGTTAGAAAAGCAGATGCAGATGCTATTGGCGAATTAGCAGAAGAAAACTATTACGAAATGCGAGATCATGTTGCTAATCCAATTTTCAAGAAAAAACGCCAGCTAGAAATGCAATTAGAAAAGCATTTCCCAGAGCAATATTTTTCAAAATACTCGATGGTCACATTCAATGAAAATATTGGCTATAACGAAGCTATGACCAAAGGTCGTGCGCAAGACAAAGCCATTTTAAACATGATTGCAGCCAACGAGATTGATTTAAATGATGACCTTTCAGTTTTATTAAAAATAGTACAAGAAAAAACTAACGACATCATTGATGATGACAACGTTGCAAAAACAATGCATCATTAAGATAAAAATATTATGAATACAAACGAAGGAACTAAAGTAACACCAAGAGGCGCATATCCACACGTAAAAGTGGTAGGCGATTTCATTTTCGTTTCAGGAACCAGTTCAAGACGAGCAGACAACACAATTGCTGGTGTAGAACTTATTGACGAAATGAACACCAAAAAATTAGATATCGAAGTACAGACTAGAGAAGTTTTAAAAAACATCGATAAAAATTTACAAACGGTTGGTGCAAGTCTAAAAGACGTTGTTGATGTGACCACTTTTTTAGTAAACATGAACGATTTTGCAGGTTATAACAAAGCCTACGCTGAGTTTTTTGAAAAAGCTACTGGACCAACAAGAACAACTGTTGCTGTACACCAATTACCACATCCAGATTTATTGGTTGAGATTAAGGTGATGGCTTATAAAAAAGAATAAAAACTGTCATGTCTAGCGCAGTCGAGACATCTCATTATGTGATTTCTCACATTCGTTCGAAATGACAAAACAGAAGAATGAACATCAAAAACTACATAAACGGAGATTTCTATCTTCCCATTGCTAATAAGTGGATTGACAATTACAATCCTTCAAATGGTGAAGTCTATGGACAAATCCCAAACTCATCAAAAGAAGACGTAGAGCAAGCTTATCAAAGTGCTAAATCTGCTTTTCCTAGCTGGAGTCAAACTACATTAGAAGAGCGAAGCAGAATTCTAATTAAGATTTCAGAATTATTAGAAGCCAATTTAGACCGTTTTGCAGAAGCCGAAAGTAAGGACAACGGAAAACCCGTAAATCTCGCCAAAATGGTCGATATACCAAGAGCAGCAAGTAACTTCAGGTTTTTTGGTAATGCCATTACCCAATTTGCAAGTGAAAGCCACGAAAGCGTTGGTCAAAACGCTGTAAATTATACACTACGCCAACCTATTGGTGTTGTTGGTTGTATTAGTCCGTGGAATTTACCTTTATATCTGTTCACTTGGAAAATAGCACCTGCAATCGCGGCAGGTAATTGCGTCGTTGCCAAACCAAGCGAAGTCACACCAATGACGGCTTATTTGTTAGGCGAAATTTGCAACGAAGCTGGTTTACCCAAAGGCGTTTTAAATATTGTTCACGGTTTAGGCACTACGACAGGTCAAGCTATAGTAGAGCATCCCAACATCAAAGCCATTAGTTTTACTGGCGGAACAGCAACTGGAGCACATATTGCCAAAGTTGCAGCACCAATGTTTAAAAAATTGTCTTTAGAATTAGGAGGAAAAAACCCAAATATCATCTTTGCCGATTGCGATTATGATGATATGTTAAGTACAACCGTACGCTCGTCGTTTGCTAATCAAGGTCAGATTTGTTTATGCGGAAGCCGAATTTTTGTAGAAGAAACTATTTACGAGAAATTCAAAACTGACTTTGTAGAAAAAGTAAAAAGCTTGAAAGTTGGTCATCCTTCTGAAAAAGACACTAAAATTGGTGCTTTAGTTTCAAAACCACATCTTGAAAAGGTGAAAAGCTATATCGAAATTGCTAAAGAAGAAGAGGCAAATATTTTATATGGCGGAAACGAAGTTACTGTTGAAGGCTACGAAAACGGCTACTATTTGCAGCCAACAATTATCGAAGTAAAAACAGACGATTGTCGCGTGAATCAAGAAGAAATTTTTGGTCCAGTAGTTACCATAATGCCATTTAAAACTGAAGACGACGTGTTAAACATGGCTAACAAAGTAAAATACGGATTATCAGCAACACTTTGGACAAATAACCTAAAACGCACGATGAGAATGAGCAACCAACTACAAACAGGTATTGTTTGGGTAAACACTTGGATGATGCGCGATTTACGCACGCCTTTTGGTGGTGTAAAAGCAAGCGGAGTTGGTCGCGAAGGTGGATTTGAAGCTTTACGCTTTTTTACTGAGGCTAAAAATGTGTGTATAAAGTATTAATTTGATGTCGCCTCGAGCGCAGTCGAGAGGTTAATTATGAAAACGTATTTTGTTTACATATTGAAATGTTCAGATGGTTTAACTTATACTGGAATAACAAATAATATTTCTAGACGGTTTGAAGAGCATCAAAAGGGATTAAACAAAACCTGTTTTACATATAAAAGAAGACCTTTAGAATTAATATTTCAACAAAAGTTTAACAATGTAGAACAAGCAATATATTTTGAAAAGAAAATAAAAAAATGGAGTGCAAAAAAGAAATTTGCTTTAGCTATTGGAGAGTATAATTTGTTGCAAATTTTAGCCGAATGTAGAAATGCAACACATTCTAATTTTAAACCGAACAGTTAAGTAGGTCTCGACTGCGCTCGACCAGACAAAATTATGGACTTAAAACTAAACAACAAATACGCACTAGTTTGTGGTAGCACAGCAGGTATTGGTAAAGCAACTGCTTTAGCTTTAGCTGAAGAAGGTGCAAATATCACACTAGTAGCAAGAAACGAAGACAAGCTAAAGGCAGTTTTAGCCGAATTACCAAAACACAGAAATCACGATTATATTGTTGCCGATTTTTCTAATCCGATGGAATTGAAAGAAAAAGTTGAAAGCTACATCAAAAACAATCACGGATTTCATGTGTTGGTAAACAATACAGGCGGACCAGCTGGCGGACCAGTTTTTGATGCAAAAATTGAAGAATTTGAAAGCGCTTTTACACAGCATTTAAAATGTAATCATGTATTAGTACAAGCGGTTGTTCCGTTTATGAAAGATGAAAATTATGGACGTATTGTTAATGTAATTTCAACGTCTGTAAAACAGCCATTAGATGGACTTGGTGTAAGCAATACCATTCGAGGTGCTGTAGCTAACTGGAGTAAAACCTTAGCTAATGAACTTGGTCAGTTTGGCATTACCGTAAACAACGTATTACCTGGAGCAACAGGAACAGAACGTTTAACCGAAATCATTAAAAACAAAAGTGCTAAAACTGGTAAAACAGAAGAAGAATCTGCTAACGCTATGAAAAGTGCTGTACCAGCAAAACGTTTTGCTAAACCAGAAGAATTAGCTGCTGCAATCACCTTTTTAGCAAGCGAAAAAGCGAGTTATATAAACGGAATTAACCTTCCGGTTGATGGTGGAAGAACAAAAAGTTTATAATAGCCCATCCTAACCTTCTCAAAAGGAAGGAATAGATTGAGCAAAAAATACCATATCTTTATATCAGTAATTATTTTATAACAAAACTCTATTCCCGGATGAGTTTTTCCCCTTTGGGGAAATTAAAAAGGGGCTTTTATTATGAGTAAATTATATCCTCCGATTAACTTTAAAGCATGGATTGAAGAAAACCGTCATTTACTTAAACCACCTGTTGGCAATAAAGTTGTTTGGAAAGATGGTGATTTTATTGTGATGGTTGTTGGCGGACCAAATAGCCGTAAAGATTACCATTATAACGAAACACCAGAATTTTTCTATCAAGTTGAAGGTGATATTACTTTAAAAGTTATTGATAACGGTGAACCAAAAGATATTTATATAAAAGAAGGTGAAATCTTTTTGTTACCACCAAAAGTTCCGCATTCACCTCAACGTGGAGCAAACACTGTTGGATTGGTGATAGAATATCCTCGTGAAGAAGGTGTACAAGATGCCTTACTTTGGTTCTGCGAAAGTTGTACAACTAAATTATACGAAGAAGATTTTACTTTAGATAATATCGAAACCGATATGCCTAAAATTTTCGACAAGTATTATGGTGATAAAGAAAAACGTACTTGCCCTAATTGTGGCTCTGTTATGGAACCACCTAAAAAAGTACAATTAGAAGAATAATATTGTTCTTTCAAAAAAAAGCGATAAAAAAAGCACGATTTAATTTATAAAAGATTCCTGCCTTGGCAGAAATGACAGACATGGAAAACAAACGTAAACTAAGAATTAACGGTCATTCTCACCTTCTTCCTTATCCTGAAGAAATTCCTGAATTCATGAAAGATAAAGGGATTTTCTGGGTTGATAAAGATCGTAAATTCATGCTTCAAAAAGATTGGAACAGACCAATTACAGACTCAAGTTTTTTCTTAAATGAGAAGTTGGCTTGGATGGAGCATTTTAAAATAGATCATGCTGTTGTTTTAAATTTATCCCAACTTTATGGTAATGGTTTGCGTTTGGAAGAAATGAAGCAAGCGTTGCGTTTTCAGAATGATTTTAATGCTCGCATTCAACACGACAATCCAAGTAAATTTACATGTGGTTTTGTAGTACACCCTGGTTTTGTGAGAGGTGCTTGTTGGGAAATAGAACGTTGTGTTGAAGAACTTGGTTTACAACTACTTTGCCTTCCTACACATTATATGGATACTATTGGAACTTGGCGTTGCATTTTTGATGAGGAAAACGAACCAATTTTTGAACTGGCTAACAAATATAATTTAGCTGTTGAAATCCACCCTTATGATGGTGAAAAATTCATAAAATTAGAAAACACATCTTGGCGTTTCCATTTAATATGGATGTTAGCACAATGCGCAGATGCGTATCACTTTCTAACCTTAAATGGGTACTATGAAAAGTACCCTAATATGCGCGTTTGTTTTGCTCATGGTGGACAGTTAGCACAAATAAACCTTGGTCGTCGTATTCAAGGATTTGATGGTAGACCAGATTTATTTGAAGGTAAAAAACATCCTAGAAAAGCGGTGGGTCATAAAAATATTTTCTTTGATACTTTGGTACATGATACAGGTTCATTAGAGCTATTGATAAAAAATCAAGGCTACAAACAAGTTATTATGGGTCTTGACGATCCTTATCCATTAGGTGAAATGGAAAGTGCCAAACAATCTTCTTATCCTGGAAAAATTTTGGATTTAGCATTTGAAAGAAAAATTATAAATGAAGAAGAACAAAATGCCATTTGGAAATGCAACGTAATACAATGGCTATGTGGAGATGATGAAGTGGCCAAGGACAAGCTAATTAATCGTATTTTATCTTGATAAGGTTATTTTTCTGACAATAATTTCTATATTTAGAACCTAATCAAACAATCATTTATCATGAAAAAACTTGGAGGTTACATGGTCTTTTTTGGCCTTTTTGCTATTGTTCTAGACTTTTTTGACAGAGTTCCTACAATACTTATGTGGATTTATTCTTGGGGAGATACTGCGGCTTGGGCCATAAAAATAGGTCTTGTTGTTTTAGGTGCTGTTCTCTTCTTTGTGGGCAAACCTGCAGAAGATCAACCTCAAGAAGAAGCGGTACTTCCAGAAAAAGAAACTGCCGAATAAAAACTTTTCTTTTATTATTTTTTATGTTTTTCTTACCTGAAAAATTAGACCACTATGTTGTAGAACATTCTGAGCAAGAACCTCAATTATTACAAGAGCTTACTCGAGAAACCTATCAGAAAATTTTGCAACCTATTATGCTTTCTGGACCTTATCAAGGTAGGGTTCTAAGCATGATTTCTAAATTAGTGAGACCAAAAATCATATTAGAGTTAGGTACTTTTACTGGTTATGCTACACTTTGTTTAGCTGAAGGCTTACAAATAGATGGTGAAATTCATACTATTGATATTAACGAAGAACTTCATGATTTTCAGCGTAAATATTTTGACAAATCTGGATTTGGAGAACAAATCATACAACATACTGGAAATGCTTTAGATATCATTCCTAGTTTAGACATGTCTTTCGATTTAGTGTTTATTGATGCTGATAAGCCTAATTACAGTAATTACTTTCACCTTATAATTAACAAACTTAATCCTGGAGGTATTATACTTTCTGATAATGTATTGTGGCATGGAAAAGTTGTAGAACCATTAAACGATAAGGACAAATCCACTAAAGCAGTTTTAGACTATAATACACTTTTAAAATCCGATGAGCGTGTAGAAACTGTTTTATTACCTATACGAGATGGTTTAACAATTAGCCGAAAGAAATAAAAAAAGAGCTTTGTAAAATAACACAAAGCTCTTTTTAATTTTTGATTGGTTTAACTTACTGCACCGCTTGCAGAGCATCAATATTTCCATAGCCAAAACTACCATTCTTATTTGGGTAGAATTCCGCTGATTGCTTTAATCTGTTTAAAACTTGCGTTCTAGACCAACTTGGGTATCTCGACCAAATTAAAGCTGCAATACCAGCCGTAGTTGCTGTAGCTACAGACGATCCACCAGTATAACGACGCTGTCCATTGTAAAACCCTAAAACAGGAGGAGCTTTACTTGTATTATTATCACCTTCCATAATAATAGTAAAATCAATTTTACTTCCACTATGGCAAGTTTCACATCTCTCATAATTTGGCCCATCATCAACTCCAGTCACTGCAACTGTTTCGCTCATCGTAGCTGGAAAAATCACACCAAAACCATTTGTAAAACTTGTAGAAGTTCCGCCTGCGGCAAAAATGAGTTTACCTTTACTGTAAGCATATTTCACCGCATCTTTAATATTTCCTATAGACCAAACATAACCTATAGACATAGAAATAATCTTCACATCATTTCTATTTCCTAATTGTGTTAAAGCTGCTGAAACGCCTTTTCGTTCGTGGTAATCATTCAATAATACATCTTCAGTTGCTCTATAAGCTACTAAATTGGCATTGTATGCTACACCAACTGGCATGCCATTATCATTTCTTGGCGCAGCCATTGTAGAAGCCATAGCGGTTCCGTGACCACATTTGTCGTGCGGACCGTCATAATTACTACTCCACCACCACGCAGAATCTATAAAAGTACCATACTTCTGCACAAAGCGTCCGTTAGAATAGCCATCGTTAAAACCGCTAGAATTCAATAAGGATTGTGATTGAGACACACCAGTATCTATCAACCCAATAGTTACTCCAGAACCTGTAGTATAGTTCCAAGCTTGTTGGATGTTATGCTCATTAAAATGCCAAGACACTTGAGCATTATTTGGTGCCACTGTTGTGTAATGCGAAGAATTTATAGTATCAGCATTTTTATCACAACCTGAACTACTTTTAGCTATGCTATTTGAATAGTGGTTGTAACCATTAGGTTCTAAATACCTTACATACGGATTTTTCCTTAGTGCTATGATAGTTTCAATGTTTTTTACCTCAACATCAATTACAGTAATAATTTCATGCTCAACAAGCCTTAGCTTAGCTTTAGGCGTATCTTCAAACTTTAAAACCGTATTTATAATTTCCTCTTTTTTTCGTTCTAGAGCTGAATCTTCTGTTTCACTAAAGCTTTGACCTTTGTTTCCATAGCCAATAGTTAAGATGTTTTGTCCGTGAGTGACAGCGCTCCACAAAAAGTGTTCGTTTTGTTTACTCCAATCAAAGTCTCCTGTTTTTTTGATTGTTTGGGAAATTTTGGAGTTTATTTCCTCAATAGAAAGCGGCTTTTTTGAAAATTGAAGTTCTTTTGAATCTAAAGAATCCGATTCAAAAACAGATTCATCTTTTGTACAAGCCCAAATAGTAAGTAATACTAATGCAAGTAGGCTGAGTTTTTGTTTTTTCATTTAATATGATTTAGATGGTTATTCTCTAAATATATTAAATATTTACCAACTCAAAGAATGTATTTTTACGAATACGGTATTTTATGTTATTCTATTTTAAGAATATAGAATTATTTTTCTCTTTTGATAGAACCAGAAAAATCTTCTATCTCATCTCTTACCTTATTAATTTCCTTTTGGATTTCTTTAGTTGTATCATTATCCATGATGTTACTCTCCTTAGCACTTTTGGTAACTTCATGCTTTATGTCGTTAGTAGCATCCTTTAATTGGCGCATACCTTTACCAAGACCTCTGGCTATTTCAGGAATTTTATCTGCACCAAAAACCAATACTACTATAAAGAGTATAAATATAATTTCGGTACTTCCGATGAATAAGAATGTTGTTAAGTGTATCACGTTGCAAATATATAGTGAGTTTATGAATAAAACGATATCTATAAAACAAAAAAGCCGACTTTAACAAGTCGACTTTTATTATTACTTGGACTACTTCTTAGTCTTCTGTTTTATTTTTAAACTTGTCAAAGTCGCTTTCCTTCTCTTCTATTGGCCATGAGTTGTTAGAAGTATCTACATCAGCAGTTTCTAAATCAGGGTCTACAGTAATAGATACAATTTCTTTTTCAGAAGCAATAGCTTTACTAACCTCTTTATCATTTAGTCTCCAAATCTGAGCAGGATATGTTATCTTTTCTTTAGAACCGTCAGCATATTCATACTGAACGATAAGCGGCATTACCAAACCTCCTGGTTTATCAAAAGTTACTTGATAGAAGTATTTTGGAGTTTCTTTGATTGCCTTTTGTTCTTCTGGCGTAAAATTATCCATGATGTATTCTTTTACTGTCGGAAGATTTTCCATTGTTTCAGCGTTCTTGATAGCATCATCATAACCTTCTTCTCCTTCACCTATAAAATACACTAATGAATTTGGATCGATATTATAACGCTCTGCTAACCTTGTACCATTATCGTTTGGTTTAGATGTTACTGCAAATTTCTTTACTTCTTTAATACCAATATCTGTATAATCTGTAGTATAGAACCAACCTCTCCAGAACCAATCTAAATCAACTGCTGAAGCATCTTCCATAGTACGGAAGAAATCTTCTGGTGTTGGGTGTTTAAACATCCAACGTTGTGCGTATTCTCTAAATGAATAATCAAATAAATCGCGTCCCATTACGGTTTCTCTTAAGATATTCAACCCTGTTGCAGGCTTACTGTAAGCATTATTTCCAAATTGGTAGGTATTAAGACCTTTCGTCATAATTGGCGCGATGTAATCTTGATCACCTCCCATATATCTTACAATATTTTTTGCTGGACCTCTACGAGAAGGATATTTATCATGACCTTCAGATAAAGCTGTAGGGTTCCATTCCCCAAAATCTTGTTCTGCAACATACTGAACAAATGTATTCAAACCTTCGTCCATCCATGTCCATTGACGCTCATCGCTATTCACAATCATTGGGAAAAAATTATGCCCAACTTCATGAATAATTACACTGATCATTCCATATTTAGTTCTCTCAGAATAGTTACCATCTTTATCTGCACGACCAAAATTGAAACAAATCATAGGATATTCCATTCCCATTGGTGTATTTACAGAAATGGCTTTATGGTAAGGGTAATCAAACGTCATACGTGAATAAGATTTTAAAGTACTCGCCACAGCTCTTGTAGACCACTCTTCCCACAACGGATTACCTTCTTTTGGATATAATGACACAGCCATAACATCCTTGTCTCCAATTTTTACAGCCATCATATCCCAAATGAATTTTCTTGACGTTGCAAAACCATAATCACGCACCATTTTAGCTGAAAACTTCCAAGTTTTTTTCTTTTTGCTTTTAGATTTTTCTGCTTTTATCGCTTCATCTTCAGTTACAATCATTACAGGATTATCATAAGATTTTTGAGCTTTTTTGTAACGCTTCATCATCTCTTTAGAAAAAACTTCTTCTCTATTGGTTAAAACACCTGTAGCGTCTACAATATGATCTGCAGGTACTGTAATGTTTACATCAAAATCACCAAATGGTAAAGCAAACTCATCACGACCCCAGAACTGAGAATTCTGCCAACCTTCAACATCATTATAGACTGCCATACGTGGATAAAATTGCGCTATGGTATACAGATTATTACCGTCTTCTTCAAAATGCTCATAACCTGAACGGCCACCATCTTCAACATGGTTATTAATGTTATACCACCATTTAATTTTAAAAGAAAATTTATCACCTGTATTCATTGGTTTTGGTAGCTCAACACGCATCATGGTTCTATTAATTGTGTATGCTAAATCTTTACCATCAACATTTTTTACATGTTCAATGTTAAAACCACCATCAAAAGGTTCTTCTAAATAGGTTTTTACAGCTCTAGAAGATGTTGTAGCTGGGCCAATACCAGAAGAGTTTATTAAAGGTGTTTTAGAATCTTTGGCACGCATATTTTGATCTAGCTGTACCCAAAGATATTTTAATTCGTCTGGTGAGTTGTTTGTGTAAGTAATGGTCTCATCACCATATAATTTTGTGTTATCATCATCTATTTCAATATCCATCTTATAGTCTGCTTGTTGCTGGTAATAAGCTGGACCTGGCGCACCAGAACCTGTTCTAAACATGTTTGGAGTTGCAAACTCATCATACAACTGTTTGAATTTGTTTTGGTTAGTATGACCCGGCTTACGTTCAGGTTTTGTCTCATCTTGAGCATATGTGCTTGCTGAAACTAAAAATAAAGCACACAGAAAATAGTTGAAAATTTTCATATGAAATTTTTTGTTTAAAAAATGAGCCCTAAAATAATTATTTAAGGCGTTTTTAACGTTTTTTTAATCAAAGTTTAACATGCATTCATCATTGTCTGGGATAAGTAGAAAGCTCTTATTGACGTCAAAAGCTTTTATCCTAACAATATTTTGCTGAGCAGGAAGTATATCAAACAAAACCTTATTTGTTATCTCAATGGTCTTTACGTCAGAAACATTCTCTATTTCAAGATAGCAATAGGTAATGTCATCTTTATATTCTTTCCCGATATAATTGAAACTTAGTTTTTGACCGTTAACTTTAACTTGAAGTTTATCTTCCAAATAACGTTTTATATATGCTTTGATTTCTTCTGCTTTGTTGTCTGGTGCTAAAATGATGTCTTCATCATAGCGTTCTCGTAGAAGCTTTTCAAAATCATCAATAAATATTTGACTGATAATCTGTACAGATCTTTGATCTTTTACATACTCAACTTCTGTAACACTTACATAGTATTCATGCTGAATATCATTAGATGTAAGCAAAGGCATTAAGAAAAAAGCAAAAGCTATTTGAAGTAATTTCATTTTATAAAATTGATTTTTTAAGCAAATCCAAAAAACATTCCAAAATTACTCTTTAACAGCGGATTCTCTATTTTTCTTGTAAGCTTTTAACTTTGCTTTTAGAAAATCTATGGCTTTGAGGTCGTTGTTTTCGTAACATAACGCTTTAAACCCATCATCTTCCTGACAAAACATAAAGTATTCATTCTTTAAATTATCGGCTAAAGTATCGGTTTCAAAAATAGCTGTTTCATATTCTCTTCTTAGCCTGCTTATGCATTTTTCCTCTTCATCTAAAGCTACTATTTCCTTGAGTTTTTTAGTTCTTCCACTTACTGTGTTAAGTATTTTATGTAAGTTAAGAGAAACTCCAGCGCCGAAAGGACCTCCATTTATTGAACCTATTGGTCCACTATCCGCATCATGGAGCTTACGTTCATTTTGCGTTAACGGTTTGCCTTTGTAACCTGGAATTCCTAAATCGTAAAAATTAATTTCTGTTTCTGCATCTGAGTTTTCTAGATCAGACTGCAAACTTCCTGTCAAAATCTTACCTACAATAACCTCTCTAAGTTCATTAATTGCTTCGGTGAGTTGCACTTTGAAATATCCTAAATTGACGATAGAATCGGTGATGATAAATTGTTTGTTTTGATATTTTAAACTAGAAATAAACAAGGTATCTGAAGCCTTTGCCACAATGGTAAAACTCCCATCCTCTTCTGATACCGTATATTTTGAAGCAGTTTGATTTAAAATATGTATGCCTTCAACTTCGTCATTAGCTTCTAGCTGTCCATTTATTTCTTTCCGTTGAGCATTACCAACAGAAATAAAAAAAAACAACAGTAAAACGAGAAGTTTTTTAATCTTTATCACCTTCTTTTTTTAGGAAAGATTTGCTGAGTTGGGTAATACGTTCTAAGAATTGTATTTCTTTGTCTTCTTCTAAAAGCTCTTCATCAATACCTTGCTCTTCCACATAATCAATAAACTCACCTATTTTTTCTAGAGGTATATCAAAATTGTTGTGGATGTAATTAATACTATAATTATCTAAAGCCTGTTTGAATGGAGTTCTTTTTAGTTCTTTTTCTTTTTTTGTTTTAGACTTCTCTTCAATATCTGCTACCTGACTTACTAAAAACCCAGCAAGGTTTACAAGGTTAAGCATGTGTTCCATTCCTGGATTATACTCATTAAATGCAACGTTTTCCGCTTCCGTTTTATAGTCTGCCGAGAACTCAAAATCTTCAATATGATCTAATCCAAAATAAACATCATCTAAACTTACGTTATAGGTTCTTACATTTTCAAGATCTGCCCCAAGATTTCCTGTTAAACCAAAAGGCAAGAGCACCACCTCATCTAGCTTATTAACTTCTTCTACCAAAATCACTGTAAGTTGTTTAGACTCTATTACATCCTCAGTAATTGTAACTTTAAAATCCTGAAATTGCAAAGCGCCAAATTCAATGATATCATTAACAGCAACATTTATCTTAAAATCACCTTTTTCATCTGTGACTGTACCTTTATTTGATGATAAATTAAAAACCGTTACCCCTTCCTTATCTGGTGATGAAACAATAATTCTTCCATTGACAGGAAACCTCTCTGTTTCTTGAGCAAAAACTGAAATGGATAAGAGAGTAAATAATATGAGTAGTGTATTTTTCATTATGTTGGTTTTATTGTAATAAATTTCGGATATATTCTTTAAATCTCATAGCAATACCTTGATAAATGTTTGTTAAAACCGTAAACGGATATTCTAAAAAAGTCTTTTGTACTTTGTATTTTTGAAAAAAATAAAACCTAATATTTTGAAATCCATATTAATTGCCAGTACTTCTACAATACATGGAAGTGGTTATTTAGAGTATCTTTTAGATGAACTTAAAGTACATTTTAAAAATGCTAATGAAATCTTATTCATTCCTTACGCAAGACCTGGTGGTATTTCTCATGATGAATACACCTCAAAATCTAGTGAGGCCTTTCTTAAAATAGGAAAAACGGTAAAAGGTATTCATGAATTTGAAAATGCAAAAGATGCTATTGAGAATGCTAAAGGTATATTTGTTGGTGGTGGTAATACTTTTGTTTTAGTTTCACAACTATATAAAAATGATGTCCTTTCTTCCATAAAAAATGTCGTGAATAATGGCATACCATATCTTGGTACAAGTGCCGGAAGCAATATTTGTGGACTTACAATTAATACTACTAACGATATGCCTATTGTTTATCCACCAAGTTTTAAAACTTTGGGTTTTGTTCCTTTTAATATCAACCCTCACTATTTAGATCCCATTCCTGGCAGTACACACATGGGAGAAACTAGAGAAACACGTATTAAGGAATTTCATGCCTATAATACACAACCCGTTATTGGTCTTAGAGAAGGTAGTTGGATTGAAGTAAAAGATGAAAAACTAACTTTAAGAGGTAACCTTGAAGCTAGAATTTTTGAATATAGGAAATCCCCTTATGAAATAGAAACTAATTCTGATTTAGCTTTTCTGAAGTAAAATTATATTCTCTTCAGAAAGTGATATCCTAAGATTTCAAAACCTTCATTAAAATAAAACTTGTGTGAAGGATGATTACTTACATAGGTATTCAACTCTATGGATTGGCATCCTTGTTGTTTAACATAATCATGTACCCAAGCCATAAATTGCTTACCTAAACCATTACCTCTAAATTCTGGCTCTATGTAAACATGATCTAGTTCAACAGACCTTCCACTATAATGCCTGGTACAGAACCACATACCACAAACACCAATAATAATATCATTTTTTAATATCACAGCACATTTGTAATTCTGATATTTTATTTCCTCGAATCGTGATTTTAATAACTCTTCACTAATCTTAGCTTCATTCAACTTAAAAATTAGCGGAACTATATTTTCCAAGTCCTCATTTGAAATAATTTTGAAATGATAATCCATAATTAAAAACTATATAATATCCTAAACACTAAATTAATAAAGGTTTATAATTTTATAAATAAAAAAGCGCCTCAATGAGGCGCTTTTTTTAACTAACTAACTCAAATAATTGTCTAATCCTTAGACATCTGTTCTTTTAAAACGCTTAAGAAACATTTCTGCATCTTTTGCCTTTGCTTTCTGTGCATGTCTTAAAGGTGTTAAGCCTTTATCACAAGTGCTATGAACTTTTGCACCTGCTGTAATTAACACTTTAATCATATCTACACGATTATATTTTGCAGCATAATGAAGCGGCATCATACCGTTAGATTTCACATTCAAATCTGCACCAGCTTCAATGAAGTTTTTTACTACGTCCATATCGCCTGTGGCTACTGCTTTACAAAGCGGACTAACCTCAACTGGTTTTACCGCTACATTTTCAAAATTTGAAATTTCTACTTCGTTTGTTGCATTTAAATTACTGATTGAAAAGCCCAATGCTAAAGCTAAAATTACTACTGTTTTTTTCATGATGAAAGATTTTAAAATTTAATTGATTTGTTTTTTGATATACTAAATAGACGATATAAAATTTATTCTGTTACACCCTCAAAAATTTTATAACATTTTTTTAACGCTTTGAAAACAAATATGTTAATGCTTTCACAAAAGCTTCAACCCTCATTATTACTACTTTACTAAAACTTAAAATAGAGTTAATCTCTTAAATTTTTTCGGTTAACAAATTTGTAATAGTGTTGTATATGTTATCTTTGATATGTTAAAAATTCACTCATGAACAAAAAGGTTATTTTAATGATTTTAGATGGTTGGGGTAAATCTCCTGACCCTAAAGTCTCAGCTATAGACAATGCAGAAACTCCATTTATAGATGCTCTTTACACACAATACCCAAATGCAAGCCTTAGAACAGATGGGTTGCATGTTGGTTTACCTGAAGGACAAATGGGAAACAGCGAAGTTGGACACATGAATCTCGGTGCTGGACGCATTGTATATCAAGACCTAGTGAAGATAAATCTTGCGGTTAAAAACAAAACTATTCAAGATGAGCTAGTCTTAAAAAATGCCTTTGAGTATGCTAAATCAAATAACAAAAATGTTCACCTTTTAGGTTTAGTAAGTGATGGTGGTGTACATTCACACATCAATCATTTGTTTGGACTCATAGATGCCGCTAATGATTACGGTCTAGAGGATGTTTTTGTACATGCGTTCACAGACGGTAGAGATGTAGACCCTAAATCTGGTTACGGTTTTATTTCCGATCTAGAAGATCATTTAGAAAAAACTACTGGCAAACTTGCAACTGTAACAGGGCGCTATTACGCCATGGATAGAGATAAACGTTGGGAACGTGTTAAACTAGCTTACGATGCTTTGGTTGAAGGTAAGGGAGACCATACTACCAACATCTTAAAATCTATTCAAGAAAATTACGAAAATGATGTCACAGACGAATTTATAAAACCTTTAGCTATTGTTGATGATAATGACAATCCTAAAGCCACGATTAAAAATGATGATGTTGTTATTTTCTTCAATTTTAGAACGGACAGAGGTAGACAATTAACACAAGTTTTATCTCAGGAAGATTTTCATGAATATAACATGCATAAGCTAAATCTTCACTACGTTACTATGACGAATTATGATGACAGTTTTACAGGCATCAACGTTGTTTTTAATAAAGACAACCTCACCGAAACCTTAGGTGAAGTCCTAGAAAAGCATCACAAAAAGCAGATTAGAATTGCTGAAACAGAGAAATATCCTCATGTTACTTTTTTCTTTTCAGGAGGTAGAGAAGAACCTTTTGATGGTGAAACAAGAATTTTGAGAAACTCACCAAAAGTTGCCACTTATGATCTTCAACCAGAAATGAGCGCTTACGAACTGCGTGATGCCTTAGTACCTCAATTACAAAAGGGAGATGTTGATTTTGTCTGTTTAAATTTTGCAAATGGAGATATGGTTGGTCATACAGGTGTTATGGAAGCTGCTATAAAAGCTTGTGAAGCGGTTGATGAATGTGTAAAAGATGTTGTTACAACAGCATTAGAAAACAATTATACAACAATCTTAATTGCAGATCATGGCAATTGTGAAACCATGATAAATCCTGATGGCACACCTAACACAGCTCATACTACAAATCCGGTTCCTGTAATTTTAATTGATAAAGATTTAAAAGAAATTAAAGACGGTATTTTAGGTGATATTGCTCCAACAGTATTAAAACTTATTGGTATTCCTCAACCGGAAGCAATGACACAACACAGCCTTGTATAAGGTTGTTATTATTGTACCTTTGCCTCTCAATTTGAATTAATAGCATGAATTTTCAGGATAGATTGATTATAGCCGTAGATTTTGATGGTACCATTGTTGAAGATGCCTACCCTAAAATTGGTAAAACAAGAATCTTTGCTTTTGAAACTTTAAAACGCCTACAACAAGATGGTCACAGACTCATACTTTGGACCTATAGATGCGGATCAAAACTTCAAGAAGCAGTTGATTTTTGTAAAGATAATGGTATTGAATTTTATGCTGTTAATGCTAGCTTTCCTGAAGAAAAATTTGACGAAACCAGAAGCCGTAAAATCCATGCGGATATCTTTATAGATGACCGTAATATAGGAGGCATCCTCGGTTGGGGTGAAGTTTATCAACTAATTACCAACGAGGAGCCTGATATTAAAAGTGTCAAGAAAAAATGGTGGCAGTTTTAATAAACTTAATTTCCATTAAATCATCTCATAATAAGCTTTATCTATAGCTTCTCTATGATCTGGATGTGCAATATTAACTAAAGCCTTTACACGCTCTTGAATGGTTTTTCCATATAAATTAGCTACACCATATTCTGTAACTACATAATGTATGTGTGCTCTTGTTGTTACCACACCTGCACCAGGTTTGAGCGTTGGCACTATTCTACTAACGCCTTTTTTAGTAACAGACGGTAACGCAATAATGGCTTTTCCGCCTTCACTTAAAGATGCGCCTCTAATAAAATCCATCTGTCCTCCAACACCAGAATACATATGTCCACCTATAGAATCTGCACAAACCTGACCAGTTAAATCAACCTCTATTGCCGAATTTATAGCAACCATCTTAGGGTTTTGTTTTATTATAGAAACATCATTAGTGTAGTTAGAAGCTCTCATTTCTATAAAAGGATTATCATCTACATAATCGTATAAACGCTGTGAACCCACTAAGAATGTAGCTAAAGCTCTACCTCTATTAATACCTTTGTAATTACCATTTATAACATCTTCTAAAATCAAATCGATGACTCCATCAGAAAACATTTCTGTATGTAATCCTAAATCTTTGTGATTATGTAATCTTGTTAATACCGCATTAGGAATATTTCCTATTCCCATTTGCAACGTACTTTTATCTTCAATCAATTCTGCTATATAATCACCTATTTTATTTTCAACGGCAGAAGGCTCAGCCATATCATGAGTTGGCAAAGGAATATCGCATTCTACAAAAGCATCTATTTCTGTATGATGTATTATTCCTGCACCGTGAGTTCGTGGCATCTGTTTATTTACCTGAGCAATGACGTAATCTGCATTATCAATAGCAGCCAAAGTAGCCTCTACAGAAACACCTAATGAACAATAACCATGTTTATCTGGAACCGAAACATGTATAAGTGCTACTTGTAAGTCAACTATATTTCGTTTGAATAACAATGGCACCTCACTTAAAAAGACAGGTGTGTAAGAACCGTTTCCAGCGTGTAGCGTATGTCTTACATTCTTTCCGATAAAAAAGGAATTGACATGAAAACTTTCAGCATATTCTGGATTAGCGTAAGGAGCTTCACCTTCAGTATGTAACTGGCAAATCTCAACATTTCGTAATTCTTCATGTCTATCGGCAAGTGCTTTAACCAATAAGGTCGGTGCTGCAGCGGCTGCTTGCACATATATTTTATCGTTAGACTTTACAACTTTTAATGCTTCTTCTGCGGTAACTGTTTTATACATTTTATATCAATTTTTGTACTACAAACTTATAACAGTAAAGTTATTTAAAAACTGCTATTTATCATGTTTTAGTAAAATTATAAAATCGTTATAATTACCTATCTTTGCAGCTCAATTTAGGAAACATGATTATCGTAAAAACAAGAGAAGAAATTGAATTAATGCGTCAAAGTGCACTTATAGTTTCTAAAACTTTAGGTATGCTCGCAAAAGAAGTTAAAGAAGGGGTTACCACCAATCATTTAGATACAATAGCTGAAGAATTTATTAGAGACCACGGAGCTTTACCTGGCTTCAAAGGACTTTATGATTGTCCTTCAACGTTATTATGTAGTGTTAATGAAGCTGTTGTACACGGATTACCTACAGACACACCCTTAAAAAATGGAGATATTGTTTCTATAGACTGTGGAGCATTGATGAACGGTTTCTATGGAGACCACGCTTATACCTTTGAAATTGGTGATGTTGCTGAAGACACTAAAAAATTAATTAAAACCACTAAGGAGTCTTTATACGTAGGTATAGAGCAATTGAGAGTTGGTAATAGAGTTGGTGATGTAGGCTTTGCTATACAGCAGTATTGTGAAGCTGAAGGTTATGGTGTTGTAAGAGAACTTGTAGGACACGGATTGGGACGTAAGATGCATGAAGATCCTGAAATGCCAAACTATGGAAGACGAGGACGAGGTAAAAAATTTATTGAAGGAATGGTTGTTGCTATAGAACCTATGATAAATATGGGAACACATCGCGTAAAACAACTAAAAGATGGTTGGACAATCGTAACACAAGATGGTAAACCAAGCGTACATTTTGAACATGATATTGCCGTTGTAGATGGGCAACCAGAAATACTTTCGACCTTTGCTTATGTTCATGAGGCTTTAGGAATCACCTCGACTGAAGAAGATAAATTTAGACAAAAAGCATTGGTTTTATAATTACACCGAATGAACATTACGCAATTAGAATCCGAATTAACATCCCTAAGGGCTGAGTTAAATAATCATAAGTTATATAGTGCTTTAGAATCCATTGAAGATATCAAAACTTTCATGGAGCAACACGTATTTGCTGTTTGGGACTTTATGTCTTTGCTTAAAGCACTTCAAAATCAACTGACCAATACAACTGTACCTTGGACACCTGTTAAAAATCCATCCACTGCACGTTTTATTAACGAAATTGTACTTGGTGAAGAAACGGATGTTAACGAATTAGGTGAACCTAAAAGTCATTATGAAATGTATTTGGATGCTATGGATCAAATTGGTGCTAACACATCTCAAATCTCAGATTTCATTAACTATATTGTTAATGGTGATTCTATACTTAATGCTGCGAGAAAATCGGATTTAAATTCTGAAACTCTAAAATTTGTTCAGTTTACATTTGATATTATAAATACTAAAGAATCACATAAAATTGCTTCGGCTTTTACTTTTGGAAGAGAAGATGTTATTCCTGATATGTTTTTTCAAATTATAAACCAATCTAAAACTGAAGATGAAACCTATAGCAAGTTAACCTACTATCTCAATAGACATATAGAGTTAGATGGTGATGAGCATGGTCCTTTATCATTAAGAATGATTGAAGAATTATGTGGAGAGGATACTACTAAGTGGAATGAGGCTTTAGAAATCTCAAAACTTGCTTTACAATATAGAATTTCACTTTGGGATGGTATTTATAATTTAATTACTTCTAACAAAACTATTGAAGTTTAGTAGTATTGAAACGTCTTTCAAAATTTATATTAAATCTTATTCCGAGACCTTTATTAATAAGGCTAAGCTACGTTGCTAGACCTATTTTAGCATTAATACTAAAAGGTAAGCGCTATACAGATCCCATTGATGGTAAAAGTTTTAAAACGTTTTTGCCTTATGGCTATGTAAAACAGCGTGAAAATATTTTATCGCCTTCTACCCTTTCTTTAGAGCGTCATCGTTTACTATGGTTGTATTTAAAAGATGAAACTGATTTCTTTTCAGCTCAAAAAAAAGTGTTACACTTTGCGCCTGAACAGTGTTTTTTAAAACGCTTTAGATCACTCAAAAATTTAGATTACACTACTACTGATTTATTATCACCAATTGCAGACGTTAAAGCTGATATATGCAATCTTCCTTTTGAAGATAACAGTTATGACGTTATACTCTGCAACCATGTTTTAGAACATATTCCTGATGACACAAAAGCAATGCAAGAGCTTTATAGAGTTATGAAACCTGGAGGTTGGGGAGTTTTTCAGATCCCTCAAGATTTAAATCGAGAGATGACATTTGAAGATGATTCTATTACCGATAAAGCCGAACGTGCTAAAATTTTTGGACAATACGACCATGTTCGTGTTTATGGTAGAGATTATTTTGAAAAATTAAGAAGTATTGGTTTTAAAGTTGACGAAGTAGATTATACTGATACTTTATCAGACTCTGAAATTGATATTTTTCGTTTAGCTAAAGGAGAGATAATCCCAGTTGTTTACAAAAAATAGATTGAAATGAGTCAACAGACATTTATAATAACAGGTACATTATTCGGAATGTTAGCTATAATATTTGGTGCGTTTGGTGCTCATGCATTAAAGAAAATCTTATCTGAAGACCAGCTTAAAAGTTTTGAAACTGGTGTAAAATATCAAATGTACCACGCTATAGTTTTACTTGTACTTGGGTTTAATTTTCAGTTTTCAACTTCTGCAATGTACTGGTGTTTTACTTTGGGAATTATCTTATTTTCTTTTAGTATCTATGGTCTAGTTTTAAGCGATGCTAAAGGAAAAAAATTACGTTTCTTGGGTCCAGTCACACCACTTGGTGGTTTACTTTTTGTAATTGGTTGGTTACTTGTGATTATACAAGCTACATAAACACTGTTTCTATTTAAACCCTAATTATTCAGGAAAATTATTCAAAGAAAGTGTTTCTAATTCTCCGTTCTCGTTTTCAAAAATAAAATATGCTTTAAGCTCTTGTCTCGCATATAAGAAATCTGTTACCTTTTGTATTCCCATGGCCTGAAAAGCTGTAGCGTATGCATCTGCAGTCATACAGTTTTCTGCAATCACAGATACGCTCAAAATATTAGTTCTTGTTGGGTAGCCTGTTTTCGTATTAATGATATGTGCATAACGATTGCCATCTTCATCTACTTTAAATTTTCTATACGTACCCGACGTTGCCATAGCTTCATCCTTAAGCGCGATGACTTTAGAATAGGATTGTTCACCTTCAAAATTAGGATCATCAATACCAACTTTCCATAATTTGTTTTTTTCTAGGTTAATGCCTTTCACTCGTATTTCTCCACCTATCTCAACCAAGTAGTTCTCAATATTTTTACTTTCTAAAAATTCACCAATAACATCAACTCCGTAGCCTTTGGCAATGGCATTAAAGTCTAAATAAGAATTTGTGCTTTTTATTACTTTTTTGTCCCTTAATCCCATTCTATTAAAACCAACAGTTTTCATCAAACTATCGATAGCTGTACTATCTATATTGGTTATTTTTCCTTCGGGACCAAAATCCCATGCATTAACTACAGACCCAATAGTTGGATCGAAAGCTCCTTCGGTTTCTCTATAAATACGTTTTGCAGTTGTAAAAACACGCTCAAAATGTCTATCTACTTCGGGAGATTCTCCTTTATTAATTCTAGAAATTTTTGAATCGGTCATATATGTAGACATAGATTCGTTTACACTCTTGAAAAGCTCATCAAATTGCTTATTGAAATTTACATCGTCTTCCGAATAGTATTGTATATTATAAGTAGTACCAAATACAGGACCGTTTATCTTTATATTCTTTGGTTCGCTTTCGCATGAAAAAAACGCAATAAGAATAAAAATAATGAGAAGCTTCTTCATAAATTTTTATGGGAATAATATTAATTTATGTTCATATCAATAACCTGAATTCCGTTATATTCAATAAGGTATTCTTCGTTTAAGTAAATAGGTAAATCCTCACCGTTTGGGTTGCCTAAGCCTACTCCTGCATAAAGTACTTTTGCATTTTTTTCAAAAGCGTGTTTTTTGAACGTCTCCATCCAAACTACATCAAAATTATTAGGATTGTCTGGCAATATTACAGCTCTAACCACCACAAAATAGTATTGACTATTTTTATCGATACATACAAATTGCGGGTGTCTTTTTAGTTTACTGTTTATGGCAATAAATTCAAAACCACGTGATTCTAAATCTTTACCAACATGATTCATCGCTAAGTTATGTATTTCTTGAGGTGTAAGGGCTTTGCTCATAATACAAAGATACAAAGTTGTTATTTAAACCTCACAAATTTTGCACTGCTAAAGGTGTAGTTTGAAACTGGAGTAATGGCATCGTCTTCTAACTCATACCAAGGAGATATTGTAGTATCTGTAAGATTCTTAACTAGGTGAACGCTCTGAGCCGGAGTGTTGCCTTGAAAAAGTAAGAATAACTTTTCTCCGCTTTCATTTTCCACTTCATCACATATCATCACAATATGCCCAGGAGAGCCACCTTTAATCAGCATATCACCAATTTGTAAATTTTTTGAATTAATAGGTTTCAACTCATTATAAAGTGATAGCGTACCAGAATACATATAAATAAGATTCAAGTACTTGTAAAAATTGTCTTTAGAATTGTTGGCTGCAGCCGTTTTATGAAAAGTTACTTTATTTCCATTGATTTTTGGTCGGTACCCTTCGGCATATTTTTTCCAAGAACAATAATGACCAGATGTAAAATTAAAGCCAATCTCATCTTTTCTATTGTTGTCCCAAAGGTATTCACTTCGTATTCTTATTAATGCGTCTGCGCATTGTTGCAAACCGTTTTTAGGCACGGGTACTTCAAGTATACCTATATGACCTCTTTGCCAAAAATATTCAGTGTCATCATAGTTTATAATCTTACTTCCGTAAGCTTTTAACTTGTAATTTCTAAGACACTCTTGAAAACTGCCTTTTGGGTAATTTATGCGCTTATAACCTTCCGGTACATTCACTCTAGATTTTATCGTTAAACTATCCTTATTGATTAAACTTGGAGTTCTTATGGTTGACTCAACAACACTTACCACTTGTTTTACAGGCTTAAATTGATAAGCCAAAACAACTACTGAAATAATTAATAATAAAACGAGTAAAGCTTTTTTCATATTAAGAAAAACGTTTGAACATTCTATTTTGTTATATAAAACTCAGAATTATTAATTTTAAGGCACTTATGAAACAGTTAATTCTTATTTTCTTACTTATTATTTTCTCATGTGAAGAAAACAAACCTAATCTACCAGATCCTTTAGAAGCCGGTTGGAAAGGTGAATCAGTTTGTGAAGTTATTGAGAACAGCAAAGAACTTAGAGTTTTAAAATGCACATTTGAACCTGGTGTAGGTCATGAAAAGCATTTTCATAATCCACACTTTGGTTACGCATTAAAAGGAAGTAAGTTCAAAATTAAAGATTACAAAGGCACAAGAGAAGTTAATGTTCCAACTGGATATACTTTTAAGAAAGATAGTATTACAACTCATGAAGTTTTGAATATTGGTGATAGTACAGCTGTTTTTCTGATTATGGAATACAAGTGAATTTTATTTCTTATCTTTTATATTGAAAAAGATGAATTATGAAAACTTCAAATCGCTTTGATAATGCTATCAAAAAATTATATACCGCTTTTCACAATAACACTCTAAATCCTGAAGATTGTAAACAATGTGCGGTAGGAAACATTTTGGATCACAAAGATAGTTGGAAACATCTAACGGACATTCATGGCTCTATACGTCTAAATTATGTTGGTTTGGTACATCAAAATCTTGGTAGAAAATTTAATGGTTATTCACCTTTAGAATTACTTCAAATCGAAGCTGCTTTTTTAAAAGCTTGCGGTTACGATTTAGGAAGGAGTTTCTGTCATAAACCAGAAAAACCAATGACAAAAGATATACTTTTTAAAGGCCTTTCTGAAGTGGTTTCAAAACTTTGTGAGTTAGATGGACAATCAGATGTGATGGATTGCTCTGAGCTATTTGACTTTAATGCTATAAAGCAAATGCTTTAGTTTGCAAATAGAAATAACAAAGCATTTCAATGAAATATGCAAAAAAACAGCCCATATTTCAAAAATATAGGCTATTCTAAATTAATTAAATTTATACATTAATAATAAGTGTATTCATATCTTAATGATTGACTTATGCTACCTCCCTCAGTCATATAAGTTCTTTCCATCACAGTAGGATAGCCGCTATTGTTATAGGTATACTCATAAGATATTGTTCCAGTTAATTCATCTGTATCAGAATTATATTCACTAGCAGCATTAATATTATTATTTGAAGATGCTCCTAATAACTTTCTAAAATAATCTGGTTTGACATTCTTAAGTGGATGATTTTTGTCATCATAACTATATGTCAAATAAGTCGGAGACCAAAAGTAATCACTATTTTCATATCGAGTCATATTACCATTTGAATCAAATTCCATAGTTTCCGTATTAGAGATATTATCTACATCATCACAATCTGAAAATTCTGCATCTTCATAATAGAAATGTCTAAATAAACTAACATTTTGAGTACTATCATCATATTCAAATTCAATTCTATCGACCTCAGGTAAATCATCGCTATAAGAAATATCTTGACAAATTTTTACAACTAAATCATTTTCATATTCTAGATAATCTATCTCAGTTCTAGTATCACCCCAAGCATCTAATTCAACCTCTGTGAATGAAACCATAATATTTTCTGAATCATATTCATAAGTTGTTTCAATTGATTCACCATAAATATTTGTAAATGTCATACTAGACACATTGCCTTCTGAGTTATACTCATAAGTAGTTGTCTCCTCAGTAACACCACTGCTTATTTTTTTAATTGTTTTAATTTTTGATCCATCACCTGCAGAAGGTGAATCATTGTCACTGTTTTCAGATGAGCATGACAAAATAATTGAAGATAAAGTAAAAAGTAATAGTTTTTTCATATTGTTAAATTTCAGACAAATATATAATTATATACAAATTACACAACTCAACAACACTCAATAAACAAAAAGCCGACTCTAAAAGAGTCGGCTTTTTGTTTTTTTATATGTTTGGCTTATCCACCAAAGTCGTCAAATCTAATGTGTTCATCTGGGATACCAAAATCCTCACCCATTTTCTGAACAGCTTGGTTCATTAATGGTGGACCACAAAAGTATAATTCGATATCTTCTGGCGCATCGTGAAGGCTTAGGTAATTATCAATAACACAGTTATGAATAAATCCTACGAAACCATCACCTGCTTCATCATTGATATCTTTCTTCACTTTCCAGTTATCTTCCTCAAGAGGTTCAGATAATGCCAAGTAAAATTTAAAGTTAGGGAAATCTCTTTCTAATTCTCTAAAATGCTCTAAATAGAACAATTCACGCTTAGAACGACCACCATACCAATAGGTTACTTTTCTACCAGTTTTTAATGTTTTGAATAGATGATACAAGTGAGAACGCATTGGCGCCATACCTGCACCACCACCAACATAAAGCATTTCACTTTCAGATTCGTTGATAAAGAATTCACCGTAAGGACCTGAAATTACTACCTTATCGCCTGGCTTTTGAGCAAAAATGTATGAAGAGGCAACACCAGGATTTACATCCATCCAGCCATTTTTATTTCTATCCCATGGTGGAGTAGCTATACGTACGTTAAGCATAATTTCTCTACCTTCTGCTGGGTAAGAAGCCATAGAGTATGCACGCTCTACCGTTTCATTATTCTTCATTACTAAAGGCCAAAGACCAAACTTATCCCACTCTGCTTGAAACTTATCTGGTGTTTCGTGCTCTTCAGGGTGAGCTGTAATATCTATATCTGAATATTTAATTTCACAAGGTGGAATTTCAATCTGAATATATCCACCAGCCTTGTAATTCATATCTTCAGGAATTTCTACTACGAATTCCTTGATAAATGAAGCTACGTTATAATTTCTTACAACAACAGCTTCCCATTTTTTGATACCAAAAATCTCTTCAGGAATGGTTATTTCCATATCCTGCTTTACTTTTACTTGACAAGCCAAACGTGCACCATGTTGCAATTCTTTTCTAGAGAAGTGAGGTGTTTCAGTTGGTAATGCTTCACCACCACCTGATAATACATGACATTCACATTGGATACAAGTTCCACCACCACCACAAGCAGATGGTAAAAAGACTTTTTGTCCACCTAAAGTACTTAAAAGTGTACCTCCAGAAGCTACTTCTAATTCTTTTTCACCATTAATAGTGATCTTTACAGGGCCAGAAGGAGATAATTTTTGTTTTACAAATAGCAATAATGCAACCAGTACTAATGTTACTAATAAAAATGCACCTACTGTTGCTACTATTGTTCCGATTGTATTTGCGGCTAATATCATCATACTAATCAATTACTTGTTTGTATTTTCAGCTACATTTAAGTTAGACTCAACTTTAGCTTCTTTGTTTACTTCTTCTTTTATTGTTTCGACAGTTGCAGTTTTGTTTTCAGGTTTAGACTCTTCATCACCACCTGTCAACATTCCACCAAAACTCATAAAACCAATCGCCATTAGACCTGTAATAATAAACGTAATACCTAAACCTCTTAAAGCTGGTGGTACGTTACTATATCTAATTTTTTCACGTATAGCAGCAATAGCTAAAATTGCCAAGAACCAACCAATACCAGAACCTACACCATAAGTTGTAGCTAAACCTAAAGTTGGTATTTCTCTAGATTGCATAAATAAAGAACCACCTAAAATAGCACAGTTTACAGCAATTAATGGTAAGAATATACCTAATGAGTTATAAAGTGATGGGGAAAATTTCTCAACCACTATCTCTACTAATTGTACCATCGTTGCGATTGTAGCAATAAACATGATAAAGGATAGGAAACTTAAGTCATAAACTGCATAATCTTCTCCTAACCATTTTAATGCTCCTGGTTGTAATATATATTGATCTAACAACCAGTTTAACGGTACTGTAATTGCTAAAACGAAAATTACGGCAGCACCCAGACCAACGGCAGTAGACACTTTTTTAGATACAGCTAAGTAAGAACACATCCCTAAAAAGGTTGCGAATACCATGTTATCTATAAATATCGATTTAAAAAATAATTCTATATGTTCCATATTTTTAAAAGTCTTCAGTTTTCAGTTTTTCAGTCAACAGTAGCTTATCTGCATACTGTTAACTTATTTACTGATTACTTAATTATTAGTCTTCTATTAAGTCTTTATTTCTTGAACGTTGTACCCAGATAATAATACCTACAACTATAAGTGCCATTGGCGATAATAACATAAAACCGTTATTTTCATAACCTATAGAATATAGTCCTGTTTTTTCAATAGGGTCACCCAATACTTTAAAACCTAATAAAGTACCAGAACCTAAAAGTTCTCTAAAAAATCCTACTATAATTAATATTACACCATAACCTGCAGCATTACCAATACCATCAAGAAATGATCTCCAAGGACCGTTACCTAAAGCAAACGCTTCAAAACGTCCCATGATAATACAGTTAGTAATGATAAGCCCAACGAAAACAGATAAGGTTTTACTTAATTCATATGAGAAAGCTTTAAGCACTTGGTCAACTATAATTACTAAAGCTGCAACAACTACAAGCTGAACTATAATTCTAATTTTAGAAGGAATAATATTTCTCATTAAAGAGATAACCACATTCCCTATACCTAATACAGCCATTACTGATATTGCCATTACTATAGACGCTTTTAATTGCGCTGTAATCGCTAGAGCAGAACAAATACCTAATACTTGGATAGTAATTGGGTTATTATCCGCTAATGGATCAGTAATTAATTTGGCATCTTTTTTTGATAAAAGTCCCATATGATTAGTTGTTTTTTAAGTTATCGAAATAAGGCTTGTAAAGTTTTAAATCACTTTTTATCATTGCTGTAACACCATTTCCTGTAATGGTAGCACCAGCAATAGCATCAACCTGATTATCTGTTTTATCTTCGTTTTTAGGATCTGCGTTACCTTTAGCAACATCAATTCCTTTAAAAACTCCTGCTTCAGTTAATAAATGCTCTCCGTAGAAATCGTCCATAAAGAAACGTTCTTTAATATTAGCACCTAAACCTGGCGTCTCACCTTTATGATCAAAATAAGCACCTTGAACAACCATATCTTTATCCATTGATATGAATCCCCAAATAGCATCCCATAAACCTTTACCATATATTGGTGCTACATAATAAGTCTTACCATCTTTTTCACCTATAAATAAAGGTAATTGTCTAGGTTCACCAGCAGCTGCATTAGACTTTTGCTTTTTAATATCAATTAGATACGGCTCCTTATTATTCTCAGCAACATATTCGTCACCTGTTTGAGTTTTTAAGATTTTTCCATCAGCATCAACAGTGATAACAATTTGTTCTTTTATGTATTTAGAAAAATCTTCTGGTGCTTGTTCTGTAGAAACAAAAATCGCACTACTCTCATCATTATTGTTAATACCCATTGCGTATAGAATATTTTGTTGCTTTTCTATACGTTGGTTTTCAGAAATTTTTGGAGCTAAAGATGACGCTGTAAAGGCTAATAAAGCTCCTACAATAAATACCATTATGATGGCAAATATTATTGTGTAAATATTACTGTCTGTTTTATTACTCATCTTAAGCTGTTTTTACTTTTACACGTTTCATTCTTTTCTTCACATTACCTTGAACTACGTAATGATCAATTGTAGGTGCAAAAACGTTCATTAATAAAATTGCTAACATCACACCTTCTGGATATGCTGGGTTGAATACACGAATCATAATTGAAATAAAACCAACTAAGAAACCATATATCCATTTACCTTTTGTAGTTTGAGAAGCCGTAACAGGATCTGTTGCCATAAAAACCGTACCGAAAGCAAAACCACCAATTAATAAATGATGCCAGAACTCAGTACTCATTAAGCCATAAAACTTACTAGATTCTGTGATCCATCCTGAACTTACAACACCATTAAAGATTAAGCCCATTACTAAAGCTCCTAGTACTGAAGATAACATAATTCTCCAGCTTCCAATTTTAGTGAAGATTAAGAATAATGCTCCTAATATGATTAGTAAGGTTGATGTTTCACCAACCGATCCTGGTATAATACCGTAAAACATATCCATAACATCATATCCTGCTGCTTTACCTTGTGCTAAACTTCCTAATATTGTTTCACCAGATATGGCATCTACATTTTGACCTGCCGCAATCATTTGATCACGTTCAACTGCTCCATGTACCCATACTTTATCACCTGACATCCATGTTGGATAAGCGAAGAATAAGAATGCTCTTATCGTTAAAGCTGGGTTAAGAATATTCATTCCTGTACCACCAAACACTTCTTTACCAATTACAACACCAAAGGCTACTGCTACTGCTAACATCCAAAGTGGTGTATCTACAGGAACTATTAACGGCACTAACATACCTGTTACTAAGTACCCTTCTTCTACTTCGTGTTTTTTAATAACAGCAAATAGGAATTCTATTGCTAAACCAACACCATAAGATACAATGACTAATGGTAAAACTTTTTGCAAACCGATAACTAAGTTATCCCAATTCCAAAATGCTCCATCAAAGAATCCAGCCGCAGGAGCAATTTCTCCTAAAGCTAAGTGGTGCTGATAACCAGCATTGAACATACCGAAAATTAAACATGGTACTAAAGCCATGATTACAATATTCATTGTACGTTTTAAGTCGTCCGCCGCCTTAATATGTGTACCACCATGAGTAGTTTCGTTCGGCAAGTATAAAAATGTATGAAGTGCATTAAAAGCCGGAGCCATTTTAGTGCCTTTATACTTTTCTTTAAGATTATGTAAATTACTTTTTAAGCTCATTATCCTATCTCTTTAAGCATTAAGTCTAATCCTTCTCTAATTATTTTTTGGTGTGGTTGCTTAGATACACAGATAAATTCTGTTAATGCAAAATCTTCTGGTGCAACTTCATACATCCCTAAAGCTTCCATTTCATCTAAATCTTGATACATACAAGCTTTTAGAATTTGTAATGGATATATGTCTAATGGAAAAACTTCTTCGTAAGAACCTGTAACAACAAATGCTCTGTGCTCACCATTAGTATTGGTATTTAAATCAAATTTCTTCTTAGGGTTTAACCATGAAAATGTTAAAGCTCTAGATGTTGAAACTTTATTGAAAATTGGCTTATTCCAACCAAAAAACTCGTAATCATCTCCTTCTGGAATAACTGTAATTACATTACTGTAATAATCTAAATTCCCATCTGGAGCTACTTGCTTTCCTGACAATACGTTTCCTGAGATAATACGATCATTACCGTCTTTATCAACTCCGTTATCATACACCATAGTTGAAACCTCTGAACCAATCTTAGTTTTAAAGTATCTTGGTTTTTTAACTGAAGATCCTGCTAAAGCAACAATACGTTCAGCATTGAATTTACCAGTTAAAAGAAGCTCTCCTATAATTACCAAATCTTGAGCATTTACTGTCCAAGCAACTTCACCTTTATTAATTGGATCAACTTTGTTGATAAGAGTTCCTACGTTTCCTGACGGATGTGGTCCTGAAACTTTATGAACAACAACATCATTCAAACCTGCAAGAGGAGAACTGTTGCTACCTACAGAAACATGAACCTTACCTTCTGTTAACTTTGATAAAGCTGTTACTGCTGTTTGTAATTCAGTTTCTTTTCCTTGAAGAGTATAATCTAAATCTGCAGCTAAAGGTGCACTAGCATAACCCGAAATAAAGATTGCCTTTGGCGAATGCTCTGGGTTTGCTACTACATCGTAAGGACGTTGCTTAACAAAAGCCCAACATCCCGACTGTAATAAATGAGCCTTTAATTTATCTGCATCTGATGATAAATCAAATTTACCATGATCCACATAAACCTGCTCCTTATCTGCAGTTATTTTTATAGCGTCTATACGACGTCTTGGTCCACGTTGTACTTCAGTTACTTCACCAGAAACTGGCGATACAAACTTCATAGCCTCATAATCTTTATTATGAAATAAAGTCTCACCTGCCTTAACACGCGTACCTTCTTTAGCAATAAGTTTTGGGATAATACTGTGGAAATCTTCGGGTCTTACAGAGTAGAAATTGCTTACTATAGCATTTTCTGTTGCTTTTTCGGCGTTACCTACAAGCTTTATGTCTAAACCCTTTTTAATTCTGATGTCTTTTGACATATGTATTAAAGATTAGTTATCTAAAAATCGGTGCAAATTTAATAATTAATGCGCAATAATATTTCAAAATAAAGTTAGTATTTTTATTTATAATGATTATAAATAACTAAAACCACCAAGGCATAGAATTTGATTATCTTTACACCATAGTTTTATTACATATGAAAAAAACACACAGTTTCGTTATTCTTTTTTTGACTTCATTAAGCCTTTTAGCTCAAGTAGAAGAAGTTAGTGCACCATATTTTATAAAAACCATCACTTTCAAAAGCAATACAACCCAAGGTCAATTACCTATTCTAAAACTTGGTGAACAATTAGTTTTAGAGTTTGATGCGCTTACTGGTTACGAAGAAGATTTTTACTACGTCATTGAACACTTCAATTTTGATTGGACACCGACAAATTTGGTAAAATCGGAATACATAAGAGGTTTAGACAACCAACGCATCAGAAATTACGAAAACTCATTTAACACATATCAAATCTACTCACACTACACTTTACAAATTCCAAATACTCAAACCCGAGCTATTTTAAAAAGTGGCAATTATATGATTTCAGTCTATGATGACTACGAAGAACTTATGTTTAGCAGAAAATTTATGGTCTATGAAGATTTAGTAAATGTAGGAGTTCAAGTAAAGCGCTCTAGAAATGTTAAAGAAATTGCTGAAAAGCAATCTGTAGATATGGTGATTTCAACCAGTAGTCTTAATTTCAATAACCCTTTGGAAAACATCAAAACATTGATAATTCAGAATAACAATCTAAACACATCTATCTCTGACTTAAAACCTCAATATACGCTAGGAAATGAGCTTATTTACAGATACAACAAAGAATCTGCTTTTTGGGGAGGTAATGAATATTTCTATTTTGAAAACAAGGATGTTAGAGCAGCTAATGTTGGAGTTCAATTTATAGATTTAAAAGACATTTACCACAGCTATTTGTTTACCAATGTATCTAGAAAAAATTTACCATACACTTACAATCCTGATATTAACGGTAATTTTCTGGTAACAGCCATCGACACCGAAAATGTTGATGTAGAAGCAGATTATACTATGGTACACTTTTCCTTAAAAAACGAAGAATTACTCGATAAGGACATTCATGTTTATGGTAATTTTAATGCTTTTGCAATTGAAGATTTAACCAAAATGCAGTACAACCCAGAAAGCGGTCGATATGAAACTATGTTGAGATTAAAGCAAGGATTTTACAACTACAAATATGTAGCTGTAGATAAAACAACCAAGGAGTTAGACGAAGGAGCTATTAGCGGAGATTTCTGGCAAACCGAAAACAATTATAAAGTATTGGTGTATTACAGAGATTTGGGAGCTCGCTTTGATCGACTTATTGGATTTGGCGAAGCAAATTCTGAAAACATAACAAACTAAACTTTATTAATTAGAAGTTCCTTACACTAGTATTTCTTTTTATCTTTCTATATCCTAAAAGTTAAAGACCCAATGGAAAATGATATTGCCCTATTTTCTGAATTATGCAATGAACTTTTTGAGCAGGAAAAAAAACAACCTGTTGCCAAACTCATTCCATCTTCAGAATTATATAAAAAATTAGACTTATCATTAAATGCGGAAGGACTAGTCGATGAGCAACTAAAAGAATCTCTCAGACAAATTATAAAGTACACACCTAAAACCGCCTCCAAATCCTTTTTCAATCAACTTTTTGGTGGTCGTTTAAACAAAGCAACATTAGGTGATTTACTTGCTGTAATGTTAAATAACAGTATGTATACCTACAAAGTCGCTGGCCCGCAAGTAGGTGTTGAAAAACAAATCATAAAAAATATTTGTCAACTAGCAGGCTACAATCCAGAAAGTGATGGAACATTTGCACCTGGCGGATCCATGACTAACATGATGGCTTTGATTATGGCCAGAGATTATAAAAACGAATCTGTTAGAGCCACAGGGATAACCAAACCTATGACGCTTTACACTTCGATTGAATCGCACTATTCGCTTTCTAAAAATGCTGCCATGACTGGTATTGGACGTAATCAGGTTCGGTTTGTCCATACAAATGAAAAAGGCCAAATGTCAGCGACACATTTAGAAGAACTCATTATAAGCGATATAAAAGAAGGCTACGAACCCTTTTTTGTTAATGCTACAGCAGGAACTACTGTACTTGGAGCATTCGATAATATTGAAGAGATTAGCAAGGTCTGTAAATCACATAACTTATGGCTACATGTAGATGGAGCGTATTGTGGAAGTGTTATTTTTAGTGAAAAATATAAGCATCTTGTTCGCGGCTTAGAACACTCAGATTCTTTTAGTGTTAATGCCCATAAAATGCTAGGCACACCTTTGAGTTGTTCTATAATTGTAACACAGCACAAAGAACAACTTCATCATTCCTTTTCTAATGAAGCAGATTACCTTTATCAAACTGATGGTGATGAATTCAACTTAGGAAAAACCTCTATTCAATGTGGAAGAAGAAATGATGCCCTGAAGTTTTGGACGCTATGGAAGTCCGTTGGTACAAATGGGTTAGAGAAGATTGTAGACAAACAGTTTAAAATGGCTGATATTGCTAGAAATTACATCAAAAACCACGAAGATTACACACTCTATAGTTTTGAAGAATCCATATCTGTTTGTTTCAATTATAAAAATATTCCAGCGAAAGAATTATGCACAGCACTTTATGAAAACTCTGAATTAATGGTTGGGTTTGGAAAGTTCAAAAATCAAGAGTTCGTCAGGATGGTTACCATCAATAGCTTGCTAGATGAAGCGTCAATTTTTTCGTTTTTTGAAACCTTAGAAGCATTTGCATCTCGTAAAATGTTAAAAATCACCACTACTTAACAGATTTTATGGTGCTTCATTCAAAAAATATGCTATTTTAGCATACAATTTTACAAGATTAATGGTACAACAAGTTACAAGCGGGATTAAAATTTCGGTAGAAACCAATTTTGAAGGCACATTTTATAAGAATTATAAAGTGCACTTTGCTTTTGGCTACAAAGTAACTATTGAAAACCAAAGTAAAGATTCCGTCCAATTAAACTCTAGACACTGGAAAATACTTGACGCCTTAAACAATGAAGAAATTATTGAAGGTGAAGGTGTTATTGGTAAAAAACCTGTTTTAAAACCTGGTGAATCTCATACTTATAATTCTGGCTGCTTACTAACGTCTCCTTTTGGAGCAATGCAAGGCCACTACAATATGGTTAACTTTACCAAAGCCAGCAAATTTAAGGTTTACATTCCTTCTTTTAAATTGAGCGCTCCATTTGCACTTAACTAATTATTATAGTTTTTCAAGAATTCAAACTTGTAGATTTTAGACTTTTGTTCTATTTGAAAGAACAGACAGTTTGAATAATGCACAAAATTGTATTCTGCATCTATATCAAAATTCGCTGAACAAATTTTATAAACTCCATCGCAATCAATATTTCCGTAAGGTGAAATACGTCTGAACCTATACTCAAACTCATGATTTAAACTGTAAAGCTCAAACCACGCTCCTGCCGCTATTCCACCAAGCCACTGCGCATGATGTTCTTTTTCGTCATTGTGTTTAGGCTTAATAGTTCCAACTACACTCGGACTATAATCTTTCAATGTATCTAAAAACAACCTCCTATTTTCTTTACTCACGGATGATTTAAATTCCTTTATCTCACCTTTTTCAGAAACAACATAAACATCATTTTCCGTATCAGCTATTACCACGTTTCCGATGGTACTAGGCGTAAACCATTTAGAACGTTTCAAATCTCTTTTTATCTTCGAATAGGTAATTGAAGCTATTAGTGTATCCGTCACAAACCTTGCACAATTACAAGCATCTTTTATAAAAGCAGCATACCTTATAAAACCTTCGGATTGCATTTTATTTATATGGTTCCGAGCCAAATTATAGTCTATTGTATCACAAACCGAAGCATATAAATTACCATCACCATGAGTTAATTTAGGATTAGCAGCTAGAAACTTTAGAATTTCGTCTAGATTCTCAATTCTATCGTTTTTAATCATAGCCTTCAAAGGAAAATTGAGCTCAAAATCGGTTTCTTTTCCTCTCACTCTACCATTAGGCGAAGGCGTGATGTAACGTCCAAAATCGTGATATTCTAAAACACCTGTAGACTTCTTAATAAGAACCAAAGCTGCATGACCTGCTCTTACGTGATTTTTATTCCCAATGAAAAAGAACCTGAGAAACTTAGAATACCATTCTTCTGCATGAGAAACAATAGTTTCTGGATAAGCCAGTGTTAAAATAAATGCATCATTTTTTACCATATTCAATTGACTAGAATTGAGAGGACAACTTACAAAAAATATAGTTTTATACGTCTCAGAAGTGTATTGATTGTAACCTATATTCTATTATAAATATTGTACCTTTACTGCTCTTAAATTTTAAACTTAAAAATAACGACAATTATGGGAAAAGGATTCTTTAATGTACCTGTTGCAGTTAACGAACCTGTTAAGTCATATGCTCCAGGTTCTCCAGAACGCGAAGCTGTAGCCGAAGCATACAAATCATTATTCAATAGTAAAGTTGAAGTGCCTCTATACATTAACGGAAAAGATATTAAAACTGGCAACACCAGAACTATGTCTCCACCTCACGACCATCAACATATTGTAGGCGAATACCATGTAGCTGAAAAGAAACATGTTGAAGACGCTATCTCTACTGCATTAGAAGCACGTAAAGCATGGTCTCAATTAACATGGGAACAACGTGCTGGTATTTTCTTAAAAGCTGCCGAATTAATTGCAGGTCCTTATAGAGCAAAGATTAACGCAGCAACTATGATTGCTCAATCTAAAACAATTCATCAAGCTGAAATTGACTCTGCTTGCGAATTGATAGACTTCCTAAGATTTAACGTTCAGTATATGACTGACATCTACATGGAACAACCAGAAAGTACAAGTGATGCTTGGAACCGTGTTGAATACAGACCTCTTGAAGGTTTCACATATGCCGTAACACCTTTCAACTTTACAGCTATTGCAGGAAACCTACCTGCTTGTATGGCATTAATGGGTAATGTTGTGGTTTGGAAACCAAGTGACAGCCAGATTTATTCTGCTAAAGTTATTATGGATGTATTTAAAGAAGCTGGTGTGCCTGACGGTGTTATTAATGTTGTTTTTGGTGACCCAGTTATGATTACCGATACCGTATTAGCTAGTCCAGATTTTTCAGGATTACATTTTACCGGTTCTACATTTGTATTTAAAGAATTATGGAAACAAATTGGTAATAATATCCATAACTACAAAACGTATCCGAGAATTGTTGGTGAAACCGGAGGTAAAGATTTCATTGTAGCACATAAAACAGCAAACCCAAAACAAGTAGCCACTGCTATAACTCGTGGCGCTTTTGAATTTCAAGGTCAGAAATGTAGTGCTGCTTCTAGAGCTTACATTCCTAAAGGTATTTGGAACGAGGTTAGGGATTTTGTTTTAGAAGACCTAAAATCTTTTAAAATGGGATCACCAGAAGATATGAGCAATTTTATTACTGCTGTAATACATGAAGGCTCATTCGATAAACTTGCTAAGTATATTGATGAAGCTAAATCTGCAAGTGATGCCGAAATTATTGCTGGTGGTGGTTATGATAAATCTAAAGGCTACTTTATAGAGCCAACAGTTATATTAACAACTAATCCAAAATATACAACAATGTGTACAGAGCTATTTGGCCCTGTAATTACTATATATGTTTATGAAGATGATGCATATTCTGAAACTTTAAAATTAGTAGACGAAACTAGCGAATATGCGCTAACTGGGGCCATATTAGCAACGGATAGATACGCTATTGATCAAGCAACAAAAGCGTTACAGAACTGTGCTGGTAACTTCTATATTAATGACAAACCAACTGGTGCTGTTGTAGGTCAACAACCATTTGGTGGAGCTAGAGCTTCAGGTACTAATGACAAAGCTGGTAGTGCTCAAAACTTATTACGCTGGGTATCTCCAAGATTAATAAAAGAAACTTTTGTAACTCCAACGGATTATAGATATCCTTTTTTAGGATAAGTTTCTAAACAACTAAAATTAAAACCCTTAAAGGATATTTTTCTTTTAAGGGTTTTTTATTGCGAATTGAAATTCATAAATGAAAAGTACAATCTGCATACATAATCTTTGTACCTTTAAGCTGTTAATCAAAATGTTCCAACATGAAAAAAAGCTACTTTACACTTTTATTTTTATTACCCTCACTAATTTTCTCTCAGGTTTCAATCACTTCAGGAATAACTCCAGATTTATCTTTATATGGAGAATCTACTAACTATCCTGGTGAAGGTGAGTATCAAATATTCTTAAGTTCAGATAACATTTTAGATAAACCAATCATTTTAGTTGATGGTTTTGATCCAGGCGACACTAGAGATATAACTGGAATTTATGATCTTTTGGATTTTGAAGGCACTTCAGGAACCGAAAATTTAGCAGACCTGCTTCGCGTGGAAGGTTTTGATATTGTAATCTTAAACTTCCCAACCTACGTAAGAACTGCTGATGGCGCCACTATTGATGGTGGAGCTGACTTTATTGAACGCAATGCAATGGTTTTGGTTGAATTAATTGATACTATAAATACTGCTAAAGCTAGCAATAGCCCTGAACAAAATGTAATTATCGGCCCAAGTATGGGTGGCATTATTACCAGATATGCTCTAAATTATATGGAAAATCAGACTTTAGATGCAGATACCAGATTGTATATCTCTTTTGATTCTCCTCATCATGGTGCGAATGTTCCTATTGGCTTACAACACCAATTGAATTTTTTAGCTAATAACGCATTAAGTCCTGTTACTGAATTGCAGCCTTTGATTAACGGTTTTTTAAAGTCTTCTGCAGCAAGACAGTTATTAGTCGATCATCTTGAAGCTCATTTATCTGGTGTTGATGCTTATACTTTTGATCCAGCATTAACGTTACCAGAACCTCATCCATTCAGAAGTATATTAGAAAATGACATTAACAGTTTAACAGCTTCAGGCTTTCCAGAGAATGTTAGAAATGTAGCTATTGTAAATGGTAGTGGTATTGGGAGTGCTTATCTAGCAAAAGACAACATTACTCCCGTGACAAATGGATTTGTAATTGCTGACACTACTATACCTGTAAGTTCTCCTATTGGTACTATTAATGTAGATATTGAATTAAATATGACACCAAGCGCAGGAACTCCACAACAAGTCAGTCGTTTCTTTGCTCCGCTTATTCCGCCTGTAGTACCAAATTTGGAATCTACAGCTGATTCTGGAACAACAAATTTTGACGGTGTAGATAGTGCGCCTGGTGGGTTATTCGGTTTATCTGCTCTAACTGGTGATCCTGGCACTGGTAGTGATATTGCAACAGATTTTATAAATGCCTTACAAATAGATAAGTTTAGCTTTATACCTACTGTAAGTGCTTTAGCTTTAGAAATCACCAATGAAGCAAGTGGAGACAATATTGATTGGCATCACAGTATCAATTTAGCAAGTAGAGGCACAACAGATTTAACTCCTTTTGACAATACTTTTTTACCTGATGATAACGAGTACCATCTACAACTAACTGAAAATAATGTTGCTTTTGCTCTATCAGAAATTCTAACTCCTCCTTTAAATATCTCTGAAATCAATAATCACAATTTTAGATTGGAAAAAACTGTAATTGAAAATAACCTAGTTTTGATCTCTGATGATTATACAGATGCTAACATTACTGTTATAGACATTACAGGAAATATTGTTTTCAGCAAAACAATAGCATTAGAAAATCGTACTGATATCAATATAAACGTTGGAAAAGGAATGTATATCATCAATTTAACTAGCGCTGATAATTCAGTATTTACCTCTAAGTTTTTTGTGAATTAAATTCAACTTTCATTGAACCTGAATATAAATAAGTTGATATTCAGGTTCAATGATAAGTTTATATCTATTTATATTTCAAAGGCAAATAAATTACCTTTTTTGTTTCGAAGAAATCTTCTTCAAAATAATCTGAAAGCAAATAGGCCTTTACATTTGTATATTGCTGTAATTCTTCTGTTAAATCTCCTCCTTTAAGATAAAGGATTCCATTTTTGAATTCGTTTTGTTGCTTTTTAGCAATTTTTCCTTTTACCCATTTTGTAAATTCTGGCATTGCTGTCACTGCTCTACTTACTATAAAATCATAAGTTTCATCAAGGGCTTCTACTCTACTGTGAGTAGTTTTTACATTATCTAGACCAATAGATTCTGCTACAGCATTAATTACTTTTAGCTTTTTATTGATACTATCTACCAAATGAAATTTACAATTAGGAAACATAATAGCCAATGGCACACCAGGGAAACCACCACCTGTACCAACATCTAAAATAGAAGAACCATCTGTAAACCTCATCACCTTTGCAATACCCAAAGAGTGTAACACATGTCTTAAATAAAGTTCGTCAATATCCTTTCTTGAAACAACATTGATCTTAGAGTTCCAATCTTTATACAAATCTTCCAACATTTTAAATTGATTGATTTGTGTATCTGTTAAATCAGGAAAATATTTTAGAACTAATTCCATGGTTTATACTTTTTGGCAAAAGTACTTAATTTTAATGTGGATAATTTAATACGCATTAATAATGCTGCATTTTAATTATTAACTATCTTTGAAGCCCATATAATGTATTTTAATCCCTTACGTTATATTATTAAATACAAAGACTAATGGCACAACAAACATTATCATTCTCTAGAGTTGATTCTGCAAAATTCTTTAGAACCCTTAACAAAAGAGTTAACAACTATTTCAAAGAGAATAACATTAAAAGAACAGGAAATTGGCAACTTTGGGTAAAAACAGTAGTGATGTTTGCCCTATTTTTAACGCCTTATTTTTTACTATTAACATTAGATATTCCCACTTGGGCTCAACTATTACTTACAATAGTAATGGGTATTGGAATGGCTGGAGTTGGAATGAACGTCATGCACGACGGTAATCATGGTTCTTTCTCAAATAAAGAATGGGTAAACCGATTAATGGGAAGTAGCATTTATATTTTAGCTGGTAATGTATACAACTGGCAAGTACAACACAATGTACTTCACCATACTTATACAAACATACACGGTCATGATGAAGATTTAGAAGCTGGTAGAATTTTAAGATTCTCTCAACATGCTGAGTGGCACAAACACCACAGATTTCAACATTATTATTCTATTTTACTATACGGTTTATTAACTATAAACTGGGCAATTACAACAGACTGGCAACAAATGAAGCGTTACATGAAACGTAAATTGTCTTATGGAAAATTACCTAATCCTGTTGTAAACTGGAGCAAATTGGTAATCTCTAAATTAATCTATGTTTCAATGTGGATTGTATTACCAATTTTGTTAACTGACTTAGCATGGTACAAAGTACTTATTGGTTTCTTCATTATGCATTATGTAGCAGGCTTAATATTGAGTGTTGTTTTTCAATTAGCGCATGTTATGGATGAAGCAGAAATGCCAATGCCAGAAAAAGATGGTACCATGAAAAACACTTGGGCTATTCACCAATTAAAAACCACAGTAAACTTCGGAGCTAAAAACTGGCTAATCAACTGGTATACAGGTGGATTAAATCACCAAGTAGAGCATCATATTTTTCCTAATATCAGTCATATTCACTATGGAAAAATAGCTAAGATTGTAAAAGACACTGCAAAAGAATTCAATTTACCATACAAAGAATACGAAACCACCAGAAAAGCAATTGCTGCGCACTTTAGATTTTTAAAAGAAATGGGAATGCAACCAGCAATGCAAGCATAATTTCTATTACTAAATTATAACATGAATCAACTATCAGATAGAATTAATAATCTATCAACTTCAGCCACCCTTGCTATGGCAGCGAAAGCTAGAGAGCTTAGAGCCGAGGGAAAAGATATTATTGGACTTAGCTTAGGAGAGCCAGACTTTGACACTCCCGATTTTATCAAAGAAGCTGCTATTGAAGCTATAAACCAAAACTATAACAGCTATACACCTGTTGATGGTTATGTAGAGCTTAAAGAAGCTATTATTACAAAATTCAAAAGAGATAATAATCTTTCATACACATTACCTCAGATAGTGGTTTCTACTGGTGCTAAACAGGCATTATACAACATTGCTTCTGTTATGCTAAATGAAGGTGATGAAGTTATTTTACCTTGTCCTTATTGGGTAAGCTACAGCGACATTGTTAAACTAAATGACGGTGTACCTGTTGAAGTAAAAACATCTATTGATAATGATTTCAAAATGACAGCCGAACAATTAGAAGCTGCCATTACCCCAAAAACCAAAATGATTTGGTACAGTTCTCCTTGTAATCCTAGTGGATCTGTTTATAGCGAAGATGAATTAAGAGCTTTAGCTGATGTACTTCAGAAACATCCTAACATTTATGTGGTTTCTGATGAAATTTATGAGCACATCAATTTTGTTGGTGGTCACTTTAGTATGGCTCAGTTTGAAGATATGTACGACAGAACTATTACGGTGAATGGTGTATCTAAAGCATTTGCCATGACAGGTTGGAGAATTGGTTACATTGGTGCACCAGATTGGATTGCTAGAGCTTGTAATAAAATACAAGGCCAAGTTACCAGTGGAGCCAATTGTATTGCCCAACGTGCTGTTATTACAGCATTAGAAGCACCTGCTTCTAGCGTAAAATATATGGTTGATAAGTTTAAAGAACGCAGAAAATTAATACTTGATCTTCTTGGTGAAATTGATGGTTTTAAAACCAATGAACCAGAAGGAGCTTTTTATGTATTCCCTAATGTTTCGGCTTTCTTTGGAAAAACCATAAAAGGAAAAACGATAAATAATGCTTCTGATATGTCTTTGTTCTTACTAGAAGAAGCTCATGTAGCTACCGTTACAGGAGAAGCTTTTGGAAATCCTGATTGTATCCGTATTTCTTATGCAGCTTCAGAAGATAATATTAAAGAAGCTATAAAACGTATTAAAGAAGTTTTGAGCTAAGTATTCTTTCAATACTAAAAAAACTAAAAAGCTATAATGATATTATTTCATTATAGCTTTTTTTATAATTAATAGGTTAATAGTTGAACAAATCCATCTGCAGAAAATAAGAATACCCATAACAGCATTAAAAAAATAATAGCTGTAACTAGTATTACTTTAAACATTCTTATCTTTTGTTCTTCTACAAGTCTTTTCCTAATACTTTTAAGCTGCTTAACTGTAGCTTTAGGTAAATTATATTCGGTTGTTTTCCCTTCTTTATAACCACCAAGTGTGTACTTAAACTTTTCTCTTTGAGAAAGTTGATTTCTGTTAAAGTTTATAACCTGCATTGAATTTGATGACATAGCAAAAGAACTTAAAAGGTGAAAGGTCTAAACTAAAAGACACTTTAAAAAAAGTGTCAGTTAAAAGGTCTTGTATATAACTATTCTTTTAAAATAGTGCTATAAGAATTGTAGCAAAAACTGACAGTTTTAATAGTGCTGCTACGTGATCTACTTTATTAAATTGTGAAGACTTAATTCGCTGTCTAATTCCGAAAACGGACTTTGCTGTAGACTTACTAAAGTTGTGCTTCACAACAGATTTGTAATTAGAGTTTAATAATCCTCTTGATGAGTTTTGAGACACCTCAATGGGTTCTGGTACAAATTCTAATTCTTGATTTAATACTAATTCCATGATTGATTATTTTAATTGGTTACACAGATATGACGCATAACTACAAAAAATGTTACACACTGAACTACAGCGCTTAACAAAAAATATAATCAAAAACCAATGAAATATCAGTAAAAATATAGGCTAGCTGTAAATTTATTTTTTTGAAAAAAAATTAAATTTATCTGTTACGCCAGAAAAAAGGCGTCAACAAAATAAGTACTGTAAACAATTCTAAACGCCCAATAAGCATTAAAAATGATGCCCACCATTGACCTAAAGGCGGTAATGCAGCATAATTATTTACTGGCCCAAATTGTCCCAATGCTGGACCTACATTTCCTAAACTTGAGGCCGAGAGCCCTATAGCAGATTCAAAATCCATTTGGAACATAGAGAATACCAACGCACCAACAATAAAAGATAACATATATAGTATAAAGAAACCTAGAACGTTAAATACAATGTCTTTAGAAATAGACTTCATATTATATCGTACAGGTACTATAGCATTAGGATGTAATGATCTTTTAAATTCCAAAAAGCCATTTTTTATCAAAATCAAATGTCGCACTACTTTTACACCTCCAGATGTACTTCCTGCTGAGCCACCTAAAAACATTAAGCCAAAAAAGAAAACCGTTAAAAATGGTGTCCACAATGTATAATCAGCAGACACAAAGCCTGTTGTTGTAATTACTGTTAATACCTGAAATAGAGCATGTCTAAATGCACTTTCAAATTCTCCTAAAACCATGGGGTGTTCTATAGATGAGATAGAAACATCCGCCCTAAAATAAATCAGTAAGGCAGCAATAACCGTAAAAATTGCTATAAACTTAAAGTAGAGTTTAAACTCTTCATCTTTAATAATTTTGGCTACTTTCCCTTTGAACAAATAATAGCTTAGAACAAAATTTGTTCCTGCCAAAAACATAAAGAATATTATAATGTACTGTATTGCTGGATTATCATTCCAATACGCTACGCTTGCATTTTTTGTAGAAAAACCACCAGTTGACAATGTACTTAATGCATGATTGATAGCGTCGAAAAAGGACATACCTGCTACTTGTAAAAGAATAGTTTCCGCAGCTGTGTAGCCTACATATATTAGCCATAAACGCTTTGCTGTATCTGTAATTCTAGGATGTAATTTATCACCACTTGGCCCAGGAGCTTCAGCAGCAAATAACTGCATTCCACCTACTCCCAGTAACGGTAAAATAGCAATTGCTAATACGATAATTCCCATACCGCCAATCCAGTGTGTTGTACTTCTCCAAAACAATACACCTTTTGGAATAATCTCAATATCATTGAGAATACTAGCTCCTGTGGTTGTATAACCAGACATCGTTTCAAAAAAGGCACCTGTAAAAGTTGGTATAGATTCGGTTACCAAATAGGGTAAAGTTCCTGAAAGCGACATAACAATCCACCCAAAAGCTACCACCATATAACCTTCACGCTTGTTCATCTCCTTTCTATGGTTTCTTGTACCTATCATTACAAACGAACCAATTAAAAGTGTCGCTAATCCTGCTAAAAATAAATTGAGGGTAACTCCATCATCATAGATAAGACTAATCAATGTCGCTATAAGCATAAAACCACCATTGAACAACAGAAGTAGTCCAAAAAAATGAAAAATGATTTTATAATTGAGTTTTATTCTAGACATAATATCTATGCAAAAAAGGCTTCTACTTCAGAAATAGAACGTGGTAAACAACACACTACAACACGATCTCCAGCCTCAATCTTAAAGCTACCTAATGGAATTATACCTTCCCCATCCCTAATAACACCACCAAAAATAGCAGACCTCGGAAAATTAAGATCTTTTACAACCTTATTAGTGATTTTAGAATTTGGTTTTACAACAAATTCAAGAAGTTCAGCATTCATATTGGTAAGCTTAGTCATAGCAACTACCTCACCTTTTCTGATGTATCTAAAAATATTGTTCGCTGCTAAGAGCTTTTTGTTAATCAAGGTGTCAATGCCTATAGATTGAGATAATTGATAATAATCCATATTCTCTACTAAAGCAATGGTTTTCTTTACTCCTTTAGATTTTGCAAGGAGACAAGACATAATATTGGTTTCCGAATTTCCGGTTACAGAAATAAAAGCATCCATATCCGAAATATTTTCTTCATCAAGAATGTCTACATTTCTACCATCTCCACAAATAACAAGTGCATTAGGTAATTCTTCAGCTAAATCTTCGGCGGTATCTCTTTTGCTTTCTACAAGTTTTACATTAAACTTACTAGCACAAAGATCTTTAGCTGTTTTATGACCTATTTGGCTACCTCCTAAAATCATTACGTTTCTAATATCTACTTTCACTTTTCCTGAAAGTCTGAATAGCTCTTCATCACCACCTTCAGAAGTGATAAAAACAACCTTATCACCTTCTTTAAAAATGGTATCACCTCTTGGTATTATAGTATATTGCGTTGCATAACGCTGAATTGCAATAGGTATAAAATGTAATTCAGAATATAATTCAGCAGCTTCTTTCACTGTTTTATCAACAAAACTCGCGGTTCTTGACAAACGCAATCCAAGCATCGTTAAAGCTCCTCCTTCAAACTCATAAGTGTCATTAAAACCGTACTGATTTAATAATAATTCAATCTCAGATGCAGCCAAGGCTTCCGGTGAAATCAATTCATCTATTCCGAACTTAGAAAACCCAACCTCTTCTTTATTTTCAATAAACTCGGTATTAGAAATACGAGCAATGGTACGTTTGGCACCTAATTGTTTAGCCAATACACTGGCTGTAATATTAGTTGTTTCAGAAGATGTTACAGCTATAAAGAGCTCTGCACTGTCAATTCTCCCTTCTTTTAAAATGGCTATTGACGTTGCATCTCCTTTTATGGTTTTAATATCTAAATGCTCACCTGCATAAGTCAGACTTCCTTTATTGGTATCAATAAGTGTTATCTCCTGTGATTCGTAGGATAATAATTTTGCTAAATGAAATCCAACTTCTCCCGCACCAGCTATAATTATTTTCATTGTTAATTATTAAAAAGATAGACAAATATACTAAGAAGTTGTAACTGTAGCTAAACTCTTAACTGTTTTCATTTTGTTTGAACTATTATAAGTCAATTTGTTTTGAAAACAATAAATTCTTGTCTGCTTTAAGTACTTATAACTTATGCATATATTTGCCAAAAAATTTTAATGGCTGAAAAAGTAAATCCATATAAAGATAGTGACCAATCCAAAAAGGCTCAGGTTACCCAAATGTTTGATACAATATCTAATGAATATGATGGATTGAATCGTGTTATTTCATTTGGAATTGATGTAAAATGGCGCAAAAAAGTAGTTAAGCTTGTTGCTGAAACTCAACCTGAAAATATACTTGATATTGCTACTGGAACTGGCGACTTAGCTATTAACCTCACTTCTACAAATGCTAAGGAAATAATTGGTTTAGATATCAGTGACGGCATGCTAGAAGTCGGTAGGAAAAAAGTAGCTTCAAAAAATCTTAGCGACACTATCTCTATGGTTATTGGTGATTCTGAAGACTTGCCTTTTGATGATAACACCTTTGACGCTATTACCGTCGCTTTTGGTGTTAGAAATTTTGAAAACTTAGAAAAAGGGCTTTCTGAAATTTTAAGAGTATTAAAGCCAAATGGTAGATTTGTTATTTTAGAAACCTCTGTACCAACTAATCCTTTATATAAATTTGGATACGGTATTTATTCCAAATTTATTTTACCTACAATAGGAAAACTATTTTCTAAAGACAGAGTTGCGTACAAATATCTCAGTGAATCGGCATCTGTTTTTCCTTATGGTGAAGCTTTGAACAATATTTTAAGAAAAATTGGGTTTATAAATGTCGAAGACAAGCCACAAACTATGGGTGTGGCTACAATTTACATAGCATCTAAAGCATAGTATGAAGCACATTGCCATCTTAATAATATCTCTGTTAGCGTTTCAAAGTACATCTGCACAATTATTTACAAAGGAAAGAGTTGCTAATAGTGTTGACAATATTGACATGAAACCTTTGTCTTGGGGTTATTTTTTAGGTTTCAACAGTTATGATTTCAAATTTCAGTATAATGAAAACCGAGAAGATATTCTTGTAGACAAAACCACAGGTTTTCATTTAGGTCTTATTGGTGACGTGAGAATCAATGATTATTTTAACCTTCGATTAGAACCTGGTGTATTTTTCACAACAAGAAACTTGCAATATTCTGAAAGTTATTTTCAGGGTATGGAGTATAATAATTCGGATTTATTACGCGAAGTAAAATCTACTTATGTTCATATTCCTTTATTAATTAAGGCTTCTACTAAACGCGTCAATAACTTTAAACCTTTTATAGTTGGTGGAGTTTCCATGGCTTTGAACCTCTCTAGCAATCAAGATAACCCAGACGATAATAGTGTTGGGGAATTTAGAATGACCAAAACCACCTATTTTTATGAAATTGGTTTTGGAATTGATTTCTACCTATTATACTTCAAATTTTCACCTTCAATAAGAGGTGTTTTTGCCATGAATGATGAAATTGTAAGAGATGCAGACCCTAATAGTCCTTGGACAGGCAATGTTGCCAAAATGCAGACTCGAGGTATCTTTATTAATTTTACTTTTCAATAGTTCGTCGCTTAAATTCGCTTAGAATTATTGCTGTAGCGTTAGCTACATTAAGACTTTCAGTAGTTTGGTTTTTCCCAAATTGAGGAATGGTTATTTTTCTTTCAACCATAGATTTTATGTTTTCGGAAATCCCGTTAGCCTCATTTCCTAAAATTACAACACCTGTTTCGGGCAAATTTGTTGTGTAAATATTTTCACCAGACATAAATGTGCCAAAACTATTTTTTTGGGATTTTAGATAATCTTCCAAATCTAAATAAACCACATTTACTCGTGTTAAAGATCCCATGGTTGCTTGTACCACTTTAGAATTGTAACAATCTACGGTTGCCTTACTGCATACCAAATCCTCTACTCCATACCAATCACAAAGACGAATAATAGTTCCTAAATTACCTGGATCTCTAACATCATCTAAAACCACTATTAATCCATCATTAGAAGGCTGAACTGGTTTTGGAATTTTAAAAATCGCTAAAGCTGTATTAGGATTTTTTAAAGATGATACTTTTTTAAGCTCTATCTCTGAAATCTCATTTGTTTTGTTTGCAGAAGTATCAAAAATCAATTCTGTTGTAAAAAGACTTTCGAGTTCAAAATCTGAATCAAGAAACTCATTGATACCTTTTATACCTTCAACCGTAAATAAACCCAATTGTTGTCTATTTTTTTTTTGACCTAAACTCTTAATTAACTTTATTTGGTTCTTTGATAACATTAAAATATCTTTTCTTTGCTTATTAATTACAAAGTAAACCTTTTTGAAATTATTTAAGCTTAATATTTATTTAAGTCCGATAATTTTAAGCTACAATGGTATTATTTTTGTTTACCAATACATTATCAAAATTTAAAGCGGTAACTTTTGAGTTTTCCAACAGGTACATTTTCATTTTCTAAACGACAAAAGCTAATTTGTCAATGTATTGTATTGGCCTCTATGATTATCTCTTTTACCTCTTGTAGCGTTGTAAAACGTGTTAAAGAAGGAGAACATCTTATAATCGAAAACACTATTCTTGAAGACGATAAAAAAACTACTGATGAGCAAATTAATAATATCGTCATCCAAAAAACCAATACAGGTGTAAATGGTTTTTTTAGTTTTCCTCTTAGGCTGCATATCTACAATTTAGCAAGACCTAACATAGATTCTATAATTGAAGCTAAAGTTTTAAGTGATTCTTCTAAAGTAAAATGGAAGACCAAATTATTATCTAAGAAACAGTTCGACAAAGACATAGAATTTAGAAAAAACTTCAATAGTTGGCTGAAACGTACTGGTGAAGCTCCTGTGATTTTTAATGAAGATAAAACAGAAAAAACAGCAACTAACCTTAGAAAATATTATTTCAGTAAAGGTTGGTTTGATAATGAGGTAAACTATGAAGTTGAAAAAGACAGTAATAAAAAGGCTAAAGTGACTTATAAAGTTACAAGAAACACACCTTATATTTTAGACTCTCTAAATCCAGTAATTAGTAGTGCTAGTATAGATTCGCTTTATCCAAAATTTATGAAGGCATCCTTACTAAAAAAAGGTGAGCAATATGACGAAAATAATTTTGAAGCTGAGCGCGATCGCATCAATACTTATCTAAGAAATTCGGGTTTTTATTACTTCGGACAAGATTATATCCGTTACGAAATGGATACCATTAATACCAACAAAAAAATCAACACTGATATTATAATCTCAAATAGAAGGATAAGAGGAGATGACTCAACGGCTACGGTTCCTTTTAAAGCTTACAAAATTAAAGAGGTTAATATTTTCACTGATGATAATTTTGATAATAGGTTCAAAGCCATTAAAGACACAACCGTTTATAAAGATTACACCTTATATAGCAAAGAAAAATTACGATTTAGACCCAAAGCACTTACAGATGCTATTTTTATAAACAAAGGTGATATTTATAGCGACTTAGCTAGAAGCAGAACATCACGATACCTCAACGACTTACAGATGTTTACTTACCCTAGCGTTGAATATGTTGAAAATGAAAATGACACAACCTTAACCGCAAACATATATTTAGCGCCAAGAAAAAAATATGATTTAGGTTTTAATTTTGATGTTACACAAAGTAATATTCAGACCATTGGGTTTTCATTCAGTACAGGACTAAAAATCAGGAATGTTTTTAGAGGTGCTGAAACTTTAGAATTGAATGGTATTGCTGCTATTGGAGCTTCTGATGATGCTTCAGACAATAGGAGTACCTTTTTTGACATTAATGAGTTCGGAGGCAACATACGATTGACAATCCCTAGATTGTTTACCCCATTTAACACGGACAAAATTATCCCTAAATATATGTCGCCTAGTACAGTTATTAGCCTTTCTGCGACTAGTCAGCAAAACATAGGCTTAGACAAACAAACGCTATCTGGTGTTTTAAGTTATAATTGGTATCCATCTCGTACAGTCACAAATAATTTAGAGTTGTTTAATGTTCAATACGTAAAAAACCTAAATACAAGTAATTATTTTGGTGTGTACTCCAACTCTTTTAGCAGACTAAATAACATAGCGAGAAACATAAATTATATAGGTAATGATGAAAGTTTAGAAGACCCAGAACTTACAAACCCATTCTCACCAGCAGACGTATTTATAAGTGATGTGCTTTCAGGCGATACGAGTTTATCACCAAATGACAATGACTATGTAACAGTAAATAATATTCAAGAACGTAAGGATAGGTTGACTGAAAATAACTTGATTTTTTCTACCAGTTTTTCATACAAAAAAGATAGACGTCAAAATATTTTCGATAATGACTTTTCTGTCTTTAGATGGAGAGTGGAATTGGCTGGTAATACACTTTCTAATATTTCGAGTTTATTGAGTTTACCAAAAAATGAGGATGGCAATTATGAAGCTTTGGGTGTAGTCTTTTCGCAATATTTTAAAACTGAAATAGATTACGTAAAATACTTTGACTTAGGAAGAAATAACATTTTTGCCTTTAGAAGTTACGCAGGTATAGCCATTCCTTATGGTAACTCCAATAGTATTCCGTTTGCTAAAAGTTTCTTTGCTGGAGGACCAAACGACAACCGTGCATGGAGAGCCTATAACCTAGGACCTGGTAGTTCTAGAACCACAAACGAGTTTAATGAAGCTAACTTCAAAATTCATTTAAGTGCCGAGCAACGTTTTAGCCTTTTTGGAAATTTTAAAGGTGCTCTTTTTGTTGATGCTGGTAATATTTGGAATGTAATGGATAACGTTACTGAAGAAGCCGCTACATTTGACAGTTTAAGTTCTTTAAAAGATATTGCTGTAGGCTCAGGGTTTGGTCTTCGTTATGACTTTGATTTCTTCGTTTTACGATTTGATGTCGGTTTTAAAACCTATAACCCAGCTTTAGAAGAAAATAATAGATGGTTTACGGATTACAATTTCAGAAATGCCGTTTATAATATTGGTATTAATTACCCATTCTAAGCCTAAGAAACACCCCTTACTTTCTACAACGTTTTCGATATTTTATCTTAAATCTTATTATAAAAACCACCTGATTTTAAGGTTAAAAATCGTATTTTTGATATCTAATTTTCAATCATAAAATTATGAGTCACAATATTAAACCTGGTGTTGCAACAGGTAGAGAAGTTCAAGAAATTTTCAAATTAGCTAAAGAAAAAGGCTTTGCCTTACCAGCTGTAAATGTCATTGGATCTAACACAATCAATGGTGTTTTGGAAACCGCAAAATCTTTAAATGCACCTGTTATCATTCAATTTTCAAATGGTGGTGCGCAATTTAATGCAGGTAAAGGTCTTGGTAATGAAGATCAGAAAGGTGCTATTGCTGGTGCTGTTGCTGGTGCTAAGCATGTACATCATATGGCAGAAGCTTACGGAGTACCTGTAATTTTGCATACGGACCATTGTGCTAAAAAACTATTACCTTGGATAGACGGTTTATTAGATGCTAGCGAAAAGCACTTTGAAGAAACAGGAAAACCTCTTTACAGTTCTCATATGATTGATCTTTCTGAAGAACCAATCGAAGAAAATATTGAGATTTGTAAACAGTACCTAGAGCGCATGAGCAAAATGGGCATGACTTTAGAAATTGAACTTGGTATTACTGGTGGTGAAGAAGATGGTGTAGACAATACAGATGTAGACGATTCTAAATTATACACACAACCAGAAGAAGTTGCCTACGCTTATGAAGAATTGAGTAAAGTAAGTGATCAATTTACTATTGCGGCTGCTTTTGGTAATGTTCATGGTGTTTATAAACCAGGTAACGTAAAATTAACTCCAAAAATTCTTAAGAATTCTCAAGATTATATTTCTGAAAAATACGGAGTTGGTCATAATCATATCGATTTTGTATTTCATGGTGGTTCTGGTTCTACTCTAGAAGAAATTAGAGAAGGTATAAGCTATGGTGTTATAAAAATGAACATTGATACAGATATGCAATGGGCTTTCTTAAGCGGAGTTAGAGATTATGTACAAGATAAGAGTGATTATCTTCAAACTCAAATAGGAAATCCAGAAGGCGAAGATGTCCCTAATAAAAAATACTACGACCCTCGTGTTTGGTTAAGAAAAGGCGAAGAAGCTTTCGTTGAAAGACTTAAAAAAGCATTCGAAGATTTAAATAATGTAGATACATTATAGAAGTTTCTTAATAGTTTGAAAACCCATTAGGACTTAAAATCAAAGTTTTAGTGGGTTTTTCATTTTATATCGAATGAGAATGTTCAGATAGTTTTTTCAATTTTTGAGTTGTAATTAATAAAATCGTAATTTTGTAGACTTAAATTTTTGAATAACTAACTCGATTAAGGTTATTTTTTAATTCTTAATCAAAAATCATCCTGAGACTTGTCAAAGGATCCAAAATCTAAAAATTTATATGGCTTGGTTTAAAAGAAAAGATAAAGGCATACAAACTTCTACCGAAGAAAAAAAAGACACCCCAAAAGGTCTGTGGTACAAATCACCGACTGGTAAAATTATAGACACAAAAGAATTAGAACAGAATTTTTACGTTAGCCCTGAAGATGGTTACCATGTTAGAATAGGCAGTAAAGAATATTTTGAAATTCTTTTTGATGATAATGAGTTTAAAGAGCTAGATGCTGACTTAAATTCTAAAGACCCATTAAAATTTGTCGACACAAAGAAATACCCAGAACGCTTAAAAGCAGCACAAGCAAAAACTAATCTTAAAGATGCTGTACGCTGTGCTGTTGGTAAATCTAAAGGTCAAGATTTAGTGATTGCTTGTATGGACTTTGCATTTATTGGTGGATCTATGGGAAGTGTTGTTGGTGAAAAAATTGCACGTGCAGCAGACTATGCTCTAAAAAAGAAAACACCTTTTATGATTATTAGTAAATCTGGAGGTGCTCGTATGATGGAGGCTGCTTTATCTCTAATGCAGTTAGCTAAGACTTCAGTAAAGCTTGCACAATTAGCAGATGCAGGCATTCCTTATATTTCTTTATGTACCGATCCTACAACAGGTGGTACAACAGCATCTTTTGCTATGTTAGGTGATATCAATATTGCTGAGCCTGGCGCTTTAATTGGATTTGCAGGACCAAGAGTTGTAAGAGATACAACAGGAAAAGAATTACCTGAAGGTTTTCAAACTTCAGAATTTTTACTAGAGCACGGTTTCTTAGATTTCATATCTCACCGTAGAGATCTAAAAAATAAAATAAACCTCTATATTGATTTGATAAAGAATCAACCTTTGAGAGCTTAAAACATCAAAAAAAAAAAGAGAACCAGTTGGTTCTCTTTTTTTTAGTTTAATGTTACACCTATTTCTTCTCCATTATTAAATGTAAAGGTTGCTTGATTATCGCATTCTCCTTCTCCATAATCAAAAAGTCCACCAAAATTGGTGCGTTGTACATCAAAGGATCCGCTCACAAAATAAGTACAACCTATTTCTCTACGTAAAGGTATAATAACCTCGTAAGTATGTGTATTTCCATTCAGAAAAGTTGAGGTCCAATTGCCTGTTATTTCAAAAACATTATCTGAAAAAGCACCAGAACCAAAACCTTCTACCCATTCTCTAATTTTTGTACCTTCTCTTGAAGCTTGAACTCCATTTGGCCAAATTACTGTAATACTTAAATCGTGCGTAAATTGTGGATTACCATTTTCGTTGGATAATTCTTTAAGAATAGAGCGACTTGCTATAATATTCTTGGCATCTAAGTAAAAGTCTACTAAATTATAATTTATAGTAATTTGCTGGGCTTCGGGATCTCTAGTATAATCAAAAATGATTTGACCTCTAACTAGGTGACCATTGAATAAGCAACCATCAGTACCAAAGTCCACCGTTACTGCTCTATAGTTTTGTTCGGCCACAACAGTTATGGTAATACAACTAGGTATATTATTTGCTTGAATTGTTCTATCAGCTAAATCTGATTCTTGATCTTCATAAACTTGAATAATTAGATCTCCTAAAATGTTATCAATTTGATCTATCTCAGCCGATCTTTGAACTTCTAAAGTGTTTTCTAGCTGATTTTCGGTCTCAATTGTTTCCTCATTTTCACTACACGAAGTAAAAACCAAGCTTAATACTAGGAAACTAAATAAAAATGTGCTGATTGAATTAATTTTTTTCATGATTACGCTTTTTTGTTAATATACTGTTAAGACCAGCCTACATAAAAAAGGTTTAAATCATTGAAAAAAATTATTTTCCTTTCTTCAGAAAAATTGAAAATTCTGTACCAACATCTACTTTACTATCTACAATCACTTTTCCGCCTAGTGATTCAATATGATTTTTAGTAATAAATAATCCTATTCCTCTAGCATCATCATTACAATGGAAGGTTTTATAGATTTGAAATATTTTATCTCCAAACTTTTTCATATCAATACCCAAACCATTATCCTTTATATTCAATACAACATAATCTTTTTGGATACTAGAGGTCAATTCAATCTGAGGAACTCTTTTTTCAGATCTATATTTTATAGCATTAGTAAGAAAGTTTAAAATTATACTATCTAAGTACGCCGGAATGCCCTTAACATGATGATTTTTATCAATGTTATTTAAAATTATAGCATTCGTACTTTTAGCAAGAGCAGTTATATTATAGATTGCCTTCTCGGAATAATCGAATAAATTTAAATCTTCAATTTCGCTTTTATTAATCACTCTTTTACTTTGAGCAACGTCAGATAAATGGGAAACGGTTTCTTGTAAATTTTGAGCTGCTAATTTTAAAGTTGAAAAATTATCGTTATCGTTTATCCAAGGAAAATCTGTTTCTAAAAATTCTATCAATGTTGCTAAATTGCCAGAATGTGATCTTAAATTATGAGTAGTAATATCCGCAAAAGAATTTAGTCGTTCATTTTTATCTTGAACAAGATTGAACTTCATTTTTAGTTTTTGCTGATTCTTTTTTCGCTCAGAAATATCAATAAATTGCCATATCATTCTATGTGGAATGCCATGCTCATTATTATTCAAAGAAACTGAGATTAGCATCCAAATAATTTCACCACTTTTAGAAAAAAATCGCTGCTCAACTTGATAGTCCGCAATTTGACCTTCTATTAGCTTTTTATATTTTTTGGCATGAACATTTAAGTCTTCTTTTAAGACAATATCCTTAACACTGATATTGTATAACTCGTCTTTAGAATAACCTAATAATTTACAAAGGCTGTCATTGACTTTTAGCCAACTTCCTTCTAAATTTAAAACAGCAATTCCGTTGTAGGTATCATTAAAAACTTGCTCTAAAGCATCGTAAGTGTTGGGGAACTTACTTTGAGGATATAGCATTTTCATGCATGTAAAATTATACCCTACAACATGTTAAAAAGAGTTCAAATAAACAAAAGATGACCTCAAATCATTAATCGACTCTTAAACCTTTCTTAAAATAAATGGTAAACTCCGTACCAACATCAACCCTACTCTCTACAATCACTTTGCCGCCTAAAGACTCTATATGGTTCTTTGTAATAAACAACCCTAAACCTATAGAATCTTCCTTATTATGAAAAGTCTTGTACATCTGAAATAACATCTTACCATACTTTTCTAAGTCAATTCCTAATCCATTATCTTTTATTTTCAGAGCTACATATTCTTCATCTACTTCCGTGCTTAGTTCTATAACCAAAGGCCTTTTATCCGATCTATATTTTATTGCATTCGTAAGAAAATTTAAAACTATACTATCTAAATAAGCAGGAATTCCTTTAATAAAAATATCGTCAGGTAATTCATTATATATAGTAGCTTCAGCATTTTGTGCTAAGGCAATAATGTTATACATAGCTTTCTCTATGTAATCATATAGATTTAGATTTTTTAATTTAGAAGGTTCAATTTGTCTGATTTTTGCTACTTCCGTTAAATGAGATACAGTTTCTTGTAAATTTTCAATTGCTGTTTTAAGCAACAAATAATTTTCATTGGTTTGAAGATTTGAAATATCGCCTTCCAAAAAACTTGACAATGTTGCCAAATTACCTGAATGAGACCTTAGATTGTGTGTAACAATATCTGCAAAAGAAGTTAACCGTTCATTTTGTTCTTGAGCTACACTAAGCATAGCTTTTAGCTTATACTGACTTTTTTGTCTTTTGGTAATATCCGTAAACTGCCATATCATATGTGGTCTACCTTCCTTAAAATACACAAGTGACACATAGATTAACACCCAAATTACAGAACCATCCTTATGAAAATAGCGTTGCTTAACACGGTATTTATCAATTTTTCCTCGTACCAGTTTATCATATTTCTTTTGATGTACACCTAAATCCTCAATATATATGATGTTATTAATATCCATATTGAAGAGTTCCCATCTGGTATACCCAAAAATATCACAGACACTTTCATTAACCTTTAACCAATCTCCTTCAAGGTTTACTATAGCAATACCATTATATGTATTATTAAAAATGCGTTCTAGGACGTCAAAAGCATTGAAGAAATTCCGCTGAGGGTTTGAAACTTTCATACATATAATTTTAAAATAATTATTGAAAGCCACAGATTAGCAAGGGGATGCTATTGATTTACAAAACCATAAAGTCAAAAATCAATTATAAAAAGTTACGAAAAAAATACTAAATGACAAAAAAACATTATATTTGCCGCTCGAAAGAAAGGCTTTCGAGTACATAAAAATCATTTACAATAATATTAGCATGTATTTATCAAAAGAAAAGAAAGAAGAAATCTTCACAAAACACGGTAAAGGAAAGAACGATACGGGTTCTGCTGAAGGACAAATTGCATTATTCACTTACAGAATTAACCATTTAACAGAGCACTTAAAACAAAATCGTAAAGATTTTAACTCTGAGCGTTCTCTTGTAAAGTTAGTAGGTAAGCGTCGTGCTTTACTAGATTACTTAACTAAAAAGGATATCTTAAGATACCGTGCAATAGTAAAAGAATTAGGATTAAGAAAATAATCAGAAAAAGAGGCTTCGCGCCTCTTTTTTTCATTTATATCAACTCGCTTTCGAACGAGTATAACCATCGGAATTGAAGAAGCTAAATACGGTTTTTCATTGGTCAAAAAACAACAACTACACACAACAACACAACGACCTTTGTTTAACTTTGTACTAACAGGAAAAACTTTTAGTACTTGAATTAAAAATTTATGATTCCAAAAACTTACAAAGAGGTCATTGACCTTGGTGATGGTAGAGAAATCTCTATTGAAACCGGAAAACTTGCAAAACAGGCACATGGCTCTGTTGTTGTACAATCGGGTGAAACCATGCTACTTTGTACTGTAGTTTCTAACTATGAAGCTGCAAACGTAGACTTTTTACCATTAACGGTAGATTACCGTGAAAAATTTGCTGCTGCAGGACGTTATCCAGGTGGATTCTTTAAGCGTGAAGCACGTCCAAGCACTGAAGAAATTTTAGTAATGCGTATCGTAGATCGTGTGTTACGTCCATTATTCCCTAAAGATTATCATGCTGAAACTCAAGTTATGATTCAGTTAATGTCTTTAGACAAAGATGTTATGCCAGATGCCTTAGCTGGTTTGGCTGCATCAGCTGCAATTCAATTAAGTGACATTCCTTTTGAAACTCCTATTTCAGAAGTACGTGTTGCTAGACTTAATGGAGAATTTATTATCAACCCTAGTTTATCACAATTAGAACAGTCAGACATCGATATGGTTATTGGTGCTTCAGAAGATTCTGTGATGATGGTTGAAGGTGAAATGAGCGAGATCTCAGAAGAAGAAATGGTTGAAGCAATCAAGGTTGCTCACGAAGCTATTAAAGTTCAAATCGAAGCTCAAAAACGTTTAGTTGCTCAAGTTGGTAAAAAAGAAACTCGTGACTATGAGCCTGAGCCAGAAGACGAAACTATATTAGAAAAAGTAAAAGCTTTTGCTTACGAAAAATGTTACGACATTGCTAAAGGTGCATCATCAAAACACGATAGAGGTTTAGCTTTTTCCGAAGTAAAAGAAGCTTTAAAAGCAGAATATACTGAAGAGGAACTTGAAGAAGTTGGTGGATTGGTTTCTAAATACTTTAGTAAAGTACAGAAAGAAGCCGTACGTAACTTAGTACTAGAACAAGGTATCCGTTTAGACGGTCGTAAAACTACAGAAGTAAGACCTATTTGGTGTGAAGTAGATTACTTACCTTCTACACATGGTTCTTCAATATTCACACGTGGGGAAACTCAAGCTTTAGCAACCGTTACTTTAGGAACATCTCGTGAGGCTAATGTTGTAGACAACCCATCATTAGAAGGTGAAGAGCGTTTCTATTTACACTATAACTTCCCACCATTTTCAACTGGTGAAGCAAGACCTTTAAGAGGAACTTCTCGTCGTGAAATCGGTCATGGTAACTTAGCTCAACGTGCTTTAAAACGTATGGTTCCTGATGATTGTCCTTATACAGTACGTGTAGTTTCAGAAGTATTAGAATCTAATGGTTCGTCTTCTATGGCTACAGTATGTGCTGGTACAATGGCATTGATGGATGCTGGTGTACAAATGATTAAACCTGTATCTGGTATCGCTATGGGATTAATTTCTGATGGTGAACGTTACGCTGTTTTATCTGATATCTTAGGTGATGAAGATCATTTAGGTGATATGGATTTTAAAGTAACAGGTACAGAAGACGGTATTACTGCTTGTCAAATGGATATTAAGATCAAAGGCTTAAGCTACGAGATTTTAGTAAACGCTTTAAACCAAGCTAAGGAAGGTCGTATGCACATTCTTGGAAAATTAACAGATACTATTGCTACGCCGAATGCTGACGTTAAAGGTCATGCTCCGAAAATGGTTACAAGACGTATTCCAAATGAATTTATTGGAGCACTTATTGGCCCTGGTGGTAAAAACATTCAAGAATTACAGAAAGAAACAGAAACTACTATTGTTATCAATGAAGATCCTGTAACTGAAGAAGGTATCGTTGAAATCTTAGGAGTTGGTTCTGAAGGTATTGATGCTGTATTAGCTCGCATCGATGCTATGTTATTCAAACCTGAAGTTGGTAGCATCTACGAAGTAAAAGTGATTAAAATGTTAGATTTTGGAGCTGTGGTAGAATATACTGAAGCACCAGGAAATGAGGTTTTATTACACGTAAGTGAGCTTGCTTGGGAGCGTACAGAAAATGTATCTGATGTTGTAAACATGGGAGATGTATTTGATGTAAAATACTTCGGAGTTGACCCAAGAACGAAGAAGGAAAAAGTGTCTCGTAAAGCTATTTTACCAAAACCTGAAGGTTGGCAAGATAGACCAAAGCGTGACAACAATAAAGGTGGTAACAGAGACAATCGTGGACGTGATAATCGCAATAGAGATAATCGTAGAGACGATAGAAAACCTAGAGATAATAGAAAGGAAGATTAATTTCTTTTAACTATCATTAAATATTTTAAAGTTTCCAAAAAGAATATCTTTTTGGAAACTTTTATTTTTTGCAAATCATAATGTTATTATAAAATTTTCTTAAATAACAGTTTATGAAAGTCTAAAAGCAATTTTAAGAGCGTAGATAAAGTATATCTTTAATTAATACCCTCTTATATGACAACAAAAAATACGTATCCAAAAAGAAGAAAAAACTTCTTTCAAAAATCTATTAACAAATTAAATGGGTTTTTCCACAGTAAAGGAAAAACTGAAAGCCCGCAGAATAGAACAGTTCTGATAAGTACATTTATTTTAATTCTTATCGGAATTTATTTTTTCTCCGTGTTTCATGGAGATTTTGAACAATTCAATGCAGAACGAAGAGCATCTACCCTTGGTCTCACATTTATTATCATCGCAACTGCCCTATTCATTTACAGAGCACTTTTCTTTTTATATACAGGGTATAATTACATTAAATACAAACCTATAAAATCAGTTAAGGATAATGAGCTTCCAACTTGTACAATAATTGTTCCTGCATACAACGAAGGTAAACAAGTATACGACACTTTAATAAGTCTTGCTAAAAGCAATTATCCTAAAGAAAAAATTCAATTATTATCAATTGATGATGGAAGCTTAGATGACACTTGGGATTGGATGCTGAAGGCGAAAGAGGAATTAGGTAGCAGATTAGATATATTTCAACAACCAGAAAACAAAGGAAAACGTCATGCATTGTACCGTGGGTTTAATGTAGGAACTGGTGATATTTTTGTAACCGTAGATAGTGATTCTATTGTTACAGAAGATACTATTAGAAACTTAGTTAGTCCTTTTGTAAAAAATGAACAGTGTGGTGCAGTCGCGGGCAACATTAGAGTCCTGAATAACAAAAAAGAGATGCTTCCTAAAATGTTGGATGTTAGTTTTGTAATGAGTTTTGAATTTGTGCGTTCCGCAGAAAGCAATCTTAACTCTGTACTCTGTACACCTGGTGCATTAGCTGCATATAGAAAAACTGCTGTAATGCAGTGCCTACCAGAATGGATTAATCAAAAGTTTATGGGACAGCCTTCAGACATTGGTGAAGATAGAGCCATGACAAATATGATTTTAAAACAAGGTAAACATGTACTTTTTCAACGTAATGCTGTTGCCTACACTAATGTCCCTGAAAAATATCCTGGACTTTATAAAATGTTTATTAGATGGGGACGCAGTAACGTACGTGAAAATCTAGAAATGGCTAAATATGTATTCTCAAATTTCAGGCAAGATTCTAAATTAGGGATAAGACTACTTTTTATTAGTCAATTTTCAAGATTGTTAATGAGCTATCCATTTTTAATATTTATGCTCTTTTTTGTAGTAGTTCACCCTTTGCTATTTATAGGATCTACTTTGATAACTATTTTAATTTTATCTACTTTCTCTTTATTATTCTTTTTTAATAGATATAAATCATTACAAGGTTTTTGGGCCTACACCTATAGTATTTTTTATACTTTTGGATTATTCTGGATAACACCATACGCTATTGCTACAGCTAATAAAAGAGGTTGGCTTACTAGAGGTCTAGCTCAGAAATAATTAAAATTCAACACAAAACAATTGTGTTTTGATAGGGTTAATTGTGAAAAACTTACAATATGTCACCGACATACTGTCACAATTAACCCTTTTTCAATTGTCTTCAATTTCCATATTGCTAAATATTTCTCCTATTACTTTTCAATATGTTAAGATTTCGCAAGAATTGTTTGAGACTCCTAAATTCTTCAAATCTGTTTTTCTATTTGGCACTATCGCACAGTGTTTGTGGCTTATATAGCGACTGACAAGTAAAGTTTAATTAAAATTTAATTATGAAAGTATTAGTAATAGGTGCCGGAAATATGGGCTTAACCTATTCAGAAGGAATGGCAGATTCTTCTTTATTAGGAAAACAAAAGTTAAGAATCTACGATACAGATCCTAACACAATTGAGCGTCTAAGAAAGACTCAAAAGTTTGATGTATACACATCTCTTGAAGATGGTTTACCTAAATCAGACATTATATTCTTAGCAGTAAAACCATATCACTGCGAAGGATTATTTAAAGATATGAAACCTTTAATCAACAACGAGCAAATATTTGTATCGTTAATGGCAGGTGTAAGTATAGACACTATTCAAAAAGGTTTGGGCATAAAAAAAGTTATTAGAACTATGCCTAATCTACCTGCAAAAGTTGGTAAAGGAGTTACATCTTATACAGGTTCAAAAGCTATATCGCGAGTAGAACTTTTAATGGTAAGACACCTATTAGATACCACAGGAACGTCTATCCATGTAGATACTGAAAAATTTATTGATGCCTCAACAGGTATTTCTGGTAGTGGACCAGCCTACGTATTTTACTTTATGCAATCTATGCTAGAAGCTGCTCAGAAAATGGGCTTTTCAGACTATGATTCTAAAGTGCTTGTAAGCAACACTTTTGAAGGTGCTATTGAATTGTTTAACCAATCTGATATTTCACCAGAACGTTGGATTGATAAAGTTGCCTCTAAAGGAGGAACAACTCAAGCAGCAATAGACTCAATGGAAGACAACAATGTAAAACAACTTATTCAAGATGCAGCTTATGCTGCGTTTGATAGAGCAGTTGAATTAGGAAAAAACAAATAAAATGAAAGATGATATTAAACGTGTGGTCGTAAAAGTAGGAACCAACGTTTTAACCAATAAAGATAATAGAATTTTAGGACCAGTCCTAAGAGAATTAGTACGCCAAATAGCTGTACTATACGAAGAAGATATTATGGTAATCCTAGTGTCTTCAGGTTCTGCAATTGCAGGAATGGAAGTTTTAGGAGATACTAAAATTGATGATAAATCTATAAGACGACAAGTTTATTCGGCAGTTGGACAACCAAGAATGATGCGTCATTACTATAGTATTTTCCATGATTATGGAATGCGTTGTGCTCAAATATTAGCTACAAAACGTGACTTCGATCCTGGAAAACATAGACAAAACATGATTAATTGTTATGAAGGACTATTGGCTGAGGGAGTTATTCCTATCGCTAATGAAGATGATGCTGTATCCTTAACCATGTCAATGTTTTCGGATAATGATGAGTTAGCAAGTTTAGTTGCTGAGCTGTTAGATGCAGATCGCTTAATTATCTTATCAGATACTGACGGCCTTTATACAGGTCATCCTGATGATGAGGAATCAAGAAAATTAAATGTCGTAAAAACAGACCAAAACGTAGAAAAGTATGTCTGTGCTTCAGATAAAAAAGAAGGAGAAGGTCGTGGCGGTATGGCTTCAAAATTAAAGATAGCCAAAGGAACTGCTAATAAAGACATACCTACTTACATTGCTAACGGTAAACGCGAAAATGTAATTGTAGATATAATTAATAACAAACAAGTTGGTACTAAATTTATTAGTGCCTAAAAATAAAATTTATGAAACTTTTAAATACAGATATAAAAAACAAAGTATTAAAATCCATGGCAGAAATTCTGGATCGTAAACGCGATGATATTATTGATGCTAACAAAAAAGATTTAGAAGCTTTTCAAAAGGAAGACCAAGCGCTTTTTGATCGTTTAATTGTAAACAACAAAAAAGTTGATGAAATGATCGAAGCTGTAAATTCCGTAAGACTTCAAGACGATCCTGTTGGGCAAGAAATTTCAAATAGAACCTTAAAAAATGGACTAAACATAGTAAATACTACTGCGCCATTCGGAACTATTCTTATCATCTATGAGTCTCGACCAGATGTTACTATTGAAGCTGCAGTTTTAGCCTTTAAGGCCAATAACAAAATTTTGCTAAAAGGTGGTAAAGAAGCTTATAACAGTAATATTATTTTAGAACAATGCTGGCACGAGGCTTTAACTGAAAACGGTTTATCTAAAGATTGGATTAAGTTATTACACTTAAAACGTGAAGAAACGCAAGAATTTCTTAGAAATCCAACTGAACCTTTAGATTTAATAGTACCAAGAGGTGGAGAGCGACTTATTGAATTCGTAAAAACTCATGCTACATGTGCCGTACTAGTTAGTGGTAGGGGAAATAATTTCTTGTATGTTTCTGAAAAAGCAGATTGGAGCAAAGCCGTTAATGTAATCATTAATGCTAAAACCGATAAAATTTCAGGATGTAATGCACTAGATAAAGTCCTTATCAATAAGAACATTCCAGAGTATGAAACCAAATTAGCTATGCTGCAACAAAAGCTAGAACAGTATAAGGTTGAAATAATAGCTGATGAAAGTGTTTCTAAGGTATTGGAGAATGTTAGCAAAGTATCCCAAGATAGTATTTGGTTTGAAGAATTTTTAGCATTGAAACTTCTCATTGCTTCAGTTGATAGTATTGACGAAGCCACAGAAATGATTAATAAGTACTCAGGAAAACATTCAGCAGCTATTATAACTGAAGATAAAAATGAGGCATTAACTTTTATGAATAATGTAGATAGTGCTGCTGTTTACCACAATGCTTCTACTCGATTTACCGATGGTGGTCAGATGGGAGTTGGTGCTGAGTTAGCCATTAGTACAGATAAACTACATCACAGAGGTCCATTAGGTTTAAAGCAATTGGTAACCAATAAATATTATGTTTTTGGTGATGGACAAGTAAGGGTTTAATTATCTTAATACTCTAAAAACCAGCTTAAAATTTGATATTCTAGGAAATAATTATTATATTATGGGTTATGATTCAAGAAGATAAAATAAAATATAGTGAAGAATTAAGTAATTCTATAAGTTATTTAGAGAATTTAGGATATAACAATATTAAGGCAGATTTAGAAGGTTACGAAACCCCTAAATCCTATCATAAAAAAGAAAGTGACATAGATATCACTCCAGATATTGTTGCTGAAAAGGAAGGTAGAAAGCATATTTTTGATTTAAGCTTAAAATCAGAAAGACCTAAACTTCTAAAATCCAAATGGTTATTCTTAAATACTTTAAGTCAACTTAAGTCTTACCGTTTTAGGTTAATTACAACAAGAGGACACTACAAATTCACTAATGAAACTGTAGATGCCATTCATCTTGATACTGTAAAACTGCTTAAAATTTAATTTTTTGAAAGATTTTGTAACATTTTGTAACGTTGCTACGTATAATAAAGGAACAACTTACTGTTCATTATAATTTAGCACAAATCGAAATTACATGAGACAACTTAAAATTACCAAGCAGGTAACTAACAGAGAAACGGCATCGTTAGACAAGTACTTACAAGAAATTGGTAAAGTAGATCTAATTACTGCAGATGAAGAGGTTGAATTAGCACAGCGAATTAAAGCTGGCGATCAAGTTGCTTTAGAGAAGTTAACCAAAGCCAACTTACGTTTCGTTGTATCTGTTGCAAAACAATACCAAAACCAAGGTTTAACCTTACCTGATTTAATTAATGAAGGTAATTTAGGTCTAATCAAAGCTGCACAACGTTTTGATGAAACTCGTGGTTTTAAATTTATTTCGTATGCTGTATGGTGGATTAGACAATCTATTTTACAAGCATTGGCTGAGCAATCTCGTATTGTTCGTTTACCATTAAATAAAATTGGTTCTATTAACAAAATTAATAAGACTTTTGCATTCTTAGAGCAAAGTCATGAGCGTCCGCCTTCTGCAGAAGAAATAGCAAAAGAGTTAGACATGACCATTAATGATGTTAAAGAATCAATGAAGAATTCTGGTCGTCACGTAAGTATGGATGCTCCACTTGTTGAAGGTGAAGATTCTAACCTATATGATGTCTTAAGAAGTGGTGAGTCTCCTAATCCTGATAAAGATTTATTACATGAGTCTTTAAGAACAGAAATAGAGCGTGCTCTTGAGACACTTACTCCACGTGAAGCAGATGTTATCCGTTTATATTTTGGACTTGGAAACCAACACCCAATGACATTAGAAGAAATCGGTGAAACATTTGATCTAACTCGTGAGCGTGTAAGACAAATTAAAGAAAAAGCTATTCGTAGATTAAAGCATACGTCTAGAAGTAAAATATTAAAAACATATTTAGGATAACTTTTAAATTTTAAAACTCTAATTTCTATATTCAAAATAATTATTAGAGTATTTAGAGTAAAAATGATTTAAAAGTTTGTTTGGGCTCGGTTTTTTGTATATTTAGCCACCAACCTAATAAAGGTAACAACAGTTACAAAACATAACTGTTCGTTTTTTGATTGATGAAAGAACCCACGGCTGATTACCGTGGGTTCACTTTTATATCAACTTATCACTTTTTAAAATTCGTTTTTTAATTACCTTTGCAAAAAATTAAACACAACACTTACAATGGCTTCAAAAATTATAGCTCCTTCAATGCTTGCTTCAGATTTTGCTAATCTTCAACGTGATACGGAAATGGTAAATAACAGTGAAGCAGACTGGTTTCATATCGATGTTATGGATGGGCACTTTGTTCCTAATATTTCTTATGGCATGCCTGTTATTGAAGCTATAAAAAAACATGCAAAAAAACCTCTTGATGTTCATTTAATGATTGAAAAACCTGAACGCTATATAGAAGAGTTTGCTAAGGTTGGAGCAGATATTATTACTGTTCATTACGAATCTACTATTCATCTTCACAGAACACTTAGACAAATTAAAGATGCTCGATGTAAAGCAGGAGTTGTACTAAACATTACCACTCCTCTAGTCGTTTTAGAAGATATTTTACCAGAATGCTACATGGTATTATTGATGTCCATTAACCCTGGATTTGGTGGACAGAAATTCGAAGATATTACCTATAAGCGTATTAAAAAACTACGTGAAATGATAAACGAGCAAGGTTTAGATACACGTATTGAAGTTGACGGTGGTGTTACCGATAAAAACATCAAACAACTTGTTGATGCTGGTGCAGATGCATTTGTTGCAGGAAGCCACGTTTTTAAAAGTGACAATCCTACCGAAACCATTAAAACACTAAAAAACCTTGCTAATTCTTAAAAACTTATAGTTGTTTTATCAGGTAGTTTACCAAGTCTGTTGTAGTTACAATTCCGACTAAACAACCGTCTTCTACCACAGGTAAAGCATGAAATTCTCTTCTGGCTAAAATTTTAGCAACCTCTTTAATTGATGTATTAGCATCAACAGTTACTACATTTTTTACCATGACTTGTTCTATGGTAAACATGTTATACACCAAGCTATCGACATCACTTTCAGACTCGTCTACTGCATCAGCAAAACTAATTCTCAACAAATCTGTATAGCTCAACATTCCTATAACTACTTCTCCTGAAACTATTGGAATATGTCTTATTTTATGTCTCTTGAATAATCGCTCTGCAGTCTCTAAATCTCCATCTCTATCCATCGCAATAATATCTGTTGACATTATTGAAGAAATTGGCGCTATATATTCCATAACATAAGTGTTTTATAATTTATACTATTAAAAGTAATTTATAAAACACTTAAAATTCATGACAAATATCATAGAAGACTATGATTTAAAATGAAATTTTAGGTTTGTAAAGATGCTTTATTTTTTGCTACCGTAGCCGTAGTTATAGCCATAGTTATAACCATAGCCGTAAGACTTATTTGTATCTACGCCATTGATGACATAGGCAATATTTTTCAACTTACCTGAATCAAACAAGTCTTTAGAATAACTAAGCAGTTTTTTCTCAGTGTAATTTGCCCTAACGAGATAAATGGTCGCATCTGCTAATTGAGATATCAGCATAGTATCTGTAACTAGTATTGTTGGAGCCGTATCTACAACAATATAATCGTAGTCTTGTTTAGCTTCTTCAATTAATTTTTTAAACCTACCGTTTGTTAATAGATGTGCTGGATTGGGCGGAATACTACCCGATAAAATAATATCATGATTAGGGTGCTTATCAAAGCCTTTAATCAACGTATCCTTCCAGCTACAGTCACTATCATGTAAATAATTAGACAAACCTGGTTTATGCTTATCCTCATGAATATGCGTATGTATTTGAGGATTTCTTAAATCAGCACCAATTAATAACACTTTTCTGTTTATACTAGACAAGGCTAGAGATAAGTTAATACTTGTGTAGGTTTTCCCTTCACCCTTTATTGTTGAAGTGCAATAAATAACTCTTCCTTCTTTTTCTTTAACAGGAAGAATATAGTCTACATTAGAACTCAAAATTCTAAACGCCTCAGCCTGTATTGAATTATCCTCAGGATCTTTAAAAATTAAATTCTCTTCCTTTACTTTTGGTAATTCACCAACAATTGGAATTCTAGTGTCTCGTGTTAAAACATCTTCTCTTCCTTTAACTTTGGTGTCTAACAATAGAGTAAGATAAATCACGCCAAAAGGAATTAAAAGTCCAGCAGCCAATGCTATCATATATATACTCCTTGGATTTGGAGATACTGGTGATGAATTGGAAATTGCATATTCTACGACTTTTATTGAAGGTTCAGTAATAGCTAAATTTATTGCTGCTTCTTCTCGTTTTTGTAATAAAAATAGATATAGTGTTTGCTTTATTTCCTGCTGCCGTTTTATTTCAAGCATTATCTTTTCTTTTGCAGGCAAATTATAAACTTGAGAAGCATACTTTTTATTTTTACGAAGTAATTGTTGCCTAGATGCCTCTAGTTGATTTTTATAAGAGGCTATAGAAGTTTTAATATTGGCTCTTAGATCCTCTATCTGTTCATTTAAAACAATAATGTTAGGATTATTTTTACCACCACTAACAGACAAATTATCTCTTTGAAGAACCAAAGTATTAAAGTTTTCTACTAACCCGTTAATGCTTGTATTTTCAACACCTATATTTGTAGGTAACAAATCCGACTCGGGATTAAGTGTTAATAATGTTTCTTCTAATAAATCAGATAAAATAAGTTGATTTTCTACGCTAAACAATTCTTGTTCTGATATTGTTCGCTGACTAAGCCCTAATTCTGCATCAGATTCAACAGTTATTAAATTATTTTGCTGCTTAAAATCTCTAATACCCAATTCTATTGAGTCTAATTCTTCTGCTAATAACAAAAAACGTTCATCAATAAAATCAATTGTTCTCCTAGAAACCTCTTGCCTATCGTTAATACCATCTTCATTAAAGACATCGATTAATGTATTTAAAATGCGTTCATTTTTGGCTTTACTTTGACTATTATAAGTTAACCTTAGTAAATCACTTGATTTACCGACAGTACTAACATTTATGCCATTCTTTAAGTTTTTGGTAACTGGAACTACTGGAGCAAACTTTATGATATAAGTTTTACCTTGTAGTGCATTAATTTTGGATCTTGAATCTAAATTAAGTTCAAAAGGGAGGTTATGCGTGGCTTTTGTGGTATCAAAATCGGGAAAGATTAAACTTTTACCATTTTCACCTTTAGAAACTTCAAAGGCATTTGGAGTGACTCTAATATAATAAGTAGAAAAAGTATTTATACTATCATTTTCTACTTTTCTTAAAAAGTCAAATGGTAATCGATCTATTTCTGTAGTTAAGACATTCCCTTCTTCATAAAATCGCTGTGTTAAATCAATACGCTTTACTACATCCTCTATTATACGGTATGATTTTAAAATTTCGATCTCATTTTCTAAATTAATATTAGATCTATTGAACACGAAAGCTGAAGAAGGCAATTCAATACCTTTAGCTTTATTTAAAATTTTAATTTTAGCACTAGATTTAAATACTTTAGGAGTGTATCTCAAGTAAAGAAGTGCACATAAAAACGCCAAAATAATACCCAAAACAAACCAATACCAATATTTTAGGTATTTGCTTATTTCGTTTTTTATCAACTCTCCTTGATCTACTTTATTTGAAATTACGGTATCTAATTTACTATTCATGATTATCTCGTAATTAAAACTATTGTAGAAAACAAAATTGATACCACAGATATTAAAGTTCCCACATTACCAACAAAACCTGCACTCTTTACTTTAGGGTTATTTGGATTTACAACTATAACATCGTTAGGTTTAATAAAATTATATGGACTATCTAGCCAATCTGAAGTTGTTAGATCTATATGTGTTATCTGGCGAATCCCTTCTTCATCACGCATAACAATAATATCTTCTCTTTGTCCATTTATGGTCAAATCTCCTGCATAGCCTATGGCTTGAAGAAGTGTAATGTTTTGCTCAGTAAAGTTATAGGTACCTGGTTGGTTCACCTCTCCCAAAACAGTAACCTTCGCATTAATCAACCTTACATCTACAGAAGGTTGTTTCAAATGACCTCCTTCCTCTAAAAGCTTTTTTAAATACAGAGCAAATTCTTGAGTTGTTTTCTCTTCTACAGAAAGCCTACCCAAAACTGGAAAATTAATAGTTAAATCTTCAGAAACCAAATATCCTTGTAGCTGCATTAACTGAATACTGTTTCCACCACCACTATTGTTAACTCCTTTGTTGTAAGGTCTTGCTGATTCTGGTATTAGTGCACTAACATCAATTCTTAATACATCATTGGGCTGAATTTTTGCATTAGTGTATTTTATTTCGTCATTTACTCTAGCATCTACATCTTGTAAATAAAGAATCTCCTTTTTAGAGGCACAAGAAAAACACATACCTACACAAAAAACTATTAATATATAGCGCTTTAACATTATCTATTTTTTAGCTTAAAACAAATATAAATGAATTATGCATCTTACAAAGTAATAATTAATAAGTTAAAGTTTTACTTATCAATATCATTGACCAGTTAAGATCTTTTGTTACTCGAACGAACTAACCAATCATACAAGAAATATAACGAATATAAAATTGTACCACTAGCTAATAAAATAACGAGTTGTAAATGAATATCTAATTTTTTTGCTTGAAAAGCAATTATTATAAGTAATACATTTATAAATACAATAATCGAAGTTGTTTGCTTATGAGTAAAACCTAAACTTAAAAATCGGTGATGTAAGTGGTTTTTATCTGCGGAAAAAGGACTCTTCTTATGAACAATAAGTCTTATAAAAAAGATTCTTAAAGTATCTAACAATGGGAAAAACAAAAATGCTAAAACCAATACAGGTGAAGAATTTTTATACATATTTACTCCAAAATCCTGAGAACTATCTATAAACCTAACTGCAAAAACCGATAAGATAAACCCTAAAATCATAGAACCTGTATCACCCATAAACATTTTATTACGTTTAGAAAAATTTAACCTCAAGAAGGGAATCAAAGCTCCAATTACAGCTGCAGCCAATACAACCATACTAATATCATCGTACCGATAAAAAACAAAACCGAAAGCTACCGTTGCCATAAGCGCCAAACCACCTGCTAATCCATCTATTCCATCAATGAGATTAAAAGCATTTATAATTAAGACATAAACAAAAAGGGTGAATACCACAGATAACCAATAAGGCATTATGGTGATATTCAAAATACCTGACAAGCCTACAATTCTGGTATCTGTGAAAATTATAAGCAATAAAGCTGCTATAAGTTGCCCTGAGAACTTTTTACGTGGAGACAAGATGAGGATATCATCCTTTAATCCAAGAAAAAACAAAAGGGTTATACTTCCCAAAATCAACAGTAAGCTTTTTGTATCTAACAAAGCCCCAACTATTGTTATAGCAACAACAACACCCAAATAAATACCAATACCACCCAAATTTGGTACTTTCCCTGAATGACTACTTCGGTCATCAGGATCATCCATTAAATTTTTAGCTTTTGCAACATTAATAATTGCTGGGTAACTAGATACAGATACTATTAAAGATATAAATGCAGCTACACATAAAAATAAACCTATATAATCCTGAGGGTTAAAATTTTCGAGTAATTCCTTTACCATATTTACCTAAATTCACAATTATTTGTGACTTCCAAAATGTATTAATAATTTAAAAATTCGATAAGATATCTAACATTATACATTAGGTCTTAAATTGTTTGATTTTAGACACGTTTTTCAAAAAAACAGTTAACACGTTTCCGGTATTGTTAGACTTCACAGCCCGATAATCTTCTTTAGTTTTTTGAATAATATTCTTCAAGCTCTTATTACTTGCGCCACCAATTCTCATTTTAACAATGGTTTTAGGGAGGTAATGAAAATTGTAATTAGACTCTTTAAAGATACGTAAAATAAAATCATAGTCCGCTGCTATTTTGTAATCTAGATTGAATCTACCGTGCTGATTATAAAGTTCCTTCTTCAGATAAAGTGTTGGATGTGCAGGCATCCAACCCTGTCTAAGTAATTGCGGAGTAAAGTTCTCACTTTTCCAATTACGTACAATATTTTCAGGATCATTAAAAGACACATAATGCAAATCTCCATAGACGCCATCTGCTTCAAAAGCTTTAAAACGCTCTACGATTTGAGAAATACAATCTTTATCGGCTAAAAAATCATCAGAATGAACAAAACCTACTATATCTCCAGTAGAATTATCTATCCCTTTATTCAGGGCATCATAAATGCCTTTATCTTTCTCAGATATTATTACAACATTTGAAGCATTTTGTGATAGTTCCTGAATTTTCTCTAGCGTTCCATCACTAGATTTTCCATCTATAATAATATATTCAATATTTGGATACGACTGACTTAACACCGATTCCATACATTTTTCAATAGTATTGACACTATTATAGGTTGCTGTTATAATTGATACCTTCATTTAGCTTTTAGAAAACACTCTATTTTTTATTTTAACAGCAGGATTACCTTGGTATATACTATAAGCCTCTAAAGTACCAATTGCTACTGAACCCATACTTAATACCGCATGACTTTCAAAAACTACCCCAGGAGCTACACTACTATTAGCGCCAACCCAACTACCTTCTTTCAAATGAATTGGTGCAACAATTAAATCGAAACTTGTAGATTTATAATTGTGATTACCACATTGCAACAAAGCGCCTTGAGAAATACATACATTATCTTCTATTGTAACCGTATCAAGATTATCAATCCAGACTTCTTCGCCAATCCAACAATAATTACCTATTTGGAGTTTCCAAGGATATTTAATATTAACATTAGGTTTTATTACAACACCTTTTCCTATCTGTGCACCAAACACTTTGAGTATAAACACTTTTAAGCTAGAAAAAACATTCCATGAAGCCTTCAAAAAAACGAAATTGAATACGTACCAAATAAGGCATTTTAATTTGGAAGCTGGTTGGTACCAACTATTGTTATATGAAGACAAATCTGTTTTCAAAGAATAAAATTATATATTTGAAGCGTCAGATTTTAATAAGTCATCAAAATATTTAATAGTATGCTTTAGCCCTTCTTTTAGTTGAATTTTCGGCTCCCATCCATTTAATTCTTTGTGCGCTAAACTAATATCTGGCTTACGTTGCATTGGATCATCCTGAGGAAGAGGTAGGTGTATAATTTTAGATTTTGAACCTGTAAGACTAATGACTTCCTCTGCTAATTGAAGCATTGTAAATTCTACTGGATTACCAATATTTACAGGACCTACAAAACCATCTCTACTATTCATCATTCGTATAGTTCCTTCAACCAAATCATCAACATACTGAAAGCTTCTTGTCTGGGTTCCATCTCCAAAAACCGTAATATCATCACCTCTTAAAGCTTGTACTATGAAATTTGAAACCACTCGTCCATCTTTCGGATGCATTCTTGGACCATAAGTATTAAAAATCCTGATGATTTTTACATCTACTTGATTTTGATTGTGATAATCCATAAACAACGTTTCGGCACAACGCTTTCCTTCATCATAACAAGAACGCAAACCGATAGGGTTAACATTTCCCCAATAAGATTCTGGCTGTGGATGAACATTTGGATCTCCATAAACTTCACTTGTAGAGGCTTGTAAAATTTTAGCATTTACTCTTTTTGCAAGACCCAACATATTTATAGCTCCCATCACAGAAGTCTTAACCGTTTTTATAGGATTATATTGATAGTGCACTGGTGAGGCTGGACAAGCTAAATTATAGATTTCATCTACCTCAACCATGTACGGATTAGTAACATCGTGTCTCACCAACTCGAAATAATGGTGATCCATCAAATGCTCTATATTACGTTTTGAACCTGTGAAGTAATTATCTAGACAAATAACCTCATTACCTTCATTTAATAAACGTTCACTAAGGTGCGACCCTACAAAACCTGCTCCTCCGGTAACTAAAATTCTTTTCATAAATCATGTATTAATAGCGTTCAAAAATAAGGTTTTATTTTGTTCTAACAGCTCTGGATTTTCTGTAAATTTTTTAGCATAAACTATTGATGCACTACTCCATCTACTAAATTCCTTATTATCCATGGCTGCAAAAAAATCTAGTGCATTTACAAACCTATCCGTATGAAAAACCGGTATATCAAAACCTATATTTTGCTTTTCCAAATTCTTCCATGGGGTTTGATCTGAAATTATAACAGGGCAGCCATTTTGCCAAGACTCCATTATAACATGACCAAAATTTTCATGATGAGTTGGTAAAAGTAAGACATGTTGATCTTTTAAATAATTTACGATTTCAGAATGCTGAATTGCACCTAAATATTTCACACTGATATTCTGAGGCAATTTTTCTTGTTCGTGTTTACATTTTTTCCAGTATTCTTCTTCTTCAATCGGACCAATTATGCTAAAGTTAATATGATATCTTTCATTAACTTCTGAAAGAAATTTAATCGCACTCAACAAATTCTTTTTGAATGCTATTCTTGATAGAAAAAATACATTTATCTTATTAACCTCTTTAACCTTATGGAGATTAGTTAAGTTTATTTTACCCGATAAGTTTGGTGCTATCAAAACTTTAGACTGATCCCCAAAACACTTCTTTATCTCTAACATTTCACTTTCAGCTGTTGCGTGCCAGGTTATGTACCTATGAAATCGCAATACCTTAAATAAACTCAAAAAGAGCTTTTTCTTTATTGGCTTTATACTTAACGCACCTTTGCCTAGCATACCTCTTGGGGCTAAAACCCTTCTTATCATGACATTTCTATATAATATAAGGGGCATCAAGGTGAATTTTTTTGAAAATATTGAATTGAAGTATATAACGTCAAAATTTTCTTTTAAAAGGAAATTTTTATAAAACCTATATGTCTGATGTTGAGAATCAATATACACGATTTTATAACCTTCTCTTTCTATCCAAATATTGAGAGATTTTTGGTCTATATCTAATTGTTGGTCTATGTCTGAATTTGATGTTGCAACGTAAACATCAAACTCTTCCTTAATATAGTTTATCAAATTAGCAACAGATTGTATGGGACCACCTGCCTTATATGCAGGCAAAAACCAATCAATCATTATTAGTAGCTTTTTTTTAACCATTTACAATATTTTTATATATCTCTATATATTTTTGAGCTATAATATTTGCACTAAACCTCTTAGAGTTATCATATCCTTTTTTTATCAAATCTCTACGATATGATTCATTATTTATAACTTTTAAAACACCTTTTCTAATAGAGTCACAATTATAGGGGTCGACTAATGAGGCTGAGTTATTAGCTATTTCACTCATTGCTCCTACATTAGATGTAACAACTGGCCGACCTATAGTTTGAGCTTCTATAATTGGCATACCAAACCCTTCATAGAGTGATGCAAAACATAAAAGATCGCACTCTTTATATAATTCCACTATTTCGTAATCAGATATATCTACATAGTTAGAATATTCTAGTTTATATTCACTTAAGATTTTTTTCTGATCATTTTTAAGTTTACCTATTATAGTTAAGGAACATTGAATTCCTGATAAAGCTTTAAAAATCCTCTTTAAATTTTTATTTTCCTTAGTCCCAACACATAAAATATTGGGTCTATATGTATTGAACTCTTTTGGCGAATTTACATAACCCTCACCTATCGGATTATTAATAACCACAACTTTTGATTTCACAAAAGGAATATATTTATAGACCTCATCTTTTGTATAGTTTGAAATAACAGTGATTTTTTTTACGAATAATGCTGGCAACCAAAACCATAAAGCAAGCATAAAAAATCTTTTGATTGGATTTCCTTGTAGAGCAGAAATCATATCATGAATTGTTAAAACTGTATTTCTACCAGAAGTTATAGCAATATAATTAACATGGCCAGTAATATGATTTACTTCTTTTCTGTTATGTTTGACAAATTTTAAATTTTCTATTATTGATTTAAAACTAATGCTAGACCAAGGTAACTCTAACCTCTCTACTTCAATTTCTTTTTCTAAATAAGGCTGAATTGTATTAAATACAGTTTCAATACTATAAAATCCAGCTTGCGATTTTCTAAAAAATAGACCTAATTTTAACTTCACTATCTAAGAAAATATTTATTGAAAATTTTGAACATAATTTTACGAATTAGCAAAATAGGAATTATATAAGTAATAAAATTCCCCATAACTTTCATCATGTTAAAACTATAAACACTTAACAAAAAGTAAAACGGCACTATAAAAAGTACTCCCCAGAACATATTTGGGGATTTTAAAAATAAAAATTTCATACTCCAACCAAAAACAATTCCTAAAAACATCAATAAGACCATCATTCCATACACACCAAAATCTATATATGCATCAGTCATAAAACCAATACTATGAGATGCCTTTCCATTATCCCAAAGCTCTAATCGTGTATATTTATTGGTATGATCTGAATCGTCAACTACAGCCTTTTCTGGAAAAAAAATTCTTGGCTTAAAATAAAATAATGTAGACTCTTTAATTATTTCACCTCTCTCGTAAGGTATATATTGAGGTACATTTCTTAGAACAATTGAGAAAAACTCAATATAACTTACTCTATCTAATAAAGCTTCTGTAGCAAACCCCACATCTTCTAGAGAAAATTCAGAGGCTTGATTAAAGAATTCACTAATGGCGTCAGATTTGTCTACAACAACTCGTTGAGAACGCTCACCACCAGAGAGATATTCCCTATAATCCTTTTTTATAGCTGTCCAAAAAACACCAAAAGAAAGAACAAAAAGAAATATGACTGAGAACTTTAATATAGTCTTGGATTCTAGTTGATTTTGTAAGGAGAGTAAAGCAATAACTACTATTAAAATTATATCTTTAAATCCTGAAAAATACCCTGTAAAACCTATAAAAACTTCTAAAACTAAAACAAAATAAAGTACCTTTTTACTTTCGTTAAAAAAATTACAGTATACAAAAGTTAAAAGCAAAAGACCCCATTTCAATTTAGAAAATGCTGTTACAATTGTATTAATACCTGGTAAGCTATTTCTAAAAGCTAACAAAAAAGAAATACCTAATGAAAATAGGATATAATTCCTCAAAACTTTTTTGGGATCGTAATCAAAACTGATTTCCTTTAAAATGTCAAAATTAGTAAACCTCTTTTTCAAAGGTAAATAAATACCTATTGTAAAAAATATTAGACCTATATTACTAATATAATTAGCTTGATAGATAAACTCATCATCCTTATGGAAACTAAATTGCACATCCAATGTTGAGTTGGTTAAGCTACCGTAAATAAGTTTGATATTAATTTGCAACCACTGAAACAACAAAGCAAGAAATACTGTTAAGAATATTGGGTTTCTTAACTTGAAAAACATCCCTACTATAAACAATAAAGGAAAAAGTGAGATTAAGGAATTGAGGAAATGGGGGCCAATAATAGAAGTAAACAATATGAATACTGATAATATAGACATTAATCTTTTTTGACTTACATCCATAATGACTCTTGCTTTAAAACTTCTAATATTTTTTTCAAATTCTTGCGAGAAAAAAACCTAATTTTTAATTTCTTAGTCTTTGACTTTTTTAGTAATGATTTTTCAAAAACGCTATTAACATCAATAGTTTTTAAATTTATATTAAAACGAGAATTTAAATTTTCTGTTATTAAATTATAATTTTCTAGAAAAAAATCTAACTCAAAAATAACAACATCATCAGGGTATCTTTTTTTAAAATCTAAAATGTTGTTATTATAGACACTCCAGGCTCTATAAGCCTCTCTTTTCTTTAAAATCAAAAGTAATGGATAAAACAACAAATGCTTAAGCCTTATTATTTTACTCATACCCACACCTTTTTTTAATTTATGTTTATATCTTCTGATCAAAGAATTTTCAACCTCATCATAATGTCTAAAAATTGCGATACATTTTACATTTGGTAATTTTTCTTTCCAAGCTTGTAAGTATAACGTGGTTCTAGGTTCTTTCCATCCCCAAAAAGTTTGATTGCTACGTTTCTTTAAAAATGAATTAATTTTATTTTCTGTGGATTTTTCAAAATCCAGATTTCCTTTTATATCACCTTTAATACCTCGTGTATCAAGCCCCTTTTCCTTTAGGTCAGTTTCATGAATTTTTAAGATCTCTAAATCTTCAAAATGGCCTTTTTTGTTATCAAAGCCGTGTGAAAGTAAATCTTCTCCAATAAATAACCCTGATTGTTGAAGTAGATTTCCTGAAAGCGATGTTCCAGACCTATGCATTCCAGCTATTATTATAATATCTTGAGACAACTGACTATGTTTAGTTTAATGAGTTTTTAACTTTTCTAGCTTTTTGTAAAATACAATTTTATAAAATTTAGATTCTAATCGCAAAAACCTCAAAACTCTAACTACTGTCCACTTTACAAACATGAAAAATAAATCATCGTACTTTTTAAGTTCTTTAATATAGCGCTTTCCTAACTCTAAATCATTCTGCTTTAAAATATAGAAATATTGATTTAGATAAGTTGGGTATACTTTCCATTTAATAATCTTATTTAAATGTTGCCTTAATTCAGGCTTTAAAGTTGACAAATAGCATTGATATACTTCGTAATTTTCCTTCATTCTAAAGAATGATGCTTTTAAATCCCTACTTAATTGACCAGTATGCTGTCGGACATTTACTAAAATATTACCATACATTCCAACAGGTGCATCCTTAGAGAGTAAACACCACATTTTAAAATCTCCAACATAAATCATAGACTCATCAAAATAACCCACCGACTCACAAGCTTCTTTAACTAAACAAACATTAGCGATATTTCCAGAAATACTTCCAAATAGTAATGAGCTTATAGCATGATTTTCTACAGAAATAGTTTTATTATTAAAAACTGTTGGACGTTTTAAGTAATTTCCATTAACATCTATACCCTGAAGTCTAGAAAAACTGAATTTAACCTCAGGGAATTCTCTATGAAACCTTACCATTTCGACAAGACAATTAGGTAACATGATATCATCTTGGGCCCATAAATGTACTAAATCTGCTTTTGCTTTTTTTATTAGCAAATTTAAAGTTGGAAACAGACCTTGATTTTGTTCATTTTTATATAAAGTGACCCTAGGGTCCTTTAGAGTTTTTAAAAATTCATAACTTTCATCTTTGGAGCAATCATCACAAATCAAAAATTCGAAAGTAATCTCTGAATCATCTTGTCTTAATACCGATTCTACTGATTGCTGTAAAAATGCCATCCCTGTGTAAACAGGTAATACTACACTTATATCTGGCTTAGAGACCTTATTCATTTAGTTCGTTTTCAAAAGCTTTTACAATATTGCTAAAGTTATAACTCATAATTTTTAATCTTGCTTTTTCACCCATTAATTTTAGCTCACTTTTGTTCAAATTCACAAGTATATCTTTCAACTCTAACAAATTATCATAACTAAAAACAAAACCTGTTTTGTTTTGAGAGACTAAGTCCTTAACACAGCCAACCTTATTAGATACTATTACAGATCTACCACTGGCCATAGACTCATTAACAGCTAAACCCCATGTCTCACCAGGTCCTTTTGATGGAAGACAATAGACATCTGCCATTCTATATACCAAAGGCATCCTTTTTTGATTTTGAAAAGTTAAAAACTTTATATCATCATTTTCAAACTCTTTTAATTTTTCCTCCAAAGGACCACTACCAATTATTAGTAGCTTTAATAATTCTCCTCCTTCTTTTTTAGCTTTATTGAAAGCTTTGATTAAAAAATCAGGCTGTTTTTTAGATTCTAATTTACCTGAGAAAACGATTAAAATATCCTCTGAACTATATCCTAAACTTTCTCTCCAATTTTTAGCATCAATTAAGTAATTAGGATTTTTTTCATCACTAAATCGATCATTATCTATAGCGTGAGGGGAGCAAACTAACTGATCAGGTTTTAATCCGTGCTTTAAAAAATAGGCTTTACTTGCCTCTCCAACAAAAAAAGCCTTATCTACGTAACTATAAACTTTCCTCAACACCAAACGTCTTAATGTTGTCTTTAATCCGACAACCTCATCCAATAATGTAGAATCACCTCTAAACCAAACAGGAATCTTTCCTTTAAAATGACGCATAGCCAAAAGATGGCTTTTAAAATTCCAACCAAAAAACAGTATTGCATCAGGCTGAAATGCTTCAATCTTAGCTATCAATGTTGGATTATCTATACCAAAAAAATGGTGAGAACCAGGTTTTTTAGACACATTATCCACAAATTCATAATCATAGCCTTCTCGTAATGGTATATCCCATTTTATTGTTTTACCAAAAACTTTATCCTCCACAGACTCGTTAGTCTGAGACCAAGTATAAAACACTTTTAAACCAAGTTTATTCCTTTTTTCTAACAACTGAAATAAAGGAGCATAATACTGAATAGGATGACTTATAACTACAGCTATTTTTTTCATTCTTCAGTTACTAATTTAACAACACTTTATCCATTGCTTCTGCTAATACCTTAGCAGATTGTTTAGATGTATATTTATCTAAAGGCTGTAAATTTAGAGTCCAATCATCTATTTGCTGAAAAGACTTTAGAATGTGTTCTACACCAATTTCAATTTCATTTTTAGTAAATCCGTTTTTATAAGGGAATAAAAACCTTTCAGCATTGCATTGCCTAATCACTTCAACTGCTGAGCTATCATTATGCAACATAGAAAACAAAGGTCTATTACTTAATAAGCATTGAAATGTTTTTGATGCGGTATAATGTTGTTCTGTACTACCAAATAACAACACCTTATCTGCTTTGGATAAAAAATTTAAAATGTGTAGAAATGGATATCGCTCTCTATTTTCAAAAACAATATCATCTATTCCTTTATCCTTAGCATATGATGTAATTCTCTTTGCAGGATACATTCCTGTACCTACAAAGTATAATCTAATTTTATCGTCCCAATCTCCTTCTTTTCTTAGTTTAGCAATCACCTCAAAGAACGATTCTACAAAGAGATGTGAATTAGGTAAGAATGCACCTGCATAAACCCATGGTTTACAATCTGGTTGGTTGTCCCAAGGGTATTGAATATCGTTGAGGTGAATTTTATGATCATTTGGATCGAAACCGTATGGCATTCCTGCATGTACTGGTTTTACCTTAAAGTTTCTGTCCAACACAGACTGATAATAAGGTGTAGATACACCTGTTATCAAAGCAGCTTTTTTAACCGCAAAAGGTTCAAGTGTTTTTGCCACAACCTGACTTAATTTGGCTCTTAAGTTATTTTGATTGGTTATGTCCCTTACCCATGGGTCTATATAGTCTATACCATAAGGGATTTTAGTTTTATTATATAATAACCTTCCTAGAATAGCAGTGTAAAATGATGGTATGGGAATCCATATAAAATCTATTTTACGTTCTTTGCAAATTCTGAGAGCTTCTTTTTTTAGGAAAGGAAAAGCTCTTAGACCAATATCACCAACAATTCGTGGTTTAAAAACCTTGTAAGCTTTGGTAAAAACAACTTCGATATCTTCTGAAGCTGTCTTTTCCATTAAAGGATCTAACCTCTCTTCATAATATTCTGATTTTACAGTTAGCAATAATGGCTTCCAACCAAAACCTTTTAAATAATTACCTATTAATCGTGGTCTTTGAACACCTGCTAGATTAGCAGGAACCCAATGTGGGTATATAATAAGAACTGTATTCATTAAAATATTTCTAAAAGTTTAGTTTGTTCCTCTTCCCATGAAAACTGACGTGCACTATTCCATCTATTTATTTTAGCTTGATGAATAAATAAGTTCTTATCTATTTTAGATAGTTCATTTGAAAGAGAGCTTTCTATCAATTTTCCTGCTTCAAAATTTATAGACTCTAAAAAATTACGTTGCCCAAAGGTATCAGTTGCCAAAACATACAAACCAGCTTGAACATAGGCTAGAAATTTATTTGTTAAACAAATATTTCTATTATAATCAGCTTTTTCACTCTCTAAAGCCAAACCTATATCCATAGTCCTTAAAAACTCATGAAGATCTGATTGCGACATAACTTCATGAAAGATTACGTTTTTTGCAAACACTATATCCTTTACGTACTCTTTATTTACGTTACCAATAAGATGAAACTCAATATCTGAATGAGCTTTGGCTGCACTAAACACCTGCTCTAGTCCCCTATTTGGCCCAATGTACTGGGAAAACCAAACTGTTTTCAGCACGTTCTCTTCTGTCGCTATTGGCTTTATAAAATCATCTCTTTTAAATGCATTAATAATGGTCAATTGGTACACATCTTTAGATATACTATACTTTTTTTTACACTCTAAAGCTATACCTTCTGATGCATAAGTAATAGTATTTGCTTCATTAAAACTATACTGCATAATCCTATGCCTATTAGTTTTCTCAAGTTTTTCATTAAAATACAAACTTTCCCCTGGATGATAGTCTTCAATATCTAACTGTAGATCTATATCCTGACTTTTTGAAACCCATACAGCAGGATAAAATGCACCTAAGTTATGTGCCACAATTCTCTTAAACTCTATATCTCTAGATAATTGCTTAACTACATTTAATAGTTGTGCTGTCTTATCATTACTTGCAAATGCACAAACCTTGTAATTGTTTTTATAAAAAGGATTGATTCTTATAGCTACCTTATGTTTTATTTTAGAAACAATAGTTGATAAAAACTTTTGTTTCCTATCAATTTCAATAAAGTTAACTTCTTTATTGTCTGACTTGATTTTCTCTGAAAGCTCCAAACTCCAATCATGATGTTTATAGCATACTACAGTACACACATAATTTGATTTTAAACTTTCAAATTCTTTAACTAAACGAGGGTTTGAAGCGATACTAGAAGTAGTTATAAAAAGTAGTTGCTCCATTTGATTTTTTTACAACATAAGCACAGACTTTATTTCTTTAAGAAGAAGTTTTATCTACAAAATCTGTTTTCATAATTTGTCGTTGTAAATATCTCAAATTATTATTTATATGACAAACATTATTCCTTTTAGAATTACATTTTATATTCATAACAAGGTAATTCTAAATATTATTTTAAATCCCGAACAAATATTGAGTTTTGATTAATAATCTATAATTTATGCACCCAATAAGATATAATTTTTGCAATTTTCCAGCCAAAAATTTTTTTAAAAAACTCTATTACATTACCTCCTAATACTGGTAAATAATCTATCTGAGCTAAATCTTTAGAGCGACTTAATACCATAGACGACAGATCTTTAAACTCTGGAAAAGCATCAATAGCAATAAGCTTGTATTGTAAAGCCATGGCATTTTTATAAGCTTGCGTTGTTTCTAAACCTTTAAATTGTGCTGACTTGGATTCTAAAGCCGTAATTTGACTTTCTAAATGCTTCCTTTTTTTTTGATTAGCTATATTCTTACCATTAATATGTTTTCGATAATAATTAAAAACATTTGGAGTAAAAATAATTTTCTCAGCCCTTGTTGCTACTCTACAAAAAAATTCACCATCTTGGTCTTTGCTTAAATCTTCATTCCAAGGTCCTGAATCTTTTATTAAAGATTTAGGAGTTAACCAAGCACTGGTTTGAATCATATTATGATGCTCTCCATCGGCACCATATAAATTTAAAAGCAGTTCTTTAGGATTATCTGTTGTATATAAAAATGCTCTATCAGTTATTTTACCCGTATGAAAACTCTCATAAAAATGTTTAGTACTGCATACTGTTATACTTTTAGAGTTTCTTTCTAATTGTGCAAGTTGGTTCTGAATTTTATCCTCACTTATTAGATCATCAGCATCCAAAAATTGTATATAATCACCAACTGCCAAATCTAAGCCATAGTTTCTCGCAGCACAAGCTCCTTTACCTCTATTCTTAACAACCCTTATATTATCTGAAGCATACTCTTTTGCTAATTCATAAGAACCGTCCTCTGAACCATCATCTACAATTATAATCTCCCAGTTTTTATAAGATTGATCAATAATAGATTTTATTGTTTCCTCAAAAAATGAAACAGAATTGTATAATGGAATTATAATCGAGACCTTTATATTATTCATATATTTTTAATAAGCTTAGCAGGAACACCACCGTATATAGCATTGGGCTGAGTCGATTTTGTTACTACAGATCCTGCAGCAATAATGCACCTCTCCCCTATAGTCACTCCTGGCAAAATAGTAACACCTGAACCTACCCAAGCTCCATCACAAATTCTTATAGGCTTTTTAATCAAACCTCCCTTCCAAGCTGCTACGTTTTTATCTGAATAAATATGGTCATGTGTATATAGTGTACTATTTGGACCTATAGCAACTGTATCGCCAATGATTACATCATCAACAAGGTCAATTATCGTGTAGTCTCCAATATTAGTATCATTTCCAATGACTAATTTTCCTGATTTTTCTGGCTCTCTAGCAAATATTGAGCAATATGTTTCAATACTTACATTATCACCTATGACCCAATCACTTTTAACATAAAGCCTAGCGTTTCTACCTAATTTGAAATTTTGCCCAGTTACTAAACTAAAATTAGTGTCAATAATTATAGTTGCATCATCTTCCGTTATGCACTTGTTTCCTATGGTTAGTTTTGCACTTTTACCTATTCCGAAATTAGTCATCCTTCCAAGGACAGCATTGTTTCCTATATTTATTTTTCCTTGACCTTCAACTTTAATAGGAAAGGTGATTTTTGGTGATTTCCCAAAACTAATATTGTTAAGCTTGTAAAACCAAAACAGTTTTCTTAATACCTTTTCTTTTAAATATTTTGCGTAACTGAAAATCATAATACTTTAACTAATAACCGAATTTAATATAGAAAAAAGGGTTACATTTTTACTTTCTTTATAAAGTTGAAAACTTTTTTTAAATGAATGATGCTTAGCTGCTGACAAAACAGCTCTACTCTGTTTTTTATAATTAAGCTCTAGAGCCTTATCTGCTTCCTTTGCAGATAAAGGACAACTATTACTTTTAAGCATTTCTTCTGAAAGCAATAAATATTTAAAAGGCACATAGGGATCTGTTCTATTATCATTCATTTGCTGATCGTCATGCTCTCTATACCAAACCAAACCTTGAGGCATCAAGACTACATTTTTGCTTTTTGATAGTATATGCCACATCTCAAAATCTCCAAGGTGCTGTTTTCCCGTAAAACCACCTACTTCGTCAAAATCTACTTTTTTTATAATAGCAGAGAGAGGTGCTTTATGAAAAATTGGAAACTCAAAATAGTGCCTATAATAAGCCTCTCTTGGACCTAACATAAATGGGTATATGTTTTGTTTATCTTGACTTAGTGAACACAAGCCATAAGCAGACTCGGGGAATTTTTCCATATAAAAAACCAATTGTTCTAAGCCAAAAGGGTAAATTATATCATCTGCATCTAAATATTTTAAATATTTTCCATTAGCGTAGCTTGCTGCTTGGTTTCTATTTGGATAGTCCCCTAAGTTGACATCATTAATATAAACCTTAATTCTAGTATCTTTCTGAACATAAGATTTTGCAATAGCTACAGAATTATCCTTAGATTGATCATCTACAATAATTAATTCCCAGTTTTTATAAGTAGAGGCAATAACACTTTCTATTGCTTCCCCAATATATTTTTCCCTATTATATACTGTCATTAATACAGACACCAATGGCTTCTCCATAATTATAAAATATTTCTCATTTTAGTATAGGAATTGTGTGCTTTTTGAAAATATTTTAAACGTGTTAAATACGTCTTATATTCCTTAAGGTCTGTTTTACTATGATCATTTTCTACAATCGACTTGTACTTTTGGTATAATTTAATATCATATTGATTTATGTCCTCTATAAGCTTTATTGTATCTGAATCAAAAGTAATTGAATCGAGTTCATTCTTAGTAGAGATATTTAAGGAATTATAATACGGATAATATTTCCAGTCTACTTTCTGATATATTTGAAACAAACTCTCATTAAACATCTCTTGGATTCCAACATACATAAAGTCTTTCGAAATATTAGATTCTGCCTCTTTAAAAATCAATTCCATATTCAAATCATTTCGAAATTTTTGTCCTGATATCCACGCTGTTTGCATATTAGAAAAACCATAAACTTTATTATTCTTTATAAGTTTATACAAACTCTTTTCTTTTTGAAACTCTCTATATATGTATGATTTAGGCATTCTTAAATACTGTCTAATATGAGATTTCACTCTGTCAATAGGGTCTCTAAGAAAAGTTACATACCTATAATCTCCTTCGATATTCATATAATTATGGATACCATAATGATAATGCCCTTTAAGCACCTTAAAATCTTTCGGCTCTATATCTCCATTTTTATATTTTTCTTGTAATTCAACAAACTTAATGTTGTCCCAAGGATGTATTTCTTTGTTAGAATATTGAAGTTTTAGTAAGATATCAAGTGAAGTTCCAGCAGTTTTTGGTATATGTAAAAAAAATAATCGCATTGCTATAAAATTTCTTTTTTCTTTAGTTAAAACCTGTTATTCTAACTATAGTGATTGAAACAAGCTTTCAATTTCATCATAATTTTTAATAGTATTTCTTAAATCAGGAGCATTCATCTTCTTAATATTAGCCTTTACAGAATAACTATCAACTCCTAAAAAAGAAAATATTCTGTCACAAACGGCTTGATGATTTTCTGACACTAATAAATCTTTTTCGTATGATACTTTTATATGAGGTATATTTTCAAGGCATTCTTTTTCCATATTGGTAAATTTTCTACGCCATAATACTGATTTTTTGAATTGAGTTGGGTCAATATATAGCTCTTTATCTTTCTTATTTTGAATATCTTCTGATTTATCTACAAACCATTTACCCAAACTAAATGCTTTGAACGACGATACATTATGTGCTAATTCATCCTCACGATGTAAAAAAATAAACTTCCATCCTTTTCTATGTAAATCTTCTAAAAGCCCCTTAACATTACTGATTTTTTGATCTGTATACAATTGGTAAATCTTAACTTTAAAACCATAAATTGATACATCTTTAGTCTCTGGCTTTCTTGAATTACTCTCAATGTATTTGTTTGGAGACAAAAAAATAGGAGACTTTTTATTTCCGAATATTTCTTGGTCGCAAAAAATTTTTGGATGTTGATTTATTAATTTTGTTAATAAAGTACTACCTGTTCTACCTTGGCCGAACACAATGAATTTAACTTTCTTTTCTGTGTTAGGGTTTTTATGATGTCTGTAGTGATATCTTTGAGAAAAAATCGATTTTAATCCGTTTTCTTTAATTAAATAATATAGTCTTCTCACTCTAAATTTTTATACTTCTATTTTAATATTTGGCTCTGTAGTTCTGTTTAAATTTCCTAAAATAATAAGGTTTCCAAAAATTTAGACATCTTAATAGAATTCTGTTGCATGTTTTTAGATTTTTCTTTCTTAGGTAATACATCATTTTAACAACAACACCCCAATTTTTATTAATGTTTGAAGCAAATAATCTATTAGTCTCTTCAAAGGTATTAATAATATCTATATCTGATGTATTTCTTAATACCGCTAGAGTGTCTCTAACCAAATACTTATGCAACTCATATTCCTGAACATCATTTAGCTTTGGTAGTATCTTTTTTATCAAGGGGATTCTATTGAAATATGATTTTATCGAGTAATGCCCCTCACTTATACGATGTTTATCAACAGCATCTCTCCTTATAAAATAATCAGGCTTTCCATCTATTTTTTTGTATCTCGGATTTTGAAGTAGCGCATGGACGTGAAACTCCCAGTCCTGAGAACTTTTAGCTTCTTCATCAAACCTTAGACTACTATTTATTAAATAGCTACGTTTCCATAAGGGTCCTGTTGTTTGCCAAACGACGTCTCCTCTGAGAAATCGGTTAAGATCATTCTCTTGAGTAAATTTATTCCACAGTCTATCAGAATCATCTATACTTTCAGTGAAAAAGGCACCTTGAAAAATCAAAAAATCGTAATCTTCAGATTCATTAATTGAATTCACTCTATTATGTAATGTTTCCTTTTGCAGAATATCGTCCGAATCTAAAAACACAACATAATCACCTTTAGCTTTTTCTAAACCTAAATTTCTACAAACAGGTGCGCCTTTTTTAGTTGTGAAATCCGATCTTAAATAATAATTTATCTGAGAAGAGGCTTTGCACACTTCCTGCATAAAACTATTGGTACCATCTGTTGAACCGTCATCTACAACAATAACTTCCCAGTTTTGGTATTTTTGATGCTTTATAGAATTTAAGGTTTCTAATAAAACGTTTTTTCTATTGTAGGTTGGAATTACTATTGAAATTAGCGGGTAACTCATGACTAATGAACAAGAGATTTAAAAAAATTAAACTCTTGTTCTTCAGAAAACTTAATTTTAACAAGATTATGTCCCTCTTCACCATGCTTTTGCAATAATAAAGCGCTTCTATAATACCCTAAAAAAGCATTGGCATGCTGCTGAATATTAAATGGCTCAATGAGATAGCCTGTTTTTTTATCAACAATAATTTCGTTAACGCCACCTACACTACCTGTTATAATAGGTATACCATAACTCATTGCCTCTATGAGTGTAACACCAAAAGCCTCTTCTTGCCCTGTAAGCAATCCTTTACAATTATGTGCTGTAAAAATACTTGCCTTTTGCATTAAGGCTTTTACTTTTTCTGAATTTACACTTCCTAAGATTTGTATTCTATCTTGATATTTTGATTTTATCTTTAGAAGTTCTACTGTTGTTCGAAGGGCTCCATCACCTGCAATTATAAGTTCTCCTTCTAAGCCCTGTTCGCAAGCTAACTCAAAAGCGTTTATTACTATATCTGCTCCTTTAAAATCTACAAGCCTACCTACATATAGTATGGTAAATTTATTTGGCAGAGGTCTTTTTTCATTTTCTTGAATACCAAAATATTTGGTTAAAACTCTATTTTCTGGAATCTTAATATCTAATAGTTTTTCCTTAGTACATTTTGAATTTGCTATAAAAAAAGCATGTTTTGAAAGCTTTAAAACCTTGGAAACGTAATCTGAACTAAAATGTTTTCTATTAGGATTAGTATGTGAGCGTAAATCCCAAGTAACATCATAACCATGACAATGTATATAAATCTTTTTTTGTGTTTGTTTTATAACATCATAAAAGCCCAAAGCAAAGTCTATATAATGAAACAATACTACGGAAGAGCTACTTTTTGTTAAAATACGCTCTAAGCGTTTCTTAATAACTTTTTTATAATCTTGCTTTTTTACTGAATTGTACAAACGATAAGATAACTCAGCTCTTGGGTCTATGGATGTTACAGGAATACCTGCAAATTTCTTTTGCTCGTAATAATCAACAACTACAATACTTTCTACTAGCGGTGAAATGAGCGCTAATTGTCTAGTAAGCCATGATTCGGATACAATATTAAGTTGTCTTACCACTACAATCATATCATCCTAAGATTTGGGTATAAGATTAACAATAGCTTTGCTATTAATCTTCTACTTGCATTATGAAAAGGTAATTTACTTAGTTTGGGGTTAAGTATATATTTTCTAATAGCTTTCTGTTCTTTGTCTGAATAATATGTATTTCTAATTTTTGGGATTTCGCCCGCACTATATTTGCTAAAGTGGGTTTCACTAAGTCCACCTTCTTCATAATAAGCTACTAAAAGATTTATTTTTTTAATACTAACACCTTTAAATATGGTTCTTAAAAACCAATCGTAATCGGCTTTAATTTTATAAGATAAATTGAAACCACCCAGTGTATCAAACACCTTTTTTTTACAGAATATGGCTTGGTGGCATATCATTTTTTGGTAAAGACTAATTTTTTCTACTTGAAAATCCGTAATACGCTCTTCTTTGGTCTTAGGATTAACATAGATAACATCTCCATAAATAATATCGGTAGGCTTAACCTCTATAGCTTTTGCTACATTTTTTAATGTGTTTTTATCATAAAACAAGTCTCCTGAGTTTAAAAAAAATACATACTCGCCACTTGCCTGCAGTAATCCCTTATTCATAGCATCATACACCCCTTTATCAGGTTCACTTATACTATGATGTATCTTAGCCTTATGATTCTCAATAATAGTTGTACTTCCATCATTACTACCACCATCAATAACAATATATTCGTAATCCTTGAAGGTTTGGCAGAAAACACTCTGCATAGATTTTTGCAAACCTGATGCATCGTTATAATTTATGGTTATAATAGAAAAAAGAGCGTTTTTTTTCATAAAATGTTATAATGAAGATATCTCATGCATATTTCAGTATCTCTACAAACAAGATTTAATATACTTTTCTACCTCAAAAAATTTTTTTTCAATGGCTTCTAATTCCTCAAAGTCTTTGTCCCACCATCTAATTTTAAGCAAATTTTCAATAGTCTCTTCCTTAAATCTGTATTTTATAATTTTGATTGGAGCGCCTACAGCTACAGCATAAGGAGGTATATCTTTGCTAACTACTGAACCAGCTCCTATTACAGCTCCATCTCCAATTGTTATGCCGTTTAAAATTGTAACATTGGCGCCAATAAAAACATCATTTCCTATTAGGTTTGAAGGAACCTCATCAATTTTATTTTGCTCAACTAAACTGTATCCATTTTGTTTTCTAACAGAATAAAACATTGGATTAGTACTGATACCATTAATAGGATGGACACCAAAGCCACAAACTAAGTTAGGACCAATGGAGCAAAACTTACCAATAGAAGTATTCATTATATATGAATTCAATGCTATATAAGTATAATCTCCTACATAAGATTTTATCACTTTATAAGGACCATTAATCCTAGATTTTTGGCTTATGCTATTTTTTTTTTGTGAATTCGTAACCATATACCAATCTATAGAGTCTTCACCTAAATGCCTTAAGTTAGGTAAGATTCTAAATAAAATTTTCTGTAATAATTTCTGAAAATAATTCAACTTGAATTTACACTATTAGTAGTTAAACATTTTTAATTCAGCAGCAGACTCATGATTAAAAAATTCTTGAAGTTCAATATTCATTTCTTTTTTATAAGAACCAGACTTACCTTTTCTAAAGAATTCAGCTCCTTGCTTTCCTGTCCATGCCTTATGTCCCATGCCACCTGTTTCTTTCACTCTGACTCTCATTTTGTCGATATGATTACCTTCAACAACCTTTCTTAATATCTCTTCTGACCTTTCTATTCCTACAAAGTCACAAACTCGCTTCAATTCATTAATAGGATTTAACAAAAGATCTTCGTATCTAACTGTAATCATCTCACAATCATAAGGATTTTCAAACCAAAGCCTAACGTGCTTGTGCCATTTTGATGGATATAGATCTTTACCATCTATAACCATTTCTCTGAGGGTAGTTTCTAAACCTCTCTTTCGATTAAAGTGATAATATGAAACTAAAGAATCTCTACCATCTCTTACAAGATATATAACTTTTCGATAATGTCTTTGTGGTAAATCATGAGACTTAAAAAAATTTATTGTCCCAAATCTTTTATAAAATTTTCTAGCATGAACATCAGGAACAATTTCTTGAGCAAGTTTATCAGGCATATATTCAGTATCAATACCATAAAGCATACCCGCAATTAATGATTGCATCCATGTATTTCCTGACTTAGGGTATCCAACAATGAATACATCTTCCTCTTTGGTTTCTGTAATTGGAATTAAAAAATCCGTTTTTGACAATTTTTTTAATTCTCTATTAGTATTCAATTCTACTAAATCAGACAAATAGGATTTAGGACTGCTTAATAAACGTAGAAAATTTTGAAAATTCATTCTTACTTATTTTATAATCCATTCTAACTTAGGTGCAACAACTCCTGGCCACTTTTCTACCATATGCGAACCATGTTGTCCAACACTTTCCACATTAAATCCTAAATAATCTATTGGTTTAGTTAAAAAGCCTATTCCTGGCTCACCTAAATGTAATTTAATAGTATAAGATGTTGAATTCAATAGATTTGGCGGTATAATCAATTTTAAATCTCCTTGATTTTTATTTATATAACACGTACTCCCAAAAGCCACTTCTCCGTTTACAGTCAATAGCTGCATAACTATCCTAGCATTACTAAATTTTACGTTTATAGAATATTTTATGTGTACAGCTATTTCTTCGTTTGATAAAAAATTCCCTCTTAACTCATCATTAGAGTTTTTTAATTCAACATTCAAAATTTGAGCTCTAGATTTATCGTCATAGTCTTGATTAAATTTGACATCAACTTTACTTGTTGAACTATCAAGATATGCATCAATGGTATCATTAATTAGACCTGAATAAGACACATTTCCATTCACTAATAACAAGCCTCTATTACATAACATTCGCATACTGCCCATATTATGACTAACAAACAGTACAGTTCTTCCTTGTCCTTCACTAACTTCTTTCATCTTACCAATAGCCTTTTTTTGGAACTCGGCATCGCCTACAGCCAAAACCTCGTCCACTACCAGGATATCTGGTTCTAAATGTGCAGCTACTGCAAAAGCCAAGCGTACATACATCCCTGAGGAGTATCTTTTTACTGGTGTATCTATATATTTAGCACAACCTGCAAAATCAACAATTTCATCAAACTTATCTGCTATTTCTTTCTTGGTCATTCCTAAAATAGCACCATTGAGGTAAATATTTTCTCTTCCTGTTAATTCTGGATGAAAGCCTGTACCTACTTCTAATAGTGACGCAATTCTACCATGACAAGTTATCTTTCCTGTAGATGGAGCTGTAACTCTGCTTAGTAATTTAAGTAAGGTAGATTTTCCGGCACCATTTTTTCCTATTATACCTAAAATCTCACCTGGTTGAACTTCAAAATTTATATCCTTTAGCGCCCACACATAATCTGAACCACCTTTTGAAGTTCTATCATTTACATCTCCAACCTTAAGATACGGATCCTCTTTGCCTCTAACCTTATACCACCAACGGTTAATATCATGAGACAAAGTACCAGTACCTACAGCACCCAATCTATATTGTTTTCCTAAATTTTCAATTTTTATAATTGGCTTATTCATACTATACTGTATCCATAAAAGTTTTTTCAACCTTATTAAAGGTCAATGTTCCTATTAGTAAAAAAACAATCATTGTAAAAAAACTGTATCCTAAATTAACCCAACTGAATTCACCTACACCTGTAAAAGCATACCTAAATGTTTCTATAATAGCACTCATTGGGTTTGCCAAAACAAGCATTTTTAGATTTTCATTATCTATTTCGCTCAAAGGGTATATTATTGGTGTAGCATACATAGCTAATTGTACAGAAAAAGCAATTAAGAATCTAAAATCTCTATACTTTGTTGTAAGTGCGGTAATAAGCAAACCTAAGCCTAAAGCTAAACCTGCTGTGATAAGAATGAGGACAGGTATTAAAAGCAAAGATACATTTGGGTTAATATTTGCATCTGTAAAAAATACATAGTAGAAATAAACGATTAAGAATAATACAAATTGCACCCCAAAAGTTAAGAGTTTAGAAACAACAATAGATAATGGTGAAATCACCCTTGGGAAATAAACTTTACCAAAAATTTTGGCATTAGCTATAAAGGTTTCTGAAGTGGTCTTTAGAGCTTCGGAAAAATAATTCCAACTTACTATTCCTGCTAAATAAAATATTGGTTGCGGAAGTCCATCGGTACTCATTTTTGCTATACCACCAAACACTACCATAAACATTATAGTTGTTAGGATGGGCTGTACAAAAAACCACAAGGGCCCAAAAATAGTTTGTTTATAAACAGCAACGAAATCTCTTCTTACAAACAAGAATAATAAATCTCTGTATCTCCAAACCTCTTTTAGGTTAAGATCCAAAAGCTTAGTTTTTGGCTCTATAACAAGCTTATAATTCTCTGGGGTTTCACTCATGTATTAAAAATATTGTGTGACTAAAATTAAAATTTTTGGTTGTTAATTTTTTACCAAAAACCAATTGTTCAACAACTCTTCTCTATTGTATAACATTGGTGCTTTGGTTTTCCAATCTAACACTGTAAAACCAGCATGCTCGCAAATGGCTTGTCCTGCAGCTGTATCCCATTCCATTGTTGGTGCAAATCTTGGGTAACAATCGGCTTTACCTTCAGCAACCATACATAATTTTAAAGAACTGCCTTTAGACATTAAGTTAACCTCACCATGTTTTTCTCGCATCTCATTTACATAAGCTTCTGTTTCTGGTGACATATGCGAACGACTTGCTACAACAGTAAAGGTTTTATCTTCCCTTTCTAATGGTAATTTGGAACCTTCCTTAACCAAATCTTCAACCGAATAGTTTCGAAGATCAACGTTTACTTTATAAGAACCGTTTTCTATTGTAGAAAAATATAGCTCACCAAGCGCTGGTACAAACACAACACCTAGTTGTGTTATTTGGTTATCAATAAGCGCAATGTTTACTGTAAATTCCCCATTACGTTTTATAAATTCTTTGGTACCATCTATAGGGTCTACAATCCAAAGTTGCTTCCAATCTTTTCGTTCTTCATAAGGCATTTCCTTACCTTCTTCGGACAATACTGGAATGTCAGTAGCTTTTAAGTGTGCTACAATAATATTGTGAGATGCTATATCAGCTTTTGTTAAAGGAGAGTCATCACCTTTTAATTCTACACCAAAATCATCAGAATTATAAATCTCTAAAATCGCTTTTCCTGCTTCTAGGGCTGCGTTAATACCGAGATGCAGTAATTCAGTGAGGCGGTGAGGTTGGGAGGTGGTGAGGCTTTTATTATTCATTTTACTTACTTAGTTTTTTGTTTAAAGCTTGTTTTAAACGGTATAGCATTTTTCTAGTTGTACTGATGTTATTTTGTAATGTATTATCGAAAGTTATATACCCTATACGTTCTGCTATTACTAACTGCGTTTCTTTTCCGCTAATGATCCTGATGCTATATTTAAAAATCGAATAAAGTCTTTTGTTGATCCTCTACTTGAACCCTCTGCAATATTTGAAGGCAAGGAAACAGCTGCTCTTCTAAGTTGAGAAGTCAATCCAAAGTTTTCAGATGCGGGAAAATCTTTAGTAAGCTTATAAATATCCTCTACTAAATTTAAGCTTAATTTATAAACTTCTAAATCTTTATGAGTCATTATTAAAATTTTAAAATTCCTATTCTAAAAACTCACCACATCATCATTTTCCAGTATCACCGCCTCATCGTACACTGCATCACAGTATCACTCTCACTGTATCACTCTCACTGTATCACTCTCACTGTATCACTCTTAAATAATCATTCCAGCACCAATAGTTTCATTGGTTTGCTCATCTATGATGATTATACTTCCTGTTTGGCGGTTTCTTTTATAAGCATCAAAAAATACCGGTTTAGCCGTTCTAATAGACATGCGTACAATATCGTTCATTTCCACCTTATCAATACCTTCGATTCTGTGTAGAGTGTTGATATCTATTTTGTACTTCAATTCTTTAACCATTGCCATACACTCATTCGTTGTATGTTTAACAACAACTTTTGTACGCGCTTGCATTGGTTTTGAACTCATCCAAGTCACCAAGGCTTCTAAATCCTGACCAACTTCTGGAACATTATTTTCTCTAACAATCATATCTCCACGACTGTTATCAATTTCATCCTCTAAGGTCATGGTTACAGACATCGGAGCAAAAGCCTCTTCAATCTGTTCGCCATCTAATTCAATGGTTTTTATAGTAGACACAAATCCTGATGGTAATGACTTTACTTTATCACCAGGTTTAAATACTCCACCATCAATTCTACCTGCAAAACCTCTGTAGTCCTGATTTTCTAAAGTATGAGGACGAATAACCGACTGAATAGGAAAACGACAATCTACCAAATTATGATCACTTGAAATATGAACTGTTTCTAAATGGTACATCAAGGTACTTCCTTTGTACCAATCCATATTTTCAGAACGATTTACCACGTTATCTCCTTTCAAAGCTGAAATAGGAATAAACTGAATATCGTTAATGGCTAACTTGGAAGAGAAAGCATTAAAATCCTTTACAATTTTATCATAAACCTCTTCACTATAATCGACTAAGTCCATTTTATTCACACACACGATAGCATGAGGAATACGTAACAAAGACGCAATAAAAGCATGACGATGTGTTTGCTCTAACATTCCTTTACGTGCATCAATAAGTATAATTGCTAGGTTAGCAGTTGATGCACCTGTTACCATATTACGCGTATATTGAATATGACCTGGCGTATCTGCAATGATAAATTTACGCTTTGGAGTAGCGAAATAGCGGTAGGCTACATCAATAGTAATACCTTGCTCACGCTCCGATTTTAAACCGTCAGTAAGTAAAGATAAATCCACATAGTCGAAACCTTTACTTTTACTCGACTCTTCTACAGCTTCTAATTGATCTTGAAAAATTGATTTACTATCATATAATAAACGTCCTATAAGTGTACTTTTTCCATCATCTACACTTCCAGCTGTTGTAAATCTTAATAATTCTATATCTTGATATTCCATTCTTTCTTTTCTAAATAATATTAAAAGTAACCTTGTTTTTTACGATCTTCCATAGCTGTTTCTGCACGTTTATCATCTGCTCTACCTCCACGTTCCGTAGTACGCGTTGTTGCGATTTCTTCTATAATTTTTTGAAGATTATCAGCTTCAGATTCTACAGCACCTGTAATTGGCATATCTCCACAAGTACGGTAACGAATAGTCATATTAACCACTTCTTCACCTTCTTTTAAAGTGATAAATTCTGAATTTGCTAATATTACACCGTCTCTAACCACACAATCACGTTGATGAGAGAAATACAATGATGGTAAATCAATATTTTCCATTTTTATATATTCCCAAACATCCATTTCTGTCCAGTTTGAAATTGGAAACACTCTAAAATGCTCACCATAATTCTTTCTACCATTAAAAAGGTTCCAAAGTTCTGGACGTTGGTTTTTAGGATCCCATTGTCCAAACTCATCCCTATGAGAAAAGAAACGTTCTTTGGCACGTGCTTTTTCTTCATCACGTCTTGCTCCACCCATAGCTGCATCAATTTTATGATCTTCTAGTGTATCTAAAAGCGATACTATTTGAAGTGAATTACGTGATGCATCAGCACCTGTTTCTTCCTTAACACGTCCTTTATCAATAGCCTCTTGCACAGATCCAACGATAAGCTTTACCCCTAAGCGCTCTACCAAAGCATCTCTAAAAGCTATAGTTTCAGGAAAATTGTGACCAGTATCGATGTGGATTAATGGAAAAGGGATTTTTGCAGGATAAAACGCTTTCTTAGCTAAATGCGTTAATAAAATAGAATCCTTTCCGCCTGAAAACAATAATGCCGGATTTTCAAACTGCGCAGCAATCTCTCTTATGACGAAAATAGCTTCGGATTCTAGTTCTCTTAAATGATTAATTACGTAATTACTCATATGATGTATTTAATTTTTCTACTATAAAATCAACAATTTGCTTAGTTGATGCTTCTATAGATTGGTCATCGGTTTTTATTTCTAAATCTGGATTTGTTGGTGCTTCATAAGGTGCAGATATCCCAGTCATGTTTTTTATTTCTCCTGCTCTTGCTTTTTTGTATAAACCTTTTACATCTCTACGTTCACATTCTTCTAAAGACGTATTCACGTAGATTTCTATAAAATTCTCTGCACCAACTATTTTTTTAATGTTTTCTCTATCTTTTATATATGGCGACACAAAAGCAGCTAGTGTTACCACACCTGCGTCAACAAATAGGTTTGCAATTTCTGCAATTCTTCTGATATTTTCCGTACGATCTTCTGGAGCAAATGTGAGGTCTTTATTAATACCTTGTCTTATATTATCTCCATCCAAAGTATATGTAGAAATGTTTTGTTTATTCAATTCTACTTCTACGAGGTTTGCTAATGTAGATTTACCAGAACCTGAAAGACCCGTAAACCATAATAGAAAAGATTTGTGCTTGTGTATTTTTTCGCGATCGGCTTTAGCGATCTTGTAGTCATGTCTAACCGTATTTAGACTCATGCTTCTTTTTCATTTTTTAGTTCGTTCAAACGTCTTCTTCTTATTCTTTGATCTAAACCATAATTAATTTGGTACCAAAGTTTTTCGTGACCAAAATACAACAACATTTTGGTAATCACCTCAGCAGCTCCAATTTTTAATCCCGTAAGTGGATTACCTGTAACGAGCCAACCCAACAACATGGTATCCAATGTACCTATACCTCTCCAAGAGAAGGTTTTTAATATATGACGCTTATTAGACGATTTTATTTTAGAATGAAACCACACGCGCTCGTGAAAATAATAGAGCACCATTTTAGTTACAAGCTCAAAAACAGCAATTTTAGACCCTACCGCAAAATCTTCAGAAATAAACCATGACAGCAACAGCGTATCTAATGTTCCAAAAAAACGCCAAGTAATGGTCTTAGCTATGTGTCGTTTACTTAGTTTCAATATTAAAATTTACAAATTAGAATAGCTTTTCTTTAATCTATTAATGACAGAATTTCAACCATTTGGATTTCTACTACTCTTTTTTTTACAAAACTAAAACAAATTGTAAAACTGCCTAGATTCTTACAAAGAATATTATTAAAGTTTAAAAACCATAAAGTCTTATAATACGTAGATTGTATTGTTAATTGAAAACTAACATTAAATTATAAATCTAAAATTACTATTTGTTCAGAATAAAAAAATGGGTTATAACTGAGGTCTACATGGATATAATATTTTTACGTAAGAAAAATCTTTCTTAAAAATACCGTTTATCTAAGATTTTTTATCATAAAATATATTACCTTTGAGCCATCCTAAACTTACTGAAACCCCTTACTTATCAATAAGATAATGTTGGTAATTTTAGATAAAACAAAATTTAAAATATGAAAAAACACTTACTTTTTTGCTTGTTGACACTCTTCATTTCTATTGTTTATAGTCAATCTACAATTGTCACAATAGACCAGTCTAATGTTATAGGTCCTACTGACACAGACAATATACCCTCAATATCATCAGTTGGATTTACAAGAGGGTCTGGTGTATCAATGACAACTAACAGTTCTGCTTTTACTACTGGGTATTGGCCAGTTGGTGGAGATATCTCCACTGCACAATCTGGAAATGATTATATCCAGTGGTCTGTAACTGCCAATTCTACTTTTGAAATTGATTTAGACGAAATTGATATCAAATTAAGAAGAAATATTAACGGCCCAAGTAATTGGCAAATTTTCTACAGTTTAGACAACTTTTCTACTGCAGGAATACCTTTAACGTCTATTCAATCTCTAGCCTCTGGTACAACGACCTCATATAATTTTCCAAGTCTTGGTATATCTTCTGGTAATTCAGGAACTATAACCTTTCGTCTTTATGCTTGGGGAGCTTCTGCCTCACTTGGTTGGTTGAGAATCATATCGGAATCTTCATGGACAGGTTCTTTAGGAATACCTAATCCTGGTGCTCGATTATTAGGATCAGTCTCGACTGCATCTACCAATAGCTTTGATTCTGATATTATAACTTCTACATTTGGTTTGTTTCCAGTTCAGCAAAACATTGATTATACTTCTTATACTGCCACATCAGGGCTTAATTTTTCTAACGCTGTTAACCTAGGTGCATTTACAATAAGAGATGGTGGAGATACTTCTGATGGAGATACAGTTGGCACTACTTTAAGCTCAATTGAATTTGAAGTAATAAATAGTGAGAACATAGCTACACTAGCAATTTTAGATTTATCTACTTTTACAATAGTCTCTGAAATCGATTCGGTTACAGATTTTACCACTTTTAGTGAATTGAACTTAAGTGCTGAAGACGGTGGAACAAGACAGTTTCTAGTATTAGGATCTTTCAAAACAACAGTAACAGATAATGAACAAGTACAACTTATTATAAATACCGTAGAATCCCCAGCTTCCGGAAGCTCTCTTTTTGCACAGGCCAATGCAGGTGGATCTGCAACTTCAATAACAGGAGATGACAACCGTATTGAAGTTACGGCAAGTCAATTTATTTTTGATCAGCAACCAACAGACGGAAACCAATATGAGGTAATGGTTCCTTTCCCAACTATTTTAGCAGTAGATTCTAATTTAAACTTAGATGTAGATTCCAATATTGCTGATTTAACTTTAACTGCATCACCTAGCGGTAGCATTATTGCAGAAAATTACTCTATGACAAATGGTTTTGCTACATTTGATAATGTTGTATTTTCTGACACAGAAAGCAATATCACATTAGTCGCAACAGGAAATTCAATTTCGGGAACTAGTGCTTCATTTAATATTAATGGTCCATTAGTAAACATCATAGAACAAAATTTTGACTCCACTACCAATTGGTCATACACAAGTGACACAGCATTCTTTGGAACAGTTTCTGATTGGGGAAACCCTATCGGTTATTTTGGAGAAATAGCATTAGCAAACGCTTCACCTTTAGACAATCCTTTATTTGATACAAATATATTTGGTGAAAACGACCTAAACGATGGGACTAATGTTTTTGCTACATTAACATTTGATAACGTTGATATAAGTAATTACTCTAATGTCCGTATTGAATTTGATTGGCAAGTTATAGGGTATGATTATGCAAGCAATGATGTACAATATAGAATTGCCACAAATGGATCAGATTTTAGTGGTAGTTGGGTTTTTGTTTTTGATGGTGATACTGTTACTATTGATGGATCTGGACGTGTGAAAATTGATATTCCTAATGAAACCACAAGTGTTGCACTTCAAATAAGATTAAAAAACAATAGGGATACAGGATATTCTGGTTTTGACAATTTCAGAGTAGTAAGTGAATTTGATGGTCTTATATACACTAACGAAGATGGCTGGGCAAACAATATTGAACCAAACGAAACAACAGGAGCTTTTGATGCTTTAGTCATTGATGGTAACTATGATGTTTCCGGTGATGTACAATTAAATAATCTAATTGTAAATGAAGGTGCTACAACAACTGTTGGTTTTGGACAATCTATGACGCTTATTTCAAGTTTGACGAATCGTGGTAATGTTGAATTAAACTCTATAAGCAACAACTATTCTAGTTTAATTGTTAATGGCACTGTAGAGAATGATATTATATATAATCGTTTTGTGAACCAATTAGCAGCGCCTGGAACTACATCTGGTGATAACGACCTTATTTCACCTCCTGTAACTAATGCTTCTCAAACTTTTTTAGCATTTAGAACTACCAATCCTGATTTAGCATCAGGTACTATAGATGGTCAGCCAGCATTTTTATTCGGCCCATTTGATAATGAAACTAATTCTTATGTTATCTACACACCTGCTGATGATTCTGAAATATTAGAGTCTGGCATAGGCTACAGAACAGCTTCAGATACACCATCTGGATCTACTTTTGAATTTTCTGGCTCTGTGCTAACAGATATCAAATCAATTCCTATTTCTCAGGGTTCATCTAGTATATTTAACCTTATAGGAAACCCTTACCCTTCATACGTTACGCTTTCTGGATTCTTAGCGAGTAACAGTAGTGAATTTGAAGTTGAAACTTCTGGTATATATGGCTATAATGGTAATGCTTCACCTGCAAATCATTACACCATATGGAACCAAGCGTATTCTGATATGAATCCAAATGCTAAAATAGCTCCTGGACAAGGGTTCTATGTATCGTCTAAACCTGAAGGTGGAACTATAACTTTTGACCCTTCTATGCGAACTAATGGTACAAGCGACGACTTTATAGCGGGAAGATCTTCTTCTGAACAAAATTTAGCTTTTGTTAAGCTAAAACTTTCAAAAGAAAATAATTTCTATAGTACCGATCTTTATTTTAACAACAACGCTTCGTTAGGTCTGGATAATGGTTATGACACAGCAATGTTTGGTAACGTAACACCTAGCTTCGCACTTTATTCTCATCTTGTTGAAAATAATACAGGTAAAGATATGGCTGTACAAACAGTTAGTTTTACGGATTTGAACAATGTTACTATTCCTTTAGGAGTTAACCTTGCGCAAGGAGAACAAGCTACAATCAGTATCGCTGAGGAAATTGTACCTGATGATGCTACTATTATATTAGAAGACAATATAACTAACACGTTCACAAACTTAAAAGATGGTGATTACACATTTACACCATCCACAACTTTAACAGAAACTGGTCGTTTTTACATACATATGTCTCGCGAATCACTTAGCACGACAGAAAACATATTGAATGGATTAGAAATTTATACGGAATCTAATCCTAAAACTATAACTATTAAAGGTCAGTTAGATAGTAACACAACCTTTAACCTTTACGATATACAAGGTCGTTTGGTAAATTCTCAAGCATTAACTACCAAAAGTAACGAACAGAGAATAGATGTTTCTGATCTAACATCTGGTGTTTATGTAGTACAATTACAAAATACAACAAGTAATAGAACTCAAAAAGTGATTTTAAGATAGTAAAATCACAACTCTCAACAATTATAAGCGCATCCTTAACAGATGCGCTTTTTTATTTTATATAACTGAATAGAATTATTCATTTCTCAAAAACTTATCCTTAAAATTCACAACTTAACAAAAAGTAAACATAGGTAATGGAAACTTAACCTTATTTAACGTGAGAAAATTCTCTGTTTACTATATTTGTCACCCCCTTGTAATCAAACACTTAGCCTAGATTTTACATATTTAAGACAAAGAACATTTAACTAATGTTGTTTAGTAATATTTTGTAGCTTTTTTCTTAAAAGGTCTCATTCTGAATATTTTAATCAGCATGCTAAAATTAACTTAATTGCATATGAAAAATTTTTACAGCTTCTTATTTGCACTTTTAATAAGTGGTTTAGGCTTTGGGCAAGTAATTGAAAACTTTGACTTCAATTTTGGAACTTCTTATAGTAACTATGTTCATAATGACTTTCAAATCATTAATGGCCTTAGCGAAAGCTCATCTAATTCTTTGGGTTCAACCGGGAGATCGGTTAGGCTAAGAAACTCAGGAAGTCCAAGCCTAGAATATATTGGACCAGACGGTAATGGATTAGACGGCGGGGTAGGTACTATATCTTTTTGGTACAGGCATTGGGACGGGAGCCCTGCCATATCTACAATAAATATTGAGTATAGCATTGATAATGGCAATTATATAAATATAGGAACTATAAATAATTTTAGCAGCACTACATATTCTCAATTTTCTTATACATTAAATAACACTTCTGAAAATATTAAAGTCAGAATAACTTCTTCTGGTGAAGAACGTTTCATAATAGATCAATTTGAGATTACAGCACCTACTAGTGGCCCCAGTAATCCAGACACTTTCTCTGCTTCACCAAGCTCTTCAACACAGATAGATTTAGCTTACGATGATAATACCAGTGAAGATAACGTTATCATTCTATTTAACACTGACAATGCATTTACAACTCCTAGTGGTGCACCAACAGCTGTTGGGACTTCTTTTGCTGGCGGAACGATTTTAGTGAACAGCAATGGCACAGGCACATACAATCATACTGGATTATCCGAAAACACTACCTATTATTATATGGCTTACTCTTATGATGGAGCTGAATATTCAACAGGTTTAAGTGGTGAGGCTACTACTCCATGTTCAGCAATTTCTTCATTTCCTTTTACTGAAGGGTTTGAAAGCGGAGTACCTCCAACATGTTGGACATCTTACAGAGGAACAAACAATGAAGGGACATCTGAAGATTGGACTTCTAGTTCTGATGCTAATTCTGGTTCAGTAGCAGCCGTTGTATCTGATGAAAACGCAGGTGTGGAAACGGAGGATTGGCTTGTTACTTCTCCCTTAGACTTATCTGTATTATCTAATACCACATTGAGCTTTTATTCTAAAAATTCATATGATAATGATTACGGAACAGAATACTCTATAAGGGTATCAACTACCTCACAAACTGATCACGGAAGTTTTAGTGTAGTAGAAACTTATACTGAAACTGACTTTAATAATGTTGCTTACACACAACAGATTGTTGACTTAAGTGCTTATGATGGACAAACCATATACATTGCTTTTGTACAAACCCAAAACTGGGGTGATTCATGGTATTTGGACGATATTGAAGTATATGAAGCCATAAGCTCAGATAATGATTCTGAAGTTTATGAGTCAAGCCCACAGATAAGCGCCACTAGTATAGTTGCCGCAGATGTAACCACAAGCGGTTCTTCAGAAGATGTTTTTAGTTTTATAATTGAAGATTTTGGAACATCCGACGGCTTACCAACAAATGTAACTACTATGCGCTTTGTACCAGGTGCAAATAACTCTACAGACTGGAGTAATGCTATCGCTGGAATTACTCTGTATGATGAGAACCTTGTAGACTATACACCTTTTACAACCATTACAGATACAGAAATTATCTTGAATTTTGCTTCACCGATTGTTATCGCTAATGGCACAGCTTTAGAGTTTTTCTTAGGGATTTATTTAAACACAACTAATATCATAGATAACTCAGTAATTCAAGTTCAAATAAATGAAAGCTCTAGTGGATTTTCATCTGATAATTCTGGTTCTGGATTCTCAGATCCATTCCTTCTTGGTGATATTATTGGAAACAACATTACTATCGATGTAGAAGCAACTGAGATCATTTTTTCAGAGCAACCAACTGAGACCATTGTTAACGAAATAATGGACTCTGTTTCCATTACAGCTGTTGACACTAATGGTAATGTTGATTTGGGGTACACCTCTGACATTTCTGTAACTTCAACTGGTACTTTAAGCAGCACTCCTGTTACTGTAGCTGCGGCAAATGGAGTAGCTACTTTTTCAAACTTAACACATACTGCAACAGGAACCGCTTTAACACTTACGGCTTCCGATGACTTATTTACAGATGTTGTAAGTGAAGCTTTTAATATTATTGAAGTTCCTGTAGGCGCTACCGATTTATTTATATCAGAATACATTGAAGGTTCAGCAAGTAATAAATATATAGAAATATACAATGGCACAGGTGCAAATGTAATTCTAACGGATTATTCTGTTGAACTCTATTCAAATGGAGCTACGTCACCTACCAATACAGAAGATTTCACATCTGGTTTTCCTTCTACTTTAGCTGATGGAGAAGTGATAGTATTAAGAAACAACTCCGCAAACATACATGGTTCTCTAACTACATATACCTCTACAGTTGTTAACTTTAATGGTAATGATGCTATTGTTTTAAAACATAACGGAACAATAATAGATATATTTGGTAATATTGGCTGTGATCCTGGAAGCTATTGGAGTGGCAGTAGCAACACTACCCAAGATGAGACTTTAATTAGAAACTCAAATATCTGTGGTGGCATATTAAATGATTCGGGTTCAAATTGTCCTTTCTCTACTTTGGATAGTGAATGGACCAGTTTTCCACAAGATGACGTAAGCAATTTAGGTGTTCATACTGCAAATTGTGGCCCAACCACATACACCTATAATGACGGAGTATGGTCACCAAGTAATCCTGATGGCACTTCTACGGCATCAGAAAATATTGTTATAGAATCTGGTAATGCTACAATTTCTTCAGACACAAACATAAATTCTATCACTGTAAATCCAGGCGCAGGTTTAACCATAGATAGTGAAGTTATATTAACTGTGAACGACGTCTTACTTTTAGAATCAACCTCAACGAGTTACTCTAGTTTAATTGTGAATGGTACCGTAACTGGTACGGTTAATTATTCTCGTTATATAAACAGTGCTGCTGAATCAGGAACAACAACTGGAGATAATGATTTAATTAGCGCTCCACTAACGGGACAAACTTTCGGTGATTTCAAAACCGCCAACCCTAACATACTATCAGGTACTATTGGAGATGTTGGTCCTTACTATTTATTTGGTCCCTTTGATACTTCTAATAATGAATATGTGCTTTATTACGATACTGATAACGATGCTTCTACTCTAGATGCTGGAGTAGGTTACAGAACAGGCTCTAATGGAGGTGGTCCATACACTTTTACTGGTAATGTTGAAACTACGGATGTTACGGTTTCTATCCAAAACGAAACACAAAGCAACTGGAACTTAATCGGAAACCCTTACCCTTCTTACATTTCACTAAGTGACTTCTTAACAGAAAACTCATCTCTATTTGACACCTATAGTTCTGGTGTTTATGGTTATAATGGAGCAGATTCCAACCCTTGGGTGGTATGGAATAATGCCTATGCGTTAGCAAACCCTGGTGCTGTTATTGCACCTGGTCAAGGGTTTTATGTATCATCTCTAAACGAAAATAGCATGGTAACTTTTAACTCAACATCTAGAACTTTTGGTAGTACTGATGATTTCATCGCTGGTAGAAGTACTGAAACTGTAAGTAACATAACCTTATCGTTGAGTAATAACTCATCATCATTCTCCACCGATTTTTATTTTACTGAGTTCTCTACTCAAGGTCTTGACCCTGGTTATGATTCTAGTCTTTACTCAAGCACAATACCTTCTTTCGCAATTTATTCACATCTTGTGACTGACAATACAGGTATTCCTATGGCTATACAATCTTTAGGTGAAACAGATTACAATAATGTTACTATACCTTTGGGTGTAAACGCTAATCAAGGAGAGCAGATTACATTTAGCATTACAACAAATACAATACCTGCTAATATTGATATTTATTTAGAAGATACCGTTGAAAACACCTCAACATTACTGACCTATGGAGATTATACCTTAACTCCTAACACAACACTTAATGGCACAGGTCGATTCTTCTTAAATTTTGTTAATTCTACACTATCTACAATAAATAATGATTTAGAAACTCTTAATATTTATACTAATCAAGGTGATGACACCATTGTTATCCAAGGTCAATTAACGAAAAAAACCACTGTAAACATTTATGATATACAGGGTAGAATAATACAAACTACTCAACTATTAAACACTAAAAATTCCCAAAGTATAGATGCTAGCAGTTTAAGTAACGGTGTGTATATTGTTGAACTCAACAATAATTCACAAACTAAAACTCAAAAAGTAATTTTAAGATAAAAGAATTTAATAAAAAGTCCATGATAAGAAAAGAGTACTATAAATTGGTGCTCTTTTTTTACTTAAAATTATCTCATAATTTTTTACTAGTATAAATAAGGGTGATATTTTTCAGTTATGAACAACAATTAACTGTTACAGTTATTCCCTTTTATACTATGACAAAGAGTAGAAAAGTAAAACATATACCTAATAAAACTTCCGTTGTAAAATATTAGAGACCTTAGAGAAAAGATAATACGTTTAAACTTTTTTTAATAAAAAACCCTATCTTTAAACAAGTTAAGAAATTTAATTTATTGTAAACCTTTTTCATATTTACTTTAAAAACTGAATTATTTTGTTAAATTTGAATCAAATTTAGGCCATATCCATGAAGAAAGAAAATAACCTAGATAAAATTACTCGTAAAGAAGCTATTAGCAAAATGGGCAAATATGCTGCATTGACCGCTATTGGTACGTTTGTAGTTTTAAATCCTCTTAAGGCAGCTCAATCATCAACACCTCCAGATGATACAGGTGGGAACCCTTTTGATTAATAATCACATTTTGCATTGAATAATAGCCTATCACCAACATATAAAAGAATGTTTGGTGACTTTTGTGTTTTATGGTATCAATCTTCCAATACCTACAGTATTGTTGATTACTCGTTCAATACGATACTGGAACTTTACCTACAGTCTGAAAACATTGAAGACTTTGCCTCCTATCTTCAAAGCGAAAACTTAGACATCAAATCAATTATTGAAACAATCAATAATTATCTTAAGAGTTGCAACACTGTATCTTTTTCAGCTTCTAAAACTTCAATAGATTTTAATAATACCAAAAGAAACTTCAAACGGTTTTACAAAATCAATAAATTGATGATTCAGATAAACTACGATTCTGAATTAGTATTAAAAACCATTCATCCGTCTTTATCTCATCTAGAAATAAAAGAAACAAATGATATTCCTAATACCGTTTTCGATTTTTTTTTACAAGATGGTGAACTCCACTTATTTAAAAATAAAAAATGGGTAATCTCTTCTCCAAAAAGAGCGTATCATATTATACAAGGTAAGTTTGCCATCCAATTACTTTGTAGTATTTACGACCTTGAAGAGGCTGATTGGATTGGTACTTTTCATGGCTCTACAATTACCGATAATGATTCTTCTGTTCTATTTGTTGGAGAATCTGGTAAAGGAAAAAGTACCCTATGTGCCATATTATGTGCTTCTGGCTTTAATTTAGTTGCGGACGATGTTTCACCTTTGAGATCTGAAGACAAATATATTTATGCTAACCCATCAGCGCTTTCAATAAAGGAAGGTTCTTTTGAGGTTCTTAAAAATATAGTACCTGATTTTGATAATCTGCCAATTACAGAATTCAACAAGTCTAAAGGGCAAATCAAGTACATACCATTCACTCCTCCTCAAAAAGATTGTTACCCCTGCAAGGCCATTGTTTCTGTAAATTATACTAAAGGTTCCGATACTATTTTGGAAGAAATATCTATGAAAGAGGTTTTAGAAACAATAATTCCTGAATCTTGGGTTTCACACAATACAATTCATGCTAAACAATTTTTAGATTGGTTGGAAAATGTAGAATTTTATAAATTACATTACAGTGATAATCAGAGCGTCATTAAAGAAATTTCAAGTCTATTCAAAAGCTTGAGATAAGTAAGGTACTCTTTATTAGAAAAATCATATATGGGTAATCTAGCTAAAACTTATAAAATCATTGCGGATATCTTAGCTACTGAATCTAATGAATCTAGTTTAGCCCTTGAATTTTCAAACCCAAACTTTGATTGGGACAGTATTGTTGTTAAAGGTAGTCAACAAGTAGTATTACCAACAATATATTGTAGGTTAAAAGACAAAAAACTTCTATCCTATTTACCTGAAGAGTTACAAAGCTATTTAGAATATATAACAAACATAAACAGAAATAGAAACGTAACCTTACTAAAGCAGATAAAATCAATATCACAAATTTTAAATCAACATAGTATTGAACACGTTTTCTTAAAAGGTGCAGCATTATTAGCTTCAGGGTACTATAAAGATAATGCTGAACGTATGGTTGGTGATATAGATATTTTAGTAAAAAAGCATCAAATATTAGAAGCTTTTGATTTATTAAAAAACAATGGATACAATAAAACCTCTGGTTTTGCTTACGACAATAAAGATTTTAGGCACCTAGACAGATTAATTTCAGAAAAAGAGCTTGCTGCCATAGAGTTACATAGTGAGTTGCTAGAAAATCCTAATAGAGATTTGATAGACTTAGATTCTGTCTTTAACAGTAAAAAAATAGTAAACAACATCACTATTCCAAATGATTACTACATAAATAAACATCAAATTATAGCCTGGCAAACAAATAATTATGGCTATTATTTTAGATCCATAAGTTTCAAATTATTTTATGACAGTATTGTTTTAAATGCTTTTTCTGACAAAGAATTAATATCTGATTTATTTGAAACTAAATTTGGGCAAGGTTACTTAGCTACTGCAAAATTTTATTTTCAAGCTTTCTCGTCTGTAAATTGCAACTCATTTATGGAGTCTTATACCGAAAGTCACAATAATTATGTAGAAAAAAAAATATTTAGAAAAGTTTTAAAACCAGCTAAATACGCTTATTTAAATATAAAGAAGAGGCTGATTTTGATTGTAAACAACGTATCTTACCGAAAACATATCTTAAATTTGAGATTTCTTTTTAAGAAATAGCTGATTTTACATAGAATATACTATTTTTGAATCTATTAAAGACGAATTTCTAATTCAGAAAAAACATGAAAAGAACACTTCTCACACTTTTTATTTCTTGCTTTACTTTGATATCTATAGCACAATCTGTAAGATCTATAGATAGAAATGAATGGCTGTTTTCAGTAGGCTTAAATACCGTAAACTCATTAGGAACTCGTAACCCTGTTGAAGGAATTGGGGATTGGGGCTATCGCTTTCCTTTAACATTTGGATTTGAAACTAAATGGTTTGATGTCTTTTCTATAGAAGCTGTCTTTAGTGTCAATGGTGTTGCTGCAAACCAAAGATTAGACGCCGCAGGACCACCAAAAGAAGATTTAACTTATGTTGCTATAGATACTAATCTTAAATATTACTTTGGTGAATATATATTCCCAAGGACTGATTGGTTAGATTTTTATGTTGCTGGTGGAGTTGGTCTTTTTGTTTTTGATGACACAAATATGTCTTTCAACTTCGGAGGAGGAGCTACGCTTTGGTTAAACAGAAGAAAAACTATAGGTTTTAAACCTCAAGCAATGGCTAAATTTGGTTTAAACAGTAGTAAAGAAAGTTATGAATATCCTAATAACCATTTCCAATATAGTTTAATGGCTGTATTTGTATTGTAAGATTTCTAAAAAGATATTTGAAAAGCTTCATATTCATTTATGAAGCTTTTTTCTTTTTAGTAGTGAGCAAAGTCAAAATTCAACATTTGTTTTATATAATTATAAAGCTCCGGGAATTGAGTTTTGAATTCTAAGGGAGTCTCTATAAAGTTTTCTAACAAGACTGCAAAAAATTCAAACTGATTTGTATAAGCGTACTCTCTAAAATATCTCGAGGCGATTAATTCTTTCCTTACATCTTCATTATTTTGTAAATACGTAGTGAGGTTTTCAAAACCTATATTAAAAATCATACTACTAATATCATCACCTTTGTAAGCATTAAGGTGAATTGCATGTCCAAACTCATGAATACCCAAATTTAAGTTATCGTCACCTATTTTGTAACCGTGTTTAAAATCTTCCCACGAAAATACAATAGTCTTAAGTTGCGGATTCATTTCACCTTTATGCAAAGTGTCATTAATTTTAGAGTAGTAAGCTTTTGGATATATGATGACATGCTCAATCAAGTCAATTAGATAATCTCTAAATCCAAAAGTTAACATCACAGCTGTTGATGAAATTAAAATTTTCATTTCATCGTTAGGTACAATTCCTTCTCTACCTGTAAAAGTCTTATCGCTTATAAACTTAGATAAGCGATGCCGAAAAATAGTCTTATCTGCTTTAGATAGATTTTGATAAAAAGAAAAGTCAGATTCTAATATAGACCGATGAGCTTCCTCTAACTTGTCTGAAAACACAACTCTATTGATGTAAAAGGGTTTGTATCTTCTTAAGGCATAAAGCTTTTCTATATAAAGAAAGGTTTTATAAAGTACAATAGTTGCGATACCAACAAAAAAAATAACCAACAAAACAAGTTCGGCAATAGGACTAAGTCCTTCGTCTTGAATTAGGGCGAAATATATCATGTCTAAATATAGAATAATTTCATAAAATGTGGCTTCTAGATAATGGCTACAGATACTTTGGATTTGGCTACATTTATAGATAAATTAATGTTGAATTTTGAACCAACAAAAACATTACAACATGAAAAGAAATAAAATTGCTCTAATTACAGGTGGAAGTCGTGGCTTAGGAAAAAATATGGCTTTAAAAATTGCCGAAAAAGGGATTGACGTTATTATCACTTATCACACTAATAAAGCAGCTGCTGATGAAGTTGTATCAGAAATTGAACAGTTGGGTCAGAAAGCTCACGCTTTAAAGCTAGACACAAGTAAGACGGCTACTTTTGATAAATTCTTTGAAGAACTAAAAGATTATTTAGAGAGTGCAACAGGTAATTCTAAATTCGATTTTCTAATCAATAATGCTGGTACAGGCATCTACACTCCATTTACCGAAACGACAGAAGAACAATTAGACGACATGTTTAATATTCATTTTAAAGGAGTTTATTTTTTAACCCAAAAAGCCTTAAATTTCTTGAATGATGAAGCAAGAATCATTAATATCTCATCAGGATTGGCTAGATTTAGCTTTCCTAACTCTTCTGCTTATGCTTCAATGAAAGCTGCTGTAGAAGTGTTTACAAGGTATTTAGCAAAAGAATTAGCACCACGTAAAATACGAGCTAATGTCGTTGCTCCTGGTGCTATAGCCACCGACTTTGGCGGAGGCGAGAATAAAACCAACGAGCAAAAGCGTACTGCGGTTTCTAATGCTACAGCTTTAGGTAGAGTTGGTGAACCAAAAGATATAGGTGGTATTGTAGCCTTTTTATGTACCGAAGATGCTGAGTGGATTAACGGACAACGAATTGAAGCTTCAGGAGGTATTTTCCTTTAAAATAACAGCTTTGAAAAAGAACACTATATACAAGATAAAATCCATTAGTGATTTTCATAAAGTCAGAGGCTTATCAAAACCGCAACACCCTTTGATAAGCCTTATCGACTACAAAGCCATGATCCACAAACCAGAATACAACAATATTAGTTGGCTACAAACCTACTACTCTATTGCGTTAAAAAAGGATGTTCCTGGCAAGTACAGATATGGTATACAAGATTATGACTTTGATGATGGCCTAATGTCGTTCTTTGCACCAAACCAAATCCTGAATATTAAGTATGTACCTAATGACACTAATAAAGTGCCTACAGGTTGGATTCTTCTTATACATCCAGACTTTTTGTGGAATACCAGTTTGGCTACAAAGATAAACAGGTATGATTTTTTTAATTATTCATTAAACGAAGCATTGTTCTTGTCTGAAAAGGAACAAAAAACCATATCCGATTTATTAGAAAATATTAAACAGGAATACCAAGCTAATATTGACAAATTCAGTCAGAATATTATTATTTCCCAAATTGAATTATTGCTCAATTATGCCGAACGCTTTTACGAAAGACAATTCATCACCAGAAAGAAAAACAATCATGAAATTTTGTCTAAGCTAGATACTATTCTGAACGACTATTTTGAAAACCAAACCCAATTACCCACCGTACAAGCTGTGGCAGACAAACTGCATATCTCACCAAATTATCTTAGCAGTACTTTAAAATCTGTTGTAGGACTCAACACCCAACAATACATACACGAAAAGCTTGTTTCTAAAGCTAAGGAAATGCTATCTACAACAGAGCTTACTGTAAGTGAAATAGCTTATCTATTAGGTTTTGAGCACTCCCAATCGTTTAGTAAGCTTTTTAAAAACAAAACCAACCACTCGCCTTCTGAGTTTAGAGCGTCTTTTAATTGATATTAGTCTTGAATTACATCACCTTTTCTTCTAAAAATCATTAGATTAGCTAATGTTAATATAAGTTAGATATAGTTAATGAGTATATTCAATTGTTGTAGCCAATTCGAACAAATGGAAAAAGAAAAAATTCAAACCATTAGGAATAAAATTCATTTAATTGAAAAATACTCAAATCAAAAGTGTAACTTCAATAAGATGGTCAATGAAAAGGAAGTTTTAAAGTTTGAAAATAAATTTGACCTAAAATTACCTAAAGATTATCGTGATTTTATCATACAAGTTGGAAATGGTGGATTTATGAATTTAAATTTTTTAAATATTAACCACTATATTCATCGAGTTAGTAAATCTGATAGAATATCTGAAAAATTCCCACTTAAAAAAGCGCTTATCGATATTAACGAAAATGAAGATTTAGAAGAGCACGTAAATATTGGTGATTATGATTTTTTAAGATTGCAAGAATTGAATTTTGATTTTGATGAATTATATAACGGTCAGATTATATTAAAAAACACTGGTTGTGGCAACTACATATTCTTAGTTATAAAAGGAGCTGAATATGGAAATGTTTGGATTTGGGAATATCCATCAAATGGAGAAATTCTACCATATAACGGAAAAAAATGGAGTGATAGATTTAAATCATTTCAAAGAAAATCTTTTAGTGATTGGTTAATAGAAGAGTTAAATCAATATTTATTAGATAAAAACTGGCTACAACAAGGCGTATAATTAATTGCGGCTGAATTTCCTCGCCAGAAATTCAATCTTATTAATTATCTTTCCGCAACATCGGAAAACGACTCGCGTCCTTTCCCGCAAAAAATCATACACAAATACGTTGTGTGTAATTTAAGCAACCTAACTAAAAACAAAATGAATGGGATTCTTTGGAAATCTATTTGGAAGTAAAAAACTAAAAACGACTGACTCTGATTTTGGAGAAATCGAGAGTTTTAGCACAAGAGGAAATGATGTTGGTTGGCAGGTAAATAAAAAATATTTTAACTCTGACATTGAAATACTCATTGCAGGAAACAAAGACGGAATTGCCGAAAACCAAAAACGGATTTTACTCAATGCTCTGAATAACGAAACGGAAATCAAATCTGAATCGGAAAAGGCTCTTAAGGAACAATATGCAAATGCAGAAATGGAATTTGAATCAATTGAAAAGCATTTTGACCTGAAAGGAATTTCCGTTAGAGACGAAGGATTTGAAGTGGCTTTTCAACAAAAAAATGACCCATACTATTTTTTTAATGTTCATTTTGAGAATAACAAACAAGTTGGAGTTTCAATAGATGGTTAGTTTAGATGTAAAACATTATCTCGGAATTTATAAAACCCGACTGCAAATGCAAGAAGAAGGAATTACCAATCCTTCTGACGAAATAAAATTATTAACTAAAACAATCGTGGAGAAATTATCTCAATTACCTCTAACCGAAAAAATTGAATTAGAGAATGGCAAAATGATCGATTCAAAAGGTAATATAATTGTTGTTTTTCCGAGAAATTAAACGAATAAAAACCTCAAACAACATTGGCTATAAACAATTGCTATTACAGGCTTATCCTGAAAATTCCTGCGGAATTTTCAGCTTCGTGTGTACTTGCAAAAGTCCGTGCTAACCCACGAAACTATTCATAGCCGAGACCGTTACCCAACATTTAAAAATGACTAATAAAAAAATAAAATATACCGGAATTACAACAGGGATAATCTTGCTAACTGGATTTTTGTACTATTTTTTATTTGTAAATGACTTTGAAGCCATTGACTTTTCAGCTTGGGAACAAACATACACCAAAATCAAGTTTGATAAAGAAATCTGGAAAACTGATAAGGAGCAAAGATTTACTATGTCAAAAGATCTAATTGATAGTGGAATACTTATTGGAAAAAATTTAATCGAGGTAACGGAATTACTTGGAGAAGATTATATATCAAACTCTGAAAACACAATATCCTATTATCTAGAATTTATTCCGAGTCCAGGTAATTTGGATCCTGACTTATTAAAACTGACTTTTGAGAATGATATGGTAATTGAGGTCATCCAGCACGGAACATAAAAACGTTGGGTAAAAACGTGTATAATTAATTGCTTATTCTCGCCTACTTCTGAAAACCCTGACCTAAATAAAGTGTATATTTGCGATTAGACTGGTTTAAAAATATTGAGGCAATAATTTGCAAAATTCACTTAATTTAAAGTTCTACCCTACTAAACATTTTTTGTTTTTACTAATATGTGTAAGTCTTTTTCTTGCAACAACTAAAATCCATTCGCAATCTGAAGACGACATTTTATTAAACAAAGCTTCTTGGCTACTCTATGACCAACCTCAAGAAGCTATAAAGATTGCAGATTATATAATTAAAAAGACTTCTAGTCCCTCTGAAAAAAATTTGAAAGCTCAGCTTATTTTAGCTGAAAGCGGACTTTTGCTTAGCGACTATAAAACAGCCATAACTTGTTTATTTAATACCAAAGAAGCTCTGGATGTTTTTCCAAATCAAAAACTTAAAAATAAAAACAGCATCTTATTTGCTTCATTATATCGGCAATTAGGCTTATTAGATAAAGCAAAACAAGCACTTGAATTTATACCAAAAGACAAAGACTTAAAAGGGCGGTTTTATTTTGAACAAGGACTTATAGAAGCGAATCTTAAAAATCAAGATAAAGCAACCTCTTGTTTTAATAAAAGTTTAGATGCCTACAAATCCTTACCTCATACGCAACTTTCATCTTGCCTAATCGGTTTATCGAGATTGGCTCTAGCAGAAAACTCTTTAGAGACTTCTGAAAAACTTGACAGTGCCTTTACAGACACATCTTCACCACAACTTCTCAAGCATATCTCTAAAAAATTACAAGCAAAGTTTTTATATGATAAAGAAGCATACAACGAATCCTTAGCCTTATTAACTACATTGATGCCTTTGGAAAATTCAGTTAAAACTACTGAATTAAGAAAGCAACTTTTCGAAATTGCTTCTCGTGATTATTACGCCTTGGGTGATTTTGAAAAATATCTAGACTATGATGAGCAATTTAATGCGCTTGAAGATTCTTTAATTAACATAGAAAAAGAAGCCCATATTGCACTGTATGCCCGAATGCTGAAATATCAAAAAAAGACAGTCAACCAAAAAGGTGAAAGTAATAAAATTAAAGGGATTATAATCCTAACCATATTATCCTTGATAGTAGCCTTTCTTATCTTTTACCGAGTAAGACAGCATGTTTTAGAAAAGAAAAAAACAGGTGGTGATACTGATCATAAATCGAATAACGATCTTGTAAAACCTCAAGAGCATGAAAGTAAAACCATTGTTATTCCTGACGATACAAAATATCAAATTATTCAAAAACTGAATGCTTTTGAAAAAAATATGGAATTTCTAGATGCAAGAATCTCATTAACTTCCATGGCAAAAAAACTAAATACAAACACCAAATATCTTTCTGAAATAATCAATACTGAGAAAGAAGTAAGCTTTACACGTTATATAAATCAACTTCGAATTGATTACATACAGAAAAAATTAGCTGAAGAACCTACCTATCGAAAATATAAAATTAGCTATTTAGCTAAAGAAAGTGGATTTGTGTCTCACAGTACCTTTGCTACTACGTTTAAGTCACACACAGGAGAATCACCAACAGCTTATATCTCAAGACTTCAAAAAAAAGAAAAAAATAACAGGATATGATGCGTCAAAAAATTTACATCATACAATTATTTGTTTTCCTTCTTGGAAATTCCATTTCAGGAATAGCTCAAGAAGACACTAAAAGTATTGATAGCTTATTTAAAGAAGCCTCTTTTTTAGTCTACACACATCCAGAATTATCTATTGAAAAGGGAAACTCTTTATATGAATTAGCTAGAGAAAAAAAATTACCCAAAGTTCAATTACAGGCTCTCATCGTCATAGCAAATGGCCATGCTGCACAAAATCAATATGACAAATCTATTAGCTTCTCTCGTAAAGCTTACGATATAGCATTACAATCTCAGGATTCCATCAATCAAATAAAAACCTTAGCATTCATAGGAAGTCAATACCTCTCAATAGGCATGAATGATGAAGCCTGGATATACTTAGACAAAGCAGATAAGCTTTCTCAAACTGGCTCACTTTCAAAAGATATACAACCGCTTTTGGGGAATATCTTTTTATTGAAAGGAATCAATTATAAACATAATTTAGACTGTGCTTTTGCACAAGATTTTTTTGACCAAGCGATACAAATATTTGTTACGTATCCAGACAGCAATTATTCTAGAGGAAACATTGCCCAAGCTTGGAATCAAAAAGCAACTTGTTATTTACAAATCAAACAGTTGGTTAAAGCTGATTCTAGTTTTATTAAGGCAATAGATTATGGAGAGCAAAACTATTCCAGTGGTATTTTAGCTCATGCCTTTTGGGGACGTGCTCAAATATGTGAACAAAGGCAAGATTTTGAAAGTGCCATGAATTACCTAACCAAAGCCTTGGAATATGTTAGGGAAAACAGTATAAAAAAGCTCGAGCTAGAAATATACAGATCCTTAGCAAAAACTAATTTGCAACTCAATAATCTGGAAGACCATAAACTATATAATGAACGGTTTAGAGAGGTAAAAAAAGAGATTACAGAAACACAGCAAAAATCACTTTTATCCCTACAAAAAAGTATGCTTGATTATGAGGTATCAATAATTGAAAAACAACAAGACAAAACGAAACTTATTTTTATTATTAGTTCTGCCTTATTAATCATTTTTATTGCAGTATTATCATGGAATATCTTAAAAAGATATAAAAAATAAGCATTTCTTAACCTAAAGCTAAAAATTCTTCTGTGTTTTCACTTCCTAAACACAAACAATTGACCTACAAATATTTAAGCATCCTTTTATATTTTCTAAAACTTGAAATTTTACCGAATACAAAAAAGCAAGTTCTTGATTAGGCTCTTTAATTAGGTACTTTTGGTCAGAACTATAACTACAAATAATTTATGAAAAGCAAAATTACTTTTTTCACAATTTTAATCACTTTTATATCATTTTTAAATGCTCAAGAAGGAGTGAACTTAGAACTGGTTAAGGATATTAATATTTCAGGAAATTCTGAACCAGGTTCCTTCATTGATCTGCAAGGGAGTTTAATATTTGTTGCCACTGATGTAGATCACGGAAGGGAGTTATGGATATCTGACGGTACTGAGGGAGGAACTCAACTTTTGAAGGATATTAGGACAGGTACAGCAAGTTCTAATCCTTCGCAGTTAACTTTATATGGTAACCATGTAATTTTCACAGCTCAAACTGATGAAGAAGGTAATGAAGTTTGGATAACGGATGGTACTGAAGCAGGAACCGTGATACTAAGTGATATCAGACCAGGAACAGCTAGTTCTTTTGCCTTTGAGTTTACTGAGTATAACAATGCTATTTTCTTTAGAGCTAATAATGGTTCTGAAGGTACAGAATTATGGAAAACAGATGGTACAACAAGTGGAACTGTGATGGTAAGTGATATCAGAAACGGACAGTCTGGATCAAACCCTACAGCTTTTGTAGTATATAATGGTCTACTTTATTTTAGAGCTAATGACGGATTTGATCCTGGCCAACATGGTTTTGAATTATGGGTTTCAGATGGTACCGATTCTGGCACATCACTATTTATGGATATCAACCCAAATGGTAATAGCAACCCTCAAACCTTTTATGTATTTGATAATATGCTCTACTTTGTTGCAGATGATGGCACTAATGGTATAGAACTATGGCATACAGACGGAACTATGGCAGGTACTCAAATAGTTAGTGATATTAATCCTAATGGTAATTCGTTGCCTAGTTATTTATATGCAGCTAATAATGAGTTATTTTTTACTGCCTACACACAAGATTCAGGAAGAGAACTATGGAAAACAGATGGTACAGAAGCAGGTACAGTACTTGTTAAAGATGTTAGCCCAGGTACTGGTGATGGTATGTTTACTCAATTTAGTATCATTGAATACCAAAACAATGTCTATTTCACAGGTGTTGATGGGGTACATGGTGCAGAGATATGGGTTACAGATGGAACTGAAAGTGGCACCCATGTTTTTAAAGATATTTTTGCAGGTAGTGAGTATAGTATTTCATATGCAGGAAGAGTCGATTTCCAAATCTATAACGGGTTATTGGTATTCAGAGCTATGGATGATTTAGTTAATGGTTATCAATTATGGCTGAGTGATGGTACTATAGACGGAACTCAAGAGTTTATACCTGATTCTGTAGAAAACCCAAATGCATTATGGTTAACCCCTGGGTTTACCGTTATGGGTGACTCGTTATATTTCCAAGCCAATTTTGACGGAGCTTATGGCTCAGAATTGTACAAGCTTACATATACAGAAAACTTAAGTACAGAAGAGTTTAGCGCAACTAATTTTGAAGTCTTCCCTAACCCTACAACAGACTATGTAACGATATCTTCAGTAAATGAAGATTTACAGAGTGTTGAAGTATACAATACCTTAGGAAAACAAATTTTTAATATAGTCCCTTCTCAACAAAGAATAGATTTATCTCAATGCAATCCAGGTATATATTTCCTAAGGCTTACAAGTACATCTGGAAATTATATGATTAAGAAAATCATCAAAAACTAACTTTCACTTTCAACTAAAAGTTTAGTATTGAAAAGCCTTGTTTTAAAAACAAGGCTTTTTTTAATGCTAGTCAATGGCTTATTTAATTTTAATCAGCAAGGAAAAAACCTATACAACCAAGATTACCTTAAGCTAAATAACATAATATTAAGTTTTGTGCACTCACAATAGTTTAGTAAACTTTTTAAAGACAAAACCAACCACTCACCTTCTGAGTTTAGAGCGTTTTTTAATTGATATTAGTCTTGAATTACATTACCTTTTTCTCTAAAAATCATTAGATTAGCTAATATTAACATAAGTTGGATATAGTTAATGTGTATATTCAATAGTTATGTGCAATACTGAAAAGAACTTATGAAAAAAATTTTAGTCCCTGTTTTTCTAATGACAACACTGATTTCAATTGGACAAAGTGTTTACAGAAAAGACGCTGACCTGAAAAAACAGAATGGAATCAAGCAAACTGACATCTATATGCTAGATAAATCGAAATCAACTAATGCGATTTTGTTCCAGTCAAACCTTTATGACAGAAATGGTCGAACAATAGATACAAAAAGCTATACTCTTGATGGAAAATTGGATTCTCATTCAAAATTTGAATATCCAAATGACACAATTAGAATCAAGATTTCAGTTGACTCAACCCAAACAGAATTAAAACGGATTGAACAAAAATTTGACTTATCTGATAAGAAAAGAGAAGCACAAAAAAATAAGAATCGGAATTTTGAATACGAATATGATTCCAGAGGCAACGCAACAAAAATCTACAGAATAGTAGGAAACGAAAAATCCTTGTTAACTGAAAAAGAATATAATCAAAATAATTATCTGACAAGAGAAGGAGCTTTCTCGTTTAGGTCAGATGGAACTAAAAGATGGAAAGTTAGAATTTACGAACGAGATGAATCTGACAACATTTTACGGATTACTACAATGGACGAAAGTGAAATTGAAAATGTTGTAATATATGTTCACAAAAAGTACAGCACATAACAACGGCTATAGTTCATTGCTTCTGACTTTCCTCTCGGAAAGTCCTCGCAAATTTGCTATCTTCGGTTTACGGCAGAAAATCCTAGCGGATTTTTACGTAATGAAACCATAGCCAAACCGTTACATATCATTTGAGAAACTAATGACAATTAGAAAAATCACTCTCTTAATATTTACAATTTTTCTCATTTCTTGTTCCAACAAAAAACTGATTAGATACGAATTCAAGAACTCTGAAATTGAACTGAATTGGTTTTTTTATAGTTATTTATCAAACACAAGTTCCGATTTTATCGAAGTTAAATGTGATGATTATTTTATTACAATTTTTGAGTCTCAGCACGGATTGATGAAAGTGAAAGTCGAAGATAAAACAATAATAATATCTCATCTAAAATCTAACGGAATTCAACCTAAATTAAAGCGTACAAAAATGTTTGCGGATATAAAATTGAATATCAAGAAGTTTCCTCTCACGATATCTATCAAGAATATTTGAATGAAAAAAGTAATGAAAACAAATAAAAAAAGTATAGCAATATGTAACTATAGCGGATTCGACTTACCTTAGATTACGTTAGATACGAAGCTCTCTAATACACTAGTAATAGTTAACGTCTGTACTTTACCGAAAAAATATTAAATTTTAATCCCTAACGAACGGTTATACTAGACCGTTAGCCTCAATATGAATAAAGTGTCATTTATAAAACGAATTACAATATTATTGAGCTTTTCTATTTTACTACTTCTGACCTGTATATCGATTACTATATATGAGTTATTGAACTCTAATCCTGTAACGGATGACCTTAATTACGGAATTATGGCTCTAATTTTTATTGGTCTTTCTGGACTATTCGGAATTATAATTGATTTCATATTGTACAAATTCATAAAAAACAAATGGATCCTAAATATAATCGGACTAATAATTGTTCTATGCTTTATCTATTATTGGTATTAAATTGAGTTAAATTCTGAAGGTAACAACTCATATAATGCGTAAACAAACTGTTAACTAAAATATGAAAAAAAACATTTAACTTTTTTAATTGGATTTTTTATCTTGATTACTTCTTGCTATCAAGCAGAAAAGAAAGAACGCACCCAACTAAAAAAAAATGAACCTATTATTCAGGAAATTATTGTAGAATCTAGTGAATTTGAAGAAAAAGAAAGCCCTCAATTCATAGAAAACGATAGTATAATTCATCTCTGGGAATCTGAATTAAAATCATTGACAAAAGAATACAGCAATTTCGTAGTTAAAACGGAATTAATTGAAAATGACCACGATAATACTCAAATAGACACTATAAGAACTTTAACTTTTGACAAATCAAAAATAGTAGTTTATTCAACGACCGGATTTTATGCTGTTTGGACAGCAGACATAAAAAATTCGGAATTACCAATATGGAACTATGTAAAAGTCGGAATGAAAAAACACCAATTGGAAAAAACCCTAGCAACTAGATTAAAATCTGACACAATAAAATTTGGGAACTTAGAACAGACATCACTTTTTGAATTTTATTTTAGTAATGAAGAGTTAAAACAAGTGAAATTTGAGGGATATATTGATTAAAAATTCTGAAATAATATTTTATAAAACTACTCACAAAAAAACCACCAAAACTCATCTCAAAACAAGTCTTAGTGGCTTAAATAATTATGTATTTGTGACCGCGGAGGGATTCGAACCCCCAACCCTCAGAGCCGAAATCTGATATTCTATCCAGTTGAACTACGCAGCCTTTATTTCCTGCGAAAAGCAGGAATTTATCACTTTAATTAAGACATTAATTTTGCCTTAACTATAGAAGATATTGTTTTTCCATCAGCTTGCCCAGCTAATTCTTGGCTTACAATGCCCATTACTTTACCCATATCCTTCATGCCTTCTGCTCCAACTTGGTCTATGGTCATTACCACAACTTTTTCTATTTCCTCTTCACTCAACGCTTCTGGTAAAAACTGGCTTATAACTTCAGCTTGGTCTAATTCTGGTTGCGCTAAATCTTCACGTTTTTGCTCTAAAAATATGGCTGCACTATCTTTACGTTGCTTTACCATTTTAGACAAAATCTTTATCTCTTGTTCTTCGGTAAGGTCATCTCCACCATCTGAAGCTGTTTTAGCTAATAATATTTCAGATTTTACAGCCCTTAATGCCGCTAAAGCTGTTTGATTTTTTTCTTTCATGGCTACTTTCATAGCGCTCATAACATCATCTTGTAAACTCATAATTTGTTATTTTAATAGAAGTGCGAAGATACTAAAAGTTTCCCTGTTTTAAGTTAGAAATCCGGCTAGGTAAACTCAAAATACCACAAACAAAAAGCCCAAAAAGTTGGAGGGACTTTTTGGGCTTTGACTGGTGTTTTAACACTTAACTTAAACTTGCTATTAATCTACGTTGTCGTGTAAAAATGAATTGTTACTTCTTAATTGAATATCGTCATTTTCATCAGTATTGACAGACATTCTAGAAGAGTTAGTTTCTGAGGAATGTTGAGCATCCTCCAAGTTTACACCTTGTCTTTTGTAAGCAGGTTCCTTTTCGATTTCATCTATTTTAGCGTTGTTAAACTTATAGTTGAAATCTTTCATTTTTCTTCTGCGCTCATCTGCACGAGCTATTAATAATTCTGAAATTGGAGAGTTTAAAGGATCTATCTCACTTTCCTTCATCTCTTCAGTATCGTCTTTTGGTAATACTTTCTTTTCAAAAACAACTTCTTCCTTAACCTCTGCTTTTTCAGCTTTGGTGTTTAAAGAAGATTCAAAAGTTTCAAATTCATCTAACGTATAGCGTTTTTCGCCTTGCTCATTCACTTGCGTTACAGAAATAATCTCTACAGGCTCATTAACATCTATATCATTTATATCTTCGTCTAAGCTAAAGAACATCTTTTCTTCTTTAGATTCTGGCGCTTCAACTTCCTCAATAGTCTGATTGGTTAAAGGCAAATCGAAAGTCAATGTGATTTGCTCTTCCGGCTCTATTTCTATCTCTTCAGCCTTATTTACGATTGGTGTAATAATAAAATCTTCTGAATCGTCTACAAGTGGCTTAGCATCTATAACTTCATCATATACAACACTCATATTTTTAATGAAATCTGTTGTAGGAATGATGTCTGAATCATTATCGTTTTTACTTGAAGCTATTGTCTCATTAGTATCTTCTTCATCTAGTAATGTATGACGCACTACTGGATTTTTATTCTCATCTTCCAAAACAATATCTGGAGTGATAATCGCTGGCTCTTTATCTTTTGTGCTGATATCCTCATCCGAAGATTCACCTAAAGCATGGATTACTTTTTTTGCTTCAGTATTTGAAATTTCATTTTGCTGATCTAGATTAAAACCCGTTGCTATAATGGTAACAGAAATAGATTCTTGTAAAGATTCGTCTTCACCAACACCCATAATAATGTTAGCACCATGACCAGCTTCATTTTGAATATGATCGTTGATTTCACCTATCTCATCAATAGTGATTTCCTGAGAACCAGAAACGATTAACAACAATACATTTTTAGCTCCAGTAATTTTATTATCGTTTAATAATGGTGAATCTAAAGCTTTCATAATAGCTTCTTGCGCTCTAGTTTGACCAGAAGCAACTGCCGATCCCATAATGGCAGTTCCACTATTACTTAAAACAGTTTTAGCATCACGTAAATCGATGTTTTGTGTATAGTGATGTGTAATAACCTCGGCTATACCTCTAGAAGCTGTAGCTAAAACTTCGTCTGCTTTTGAGAAACCAGCTTTAAAACCAAGGTTACCATAAACTTCACGAAGTTTATTATTATTAATAACGATTAAAGAATCTACATGCTGACGTAAGTTTTCTATACCACGTTGAGCTTGTTCGTTTCGCATTTTACCTTCAAACTGAAAAGGCATTGTGACGATACCAACGGTAAGAACATCTAATTCCTTAGACATCTTAGCAATGACTGGTGCAGCACCTGTTCCTGTACCACCACCCATTCCGGCAGTAATAAATACCATTTTGGTATTGGTATCTAACATTCTGCGAATATCTTCTAAACTCTCAACAGCAGCTTGTTCACCAACATCTGGGTTAGCACCTGCACCTAATCCTTCGGTTAAGTTGACTCCTAGTTGAATTTTGTTTGGAACACCACTGTTTTGAAGTGCTTGCGCATCTGTATTACAGATTACAAAATCCACTCCTTTGATACCTTGCAAAAACATGTGATTGATGGCATTACTACCACCTCCACCGACACCAATAACTTTGATGACGTTAGATTGGTTTTTTGGCAAGTCAAATGAAATATTTCCAAATTCGTTACTACTACTCATACTATCTGTGATTATGGGATTTTATTTGTCTTAATTAATTTCTATTTTATTATTCTGCGTTGTCTAAAAATTCTTTGACACGCTCTGTCAATTTATCTAAAAATGAACGTCGTTCTTTTTTAGGTTCTTCAATTATTTGTTCTGCTTCTGGCTCTGTTGTTTCTTCAGCAGCATTTTCAATTTCTATTTCTTCAATTTCTTCAGCTTTCTTACGATCTTGGCGCTTAAGGCCATCCATAACTAAACCTACTGCTGTAGCAAAAAGCGGGCTTGCAATATCCTCATCACTATCACCAGCCAAATGCTCATTAGGATACCCTATTCTGGTATCCATTCCTGTGATATATTCTACTAATTGCTTAAGGTGTTTTAATTGGCTTCCACCACCTGTTAAAACAATACCAGCTATCAATTTTTTCTTTTGCTCTTCGTGTCCGTAGTTTTTAATCTCTACGTAAACTTGCTCTATAATTTCCACGACTCTAGCATGAATAATTTTAGATAAATTTTTCAGTGTTATTTCTTTTGGCTCTCTTCCACGTAACCCTGGAATTGAAACAATCTCATTGTCTTTATTTTCACCTGGCCAAGCAGAGCCAAATTTTATCTTCAGTAATTCAGCTTGCTTTTCAATGATAGAACAACCTTCTTTAATATCTTCAGTGATAACATTACCACCAAAAGGAATTACCGCTGTATGGCGAATAATACCATCTTTGAACACCGCTAAATCTGTTGTACCACCACCTATATCAATTAATGCAACACCAGCTTCTTTCTCTTCCTGACTCAATACTGCATTTGCCGATGCTAAAGGCTCTAAAGTGATGCCTTCTAGCTCTAAACCAGAACTTTTGACACAACGTCCAATATTTCGAATTGATGACACCTGACCTACAACCACATGGAAATTGGCTTCTAAACGTCCACCATACATTCCGATTGGCTCTTTTATTTCTGCTTGTCCATCAACCTTAAATTCTTGTGGCAACACATGGATGATTTCTTCACCTGGAAGCATCACCAATTTATGAACTTGATTGATTAAACGATCAATATCAGTTTCGTCAATAACCAACTCAGAATTTGCGCGCGTGATATAGTCGCTATGTTGCAAACTGCGAATATGCTGACCTGCAATACCAACTGTGACATCTTCAATTTTTTCTGAAGCTGCCGCTTCAGCCTCTTGTACCGCTTGCTGAATAGATTGAATGGTTTGAGTAATATTGTTTACCACACCACGATGCACACCCAAGCTTTTGGATTTACCTACACCTAAAATCTCAACCTTACCATACTCGTTTTTGCGACCAATCATGGCCACAATCTTTGTAGTTCCTATATCTAAACCAACCGAAATATTATGCTTTTCCATAGTTTACTTTTTGGTGCAAATAACTTGTTTATCAAACTTTAGATTAATCACTTTGTAATTGTCCAAAATTTTATCTTTCAGCGCTTTTTGATAAAAGGCTTTAAAATTGTTTATCTTTTTTTGTAGATTTTTTAGAGTTCCTACATGAACCAAAAAATCACTTTTACGTATTTTAAAATCAATGGTTTTATCGTCGTTTTGACGAATCTCAATGATATATTTTTTTAAAAACTCATCTTCATCTACAGCTTTAGCAAATTGAAAAACCGTTTCGAGATTATTTTTCATAACATTACCTGTTACAAGTGGCACTCTTGCTGTATAATTAGAGGATAAAGGCATGTAAGAACCTTCATCATCTATATAATATGAAGCATTAGTATTGACCCTTGCGATAGGTCTTTTTTGTTCTATTTCGGCTGAAAGCTCACCGTTTACTGACATAAACACCTCAGCTTTCTTTATCATTGGATTAGAATTTAGGGCAGTTTCTAATTCGTTCAAATCTATAATTTCTTTAGGTTGCTCCGTAACTGGTCGTTGATTTTGTATTAACAATTTACTAACAGTAGCATCCGTGATAAAGAGTTTATTATCGCCTAAAAACTTAATGTTTGATTTAACAACTTTCCGTGCATCGTTTCTTTTATTAGAAAACGCGAACAATCCACCAACCAAAATCAGCAAAACAATGATTTTTATGTAGTTATAATTAATTCGCAACACTAAAAGCTTCTTTTATATGTTTTACTTCTTCTCCAATATCTCCAGCACCAATCGTCATTACAATATTGGTATCAGATTTTTTTATTTCATTAATTAATTCTGATTTTTGAATTAACTTTTTGTTATCGTTTTTAATTTTATTCAACAACCATTCCGACGTCACACCTTCGATAGGCAATTCTCTTGCTGGATAAATATCTAACAGGATAATTTCATCGAATTTTGAAAGACTTTCTGCAAAACCATCTACAAAATCTCTTGTTCTACTGAACAAATGCGGCTGAAAAACTGCCAATACTTTTTTATCTGGATACATCTCTCTAACTGCTTGATGCACGGCATTAATTTCTTCTGGATGATGCGCATAATCATCTATAAAAACAAATTCATCTGTTTTTATTTGATAGCTAAATCGACGCTTTACACCTTTGTAAGATGCCAAGCCTTTAGCCAACTGCTCATGAGAACAGCCATATTCTAAAGCCATCGCCAAGGCAATTATGGCGTTAGACAAATTATGTCTACCTGGTAGATTAAACTCTAGATTTCTATAAGTACCATTCGGTGTTTTAATATCGAAAATGTATGATCCATTTTCAATCCTTACATTTTTAGCACTATAATCGGAATCATCTTCTATACCATAGGTTATACCTTTTAGTGGTAGACCATTTTTTACAAATAATTTACCATTAGGTTTTATTCTTTCAGTAAAATCTTTAAATGATTTTATCAGCTCAGAAGCATCTCCATAAATATCCAAATGGTCTGCATCCATTGATGTGATGCACGCTAAATTTGGCGAAAGAGTTAAAAAAGAGCGATCGAATTCGTCCGCTTCTACCACGGTAACTTCTGTTCCGTTTATAATCAGATTTGAATTATAATTTTCACTAATTCCACCTAAAAATGCCGTAACCGGAGCGTCACAACTATTCAACAAATGTCCTAAAATGCTTGTTGTGGTAGTTTTTCCATGTGTACCAGCCACAGCCAAACAAGTGGTTTGTTTTGTTATTTCACCTAAAATAGCCGAACGTTTTAAAACCTTAAAGTTATTGTCGATGAAATAGTTTAATTCGGTATGGGATTTTGGTATCGCTGGTGTGTAAACAATCAGAGTTTCATCTTGATTCAAAAACCTTGAGTCGACATGTTTTACATCATCTTCAAAATGAACAGTTATACCCAATTCCTCAAGTGCTCTTGTAATATCTGTCGGTACTTTATCATATCCTGAAACATGCTTACCATTAGCCACAAAATAACGTGCCAAGGCAGACATTCCAATGCCTCCAATTCCAATAAAAAAAACGTTATTTACAGCTTTTAAATTCATCTATTTTTCAATAGTTTTTCAACTTCATCAACAATATCATTTGTAGCATTTACCAACGCTAACTTTTCTATATTTTGCCTTAAAAATTTTCTCTTTTCTTCATTAGAAATCAATTCGACAAATTCAGATTCAAAATCAGTATCTAGATCTTTTTCTCTTATCAATACCGCTGCATTTTTATCCGCTACAGCCTTTGCATTTTTGGTTTGATGATCTTCTGCTACATTTGGAGATGGAATAAAAATCGTTGGCTTTCCAACAATACACAATTCCGACACAGAAATAGCTCCTGCTCTTGAAATGATAACATCTGCTGCTGCATAAGCCATATCCATATTATTCAAAAATGCATGTACCTGAACACTATTTAACTCATTATATTTTTTGTACTGATCGAAATACAATTTCCCACATTGCCAAACCACCTGAACATTATTAGCTTCAAACATTTCAATATTTGCTTCGATAAGCTGATTGATTCTTCTGGCTCCCAAGCTTCCACCCAAAACCAATAAAGTATGTTTACTATGAACTAATTTAAAAGTATCTTTTCCTTCAATTTGCTTTCCTTTTACTTCCAACAAATCTTTACGAATTGGATTTCCTGTTAGTTTAATTTTTTCTTTTGGGAAGAATTTCTCCAATCCTTCATATGCTACACAAATAGAGTTTACCTTCTTCCCCAACAGTTTATTAGTAATACCTGGATAGGAATTCTGCTCCTGTATTAAACTAGGAATTCTTTTTGAAGTCGCCACATGAAGCAATGGCCCACTTGCAAATCCACCTGTTCCAATTACTACATCTGGCTTAAAGGATTTTATTATTTTTTTAGAACGTAAAATGCTACTTATTAACTTAAATGGAAATGCTAGATTTTTTAACGTTAATTTTCGTTGAATTCCAGAAATCCAAAGCCCTTCAATTTTATAGCCAGCTTGTGGCACTTTATCCATTTCCATTCGATCTGAAGCACCAACAAATAGAAATTCGGCATCTGGATAACGAGATTTCAATTCATCCGCAATAGCTACTGCAGGATAAATATGACCTCCTGTTCCTCCTCCTGATAATATGAATTTATAACGACTCATTAAATTGCTTCACTTAAAATATCCAACGGATTTTCTTCCGATTCTTGTTCTTTTATTTCTTCGCGCTTAGCACTAACACTTAATATGATTCCGATGGCCATACAGGTCATCCAAATTGAGGTTCCACCACTACTAATAAGCGGTAAGGTTTGTCCTGTAACTGGAAACAACTCCACTGCAACTGCCATATTAATCAATGCCTGAAACACAATTGGCAAACCAACTCCAAGCACTAATAATTTACCAAAAATGGTATCTGATTTTTGAGACACAATAACAATTCTAAACAATAACCACGAATACATGATTAGCAAAAAGATACCACCAAACAAACCGTACTCTTCAATAATGATGGCGAAAATAAAATCTGATGAGGACTGTGGTAAAAAGTTTTTTTGTACGCTTTTTCCTGGACCTAGGGGTGTTATTCCTGTAGCTATTGCAATTTTGGCTTTTTCAATTTGATAATCTTCTTCAGTATCTTCACCATTAGCAAAATTTTCTATTCGGCTAATCCATGTATCCACACGGTTTGGCATAGCTTCTGGAAAAGCTTTAGCTGTCAAAATAAACATAGTCAGCGCTAACAGCCCTGTTCCTATAATAATCAAAAGATATTTTACTGGATAACCACCAATAAAAGCTAACATCATCACCATAGTAAATATGATTGCTGTTGTGGAAAAGTTAGCTGGAAGAATCAATATCAAAATCAAAAATACTGGTCCCCAAAGCGGTAACAACGTTTCTTTAAAACTAACTTCTTTATCTTTTATCTTCGACAAATATCTAGCCACATAAACCATCAAAACTACAGCGGCTAATGTTGATGTCTGAAAAGACATATTAACAATAGGAATCTGAATCCAACGGCTCGCGTTAGCACCATCAATAGTAGTACCTTGAAGCATAGTAATAATCAACAGCACGAACACTATCGGAATCATAATCATCGATAGGCCTCTGAAATACTTATAAGGCACTTTGTGCACTCCAAACATAATAGCAAAACCAAGCGCTAAATGCATAAAATGCTTTAAGAAAAAAGAAAATGTATTACCCATACCTCCAACATAAGCCAAATTACTCGCCGCACTGTATACAGGTAAAAACGAAAATATGGCCAATAGCGTTACTATTGCCCAAATCGCCTTATCTCCTTTTATTTGCTTAAAAATATTATTCATATCATCTATTATCCACAATCAATAGCCCTAGGAAGCACCTTACTAAATTTCAGCTCTTCTATAAGGTAGTATTTCATACAGTAACTCTATATCGTTATTAACCTTGTATTGATTTAAATTATTTATCACATAACTTTCTTTACCATAAAACACTTCCCATAACCAAACAAAAAATATCTTAGAATCTTTTGTTAGTTCAAATGAAGGCATAGAACGCTCAAAAACCTCTTTAAAATCAACCTCATTGGTTGTCAAAAAATACGACAGTGAATTTTTAAAAATTCGTTGAAATTGATCTTTTTTATAATTATAATAGAACGGTATTAATATTAAATATTTTATTAAACTTTTAACCTCTCGCTCATCTTCCGTATTTACATCCCCAAGAACATCTTCACATTCGTCTATATCATAAAAGCTTGCAGAAACTAAGACCTCTGAAATAAAATATTTATTTACCAAATTCATAGTTAAAGGTTTCTTACAGCATTTTTAAATTGACGACCACGATCTTCATAGTTTTCAAATAAATCAAAACTCGCACACGCTGGTGACAACAATACATTATCACCTGCTTCAGCCACTTTATATGCTATTTTTACAGCTTCGCTCATGTATTGGGTTTCAACAATAACATCAACCATATTTCCGAAGGCTTCAATTAGTTTTGCATTATCTACACCCAAACAGATAATCGCCTTTACTTTTTCATTTACGAATGGAAATAATTCCTTGTATTCATTCCCTTTATCGACACCTCCAACAATCCAAACTGTTGGCGCATCCATACTTTCCAAAGCGAAATACGTTGCATTAACATTAGTTGCCTTAGAATCATTGATGTACTGCACTTTATTGATCTTAAGCACATGCTCCAAACGATGCTCAACACCCTGAAAATTCTCTAAACTCTCTCTTATGGTTTGTTTTCTTATTTTAAGTAAATGCGCCACAGTTGATGCTGCCATTGCATTTTTTACGTTGTGCTTTCCTTCCAAAGCTAAATTTTCTGTCGGCATAATTATTTGGTTATTATCTATTGTTATTATTATTTTATTATTGTCTAAATATGCACCTTCCTCAATGACTTTAGTCAGTGAAAAAGGCAGTTTTCGAGATTGAATTGGGTTGTTTTGCAACCACTCATTGATAACCTCATCATCAGCATCATAAATGAAAAAATCTTCTTCAGTTTGATTTTCTACAATTCTAAATTTTGAAGCGATATAATTTTCAAACTTGTAATCGTAGCGATCTAGATGATCTGGCGTAATATTGGTTAAAACCGCAATTTTTGGTTTGAAATCCACGATATCATCGAGCTGAAAACTACTAATCTCCAACACATAGTTTTCGTGATTTTTCTCTAAAATCTGTTTTGCGAAACTGTCACCAATGTTACCAGCCAAACCCACATCCAATTCTTGCTTCAGCAAATGATGCGTAAGTGTTGCGGTAGTAGTTTTACCGTTACTTCCCGTTATACCGATTAAAGTTGCTTCTGTGAATTTTGATGCAAATTCAATTTCTGAAACAACGGGAATTCCTACTTCACGAATTTGTTTCACCAAAGCCACTTTATCTGGTATCCCAGGACTTTTCATTACGATGTTTGCATTCAGAATTTTTAATTCTGTATGCTGTTCATCTTCAAATTCAATCTCATTATTTAAAAGAACGTCTTTGTACTTTTCTTTAATTTTTCCTTTATCAGAAACAAAAACTTCATAGCCTTTTGCTTTTCCTAAAAGCGCCGTTCCTACTCCGCTTTCACCTCCACCAAGAATTACCAACCGTTTCATTATCTAATTTTCAATGTAACGATGGATATAATTGCCAGCAAGATTCCGATAATCCAAAATCGAGTTACAATTTTACTTTCATGATATCCTGATTTCTGATAATGGTGGTGCAATGGAGACATCTTAAAAATGCGCCTCCCTTCACCATATTTTTTTCTTGTGTATTTGAAATAACTCACCTGCATTACCACAGATAAATTTTCCGCTAAGAAAATACCACACAGTACAGGGATTAACCATTCTTTTCTTACCGCAATAGCAATTACCGCTATAATTCCACCAATTGTCAAGCTTCCTGTATCACCCATAAACACTTGTGCTGGATATGTATTATACCACAAGAACCCTATTAAAGCTCCTACGAATGCCGCAATGTAAATAGTGATTTCCTCAACCCTTGGTATGTACATAATGTTGAGATATTCCGAGAAAATGATATTACCTGAAACCCATGCAAAAATTCCTAATGTCAGTACAATTATGGCTGATGTACCTGCTGCTAACCCATCAATACCATCGGTAAGATTTGCACCATTAGAAACAGCCGTAATAATGAAAATACTCACCAGAATAAAAATGACCCATGCATATTTTTCTAAATCAGGACTGATCCATGTGATTAAGTTTGAATAATCAAACTCATTACCTTTCACAAACGGAATTGTAGTTTTTGTAGACTTTTCCTCTGCATCAAATAATTTTGCTGGTGCAATGTCTGGATCTTGAGCTAACAAAACCTGTTGCTGCTCTACTGGTAATTTTTCCTTTATAGTAACATCATCACTAAAAAATAGTGTAGCACCTACGATTATTCCCAATCCTACTTGGCCTAAAACTTTAAATTTACCTTTTAGACCTTCTTTATCATTTTTGAATTTCTTAATGTAATCATCTATAAATCCAATAGTTCCCATCCAAACTGTGGTTACCAACAAAAGAATGATGTATATATTTTCAAGTTTTGCCAATAACAACACAGGAATTATGGTTGCTAGAATTATGATGATTCCACCCATAGTTGGTGTACCTGCCTTCTCGACTTGTCCTTCTAAACCCAAATCACGAATAGTTTCACCAACCTGTTGTTTTTGCAAAAACTTTATGATGCGTTTCCCATAAATTGTCGAAATCAAAAGCGACAATATTATAGCCATAGCTGCTCTAAAGGTTATAAACCCAAAAAGCGAAGCTCCAGGTATCTGAAATTGTTGTTCTAAATATTCAAATAGGTAATACAGCATCTTACTTTTGTAATTGTTTTAAAAATTCTTGCACTATTTTAAAATCATCAAAATCGAATCGTTCTCCTTTAATTTCTTGATAGGTCTCATGTCCTTTTCCCGCGATAAGAATAATATCATTTGCTTCCGCCATTTGACACGCCGTTTTTATCGCTTGTCTTCTATCTGTTATTGATAATGTCTTTTTGAAATTTTGAGGTTCAACTCCTTTCTCCATATCTTCAATAATGGTTTCAGGAACTTCGCTACGTGGATTATCGCTAGTAAAAATCACTTTTGTACTTAAAGCCGAAGCGATGTGCGCCATTTTAGGTCGCTTGGTCTTATCCCTATCTCCACCACAACCTACAACCGTAATTAATTCTTCATTTTTAGTACGAATACTATTAATGGTTTCCAGTACATTTTTCAATGCATCTGGTGTATGCGCATAGTCTACAATCGCTGTGATTTTCTCATCTGAAATGAAATACTGAAAACGACCCGAAACATTTTCTAGCTCACTTATCAATCTCAAAATTTCATCTTTACTCAAACCTAAAAGCTCGGCAGCACCATAAATTGCTAGAATATTATAAGCATTAAAATCACCTATTAATCGTGTCCACAATTCACTTTCATTCACCTTCAACAATAAGCCACTAAATTCATTTTCTAAAATTTGCGCTCTATAATCTGCGTAATTCTTTAAAGCGTAAGTGTATTTTTTAGCTTTTGTATTTTGAAGCATTATCAAACCATTTTTATCATCCATATTAGATAATGCAAAGGCTTCTTTAGGCAACTGATCGAAAAATCGTTTTTTAACATCTCTATACTCAGCAAAAGTTTTATGATAATCGAGATGATCATGAGATAGATTTGTAAAAATTCCTCCAGCAAACTGCAATCCTTCAGTTCTACTTTGATGTATTCCATGAGAACTCACCTCCATAAAGCAGTATTCTACACCTGCCTCATTCATCAACTTTAAATATTTGTTTATCGTTAATGAATCTGGAGTAGTATGTGTCGCTTTATAAGTTTCATCAGCTACCATGATCTTAACCGTTGATAGTAAACCAACCTTGTAACCCGCTTTTTTAAAGAGTTGATACAACAAACTAGATACCGTAGTTTTTCCATTAGTACCTGTTACACCAACAAGTTTTAAGTTTTCGGATGGATGCTCAAAATAATTGGCAGCCATAAAAGCCAAAGCCTGATTTGAATTTTCAACTTCGATATAGGTAATTCCGTTTTGAAGATTTTCTGGCAAAACCTCACACACAATAGCTGTCGCGCCATCTACTATAGCTTTTTCAATGTATTTATGACCATCTGTTAAGGTTCCAGAAATTGCCACAAAAACATCATTAGTTTGAATTTGACGTGAATCAAACTCAATCTTTTGCACGGTAATGCCTGTGCTACCAACAACAGCATTAATATTAACCTTATACAATATGTCTTTCAATACCATCATGATGCTTCTAAAACTATTGTTTGGTTAGCTTGTAATTTTTGATGCTTGTCTACGGATTGCTTTCTCACCACTCCACTTCCGGTAATTTTTACCTTAACACCTACAGGCAGATTTTCCAACAAAGCCAATGCGTCCATAGCTGGCATACCAACTACGTTTGGCATTAACTCTCTATATTTTCTAGAATTTTCATAATAACCTTCAAAATCATTTTTTACTAGATTACTCTTATAATCAAGGTTTTTGATTTCATCTACAATAGGAGTATCTGTATAAATCTTTTGAGCAATTCTCTTAAACACAGGACCTGAAACGTCTGCACCATAATAACCAACACTTTTATCAGGCTCATGAATCACCACAATACATGAATACTTAGGGTTATCCGCAGGAAAAAAACCTGCAAAAGATGAGATATAGTTTAATTTATCTCTATTTCTATAATCCTTTTGACATGTTCCTGTTTTACCTGCCATAGAGAAATTTTCAGAATACAATCTATGCCCTGTTCCATGTTCCTTTTCTACCACATTCTCCAACAACTGCTTTACTTTCTTCACAGTTTCTTCTGAACAAATTCTAGGATTGATTACTTTCTTCTCAAAAGGCTCAACCACTCTATCATATTCCTTAACCTCTCTTAAAAACCTAGGCTTTACCATTTCGCCATTGTTTGCAATGGCATTATAAAAAGTTAGTGTTTGAAGCGGAGTAAAAGACACACCATAACCATAAGCCATCCACTGTAGCGCAATACCACTCCATCTACCGTTTTTCACTCTTGGATCTGGAATTATAGGACTTGGCTCACCAATTATTGGAAGATCAAGACTATCGTTAAGATTCATAGCATACAATCTATCCACAAATTTGCTTGGCTTATTTCTGTATGCATTATCAATAGCTTTTACTATTCCTGTATTTGAAGAAACCTCAAAAGCTTCAGAAACTGAAATCTTGCCATAACCACCATGTTTTGAATCTCTAACTTTTTTACCATAAAAAGTCAGAATCCCCTTTTCCGTATCAACAACATCACTAGTATCTATAACCTTATCCTCTAAAGCTGCAGTTACAGCCATTAACTTAAACGTAGAACCAGGCTCATGACTTTCTCCTACAGCATAATTCAATCGTTCGTAATAATGTCCGTTAGTATTTCTTCCTAAATTTGAAATAGCTTTTATTTCACCCGTTTCAACTTCCATAACCACCACACAACCATGATCTGCTTTGTATTTTTCTAATTGTGCTAACAATGCGTGATGCGCTATATCTTGAATATTGACATCTAAAGTTGTATAAACATCATAACCATCCTTTGGCTCTACTTTGTCAAAATCGTAAATCGGCTTCCAATTGCCATTACCTATCTTTTGTTTAGTTCGTTTGCCATTTACACCTCTTAAATATTTTTCACCAAAAGCACCGTCTAACCCAACCCTTGTCGCATAATTATTTTCATCTATACGCTCATAACCAATGGAACGCGCAGCAATTTCACCCATCGGATGTTCACGTCGTGTAGTTTGCTCCACAATTAAACCACCTTGAATTGCACCAAGCTCTAAAAGCGGAAAGTTTCGCATTCTTATATAATCTGAATAGCTAATGTTTCTTGCCAATAAGAAATATCTGTTTTTGTTATTTCTCGCTCTTCTAATAATGTTTTTGTAATACGAAGCCGGCTTTCCTTTATACACACTAAGTGAATCTGCAAGCGCGTTTATATATTTTTCAAAAACTACATCTTTAGGCTGAATCGCATCAATACGTATATCGTATTTAGGAATAGACGTTGCCAACAAGCTACCATCAGCAGAATAGACATTACCTCTATTGGCAGGTATTTCAAAATCTCGCAACGTACGCTTTTCTGCAAGCGCTCTATATTCGTCACCTTGAATAAACTGAATACTAATCAGCTTGAACACCACAGCAAGCGCAAATACAAACATGCAGCCTGCCACGAAGTACAATCTGTTTAATATGTTGGTTTCTGTTGTTGCCAAAGTTTATTCTTGGTTTGATTTTACTATTATTTTTGTTGGTGGATTTAATGAAATTTCAATTCCCCTTTCTTTCATTTTAGTCTCCACGTAAGACTCCTTTTTGAGACGCATTAATTTACCTCGCTTATCCACAAAGGCCGAACGAAGCTCTTTCACTTCATTTGTAAGCCTCGCTATTTCATATACTTTTTTATCTGCACTATGAGAACTCGCAATCATAACTATAGCCAGTACTGAAATAAAAATGATGATACGCCAATTTTTAAACGAATCATCACTAATCAGAAACCTACCTCTTAATATGCTATAGATGTTTTTCTTCATAGTTTCTCAGCAATTCTCAGCTTTGCACTCCTTGCTCTATTATTCTCTTTAATTTCTGTTTGCGAAGGCACAATTAAACCTCCCACTTTTTTTAACGGCACTTCAAAATTCCCGAACACATCTCGCACTGGCTCACCTTCAAACAATCCGTTTCTTATAAATCGTTTCACCAATCGATCCTCTAAAGAATGGTAAGAGATAAAACTTAACCTTCCTCCTTTTTTTAAAACCTCTGGCATCTGCAACAACAACTCCTTCAACACTTCAATTTCTTGGTTCACCTCAATTCTTATCGCCTGATATATTTGCGCCAATACTTTATTCTCTTTCTTATGGTTCAAAAACCGCTTCAAAACAGTTTTTAATTGCTCACTCGTTTTTATTTCCCCATTATTTCTTCCCGAAACAATCACCCTTGCCATTGCTGGAGCCTGTCTTAACTCACCATATTGCAAAAGCACATCTCTAATTTGCTCTTCGGAATACTCATTTATCACTTCAAAAGCAGATAGTTTATTAGATTGATTCATTCGCATATCTAAATCCGCTTCAAAACGTGTTGAAAACCCTCTTTCAGCAACATCAAATTGATGCGACGATACGCCAAAATCCGCAAGCACACCATCAACCTCCTTTACACCATAAAATCTTAAGAACCTTTTTATATATCTGAAGTTTTCATTTATCAACACAAAACGATCATCTTCAATTACATTCTCTAAAGCATCTTTATCCTGATCAAAGGCAAACAACTTTCCTTCTTCACCAAGTCTCGACAATATCTCTCGACTATGACCACCACCACCAAATGTTACATCTACATAAACTCCATCAGGACGAATATTCAAACCATCCACCGTTTGTTTTAACAACACTGCGTTATGATATTCCATCGACCTCATCATCTTGTCCCATTACCTCTTCAGCCAAATCCGCAAAATCTAATGCAGCATCATCAATAGCTTGCTCGTACTTATCCTTATCCCAAATCTCAATGATATTCACAGCAGAAGCCAAAACAACTTCTTTTGTAATTCCCGAAAAACCCATCAAGTCTTTCGGTATCAACAATCTTCCCGCATTATCAACCTCTACCACTTTCACACCAGCAGTGAATCGTCTTATAAAATCATTGTTTTTTTTCTTAAAACGATTAAGCTTATTGATCTTTGCCATAAGCACATTCCACTCAGCCATTGGATACAATTCCAAACACGGCTGAAACACCGCTCGCTTTAAAACAAAACCATCTTGCAAAGCCGACGACAACTGCTTTTTGAGCACAGCAGGCACCATCAGCCTTCCTTTTGCATCAGCTTTACATTCGTATGTTCCTATAAATGAATTCACAAGGTTTCGCTTACAACTTCAACGATTTAAATTCAAATATATTGAAAAATTATCCACTTTTTACCACATTATCCCACTTTGTTGATAAGTTTTGAATTTTAGAAGTCTGATTTACATCTAAATTCTAGAAATACAGACACATCACAGTTAGTTAAAATTGTGGGAGATATTAACAAGCAAAAAATATTTAGACGGTAAATGAAATGACCGATATTTTCAGCATTATATTTATATTCTAAAGGATTTAGTTATATTTGTTTTTAACATTTAACCGCTAATATGTAAATGGCACACCTTTTAAAAAAAGAAAAGGATTATAGATATATTGAAGTAGGAGAAGGCACACCAATTATAGTACTTCATGGATTAATGGGAGGGCTAAGTAATTTTGATGCCGTTACCAAATTCTTCAGCTCTAATGGGTATAAGGTTATTATACCTGAACTACCGATATACACCATGTCTTTACTTAAAACTAACGTAAAGAGCTTTGCTAATTACCTAAAGGATTTTATTGAATTCAAAGGTTTAGATAATGTTATTTTGCTAGGTAATTCCCTTGGTGGTCATATCGGTTTATACCACACAAAACTTTACCCAAATAAAGTAAAAGCCCTTATTATAACAGGAAGCTCTGGTCTTTATGAAAGCGCTATGGGTAGTGGCTACACAAAACGAAGCGACTACGAAGTAATTAAGAAGAAAGCACAAGATGTTTTTTTCGATCCTGAGGTTGCCACAAAAGAGATAGTAGATGAAGTTTACGAAACCGTAAATGACAGAAATAAACTCATTAAAACTTTAGCCATTGCAAAAAGTGCTATAAGACATAATATGGCTAAAGATTTACCAAAAATGGATACACCAACTTGTATAATTTGGGGTAAAAATGACAACGTAACTCCACCTGAAGTTGCTGAGGAGTTTCATGATCTTTTACCAGATTCTGACTTGTATTGGATTGACAAATGTGGCCACGCTGCAATGATGGAACATCCTGAAGAATTTAATAAAATACTTAATAACTGGTTAGAAAAAAGAGGCTTTTAAAAGATTACATCTTCTTAGAAACTTAAAATCTTACACACCATTTATAAGAAATTATGAAAATAAAATCTGCCGAATTTGTTGTTAGCAATTCTGATGTTGCCAAATGTCCTAAAAACCATTTGCCAGAATATGCATTTATAGGCAGAAGTAACGTAGGTAAGTCTTCTTTAATCAACATGCTTACCGACAGAAAAAGCTTAGCAAAAACTTCAGGTAAACCAGGAAAAACACAACTGATTAATCACTTCGTCATCAATGACAATTGGTATTTAGTTGATTTACCAGGTTATGGTTATGCTAGAGTTTCTAAAACCTCAAAAAAGAAATTCCAGAAATTCATAACTAATTATTTTGAACAACGTCAACAATTGGTTTCTGCTTTTGTTCTAGTAGATATTCGTCATGAGCCTCAAACTATTGATTTAGAATTTATGCTGTATTTAGGTGAAAATGGAATTCCTTTTGGTATTATTTTTACCAAAGCCGACAAATTAAAACCAAAAGCTATTGAGCGCCACGTAGATGACTATTGCCAAGAACTACTAAAAACTTGGGAAGAACTTCCACCTCATTTTATAACCTCATCTAGTAAGAAGATTGGACAAAACGAGGTTTTAGGTTTTATTGAAGCTACTAACGAAGAGATTGAAGCTTTAAAAAATGAATAACTATATGGTTCCAATGAAGACAAATTACTTAATTATTATAATATTTTTTTCACTTTTCTTCAATACCATTATAGGACAAGAGCGCATACATCTCGATATAGATGGGGACACTATTAGTAAACCAAGTTTTCAAGAAAAGTGGAGAAATAAAAACAATGCATTTATAAGATGGGATTCTTTAGGGACGAAACAACAACGTTTTTGTAAACTAAAAAAAGGACTACACCAAATTGGCAATCTAGATTTTAATCTTATAAAGAAAAAATTAGAATCAATCTCAAAATCCCAAATTATTGATTCTTCAATAATTTTAATTGAATACTATTACAAAGATGATTTGTGCTCTTCAACAAGAGACAACACATGGACAAGAACTGAAATTAATCAAAGAAAATCATTTCTTAATCCAATGAAAAAGGAATTAAATAACAAGAATATTACTCTAGTATGTTTATTTGAAAAAGGAATGATTCTTAAAAATAAGTCTAATTCAGAAAAAGAATATTTTTTTATTGATGAGGATAATTACTTCAGATCCAACCTTTTTTACTAATAGAACACTTTGTGGATCCTATGCCTTAATCAAACCCAATGGAGAAACATTAATTAGAAATGGCGAATATCGTCCAGATACATTTGCACAATACACAAAAGAGGAAAATTGGTCTTTGTTCTTCAAGCCATCAAATAAAACTAACTCAGAAGAAAACTAAGATTTTACATCTAAAGCATCCCTAAGTGCATTACCAACTAACATAAAGGCCATCACTAAAACCATAATACAAACTCCAGGAATCATAGCTAAGTATGGCTTTCCTAAAATAATGTAGTTGTAATGGTCTTTAATCATCGCTCCCCAACTAGCCATTGGAGGTTGAGCACCTATACCCAAAAAGCTTAAGCCACTCTCTATAAGAATTGCAGCTGCAAAATTTGCTGCAGAAATCACAATTAATGGTCCGAATATATTAGGTAGAATATGTTTTGTAATAATTCTGTAATCATCATAACCTAAAGCTTTCGCAGCAGTTACATATTGCATTTCCTTGGCACTAATAATTTGACCACGCACCACTCTAGCCACTTCTACCCACATAGTTAAACCCACAGCTATAAAAACTTGCCAAAAACCCTTACCCAAAGCCAATGTTATCGCAATAACCAAAAGCAATGTCGGAATGGACCAAGTCACATTAATAACCCACATAATTACAGCATCAACTTTACCTCCATAGTAACCAGCCAAACTACCCATAAGCAAACCAACAACTAAAGAAATAAAAACAGCAATAAAACCTATAAAGAAAGAAATCCTTGAACCTATTAGAATACGACTAAGATAATCTCTACCATATTTATCTGTCCCAAAAAGAAAGGTTCGGTTTTCAATAAAATCTTTATAATCTGAGTCGGTAAATTTAGTGAGTTCTACTTCTTTTTCTACCCCTTTTAATCCATCCGAAGCATATTCAACATAGCTTAAAACACCATTATCAACACTGTAAGACTGAATAGGAATTTCAGTATCTGTATTCTGTTTTCCGAAAAATAATTGTGAAAGAAAATTTTGATCCGACTCTATTCCTGATGGCATGGTTAACATTTCAACATTAAAACCAGGCGACTTAGAATGTATAGCCAAATGCATTTGATTTGCATTTTTTGTAGCATCAGGAGCAAAGAGATATGCAAAAACTGAGATAAGTCCTATGCAGAAAATTATACCCAAACTAAAAACGCCCCAAAAGTTTTTTTTAAACTTTTGAAGCGCTAATGTTGTTAGTGAATTATTTGGTTTTCCCATAGGAAGTTTTTAATTCTTCACAGAGCCTGCTAATTTATTTTTAATAGCATGTGTCATTTTTAAATCATGTAACACATTGATTGCCTCTTCTATGTACACATCTTTTGCTAAAGCTTGATGCCAACGGTCACGCTTTTCTTCAAGTACAGAATCCTTTTCCATTAATTTTATTTCATATGGAAGTGAATTGAATGTAAGATTCGTCTTGTATTCAGAAAGCTGCTCGAATCGTTTTGCTTCTTGCTCGTTTAACTCCATTTCTTTCTTATACTCACTATACTTTAACGAATACACCTCACGGTCTCTTATTTTTTTAACCCATTTAGCATTGGCGTCAATCAACTTTAATTGCTCATTAGCAGCCATACGTTGCTTACTCTTACTAATTGTAGTATCATAATCAAAATAGTTTTCCCAAACATCATATTCAGCAGCATCAATTTTATCCCAAGGTAATGGGTTTTCCTGATCTTTCTCACCAATATTAATGTAACTATAACGGTCTGGCACAACAACATCACTCTTAACACCCTCTAACTGAGTAGAACCACCATTAATTCTATAGAACTTTTGCGTAGTAAATTTTAGCGCTCCCATATCTCCATTAGTGTTGTTTCTAACCATACGGTTTAAATCGAAAACAGTCTGCACAGTTCCCTTTCCATAAGTTTGCTTACTTCCAATCACGATACCTCTTTTATAATCTTGCATTGCCGCAGCTAAAATTTCGGAAGCTGAAGCTGAAAGCTCATTTACCAAAATTACCAAAGGACCATCCCATACTATCGACTTATCTTTATCGCTTAAAACCTCTTTAGCTTCACCTGTTGTTTTAACCTGAACTACTGGACCTTGCTCAATAAACAATCCTGCAATATCAACAACTGTCTGCAAAGAACCTCCACCGTTATTTCTTAAATCTAGAACAAGACCTTCAACATTTTGTTCTTTTAAACGAAGGATTTCTTGTTTAATATCTGAAGCTGCATTTCGCTTATCATAATCTTCAAAATCGATATAAAATTTAGGAAGATTTATGACACCAAAGGTTTTACCTTCCTTTTCAACCGTAGAAGACTTCGCATAAGTTTCTTCCAACTCAACAATATCTCTGGTAATTGAAATATCCTCAATGGTACCATCTACTTTCTTAAGAGTCAAGGTTACAACAGTTCCTTTTGGACCTTTAATAAACTTGATGGCGTCATCTAAACGCATACCTACTACATTAACTGCCTCGTCCTCGTCTTCTTGTTTAACCTTAAGGATTTGATCACCTACTTCAAGTTCATTCGCTCTCCAAGCTGGACCTCCGCTAATGATTTCATTAACAACAATACCGTCCATTTTCTTTTGTAAACGTGCGCCAATACCTTCAAAGTTTCCAGACATATCTCTATCAAATCGCTCTTTATCTTCTGGAGCAAAGTAGAATGTATGAGGGTCAAATTCTTCTACAATAGCGTTTACATAAACCGAAAACCAATCTGTTCTTCTTCTGTCATCAATGTAATCGTAAAGCTCATCAAGAGAACGCTTTGTAGCATCTCTAGCCTCTGATTCAATTTCACTTAAAGTCTTTTTATCTTCTTTAGAATGCGATTTCTCACTAGTTGCAGAAAATAAACTTTCTGGCAGTTCATTAGCACCAAGTTCTATATTTCTTTGCGTGATAGCATCATCATAATTTGCGATGGTAGAAAACTTAAGTTGCTTTCTCCAACGTTCTTTCATTTCTTTTTTCGACTTTACATAAGTCAACTTTTCGTAATCCGCAGAATACTCTTCGTCTTTTGTAAAATCAAACGGCTTCTCTAAAATCTCAGTGTAGATTTTTTTAGATTCCGCTATACGTTGAAGTAAACGTTGGTGTGTTAAATTGAAAAATGACACATCGTATGCTTTAATCTGATCGTCTAATTGTTTTCTGTAAGCATCAAACTCTTCAATATCCGAAGCATAAAAATAACGCTTGAACGGATCAAGGTTATTTAAGTAGTCTTCATAAACACTTTCAGAAAAATCGTCATTTATATCTTGTGGATTGAAATGTCCCTGTTCTAAAAGATAAGTGATTAATTGAATCAATAATTTATCTTTATCAGGATCATCGAACTTTTTACTTGTAAAGCTACATGACGCAAAAGCTATCATTAATGCCAGTAGCAAGAACTTATAATTCCCTTTCATAGTCTTATTTTTAAATTTATAGGATTAAGTAGGCTTTCAATATTTCACTAAAATAGCAGAAAAAACCGTGCCATAAAAAATAGCGGCACTAATTTTTTGTTAAAGCCAATATAACCGACAAAAGGTATAGTTTTTTAGTATTTTTACAACACAATAACAATTTTTCTTACACAATGGCCAAACGCCCTTTAATTTTAGTAACTAACGACGATGGTATTACTGCTCCTGGCATACGGACTTTGATTTCGGTAATGAATACCATTGGTGATGTTGTAGTTGTTGCTCCAGATAGTCCACAAAGCGGCATGGGACATGCCATTACCGTTAACGCAACATTGTATTTAGAAAAGGTTACCATAGACGGAAAGCAACCTGAGTACAGCTGTTCTGGCACGCCTGCAGATTGCGTAAAATTAGCCGTACGAGAAATTTTAGATAGAAAACCAGATATCTGTGTTTCTGGTATAAATCACGGCTCTAACTCTTCAATAAATGTGATTTATTCAGGAACGATGAGTGCTGCTTTAGAAGCTGGAATTGAAGGCATTCCTGCAATAGGGTTTTCGTTATTAGATTATAATTGGAATGCCGATTTTGAACACTGCAAACCCTTTATAGAAACAATTACCAGGCAGGTTTTAGAACATGGTTTACCTGATGGCGTTGTGTTAAATGTTAACCTTCCTAAACTAAAGAAAGAAGATATAAAAGGGATCAAAGTTTGTAGACAAGCTAGAGCTAATTGGGTTGAAGAATTTGACAAACGCACTAACCCAATGGGAAGAGAATATTACTGGTTAGCCGGAAAATTTGTAAATCTAGACAATGGTGAAGATACCGACGAATGGGCTTTAGAACATGGCTACGTTTCTGTTGTTCCTGTTCAATTCGATCTTACAGCACACCATCTAATACAGAACCTAAACACCTGGAACCTGAACAACTAAAAAGCTATGAAATACTATATCATTGCAGGAGAAGCTTCAGGAGATTTGCATGGTTCTAACCTAATGAAAGCTTTGTTTAAACAAGATGAAAATGCTGAGATTAGATTCTGGGGTGGAGATTTAATGCAAGCTGTTGGTGGCACTTTGGTAAAGCATTACAAAGAGCGACAGTTTATGGGTTTTGCGGAAGTTATTCTCAATCTTAGGAAAATCTTAGGGCTCATTAAGTTTTGTAAAAATGATATTGAAAATTTTAATCCAGACGTTATTATTTTCATAGACAACTCTGGCTTTAACCTAAGAGTTGCCAAGTGGGCTAAAGAGCAAAATTATAGAACACATTACTATATTTCCCCTCAAGTTTGGGCATCAAGAGCAAGTAGAGTTGAAAAGATAAAACGCGACATCGACGCCATGTACTGCATCTTACCTTTTGAAAAAGCCTTTTACAATAAGTACAATTATGATGTCAACTTTGTTGGCCATCCTCTAATTGATGCTATAGCAGATAGAACTCAGATTGAAGAAGCGACTTTTAAATCTCAGAATAATCTTAATGACAAACCTATAATTGCTTTGTTACCTGGTAGCCGAAAACAAGAAATCACCAAAATGTTGGGAGTAATGCTAAGTCTTGTTAACAATTTTAAGGACTATCAGTTTGTAATCGCTGGAGCTCCAAGTCAAGATTATGAGTTTTACAAGCAATTTATAAAACAAGACAATGTTAGCTTCATTTCTAACAAAACCTACGATTTACTAAGTGTTTCTTATGCTGCTCTTGTAACTTCAGGAACTGCAACATTAGAAACTGCACTTTTTAAAGTACCACAAGTGGTTTGCTACAAGGCCAACGCTATCTCTTATCATATAGCGAAACGCATTATTACACTTAAGTTTATATCTTTAGTTAACTTGATTATGGATCGGGAGGTAGTTACTGAATTAATTCAAGGAGATTTAAACAAAAAGCGCCTCAAAAAAGAATTAAATTTAATTTTGAATGGAGAAAAGAGAGAGCAAATGTTCCTCGATTATTTTGAACTAGAGAAGAAACTAGGTGGTAAAGGAGCTAGTGAAAATGCCGCTAAATTAATCTACAAAACCATAAAAGAACCCAATATCTAAACTTACAAATGAAAAGACTATTACCTATCCTACTTTTAGTAGTAATCTCAACCAGTTGTAAATCTAAAAAAAGCTATAGCAGCAAAAAAAGGCAGACGTATTCCGTAAAGGTTGAAAACAGTTCTAAGAAACCTTCTAAAGATGCAGAAAGCATTGTGAAATTTGCCAAAACCTTTAACGGTACACGTTATAAATACGGAGGAACTACAAAAAAAGGCATGGACTGCTCTGGGTTAATATATACCTCTTTCAAAGAACACAATATTAGCTTACCAAGGTCAACTTCTGGATTACGAAGTTATGGAGATTGGGTAGATTTGAAAGAAGTTAATGTAGGTGATCTGGTATTTTTCGCCACCAGTAAAAACAGCAGAAGTGTTAACCATGTTGGTATTGTTACCGATGTTAGACCTGGAAATGTTGAATTTATTCACGCCTCAACCAGCAGAGGAGTTATGATTTCTTCTTTAGCAGAAAAATATTGGTATTTCGCTTTCGTTCAAGCTAGACGTGTTTTATAACATGACTTTTATTATATTAGTAACTCATTATCATGAAGTTACTAAAATTTCCTATAATAAAACTTACCGTTTTCCTGATTATAGGAATTGTAATTTCTCATTACCTTAAGTTAAGCCTAAATTTTATTTTAGTCTTTATAACCCTTTGTGTCATATCACTTGGGCTTTTATGGATTGTATTACGCTCAAAAATTGTAAACCACCCGTTTTTTGATATCCTGAGTTTTATTTGTTTTATTGGTATAGGAATGCTTAGTTACACTATTCAAAATGAAAAATTACTAAGCAATCACTACCTAAACATTGATAAAAGTAATGGAGCTCAAGAAATAATTTTACAGATTGAAGAACGACTAAAACCAGATAACTACAATGACAAGTATATTGCTTCGGTAAAGTCCATTAACAATAATAAATCTTCAGGTAGGCTACTCATTAACTTAAAACCAGACAGTCTTTCTAAACCTTTTGCTGTTGATGACATTGTATTGACTTCAGCAAAACTCACTAATATTCAAAAACCATTGAATCCTTATCAGTTTGATTATTCTGAATATTTAGAATTAAAGCAAGTTTACAAACAACTATATTTAAAAAAGCATGAGGTTTTTCTTCTTTCAAATTCTAAACATAGCATTTATGGATACGCGGACCAACTTAGATCAACAATCAATCAAGAGTTAGTTAATACTGGATTTAAAGGAGATGTCTTAAGCATAATGAATGCCTTACTACTTGGGCAAAGACAGTCTATAGACAAAACAGTTTACAATAACTATATCAATTCTGGTACTATACATATTCTTGCCGTTTCTGGTTTGCATGTTGGAATTTTATTATTGATCCTCAACTTCGTTTTTAGTCCACTACTCTATTTTAAACATGGTAATTTCATAAAAGGCTTAGTCATATTTGTTCTGCTTTGGTCTTTCGCTATTATTGCTGGCTTATCACCTTCGATAACTAGAGCCGTCATGATGTTTAGCATCATAAATGTTGCAATGCATTTAAAACGACCAACAAATATTTATAATACCCTAGCTGTTTCAGCTTTCCTTATTTTACTCTTTAAGCCTACATTTTTGTTTGAAGTTGGTTTTCAGATGAGCTATTTAGCTGTTTTAGGGATTGTAAGTATTCAACCTATTATTTACAAAATCTGGCAACCAAAATATTGGATTCTTGATAAATTATGGCAAATATTTACCGTAACAATAGCTGCGCAATTTGGAGTATTACCTATCAGTTTATTTTATTTCCATCAGTTTCCAGGTTTGTTTTTTATATCAAATATTGTTGTTATTCCGTTTTTAGGATTAATTCTAGGTTTAGGCTTATTGGTTATATTATTGGCATTATTAAATGTGCTTCCAAGTTTATTAGTTGATGTATATAGTACGATAATAAATTCACTTAATGGATTTATAGCTTGGGTAGCTCAATTTGAAGATTTTTTGTTTAGAGACATCCCTTTTACCATAGCTCAGGTGATTTGTGTCTATGTTTTTGTGGTTTCTCTAGTCCAAGTCCACAAACACAAAACTTTCAAATGGGTTGGATTAGCATTGATCACTGTAATCTGTTTTCAAGGTACTTTTTTCTACAATAAGCATCAAAGCGAAACTTCTGCTTTTGTTGTATTCAATAAGAGTCGGTTCTCTATGATTGGCCTACAAAAAAGCAGCAAACTTTTAATTCATCATAATTTAGATACTTCTAAGCGAAAAACAGATAATGTTATTAAAAACTATAAGGTTGGTAGAATATTAAAAACCCTTAAAGAAGATTCTTTACAACACTTTTACACCTATAAAGACTATAAAATTTTAGTAATTGATAGTTTAGGCATTTATAAAAATATAGCTACTAAAATCGATTATGTTTTATTGAGAAACTCACCAAAAGTAAATCTAAACAGAGTCTTGGACAGCTTGAAGCCTAAAACAATTATTGCAGACGCCAGTAATTATAAAACTTATGCGCAACGTTGGAAATTAACTTGCCAGCAAAAAGAAATCCCTTTCCATTACACCAATGAAAAGGGAGCTTTTATTCTTGAATAATTTCTAAAAACCTATTCTTGTTACAATTTTCCTAAACGGAAATTAGGAAAACCACCCGTATTGACGGTTAATCTATTCCTTAAATGTAGGTTTAAAGTTTTTGTAATATTCATTAAACTTTTCCTGTGTCGTCATATCCTTATGTTCATCAGCTTTAAACATTTTTAGATACAACTCTAATTGTTGCGGCTTTAAATAACCTGTAATTGGAGGCGCAATAACATTAGCGCTTTCATCAAAAAAAACCATTGAAGGATAAGCTCTTACTTGTAAATACCTTGAGAATTCATGCGCACTATTTCGTCTGTTGGCATTCGCTGGGTTATAATTAGGATTACTAAAAGTCTTATCCTTATAAGTCACTGAGGCGTTACCTTCTGCATTAAATTTTACGGCGTAATAATTCTTATTAACATAATCAACCACATCTTCGTTATGGAAAGTATTTTTGTCTAGCATTTTGCATGGACCGCACCAATTGGTGTATACATCCATTATAATTTTTCTAGGCTCTTCCTTTTGAAGTTCAATAGCCTCCTCTAGCGTTATCCAATTAATTTCCTTATCAGCCTTATCACTCACCTTGAAAGATGTAAGTAACACAATAGCAAATATGTATAGTAGATTTTTCATAACCGATTTGTTGCAATTCTTGTTCCGAACTTACAAAAAATGCTCCTTTTTAGGAGCATTTTATATTATTTTAACTGTTTTGATTAGCGTACACCGTGCATTAGTTTCTTAAGTACTGGGTTTAATAAAAATACCAAAACACCAGCTGCGACAGGGACAATTGTAAAAATCAGGAAGAATGTAGAGAGACTATACTCTTCAGTAATATTTTCAATCTGACCTCCTAAAACAGCCGCTAACTTATTACCTATAGCAATGGCCAAGTACCACATACCAAACATTAACGCAATCATTCTCGCTGGCACCAATTTACTAACGTAAGACAAACCAACTGGAGACAAACACAATTCTCCCAATGTATGGAAGAGGTAGGCTAAAATCAACCAAATCATACTTACTTTAACTCCATCAACTGCACCTGAAGAACCAAAGGCTAAAAGACCAAAACCAACACCCATAATTATCAGCCCTAATGCATATTTAGTAGCTGCACTAGGATTATATTTACTTTCCCACCATTTAGAGAACAATGACGCAAAAACAATTATAAAAAATGAGTTTAAGATACTAAACCATGATACAGTAATCTCCACTTCATTATCTCTAACTTTTGTCACCGTTGCAGACACAATTCCGTTATCTCTATTTAGTGCAATAGCATTTTCTTTAGCGAAAGCTAACCTTTCTTCATCCAAGAAACCAAATTCAGTTCCTTCGTTATTTTTTGTTATGATATTTAATTTATCACCTACATTAAATGATAATGGTTCAGCAATTGATGTTGTTCTAGTAACAACTTTTTGATTTGAATTTACTTGATTACCTTCAGTTATTGGAACGTAAATAAATTCTAAATTGCCATCTTTATCAACCTTTTGTTTTCCATCATCATCCATTGCTGGTTGTTCTATTGCAGAATATGTAACATCGTACGCAACAGTTTTAAAATCACGGTTTAGCATCCAACCAACAATTCCCCACATCAATAAGAAACAAAGTACCAGCACAATATTTGATCCTGGAATTTTCTTGAATGTTTTTTTCCACAACAGGTATAACACGTATGAGATGATGATTAAAGGAATTACCGTTAACAAGGTATTCACGATATTGAATGTCGTTGCAGCTCCACCACTTAAAAGCCTATCCACATTATCTCTAGCAAAAATAACAAGTGAAGATGCGCCTTGCTCAAAAGACAACCAAAAGAATACCGTAAAAAAAGCAAACACAATAAAGGCTATCATTCTATCTCTAACTACAGCCGTATATCTTAAAATCCTTCCGATTACCAAAACTAAAAATAGAGCAAGAGCAAATAGAACAGCTACATACTGACCTTCAAAATCTCCTATCTGTAAAGCAGAGAACATATCGATTCCTGCAATTTTAGACATCGGATCATTAATAGCATATCCCAAACCTATAACTGATGAGATTATGATTAATATTTTATCAAAAAGTGTGAAAGGATTTGGTTTTTCTTCCTTTTCAAAATTGTCATCTATTTCAACGGATTCTTCATTGATATTTTGAGGTAATTCAACTTCATGTACTTTAGATGGCTTAGCACCTATTTTTCCAAATAACGGCCCTGACAACCAAAATTGCAGCGTTCCTAAAAGCATAAAAACACCTGCTAACCCAAATCCATACGCCCAACCTATTTTCTCTGCTAAATAGCCACACAACATCATACCAAAAAAAGCTCCTGCATTAACACCCATATAATAAATAGTGTAAGCTCCATCTTTTTTCTCTGGATTTTTCTTGTACATCTCGGAAATGATAGAGGTCATTGTTGGCTTAAAAAAACCTGTTCCGATTACTAACAGTGCTAAGCCTAAATACAGAGAAAACTCAGTTTCTATTGCCATAGAAGCATGTCCCAAAGTCATGATAAGTGACCCTATAATCACAGCCCAACGATAACCCGTAAATTTATCCGCAATGTAACCACCTACAATAGGTGTGATATAAAGTAGCATTGCATAAGTACCAAAAAGAGCTCCTGCATTTTCTACACTCCATTCCCATCCAGGATTATAACCTATAGCTGCCATGGTTAAAAAATTAACCAAAAGAACTCTCATTCCATAGAATGAGAAACGCTCCCACATTTCTGTAAAAAACAATACAAATAGTCCACCAGGATGACCAAGAACCTTATCCTTAAATAGATTTTCAATATCAGTACTCATAAAATAATAGTTAGTTTTAGTTAGTGTAGAAAACCCTTATGACACATAAGGGTTTAGTTATTTAAAATATTATTTTTTAATTATTTATTTCAGAATCAGCTAATTCATATTTTTCTGTCTCTAGCAACTCTCTTTCATTATCCTCAGCTCCATGAGTTAATCTTTTTAAAGGTTTTAATAATAAGATTACTAACAGTCCAAATAAAACTGTGAACACTGTAATTCCTGAGAAAATAGCATATTCACCAAATTCTGAAGCTGACTCGCCAATAACGCCTGCTACCTTATTTCCTAAGCCAGTAGCTGCAAAATAAACTCCCATCATTAATGAAGCATATTTTACAGGTGCTAATTTTGTAATAAAAGAAAGTGCCACAGGAGAAGAGCATAATTCTCCTATAGTATGGAATAAATAAGCTAAAACTAACCAATGCATCGCAGAACTACCTTTTTCATTAAATTCAGCTGCAGCGAAAATCATAAAGACAAAACCTAGTCCCATAATCATTGTTCCTATGGCCATTTTGAAAAGAGAAGAGGCCTCTTTTCCTTTCAATTTTCTTTTTGCCCAGAAACCTGCCACTAATGTTGCAAATATGATTATAAAACCTGCATTAAGTCCTTGAAACCATGTTGCAGGAATTTCCCAACCGAACAACATTCTATCCGTATTTGTTTTAGTATAAATACTCATTAAACCACCTGCTTGTTCAAAGGCTCCCCAAAACACAATTACAATTAAGAAAGATAATAGAAGTACCAGGTATCTATCTTTTGACACTTTTGTTTCTAGGTTTTTATAAATCATCATCATGATTCCTGCCACAAAAGCTATAAACACATAAAGCGCTGTGTAGCCCCAACTATCAACTCCTTCATAAGAAAAGCCTGCATAAATAGCATAAGCTATTATTAAGAATACTATCCCTAAATTTACTGGAGACTTAATCAGGTCGCCTAATAATTTCCCGATAGAAACATCACCTTTTTTATCTTCTTCTGTAGGTTTATTACCTACAGTTATTAAAAATTTCTGTCCATATAAATACACAAGCAAACCTAACAACATAGCAATACCTGCTAATCCAAAGCCATAATGCCATCCTATTTTTTCTCCAACATAACCTACTATAAACGTTGCTAAAAGTGACCCTAAGTTTATACCTATATAAAAGATACTAAAACCTTTATCTCTTCTAATATCTCCTTGTTTGTATAAACCACCAACCATAGTCGAAATATTTGGTTTAAGTAATCCAACACCTAATACAATTAAAATTAGACCTGTATAGAATGCCCACATTTCATCAAAAGCAAGTATACCGTGACCTGCAACTAAAGTTAAAGCACCATAAAGAACAGCCTTTTTCTGACCTAAAACTTTGTCTGCAATGATACCTCCTGGAATTGACATTACATATACTAACATAGTATACCAACCATAAAGCATTATTGATTCTGAATCTAACCATCCTAAACCAGGATTGTCTGCAGTTGTTTTTTCTACGAGATACAATGTTAGTAAAGCTCTCATCCCATAATAAGAAAAGCGCTCCCACATTTCCGTGAAGAACAAAACATAAAGTCCTACTGGGTGACCAAAAAGCTCTCTTTGATGCGGTTGTTTAACTGCTGTTGACATATATTTTAATTTAGTTAGTTACTGTTATTTATTAGCTATTATCCTTTAATTTTAGACGTTTGCTTTTCTTCTTCAGTCTTTTCTAGTTTATCACCTAAAGTTTTATTGATGAAATTGGTCATCTTTTTATATAAATGCAAACGGGTGTTACCACCATAAATACCATGATTTTTATCTGGATAAATCATCCATTCAAATTGCTTATCTGCCTGAATTAATGCTTCAACCATTCTCATCGTATTTTGCAAGTGCACGTTGTCATCACCAGAACCGTGAATTAGCAGAAAATCACCTTTTAGTTTATCAACATGATTTATTGGCGAGTTTTCATCATAACCACTTGGGTTTTCTTGTGGTGTTGTCATGTAACGTTCGGTGTAGATTGTATCGTAAAATCTCCAGCTTGTTACAGGTGCGACTGCGATTGCCATTTTAAAGACATCATTACCTTTAAACAGCGCATTACTACTCATAAATCCACCATAGCTCCAACCCCAAATACCAATTCTTGAAGCGTCAATGTATGGTCTTTCTCCTAATTGCTTTGCTGCAGCTATTTGGTCTTCAACCTCGTATTTACCTAATTCATTTTGAGTAACTTTTTTAAAGTCAGCGCCTTTAAAACCTGTACCTCTACCATCTACACAAGCCACAATATAACCTTGCTGTGCTAACATTTGATACCAATAATCATTTGCTCCATTCCATCTGTTAGCGACTTGCTGAGATCCTGGTCCTGAATATTGATACATAAACAATGGGTATTGCTTTTTCGGATCAAAATCAGCTGGTTTTATCATCCACATATTTAAATCATTACCATTGACATTTATAGTACTAAATTCTTTTTTTGAAGTTACATAGTCTCCAACTTTTAGAGACAACTTATCATTATCCTTAATACTTTTGACCAACTCACCAGATTTAGCATCATTCAAAGTATATTCTGGTGGTGTTGTTGCACTAGAATATGTATTTATAAAATACGTGAAATCTGCACTGAAAGACGCACTATTAGTACCTTCAGCTTTAGTTAGTCTTTCCTTATTTTTACCGTTTAGCTTTATTGAATACACATCTCTGTTGATGGAACCATTTTCCGTAGACTGAAAGTAAATAGTATTAGCTTTTTCATTAAAACCATAATAATCGGTTACTTCCCAATTACCTTTAGTGACTTGGTTTATCAATTTCCCATTTTTATCATAATGATAAATATGATTAAAACCACCCTTTTCGCTCGTCCAGATGAAACTATTGTCTTTTAAAAATGTGAGATTGAAAGTTACATCGATGTAAGCTTTATCTTTTTCTGCCAAAACTAAATTTGCAGTATTGCTTTTTACATTTATAAACCAAAGATCCAATTCATTTTGGTGACGATTCATATATTGAGCACTAAGCACATCAGCATCTTTTGTCCACTTTATTCTTGGAATATAAAAATCAGCATAAGACTTGTTCACTTTAATTTCGGATAGTTTTTCCGAATCTAAATCGTACAAGTGTAAAGACACCTTAGAGTTAGCTTCACCAGCTTTAGGGTATTTAAAAACCTGTTGTGTTTGGTACAAATCCGAACCGTACACATCCATTGAAAATTCAGGCACTTCGGATTCATCAAAACGAATAAAGGCTATTTTATTTCCATCTGCATTCCAATCAAAAGCTCTTACAAAACTAAACTCTTCTTCATAAACCCAATCCGTAATTCCATTGATTATTTTATTCTTTTCACCATCAAAAGTGATTTGCTTTACATCACCAGATTTTAAATCTTTTATGTATAAATTATTTTCAAAACCATAAGCAATTTTACTAGCATCTGGTGAGAACGTCGGCTCTTGTACTAAATCATTAGATACTTTAGTGACTTTTTCATTTTCAATATCATAGATATAATATTCTCCTAAAGTAGAGCGTCTAAAAACCGGAATGGAATTAGTCGTTAAAAGTACTTTAGACTCATCTTCACTAAAGCTATAATCAAAAAAACCTCGGACTTCAGCTAAATCTGCTGAGGATACCAAGGTCTTTACCTTTTTCAAAGTTTTATAATCGTAAATATCTATTGTTGAAGTTCTGGTTTGCCTATCAAAATTTAAAACCGAATATTGCTTACCATTATTCATAGAATGCAGCGCTTGCATTCCTTCTGTTCTAAACTCACCACTCCAAATATCTTCTAGTGTAATCTGTTTTTCTTGACTGTAAATTAGGGAGGTAGCAATAAAGCCAATTACGGCTGCAAAAAGTTTAAATTTCATATTTTATTTTTTCGATAAGGCAATGCCAAGTTTACTAAAAATTATGGAAAAAACCGTCATTATTAACAGTAAATCCGCAATATTGATAGTTTGCGCACACATTTTATGCCAATGATAAGTATCTTTGTATTTTAAAACTAAATTTAACATGCCGAAACCAATTTCTGGCTTTTCTAAGCTTTCAAAATCTGAAAAGATCGATTGGCTTTTAGACACCTATTTTACAGACAAAAATCAATCTAAAACTCTTGTTGAACAATACTGGAATAGCGACAAAAAACTGCAAAAGCTACACGACGAGTTTATTGAAAATACCATAACCAATTTTTATTTACCGCTTGGAGTAGCTCCAAATTTTAAAATCAACGAAAAGTTGTACACCATACCAATGGCTATTGAAGAAAGTTCAGTGGTAGCCGCAGCAAGTAAGGCTGCTAAGTTTTGGTTAGAACGTGGTGGTTTTAAGGCTGAAGTTATATCCACCGAAAAAATTGGCCAAGTTCATTTTACCTATGATGGCAGTTTTGAAAAATTAGAAACATTCTTCAAAACTGTTAAGCCTAAATTGATTTCTGATGCTTCTGCAATTACAAAAAATATGGAGCGTCGTGGTGGTGGAATTCTAGATATTGAACTGATAAATAAAACTGAAGATTTAGAAAATTACTATCAGTTACACGCTACTTTTGAAACTCTAGATGCTATGGGAGCGAATTTCATTAATTCGTGTTTAGAGCAGTTTGCAACAACATTTAAAGATGAAGCTGAAAAAATTCTTGAAGGCAATATAGAAATAGTAATGAGTATTTTATCTAATTACGTTCCTAACTGCTTAGTAAAGGCTGAAGTTTCTTGTAAAATTGAAGACTTAAAAAGTAAGGATATTAACAATCCACAATTATTTGCTCAAAAATTTAAGCAAGCAGTTAACATAGCTGAAGTTGAGCCTTTCAGAGCAGTTACACATAACAAAGGCATTATGAATGGCATTGATGCTGTTGTACTTGCTACTGGTAATGATTTTAGAGCGGTTGAGGCTGGTGTTCATGCTTATGCTTCAAAAAGTGGTCAATACTCTAGTTTAACACACTGTGAAATTGATGATGACACGTTTAAATTCTGGATTGAAGTTCCATTAGCTTTAGGAACCGTTGGCGGATTAACCAGTTTACATCCATTAGTGAAATTTGCTTTAGAAATGCTCGAAAAACCAAATGCAAAAGAACTGATGCAAATTGTAGCTGTTGCTGGTTTGGCGCAAAACTTTGCTGCTGTAAAGTCTTTAACCACAACCGGAATTCAAGAAGGACATATGAAAATGCACTTGATGAATATCCTTAATCAATTTGAAGCTTCAAATGAAGAAAAGGAAAAAGTTGTTGAGCATTTTAAAACCAATACTGTAACGCATAGCGCTGTGGTTGAAGCTATTGAGAATCTTAGAAAAATTTAATTTAAACTGGTGACTGAGTGTAGTCGAAGTCACATTATTAGTTATGTAATGCCAAAAGGATATGTTTATATACTAGAATGCGCTGATGGTTCTTACTATACTGGCAGTACTATTGACATTGAAAAACGTATTGCAGAGCATAATGATGGTAAAGGTGCAAATCACACAAAAAAACGACTACCTGTAGAACTAAAATATATTGAAGAGTTTCAAAGAATTGATGATGCATTTTATAGAGAAAAGCAAATTCAAGGTTGGAGTAGAGCAAAAAAAGAAGCTTTAATAAATGAAAATTTAGATAATTTACCTGGTTTATCGATAGCTTACAGAGATAAGAAGTCTACACATGGTGGCTTCGAGAACCTCAGCCACCAAAAAAACGAGAACCTCAGCCACCAAAAAAAAGAGCACTTTGATAATCATTTACAAAATTTCAAAATTGATAAGAGAAAGAAAAAAATTAATCATACGAAAAACAACAAGATATCTTCGGTGCCTGAGGTTCTCGAAGGCACATTTATATTTAGAAGCAACGGTAAATTATTACTAACATCTGAATATTTAGTTTTAGATGGAGCTAAAGCCTTGGCGATTCCTACAAAATATGGTCAGAGTTTAGTGGTTAAACCTAGTGATGATAATACTATCAGCTGGAAAAGTTATGATGAAGATGAAAAGGTATGGTTTAAAGGTGATTTTACTTTTGAAAATGGTAAAATCCTGAAACAAGTTCAGAATGACAATCCAGTTACAAATAGACTTGAAAGTATTCTAAATACTGCTCTTAGATTAAACCCTGAATTCTTGTCAAAGTCTAAAGGATATAAAGTTTCTACACACTTAGACTTCAATAGAAAATGGGGATTAGGCACTTCATCTACGCTAATTAATAATTTAGCACAATGGGCTAATATAAATCCTTATCAGCTTTTAGAAAAAACTTTTGGAGGAAGTGGTTATGATATTGCTTGTGCTCAGAACGATAAGCCAATAACTTATCAAATAACTGATGGCTCGCCCATTATAAAAAAGGTTGATTTTAATCCATCATTTAAAAAGCAACTATTCTTTGTTTATCTTAATAGAAAGCAAAACAGTAGAGAAGGTATTGCTAATTATAAAAATAATGCTGTTATCAATAGTTCTATAATTAATGAAGTAAACAGCATATCTGAAGCAATGATTTCATGTAAGTCCTTAACCGATTTTGAAGACTTAATCAATGCTCATGAAACCATTATTTCTAAAATTATTCTGCAAGACACTGTCAAATCAAAATTCTTTAGTGATTACGAAGGTTCTATAAAAAGTCTTGGAGCTTGGGGAGGAGATTTTATTTTAGTTACTTCGGAAAATAATCCTTCAGATTACTTTAAGTCTAAAGGTCTTGATACTATTATTCCTTATTCTGAAATGATAAAATAGAACTATAAAAACGTATCAATAAAAAAGGGCTTTACATTTCGTAAAGCCCTTTTTTATTTTATTAAAATTGATTAGAATACTAATAAACCGTCTTAGCTCTGTTATCTTCTATATCAGCAGCTTTTTCTAAAGCTTGATATACTTTTGTTTGAACTGTATTTCTACGCTCAGAGTTTAATCTATTCATTACTGGAGCATAGTTTTCTAATTCAGTTGCTTCGTTTACTTTAGTTACCTCAACAACATAAACACCTTTTTCACCATCAATTGGCTTAGAAGTTGCACCTTCTTTTAAACCAAATGCTGCACCAACAACTTTTGGCTCAACACCTGCACCAGAAAGTGTCGTATTCTTAATAGTTACAGCTGCTGCTGTTCTTGGTGATTGACCATTATTTTTAGCTATATCATCAACAGAAGTTGCTGTAATTTTTTCACGAATCATTTTAGCTTTCTTCTCTTTTCTAATTTCTGGAAGCGCCGTAATTGAAGCATCTTCAACACTCATTAAACCTTCCTCATTTTTCTCTACAAGTTTTGCAACGATAAACCCGAAACCTGATATTGAGAAGTTTTTATAATCTCCTTCATCTGTATCTTCATCAAAAGCCCAACGCACTACTTCTCTTTGACTTCCCAAACCTGGAATAGTTTCATCCAATTCATTAAATGTAATTGGCTTCACTGTTAAGTCACGTTCTTTAGCTAACTCACTAAAATCACCTTCTTTTGCTGCAATTTCAAACTTTGACATTTTGTTGAACACTTCATCAAGAGTTTCTTGAGATGGTTCAATTTTATCAGCTAAAGTTGCTACTTTGATAGCTTTATTAAAACTATTTTGTTCTAAAATTTCAATAACGTGGTAACCAAAAGATGTACCAACTACTTCTACATCACCAACTTCATTTTCAAATGAGAATGCTTTGAACTCTGGTGCCATACCTGCGTTGTAATCAAACTCTATTTCACCATCTTTTTCATTACTAACCTTATCAGAAGATAATTCTAATAAGTCCATGAATTTAGTTCCTCCTTTAATTGCAGTTAAAATACTATCAGCAGTTTTTTCTGCTTCCGCTGGAGTTTTAGTTACTGTAGCATCAGCTCTAGTTCCACCAACATAAGGAATTAGGATATGACGAACTTTTACAGAATCTGGCATTTGCTTTGCCGCAACAACCTTAGATAATTTAAAGAATTCCCCATCTTTATAAGGTCCGTAATAATCACCAACGTTAAGTTTTAGTAATGTATCTTTTGCAACAGCTGGCAACTGATTAGCTCTTAAGTAAGCATCGTTGTATTTAATATCAGAGTATGTATTTATAAACTCTTCAACATCTGAAGTCGTATCAAAACCAGAAATTGTATCTGTGTTTTTACTACTTTCATTGTACTCTGGTCTATCAGATTTTAATGCTAACAAGTCTGCTTTAATTTTATCCTCATCAGCTTTAGAAGCTTCTTCCTTAAACTCTACATAAACTACTTCTCTATTAGCGTCAACTTCAAATTTATCTTTATGGCTTTCCATATAAGATTTGATTTCGCTTTTAGAAACAGGCACCAAGCTATCTGCTATTGTAGTGTAAGGTATTTGTACATATTTTACATCTACAGTTTTAGCATCACCAAGATATTCATCTTTAGCTTCTGCAATCGTCGCACTTACGCCAGCTTTAATCATATTGTAATATGATTGCTGAATTGCACTTGCTGCAATATTTTGCTCGTTATTTGTCCAGCTATCATAAGTCACCATGAAGTTACTTAATGGAGCAGCTTCACCATTTAAATCTTTAAGGTTAGCTATAAAAGCGTTTAAACGGTTAACATCAAAGTTTCCATTTTGATCTTGAAATTCTGGGTAAGAAGAAAAGCTAGTTTTTAATAAATCACGCATCTCATCTTTTTCAACTGAAAGACCTAAAGCTTCTGTTTCAGAATTTAAAATAATTCTACGAAGCTCTTGGTTATAAATAGTATTCATAGCTTGTGTAGAAGTGACTCTACCACCAACTCTATCTTGGTAACCTTTTACTTTTTGTTGAAACTCTAATCTTCCAATATCTGTTCCATTAACCGTTGCAACAACATCTTGCGAACCTCCCGTCAATGCATCTGAATTTTTAAACAAATCGCCAATAACGAAAGAGAATAACGCTAAAGCTATCACTAATATCAATATAAGCGAACGTTGTCTAATTTTATTTAAAACTGCCATAGTCTTGTTTTATTTAGTGTAAATAAGTGTGCGAAAATAGTATTTTCTAGTAAATTATAAAAGGAGAAGTTCAGTTTTTACAATCTCTTAAAATCCTTAGTCTATTTCAAGAATTTTGAGCACTACCACATCAATTTTTGTTGAGGAAACTTCTTGTATGGTAAACTTAAAATTATCGATAAGTACATCGTCGTTTTCTTGCGGAATTTCTTCCGTTGCATTAACAATTAGTCCTCCCAGAGTTTCGTAATTTTCTCCTTCTGGCAAGTCTAATTTATAGGTTTCGTTGATATAATCAACCTCTAAACGTGCCGAGAATCTATAGGTGTTTTCACTAAGTTGCTCTTCTATTAATTCTACAGTGTCATGTTCATCTTCAATTTCACCAAAGAGTTCTTCTATAATATCCTCGACGGTCATAATTCCTGAAGTTCCACCATATTCATCAATAACGACAGCCATACTTCGTCGTTTTTTTGTTAGAATATTCAAAACATCCTTAATAAGAATAGTTTCGGGAACAAAACCAACCGGAATTATTATTGATTTTATACTTTTTGGTTTCTTGAATAATTCAAAAGCATGAACATAACCTAAAATATCATCTATAGTATCTTTATAAACTACAATTTTGGTTTTACCTGTATCTATAAAAAGTTGTCTTAAGTTATCAATGCTTTCTGAAATATCTACAGCTGTAATTTCGGTACGAGGCACCATAACTTCTCGAGCTTTAACTTCTGAAAACTCTAAGGCGTTTTGAAAAATTTGAATTTCGCTATCAACATCTTCATGGTCTTCAACAGACTCCATTTGTTCCGTGATATAATTTCCCAATTCTACCTTTGTCATCGCTAAAACTACATCTTCACCTTCAGCCCTAAAAACATATTTTAAAATGATATCTGATATCCAGATTACAAAATCGGATATAAACCAAAACAGCATGTAAAATAAATACGTCGGAAATGCTAACAACTTCATTAAAGTGTTAGCATATATCTGAAAAAATACTTTTGGTAGAAATTCTGCCGTTATTAAAATTACCAAAGTAGATATTATGGTTTGGGTTAATAACTGAAAGTCTATAAATAAGTAAGACAACAATGCATTATCGATTGGCAGCATTGATTGAAACCACCTTACTAACACATCACCCATAATTAAACCATATATTACTAATGCTATATTATTCCCAATAAGCATCGTAGCAATATATTTTGAAGGTTTTGCTGTAAGTCTAGCTAAAATCTTTCCTAAAAAATCTCCTTGTTTTTTTTCTAGTTCTAAGTGAATTTTGTTTGAAGACACATAAGCAATCTCCATACCCGAAAAAAAGGCCGAAAGGATAAGTGTAGTTACAATAATGATTATATCTACAGTCATAGATTAATCCTTATTATTCTTATTTCGTTCTTCAATTTTTTTTCTGAAGCGTTTTCTAAAGAAATACATAAACACCGACAGTGCTGCTAAAAAGAGTGAAGTATATGTTCTATTTCTATCTTCTGACCAATTTTGAATGGCGTCCCAAAGAAATATTACAGCAAAAATTAAATAAGCGTATTGAAAAAACTTTAATAGTTTCATTAAAATAAAATTGAATTACAATACAAATGTAATCAATTATCAAGTTCAAAGTCACCACCCATTTCTAACATTTCAATATTCTTGAAACTTTTATCAGAATCGAAACCATTACCTTTCGTATAACCTACGGTTTGCTTATAGTAAAAAGGCTCATTTGTAAAAACCCATTCAAGCTTTTCATTGTAGTAAAGTTGATCGGTAAAAAGTGTATCTTTACTATGTGTTGCGATAATAACATCTCCTCTTAAATCTATAATACCTGTCTCCTCATAGTAAACAGCGTATTTAGAAGTAATGTCTGTTCGTTTGCTATTATCATCATAAACTTTTAGCAAAATACCATCAGGAAATTCTTGGAAAGCGAAACCTCTATTTGAGTAATCTAGCATTTTTGGACTAAGAAGGTTTGCTACTAATCTTACAGTGTCGTTTTCGTATTCGGTATATTTTAAATCTATATTTTCGGCTTCACCAATGGGCTGATTTTGCAACACACCAACTTGTTGCACTTTATCAAAATCGTTTTCACATGAAAAAAACAAAGTCACAGCAATTGCTGTGACTAAGTTTTTTATGATATGTAAATTTTGTTTTATCATTAAATATTAGGAACTGTAATAGTTCTTCCAATCCAACATCCAATTTTTAAAGACTGACCAGCATTACCTTCAGTAAAGATATCTGCTTTAGATGGTGCACTACCTCTGTAACTTGCCGCTGTTTTTGTAGCTGTAGATTTTAAACGTCCATCTACTCTACCTGCTTTCTCAGCTTCATCTGCAGCTAACCAAAATACTGCTCTCTTGTTAAAGTTAGTATCCCCACAGCTATTTGCGCTCTTTGCATACATAGCAGCTATTCTTAAGTGAGGTACACCACTAGATGGATTTAATTTTAAAGCCTCCATATATTGTTGTCTAGCCTTAGCAAAACTACCTCTTTTGTAACTTTTCTCAGCAACTCTCATTACTAACTTCCATTTTTGTAGTGGATCTGTTTCTAGTTCTAAAGCCTGATTATAATATTTTTCTGCTTCTGCCATTTTACCTTGCTTTTCTTTCAAAACACCAAGATAATAAGCTGTTTTAGCATCTGGTTCAAGAGAATTCTTCTGTTCAACTAGTTTTTCAAAAAGCGGATCATCAGTACACTCCTTTTCTCCCATTTTATTCATTGCACGTTGTAACCACTCTGCGTCATTTTTCTTTTCTTCAAAGTATTTTTCGTACAAAGGCACTAATACATCACAATTAGCTCTACCACCAAGCTTACTATCCATACTAGACTTTACTTTTTCGAAAGCCTCTAAGTTCGCTTCATAATTATCCTTATATTTTTGTTCTTTACTAGAGAGTGCAGTACCTGCCTCTTCCTTTTCAACTAACTTATTTAATTTTTGAATATAGTTTTCCTCTACATTTTCAATAAGCTCCATTACATCATCATACTTGTCGAACAATTTTTGAGCATCATCTGGGGTTTTCGCTCCTGCATCGTAGATATCTACAGCTATGGAAAAATAAGTATAAAGTCCTATCGTACTATCAAAGTTCTTAGGATCTTTTTTATAAGCTTCATCAAACATATCATAAACTTGTTGATCTGTTTTATTCAGCTCGTTTTTATACTTATAAGCTAATTGCGCTTTCTTAACTAACATCTCACCCAAAGAATACTTAGATGAAAAGTATTCATGACTTTGGTCAAATAATAACATTAAATCTTTTATAAATGCTACTTGCTCTGCACCAGTAGAATTTTCGATTTTATGCTCTAAAATATTATCACCATAAGCATAAATAGCTCTATTGAACTTAGGGCATTTTTCTCTTACCGTTTTCCAAGGTCCATAAGCATCATCATACTTTTTACTTTTGTAATAACTATCAAAAATTGATAAGTTATTCATACACTCTTCGTCTTGCTGAGCAAAACCTATATTGAAACTCACAAAAAGTGCAATTAGCATTGTTGTAATTCTCGTCTTCATCTTGTTTTTAATTATATTATATTACGTTAGTTATACTTCTTTTGTCTAAACCATCTGGCGTTTAAAGATAAACTTACATTGAGGTTTATAAAATTCTCTTGTATTAAATTTTCGTTAGTTGTTCCTCTTCGCCCAAATTCTACACCTAAATTAGCATTTGAAAATAAACTTCGATTCCCAACTGGTAAACCTAAACCAAAAGACATGCCAAACTCTCTGATGGACTCATCTTTCACAACTAAGCCTGTGTTTGAAAAGTTTAATCCAGCTCTGTAAACTACTCGTTTAAAATAACCTGAAAACGCATTATAATCAGGAATATAAAAACCACCAAGTGCTATTTGAGAGGCATTTTCAAAGCTTGAAATTTGATTAGAAAATATTGGGTTAGAAAAATCAGCCGTATTTTGTAGAGTATATTCTGCACCAACAAACCAAGACCTTGGAGCTCCAATACCTCCCCCAAAACTTAATCGAGAAGGAATGGTTAAATCAGTATTTTTTAAATTTTGAGACTCTAAATCAACTTCAATTGTATTTCCCAGACCAACAACCTCGTAATCAGTATTTAATACAACTGTAGAGATATTTCGCTGGTTTTCAGAAGACAATTTACTTTCAGGCGCATAAGCTAAAGTCGCAGAAAGTTCTAGTTTATCCGATATCATAGTTCTGTAAGCCAACCCAAAATTCAGGTTTAAACCACTTAAATCTGACCTATTATACTCTCTTGTTTGGTACTGAACTAACTCACCCTCTGGCGTATACTCAACAGCTATTGCGGTATTTTGGATATTTCCAAAGTTGTAATTAAAATCTACACCAACGCTCAACTTATCTGAAATTTTGTACCCTAAGCCAGCAAAAACTCTATTAACACCACCTTCACCAAAATAACGGTTTTCTAAATCTTGACTATCATTGATATCATCTAATTTATAACCTACAGAAGTATATGGTAAAAGTCCAAAACCAAAACCAAATTTTCCTACTGGCACAGATAATGCCAAATAATCGAAAGTTGAACTACTCGCTTCTGATTCTCCTGAATTACTTTTAAGTGTAGAATTATTCGAAGTAGCAGCAACTGTAAACTTTACTGGTCTACTTTCTCCATCGAAATAAGGACCGTTTAAATTATCACCTACGTAAGAGGCAGGGTTTCGAAGATTAACATGAATACTGTCTAAGTAAACACCTATACCACCCATACTACGGTTTTCTACAGTACCTTTGAATTTAAGGCTTCCTATTCCATAAAAAGAGTATGGAGATGCAGTGCCTTGTTGTGCATAAGCACCATAACTTATTATTGTAATGCAAATTACAACGAGTCGTTTAATCATTATTTTGAATTATAATCTAGAATAAAATTCAAACCTTCAAGTAAAAAATTTGAATGCGCAAATATGCTATTTTTTAATTGGTTTGACAAAAAATTGGCATCACCACCTGTTAAAATAACTGTTAAATCTGGGTATTTCTCACGATATTGATCAATAACACCATCAATTTCTTTAATAATTCCCATAATTACACCAGAATGTATTGAAGATTCTGTTGAATCACCAGTAATTGTTTTTGGCATAGCTGTTTCTAATAACGGAAGATTGGCGGTTAAATTATTTAAGCTTTTATATCTAAGCCTAATGCCTGGGGAAATGGCTCCACCTAAATAATGATTTTTATCGGTTATAAAATCGTATGTAACACAGGTTCCTGCATCTATTATTAAAACATTATTATCAGGAAATTTATTTACTGAAGCACCTACTAACGCTATTCTATCAACTCCCAAAGTATTAGGTGTTGCGTAATCATTTTTGAATGGTAAAATAGTTTCTGCACTTAACTCAACTACTTTTATATCTTTTTTAATAACTTGAATTTGCTTTTCGGACAATTTTCCAACAGAAGATATAATAGCTTGATTAAGGTTTGGAAACTCTTTTTTTAGCTTTTTGTACTGATTTTTGAACTCTGAAAGTTCAAAATTAGCTTTGTGAATTAATTTTTCGTTATTAAAAACTGCAAACTTCACAAATGTATTTCCCACATCTACAATAAGATTCATAAGCTTTTTATAAGTCACAAATTTATAAAATCAAATTTTACAAAATTATTTTTGGGAATAATAAAAAGGAGTATATATTTGCATCCGCTTAATTAAGCAACTGGTGCCTTAGCTCAGTTGGTAGAGCAAAGGACTGAAAATCCTTGTGTCCCTGGTTCGATTCCTGGAGGCACCACCTTTAAACCCTGTAAATATTTCATTTACAGGGTTTTATTTTTTTTAGGTGACAAAAAAGTTGATTATTTTAATGACCATGATTAGAATGATCTTCACTTTTAACATCTCCTGATTGATTCATTGCCATGTCATGATCGTATTGGCAACATCCTGGTAGGTTTTTGTAAGCTTCTTCATCTCCTGCTACTTTTTCTGTATCGTATCCTGATGCTGCAATTGCATTATGAATTGCCATTTCATCTGTTTTAGAGCTATCAAAAGACACATCTATTTTCTTTTTGTCTGTATCCCAATTTGCAGTTGCTACACCTTCTACTTCATTTGCCGCTTTCTCGATAGTGTCTTTACACATACCACAGTTTCCTCTTACGCCAAAGGATAAATCTGTCATTGCAATGTCTTTTGATACTTCTGACACTTCTGTTGAAACAGTTTCTTCTGTTTTTTTGGCTTCTTCTTTACAACTTGTTAAACCCATAGCTACGATTACAGCTATACTTAAAATTACTTTCTTCATCGTTTTAAAATTTAATTATTGTTTATATTATTTATTCTATTGTTTGTTTTACTTCACCACATTTAAGCATAGCATCGCCAAAATAAGGATTTAAGATTTGCTCTTCTTTACTCAACCAATATGCGCCATTATTGTTATCTGCCATAGGACAAAACTCCACATATACTTTTTCATTGACACCAAATAATTGAACTACCTTTATTAGATGAGTAGATAATTGTTTGAAATAATCTCTTTGAGTTTTAATTTCAGAGGATTTAGAAATTGAATTAGCAGATGACTGAATATGACCTTCTAAAGTCATCCATTGTTTGTGCGCCTCGCCTGTTAATAATTCCATATTTATCTTACGAAAGCTTGATATTATTTTTTTGGCATCACTAGTTGCTTGTTCTGAATTATCTTCCACCAAAGCATCTTTTAAATTTATGTAGTTATCATACACTTGTTTTAATTGTTGTTGAAATGCTTTTGGTGATTCTAATCGAGTGATTTTTGAATAGTCATCATTTACAGTCATTTCTTTAGCAACTGGCTGATTCATCATACTTTTTTTGTCTTGTAATTGTGCTGCTGCATCTACTGTAAATGTTCCGTTGGTCACAATTTCGTTTCCTGAGGATAATCCGTCCAACACTTTGTAGTTATCGCCTATTTTATTACCTAAAGTGACTTCTTTGAGTTTAAAAACAGGCTCGTTAGGATTTGATTTGATATAGACTACAGAACGTTCGCCAGTCCAAAGCACCGCAGAAGATGGAACGGTTATCACTTCATTTGAATTGATTTTATCGCTTTCAATTTCTGCAGATACAAACATTCCTGGTTTAAAAATGGCTTCTTTATTATTTAAAACCACGCGTAAATCTACAGTACGTGTTTTGGAATTTAAAACTGGATCTATAAAATCTACCGTTCCTTTAAATATTTTATTAGGATATGCATTAGTTATCACTTTAACTTCTTGACCTTTTTTGAATTGTTCAATCTGATTTTCATATACATCAAAATTTGCCCAAACCGTATTTAAGTTTGCAATTTTTAGCAATGGTTGTCCTTGTTTTATATAATCTCCTTGTTCTACAAGCTTTTCGGTGACTGTTCCAGAAACGGTAGCATATACCGGAAAATTTTCAATAACTTTTCCTGATGTTTCAATTTGATTGATTTGGTTTTCAGAAAGTTTCCAAAGCTTTAATTTATTTCGTACCGCTTTGTATAAAGCAGGTTGAGATTCCTTTAAGGAAGATGCTGTAATCAACTCTTGTTGGGCTGCGTATAATTCTGGTGAATAAATAGCGGCTAACAGTTGTCCTTTACGCACTTCTTCTCCTGTAAAACTGATATTTAAACGCTCAATTCTACCTGAAAAATAGCTGACTTGCACAGCGTTTGCTTCCTCGTTTTCGGCTATTTTTCCTGATAATTTTATGATTCCATTTTCAATTGAACCATTATCTATTACCGTAGTTTGAATGTTTGCCAACGCCATAGCATTTGGTGTTAATTTGAATTGGTCTGCTGTTAAACCATCTGCGCCAGCTTCAGCAGGAATTAAATCCATACCACAAATTGGGCAATCTCCTGGTTCAGACTGCATGATTTGTGGATGCATTGAGCACGTCCACATTTGATTGGTTTGCGAAGCCTCATCATGGTTATGATTTGCTTCTTCATTGGAACTACTACCAAACAACAACCAACCAACCAATACACCAGTCAAAAGCAATACTACATAAATGATTATTTTATTATTTTTCATTTTCTAATCGTTTTATCATGGCTTTCATTTCTTCAATTTCTTTCTTTTGAGCTGTAATAATATCTTCTGCCAATTGTTTTACTTCTGGATCTTTAATATCTGCTCTTTCACTAGTTAAAATAGCAATTGAATGGTGTGGTATCATGGCTTTCATCCATAAAATATCGCCTATAATTGGTTTTTGCATCCTTACTAAAGATAAAGCACTAACAAACAATACTAAGCTTCCTATTAAAATTGCTATATTTTTCTTTTTGTCTTGATACATTTTTCGCATAAAAAACCACATGACTACAGCCATAGTTGAAATTCCTAAACAGGTCATATAAAAACGTGTGAGGCTAAAATATACGTGGTCTATCGCATAGGTGTTTAAATACATTGTGATGTACATTGTAATAAATGAACAGCCTAACATTATAAAAAATGTTTTGTAGTTTCCCTTTTTTGAATGTGTATTTGAATTTTCCATAGTTTTAATTTTTAAATAGTTAACATTAATATTGCCATAATAATCATAATGGCATTTTCGATAAATGTAGCTTCTGTCATTGGTAATTTAAGCGCTGTACCTAAACAGGCACAACGTATTGATTTTTTATCCAACAAGGTTTTTGTAACACCAATAGTTGTAATGCCTAAAATGACAAGGGTAATGATTAAAGCAATTTCGACTTCAAAACGCATTAAAAACATTAATCCTAAAGCAGTTTCTATAAATGGATAAATCCAACCATAAGCAGGTACACGTTTTGCTAAAGGATCGTACATGCTAAAAGATTCTGGAAAACCTTTTAAATCTAACATTTTGAAGAAGCTAAACACAATGTAAAATAAGCCCATAAAGTCTAGCATAAATGCCGACCAAGCCCAATCTTTATAATGTAATAAAGTACTAGCTGAAGCAATGTAAAATATAATAAGCAACAACGGTTTTAACTGTTGCAACTTACTTTTATTCTCTTCCATTGGCATGCTACTCATATCAGATGAAGCAAAGACATTTTTCTCTTGCTTTTCTGTAATCGTATATTTATCTGATAAAGCATTTTGTAGTTTTTCTGTTGAAATATGAGATGACATTGTTATTTCTGCTTCACCTTTTTCTAAGTTTACTTTTACCTCATTTACAGCATCTAAAGCGTTTAAACTTTTTTCTACTGAAGCCTTGCAACCGTTGCAAGTCATGCCTGTTATATTATATGTATGTGTCATTTTTATTGAATTAAATAATTGATAATTGTACTTTGTATGTAATATTTTTTAACCGCTTCAATTTGATTGATTTGAAACTTTAATTGCAATTCCTGAATATCTAAAACATCATTAAAATCTATAGTTCCTGTTTCGTAGCTTTTAATAAGAATTTGCTCAGCATCTTTAGCTTGTTTCAGGTTTTTTGTTGCTGTTTTATGACTTATTCTTGCTGAAATTCGGTCGTTTACAGCTTTATCTAACAGCGTTTTTAAACTGTTTAATCGTTCTTGTTTTTGGTAATTGATTTCTTGTTGTTGTAATTCGTTTTGCTTTGAAACCGACTTGTATTTTTTATTAAAAATGGGAATTGACACCGATACCATTGGCATGATAATATCTTTACCATTATCTGAAAAACTCATACCTGGTCTTTCTTGCACATTGATGTAATCTAACCCAAAACCAACCATGGGACTGCTTTCTTTTTGGTTGAGTAATTCTGATTTTTCTATGGATTGATATAACTTATCAAACTTTACTAATTCAGGATGAACTGATAAATTTTCCGAAGTGATTTCAAAATCTTCCAAAGGAATAGTTAAACTATCTACAACTGAAATTTTCGTTTTATTGTCTCTATTTAAAAGGTTATTTAAATTGGTTTGTTCAGCTAAAAACTGTTGTTGCAACACATCTTCTAGTTGTTGTAAATCGTTTTGTCGCATTTGAAGACGCAATACATCTACTGCAGACGCTTTACCAACCTCAACAGACGTTAACGCCATAGTTTCGTAGGTTTCCAAAAGTTTGATATTCTCGCTTATTACTTGCTGCGTGGTTTGATTTGCGTACAGATTGTAATACGATTGCGACACCGAAGCCATCAATTTACGCTTAGCAATCACAATATCTTCATATTTCGCATCTGCCAAAGCGGTTACATAATCTTCACGAGAAGTAATGGTGCCAAACCATGGTAACATTTGTTTTGCTGACACTTTAAACCGTTGTGCGCCAGTTCTGGTTTCAGGTTCACTTACAAAATAACCTACGCCAAATTCGGTATTTGGAATGGTATTGACCTCGTTTACTTTTTCTGAAGCTCTTTTGTATTGCAACTCAAATTTTTGAATTTCAGGATTATTCTCTAATGCTTCGTTAATTAATGTTTCTAATTGTTGTGCATTTGCAAAAAGACTCATGAAACAAGAACCAAGAGCCAAGACGAGTTTTATATGTATTGATTTATATTTCATTTTGATGCTCTTTTAATTTTAGACTCAGCTTTCCAGCTATATAAAACTGGCACTACAAATAGGGTTATTAAAGCGATTAACATTCCACCGAAACTTGGTATTGCCATAGGTATCATAATATCGCTACCACGTCCTGTTGATGTTAAAACAGGTAACAATGCTAAAATGGTGGTTGCTGTAGTCATTAAACACGGTCTAATACGTTTTTCACCTGCTTCTACAATAGATGCTCTAATCTCCTTTTTTGTTTCCGGTGAATTTCTGTCGAATGTTTGTGTTAAATAGGTTGCCATTACTACACCATCATCTGTTGCGATACCAAATAGTGCAATGAACCCAACCCAAACGGCGACACTTAAATTAATGGTGTGCATTTGGAATAAATCGCGTAGGTTTTCCCCAAAGACACTGAAGTTTAAAAACCAACCTTGACCATAGAGCCATATCATTAAAAAGCCACCTGCAAACGCTACTGCAATACCTGTAAATACCATTAAGGATGTACCTACTGAACGGAATTGGAAATACAGAATTAAAAAGATGATCGTCAATGCTAATGGTACAACTACCGATAAGGTTTTTTCGGCACGCAATTGGTTTTCGTAAGTTCCTGTAAATTGATAGTTAATGCCTTTTGGTACAATTAATTCACCTGCATCAATTTTGCTTTGAATCATTGCCTGAGCATTTTCTACTACATTTACTTCTGCATAACCATCTACTTTATCAAACAATACATAGCCTACTAAAAAGGTATCTTCACTTTTAATCACTTGTGGCCCTTGTTCGTAACGAATAGTTGCCAATTCGCTTAAAGGTACAGGACTTCCTTTTTTAACAGGAACGTAAATTTGCTGTAAATCGGTTGGGTTAGCTCTTAATTCTCTTGGGTAACGCACACGTACACCATAACGCTCACGACCTTCCACGGTTTGGGTTAATGACATACCACCAACAGCTACTTTTAAAACGTTTTGCACTTCTTCAATGCTTACACCATAACGTGCAATTTTTTCTCTATCAATATCGATTAGCAAATACGGTTTACCCACAATACGGTCTGCAAAAACGGCTTCATCCTTTACACCATCAGCTTCTTTCAAAATGGTTTCTAATTGCATACCAAATGCTTCAATTTCTTTTAAATCTTGCCCTTTTATTTTGATACCCATTGGTGCTCTCATTCCTGTTTGTAACATCACCAATCGGGTTTCAATAGGTTGTAGTTTGGGTGCTGATGTGACACCAGGTAATTTGGTAACTTTTACTATTTCATTCCAAATATCGTCAGGTGATTGAATTTCTGGTCGCCAATTGCGGTAGAATTCACCATCATCGTCTGGGATTAACTGTTCTTCTGCATTAAGAGATTGCCACGCTTCACGCTGTTCCGCTCGCAATGACATACCGTTTTTTAATATGTATTCACCGTCTTCATTGACTTTGAAACGCTGACGTTCTCCTTTATCATTCAACATGTATTCTGGTTTATATTGAATGATATTTTCATACATCGATAATGGCGCAGGATCTAAAGCCGATTCTGTTCTACCAGCTTTACCCACAACAGTTTTTATCTCAGGAATACTAGCTACAGCCATATCCAATTGCTGTAAAACACGCTTATTTTCTTCTATACCAGAATGCGGCATTGAGGTTGGCATCAACAGAAAAGAACCTTCGTTTAATGATGGCATAAACTCTTTCCCAGTGTTTTTCATTATGAAAAATCCTGCAATAACGATAGCTGTCGGGATAGACAGAAACAGTAATTTATTATCTAAACACCATCTTAAAATGCGTGTGTAATATTTTATAAATAATGAGAATATGCCTAATAAACCAAAGCAAATAATAGCTACAAAAATGAGGTTTAAAAAGAAGCTTTCGGTAACACCTAAAGGTCGCCAATATTCTGCTAACAAGAATACTATAGCTGAAGCTGAGATAATGATATTAGTAAGATTCGCTTGTTTATCTGAAATCTTATTTTGAAGATTTAGTAAGACTATTACACCAAAAGCGATGAGTATGATTCCTAACCAATACCCATAAATTATCGCAGCTATTCCTAATACTATCAATACACCATTTAAAGCATATTTAAAATGTTTTTGAATGTTCTTTTTTCGGAATAAAAAGGCTGCAAAAGGCGGAATTATAAACAACGCAACTATTATGGAAGCTGTTAATGCAAAGGTTTTGGTAAACGCCAATGGACGGAATAATTTTCCTTCGGCACCAATCATTGTAAACACAGGAATAAAACTGATAATTGTTGTCATCACTGCAGTTACGATTGCGCCTGAAACTTCAGCTGTAGCATTATAAACCACTGTGTTTATTGGTTGATTGTTTTCGTTTTCATCTAAATGCCTGATGATGTTTTCTGAGAGAATGACACCAACATCTACCATAGTTCCAATAGCAATGGCTATTCCGGATAGTGCAACAATATTAGCATCGACATCAAAGAGTTTCATGGCAATAAACACCATTAATACCGCAACAGGTAATAAACCTGAAATCAATACAGAAGCACGAAGGTTAAATACCATAATGACAATAACCAAAATGGTAATAAGAATTTCTAAAGTTAAGGCTTCATTTAGTGTGCCTAACGTTTCTTGAATAAGTTCCGTACGATCGTAAAATGGCACGATGGTGACTTGTGATGTTCTACCATCTGATAATGTTTTTGTAGGTAAACCAGCGCTTAATTCGTTTATTTTAGCTTTAACATTGTTAATGACTTCCATTGGGTTAGCACCATAACGCGCTACCACAACGCCACCAACCACTTCTGCTCCTTCTTTGTCTAATATACCTCGTCTTGTTGCAGGACCCAAAGAGACTTTGGCAACATCTTTTATTTTGATAGACGTGTAATCTTCTGAGGTTACTACTGCATTTTCAATATCTGCTATTGATTTCACATAACCTAAACCACGTACTAAATATTCGGCTTGATTAATTTCTAAGGTCTGCGCACCAATATCTTTATTACTTTCTTTAACCGCTTTCACAATTTGGTTTAAACCAATATTGTATTGACGCATTAATTCTGGGTTAACATCTACTTGATATTCCTGAACATACCCACCAATGGATGAAACTTCAGAAACACCACTTGCTGAGGATAGCGCATATTTTACATAGTAATCTTGAATACTACGTAATTCGTGTAAATCCCATCCGCCAGTAACGTTTCCGTTTTCGTCACGACCTTCAAGTGTGTACCAAAATATTTGACCTAAACCTGTAGCATCAGGACCCAATGCAGGATTTACGCCTTCTGGCAATAATCCACTTGGTAAGGAATTGAGTTTTTCGAGAATACGACTTCTGCTCCAATAAAATTCAACATCTTCCTCAAAAATGATATAGATACTTGAAAAACCAAACATGGAAGAGCTTCGGATGGTTTTTACCCCTGGAATACCTAATAATGATGTAGTTAATGGGTAAGTAATTTGGTCTTCAATATCTTGAGGCGAACGACCATCCCATTTGGTAAAAACAATTTGTTGGTTTTCACCTATATCTGGAATAGCATCTACTGCTACAGGATTGCTTGGCAAAAAACCTGTATCCCAATTAAAAGGTGCATTTACAGTTCCCCAACCTACAAAAAGAACAAGTAATAATACTGCTACGAGTTTATTTTCTATTAAGAATTTGATGCTTTTGTTTAGCATTGATTTTGATAATTAAACAGTTAGACATTGGTATTAGAACAATACCGAATACAGCAAATTATCCACATAGCAAAGCCATAGGATAGGATAACAACCTCTAAAAGTTTAAAAATCAAATTAAATAAGTCTCGTCAATCTTGAAGATTTGCCTGACGACGAGTGGCGGTTTGTATGCTTCAAAAGAAGAAACATTTTTATCAATATTTTCAAAAAGATTGATATAAGTATAAACAAAGGAAGCGATAAATATTTGTTGCTCAAAAGAAATTTTATCAACGGTCAATTGTAACTCGTCTTGTCCTTCTACTGATAATTGCTTATCATCACAACAACTTTTTTTTGTAATTGAGCAGCTTTTGGTTGAAGGTTTTTCCATTTCCATACCACAACCTTTTGCTTTATGAAAAAATGCGGTTTCCACTAAAGTGTCTCCACAATAATGCATATTAACCGTAAATGACATTGTAGAAAACAACACTACAAATGCCATAGCTAATGATACTATTTTATGGAAAACTTTTTTCATACGTTATGCGAAGTTACGAAATTTTAACAAATACTGATTTAATTAACAGAAGTTTAGATAAGACTATTAATTTAAAATTTAGGTTCATTAGACTTCTTTATAAATCTTATATAAGTTCTTCCAAACCATTAACCAATAAATATCTCACCATCAAAAAGCCGATTCGTTTGAATCGGCTTTTTGGTTTTTTGCAGTATTTTTACTAGTCGTTACTCGATATGTTGTGTTTTACTAAGTTCCGAAATTCCGTTTTCATTAAAAGCTTCAATGGTAAAATAATACGGTGTATCTCTATCTAAGCAGCGCATAAAATGAGAATTAGTATCGTAAACTTGCCAAGATTGGTACAGTTTGTCTGGTGCTATTCCCCAACGTATGTTATACCCTTGTGCGCCATCAACTTTATCCCAAGAAAATGAAATATCTCTACGATCTTTTTCGCGGTTGATTTTAAAGTTAGAGACTTTGTTTGGTGCTTCCCCTAAACCTAATCCGAAAACTCTAACTTCTGACATTGCAAAGTTGCTCCCTGGAACTTTTACATTGTTATATCTAACGTATTTTGCTCTTACAGGTTCGTCTAAAACTAGGTAAGCATTTGGCGCGTCAATATCAGTTTTACTTCTGTCTACAACCGTTTTCCAGTTTTTACCATCTTCTGAAGTTTCTATAGTAAATTGATGTTTCAAACCTTCAACACGTGTATAAATTCCAGAGTTGTGATCGTGATAATTTAGTTGAATGGCGTTTACGGTTCCTTCATTTAACAATTCGATTGTAATCCATTGTTTATCGTCATTAGCTTCGGCAACCCAAAATGTTTTTGGGTTTTCGTCAGTTAAAACGTTTGCTATTATTTGTCCTTCAGCATTCGTTTCTGTTGGGATTTCTTTTACTTCAACTTCATCATCATTAGAGGTAAATTTCATGATTTGTTGAAGCGATGACGATACCGTTACATTTCCTTTATAGGATAGCAGCATCCAACCGTTATGCTGTCCAGCTTTTGTTGGATGATTTGGTCCAAAACGTGGATAATCGCCGTAAGAGGTGTTGCTGTACATTAATCCATCGTCGTCAAAATAGGTAGGAAACATGCACAAACGACGTTCCCATTGTGCATTAGATGCCAACGCCATTGTCGCAAAATGCCAGTATTGACCATTGGTTTGCTTTACTGTAATACCGTGTCCTGCACCATTGGTAAATCCACCTGGTTTAAAACTCATCGGATTATTTTTCATGTAGGTGAAAGGTCCAAGTGGCGAATCGCCAATGTAAACGCCATCTGCATACACGTTAAACTGCGTACCTGGCGCTGCATATTGTAAATAATATTTTCCGTTGTGTTTGGTCATCGATGCACCTTCCATATAACCTTCTTTTAAGGTTGGATGAAAGTTGTTTTCGCCAAAACGTTCCCAACCGTGCTTTTCTTCATCTAAATTTATCAATTCTTCTCTAACGCCAGTTTCTAAAAAGCGGTCGTCTTTATTCAACATTTTTACACGAATAGGATGCACGTTAGAACTTCCCCAATAGAGATACGACTTGCCATCATCGTCAATAAATAATTCTGAATCTTGAATGTTATTTGAAATGGAAGCGGTTGGTGTCCATAATCCTTTTTTAGGATCGTCGGTATATAAAATACTTCCGTAACCAGCAGGATCACCAGCAAAATAAACTAAAGAATCTTTGTAGTTGAATGCTGTTGGTGCGTTGCTTCCTTCAAAAAACCATTGTTGCGGTTTAATGAATTTCCAGTTGACCAAATCTTTGGAATGCCAATACCCAAACGAACGCGTGACGAACATATAATATTCGCCTTTAAACTCAATTACCGCAGGATCTGCACCAGAACGATAGGATTGGTTTCTGGCAGAATTATAAACCATATAGGTGTAGTCGATATCTAGTGGATTGATGTAGGTTTCTGAATATTTTTCTATGACTTCTTTTTTTGTTGAAATTGAAGTGCTTTCTTCTTGATTTTTGACGTCTTCTTTACAAGAAAAAACAGATGCTATAGCGAAGAAAAAAAGTATTTTTTTCATTATTAAAGTTTTTTGTCTGTGTCGGTCATTGGGTCGTAAGATGTACCAGTGTTACCTCTTAATTTTTCAAATTGTTTGTAAGCACGTTCAACTTGTGTTTTTGGTGCTTGCTTAAATTCTTCATCCGTAACCTTATATTGTTCTTGAAGTTTTGCTAATTCTAAGCGTAGCTTATCTTCAATATCGTCATATTTAGGATTGTCAATTTGATTATGAATTTCTTTTGGATCTTCTTCTAAATCATATAATTCCCAAGTATCAATATCATCATAAAAATGCATGAGTTTGTAACGCTTTGTTCTAATTCCGTAGTGTTTTTTTACCATGTGAAACGCTGGGTAATCATAGTAATGATAGTAAACTGCGTCTCTAAAACCTTCACTTTGGTTATGTGTTTTTTCTAACAACGGACGCAACGATTTACCTTGCATATCGTTTGGTATTTCAGCTTCTGCGTAATCTAAAAACGTTTCAGCGAAGTCTAAGTTTTGGGTTAAATCTTCAATAACAGTTCCTGGTTTTATGGCTTTAGGATATTTCACTAATAAAGGCATTGCTAAAGATTCTTCGTACATATAACGCTTATCAAACCAGCCTTTTTCCCCTAAATAAAAACCTTGATCGGTAGTGTAAATTACGATGGTGTTTTCGGCTAAACCGTTTTCTTCTAAATAATTCAGCACTTTTCCAACACCTTCATCTACCGATGCAATGGTTGCTAAATAGTCTTGAAGATAGCGTTGTCCTTTCCACTCAGCTAATGCTTTTCCTGATAAATTGGCATCGTGAAACGCATCATTTTTTGGTTGATAAGCTTTATCCCAAGTAGCGCGTTGTTCTGGTGTCATACGCTCAAAATCGGTTGTCCAAGGATTCCAAGCTAACTCTGGACTGCCTTTTTTCTTAGTCATTTTTAAATCATGACCTTCATACATATCCTTGTAAATGGTTTGCAATTGGTCTTTTGAACCTAAGGAACCTTCGTGAGCTGTAAAATAAGTGTCTGGTAACGGAAATTTTATAGAATCGTATTTATTAACGTGACGCAAAGCAGGCATCCAATTTCTATGTGGTGCTTTGTGCTGTAACATTAACATAAATGGTTTGTCTGAATCTTTAACACGATTTAAATAAGCTAAACCATCTTCGGTAATAATATCTGTAGCGTAACCTTCAATTTGAGTAGTATCGGCTTGTTTTGTTTTCGGATTTAAACTAATAAAATCAGGATTATAATAATTGCCTTGATCTTTTAAAATGTGCCAATAATCAAAGCCTTCAGGATTTCCATGTAAATGCCATTTTCCTATAACTGCTGTATTATATCCTGCTTTTTGTAGTAATTTAGGAAAGGTTTGTTGGCTTCCGTCAAAGCGGTTTCCATTCATTTTAAAACCATTGATGTGGCTAAATTTTCCTGTTAAAACAACAGCACGACTTGGTCCGCAAATAGAATTAGTACAAAAGTTATTTTTGAATAGCGCACCTTCTTTTGCAATTCTATCAATATTTGGTGTTGGTGCTAATTGACTAATGGGATGACCATACGCGCTAATGGCTTGTTCTGCGTGGTCATCTGCCATAATGTAGATGATGTTTGGTCGCTTGGTTTCCTTTGGTATTTCTTGTTCTTTGCTGTTTTCTTTACAAGACTGAAATGCCAAAAGCACTAATAATATGAAAGAAATATATCGCATTACTCTTTAGTTTTTATGATTTTTGTTTGAATGACTTCATCATTAAGGACTGTACGTTCAAAAAAGTTGAATACAATATCTAATTCTTCATAGGGTATTCGAGAAATTTCATGACGTGCCTCTTTGACAATATTGAAATAGAAAGACGTTTCAAATTGCTCTAATTTATCAGCAATAATTTTAGAACCATCTAGCATTATATAACCATCTTTTGTTGGTGCACAATAATGATGTGGCGCATTCCCGTAAGGTACCAGTTGGTCTTTTGTGCCGTGATATAAAACAGTTGGCACAGCATTTTCTGGCGACATATAACTTGCATCAACAATAGCACCAGCACACGAAAAAGCACCAGCAAATTTTACATTACTATACTCTTCAGCATTATCTACAAAATACTCACGCATAAAAACTGCGTTAAGAATACCCTCAGCACCAGCACTACTGCCGCCTGCTATAATTTTTGTAGTATCGATTTGAAACTCATTAGCGTGTTCAACCACATATTTTGCAGCATCCATATAATCGATAGCAGCTTGTTTAAAGGTTTCAAGTTTTTCGTCTTTAGTACAATCACACCCAAAACCTGTTGTTGTCCCCTTTCTTAGTAATCTGTAAGAAATTGAAATCCCAATATAATTTTGCTCTTTTGCAGCGTATTTTACTAAATTTTCATCATCTATATAATCTCTGTGGCCGACTGCAAATCCACCACCATGCATCCAAAGTAACACAGGTAACGTATCTGTTATTTTAATATTTTCAGGCGTATAAACATCCAATTTTAAGGTATCTTTTCCTTTTATGGAATAAGTGTATGTAGCTTTGTTTTGTGCTGAAAGTGATAACACAAAAAAGAATACAAATACTTTTATTATAAATTTCATTTAGTCTATTTTTTCTATTAAAATACCGCTAATAACTGGCAAACCTTCAATAGCGTTGAGTTTTAAAGTTAGTCCTTTTTTTGTTTGAATAATTGCCTGAAGCGTTACACCATACTTTTCGGGATAGGCTTGGGCTAAATTCAATTGTTTTTCGATTAATCCATCGTTAATGTACACATCAAAAATGCGTTGTATTTTATTACTTTCTGAAGATTGTTCTGAAAGGTTATAAATATTTTCGGTTGACTTAATTTGTGGCTCTACGAAGTATAATTTCACATTATAATTGCCTTCAGGAACGTCTAGTTGATATTCTGTACAACCTTCTAACAAGGTTTGAAATAACGGCTCTGCATCAGTGTTTTTTATATTATGTGGCAGACCTTGATTTTTATCTTTGGTCATTCCTAAAGCTGAACCATTTTTATATCCAAACCATTCTTTTTTATATTCTTGGTCTGGTACAAATATGATGTTTTGTGCTTCATCATAAAAGTTGAAATGTGCACCTAAATTGATACCGAAACGTTTGAAATTTTTAAAATCAAAAGCTTCAATTCTATTGACTTTTATTGTTTTTTCTTCGGAAATGCTTTCTGTTGAAACTGCAATAGAATTATTACCATTTGTGAAAGGCATATCAATAGAAACAACACCATTATCAACTTTAAAATCACCTAAATTGTTACCATTCAAACTGACATTGACTTCATTTTGATTGGAATAGATTTGAACAGGAAAAGCTTCCTCTTCAAACACAGTCAATCCTTTTAAATTATCTGTTACGATATAAATAAATGGTACACCTTCATCTAAAACCGATTTGTACCAATAATAAATATCCTTTGGTGTTCTGTCGTATTGCACTAATCCTTTTTGGTTAACGTGCGGAATGGCATCACCACGAAATTCGGAACCAAAATCTGCAAAATTCCATGCCGTCATTCCAGTCATAAACAGCCTATTTGTAATTTGTTTGTAATAGGATTGATGCAGTTTTGCTTGATAATTGGTAGAGAAATCAAACTTTTTTGGGGTTTTGGTGAAAATTCTAACGTCTGCACCAGGACCATATTCCGACAACAATAATGAGCGCTTTGGATAACGTTGATGTTGGTCATCTAAAAACTTTCCTAAATCTTCAATTTGTGCATCATACCAACCAAAATACAGGTTCCAGCCTAAAAGCATTGGCAAATTTGCTATTCCCGTCTCGTTATAAACTTCATTGAGATGACAAGCCATAACCGTAATATGGTTTGGAGCTAGACTTCTGGTTAAATTCTCTAGCTGCTTGGCGAGTTTTAAAGTTGTTGTTTTTAATGCTTTCTTTTCCTCTTCAGTAGATTTTCTATCGAATGCTAAGCGCAGAAAAATCTCATTCATATACCCTAACATCACTACACTTGGATAGTTGTAATATTGTTTTATGTGTTCGTTTTGCATTGTATTTGAAACCTCAAAAAAGGTTTCAGAATCTGTGACTTTATTCACAATTGGTATTTCTGTCCAAACTAAAATCCCAAGCTTATCACAAAGTTCATATAACTCTCTTGCATGCGGATAATGTGCAAAACGAATGACGTTGGTACCCATATTTTTGATGAGATGAATATCTCTTTTTTGCAGCTCGATTGGCACTGCATTTCCGTAGTTTTTATAATCTTGATGACGATTTACGCCAATTAATTTTATTGGTTTTCCGTTTAGGAAAAAACCTTTTTCTGCATCAACTGTTGTCCAACGAAAACCTAAATTAGATAGTTTTTGGTCTAAAACGGTCCCATTTTTATCACTTAAGGTTAGCTGTAATTTGTATAAACACGGATTGTCTGGCGACCATAATTTGGGATTTTTAATTTCAGGAAATGTGACCTCAACTGTTTTAGTTTCGTGACCCTTCAACTTTAAACCTTGATGTTCTTCACGAATTAGGTTTCCATCAGCATCAAAAATTTTAAGCTCTAAATACGTATTGGTTTTGTCTTCAAAATTATCAATTAAGACCTTGACCTTAACACCTGCTTTTTCGTTGGAAACATTGTAGTAATTGACATAAAAACCATCGGACGCAAAATCCTTTAAACTAAAATGCTGCTTTGGGACTTTTATCAATTCGACATCACGATAAATACCACCATAAAAGGTGAAATCTGCATCTAATGGTGGAATATTATCGTTGTGCGAATTATCGACTTCAACTTCAATTAAATTGTACGCATCAAATTTTAGAAATGAAGTGATTTCAACATTAAAGGCAGTGTAACCGCCTTTGTGATTGGTTATTTTTTTTCCGTTTACATAAACGGTAGCTTCTTGATTGACAGCATTAAATTTTAAGTAGAAAATCTGTTCTTTTTCTTTTGAAGACACAAAGATTTGCTTTTCATAAAAGCCTAATCCTCTACGGTAACCAGCCTCGTCATCAAATGCATCTTTAGCATTCCAAGTATGCGGAATATTGACCGTTTGCCAATGGGTTTTATTTTCAGAATATTGCCAACCATAATTAATTGTTTTTGATTGAGAAAAACACAAAAAGGGGAAAGCCACATAGAAAAACAAGTACATAATTGTTATTTTGTTTGTCGTATGTGGCATAATTAGCTATTAATCTAAAAAGTTTATTTGCTATTTTATATTTATTACTTTTGTACGCTCTGACACTCCACTTTCGTTAAAAGCCTCAATTGCAAAATAATATTCGGTGTTTTTATCCATACCTCTGAAATCGTAAACATCATTTTCATAAACCATAATACTATTGTATAGTTTATCTGGTGCAATTCCATAATAGATATTATAACCTATTGCATCAGCTTTCTTTTCCCATGAAATCATAGCATTTCTAGAATCTTGCTGACTTCTATCCACCTTAAAACCCGTAATCGATTTTGGTTTTTCTGACAGCCCATTTCCAAAAACCCTAAAGTCTGAAACAGCAAATAATCCTGAGGCATTATGGATATTCACCATTTTAATGTAGCGTGCCTGGATTGGTTTTGTTAGTTCTACATAATCATGTGGTACATCCTTATCATTCTTAGATTTATCAACTACTAAAGTCCAATTCTCAGCATCATCAGACATAAATACTTTATACTGGTAATAGATATCCATTGCTTTATTGAACTGAGTTGCTTTATGATCTGCATAATTGATTTGCAATGCATTTACTTGCATTTTTTTACCTAAATCTACTTGAAGCCATTCGCCCTTATCTCTGGTCGATGCTGACCAATAGGTTTGAATATTCTCATCCGTTAGGTTTGAAGCATCATAACAGATTTTTTCAAATACCTTTTTACCACCATGATCCATTCTATTAGTTTCGACATCTTGGCATTTTTCAAAAGAAGAAACTGTCACTGGTTTTTTGTAAGACAATAACATCCAACCCGTAGAAGCCCCTTTTGTATGATCTCTACTTTCCGTAGGAAGCATAATTGGAAAATCACCATAAGCAGTTATAGAATACATGATATCATCTTTATCAAAACCCGCTGGAAACATATCAATTCTACGTTCAAAACGGTCTTTTACAGAAATCTTACAGGTTCCTGTGTTCCAATAATTCCCATAGTTATCAGCAAACGTATTACCATGACCTGCGCCAACTACAAAACCTCCAGGCTTGTATGACATTGGGTTGTGCTTTTGATACTCAAACGGACCCAATGGATGGTTGCCTACGTGAACACCATTTGCATAGCCTTTAAATTCGGTTCCTGGCGCACCATATTGCATATAGTATTTACCATTATGCTTAGTCATCCAAGCTCCTTCAATAAAATTTCCCCAAGGTGCTGGTTCCATATCATTGTTTGGTCCAAAACGTTCCCAACCATGTTCTGAAGGGTCCAGACCTACAACATTTTTGATTTCTCCATATGGCTTTTGAATATCCTCTACTTCGGTTGCTTGATAAAGCTTTTCATAATCGGCTTGATCTCCTTTTGGCAACCATGTATCATAGTCTACTTCTACTCCTACAAGAGGTAATTTCCCACTAGAGCCATAGTACATGTATACTTTTCCATCATCATCTTGAAAAATTGCAGGATCCCAAGTTGGTAACATTGCTGTATTGACGTGTCTTGTCCATCTTCCAGATTTTGGATGAGCAGTTTTCCAAATAGGATGATCTTTTTTCCAAGTTGAACCAGCATAAAACAAAGTATCGTTTACCACCCAAGCCGCTGGCGCACATTGGTCGTTTTCATCTGGATCTCTCTGAAAACTTCCGTAAACAAAATTCCAGTCAGACATATCTTTACTCCAGAAAAAACCTGCTTGGTTAGTAGCAAACAAATAATATTCGCTTTTGTAGGTAATAATTACAGGATCTGCACTTGAACGACGAGACACAGGAATATTATTATGGTTTTTGGTAACATAATTGTATCCAATATTTATAGGATTACAATACGTAGTTGCTGGTTTATCAGGATCGAACCACTCAGTTTTACCATTTGACTGTGCTGACAAATCAACATAAGTCGCTAATATTATAAAAATAAAGAAGAATTTCACCTTATTCATAATTTTAAATATATCAGCTTGCTTAAGTTCATAGATCATTATTAATCCTACTTTTCAGTTAGTTCAAACTCTGATATCATTTTAGTATTAGAATCTGTACCTACAAAAACTTGAAAAGTTCCTGGTTCGGCAACAAAATCTAAGTCATAGTTATAGAATTTTAAATCTTCAACAGAGATATTGAATGTTACAGTTTTGGTTTCACCTTTTTTAATTTCAACTTTTTGGAAACCTTTTAGTTCTTTAACTGGTCTTGTTACCGTACCAACTAAATCTCTTATATAAAGCTGTACTACTTCTTTACCGTCATAATTACCAGAATTAGTTACATCTACAGAAACCGAGATCTCACCGTCCAAATTAATTGATTTTTTATCTAATTTTAGATTTGAATAATCAAACGTTGTGTAGCTTAATCCATAGCCAAATGGGTATAAAGGCTCATTACGAACATCTAAATAGTTGCTTTTAAATTTCTCAAAATTACCTTGATCATTACCTAATGGACGACCTGTATTTTTGTGATTGTAAAAAATAGGAACTTGACCAACATTCATAGGAAATGTTGAGGTTAATTTTCCTGAAGGGTTTACATCTCCAAATAATACATCTGAGATGGCTAAACCTGCTTCACTACCAGGAAACCATACGTTTAGTATTGCAGGAACATTATTATTTTCTTCAACTAAAACTAACGGTCTTCCTGTAAATAATACTAAAACAACAGGTTTTCCTGTTTTTAGTAAAGCATTTAATAAATCTTTTTGTACTTGTGGTATTTCTAAGTTGGTTCTACTACTACTTTCTCCGCTATATTCTGCAGCTTCACCAATAGCAGCAACAATAACATCAGATTTGTTAGCAATAGATAAAGCTTCGTCTAACAATTCTTGGTCAGATCTTCCATCACGTGGTATATCTTTACCAAACATGGTTCCTCTTTTTTCTAATTCAAGGTCATAATCTACATTACTTCCTTTTGCATATAACACAGTGCCTTTATCTCCAACAACTGTTTTTAAACCATCTAAAACCGTATTTGATTTTTCTTGATCTGTAGATACACTCCACGTACCAGCCATATTTACAGCGGTATTGGCTAATGGTCCAACTAAAGCAATGGTGCTAGATTTTTTTATAGGTAATGTTTGGTTTTCATTTTTTAATAAAACCATAGATTCTGCAGCAACTTTACGTGCAAAATCTTTATTTTCTTTAGTAGCAACTTCAGTATTGGCTCTGTTATCATCACAATATTTGTAAGGATCATCAAAAAGACCTAATTGATATTTAGCTGTTAAAATTCGTTTTACAGCTGTATCAATATCTGTTATGCTAATTTTACCTTCGTCTAAAGCTGTTTTTAGGTTTTTTATAAAAGCAGCGTCAATACTAGGTGCATCACCTGCCATATCCATATCTAAACCAGCTTTTAAAGCTAGAGATGTAACGTCAACACCATCTCCCATACCGTGAGCTCTCATTTCGTAAATACCAGTATAATCTGAAACTACAAAGCCATCAAATCCCCAATCGTCACGTAATAAATCGGTTAATAACCATTTGTTTCCTGTTGCAGGAATACCATCAATTTCGTTAAAAGACGCCATTACAGAACCTACGCCTTCTTCTACAGCAGCTTTATAAGGTGGTAAATATTCGTTATACATTCTTATACGGCTCATATCTACGGTATTATAATCTCTACCAGCTTCTGGTGCACCGTATAATGCAAAGTGCTTAACACAAGACATTATGGTGTTATTTGCAGCTAAATCGTTTTGTTGATAGCCGTTAACCATTGCGCGAGCGATTTGACTTCCTAAATAAGGATCTTCACCGTTACCTTCAGAAATTCTTCCCCAACGCGGATCACGAGATACGTCTACCATAGGTGAGAACGTCCAGTTAATACCGTTGGCACTAGCTTCGGTAGCTGCAACTTGAGCGGTTTTTTCAATCATTTCCATATCCCAAGAAGAAGATAAGCCTAGCGGAATAGGAAACGTAGTTTTAAAACCATGAATCACATCCATACCGAAAATTAAAGGAATACCTAATCGGCTTTTTTCTACTGCTATTTTTTGAACTTCGTATATGTTTTTGTGATCTTTTATATTGAAAAGTCCTCCAATTAAACCGTCTTCAATTTTCTTAACAACGTCTGTACTTTTAGAAGCGCCAGTTGTAATTGGACCTGTTGCAGGAAGATTTAACTGACCTAATTTTTCATCTAAAGTCATTAAGTCAATAATTGAATCGACTTTTTCTTGATAAGGGTTTTCACTTTTAGAACCTGAAACAGATTTACTTTCTGTATTGGTATTACAAGAAAAAATGGTAATAACACCAAGTGTAACTGCTAAGGATTTTATGTTTTTAGTTAGTCTAAGTTTTGTCATTTTTATTTTTTTGATTTAGAGAAAAGCCATTTTAATAATTCTGGTTCTGCGAATGTTGGATCCCAACTGTTATGATTAGCAAAATCGTATAATGTAAATTTTGGATAACCTCCAGCATTTAAAAATGCTGAAACCATATCAATAGAACGTTGTGGATCTACCACATTATCCTTTGCACCATGAAAAACCCAAAGCGGTAAAGTTTTCGCATAGCTATCTACCGAATTTGGATTTCCACCTCCGCAAATAGGAATTGCTGCGGCAAACATTTCTGGTTTTCTATGAATGATTTCAAAAGTACCCATACCACCCATGGACAAGCCCATAACATAAACCTGATCTTTTTTGACATAAGGTTTTGATAGGGTTTTATCCATCAAATCCATAACTAAACTCATCGCTGTTGTTGGACCAGTTTCGTAATTAAAGTTCAAGCCAATAGGATTTGTAGATCTATCCACATCTACTTTTGCCCAATAATCCTTTTTCGGACATTGAGGTGCTATTATTATTGCTGGAAATGAGTCTCTTGTTTTGGTATTTAAAAACAAACTACTACCATGCACTAGCTGTTTTTCATTGTCACTTCCTCTTTCACCTGCTCCATGTAAAAACAATAAAACAGGATATTCTTTATCTGTTGAAAAATTTTCAGGCAACAACATTCTGTATTGCAGTGTATCACTACCTACAATATGAGCTTCATACGAAAACGTTTCTTTAGGTAATATTTGAGCTTTTTTAGTTGCACAAGAACTAAAGACAAGACTACAAAGCAGTATAAGAATGAAAAATTGTCGCATATTTATAATTTATATTTAATAGCTAAAGCCTAAAGCATTTAAACCATTTTGAACATCTTCATTTTGCATGAACAGATTCCAAAATAATTGTGTTCTATAATTTTCTATCATAATAATTTCTGGACCCTGATCAATAGCCAAATAACGTTCGGTTACCCAATCATTATAATGAGGGCTAAAGGCATCGTAAAATCCTGCTGGACCGAGTAGAATATCATTTTTACTGTAGAAGTAATGCATCGCAGCCAATGATTTTTCTGGTGTGTACGGAATTGAACTTATTGCTGCTGTTGGCGAAATAACACCTGTATCATTTCCTGGACTGTGAGCTGTGTAACCAACTGAGCCATCACCATTTCTTGTATAACTAGCTGTTAATCCCCAACAATCAACACCATAATCGACATAATTATTAGGATTATTTACGCAATGCTGATAGTTAATATTGGTATGGTTTACATTTAAATCCCAATAATTTGCATATTGATCTGTTAGATTTCTAGGGTCTAACCCTAAGTAAGAATAATGAGCCCAAAACAATGGACCTGTACCAGAGCCAGCGTGATCTAGTATCAAAGGAATATTATATTGGCTTCCACCTGAAACAATAGCACCATTATTAGCCCAACCTTGATGATAAACCTCAGCTTCAATTGAATAATCTGGTGAAGCAGCACCTAAAATAAAGGCAATCAAAGTTTCATTATAACCTTGTAGTTCTAAATTAATTGCAAAACCATCACTAGGACTCCAGTGCCAATACAATGCATTTTGGCCTTGTGTATACCAATCCCATTCTACATCTTTCCATAACATGTCTGCTTGAGCTGCAAGCGCTTCTTCTTCTGGCGTAGCTCCATCTGCTTCTAGATACTCTTTAACACAAATTAAGCCTTGCGCCAAAAATGCAGTCTCCACTATATCACCACCATTATCTAAAGCACTAAAAGGTATAGCATTACCAGATCCACCATCTATCCAATGTGACCATGCACCATGGAAACGATCAGCTCCTTCGAAGAAATCTACTATCTGACTAAGTCTAGCAACACCTTCTGCTCTTGAAATATATCCTCTTTCAATTCCAACTATTATAGCCATTAGTCCAAATCCACTCCCACCAGTAGTTACTACGTTCTGACTGTTAGATGGATCATTAGGGTGATAACGCTCTTTTGCAGCACCAGAATTAGATTCTGCGTAGTCCCAGAAATATCTAAAAGTTGTTTCTTGAGTCAAATCCATAATTTCTTCATCTGTCAATGGATCTACCACAACTGGGTCATCATCATTTGGATTATAAGGTTCCTGATAACCTGGACCATCGTCATTACCACAACTAAAAAATAATATTGCTATAAAAAGCACTTTGTATAATCTCATTTTATTTATCTCTTTCTATTTTAAAATCAAGCTTTTTTAAACCTGCTTGCACATCTTTATTTTTCATGAACAAGTTCCACAATAAACCTGTTCTATAATTTTCTATCATTACAGGAATAGGACCTTGATCGATAGCCAAATATCGTGGTAAGTACCAATTATCCTCTAGACTAAACGCGTCATAAGGCCCGTACTTACCTACTAGACTATCATGATTTTTGTATATATTTTCTAAAACATTCATACTGGCTTTTGGTGTGTAAGGAAAAGAAGATAGGGCTGCTGTTGGTGATACTACACCCAAATCTTCACCTGGTCTGTGACCAGCATAGCCTTTTATAGAATAACTAGAGGTTAAACCCCAAAGGCTATCTCCATATCCTTTGTAATTTTTCGGATTATTGATGGCATACTTATGATGGATTTTAGCATGATTTTGAGTTAATTTCCAATAATCGGCATACTGATCTGACAATCCTTGTGGGTTTAAACCTAGATATGAATAATGCGCCCAGAATAATGGTCCGATAGGATCATCACTATGTTCAAAATAATCCAACACTAACTCTTCATCATAATATTTATCTTCTGAAACTATATCTCCACCTCTAGCCCAACCTTTTTCATAAACAGACTTATTGACTGAATGTGTAGGAGAAGATGCCGCAAGAACATACATAATTAGACATTCATTATAACCACCAACTGGAAAGTTCATTTCCCAATTATACTCAGGTGACCAATGCCAGTACAATACATCTTCACCATTCTTGGTGTACCAATCCCACTCTACTTCGCGCCATAATTTGTCTATTTTCTCACGAAGTTCATTTTCCTTAATGTTATCTTCTTGAAAATATTCGGAAACTGTCAGCAATCCTTGGATTAAAAAAGCCGTTTCAACTAAATCTCCTCCATTATCTTTTTTTCCAAAAGGCACAACTTTTCCCGTCTCACCATTTATCCAATGTGGCCAAGCACCATGAAAACGATCTGCTTTCTCAAGAAAATCTACAATTTTGATATATCTATCTAAGGCTTCCTCTTTTGGCACAAACCCTCTTTCTATGCCAACTAAAATTGCCATGAGCCCAAAACCACTTCCGCCTGTAGTTACTGTATTTTTTGGAGATGTTGGGTATACATCATCCATATGAAAACGCTCTCTTGCTAAACCAGAATTAGGTTCAGCGCCACCCCAAAAATAATTGAATGTTTGGTACTGAACGGTATCCAACAACTCTTCATTAGATAAGTGACTATACTTCCCTTCTGGTTTCGTTTTTTCTGTTACTTGCTGTTTTTCAGATTTATTTTGGTTTTTACAACCAAGAATAACAAAGCATAACAGTATAAAACTGAGCGATATTTTATAGAATGTTTTCATTTAAAATTATTAGTAAGAATTTAGCGACACTTTAATGAAAAAATGCCGCTAAAATTAAATAAGGATAATTCAAAAAATTATTTAGACTTAAACCAATTGAAATATGAAATTTTATAGCATATCCTGTATTTCTGTCTCAGACAAAGCAATGTTGTAAAATCTGAGCTCATCTAAAGCACTTAAATCAGACAAGTGATTCCAGTAGCTAAATGTCTCACCACCTGCACCTATTGTAATTTCTGTACAACCTGTCCAATCTACACTTGAAGACAAAGTAGAAGATAATTGCTCTACTCCATTAAAATAAATTTTACTTTCTGTAGCAGATACTGTAAGCGCAACATGTACCCAATCTCCTGTAGTAGCATCTAAAAGTCCACCATCATTCCAGCTCTCGCCACTTCCAATACCTACATTCGCTTTAATTCGTTGTTCTGTTGCACTTCCTTCTCTAAAAAGTCTAAACCCTTGATTTCGATCATCAGCATCATCACCAACCGTTATAATACCCGATCTATCAGGTGTTGAGTTAACGTTGTACCAAAATGTAACACTAAATGCGTCATCACCAAATACACCTTCTATAGGGTATGTTAAATATGAATCTGTGGCTCCCATATAGGCATCAGAACCTTCATAACTTACTCCAGCAAAACTAGGTGTTCCAACTTCTGTTGCCGATGCGTAAGTCATTAAGTTTGTATAAGAACCATCAAAAGGCATATAGAATGTTTCACCATTATATAAAGGCTCGTAAGGATCTGAAGCATTAATCATAGTTTGAACCTCAGCCTGAGTAAGTGTTGTGTTGAATAATCTTAACTCATCCATAGAACTATTATCAGATAAATGATTCCAATAGCTAAATGTTTCACCACCTGCACCTATTGTGATATCAGTACAACCTGTCCAATCTATAGGAGCTGTTGGTGATCCTGTATTTACTGGCACACCGTCTAAGTATATTACGGTTTCTGTTGGAGATATTGTAAAAGCAACATGTACCCATTCTCCAGCAGCAACATCTATTACTCCACCATCATTCCAACTTTCAGCTGTACCAGTTCCTACATTCAGTTTTATTCTTTGCTCTGTAGCAGAACCTTCTCTAAATAATCTAAATCCTTGATTTCTATCATCAGCATCATCACCTACTGTCAATATTCCTGATCTGTTTGGTTCAGCATTCACTTTATACCAGAAGGCACCGCTCATATTAGAACCGAACATTAAATCATCGATTGGAAAGGTCAAATACGAATCTTCAGAAGCTCTAAAAGAATTTGAACCATCAAATGCTTCACCTGCAAATTCAGGAGTCCCAACCTGAACTGGATCATCCAAGGATACTAATTCGGTAAAAATACCATTAAATGACATGTAAAAAACTTCACCTGGGAAAATTGGTTCGTAAGGTGGTGCTTTTTCAAATGTAACCGAAGAAGTCGTAGAGTTACCAGCTATATCTGTAGCTGTTACAGACACTGTATGCTCACCTGTTGTTACATTATCATAAGTAAGATCTCTTTCTACAATTCTATAATCTAAAAATGTATCATTACTTCCATTGTAAGATGCTATTTGATCACCATCATAACTTACAGTTATTGATGCTACCTCTATATCATCTTCTACTCTAAAAGAAATATCTATTGGTACTACCAATTCGATAGTATTAATTTCGTCACCTTCAGAAGGGTATAAAATATCTACTATAGGCGCACCAGCATCTGGTCCTGGATCTACTTCTGTTATTGGGTCTATACCATCGTAACAAGACGTTACAAGTATTAAACTAAACAGATATATAAATTTATTTATTGTTTTCATATTAGTCATTATTTTAATTGTTCTCTAGAGGTAGAAGGTCTAGCTGATCTTGAGGGTAAGGCAAATACTCTGCATCTGCAGTGAAAGTACGCCCATCGTAACTTAACTCGTCATATTGATTCAATCTTATCATATCAAAATAACGAATTCCCCATTCCATACCTAATTCGGCAAACTTCTCATCCATAACATCATCTGTTGTAACTCCTGAAATAGGGGACATATTTGCTCTTTCTCTAACCAAGTTAACTGCTTGGTCTGCTGTAAGAACACTTCCAGATGCGCCATGCGTCAATGCCTCGGCATACATTAATAAGATTTCAGCATAACGAATAACCAAAAAGTTTTTACCTGAACCATAACTATTTCTTCCAGGTGTTAATTGATTTGATGGCCAATAGTGCTTGCCACTAGCAAACATAAACCTAGTGGTATCATTAAAAATGTCACCATCTAGAGTAGTGTTAGATACGTAGCTCGGTAAAGTTGCGTAATTAGGATCTGACATTAACTCATCCATACCTCTAGGAGTAAAACAAACACTTGTAACTAAACGAGTTTCTTCACCTCTATCTATCATGAATTTTATGTATTTTAAACTTGGCTCATAGAATCCCCATCCTGAAGAAGCAGTAGATACCACAGGTGTCCAACTTGGTGGACCAAAAGGTGCAAATAAATGGTTGTTTACATCACCTGTTGCTTGCCCATAATCCGAAAATTGTAATTCAAATAAGTTTTCATTACTTAACTGACCATCTTCTTTAAAAAGTTCGTAATAGTCATCATATAGCATGAATTTATCTGACCCTATAATTTCTGCAGTAGCATCAGCCACACCTTGATAATTCTCAAGTTCAAGGTTTGCCATCGCTTTTATTGCCAGAGCTGTATATTTTGTTACACCTCCTCTAACGTCTGTTCTTTCATTAGGTCTTAAATCTGGCAAAAAAGGAATTGCTTCATCCATGAGATCAGACACATACTGCATCACCTCTTCTTTTGTATCAACACCATTATCTATATCCTCAGAAACATTAGATGTAGTTATAATGAAGATATCGCTCCAAAGACGAGACATCTGTAAATGTTGAAAACCACTCAACACTTTTGTTTCAGCTATATACTGATCAGCTAAAGCTATATCACTACCTGTAGCAAACTCTTTATACCTCTGAATTGTTTCTCCTGAATTAACTATATCTACCAAGTCTCCATAGAAATTACTCCAAACTTGATTAAACATCCAATAGTTATTGTCATAATTATATAAATCTGCATTTGTTAGACCACCTTGGGCATCACCAACACCTCCTGCATTTACATCATCACCTCTTACACCAACTAATATTGGATCTTCCCAACCTCTTGAATAAACTTCTGAATAAGCCCCAATTAAAGGCAATACCATATCTCCTGTTTGAGTAAAGTCTAAATCATCAGCTGCAACTTGCCCATCATTCTCTTCTAATTTATCAGAGCAAGAATAAAATACTGTACAGGTAGCTAACAAAAACGTTAACCACTTTAATTGTTTAATTTTTTTCATATCGTGCTTTTTTTTTATAATTTAATGTTAACACCAAAAGTATAAACTGCAGGTATTGGATAAGGCTGTCTATCAATTCCGTTAGCTACTTCCGGAGTGAACCCATTGTAGTTAAACAATGTCAATGGGCGATCTGCTGTAAAAGTTAATCTAACCTCTGGCATTTTAATTCCTTTAATAGTACTTTGCGGTATAGTATAAGCTAGTTGGATATTTTGAATTCTAAAAAACGAACCGTCTTCCACAAAAAATGTACTCATTCTTTGGTTCCACGCCTTTCTTCTACCTTCTGATGAAGGATAAGAATTCGAAGTTCCTTCCCCATGCCATCTGTTTATAGCAAAATCAGCGTCCATATTGGTATCATTAGTAAATAAAACCTCTCCTCGTCTTCTATTAAGGATATCGTTACCTGTTTGTCCTGCAATAGCAACTGAAAGATCAAATTGCTTATAAGATACTTGTAGATTACCACCATACACAAAAGACGGTAGATAAGAACCAATAACTGTTCTATCATCTGCGTTTATTTCTCCATCTCCATTTCGATCTCTATATTTAAAATCCCCTGGCACTAAACCATTTGCTACAGCTATAGGATCATTTTGTATTTCTTCATCATTTTGATATACACCTACTACTTCCCAACCAAAAAATGCTTCTATAGGTTCTCCAACCATGGATCTTTGACGAAATTCCGCTTGACCCGTATCAAAATAACCTGCTGCACTATTTACTTTAGTAACCTCATTATTTAGTGTAGCAATATTACCAGCTACAGAAAAACTCCAGTTATCATTTAACATTTGAGACCAATTAGCAGCTATTTCTATACCTTGAGTTCTCATCTCACCAACATTTTCTAAAATTGTATTACTCACAATTGGTTGGTCTACAGGAATTACTAATTTTTTTGTATCTCTAATGTAGTAATCAGCTTCTAAAGATAATTTACTATCAAAAAGTCTTGCACTTAAACCTAAGTTAGTCTCTTCAAGTATTTCTCTCTCTAAGTCTTGATAATTACTTGAACTTATAAAACCATCTGTAGGAATATCGTCAATAGCTGTTGTAATATTAGAAATTGTTCTAGTACCTGAACTATCACCTAAAGCACCATTTGCTAATTGCCCCCAACTTCCTCTTAATTTAAGAAAATCGAAAATACCGTTATCTTCCATAAAGCTTTCTTCTGACACTACCCAACCCAAACCAAAGGCTGGTGTTGTTACCCATATCTCACGAGGGAACTTAGAGTCTCCTTCAGTTCTTACAGTAGCGTTTAATAAATACTTGTCATTGTAACTATACTCTAATCTTCCAAAATAAGAAAGTGAATAAAATCGATCCCCTATTTCTGAAACCCTATCATTACCGAAGGAAGTAGGATCAGCAAAGTCTAAATACCATGAACTCTCTAACTGTACACCTCTTATATTGTCTCCTGTAGCTTGGAACACGTTTCTTTGCTCATCTCTAAATGAAGATCCTGCAAGAAGAGTCAAATTATGTTTACCAAAACTATCGGTATATGTTAATGTATTATCCCATATTTGATTAGAATACTCCTGATTAGCTCTTCTAATAGAAGAAACTTCTCTCTGAGAGTTCTGAGACACAAAATATGGCAACCTCACATTTCTTTCAGATATCGTAGAAAAATCGTGACTGTAAGAGGTTCTAAACTTTAACTTATCTGGTATTAACTGATACTCCATGTAAGCACTAGCCAATATTTTCTTAATTTTCAGCCTGTTATTATTGAATGTCATAACAGGAAATGGGTTTTGAGAGCCACGATATCCTAATACTCTTGCATCAGAAAATGGTATAGGAGTAGCTTCTGTATTTAACTGATCATAAACTGGCAGTATTGGAACAGCAAAATAAGCTTGAAACCATGCACTATTTTCAGGGTTATACTTAGTTGCGTTACTAAAAACCATATTAGCTCCAACTTTTAATCTATCAGAAACCTTAATATCAACACTTGATTGAATGTTAAAACGCTCATATTCATTTTTCATATCTAATATTCCCTCCTGAGAAAAATAACTAGAATTAAAACTGTAATTAGCATTTTCACTACCACCTGTTACACCTATACTATGACTTGAAACAGGAGCCAATCTTAATATTTCATCATACCAATCCGTATTAACATTAGGAATGTTTGGGTTTACTCGACTTCTTCCATAACGTTGAATCGCATTTTCTACAAATTGAATGTCTGCATCTGATCCAGACTCATAAGCCATAGTTACAAACTGTTCAGCATTAGCCATCTTAACAACATTCTGTGCTGTTTGGAAACCTGTATACCCATTGTAAGTAAATACTGGTTTTTGTTCTTTTCTTCCTCTTTTAGTTTCAATGATGATAACACCATTAACCCCTTTTTGACCAAAAATAGATACAGAAGACGCATCTTTCAAAACAGAAAAACTTTCAATTTGGCTGCTATCTAAAAAGTCAATATTATCATAGAACATACCGTCTACGACATAAAGCGGATTATTTCCTGCAGCGTATGATCCCACTCCACGAATTCTCACCGTTGGAGAATCTCCAGGTGAACCATTACTAGTAATTTGTACACCTGCAACTTTACCTTGTAAAGATTGAGCAACGTTACTATTTGGAGTACGCGCGATATCTTCAGATTTCACAGTTGATATAGCTCCAGTTAAATCTGCTTTTTTCTGCGTACCATAACCTACCACAACAACTTCATTAAGAGACTCTACATCATCTTCTAATGAAACATCGATTGTTGTTTGATTTTCAACAGTAATAACCGTTGTTTTAAAACCTAGATAGCTATACTCTAATTGATCACCACTACTGACCGATATCGAATACTTACCATCAAAGTCTGATGTTGTACCTCTTGTAGTACCCTTAACAATAATACTTACGCCGGGCAAAGGCAAACCATCACTTTTACTTGTTACAACACCATTTATATCCATCTGTTGTGCAAAGGCACTAAATGAAAAAAACAGCATTAACAATAGACTAATTTTTGTTTTCATAAAATTAATTAATATTAGATTAGATAGTTAGTTTTTATTCCAGTGTCTAAATTATAATCTAATGTTAAATAGTGTTAACATCGGTTTACATTTTAATTACGCCACATTTATGGAGTATTTGCGTTTTTATTAAAAAAACTTACTGTTGACGTAGCTTAAAACTATTAAAAAAACGTTGTAGTTAAAAACAAAACGGGTAATTGACGTACTAATGACGTAGTTAAATTTGAGTATTGAATAAAATAATACGTCTATTTTTTAATATTCAACAAATAATCAACGACAGAAATGTCATTTTCTAAATCCAACTTCTTTTTTAGACGGTAACGATGAGTTTCAACACCTCTCACAGAGATATTCATTAAAGGAGCTATCTCTTTTGATGAAAGATTCATTTTGATGTATGCGCAGATCTTTAAATCTTTTGGCGTAAGTTTAGAATGTCTAGATTTTAGTATTTCAAAAAATTCATCATGAACTTGAGTAAAATTTTCTTCAAAAACTTCCCATTCATCTTTAAGAACTATTGAATTATCTAGCTTTTTAACTAGCTTTTTAAAAGCGTAGTAATTACTAAACCCATCTTTGTTTAACATTAGCTCTTTTTTGATTTCTTGAAGTGTTTCATTTTTCTTCACCAATGCCATTGCATTATTGGCTAACTGCTTACTCTTAAGCTTTATTTCATTATGAAGTGATTCATTCTTTAATTGCACAATGCGCTTTTCGTTCTCTAAGGTTTTTTCACGTAATAATTTTTGTTGCTCCTTCTGATATTTAATCTTAATCACCCTCTGCTCTTTGGCTACTTTTCTATTGTGCATTATGTAAAACGAAGCTAAAATCAATGCAAGAATTACAAAATACAACAACAGACCTAACTTATCTCGGTACCATGGTGGCAACACATCAATTTTAATAGAATGAGCTTCAGAAATATTAGCAGAAGTATCTCTTGTCCTAAAAGAAATATCATAAACACCTTCTTTTAGATTATTAAAAGTCGCTCTATTTCCCTCAACTTTAGTCCAACCTTCATTTAAACCTGGTATCTTGTATTCAAAAAAATGATTTATAGATTTAGCCGAAGAAAGCTCTACTACAATAGATTTATTATAGTTAAAAGCAATAGCCTCATCTGAAGATTTTTCAGCTGATATAAGATTACCATTCACAAGAATTTTTTCGATATATGGTTTAAATAATTCAATATTATTTTTTGATGTACTATTGATAATCATAAAACCATTATCTAGATTTAGTGCATAGGAAGAATCTTCTAGCTTTGAGATATTCTCATAACCAATTATATATCTATCTTTCAAAAACTTATCATTCAGAACCAGACCACCATTATCATCTGTAAAAGATTTAAAACTTATAAACCCACTACTATTCTTTAAAGCAAAAGGCTGAACATCCTCTTCAGATATAACATAATTATCTTTACCCAACTTTTCATTCAGTAGTTTGAAAGGAATAATAGAATCTAATATTGGTTCATATTTTTGCCATCCTTCATTTGCTTTAAAACAAATATCATTCATGATATTATACAACCTTACATTGTAATCTGAAGTAATCCCTTTATTTTGATAATCGGAAATTGAAGTTATTGTATCATGATTTTCATCAAAATTCACACGAAAAACACCTTTTGTTGCATGAGCCACCCATGCGGTTTTAGAGTTTTCAAAAACTAAAAATCTTGAAGGAATAGTAGTTTTCCCTAAGTGCTTTACCTCCCAACTACCAGAATGTTTTCTAAATCTCACTAACCCAGAATAAGTTCCTTGAATATATGTTGACTCTGTTTCTGGTACTTTTTTAATAGTCCAACCACCTGTATGAGAAGATATCATTTTAAAATCATCACCATCAACCAGAAAAGTACCTTCATTATGACCACAAAACAATTCACCTTCAATAATTTTTAAATCCCAAACCTGACCTTGTGAACCTTCTACAAAGTCTAATTGATCATTTTCATCAAGTTTAAACAATCCTGTATTTGTTCCTATATATATAACATCTTTAAATTCAATTATATCATAAACAGCACCTAACCTCCCAGAAACATCATTATAAAAATAATTACTACTATTAAGCTCAATATTAGCAACACCATTATCTAGCCCAAACCAAAGATTATTGTCTTCATCTAAAGCCTGTCCTAAAACAGTATTATTTAAAAGTCCATTTTCCTTGTTAATATGAAACTTAATATTCCCATTGATATCTGTTACAAAAACGCCATCTTTTATTGTACCAAAAATCATTTCTCCAGAATCTAATATGGAAAAGTTATTAAGCTGGTGTAATTTAATTTGCTCGTTAACTTCAAAACTAGTTCTGCTAAGTTTACCATTTTCTAAAAAAAAGCATCCTTTCAATGAAGTCGTCAACAATAACTTATTTTTATACTTATCGATAGATATGATTTTAGCATCTAGAAGTAAGTCATTATTATAAAACTGCTGAAGTTCATTTTCTTTCAGCAAATAAACTCCTTGTTTTAATGTACTTATGTATAGCTCACCATCCACAACACTACAGGATATCACAGTAGAATTTGGCCTTAGCCTGGTAACACTATTACTATCGTAGACATAAACATTACTAAACGAACGGAAGATTATTTTGTCTCTAAACTTAACTATTTGCCAAATCTCTTCATTAGGAGAAATTTCGCCAGAAACTTCATCACTAAGAGAATTATAGACCAAGGCTCCATATTCATCTTTCTCCCAATAACCAAATTCCTCGTAAGATCCTGTGTAGACAATATCACCTACTGTTAACACTGACCTAACCACTGTTTTGTTTGGTAATTGATAAAACTGCCAAATAAGGCCATCATATTCCAACAACCCACTATTGTTAGCGACATAGACCTTCCCGTTGTCTGCTCTAGCAATATCCCAGTTCTGATTTCCTGCTTTATATTCCGCAATACTATAGTTATGTATACTAGGAGAAAATTGACCAAAAACTAATTGCAGGTTGAAAAGTATTAGGAAGAAAATTAGAATTAAATGTCTCATATATTAACAATACGAATTTTAGCTTAAAAGTAACAATTTAACTCTACTCACAGTTCAAGTCTTAAATATTATAAAAACAATACTGTACCAATCTCATAAAAAAGACAACATAGGAAAATTATCTAGAATCTGAACATCATATAAAATAAAATTCAAAATATTGATATTCAGCATTTTAAATAAAACAAAACAGTATTGGGTTTAGATTAAAAGAATCATATCCTTAAAAAAGGCTTAGCTAATAACTAATTTAGAACTTCTAAAAGAATGTCTATAATCATAATGAGTCAATTAAATAAATATAGTAAAACAGTAACACAAGATCCAACGCAACCAGCAGCACAAGCAATGTTGCACGCTATAGGATTAACCAAAGAAGATTTTTATAAACCCATTATAGGTATTGCAAGTACAGGTTACGAAGGTAATCCATGTAACATGCATTTAAATGACTTAGCAAAACTCGCTAAGCAAGGCACAAAAAATCAAGATGTTGTAGGCTTAATTTTTAATACCATTGGTGTAAGTGACGGAATTTCTATGGGTACACCAGGTATGCGGTATTCCTTACCATCACGAGATATTATTGCCGACTCTATGGAAACCGTTGTGCAAGCTATGAGCTACGACGGACTAATAACCGTTGTTGGTTGTGACAAAAATATGCCAGGCGCATTAATGGCAATGATACGTTTAGATAGACCAAGTATTTTGGTCTATGGCGGAACTATTGATTCTGGTTGCCATAACGGAAAAAAACTAGATGTCGTTTCTGCTTTCGAAGCTTGGGGAAGCAAAGTCGCTGGTACTATGAATGAAAGCGAATATCAAAATATAGTTGAAAAAGCTTGTCCTGGCGCTGGTGCTTGTGGCGGAATGTACACAGCAAATACTATGGCGTCAGCAATTGAAGCTTTAGGAATGACCTTGCCCTTTAACTCATCAAATCCAGCAACTGGCGAAGAGAAAAAACAAGAAGCCATAAAAGCTGGCGAAGCGATGAGATTGTTAATCGAAAAAGATATTAAACCAAGTGATATCATTACTCGCAAATCTTTAGAAAACGCTATTCGTTTGGTGACTATTTTAGGAGGATCGACCAATGCAGTGCTTCATTTTTTAGCAATTGCTCGTGCGGCGAATATAGATTTCACTTTAAAAGATTTTCAAAATATCAGTGATAATACACCTTTTTTAGCCGATTTAAAACCTAGCGGAAAATACCTAATGGAAGATGTACACGCAGTTGGTGGTATTCCTGCAGTTTTAAAATATCTATTGAAAAAAGGCTTAATCCATGGTGATTGTTTAACCGTAACAGGAAAAACACTAGCCGAAAATTTATTAGATCTTAATGATTTAACCGAAGGTCAAGATGTGATAAAACCCATCGAAGAACCAATTAAAATCTCTGGTCACTTGCGCATGTTGTATGGCAATTTAGCTGAAGATGGAAGTGTTGCAAAAATCACAGGAAAAGAAGGATTACGCTTTCGCGGAAAAGCAAAAGTATTTGAAGGTGAATACGCAGCAAACGATGGTATCAGAGATGGTAAAGTAGAAAAAGGTGATGTAGTTGTCATTAGATACGAAGGACCAAAAGGTGGACCAGGAATGCCAGAAATGCTTAAACCAACTGCAGCTATTATGGGTGCAGGTTTAGGTAAAGACGTAGCATTAATTACAGACGGACGTTTCTCTGGTGGAACACACGGTTTTGTGGTTGGTCACATCACACCAGAAGCTCAAGATGGTGGTACAATCGCATTAGTCAAAGATGGCGATTTTATCACAATAGATGCTGAAACCAATACTATTCAACTTGAAGTTTCAGAAGAAGAATTATCACAAAGAAAACAATCATGGAAAGCACCAGAATTAAAATTTAATCGTGGTGTCCTTTATAAATATGCTAAAACAGTGTCATCTGCATCCAAAGGTTGCGTAACCGACGAGTTTTAACAAATTCCTGCGCAGGCAGGAATCTAAAAGTAATGAGCATAAAATAAATGTTTTAAAAAAATTATAAAACTCAAGTGTTGCTTGAGAAAATATAAAATTAAAAGGTAGGATGAGATTCTTGCCTGCACAGGAATTTATGGAAACAAAAACTATAAAAAACAACGAGCAATCTACTTCAAAAACTATTCGTATTTCGGGTAGCGAAGCGGTTGTTCGAAGCTTAATAGCAGAAGGCGTAGATGTGCTTTACGGTTATCCTGGTGGCGCAATTATGCCAGTTTATGACGAGTTGTATAAATTTCAAAATGAAATTCATCACGTCTTAACACGTCATGAGCAAGGTGCAACTCATGCCGCGCAAGGTTACGCGCGTATTTCTGGTAAAGTTGGTGTTGCTATGGCAACTTCTGGTCCTGGCGCAACTAACCTAATCACGGGTATTGCTGATGCGCAAATAGATAGCACGCCAATGGTTTGTATCACTGGTCAAGTTGGCTCGCATTTATTAGGTAGCGATGCGTTTCAAGAAACCGATATTGTTGGTATTTCAACACCTGTTACTAAATGGAATCATCAAGTGACAAAAGCTTCAGAAATTCCTAAAGTGATTGCTAAAGCATTTTACATTGCAAAAAGTGGTCGTCCTGGTCCAGTTTTAATAGATATTACCAAGGATGCGCAGTTTGAAGAATTCGATTTTAAATATGAAAAATGTACAGGAATTAGAAGCTACAAACCAATTCCTGAAACCAATCCAAACACTTTACAAGCTGCTGCAGATCTAATAAATAATGCTAAAAAACCATTAGTAGTTTGGGGACAAGGTGTGATTTTAGGTGAAGCTGAAGCTGAATTTAAAGCGATTATCGAAAAAGCTGGTTTACCATCGGCTTGGACTATTTTAGGTGCTTCGGCAATTCCTTCAACGCATCCATTAAATGTCGGCATGGTTGGTATGCACGGTAATTATGCACCAAATGTTTTAACTAACGAGTGTGATGTTTTAATCGCAATCGGAATGCGTTTTGATGATCGTGTCACAGGAAATTTAGCAACCTACGCTAAACAAGCTAAAGTGATTCATTTTGAAATTGATCCAGCAGAAGTTGATAAAAACGTAAAAACAGATGTTGCGGTTTTAGGGAATTCAAAAGAGACTTTGGCGGCAATTCTTCCGCTTTTAAAAGAAAATTTGCATACAGAATGGCATCAAAGATTTAAAGATTTACATAAAGTTGAATATGATAAAGTCATAAAAGACGATTTGCATCCTACAAAAGATGGTTTAACCATGGGCGAAGTGCTTAAAGAGATTAATGCACAGACCAAAGGTGAAGCTGCAATAGTTAGTGATGTTGGTCAGCACCAAATGATCGCCTGTCGTTATGCCGATTTTAACGTCTCTAAAAGTAACATTACGTCTGGCGGTTTAGGAACAATGGGATTTGCTTTACCAGCTGCAATTGGTGCAAAAATGGGCGCACCAGAACGAGACGTGGTGATGATTGCTGGTGATGGTGGTTATCAAATGACAATCCAAGAGCTTGGAACCATTTTTCAAACCAAAGTACCAGTAAAAATTGTGGTGTTAAACAACAATTTTTTAGGTATGGTAAGACAGTGGCAACAACTATTTTTTGATAAGCGTTATGCGTCCACAGAAATTGAAAATCCGGACTTTGTAGCAATAGCTAAAGGCTATCATATTAATGCTAAAAGCGTGTCTAAACGAAAAGATTTAGCCGATGCAGTAAAAGAAATGATGGAAACTGAAGGCCCATATTTCTTAGAAGTTATGGTTGAAAAAGAGGATAATGTATTCCCGATGATACCAACAGGCGCAAGTGTTTCAGACGTAAGATTAGAGTAATTATGAGTGAAAATAAATTATATACCGTTTCTATATATACCGAAAATAATATTGGGTTATTAAACCGTATTTCGGCAATATTTCAACGTAGACATATCAATATTGAAAGTATCAATTCTTCAATTTCAGAAATTGAAAATGTCTCTAAATGGACTATTGTGGTGAAGTTAACCGAAGACCAAATGAAAAAAATTATTGGTCAAATTGAAAAACAGGTTGAGGTGATTAAAGCCTATTATCACACAGAGGAAGAAACCATTTATCAAGAATCATGTCTATTCAAAATCAAATCAGATTTATTGTTTGAAGAGCGACAAATTAAAAATATTATTAAAGAAAGTAACGCTAGAATTGTCACTGTAAATAAAGAGTTTTTTGTGCTTGAAAAATCAGGAAGACGTAGCGAAATAGAATTATTACACAGAGAATTAAGTGCTTTTGGAATTTTACAATTTACCCGTTCTGGGCGAATTGCAGTCACCAAAACACCAATGGAAATAACTAAAATGCTAGAGGCATTTAATTACTAAAAAAACAAATAAATTAAAATAGGAACTAAATGATTTAAGAAGAATTTTTAGGCTTTATTTAGTCAATTCTCTTTCGTCTATGTTCTATTTTCTAAATCAAAAAAAATGGCAAATTATTTTAACACATTACCATTAAGAAAACAATTAGAACAATTAGGAAAATGCAGATTTATGGAAGCTTCAGAATTTGAAGATGGTGTAGCTGTATTAAAAGATAAAAAAATAGTCATTGTAGGTTGTGGTGCTCAAGGATTAAACCAAGGATTAAACATGAGAGATTCTGGTTTAGATATTTCTTACGCCTTACGTCAGCAAGCAATTGATGAAAAACGTGCATCGTTCAAAAATGCAAATGAAAACGGATTTAATGTCGGGACTTACGAAGATTTAATTCCAACAGCAGATTTGGTGTTAAACTTAACACCAGATAAGCAACATACCGATGTAGTAAATCAAGTGATGCCTTTAATGAAAAAAGGTGCTACGTTAAGCTACTCACATGGGTTTAATATAGTTGAAGAAGGTACACAAATCCGTAAAGATATTACGGTAATTATGGTCGCGCCAAAATGTCCAGGAACTGAAGTACGTGAGGAATACAAACGTGGTTTTGGTGTGCCAACATTAATTGCTGTACATCCAGAAAACGATCCAGAAAATAAAGGTTGGGCACAAGCAAAAGCCTACGCAGTTGCAACTGGTGGAGATAGAGCAGGCGTTTTAGAATCATCTTTTGTGGCAGAGGTGAAATCTGATTTAATGGGTGAGCAAACCATTTTATGTGGCTTGTTGCAAACAGGAGCAATTTTGTCTTTTGACAAAATGGTTGCTGAAGGAATTGACGCTGGTTATGCAGCAAAATTAATTCAGTTTGGCTGGGAAACTATTACTGAAGCTTTAAAACATGGTGGAATTACAAACATGATGGACAGATTGTCAAATCCTTCAAAAATTAAAGCATTTGAATTATCTGAAGAATTAAAAACCATCATGCGTCCGTTATTCGAAAAACATATGGATGATATCATTTCTGGTCATTTCTCTAAAACTATGATGGAAGATTGGGCAAATGATGATGTTAATCTATTAAAATGGCGAGCTGCTACTGGCGAAACTACTTTTGAAAAAACCGAATTAACTTCAAATCACATCACAGAACAAGAGTATTTTGATCATGGTGTGTTGTTAGTCGCATTCGTGAAATCTGGTGTAGAACTTGCTTTTGAAACTATGGTTAGCGCAGGAATAATCGAAGATTCTGCTTACTATGAATCGTTACACGAGCTGCCATTAATAGCAAATACCATTGCGCGTAAAAAGTTATTTGAAATGAATCGCGTCATTTCTGATACTGCAGAATATGGTTGCTATTTATTTGATCACGCATGCAAACCGTTATTAGCAGATTTTATGAAAACGGTAGATACTTCAGTAATAGGAAAGTCATTTTCAACAAAAACAGGTGTCGATAATATCGAATTAATAAAAGTGAATGACGCTATTAGAAATCATCCAATTGAAACCGTAGGTAAACGTCTTCGTGCTGCAATGACCGCAATGAAAGTGATAAAAACCGAAGAAGCTAAAACCCAAGATTCTGTCCTAGCCTAATGGAAACACACACCACATACAAACCATCTTTAAAATCTGTAGAACAAGCAGCAAAACGACTTGAAGGTATTGCTTCTGTAACACCGCTCATTAATAACATGCAACATTCAAAGCAATTTGATTGTAACATCATGTTTAAAAGAGAGGATTTACAGCAAGTAAGATCATACAAAATCAGAGGAGCCTATAATAAAATAGCTTCTTTGACAGATACAGAAATTGAAAATGGCATTGTATGTGCCAGTGCTGGTAACCATGCTCAAGGTGTCGCCTTATCATGTAAACTTTTGAAAATTAAAGGCACTATATTTATGCCCTCACCAACACCTAACCAAAAAATAGAACAGGTAAAAATGTTTGGTGAGGACTATATAGATGTCATTTTAGTTGGCGATAGTTTTGACGATGCTTACCATGCCGCCATGAAGCAATGTGAGGAATTGAGCAAAACATTTATTCATCCATTTAATGACGAAAAAGTTATAGAAGGGCAAGCTACTGTTGGGTTAGAAATTATTGACCAAGCAAAAGAACACCCTATTCATTATGTATTTGTCCCAATTGGTGGTGGTGGACTTTCCGCTGGATTATCTTCAGTTTTCAAAGAACTTTCTCCTCAAACTAAAATTATTGGTGTAGAACCAAAAGGAGCACCTTCAATGTCTACTTCAATAAAAAACAACAGAAATACAGAACTTAATCACATAGAAAATTTTGTTGATGGTGCTGCCGTAAAACGTGTTGGCGATTTAACTTTTGAAATCTGTAAAGAAACGCTTCATGATGTTATTACTGTTGATGAAGGTAAAATTTGCCAAACTATATTAGAATTATATAACAAAGAAGCCATTGTTGTAGAACCTGCTGGAGCGTTGAGTATCGCTGCTTTGGATATTTATGCGAATGAAATCAAAGATAAAAATGTAGTTTGCGTAATTAGTGGAAGCAATAATGATATCACGCGTACCGCAGAAATAAAAGAACGTGCACTACTCTACTCTAACCTAAAACATTATTTTATTGTAAAGTTTCCACAGCGTGCTGGAGCTTTAAAAGAATTTGTAGTTGAAATTTTAGGCCCTAACGATGATATCGCTCATTTTGAATACACTAAAAAATCTAACAGAGATACAGGTTCGGCAGTTGTCGGCATCGAGTTGAAATCACCTGATGATTTAGAGCCCTTGATCACAAAAATGAAGCTTCATAATTTTTATGGTGATTATCTGAATAACAAACCAGACTTGTTTCAGTTTTTAGTATAATTTTTGAATTTTAAATAGTTAGAATAAAATATTTTGAATAATTCATAAATTTTAGCCAAAAACAAAACTTTTTAAACCTTCATATTTATTTAATTTATAGTTTAGCACTATGAAAACTTTTAAAAATAAAAATAGGGAATTCACACCCACACGCTCAATACTTCGTGAGCGACGTTGCTAATACTTTTTTAATCAAGTTAATAAGCAACATTATTTTTATTTTTTATAAATTGAAGAACCCTTTACACATATTATTTTTTAAACATTCAGTTATTAGTTTTAATAACCTTGTTTTTGTACGCCGACGCTTTAACCGTCGCCCGTAAGGGTATGTTCTTTTATTTCAGGAATTAGGTGCGTCCATTTCCACTTTCAACCATATTATTTTCAATTAAAAATTTAAAAACACAACAATGAATATTGTTATTGCTAATAAATCGCATAGTGTTTATGCAGAAACTATTTGTGAAACTATTGCCGAAGCTGCAAAAGTTAGAGGTACAGGTATTGCAAAACGAAAGCCAGAATATATCATTACCAAAATGGAAAATGGTAATGCTGTCATTGCTTTAGATGGTGATAAATTTGCGGGTTTTTGTTATATCGAAAAATGGAGTCATGGAAAATTTGTAGCCAATTCTGGATTAATCGTACATCCTGACTACAGAAATATAGGATTAGCTAAACAAATTAAGCTTAAGATTTTTGAACATTCTCGCACTAAGTTCCCAGATGCAAAAGTATTTAGTATTACCACAGGTTTAGCGGTAATGAAAATGAATAGCGAACTAGGCTACAAACCCGTAACATTTTCTGAGTTAACAGACGATCAAACCTTTTGGGATGGCTGTCAAACCTGTAAAAACTATGATGTTTTACAACGCACTGAACAAAAAATGTGTCTTTGTACAGGTATGCTGTACGACCCTTCAAAGGAAGAGAAAAAAGGTCACGAGCATAAATTTGACAAAAAAGTGTGGACACGACTAAAAAACATCAAACAAACTAGATTTCTAAAAAAAGAGAAAAATGAAAAATAAAGGCAAATTAGTTATTGCTTATAGTGGCGGACTAGATACTTCATATTGCGCTGTAAGTCTTTCAAAAGCTGGACATGATGTACATGCCGTTAGTGTGAATACTGGTGGATTTACAAAAGAGGAAATCAGTAAAATAGAATCTAACGCCTATAAAATGGGTGTTTCAACTTATAAAAATATAGATGCTGTTGCTTCGTATTATAGTAAAGTGATTAAGTATTTAATTTTTGGTAATGTCCTAAAAAACAACACTTATCCTTTATCTGTAAGTGCAGAGCGTATTATTCAAGCAATCGAAATTATTGAATACGCCAAAAGTATAGATGCTAAATACATCGCTCACGGTAGTACTGGCGCAGGTAATGACCAAGTGCGTTTTGATATGATTTTTCAAACTTTAGCACCAGAAATCGAAATTATCACACCAATTAGAGATCAAAAATTAACCAGACAGGAAGAAATCGATTATCTCAAAGAAAATGATATTGATATGTCTTGGGAAAAAGCAAAATACTCAGTTAACAAAGGACTTTGGGGAACAAGCGTTGGCGGATCAGAAACCTTAACTTCCGACAAACCTTTACCAAGCGAAGCCTATCCTTCACAATTAAAACATTCAGACCCAGAAAAAGTCTCGTTAACCTTTTTAAAAGGTGAATTGATTGCTGTAAACGGAATCGAAAACAGTCCAGAAGTCAATATTGAAGTCTTAAACACTTTAGCATCAGCCTATGCTATTGGACGCGATATTCATGTTGGCGATACTATTGTTGGGATAAAAGGTCGTGTTGGTTTTGAAGCTGCTGCTGCCTTAATCATCATAAAAGCACACCATTTATTAGAAAAACATGTGTTAACCAAATGGCAATTACAGCATAAAGATTATTTGTCGAATTTCTATGGAATGCATTTGCACGAAGGACAATATTTAGATCCTGTAATGCGAAACATGGAAGCCTTCTTAGAAAGTAGTCAAGATAAAGTTTCTGGTGATGTTGTAGTCACTTTAAAACCATACCATTTCACATTAGACGGCATTTCTTCAAAACATGATTTAATGAGTGCGAAGTTTGGAAGTTACGGTGAAGAAAACAAAGGTTGGACTGCTGAAGAGGCTAAAGGGTTTATCAAAATCTTTGGTAATCAAAATAAAATCTATCAACAAGTAAATCAAGATTCATGATTAAAGCAGGAATAATTGGTGGTGCAGGATACACGGCTGGCGAATTGATTAGAATTTTTATCAATCATCCTGAAGTGAATATAGATTTTGTATACAGCACATCCAATACAGGTAACACTATTGGTAAAGTACATCAAGATTTAATTGGTGAAGATTTAGAATTTTCTAATAAAATCAACCCTGAAGTTGATGTGCTATTTTTGTGTTTAGGTCACGGAAATTCAAAAGCAATCTTAAGTGAAAACGATTTTTCAACCAAAACCAAAATAATCGATCTAAGCAACGATTTTAGACTTGAAAACGATAAAATTTTCAATGGAAAAACATTCGTTTACGGTTTACCTGAATTAAATAAATCAGACATAAAACAAGCGGATTATATTGCTAATCCTGGTTGTTTTGCAACAGCTATTCAATTGGCATTATTGCCACTAGCAAACGCAAAATTATTGCTTGAAGATGTGCATGTTAATGCAGTTACAGGTGCTACTGGCGCAGGTACATCGCTTTCTGCAACAACACACTTTACATGGCGTGATAACAATTTTTCATATTACAAACCTTTCACACATCAGCATTTGGGTGAAATCAATCAGTCGGTAAAACTGTTACAAGATAATTTCAATTCGCAAATTAATTTTATGCCAAATCGTGGTGATTTTTCTCGTGGAATTTTCGCAACGCTTTACACCAAATTTGATGGTAGTTTAGAAAATGCCAAACAATTGTTTAGTGACTATTATAAAGACGCAAAATTCACATTGATTTCAGATGAAAACATTCATTTAAAACAAGTAGTTAATACCAATAATTGCATACTTCATTTACATAAACACGAAGATAAATTATTGGTGACGAGCATTATTGATAATTTACTAAAAGGCGCATCAGGACAAGCCGTACAAAACATGAATTTAATGTTTGGGTTTGAAGAAACTGCAAGTTTAAAATTAAAAGCGAGTTATTTTTAAAAAGTATGAGTGAGTACTATACACCACCAACTAAACACTAATTACTAAACAAATGAAAATAGCAATCATAGGAACAGGGAACTTAGGAAAGTCCATCGCAAAAGGTTTAATCACCAACAATGCGATTACCACCTTGTATTTAACGAAACGAAATGTGGATAGTGTATCTGAATTTGATGGTTATAAAAATGTGACCATTACAGATGATAACGTTTTGGCTGTACAACAATCAGATATTCTAATTTTTGCAGTGCAACCATCACACTTCGAAGCAATTTTAAGCGATGTAAAAACATATTTAACGGAAAAGCATGTCATCATTTCAACTATAACAGGCTTTACGATTCCAAAGATTGAAGCTCAAGTTGGCACAGACCAATTCATTATTCGTGCTATGCCAAATACTGCGATTGCTGTTGGTAAATCTATGACCTGTTTGTGTAGCAATTCACACGGCGAAAAACGTATTAAAATTGCACAAGCTATTTTTAATCGTTTAGGACATTCGTTAGTGATTCCAGAAACACAAATGCAAGCCGCAACAGTAGTTTGCGCTAGCGGAATTGCCTTTTGGATGCGTTTGATTAGAGCAACAACACAAGCGGCAATTCAATTGGGATTTGACTCAAAAGAAGCCCAAGAATTAGCAATGTACACTTGTGAAGGAGCAGCTAATTTGCTTATCACAAATGGTGATCATCCAGAAGAAGAAATTGATCGTGTTACTACACCAAAAGGGTGCACCATTGAAGGCTTAAATGAGATGGAACACAAAGGGTTGAGCTCATCTTTAATTCAAGGTATGGTCGCATCGTTCAATAAAATTAACAATATTAAAAAAGAACAAATATGAGTCTTTTCAACGTTTATCCACTTTTTGATATTACACCTATAAAGGCAAAAGACGTCTATGTTTACGACGAAAATAATGTGGAATATCTAGACTTATATGGCGGACATGCTGTGATTTCTATTGGGCATTCGCATCCAAAATATGTGTCAGCAATTTCTAATCAAGTTTCAAAATTAGGCTTCTATAGTAATGCCATTCAAAACCCTTTGCAAGTCGCTTTAGCAGATAAATTAGAAAACCTTTCAGGCTGCAAAGATTATCAATTGTTTTTGTGTAATTCTGGTGCAGAGGCGAATGAAAATGCCTTAAAATTGGCGTCATTTCACAACGGAAAAAGTAAAGTTTTAGCTTTTAAAAATTCATTTCATGGTCGTACATCTGCAGCAGTTGCAGCAACTGATAATCCTAAAATTGTGGCGCCAATAAATGCACAACAAGAGGTTGATTTTGTAGAGTTAGGCGATTTAATTTCAGTTGAAAACATTCTAAAGTCAAATCAAACTTGCGCAGCAATTATCGAGTGTATTCAAGGTGTTGGCGGATTGGACGAAAGTACTACCGAATTTTATCAAGGTTTAGAAAGATTATGCAAACAATACAACACAATTTTAATAGCGGACGAAGTACAATCTGGTTTTGGTAGAACTGGCGATTTTTTTGCTTTTCAAAAACACAATATTACGCCAGATATTATTTCTATCGCAAAAGGTATGGGTAACGGTTTTCCTATTGGTGGTATTTTAATTCATCCAAACATCAAACCTAGCTTTGGTTTGTTAGGTACAACCTTTGGAGGTAATCATTTGGCTTGTGCAGCTTCATTATCAGTTTTAGAAGTTTTAGAGGAAGAAAAACTACTTGAAAATGCTAAACAAGTTTCAGAATATTTTATTCAGAAAACTAAAGAATTACCAAGTTTGAAAAGTATTAAAGGTCGTGGATTAATGTTAGGATTAGAATTTGATTTTCCTGTTTCAGAATTAAGAAAACAACTCATACATAAACATCATATGTTTACAGGAAGTGCTAACAATCCTAATTTAATCAGAATTTTACCGCCTTTAACCATTCAGAAAAAACATATTGATGTTTTTTTTGAGGCATTGAAAAATGAATTAAAATAATGAATAAATACACCGAAATAAAAGACATTTCTAACCTAAACGAAACTATAAAGGAAGCTATTTTATTAAAAATGAATCCTTTTGAATTTCAAGATTTAGGAAGACATAAAACCTTGGTGATGTTGTTTTTCAATGCCAGTTTACGTACTAGATTAAGTACCGAAAAAGCAGCAAAGAATTTAGGAATGGATGTGATGGTTTTAAACGTTAATGACGCTTGGCAGTTAGAGTTTGAAGACGGAACCGTTATGAATACCAATACATCAGAACACGTTAAAGAAGCAGCTCAAGTCATTTCGCAGTACGCAGACATTATTGCGGTTAGAGCCTTTCCAACCTTAACGGATAAAGCCAAAGACCAAAGCGAATATATTTTAAAAAGCTTTGAAAAATATGCTACAGTACCAATCGTTAATATGGAAAGTGCGACAGCGCATCCATTGCAGGCGTTGGCAGATGCGATTACCATTGCCGAATTGGTAGAAAAACCAAAGCCAAAAGTCGTGTTGTCTTGGGCGCCACATCCTAGAGCATTACCGCAAGCAGTGGCAAATTCGTTTGTAGAAATGATGCAAAATTTAGAGGTTGATTTTACAATAACTCATCCTGAAGGTTACGAGTTAGATAAAAATATCACTAAAGAAACACCAATAAATTACAACCAAAAAGAGGCTTTAAAAGATGCTGATTTTGTGTATGTGAAAAACTGGAGCAATTTTAATGACTACGGAAAAGTCTTAAATCAAGATGAAAATTGGATGATGACAAAAGACAAGTTAGGCAACGCCAAATTTATGCATTGCTTACCAGTAAGACGAAATGTTGTTGTAGAAGAAGCTGTTTTGGATGGTGAAAATTCAGCTGTGATAAAACAGGCTAACAATAGAACTTATGCAGCTCAAATTGTGTTGAAGCAGATTTTAGAAGGATTAAAATGAAAGCACTAAAAATCATAAAAATAGGCGGAAATATTATTGATGATGAAGTTGCTCTACAATCGTTTTTAAAAGATTTTTCTACGATTGAAGAACCTAAACTATTGGTGCACGGTGGAGGAAAATTGGCAACAAAACTTGCGAATCAAATGCAAGTTAAGGTTAAAATGATTGATGGTAGACGCATCACAGATGCTGAAACTTTAGACATTATAACTATGGTTTATGCTGGTAAAATTAATAAGCATATTGTGGCAAACCTTCAAGCTAATAACTGTGATGCTATTGGGTTTTCTGGTGCAGATGGCAATACAATTGTATCAGACAAAAGACCTGTAAAAAATATTGATTACGGTTTTGTTGGTGATGTAAAACAAGTAAATATAAAAAGTTTAGAATTACTCTTAAATAATAGTATCACGCCTGTATTTTGTGCTATTACACATGATAAAAACGGACAATTGTTAAACACCAACGCAGATACAATTGCTTCGGAATTGGCTATAGCATTATCTCAAATTTTCAAAACAGAATTGTATTACTGCTTTGAAAAAAACGGTGTTTTAAAAGATGTTAATGATGATCATTCAGTGATTGAATCAATAACTTCAGAAAACGTTCAGCAATTGATAGATAATCAAATTATATCAGAAGGTATGCTACCTAAAATTAATAATTGCATGCGTGCGGTCAATAGTAATGTCCAAAAAGTATGTATAGGTAAACCAGAAATGCTTTTCGATAAAAAATCAATCTACACAACCATTTCAAAATGATATCAACGTTAACAGAACAAGCCATTTCGTTGTTAAAACAACTGATAGAAACATCATCGTTTTCATCCGAAGAAGACCAAACCGCACAACATATTGAGCAATGGTTTCAGCTTCAAAATATACCATATAAACGCACAATGAATAACGTTTGGGCTATCAATAAACATTTTGATGAGACCAAACCAACGTTGCTTTTAAATTCGCATCACGATACGGTAAAACCAAATAATGGTTACACTAAAGATCCGTTTAAAGCGATTGTTGAAGATGGAAAATTGTATGGTTTGGGAAGTAACGATGCTGGTGGTTGTCTAGTGAGTTTACTATCAACTTTCGCCTATTTTTATGATAAAGACAACCTAAATTATAATCTGGTTATGGTTGCTTCTGCTGAAGAAGAAAGCAGTGGTGACAATGGTTTGAATAGCATGCTTAATATAATTCCAAAAATTGATGTGGCTATTGTTGGCGAACCAACCTTGATGCATTTGGCAGTAGCCGAAAAAGGTTTGGTAGTGTTTGATGCTGTAGTAAAAGGCACACCAAGTCATGCAGCACATCCTAATGACAACAATGCAATTTACAATACGATTTCAGTATTGGAATGGTTCAAAAATTATGAGTTTACAAAAACATCCAAAACTTTAGGTGAGGTGAAAATGACAGTAACGCAAATCAATGCAGGTAAACAGCACAATGCTGTTCCTGCAAATGTTGATTTGGTAGTAGATGTTCGTGTGAACGATAAATATTCCAATCAAGATATTGTAGATATTTTACAAAAAGAAGCGCCTTGCGATAGTATCATTCCGCGAAGCACAAAACTGAATTCGTCGTCCATTCCAATCGATCATCCTTTGGTAAAAGCTGGTATTGAAATAGGAAGAAACACTTACGGTTCTCCAACCTTATCAGACCAAGCAGTGTTAAGTTGTCCGTCGTTAAAATTAGGACCTGGAGATAGTACACGATCACACAGTGCAGACGAGTTTATTTACATCAATGAGATTGAAGAAGGCATAAAGATTTATATTGAATTGTTAGAGAAAGTATTATAATGTCTGGTCGAGCGCAGTCGAGACCTAATCAACCTCTCGACTACGCTCGAGGAGACAAAAGTTTAATTAAAAAGAAAGCAGAGATTCCTGCTTTCGCAGGAATAAATTATGAAACTCTGGGATAAAGGCATAAGCATAGACAAAAAAATAGAACAATTTACGGTTGGAAATGATCGTGAAATTGATTTGCATATCGCAAAGTACGATGTTCAAGCCTCATTAGCACATGCTAAAATGTTGCAAACGATAGGCATTTTAACGACTGAAGAATTACAACAATTAGAAAAAGGACTTCAAGATTTAGCATCACAAATTGAAAACGGAACATTTACCATAGACAATCAATTTGAAGATGTACATTCAAAAATTGAATTTGAACTCACTAAAACCTATGGTGATGTTGGGAAAAAAATCCATACAGCGCGATCAAGAAATGATCAGGTTTTGGTGGCCTTACAACTATTTTACAAAGCCGAGTTAATCAACATAAAATCTAAAACAAGAGTTTTTTTTGAAACGCTTTTAGAGTTAGCTGAAATACATAAAAAAGTATTAATTCCAGGTTACACACATTTACAAGTCGCCATGCCATCATCTTTTGGGTTGTGGTTTTCAGCCTATGCAGAAGTCTTAATTGACGATGTGTATTTGTTAGATGCAGCGTTAAAAACCGTTGATCAAAATCCGCTTGGTTCTGCAGCTGGCTATGGAAGTTCATTCGCAATTGACAGACAATTAACTACAGAACTTTTAGAGTTTTCAACTTTGAAATACAACGTCGTTGCTGCACAAATGAGTAGAGGAAAAAGTGAACGTACTATTGCATTAGCATTAGGTAGTTTAGCTAATACATTGGCGCGATTTGCTATGGATATTTGCCTGTATATGAGTCAGAATTTTGGCTTTATAAGTTTTCCGGATGAGTTAACTACAGGAAGTAGCATTATGCCTCACAAAAAAAATCCTGATGTTTTCGAGTTGATTAGAGGAAAGAGCAATAAAATTCAAGCCTTGCAGCACGAAATGGTATTGATTACCAATAACCTACCTAGTGGTTATCACAGAGATTATCAATTATTAAAAGAAAATATGATTTCAGCCATTATGGATATGCAGGATATTCTCGAAATTTTCAACTATTCTATTAAACAAGTAGAGGTAAAATCTATCGACTTAAATGATGAGAAATATCAATATTTATTTACCGTAGATAACATTAACAGATTGGTTGAAAGTGGCATGAGTTTTAGAGAAGCTTATCAAAAAATTGGTAGTGATGTACAAAATGGAACCTATAAACCAGACACCTCAAAACAGCATACGCATATTGGGAGTATTGGTAATTTGTGTCTGAACAAGATAAAAGAGAAGTTTCCGAAATAGAATGTAACAATTTTATATTTCATTTGACTTATATTTTAAGACATTACCATAAAATTTGACCACTAAACTTCATAGCAAATTCTCTATTAGACATGTTATTATTGAACCAACAATAATTATTCTACTTGTATGCTTTTTATCTACAGTCATCACCTTTGCTTCTATAAATATGGTAGATGAAAAAACATCTATATTGATGACACCAATATGGACGATAGTTATTTTTCTATTACTTTTATTTTGGTCATTTAGATATTATTTAAAGACATTTAAACAATATATATTCTTTGACAAAGGACTAGAAGTAAAAAATATTTTTGGAAAAAAATTTTATTCTTGGCAATCTGTTCAAGAAATTTCTATAATTGAAACTGAGTTTGAAAAAATCTTGTGGCAATATTTACAAGAAGATGCTTTGTGTATTAGGTTAAAAAATGGAACGACCTTAACACTTTATTCAAAGTATTATTCAAACATGCCTAAAATCAGACAGTTACTCAATTCTAAAAATCAATTAAACATCATTAACTCATATAATGAACTAAGGGCCAGAACTAATAAAATTCACTTTAATAAAAAGACATTTAAAGGCATTTTTATTTTATCATTTGATGGCATATTTGCTTTATTTATAATTTCTATATTCGGAATTGCTTTATTAATAAAATGGGAGTCTATAACAACTATAGGTTTTTTATTTTTTTGGGGTTTCCCTGTATTTATACTATTTATCCTTGGATTAAAATCTTATTATTTCCAACTAAACCAAAACTACCTAATTGTTAAAAACAATATTTTTCTTAACCTTAAAAAAAGAATTAATCTTGAAAAAGTGAAGGTGATATACTTTGAGCAAAAGCTCAAAAAAGAACCTTCAATTAGAATTATAGATGAAAACTATAACATTAAATCATTTCAAGGCGCTTCATTAAAAAATAAACACTGGAAATCATTAATCCTAAATCTCAAAAACAAAGGAATTGTAATCGTTGATTATATGTTTTATGAATATAATGAATAGCCAATCCTATTTCAACATAATGCTTTGTATCGTTACACTCTAGGCAAATCTAATCCATCTTTTAAAGGCAAATTAGATTCTCCCATTAAATAAGTATCAACATGATGTGCCGCTTGGCGTCCTTCAGAAATTGCCCAAACAATCAAGGATTGCCCTCTACGCATATCACCAGCAGCAAAAATTCCTGAAACATTTGTCGCGTAATCTTTAGTCGAAGCTTCAATATTTGTTCTAAAGTCCATTTTTAACCCAAATTGTTCAGCTAATGTCTTCTCAGAACCTGTAAAACCAAGTGCCAATAAAGCTAATTCACAATCCCAAGTTTTTTCAGTACCTGGTATTTCTTTTAATTGCGGTCGCTCACCTTCTTTAAACAGCCACTCCACCTCAACAGTTTTTAAGCCTTTCAGATTGCCTTTTTTATCACCGATAAATTCTTTGGTTGAAATACTAAAAAACCGTTCTACACCTTCTTGATGCGAAGAAGTCGTCTTTAACTTCATTGGCCAATATGGCCATGGTTGATGCGCTGGACGACCTTCTGGTGGTTTACTCAAAATTTCGAAATTGGTAACTGATTTTGCTCCATGACGATTAGATGTACCTATACAATCGCTTCCTGTATCACCACCTCCAATAACAATAACATTTTTACCTTCAGCTGAAATAATATTTTCAAAATCCACGACTCCGTCAACATATTCATTGTTGAGTTTTAGAAATTCCATCGCCTGATGCACACCTTTTAAATCTGCACCTGGAATCGGGATATGGCGTCTCACAGTCGCTCCTCCACAGAGTAAGATAGCGTCGAATTCTTCTTTCAATTTTGAAGCGTCGATATCTATGCCTACATGTGCATTAGTTTTAAAAATGATACCTTCCTCTTCTAAAACTTTGACGCGTCTGTCTATTATATGTTTTTCCATTTTAAAATCTGGAATTCCATAACGTAACAAGCCACCGACTTTATTATCGCGCTCATAAACCACAACATAATGTCCCGCTCTATTCAATTGTTGTGCAGCAGCCAAACCAGCAGGTCCAGAACCTATAACAGCAACCGTTTTCTTGGTTCTTACTTTAGGAGGTTGTGCCGTAATCCACCCTTCTTTGAAAGCCGTTTCAACAATATTTTTTTCAATATTTTCTATAGTTACTGGGTCTTCATTAATACCCAAAACACACGCTTCTTCGCATGGAGCTGGACACAACCTTCCAGTAAATTCCGGAAAATTGTTTGTTTTGTGTAATATCTTCGCTGCTTCTTTCCAATTGCCTTTGTAAACATTATCATTAAAATCGGGAATTAAATTACCCAACGGACAACCACTGTGACAAAAAGGAATACCACAATCCATGCATCGTGCACCTTGGTGTTTAAGCTCTGATTCCTCTAATGGAATGGTGAACTCTTTATAGTTTTTTATACGCTTTTTTGGCGCTTCGTAAGTTTCATTCTGACGCTCGTATTCTAAAAATCCTGTAATCTTTCCCATGTCTTACGCTATTTGTAATTTTTCGTTTTCTAATCGTATTAAAGCCTGTCTGTATTCCTCCGGAAGTACTTTTTTGAATTTTGGCAGATAGGTTTCCCAATTTTCAAGAATTCGTTTTGCCAAAGGACTGTTTGTAGCTTCAAAATGATTTTGAATTAAGCCTTGTAATTGTTCACTATCATCACCTTTTAAAATGATGTAATCTATATTTAAATCTTCACCATTACAGTTTTGTTTGAAGGTGTTATTTTCATCTAAAACATAAGCAATTCCACCACTCATACCTGCTCCGAAATTCCGTCCTACTTCACCTAGAATGACTGCAACTCCACCTGTCATATACTCGCAACCATGGTCTCCAATACCTTCAACCACAGCTTTGGCTCCTGAATTTCTCACACAGAAACGCTCACCTGCTTTTCCGTTGATGTAAACTTCACCTGAAGTAGCACCATAAAGCGTTACGTTTCCTGTGATGATATTATCTTCTGGAACAATTGTACTTTGCTCTGGAACTCTAATAATCAGCTTTCCACCCGAAAGTCCTTTACCCAAATAATCATTGGTATTTCCATGAACCGTAAATCGTAAACCTTTAGTAGCGAATGCGCCAAAACTCTGACCTGCCGAACCATAGAAGTCAATATTTATCGTATCATTTGGAAGGCCATCTGCACCATAAATTTTTGAAATTTCATTACTAACAATAGCACCTACAGCCCTATCAATATTAGTGATAGGCATTTCTAAAGCTGTTTTTTGTTTTCTGAACAAAGCTTGATGGGCTTGTTTTATAATCTGAAAATCTAGATGGCTTTCTAAATGATGATCCTGCGTCGTTGTATTATAGAGTTTTGTTCCTTCAGGCACATCGATTTTATGTAAAATCGGAGTTAAGTCAACCCCAGAAGCCTTGTAATGTTCAATCGCTTTATTTCTATTAAGCTTATGAACCTGACCTACCATTTCATTAACCGTTTTAAATCCTAAAGAGGCCATGATTTCTCGTAATTCTTGTGCCACGAAATACATATAATTCACCACATGCTCTGGCTTACCTTTGAATTTTTTGCGCAGTTCAGGATTTTGAGTCGCAATACCAACAGGACAAGTATTTAAATGGCAAACTCGCATCATAATACATCCTGAAGCCACCAATGGTGCTGTTGCAAAACCAAATTCTTCAGCTCCAAGCAAACATGCAATAGCGACATCTCTACCCGTTTTTAATTGCCCATCGCATTCCAAAACAATACGGTTTCTTAAGTCATTCATCACCAAAGTTTGTTGCGCTTCAGCAATACCTAATTCCCAAGGTAGACCTGCGTGTTTCAACGATGTTAGAGGCGAGGCACCTGTACCACCATCAAAACCTGAAATTAAAACAACATCAGCTTTTGCCTTAGCAACACCTGCAGCAACGGTCCCAACACCAACTTCCGAAACTAATTTCACATTAATCCTTGCATCTCTGTTTGCTGATTTTGCATCGTAAATTAATTGTGATAAATCTTCAATGGAATAAATATCGTGATGTGGAGGTGGAGAAATAAGTCCAACATAAGGTGTAGAATTTCTTGTTTTAGCAATTTCGCGATTTACTTTAGGACCTGGTAACTGACCTCCTTCACCAGGCTTCGCACCTTGAGCTATTTTAATTTGAATCTCGCTCGCATTAGTCAAATAATTTGAAGTCACACCAAAACGACCTGACGCGATTTGCTTGATCGCTGAATTTTTCCAATCACCTTGTGAACTTTTATAAAAACGCTCTTGATCTTCGCCTCCTTCTCCAGAATTACTCTTCCCAGCAATTCTATTCATGGCAACGGCTAAGTTTTCATGCGCTTCTTTACTAATTGAACCATATGACATCGCTCCTGTTTTGAAACGCTTCACGATTTCTGTCCAAGGCTCTACTTCATCTAGAGGAATCGGGTCATATTGATCAAATTCAAAAAGGCCTCTAATAGTCATCAAACTTTTAGATTGGTTATTCACCAACTCAGAATATTCTTTATAAGTTGTAGCCTTATTTGTTCTTACAGCTTCCTGAAGTTTAGCAACGGTTAAAGGATTAAACATGTGCTTTTCTTGTCCTCTTCTCCATCTGTAATCTCCACCAATTTCAATGTCAGCTTGGTCATCATTAGGCTGAAAAGCTTTTCTGTGACGTTTTACAATTTCCTGTTCTATCTCTCTTAATCCAATACCTTGAATTCGGGTTGGAGTATTTGGAAAATATTTGTCCACAGTCTGTGTATTGATACCAATACATTCAAACAATTGCGACCCACGATATGAGTTTAAGGTAGAAATTCCAATCTTATTCATCACCTTAAGAATACCCTTACCTATAGCTTTGTTATAATTTTTAATAGCTTCTAAATATTCCAACTCAGAAATTTCACCTGCATCAACTTGCTCTTGAACAATTTCGTTAACGATATAAGGATTTACAGCACTTGCTCCAAAACCAAATAATAGTGCAAAATGATGCACTTCACGTGGTTCGGCAGATTCAATAATTAAACTGATTTTCGAGCGTTTTTTTAGTTTGTGTAACGCATGATTCACATAAGAACAAGCTAAAAGTGCTGGAATTGGAGCATGGTTTTCATCAACATAGCGGTCTGAAAGAATAATAATATTTGCACCATTATCAATAGCTTTTGATGCTTTAGACATAAGATTTTCTAGAGCTACTTCAAGTTCATTTAATCCTCTATTAACTTCGTATAGTATTGAAATCGATTCAACTTTAAAGTTAGGATTTGTATCATAATTTCTGATTTTATCTAAATCGTGTTTAGAAATTACAGGATTTTGAATCTTAAGTTTTCTACAATGCTCAGGACTAATATCAAAAAGGTTAACATCACTACCTAACGTTAAGCTGATATCAGTAATCAACTCCTCACGAATACCATCTAAAGGTGGATTGGTAACTTGAGCAAATATTTGCTTGAAATAGTTATATACCAACTGCGGACGCTCTGACAATACAGCTATTGGAGTATCACTTCCCATAGAACCAATCGGCTCCTTACCATTTTGAGCCATTGGTTTTATAATGGTATTTAAATCTTCTCTTGTATAACCAAAAACTATTTTTCGTTTTTTTAGCTCAATTTCATCGTACTTAATTGGACCACGTTTAGCAGAAATACTTTTTAGATGTACTAAATTATCGTTTAGCCATTTTCTGTAAGGATGTTTTGCTGCAATTTCTTCTTTAATCTCTTCATCATTAACGATTCGTCCTTCATTCATATTAACCAAAAACATTTTACCTGGCTCTAAACGCCCATGAAAGCTTACATTTTCAGGCTTGATATCTACAACACCTGTTTCTGAAGACATCACCACATTTCCGTTTTTGGTAACCGTATATCTCGAAGGTCGTAAACCATTTCTGTCTAGCACTGCTCCAATGTAATTTCCATCTGTAAAAGGAATTGAAGCTGGCCCATCCCACGGTTCCATCAGACAAGAATTATATTCGTAAAATGCTTTTTTTGCATCAGACATATCAGGGTTTTTCTCCCATGCTTCTGGCACTAACATCATCATAACTTCTGGTAATGAGCGACCTGTCATAAGCAACAACTCTACTACCATATCTAAGGTTGCCGAATCCGATTTTCCTTTTAAAATTGTCGGAATAATCTTTTTAATATCATCCCCAAAAAGTGGACTCTCCATTATCTCTTCACGAGAAAACATACGCGACACATTTCCTCTCAAGGTATTTATTTCACCATTATGACAGATGTATCTAAAAGGTTGCGCCAAATCCCAAGTTGGGAATGTATTAGTAGAAAAACGCTGATGCACGAGCGCTAGTCTGGTATCTAAATCCGTATCAAATAAATCTAAATAATATTCATTAATGTGTTCTGGCTTTAGTAAACCTTTGAAGATGATAATTTTAGTAGATAGACTCGGTACATAAAAAAATTGTGATTCAGATAATTTAGAATCATATATAGTATGCTCAGCTATTTTTCTAGCAGCATATAGTTTTAGCTTGAAATCAAAATCAGTTTGATTATCATCAGATTTTCCAATAAAAATTTGCTTGACAAATGGCTCTGTAGTTTTTGCAATCCTACCTAACACCTCACTATTTACAGGAACATCTCTCCAACCTAAAAGTTTTAAACCTTGCTTTTCAATTTCAGATTCAAAAACATTGATACAAAACTCCCTTTGATTACTCTTCCTTGGCAGAAAGACATTACTAACGGCATAATCACCTGGCTCTGGCAATTTAAAATCACAAGACTTTTCAAAAAACTTATGAGGAATATCAATTAAAATTCCCGCTCCATCTCCCGTTACACCATCTGCGCTTACCGCACCACGATGTTCCAACTTTTCAAGAATTTCTAATGCTTTATGTATAATATCATTAGAACGTTTTCCCGTTAAACTACATATAAATCCTGCGCCACAATTATCGTGCTCAAATTCTGGCAGATAAAGTCCTTGTTTCTTTAGCATCATCATCTATTTTTTGCTCTAAATTAAACCTGAGTGATTAACTAAGATAGGTGCTAATTTTTGATTTTGAAAAAAGTCAATTCACTTTTCATAAAATATCTAATAAGATGCCTTAGCAATAAAAAATTGCTAATAATTACAGGAAATAATGCAGAAATCACAACGACAAGACACACAAAGCTTAACTCAAAAATCTATTAATTTTAAAATAAATACACTTAAATGATATAAATAATGTATTTTTTGTGTTAAAAAAATATAACAAACACAAAACCGTGTTGATTATTCAAAAAAAACAACTTAAAAACAAATCACCCTAGAATTTTACAGGGTTTAAATTCAAAATTTAATAAAAATACACATATTAACCCCATTTTTTTTAGGGCTAAAAATAAAATATATAAATTTGAACTTTAATTATAATACAAACTCTATTTTATCAACCTAGCCAGACAAAAAAAATTACAATCATCACCAAAATCATGAAAAAAATTGAAGCTATTATTAGAAAATCTAAATTCTCCGCTGTGAAGGACGCTCTTCACGACGTTGGTGTGAATTTTTTCTCTTATTGGGACGTAACAGGCCTTGGAAATGAAAAAGAAGGCCATGTATATCGAGGTGTTTCATACAGCACTAGCGATATCCAGAGACGTTACTTATCTATTGTAGTTAACGACGACTTCGAAGAGGTTACAATAAATGCTATTTTAAAATCCGGTGCCACTGGGCAAGTTGGAGACGGAAAAATCTTTGTTTCCACTATCGAAGAAGTTTACAGAATAAGAACTGGCGAAAAAGGCGGTAATACTTTAAAATAACCACAATGGAATCACTTACAATCAACAACGTATGGATGATGATCTGTACTGCACTGGTTTTCTTTATGCACTTAGGCTTTGCTTTTTTAGAGATCGGTCTTACACGTCAAAAAAACACGTTAAACATACTTTTTAAAAATATTTTCATCATTACAATAGGTTTACTTCTCTATTGCTTAGTAGGCTTTAATTTAATGTATCCTGGAGAATTCAATGGTTATTTAGGCTTTGCTGGTTTTGGCTTAGATGCTCCACTCACAACATCAGAAACATTAGACTTAGCTTACAACGGAGGCTATACTTATTGGACTGATTTTTTATTCCAAGGAATGTTTGCAGCTACCGCAGCCACTATAGTTTCTGGCGCTGTAGCAGAGCGTATTAAAATTGGACCATTTATGATATTCACCCTTTTTTACGTAGGATTAGTTTATCCTATAGCAGGTTCATGGAAATGGGGAGGTGGCTTTTTAGATCAATTAGGCTTCTATGATTTTGCGGGCTCAACATTAGTTCATTCCGTAGGTGGTTGGGCTGCATTAGTTGCAGTTTGCTTATTAGGGCCAAGAATTGGTAAATTTAAAAACGGTAAGTCACAAGCTATTCCTGGACACAATATACCTATTGCTACTGCTGGTGTATTGATTTTATGGCTTGGATGGTTTGGTTTTAATGGAGGCTCTGTTTTATCAGCTGATCCAGAACTAACCTCTTTAACATTAGTAACAACATGTTTAGCCGCTGCAGCTGGTGGTGTATCATCCGCTATCATATCAACCATAGCTTATAAAAATCTAGATCTTACTATGTTCTTGAATGGTATACTAGGTGGTTTAGTAGGTATTACTGCGGGAGCTGACGTTATGAGCCCAACAGACTCAATAATCATCGGAATAGTATCTGGAGCTTTAATTGTGTTTGCCGTAAGTTTTATTGATAAGTTAAAATTAGACGATCCTGTTGGTGCAATAGCCGTTCATTTAATATGTGGTATTTGGGGTACTTTAGCCGTAGGCCTACTTGGATTTAAAGCCGCAACCAATGACGGTGGTGAATTCATTAATAGTAACGGTGATGTTGTTGCCACTATTTCTGAAGCCGCTAACCAATTAGCATTTTTACCACAATTATATGGTGTACTAGCTTACGCCTTAATATGCCTCTTATCTTCCTTCATCATAATATTCATTTTAAAGAAAACAGTTGGTATCAGAGTTTCTGAACTAGAAGAACTAGAAGGGCTTGATGCCCACGAACACGGTATGGATGCCTATCCTGATTTCAGATTAAATGATCACTAAATGAGAATGTTTTGTATTGTTTCATAAATTTAATTACCAAAAAAACCTCTGAAAATATTCAGAGGTTTTTTTATTATATCAAAATTCGATTTAGTTTTTTTTATGCTGAATTACGACTAGCATTAATATTTCCAAACAATGATCTAGTTACCATTTTTTCAAAAATCTTTAATCGTTCTTCATCCTTAACCTCAGCTTTTTCTAACTCCTGAATTTTTTTCAATGCATATTGTTGAATTGTCAACAAAGGCAACACAATGGATTCTCTTACCGCTATCGAAGCTTTACCCGATGGCTCTTCCTGCATTAATTCTTTGTAACCAGTAAGTTTAAGTATTAGTCGTTTTGTAGTTTCGTATTCGTTGTAAATGATATTCCAAAACTCACCATACTGAGGATCTTCAGACATATATCTTGTTAAATCAAAGAACGATTTTGACAAGGACATCATACTGTTTTCAATAAGAGTTTTAAAGAAATCAGAAGTCTTATACAGGGTTTTAACCTTATCAAACTCACCAGAATCTTCATAATGCTTTAATGCTGTTCCTACACCAAAGAAACCTGGCACATTTTGTTTTAACTGACTCCAAGATCCCACAAAAGGTATAGCTCTCAAATCTTCGAACACTAAACCTTCAGATTTCCCTCTTTTTGAAGGACGACTTCCAATGTTAGTTTTAGCATAATATTTTAGCGTACTCATAAATTCCAAATAAGGAATAAACTTAGGATGCGCTTTAAAATCTGAATACACCTTATAACTTCTTTCTGCCAGATCTGTCATTACATCTCTGTTTTCTTGAGTCATACTCAAATCTTTATCACTGATACTATTATAAATACCAGAACTTATAAGCTGTTCAAGATTGTATTGAGACGACTCTAATGTTCCAAAATTAGAACTAATTGTCTGACCTTGTATAGTTAACTGCACCTCTTCATCTTCTATCGTTGGCCCTAAAGACGCATAGAAGTTGTGTGTTTTTCCACCTCCTCTTGCTGGCGGACCACCTCTACCATCAAAGAAAATTACCTTAATATCGTATTTTCTAGAAACAGCAGTTAAAGCCTCCTTGGCTTTATAGATAGCCCAATTAGCCATTAAATAACCACCATCTTTGGTTCCATCACTAAAACCAAGCATAATAGTCTGCTTATTTCCTCTAGATTTTAAATGCTTTGCATATTCTGGATTTGTATACAACTCCTCCATCACTTTAGGAGCATTTTCCAAATCGGTTATTGTTTCAAACAAAGGTCCTATATCTACCGTAAGCTCATCTTGAAAGGCAACCAACTTCAACATTGCAAACAACTGCATAACATTTAGCGTTGTTTGGTTGTTACTAATAATATAGCGATTAGCCGCTTTTTCACCATTCTCGTCTTGAATGGTTTTGATAACCTTCATGGTTTCCAAAGCTTTTAGGGTTTCTTCATCATTAATTAACGACAAATCCACCTCACCTTGTACTTTTGATAAAATAGCGACTTGTTCTTTTTCAGATAAGTCATGATAATTTTTTGGAAAAATATTACTTCCACTATCAATTAAGGCATCTACCATATCTGTAAAAAACTGGTGATGCTTACGACTATCTTGACGGATATCTAAATTGGCAAAATGAAATCCAAAAAGATGAATCTTATTCAACAAACTATTCACCTCTGCTAAGTAAAGCGACTGGTGCTTTTCTTTAACCGTATCTCGTACTCCCTCCATTATTTCCCTAAACTCATTTAGCGTTAAGCTAGATTCATTTCTGGTAAATAATTTATAGAGCTCATTTTCTAAATATCCAATCTTATCTTCGACACCAGAAAATGTAAGTTTACGTTTCAGACGACGTACATCACGGTAATAATTTTTGATTACCGTTTCTCGAAGTCTCATTGCTACATTCAAAGTAATCTCAGGAGTTACAAAAGGATTTCCATCTCTGTCACCACCTGGCCAAAAGCCAATATTTATAATATCATTATCAATCTGTTTTCCATCGAAAATATTCTGCTGAATGTAATCGTAAATCGTTCCAAAGGACTTATAGAACACATTTTCTAAATACCAAATTAAACTTACAGCCTCATCATAAGGTGTTGGTTTTTTATGTTTAAAAAATGGTGTTTTACCCAACTGAGCCAACAAATCATTAATTCTTAACAAATCATTTTCTCGGATAGCTTCAGTTAAATCGGTAATAATACCCAAAACAGCACCTGGATAAAATTGAGTTGGATGTGCAGTAAGCACAATTCTAACTTTAAATTCTTCCAGATATTTTTGAAGCGTTCCTAATTTATCATTCGCTATAACAGATTCTTTCAAACTCCTAAGCGTACCAATACCATCCATATTGTTCACTACCGGAAATGCAGCATCTTCAATAGCATCGAAAAGCACTACTTGTCTTTCAATGTATTGAATAAAACGAAATAATAAATTGATTTGACTTTCCTCTGACCTCCTTGCCTGATATTTTTTGAAGAATGTATTGACTATCGTAGTTGGATCTTCCTGATTGGCAAATCCCTTATGACAAGTTTCATGAAACAAAGGCAATAAAGCCCCTGTTTTAGTTACACTATCAAAGGGCAACGTCATAAAGATACTGTTATATATCTGATATTTGGCTAATACATTTTGATTAAATCGAGTAAGTTTTGGTTGTGTGGGCATCTAATTTATATGATTGTAGATTGTCCTAAATGGATATTTGTAAAATTTAAATTCGTGTCATTAGGATTATGAATAAAATCCTGTATGAAATCACCAACTTTATTTGTGGTGATATTGTCGTGCTTTTCGTTGACATCAGGAGTACTGATATGTAATTTCAGCGATTTTTCTACTGCTAAGTTCACCAATTCTGCTTCATTATGCAAATTAAAATGCTCTAAAAGCATTGCAGCCGATAAAATTGACGCTATAGGATTTGCTATTCCTCTACCTTTTGCCTGAGGAAAAGAACCATGAATTGGCTCGAACATTGCATACTTTTCTCCAACAGAAGCTGATGCCAATAACCCAATAGATCCACCAATAACACTAGCTTCATCACTAATAATATCTCCAAACATATTTTCCGTTAAAACAACATCAAACTGTTTTGGGTTTAGGATCATTTGCATCGCAGCATTATCTACAAATAAAAAATCTAAAGTCACGTCTTTATACTGTTCAGCTACTTCGCCCACAACTTTTCGCCACAGCCTTGAACTTTCTAAAACATTAGCTTTATCTACTAAGGTGACTTTATAATTTCTAGATTGAGCTGCTTTAAATGCTAAATGTGCTATACGCTCTATTTCTTCTCGTGAATATTCACATAAATCTGAAGCTACATTACCGTCTTCACTCAAATGTTTTTCACCAAAATAAATACCTCCTGTAAGTTCTCTATAAATGCTAATATCGGTTCCTTCAATGATATTTCTTTTTAGAGGAGATTTTTCCAGTAAGGTTTCATATGCTTTTACAGGTCTAATATTTGCGAACAAGCCCAATTCTTTTCTCAATTTCAACAAGCCTTGTTCTGGACGTACTTTTGCAGTTGGATCATTATCGTATTTAGGATCACCAATAGCACCGAACAAAATAGCATCAGTAGACATACAAACATCTAGCGTTTCCTCTGGAAGAGGATCATTATACTTATCAATGGCAATAGCACCAACATCTGCATTAGTAAACTTAAAATTATGATCGAACTCTGTCGCAATTGCTTTTAAAACTTTAATTGCCTGACTTGTAACCTCTGGACCAATTCCGTCACCTGGTAAAACTGCTATATTTAAATTCATTAGTGTAATTAGTATGTTTTTTGTGCTTCAAAAGCTTCTATTAATTCTTTACTATTAACAAGGTAATCGATATCGTCGTACCCGTTTATTAAACATGTTTTCTTGTAAGCATCAATCTCAAATGTTTCTGACAAATCAGAACCTAACACAGAAATGGTTTGATCTTCTAGATTAACTTCTATAGTTGTTGTTGGTTCTTTTTCAATCTGACTGAATAATTGATTTAAAAATTCTTCAGAAACCTGAACTGGCAACAAGCCATTATTAAGAGCATTTCCTTTGAATATATCAGCAAAAAAACTTGAAACCACGACTTTAAATCCATAGTTTGTTATTGCCCAAGCTGCGTGCTCTCTACTAGAACCACAACCAAAATTATCTCCAGCTACCAGAATACTTCCTGAGTATTTTGAATCATTTAAAACGAAGTCTTCATTTAAAGAACCATCTTTGTTATATCTCCAATCCCTAAATACATTATCACCAAAACCTTCTCTGTCCGTGGCTTTTAAAAAACGCGCAGGTATGATTTGATCTGTATCTACATTCTCAATATTTAGAGGAATGGCAGATGATTTTAATGTTGTAAACTTTTCCATATTTATTTCCTAAGATTAGGACTATTTTAAATTTTATAATGTGTAATGAAAAGGGTCTTAAACTTAAAAGCCGTAAGTTAAATACCTACAGCTTCCATTTCCTCTATTTCTTGTGTGACATCCACTATTTTTCCAGCAACAGCAGTTGCCGCAGCAACCAATGGACTAGCTAGAATAGTTCTAGAACCCTGTCCTTGTCGTCCTTCAAAATTTCTATTGGATGTTGACACACAATATTCTCCTTGTGGAATTTTATCTTCATTCATCGCTAAACAAGCTGAACAACCTGGCTGACGAAGTTCAAAACCTGCATCTTCAAAAATAGTTTTTAATCCTTCTTCAATAATTTGAGCTTCTACTTGTTTACTTCCTGGCACTAACCAAGCCGTAACATTATCCGCTTTTTGTTTTCCTTTAATGAAAGAAGCAGCCACTCTAAAATCCTCAATTCTTGAATTGGTACAACTACCTATAAACACGTAGTTAATTGGTTTATTGATTAGACTTTCACCAGCTTCAAAATCCATATATGCCAAAGATTTTTTAAACGAGGCATTTTCTTCTTTAGGAATATTAGAAGTAATCTTTATACCCATGCCTGGATTAGTTCCATAAGTAATCATTGGCTCTATGTCCTCAGCATCAAAAGAATATTCTTTATCGAACGTCGCTCCTTCATCGGTTGGTAAAGATTTCCAATACGCTACTTGCTTTTCAAAATCTTCACCCTTAGGAGCAAATTCTCGTCCTTTTATATATTCAAAAGTTGTTTCGTCAGGAGCAATCATTCCACCACGCGCACCCATTTCTATACTCATGTTACAAACGGTCATTCGACCTTCCATACTCATTTCTTCAAAGACATTTCCCGCGTATTCACAGAAATATCCTGTACCAGAATTTGTACCTAATTTTGAAATGATATACAGGATAACATCTTTAGGTAAAACGCCTTTTTTTAGTTTTCCATTTACACTAACCCTAAGACTTTTTGGCTTAGTCAATAACAAACATTGACTTGCAAAAACTTGGGCTACCTGACTTGTACCAATTCCAAAAGCAATGGCTCCGAATGCACCATGTGTTGATGTATGGCTATCGCCACAGACCATAGTCATACCTGGTTGTGTGATTCCTAACTCTGGAGCCATTACATGAACAATGCCATTATACTTGTGTCCTAACTCGTATAAGGTAATATCGTTTTTCTTACAATTCTCTGAAAGTTGCTCTAACTGTTGTCTAGATAACGCATCTTTTACTGGTTTATCTTGATTTAAGGTAGGCGTGTTATGATCTGCCGTAGCTACAATTTGATCTGGTCTAAAAATAGGAATTCCGCGATCTTCCAGTTCTTTGAAAGCTTGCGGACTTGTAACTTCGTGAATTAAGTGTTTGTCTATATACAATATTTGTGGACCGTTTTCTACACTACTGACCACATGCGCATCCCAGACTTTATCGAATAATGTTTTTTTTGACATTTAAGCTGAAATTATTTGTTTATAGACTGAACTCGTTTCAATAATTTGATGGATATCATTATCATCAATCTCTTTCTTTTTATCTGCAAAATCCAAGAAATTAGCATACACTTCATCTAACTGAAGCTTGGTTAATTCATAACCTACATTCTTAGCTCTGTAAGCTAATGCTGCTCTACCGCTTCTTGCTGTTAACACAATTGCAGATTCGGTAACACCAACATCTTTTGGATCTATAATTTCGTAAGTTTCTCTGTTTTTTATAACACCATCTTGGTGGATTCCTGAACTATGAGCAAACGCATTAGCACCAACAATAGCCTTGTTTGGCTGTGTATAAATACCCATACTATCACTCACTAATTGACTCATACCATACAGCATTGATGTGTTGATATTAGTATCTAAATTTAAGTATGGATGTTGCTTCAGTACCATCACCACTTCTTCTAAAGCAGTATTTCCTGCACGCTCACCAATACCATTAATAGTACATTCTATTTGTCTAGCACCATTAATTACACCTTCTATAGAATTTGCTGTAGCCAACCCTAAATCATTATGACAATGACAAGACAGTATAGCATTTTCTATTCCTTTTACGTTTTCTTTTAAGTATTTGATTTTCGCTCCGTACTCGCTTGGCAAACAATATCCTGTTGTATCAGGAATATTCAAGACTGTAGCACCAGCCTTTATAGCTGCTTCGCACACTCTAGCTAAGTATTCGTTATCTGTTCTACCAGCATCTTCAGCATAAAACTCTACATCTTCAACAAAAGACTTTGCATACTTTACAGCTTTGTAAGCTCTCTCAATTATATCTTCTTTATTAGATTTAAATTTGTGAATGATATGAGAATCTGAAGTTCCAATTCCTGTATGTATCCTAGGTTTCACAGCATATTTCAACGCTTCTGCCGCTACTTTTATATCATTTTCTACAGACCTAGTTAATCCGCATACTGTTGCATTTTTTACAATTTGCGAAATTGCTTCCACAGATTTAAAGTCGCCTGGACTAGACACTGGGAAACCTGCTTCAATAACATCTACTCCAAGAAGGTCTAGTTGTTCTGCAATAACAACTTTCTGTTCTGTGTTTAATTTACAGCCAGGAACCTGCTCACCATCCCTCAAAGTTGTATCAAATATTTGAATATGGTTATTTGACATTTATTAAAATATATTTTAGTATTGTCTTACGAATTTATACTTTGAAAATAGTTTGGCTCTAAGTCTTCGCTCTAGTTTACGATGCCCAAAGTCCAAAACGAATATTAATTAACTGATTTACAATTTAATAACTCGATTTTTAATTGATAACTAAAGACCAAAAAGACAATTTATTCGCTCTTGTGAAGTCACTCACCAAATCAGAAAAACGTCAGTTTAAGCTATACGTTGGTAGACTTGACGTAAACTCGGATTCTAAATTTTTAAATCTTTTTAATTTTTTGGATAAAGCTTCTAGTTATAATGAAGCTGCAATAGTAAAAAGCGGCATTGTAAAAAAGCAGCAACTTGCCAATGTAAAGGCGCATTTATACAAACAGATTTTAATCAGCTTAAAATTGAGCCCATCGCATCAAAACATACGTTCGCAAATTAGAGAACAGCTAGATTTTGCATCAATTTTATACCACAAAGGCTTATACAAACAAAGTTTAAAAATTTTAGATAAAGCTAAAGAGCTTGCTATTACTAATGAAGAAAAGAATCTTGCTTTTGAAATTGTTGAGCTCGAAAAAATAATTGAGTCACAATACATCACACGCAGCATTAGTAACAGAGCAGATGAACTTGCATTGCAAGCCAAAAGCCTAAGTGCCCAGAATGTTATTGCCAGCAAACTATCTAATTTATCACTTCAACTTTACAGTACTATACTAAAAACTGGTTACGTTAAGAATGAAGAAGAAAGCCAAAAAGTAACTAAATATTTTAATGACAGGCTTCCTAAATTTAATTTCAATAAAGTAGGCTTTAGAGAAAAATTGTGGTATTACAAAGCGCAATTATGGTATAGTTTTTTAATGCAAGACTTTTTGAGTTGTTACAAATATGCTTCGAAATGGGTGGACTTATTTTATCAAAATACAGGCATGATTCACCTGAATCCAGTTTTCTTTTTAAAGGGTAATAATTATCTTTTAGAAGCTATATTCTACATTAGAAATAAGCCTAAATTCCTTCAGAAGTTAGAAGAATTTAAAACCACAGTAAATCACCCTAAATTTCCTAAGGATGAAAATGTAGCATCACTAGTTTTTCTTTACACCAACTTTCATAACATAAATGCTCATTTTATTGATGGTAGTTTTGAAGAAGGTTTAGAGCTAATTCCTAAGATAGAAAAAGAACTAGAAACCTTTAAAGATAAAATAGATGCACATCATAAAATGATTTTCTACTACAAGTTTGCTAGTTTACATTTTGGAGCAGGAAACAACAAAGAATGTATTAGATATTTAGATAAAATCATTTCGAATAAATCACTTTCTATGAGAGAGGATTTACTTTGTTTCTCAAGAGTTTTAAACTTGGTGGCACATTATGAGGCTGGACTTGATTATCACTTAGAAACTCTATTAAGAAGCACCTATAAATTCTTAATAAAAATGAATGATTTGCACGAGGTACAAAAGGAAATGATAAAGTTCATCAAGAATTTACAACACATTTATCCTCATGATTTAAAGGATGCTTTCAAAGAATTATTAATCACTCTAAAAACTTACGAAGATCATCCTTACGAGAGACGAGCATTTCTGTATTTAGACATTATTTCTTGGCTTGAAAGTAAAATTGAAAACAAACCTGTTAGCGACATTATAAACCAAAAATACTTGACTAGATACGCGCCTTGAGCTTAAAATTCTCATAAAAAATATATAAAATCACTAAAATATTTGGATTTTAATTTTTTGTATTGCAATATTTGTACTCACAAAGTTCAAAACTTACTGAAATGTTATCAAGAAAGGTGGAGGGAATAGACCCGTTGAAACCTTAGCAACCCTTAGACTTACTGAGAAGGTGCTAAATTCTACTTTATTTTCGATTCATTTATCGAACAATTTAGATAGATAACTCAAGACTAATCACTCATCTGTAATTAGCATTTTCTTTTTAACATTTTTCTATTAAGTACGCTTCAATCGAAGCTTATTTGGCTTTTGGTTTAATTTATTTATTAACTCAAAAACTTAGAAAAATGAGTACACAAAAATTCGCAACAAAAGCGTTGCACACAGGACACGATGTTAGTAAAAATGGCGGAACCAGAGCAGTTCCTATTTACCAAACCACATCATACGTATTTAATGATGCCGATGATGCTGCAGGGCGTTTCAACCTTTCTGTCCCAGGATTTATCTACACAAGATTAAACAACCCTACAAACGACATCTTAGAGCAACGTCTAGCAGACCTTGAAGGTGGTATTGGCGCTGTAGCAACAGCATCTGGTACAGCTGCAATTTCAACAACGTTACTAACCTTATTAAGAGCAGGAGACCATATTGTTGCATCGAGTAGTTTATATGGTGGCACTTATAATTTATTGAGTGTAACCCTTCCAAGACATGGAATTACAACAACTTTTGTAGATCCTTCTGACCCTGAAAACTTTCAAAAAGCAGCGCAAGAAAATACAAGAGCATTCTTTATTGAGTCTTTAGGAAACCCTAAGCTCGATGTTTTAGATCTTGAAGCGATTTCTAAAGAAGCTAAAGCTCATAAGGTTCCTTTGATTGTTGACAATACAGTGGCCACTCCTTATTTACTGAACCCTATTGAATATGGTGCCAATATTGTTATTCACTCTCTAACAAAGTACATCAATGGTAATGGTACATCTCTTGGTGGAATTATTATTGATGCTGGTACTTTTGATTGGACAAACGGTAAATTTCCTGAATTTACAGAACCGTCACCAGGATATCATGGTTTGGTATATAGCGAAGCTCTAGGAGCTGCTGCATTTATTGCCAAAATTAGAGTAGAAGGCCTAAGAGATTATGGTGGAACATTAAGCCCTTTTAATGCTTTTCAAATTATTCAAGGACTAGAAACCTTAGAATTGCGTATAAAAAAGCACAGTCAAAATGCTTTGGAATTAGCGAAATGGCTACAAGAACAACCTGAAGTAAATTGGGTGAATTATCCTGGATTAGCAACAAGCAAATACAAAAAACTTGCTGATAAATATCTACCAAAAGGACAAAGCGGTATTGTAACCTTTGGTGTAGATGGAGGCTACGAATCTGCAAAAACTATTGCAGACACCACAAAACTATTCTCCTTACTTGCCAACATTGGTGATACAAAATCTTTAATTATACACCCTGCAAGTACAACTCATCAACAACTGAGTGACAAAGCTCAAGAAGCTACAGGAGTTACTAAAGACTTAATACGACTATCTGTTGGTTTAGAAAACATTGATGATTTAAAAGCCGATTTAAAAGAAGCTTTTTCTGTTGTTATTAAGAAAAAGTCGCTTCAAAATTAGTCTTTAATTAGTGTTGTTTATTAGAAAACAGATGTCTTGTCTTAGCAAGACATCTGTTTAACCTATTAAAAATAGAAATGGAAAATTTACATTACATAAACATTCCTAAATACACCACATCTACAGGTAAAACCACGAGTATTAATTTGTCTTACCAAACCTTTGGAAAAAACTTAAATGAAGCACCAATCATAATGATTAACCATGCACTTACTGGAAATTCAAATGTTATTGGAGAGAAAGGTTGGTGGAATGATTTAATTGGAAAAAACAAGTGTATAGACACAGACACCTATTGCATATTAGCCTTTAATATTCCAGGTAATGGGTTTGAGAACATAGGAGAACATCTTTTAGATAACTACAAAGACTTTACAGCTAGAGATATTGCTCAGTTATTTGCAATTGGATTACAAAAATTAGGTATCGACAAGCTTTTTGCTATCATTGGAGGCTCCGTAGGAGGTGGCATTGCTTGGGAGTTAGCTGCGTTAAAACCAAATTTAGCAGAAAACATTATTCCTATTGCTACAGATTGGAAATCTACAGATTGGCTTATTGCTAATTGCCATATTCAAGATGCTATTCTCAATCATTCTAGTCAACCGCTATCAGATGCTAGGATGCATGCTATGACACTGTATCGTACACCTGATTCCTTGAAGGATAAATTCAACAGAACAAAAACTGAATCTGGTTTATACAATATAGAATCTTGGCTCAACTACCATGGTGATAATTTAAATAATCGCTTTCACCTTTCTGCTTACAAGATGATGAACCAAATATTGAAAACTATTGATATTACAGAAGGAAGAGATAACTTTTTAGATGTTGCTTCAAAAATTTCGTCCAACATACATATTGTTACCATAAATTCTGATTTATTTTTTAAACCTGAGGAAAATTGGAATTCCTACGTGGAATTAAAAAGCATTAAGGATAATGTTTATATCAGTGAAATTAAATCTATTCATGGGCATGATGCTTTTTTAATTGAATTTGACCAACTTTCGCGTTTTTTAAAACCAATTTTCAAACCTAAAGTAAACACCATCAGCAATACATTAAGACAATTTGTGGCTTAAGCACATTTCACCTAACTAATGTTTTACTTATTGTAGCGATTTCTAACTGCTTATTATACTTTTGTCTTAAATAAATAAGTATATGGATAAGAAAGCATATTTTATGCAAGAAGCAGTTAACACTGCTTTAAAAGGTATGAATAATAATGAAGGCGGCCCTTTTGGTTGCGTTATTGTTAAAGACGGGAAAATTGTAGGTCGCGGCAACAACAAAGTTACCTCAACTAATGACCCAACTGCTCATGCTGAAGTTACCGCAATAAGAGATGCTTGTAAAAATCTTGATTCTTTTCAGCTTGAAGGTTGCGAAATTTATACATCGTGTGAACCTTGCCCAATGTGTTTAGGCGCTATTTATTGGGCCAGACCAGACAAGGTTTATTACGGAAGTAATCAGGTAGATGCTGCCAATATTGGTTTTGATGACGCGTTTATTTACAAAGAAATTCCTCTTCCTTACGAAAAAAGAAGTATTCCATTTATTCAACTAGCAAGAGATATAGCTATCCAACCATTTAAAGAATGGGCAAAAAAAGAAGACAAAACAGAATATTGATGGATTTATCTTAAAAGTAGAAACCAAAACTACCGGTAACACCAAATCTTCTGGCGTCGGGATTATCAAGATAATTTCCTCTAAAATTAAAATCTATTCGAAGGATTTTAAAAATGTTTGCCACACCAAAACTGTACTCATAATAAATATCCTTATCTGGTGCCATTAAAGGAATTTCAACTGGATTTCCTGTAGTGTTCAAAGCTATATTTTCATCTGATAATTCACCCCAAACACCGCGCAAGCTCATAATAGCTCTCAAGTTGTATTTCTTCAAAAAAGGTATTCTTGAAAAAATACGTCCGTTGAAATTATGTTCTATATGCATTGAGGTATAAGTATCTGTTACAAACTCGTAAAAATCTAACTGAGAAAACGTATTATATATAGAAAAATAGGTTTGGTTACCAGGTACCACATTTAGTAACGATAAAGGCACTTCACCAAAAGTTTTTCCTGCTTCAATAGATGTTGTTAATCTACCAAAGCCACCTACTTGCCATGGTTGTATATAAGAAAACTGAAGCTTTGTATAGTCAAAATCACTACTTAACCAATCTCTATCACCTCGACTGATCTGAGCAAACAGTCTAGCGTAATCATCGTTTCGCTCTTTACGCTCCACTCCATAACCTGTCATTTGTCGCTTAGGGAAATAGGCTAAAGAAAAACGTGTTTCAAACTGCTCAACTTCTGAAGAAACTCCTGTTGGTGACTCAGGATCGTTATAATCTAAACTAAAAGTTGGAGATGCCGAACTCAAAGTTCTAAAACTACCATCGAGTCGCATTTCAAAATTTCTGAGTGGCTCAATAGACAGCCCTAAATTGACTAGATTAATGTTGGTAAGCTTATCATTGGTTCCCGTTGTTATAACCGATGAGGATGCCAAACTTCTACCTAAAACATCTGTAGAGCTGGTAAGACTTGCCCCTATTTGTTCAATATCTCTACGATTACCACCAAAAATGGTTAAACGACTCTTTTTATCTAACAACCACTTTCCTGAAATACCGTATTTAAATTTATCATCTCTAAAGCCATAAGCCAAAAAGCCTTCTAATCTCCATAAATCATTTGGTCCAAAATAAGTTCTTCCTCCTGTTCTAAGTCGTAAACCTTCAACTTCATTATAACCAAAAGTTGAAAAGATTGGCCCATAATCGAAATTTATACTCGGAAATTCTATGTAGCCAGAAGCTAAAACACTTCCTAAATTATAGAGACGCTTAAATTTTTTAACTGTTTTAAGTGTGTCCAACATTTTATACACACCTTTTTCATCTTTATTTAAAGCCTCTAACCTATTCTCTTCCCAAAAATCATCTTCTCTGTTATAAACGTCTTCATCATAATTATAAACCTCTTTGTCATAAAAGTCTCTATCCTTTGACTCATTGAATTTATAATTATCGTACAACGTAGTTCGCTTTCCGTAAACACCTCTTGATTTTTCCTTTTTATTCAGAGCAAAATCAGACAAGAAGTAATCGCGTTTTATCAGAAATAAAGAATCATTGAGCACTTCAAATTCTTGCTCTATATAAATTTCTTTAACCCAGTTTATATTGGCACTTTTTGAAGCTTGTAGGTTAATTTCTTTTATGGCATAAGTAGAATCATTAACCCAAAAATCACCTTTAAAAGTGAGTTCATTTTTTCGTCTTGGATAATAGATAATATTGTAGCACCATTTGTTATCAATATAAGCGCTATCGGATAGCACATAATTGTAGGTTTGAATTCCTGTACGGCTCAAAGGACTTACAAAACTCTTATCGAAAAACTTTAAGTAGTTATCGTAAACATTAAAATCTGAATATAAATCTTCAATAAAATCAATAATGATTTGATTATTACTAAATCCTGAATTTTTATTACCTACAAGATCTTCACGCTTTTTGTTGATAATATTGTCTCCATAAACTTTCTTTACAGATTCATTTAAGAAAATAGGCAAGTAGGTTTTTCCTGTAACGTTTGAAGTATCTACCTCCTCAAAAACAAACTCCATGCCTTTAAAAAGTTTACTTTTAATTAAAGCACTGTCAATGGTATTGAGATCAAATTCTACTTTTTCGTACTGGTCGTATTGGTATTGCTTAAATTGGCTAAGACCATTTTGTCGCTTACGTTCCCAAATTTTTTTGAGAATTCTAATCGCTGGGTTTTCTGAAGCCTTTTTTGACTGCTTTCCTGTAACAATTACAACTTCATTTAAAGAAGAGGCTTCTTCTTTTAGCGTAAACTTAAGATCGTAATTAACGCGTTTAGTTAAAGGATATTCTTGCATTTCGAAACCTAGAAAAGATACAATAAGTGTTTCCCAATTTTCATCAGATTCTAGATAAAACCTACCTTCTTCATTTGTGATTGTACCTGTTGTAGAACCTTTGAAAAGTACATTTGCAAAAGCAATAGGCTGATTGCTTTCATCAAAAACATAACCGCTGACTTTAGTCTGTGCTATAGCAGAAAAAAAACTGAGGCCTAAAAGAGTGATAAGTAGTTTTATCTTCATATTAAAATAAAAAACTTCATCAACAACCGTGCAAACTTTAGCATGAGGGTCACTAATGAAGTTTATTAAACGCAGAAAACCGCGATTTATTTATTTGTACATTACTTTTTTAACTGCTTTTACCACATCATTGCTATTAGGCAACCACTCTTCAAGAAGAACTGGTGAATATGGCGCAGGCGTATCTGCTGTATTTATTTTTACTACAGGAGCATCCAAGTAATCAAAAGCTTCAGATTGTACCAAATATGTAATCTCAGTAGCAACGTTTCCAAAAGGCCAAGCTTCTTCTAAAACTACCAATCTATTTGTTTTCTTTACAGATTCTAAGATAGCTTTTCTATCCATTGGTCGTACAGTACGTAAATCTATAATTTCAATTGAAATACCTTCTTTCTCTAATTCTTCTGCAGCTTTGTATGCTTCCTTAATGATTTTACCAAAAGAAACTACAGTAACATCTGTACCTTCTCTTTTAATGTCAGCGACACCTAATGGAATAGTATATTCTCCTTCTGGCACCTCACCTTTATCACCATACATTTGCTCAGACTCCATAAAAATTACTGGATCGTCATCACGGATTGCAGATTTTAAAAGCCCTTTAGCATCATAAGGATTAGATGGCACAACAACTTTTAATCCTGGAGTATTTGCAAACCAGCTTTCAAAAGCTTGAGAGTGCGTTGCAGCTAGCTGACCAGCCGAAGCTGTTGGTCCTCTAAATACGATTGGACACTTGAACTGCCCACCAGACATTTGTCTAATCTTAGCCGCATTATTTATAATCTGATCAATTCCAACCAAAGAAAAGTTAAATGTCATATATTCTACAATCGGACGGTTTCCTGTCATTGTAGAACCTATAGCAACACCAGCAAAACCTAACTCTGCAATTGGTGTGTCTATTACACGTTTTGGCCCAAACTCATCTAACATACCTTTTGAAGCTTTGTAAGCTCCATTATATTCAGCTACTTCTTCGCCCATAAGATAGATACTTTCGTCTCTTCTCATTTCTTCGCTCATGGCTTCAGCTATAGCTTCTCTAAATTGAATTGTCTTCATTATTATAATTTTATTCGAATAGCAAAAATAGGAATAATTCAGTTTAATTTTATAATAATAAAGCGGATAAAATTACCTAGACACAATAAAACTTTTAGCACTTCCACCCAATCAAAATCAATCAATCAAATTCTCAATTATTGCTTTTAAAACTGAAAATTTAACATTCAAATGTTAAGTTTTGTGAAAAAACCATAAATTTACTATGCATGCATAGTAAAAATTCAAATTATATATTTATCTTCGTGACCATATAAATAAAGACCTTTAAATAAATAATTTTTTATGAAGATATTAGTATGTATTAGTCATGTTCCTGATACAACCTCAAAAATCAACTTTACGGAAGGTGACACTAAGTTTGACACTAACGGTGTTCAATTTGTAATTAATCCTAATGATGAGTTCGGTCTAACGCGTGCCATGTGGTTTAAAGAAAAACAAGGTGCTAGCGTAGATGTTGTAAACGTCGGTGGACCAGAAACAGAACCTACCTTAAGAAAAGCCTTAGCCATTGGTGCAGACACTGCCATTAGAGTTAACACTCCTGCTACAGATGGTTTTTCTGTCGCTAAACAACTTGCTAAGGTTGTAAAAGATGGTGGTTACGATTTAGTTATTGCTGGTAGAGAATCTATTGATTATAACGGAGGAATGGTGCCAGGTATGATCGCAGCTATGGTAGGTGCTAACTTTGTAAACAACTGTATTAGCTTAGAAGTCGATGGTACTTCTGCAAAAGCTGTAAGAGAAATTGATGGAGGAAAAGAAACTGTAAGTACATCTCTTCCGTTAGTGGTTGGAGGACAAAAAGGTATTGTTGAAGAAAGTGATCTTAGAATTCCTAACATGCGTGGCATTATGATGGCGCGTAAAAAACCTTTAACTGTTGCTGAACCTGTTGATGCGAATGCTGAAACAAATGCAGTAAGTTTTGAAAAACCAGCGCCAAAAGGAGCTGTGAAATTAGTTGATGCTGACAATTTAGATGAGTTAGTAAACTTACTTCATAACGAAGCTAAAGTTATTTAGTACTTAACAGTTGTTACAATTTAGTTTCATTTAAAAAAATCATTAATGACATCCTGAACGCTTAACTTCGGGATAAGAAAAATAAAAAACATATGTCCGTTTTAGTATATACAGAATCCGAAAAAGGAAAATTTAAAAAAGTAGCATTCGAGGTTGTCTCTTATGCCAAAGCTATTGCTGATAAAATGGGTAGTACCGTTACCGCTGTAGCTGTTAATGCAGATCAACCTGATACTTTAGGTAAGTATGGTGCTTCAAAAGTACTTTCAGTAAAAGCTGATAGTTTAGATAGATTTAATGCAAAAACTTACGCTTCAGTTATTGAGCAAGCTGCTAAACAAGAAGGCTCTAAAGTTGTTGTAGTAAGCTCTAGTGCTAATAGTAAATATTTAGCACCTCTTTTAGCCGTAAACCTAGATGCAGGTTATGTATCTAATGTTGTTGAAGCGCCTTCAAACGTTTCACCTTTTACAGTAAAGAGTTCTGTTTTCACTAATAAAGCGTTTGCTAATACCGAAATAAACACTGATGTAAAAGTTGTTGGTTTATCCAATAATTCATTTGGTGTAGTTGAAAATGATACTAGTGCTTCCACAGAAGAGTTTTCACCTTCATTACCAGAATCTGGTGTAAATGTAGAATCAGTTGACAAAGCTACTGACAAAGTAAGTATTGCAGATGCTGAAATTGTTGTTTCTGGTGGTAGAGGTCTAAAAGGCCCTGAAAATTGGGGAATGGTAGAAGAATTAGCCGAAACACTTGGTGCTGCTACAGCTTGTTCTAAGCCTGTTTCAGATTTAGGCTGGAGACCACATAGCGAGCACGTTGGACAAACAGGTAAGCCTGTAGCTTCAAACTTATATATTGCTATTGGTATTTCTGGTGCAATTCAGCACTTAGCAGGTATCAACGCTTCTAAGGTAAAAGTAGTTATCAATACAGATCCTGAGGCTCCTTTCTTCAAGGCAGCAGACTATGGAGTTGTGGGTGATGCTTTTGAAGTTGTACCTAAATTAACAGAAAAATTGAAAGCTTTTAAGGCTCAAAACGCATAATTTTATTACCTTGTAGTAAGATAAGGACTGTTTAAATTTAGAAATTCTCATATCCGTTACGTTTCATCGAAACTATGAGAAAATTAACCAAATCTGTAAATTGCAGTTGGTAAAGTCCAAATTTAAACAGTTCTTTGTGTTTTATAATTATGAGCTTAGTTCGTTTAAATATAAAGGGGATTTCTTACAGCCAAACTCAAAATGGCGCATATGCTTTAATCCTCAATGAATATGAAGGAGATCGAAAACTACCAATCGTTATAGGTGCCTTTGAAGCACAATCTATAGCTATTGCTTTAGAAAAGGAAATTCGACCTCCAAGGCCACTTACACACGATTTATTCAAAAATTTTGCAGATAGATTCGATATTGTTGTCAAGCAAGTTATCATTCATAAACTTGTAGATGGAGTATTTTACTCTAGCTTGATTTGTGAGCGCGACAAAATTGAAGAAATTATCGATGCCAGAACAAGCGATGCCATTGCTTTAGCACTTCGTTTTCAAGCACCGATTTTTACCTATAAAAACATTTTGGATAAGGCAGGCATCTATCTTAAAGTGAATCCAAAAAAAGAGGATGAAGAACAAGATAGCATCTTAGTAGACGACGTAATTGCAGAAGAAATAGAATCTGCAACTTTTGAAAAGGAAGGCTACAAAGACAAATCTTTAGAAGAACTAAATGCCTTACTCGATGAAGCAGTAAATAACGAAGACTACGAAAAAGCTGCTAAAATTAGAGACGAAATATCTAAACGCTAACTAACACTTACATTTTCATGAAATACTTTTTCAAGGCCCTTCTTGCTATTTTTATTGGACTTTCATCAATCACAGCACAAGAACTTGAAAAAAAATGGGTTTCAAAATCATCAGACAGTGAGTTTCATACGCTGAATTTTCAGGATGGTGAATTTGAATTCTCTTCAAATTCTTCAGAAAACCTTAATGGTGACTATATGTACCAAAACAAATTATTGGTACTTTATCATAACGACTCTATTCAATCTATTGAGCGCTATAAAATCACCGAACTAACAGATTCTACGCTTGTTTTCTCTGGAGAAAGCATGAATTTTGATCTAATCTCACACAAAGAAGATGTTTCAACTATAACAAATAAACCTGACACCAATACTATTATTCCCAGTCAAGGTGTTTCCTTAGATAGCATTTGGCGAGGTGTTTTAGGAATGGTTGTACTGATAATCATTGCTTTTTTATTTAGTAGTAACAGAAAAGCCATCAATTGGAAAACTGTCGGTATCGGTCTAGCTTTCCAGATTCTTATAGCTATTGGTGTTCTTAAAGTAGGCTTTGTAAAAATAGCTTTTGAATGGGTTGGAAGTTTATTTGTAAGCGTTCTAGATTTCACAAGAGCAGGAAGTAAATTTCTCTTTGAAGGATTAGTTGTTGATATGGATACTTTCGGGTTTATCTTTGCATTCCAAGTGCTACCAACCATTTTATTCTTTTCTGCACTAACCTCTGTATTATTTTACTTAGGCATTATCCAAAAAGTGGTTAAAGCTTTTGGTTGGCTGCTAACAAAACTCCTTAAAATATCTGGTGCAGAAAGTTTGAGTGTTGCAGGTAATATTTTCTTAGGACAAACAGAAGCTCCACTTCTCATCAAGGCGTATTTGGAAAAAATGAACAAATCTGAAATCCTGCTAGTAATGATTGGTGGCATGGCAACTGTTGCTGGTGCTGTACTTGCAGCTTATATAGGATTTCTAGGTGGTGATGACCCAGCATTAAGATTAATGTATGCAAAACATTTACTAGCAGCTTCTGTTATGGCTGCCCCTGGTGCTATTGTGATATCAAAAATATTATTCCCTCAAACCGAAAATATTTATACCGATGTTAGAGTCTCTCAAGAAAAAATTGGAGCTAATATATTAGATGCCATTGCCAACGGTACTACCGAAGGGTTAAGACTTGCTGTAAATGTTGGAGCTATGCTTTTAGTTTTTGTAGCTTTCATTGCTATGATAAACGGCATTTTGGGTTGGGTAGGTGACGTAACAACCTTAAATAGTTGGATGGCGGCCAACACACCTTACCCTGAATTTTCTCTTGAAGCTATTTTAGGAACCGTTTTCGCCCCTTTAATGTGGCTTATTGGTGTTGCTAAAGAAGACATGATGATGATGGGGCAGTTATTAGGTATAAAACTTGCTGCAAGTGAATTTGTAGGCTACATACAATTAGCGGATTTAAAAAATGTATCTAATGCAACACATCTCACTTATGAGAAATCTATAATTATGGCAACATATATGCTATGTGGATTTGCAAATTTTGCTTCAATTGGTATTCAAATAGGTGGAATTGGATCTTTGGCACCAGGCCAGCGCAAACAACTATCAAAATTTGGTATGAAAGCACTAATAGGCGGAACCATTGCTTCTTTAATCTCTGCTACTATTGCAGGAATGATAATTGGTTAAGAACCTTTTAATTCACCAAAAGGAATCGTCTTATTCTAGAAACTCGTTAATAACTTTTAATATTATAATAAAGCTTTAAGTCTATGATTTTGAAGCTTTTTTTTATTTTCGTTTCTCATATAGAGAGGTCACACTGAGCGCAGTCGAAGTGTATCTATAAAAATCTATGACTTTAAACCAAAAGTTTAATTAAATTAGATTCCCACTTTCGTGGGAAATATTATGAAACAATACCACGACTTAGTAAAACACGTTTTAGAGAACGGAAACGAAAAAGGAGATAGAACTGGCACTGGCACTAAAAGTGTTTTTGGTTACCAAATGCGATTTGATTTGAGTGAAGGTTTCCCAATGGTAACTACAAAAAAATTACACCTAAAATCTATTATTTATGAACTTTTGTGGTTTCTAAAAGGGGATACCAATATTAACTATTTAACTGAAAACGGTGTTCGTATTTGGAATGAATGGGCTGATGAAAATGGCGATTTAGGACCTGTTTATGGCCATCAGTGGCGCAATTGGAATAGTGAAGATATAGATCAGATTAAGGAAGTTATTGATACTTTAAAGAATAATCCTAATAGTAGACGAATGTTGGTTTCTGCATGGAACCCTTCGGTTTTACCAGATACTTCAGTTTCTTTTTCTGAAAATGTAGCCAATGGTAAAGCAGCTTTACCACCATGCCATGCCTTTTTTCAGTTTTATGTAGCTAACGGAAAATTGTCTTGTCAATTATATCAACGTAGTGCTGATATATTTTTGGGAGTACCTTTTAATATTGCGTCTTATGCACTATTCACTATGATGATGGCTCAAGTTTGTGGCTATCAACCAGGTGATTTTATTCACACTTTTGGAGATGCACATATTTACAATAACCATCTAGAACAATTAGAATTACAACTTTCTCGTGATCCGAGACCTTTACCTAAAATGATTCTGAATCCTGAAGTGAAAGATATTTTCGATTTTAAATTTGAAGATTTTACTTTAGAAAACTATAATCCACATCCACACATTAAAGGAGTTGTTGCTGTATAATAAAAAAGGCGTTTTCAGAAGAAAGCGCCTTTTCAATTTTATAAAATAAATATTTCTACAGATTCAATACTCCATTTTCAGCTGATGCATAATCGTTCCATGCATAAGCATCTGCTTGCTCATCATTGATGTAAGATCCATCAACAATATATCTAAACTCATAAGAGCTATCGCTTTCTAAGTCTACAGTACCTTTAAAAGTACCGTTCTTTAATTTCTTTAGTTCATTAGCTTCAGTATTCCACTCGTTAAAGCTTCCAACAACTGCTACACTTTTTGCCTCCTCTGCAGGCACAGAAAACGTTACCTTACAAACTGGCTTACTTTTTAGATACTGCTTTTTAATCGCCATAATAATAGATTTAATTAACGTAACAAATGTATAAAAGAAAACACCTAAGCAAATCGATTAAAAGCTTAAAAATTAAAGAATTATCAATTTCTTAAATTTAAAGTATCATTTTATTTAAGTACATAAAAAACATTCTTATATTTTATTGTTTCAATAACCAACATATTTATTGTTAACACTTGATTTTCAATGATATCGTTTTCGTAATACAAACTCAAAAGACTTCGTTATCTACCACTAAAATTTCATTAAAATTTGGGTATCTTTACTTTATAAATAACAACATATGTTCGGAAAGAAAAAACAGACCTCAACTATAGATAAAGACCAATTAGAGCTTATAGAAAATGCGCAAAAACGTATCAAACAAAAAAAGCGTTTATACATTCATTTTGTAGTCTTTTTAATTGGTTCGGTATTTATCATTTTAGCAAACATAGCTTTAGGCATTGGCAAGAACTTTACTATTGCTGGTGTTGATTGGTTTGTATTTGCCATTTTAGCTTGGCTATTTCTATTTGTGTACCACTTTGTTTCGGTTTTTATTACTCACAAATTCATGGGTAAGGATTGGGAAAAACAACAGCTGGACAAACTGGTAAATCAACAACAAGAACGTATTGAAAAACTGAAAAAGAATTTCTTAAAAGAAGAAAATAAAATTGCTCAAACCCAAGCTTATAATGAAGCTAAAAATGAGCAAGGCAATGACGAAAAAAAAAACTCCCGTGAATTAACGATTATCGTTGCTGCTGGCGAAGATAATGCCATTGGTAAGGACAATGATTTAATTTGGCATTTGAGTGATGATCTTAAACGTTTTAAAGCCCTAACCAACGGTCACCACATTATAATGGGTCGCAAAACATTTGAAAGCTTCCCTAAACCTTTACCAAATAGAACTCATATTGTTATCACAAGACAAGCCGACTATGAAGTGCCTGATGGCGTTATTGTAGTACATAATATGGAAGATGCTCTCGATGCTTCAAGAAATGATAAACAACCATTTATTATTGGTGGTGGCGAAATATACAAACAAGCACTAATGCTAGCTGATAAGCTAGAAATTACGCGTGTACATTCCACTTTCCCTGAAGCGGATACTTTCTTTCCTGAGATTGATGAATCTAAGTGGAAAGAAATCAATAATACCACACATCAAGCAGATGATAAACATAAGTATGCCTTTTCGTTTATCACTTATGTAAAAGAATAAATATTCCTATTTTTGCAGCACTAAATACTAAAACAAATGAACGCATATATATTTCCAGGTCAAGGAGCACAATTTACAGGAATGGGTTTAGACCTATACGAAAACTCACCTTTAGCTCAAGAATTGTTTGAAAAAGCTAATGATATTCTTGGCTTCTCTATTACAGATATTATGTTTGAAGGTTCTGCTGAAGACCTAAAGCAAACTAAAGTAACACAGCCAGCTATATTTTTACACTCTGTTATTTTAGCAAAAACCTTGGGTGAAGATTTTAAACCAGATATGGTAGCAGGCCATTCACTTGGAGAGTTTTCTGCATTAGTTGCCGCTGGCGCTTTAACTTTTGAAGATGGACTTAAATTGGTTTCTCAACGTGCGCAAGCAATGCAAAAAGCTTGTGAGTTACAACCAAGTACTATGGCCGCTGTTTTAGGATTAGATGACGATGTTGTAGAAAAAATATGCGCCACAACTGAAGGTGTTGTTGTTGCCGCAAATTATAATTGCCCAGGGCAATTGGTAATCTCTGGTGAAGTTGAAGCCGTAAATAAAGCATGTGAAGCTTTAAAAGAAGAAGGAGCCAGACGTGCATTGGTGTTACCTGTTGGTGGTGCTTTTCACTCGCCAATGATGGAACCTGCTCGTGAAGAATTAGCTGCTGCAATTGAAAATACAACTTTTAGCAAACCTAACTGTCCTATTTATCAGAATGTAACAGCTTCTGCTATTACAGATGAAAATGAAATAAAAGCAAATCTAATTTCACAATTAACTGCACCTGTAAGATGGACACAGTCTGTACAACAGATGATTGCTGATGGAGCTAACCATTTTACTGAAGTTGGTCCTGGTAAGGTTTTACAAGGGTTAGTAAAGAAGATCAACAGAGAAGCTGAAACTACATCAGCTACTTTTGAAACTAATGCATAACTTTTAACCTACTATTTTGAAAAGAAATATCTTCATTGCATTACTTATTGCATTCAATATTGCGATAGATCAAATATCGAAAATAATAGTTCGTGCAAATTTTGATTATAGAGAGATAAAACCCATTATTGGTGATAAGTTTATACTACAATATGTAGAAAATAAAGGAGCTTTTCTAGGAATGGGAAGTGACATGAACGAAAGCTTAAAAATGATTTTTTTACTCGTTTTACCAGCCTTGGTCTTAGGTTATGTAATTTACTATATTATAAAAAACAAAAATTTAGACCGCTTAAGTCTTATTGCTTTTTGCTGTATTATTGGAGGAGGTATAGCCAATGTTTTTGATAGAATTGTACGTGGCGAAGTCACCGATTTCTTCTTTATAAACCTTGGCGGTGTATTTAAAACAGGAATTTTTAACGTTGCAGACCTTTCCGTTACTACTGGAATGATTATGTTGCTATTCAGTGGTGTTTTCAGTAAAAAGAAAAAGAAAGAATTAGCAGAATAAGTTTATCTCGCTAATTGACAATCTTCACAGTCTTTTACTTCTCCGTAATAGGTTTCGCGGTATTTATGAAGTGTTTTGTAAGGTATACTTAAAAATTGCTTTTTGATATAAGTAACTTTTGTTTGTAAAACACCCATTTTTTTGGTGAATCGACCTTCTACTTTAGTCTCTCTTTTAATGCTTATCAATTTCATGGTATTCAATTATCATTAACTACAAAAAAACAAAGAGTTATGACCAATCCCAAGAAATAAATGTTAAACCCTAGTTAAGTCTTACTGAGATTATCATATTGAAAATCAGACACAAATTTCATTGAGAAATACACAAAGAAAAGATTCAATGATTAAAAATAGCTTATTTGCATAAAAAGAAAAAAACAGGTTTTTCTATTGAAAACACCTGTTTTTTTTCTTTATAAAAGGTTTAAAATGTAATTATACAATTATTTACTTCTAATCTTTTTTTCCCATTTCCATGCTGAAGCCATCGCGTCGTCTAGGGTCAATTCAGTTTTCCAACCTAAAACGTCATTAGCTTTAGAAGTTTCTGCATAAGCTGCAACAACATCACCTTCCCTCCTATCTACAATTTGGTATTTTAATTTTTCACCAGAAACCTTATCAAAAGACTGAATAGCTTCTAGTACAGAACTTCCCTTTCCTGTACCTAAATTAAATACTTCATAGTTTGAAAGATTTTTTTCTTCTAACAAACGCTGTAAAGCAACGACATGAGCTTTTGCTAAATCTACTACATGGATATAATCTCTAATACAAGTTCCGTCTGGTGTTGGATAATCACCACCAAAAACTGATAATTGCTCTCGCATACCTATAGCCGTTTGCGTAATAAATGGTACTAAATTTTGAGGTACACCTATTGGCAACTCACCTATTTCTGCAGAAGGGTGTGCTCCAATAGGATTAAAATACCTTAAGGCTATACTCTTTAAATTAGAATTCACCTTACAAGTATCTCTAATAATTTCTTCGCCTATTTGCTTTGTGTTACCGTAAGGAGATTCTGCTGGTTTTACCGGAGCATTTTCTGTGATTGGTAATTCATCTGCCTGACCGTAAACTGTACAAGATGAACTAAAAATAAAATTTTGTTTATCAAGTTTAGAAAGCTCTTGTAGTATGTAAACTAGTGTTCCTATATTATTCTCGTAATACATCAAAGGCTCCTTAACACTCTCACCAACTGCTTTGTTGGCTGCAAAATGAATAACACCAGCTATATCATTATGAGTTTCAAAAAATCGAGTAACATCAGGCTTAACTCTAAGGTCTAATTTTTCAAAAAGAGGTTTTACGCCTGTAATAGCCGTAATACCATCTAATACTTCAATTGAAGAATTACTTAGGTTATCAATAATAATAACTTCAAAACCTTCATTTTGCAGTTCCACAACTGTATGAGATCCAATAAAACCTAAGCCTCCTGTTACAAGTATTTTCATGATTTAGTTTTCGTTTATAAAGTTTAAAACTGTTGTTGTTATGAATTCTATCTGTTCATCATCTAATTCGGTATGCATTGGCAATGAAATTACAGACTTCACCAAAGCATTCGTTACTTTAAAATCTTCTTCATTATAACGCTCATCTTCATATGCTTTTTGCTTATGTAATGGTATTGGATAATATACTCCACAAGGAATATTATTTTCTTGTAAATGCTTTACTAGAGCATCTCTATCAACACCTTCTAAGTTTAAGGTGTATTGATGGAATACATGACAGTCACAAGTATCACAAATACCATTGCAGCATGTTCTTCCTGATGGTGTTGTGATTTTTGGATGATTTTTAAACGCTTCCGTATACTTTCTTGCTGAATTTCTCCTTGCTTCGTTATAACTATCTAAATGCGGTAGTTTAGCATCTAAAACGGCTGCTTGTATAGAATCTAGTCTAGAGTTGACACCAACCACATCATGGTGATATCTTTCGTACATACCATGATTTACAATACCTCTAATAGTATGTGCTAAATCATCATCATTTGTAAAAATAGCTCCACCATCTCCATAGCAACCTAAATTCTTTGATGGAAAAAATGATGTTGATGCTACGTGACCAATAGCTCCTGTTTTTGTTTTGGTGCCATCTTTATGCAAATAATTTGCACCTATTCCTTGTGCATTATCTTCAATGACATATAAATTATGCTCATTTGCAATCTCCATAATGGCATCCATTTCAGCAGCCAAACCAAATAAATGTACTGGTACAATAGCTTTTGTTTTTGGAGTAATCGCTTTTTTGATAGCTTCAACATCTATGTTAAATGATACTGGATCAACATCAACCAATACTGGAGTTAATTGCAATAAAGCAATAACCTCTACAGTCGCTGCAAAAGTAAAATCTGCAGTAATAACCTCATCGCCTGGCTTTAAACCCAAACCCATCATAGCTATTTGTAGAGCATCAGTACCGTTAGCACAAGGTATAACATGTTTTACACCAAGGTAATCTTCTAAGTTTTTTTGAAATTGATGAACCTTTGGTCCGTTTATAAATGCTGCACTTTCCATTACTTCTTGAATAGAAGGATCTACAACATCTTTTATCTTTGCATATTGACTTTGTAAGTCAACCATTTGAATTTTTTTCATTTCTGAATCTCAATATTTTAATAACCGTACGATAATAATATTGTACTAAGCGAAAATACGAAATTGTAACCGCTAAGCCAATGCATTTTTGTGTAAAGAAATGTATTTTAGCACAAATCTTAGGTATTGAAGACACTTTACTCCATAGCAATTTACATTGCAAGTTTTATTGTTAAGCTATTAGCACTTTTTAATCCAAAACTAAAGCAAGGAGTTTTAGGCAGAAAGGAAACATTTAAAAAACTTGAAACCGCAATTTCAAAAAACGATAAAACATTTTGGTTTCATTGTGCTTCCTTGGGCGAGTACGAACAAGGCTTACCTGTTTTTGAAGCTTTAAAAGTCAAGCATTCAGATTACAAAGTTGTTTTGTCTTTTTTTTCACCATCTGGTTATGAAGTTAGAAAAAACACAAAAATTGCAGATGTTGTTGTCTATCTACCTTTAGATACCAAAGCCAATGCTAAACGTTTCTTAGATCTGGTTCATCCGAATTATATCATCTTTGTAAAATACGAGATTTGGCCAAATCTTTTACACGAAATAAAACTCCGAAACCTAAACGCTATACTTATTTCAGCAGTCTTTAGAGAAAGTCAAAGTTTTTTTAAATGGTATGGCAGCTATACAAAATCCGCTTTGTTTGCTTTTAAACATATTTTTACACAAAACGAAAGTTCAAAAAAACATCTAGAAAACATAAACTACACTAATGTTTCTGTATCTGGAGATACACGTTTCGATAGGGTTTCTAACCAATTAAAAGTTGATAATTCTGTAGGTTTTATTGAAGATTTTAAAGGAAATAATTTATGTATTGTCTTTGGAAGCACTTGGCCTGACGACGATAAACTTTACATAGATTACATCAACCATTTAAAGTTTCAAAATCTAAAAATTATTATTGCTCCTCATAACATTAAACCTAGCTATATTTCCTCTCTTAAATCACAGATCAAGACTAAATCTACCTGTTTTTCAGAAATGGAGAAGCACAATCTTTCAGAATCTAATGTATTTATATTAGACACCATAGGCTATCTCAGTAGAGCTTATAGTTATGCTGATATTGCTTATGTTGGTGGTGCAGCAGGAACAACAGGATTACACAATGTATTAGAACCTGCTGTGTTTGGTATTCCGATTATCATTGGAAAAAATTATGATAAATTTCCTGAGGCAAAGTCACTTATTGAACTTGGAGGAATTTCTTCAGTTGCAAGTTCCGAAGATTTTAAAATTGTTATGGATAAACTTATTCAAAACCCAGAAAAACGAGAAACTCAAGGTGATATTAACTCTAACTTCATACTAAACAATAAAGGTGCAGTAATCCAAATTCTGGATTTTATTCGTATATAGTAGAAATGTACCATGAATTCATTCTTGAAATGTTAAAATTTTAAAATGAATTTAGTAATTTTAGTACATAAGCATAATTAACACTAAAACTATCATTATGAAAAAAGTTGTATTAAGTTTAGCTCTAATCGCTTTCTTAGGATTATCAATTACTTCTTGTAGAGAAACAAAAGAAAAAACAGAAGAGGCTATTGACAATGCTGTTGAAGAAACAAAAGAAGCTGGTGATGCCGTTGAAGATGCCGTTGATGAGATTGACGGAGATGACAGCGAAACTCATTAATATGTGAAAAGTTAATCTTTTCGTTATAAAACATTAAAGCCTGATGAAAATCAGGCTTTTTTTATTCCTTTTTATGTTAGCTTTCTATATATTAGTCGCTTAACATACAACCTTTCATGAAAAAAATATTATCGCTCCTATTTTTACTTATTAGTCTATCCCTAACTGCCCAAGAAAAAATAAAATATGTAGACTTCGACGAAGTCCGAGAAAAAATATCAGAATTAGCTTCCGAAGAAAAGTATGATGAAGTTATAAAATCTCTAAATACAATTAGCAAAAACGACTCTACTTATTGCTCAATTCTTACTACAAAATCCTACTACCTAATAGCACAAGAAAAATTTGAAGATGCATTAAAGGTCACCAACGAAGCCCTAGAGTTAGACTGTGATTACAACGCTAAGCTATATTTTATGATTAACAAAGGGGTTTCTCTAAAAAGTCTAGAACGCTACAATGAAGCTATAGAAACTTATGATGAAGCCTTAAAAACTTTTCCTGCCAATCCTAAATTGTGGTTTAATAAAGCTACTTGCTATGTTGCTCTAGAAAATGTACCTAAAGCTGTTGAAGCACTTAAAAAAGCAATCTCTATTAGTCCTTTTCATAGAAACGCTCATCTATACTTGGGTAATTTATGCTATAAACAGCAACTTACTACACAAGCATTAATGTGTTATAATATGGCATTACTGGTAGAACCTGATTCAGAACAAGCGTTTGCCTTATTAAATTATTTAAACGAAGCCATATCTAGCAAAAATGAAAATGAGCCCTATGAAGATGTAACTATTTCTGAAGATGATGAGGCATTCGAAGATATTGATTTAATACTAGACAATAGAATTGCGTTAAACAACAAATACGAAGTTGACAATCCCGTTGAAATAGCAGTTGTAAGACAAAATCACGCAATGCTAGAACAGCTATCTAATTTTGAAGGAAATGGAGATTTCTGGGATCGATATTATGTTCCTTTATTCAAATGGATTAGTGACAACAATTTATTTGATGAATTTACATACACTATAAATTACAGTATAAAAAATGAAAAGTATCAAAAGATAGTTTCAAAAAAAACCGATGATATTACCACTTTTTTAGGGGCAATGATAAATAAATATTTTGAAATCATGTCGCCTCAAAACAAGAGCCTAAATAATGAAGAAAAGGATACAAACTTTTATTACTCAGAACAGGTACTTCAAGCAGAAGGTAAACTCATTGATGATGTCTCTGTTGGAGACTGGATATTCTATGGAACTAACGGTGAGATTACCGGAAAAGGCAGTTATAATAACGAAGGTGAAAGAGATGGTGCCTGGGAGTGGTTTTATACCAATGGTAACACAAAAGAGACCATAACCTATGACAAAGGCACTGCTAATGGTGTAAATAAGTCATGGTATGAAAACGGGAAACCTTACATTCAAACAAGTTATAAAGACAGTAAGTTAGATGGTGAATATTTATTTTATTTGAAAACAGGAGCATTAAAGCAAAAAAAATATTTTAAATCCGATTCATTAGAAGGAAAATACATTGCTTATTTTGATGTTGGCGAGTCTATTCCTGAGTTTGATATTGACTACAGCAATGGTAAAATTTTAAATAATGCCAAAGAATTTTATGCCTTTGGCGACTTGTATTCTAATATAGAATTTAAAAATGGAGAACGTAATGGCACCGAAACCAAATACTATTGGAACAAGCAAAAATCATCTGAAATCTCGTATGTTGACGGTCTACTAAATGGCTCCTATACCTTATATCACGACAACGGCCAAATTAGCCAAAAAGGTCAATGTGTAGATGGTAATTATGATAGTGATTGGAAAACATACTATCCTGATGGTACTTTAGAATCAGAATTCCATTATGACGAAGGAAAACTATCAGAGTTGTATAAAGCTTATGATACCGATGGAAAACCTTATTATGAGTTTGAGTACAAAAGAGGAGAAATCATAAACTATAAATACTTTAATAAAGAAGGTGGAATTATCACTGAAAATCGTAAACGTGGTGGTAAGTTTCATTTTAAAGGATTTTATCCAAACGGAAATATTATGTCTGAAGGTGACTATGACATAAAAGGTGGTAAAATGGGTAAATGGAAATTTTATGATGTTAACGGTATTTTATCAGAAGAAGGAAATTACGAAGATGATTTAGCCATAGGCACACATACAGGTTATCATCTTAATGGTAAAACCTCTAGCATTTCAGAATATGAAAACGGTATACCTTCAGGATATTATCAAGCATTTTTTGAAAATAAAAAACTTCAAACCCAAGGTTGGTACAAAGATGGTAGCCAACATGGTGAGTGGAGGTATTATAACATTGATGGTTCCTTAAGTTCTATAATCTTTTATCACAAAGGTGAATATCATGGTACTCAGCAATATTTTGGTGTTGATGGAAAATTAGAAAAGGAATTCGTCTATAAATTCGATGAGCTGATTAAAGAAATCATTTATAACCATAATAATGAGATAAATCAAACAATAGATTACCTCAATGCTAAAAACAAATACACTTTAATCGTAAAACATTTAGACGGTAGAAAAAAAAGCGAAATAGATTACTTAAATGGTCTAAAACATGGTAAATACACCGAATATTTTATCGATGGTAAAATCTACGTAAAAGGATCTTATTTAAACAATAGAATGCATGGAGATTGGGTTTGGTATTTCCCAAATGGTGATATCTTTTATAAAGAAACCTACCTTAACGGTAACGAAAACGGAAAATCTTTACGTTATTACGAAAACGGTAAAGTAGAAGACGAATACAATTATCAATACGGTACAAAACACGGAGAATCCATATCTTATTTTGAAAACGGAAACGTTGATAATAAAATGACTTACATAGATGGGGAAATTCATGGTGGAAGATCGTTTTATGACATAGATGGAAACTTACAGCTTATTAGAGTTTACAATCATGGCACATTAATTGGTTACACCTATAACGATGATAAAGGTTCTGAAAAAGAAATGATACCTCTAAATAATGGAACCGGAAAAATTACAGCTTACTATGATAACGGCAAACCGTCTCGAACAATGGAGTACAAAAATGGACAGCTGACAGGAAAGTACAAAGCCTATTATTATTCAGGCCAATTAGAAAGCGAGTTACAATATGTCGATGACAAGTATAATGGTGAATATACGGATTACTACAAAGACGGAACCGTTAAAAACAAATACAACTACTATTTAGACGAACTAGATGGTGAAGTGATAAAAAACTATCCTAATGGCAAACCTAAAGAAATTCTACATTATAAAAATGGAGAAAGGCACGGTGAACGTAAACTGTATGATGAAAACGGAAAATTAACAAAAAAAGAATATTATCATAATGGTTCAATATATAAAGCAGAGTAATTTCTTTAAAATACTCGTTATTATAATTAGCATTAATACATTCTCAAATATTAATGCCCAAGAATTCTCAAAAGAATTTCAAACTCTAAAAGAAAAATATCCTGAATCCTCAATGATCAGAATTTTGGACGAAATTAATATTCTAGTAGAGTTAGAAAATGATGAATTAGCCATAAAACAACAATTTGTTGAAGAAGACTTATTTCTAGATGAATCTGCCATCTATGGTTCAAAGAAATCCTTGGACTTTTCTTCTTTTTTTGAACTCGAATCCGTTACTGCAACTTCATATAATTTTAAAAAAGGAAAATATAGACCAACAGAAGTAAAAGATTTTATAGAAAAAGATGAACTTGAAAATTCATTTCATGATGATACCAAATCCTTAAATTTTATCTACCCAAATTTAGAGGAAGGCGGAAAAACAAAGCTTGAATACACTGAAGTTGTTAAAAACCCACGTTTTTTAAGCCCTATTTTCTTTGGTAGCTTCTATCCTATCAAAAATAAAAAAGTAACACTTACAGCTGATAGCAATGTTAATTTTAAGTTTCAAGAGTTCAATACCGAAAACTACCAGATAAAATTCAATAAAGAAGAAAAAAGAGGTAAAACCATTTACACTTGGGAAATTAATGATGTAGATGAAATAAAGTATGAAAGTTCTGTACCAACTTATAAAAAAGTTCTACCACATATTGTTCCTATAATCACTTCATACAAAACAAAAAATAATGAAATAAAAGTTCTTGGTGATGTGTCAGATTTATACAATTGGTATTACTCAATGATTAAGGACGTTAATATTCAGCCTACTGACACCGAATTGGTAAATTTAGTCAATACAATTACTAAAGATTGTAAAACTGATTTAGAAAAAGTCAGAGCTATTTATTATTGGACTCAAAAAAATATAAAGTATATAGATTTTGAATATGCTTTAGGCGGTTTTATTCCAAGAGAGGCTAATGATGTTTTCAATAAAAAATACGGAGACTGTAAAGACAACTCTAGTATTCTATCAGAAATGCTAAAAGTTGCAGGATTAAAAGGAAATCTTACTTGGATTGGCACACGCACCATACCTTATTCTTACTCTGAATTACCAACACCAATGGTAGACAATCATATGATATTGTCGTATCATGAGAATGGTAAAACATACTTTTTAGATGCCACAGGGAGATATTTACCATTAGAAATGCCTTCTTCATTTATACAAGGAAAGGAAGCTTTAATTGGAGATGGAGAAGGAAAGTTTAGAATTGAGGTTGTTCCTGTAATGTCACCAAAAACTAATTCTTATTTAGAAAAGACTAATTTAACTTTAGATAACAACTCCTTAAAAGGTAGTGCTGAAACAGCACTTTCTGGGTATTATAAAATTGACTTTTATAATCAGTTAGAATCTTACAATACAGAAAAAGATATCAAGGAGTATTATATTAGAAAATTGCAAAAAGGAAGTAATAAATTTTTGATTGATGATTTTATTGAGCATGACAAGTATAATTACGATAATGATTTCAAAATCACTTATAACTTCAATATTAACGACTATGCAAAAGAGCTTGGAGACGAAATATATATCAATTTAAATCTCGATAGACAAATCTCTCATTTTAAATCTGATGATGACAGAGAGAACGATATAGAGTTTAAATATAAAAGTTATTATTTCTATGAAAACAGTTTAGAAATACCTGAAAACTATATAGCCGAATATCTTCCTGAAAATTTTGAACTATCCAATGACTTTTTTAGTTGTAAAATTTCTTACACCAAAAGTGGTAATACCATAAAGTATACTCAAGAACTTACAATGGATTTTCTTTTCCTTACACCTGAAAATCAAAAAATTGTTAATGCTGCCATTAAAAAAGTAGAAAAACAATATCAAGAAACCGTTGTCCTAAAAAAATCTATCTAAAAATATCTAAACAAAATATGAAATCAATTTATATCGCCTTTGTATTCTTATTCATTAGTACCACAACAGTTTCAGCTCAAGAATTCTATGAAAGTTACGATTGGGAAAATAAGCCAAGTTATGATTCTAGCTCATTATCAGACAAAGACCTTGTCTCTGTCAAGGAGAAAACTGTAACTGAATTCAGCTTTACGGAGAACTCTGACTTTGTGGAATATTACTTAGAACATAAAGTCCTTTTTCTAAACTCTGATGATGCTATTGAAAGTTACAACAAGATTTACTTACCTTATGATTCGGATTCTGAATTAAAAATAAATAAAGCTAGAGTTATAACAGCAAATGGGAAGGTTCTAGATTTAGATGATTCTAAAATATTAACAGCAACTGACGATGAAACTAAAAGAACCTATAAGTATTTTGCTTTTGAAGGTATTGAAAAAGGAAGCTTTATAGAATATATGTATGTTGTTAAGCGTAGTCCTACATATAAAGGAAAACGTATTAGTTTTCAAGATGACTTTATTAAGAAAAATGTTGAATTCGACTTGTTTGCTCCTTCAAATCTAATTTTTAAGTTCAAAAGCTACAATGGTTTAAAGGAAGTTGAAGTAGACACAGTTATACAAGATAAAAATCATTGGTTTTTTAAAATTCCTGAAATCAGTAAAATAGAAGAAGAGCCTCAAGCTTTATTTTCTGCTAACCGTCAATTTATAATCTATGCATTGGATGAGAATACTGCTAGTAATTCAAAGAATATAACATCCTATGGACTAGTAGCACAAAATGTCTATGATTATTACAATTCAGAATTACCTAAAAAAACTCAAAACGCCTTAAAGAAATTTATTAGAGATCTTAAAATTGAGGACACAAATGATATTGACACAAAGATAAAACGAATAGAAAATTACATAAAAACCAATATCTATGCTGTTGAGTACTCAAATGACAAATTATCGGACTTAGATAATGTTCTAGAAGAAAAGGTTGCTAGCAGTACAGGAATAATTAAACTATACATTGCTCTTTTTAATCAGTTAGGTATTAAGCATGATATGGTATTTACCTGTAGTAAAGAGTTTATGCGTTTTGATAAAGAGTTTGAGGCAAATATCTTTTTACAAGACATTTTATTGTATTTCCCTAAAACCAAGAAATATTTAGCTCCTAACGAAGGTGAATCGCGCTATGGTTTTCCTCCAGGTTATTTTACTGATAATTACGGATTGTTTATTAAGCAGGTAACAGTTGGTGATTTTGTTTCAGCAGTAGGAAAAATAAGCAAGATAAAACCAGTTAAAGCTGAAGAAACAATAGATAAACTAGAAATCGATGTTAAATTTGATAGTGAGGATTTATCTACTATAAATGTAGATTTAAAAAAATATATGTCTGGTTATTACGGCATGTACCTACATCCTTTCATGGATATTATAAAACCAGATAAAAAAGAGGAAATTGTAGAAAGTTATGCTAAAAACCTAAATGATAACATTGAAATTTCCAGCACATCAATAGACAATGGTGAACCTGAATTATTTGGCAGTAAACCTCTAATATTCAATATAAAATTTTCATCAGAAGCTTTTATGGAAAAAGCAGGTAATAAATACTTGTTTAAAGTGGGAGACCTTATCGGTCCTCAGATGGAATTATACCAAGAAAATGAGCGAAAACTACCTCTTGAAAACGAATTTCAGCGTAGATATGAGCGTACAATTACCGTTCAGATACCTGATGGTTACAGCGTAGCAAACCTAGAAGATATTAATATAGATAACGAGTATAAGGATAGTGGAAAAACGCTTTTGAGCTTTATTTCAAATTATACTTTAGAAGGAAATATACTAACTATTACCGCAGACGAATTTTATAAATTAAATACCATACCTGTAGAACACTACGAGGAATACAGACGCGTAATTAATAGTGCTGCCGACTTCAATAAGATAATGCTGGTATTAACAAAGGAATAAAGATTATAATATCCTATTTAGTAGACCCACTCAAATTTAGTTCGCTAGGAACAACTATAGTTTGCTGCTTATGGTCTTCTTTATTTAAATTATCTATCAAAAGCTTCATAGACATCTCTCCTATTTTATGAGCCTTTTGATGGATAATGGATATTTTTGGGCTAGATAATAAGTTGGTGTGTTCATAACCAAAACCAATAACAGAAATATCCTCAGGTACTTTTTTACCAAGTTTTTTAGCCATGTTAATAGCTATGATTCCTGTAATATGATCTATTGAAACAATGGCATCTATATTTGAATTTTCTTTTAAATAGTTATAGATAGTTTCATGAACATTAGGGTCGTTAGCCAACTTAAGAATCTGCGGAGTTAAGCCGTTATCTTCAATTACCTTTTCGTAACCTTTTATTCTAAGTTTCCCTACACTAAGCTCTTCTATATTACTCACTAAAAGAATCTGTTTTCTTTTCTCTTCCTTAATAAGATATTCTGTAGCCTCATAAACCGATTTAAAATCATCTACAACAACTTTATCACATTCAATATCACTGACAACCCTATCAAACATTAAAACAGGAATTTTACTATCTAAAACCGTTTGTATGTGCTTTGTATCTTTAACCACCTGACTCTCTCTTGCAACAGCTATGATAAAACCATCGACACTTCCGTTAGACAATAATTCTAAACTTCTTTTTTCTTTATTTAAAGTTTCGTTAGAAAGACAAACGATAATATCGTAATCATTGTTTGTGGCTGCTGTTTCTATACCGTGTAATACTTCTGCAAAAAAAGGATTAGTGACGGTTGGCAGAATGACACCAACTGTTTTTGTTTTATTAGTCTTAAGTTGCTGTGCTATCCTATTAGGTTTATAATTTAGCTTTTCAGCCAATTCTTTTACTCTAATTCTGGTAGTCTCACTAATTTCATGACTGTCATTTAAAGCTTTGGAAACTGTTGACACAGAAATATTTAAAATCGAAGCTAACTCCTTAAGTGTTGTCATTTTTCAATTTATTTTAAAATAAAAAAGAGCGTATAATATACGCCCTTTAATTTTGCTTTAAAAAAAATTCAAACTAGTTTTTTATTAATTTGATTGTTTTAGATTCTTTAGAAGAATTAATTTTAGCCAAATACACTCCATCTACCAAATTACCAGCCTCTATAGCAACATTTTTTGAATTAGGATTTAACTCTAAAACTTGTTTACCTAATATATCAAAGACTTCAATAGATGTTATTGTATCATTAGAATCTATTGTCCAACTACCAGTTGTAGGGTTTGGAAAAACCTTAAAACTTGTAAGACTAACTTCATTAATTGATAAACTGGCAGGTTGAACAATAACACTTCCTAAATTAGCGTATGCTGTATCAAAACTAGCATCTGAATTTATATTTGGTCCAACAACCTGAAAACCATACTGAGCATGAGAATCTCCAGGTACAGTTGTAGCATCAACTGATAAGGTAAAATCACCTGTAGTATCTAAAGAAACTGTTTCTTCTATCAACACTGATGAGTAATCAGCTGAATACACTTTTATAAAAGCTATCTTAACAAAGTCAATACTCAGACTAGAACCATCTAAAGTACTAGAAACCACATTTCCCGTAAAACTAAAATTTGTTCCTACTAATGCGTCGTCTTGGATATAACAATTGGCATCCATAATCTTATTACCTTCTAACTCACCTGTTGTTTGCCAATAAGGATCAGGATCACCTATCCTATTTGGCTTTAGCGTCATCGTGTTAGATCCCGTATTCAATTCTACGATAAGGTCAGGAATTCCCCAACTACTTCCAAATAGATACCCTCCTACTGAACCATTTTTTGGATTATCAAAAACGTTCATGTATCCAAGACCAACACCTGTTGGATCTGGACTAAAAGCTGTTGCATCAAAATTTATTACGGTTTGCGAAAACCCTAATGACAATGATAGCATTACAAACAAAAAAGTAATTTTCTTCATAAGCATGTTGTTTAAAGTGTTAATATTTAGTTTTTTACTACCTTAATATAATCAATTTCAAATTGTTTAGGAAATATATTGTCATCAACTTCTGGTCCTCCAAAATTTCCTCCAATAGCCATATTTACTAATATGTAAAATGGTTGATTAAATGGCCAAGTGTTTTCATCTTTTACTTTAGGATTAAAAACATAAACTTCATTATCATCAATATAAAAGGTAATGCTCTCTTCTGTCCACTTAGCTTTGTATGTATGAAAGCCTTCTTCTATAGTTTCGATAGTTGAAATTTTAGTGTTTTTAGACTGTCCGTAACTATCTTGTGTATGCAAAGTGGTATGGATTTCATGCGGTTTTTTACCTACATATTCCATAATATCTATTTCACCAGACTTTGGCCAACCAACTTCACTTATATTGCTACCTAGCATCCAAAACGCAGGCCATAGACCACTTCCTTCTGGCAACTTCATTTTGGCCTCAATAGTTCCATACTGAAATTCAAATTTATTCTTAGTTGTTATTCTTCCTGAAAAGTATGACGTAGAGTCCTTAGTAGCTGTAATAATTAAGCTTCCATCCTTTACTTGTACATTCTCCTTGGTATAAACTTGTCTTTCATTGTTTCCCCAACCACATAGGTTTGGACAACCATCACCTAGTTCGTAGTTCCAGATAGATGTATTTAAGCTTGTTCCTGAAAAATTTTCAAAAAACAACACCTCTTCTTCCTTTTTACAAGAAAAAAAAGATGTTATAAATAAGATTACAATTATTGACTTATTTCCCATTGTAAATCGAATTTATCTTCTAAAACTGTAATTGAGCTTCCTCCAACGTATACTTTAAATTCACCAGGTTCCATGGTGTAGTTTCCTTCATTATCATAGAAGCCTAATTCCTCTTCTGTGAGTGCGAATTCAATTCTTTTTTCTTCACCAGGTTCTAGCTCTACCAGTTCAAATCCTTTTAATTCTCTTACAGGTCTTGTAACGCTTGCAAACAAATCTTGGATATACAGTTGTGCTACTTCCTTTCCTTTAAGCTTACTATCATTTTTTAGATTAAAAGAAACTGTTACAGTTTTTTCAACATTATTAGCTTGAACACTTAAATCTGAATATTCGAATTTTGAATAACTTAAACCGTGACCAAAAGGATACAATGGAGTATTACTCTGATCAGTATAATGCGACCAAAATACTTCACCTGGAGCTGGCTCATTTGGTCTACCTGTACTTTTGTAGTTATAATAAATTGGCACCTGACCAACATTTCTAGGAAAGCTCATTGGTAATTTTCCGCTTGGGTTATAATCGCCATAAAGTACTTTTGCAATAGCATTACCACTTTGAGTTCCTAACTGCCAAGCTTCGACTATTGCAGGAACATGCTCATCTGCCCAAGGAAGTGCTAATGGTCTTCCGTTATTGAGAACTAAAACTATGTTTTTATTTACTGAGTAGACTTCTTCCAAAAGCTCTTGCTGAACACCAGGTAAATCTATTTCAGTTCTACTTCTGGCTTCACCAGTTTGAAAACCATGTTCTCCTAAAACCATAATTACAACATCTGCTGTTTTAGCTATTGATTTCGCCTCAGCAAAACCGGATTTATCTTTAGTGTTTATGGTTAACTCTTTTGCAAAGACAGTTTCTCCTGTTGAGACATCTGCACCTTTAGCATATACAATCTCGTTACCATTATACTGCTTCAATCCTTCAAGAACAGATACTGCTGTCTCATCTTCGGCTGCAATTCTCCAACTTCCTAAAGGACTCGTTTTATCATTTGCCAAAGCACCAATTACTGCTATTTTCTGATTACCTTTTTTTAAAGGGAGTAGATTGTTTTCGTTTTTCAATAACACAATGGATTTTTGTGCCACATCTAAAACGGCATCATGAAATTCTTGCTTTCCTAATGTTGCTTTTTCTCTATCTAAATCACAATATTTGTAAGGATCATCGAATAAACCAAGTTCAAATTTTACTCTTAAAATTCGTCTTGCGGCATCGGTAATTAATTTTTCATCAACTTTTCCTTCTTTAACCAATCCTGCCAATTCTTCAACATACAAATAAGATTCCATATCCATATCCGAACCAGCATTTGCAGCCATTTCAGCTGCCTGCTTACCATCTTTGGCATGACCGTGAGCAATCATCTCGGTAATTGAACCCCAATCTGACACTACAAAGCCATCAAAATTCCATTTGTCTTTTAAAATATCTCTTTGAAGAAATTTATTTCCGGTAGCAGGAATACCGTTTAACTCATTAAATGAATTCATAAACGTTCTCACACCTATTCTTGTTGATGCCTCAAAAGGTGGAAGAATAGTATTATATAAAGTTGAAGTCCCTACATCTACAGTGTTATAATCTCTACCAGCCTCAGCAAAACCATAACCCGCAAAATGCTTAGCACATGCGGCAATGGTTTTAGGATCTGATAAATCTTCACCTTGAAAACCTTTAATTCTAGCTTCGGCAATTCTTGAACCTAAAAAAGGATCTTCACCTGCACCTTCCATAACTCTTCCCCAACGTGCATCTCTTGATATATCTACCATTGGAGCAAAGGTCCAGTTGATACCTGCAGCAGCAGCCTCTTCGGCCGCCACCTCAGCAGATTTCTTTATAGCTTCTAAGTCCCAACTTGCAGATTCCGCAAGTGGAATTGGACTTAAGGTTTCATAACCATGAATAACATCAAAACCAATAATAAGCGGAATACCAAGTCTAGTTTCTTCAACAGCTATTTTTTGAACAGCCATGACGTCCTCAACACCTCTAACATTTAGCATTGAACCAACATAACCTTTACGTAAATGTTCATACTTTTTAGCACCTGCACCTTCAGAAGGAGCTGGACCAGTTAAATCCCAAAAACCATTATACTGATTCATCTGACCTATTTTTTCTTCTAAGGTCATTTTGCTTAATAGGTCTTCAACTTTACTTTCTATTAAAGCATTTTTATTATCACTATTATTAGAAGATACTGCTAACCGATCATCACTTTTATTACATGAATATAGGCTTACAAGCACTAATAATATTATAATTATTTCCTTTCTGAATTTCATCTTATTGATATACTCTTACGTAGTCAACTTCTAATGTAGACTCTACAAAACTAGGATCTACTGTTCCACCAAAATTACCTCCCATAGCAAAGTTTATGATTAAGAAAAAATCGCTATTAAATGGAAGTGTACCGTCATTATCAAATGTAAAATAAGGTTCATCATCTACTAGAAAGATAATTTCAGTTGGTCTCCACTCTACAGAATACAAATGAAACTCTGAACTTGCTGTTGCATTTGTTGTACTTCCACTAACTGCATTACCTCCTGAGTTTCCTGGGAAGTGCAATGTACCATGAATTGTATTCTGACTATTACCCACATGCTCCATAACATCAATTTCACCACATTCTGGCCAACTTACTTCTGTAAAGTTTGCACCAAGCATCCAAAGTGCTGGCCAAGTACCTCCACCTTCTGGAAGTTTAGCTCTAAATTCTACTCTACCATAAGTAAACTCGTAAAGATCTTGTGATTTAATTCTGGATGATGTATAATCACTACCTGAAAAAGATTCTGCTCTAGCTGTAATTTTTAGCAAACCATCTTCTACAATAATATTATCAGGACTATCTGTGTAATATTGTAATTCTAGATTTCCCCATCCATCAGTACCTGTTCCTAAATCGTATGTCCAGTTTGCAGAATTAGGCGCACCATTTACATCAAACTCGTCTTGCCAAACAAGATTATCATAATCTGTTGTAAAATCATTAGAAGCAGGCTCTTCGGAGGTAAGAATGAACCACCAATCAAATTCATTATTACCATCAGTAGTTTTTAAAAGTAATTCATTAGGAACTGATCTGTCAAAGATTTGATAATTATGATTACCTCCTGTATAATAACTTATAAAAGACAGTCCGTCAAGACTAATTGTTTCTACTCCACCTGGAGCTATTAACACATATGAAGACGTATAATCATTATAAGGTAAATTTTCAACATCGGCACCATTAACATTACCACCTGATCCTATTTCATCTATTAAACCATCTCTTCCGAAAACAGTTCCTGAAGGGTCAACTGTAGGGTCATCATTAGTATTATTGGTAATATGTGTGAAAGTTCCATCAATGTCGAATATAAACCTATCATCGTACATTCCTACTCCTACCTTTTCTTCAGGACCTGCACCATACCACTCAACAGGAATCTGTCCGCCAACTGGACCTAATCCAAAATGTCCGTTAGCCTCTGATTTTAAACGCCAAGTTTTAGAGCTATTTCCTACCAATTTATCTATTAAATCTTGTGGAGGCGAATAGGTTGCCGAAACCTCAATCTGAATAGATGTTGTTGTTGATAATCCGCCTGTACCATACGCAATTGCTGTTACCGTATATGTATTAACACCCAAATTAGTAAACAAAGCTTCCGCCTGACCCGAAGGAGCATTAACTTCTGTAGCTGAATATAAAAACTTATAGCTTAATGCATTATCAGCAGTAGCATATAAATTCACTACACCAGAGCCATCACCATATGGATTGTCTGCATCTTGTCCGACAATTTCAGCCTCTACAGATAAATTGGATGGTGCAATTATATCGCCTATTGTTGCGTCATCCTCTTCACAAGAAAAGAATGCTGTCAAAATTGTGAAGACTATTATATTTAATCTAATATTTAAACTTTTCATTTTTTGCTTTTTTTAAATTTTCACCAATTTATATTGCCAAAATACTCCTGCACCAGACTCTATTGAGACGTTGATTGCTGTATCACTTTCAAAAGAGATTGTATAGGTTATAGAACTTGGTACTGCCACATTTGGCAATTCGCCTTCATTATTAGCTTTTGGTATACCTATATAAGCGCCTGTACCATTTATTGTAACTGTTCCAGCTGATTCATCATAAGAATATGTTGCAGATGCTATTCCATCATATGGAGCGACTGGTGCTGCACAAGCATCAGATCCTCCTTGCCATGCCTCAACCCAAGTATCTGATCCTAATACATTAGAAAAACTACCGTCCGAACCAAATACAAATTGATCATCATACTGACATGCTCTATCACCAATACAAGCAGCATCACAACTCCACCAACTTGTGTCTCCTAAAGCAGGCCCTACTGCTAAAGATCCAGCTTCAGGTGCTAAAACCCATGTTCCTACCAAAGGTGAAGGTGCACCACTTCTTACTAGCTTATATTGCCAAAACACACCTGCTCCAGCTTCAATTACTACACTAATAGTATTACTATCTAAAAACGTAACATCATAAGTAATAGATTCTGGAACAGCAACATTAGGAAGTTCACCTTCGTTATTAGCTTTTGGTATTCCAATATAGGCACCAGATCCAGAAATTGTTACTGTACCATTATCTTGGTTGTGAACAAAGGTCGCTGTTGCATTTCCATCATAAGGTGCTACTGGAGTTCCACAAGCATCAGATCCACCTTGCCAAGTCTCAACCCATGTTTCAGTGCCAAGAACATTTGTAAAAGATCCATCTGAACCAAAAATAAATTCATCATCATATTGGCAAGCTCTATCTGCCACACATGTAGCATCACAACTCCACCAGCTAGTATCTCCCATTGCTGGTCCAACTGCTAAAGCTCCTGCTTCTGGCGCCAACACCCATGTTCCTACTAAAGGCGAAGGAGCGGTTGGTGTTCTCCAGAAATAAATATTATCAATAAAAACTGTTCCTTCTGCCCATGGTGTACCAACGAATTTTAACTGAAAAATTTCAGTAACAGTTAGTCCTTGATCTGTATATTCCGAAATTGGAATATCAATACTTGTCCAATCATTTGGTGTTAATGCTCTACTTGCAGGTGCTTCGGTAACAGTTCCTGAAGCATTATTAATTAAAGATGTCTCAATATCAGTTACATCTTCTGCTGTCCATACATCTAAATGCAGATATTCCATTTGAGAAACATCTACAGTAACACCATCTGCCAATACAATACCTTGATAGCTTAGGTTTATATATTGTAGCATTTCATCTCCATTTAAATCGAACAGAGCCCAACTACTTCCTTGCCCACCTTGTCCCCAATCTGGAAAATAATCAGTACCAGGCACATTATTATAAGCGCTGCTAAAAATTGAAATAACATCACTTTCTGCTCTTGCTGGTGGTGTTGCTGCTGAAGCTATAGGTTGAACAATAGCTGTTACCTCAAAGTCTTCAGAATAGGTTGTGGTTTCTATAGCTGCACCTAATGCTTCTACAGTGATTGTATAAACACCTTCCTCTTGGTAGGTATACGAAATCGTCTCTCCTATGTTAGCCGAAAGAGGTTCTGCACCTGAGACTTCACCAAAATCAACTTCAAAAAAAGTTGCAAAATCAGCATTAGCCGTTACATTTACAGTTTTAGATAACGCCAAATCATTTTCAATCTGTACTACTAAATTTTGTGGAGCTTCAAAAGACACTACCAATTCTTGAGTAATACTTGTTGTTTCATCTGTTAACCCATTTGCTGTTACTGTAAAATCGTACACACCCTCTTCGTAAGTATGTGAAATATTTTCACCTGGACTAATAATATCAGATACTTCGGAACCATCACCAAAATCTATCACATAACCAGTAACTCCTTCACCTGATGGTCTCATAGTAACTAAACCTGTGTTGTCCTGAGTTACCGTTACATCAACTGCTATGTTTTTCGGTGGCTCAATCTGATTTATAATATCAGAGTTATCATCATCTTGTGTACAGCCAAAAATGACCAATAGTACAAGAAGAAATTTTAATTGTTGCTTAATTATTTTCATAGTTTTTATTTTTTAATATCCTTCGTTCTGTTCCCAATTATTACCTGCCAACTCAATTTCTATTCTTGGTATTGGAAAAAGAACATTATAATCAGAAAAGTTTTCAATAGTACTAGTTCTACCTGTTCTTACTTGATCAAAGAAACGATGACCTTCACCAGCTAGTTCTAATCTTCTTTCTGCAAATATGTCTTCTGTTAAATTAGCTCCAGAACTTTGAACCTCATCCAAACCTGCTCTAACTCTAACTCGATTGAGATAAGTTCTTGCCTTTGAATCATTAAGACCACTTCTATTATAAGCTTCTGCTGCCATCAATAAAACATCTGAATATCTAATGGCGCGATAGTTATTACTGTGCGTCAGGTTTACGTCTTGCGAGTTAGCCTCTGCGTATGGAATATATTTTTTGTTGTAATAACCTGTATAATCATTTACGTTACCTAAATTAAACGTCACTCCTGGATTCTCTGCAACAAATTGATCCATATTTAAGATTGTTGCATCACGTCTCTCATCGTTATCTGCAAATGAGTTATATAATTCTCCTGTAGGTGGATTAAAACTAAACCCTGAAGTAAATGGTGAAAAATCACCTCCTGTAAATCTCGGACCCATAAATCCTACAGCAATATTTCCTTCAACACATTGGAAACAATCAAAACTAGCACCTTCACCTCCAAAATATTGAACTTCGAATACAGATTCTATGTTGTTTTCGTTAGAGTTTAAAAAGATAGTTCCAAAATCTTCTACTAGTTGATATTGCTCAGAAACAATAACTTGCTCTAATGTAGTAGCTGCAAGATCAAACTTATCTTGATAGAGGTATATTTTCCCTAATAAAGACAATGCTGCACCTTTAGTAACTCTTCCATTTTGATTTTGCTGCCATGGCAAATCGTCTATAACTGACAACAAATCTGTTTCTAACTGAGCATAAACTTCTGATTTTGGAGTTCTACCGATAGATTGTGATTGTTCTAACGTAATTCTTCCTTCTGTGTAAAGCGGCACATCACCAAAAAACTTAACCAATTCAAAATAGTAGTAGGATCTTAAAAATAGATTTTCGGCAAGCAATTGCTCTTTACCTTCAAAATCTATTTTATTCTGAAATTCAACAATATAGTTTGCTCGGCTTATACCTGCATACATAAACTGAAATAAACTTCGTAATGCTCCATTATCAGCATTGTGAGTCATATCATCAATTTGCTGCCAATCTAGCACATCAGTAGCATCACCACCACCACACTTACTGTTATCTGAGGCAATTTCGCCTAAAATATTATTCAAATAGGTTGTTGACAATAAATCGTAAACACCTACTAACGCGTCTTCGTAATCCGTACTAGAGTTGAAGAAAGTTTCACTATTCTCCTGTCCTTCTGGCAATATATCTACATAATCATTACATGCAAAGCAGGTAATAATCAATACTAAAGCTGTTATTTTTTTAATAGTCATTTGTCTTGATTTAGAATGAAACATTAATACCTGTTGTGAAAGTTCTTGTTTGAGGATATTGTCCAAGATCTACACCAGCACCTAGAGGACTTGCGTTAGAAACATCTGGATTATATCCACTATATTTTGTAAATGTGTATAAATTATTTACCGCTACATAAATTCTAAACTTATCTATGTTTAGAGTTTCTAATAAAGATTGTGGAAGCGAATAACCTAATTGAACATTTTGAATTCTTAAATATGAACCATCTTCAACAAAGAATGAAGAGAACAAATAATTGTTTGAGGCTGCATTAGATGCTCTAGGAACAGAATTAGATGTGCCTGGTCCTGTCCAGCGATCTAAGTATAAACTCGGTTTATTGCTATAAGTTAAGAATCTTTCATAACTTCTTGCAATATCATTGCCTATTGAAGCATATAAAGATGTTCCAAAATCGAATTGTTTATAATGAACATTTAAATTGAGACCCATTGTGCAATCTGGTATTGGGTTACCAATCATTGTTTGATCATCACTACTTCCATACTCAACTACACCATCACCATCTATATCGGCATATCTAATATCTCCTGGGCTTGCACCAACCTGATACGGTGTATCGTCTCCATCAATTATTCCATCACCGTTAGTATCTGTATTTAGTGCATCTATTTCAGCTTGTGTTTGGAAAATTCCTTCCATTTTTAAACCATAAAAAGCACCTATAGGAAGCCCTGATTCAAATCGAGATGTTGCTTGATTTAAACCAAAAAGTCCACCGGAAATGAATCCTGCTTCATTATTAACCTGAAGTGCTTTGTTCTTTATTGTTGTAAGTGTATACCCTGCACTAAAACCAAAATCATCATTAAAATCATGAGAATAATTGATGCTTAGATCAATTCCTTTATTTTCAATTGTTCCCGCATTGACAAAAGGCGCAGAACTACCTCCTGCCGCTGCACCTAAAAGAGCTGACACTTCAGGTACCAATAGTAAATCTTCCGTCTTTTTCCTATAATAATCTATTGACATATTTAATTTACTATCAAAAAAGTCTATGTCTACACCTATATTAGTTTGTTTATTTCTTTCCCATTTTAAATCTGGGTTTGCCAACGAGCCCACAGCATTTCCAAAAGACAGTAAGTCATTGAAAGGATATGTTGCCTCACCTGTAGTTCCCTGTAAAAGACCAAGCCATCTATAACTTGCATATTTATCGCTTCCAGTAACTCCCCAACTACTTCTAACTTTAAGTCTATTTATAAAATCTACATTAAAAAACTCTTCTTTAGAAACTACCCAACCAGCAGAAAACGAAGGAAAACTTGCTATTCTATAATTTGGACCAAATCTCGTTGATGCGTCACGTCTTAATAAAGCTGAGAATAGATATTTACCTTGATAATCATATTGAATACGTCCAAAGTAGGAATACCATCTATCTTCATTTCTACCATCCGAAGAAGTCACTAAACTAGATGTAATTTCATCATCAACGACTTGAACAATAGAGTTTGAATTACCTAAATATGCATTATCCCAAGTATCTGGTCCACTGTTCAATGGCCCAGAACCAAAAAAACCTTTATATTTCTCACTTCTGATAGATGCACCAATAAGAGCCGTTAGATTATGTTTGTCATTAAATGTTTTATTGTATTCAATAAAACTTTCCCAAGTATAATCAAAAGTATGCTGAGTATTTTCTGAAACCGTACCATATAAATCTCTTTCCCCATCATCGTTTCTATCTACATCAAAAGCTTCACCCGATGAATCTAATGTTACATTATTCACTACTTTACCTAATCCGTAATATTGTAATGGAGAATATGATCTTCCCCCATAATCAGAGTAATTAAAGTTAAACCTTGATGTTGCTTTAAGATTTTCTAATATATTATATTCAAGCTCTATCTTACCAGTAAAACGATCTGCTCTCCCTTCATTGAAGGTGTTATTAATCAGTGCTAAAGGATTTATGATTTCATTTCCTTGCTCTGTTCCAATGTATGCAAAACCATTAGATATATTGGCAGGCGTTGTATTATCATAAACTGGAGTTAGAGGTGATGCGTTTAACGCATAATATAAAGCTGAACCTCTACCACCTTCTGGAATTGACTTACTTCTAATGTTTGTGTACAAAAGAAAAGTATTCAACTTTAATCTTTTGGTAATATCGACACCTAAATTATTCTTTACGGTCCATCTCTGAAAATTGGATTTATCGCTCGCTATAACACCATCTTGACCAAAGAAACTAGCACTAAAACCATAAGTTACTGTTTCAGATCCTCCATCTACACTTAAGTTGTGATTATACATAGGAGCTTGACTAAATAATTCGTCTTGCCAATCTGTATTCATATTCAAACTCTGTAAGTTTGGATACGGAACCCCGTTACCATCTGCAGCTTCTGACTCATTTACATAAACCGCATATTCATAATTATCCATTACGTCAATAGTATTATCGGCTTCTTGAACTGAATAATAGGAATTGTAAGAGAATCTAGTTTTTCTATTTTTTCTACCAGATTTTGTTGTAATAAGAATAACACCATTAGCACCTTGCACACCGTAAATAGCAGAACTAGCATCTTTAATAATATCCATTTTTTGGATGTCATTAGGATCAATAATACTCAAATCCGTACCAATATTAACACCATCTACAATTACCAAAGGAGAGTTATCACCATTTGTAGTAATACCTCTAATTCTAATATTTAGTGATGCACCTGGCGAACCAGAATTAGCATTTACCTGAACACCTGCAGCACTACCCTTTAAGGCTTCTTCAATTCTTGCTGGATTGTTTTCTACAATTTTTTCTGAATCTAGACTAGAGTAAGCTCCGGTCACCAATTCTTTTCTTTGCGTACCATACCCAATAACAACAACTTCACTTAAGGCTTCGTTGTCATCTTCTAATTGGATACTTAATGGTTGATCATTTGTAATTGTAATTTCCTGTGTTTTAAAACCCAAATAGGAAACTACTAATACGGAATTTAAAGGAACATCATTAAAGGTAAAGTTACCATCAAAATCTGTGGATGTTCCCCTAGATGTGTTTTTAAGAACAAGATTTACACCTGGTAAAGGTTGTCCTGTTGACGCTTCGGTTATTGTACCTGTTACGGTTACATTCTGTGCATAAATAGACACAGAAAAAGCGAATACAAATAAAAATAATAAATGTTTATACATAGTTTGTTGCTTAGATACTGCAAATTATAAATCAACATTGATAAATCCTTAAAATGTAGCTATACAAAAAATATACATCGCAAAATTTTAGTTGTTTTTTTATTAAAACAATAAACCAACGTTAAAAAACTCTTAAATAGCCTAGTGTTAAGAAAATGTTACTACAACGTTGTAAATTTCAAAATATAGTTAATGTTGTGGTATTGTATAGGTGTTTTTAAGACTTGTATAGGACTTACAACTTTAAGATGTAGTTGGTTAAGTTTGTGTCATGATGTAAATTCATCTTTTTTCTTAATCGATAGCGTTTTACCTCAACACTTCTTGGTGAAATGTTAAGCAAAGGAGCAATCTCCTTGGAAGATAAATTAAGGCGAAGATATGTACAAAGCCTAAGATCATTTGAAGTTAACTCTGGATGCTTCTGCTTTAGATTTTTCAAGAAGTCTTTATCGGCATTATTAAACGCTTCTTCAAACAGTTTCCAATCGTCAGTAGTATTTAAATTTTTATTGATAAGCTTAATTACAGATTTTAAATCTTCTAGTTTCTTAGCTTTACTAAGCTCTTTCTTTATTTCATTAAGAAGTTCATTCTTATTTATTAGGTTCATGGTTGACATTCCTAACTCTCTATTCTTGTTATCTATGTCTTGCTGAAGATTTTTATTATTGAATTGCATCAATTGTTTTTGATTTTCCAATTCTTTGATCTCTAGTTCTCGCTCTTTTTTCTTGAGTAATTTTAGATGTTGCTTTTCATAATACTTTTGGTTGAACCAATGCACTAAAGCCAATAACATTAATAAAATTAAAACGTAAATGAATATTGCTAAAGGTTTCAAAAACCATGGCTTACTAATTTCAAAAGAATAACTAACGGTATTCTCAGAGATTTTATCTCCTATTTTAGCCTTTGCTTCAAACGTATAATTACCGTAAGGCAAATTTTCATACAACATAGAAGACTCATCCATCCAAGAGCTCCAATTATCATTAAAGCCAACTAACCTATATTTATATTTTGTATTGGAAAATTTATCAAAATTGGTAACACTATAACTAAAGGATATGTTATTACTTTTATTAGGTAAAGGATTTAGTGTTTCAATACTTAATGCTTCTGCAGGTTGGTTTAAAGCATAATTCTGAATCTCGTTAAGATGAATTTCAACCTCATAATTATTATTTTGAATTTTATCAAAATCTATTTCTATATAGCCATTTGTAGCTCCTAAAAGATATTTATTTTTATCTGTAGCCAATAAATTTTCATATCCTGCCTTAGTTTTTCTTAATTTGCCAGGTAATGCTATACTAGCTACTTTGTAATTTGAAGAGAGTGCTTCTGGTTCGGCATAGTTCAAATTGTTTTCAGAAAACAACCATAATTTATTAGAATTATCATCATTAATCAATCTTCCAGATGTATATTGATCTGAATTAATCAGTTTACTTAACGAAGTGTCTTTTACAAATTTTCTACTATCAGAATTATATGCATAGACTCCTTCTTTATAGCTATAAAAAATATCACCATTATAACTAACCAAACTAGATTTCTCACCCTTTTCTATTGATTCCTGTTCATATGATTTTACAGAAGTAAAGCCTTCACCTATATTCAACCTGAAAACTCCTTTATATTCATGACTCACCAAGATTTCATTATTATTTATGATCTCAAAATATCTCGAAGAAATATCAAAGCCTTCTAATTTATTCCTGAATTGCCATTGATTACCTTCTTTTTCAAAGATGTTTAAACCATTATAATTTCCTTGAATGAATAAATTAGGATTAGATGCAATACGTTGTAGTTGCCAAGCTCCTTGAACATCAGAAATAAGATTTGCCTTAATATCATCAATTACAAATGTGCCTTTGTCATGACCACAAAAAAGGGTGTCATCTAACTTTTGTAAACACCAGACCTGCCCTTCTGTTCCTTCTATAAAATTAAATTTACCAACAGCACCTAATTCTTTATAAAACAAACCTTGATTACTTCCTAGGTATAACTTATTATTTGAAATAATGGAAGTATAAACCGTACCTAAAATACCCGAATCATCATTAAAAACTCTAAAAGGTGAATTAAGATTAATAACATTTATTCCGTTGTCTAATCCCAACCAAATGTTCCCTCTAGCATCTTCAAACATGGAAAGAACAGTATTGTTACTTAATCCATTAGATTGATCTATTCGTGATTTTATAATACCTTCTTCATCTAACAATATAACTCCGTGAGAAACTGTACCAAGGAGATAATCACCATTTCTTAACTTTAAGCTGCTATATATACTGTTATGAAAAAGGATATCATTAAGTTCTTGATTCCATACGGTTAAACTACCATCAGCATATGAATAAAACCCATTCTCCTTTGTTTGAATAAGTAATCCACTATCATGCTTAAAAATATTAGTAACGACTTTATCTTTGATTAAACCTGAGCCTATGATAAGCTTTTCCTTTCCGTTTTCTATGACATAAATACCTTCATTAAACTTTTGAAAATATATAAGATCATCAAGTTTATAAACCTTAATTAAGGTGGTTTGAGATTCAATTAAAGAATATGAATTGTCTTGAGTATTTAATATGTATATTCTATTCAAAGACTGAAAAAGAATATAACCGTCTAAGGACACAATATTCCAAAATTGTTCATCTTCTATCAAGTCTATATTCAATTTAGAAACAAGAGATGTATAGTTTAACTTTCCGTATTCATCTCTTTTCCAGAAGCCAAAATCCATATAAAATCCTGTATAGATTTTTTCATTAATAACCTTTACAGACCTTAAAATGGATTCATTAGGCGTTGGATATAGCGTCCATCGTTCACCATTATATTCCAGCAAGCCCTTATTGTTAGCAAAATACATCTCACTCGTTGAAGCTTGAGAAATCGCCCAATTCTGGTCCTCAGCTCCATAATCTTGAGGTGTAAACACATCTATAGGAGGTAGTTCTTGAGAAAAACCAAAACTCGTTAGTATAAAAAAGCATGAAAGAATAAACTGTTTAAACATATTCTTTTGTTTATATATTATAAATATTGAATTCAAAAAAACGAAACCAATAAACTTAGAAAAGATTTATTTGCTATGGTACTAATATAATTAAAATAGAAGGTATTAGAGTATATCCTGTTTTCTTCTATATGTTATACTAAAAATGATAGCTTAACAATTTGTAAACCTAGTCTTTTTATAATTAACCATGATTTAATTTGTAGTTGTTCAAGGGGTAATGTTCAGATAATAATTTCACGCTTCAACCAAAAATGGAATTATGTATAAAAAAATTACCTCTTTAATTGCCCTATTACTAACAAATTTATTAGCGTTTTCACAGGCTAATCTTGAAATCACAGAAATATGGCCAGGAAACGACCCTGGTACCAATTTAACTTCGGATTGGTTTGAAATTACTAATACAGGAACTACTGCATGGATTTCTGGTACTGACGGAGATTTATATTATGATGATGACTCACAAGATCCGTCAGCTGCTGATATTATAAATGGCATAGTAGACATCCAACCTAATGAGCGAGTTATCATTATAGTTGGCGATTTGACAGATGTTGATCAATTTAATACGATTTGGTCACCTGCTTATGATCTTACCAACATCGAAATTGGCTTTACAGATGGTTCTGGTCTAGGTCAAGGAGGTGATGGTGTTACACTTTGGATTGGAGATCCTAATACAACAGGAACACTTTCTGACTTTGAAACCTACCCTGACGCTAGTGCTACAGGAGGACAATCTTATGATGTAGAGTTAGCTGCTTTTAGCACCGTAGGAAATACAAACAATGCAGGAGCTACTTTTGCTCTAAATGATGAAAATCAACCTGCTATTGCTTCACCAGGAAACCAAGGACCTTTAGCACCTGTTGCTGATTTACACATTACTGAAATGTGGCCAGGTAATGATCCTGGAGATAACCTATCATCAGATTGGTTTGAAATTGTAAATAACGGTTCTGCTGCCTGGGTTTCTGGAGTTGATGAAGCTTTATATTACGATGACGATTCGCAGGACCCTACTGCTGCTGACATCATAAATGGAATCACAGATATTCAACCAGGCGAAAGAGTTATTATTATAATTGGTGAAGCTACTGATATAACAGAGTTCAACACACTTTGGTCTGCTGACTACAACTTGTCTGGTATTGAAATTGGCTACACCGATGGTTCTGGCCTTGGCGGTGGCGGAGATGCTGTTACACTTTGGATTGGTGATCCTAATACAACTGGAGTACTTTCTGATTTTGAAAGTTATCCTGATACAGCTCTAAACGGTGGTCAATCTTATGATGTAGAGTTAGCTGCTTTTAGTACAGTTTTAAACGCAAGTAACGCTGCTGCTACTTCAACATTAAATGATCAAAATCAACCTGCGATTGCCTCACCAGGTAATCAAGGCCCTTTAGTACTCCCTATAGATATTCAAGTTACTGAAATTTGGTCAGGACAAGCCGGAACAGATTTAACTGGTGATTGGTTTGAAATCTACAATGCAGGAACTCAAGCTTGGGTAGCTAGTACTTCACCTGAACTTTGGTATGATGATGAATCTGCTAGTCCTTCCGATGCTACCTTAATTGAAGGCATTACTGAATTACAACCAGGCGAAAGTGCTATTGTGATGATCGGAGATAGTTCTGATGCTACAGAATTTTATACGGTTTGGTCACCAGATTATAATTTAAGTAATATTGAAATAGGCTACACAGATGGTGCTGGTCTTGGCGGTGGCGGCGATACTGTAACGCTTTGGTTAGGTAATCCTCAAGCTTCAGGATTATTATTGGATTCTGGATCTTATCCTGACACTGCAAGTGATGATGGTAAGTCTTATGATATTGTAAATGCTGCTTTTAGTGTCACTGGCTCAGGTTCAGTTGCTCCTGGGACAAATATTGCTACTGCAACTACAATTTTAGGCGGTGATTTATCAGATACACCAGCTGTAGGCTCTCCTGGAAACCAAGGACCAACAGTAAGTACACCTGGAGCTCCAGATATTATTGTAGACATCACTAGCTTATCTACCTACCTTTCTCTTTCAGAGCAAGGCCCAAGTTCAGTAAGTGGTGTTGTAAATGATCCTACAGATCCTGCGAGCATTACAGGAATTCCATTCACTATTTCTGATGCTGAAACTGCTTTATCTAATTTAGTTGTAACTGTTTCTAGTAGTGACGAAACTGTAGTTCCAAATTCAAATTTAGTGCTTACAGGTACTGGTGGAGATCGCTTACTAACGATTACTCCTATTGCTCTTGGTTTTTCAACAATAACAATTACAGTTGAAGATGCTGATACAAATACAGATACTTACACTATCAATTATGCTGCTTCAGAAGCTTCTGTAAATCCTTCTACTAGTCGCTTTCACACAGGTGCTTCGGATGGTTCTACAGCTATTCCTGTAGATTCAGATTATATGTGGGTTGGTGATGATGAAGATCAAACCTTAAGACTTTATGATAGAAACAATTCTGGATTGCCTTTAACTGAAATAAACTTTAATGGAGATTTAGGCTCTACTGAAGAAATAGATATAGAGGGTTCAATCAGAACAGGAAACACCCTTTTCTGGATTGGATCTACCGCTACTGCTGACAGATCTGTTATGTTTTCAACTACAATTTCAGGTTCTTCTGATGCCTCTACACTAACTTATGGAGATAAATACACAGGACTTAGAGATGATCTTTTAAATGGTGGTTTTGGCTTACCTTCAAATATTGAAATCGAAGCTTTAGCTTTTGCACCAAATAGCACAACAGCTTACCTTGGATTTAGAGTACCAGATATTGGTGACGATGCTGTAATAATTCCTGTTACAAACTTCACTTCTCTTCCAGGTTCTACCACAGGAAGTGCTTCTTTTGACGCACCAATATATTTAGATTTAGACGGTAGAACACTTAGAAGTATGGAGTGTAACAGTAACGGCTGTATATTACTTGCTGGACCAAATGGAACAGCTACCGATTTTGCGCTATACACATGGTCAGGCAACTCAACTGATAACCCAGAATTGCGTTCTGTAGATTTATGGGCATTAAATACTGATGGTGCTTTTGAAGGCATTGTAGAAATACCTTCTACAGCATTCATGGGAAGTGCTGGTGACGCACTTCAGATTCAACTAATGTCAGATTTAGGAGCAACAATTATCTATAACGATGGTAATGAAAATAAAGACCAACGTAGAGAATGGAAGAAATTTAGAACTGATATTGTAACGCTTGGAAGTGTAGTTGTACCAACAACTTCAGACCCACTAATCAATGAATTTGTAGCAGACCATACAGGAACTGACACAGATACTTTTATTGAAATACTAGGTGATGCTAATACTGATTATTCAAACTTTACACTTTTAGAAATTGAAGGTGATAGTGGTTCTACTACAGGCTTTATCGATGCTGCAATTAACTTAGGAACAACAGATAGTAATGGCTATTGGCTAGATTATGAAGATATGGAGAATGGTACAATTACGCTTTTATTAGTTGAAGGCTTTACAGGTGCTGTAGGTGATGATATAGATACTAATGACGATGGTATTATAGATAACGCACCTTGGACAAGAATTGTAGATGACGTTGCCACTTCAGATGGTGGAGCTTCGGATTTTGTGTATTCTTTAGTTGATTTAGCACCTAACTACGATGGAGATGCTAATCAACCTGGTGGAGCTTCTAGAATTCCTAACGGTACAGATACAGACACTACTTCTGATTGGGTAAGAAACGATTATGATGGAGCTGGATTACCTGCACTAAACCCTGGAACACCTGAAGTTGGAGAAGCATTAAACACACCTGGAGCGGCAAACGAAATTGTTCTACCTCCAATGGCTAATCTTCAAATTACAGAAATTTGGGCTGGTAACGAGCCAGGATCTAATTTAACAGCTGATTGGTTTGAAATTACTAATACAGGAACCATAGCTTGGACACCTGCTTCTGGTGAACTTTATTACGATGATGAATCTCAGGATCCTGCCTCTGCGGCCATTATAAGTGGAATAACATCTGTACAACCTGGAGAAGTGGTAGTTGTTGTTGACGATGTTGATTCATCTGAATTCTTATCGGTTTGGGCACCTTCTTATAATTTATCTGGTATACAAATAGGAACTTATGCTGGTGCTGGATTAGGGCAAGGTGGAGATGGTGTTACGCTTTGGATTGGAGACCCAATTACAACAGGAGTTCTAGCTGATTTCGAAACATATCCTGATGCTAATGCAAATGGAGGTCAATCTTATGATGTAGATTTAATGGCTTTTAGTGTTGTTGGTAACGCTAATAATGCAGGAGAAACATCAGCTTTAAATGATGCTATGCAGCCTGCTATTGGCTCACCAGGAAATCAAGGACCAACTTTAGGTATCAATGATCATGATCTTTCTAGTCTAAATACTAAGCTATATCCATTACCTTTTAATAATGAAATTAATATTTCTACAGATTTAAATCAATCTATGGATATCACTATTAAAATCATTAATATTTTAGGTTCTGAAGTTTATTCAGATGTAAGATTGTTGACCAATGGTACAACATCAATAAATGATTTATCTCAACTATCATCTGGTGTTTATATTCTTAGAATTCCAGAGTTGAATATGACAACAAGAATTCTCAAAAAATAGAAACTCAAATAGAGAAAACAAAAAGCCTTTCAATATTGAAAGGCTTTTTTATTTAATCCAAATTTCTTCATAAATCAATACTAAAATTAAGACCTCAATCTTCAAATTTTGAGTAAACTTTAAGATGTTATTATTTTTTAATCTTTAGTTTCGCAAAAAAATAGAATGAGTATTTTAGATATAAAAGATAAAGTCATCATCATTACAGGTGGTTATGGCGTATTAGGCTCTAGTATGGCAAAGCATTTGGTTGAATCTGGAGCTAAAGTGGCTATACTTGGTAGAAATGAGGTCAAAGCTAAAGATTTTGCAGCGCAACTTTCTGCAACCAATACCATGGGTATTAAAGCTGATGTATTAGATAAAGAAAACCTAGAAAATGTTAAAACTCAACTTCTAGAAAAGTGGCAAAAAATTGATGTGCTCATTAATGCAGCAGGTGGAAATATGCCTGGCGCGACTTTATCTCCTTCTCAATCATTATTTGATATCTCATTAGACGACTTTCAAAAAGTAACAGACTTAAATTTAATGGGAACCGTAATTCCGTCGTTGGTCTTTGGAAAACAAATGACCAAACAAAATGGAGGTTCTATAATTAACGTTTCTTCGGTTGCTGTAGCACAAGCATTAACACGTGTTGTTGGCTACTCGGCTTCAAAGGCTGCTATGGAAAACTTTACACGTTGGATGGCTGTAGATATGGCTCATAAATTTGGCGATAAAATTAGAGTCAATGCTATTGCTCCTGGATTTTTTCTTGCGGATCAAAACCGAAAATTATTAACCAATGAAGATGGTTCTTTAACAGATCGTGGCGAAACCATTATAAAAAGCACACCAATGAAACGCTTTGGAAACTCCGAAGAACTTAATGGTGCTGTACAACTTTTAGCTAGTAATGCTTCAAAATTTATGACAGGAACTGTTATCCACGTTGATGGTGGATTTGGAGCCTTTAGTGGTGTTTAAAAATTAAGAAATGACAGAAACTTTTAGATGGTTTGGCAAATCTGATGCTGTAACCCTTTCGGATATTAGACAATCTGGTGCAACTGGTGTAGTTACTGCACTGCACCATATTCCAAATGGTGAAATTTGGCCTATTGAAGACATTCAAGCTATAAAAAATGAAATTCTCAATGCAGGATTAGAATGGTCCTTTATTGAAAGTATTCCTATTCATGAAAACATAAAACTGCGTCAAGGCGACTATGCAAAACGTATAGAAAACTACAAACAGAGCCTCATTAATGTCGCTAAATGTGGTGTGAAAAATGTGTGCTACAACTTTATGCCTGTTTTAGATTGGACACGTACACATCTTTTTTGGGAACTCAGAGATGGTAGCACAGCATTACGATTCGATAAGGTTGAAATGGCTGTTTTTGAAGCCTTCATAATGAAACGCAGTGATGTTGAAAAAGATTATGATAAAGCTATTTTAGCTAAAGCTAAAGATCGCTTTGAAGCCATGTCTAAAACTGAAACACAACGTTTAAAAGATGGTATTTTAAAAGGGTTACCTGGCACAGTTGACGACCTTGATATTCCGACATTCAAGAAGATGATAGCGCAATATAAAGACCTATCGCATTCCGATTTAAAATCTAATTTGTCCTATTTTCTGAATGAAATTATTCCGCTTGCGGAAGAATTGGGTGTGAAGATGGCTATTCATCCAGACGATCCACCATTTGATATTATGGGATTGCCACGTATCATCACTTCAGAACGTGACTTGGAAGATTTGGTTAATTTTATTGATAGTCCTTCAAACGGTATTACATTTTGTACAGGTTCTTTGGGGGCGAATGAAAACAATGATTTGCCTAAGATGATAGAGAAATTCAAAGATAAAATTCATTTTCTTCATCTTAGAAATGTGAAACGAGAAGACGATGGTAGTTTTTACGAAGACCATCACCTTGAGGGTTCTTCAGATATGTTTGAGATTGTAAAAGCAGTTTTAAAAATTGAAAAGGAACGCAACATTTCACTACCTATGCGACCAGACCATGGTCACCAAATGCTTGATGATTTAAAACATAATTATTTGTATGCTGGTTATACTGCTATTGGCCGCTTAAAAGGTCTTGCTGAACTTAGAGGTCTTAGTCTTGGGATTTCAAAAAGTGGTATTATTTGAAATAATTTAACTGTTACAAATCATTTTTAGCAAGCCAAGTCTCACAAGCTTTTGACCAATCATCACTTGTAAAACCTCGTCCCAAACCAAAACCGTGTCCGCCTTTTTCATAAATATGAAGTTCGGCTGGCACCTTGTTTTCTTTTAAGGCTAAATAATATTGAAGACTATTTTCTACAGGAACTGACTTGTCATCTGTAGCGTGAATTAAAATGGTTTTTGGTGTTTCTGAAGTAATTTGTGTTTCGTTAGAGTAGAATTCAACAGTTTCGTTTGATGGAGTTTCGCCCAACAAATTCGTTTTAGAACCTTGATGTGTTACACCATCTTTCATCGAAATTACAGGATACACCAATATTGAAAAATCTGGTCTTGCACTGACTTCATATTCCGCATTGTAAACAGCATCATTATAATGCGTAGATAAGGTTGATGCTAAATGTCCTCCAGCAGAAAACCCAAGAACTCCTATTTTACTTTTATTTAAATTCCAGTGTTTGGCATTTTGCCTCACATAGCGCATAGCACGTTGCGCATCTTGAAGTGGCGCAATGGTTTTATTTGTTGATATGCTATCATTAGGCATTCTATATTTTAGTACAAACGCTGTAATTCCTAATGTATTTAGCCATTCAGCAATTTTATAACCTTCTTTATTTATAGCCAAATGGTGATAGCCACCTCCAGGACAGATAACTACTGCTGTTCCGTTTGGTTTTTCTGGTGAAAAAATGGTTAATGTGGGTTGTTTAACTTTTTCTGTACTCCACAGCATTGAATCTTTAAAGGTTTGAATCTCTTCATAATCTGGATTTTCAATAGCATTTGGAATAGTATCTTGCCAAAGCTGAATAACTTTTTCCTCTTGTGCAAAGCAAGTCACAAAAAGAAAACTACATAGCAAAAGTGAATACTGCTTTAATTTACTCTCTATTCTCATTATTTTTTAATGTAACTATTAAAACCTTCTACCTTTTCTTTTAACTCGTTCACTGCTAACTTAGCCACTTCTGTTGCACCTAAAACCGATAAATGTGTATCATCTTCTTTCCCTTCAGGATAATATGGTATTTCATTTGGAGCGTAATGAAGATGTAACTTTTTAGACGCTTCAACTCCATAAGATTCTTCTAGTTTTTCGGTTAAATATTGTAAATCTATAAGTGGTACATCTTGCTCTTGAGCCACCAAACGCGCTTCCAAAGGATATACTCCATGCGTATCTATCAAAGTAGAGTCTGTATTAAAATTTCGTCTTACAATAGACGTAAATAGTACAGGAATAGCTTCTTTTGCTCTAGCTTCTTTAACAAACTTTGTAAGATTGTTTCTGTAAGCCGTATGTGGATTGGTGTAACGTTTTGGAGAGTTCTCTTTTTGGTCGTTGTGTCCGAACTGAATAAAGACATAATCTCCTTTTTTCAGTTGTTTTTGCACAGAATCCCAGCGACCTTCAGTGATGAAACTTCTTGTACTTCTACCATTAACAGCATGGTTATAAACCGTAGCATAATCATTTAAAAATTCTGGTAATAATTGGCACCAACCACGCTCTGGATTTTCATCAGGATTTGGCTTGTCTGCCATGGTTGAATCTCCTATGGTATAAATTAAAACGTTTTCAATAGTTTTTACAGTCTCTTCCTCTTCTTTCTGTTCTACTTTTTTATCACAAGATTGAAACAGAACAATTACTAAAATCAGAATTATTCTATAATGCTTCATACCATTCTTTTTTTGATTTCTTTTTGTATTCACCTAATACATTTTTCAATGTATATTTTTTTGCTTGTCGTTTTTTTAATTGATGCGACCATCCGTCACGTTCTGATGGTTTATAGCCTTCTCCATAGTTTTTATATTCACCATAAAACGCAGTTTTTTCAGCTTCTGGCTTGGACCAATTGTGCCAACCTATTGGCAGGATATGATTTCCTAAGTCACAATTTATAAAAACAGTTTGCGCATACACGCGCCAAGGCCTTCCTAAATAGACTTCATCTACATCATCATCTGCGGTAATTTTACAGTCTTTAAACACATAACCAAATAACGAATCCTTTGGTGTTGATGCTGCTGTGATGTAAGAGTTCTTTTTACTATGGATTTGACAATTTTCAAAAAAGGCTGTAGCGCTTCCGAAGATAAAATCGGTTGTTCCTTCAATATAACAATCTTTGTAATATTGCTTCCCTTTTCCTGAAGCATACAAAGTGTCTTGATTGCCTAACAAATTACAATTAATTATGGCAACTTCATCTGAAAACACAGACAATGCAACGGCTTGTCCAACTTCACCTGAAGAGTTTTCAATAGTGAGATTTTTTAGCACCACATTATTAGCTTCAACCAATAATGTGTAGGTGTAAAATGTACTATTTCTACCCAATCCTAGTTTATTAAAATAGTCATCGTAGGTTATAATAGTATTCTCTTTACTTTCTCCAACCAAAGATAAATTTTGGTTCCACTCGTGGATTTTTACTTTTTCCTTATAAACTCCATTCTTAATAAAAATAGTGATTCTATCATAAGGAAAAGCCTTGGTGTTTTTTATCGCTTCAACAATAGACGTATAGTCACCACTACCATCTTTTGCTACCACAATTTTAAATGGGTTTGAAGGCGAATCTTTCTGTGATAAATCGTATTTCTTTTTCCAATCTGGATAAGCATCTAAAACCATTTGAGGATGGTTGCCATACCAAGCGTAACCGTTTCTACGTTCCTCACCTATTTCTGCTAACGAATATTTCTTAATACCATCTCTATCACAAAAAAATGGTGTGTTGTCTTCGAGTGTCATGAAACGTGCCCAAATCGCAGGTGCTTTTTCATCAGGAATCATTCGCTTATTTACAATCTTGCCAACATCGTTGTACACTCTGTCTTTGCGTAATCCTGTAATCTTCACTTTTTCGAACCAAGCTACTGCGCTATTTACAGCGTTGATAATTTCTTTTGATGGATTCTCTATTGACATCAATAACATAACAATATGAGCCGATTCTGCACCACTTAAAGATGGTAATTCATAGGCTCTAGCCTTTGCAGGTTCTAAAGTTTTCTCGTCATGTTGCGCACACCAAGCTGTTAAAACACCGTTTTGTTTGTATTGAGTTTTTAAGATACAGTCTACTCCTATTCTAAAAGCGTCATTTACACGCTCTAACTGTTCTTTTGGAAGCTTTATAGAATAATAATCGGTGTTTTTTTTGAATTGATGAAGCATGTTCATAATGTTCACCATCGAATTATCATTATAGGTAATGCGCGAATAATAACCTTCTTTTAAAGGGTAGAACTGAGGCCAACCTCCATTATCGTATTGCGCTTCCAATATATAATCCAAACCTTTTAAAAAGGCTTTTCTATACCTTTCATCTTTTGTTTGAGCATATATTTTTGAAAGAAACAGCATTTCTTGAATCGTAGCTCCATTATCTGTTGTTGTCTCTTCATTGGTTTGTTTTTGCTTCAACAATTCTTCTTTTTCATCTTGAGACAATGGCAAGTGCATTTGTACATTTTTTGGCCATCCACCAATATTGCGTTGGTACAACAATACGTTTTCTGCAATTTGCTTAGCTTCATCAGATTGATACCAAACATCATCTTTTGTATGTATAATATTTCGCCAAGATTTATCGTGAACTTGAGCCGATAAATCTGTAAAAATACAAAGTCCGATTAAAAAAAATATGAATTTATAATTAGGGGGAAATTTCATAATTAATCATTTTAAGGATTAGTGGTTTTCAGGCTACTCAACGGAACTTTAGTATACTCTACGTTTTCCTTGCTAGTTGTATAAGACACATACAAATTATTATTGAAAATAAACGACTTTGGGTAATGGTAGCCTAAGCGCTTATACTTCCCTTCATATTGTAAGGGTTTAAGGTCATCACTTTTACGAAGCACAAAAGCATTAGTAAACAAGTTACCATCGTTGCTAAGCGTTATCGCCAATGGCATTCGTGATTTGGTCTGTACAGGATTGTTGATAATGTATGCTGTTCCGTTTGGAAAATTACCTGCACTTTGTTTAGATCTAGAGTCTGGCATTGTTGTTTCTACAGGTGTTGTCCAACTTTCACCGTTATCTTTACTTATTGAAGCTAAAGTTTGAAACGAACTAAACTGATCCCTAAATACCATAACCAAGGTACTATCTCTTTTCACAAAACTACTTGGTTCTATTTCTTGGGAGACATTATTTTTAGCAGAATTATTTGTGAAACTTGCTCTCGTCCAACCACTGACTCCTTTTGGATCATCTGTATAAACTGGTGATACCATTAAGCCAGGTTGAAAATGTGCTGCATTAATGATACGACCATTAGCGAGTTGATGTGGATCTTGTTCAAATACCGCATTTATTGGAGAATTATCTGCCATTAAAACAGGTTTCTTTTCTGACCAGTTAACACCATCTGCACTTGTTTTGTAATACGTATAGCCGCCTTCTGGCGACACTTTTGATGGCCAAACATTGATATAGGCAATTAATGAATCTTTGTAGGTCCACCAACCACCTGAAGTACAATAACCATCCTCAATTGATGCTGCTAAAGCCATCGGTTTACTCCAAGTTTTTCCATCCTTGCTACTGCTGTAAGCCAGCCAGGTATCATCAGAATCTTCGCCTTCGGCAGAGCTTTGCCACTGGCAATACAACACTCCTTTAAAGGCTGTCATTACTGCTCCATTACTAAAATGATCTGTACTATCTGTAGGTTTAAAAATGGTATATGCTTCGATGCCTTTTGGAACTTTTAAACCTAAATCATTAGGCTGTAGCGTGTCGAATAAGTCTTTTTTAACATCAAAGGGAAGTTTTCTTTTGTTCTCTTCTGAACAACTTTGAAAGAACATCAGCCCTAGAAATAATAACGATAGATGGTATTTTACTGACTTGATAATATTCATTATTTCTTAAATCTAATCCAGTCGATATCTAAACTTCCAGCATCATTAATAACTCCTTCTCTTAATGCTAAGCAGCCTATTTTTGCACCAATCCATCTGCCTTCTCTCGCTTTGAATGTATCACCAATAGGCTTGAATCTTTTGTTATTTGTGCTGTAATAAAAATTACACACTCCACCTTTATCTACTTTAATTTGAAGGTAAATCGTATTGCTATCAACTTTGATTTTTTCACTTTCGTTTTCTTTGCCTTCTTTATGTGCATCTTTACAAGTTACCTGTGATAAGTACAACTGTCCATCTTCTTGAGAGAATTTGATGTAACCATAGTCTAAGCCCATAACTAAAAAACCAACTTGTTCGTTATCGTGTCTAGCATTAAACGTCAATTTGGTTGTTGCTGTAAACGATTCAGCTGGAAATTTTTGCAATAACAAATTTGGTACATCGTGTAGGTTACTAGAACCTTCAGGTCGTGGTCTACAATACATTGTATAATGTCCCATACTGGTTGGAAAACCATAATACACTTGTGGGTTAGCGTGCCATTGCCACTGCAAACCTCTTTTAGGTTCGTTAAACTCATCAGAATCTGGTGGTGTAGCTATAGGATATGTCTTACCTACATTCGGTTTTTTATGTGTGGTTACAGGTTCGCCAATACCATCATTATTTTGGTCTATACCCATAACTGGCCAATCATTTTTCCAAGACATTGGTTGCATATGAACTATACGACCATACGCATCTTTATCTTGAAAATGAAGAAACCAATCTTCGCCAGTAACGGTATCTACCCAAGCACCTTGATGTGGCCCATTGATTTCAGTATTGCCTTGATGTAAAACCTTCTTTTTTTCGTAAGGTCCAAACACTGATTTAGACCTTAAAATAGTCTGCCAACCTGTTGGCACTCCACCAGCTGGTGCAAAAATGTAGTAGTAACCATTTCGTTTGTAAAACTTAGGCCCTTCAATGGTATCTTCACCTTCATGACCATCAATAATTTTTACCTCATCATCATTAGTTTTAGTACCTTCAGCATTCATACTGCAAACTACTAGTAAACTTTTTATTCCTGCTCGACTTCCTGCAAAAGCGTAAGCGAGATACACTTTACCATCATCATCCCACAGTGGTGTTGGATCAATTAGTCCTTTTCCACCTTTAACTAAAACAGGTTCTGACCAGGTGCCTTTTGGATCTTTGGTTTTTGTCATATAAATACCAAAATCTGGATCTGGATAGTAGATGTAAAATTCCCCTTTATGAAAACGAATACAAGGTGCCCAAACCCCTTTACCGTGTTGTGGTTTATCAAACACATCTAACGGAATCTGTTTTGGCAAAGCATAATTTACCAATTCCCAATTCACCAAGTCTTTAGAATGCAAAATTGGTAAGCCTGGTGAACAGGTAAAGGATGAAGCGGTCATATAGTAATCCTCACCAGCTCTTACAACGTCTGGATCTGAAAAATCGGAATGTAAAACTGGGTTGGTATAAGTACCATCACCATTGTCTGACACCCAAACATCGGACACAAATTTTTCTTGTGCCTTACCATTTAAGACCATACAAAATGATACTAGTAAGGTTATTTTTTTCATAATTTAATGACTTTTCTTTCTTCGTTACTTAAAAAAGCAGCCTCAATAATTTTTATAACTTCGGTTGCTTCTTCTGCAGTAACAGGAAGTGGTTTATTGTTTATAATCGCCTCAGCAATCCCATTGTAATAGGACATATAATTGCCTTGCTCTGTTACAATGTGTTCTTTTTTTGAAGTATTATTTTCAATTGTGTGAAGCAAACCTTTTTCTGTTTCAGGCTCAATTCCCCAATTGGCTGTATTAGGTTTTATTTCTTTTTGAAGTTCAATTTCCTGAATGTCTGCTTTAGATTTTATAAAAGAACCTTTTGTGCCATGAATACTATAGGCTGGCAATGGTTCTCTAACAAAATAACTGGATTTTAAAATCACAAAGTGCGAATCGTAATACAGTTTTACATCAAAATAATCTCCTACCTTAGAATCTTTTCGGAATGTATCTAAGGTTGCAAAAACACTATTTGGCATACCAAACAATTGCAATGCTTGGTCTATGAGATGAGAACCTAAATCGTATAAACTCCCGACTCCTTCGGTTGGAGTTTCTTTATGTATTTTATAACTCAGTTTTGGGTCAAATCTATCATAGTGAAATTCTGCTTCAACAATATCTCCCAACACACCTTGTTGAACAACTTTCTTTACGGTTTTGAAATCGCTATCCCAACGTCTGTTATGATATACTGACAATTTTAGGTTTTGCTTTTCAGCTAATGCTATGAGTTCTTCGGCTTCTTTTGTGGTTACTGTAAACGGTTTTTCTACAATGACGTGTTTACCAGCTTCGAGTGCTTTTTTTGTACAATCGTAATGTGTGGTATTAGGAGTATTGACGACTATTAAATCAATAGCTTCATCTTTTAGCATCTCTTCTAAAGACCGAAACGTCTTGATATTAGGATACTTTTTTTCGGCTAAGTTTTTTGTTCGCTCAAAAACACCATAAAGATTAAAATCTGGATGAACATCTATGAAAGGTGCGTGAAAAACATGTCCACTCATTCCATACGAACAAAGAGCTGTGTTGATGGTTGCCATAGCCGTTTACTTGTTAAGTTCTAAAGCAGCCATGATAAATGGTCCTGTACCTTTTGGATCATTAGACCTGATGATTTCACCAATATAATATTCAAAAGTTCCGTCTCTGTATGGATTTCCGCCCAAACCTGCTACTCCACAACATTTATTAAGGTTGACAACGCCATTATCTTCAACAGTGATGAATGTATCTAATATACCTTTAAAAGCTTTGTTGGCGTTATCTAAATATTGCTTTGGTAAATAGCCTTTATTAACGCCTTTTGCTAAAGTATATGTAAACATACTTGTACCTGTTGCCTCTAGATAATTACCATCTCTTTCAGGTAAATTTAGTACTTGGTACCACGTGCCTGTTTTTTCATCTTGATACTTCACAATCGCCTCAGCATATTGGTTGAGATACTTAATTAGCCGTGCTCTACCTTCGTAATTTTCTGGTAAATAATCCAAAACATCAACCAAAGCCATTCCGTACCAGCCCATGCCACGAGACCAAAAATTTTGAGACAATCCGGTGTCTTTATTTGCCCATTTTTGTTCTTTACTTTCGTCCCAACCGTGATAATACAAGCCTGTTTCTGGATCTCTACTGTACTTTTCGATTAGGTCGAATTGTAACATAATTTTATCGTAAACCTTTTTAGCTTCTTCATCATCCATATACGATTTGGCATATTTTGTATGAAACGGTTCTGCCATATACACACCATCTAGCCACATTTGATATGGATACACTTTTTTGTGCCAATAACCACCTTCAGATGTTGTTGGTTGCCCTTCTAATTGCTTATGTAAGGTGTCCATCACTTTTTTAAAGCGAGGTTCTTCCGTTTTGTTATAAACATAGTAAATAGCATCGCCAGACTTTATCATATCTAAGTTGTAATTAGACATTTTATAGGTCTTTATAGCTCCATCTTCTTCGATCATTCTGTTGGCATAATCGTAGATATAATCGTATAATTTTTGATTATTGGTTTCTTCATAAACTTTAGACATTGCTTGCAAAACCAATCCATTGGTGTAACTCCATTTTGGCTTATCTCTAAAATCTAAAAGTGTAGGATCTGGAAAACGTTTGATTTCAGAAAGCGCCATACGCTCTGACCATTTTAAGTCCTCTGAAATTTCTTTTTTAGCCACAGGTGTTTCTTCCTGTTGCTTTTTCTCTTCTTTACAACTCGTAAAAAAAGTAAGCGTTAATATGGCCAATAATGCTATATTTTTCATGTGTTTATTTTATTAGTTTTCTGATGATATGATTCAGCACCTAATCTTTTGCTTAGTTTTAAAGGCAATGAACTTATTCTTTTTCGTATTTTTTTATGACTAAATATTTTAATTCAGTATCTCCTACATTACTGATGCCGTGCATACTCCAAGATGGACAATACAAGCTTGTGTTTGCTTCGACAACAACTTCTTTTCCGTCTAAATAAAACTTTGCCTTACCTTCTAGAACGTAAAAGAATTCATCTTCTTTATGTTTATGAGGTGCATGTGTAGATTTACCTGGCGCTACAACACTCATTTTTATCGTTCTACCATCTAAGAAATCTTTATCGGCAAACCAATACTGATAGCCAACTTTTGTCGGAACCGTTTTTTCTTCAGAAAAGGTATTGACACATTCTTCTATGGTATACGTCTTTTCTTGAGCGACAATTGTACTTGCTACTGTGAAAAATGCGAATAGAAGAATATACTTTTTCATTATAAAGTGTTATTAGAGTTTAACTCTTCCAACAGACCGTCTAAATACTTTACAAAATCTGTTTCGTTTTTAATACCATCTTTTTCTTGTTCCCAAGCACCTAAAAAATAAAATGATACAGGCTCGGTAGTTGGCTTAAATTCTACTAAATAGTCAGATTCACCTTTTTTAACCTCTGCAGTGGTTTCAACTTCATAAAAAATTGCCATTCCTAAATCATCAGGAATAAGTGTTTGCTCACCATAAGTAGCAATGTATGCCCACTTTTTATTTGCACTCTCATTTTCAAAATAAGCCACGCCATGATCTATAACTCCAGTTACAATACCTTCTACAGCTTTAGATGGTTGTATGGTGTGCTTTGTATAACGCTTGTCTGGCTTAATGCTTAAAGTTGACTTTAAATCAATTTTTTCATCACCAGTTTTCCAACCAAAGTAATTAACATTTACAGTAGATTGCTCAGTATTATTATCTACAGAAGCAACTGTAGAATCTACTTCTCTAAAGTGCAATACTTTATCTTCTACCAATCTTCCAATAGACCCTATACCTAGACCTTTTCCAACTTTAAGTATATCACTTCCCCAAGCTTCTGGTTCGTGGTAAGAATCAAATCCATCTTGTCCAACTTCAGAAAGCACCATAGTATCTGTCTTCTTTCCAAAAATATCAATAGCATTTCTCCAGTCTAAATACAGTCTATAACCGACTTTGTTGCTTTCCCAACCGGGTCCTTCATAACGTAAGAACCAAGAATGATCTGTATGATTTTCTGGCACTTTTACAGAAGAAACATTTTTAAATGAAGTACCACCACTATATTCCATGTGACCTCTTGGACCATCTTTCCACTCACCTCCTTGAGCTACTGAAATTTCAGCGTATGTCTTTTGAGTTTCTTGGGCTTTTTCTTCTTGCTTAACCTCTGGTTTTGCATTCTCTTTCTTTTCGGATTTACAAGCCACAATGGTACTCGCACATAATAAAGCTGCTATTAATTTTGATGTTTTCATTTATGATCCTTTTTTGAATGTTTTATCTAAAAATATAGTGATATAATTTACGGTTTCTGTAAACCACGGGTTAAATAACCAAAATGTATGAGGACTATCTGGAAAATTCTCTACCTGAGAATAAATGTTATGCTTGTCCATGATTTCAATCATTTCTTCTCGTCCTGCTTGAAAGCGTTCATACTGACTACTAATAAACAAAGTTGGAGGTGTATTCTCATCAACATGTGTTAATGCAGATGCCTCTTTCCAAACATTAGGTTTTTCTTTTGACGTTCCGCCTAACCACCAAGCGGCCATTTTGCCTTCACTAGATTTTGGGTGAACAAAAGCTATGACTCCATCTAAGTTTACAATAGCTTGAACTGAAGTTGAAGTATTATAACTTGTACTTTCTTCAAAGTTTGGATTGTTATTTGTTGTGCCAACTAGTGTTGCCATTTGAGCACCTGAAGACGTTCCTAAAATGGTAACCTTTGTAGTATCTATATGAAACCTTTGCGCATTAGATTTTATGTATTGAATGGCTTCTTTAATATCATAAATACCATCAGGATATTGGGCTTCATCAGATAATCTATATTCTAAAGCAAAGCAAGCATAACCTTTTGAAGCAATACATTGCGCCATTGGTTTCATATGTGATTTATCGCCAGATTTCCAACCACCACCATGAACCATAATTACAGCAGGCTTTAACAATGAATCTGTATTGACAAAAGCATCTAAATGAAGTTTTCTTTCACCTATTTGCTTGTAAACCTCATCACTAATTTCTTTTACATTTTCATAATGTTGAGGCTTTGGAATTTCTATGTTTGGAAAGTTCTTTTTATACTTTTTATAAGAACTATTTACAGTGTAAGAGGTGTCTTTTTGAATGGTTTGAAAAGCGAAAAGCGTTGATGAGAACATCAAAAAAAAGAAGACATAAAACTTTGAAAAACTATACACTTTTCTAAATTATTAATTTATTGAAATAAGCCTGATAATATATCAGGCTTATGTAAAACAATTCCTGCTATTAATTGTTAGGGTTAATGGAATTATTTTTGGGATTGTGGTGGACTTTGCATTAACGAACCGTTAATGTAAGTATCTATAAGCTTTAAATTTGATACGTTTTCTAATGAAAATGCTTCATCTACCTTTTCTATGTTGACATTTTTCAATGTAACATTAGTCACTGGTGACTCTTCATATCCTTTTGCTAAAATACCGTAGTAACCACCATTTTTAACTTTCACATTTTCAAGTAAAATATTCTTAATCTCAGGAATATGTTCACCTGTCTGATTTGTATAAGTAGCATAAAACATGTTTAGTTTTAATACTGCTTCTTTCACTTGGCCTACTTCAAGATTTCTAACATAAACGCCATCTATAACACCACCACGTCTTGAATTTGTTTTCAGCCTTATTGCTCTATCTAAGTTAGGACTATTCATTTCGCAATTTTCTACATAAACATTCGAAACTCCAGCAGACATCTCACTACCAATAACTACACCACCGTGACCATCAATCATTTTACAATTTTGCACCACAACGTTCTCCGTTTTAATACCAATTCTTCTACCTTCAGCATCTCTTCCTGCTTTTATAGCAATACAATCATCACCAGTATTAAAAGTACAGTTTTTAATTATGACGTTCTTAGAATATTCTGGATCACAACCATCATTGTTTGGCCCATGACTTTCTACAGTTACTCCATCAACTATAATGTTTTTTGATTTGAATGGGTGAATAATCCAAAATGGAGCATTTACAATTTTCACTCCTTCAATTAAGATATTTTCACTTTCAAAAGGCTCTAAAAATGTTGGTCTTAAATAATGGCCATCACCAAAAACACGCTCTTCTAATGGTGTACCTTCTTGACCCATTTCCATAAGTCTTGGTAAGTTAAGGCTATCTTTTTGATGAGGCATACCTTCTTCCCATCCGTAGATATCTTTTCCACACCATTTCCACCAGTTATCATTACCTGCTTGACCGTTTAAAATCCCTTTTCCTGTAACCGCTATATTTTTCTTCTTGTAAGCATATAATAACGGAGAATAATTCATCAACTCAATACCCTCGTAAGCTGTTGCAACTAAAGGGTAATAATCTTGAGGATCTGTACTAAATAAAATTTCAGCACCTTCTTCTAAATGCAGATTCACATTATCTTCTAAATGAATAGCACCTGTTAAATATTTTCCCTCAGGAACTACTACTTTTCCTCCGCCATCATTCGTACAAGCTTGTATGGCCTTCTTAAAAGCTTCAGTATTTTTAGTAACTCCATCTGCTTTTGCACCATAGTCTATAACAGAAAAAGTCTTATCTGGAAATTCAGGTGTTTTCACACTATTTACAACTTTCACCATATCTGACCATGGTCCTGAGTTTGTTGTTACTGAAACAATATTCTCTTCATTTTCCTTTTTAGCCTCTTTACACGAAAGACCCAACACTAATATTGCTAAAGCTGATATTTGAGAAATTCTTAAAAAAAACCTACTGTTTTTTTCAATTTTATTAAATGCTTTTCTTGAATTCATATTGAATTATTAACCTGTTAATGTAATCGATTACCAAACCTATAAAATTTAGATTTATAATCCAAGAATTTTAATATTTATAAACTTTATATTGAACAAAAAAAGAACGCTTAAGAAGCGTCCTTTATATTTTAAATATTAACTATGCTATTAATACGAAACCAACTTAAAGGTTTGACTCTTTCCTGAGGATATTGTATGAGCAACATAAATACCAGGTTCTAATTGAAAGTTTAAATCCTCGTCTGTTTTTAATGTTTTAACTAAAGCTCCAGTAATATTGTAAACATTAATTTCAACATTTGAACTTACATTAGAAACAAACACTTGATTCTTAACAGACCTTACATCTATTTCTGAAGTTAAATTGACATCATCCACGCTTAATAGGGTACTACTAACTTCTAATTTGTAATAATTAACAGCATTACCTTCAGAAAAAACTAAAATAGAGCTTGCGCTTCCTGTATAATCAGCTTCAATATATCGTCTATCAGTATCTCCAACAGAATCAAAACGAACAATTTCAGCTCCTGTGTTATCTGCAATAACAACGGCTCTTGGCGTGCTAGAACCACTAAATCTAAACCATAGTTTTACAGATACTGGACCTGTAATAGGAAACTCCATGTATCTTCTTGTTGGTAAACCCGATGCATCAACAGAACTGTTTCCTTCTGATTTGAAACGATTAGTAGAACTATAACCATCTGGCCAAGTACCTGAATTTGGTTCAACTGTACCAAAACTAGAACCACCAGCAACCAAAGTTAGCCCGTCAATTACCTGCGTATCCGAAAATGCTGGTCCCACAGGAAAGTTAGCTACATCATTACCAAAATCCCATACATGATCTTGCGCTTGTGCAAAAACAATAAAAAGTAGAAATGGTAAACTCAAAAAAAGTAATTTTTTTCTCATGTTGTAATTGTTTTTATATTAGTTAATTACAAAATTGTAATCGATTACCAATTTAATAATTTTGGAGGAATTTTCTAAACACATCGAGCATAAAAAAAAGACCATTTATAAAAAATGGCCTTTTTTAATTGTTTTATTTACAGAATATTAATGTGATATCAGTTTAAAAACCTTACTCCCATTACCATCAATCAATTTAACAATCCAAATACCGTCTTCTATATCAACAGAGGTTTCAACCGAAGTTTTAAAATCTTTGACCAAAGCACCTGTTATCGCATATACTAAGACTCTAGTTTCAGAAGTCAAATTAGAAATATGTAGTTTCTGATTATATGATTTTACAAGTGCTGAAGATTGAGCATTATTAAAATCACCTACCGAGAGTAATTCCGGAAAGGGGTCCCAATCATCGTTTCCTTTAGTAAAATTAAATGTTGTTATTGCCGTACCGTCTGTTAGCGTTGGTGATGACAATACTGTTGACCAAGGTGCTCTTGTTCCAGAATTATCAACTCCCGAAGCATTTTCAATCGTCCCATATTCATACATCATAGAAGATTCACCACCTAAAGAACTTGTCCATCCTTCAGGAGATATCAACGAAAGCCCTTCAGAACCTGGGTAAGTAGATTCATCAATAGCTGTATTGTAAAATACTACTTCACTTGTATTCGGTGCCCATGGACGACCATAATAACCAGGCTTAGAACCATACGTAGAAGCTGTTTCAACACCTGGAATTGTAGATTTCACATGACATTCATACATTAAATACCCTCTACCTGAAGTTTGCTGAGCAGCGGTAATGTATGCTGCATCACTACTATAATCACTTGTATTTAGGACTAAATCCGTTTGGTAAAAAACCGCTGTCATTCCGCCGAAAAGATAATCCACAGCACCCATCATAGCACCTTTGTAAACAGCAACTCTAGCACCTTGAGCACCATAGAAAGAATCTTGACGTCCGATAACTCTACATTCATCTAAAACCACTCTATCTGCACTTGCCGCTATACCTATTGCCGCTGCCTGCGTTACATATCCTGCAGATCTATCTTGAACCGAAGTATTACCATAATCTGTTGGTCTTGTTGGCTCACTTGGTGCCTTCGCCTGTACAACATCCTGTGATTCTTTTAACGAAATATATTGATTAAAAGAATTTTCAAGAATTATATCTTCGATAGTCACATCTTGTGCTGTAATTACAACAGTTGCATTCCAGTATGAAGAACCTCCTCCTGTTCCTTCTTGGTTAATGTACTCCGTATAACCATTTTCAGTATTTACTGCCAGAGCCTCAGCACTCCATTTATTATCTGTACCTTGACTAAAGAAATTATATTTTTGTCCATAGTACGATGTAATCCTCACTGCGTTAGCATCGATATCTACACCTGAATTTAAAAGTGCAATACTAGGATTAGAAGACGCGTTCTTTAAAGTGACATTATTACTGCTAATAACGAGCATTTCTTCATAGTTTCCTGGATCTATCATTACGGTGACAGGTTCGTCATTAGGACGATTCATTCTAGAAATAGCATCCAAAGCTTCATTTATGGTTTGAAAATCTTTACCAACACCAACTGTAATAATTGGGCTGTAAGGCTCTATAGCAACAACTTCAAAAGACACAAAATACGATGTAGTATTAACAGTTATTGTCACTGTACCATCAGTTGCACCTAGATAAACATATTCTGACACCGCATTTGTACTAGTACTATTTGAAGTATTTGTAACAGCTGGTTCGCCTTCTACCGAATAATTAGATGAATAATAATCCGTAATAATAACTTTATCACCTACCTGAACAGGAATAGCAATAGTTGAACCTGATCCTGCATTTAAATCTCCATTATTACCTCTAACATTCACGCTTCCTGTAAACATAAGACCTTCGTAAGCTGTTGCCGCATTAATTACTCTATCGTTAAAGGTCCATAATGAGATTGGATTGAACGTTAGGTCTTTTGAAGTATCAGATCCAGCAACAGTGAGATTAGATGTTAGTGCTAATCTTAATGGATAAGCATCAATACCATTATAAGAAACAGTATAAACACCATCTCTTAAAGACACTGCGTTAATATCTGTAAAATCATATGAATATCCTTCTTCATTTAAGTTCGTAAATGTTAAACTCAATTCACTTTCTTGGGTTGCATCTAAACCAATAGCATTGATAGCTACGTTATATAATGGCTTTGGTGTAAAATCTACATCTGCAGTTTCATCAGCAGATCCTATTGTAATAGTATTGGTTAGTATTTCATAATCATTAACACCCTCAGCAGAAATGGTATATTCAATTCCAGCTTCTAGATCTACACTGTATGTAAAAGCTACTTCATCTATAGTGACTATTGGAGTGTAAACCGTACTTGCTCCAGAATCTGGAGTATATGCTAAAGTCACACCTGTTAAATCAGTTAAACCTGTAATATTCCCACTAACATTATAAATATCTACCTGAGCTACAACAATATCATAAACAGTTGTTTCCTCAGTAGCACTAAACGTAAGTCCATTAGTTATGATATAACCATTAGCTCCACCTAAACTTAGGTCGTAAGTATACTCTATTGGTAAATCAATAGTATAAGTACCACTTGAAACTACAGCTGCATATTCTTTACCTGCTTCATTAGTAAATATTATTGAATACCCATCAGTAATACCAGACGCAAAAGTTTCATCTACATTACCTGTTAAAGTAACATATTCAGCATCTTTCCTCATTATTCTATAATAACTTGGTTTATCGACCGCATCATAGATATGATATTCTCCAGCTTCTTTTGCTACAAAATTAACTTCCTGTAAATCTCCACCTACAGCTACAACATCGTCCTGTATTGCAGGATCGGTTGCATATTCAAAATGAACACTTCCTGTTCCTGATTGTGTAAGCATCATAACAGTGACTTCATCATCTTCATCTAACATCAAGCTCATATATCTACCTGTTGCACCACCTGCATTAACATAAACTCTACCTGAATAACCGGAAACGCTACTAATATTTTCATCATAACGTGTAAGGTTTGTATTTGCTGTTCTCAATCGGTCATTCGTACCACCAACCCATGATAATGCGCCTGCGCTAAAAGCCGAAGGAAAAACATTTCCTGATGAACCTACAGCAATTGAACCATCGTACCATGAATTAATTGTAGATTCGTTTAGCATATTGTTATATAAAACTTCATCAAGTTGTTCCGCTGCGAAATCCCAGACATCTGTCCTAATAATTGTTGACTCTAAAGTTGTTACATCAATGGCTGGTGTGTAAGCATTAGAACCATTAAAAGTAAAATAAAGTGTTGTTGCACCTCCTGTATAAGTGAATTCGTAATAACCTGTTTGATCAGCCATACCTGGATGTGCATCTATATCTGAATCTATAGTTCCCAAATCGTTACCACCTACTATTGTACCTCCATCCATCGTACCTGAACTATAAACAGAACCGTAAAACCTTACAGTACTACTACCCTCTGCCACATCAACCTCTAAAGAATTTCCATTTTGAAAAGCTATACCATAGCCTGTACTATGCCATAAACTTGTAGCGGCTTGAGTTCTTAGTTTGCCATCTGGACTTGTTGTTGACGTTACAGGATCCCATTGTGTTCCTGTATTGGTAAAAGTTGAACCATCACCTAAATTATATGAAGTTGTAGGAGAAATTACCTCTATTGAAGGAGTATATGCATTAGACCCTGTAAATGTAAAATACAATGTTGCAGAACCTCCTGTGTAAGAAAACTCATAGTAACCCGTTTGATCAGACATATCTGGATAAGCATCCATATCTACATCCATAGTCCCTAAATCATTTCCGCCAATAGTTGTGCCAGCATCCATTGTACCTGAACTATACACTGAACCGTAAAAGCGAATTGTTGCAATGCCCTCGACATCGACTTCTAAAGAATTTCCATTTTGAAAAGCCACACCATAGCCCGCACTATGCCATAAACTTGTAGCGGCCTGAGTTCTTAGTTTGCCATCTGGACTTGTTGTTGAAGTTACAGGATCCCATTGTGTTCCTGTGTTGGTAAATGTTGAGTTATCACCCAAATTATAAGAGTTTACCGATTGAGCAACTCCGTAGTTTGAAGAAAATAACGCAACCACCAATACGAAAAAGTAGATTTTTTTCATAGTTGTTGAATTGATTAGAAAATTACTTATAGTTTATATTTAGTTTAGTTTCTCTAGCTGAAACAATCAAAAGAATTTGGGCAGAGTTCTTTTGAAAAATCGAAGACACTTATTCAACAATCTATAAAAGTCAAAACACAACAATATTTATGTAATCGATTACACAAATATATCAAAAAAATGAATTTGACAAAAAAAGTGTTATTATTTTTTAGTATTAATAAATTTTAAGTTAGATTCTAACTAAGTTAACAATCTAATGTAATTTCCAACTATTCGCTTAACTAGCTAATTTGATTTAACAATTTTGTAGGTACGCGATATATTATTGTATTCAACCTTGACAAAATACAATCCATTTACTATTGAAGAAAAATCTAGTTCCACATCTTGATTATGATTAAAATCTAAATTATCAGTCTTAATAATTTTCCCATTAACATCAATTACAGAAACTCCTCCTTGTTCTATAATAGGAGAAAAATTCTTGAGGTAAAGTTTATCCTTTACGATACTTGGATATATATAAAATGAACTTAAAGACGATTCTTCAATACTCAAATTATCACAACTCGATGATATAACACCAGAATTAGTAACTTGTAAAGTTGCACCTGCTCCGCAACTTGTGTTTGGAATATAAGTTGCAACATCTTCCACAGGAATAATACTATAACTATATGATGGTGCATTAACAGAACCTATATTTGAGACAGCATTTATACAATTATCAAATTCTAACGCTACTGTACCACCATAGCTTTGATAAACTGTACCAACATTAGCAAAATCTGAATTTTCAACATAGCAAGACAAGCTATTAACACCTCCACTAAAACCTAATGCTCTTGAATTAGATACATCTGTATTGTAATAACAATTCAAAATATGAAGCTCTGCATTTCTCGCTCTTGGCATGCGTTCCTTGCACCCTTCAGCCCAGTAACAATTTTGAAAGGTTATACTAAAATGACCGTCATTAGGAGCATTTGAATCACTAGAACCTATAAGGTTAGAAAACCTATGATCATTTGATCCACCAGAACCACCTGGAATAGCAGGTTTGAGATAAGTAAACTTACACCAAGACACCGTAATATTGTCAGAATTATTTTTAATATCAAAGTTACCATCCAATCCATCTTGAAATTCACAGTGGTCTACCCATAAATTTGTACAGCCCTCAACAGACAAATTATCTCTTCCATCAATATCATAAGCACCAGGCCCTTCAAAAATTAAGTTTCTTATGATAACATTATTGGATCCATTTTTTAAATTCAAAATACCAGAACCAGATTGTGTTTGGGTATTATTAACAAGTCTAGCTCCAGGCAAACCTATGATGGTTTTATTAGTAATAACTTCACTGATATTTTGACTTGAATTTAAAACTATTGTACCCGAAACAAGGATGACTTGAGGCGATGACAACAGAAGCATACTTTTAAAATCATTGTAATTGTCAACAATAACTGGTGAAGAGTTCCCACCTCCTGTTGTACCTCCACCAAACCCCTCCGGATTGGCCATGTAATAATTTTGTCCTAAACATATGACAGTAACAAATAAAAAGACAAGGGATAGTATACGTATTTTCATAACCTTAATTTTTAATGAGAGTTTGTTTAAACAATTTATCGAGTTGATTGAGTTGATTGAGTAAATTTGACTATACTTTGAATGCTTTTTATGTATGAAATTGTGCGCTCGATGATTCAAATTAGCACCAAAAAAAGCCTAAAACACTACTAATAGTTAAATTCACCAATTTACACATAAGCTCTTATTTTATATATACCGTAATTTTAACTAATAAAAATTAACATATCAAAAAAAATCTTAACAAAAATTTGTGTATTTAAAAATATACAATAAATTTGTGTAATCGATTACATATATAAACTAATTTATAAACTAACTCAAACTTTCATGTGTAACAATTTGATTGATTTTTTGTTTTTCCAAAAACAAAAGGGAAAGGCGAAAAGGTTTTATTTGATAAAATCTTTTTCACTAATGCTATTCGCATTTTTTGCGTTTGGCAGTACGACATTAGAAGCCCAAAGTATAACGGTAACAGGTACAGTTTCCGCAAAAGACATGGGAGGTCCTGTTCCAGGTGCCTCAGTTCTTGTTAAAGGTACTTCCAAAGGTACATCAACCGATTTCGATGGTAATTATTCTATCACAGTTGATGGGCCAGATGCTATCTTGGTATTTTCGTACATTGGCTATACAACTCAAGAAGTTGTAGTCGGTAGTCAAAAAAACATTAATATAACTCTTGAGCCTAGTTTAGAGTCTCTAGATGAAGTTGTTGTTATTGGTTATGGAACAACCCGTAAATCTGATTTAACTGGTTCTGTTGTATCCATAGGCGGAGACGATTTAAAACAGCAAAACCTAGCTAGTGTAGGTGAAACATTAACAGGTAGATTAGCGGGTGTACAAGTCTTATCTACTGAAGGTTCACCTGATTCTGAAATTCAGATTAGAGTAAGGGGATCCGGTTCACTTACACAAGATAGTTCACCATTAATTATTGTTGATGGTTTCCCTGTAAATAGTTTAAATGACATTTCACCTTCAAATATTGAAAATATCAATGTATTAAAGGACGCCTCTTCTACAGCTATATATGGTTCTAGAGGTGCTAATGGTGTTATAATTGTTACTACTAAAAGTGGTAAAGAAGGTAAAATGGCTGTTAGTCTTAACACTTCATATGGTATAAAGAAAATTGCAAAAACTATAGATGTTTTAGAACCAGAAGATTTTGTTAAATGGCAATATGAATATTGGCTTCTAGATGAACAACCTGAAATTTATGAAGAAACTTATGGTCTATATCAAGATTACGACCAGTATATTGGGATGAAAGGAAACAATTGGCAAGATCTTATTTATGGTCAAACTGGTGAAGTACAAAATCATGATTTATCTGTAAGAGGCGGTTCTGAAAAATTTAATTATAATTTTAATTATGCCTTGTATGATGAAAAAGCAATTATGGTTGGTTCTGATTTTAGAAGAAATAATGTCTCTCTAGCATTAAAAAACAAGGCTAGTGACAAAGTAGACCTTTCATTTACGGTTCGTTATGCTGATCAAGAAGTGAATGGTGGTGGTGCGAATGAGCAAAATGAAGTTTCATCAGCAGACTCTAGGCTTAAGCACTCAATTAGATACTCACCTATTCCTTTAGCTGCTTTAGACCCAACAAATACTGATGATGCGATTTTTAGTGATTTAGTAAATCCTTTTATAGCTTTAGCGGATAACCAACGTAGACAATTAAGGAAAAATCTTAATTTACTTGGAAGCTTCACTTGGGATGTTGTGGACAATTTAACGTTTAAATCTGATGTAGGCTTGAATACAACAAATGATTTAGACTATCGTTTTTACGGTAAATCCACTTATTTTTCTAGTAATAGACCTAGTGTTGAAAATCAAGGACTTCCTGCACTAAGAATAAGAGATAGAAAAAGAGAAAGTTTTAGAAATGCTAATACATTGAACTATGATTTCAAAAAATTAGTTGGAGAAAATCATTCACTTAAATTACTTTTAGGACAAGAAATGATTGTTTCTAAAGACAATAGAGTAACAACAGAATTACATGGCTTTCCAAGTGATTTTGATTTTGAAAGAAGTGTGCGTCTAACTACACAAGGAGATCCGTTTACTGTGGATAACTTTTACTCACCTGATGATAAACTCCTATCATTCTTTGGTCGTGCTAACTACGACTTTAAAAACAAATATTTATTGACAGCTACTTTCCGTATGGATGGTTCAAGTAAATTTCTTGGAGATAATCGCTGGGGATATTTTCCTTCTGCTGCATTTGCATGGAAAATTTCTGAAGAAGATTTCTTAAAAAATACAGATTGGATTAATACGCTTAAATTGAGATTAAGTTATGGTGAGGTAGGGAATAACAATATACCTACAGGTCAAACAATACAAACATTTCAATCATATGCTACATCCTACATTAATGGAATTGATAATTATTGGGCAGCATCTAGTGTTTTAGCTAACCCTGATTTAAAGTGGGAAACTACGGTTACTCAAAATTTAGCTCTTGACTATTCATTGTTTAGCGGTCGAGTTAGCGGTTCTTTTGAATTGTATAAAAATACTACAAAAGATTTGCTATTAGGTTTCAGGGTACCTGGTTCAGGTTACGAAACACAATTTAGAAATGTAGGAGAAATACAAAACACAGGCTTTGAAGCACTTGTTAACGTCAATGCAATAAGCACTGAAAACTATGGTCTAGATTTATCATTTAATATTAGTACCAATAAGAACAAAATTAACTCATTGGGTGAATCAGAAGACTTTGGATGGCCTTCTGGATGGGCTTCTAGCCAAATAAATAATGATTATTTAGTACAAGTTGGATCCCCTCTTGGAATTATGTATGGCTATCAAAATGATGGAAGATACGAAGTGTCAGATTTTAACTATGACTCAACAACTGGTGATTATACTCTAGTCGATGGAGTTCCTAGTAATGCTGATGTTATTGGAGATGGATTTGTTCGTCCTGGTGCTTTAAAATTAAAAGATATTAATGGTGATGGAGTTGTTGATGAAGATGATCAAACAATAATAGGTGATGCTAACCCAGATTTTACTGGTGGATTTACATTAAGCGCAAGAGCTTATGGTTTTGATCTTAGTGCAGCGTTCAATTTTAGTGTAGGTTTTGATGTATATAATGCCAACAAAATTCATTCTAACACACCTAGAGAAAGCAACGATTATGGGAACTTAACTACATCTTTTGCTGATGGAGTAAGATGGACTAATTTAGACCCGTCAACAGGTCAATTAGTTACTGACCCTTCTCAACTAGCTGCTTTAAATGCAAATACAACAATGTGGTCCCCATCAATGCAACGATATGTGTTTAGTGATTGGGCTGTTGAGGATGGCTCTTATTTAAGATTAAATACACTTTCTCTTGGTTACACTTTACCTGAATCAGTTCTATCTGATTTTGGAATATCTAAATTAAGGTTATATGTTACAGCTAATAATGTTTTCATTATAACTAATTATTCAGGTATGGATCCTGAAGTTTCCACAAGAAGACAAACTAATTTCACTCCTAGAGTAGATTACTCTGCTTACCCAAGAAGTAGACAAGTTGCTTTTGGTTTAAATCTTAATTTTTAAAAAAATTGAAAATGAAAAAAACAATATTTCTAACAATATTAATTCTTACAGGTGTATTCTACTCTTGTCAAGAATTTGATGAAGACTTTTTAGAAGCACCTGCGCAATCATCAGCCGAACCTTCGGTTATATTTTCTACCCCTGACTTAGCTAGAGGTGCTGTAGATGGTATATTAGAACGTATGGGGCAGACTAACTCATACAGAGGTCGTTATATCCCTTTTTATGGATTCAACACTGATACAGAATGGAATTACAGTTCTGATGATGTTGGAAGCTCACAGGGAGAACTTATGATATATGATGCTACACCTACCAATACTCAAATGAATAGAGATAATAATGTTTGGGCAATGATGTATGCAGGTATAGAGCGTGCTAACCTATGTATTGAAGGCTTAAGATTATATGGTAACCCTGAACCAGGAACAGCTCTTGGACAGCTACTAGGTGAAGCTTTAACATATAGAGCTATCTATTACGCAGACTTACTTAAAACATGGGGAGATGTTCCTGCGCGTTTTGAACCTATTAGTACCGAAACACTTTATTTACCTAAAACCAATAGAGATATTATCTATAAACAAATAATTGCTGATTTAGGTGAAGCAGAAACTTTAGTAGGATGGCCAAATGAAAACTCTAGAACTAATACTGTAGAAAGAGCTAATAAAGCTTTCGTAAAAGCTTTTAGAGCTCGTTTAGCTATGGTTGCTTCAGGTTTTCAACAATATCCTGATGGTATAAGACGTAGTAATGACCCTGAATTATCAGTGCAAAACATGTATACCTTAGCTTTTAATGAAGCTAGTGATATAATCGGAACTGGACATGCTAGCCTAAACCCTTCTTTTGAAACATTTTGGAAAAATTTCAATGAAGAATCGGTAACAGCTGGTGGTGAATCGCTTTGGGAAATACCATTTGCAGCAGGTCGAGGTAGGGTTTTATTCTCTTTTGCTGTAAGACATAGAGGTATAGATCAACATACAGGCCAAGCTAGAGGTGGAATTGCTGGGCCATTACCAACGGTCTTTTATGATTATGATGAGCAAGATACTCGTAGAGATGTAACATGTGTACCATACGAATGGGGAAATCCAACAGATGGTTTTGCTCAACAACAATTGGTTGGTTTAGATACTTGGTATTTTGGTAAATATCGTTATGAGTGGATGAACCGTTATGTAACGTCTACAAATGATGATGGTGTTAACAAAATTTACATGCGTTATGCAGAAGTACTTTTAATAGCTGCTGAAGCCGCTAACGAATTACAAGGTCCTGGTGCTGCTGCTCCATATCTTAAAGAAATTAGACGAAGAGCTTTCCCTTCTAACCTTCATGCTGAAAAAGTAGATGCTTATGTTGATGGGTTGACAAGTTCTGATGCTATGCTTCAAGCGATTATAGAGGAACACAAATACGAATTCACAGGGGAAATGGAGCGTAAAATGAACTTAATCCGCTGGAATTTATTAGGTGATAACCTAGATGAAGCTAAGGTAAAGATGTTTAATCTGAAAAATAGAACTGGTGAATATGCTGATGTACCTTCTACTTTATATTACAGATACGAAGAGGATGGAGAAACTCTTGATATCTACGGTCTAAATAGAAATGAAACTACCAATCCTGGCCCAGATTATTCTATGCAAGATTGGACTATGTTAGAGGACGATATGATTAATTCTATATATAAGCTTGGAGTAAATCCTGATGAAAGACAATTCTGGCCTATATGGCAAGTCTTTATAGATGCAAGTAATGGTCAATTAGTAAACGATTACGGCTATTAAAAATTTTAAATTAAAAAATATGATGAAAGCAAAACATATATTAAAATCTACAATAGTAATCTTAGTTTTACTATTATCATTTTCGGGTTGTGAAAGCCCAGATGAAGTTATTGAAGAGCTTAGCATAAGTCGTGAGTTTGCTCCTGTTGGCTTACAATCTTTTATAAGAAATCAGGTTTTTGTAGAACTTAATTGGGACTCAAATCCTGATGTAGACAATTACCTTGTTGAATTTAGTGAAGATCCATCCTTCTCTACCATAGTAAACTCTGTTAATGTTACCTCAAATGAGTTACCTGTACAAATAGAAATGGAACAAGAAACCTTTTATTATATTAGAGTACAAGCTATCAGTTCTAGAGGTTTAGAAAATTCTACTTATGCTACCACTACTGCAGAAACACTAACTGAACAAATCTTCTACCCTATTGTACCAGAAGATATTTTAGCTACTGAAGCAACATTTAGATGGCTACCTAACAGCACGGTAACAGAATTATTTTTAGTACCTGGAAATATATCTTATACCTTATCAGCTCAAGAGATAGCTGATGGTGTGGCTACAGTAACTGGACTAACAGGCGAAACTGATTACACTGTTCAAATTTTAAATAACACAACAATTAGGGGAGTCTTAAATTTTACAACAGGAGTTGATATTGGTGATGGTGTCTTAGTTACTCCATCAGATGACTTATTCCAAATGGTTGCTGATGCTGCATCTGGTGATGTATTAGTTTTAGACTCTGGTGATTATACAGCTCAAATTGGAACTTTAGTAATAGATAAATCCTTAACTATTAGAGGTCTTTATAATTTTGATAAACCTTTATTGAAATTAAGTATTTCAATTGTTACAGGAGCAACAGACGTAGAACTTATAGATTTAGACCTTACAGGTGATGCAGCTACTGATTTAACTGACATGGTAAGGTATTCTGCTCCTGGAAGTTACAACTCATTATTAGTGAGTGGGTGTAACGTTCATGACTATGCTAGATCATTTATTGCAGGAAACGAAACTGATGCTATTGTTCAATCTATAATAGTAGAAAATAGTATTGTGACTAACATTGAAACTAATGGTGGTGACTTCTTTGACTTTAGAAACTCTGATGTTTTTAATGTGAATTTCAACACAAGTACATTTAACAACTGTGCTCCTGGTAGAGACTTTTTCAGGATAGACGACGCAGGTACTTCTACTCAAACTGGTTTAACAAGCAATATTACATTAGATAGCTGTACGCTATATGCTTGTTCTAACAATTCAAGTAGAAGATTACTTTATATAAGATTTCAAGACAATGATATTGTAGTTAGCAATACTTTAATTACAGATACTGCAGCTGAAGGTTACTCTGATCAAAGTAGAACAGATGAGTTCATTGATTTTAGTAATAACAATTACTTTAATGCACCAACATTTTATGATTCGTCTGTACTTAGATATGATAATTCATCTTCATATACCACTTTAGATCCTGGTTATGTTGATGCTTTAAATGGAGATTTTACTCTAACCACTCAGTCACTAATTGATAACCAAATTGGTGACCCTCGTTGGAGATAGTAATATTTATTAGATAAGTTAGTCAAAAGAGGAGACGTGTTTACATATACACTTCTCCTTTTTTTATTTTACATTTAATTTTATATCCCTTAAATATGTCACAAAAACAATATTTCCTTACCCTTATTATAGCCCTATTTTTCGCTTTTAGTTATAGTCAACAATTAGCGTTTCCAACGGCTGAAGGCTTTGGAAAATTCACCTCTGGTGGTAGAGGTGGTTTTATCTACAAAGTAACCAATCTTAATGATGATGGAGAAGGTAGCCTTAGAAAAGGTATACTAAAAAAAGGGGCTCGTATTATTGTCTTCGATGTTTCAGGTACTATTGAATTAAAGTCTAAATTAGACATTAATAAAGGAGACCTAACTATTCTAGGACAAACAGCACCTTGTGGTGGAATTACCATAAAAGGTTATCCTGTAACCATAAAATCTGATAATGTCATTGTTAGATATCTTAGATTTAGAATGGGAGATACAAACGGTATTGAAGGTGATGCACTTGGCTGTAGGGATGCAAATAATGTTATTATAGATCATTGTTCTATAAGTTGGGGAACCGACGAAAACGCCTCGTTTTACAACAATAAAAATTTCACGCTACAATGGTGTATTATATCAGAAGCTCTTAACAGATCTGTGCATAAGAAAGGGGCTCACGGTTATGGTGGAATTTGGGGAGGTGTTAAGGCTTCTTTTCATCACAACTTAATAGTTAGTAATAATAGTAGAAACCCACGATTCAGTGGCTCTAAAACTACCGAAAACTCCGAAAATGAATTTGTAGACTTTAGAAATAATGTAATCTATAATTGGGGTGAAAATAGTATTTATGGTGGTGAAAAAGGAACTTATAATATCGTAAACAACTACTTTAAATCTGGCCCAGCAACAACTTCCTCTAAGTTAGATAGAATAGTAAGCCCTTCTGAGCCTTATGGGGAGTTTTATGTAGATGGCAATTACGTTCAAGGTTATAATGAAATAACCCAAAATAACTGGGATGGTGGTGTACAATGTGAAGAGCCAGAACAAACAAAACTTAGTAATCCAATAGATATTTCAAATAATATACTAACTACTAGTGCCAATATGGCTTATAACGATGTGTTAGAAAAAGCTGGTTTAAGCCTCTATAGGGATGAAGTTGATAAAAGAATTGTCAAGAATACAAAATCAGGCTCATCTGATTATAAAAATGGTATTATAGATTCTCAAGACAATGTGGGAGGTTGGCCATTTATAAAATCTAGAGAAGTTTCTAAAGATTCTGATGAAGATGGGATTCCTGATAAATGGGAACGTAAATTAAAACTTAATAAAAATAAGGAGGATGCTCAGCTCAATACTTTAAATAAAAAGTATTCCAATATAGAAGTATATGCAAATGCACTAGTATCTGAATGATGACTAGTGCATTTTATAATTTTATTTCTAGGTGCTCTTCTTAATTGTTATTCATACTCAAAGGCTCCTATATCTGGTGCAGAACCATTGAAAGGAAGACCGACATCTTCACCTGCATCAATTAAGTCACTTCCTGCTACGAGTTTTAGGAAATCAATATCTGGTAAACTACCATCCTCATTTCTTGGTGAAGCTAATAAATCAATATCAATAGCTACAAAATCAGAAGCGTTAGTTGTTATACCATTTTGCCATCCGTTGCTAGTGATATCTACAGTTGTAGCGGAAAAACTATCTCCTCCATTAACACCTGCAAACGACGCTGTATTTTTTACCAATAAGAATTGTGCTACATTAGTAGAGCCAAAATTTATATTTCTTCCATTACTGTAAGCTGAACAATTATAAATTTCAATATCACCTCTGTTACTATTGTGGTCAAATCCATCATAAACATTACCAGCGGCTATACAATTTTTGTAAATAGCGTTATGTTTTAAGGTTTTATCATCACTACCTCCTGTTTTGAAGCCATTACCATCACCAGCACCAATAGTTCCATTCATTAAATATCCATTTTTGAAGGCCCAACAATTTTCGTAATATGTAGTTATGTTATCCGTATCTCTCAAGTATCCGTCCCAACCATCATCTAAATTCTGCCATGCTCTACAACCTATAAATTTATTATCAGATCCAGCATCTAACTTACAAGCAAAACCATCTGCATTTTCTAAAGAAGAATCAGCATTGTAGAAAGAGTCACAATTTAATATAGTGTTATTACTACCTCCACCGCCTATTTGTAAGCCAGAGTCTTTGTTTTCACTAAAAGTACAGAACTCTATAAGGTTATTACTACCAGTTATATGCATACCATTATCACCAGCACCAAAAACATCTATTCCTTTGATATGCCAGTAATCACCTGAAAGCTGAATACCTCTATTTGAAGAATTCTCAGACATTGATGAAAAATTAAATCTAGGTCTGTTAGCATCTGATGGATAAGCTAAAAGTGAAATTAAATTGTTGTTTGATCCATCACCAGAAATCTGAATGGTTGAATTAAAAACATAATCCCCTTCTCTGACATAGATAATCTCACCAGGATTAGCTGTGTAAATTGCATTTAAAACCTCTTCAGGTGTTTCTACAACTGTACCATTAACAGGACTTTCAACTCCTGAAATCACAAAAGTGCGTTCTGCATAAACTCCTGACCCATCTTGAGCTGTTGCTCTTACCACTACCGTACCATTAGAAACAGCAGATAATAACCCAGAATTAGAAATTGTTGCTACACTACTATTGGAAACCGTCCAACTTACTGCGCTATTAGTTGCGTCACTTGGTTGAACTGTTACTGATAATTGACTAGTGCTTCCGTCGGTAATTGTATCTCCTGTAATAGTTATCGATGATACCGCTATTGTAGCTGGAGTATCATCAGAACTATCACTACTACACCCAAAGGAAAATAAAACACAAATTATCATTAAAAATCTTACGATGTTGTTTGTTGTTTTCATAGTTTTTATAATTGTGTAATCGATTACACAATTATAACTATTTTCTCTTTGGAATCAAAATTACTTTAAATAATTTCATTAAATTTACAAGGTTATTCCGTACATGAATTTTGATGAAGAAAAAGACTACAATTTATGACATTGCAAAAGAAGTTAATTTAACTGCTGCAACGGTATCTAGAGCTTTAAACAATAATCCCAAAATAAGCGAAAACACAAGAAAGTTAGTTCAGGAGACTGCACTAAGAATGAATTATGAACAAAACACGCTTGCTAGAGCTTTAAAAAGTGGGAAAAGTCATAATGTTGGGGTTATCGTACCACGAATGGATAGCAACTTTTTTGCTTCTGTAATTCGAGGTATAGAAGAAGAGCTTTACCCAAAAGGTTACCACGTTATTGTTTGTCAAACTCATGATCAGGAAAACTTAGAAACTGGGAATATTATGTCCCTGTTGAATGCCCAAGTAGATGGCATTTTAATGTCAATCTCAAACGCGAAGACTAAGAATAAAATTTTTCAAAGCATTTCTCAAAAAAGAGTTCCACTAATATTCTTCGATAGAAAAAAAGAAATACCAGGATTTAGCTCAGTAACTATAGACGACTTTAATGGCGCATATCAAGCCACAAAACATCTTATTGAGCAAGGTTGCAAGCGTATTGCTCATCTTTCTAACAATCGTTCGTTAGAAATATTTAAAAACCGTTATCTAGGCTATAAGCAAGCCATAATAGATCATGGTTTAGAGTTCGACGAAAGCATAGTCATAGAAACTTTTAGTAAGGTTTTAGAAGGTAGAAAAACAACGAAAAAGTTGTTGAATATGGATAACCCACCTGATGCTATATTTTCATCTAGTGACTTCACTGCATTAGGAGCTATTCAGGAAATAAAGGAACAAGGTTTAAGAATACCGGAAGATATCAGCGTTATAGGATTTAGTAACGAGCCTTTCACAAAGTTTATGGAACTATCCATTACTTCTGTGGATCAATCTCCAATAGAAATGGGAAGAATTGCCGCTAAAGTATTCTTAGAAGAAGTTGATAGCGATACACCAAACCAAAAGAATGAAAAAATAGTGTTACAGCCAGAACTTATAATTAGAGATTCCTCTCTGAAAGTTAAAGCGTAACACTATCCAAGAAAACTAATTTATATTTTTAGAGTGAAACTCCTCTTTTCCAAGGAATAAAATCGTCTTGATTTAAAATACTTGCTTTTGATTTTATGGTGCCACTAGCAACATCAACAATATATTGAAGCATCGTTTCTGCCATTTCCTCTATCGTCTTTTCACCTTTGATTACATCACCAGTATCAACATCAATAATATCGCTCATTTTTGCTGCTAATTCAGAGTTTGATGATACTTTTATTACTGGTGTAATTGGATTTCCTGTTGGTGTTCCCAAACCTGTTGTAAACAACACTATATTGGCTCCAGAACCTACCATAGCCGTAGTACTTTCCACATCATTTCCTGGCGTGCACAATAAGTTAAGTCCTGGATTAGTTACATATTCTCCATAATCCAAAACATCTACAACTGGTGATGTTCCACCTTTTTTAGCTGCACCAGCAGATTTCATGGCATCTGTTATCAATCCGTCTTTGATATTTCCTGGTGAAGGGTTCATATCAAAACCAGAACCAGCATCTACAACAGATTTTTCAAAGGCTTGCATTAAGCCTAAAAACTTGTTCGCTTTGTCCTCTTCTACACATCTGTTTACCAATTCCTGCTCTACACCACAAAGCTCTGGGAATTCGGCTAAAATTGCCGTTCCACCAAGCGCCACTAACATATCCGAAGTATAACCCAAGGTTGGGTTAGCTGATATACCTGAAAAACCATCAGAACCACCACACTCTAAACCTACTTTAAGCTTCGATAAAGGAGCTGGTTGTCTCTCAATTTTATTAGCCTCTTTAATGGCTTCAAAAGAATTTTTTATAATAGCTGTTAGCATTTCATCAACCGTACCCATCTGTTGCTGTTCGTACATCAACACTGGCTTTTTGTTGTTTGGGCTAATTGCCTCTAATGCTTTATTGAATATATCAATCTGAAGATTTTGACACCCTAAACTCAATACTGTTGCACCTGCTACATTTGGGTTTTTCACATAACCAGCTAACAAACGTGCTAAACTTTCAGAATCTTGACGAATACCACCACAACCTCCAGGATGCGTAATGAATTTCACTTCAATATTATCAAAAACATTTGTGGTTTGTTCTGGTTCAACCGCAGTATTTCCATCACCTTCATTAACCAACGAACGTAATAACATTCTGTGGTTATTAGACTTTTGAGTCAATAGTTCTTTTTCAAAAATATCTTTTAATAACTCAATGTTTCTGTTTTCGCAAAAAACCAAAGGAAAGAATAACCACGTATTGGCAGTACCAACTTGTCCATCTTCTCTGTGGTAACCCATGAATGTTTTGTCTTTCCACTTATCTACATTTGGTGCAGACCAACCTGTAGTATCTGTTTTCTGAGTGACTTTGGCACTTTCGTGTTTTACATTGTTTATGGTTAAAACATCACCGAGCATAATCGGTGTATTAGCTTTACCAACCAAAACACCGTACATAATGATTTTGTCTCCAGATTGCAAATCAGTAAGAGCAATCTTATGCTTTGCCTTAACATCTGAAACTACTTCTATATCTTGTCCTTCGAATGTTACAACTTCACCTGCTTTTAGGTTTACTAAAGCAACTGCTACATTATCACTTGGATGTACTTTTATTAATTTCTTTTGCATCACCTTTCGGTTTATTAATCTTAAATTTTATCCTTAAAGTTTTTCAAACCTTGCTCAACTCCATTAGCATCAATTTCTTCTAGAGCTACTGCTATAGTTTCAACAAGATTATTGACTTTAGTAAGGTCTTCATCCCAAAAATCTGTCTTTTCAAGTGTAGCACTTGCAACACTTTTATAGTCATTATTAGACCAAATTGTTTTGAACGTCTCTACAATAACTTCGCTATCATTTATAGGCAATGCTTTACCATGCCATTCTCCTTTGTAGAATCGAATTAAACAAGCAAAGGCAAATGTTAAATGTGCTGGTAATTTTTGGAATTTTTCGTTGTATTCCAATAAACTTGGTAATACTCTCACCTTAAATTTAGAAATAGAATTCAAAGCGATATCAGCTAATTTATGCTTGATGAATGGATTTCTAAAACGGTCTAGGATTTCTTCAGCAAAACTATCTAATTCTGCTTTATCCATTGGTAACACATGATTGATTTCATCAAAAATTGCACTGTTTACAAAAGCTCCTGTAAATTCATTATCAACAGTTTCTTTTACCGTTTCATTTCCGTAAAGCAATGAAAATGGTACCATAGAAGTATGCGCACCATTTAAAATGCGTACTTTTCTAGTACGGTAAGGCTGCATATCCTTAACGATTTTTACATCCAAATCCGTTTTATCGAAAGGTAGTTTTGCTTTTAGGTCATCACCTCCTTCAATAACCCAAAGTAAAAAGGTTTCCGCTGAAACTATTAAATTGTCTTTATAATCTAACTGCGCGTTATATTCTTCAATTTGATCTTTTGGATAACCAGGAACGATGCGATCGACTAAAGTGTTGTGGAACGAACAGTGTTCAGTTAACCATGCTTTAAAGCCTTCTTCAAGATTCCAGTCTGCACAATATTTTAAAATAATTTCTTTTAAAGTATCTGAGTTGTAATTGATTAACTCACATGGAATAATCGTCAATGCTTTATCTGAAGCGCCATTAAAATGCTGAAAACGTTTATGTAATAACATCGTCAGTTTAGCTGGAAACGAGCTTGGTGGCTGCATTTCCATAGTATCACTTTCTACATAAGCGATACCTGCTTCAGTTGTATTAGATATAATAAATTGTAATTCTTCTTCTTTTGCTAGATCTAAATACTGCTGAAAATCCGCATAAGGATTGATACCTTTAACAATATTAGTAATAAGTTCTTTAGTCTGAATTTCTTCCCCTTTTTGAACACCCTTCAAAAACAGGGTATACAGTCCGTCTTGATCATTCAACATATCAACCATACCTCTATCAATAGGCTGCACTACAGCTACACCTGCATTGAAATCTGCTGACTTGTTTAATTGCTGAATAGCATAATCTACAAATGCTCTAAGGAAATTACCTTCACCAAACTGTATAACTTTTATAGGTAATCTTTCTTCTAATCCTAAGTTTGATCTATTTAATTTATTGTCTATCGTTACTGACATTCTAATCTATTTTAAAGGTTAAATACACTTGGCAACCAAAGTGTTAATTGCGGGAAATACGTTACTAAAAATAAAGCTACTACCATAGCCAAGAACAACGGTAATAATGGTTTCATTACCTTCTGAATGGTTGTTTCGGCTACACCAACTCCAACAAAGAGGACGGATCCAACGGGTGGTGTACATAGTCCAATACATAAGTTAAGAACCATGATAATACCAAATTGAATTGGATCCATACCAAGATCTACTACTACTGGTAAGAAAATTGGAGTAAATATTAATACTGCTGGTGTCATATCCATAAATATGCCCACAAACAATAAGATTAGATTGATGATTAAAAGTATAATTATAGGATTATCACTTATTGCTAATAATGATGTGCTGATACTTTGAGGTATGTTTTCAAAAGACATTACCCAAGACATACTCATTGACGCTCCAATCAATAACATAACCACTGCTGTTGTAGAAGAAGAGTCTAATAAAATCTCTGGTAAATTTTTAAAACTGATTTCTTTGTAAGCAAAACCAAGAATTAATGTGTATAGAACTGCTATTGCTGAGGCTTCTGTTGCCGTAAAAATACCTGTAACAATTCCACCAATGACAATTACCAATAAGAAAAGGCTTGGTACAGCATCAATAAATGTTTTAAAAACTTCCTTTAAAGAACTACGCTTTCCTAATTTATATTTTTTCTTTTTAGCCCAAAACATTGCTACTAACATTAGGAATAAACCAGTAAGAATTCCAGGAATATAACCTGCTAAAAACAATGCTGCAATAGACACACCTCCACTCGCAAGTGAATATACAATAAGGACATTACTAGGTGGAATAATTAAGCCTGTAGTTGCAGAAGTAATATTAACTGCTGCACCAAATTCTTTAGAATACCCTTCTTTCTCCATTTCTGGCCCAAGAATACTTCCCATCGCAGAAGCCGAAGCCATTGCCGAACCTGCAATTGCTCCCATAAGCATTGCACCAATTACATTTATGAGTGCTAATCCACCAGGAAGAGAACCTACTAAAGTCTTTGCAAAAGCAATGAGTCTATGGGCTATACCTCCTTTATTCATCAATTGACCAGATAAAACAAAAAATGGTATAGCCAATAATGCAAAACTATCTAAACCAGTTCCCATACGTTGTGAAACCGTAGTAAAGGCTGGCATCGCAGGAATGCTAACTAACATTGTAAGTACTGAAGAAATGGAAATACTCCAAGCTACAGGTGTACCAATGGACAATAAACCCACAAAACTTATAACTAATACTAAAATTGGGATATAATCCATAACTACTTAATATTTATAATGTCTGAAACTTTATAATAAATAATCAACAAACCGCTTACAGGAATTGCTAAATAGACAATAGCCAATGGGATTTGTAATGCTGGTGATTGTTGATCTAAAACATAGGTAATATATACAAGTCTACTTCCTCCTATTACCATAGCAAAAAGTGCAAATAGAATTATAAGTACATATACTACTATCTTTAATTTCTTCTGTGTTTTATTTGATGCTTTTTGAGGTAAAACATCAATAGCCACGTGCATATTTCTACCTGAAACATAAGCCGCACCTAAAATACCCAACCAAACCATAAGGTATCTTGCCAATTCATCTGTAAATGAACTTGGAGTACCTACAACAAACCTTGTAAATACTTGCCAAATAACATTGATAACCATGACACCCATTATAACAATGAGAAGGTTTCCTAAAATCTTATCTATCTTTTTTCTCATCGATCTAATTATTCTTAATACGATTGATTAGGTCTTTCATATCCTCATCTTCACTATAGGTTTCATAAACATCTTTCACATCTTCTTCAAAAGCTGTTTTATCTGGCCTTACCACAGTTACTCCTGCTTTCTGCACCTCTTCTAAAGCTTCTTGTTCTGCTTCTGCCCAAAGTTTACGTTGATAACCAACAGACTTATCTACAGCTTCTTTTAACCAAGCTCTTTGCTGCTCAGATAATCTATCCCAAATATGTGTTCCTATGATTAGTACATCTGGTAATACTGTATGCTCGTCTAACGAGTAGTATTTACATACTTCATAATGTCTAGATAAATAAAAACTTGGAGGATTATTTTCTGCTCCATCTACAACGCCTTGTTGCAAAGACGTGTATAATTCTCCCCAAGATATTGGAGTTGGTGAGCCACCTAAGCTTTTTACCATGTCCATAGCAGTTACACTTTCCATAACTCTAACCTTAAGACCTTTTAAATCTTCAGGTGTGTTAATTGGCTTATCTTTGGTGTAAAAACTTCTACTTCCAGCATCGTAATAACACATGCCTTTAATCCAGTACTTGGTACCTTCATCTAAAAGTTCTTGACCAATTGGACCATCTAAAACCTCAAAAGCATGCTCTCTATCCTTGAACAAATATGGCAATCCAAAAACCTTCATACGAGGAGCGAAATTTTCCATAACTCCTACTGAAACTTTGGTCATATCCAAGCTTCCGATTTGAAGTAGTTCTATACACTCACGCTCGGTTCCTAATTGTTGACTTGGGTAAATTTCCAACTGCATTTTTCCGCCTGAAATCTCAGCCAAATCTTCACCCATTTTAACCATAGCTTTGTGCACAGAATGATTAACGTCAAGACTATGCGCCAACTTTATGGTTTCTACATCACTCATTTCACCACAACTAAAAACTGACAGCATAGTTGCTAGAAAAAGAATAAAATATTGGGATGTTTTCTTCATAATTTCTCTTTAAATTTTATTCTCTAAAAAATCTTTTCTAACAGGATTAAAAACATCTATCAGCATTCCTTCTTCTAAACAAACTACTCCGTGCATTATATTTGATGGTACAAAAAAGGAATCTCCTTCTTTCAATATTTTTTTCTCATCACCGATAGTGACTTCAAATTTACCACTTGATATATGTGTAGACTGTGTGTGTATATGATTGTGAATTTGCCCTACTCCATCTTTCTTGAACTTTACATTAACCATCATCATTGTATCATCATAACCAACGATTTGACGACTAATTTTATCCTCTAGAATTTCCCATTCCATCTTATCTTGCTCAAAAAAAACATTTGCCTTAGACATACTCTACTGCTTAAAAGTTGAAATATTCCTTAGCGTTAAAATAACTAATATCTGAAACGATTTTACCAATCCATTCTAGCTCTTCTTTTGGCAATTCACCTCTTTGTATTTCGTCACCAAGTAAATTACATAATAATCTTCTGAAGTATTCGTGTCTTGGGAATGAAAGGAAACTTCTAGAATCAGTTAACATACCAATAAAGCAACTGATAAGTCCCATATTAGATAAGGCATTCATCTGTTTAGTCATGCCGTCTTTTTGATCTAAAAACCACCAACCAGAACCGAACTGCACTTTACCTTTCACACTACCATCATTAAAGTTACCAATCATGGTCGCCATTACTTCATTGTCAGCCGGATTTAAATTATAAATTATAGTTTTTGTTAATTTATCTTTTCCGTCTAATGTGTTTAAGAACGCTGATAGTTTTTCGGCTTGTGGATAATCACCAATAGAATCCCAACCCGTATCTGGACCAAGAATACTATGCATACGTGCATTATTATTTCTTAGTGCACCAAGGTGAAATTGTTGTACCCAACCAAATTCGCGATAAGTTTCAGACAAGTATAGAAGGATAGCTGTTTCAAACTTAAGTACCTCTTCTTTTTCTAAAGTTTCACCACTTAATTTCTTTTTAAAAATAGCTTCAACTTCATTGTCTGTATATTCAACAAACGAAATTTGATTCAATCCATGATCACATAATCTGCAACCATTATCATTGAAATAATTTATTCTGCTTCTTAAGGCATCTTTTAGATCTTGATATGTAGAAATTTCAATATCTGCAGCTTTGCCTAAAGCATTTATATAATCGTTATAACTGTCATTAGCTATTAAAATAGCTTTATCTGGTCTAAACGCTGTACTTACTTTTATTTCTAAATCACTTTTAGCTAATGATTGATGATGTTCTAAGGTATCGATAGGATCTTCAGTAGTACAAACCAATTCAGCATTAACTTTACGTAACAAGTTTCTACAGCTATAATCTGCTGAACTTAATTGTTCTGAAGTCGATTCGAAAATACGCTCTGCTGATTTTTCATTCAACAAATCCGTAATACCAAAATAACGTGTCAATTCTAAATGCGTCCAATGATACAAAGGGTTACGCATGGTGTATGGTACGGTTTTAGCCCAGTTTAGAAACTTATCTTTATCTGAAGCGTCGCCTGTGATATATTTTTCGTTAATACCCAAAGTACGCATAGCTCTCCATTTGTAATGGTCACCATTAATCCACACCTTAGTAAGGTTATTATAAACTTTATCCTCTAGAATTTCTTGAGGAGGTAAGTGATTGTGATAATCTATTATTGGCTGATTTTTTGCATAATTGTGATATAGCTCTTCGGCATATTTATTTTCAAGCAAAAAATTATCGTGTATAAACTGTTTCATTTCTTTTAAAATTTATCTACCCATCCAACCGCCATCAACGGTTAAAATTGAACCTGACATATAATCACTTGCTTTTGATGCAAGGAATACAATAGGACCTTTAAAATCTTCTGGTTTTCCCCATCTACCTGCTGGAATTCTAGCTAAGATAGACTGACTTCTATCTTCATCATTACGTAAAGCTTCCGTATTATCTGTAGCGATGTAACCTGGAGCAATAGCGTTGACTTGTACATTTTTTGAAGCCCATTCGTTAGAAAGTGCCATTGTTAACTGACCAATTGCACCTTTTGAAGCGGCATAGCCAGGAACTGTAATTCCACCTTGAAATGTAAGCAACGATGCGGTAAAAATGATTTTACCAGAACCATTAGCAACCATATCCTTACCTATTTCTCTACTTAGAATAAACTGCGCATTTAAGTTAACCTCAACAACTTTATCCCAATATTCATCAGGATGTTCTGCTGCTGGCTTTCTTAAAATTGTACCTGCGTTATTTACTAGAATATCTATTTTAGGGTGATTAGCTTTTACAGCCTTTATAAAGTCGTAAAGTGACTCTCGATTAGAAAAGTCACATTGGTATGCTGTGAATGTTTTGCCTATTTCAGCAACTCTTTTACCTATTGCAGAGCCTTCTTTTTCTAATGATGCCGAAACACCAATAATATCTGCACCAGCCTCTGCTAAAGCTTCTGCCATTGCAAAGCCAATACCTCTTTTACAGCCAGTAACGAGTGCTGTTTTCCCTGTTAAATCAAACATAATATCAAGGATTATCTTAACTCATTAATCTTACAAACATCCATATCTCCATAATCCAAGTTCTCACCTGCCATTCCCCAAATAAAAGAATAACTAGCTGTACCTGAACCAGAATGAATAGACCAAGGCGGAGAAATCACTGCCTCTTCATTACCCATCCAAATGTGTCTTGTTTCTTGTGGTTGCCCCATAAAGTGGCAAACAGCTTGATCTTCTGGAACTTCAAAATAGAAATAAACTTCCATTCTTCTGTCGTGCACGTGAGCTGGCATAGTATTCCAACTACTTCCTGTTTTTATGGTTGTCATTCCCATTTGTAACTGGCACACATCCACAACACTGTTTACGATGTATTTTCTCAATGTTCTTGCATTTGCAGTTTCTGCAGAACCCAACTCTATAACCTCAACATCATTAGTTCCTATTTTTTTGTTTGGGAATTTTTTATGTGCAGGTGTAGAGTTTAAATAGAATTTAGCTGGCTCACTAGCATCTTTGCTAGAAAACTCAACATCTTTATTTCCCTGACCAAGATATAAGGCTTCCTTATGATCTAACTCATAAGTATCTCCATCTACAGTTATAACTCCAGAACCACCTACATTGATAATTCCTAATTCTCTCCTTTCTAGAAAAAATGATGATTTAAGTGGATCTATCGTTTCTAGTTTTATCTTTTTGTTAACTGGCACAAGTCCTGCTACCATAAACCTGTCGTAATGCGTATAAACCCATTCCAACTCATCTACTTTCATCATATTTTCAATCAAGAATTCATCACGTAATTCTTGCGTGTCATACTTTTTTACTGCTTGTGGACTTGATGCGTATCTTGTCTTATAATTGGTCATAATTTTTTTAAATTGTAATCGATTACACAAATATATAAAGAAATAATTTAAAACCTATTTTAGAAATTGAAGAATATAGATTTCGTTTCTAAAAATAAGGAAAATATATTTTAGGATTTTACCTCTCATATTAAAAAACCATTACAATATTAAAAGAACAATTTTTAGTAGTGACCTCATCATAAAGCAATACTAAGTGAACATAAGTTTAAAAAACGTAGAAAATAATTAACTCATAAACTGCGCTACTTATTTTCAACCCGTAAAGTATGTTAAAACACCTATAACTACTATAACTAGCACAACTGATAATATAACATCAATTGTATCAAAGCTGTCTTTATTGTCTTGTTGTTGTCCTTCTGACAATGTACCAAAGGCTAAACCTTTTATTCTTTCATAATTTGGTGCTTGTGTTGCTAAACTTACCGACACACATATTATTATTGAAAATATGAACATGAAAATTGCCATATGAGCAAAATTGATTGTTGCAAAAGTATGAGCTACACCAGATAAGCTTTCGACACTTAATTCTGCAGCAATACGTAATACAGCTACAACCAAACCTGACATTAAAGTCACAATTGCTGCTTTAGCATTAACACGTTTCCATAAAATACCCAACACAAAAACTGCGGTTATAGGTGGTGCTATATAAGATTGAACACTTTGAAGATACTTATACAAAGTACCGCCACCTATTTTCTCCATAATTGGTATCCAGATAATACCTAAAACAACCACAATAGCTGTTGCAATTCTTCCTATTCTAAGAAGCTTTTTCTCTGGCATATCTGGTTTTAACTTCTTATAAATATCTATAGTAAATATTGTTGAGCACGAATTAAACACCGAAGCCAAAGAACTCATCAATGCAGCCATCAATCCACCTGCTACTAATCCTTTTAAACCCGTTGGCAGTAATGTTTTAACCATTACAGGAAATACTTCATCTGCTCTATCATAACTTAAAACCCCTTGTTTTGAAAGTGCAAAAGCTATGATACCAGGAATTAAAAAAATGAAAATCGGTAAAATCTTCAAGTAAGCACCAAAAATAGCTCCTCGTCTTCCAATCTTTATGTTTTTTGCGGCCAAAGTACGTTGTACAATATACTGGTCTGTACACCAATACCAAACACCTACTACAGTACCTCCAAACAATAAACCTGTCCACGGAAAGTCTGGATCGCTCATTGGCCTCCACATATTAAAATGTTCAGAGCCAACTGTAGCTCGCAATTCACTCCATCCACCAACTTGTTCTAAACCTAAATAAGTTATAATTACAGAACCAAGAATTAAAATAACCGTCTGAAGAGTTTCGGTATAAATTACAGCTTTCATACCGCCAACAATGGTGTATAAACCTGTAAACACAACAATACCTATGGCTCCATACCAAAAAGGAATACCTAATAGTTCTGAAACTACAATACCACCTGCATATATTGTTACCGAAACTTTGGTAAGTACATAACCCACTAATGAGAAGACAGACAAAAACCATCGCGATCGTGTATCGAAACGTTTTTCTAAAAATTCTGGCATTGTAAATGCTCCACTTCTTATGTAAAAGGGTAAAAATAACCACCCAAGTAAAAGAACAATCCAAGCATGCAATTCATAATGGGCCATTGGCATTCCTGACTCTGCACCTGTACCTGCTAAACCAACCACATGTTCTGATCCGATATTTGAAGCAAAAATTGAAGCACCAATAACAAACCAACCCACGTTTCTACCTGCAAGAAAATAATCCTCGGTATTCTTATTTTTCTTTAAAATCACCCAAACTGCTACAGCTATGAGTGCTAAAAAATACAGTCCTAGGACTACCCAATCTAACCCATTAAGTATGCTATTCATTTATTAAATGTATTGGTTGATAATATTTTCGAAAAGTTCTTGTTTTCCACTCTTAAGCTTTAACTCTCCATTTTCATGAGCTATATCATATAACGCTTCTAAATTCAGTTTCCCTTGTTCAAAATCCTTTCCTTTACCAGAATCAAAAGAACTATAGCGTTCCTCACGAAGCTTTTTATAAGGAGATGATGACATAATCTTATCTGCTGTAATTAGTGCACGTGCAAAAGTATCTGCACCACCAATATGCGCGTGGAAAATATCCTCTAAATCCGTTGAGTTTCTTCTTATTTTTGCATCAAAATTCACACCTCCACCTTGAAGTCCACCTGCCTGTAAAAACACAAGCATAGCTTCTGTTGTTTCAAGTATATTATTTGGAAACTGGTCTGTATCCCAACCATTTTGATAATCTCCTCTGTTAGCATCTACACTACCTAACATTCCTGCTTTTGCTGCCACTTCAAGCTCATGCTGAAATGTGTGTTGCGCCAATGTTGCATGGTTGACTTCAATATTTATTTTAAAATCTTTCTCTAAACCATATTCTCTTAAGAAGCCTATAGCGGTAGCGGTATCAAAATCATACTGATGCTTAGAAGGTTCCATTGGTTTAGGTTCAATAAAGAAAGTTCCTGTAAACCCTTGCTTTCTTGCATAGTCTCTCGCCATAGTTAAGAATTGAGCCATATGATCTAACTCTCTTCCCATATCTGTATTTAGCAAAGACATGTAGCCTTCACGACCTCCCCAGAACACATAATTTTCACCGTTGAGAGCCATAGTAGCATCTAAGGCTAATTTAACTTGCCCACCTGCTCTAGCTACCACATCAAAATCTGGATTGGTTGCAGCTCCATTCATATATCTTGGATTTGAAAAACAATTGGCTGTTCCCCAAAGAAGCTTGATTCCTGTAGCATCCATTTTAGGTTTGATATAATCCACTATTTGAGATAAACGCTTTTCAGATTCTGCAAACGTTGCACCTTCTTGAACTAAATCGTAATCATGAAAACAGAAATAGTCAAATCCCATTTTTGAAATAAATTCAAACGCAGCATCAGCTTTATCTTTTGCAGCCTGTATTGGATCTGAAGCTTGGTCCCATTCAAAATTTTGCGTACCTGGACCAAATGGATCTGCCCCTTGCCCACAGAATGTATGCCAGTAAGCTATAGCGAACTTAAAATGTTCGCGCATAGTTTTTCCAGCCACCACTTTGTCTGGATCATAATATTTAAAAGCCAAAGGGTTATCGGATAAATGCCCTTCATATTTTATTTTATCTATTCCTTTAAAGTATTCTTTCATCTCTTTATTATTTTATGTTTTTTATTTAATTATTTATATCTATTTTCTAAATATTGAACCCATGAATCATAGGCATCTTTATACTGTTGTTTATCCGTTAATGGATAGTAAGTCAATACCTTTTCATTTTCAGAAAAAGCAGATTCTAACGTTTCAAAATCTTTGTTGGCAACACCTGCTGCTCTAGCAGCACCCACAGCACCTGTAGAATCCATAATATCTATTTTGGCATTTGTTAATGTTGCTATTGTTTTTGAAAATATTTCAGAGCGGAACAAATTATCATTTCCAGCTCGTATTCTTGAAACTTCTACGCCATCTTCCTTGAGGATATTTATGCCGTACACAAAAGCAAAAGCAATACCTTCTAAAGCTGCTCTAAAAAGATGTTGGCTTTGATGTTTATTGAAATTTAAATTAAATATTGACGATCCATTATTTGTGTTTTCTAGCATACGCTCCGCTCCATTACCGAAAGGTATAATTCGTAAACCATCAGATCCTACAGGAACTCTAGCTGCAAGCTCATTGATATCATTATAACTAGAGCTTGATGCCAATTGACTTTTCATCCAGCTGTATTGAATACCTGCTCCATTAATGTTTAAGAGTTTGCCAATAACAGGCTTTTCTTTCGTATAATTTACATGGGCAAAACTATTTATCCTAACACTTTCCTTAGAATCCGTTCTGTCTGTCAATGCATAAACAACACCGCTTGTACCTCCGGTAGCTGCAATTTCACCAGGATTTAGCACGTTTAAAGACAAGGCATTATTAGGTTGGTCCCCAGATCTGTAAAGTACTGGTATGCCTTCTGGCAAACCAATTTCTTTTGCTGCTTCTTTATTCACTAAACCTTGGTCTGAGAATGTCGGAACAATTTCCGGAATTAAATCGGTACTAATACCAAAATGCTCAAAAAGCCATTCGGCAGGTTTGTTTTCTTTAAAATCCCACATAATGCCTTCAGAAAGACCCGATATAGTCGTTGTTGGTTTACCCGTTAACTTTAACGATATAAAATCGCCTGGTAATAAAAACTTATAAATTTTACTGTAAACTTCAGGTTCATTTTCCTTAACCCATTTTAGTTTTGACAAGGTGAAATTCCCAGGAGAATTCAAAAGATGTGAAATACATTTTTCTTTTCCAACTTCAAAAAAAGCTTGATTTCCTATATTAACAGCTCTACTATCGCACCAAATTATCGACGGTCGAAGTACATTATGATCTTTATCTACTGTAACGAGTCCATGCATTTGATAAGCAATACCAATACCTTTTATTTGGCTTGAGCTGACTCCTGTTTCTGTCAAAAGTTTTTCAGTAACCTTTATAATATTTTTCCACCACAATTCCGGTTGCTGTTCTGCCCAACCTGTCTCTAGGGAAATAATTTTCATCTCATTTTCAGGATAATTGGTAATACCAATAGATTGTCCGCTTGAAGCATCAACTAAAGCAGCTTTTACCGAAGAGCTCCCCAAATCATATCCTATATAATATGCCATTACTTATTTTAATTTCGTTCTATTTGATTGAGTTTATTAATTTCTCTCTACTTTTTGATACTAAGATAAAATCTTTTCATTAGTATAAGGCTCTATTGTTTGAATGCTACCATCATCATTATATGCAATTTCTGCCACTTTGATTGACCTTAGATGCGTAACCCCTTTTGAAAGTGACGAATCATGATAGAACAAATACCATTTTCCTTCAACCTCGCAGATAGAATGATGGGACGTCCAACCTACTACTGGATTTAGAATTCTCCCTCTATAAGTAAATGGACCATAAGGATTATCGCCTATGGCATAGCAAATAAAGTGTGTATCTCCTGTTGAATATGAAAAATAGTACTTTCCATTATATTTATGTAGCCATGCAGCTTCAAAAAAACGTCTTTCATTATCTCCCGCCAATAGCAAATCTCCGTTTTCATCGAGGATTTCAATCTCCTTTGGTTTTTCAGCAAACTCTAATAAATCATCGGTCATTTTTGCAACAAAAGGCAATAATGCTGGTTCATCATCCTTTGGCAAATGCGCTGTTGGACTTTCTGGTTCTTCAGCATTAAAACTTCCCGTTCTCCAACGTTGTAATTGTCCGCCCCAAATTCCACCAAAATACATATAATAACTGCCATCTTCATCTTCAAAAACTGCTGGATCTATTGAAAAACTATCCTTTATGGCTTCTGGTTGAGGCTTGAATGGTCCTGTTGGCGAATCGCTAACTGCTACACCAATTCTAAAAATACCATCATAACCTTTAGCTGGAAAATACAAATAATATTTCCCGTTTTTGTGTGCTGCATCTGGTGCCCACATTTGCTTTTCTGCCCAGTCTACGTCATTGACATGTAGTACTAAACCATGGTCTACAGCTTCAGCATCAACAGTATCCATAGAAATCACGTGATAATCTTCCATTGCAAAATGACTTCCTAAATCATCAAATGCTTCACCTGCATCAACATCATGTGATGGATAAATATATATTTTCCCGTTAAAATAATGTGCAGAAGGATCTGCTGTGTATATGTGCTTTACCAAAGGCTGAGAAATGGCCTTTTTATTTAATTCTTCAAAATCTATATGATCAATACTATCTTCTGGCATAATGTCTTTTCTATTTATTTAAAATCGTCTTGCTTTAAGTTCTGTTTCTATTTGAGTTTCCATCTTTTTATTTATTTCATAAAAAAACAATAAACCAGCTCCTATTAAAAATGGTATAGCTGGATAAATACTCACCAACATTTTTGTTCCATTTATTGCCGTTGCTGATTGGGTTTCTAAACCGGCATCATAACCATAGCTATTTAATATAGATGCGACCAAGGCACTACCAATACTTAGTCCAATTTTTAATCCTACCATCATTGCTGAAAAAATAATAGCTGTTGCTCGACGATTGGTTTTCCATTCGGAAAAATCAGCAACATCCGCAATCATAGCCCAAAGTATTGGAATGGTAATACCATAAAAGAAACCATGAAAAATTTGAGACACAAACATAAATTTTACTGACTCTGATGGGAAGAAGTAAAACAGTAAAATAAACAATGTTGAAATGAAAAGGAATATTCCAAAAACATCGCGTTTACCATATTTATCGGCCAGTTTTTTAGAAAGTCCTATTCCTACTATCATAAAAATTATTCCGCCAGCGTTGAATAAACCAAATCCTGCTGAAACGGGATTATCACCAAATAATGTTTGACCTAAATCACTACTCAACACAGGACTTAAAAAGTTTGCCAAAGCATCTTTATCTACATAATTCTCAAAATAATAGACATAAGAACCGCCTTTCATGGCTAACGTTATAAATATCAAAGTAGTTAAGGTTAACATGATTAACCAGGGTCTATTTTTAATTAAATCTTTAAGGTCTTCTGCTAAGCTAGATTTTTGTTCTGGCTTAGGTATTACTCTTTCTTTTGTAGTAAAAAAGGTTATTAGTAACATTATTGTTCCTATAACGGCCAGCCATGTCATTACTTTTTCAATACCAATAGCTTTATCGCCTCCACCAACAGTTTCTATAATAGGTAGCATAAATACCTGCACAAAAAATTGTGCGAACATTACAGCTACAAAACGATACGCAGACATACTATTTCGTTCTGACATATCACCTGTAATTACACCACTCAAGGCTGAATATGGCAAATTGTTGGCTGCATATAACAATAACAACAAGGTATAGGTAACTACAGCATAAATTACTTTTCCTTTGTATGAGAAATTTGGAGTACTAAATGCCAATAGCGCTATAACACCCAATGGAACAGCTGTCCATAATATCCAAGGACGAAATTTTCCCCATTTAGAATTAGTTCTATCTGCAATTGCACCAATTATAGGATTGAATGCAAATCCTGCAACAAGACCAACGGTTAAAATAATTGCAGATGCATGATTGTTCTCTAACCCATATATATCAGTATAGAAGTATGCCAAGTAGGTTACCAATGTTTGAAAAACCAGATTAGCCGCTAAATCTCCTAAGCTATAACCGACTTTCTCTAGTACTGATAATTTTTGTGATTCTTTATTCATTTTAATTAGTTTAGTTCGTTTAATGATGCATCACTATTCGGAAAAGTGACTTTGAGGTGGACCTAAATAACTTTTAGGCAAGCTATTTTCTGAAGTTTCTATGACGATTTTTTGAAGTACCAAACCTTCATCTACTCTAAAATAATTTAGGGTATGATTTCCAATTTCATTAATCTCAAATTCAGTAGTAATAACTTTAATATTATCACCAACATCATTATGCCAATTGCTAGGTACTTTTCCGTTGTAATTAAATATTAGTGAGTCCGAATCATAGTTTACTAATGTTGGTTTTTTATCATTAAAAGATAAACCGTAATACATACCTTCTCTTGTAGAATAGTTAATTGTAGGCGAAAAATAAGCGTGTACCTTTATTGTTCCTTTACTTTTGAAGTAAACATCATATGATAACTTTGGCGAATTAGAAGTTAACTCTACTCTACCTTTTTTAATAGGTAACGAAATTACTGAAGATCCTGTTTTTCCTAAATTTTCAACTGTCTTCCACTCAAAAGATTCTGGCTCTGATTTATCAGTGAAATTTGTAGCTTCTATTGAAATGTAATTATTGCTTTCAACAAACCCTTTTGCTCCATTAGGGATTTCTATTTCAGCATCGTTTTTTTCTTCTTCTACAGTATTGTATTCTGTGTTTTCCTCGACAAGTGTTGTCTCTGGAATATTATTATATCTTGGTGAATTCCAATAGGTGTAACCAATATGGGTTTGAGACATCATACCATTCCATTTTCCTCCGGCTAACTCTTCATGATAGTATTTTGTGATTAAGGAGTCCTTCACAAACAACTCTTCTACTTTTTTAGCATAATCGTTTGCTAACGGATTACCTTGTTCTGCATACCATTTATTTTTTTGAGCAGCTACATACAACTCATTTAAATTTGCACTTGCCTCTATTGGATGCTCAACTAAATGGTAATAAGCATCATAATATTCTTTTGGTAATTTTTGTTTTAGATCCTGAACTTCCTTTAGCAAAGTGTTATAGTCTTCAACTATTTTATCGGCTTCATTGAAGTTAGTTAGACTATACATATAGTCATTAAGTTGTTCTGGTTTTCTTCTTGCGTTAAACTTGGTATATTTTTTTACAAATTCACCTATTACTTCAGCATGTTCTTTACCGAATTGTTTTGCTGCCCATTGTGTGTAGTAATCTTGAAGGTTATCTGCCGTCCATTTATCTGGATTCCAAGCATAATCTAGAAAAAATTCAATAGGAAATTCCATTGGTTTTATATCACCAACATTTACGACCCATACATTTTTCACATCATGTTCGTAAGCCAAGTGCATTTGTTCCCAAACGCGCTCAATTTGTGTTGTATTAATCCACTTGTAACTTCTTGGTCCACCAACATAATCGAAATGATAATAAATACCGTAGCCACCTTCTCTAGGTTCAGCATCTAAAGCAGGAAGTTTTCTTATGTTTCCCCAATTATCATCACAAAATAATAAGGTAACATCATCTGGCACTTTCATTCCTTTGTCATAATAATCTTGAACTTCTTTGTAAAGCGCCCACATTTGCGGTGTTTCTGAAGCTGGTTTCCCTGTTACTTCTTCAATAATTTCACGTTGAGCAGCCACAACTTCCTCTAATGTTTCAATAGCAGTATCTTCACTCATAGCCTCATCTCCATCACCTCGCATACCAATGGTTACAAGTGCTTCTTTATCTCCTTTTCTTTCCATTCCTTCTGTCCAAAACTTTTTGAGATTTTCTGGATTAGTAGAATAATTCCACTCACCTTCTCCAAATCGACTCCATTCTGCATGGGCACGTGTTAAAGGTTCGTGATGAGAAGTGCCCATAACAATTCCATATTCATCTGCTAAAATGCCATTTTGAGGATCGTCTTCATAAAACATTCTTGGTTGCCACATGGCAGGCCAAATGTAATTGCCTTTCATTCTTAAAATAAGCTCAAAAACCTGATCGTAAAATTCAGAATTAAAATCTCCGTATTTTGGATAAACCCAACTTGTTAGTGCAGGTGCTTCATCATTTATAAATATACCTCTGTATTTTACTTTTGGAGTACCTTTAGTGTGCTTGCCTCTTTTTATGAAAACATTTTCCTTTTTCTTAACAGGAACATCTGCCCAAAAATATAATGGAGACACTCCCATTTCATAAGACATATCGAACATGCCATATATTGTTCCGCGTTTATCACTTCCGACAATAACTAATGCTTCATCGACACCTTCAAATGGATTTTTTACGGTTTCGATTAAAAATGTTTCCCATTTTCCTTTTATGGAAGATACATCTAGTTTTTTATCTGCAACCAACTTATCTATTAATTCGGATTTACCTATTGTTCCAACGACTATAGCATTTCCTTGCGATGGGATTGTATTTGTTATTAATTCTGGTTTTACCGAAGTCACTCGTTCTATATCTGTTCGGAATTTTTCAGCGATTTTTAAAACTCCAGAATAATCATTTTTATCTAAAAAAATTGAGGTTGCGTTTTTAGTATTAACTACAGGAAAACCTGAATTAGGTTGTACGTAAGATTGAAATAATTCGTCTTCACTAACCTCTTCACTATTTTGCTCACAAGAGAGCGAGAACAAGGATATTAAAAATAAAAAAAGCTTAATAGATTTCATATGTTGTTACCATTTATCAGTTTTAAAAGGTGAAGCTGGTAATTCTTCTTTATTGTACAAATTGGCTTCGTCAGGATTATCTGCCCAAGCATACCTAACGGCTACTGGGTTTGTAATACTTGGGTTTGTAACTATTACTTTATCTCCTTTTATTTCTGCTTTTGCCCAAACAAATTTTTTATCTGCACCAGCTATTGCAAACTCTTTTAACTCGCCTCCTTTAGCCATTAAACCACTACCTGTATTTTCAAATTCTAAAATAATCTCATTCTCTTGTACTTCATATGACTTAAGTATTGGGCCAGAATACACAACTTCAGAGTCTTTATAGGCTATTTTTTTAGCTGCTAAAGCCAATCTTTTGCCAACATCTTTTTTATTTAGAGGATGAATATCATTCCATTCACCAATATCAATAGTAACAGCCATAGCGGTATTTGGAAGAGATAACGTTTTTAACTGTGCATTTCTCAATTCAGCCCAACTACTTTCAGTTGGTGTATCATTAGCCTTTAAGTAGTTAGCCAGCTGAACAAATAAAAACGGAAGATTATCTTGGTTGAATTTCGCTCTCCAGTTTTCTATTAAGCATGGGAAAAGTGTTTCGTATTCCTTTGGATTTTTAACGTTAGATTCTCCTTGATACCAAATTACACCTTTTAATTCGTAATTTAATAATGGTGCTATCATCGCATTATATAAACCTGTAGGTTTCCAGCGAATAAAAGTTTGACTGGCTTTTGCGGGCATATCAGCTCCCAACTTATAATTCCATGTACCTTTTAAATCAATCGTGTCTTTTTCTGAGGTTATGCGATAAGGTTTATCTTCATAAAAACCACCATTTCCACTTTCATTGATAACTCTAACGGTAATGTTGTTTTCACCTTCAACCAAAAGATCTTTTGGAATTGTATACCATCTTGGTGGATACTTATATCCTGTAGTACCAACAAAGGTTCCATTAACATAAACAGAATCTGAATCGACAACTCTACCAAGCTCTAATGACAACGATTGATTTAGCATTGACTTTGGCACATCTATATCTTTCCTAAACCATACCACACCATGTTTGTCGCCAAGTTCTTCATCAATCCAATAGCCTGGCACTTCCATTTCATCCCAGTTTGATATGTCTAAATTCTTGCTATGCCAAGGAGTGTCTTTATTACCTATATCCTTTTTATGAAGTGTATAATGCCAATCTTGCCAGTGATTGTTATCATGATTTTGAATGGAATCTATTAGCTCATCATTTTTAAATTGTTGCAATTCATTAAAATAATGTGGGAATTTTTTTAGTTCATCTTCGCTTAACCAAGATTCGGCAGGTGAGCCACCTAAACTCGCATTTATTAAACCTATAGGCACCTGATAGGTATCGTATAATTCTTTAGCAAAAAAATAGGCAACGGCAGAAAAATCTGAAATAGTTTCTGGACTAACTTCTTGCCATTTTACTTTTTCAATATTTTGTTGTGGCTGCTTAAAATTATAACGTTGTGGAATTTCAATATAATGTATTCTTGAATTTTGAGCTGTCGCAATTTCTTCTTTATACAAAGGTTTTACTCTTCGCATAGGCAATTCCATGTTTGATTGCCCTGAACAGAGCCACACATCACCAACGAATATATTATTTATTGTTATGGTGTTTGTGCCTGAGATTACCATTTGATATGGTCCGCCTTCTTGTAAATCTTTTAAAACCACCATCCACTCTCCATCTGAGTTGGTCTTAGTTTCAAGATTTATGTCATTAAAATCTACGGTTACCCTTTCATTTGGTGAAGCCCAACCCCAAACTTTAACCTCAGCGTTACGCTGAAGTACCATGCCATCACTAATAAAGCTTGGCAGTATTACCTCAGCACTTAAGCCATAACATGTCAATAAAAGACTTAATGTGAATACTATTTTTTTCACCAAAATCATTTAGAATCTGATTTCAATTTTATAAGTGAATGATATGCTTTTTTCTTTTTGTTGTTTCTATCAAATAATAAAGGATAGTTGGTTCTACCTTCTATTGGCCAATCATTTTTCCAAGAGTTACCATCGTTAACTCCCCAAAATGTCACTCTATTAATTTTATCTTTATGCTTCAGGAAAAGCTTAAAGATATCTTCGTAACGTTTTGCCAATTGATCTTGTATTGAATCTGGTAATTGCTTTGGATAAGGATTCATTGTTGGGTCAGTGCTTTCAAATTTCACATTAACATCTGCACCTGAAAAATCCCACGGCATTGGTATTACCGAAACATCTAGTTCTGTAATATCAACTTTAATTCCTAATTCTGCATATTGTACTATACTGGTTTCTATTTCTTCAATGCTTGGACTATTCAAATCCCAATGACCTTGCATACCTATTCCATCTACTCGCACTCCTTGTTCTTGCATTCTTTTTATAATTCTTATAGCACCAGCACGTTTGTTAGGATTAGTCATACTATAATCATTATAAAATAACTCTACTTCAGGATCTGCTTTTTGAGTGAGATTGAAGGCTAAGGACAAATAATCTTCACCCAGAACATCTAGAAAAACTGTTTTGCGTAAAGTACCATCATCATTTAGTGCTTCGTTAACAACATCCCACGCATCAATCTTTCCTTTATATCTACCAACTATTGTATTTATATGGTCTTTTAAAACTTCAACCATTGCTGTACTATCTGATATCTCCTTAAAAAACGGTGACAACTGACTATGCCAAACTAAAGTGTGCCCTTGAATGTGCATCTCATTTTTTTCTGCCAAGGCTACAAGTTTATCCGGTAAATCAAAGTTATAAGTATCTTTATTAGGATGAATTAATAAAGACTTCATAACGTTTTCTGGAGTTACGCTATTAAACTCACCACTTATCAATTTATTTTGAATAGAGTCTTGCTCTTCTATCTGACTTGCATTTAGAGCTACACCAATCAGAAAATCTTCTTTATAGGCATCTTTTAAACCTACACTGTTATCTTTTTCAACTTCTTCTTTTTTTTGCTCACAACTGTTTAAAATCAATAGGCTTAAAAACAAAGCAAAATAGTGACTTACATTTTTCATCTTAGTTATTTTTTTGCACAAATGCAATCGGTTGCGTAAATATAAAAAAAAACAGAGTATAATCACTATCTTGCACACTAATTGTTTAAGTTCTACATATGAAATATAGAGATTTAGATTATAAAAAACTCACAGTAAGCGAAGTAGGTTTAGGCTGTTGGCAATTAGGTGGAGATTGGGGAAAAGATATTTCTGAAGATAATGCCTTTGCCATAATGAATAAAGCGGTTGAAAATGGAGTGACTTTTTTTGACACAGCCGATGTATACGGAGCTGGCAAGAGCGAAGAACTCATTGGAAAATTTTTAAAGTCAACAGAAACTAATATTAAAGTTGCTACAAAGTTTGGTCGTGATGCCAGTGTTTTTCCAGATAACTTTAGCGAGAAAGCTTTACGACAATCAGTTGAAAATTCATTAAGGCGATTGGGCTTAGATTCTATTGATTTACTTCAACTTCATTGTATTCCACCTGATGTTTTATATGAAGGAGTGATTTTTGATTGGTTAAGACAGCTAAAACAAGAAGGGCTAATTAAGGCTTTTGGCGCCTCTGTAGAAACTATTGAAGAAGGATTATTTTGCATTGAACAAGAAGGTATAACTTCACTTCAAATAATATTTAATGTATTAAGACAAAAAGCTCTAGATGAACTTTTACCAAAAGCCAAGAAAAAAAATATTGGTATTATTGTTCGCTTACCTCTGGCTAGTGGGTTACTAACAGGTAAGTTTAATAAGGAAACAACATTTGCAGACTCTGACCATAGAAACTTCAACAAAAACGGTGAAGCTTTTAATGTAGGCGAGACATTCGCTGGTTTACCATTTGAAAAAGGTGTAGAACTCTCTAAAGCGATAGAGGAAAAGTTTTTGCCTCAAGGATTAAGTATGGCTCAATTTTCACAAAGATGGATATTAGATCATGATGCCGTTACGTGCATAATTCCAGGTGCTAGCTCGCCTGCGCAAATAGATTCTAATTGCAGTACATCTGAAATAAGTGAGTTAAGCTCAGAACTACATTTACAATTAAAAGCATTTTACAAAAACAATATACACGAATACATTAGAGGTGTCTATTAACCAAAAAGCAACCTTATATAGCCTTGAAAAATAGGTATATGTTTTATTGTATTATTTTTGCTAACTAAACACTAATAAATAATATGGCCAATAATAGAGACATTACTATTTATGACATTGCTAATGAGCTAAATTTATCAAGCTCTACAGTTTCAAGAGCTTTAAAAAACCACAGGAGCATTAGTAAAAAAACCATAGAAAGGGTGAATGAAATGGCTAATAAAATGGGATATACCCCAAATGTATTAGCTTCTAGTTTAAGAAATAATAAATCAAAAACTATTGGAGTATTAATTTCTCGTATTAACAGGCCATTTATGGCTTCCTTAATTTCTGGTATTGAGGAAACCGCTCAAAAAGCTGGTTACAATGTTATTATTACACAGTCTCATGACTCCTATGAAGACGAAGTAAACATGGCACAAGCACTCTATAATAGTAGAGTAAGTGGTATTATATGTTCTCTTGCTATGGAAACCACAAAAACTAATCACTTTGAACAGTTTATGGAAAAAGACATTCCATTAGTTTTTGTTGATAGGGTTCCGAAAGATTTTGACACTTACAGAGTAATGATTGATAATTATTCTGCTGGATATAAAGCCACCAATCATTTAATTGAAATGGGAGCTAGACGTATAGCACACATAGGTGGATTAAAATTCAGGAACATATACAAGGAGCGTGAAAGAGGTTACAGAGATGCGCTAAAAGAGCATAATTTGCCTGTTGAAGAAGATTTGATTCAACATGTAAAAACAATGAGTTACGAGGAAGGTGAAAAAGCAACGAATAAACTACTTGATATGGACAATCCGCCAGATGGTATTTTTTCATCAAATGACACCACAGGAGTTGCTGCAATTCAAGTTGCAAAACAAAGAGGACTGATAATACCTGACGAACTTAAAATCATTGGTTTTAACAATGACCCTTTATCTCAAATTATTGATCCAGGACTTTCAACTATATCACATCCTGCCTATGAAATGGGTAAAACATCATCAAAAAAGATACTTAAACACCTTAAGCATTCGGAAAAGAAAAGTATTACCGAAATTACTTTTTTAAACACCGAAATCATAGTTCGTGGTTCTACCAAAAGTAATAATTAGTAAATCATAGCTTTCAACAAGTTATAATTGCAGATATTTTATGGAGTAACTTCTATTGAAAGGTAATAGAAGTTTCAACCATATTAACACCTAATTCCTTACTACGAGGCATTGGACTAGAACCACCCACAAAAATTTTAAACTCACCAGTTTCAAAAACCTTTTCACCATCTTCATTGATTCCCTGAAACATTTCTGAATTTAATTTAAAACTTACTGTTTTGGTTTCACCTGATTTTATGTTGATACGTTTAAAAGCTTTCAATTGAGAATTCGGAACTCTAAAAGAAGCTTCAACATCTGTAATGTATAATTGTACAACTTCATCCGAATCTACATCTCCTTCGTTTGTTACGTCTACAGAAATAGTTACAGTATCATTTTTTGATATCGATTTTGAAGATAAATCAATATTACCATACTTAAATGTGGTGTAACTTAGACCATACCCAAACGGATACATCGGATCTAAATCCATATATTTATACGTACGTCCTATCATTGAATAATCTTCATAATCAGGAAGCTGATCTAAAGATTTCGGGAAGGTAATAGGCAATTTTCCTGAAGGTGAAATTTTGCCAAACAACACATCTGCTATAGCATTACCTCCTTCTTCGCCTGGATACCAAGCCAACAATACTGCATCAGATAATTCTTCTACTTCGGCAAGATTCATTGGACTTCCACCTGTGACAATAGTAACAATAGGTTTTTTGTTGTTTGGATCTTTATCAGCAGCTTCCCTTAATCCTTTAAGGTAATCTATTTGACTTTTTGGCAAATTATAATCTAATCTATCTCCTTTTGTTTTTGATGCAATGGAAGCTCCTTCTTCCCCTTCTATCAATCCAGATATCCCTAAAGCAACAAAAGTAACATCTGAATTTGATGCATTTCCCGTAGCATAATCTAACGGGTTTTCTTTTGGAACCGTAAGCATTGCACCCATTCTATACTGTAATTGACTTGCTGGATTTATAGCTCCTGCTATACCTTCCATAATGGTAACCATCTTAGGGTTTACACCATAATAATTACCTAACAACACTTCTGTATCTATAGCTACAGGACCAGTTATAAAGTACTTGGATAAATCATTCTTTACAGGTAGAACACCGTTATTTTTGAGCAGTACAATACTTTTCTGTGCTACTTCTCTAGCCAAATCTCTATGTGCATCACTATTGATTACATCTTCAGAAATATCATCATAAGGATTGCTTTTAGGCGGATCGAATAAACCCAATCTAAATCTTGTTCTAAGTAATATAGCTAATTTTTCATCTATTTCAGATTCTGTAATCAGACCTTGTTTTACAGCCTCAGGAAGTCCATCTAAATAAGAATCCCCACAATTTAAACTTACTCCATGTTTTACAGCCATGGCAGAAGCTTCTGCCTGAGTATTCGTTACACCATGACCTCCTTCTCCTTTCGGAGTATAAAAATCTACGATTGCCCAACAATCACTTAACACATGCCCTTTAAAACTCCATTCATCAAGTAAAACATCTTGTATTAAATATTTATTAGCACAACATGGTTCTCCGTTTGTACTATTGTAAGCACACATAATGGCTTCAACATTGGCTTCCTTAACTAAAACTTCGAATGCAGGAAGATAAGTTTCCCATAAATCTTTCTTGCTCGACACAGCGTTAAACTCATGTCTTAATTCTTCCGGACCACTATGAACAGCATAGTGTTTAGCACAGGCTGCTGTTTTTAAATAATCAGGATTATCACCTTGTAAGCCCATTACAAATGACTTCCCAATAACAGACGTTAAATAAGGGTCTTCACCATAAGTTTCTTGACCACGACCCCAACGAGGATCTCTAAATATGTTGATGTTCGGAGTCCAAAAAGTTAGGCCTCCATATTGTTTATGATAACCTTTTTCTTTTGCTACATTATGCATTGCTCGGGCTTCGTCTGAAATTGCAGAAGACACTCTAAATGCTAAATCATCATCAAATGTGGCTGCCAAACCAATAGCTTGAGGAAAAACAGTCGCTACTCCTGAACGGGCTACGCCATGTAGCGCTTCATTCCAGTAACTATATGGTGGAATATCAAGGCGCTCAATTGCACTTGTATTGTGCATCATTTGATCTGCTTTTTCTTCTAAACTTAATCTTGAAATTAAATCTTGAATACGCTCTTCCATAGACAAGGACGTATTATAAAACGGAAATTTAGCTTCATGTAAAGTTTGTGTTTCGTTATCATCAATGTTCTTGTTAGATTTAGTGTTCTCACAAGAAAACAAAAACATTACACCTAGTAATGACAGAAAAAAATAAGATGTTTTCATACAGAATTGCCTATTGATTAGTTTTAGATTTTATTGAAAAGATTGCCTTAAGCTTAATTACGCAATCGATTGCAATATATTGAAATTTTACTTAAAATCATTTCTTTGCAAAAAAAACAAAGCTTCTAAATGTTATCTATAAGTAACATTTAGAAGCTTTGTTTACTAGAAATTAGATGACAAGCTGGCGGTTCGAATTTGTTTTGAAGAAGAGTTAAATTTAATTAGTTACTCACCATTAAAAAATAACATAACTGCAACAACAACAGCAATAATTAGAAGAGAAACTAACACATCAACCCAGTTATAACTGCTTTTGTTTTTAGATTTTTCTTCTTCTGAAATTGTTCCGAAAGTAAGATTTTCTACCTTTTCTTTAGCTGGTTTTCCTGTTAGTAAACTTACTACAACAATAAGAATTATACAGAATAAGAAGAACCAAGATGCAAAGGTTAAAAAGTTCATATCTCCAAATTGATATAAAATGCTGTCTGTACTAAAGTTGTCTTTAACCAACTCTAAAACGATACGTATAGTCGCTACAACAAGCCCAGCGACTAATGTTACAAAAGCACCTGTTCCGTTAATACGTTTAGAGAATATACCTAATAAAAATACCGCTGTAATTGGTGGTGCGATATACGATTGTACGCTTTGTAGATATTCATATAATACACCAGAAATATTTGCCATTACCGGAATCCATAACATACCAATTAACACGATAATTCCTGTAGCGATTTGACCCGTTCTTACTAATTTTTTCTCAGGTGTTTCTGGCTTTAATTTCTTATAAATATCAATAGTAAATAATGTTGAACAAGAGTTAAATACTGATGCTAAAGAACTCATTAACGCAGCTAATAAACCTGCTGCAACAAGACCACGTAAACCTGAAGGTAGTAAGTTACTCATTAACACAGGAAAAGCTTGATCTGCACTTTCCCATTCTAATTCACCTCTCATTTTTAAAGCTAAAGCAATAATACCTGGTACTAAAAACAAGAATACTGGTAACAGCTTTAAGAAGGCACCAAAAATGGTTCCTCTTCTACCTTCTTTAATATTTTTTGCTGTTAACACACGTTGTACAATATATTGGTCTGTACACCAATACCAAATACCAGTAATGGTACTTGCAATTAAAAGCGGTAACCATGGGAAGTTTGGATCATCCATAGAACGCCACATATTTAAATATTCTGGTGTTACGGTTTGGGTCATACTTTCCCAACCACCAACTTTATCTAAACCAATAATGGTTAAAGCTGCTGCACCAATCACTAATAATACAGCTTGTAAGGTTTCGGTGTAAACTACTGCACGCATTCCTCCTAAAACGGTATAAATTCCTGTTAGGATTACGGTTGCCAGTGCACCAGTCCAAAAATCGATACCTAATAATGCAGAAACCACAATTCCTCCAGCATAAATAGTTACCGAAATTTTAGTTAAAACATAAGCAACAATAGAAAAAATGGAAAGAATCCAACGCGAACGTGCATCAAAACGTTTTTCTAAAAATTCTGGCATAGTGAATACGCCACTTCGTGCATAAAAAGGAAGGAAAATCCATCCTAACATTAATACAACCCAAGCTTGAATTTCGTAAATAAGCATTGGTAATTTGTCGCCAGCTCCTGCTCCTGCTAATCCTACAACGTGTTCTGAACCGATGTTAGATGCAAAAATGGATGCTCCGACTACAAACCATCCGACGTTTTTTCCGGCTAGAAAATAATCTTCTGTGTTTGCATTTTTCTTTCGTATTACCCAAACTGCAATTCCTGCTAATACCAGAAAGTAAAAGACAATTGCAATCCAGTCATATAAATCTAAAGTTTGCATAGTTAGTTAGTTTAGTTAGTTATTTAGTTGAAAACTTAAACGTAGTTTTAGTTTTATAAGTGTTACCAGGATTTAAAACCGTTGACGGGAAGTTATCTTGGTTTGGCGAATCTGGATAATGTTGTGTTTCTAAACAGAAACCTGTTCTGTGAGCATACGTTCCGCCATTTACCATTGGCAAAGTACCATCTAAAAAGTTACCTGTGTAAAACTGAATTGCAGGTTCTTCGGTAAAGATTTCCATAAAACGTCCGCTAGTTTCATCATAAGCCGAAGCCACAAAACGCATATCACCTTTTTCTCCGTTTAAAACCCAGCAATGGTCGTAACCTTTTCCTCGTTTTAATTGTTCGTTGTCTGCGTTAATTTCTTCACCTATTTTTTTAGATGAATTAAAGTTGAAAGGCGTTCCTTCTACTTTTCTTATTTCACCTGTAGGAATCAAAGTTTCATCTACTGGTAAAAAAGCATCAGCATTAATTACAACATCATGATTTAAAATGTCTTTTGAAAAATCTCCAGTTAAGTTAAAATAAGCGTGTTGTGTTAAGTTAACCACTGTTGCTTTATCTGTAGTAGCTTCGTAAGTCACCTCAACAGCATTGTCTTTTGTTAATGTGTAAGTTACTGTTACTTCAAGATTTCCTGGGTAACCTTCTTCACCATCTTTACTAGTATAGGTTAATTTTAACGTTGAATCTTCTGTTCCTTCAACTGGTGTCGCTGTCCAAACTACACGGTCAAACCCATTAACACCGCCATGTAAATGGTTAGAACCATCGTTAGTTGCTAGCGTAAATTCTTCACCATTTAAAGTGAATTTTCCTTTAGCAATACGGTTACCGTAACGACCAATTAAGGCTCCAAAAAACGGATTGTCTTTTTGGTAATCTTCAATATTATCAAAACCTAAAACCACGTTTTCTAATTTACCATCTTTGTTTGGTACTTTAAGCGAAGTTATTCTACCACCATAAGTAATAACGTCCATTTCTACTCCATTGGCATTTTTTAAAGTGTATTGCTCAATAGTTGTGCTGTCTTCAGTTTTACCAAATTCTGATTTTGTTATTGCAAGTTTTTCTTGGACCATAGTTTCTGGTTTTTCGGTTGATTCTTCTTTTTTAGATTCTTTACACTGAATGTTAAGACTTGCTACCAAAGCAAACACAAAACAATATAAAACGGGTTTTAAGTTTTTCATTTTTATGTTAGTTTAAGTTAGTTTCTGTTTAACGAAACATGTGGTAAGCTTCATTAGCTCTAATAGATTCTTTGAAGTTTCTAATTGTCGTATCTTCATCTATTACTAAAGCTTCGATGTTTGCCATTTCTGCAAAATCTTCTAATTGCTCTACCGACACGTTTTCGCTATAACATGTATGATGCGCTCCGCCACCTAAAATCCAAGCTGTACAAGCTGTTTTGAAATCTGGTAATGGTTTCCACATGATTCTAGCTACTGGTAAGTTAGGTAAATCTTCTGTTACTTCTTCACCAACTGTTTTATTGATTAATAATCTAAAACGGTTACCAAAATCCATTAAAGCTGCCACTAAAGAATCGCCAGCTTTACCATTAAATACTAAACGTACAGGATCTTCTTTACCGCCAATTCCTAAAGGATGAACTTCGCAAGACGGTTTATTGGCTGCTAAAACAGGATCTACTTCTAACATGTGTGATCCTAAAATACGTGGTTTTTGTGGATCTAAATGATAGGTGTAATCTTCCATAAATGCATTACCGCCTTCAAGACCAGATCCCATAACCTTCATTGCTCTTACTAAAGCAGCTGTTTTCCAATCACCTTCTCCAGCAAATCCGTAGCCTTTTTGCATTAAACGTTGTACTGCTATTCCTGGTAATTGTTTCATGCCATGAAGATCTTCAAACGTATCACTAAAACCTTTAAAACCGCCTTCTACTAAGAATTTTTCTAAACCTAATTCGATACGAGCAGATTCTATTAAAGAGGAACGTTTATCACCGTTTTCTAGTAAATTTTCGCTTACGTTATAAGATGCTTCGTATTCTTTAACTAAAGCATCAATTTCAGCATCTGTTACCGAATTAATTACTTCAACTAAATCACCAACCGCATAGGTGTTTACTGAAAAACCAAACTTAGTTTCAGCTTCAACTTTATCGCCATCTGTTACGGCAACAAAACGCATATTATCACCAAAACGAGCGAATTTTGCTCCTTGCCAATCATCCCAAGCAGCTGCAACGCGTGTCCATTCTCCAATGCTTTTTTGCACTGAATTTTCTGACCAATGACCAACAACTACTTTTCTGTTTTTACGCAAACGACTTACCATAAAACCAAACTCACGGTCACCATGAGCCGCTTGATTTAGGTTCATAAAGTCCATGTCGATAGAATTCCAAGGAATGTCTCTATTAAACTGCGTATGTAAATGTAATAATGGTTTTTGTAGTGCTGTTAACCCACGAATCCACATTTTTGCAGGTGAAAACGTATGCATCCAAGTAATCACACCAATACAGTTTTCTTCTTGGTTTGCAGCGGTTAGTGTTTCGTAAATTTCTTCTGTAGATTTAACGGTTGGTTTATAAACTACATTTACAGGAATTGAAGAAGAAGCATCTAATGCTCTTACAATTTCTTCAGAATTTTTAGCTACTTGCGCTAAGGTTTCTGGTCCGTATAAATGTTGGCTACCTGTAATAAACCAAACTTCTTTATTTGAAATATCTATCATTTTTATTAACTTAATTTATTGACCGTAATAGGCATTTTTACCGTGCTTACGTTCGTAGTGTTTTTTAATTAATGAATCTTTTAATCGTGGTGCTTCTGGATTAATCTGAAGCGTATAATAAGCCATTTCTGCAACGACTTCTAAAACCTTACTGTTATATACTGCTTTTGCAGCATTTTTTCCCCAAGTGAAAGGTCCATGATTTCCTATTAAAATCATTTCTACTTCTTGATGAGATAGATTTTTTTCTTTGAAACAATCTAAAATCTGAATACCTGTGTTATGCTCATAATTTCCTTCAATTAAATGATCTGCCATAGGTGGCGCACAAGGTATATCTGCAGTTAAATGGTCTGCATGTGTTGTACCAAAAATTGGCACATCTTTTTGGGCTTGTGCCCAGGCACAAGAAAACTTAGCATGTGTATGTGCTACACCGCCTATATCATTCCAATTTTTATATAAATAAGAATGGGTTTTAGTATCAGAAGAAGGACGCATTGTTCCTTCAACTATATTATTATCGTAATCTAAAATTACGATGTCTTCTGGTTTTAAAGTCTCGTAAGGCACGCCACTAGGCTTAATGGCAAAAACGCCATTTGCTCTATCTACCGCACTTACATTTCCAAAAGTGTACACCACAAGATCTAATGCGTTAAGTTGCATATTTGCCTCGTAGCATTCTTCTTTAAGTGATTTATACTTGGAACTCATATTTTTTTGATTTTATTGATGCTTCTACAAACTCGCCTAAAGCTTTATAGTCTTCCATAAAGTCTGCATAAATTTTTACTTGATTAGCTTGTGGGAAATATTCTGCTTCAAAATCGCTTCCCATAACTTTGCTTGCCTCTACCACATTACTGTAAACACCTCCTGCTACTGCTGCATAAATTGCTGCACCCAAAGCTGGTGCTTGATCAGACTCTGCTACCTTTATTGGCATATTTAATACGTTAGCTAATGTTTGCATGATAAATGGCGATTTACGTGCTACACCACCAATACCAATTACAGTATCTATTTTTACGCCTTCGTCTTCAAAACGATCTACAATCATTTTAGAACCGAAACAAATAGCGTTAACCAATGCCTTAAAAATATGAGGCGCTTTAGTACCTAAAGACACACCTGTAAATGCAGCTTTTAATTCTTGATTGGCATCTGGCGTACGTCTACCGTTTACCCAATCTAAAGCGATTGGCACAGCTTCTTCTAACGGAATTTTTTCAGCTTGACTTGCTAAAGTTCTTATAAAGTTGGCTTCAATTTCTTCTTTTAGTTGAGATTTTTGGTCTTCTGAAAGTATTGAAGATGTCATTACTAAATTATCAATTGGCCAATCTAAAACAGACTTAAACCATGCTAACACATCTCCAAAAGCTGATTGTCCAGCTTCTAAACCAATAAATCCTGGAATTACTGAACCATCTACTTGTCCACAAATTCCTTTAACGCAATTACCTCCGATAACAGCTTCATCTGCAACCATAATATCACAGGTTGAAGTACCCATAACACGTACTAAAGCGTGTTTATCTACTTTAGCTCCAACTGCTCCTGAGTGTGCATCAAACGTACCAACAGCAATGACTGTTTTGGTAGTTAAACCTAATTTATTTGCCCATTCTTCATTTAAATGACCTGCAATTTCATCTGAAGTGTAAGTTTCATCGTATAAATTCCCTCTTAATTCAGCTAAATAAGGATCTAGTTGATAAAGAAATTCTTCCGCAGGTAAACCATTCCAGCTTTCGTGCCACATGGCTTTATGCCCAGCTGCACAACGACTACGTTTAAAGGTTTTTAAATCTGGATTATCTGCTAATAAATAAGTTATGTAATCACAATGCTCCATCCAAGTATGCGCCGCTTCTTTAACTGCTTTATCTTGTCTAGCTATGTGTAAAATTTTTGCCCAAAACCATTCTGAAGAATAAATTCCACCTTCGTATTTTGTGTAGTCTTCTCCGCCCCAATTCCTTGCTAATTCATTAATTTCATTAGCTTCATTAACTGCGGTATGATCTTTCCAAAGTACCATTAACGCATTTGGATTTTCTTTAAAACCATCTACTAAAGCTAAAGGCTTTCCTTCGCTATTTAAAGGTAATGGTGAAGAACCTGTAGTATCTATACAAATACTTGCTATAGATTCTGGCGCTACGCCACTTTGTGAAATTACTGAAGTTATCGTGTACTCTAATCCTTCTATGTGATCTAACGGATGTTGCCTAAACTGATTGATACCAGGGTTACAATATTGCTGTTCTTTCCATCTTGGATACCAAAATACTTCTGAAGCCAGCTCTGCTCCATTTTGCGTGTCTATCAATACTGCTCTTACAGAATCTGAGCCATAATCAAGTCCTATTACGTATGTTTTCATTTATCTTTATTTAAGGGTAACCAAACTTTCATTTTTCCTACACCTCTGTTTGCCCATGAATAGTATGGGATTGCCTTGAGTTTTTCATTTGAAACAGAATAAATACCCTCAAGAATTTGTTCTTCATTAACCTTGAATTCATCTGAAGGTGACACAGTAATATCATTAAATTTTGGATTATCCACTTCTTCTACAGCGTATACTAAAGGCCCATATTCTAATGATAATTTATTTTCATTGTCTTCTACTTTTTCATTTGTTTCTACAGTACGTACTTCCATTGGAAAGTTGATTTCAATTTTATCGTCAGCACTCCATTTTCTAGTGATTTCAAAATAACCATTACTTACTGAAGTCTTTACTTTTTCTCCATTGATGGACAAACTCGGTTCACCTTTATATATGTCCGTATATGTGTATAAATCACTTGGTAAAACTTCATTTCTACTCCAACCTGGCACACGAAACTTTACAGTTGTCTTAGAATCAGCTTCAATATTGACACTTACTTTTCCATTCCAAGGATATGATGTCTTTTGAGTCACCTTAACAGCTTTACCTTTTAAATCAATATCAGCTTGACTTGAGGCATATAGATTTATATAAACCGTATTATTTCCTTTGGAATATATTAATCCTGGAATTGATGGTATAAAACGAATGATATTGGTAGGACAACATGAACAATCAAACCAAGCTTGACGAGTGCATGAACCTCGGTTAAATTTATATTCACCATCAGACTCTAAAGCATTTGGATAGAAAAAGTTGGTTCCGTCTAATGATAATCCAGAGATTAGTCCATTATATAAAGTTCGCTCAATAACATCAAAATATTTAGCTTCGCCATAAAAGTTATGCATTCTGTGATTCCAGTAAACACTACCAATAGCTGCACAAGTTTCACTATAAGCCGTTAAATTTGGTAGTTCATAATTTTCACCAAAGGACTCACCATCATGCCTTGCGCCAAGTCCACCTGTGATGTACATTTTTTTGGAAACCATATTTCTCCATAGCTTATCAACGGCTCTTTTATATAAACTGTCATTTTTAATAGCAGCAATATCAGTCATTGCCGCATACATATATACTGCTCTTACAGCGTGACCAACAACCTCATCTTGCTTTACTACTGGAATATGATCTTGGGAATATGCTCCAAAAAGATCGTGATTTTTAGGATTACCACGATTATCTAAAAAGTACTTAGCTAAGTTTATATATTCTTCTTTACCCGTGATTTGATAAAGTTTTATTAAACCTGTCTCAATAATCTGATGTCCTGGAACGGTATGAATTTTACCTTCATCATTTCCAAATGTTTTAACCATAAGATCTGCATTCTTCAATGCTATATCTAAGAAGTTTTTTTTACCCGTTGCTTTATAATGCACTGCTGCTGCTTCATAAAGATGACCTGCATTATACAATTCATGACTGGCTGCTAAAGACTCCCAACGTTTACCCTCCTTTACTTCAACCCACCATGCAGGTGGCTTAGCTGGATTTATCGTTCTCCATGTCGTTAAATATCCATCTTGTTCTTGACCTGTTTTAACAATACTTATTAAAGAGTCTAAAACCATTTCCAATTCTTTATTTGGGGCGCTTATTAATGAGCTTGAAGCACCTTCGATAATCTTGTAGACATCTGTATCATCAAAAGGCATTTCACCTCTAGTTTCACCTTCCATTTCACCACCAGCTATCAAAAAATTATCTAAACGGCCTTCTTCTTCACATTTTGCAATAGCATAATCAATGGTTTTTTCTTGAACACGTTTAATTATCGGCAACCAAAAATTATCAGTAACCCTTACGTTTTTAATATCGACTGGAGAAATCTTATAACCTACTTTTAATTCTTGTACATCAGCAATATTTTTTTTGTCCTTATTACAGCTTAGCAATATGACTAATGAAGCTAAAGTCAAGATGTTTTTTAATAATCGCATATGAACAGCTTTTTAATTATAGAAGTGCTATATTTTAGATTTTGAACCTATTAAGAAATGTAAATCTAACACTTATTAATTTTTAATAATAGTTTTAATTAAAAAACTTTATCTTGGCGAAAGATAATTTTGCACTATGATAGTTGGCTACAACCCTGAAGATAAAGTTCTATTAGCTGTAGATTGTATAATTTTTGGGTTTGATAATGAAGATTTAAAAGTTTTGTTGGTTAAAAGAGATTTTGAACCTGAAAAAGGAAAATGGTCTTTGATTGGAGGTTTTTTAAAAACCGAAGAAACATTAGACGATGCTGCCCAACGAATTCTTCATAAGCTAACTGGTATGGATGATATTTATATGGAACAATTCTATACTTGGAGTGAAATTAATCGAGATCCTGCAGAAAGAACAATATCTACTTCTTATTACGCTATTATAAATATTGAAGAGCACAATGAAAAACTAATTGAGTATCACAATGCCAAATGGTTTAGTCTATCATCAGCTCCCAGTTTAATATTTGATCATAATGAAATGCTATCTAAAGCGACTAGACGCTTACGCAGAAGAACATCCATCAGTCCAATTGGATTTGGTCTTCTGCCTGAAAAATTTACAATGCGACAACTTCAAAAATTGTATGAGTCTATTTTAGATAAAAAATTAGACAAAAGAAACTTTGTGAATAAAATAAAGTCGATGGATATATTAATTAAGTTAAACGAAAAAGATATGACCTCTTCTACTAAGGGATCTTATCTATACATTTTTGATCAAGAAAAATATGACGCAAAGCAATCAAACGACTTTTATTTGAAATTATAATTTATTTATCTGTATCTACTTTTAAAATCCTCAATTGATATAATTGATATAATTAATACCTATTAATTTTATACATAAATAAATGAAAGATTCATTTTAAATAAAAACTCTCCTATATATACTACTCTTAAAACACGAAAACTTATTACATTACTTACTTGCTTTTTATTATTTCTTATATATTCAAGAATCAAATAACTTATTCTTATAAAACTTTACTTAAAAATCATTTTTTCTCAAAAAACACATCGAAAACAAACCATATTTGGACACAAAAATGAGTATTAATGCTTCCAAATAGAGATTTAAACCAAAAGCTCATATTTTAACATTTAATTTTAAATAACTGAAATACAGTTTTTTACATATAAATTAAGAGAAATTTAAGAATTGTCGTATAAATTTTTACAAAAAATTAACGCAATCGGTTGCATAATTTGAATAATAATGTAATTTTACAGTAACAAAAATAAAAAGCATGCATTTTTAAGAATGTGTTTCTTTTTTATATAAAAAACTAAAAACTTAATAAAAATGATCAATCAACTATCTAATGAACATTTAAGAAGACTAAGGAAGCTACTTTTTCTTCTCTTATTCGGTGGCTTTGTTTTACCCGCTTTTGCGCAAAATATTTCAGTCTCAGGAACTGTATCTGACAAAAACGGACCTATTCCAGGTGTTAACATTATTGTATCTAATACTACTAATGGAACACAAACAGATTTTGATGGTGAATATACTTTAAACAATGTTTCGCCTGATGCTGTCCTTATATTTAGTTACTTGGGTTATACAACTCAAGAAATTTCTGTTAATGGACGAACTAGTATAAACATTACATTAGAAGAGAATCAAGAACAATTAGAAGAAGTTGTAGTAATTGGATATGGTACTCAAAGTAAAGAGTCTGTAACGGGTTCAGTGGTTTCTATTAAAGGTGAGGATTTAAATGAAGTACAAGCTGCTAACTTTCAACAAGCATTACAAGGTAGAGCTGCAGGTGTTAACATCCAATCAACAAGTACTAGACCTGGATCAGCACCACAAATTAGAATACGTGGTGTACGTTCACTTTCTGCAGATAACAATCCATTGATTGTACTTAACGGTATTCCTTTTGCAGGTGGACTTAACGATATTAATCCAGTAGATATCAAAAGTATTGAAATACTTAAAGATGCATCCGCTACGGCAATTTATGGGTCTAGAGGTGCTAATGGTGTTATTTTAATCGAGACAAAATCTGGTAGCATTGGTCAAAAAGCTCAGTTTAGTTACAATACTTATTATGCCGTTAAGGAGGTATTTGCGAAATATCCATTAATGAATGCTGCCCAACTAATACAATTACGCGCTGATGTAGCTGCGCATCCGCGCCAAAATGGTAATCCAATTTATGGTTTGGGCGGAGATGAGTTTTTAGGGAATGATACCGATTGGCAAGATTTATTATATGGTAGTGGATTACAAACCGCTCATGATATCAGTGTACAAGGAGGTAGTGAGAGTGGCTCATATAATGTAGGGCTTGGTTACTTTAAAGAAACATCAGTAGTTCCTGGTGATTCTTTTGATAGATATACTTTTCGTGCTCAAATTGATCAAAATGTAGGAGATAACATCCGCTTTGGTATAAATACTGTAACTAACTTTAGTGAAACGAGTAGTATTGTTGGTGTCGGTGGTGTTCTTTCTGCCTCTCCTCTATTAAGCCCATATGATGAAAATGGCAATTTTTTAGAATCGGTTCGTCTTACAACTGAAGCTGACCAATTGTGGATTCCAACAAGAAATGAAATTAATCGAGTAGGAAAAGGTAGAGCAAATGAACAAATAGATTTTGGTACTTATAACAATATTTATGGTGAAATAAAATTACCATGGATTGTTGATGGTTTAAAATACCGTTTAAATATAGGTTTGAATTATCGTACATCTAGAGATGGGAATTTTAGAGGACAAGGTGTGTTTAACTTTAACCCTACAACACCTTCTAATGCTAGCTACGATACATCAATGCTGTGGGATTACGTCATTGAGAACCAATTACTTTTTGATCGTACATTTGGAAAACACAAGGTCAATTTCGTTGGGTTGTTCTCATCTCAAAAAAATCATTTTGACAATTCTGGTTTGGCAGTTCAAAATATTCCTGATGAAACTTCATTATGGTACAACTTAGATTCTGCTCTTTCAGAAGATATTTTAAGATATGGAACAGGCTATTCTGAAAGTGGTTTATTATCCGTTATGGGTAGAATACTTTATCAATACGACAATAAGTACTTACTTACAGCCACTCTAAGATCTGATGGTTCATCTAGATTAGCCCCTGGTAATAAATGGTTTACTTATCCTGCAGTTTCCTTGGGTTGGAATATTGGTAATGAGCCTTTCTTAGAAAATGTAAGTTGGATTAATCTTCTTAAATTAAGAGCAGGTTATGGGGAAACTTCTAACCAGGCTATTGCTCCTTTTTCCGTTCAAGGTAGATTATCTCAAGTAGAATATAATTATGACACTACTTATGCTAATGGTTTTTATGTGACACAATTACCAAACCCTGAATTAGGATGGGAATTCTCAGAGACATATAACTATGGAGTCGACTTTGGTTTCTTTAATAATCGCTTATCAGGAAGTATAGAATACTATATAACCAAGACTAATGATATTCTATTAGGTCTAGCCCTTCCTGAAACTTCTGGTGTAGGTAGTGTAACCTCTAATATTGGTTCTACTGAAAACAGAGGTTTAGAAATTGCTCTTAATGGTACTATTTTTGACAATCCTGATGGTTTTTCATGGGATGTAGGAGTTAATGTCTACACTAATAGAAATGAAATTACTTCACTATCTTCTGGTCAAACTAGAGACGAAGGTAACTTATGGTTTGTGGGACAACCTCTAAACGTAATTTTTGATTACGACCGTGTTGGTCTTTGGAACGAATCAGATCCAGATTACCAATATTTTGAGCAATATGAACCTGATGGTACATTAGGTATGATTAAGGTACGTTACACAGGAGATTATAACGATGACGGTTCACCAACAAGAGCTATAGGTGCTGAAGATAGGGTTATTATTGATCCAACACCAGATTTTCAAGGTGGTTTTAATACGCGCTTTGCTTACAAGAATTTTGATTTCACAACGATTGGAGCCTTTCAAAGTGGTGGTGTTTTGGTGAGTACTCTATACAGTTCAAACGGTTACCTTAACTTACTTACAGGTAGAGGTAATAATGTTGATGTAGACTATTGGACACCAACTAATACTGACGCTAAATACCCTGCGCCTGGTGGTGTACAAAGTGGAGACAATCAAAAATACGCTAGTACTTTAGGTTACTTTGATGGTTCTTATTTAAAGATACGTGCAATGACATTGGGTTACAATATGGATTCCAAAGTTTTAGATAAAACATTTATACAAAAGCTTAGAATTTATGCCACTGTACAGAATCCTTTTGTTTTGTTTTCACCTTTTCATGATGAATCTGGATTAGATCCTGAAACAAACTCTGGAACTAATGGTGATGGATCACGTCAAAATGTAGCTGTAAACACAGGGAATATTGCACGTGGTATACCAACGATAGGTACCAATGTGCCTACTTCAAGAAACTTTTTGCTAGGATTAAACATAACATTTTAAAAAAGATGAACATGATAAAGATTAGATTTAAAAATGTATCAATAGCAATACTATTAATTGCATTGCTTACAGGCTCTTGTACAGAGGATATAATCCAAGAAGAGCCAAGAGGCGTATTTACACCTGAATTCTTCCAAACAGAATTAGGAGTACAAGGTGGATTAACCTTTCTTTATGAGAGATTAAGAGATGTTTACGGTTTCGCTTATTTTTTAAATTTAGGTGAAACAGGTACCGATGAATATTGCGCTGCTCAAAGTGCAAATAATAACTTTTTTGATTTAGATCTTGCTGGACAAGGTAATTTGCGACCTGAAAGTGGTTTTTCTATAGGAAGACCTTGGGGTGCGAGCTGGCCAGCAATAAATACTGCTAGCGGTATTATTGAAAACGCAGAAGCTGTTGGGCTAGATGAATCATTAATTGCTGAAGCTCAATTTTTCCGTGCTTTTTATTATTTTCTATTAGTTCAAACTTATGGTGGTGTACCTTTAGATTTAGGATCTGGAGAACTTGCTTTTAACCAATCTGCTGTTAGAACTTCTGTACGTAACACTGTACCTGAAGTATATACTCGAGCAATTATACCAGATTTAATTGCTGCAGTAGATAATTTACCAGATAATCCAAGACTAACAGGAACTGTAACTAAAAATGTAGCTAGACTATATTTAGCAAAAGCTTATTTAACTTATGGTTGGTGGTTAGAAAACCCTAATGGAATACCAACCTACCCTGATACTCCAAGAACAGATCCAGATGGTAATGGTCCTTCTTACTATTTTCAGCAGGCTTATAACTTAGCCGTTAATGGTATTGAAAACCCTGGTCCTTACAGACTATTGGACTATTTCTATGATGTTCACGTAGGATCAAATGATCGTCATGAAGAAATGATGCTTTACTCAGACCGTACTGAGACAAGTGCTATATATAACGGTGGACCATTAACAGGTTTTGGCGGTACTGATGGTACAAACACCGCTGTTTGGATGGTGACATCTAATTATACTACCATAAGTGTAGATGGTGTTGCTGCTGTACAAAGAGAAGCAGCACAAAGCTACGGAAGACCTTGGACACGTATGGCTCCAACAATAGGTGTATTCACGCAAACATTCACGAACAAAGATATAGACTCTCGCTACGATGGTACTTTTGTAACTAGTTATAGAGGTAATTGGGATAAAGGTGGTGATGAAACACCTACCATTACAGCTGCTAATGGTCTTGAAATTGAACCTGGTGATGCCGTTGTATCTTTCTTAGATGAATACGACCCTAGTGTGAGTTATGTCAACGGTGGAAATATTGGTGGTGGAGAAATATCAGGTAGATCTGATTATGTCATAAACTTAAATGAAATAAATAGAAGGTTTTATCCAGGCTTATGGAAATTAGGCACATACCGTACTGATAACCAAGGTGGATTAGGAGAACCAAATGTAGGAAATACACGACCATTTCCAATTGCAAAGTATTCAGAATTTTACTTGGTAGCTGCTGAAGCTGCAGTAAAGGGTGCTTCAGGATCATATACAGCTAGAGATTTAGTGAACGTTATTCGTGCACGTGCAGGTATGTGGCGTTTTGATAACGGAGAACAACAAGAACGTATAGAAGATAATAGTGCAGCTATGGTAAATGCTACACCTGCTGTAATCGATATCGATTATATTCTCGCAGAGCGTTCACGAGAATTCTTCGGTGAAGGATACAGATGGTATGATTTAGTGCGTACTCAAAAATGGAATGAATATGCTAGTAGTTATGAAATTGGTGGTAACGACGCTTCAGACCATAACCCTACAGTAACAACAAGAACTATAGAACCTTATCATTATTTAAGACCAATCCCTCAAACCCAATTTGACAGAATGGATGCAACAGAAGCTGAGAAAGCAGCTTACCAAAACCCTGGATATTAGATATGTTAGAAACTATAAACATTAGTTTGAATTAGTTAGTTGCGTTTATTTTCCGAAAAAGGGCTGTTTGTACAAACAGCCCTTTTTTTTAGCAACAATAAATTTTGTCAAAAAATAGTCAATTTACAATGTGTTTAATTATGATGTTCACTATAGTGAATTAACTAACCACAAGAAATTAACATTTTTAACAAAAAAATTACGCAATCGGTTGCGCTTTTTAAATTATTGACTATATTTACATTATAAGAACTGATTTTTACAATGATGATTAAAATATCAAGTTCTTTTTAACAAATTGATAAAATTATACCTAATTATAATTTTTGAAGTAAAGAACCAATTTTCATATTAATCAATTAAATTTTAAAAAAAATGTTAAAAGCTCTGAGACTAATAGGTGTATTTTTGGCTATAATATCTGTCCTTTTTGTAGTCAGTTGTGAGGATGATGATTCTTTTAGAGAAGTTTCAATTATTTCTATTTCACCAAATGAAATTTTCCCTGGTGATGAAGTAACTCTAGAAGGTGAGAACTTCAATGACGTTTTATTTGTTTTCTTAAACAGTAATCAAGTTCCTTATCAACTAGATGGTAACATGATTACATTTACAACACCAATCAATGGAGGTGTTGGAGAAAGAACCGTTACTTTAGTAATGCCAGATGGTTATATTGTTACAACAGACATTACAATAGTACCAAGACCTTTTCCTATTATTGAGGCTCTTTCTGCAAATGCAGTTCCTGAAGGTGAGGATCTTACAATTCGTGGTACTTCCTTAGATAACATTCAATCTGTAACTGTAGGTGAAGTTGAAGCAACCGTAGTATCATCCACATCGGAAGAATTAACAATCACTATTCCTGCAGGATTAAACCCTAATATCCCAACTGAAGTTCTTATCACAACTACTGGTGGTGAAGCATCAACTGGTGAGAGTTTCTATGTTGGCGAAAACTTACTAGCTAATGGAAATTTTGAATTAGGATCTGGAGATGATTTTACTAATTGGAGTAAGTTTAACGGTGCTGATGTTTTAACAGCAACAACAGCTAGTGGTGAAACTTATTATGGTAGGTCTCTACGTGCTGAAGGGCTTGGTCCTAATCCATGGAACACACAATTTGTAAGTGATGATGCAATAACTCAAGATGGTGCAGAATATACTTTCTTCATGTGGATTAAAGGTCAATCAGGAACTCCTGGAAATGGTGGTAATATCAGATTTTCAACCAATCCTGGTGGCTCTGCTCAATATAGTGGCAATTATGATATTACTGCTGAATGGCAACAGATCTCTTGGACATTCACAGCAAATTCAGCTCAGACAAGAATAGTAATGGATTTAGGTGCTGTAGAAAATGCGGTTTATTTTATTGATAACGCAACTTTAGTAGGCCAAGGTACACCACCACCACCACCTGTTAATATAAACGGTAGCTTTGAAGAGTCTGACTTGGGTGCTGCTGATAACATAACTGGTTGGGGAGGTTTAAATAGTACTCTTGCCACTGGAGAAATAACTGATGAAGACAGCCATGATGGCGATAAAAGTCTTAAAATGACTATTAATGAGCTAGGTGCTAATCCTTGGAATATTCAACCTAATTCTAGTATGGATGTAGTAGATGGTCAAACATATATTTTAAGTGTTTGGTTTAAAGGTACAGGCATTTCAAATATAAAAGTAGCAATAGATCAAGGAGGTGATCCGGGTTGGGCTGAATGGGGTGCACCAGAGGTTGGTTTTACTAATAACCAATGGACTGAGGTTACTTATGAATTCACAGCAAGCACAACAAACGGCGGCCCTAATAATGCTCGATTTGCTATAAGTATGAGTTATGATGGAAACGTAGGAGGTATTATATACATAGATGACTTGGAGGTTACACCTGTACAATAATATAAATGTAAAACTAAATAAAAGATAACCTAAATTGTTTATTGCTTAAAAAGCCGCTCGTTACTACAAGCGGCTTTTTAATTTAAAATCAACTATATTAAAACGTAGCAATAAATAATGTCCACAATGTCCTTCTACAATATTTAATTAATACAATAGTTTATAGAATTTTTCAATAAAAAAACAGAAATGAATAGTAGTATTTTTTAATTAAAATATTAGTAATTGAACTACTTAAAGCTTAATCAAAATGAAATAATTATTTATGATTTTCCAATATACTTTGGGCAAACCATAGAATTGGAGCTTGTCCATGTAAATCACCAGTAACTCTTGGTCTATTAAGGTAATAGTTTATATCATCACTTTGACCAGTTCCGACACACACTTCCTTAACCTTACCATCATCATGAATGTAATAAACAAGTGCATTCCAAGCTTTTTTATAGGCAACGGCGTTGTTTTCTTTTGACAATAAACCCTTTTTAACTCCTACAGATATTGCAAAACCAAACATGGCTGTTGAAGATGTTTCTTTAAAAGAATTTTTATTATCTATTAACTGATGCCACATACCATCATTATTTTGATAACGGATTAAACTTTGCATCATCTTTTTATATCCTTTTAGTATAGAATTATAATGTGGATTCTTTTCAGGTAATACAGATAATAACTCTGCCATTCCAGCCGCAACCCAACCGTTTCCCCTTCCCCAAAAGAAATGAGCATCTTCTCCATGGTAGAAAAGACCATTTGGCTGTTGTAACTTTTTTATATAAGAATCAATTTCAGTTGCAGCACGTTCAAGATATATCATATTTCCAGTCGCACGATAGGCTTGAACCTGCAAACAACCTATCATATAAACATCATCTATCCAATATCTAGTCTGAGATGTTAAACCATTTGGTAAGGGATTTTCCCATTGTCCATTAGCGAATCTTAAGCCTTGTTCTAAATATTTTTTATGGTTAGTTTGAATATAAAGTTCTAAAGGTAATATACCGTAAACATTAGCATCTACGTGATTAGAGGTATTTATAATTTCATCATAAAGAGGGTCTCTATAACGTTCTATAAACTTATTGATTATTGCCTCATCATCTACTAAAGCTGCCAATTTTATAGCACCATACGCAGCACATACTTCTGCATAATGTAATGCTTGTACCTCTTCTGTTTGGTACATCATAAAACCTGAACGCGACAACAAATCATTGGTAACCAACCTACCCGTATGCTCTACTGATTTAATATAAGCTGATTCATCATTTCTTTTTGGATTATCACAAGAAATAAAGAAGCTTATTACTATAAAAAATAATACTTGACTCTTTGTAAAAAAATATATTTGGAACTTATTTATTATACCAAGTGTATACATCCGAATTTAGTATTTAATTTGAGCAATATCATGCTTTTATTACTAGTCAGGGCTTAGTCCCTTCAGGCCATTTGTAAGTCCTATATAGGCTTGTTTTCTATCAAAGTTATTGTCAAAAAGTAAAGGCCAATCGGTACCGTTATCATACAACCAACTGTCTATATCCCTTAATCCCCAAACTGTAACTCCGAACTGTTGAGGAGAAGGGACAATTGTTTTGTAATAGTATGCAGCTCTATGAAATTGGTCTGACTGTGCCTGAGCTCTCTCCGATGTGAATTCAGTAATATCGTCATTGTAATTTACTTTTACATCTATTTCTGAAATATGTACTAGTAACCCTGTATCTGAAATCTGCTGTATGGCCGTTTGTAGTTCTGAAGGAGATGGCCAATTGTGGTTTAAGTGCATTTGCATTCCAATACCATCAATAGGAATATCATTAGCTATGAATTGATTAACCATCGATAGTAATTCATTTCGTTTGTTAGGATCTCCTGCAATATTATAATCATTGTAAAATAGCTTTACCTCAGCATCACCTTGTCTTGCCCATTGGTGGCATTTAGCAACGTAATCCTCACCTATTCTTTGTCTAAAAACGGCATTCATAGCTTCGCTAGTAAGTGCCTCGTTAACTACATCCCAACTTTCAACGATAGGGTTTCCGTTATCATCTTCAAATTCAGCAAAGTGGGCTACTGTGTTGATGATGTAATTTTTTACCTGATCTTCAAATTCTTGATCCGTACCCGAAAAACTTTCCAACCAATTTGGTATGGAATATTCTGGATGCCATAATAAAGTATGACCATGCACACGCATTCCATGTTCTTGAGCATAAGCCACAAGGTCGTCACCATCACTCCAATCATATGTGTCTGGTGCAGGAAACATGTTATACATTTTCATTTCATTTCCGAAAGTGAGGCTGTTAAATTCATTATTCATCACTTCTCTGTAGGTTATCATACTATTTGAATTTGACGTTATTTGCTCATAGGACAAAGCAAGACCTATTGGAAAACTCACGTGCTCTCTTAAATACTCTACTGGTTCTTGCCCTCCATTATTTCCTCCTGAAGGACCTCCAACATTAATATTAGAATCGTCTCCGCTACTACAGCTAATTAATATTAAGACAAAAAGTATTTGTGAGAACTTGTTTAGTTTCATGATTTTAAAATTTTCAATTAGTGAAAAATCTTAAGTCTTTATTCGACTTAAGGCTATTTATATTTATTCTTAGTTGTATAACTCTACATTAGTTAGTTAGTTACAAAAGTTGTAATACTATTCGGCGGTAGATTATATAAAAACGCATCTATACTCGATTCTATATTGACAACTTCTTGTACTTCTAAATTTTGGTTACTACTTGTAATATAAGGGGTAACACTATCGCTGCTTGTTCCTGAAATAACAAATTGTTGCTCTACAGTTTGCTCTGTTTGATTTATAGCTACAACCACAATCCTACCTTCACCTGAATAAGCACTAACAGAAATTCCTGTCTGAGGATTAGCCTCTGCCGCTATCCTTGTATAACCAGGTTTAATAAATCTTGAGAAGTTTGACATCACGTAACCTCGCTTGGTTACAACACCGTTAGAAGTTCCTTCTTCACCATCTCCTATAAAACCGTAATATCTTTTACCATACCACCATACATAAGCACTGTATTGACCAATTACCATACAATCGTGAACTTCCTTTCCAACTAATAAAGCATCTGGCCATAAATTAGCACTTCTATCACTAGATGTATAGTGCTCAGTCATCCAAAGTTCTTTCCCTTTTTCTAAAGCAAGAGGATATGGATAATTATCGATGGCCGTACCATAAATATGACCTCCTACAATATCTACATTATCTACTGCTACAGGATCGTTAAGTGTTAAGTCCGTATGCTCGTGTCTAAACTGAAATGATTCGGATGGCATCAATTGAGTATTAGTGATAAGACCACCATAATCTCTCATAAAATCACGTACTTGGGCTGCAGACCAGTTGCAAGACTCATAAGAAACTTCATAATCACCCTCGTTCTGAATGCTTATAACTTCTAAAGGGGCTCCATTAGTATCCATATAAGCAGCAAAATCATTCAAGTAATTTGCATAGTCTTCATAAGATTCTGTCTTTAAAGCCCCTCCAATTAGGTCATTATTAGTTTTCATATCCGCAGGAGGACTCCAAGGTGTTGCCATAATTAAAGCGCCTCTTTGAGAAGCTAGTTGGGCATGTCCAAGCTCAATTGCTCTTGCGTTATCGTCTGGAGCAACACGAATCCTTAAAATTGAGAGACCTATTTCCCCCTCATCATTTCCATATAATTTGTCCATATCGTTAGCGCTAAGTGGATTATTCAACCTAAAAACTGTTGCCGCACCAAAACCACTAATATTTTGTTCTACCTCTGTAGGTGTAACTGTAGAAGCATCAGGTTGTAATACTGTAGGATCTGATGGATCAGAAGGACCGGTTGGCCCACCCACATTAACACCTCCACCTTCATCACTGCTACAATTGAAAGTTAAAATCAATACAAATAGCATTAATATTTTTATAATTGTTTTCATTGTACTTAATGTTTAGTTTATTTTTTCCTTTATTTATTTTGGTTGTATATCATTTGCTGAAGTAGCATATAAACCTAACAAACAACCCGTAAAACCACCTGCAATATCTGTAGATAGGATATCTCCAGATACTGTAGTGCCTAGTTTCTTTAGTTCAGTATTTCCAACTGCATATTTAAATTCATATTTGTCACCATTAGCCGAAATTTCAAGTTTAATATCATCATCTAGCTCTATTTTAGAGCTTGCTATTACTTCTGAAATTACGTCTCCCTGTCTTCCTGGCCATTTATTTTTTTGAAGTACTATATAAAAATTGTTTCCTTTTTTGGTTACTCCAAACACATAGTTTGATCCTTCATTTTGCAATGCTACAACACCTGCTAAATCCTCTTCTGATTTTGGGCGATAAGATAATGTTGTTGAAAAGGTAAAACTATTGTGTTGCTGTCTATGAAATAGTGTTGATGTAGGTTTTCTTTCTTTTATATTCACATCAAAAGGCTTGATTTTTAAACCCTCTTTAACTTTAGATATGAAAGCTTCTCGTGGTCCTCGTATACCTATCCAACGGTAATCGAGCTTATCAGAAGTAAAATCTTCTTGAAAAGTAAAATTACCATTAGGGAAAAATTCTTTACTTCCTGTTTTATTTAAAACACCTTCTGGCAACTTCAATTTTGGTTTCATAGGAACCAACCCATTTTCAAAAACAGGAAATTCACCAGACCAATCTACTGGTAACATAAAGGTTTCTCGACCAGTATTAACACGGTTTTCTTCATTTGGTCGTACTGCCAAAAACACTCCATAGTATTGATCACCATCAAACTGTACTAAATCTGCATGACCAGCCCAATCTACTTTATTTTGTCTGTCTTTTTCAAAATATCTTTGGGTAAGTATAGGATTACTAGGTGCTGGTACAAAAGGGCCTGTAGGTTTATCACTCTTAAATATGACTTCACTGTGCCATCCTCCTGTTCCACCTTCAGCACACATTAAGTAGTAAAAACCATCTTTTTTATAAAGATGTGGTGCTTCAATCCAAATAGGCTTTTCATTGATATTAACCCCACCATTTACAATAATTTTATCTGTTCCTGGAATAACATCATCTTTTTCCAAATCATACTCCCAAACTTTTATAACTCGGTGTCCACTATACAATTCTTTACCCTCATTTGGTGCATCATTATGTACTACATACGCTTTACCATCATCATCGAAAAAAATCGAGGGGTCTATGCCACTAAAACTCAGTTTATATGGTTCACTCCATCCTTTCATTGGGTCTTTAGTTTTAACAACCATATTTCCTGCTCCATAGACTACAGTGGTAATCATGTAAAATGTATCGTTATTTGGATTATAAGTGATACCTGGTGCATATACACCATGACTAATACCAACTTTGCTAACATCCAATTGGGAAGGTCTGTCTAAAACGTGTCCTATTTGAGACCAATTAACCAAATCTTTTGAGTGAAAAATAGGGACACCTGGAAACATTGCAAATGAAGAACAGACCATATAGTAGTCATCCCCTTTTTTAGTTATCGCAGGGTCTGGATAACACCCTTGTAAAATAGGATTATAGAACTCATTTTCTGCTAAAGGATTGTTCGTATATATATCATCGTTACCTTTATAAACGACATTTTTGAAAATCGGTTGGTTTGAGGGCTTTGTGAGCTTACTTAATGAATCATTATGTACACTTGTAAATGATGATATGACCAAAGGTATAGTTGTTAAAAGAAATACACTTAGTATTACCTTTAGTGCTTTTGAAGGTTTATTTTTCAACATTTTAATTCTAATTTTTATTAAAGCGAGTAATTATGGACTCTTAAACAAAAAAGACCTTGCTCTTCAAACAAAAACAAGGTCTATATGAGATATTCAATATTTTAGTAAATTATATTCTAAAGTCCGTCTGCAAATCCTCTATGTGCTATTTTAAACTCATAGTTTTCATTGTAAAGTAAAGGCCATTCTGTACCTCCATCATATCTCCAACTATCTTGATCTCTTACACCCCAAACGGTAATACCATACTGTTGAGCAGCTGGAACAATAGAGTTATATTCAGAAGAAACATGATTGTAATAGCTCTCTTGCAGTTGAGCACGTTCTAAAGTTAGCGATGTAATATCTTCATCAGGGTTAATTCCTATATCCAATTCTGAAATATGGACTAATAATCCAGAACCTGCAACACTTGTAATTGCATTGCTTACTTCGTTAAGAGAAGGCCATGCACTACTTAAATGCATTTGCATACCAATACCATCTATAGGTATTCCACTATTTTGAAAACTAGTTGCCATAGATAAAATAGCGGCACGCTTATTTGTTTGCCCTGCAACGTTATAGTCATTGTAGAAAAGTTTTACATCTGGATCCGCTTCTCGTGCCCATTGAAAAATCCTTTCAATATAGTTTGCCCCCATTCTTTGAGTGAAAAGAGAGGATCTTATACCACCATCATCACTAAAGTATTCATTCACTACATCCCATGCCTCAACTATAGAATTTCCGTTTGCATCTACCTCTTGTGCAAAATGTTCTACAGTAGTCTTTACATAATTTTCTATGTGAGCCTCGAACTCTTGGTCTGTACCTGCAAAATTCTCTAACCAATCTGGAATAGCATATTCTGGGTGCCAAACTAATGCATGTCCATGAACTCGCATTCCGTTAGCTTTAGCATAAGCAACTATGGCATCACCATCACTAAAGTCAAAACTATCTGGTCCTACAAATATGTTGGCCATTTTCATATCATTTTCTGCCGTAATACTATTGTAGTCATTATTTAGCATACTTCTGAATTCTGTTTCAGACGAAGAAGCCAAACGTGACGCAGACACAATATTTCCAATTGGAAAACTAGCCATGTCTTTAAGATTTTCTGTGGGATTATATAAAAGAGGATCTCCTGAATTTCCTCCATCATCATCTGAACTATTTGTTGGCCCACCAACCCTAACGCCATTCGATTCGTCTGGGCTACAGCCAGTCAAGATAAAACCAAAAACCAGTACACTAAGAAAGATTTTTTTCATTATATTAATTTTTATTTATATTATAATTTAGATTGTTTTTTCTTTTTTGAAATAAAGAATTGCGAAGCTTTAAAAACTCTACTATATATAGTAAATAAACTAAAAAAAAGCTTTAAAAGCAAAATTTATGCAATCGATTTCGTAAATAGATTCATTTTTAACAATTTCACCGTATTTAATAGTATTTCAACACTTTAAAACTCTTGAATTACACCTTAGATAAACGCCTACTCAATTCTGAAAGGTGAAGCTGGTAAACCTTCTTTATTATATAAATTAGGATTGTCTGGATTATCAGACCAGGCATATTTTACATACTTCGGATGAGGCACAGTATCACTCCATACCACAACCTTGTTATCCACTATTTTTGCATTTGCCCAAACATATTCACCATCTTCACCTGCAATTGCAAACTCGCTGAGCTCTTCGCCATCATCTGTAATAAGTCCACCTCCAATATTTAAAAAGGAGATAATAACTTTATCTTTTTGTATAATATGGCTTTTATATAATGGTCCTGAATGGACAATATCTTCCTTATAAGCTAATTTTTGTGCCGCCAAAGCCATTCGTTCACCCACATCTTTTTTATTATCTGGGTGAATATCATTCCACTCTCCTAACTCAATATTAACAGTCATAGCAGTATTGGGCACTACTAAAGACTTCAATTGAGATTCGCGTAACTTTGCCCAACCACTTTCTGTAGGCAGATAATCTACATCTCCAAAATTAGGAAGCTGAGCATATATAAATGGTAATTCTACATTAGTAAACTTAGCTCTCCAATCCTTTATCAATGCTGGTAATAATTCAGCATATTCTTCTGGTCTCCCAGCGTTACTTTCTCCTTGATACCATAGAACTCCTGTTATTGGATATTCCAAATAAGGTGCCACCATAGCATTGTAAAGTGCTGTAGGTTCATTTTGAGGATTAATTCTTCGAGGACCTGCAAAACTGCTTCTATCTCGAGGAGGAAACACTTCACCTACTTTATATTCCCAATATCCTTTTAGATCTACAGTATCTCTTTCATTAAAAATCTTGTACGGTTTGTCTGGTACAAAACCACCTTTTCCACCATAATTTGTCACACGAATCACAAACAGATTTTCACCTTCTTTTAAAACATCCTTAGGCACATTGTAGCGTCGTTGTGGATATTGGTAAGTTGTTTGAGCTATCTTTTTTCCATTGATGTAAAGCTCATCTGCGTTTACAATTCTACCTAGAAATACCTCAGCTTCCTCGCCTGTCATAGATTGAGGCAACTGAATTTCTCTTCGGTACCAAACTACTCCATTTAAATCTCTAACACCTTGGTCTTCCCAGTATCCTGGAATATTTATTCTACGCCAATTTTTAGGTTCAAAACCTAATGAATACCAAGGGATTTCACCTATAAGACCTTTATCTTTAGGAAGAGGAGAACTGTCGGTATTGTTATGATTACCATTTAAGCTATTGACATAACTTGTATCTTTATTTCGTTCTATGACTTCTAAAAATTTAGGAAAATTTTTGTAACCATCCTCACTTATCCAAGCCTCGATAGGTGTTCCGCCAACACTCGCATTTATCAAACCTATAGGAACATTATATTTTTTATATAATTTTTTTGCAAAGAAATAGGCTACTGCAGAAAATGGTCTTACTTCTTCATCTATGGCTTTTTGCCATTTGCCACCGTCTAAATCTTTGATTGGACCATTTAAGTCAGTATTCGTAGGAATTTTGAAATGCCTTATTTCAGAATAATTCACATTTTTAATTTCATCTGCATAAGTAACATCATGAATATCTAGTTGATGTACCATGTTAGATTGACCAGAACATAACCAGACATCACCTATAAGGACATCATTCAAAATAATTTCATTAGTTCCTGAAACCTTTAAAGTAAAAGGACCTCCTGCTTTCATTTTTGGCAACTCTATACTCCAACTACCATCGCGAGATGTTTTTGTTGTTTTAGACTTTCCGTTAAATTTCACCCTTACTTTTTCACCAGGTGAAGCCCAGCCCCAAACCTTAATATTGGTATGTCTTTGCAAAACCATGCCATCTTGAAAAATAGTAGGAAGCTTAACTTGCCCGGAAGAAGAAAAAATTACAAACAAACAAAAGGTTAGCTGTAAAATTCTTTTTTGAAGTGTTATAATTCTTAATCTTTCCTTCATACTATCGTTTCGTTTTTGGCTTCAGATGCTTTATTAAACAATTAATAATTAATGTTTTATAGTTTTGCTTTTATCAAATATTTCAACTATTCTGAAACTAACCATACTAATTAGAAATTCCCATTTCTAATCCTCTCAGTTCTGCTAGTCCTTTCATTCTTCCTATAAGCGAATATCCAGGATACTGTTCTTTTTGTCCTTCCATAGAAAAAAGAAAACCATGATCTGGTCGCATTGGTAAGTTAACTTTACGTTTTTCCATTAGCTTTAAAATCTCTATCATGACAGACTTCATCTGAACATCTCCATCTAGATGGGCTGATTCTCTAAAAACATCCTTATTTTCTCGTTTTACATTTCTTAAGTGCAAAAAGTGAATACGCTCATCAAATAGATTTATAATCCTTATTAGATCATTATCTGGATGAGCACCTAAAGAACCCGTACAAAAACAAAGTCCATTAGCGACTGAAGGAACAGCTTCAAAAATCTGCTGAAGATCGCTAGCTTGTGACACAATACGAGGTAAACCCATTACAGAAAAAGGAGGATCATCAGGGTGAATGGCTAACTTAATACCTAACTCTTCAGCTACTGGGACAACTTCTTTTAAAAAATAAATGAGATGATTTCTGAGTGAAGAATCATCAATATCCTTATAGTTATCTAAAAGTGCCAATATTTCTTTAGCTGTAAAATTTTCTGTACTTCCTGGAAGTCCCAATAATACATTTCTAAATAATTGTTCTTTTTCACTATCGGTAAGGTTTTGTCCGTATTGAAGCGCAACCTCAACTTCTTCTTCTGAATAACTTTCTTTACTTCCTGGTCTTTTCAAGAGAAATACATCAAAATAAATGAACGCTTTATGGTCGTATAGTAAAGCTCTTGATCCGTCTACATTTACATACGCATGATTGGTACGAACCCAATCTAGTATAGGCATAAAATTATAAGTCACCACATAAATACCACAAGTGGCTAAATTTTTAAGGCTAGTCTTATAATTGTCAATATGAATCTTGAAATCTCCTTTCTGTCGTTTAATATCTTCACTTACCGGCAGACTTTCTACAACAGTCCATTCCATTCCTTGGTCACGAACTTCCTGTTGACGTTTTTTTATTTCATCAACAGTCCAAATATCACCAACTGGGACATGATGCAGGGCTGTAACTATGCCTTTTACATCACATTGTCTGATATCTCGAAGACTAATTTTGTCTTGTGGACCGAACCAACGCATTGTATGTAACATCTGATATTTCATAAACTAAAAACCAATGGAATTACCGCCATCAACACACATGGTGACACCTGTTACAAATTTGGCTTCATTGCTAGCAAAAAAGAAAACAGCATCTGCAATATCTTCTGGCTCACCCATTTTACCCATTGGTGTACGAGAAAATACTTTATTTTTTCTTTCAGGATCTGAGTTAAGTGCTTCTGCTGTCATTGGAGTTTTTATAAAACCTGGCGCAACACAATTTACTCTAACTCTGTACTGAGCAAGGTCCACAGCCATAGAGCGTGTCATGCCTTCAATAGCTGTTTTACTAGCGGTGTAGGCAATTACCTTTGGAATACCGTACTGAGCTGCCATTGAGCTTATATTAACGATATTTCCTCCTCCATTACTCTTCATCACCTTTACAACTTCTCTAGATATCGCAAAAACACTCTTCATATTGGTATGAATGATTTTATCGAATTCTTCATCAGTAACTTCAATAAATTCCTTTTTCATGTTAATTCCGGCATTATTGACCAAAACATCAATATGTCCTTCGGTTTCTGCTATTTGACTAATCATTTCAGGTATTTTATCTAACTGATCAAGGTCAAATACGATTGGTTTTGCCAATTCACCTAATTCTTCGCAGGCTTTAGCTGTTTTCTCTTGGTTTCTACCAACTATATAAGTGGTATAACCATTATCGCAGAATTTCTTGGCCGTGGCATAGCCCAGACCAGAATTACCGCCAGTTACGATTGCCGTTTTATTTCTCATTAAAATTGATATTGGTTACCATCTTGGCCTTATACCTGGCGCATATGGATATGTCATTGATTTATATTCTTCTAGTGTTTTACCTGGTTTTGGCACACCATTAGGAATTGGTTTTCCTGAAAATTCTTGAAAATAGACTAAAGAAGAATCTCTCCACCACTTGGCTTCTTTCAACTGAATGGAAAGCAACATTTTCACTTCCTCAAAACGTTCCTCATCTATATATGGTTTCATTTTCTCCCAAGTGCTTATCATTTTGTTTACTTGGTTAACACCTTCTTGATATTTAAGAGCTAGTGCATCCCAAAGTATATTTCCATCTTTCATTTTATAATCCCAAGACAAATGATGAAACCAAAGCAATAGTTCCTCTGGTGTAGTTGCAGGTTCATTGAAATTTTTCGCCACCGTTTCTTCATATTGGGAAACGGCGTTAGTACCTGTTTCGCTTCGATTAAAACCTATACCTTCTTTGTCTGCCTTATGATAATATGTAGGATTCCACTCTGGTCTTGAAAGATCATCTACCCAAGGTCCTGGTCCATAATGATGACCTGTAGCCATTAAATGATGAAGACCAAGTGGAGTCATATAATTAACTACAGCTTCTCGAGACTCCATAAGTATAGGAATCATTGTTTCAATAAAATTAGGATCTGTGCTAAACGTTAGCTTTAACCATTCTTCAGCAATTTCTTCTTCTGACAAATAAGGATCCCAAGCCAAACGCCCAAAACCATACCAATTTGCTTGAGCAAAAGGATGACCTGTCCAATTTATATCAGTACCGATATTAGACACACCGGCCATTCCTGATATTGATTTATTATGAAGTGAGCCATCAACAACTTTAGCTACTGTTGATCCCTCTCCTTCACGATAGGTATCAGCTTTCAGAACTTCTTCATATAATTTTGGGAGAAAAACCATATGTGTACTAAATCCTAAGTATTCTTGGGTTATTTGAAACTCCATCATTAAAGGCGTCTTCGGCATAGCACCAAACATTGGGTGAAAAGGCTCTCTAGGTTGAAAATCTATAGCACCGTTTTTTACTTGAATTATTACGTTATCACGAAATTTACCATCGTAAGGCACAAATTCACTGTAGGCCTGTTTTGCTCTATCGGTAGGATCGTGTTCTGAGTATACAAAAGCCCTCCACATGATAATACCTCCAAAAGGAGCAACAGCATCTGCCAACATATTAGCACCATCAGCATGATTGCGACCATAATTCTGAGGACCAGGCTGTCCTTCTGAGTTAGCTTTTACTAAAAAGCCACCAAAATCTGGTATTTCTTTATAAATCTCCGCTGTTTTTTTTGCCCACCAATTCTTTACTTTCTCATCGAGAGGATCAGCCGTTTCCAACTCTCCTATTTCTATTGGTGCAGAAAAGCGTGCCGTTAGATAAACTTTGATTCCATAAGGTCTAAATAGATCAGCTAAAGCTTTTACTTTTTCTATATATCTTGGTGTTAACACTAAAGCGTTAGCGTTGACATTTGTTAAAACCGTACCATTTATTCCTATACTTGCGTTAGCTCTTGCGTAGTCTTCATATCTAGGATCTATATACTCTGGGAGCTTATGCCAGTTCCAAATGGAAAACCCAGCATAACCACGCTCTACAGTTCTATCTAAATTGTCCCAATGATTTAACAGTCGTATATCAGTTTTAGGACTTTCAATAATATTGAGACGAGATAGATTATTTTGCATCTGCATCTGTTTCAACAATTCAAAAGTTCCATAGAGTAATCCTATTTCAGAATTTCCTGCTATAATAATTTTATAATCGTCATTGATTTTTACATATTTAATACTAAATCCCTCTTCACCAATACTGGTCCAATCTTGAGGAACTTTTTTTCCTAAGTCCTTTGGATAGTTCTCTTTATTTACAAATATTAGTTTAGCTTTTAAATAGTCATTTTCCCAAAGAACTTTTTCTTTAAGCATGCCTTCCGAAGCTCTAAGAAGTTCATTTTTAATAACTACTAAGGTCTCACTTTCTCCACTAATATTAATTTTATTAAAATATTGACTGTAATTCTCGCGTATCTCACTATTATTTAAATAGCTGTAACGTAACCAAAGATCATATCCATTTTCGGCATTAAGAGAAATTGAAGGGACTAGAATAAAACTTAAAATCAGTAAAGCGTGATAACGCACTATTAAGTTTCTCAAAAAAATACTCGTTTTCGACATTAATTGTGAATAAATTATCCTACAAATTATTTATCTGTATTCATTAATTCTTCCAAATATAAACTTTTAGATCAAGAATAACGCAATCGGTTGCGTAAATTTGTAATTATTTTGTTAAAACACTATTATTCAATCTAAAAAAATATGACAAAAACCTAGAGAATAAGTGACATAGAAACACTTGTGAAATAAAAAAGCCTCATCAAAATTTTGATAAGGCTTTTTGTACTGAAGGCGGGACTTGAACCCGCACGGCCATAATGGCCATTGGATTTTAAGTCCAACGTGTCTACCAATTCCACCACTTCAGCGTCCAAGTTACAGACTGTAACTTTATTGGTATATATTATTGTAGAGCGAAAGACGGGATTTGAACCCGCGACCCTCACCTTGGCAAGGTGATGCTCTACCCCTGAGCTACTTTCGCAGTTTTAAAAGAACTATTTCGCTGTAAAAGCGGATGCAAATTTAAAATAAATCTTATAAATGCAAAGCCTTTTTTAAAAATAAATACAATTTATTTTAAGCTTGCTTTTTCTTCACCAACATTCGCTTTATTTCATTGAGTTTCATCAAGGCCTCAACCGGTGTTAATGTATCTATATCTGTATGCAAAATCTCATCTTTAATTTCCTCAAGTAGAGGATCATCTAAGTTGAAAAAGCTTAACTGCATATCATCTTTCATTGATTTAATGTTATCTGTAAGCTCTTCGCTAGAGTGAGACTTCTCTAATTTAGATAATATTTTATTTGCTCTTCTGATGACTTGCTGTGGCATGCCTGCCATTTTAGCCACATGGATACCAAAACTATGCTCACTACCACCTTCAACCAACTTACGTACAAAAAGTACATTGTCTTTCAGCTCTTTTACTGAAACATTAAAGTTCTTTATACGTTTAAATGTCTCACACATTTCATTGAGCTCATGATAATGTGTAGCAAATAAAGTTTTAGGTTTTGAAGGATGTTCATGTAAATATTCGCTAATGGCCCAAGCGATGGAAATACCATCATACGTACTTGTTCCTCTTCCTATTTCATCTAATAATACTAAACTACGCTCAGAGATATTATTAAGAATGGATGCGGTTTCATTCATTTCTACCATAAAAGTAGATTCTCCCATAGAAATATTATCACTGGCACCAACACGAGTAAAAATCTTATCTACCAAACCTATTTTTGCTTCAGTAGCAGGAACAAAACTTCCTATTTGCGCCAATAGCACAATTAAAGCTGTCTGTCTTAATATGGCCGACTTACCAGACATATTAGGTCCAGTTATCATTATAATTTGTTGAGACTCTCTATCGAGATAAACATCATTAGCAATATAAGCTTCACCCAAAGGCAACTGCTTTTCTATAACAGGATGACGACCATCTTTTATTTCTAAAGCAAAGCTATCATCAATTTCAGGATAATTATAACTGTTTGATTTTGCTAAACTCGCAAACCCACACAAACAATCTAGCTGACCAATAAGTTGTGCATTCTGCTGTACTTGCACAATAAACTGGTGCATCCAGGTTACTAACTCAGAAAACAATTGTTGCTCTATAGCCAATATACGCTCTTCAGCACCAAGAATTTTAGCTTCGTACTCCTTAAGTTCTTCAGTTATGTAGCGCTCTGCATTTACCAGAGTTTGCTTACGAATCCACTCTTGCGGAACTTTGTCTTTATGAGTATTTCGAACTTCAATATAATATCCAAAAACGTTATTAGATGCTATCTTTAAAGATGGAATCCTTGTACGCTCACTCTCACGTTGAAGCATATTGTCCAAATAGGTTTTTCCAGATTGTGATAAACCTCTGAGCTCATCGAGTTCTTCTGAAAAACCATCGGCAATGGTGTTACCTTTAAGAACGTTTACAGGCGCTTCTTCGTTAAGTGTTTGCTTAATTTTTTCTCTAAGCAAGTCACAATTATTCAAATTAGAACCCAATACTTTCAGCGCATCATTCTCACAACTTTCAGCAATTGATTTAATTGGTACAATAGCTTCTAACGAGTTCTTTAATTGCACCACTTCTCGTGGACTCACTTTAGTCGTTGCTATCTTAGATATTAAGCGTTCTATATCTCCGATATGCTTTATTTGACCTTGAATTTTTAAAAGTTTAGCTTCATTTTCCAAAAGGTATTTTACCACCTCATGACGCTGTTTTATTTTATCAGCATGCTTTAACGGAAGCGCTAACCAACGTTTTAAAGTTCTTCCTCCCATAGCCGAAATTGTCTTATCAATAACATCAATAAGTGTTACGGCATTGGTGTTTGAGGAATGGTAAAGCTCAAGATTGCGAATAGTGAATTTATCCATCCAAACGTAATCATCTGTTGCAATCCTTGAAATTGTTGCAATATGCTCTAACTTATTGTGCCTAGTTTCACTTAAATAATGAAGCACAACTCCCGAAGCAATAATACCTTCGTATAAATCGTGAATACCAAATCCTTTTAAGGTTTTTGTATTAAAATGCTTCGTTAAAGTTTCATTGGCATAATCGGCTTGAAAAACCCAATCTTCTAAAAAGAAGGTATGAAAATCGTTACCAAAAGTTTCAGCAAATTCTTTTCTAGCTTTTTTAGAAATTAGAACTTCACTAGGATTGAAGTTTTGCAATAACTTATCAATATACTCCGCATTACCTTGAGAAGTTAAGAACTCACCTGTTGAGATGTCTAAAAATGAAATCCCAATATTTTTCTTGTCAAAATGAACCGCACAGAGAAAGTTGTTGGATTTCGACTGAAGTATATCATCATTTAAAGCTACACCTGGTGTAACCAACTCTGTAACACCACGCTTTACAATTGTTTTGGTTTGCTTAGGATCTTCCAACTGATCGCAAATAGCTACACGCTCACCAGCACGAACCAATTTTGGCAAATAGGTATTTAACGAATGATGCGGAAAACCAGCCAATTCGGTTTCACTTTCACTACCAGCACCTCTTTTGGTAAGAATAATATCTAGAATCTTAGCCGTTTTAACAGCATCGCTACCAAAGGTTTCATAAAAATCACCAACTCTAAACAATAGTAACGCATCAGGGTATTTAGCCTTGATAGCATTATACTGTTTCATTAAAGGAGTCTCTTTTTTTGCTTTTTTAGCCAATGGTATTCTAAGTTTTTAATTCTATTTTTGTTACAATTGTAAGATTGCTAATGTAGCCAAATAGCCTTGTTATATAAAAGGAATACTAAAGAAGTTATCTACAAAAAACACAAGATTTCAACATGCGAAAACTGAAAAACAGCGAACTAGACCGATTGGAAATTGAGGAATTTAAAGCTGCCAAAAAATCACCGATAATCATCATATTAGACAATATTCGAAGCCTAAACAATATTGGCTCTGTCTTTAGAACAAGCGATGCTTTTTTGATTGAAAAAATCTACTTGTGTGGTATAACAGCACAACCGCCTCATAATGACATTAGAAAAACCGCATTAGGCAGTACCAAAACTGTTGATTGGGAGTATGCAGAAAATACGCTTAGTGTTGCTGAACAGTTAAAGTCTGATGGTGTAAAAATTTGCTCCATTGAACAAGCCGAAAATGCCACCATGCTCAATGATTTTCAACCTCAACCAAACACTAAATATGCTTTTGTTTTTGGTAATGAAGTAAAAGGTGTTTCTCAAGATGTTATTAACGCTAGTGATACCGTTATTGAAATTCCACAATATGGCACCAAACATTCCCTGAATATTTCGGTGAGCTGTGGTGTTGTTGTTTGGGATGTGTTTTCGAAGATTATGAAAACTATCTAATATTTTTCTAAAATGTTGAATGATTAATTTTTTCGATTTTTTATTTTAAATATAATCAGGAAGACTATCATAAGAATTACTAAAGCAATCAAAAAATCCTAAGGTGTTGCGTTTGACGAGCCACTATTATCACCTCTTGGCACATTTACTGGCCCACTAAAAGGAGTTCCTTTTTGAATTAGAAAAATAATAAAACAATTCATATTAAATTAAAACTACAACTATTTCGCAATATTTAAAAGTATACTCTACAACAAAATAGATTCACATCAAGTATTGAATGACAATCATGAAAAAACAAAAAAGTCCTTGGCCAACCAAAGCCGTAATGCAACAGATTTATAGAAAGCATTTTTGGGGCGGACAAGGTTCCGATTTTTATTCTGGCGAAGGCTCTCACAAACCTAAGATTATTGAGCCATATCTCAAGGTAGTTATCAGCTTTTTAAAATCATATCAAAATTTAACCGTTTGTGATTTAGGTTGTGGTGATTTTAATATTGGGAAACACCTTGTAGAATACACACAACATTATTTTGCTGTTGATATTGTTCCTGAGCTTATAGATCGTAACAAAACATTGTTTGAAGCTGAAAATTTAGAATTTTTATGTTTAGATATTTCCAAAGATCAATTACCGAAAGCCGACTGTGTTATTTTACGACAAGTGCTTCAGCATTTATCTAATGAGGAAATTCAACAAATTTTAGACAAACTTCAGCATTACAAATACATCAATCTAACAGAACATGTCCCTATTGGTCATTTTACACCAAATATTGATATTATTGCTAATCGCAGTAACAGATTAAAACATAAAAGCGGAGTTGATATAACAGCAGCACCTTTTAACTTTAAAGCTAAGGAAGTTCTTTTATTGAATGAAGTCATATTAAGTAGCGATAACAGCAAAATTATAACAACGCTTTATTCGCTTTAAAATTAGCTGATGAGATTCTGAAATACTGAAATAAATTCAGCAATAGCAAGTTCAGAATAACAAAACTACGAACTGATTTCTCTTAGAAGCCACAAATAATCTTCACGATTCTTCACAAAATCTTTATCTGAAATATCAATGATTTTTACATTGAGTTCAGACTGTGATTTTAAAAATTCTAGATATCCGGAATTGATTTTATTTAAATATTCATCTTGAATTTCTTTCTCGTATTTACGTCCTCGCTTTTTAATATTAGCTTGTAAACGTTCTGTGTTTTGATAGAGATAGACATACAAATCTGGTCTCGCAATATCTTTATAAACCTGATAAAATAATTTACGGTACAATCTAAACTCATCATCAGGCAGTGTAACCTTTGAAAAAATCAGCGATTTATGCACATCATAATCGCTTACCATAAAATCCTTGAATAAATCTAACTGCGATAAGTCATCACTAATTTGTTGGTAACGATCTGCCAAAAAAGACATTTCTAATGTAAACGCATAGCGCTCTGGCTCTTTATAAAATTTTGGCAGAAATGGATTATCTGCAAAACGCTCTAAAATTAATTTCGCATTGAACTCTTGCGAAATCTTAGTCGCCAGACTTGTTTTCCCTGCACCTATATTTCCTTCAATGGCAATAAAATTGAAGTCCGTAAAATTATAATGCCGTTTTGGACTTTTTAACCAAATATTTACGGGTTCTATAACCGAAGTATCTTCACAATAATCTAACAAACTTTCAATAGTAAACTTTAAAACAGGGTGTTCTACTTCTTTTGTAATATCTAAAAGTGGCTGCAAAACAAATTTTCGCTTTTGCATGTGCGGATGCGGAATCACTAAATTACTATCATTTAGCACTTCATCATCAAACAAAAGAATATCAAGATCAATTTCTCTAGACTCATAAATTTCAGAAGTCTTAGCTTTTCGTCCTAGCTTAAATTCAATAGTCTTAAGCTCCTTGAGTACAGATTTTGGTTTAAGCTCAGTTTCAACTTTGATACAAGCGTTATAAAAGTCGTCACCTTCAAAACCAAGTGCTGGTGTTTTGTAAACTTTTGAGATTTTTTTTACGACACCAACCTTTTCAAAAACAGCATCAATGGCAGATTGCAAATACTGCATTTTATCGCCTTTGTTACTACCTAATGCTATGTAAATGGTTTTGACAGATTTCATAAGAGGAAACAAAATAACTAAAACAAAATTTATTACTTTATCTTTACTGAAACTATTTATCAACCATTTTTAATGCTATTAAAAGACAAGCTTTTAGCGCAACGTATCTACTTACTCCTTGGTGCTCTTTTTATAACCTCACTTGTAGTTTCTAATCTTATATTTCAAAAATTCTTTTATTGGTATCCTATCGATATAGAAGTTTTTGGCAGTAAGCTTTTTGAAATTTCGGTTGGCATTCTCCCTTATCCTATTACATTTTTAATCACGGATTTAATTAGTGAAATTTATGGTAAAAAGAGAGCTAATGATATTGTGGTTGCAGGCATTTTTGCATCATTCTTTTCTATGCTAATAGTATATGTTGCTAATACAGTTCCTTCAACATCATGGTCGCCAGTAAAAGACGATCTTTTTACAACTGTTTTCGGTAGTACGGCAATCGCGGTCTTTGCAAGTATGATGGCTTATTTATTTGCTCAATTTATAGACATTCAAATCTATCACTTCTGGAAAAAGCTAACCAAAGGAAAACACCTTTGGCTCCGCAATAACTGCTCAACGTTTTTATCTCAATTTATAGATACGGCCACGGTTTTAGTATTACTCTGTAGTTTTGGTAAAATTGAATGGGACAAATTTTTAGGGTTGCTCATTTCAGGATTCTTATTTAAAGTTTTAATAGCTGCTTTTGACACTCCTTTTTTATACTTAGGCGTTTACCTTTTTAGAAAGCGCTTCAAGCTCAAAGTAAATGAGGAAATAAATTTAGCATAAGAGATTACCCAAACATTAAATTCTTCTTAAACTTGAAACACATAGCAACTATTATACAGAACTTAGCGTATATTAGATAGCAGCACTAACAACCTTACTTATATTATGAAGAAAATTTTCAAAATTATTGGAATCATCTTACTCATTTTTATAGCCATTTTAATTGCTATACCTTTCGTTTTAGAATCCAAAATAGACACTATTGTTCAAAATTATGCTGACGAAAATCTTGATGCAGATCTCAGTTTTGACGATATAAGTCTTAGCCTTATAAGTAGTTTTCCTAAAGCAGAAGTAAGTGTAGACAATTTAAAAATAACCAACCGAGCTCCATTTGAAGGTGAAACCTTAGCTACTGCCAAATCACTGTCTTTTGAAATGGCACTTGGTGAACTTTTTAAAGGTTCTGACGAGCCTTTAGCGGTTAATGAGATTATTGCAGATGAATTATTACTTACCATAAAAAACAATAAAAATGGAACCGTAAACTACGATATCGTTAAACAAACAAACGATACTCCTTCTACTACAACAGAAACTTCTTCTGGCAGTTTTACTTTCGATATTAAAAATTACGAGTTGAATAATAGCGCTTTCACTTATATAGATGAAGAAACAAACACACAAGTTTATGTTACAGAAATTAATCACTATGGAAAGGGAATATTTTCTGGGGAAAAATCTGAATTAGACACCAATACAGAAGCTAATGTTAGTATGTCTGTAGATAGCGCTCAATATTTAAATAATAATATCATAAAACTAAAAGCCTTAATCGATTTAGACTTAGAGCAACAGAAATACACCTTCAAGGACAACAAAGGTTACATCAATGCTTTACCTCTAGAGTTTGAAGGTTTTTTACAAATGGTTGAAGAAGGCCAACAAATAGACATTACTTTTAAAAATCCAGAATCGTCTTTCAAGGACTTTTTAGCTGTAATTCCTAAAGAGTATTCAAAAAATATTGAAAACGTTACCACCACAGGAAACTTTACCGTAAACGGAATCATTAAAGGGTTAGTTTCTGAGGAAACCATTCCAGCTTTAGATATTAACATGAAGTCCGATAATGCTTCCTTTAAATACCCAGACTTACCAAAAAGTGTAGATAATATTCACATAGATGCTTCGGTTAAGAACACCACAGGAAATGTAGATGACACTTATGTAGATGTTAATCGGTTAGATTTTAGAATAGACCAAGACGTTTTTAAATCTGAAGCACATATTAAAAACCTTACAGGCAATATGCTGGTTGATGCCAACTTAGATGGTATTTTGAACTTAGCTAACATTACAAAAGCTTATCCTGTAGACTTAGAAAATGAACTTAGTGGTATTCTAAGAGGTAGTCTAAGCACCGCTTTTGATATGGAAGCAATTGAAACCAATGCTTATCAGCGCATTAAAAACAACGGTAATGTTTCTGTATCTAATGTTATTTTTTCTTCTGAAGACATGGCAAATCCTATTCAAATCAATAAAGCAGATTTAACTTTAAATTCTGGAAATGTAAGCTTGAAAAACTTTAAGGCTTTAACTGGTAAGAGTGATCTAAACGCTTCGGGAAGTATTAATAATCTTCTTGGATTTTTATTGAGCGATAAAAAATTAGAAGGCAACTTTACGGTTAACTCAAATACTTTTGCTATTTCTGATTTTATGACAGAAGATAAAACTGCTTCTGAAGGTTCAAGTTCAAACAAATCAGCTTCTAATACTCCTACAGAGACCATGAAGATTCCTGATTTCTTAGATTGTACTATAACGGCAAATGCTAAAACCGTAATCTATGATAACCTGAACTTAAAAAATGTAAAAGGTCAACTAGTTATAAAAGACCAAAATGCCAGTCTTAAAAATATGACAACTGACATTTTCAATGGTCAGTTAGGTCTTTCAGGTAATGTTTCTACCAAAGAAGCTAAGCCAAAATTCGACATGCAATTAGCAATGCAGCAATTTGATATTTCGCAATCTTTTCAAGATTTAGAAATGCTTAAAGCCTTAGCACCTATTGCAAAAGTTGTTCAAGGGAAATTAAATTCTACAATAGACATTAGCGGTTTATTAGGTGAAGATTTTGCACCAGACTTAAGTACCATTTCTGGTAATGCTTTAGCAGAGTTATTGACTTCAAATGTAGATGTATCTAAAAGTCCTTTATTAGCTGGTTTAGATAATAAGTTAGAATTTTTAGATCTTCAAAATCTTCAAAAAGATATTAATACTACACTTAGTTTTGAAAATGGTCAGGTTTACGTAAAACCTTTCACATTAAAGTATAAGGATATTCCTATTGAAATTTCAGGAATGCATACCTTCTCTAACAATTTAAAATATGATGTTGTACTTCAGGTTCCTGCTAAATATTTAGGAAGTGAAGTGAATCGTCTAATCGGAAAAATTAATGATGATGAAGTGAATAATATTTCTATTCCTATTACAGCAAACATCAACGGAAGTTTTTCTAGCCCAAATATTTCAACAGATTTAACCAGCGGAGTTTCTAACCTTACCAAACAATTGGTTGAGATTGAAAAACAAAAACTTATTGGTAAAGGAAAAGATAAAATTAGTGACCTGCTTGGTAATGTATTAGGAGGAAATTCTAATTCCAACACAACTAAAACCGACTCTACAGCAACAGTAAAAGACAGCACCAAAACTTCAACAAATGATAAAGTTAAGGAAGGTGTGAAAAATGTGTTAGGCAATGTCTTTGGAAAGAAAAAGTCTAAAACAAGTCAAGATTCGACTAAAAATCAGTGATTTTGAATAAAAACAGCTCTGTTTTTGCCAAAATTTGTTAATTATTTGTGGTTTTCTTGTATATCTTAAAAATAAAGTTATGTTATAGGTTCACTAATTTTAAAAAGGATATATGAGGCAATTAAAAATCACCAAGCAAGTTACCAACAGAGAAGATAAATCTTTAGATAAATATTTACAAGATATAAGCAAGATTCCGTTGATAACTGCTGATGAAGAAGTGGAATTAGCACAACGCATTAGAAAAGGTGATCAGGTTGCATTAGATAAACTAACTACAGCCAACTTAAGGTTTGTGGTTTCTGTTGCTAAGCAATATCAAAATCAAGGATTAAAATTACCAGATCTGATTAATGAAGGTAATGCTGGTTTAGTAAAAGCTGCTAAACGTTTTGATGAGACCAGAGGTTTTAAATTTATATCTTATGCCGTCTGGTGGATCAGACAAGCCATTTTGCAAGCTTTAGCCGAGCAATCTCGTATTGTTCGTTTACCGCTTAACAAAATTGGAACGATAAATAAAATCAATAAAACGTTCTCTCACTTAGAGCAAGTACATCAACGACCTCCGAATGCCGAGGAAATTGCAAAAGAACTAGACATTAGTACACGTGAAGTAAAACAATCCATGAAAAATTCTGGTCGTCATTTATCAATGGACGCACCATTAAAAGATGGAGAAACTTTCAGTTTATATGATGTAGTAAGTTCTGGTGAATCACCAAGACCTGATAAAGAACTAATGAATGAATCGTTAAATCTTGAAGTAGAACGTGCTTTGGAAACGTTAACTCAAAAGGAAAGTGACGTTATTCGTTTGAATTTTGGTATTGGAAATCAACCTCCTATGACCCTCGAAGAAATAGGAAGTATTTTTGATTTAACACGTGAGCGTGTAAGGCAAATTAGAGAAAAAGGGATTAGACGATTACGCCATGCAAGTAAGAGTAAAATCCTAAAAACATATTTAGGATAAAAAATAACATTGAAAACGCTTATTTAATTTTTTATTTTCAAATAGTTGCTATATATTTGCCGACCATTTGCAAGAATTAGATAACAAAAAATATCGATATAATGATAAAGATCGAAATTAAAGAAGGTGAAAATATAGAGAGAGCGCTTAAACGTTATAAGCGTAAACACAGAAATGTGCAAATAATGCAAAACTTAAGAGAGTCTCGTTATTTTACTAAGCCTTCTGTTAAAAGAAGAAGAGAGATTCAAAAAGCTGCATACATTCAGTCTTTAAGAGATCAAGAAGAAGTATAGAGATATCTTCTATAAAAGATATTAGAGGAGCTACATATTAATGTTGCTCCTTTTTTTGTTTCACCTCGTTAATTAACTTCTAGGGTTTTCATTTTCTGCTTCAAAAACAATAGAACTTATTGGTCTGTCTTCATAAAAATGAGCAAAAGTCTTATTGGTTGAATAATTATCAGTCAATACCTTATAGACCATAAGCACAATAGAAACTTGACCTACTACCGTGATATAAAATACCCAGTTAAAAGGTAAATCCATAGCACTCATTATAGTGATAGTAATCAGTAATAGAGTTGTAATAATAACGTAAAGTATGGGAGAGGTTTTCATATTGTTTTTATTATAATCTAATAAAAAACTAAAAACCAAAGTTATAGTTTAACGCATCTATAACATTTAGACATTCATTGCGATAACTAAGCCTTCATTACCTCTGATATTAAAAACAGTTTCATCTTCAAATATGAGGTATTGTCCTTTTATACCAACCAATTTTCCTGAATACTCATTGGTTTTCTCTAGGTTTAAACTCTTAGGTTTTAAAGGATATTTTTCTACTGGGAAGTGTATATGCGTCTCTGTATTAGATTCTATAAAATAATCTTTAGCTTCTTCAGGAATATATTGCTTCAGGTTTTGTCTCCATTCCATTAAATCTTCATCTTTAATATCATTCTTCAGCATATTGCGCCAGTTTGTTTTATCAGCTACATAGTCTTTCAAAGCAACTTCTGTAATACCTGCCAGATAACGATTAGGCACCTCAACAATTTCTATAGCTTCATGCGCACCTTGATCAATCCATCGTGTGGGCACCTGACTTTTTCTGGTAACACCAACTTTAACATTACTGGAATTTGCCAGATAAACAATATGTGGTTGAAGTTGTACTTTCTTTTCATACTCCAAATCTCTATCCTCTTTATCTAGATGTGCTGTACTTAACTCTGGTCGCATTATCCAATCACCAGCTACAGGTTTATCAAAAAAGCAACTCTTACAAAACCCTTGTCTGTAAATAGGCTTATCTAATCCACAGCTTAGGCATTGGTGACCAATAAGTTTCATTTCGATTGTTTTATTTAGTAATTGATTCATATGGATAAAGTCATTTTCAAAAACCAAATAATATTGAATCGGATCTAAAAACTCTGTTTGCATTTTAGTGAGTACACCTGTATAAACCATGAAAGAAATTTAGTATTTTTAGCGTTAAATATCAGTGTAAAGATAGCCAATCCATGCCAATTCCCATTGTTAATTCTATTGCTTCGTGGTTTTTAAAAAAACGATTCCATCAAATTGAATTGTTCTTAAAATATCCTAATGAGGTACAAAACGAATTGCTTTTCAGTTTATTGAAATTTGCCAAAGACACCGAAGTGGGAAAGAAATATGATTTTGCTTCTATAAAAACCTATAAAGAATTCAATGAGCGTATTCCTATTGTTAATTACGAAATAATTCAACCTTCAATTGAGCGTTCTCGAAGTGGTGAGCAAAATATTTTTTGGCCTAGACCTATAAAGTGGTTTGCTAAATCTAGTGGTACAACTAATGCTAAAAGCAAATTTATACCTGTTAGTACTGATTCCCTTGAAGACTGCCACTATGCAGCCAGCAAGGACTTACTTTGCATGTATTTAAGCAATAATGAGGACGCACAATTATTCACTGGCAAAAGCTTAAGACTAGGAGGCAGCAAAGAACTTTACAAAGAAAACGGCACTGCTTTTGGTGACTTAAGCGCTATACTAATTGATAATATGCCTTTTTGGGCCGAATTTAGCAGCACACCTAGCAACAGGGTTTCATTGATGAGTGACTGGGAAACAAAAATGGGCGCAATAGTAGATGAAACCATAAATGAAAATGTAACAAGTTTGGCTGGTGTACCATCTTGGATGCTAGTGCTTTTAAATAATGTTTTAGAAAAAACAGGCAAAGACAATATTTTTGATGTTTGGCCAAATCTAGAAGTCTATTTTCACGGAGGAGTAAGTTTTAATCCTTATATAGAACAGTATAGAAATATACTTCCTAAAAAGAGTTTTAAGTACTACGAAATTTACAATGCCTCCGAAGGATTCTTTGCCATTCAAGACCAGAATTATTCGGGCGATTTATTATTGATGTTAGATTACGGTATATTCTATGAGTTTATTCCAATGGACACTTATGGTACAGAAGAGCAAAAAGTTATCCCTCTTAGCGAAGTTCAATTAAATACCAACTATGCCATTGTCATTACTACAAATGCTGGTTTGTGGAGATATAAGGTAGGAGACACTATTCGCTTTGTAAGTCTAAAACCACATCGCATAAAAGTTTCAGGAAGAACCAAACACCATATTAATGTATTTGGTGAAGAACTGATTATTGAAAATGCCGAAGACGCTTTAAAGAAAGTCTGCAAACGAACTTCTGCAGAAATAGTTGACTACACAGCTGCACCAATTTTTATGCATGGAAAAGAAAAGGGAGCTCACGAATGGATTATTGAATTTAAAACACCACCAGAAGATATGGCTTATTTTGAGGAATTATTTGATAATGCCTTAAAATCCTTAAATTCTGATTATGAAGCTAAGCGTTACAATAACATGACACTTAACAAACCTAAAATTCATTGTGGCAGACCAAACTTATTCTACGATTGGCTAAAAGAAAACAACAAACTTGGAGGACAACATAAGGTGCCTCGCCTTTCAAATACCAGAAATTATGTTGAAGAGCTTTTGAAAATCAACAACATGTAATTTCATCGGATAAATCTGCATTTCATTTTTGATTATCGGTTAATATTGGTTAGTTATCTAATAAAACCGCTACAATATTAGTTTCTAGACTTTTGAAACTATATTGGTACTGCTATTAATCCATTATCCCTACGTTATGAAATTTACAGTCCATGTGCTGCTTTCTGCAGCTATGCTTTGTACAAGTGCTCTATTTGGCAAAACAGATCCTATCAAAAAAAATGAAGTTGATGCGTTAAACAAAAGCGGTTATGCTTTTACAGTTAACGTTTCTCAAATTAATTCTAGATATTCTGAGATTCCAAGCGCTATGTTTAGAGACAGACTTGTTATTGTGTCTTCAAAAAAAATTGGTGCTTTTAGTAGCAAAAATCCAGTTACTAATGAACCGTTTACAGATTTGTTTTATTTAGATATTTCAGAAAATGGTAGTTTCTCTCAACCGCTATTATTCAGTAGTATTCTAAATACTAAAGCGAGTGAAGGACAAGCATCTTTTTCTCCAGATGAACGCACGGTTTACTACACAAGAAGTAGCCGCAAATATCCTAGGATTTATAAATTATACATGACTAAGTTACATGAAGAAATTGATGGCTATTGGATGGATGAAACAGAACTTACTATTAGCAGTCATTTCTATTCTGTAGAAAACCCTCACGTATCTGCTGATGGCAAATACCTTTATTTTTCTTCTAATAAGCATGGAGGTTTTGGTGGTTTTGATATTTACAGGGCCAAAATAAACCCTGACGGTAGTATTGAAGATGCAGAAAATTTAGGAAGTACAATTAACACTGAAAAAGACGAAAAATATCCTTTTACTACTTCAGACAATTCAGAGTTGTATTTTTCTTCCAAAGGTCATAATAGTATAGGAGGCTATGATATCTTTATTTCTAGTATTTATTCTAAGGCTTACAGTTCACCAAGAAATTTAGGACAAGCTATCAATTCTAACAAAGATGACGTTGGTTTTATGATTATAAATGGTAACAGAGGGGTATTTTCTTCAAATAAAGATAAAGAATCCGGATTTAACATCTATCATTTTGAAGCTGAAGCGATTTATCAAGAATTGAATGGAATTGTAATGACAAGTAATGAAGAGGTTTTACCAAACTCTACAGTTATTTTATTGAATAGTGCTGATCAGGAAATTGATAGACTAACAACAGATGAAACTGCCACATATAATTTTAGAATAATGCCTTTTGAAGACTATAAAATTTTAGTGAAAAAGGAAGGCTATGAAGAATATGTGATAAATCTTAATTCTAAAGATAGACTAAAAACTATTCTAAAATTATCTTCTAAACTTACAAAACTATAGTTGTTGTATTTTTAACAGTTCATCGTTTAAAAAAGTTTCTAATTTTCCTACAACGATAATTCTTGAAGTTTAACCAAAAACCAATTCAAGTTTGAAATAAGCCACTACTTTAGACGTAACAAATGTGCTATTAACCAAAACATTTAATAATAAAATTACATATTGCAAGTAATATTATATTAATCAATCCCAAACTAAATAAAAACCACAATATCATTTCTGAAATTGTGGTTTTATTTTTTTTATTCTATTTACTCTTTTACTTAAGACACTGCCTTCAATTTCTTTAGAGTAGATTTAGACAATCTGTCCTCAGCATAAGCTTTAGTAACATTTAGTTTAGTCTCACCTGAACCAGGCAAATCAAACATAGCTTCTGTTAATACTTCTTCACATAACGAACGTAAACCTCTAGCACCAAGTTTATACTCTATAGCTTTGTCTACAATATACTCCAAAGCACCATCGGTTATAGTAAACTCAACGTCGTCCATCTCAAACAACTTTTTATATTGTTTTATGATGGCATTTTTAGGCTCTGTAAGTATTGCTCTAAGCGTTTTAGCATCAAGAGGATCCATATGAGTTAGCACAGGTAAACGACCTATGATTTCAGGTATAAGACCAAAATCCTTTAAATCTTTAGGAATAATGTATTGAAGTATATTATCATTATCTACATTATCACCTGAGTTAATAGAACTATAACCAATTGCTTGCATATTTAAACGCTTGGTTATTACACGTTCTATACCATCAAAAGCACCACCTGCAATAAATAGGATATGCTCTGTATTAACTTCTATAAATTTTTGATCAGGATGTTTACGACCTCCTTTTGGTGGCACATTAACTACAGTTCCCTCTAAAAGTTTTAAAAGTGCTTGTTGCACACCTTCACCTGAAACATCTCTAGTTATAGATGGATTATCACTCTTACGAGCTATTTTATCAATCTCATCTATAAATACAATTCCTTTTTCAGCTTTTTCAAGATTATAATCCGCAGCTTGTAATAGACGAGTTAAAATACTTTCAACATCTTCACCAACATAACCAGCCTCTGTCAACACCGTAGCATCTACAATTGCCAAAGGCACATTAAGCATTTTAGCTACAGTCTTTGCCATTAAAGTTTTACCTGTACCTGTTTGCCCAACCATAACGATATTACTTTTTTGTATTTCTATATCGTCATCGCTAGCAGGTTGTAGTAAACGTTTGTAGTGGTTATAAACCGCAACCGACATTACACGTTTAGTGTACTCTTGACCAATTATATATTCGTCTAGAAAAGACTTAATTTCCTTAGGCTTTCTAAGCATTAATTCAGCACTTAAGTCTGAATTCCCAGCTTGTTTAGACTCTTCAACTACAATACCATGAGCTTGCTCTATACATCGATCACAGATATGAGCATCCAATCCTGCAATTAGCAAATTGGTTTCCGGCTTTTTCCTACCACAAAATGAACACTCTAATTCTTCTTTTGCCATCTTTATTTCATTTTAGTTTCCCTCATTGAAGAGGGAATCTTTTTCTTATTTCCCTTTTTAGTCGAAAGTAATTTAAATTACTTGCGCTCTAAAACTTCATCAATCATTCCGTACTTAAGAGCTTCGTCTGATTTCATCCAATAATCTCTATCAGAATCTTTTTCTACTTGCTCATAAGATTTACCTGAATGATTTGCTATAATATTATATAATTCCTCTTTAACTCTTAAAGTTTCTTTTACAGCAATTTCCATGTCTTTAACCTGACCTTGCGTACCACTCATTGGTTGGTGAATCATCACTCTAGAGTGTTTTAAAGCAGAGCGTTTCCCTTTTTCACCTGCACACAATAACACTGCTGCCATGGATGCTGCAATACCTGTACAAATCGTTGCTACATCTGGTTTTACAAATTGCATTGTATCATAAATACCTAAACCAGCATATACACTACCTCCTGGTGAGTTAATATAGATTTGAATATCTTTTGAAGCATCTACACTTTGTAAGAATAATAATTGTGCTTGAATAATATTTGCTACTTGATCATTAACTCCCGTACCCAAGAAAATGATGCGATCCATCATTAAACGTGAGAAAACATCCATTGCCACAGCATTCATCTGACGCTCTTCAATAATGTTTGGTGTTAAATTTGTAGGATACATACTTGTAAGTATCTTATCGTAATGCGCACTATTAATCCCTTGATCTTTTATGGCGAATTTTTGAAATTCTTTTCCGTAATCCATATTTTTAAGTAAGTTTTTTTTGATTTAAAAAAAAAGCGTAAAACTATTCAGTTCCACGCCTTAAAGATACTAATTTATTCATTAACCATTAACTGTAGAATTCTTTAACAAAATCATCATAAGTGATTTCTTTTGTCTTTATATTTCCTTCAGTTTTATATAGGTTTAATAATTTTTGACTCATTAATTGTTCTGACAAACGTCTTACCTCATCTTGGTTAGAAAGGATACGAGCAGCTATATCTTCTAATTCTTTCTCAGAAGGGTTCATTTGACCAAATTGTGCCATTTGAGCTTTGATCATTTCCATAGCGTGTGCTTTTAAATCCTCAAACTGAACTTGTAGGTTATGCTCTTGAATTAATTTACCTTCTATCAATTGGTAACGCATACTCTTTTCAGACTTCTCATACTCTTCTTTTGCCTGATCTTCCGTCATTGGCTCCTCGCCAGCAGTTTGCATCCATTTTTGTAAGAAGTTAGCTGGCAAGTCGAATTTTGTACTGTCAACTAAATACTCTGTAAAATCATTCAACAACTTTTGATCTCCTTGTTGTGCAAATTGTTTTTCAGAATCTTCCTTGATTTTTTCTTTTAATTCAGTTACTGATGTTACGATATCTTTTCCGAATAGCTTATCGAATAACTCTTGATCTAAATCAGCTAATTCTCTTTCGTTGATTTCTGAAATTTCAAAATCAACTTTGATATCTAAACCATGAGCATCATCATGAGACACTTTTAAGAATGTCATTAAATCATGATCGTCATTAAAAAGTCCTTTAGTTTTTAAAGAAAGAACATCCCCTACTTTAGCACCAACAAATTTCTTAGCATTAGTTTTTCCTTTAACCTTATCTAAAGTAATTGTTGCTACATTTTCTATACCTTCTTCCTCATTAGTGAATTTTCCAGTAATTTCTGATTCTTCAGTAACTTCAGTTTGAGAAACTAGTTTACCATATTGCTTCTGAATATGCTTAACTTGGTTATCAATCATTTTGTCATCTGCAACAATATTGTAATGTGTTATTGCTTTTTTGCTTTTTAGGTCAACATTAAAATCTGGTGCTAAGCCTAATTCAAATTCAAAAGAAAATGCATCAGCATCCCAATCTAAATCATCTTGTGGTTTAGGTAATGGGTTTCCTAAAACATCAAGCTTTTCCTCTGTTAAGTACTTTCCAAGCGCATCTTGCAATAATTTATTAACCTCATCTACCAATACTGCTTTTCCATACTGCTTCTTCACCATTCCCATTGGTACGTGACCTTTTCTAAAACCAGGAATGTTAGCCGACTTGCGGTAATCTGTTAAGATTTTCTCTACTTTATCGCTATAATCTTCTTTAGCGATATCCACTTTTACGACTGCATTTAGCTCATCGATGTTTTCTCTTGTAATATTCATTCTTAATTGAAACTAAAAATTGGGCTGCAAAAGTACAATATTTTTCACAACCCAACAATAGTTTTAAGCGTTTGATTTATAGCTATTTTTATCTTCTTTAAAGAAGGATTGTAAGATAGACTGAAGTATTGACAGCAAAACACTAAAAAGTATAGCTATCCATATTCCGTCAACAGAAAACCCGTCTATTAATTTATCCGCTAACAGAATAATTAGCGCATTAATAATCAACAAGAAAAGCCCTAATGTTAATATTGTTACTGGCAAGGTTAATATGACTAAAATTGGTTTTACCAACAGATTAAGTATGGCTAAAACAATGGCCACGATGAGTGCACTACCATAACCATCTACATCAACACCACCTAAAACATAAGCCAAAATAAAAACAGCCAACGCATTCAATAAAAGTCTAATTATAAGATTCATTTGTATAAATTTTTAGCTTTAAGATACAAAATTCATTACTGCATCATAAAAATCTTTTGGGTTTTCTGCATGAAGCCAATGACCAGCATTTGAAATGGTTACTATGTCTGAATTCGGAAAATGCCTATGAATTATTGAAGCATCAGATTCTCCTATATATTCCGATCTATCTCCTCGGAGAAATAAAGTATCTTTATCAAAAATTGCGTGAATTGGTAAAGCTTCACCAACCTCAGACACATTTTCCTTTAAGGCTTCTAAATTCAATCTAAGACCAAGCTGTCCTTTTTCTACCCAATACAAATTTTTGAGTAAGAACATTCGGGTTCCTGTGTCTTTAATGTATTTTGCTAATTCATCATCTGCCTCTCCTCTACTTTTTATTTGTGAAAAATCTAAACTACTTAGTCCATTTAATATCGCATCATGATGAACAGGATAATACCTTGGTGAAATATCGGCAACTATAAGCTTCTTTACTAATTCGGGATATAAAGTTGAAAATAACATTGCTGTTTTTCCACCCATAGAATGCCCTAAAAGTATAATGTCTTTTAAATTGTTTTCTTCACAATACGTCTTTAAATCTTCGGCCAGAACTTCATAATTAAAGTCATCGGAATGAAAACTACGACCATGATTACGCTGATCGACTAAGTGAACTTCAAAATTTGATTCTGAAAATTGTTTGGCTAAAGTTTTCCAATTATCTCCCATACCCAAAAAACCGTGTAAGATGATAAAAGGTTGGCCTTCGCCAATAATATTAGAATATAAACTCATTATGTATTATTTCAATTTTTCTAGATATTGCTTAATTACAGATTCTGCTCCCATATACAGACTTTCAGCAATTAAGGCATGACCAATAGAAACCTCTAAAAGGCCTGTTATATTTTCTTTGAAAAATTTAATATTATCCAAAGACAAATCATGACCTGCATTAATTCCTAATTGCAAAGTATTAGCTAAACCAGCACACTCCATATATGGTTTTATAGCTTCTTTATTACCTAAGCTATATTGATGCGCATAAGATTCTGTATAAAGTTCTATTCGATCTGTTCCTGTTTCCTTTGCTCCTTCTATTTGATGTAAATCTGGATCCACAAAAATCGAAGTTCTAATACCATTATTTTGAAATTCCGTGATCACTTCCTGTAAAAAACTTTTGTGTTTTATCGTATCCCAACCTGCATTTGAGGTAATAGCATTTTCAGCATCTGGAACAAGCGTAACTTGTGTTGGTTTCACTTCAATAACCAAATCTATAAATTTAGGAACAGGGTTTCCTTCAATATTGTATTCGGTATAAACTATAGGTTTTAGATCGTAAGCATCTTTATATCTAATGTGCCTTTCATCTGGTCTTGGATGAATGGTAATACCTTCGGCACCAAAGGCCTGAGCATCCTTAGCAAATTGTATAACATTAGGAACATCACCACCTCTACTGTTTCTTAAGGTTGCAATCTTGTTTATATTAACACTTAGTTTGGTCATCTCTAAATAGTTTTTGAGTCACAAAAATACGAAGTAGAACACGCTTTTTGCTTTATTTTTGATTAATTTGCAACATATTTAACACACAGGTATGCAGCTACAAGATTTTGTAATTAACGATGTAAAACCCTTAAATATCACTGATAAAATTAGCGATGTTCAATTGCTTTTTAATCAGTTGACTTATTCTCACATTCCAGTTCAGAATAATGGTATCTATCTTGGTTGCATTTCCGAGGCAGATGCCTATTGTTTTGAAAAAGCAAAATCTATAAGTGACTGCAACTATGCTATTGAAGGTTTTTACGTAAGACCAACCACAAATTGGCTAGATGTTCTTGAAGCTTTTGCACAAAATGACACTAACATAATGCCTGTACTAGATGAGAAGAATAAGTACTTAGGCTATTATGAACTCAACGATATTATACACTTGTTCAATGAAACACCTTTCTTCTCCGAACCTGGAGGCATTTTAATTGTTGAGAAAGGTATACACGATTATTCTTTTAGCGAAGTTTGCCAAATTGTTGAGTCAAACGACGCCAAACTCTTAGGTGCATTCATTTCTAAAATGGGTGGCGACTTAACACAAATCACCTTAAAAATAGGAAATGCCAGCTTTAATGAAGTGATACAAACTTTTAGAAGATATAGTTATAACATTATTTCTGGTCATGAAGAAGACTCTTATATCGAAAGCTTAAAAGAGCGTTCTCAGTATTTAGACAAATACCTAAATATGTAATGATGAAAGTAGCCATCTATGGACAAAATTACGTTAAGGATACAACCCAAAGCGCTGTAGAAAAACTTCTAGGCTATCTATTGGTTAAAGAAGTTGATGTATATTTTGAAAAAGAATTTCTTCAAACCCAAGACACAACTGTAATCAACAATAAAAACATTAAAATTTTTGAAACACTAGATCAAAGTTTTAACCTACTTATAAGTGTTGGTGGTGATGGCACTATACTTAGAGCTATAACTTTTGTAAGGGATTTAGGAATTCCTATCGTTGGTATCAACACAGGTCGTTTGGGATTTTTAGCCACTATACAAACTGAGGAAATTGAAAAAGCAATGTCTGAAATATTTAAAGGAAATTATAATATTTCAGAACGTTCTCTTTTAAGCATTTCAACAGATCCTGAAAATAGCGACATTGCGAAAACCAATTTTGCACTTAATGAATTAGCCATAAGCAGAAAAAACACCACATCGATGATTACTGTGGAAACACATCTTGATGGCGAATACTTAACTTCTTACTGGGCTGATGGTCTAATTTTATCCACCCCCACGGGTTCTACTGGGTACTCTTTAAGTTGTGGTGGACCAGTAATTACTCCAGCAGCAAAAAACTTTGCTCTAACACCAATAGCGCCGCATAACTTAAATGCTAGACCGTTAATAATCCCAGACAACACCATAGTAACATTCAAAGTAGATGGTAGAGAAGATCAATTTTTAATGTCTCTCGATTCAAGAATAGCTACACTTCCAAATACAACAACAGTTACCGTAAAAAAGGCTTCTTTTACAATTAAAATGGTGGTGCTTTTAGAAGAATCTTTCCTAGATACATTAAGAAAAAAGCTCCTTTGGGGAGAAGACCGTCGCAACTAAGCTAAATTTATACAATAAATCCTCATTAAATCTGTTTATCTGTAAGACAATTTGAATCAAATTGTTGAACACAAATCTTAATTGTTATATTTGCGAACTTTGAAAAATTTATGAGGTATTTTTTTCTGATTTTTATAAGTACTTTTGCCCTTAATAATGTTGATGCTCAAATCTATGAGCTTGGTATTTTTGCTGGTGGTAGTAACTTTATTGGTGATGTTGGTGCTACAGATTATATTTCACCAAATCAACTAGCTATAGGAGCTATTGCCAAGTGGAATAGAAGTCCTAGACATTCGTTTAGAGCTTCTATTATTTATTCGGACTTAGAAGGTATTGATTCTAAATCAGATGACCCTAGAAGAATAGAAAGAGATTATAGTTTTAATGCGAGTATTTTGGAAATTTCTTTAGGTATGGAATTTACATTTTTGGATTTTGATCTTCATTCAAGCGGAATGAAAGGCACCCCTTATCTATATACAGGAATAAGTACGGCATACCATAATAATTTCTATTTTTCACCAACAGGTAACAGAGTATCAGAAAACACAAGTAGTTGGGCGTACGGTATACCAATGGTATTGGGTTATAAGACTAACATTTCAAATCATCTTATATTAGCAGCAGAAATTGGTGCTCGTTATACTTTTTCTGATGAATTAGATGGCAGCGTTCCAGATTCTGAAGATAGAGAGCAACTCAGTTTTGGTAACACAAACAGTAATGATTGGTATGTGTTTTCAGGAATTACCTTAACTTATACCTTTGGTAGAAGACCTTGTTATTGCAATTTTTAAATGAGTTTAAAAGAACAAATAAATAAAGAAAAGCTACCCAACCATATTGCAATAATTATGGATGGAAATGGTCGCTGGGCTAAACAACAAGGTTTAATGCGTGTGATTGGTCATGAAAATGGCACCAAATCCGTTAGGCAAACTGTAGAAGCTAGTGCTGAGCTAGGTGTTAAAAACTTAACGCTTTATGCTTTTTCTACCGAAAATTGGAACCGTCCTAAACTAGAAGTACAAACACTGATGAAACTTTTGGTTAAATCACTAAAAAAAGAAATTAAGACCTTACAAGACAATAACATTAAGCTTTCAGCTATTGGATGCCTACACGATTTACCTAAAAAGGCGCACCAAGAACTAATAGATGTTATTGAAAAAACAAAAAACAATACAAATATGACATTAACTCTAGCTCTAAGCTACGGTTCTCGTGAAGAAATTGTTAATGTTATTAAGGAATTATCAGTTAAAGTTAAAAATAATATAATTTCTCCCGAAACTATTGATGAATCAATTATAAATAATCATCTTTACACGCAAAATTTACCAGATGTAGACCTACTTATTCGCACAAGTGGTGAACAAAGAATTAGTAATTTTTTGCTGTGGCAAATAGCTTATGCAGAATTATATTTTACGGATATTTTATGGCCAGATTTTAAAAAGGAAAATCTATACGAGGCAATCATAAACTATCAAAACAGAGAACGAAGATTTGGAAAAACGAGCGAACAACTTACCCAATAGAGCAGTGTTAAAGTCATTTATTAAATTTATTTGCATTCTATTATTCTTTACGATTTCATTTTCCGGTAATGCCCAAGTAACTGGTGGAAAAAAATACCTTATCAAAGAAATCAATGTAACAGGTAATACTAATTTTAGCCCACAAACCATTATTGCTTATTCTAAACTTAGAAAAGACGAAGAAATACAAATTGGAGGTGAAAAAATTGCCAATGCTGTAAAAACCTTATGGAAATCTAATCTTTTCAGTAGTATTGATATTTATGTAACCGATATTGATGGTGATACTGCTAATCTTGAGATTCATCTTATAGATCTCCCAGAGTTAAAAGATCTTACCATTGAAGGTGTTAAGAAAGGTAAGAAAGAAGAAATTATTAACGAAAATAAGCTTCAGGCAGGCCAAAAAGTAACAGAAAACCTTATTGCAACTACAAGAAACTATCTAACCAACAAGTATCAAAAAAAGGGATTCCTAAATACTAAAGTTGATATTTCTACATCTCAAGTTATTGACTCAGTTGAAAAAGAAAGAGTCAATATGCTTATCAAAATTGATAAAGGAGAAAAAGTAAAAATCAAGAAAATTACTTTTGAAGGTAATGAAAAAATAAAGGATAAAAAGCTTCGTAAAGCTATGAAAAACACGAAGCAAAAAAGTCTTAGTCCTTTAAGAATCTTCAAACGTTCAAAATATATTGAAGAAGATTTCAGAGAAGATTTAGTTAGTCTTGTTGATTACTACAAAGAGAATGGTTATAGAGATGCTAGGGTTATCTCAGATTCTATATCCTATGTAAATGATAAAAACATTAACTTAAATATAAAAGTAGAAGAAGGAGAGAAATACACTTTCGGTAAAATTACTTTTGTTGGTAATACAATATACTCTGACCAACAACTTTCTAATATTTTAGGTATTAAAGAAGGGGATACATATAATGGTGTAGAATTAAGAGAGCGTATTGCTAACACTAAAAATCCAGATGCCGATGACTTAACCAACGCTTATCAAAACTTTGGTTATATGTTCTCTACCATAAATCCAGTGGAAATTAGTGCAGAGGGTAATGTTATTGATATGGAGATTCGTATTTCTGAAGGTAAACCTGCTTTCTATAACGAAGTTACTGTTGTAGGAAACGATGTCACTAATGACCATGTTATATATAGGGAGATTAGAACGCGTCCGGGTGAGCTTTACAGAAAATCAGAGATTATAAGAACAATAAGAGAGCTTGGTCAGCTAGGCTTCTTTGATGCACAACAAATCACTCCTAATATAAAAAACCCAAACCCTGTTGATGGTACTTTAGATATTGAATATTCTGTAGTAGAACAAGGTTCTAGCCAAATACAACTACAAGGTGGTTATGGTGGAGGTGGCTTCATAGGTACTTTAGGTCTTTCTTTTAACAATTTTGCTATCAAAGATATTTTCAAGAAAGATGCATACAAACCTGTACCAAGAGGTGATGGACAGAGTTTAGCATTAAGACTTCAAGCTAGTCAATATTTCCAGACCTATAGCTTTTCATTTAGTGAACCTTGGTTTGGTGGTAAAAAGCCATATCAATTATCAACATCAATTTCTCACTCAAAGCAGTTTCTATATAATTCTGTAACCCGAAGAGCAGATAGAAGCCAAAGCTTTAATATTACCGGTATTACACTTGGTTTATCTACCCGATTATCCAAACCTGATGATTACTTTGTATTATCTCAAGCTTTAGGTTTCCAACACTATGATTTAAACAACTACAACACAAGGCTATTTACTTTTGGTGACGGTTCATCTAATAATTTATCTTATACTATTGGCTTAAGTAGAAACAACCTTTACACAGACCCTATTTACCCTACTGGTGGTTCAAATTTTAGTGTATCAGCCAAGTTTACATTCCCTTATTCACTAGTAAATGGTGTAGATTACGATGATCTTGCTGATGACAGAGCTGGTCAAACAGAAATAATAAACGATTATCAATCTGGTTCAAATAATGTCTCCCAAGCTGCATATAATGATGCATTAGATAGAAGAGCTGAAATTGACCAAGAACGTTATAAGTGGTTAGAATTCTACAAAATTAAGTTTAAGGTAGATTGGTATACAGCACTTACAAAAAAGTTAGTACTAAGACCTAGCATGGAGTTTGGTTTCTTAGGTGCCTACAACAATGCTAGAGGTGTTATTCCTTTTGAGCGATTTTTTGTCGGTGGTGACGGTTTAGCCAACTATTCATTAGATGGTAGAGAAGTTGTACAGCTACGTGGTTATCCAAACCAATCTTTATCTAGTACAGATGGTGGATCTATTTATAATAAATTCTCATTAGAGTTACGCTACCCTATTACACTGGGTGCTCAAGCTAAGATATACGCATTATCTTTCTTAGAAGCAGGTGCTTCAGTTGATACATTCAAAGATTTTGACCCATTTAATCTAAATCGATCTGCAGGATTTGGTCTAAGAATATTTATGCCAGCCTTCGGACTTTTAGGTATAGATTTCGGTCATGGTTTCGACAACCTACCAGATGGTTCTGCACCAAGACAGTGGGAAACACACTTTATAATTGGGCAACAATTTTAAGTTTGGCACGATATTTTCTAAAAGCATAATAAGTATTTGATCATGGTGTTAAAATTTTTAAGAATATATTTCGTTAACTTTGAAGCGAAGCGACTCTAAGCCAAAAGTTTTAGATTAGCTTATAGAAGTCTCAAATAAACAAAATAAACTAATGATGAAGTACAAAGTTCTTTTTTTACTAATAGCACTAAGCTTTATGAATTTCAGTGCTTATGCACAACGTGGAGTAAGAATTGGGTATATAGATACTGAATATATTTTACAAAATGTACCAGAGTTTCAAGAAGCGTCATCTCAGTTAGATAAAAAAGTGCTTCAATGGAAAAGCGAAATTGAAAAACGCTTGAATGAAATTGATCAAAAGAAAAAAGAATTAGAAAACGAAAGCATACTTCTTACTAAAGAGTTATATGAAGAACGTTTTGAAGATATTTCATTTGAAGAAGCAGAAATTTTAGACTATCAACAAAAGCGTTTTGGACCTGAAGGAGATTTAATGATTCAAAAGCGTCAATTGGTAGAGCCTATACAAGATCAAATTTTTGCTGCAGTGCAGGAAATAGCAGAATCAAAGCAATTCGATTTTGTTTTTGATAAATCAGCAGATGTTGTAATGCTTTATTCAGCCGAACGCTATGATATTAGTGAGCAAGTATTAAGAACAATAACTCGCGCATCCAACAGAAGTCAAGCAAAAAACAAAAAAGAACGAAAAGAATTAGAAGATGAAGAAGTTATCCCTGTTGTAGATGGCGATAAAGATGAGCGCCAGAGAGCTTTAGATGAAAGAAAAGCAAAACGTGAGGCAGATTTAGCAGCAAAACGTGCTGAAAGAGAAGAAGCATTGGCTAAAAGAAGAGCTGCGCAAGATTCAATTAGAAATGCAAATAGACTAGAAGCTGAGGCTCGTCGCCAAAAAATACTAGATCAACGCAATGGAAACTCTGATGATGACGATAAAGCCAAGACAACGAAAAAAGATTCTTCAGTACAAGCCAAAACGATTGTAAAAGCCGATAGTACTAAAGCTAAAAATGCTATTAAAAAAGATTCAACAGCTGGTAAGGAACCTAAAACAGAGGCTGAGATATTAAGAGAGGCTCGCGAACAAAAAGTAAAAGATAGAGAAGCTAGACAAAAGTCTCTAGAAGAACGAAAAAAGAAAATAATAGAACAACGAAAAAAAGCACGTGAAGAACGTGAAAAACAAATACAAAAGAGAGATTCTATAGCTAACGCTAAGAAAAACGAAGACGAAAACAATTAATTTATAACACACAAACACAATTTAGAAAAATGAAACATTTAAAATCGTTATTATTTGCAGCAGTATTATTTGTAGGTGCTACGAGTTTCAGTAATGCACAAAGTAAAGTTGCTCATATTGACAAGCAAGAGCTTATCAAAGCTATGCCAGAATACACAGCTGCTCAGGCAGAAATTGAAAAACTTGGTAAAACTTATGAAGCTACAATCCAAGGTTCTCTTAAAGAATTGGATACAAAATTAAAGCAATACAATGCTGAAGCTGAAGGAAAAACTGAAGAAGAAAACATGAAGCGTATGCAAGAGGTTGAAGGCATGAAACAAAGTTTAGGTCAATACCAACAACAAGCTCAAAAAGACTTACAGGAAAAAGAATTCAATTTATTGAAGCCTATTGTTGAGAAAGCTGACAATGCAATCAAAGCTGTAGCTAAAGCTCAAGGTTTTCAATATGTTTTAGATTCTGCTATGTTAGTCGTTGCAGATGGTAAAGACTTATTGGCAGATGTAAAAAAACAATTAGGTATTTAATATCTTAAAAAATAATATTTTTAGAAAGTCGCTTTGTTTAAAGCGACTTTTTATTTTTGTAACTATGAGCAACAAACCTATAGGCATTTTTGATTCTGGTATTGGAGGCACTTCTATTTTTAAGGAGATAAACGCACTTCTACCTAACGAAAATATCATATATCTAGCAGATAGTAAAAATGCTCCCTATGGTAATAAATCTGCAGAAGACATCCTTCAGCTAAGCATAAAAAACACGGAATACCTTCTAAAAAAAGGTTCTAAGATAATTGTAGTAGCATGCAATACCGCCACAACTAATGCTATTGATTTTCTACGTGAAAATTACAACACCCCATTTATAGGTATTGAACCAGCTATAAAACCTGCAGCACTAAATACTGAAACTAAAGTGATTGGCATTTTAGCCACCAAAGGTACTTTGAGTAGCCAATTATTTTATAAAACCTCTAGTTTGCATACAAACGGTATTAAAGTTATTGAACAAATTGGAGAAGGTATCGTTCCACTTATTGAAACAGGAAAGTTAGAATCTGAAGAAATGCAAGCCCTTTTAGAAACTTATCTAAAACCAATGCTAGATCAGAATATAGACTATTTAGTGCTAGGCTGTACACATTATCCTTACCTAATCCCTATGTTGGTTAAAATGCTTCCTAAGCACATTAAGATCATTGATTCTGGAAGAGCTGTTGCCAAACAAACTCAAGCCATCTTAAATTCTAATAATTTATTGAATTCTGAAGTAAGGAAACCTGAGGTTAACTTATATACCAACGGAAATTTAGAAATATTAAATACTATAGTAGAAAATAAATTCAATACAGCTTATCTAGACTTTTAAGTAGATTTATTCTTCTTTAAACCAACTTGAATATTTTACATAGTTATTTGCAATTCTATCAATTTCACCTGAAATTAATTCTTTACTAATATCTTTTACCTTTTTTGCTGGTACACCAGCATAAATGCTACCAGATTCTACAATGGTATTTTTAGTCACTACGGCACCTGCGGCAATTATACTATTGCTTTCTACCACACAATCGTCCATAACAATACTTCCCATACCAATTAGCACATTATCTTTTATTGTACAACCATGAACTATGGCATTGTGACCAATAGAAACATTATTGCCTATAGTTGTTGGGGACTTTTGATAAGTAGCATGGATTACAGCTCCGTCTTGAATATTGACTTTATTACCCATTTTTATAAAATGGACATCACCTCTTATTACAGCGTTAAACCAAACACTACAATTAGTTCCCATAGTAACTTCGCCTACTATAGTTGCATTGTCTGCAACAAAACAATCTTCTGGTATATGAGGATGTATTCCTCTAACAGGTTTTATTATTGGCATAATTATTTAAAATAAGATAATAAATTAGACTTTTTAGAAGCTGAAACCATAATTTCCTTTCCGTTACTTAACACCACACTTCCTCCTTTGCCTTTAACATATTTCACAACTTCATTGACATTGATTAAATAACTTTTATGAACTCTTGCAAAATTAGCTTCTGCTAAGTTCTCTTCAATATACTTTAAAGTTTTACTAACGAGCTTCTTTTTATTGTTTTTCAGGTAAATTTCTGTGTAGTTATCATCGGCTTTGCAATACATAATTTCAGATGTTTCTAAGACTTCAAAACCATCTTGTTGTGGTATCGTAATTTTACCATTTACAATATTTGTTTTAGGCACCAAAACCTGATCTTGCAAAGCGTCTTCTTTAGTTTTAATTTCCAGAACATAATCAACTGCCTTTATTAATTCATCTATTGAAATTGGCTTCATTAGATAATAGGATGCATGTGCATTCAAGGCATCAATTGCATAATGATTATATGCGGTCACGAAAATAGTTTCAAAATCTATATCTCCAACTTTATCCAACAAATCAAAAGCATTTCCATAAGGCATTTCTACGTCAAGAAATACAACATCTAAGTCATTATTTCTAATTAAAACTAAGGCTTCATCGACATTAGATGCTTCTCCTATTATGGAAATATTAGGACAATATTTAGTGAGGTAATTTCTAAGTATTTCCCTACTAGTCTCTTCGTCTTCTACAAGAATGGCATTTAATTTCATCTTAATCCTTTTTTAAAGTCACTATTACTTTAGTTCCTACATCATCTAGTTGCTGAAAATCTTCAATAAAAACATCGACTTTGTCTTTGTACATTTCATTTAATATGGCAACACGTTTTTTTATGTTATTCATACCTTTTGAGTTTTGTTTTTTCTGATGACTAGTTTTTAAAGCTTTTGAACGTTCCCTACCAATACCATCGTCAGTAATGGTAATTGTAATTTCATCTTTTGATTTAGGGGCTATACTAATTTTTAAATGTCCTTTTTCAATTTTATATCGCAATCCATGCCACACAGCATTTTCTATGTAAGGTTGTAATAGCATTGGTGGAATTTGAAAATCTTCAGTATCAATAGTCTCGTCTACCTCAATAGAATAATCAAACTTGTCTTGAAATCTAAAGTGTTCTAGTTTTGTATAAAGCTGAAGCAATTCAATTTCTTTTTTCAACGAAATAAAATCTTCTTCACTATTTTCTAAAACTGACCGCATAAGCTGAGAAAAATCCGAAAGATATTTGTTTGCAGTTCGTTCATCATTGGTTGCAATAAAACTATTCACTGAGTTTAAAGCATTAAAAATAAAATGCGGATTCATCTGACTTCTCAATGATTTTAAAGCTAATAAGTTATTTGCCAAGCGCTGTTGCTTAATGTATTTGAACATAAAATATGCGGTAACAAGTAATAAAATTAGACCTCCAATAAGTGAGTAAATAATTAATTGCTGACGCTTATTACGCTCTGTTGTAAGGGCATATTTACTTTGAGACAAAGCTCTATCACTTTCTAATGACGTTATCCTATTCTGTTGTTCTACCATGTTCCTGCTAAAACGTGCTGCTTGAGAAATTTCCTGAGATTTCTTCGCATACAAAGCGTCTACAACATTCTTAAACTCATCAATAGCAGCTCTTCCCTTTTCTTCATCACCAAGATTGTAATACGCTTCTGAAACACGTCGTGTAGCATCTTTCTTTACTTCTAAATCTCCTTTTTTATCGGCTTCTTCAATACTTTTTTCAAAATAAGGAATGGCATTAGCCCAATCGTTTTGTAACAAATAAGCGTTACCTATTTTATAATTTTGCTTTTGTAAGGTTAATGCACTTTCATTAGGAATGATGGAATCGCTTTCAATATCTTCTATACCTTCAATGGCCTCTTTTCTTAGTACAATTTCCGATTCGTAATCTCGATTGAGATTATTAAACTCAGCGACTTTAACCTGTTCTTGCACAGCTCGCTTTTTATTTTCCCCAGAAGCCAGATTTAACGAATTGGTATAATAATTTTTAGCTTCAGCTTTATTACCTTGAATACTATAGCCTTCAGCTATTTTAGAATTTAAATCGGTTACTTTAGGAGCTATGAGATGTTCCTTTGCCACTTTCAGTCCTTCTTCATAGGCTTTAATAGCTTCAGAGAATTTTTTTAGTTCAAGTTTTGTATCCCCTAAACCTTCATAATAAGTTGTCTTCTCGTAATTGGATAAATTGGATAGGTTTATCGAATTATATGTAGAAATACTTTCGTTAGGTTCACCGTTTTTTAAATAAGCTTTGGCAAGTTTTAAGTTAGCTGAAGACGTATCTTGATTTTGTAAACTGATTTTATAAGCAGAAATGGCTAAATCAAATTGTTTCCAGTACATATATATATCGCCTAACAATTCATGAGCTTCTGCACTTTGGCTAGAATTGATATCTACATTTAATGCGTCACCAATAAATTTTATACTTTTTTCTGCATCCTTTTTAAGATAGGTATCTGCAGAATCAATCATTTTATTGAACTGTCTGAAATTGCTACTAAGTTTATTTTGTCTAGTCGACTTATCAGCTTCTACAACCTCTATAGTTATACGTTCATTGGATCTTATGGTATAATATATCGTTTCAAAATCTTTATGACTTACTATAACTTCATCACCAATTTTTGCTTTTATGGTAAACCTACCATCAAAATCTGTTGTAGTATATTTTCCTCCGTTTATTAAAACTTCTACATCTTTATATGGCTCACGCGTTTTTTTATCGTAAACAGAACCTCTAATATTAAGAAGTGCTTCAGGTTTATAGTTATCCTCATACTTGTTTTGGCTAAAACTTAAAGTACAACATGCAATTACTATAATAAATGTAAGAAGTGTTCTCACCAGTCAATTTCAATTAATTGGAATAAACTTACATACTTTATTTGATTTGCTAAAATCATAACCTCTCATTTATATTCTCTTTTCTGTAAAAAATGACTGCATAACTAAAAAAAGTGCTCAGTTCCCTAATCTAAATGACTAGCATACTCATTCTCACTTTTTATTACTGTTTTTTCAATAGAGCTTTACGCATTAATCAAAAAACATTAAAACAAATGAAAAAACACACATTAGTAGTATTACTCCTCCTCTTTGGAAGTTACTACTTTCTATCCGCTCAACACAAAGGCAATTACAACCAAATCACCCCAGAAATTTCTAGACAAAACATCTTGACTTCTGGAAACGCCCACATCTACAACCCTACCGTTCAAAAACAAATACATAAAGTATTACAACCAAGTAATGTTTTGAGTATTGATGTGAAAGCACTTCAAAATGTTATGGCTACTACTTATACAGCAGTGTTCAATGTTTCGCAGATTGGCACTTCAGCAGAAAACACCAATACTTTAATGAAAGAACGCGTAGACAATATTAAAAAAGAACTAAATGCTATAGGTATCGTCGCAAAGGATGTTGCAATCGATGTTATTTCCTTTGTTCCTGTCTACGAAGTTGAAGTCACTAAAAAATTATTTAGTAAGACCTATACTGAAGTTCCGAAAGGTTTTGAGCTTCAACAAAACATACACATTCAGTTTACCAAAACAAATCAATTTGAATCTATTCTTGAAGCGTGTGCAAAAAGTGAAGTTTACAACTTGGTAAAAGTAGATTACTACATTGAAGATATCCAAGGCGTCTATAAAAATCTTCAAGATGAATTACTGAAACTCATAGAAGATAAAAAGAGTTATTACAAAGTCCTTGGTTTTGATTTAGCTAAATATGATGTTGCAATAGCAGACGATAAATACTGCTATTTTCCAAAAGATTTCTACCAAAGCTACCAAGCTTACAATAGTGTTTCTTTTGAAGCTTTTGATAGAAAAAAAGGAGTTACAAGTGCTCAAAAACAAACTTCATATTACTATCAGCCTCTAACTTATGAGAATTATGATCTGGTTGTAAACCCTTCAATATTGGAGCCCGTAGTTCAAATAGGTATGAATATCAAATTAGTTTTTACTCCAAAACCAAAAGAAAAGAAAGAAGAGGTTACCGTGAAGACTGAAATAGATCACAAGTATTATGTGATATCTCCGAACGGAACTATTGACGTTAAAGAATTAAATACAAAAAAATAAGACTATGAAAACAATTTCCAAATCCTTAGTAATAGCATTAGGACTAACAACAATTTTGTCCTGCAATGCAAAAACAAAAAATGATTCCGATAAATTAGCAATAGCTGAAACAAAAATTGAAACTCCATTAGTTAGAGTAGAACCAGAAATAAAGGTTGCGCTGTTACTTGACACTAGTAATAGTATGGATGGGCTCATAGACCAAGCAAAAGCACAATTATGGCAAATTGTAAATGAGCTTTCTTACGCCAAATGTGAAGAAAAAAGTCCCAATCTCAAAATAGCACTTTACGAGTATGGTAATGACAACTTAAATGCAGATGAAGGTTATTTGAGACAAGTAATAGCGTTTAGTGACGACTTAGATGAAATCTCAAAATCATTATTTTTACTTACTACAAATGGTGGAAATGAATATTGTGGTAAAGTTATTCAAACAGCCCTAAATCAATTAGAATGGGGAGAAGAAAAAAATGATTTAAAACTCATATTTATTGCAGGAAACGAGCCTTATACCCAAGGTAACGTAAGCTACAAAGAAGCTTCAGGTTTAGCCCATAAAAATGATGTTACTGTAAACACTATTTTTTGCGGAGATTATAATCAAGGTATTTCAACCTATTGGAAAGACGGCGCAGACTTAACTCATGGAAATTACATGGCTATAAATCACAATCAAGCAACAGTACACATAGCTTCACCTTATGACGATAAAATTTTAGAGTTCAATGAAAAGCTAAATAAAACATATATAGCTTATGGTAGAAATGGTAGAGCTAAAATGGAAATGCAAGCCGAGCAAGACCTAAATGCTATGAGCTATGATAAAGCAAATGCAGTTAGCAGAACAGTGAGTAAAAGTTCTAAGTTTTACACAAATACCTCTTGGGATCTAGTAGATGCGGAAAAGGAAGATAATTTCTCTTATGAGGATTTAAAAGAAGAGCAATTACCTGAAGAATTAAAAGGTAAATCTAAAAGTGAAATTAAATCTTATGTTGAAGCTAAACGAAAAGAACGTGAATCAATACAAAAAGAAATTACAGAACTCAACTCTAAACGAAAAGCATATATTTCCAACAAATCAAATACTACTGAAAACGGATTAGAAAATGCGATGATAAAAGCAATTAAAACCCAAGCTGAAAAGAAAAATTACAAATGGGAAAAATCTTAAATAAAAAAGGCTCAATTTAAAATTGAGCCTTTTTTATTATTTTATTAGTTTATCGCTGGACAGTTACATTCGTATTTCTCTCTTCTACAATTGAAATTATAACCAAGAGTTATTTGATGAAAACCACCAGTATTAAAATTAACCGTATTAGCTTGATATGAATACGTATAAGCAAACACAAATTGATTAAAATCAACACCTAAGAAAGGAGTTATATATTGTGCTTTTTGATTACTTACACCTGTACCGTCAAAAAACTCTGCACCATCAAGGCTTCGTCTATAAGATAATCCACCCCAAACTTTACCAAAGTCCATTTCTCTGTACACTTTCAAATTCACATCTATGGATGATTCTTTAGTAGCATCTCTATACATATACATTAAAGAAGGTTCATAACTCCAATCACTTCCAAATTTACTTATTGTATAACCAGCAGATAATAAATAACGTCTTAGATTTTTAAACTCAAAATCCCCATTTTCATTTACATTAACGCCATCATTTTCTAAAATGTTTTTTGCTGTTGCATGAACATAAAAATCCACATAATGATATGAAAATCCAAAATCAATATTAAAATTAGTTGCGCTTTGTTCTGAAGGATCTACAAGAGGATCAAACTCACCAGGAGCTAACCAACTTGTTTGATCTAAGTTATACTGAAGAAAACCAGCACTCAAACCAAAAGACAACATATTTAAATCGATCTCATTCCTAGAAAACATAAGATGGTAAGCAAATGTTGCATAACCACCAACTGTTGAGTGATAACCATTTTCATCATTAAAAACAACACCACCAAGAGCAACTGGAGAATCTCCTAATCTTCCATTCATACTCAAAGTTTGTAAACTTGGTGCATCATCAACACCAAACCACTGTTGCCTAGCAGTCAACCTTACCTTGGCACAATTAGCAACTCCAGCCATAGAAGGGTGAATTAAATAATAATTATCGGTTAAGTAATCCGAGTAAACTGGGATACCTTCCTGTGCAAAACCAAAATTTGCAACTAAAGCTAAAAGTGCTACTAAACAATATTTTTTTAATCTCATATTTTTTTATCGTTTCAAGGTAAAATGGGCTTTAAATTCTTTAGGTTCGTTTGTTGTTGGTTCGACATATTCCACGGTGAACCAATAATCGCTACTCGGCATTAGGTTCCCATTAAAGGTACCGTCCCAACCAGATCCCGAAGGACTGATCTGCTTAATCAACTTCCCGTAGCGGTCAAATATATAAATTTTTGCGCTACTATCAATGTTGATAATGTTCCAAGTATCGTTATAACCATCATCGTTTGGTGTAAAGTACTTTGGATAGTCTATTATAGGAACCAATATTGTTGCCGTTCCACAACCCATCTTGTCTCTTGCTGTGACATAATGGTCACCTGGTGACACATTGCTAAACACACCGCTATCCTGCCAAGGTCCTCCGTCCATACTGTACTCGTACTCACTGATTCCTGTTGCCAATACCTCTATAACGTTATTATCTACAAAAGCTTGTGTCTGGGATATCAATTCCAAACTAGGTGGTGCACTTTCTATTACAATAGTACTATCGTTGTTAACACAGCCTGTTGCTATATTAACTACTATTACACTATAGGTACCTCCTTGACCTGGCATCATGCTAGATCCGGTTTCACCTGCAATAACAGCACCCTCATAGCTCCACTCAAAGGTATACTCCGTGTCCGACAAGTAAGTGTCTATCACTAATGGATCTAATATCTCTGTTCCATTGGTATCGATACACAATGTATAGCTATCATCTAAATCAAACAGTGGTAACGGGTTTACCTGTAGGGTCAACGGTGCTACTGCATAACAAATTGAACTATCTTCTTGGTTATCGAACTCTCCATCATTGTTGAGGTCCACAAAGTCTGCAATACCATCTCCATTGGTATCTATCTCATTGATAAGACCATCACCTGTAGTGTCTGTAGCATCAGAGATGCCATCACCATTGATATCCACTAAGTCGTAGATACCATCATTATCAGTGTCGTAAGTATCCGGCGTTCCATCTCCATCAAAATCTAGTGTGCTTCGGTTAGTTAGTGCCGCTAAATCCAGATTTATAACACCTACTACCATAGTATTGTTGTCTACCCTTGCATAAATGATCTGAGGGTTTACGATGTTTTCGTAAAGCGTAGGTAACGGATTGATATTTAAGTTTGCATCAGCGGCGCTTGCGTAATAGCTTACAATGTAGCTATCTGCATCCTGACCGTCAAGTACAAAAGCATCTTGTGTAGATAGATCGAACTGCACACTATCATTACTAGGATCTCCATCGGTCTCCATATTGTCATCACACTCCTCGTACACTATATCTACCATATCCGAGTTAGCCTCTGCTCCTTCATGTACTTCCAAATAAAAACTCTGTGTACTGATAGAACAGCCTGTTACATTATTGGTAATGGTCACAAAGATCTGTTGTGGGCTACTAGTATTTGTATATGGACTTACTAAAGCGTTTATACCATCTTGTGCATCTACCAGACTTTCGTGATAGGTCACTATAAATTGTGATGGATCCTGACCATTCCAGTACTTCATCGTTCTTACTCGTTAGATCAAAACTATCAATACCATCGGTATTAAGTTCACATTGTATAAAGTCCGTCACGGCTACTACTTCTGGTAATGGGTTCACACGGATGGTAAAGTCTACTATCGTAAAACAACCTGTTGCATCCTTGGTCACTCTTACATAGATCTCTTGCTCTGGTGTCTCTATATTCGTATATGCTGCTGGATCAGCTATCGCATCTGTTGCTGCGAAGGCATCATCATAGCTCTCATAATAAGTTGCCGTAACCCCATCTTCACTGTTTAATATCAGGTCTTCACGCTCTGTAAGATCAAAAGCTTCTACTCCGTCTCCTGTATTTACATCATCACATAGCTCTAGATCTGGCAGATCCTCACTTGGTGTTGGTGTTGGGTTTGGTAATACGCGTATCGTTAAAGTGGTATAGTCTACACACCCTGTATCCGTATCGGTTACAACAACGTAAAGGGTCTGTGGGTTTGCTACAGCTCCTCCTACAGAGGTATTGGTATACTGTGTAGGGTCAGCTATAACATTGTCCTGTAACAAGGCATCTGTAAAGGTCTCGTAATAGCTTACTGACCAACTTGCATTGCCGCCTGTGATCTCTGAATCTTTTACCGTTAGGTCAAATACCGTAACTTCATCCCCTTCTTCTCCAAAGTCATCACATAGGCTCAACTGGGTTGGCTGTACCGCTACTGGTGGCAGTTCTACTTGTAGATCGAACATGCCCGTATCCTGACAACCTGTGGTTGGATTATATAGTCTTACATAAATAGTCTGTGGATTGCTCGTGTTTGTATAGTTACCTACATTAATAATAGGATTGTTACCATTTTCTGCATCTGCCGCACTGGTATGATAGGTCAGTACAACTTCCGTTGGATCTTGTGTTCCCAAGATTTCATCATCCTTGGTTGTCAGGTCAAACTGTGCTATACCGTCATCATCACCATCACATATAATGTAAGGCTCTATATCCAATGGCACTTCAGGGTGCTGGTAGCACAATTAGTTCCAAAGTGTTCAGTGTTAAACTGTAACAACCTGTTATAGTGTTCTCTGAACGCACATAAATCATCTGACTGTCCGGTACAATATTCGTATAAAGTCCTGTGATTGCATTATTGCCTTGATTCGCTTCTGCCAAGGTCTCATGGTAGGTAATTACAATATCATCCTCTCCGTTGGTGATCTCTACCGTACGGATCTCTAGATCGAACTCTGCAAAACCGTCATTGTCATCGTCACAGACCTCTATCGGTGTTGGATCTGGTTCTGGGGAAGGGATCGGGTTTACTCTTAAGGTTACCGTTACCGTATTATAACAACCCGTAACATCATTCTCTGCTCTTACAAATATGGTTTGTGCATTACTAGTATTTACATATGGGCTCGTAATCGGGCTTGTCTCATTCTCAGCATCTGCTTGATTCTCGTAATAGGTCAACGTTATACCAGTCTGACCGTTTAGGATTTCTGCATTAGCTTCTTCCAAAATAAAAGCTTCTTGCTCATCTCCTGGATTATTAACATCACAAAGCTCTAATGGTGATGGTGTTACCAGTACTGGCAATGGGTTAACGATAAGTTCTAAGGTTGTAAGCTTATAACAGCCCTCTACAGTTGACGTGTCCTCTACTCTCACCCATAGAATCTGAGTAAAAGCCTCTGTATTAGTATAAGCGTTAGGATTTCCTATTGGGTTGTTGCCCAATTCAGCATTGTTTTCATTCTCATAATAGCTGACAATATATTGTGCTGGGTCTTGCCCATTAAGAATTTCTTCGTTCTTCGTTGTTAAGTTGAAGATAGCAAAACCATCGGCAGAAATATCATCGCACACTTCCAATGGTGTTGGTGTTACCAACTGTGGTGTTGGCTCTACAATAAGTTGAAGTGCTACTATCGTGGCACAGTTTGTAGCTATCGTGGCACTTTCCACTCTTGCATAGAGCATCTGAGTATTGACAACTATATTGTTATATAGGGTGGTATTTGTTATGGCATCTACGTTGTTCTCGGCGTTGACCAAAGTCTCATGGTAGCTTACCGTCAATCCCGATGCTCCTCCTGTAATCTCATTGTCAACAGTCGTCAAATCGAATACACCAAAACCATCGTTGTCCGGATCACAATAGCGTAACGGTTCTGGGTCAAAAGCCTCTGGTGCCTGTTGCACAATCAGTTCCATTGTTGTGGTATCGTAACAGCCTGTTGTGGTATCCTCTACAAGCACGATTATGATTTGGTTGTTACTGTTATTCGTGTAAAGTGTCGGCAATGGGTTTGTCTGTGTCTGAGCATCTCCCATGTTCTCATAATAGCTTACCGAATAATTAGGATTACCACCTGTGATCTCGGTATTCTTTACACTAAGATCCATCTCTGTGATACCATCTGGTGTACCGTCGTCACAGACCTCTAGTGGTGTTGGATCTATCAATGCTGGCAATGGGTTTACCACCAAGTCAAAGGTTGTACTGGATGTACAGCCTGTATTGGTATTGGTTAGTACAGCTATAATCTCTTGTGGGTTGCCTGTATTATTAGGATACAATGCTGTTATGGCATTGCCCGCATCTACATCGGCTTGGCTCTCATAGTACGCTACCGTAACGTTTACTTGTCCATTAAGAATCTCGGCGTCCTTGGTCGGTAGGTCGAAAAGCTCTATCTCGTCTCCTGGATTATCATAGTCACAAAGCTCATATGGTGTTACCGTTACCGTTGTTGGTATTGGGTTCACGATCAATTGAAGTGTTGTCGTTGCGTAACAGCCTGTTGTCGCATTTTCTATACGTACGTATATTTCTTGAGCATCTGGATCTGTATTGGTGAAATTACTTGGTAATGGTGCGTCACCTGTCTCTGCATCACCTGGATTGGCATGGTAGCTCACCACCATTCCTGTTTGTGCACCAATCACTTCGGCGTCACGTAAAGTTAGATCGAACTCTGCAAAGCCGTCGTTATCGTCATCACAGACCTCTAATGGTGTCGTAGGGTTGGCTATCGGGTTTTCTAACACTTCCAGATTCAAAACCCCTACATTGTAACAGTTCGTTGTAGTGTTGACTAAACGCACATAGATGGTCTCGTCGGTTCCTATATAGCCGTCGAAGATCTCGTCGGTGTCTATATCCGCTCCTACTGGTGTACTATGGTAGGATAGCTCAACTCCTGTTTGACCGTTCAATAACTCATCAGTCTTAGTACTCAATGGGAAACTTACATAGTTATCCGTGTCGTCGTCACACACTTGTAATGGCGGAACGACAGTTATCTCTGGTAATGGGTTTACCGTTAGCACAAAGCTCGTAGTACCGTAACAGTCTGGATAAGCTGGATCTTCTACCCTTACATAGATAGTCTCTTGGTCTGATCCTGTATAGTTACTCGGTAATGCTGATTGGTTAGCTTCTGCATCTGCCTGGCTCGCGTGGAAACTCACAGTATATATTGCTGGGTCTTGACCTCCCAATATATCTGCCTCTTGACTGCTAAGGTCAAAATCCGCAACTCCATCGTTGCTGATATCGTCACATAACTCCATACCTGCTGGCTCGTTGGCTATCGCTCTTGGATTCACTATAAGCTCGAAAAGTGGATTTACAGTCGCATTATAACAATCTGGGTCGTTGACGTTCTCTACTCTTACGTAGATTGGCTCAGGGTTACCTACATTGGTATAGAGATCTGGAAGCACTCCTGTTCCAGCATCCGCATCGGCAAAACTCAAGTGGTAGGTGACGTTGAAATCAGTCGATGGCTGAACACCCAAAATACCCAAGTCCTGTAAGCTCAAATCAAACTCCTCTACCCCATCATTACTATCGTCATCACATAACTCCAAATTAGCTACTGGATTAATCGTTGGTTGGTCTGTGACTACTATATCAAATTGTCCGGTTTCGTAGCAAAAATCTGTTGTATCGGCTATACGAACCCATATAGTTTGAGGGTTCGATATATTTGTATAATTTATTGATAACTCATTTAAGTTATCAATTGCATCTTGTTGGGTTGGATGGTAACTAACTACAAACTCACCTGGATCTTGTCCATCAAGAACAAGACTAGTGTTTTGAGATAAATCAAATTCAGCTGTATCACTCCCTCCTAATTCGCATAAATATAAATTTTGTGGTGTACCTATAGTTGGATTTGATCTAAATTCAATTTCTATTGGATCAGCCGAACCTTGACAAACTCCCGATAAATCAAAATCAACACGATATATTCCGCTTTCTGTTACTGTATAAATTGATGATGTCTCTCCTGGAATTTCTACATCATCTTTATACCAAGTATGAACTGCCGTAGTTAAACCTGTATCTAAAATTACATCATCTCCTAAACATCCCGCTGTTCCATTTGCTATAGTTATGTCATCACCTAAGTTACCTCCTAAGTCAAAACTACCAGCTTTTAAAAACACACCACTATCCCAAGAGCTATCTCTATCATCTGCTATAACTAACTTTATAGTATATTGCTCTCCTGGAATTACAGCAGATTGAGCGGTAAAAACAGTAGTTCTTCCATCATATGAAATAGGTGGTCCATTATTTGGAGTATAACCACCGAAATATTGAGCATTTGCCGCACCACAAGAGCCATTCGCTTGATGTATGTTTGTTACTGTTATTGGTGTATTTGTTCCTGGTAGTACAGCTAAATTGGTAGTTACACCATTAGAGTCTGTTAAGAAGAAAGCAAAAGCATCTGAATAATTACATTCAAAAGACCCACCATTATATTCTTCTGAGGCCATTAAAAAATCAAAACTTATACTATTTGCTAATGGCACAAAATCAAACTGAATGTATGTTGCATCATTTGTATTTGTTACCCCTGGTAAATTATCCAAATCTGGATCACCTGGCCAAGCACCATCACTTACGACACCACCTGAATTTGGCCCTTCAGCCGAACTAGCATCGCTAGAAGCCAATAGTACACCTTCTGCGAAAGGAAAATTAACCCCATCACTAATAAAATACCCTATACCGTTATGAGGTGTTCCAAAATCAATACCTGTAGACGATATTATATTAGATACTGTAGCACATGGACTATCAATAAGAATATCCTCAATTAATTGTGCTGCTGTATATGAATCTTCATCGACAACAATATTTGGACCTAAAACAAATACTGTTATAGTTTCTGTAGCTGTACATCCTTGTGGATTGTTATCCGTAACAGTTAGTGTAACAAAATAAGTCCCAGGCGCAGTAAAAGTATTAGAGACATCATTTCCTGATGCTGTATTTCCATCACCAAAATTCCAGCTATAAGTAGCATCTGTATCATCATCAGAAAAAGTTGCACTTCCTGAGAAGTCTACGGTATCTCCTGGTAGAACACTTACTACCCCTGAAGCGTTAGGTTCTGGAGTTGTACTGTCTATTGAAGCTACAATATCCTGACATGGGTATCCACATAATATCTCTGCTGCCCAACCTGTCGTATTTCCTGAGTCATTTGAAGTAAACGATATTGTTATACAACCAGAAGCATTACTATCACTTGAAGATATAAAACCTGGAGCAAATGCCCCTGTATATGTACCAATTACCGGAGCTGAAGTATCATCTCCATCATATATAGTCATTACATCCTGATTTAGCTGTGTACTAAACTCATAAAAATCAAGAATAATAAATTCATCTGCATTTTGAGGACAAATGGTCGTTGTATAGTTTTCATCATTAGCATAATTGCCAAACTCACCTCCACTATCATAAAAAATATCTGGAGCACAACGGTTAAACGTTCCATTTTCCATTAAAACATCTTGGGAAAACCCCATAGATGTCACCAATAAAATTAAAATATAGAGGACTTTTTTCATAGCTAGTTAGTTTCAATCAAACCACCAATGAAACCTTGAATACAAATCAGTGCCCCATTGATTTTTTTTTCAAAGGACGAAATTTAATGAAATAAAATGAATTGCTTTAAGAATTCTGATATAAAACATATTAAAAGGATGAAAGTTTCCAATCCTTATTTCATATTTTTGCAAATAAAAAAATATGTTAACGAAAATATCCATAGTTCCTACTTCAAACAACACAATTTTAAAATTTGAAGCAGACAAATTTCTTACAAATCATAACAGCTTTGAATTCAACAATATAGACGAAGCAAAGCATTCACCCTTAGCACAACAATTATTTTATCTTCCTTTTGTAAAAAAGGTCTATATAGCCTCTAATTTTGTTGCTATTGAACGTTATAATATAGTTGAATGGAAAGATGTTCAAGATGAAGTCGCCAAACAAATTGAAGACTATCTCTCAAAAGGTGGCATTGTAGTTACTGAAGAAGCCAGCAAACCAAAAGCCTCAGTAACCGTCTATGCTGAAAGTACACCTAACCCAAGTGTGTTAAAATTTGTTTTCAATAAAGTGTTGGTTCCTAACCTATACGAGTTTACTTCTATTGAAGAGGCTAAACCTTCCCCATTAGCTACTGCCTTATTTCAATTTCCATTTGTAAAGAATGTTTATATGGAAAAGAATTTTATTTCAGTAACTAAATATGATATTGTTGAATGGGAAGAAGTCACACTTCAAATCAGAGAATTTTTAAAATCTTATGTTGAAGAAGGAAAAACAATATTAAATGATGATGCACCTAAGCAACTCAATAAAACAGAAGCTGCAATTGAAGAAAAATTTGAGCTTTTAGATGACACATCAAAAAACATTGTAAACATTTTAGAAGAATACGTAAAACCTGCCGTTGAAAGTGATGGTGGAAATATAGAGTTCAAATCTTATAATGAGAACACTAAAAAGGTGGAAGTTTTACTTCAAGGTGCCTGTAGCGGATGTCCTTCTTCTACTTTTACATTAAAAAATGGTATAGAAAACATGCTTAAGGACATGCTTAATGACAATTTTATAACTGTAGACGCTATAAATGGTTAATTAATCCTTAATTATCTGCTAGTTATATTTTTTTTTAATCAAATTATTTATATTTGACTTTTAAGCATTAGGAAGTGTTATTCGGCATAATTTTTGATGTACTTAATAAAATTATTTTTAATAAAAAACTGAAAACGTATGACTTACCAAAAATTAAAAACAACGATTAGTGTAATTTTACTAATATTAATTCAAAATATTTACAGCCAGAATATGGATTTTGCTTCAGAACAAGGTCTTATAGCTAGATCTAGAAGTAGAATTGTTGATGCTGAAGGATCTCCATATGTTAATGATGATTTTAAAATGTTAAAAATCGATGGCTTCAATGTTGTTTTCCAAGGTCGTTATAATGCTTATTATGACGAAATGGAAATAAAGTTATCTGATGACAAAATCGTTTCTTTAGGCAATAACAGTGAGTATGTTGTCACTTTTAGTTCTGATGACAAGACATATAAAACATACAACATTAGCAATGATAAAGATATATCGAAGCGTTCATTCTTAGTTGTACTTGAGGAAACTGAAAATTACTCTATTTTAAAAAAGGAAAGCGTAAAATTTTATAGTAAAATAGAATCTCGCTCTTCTTATCAAAGTGAAATTCCTGCTAAATTCAAAAGAGAAGATGACCAATATTTTGTAAAGTATGACAACAAAGTGGTTTCATTACCTCAGAAAAAGAAAGATTTTTTAGATACATTTCCTGAACACTCTTCTAAACTTAAAAGCTACATCAAAGACAATAAGCTTAAATTAAAACATGAAGAAGATTTAGTTAAATTAACACAGTATTTAATTACATTAAAATAAATACACTATAGCTGATTTATATCAAATTAATTGATTTATAATCACAAATATTAATAACTCGGCCAACAAAACTTAGCCGAGTTTTATTTTTATATTAAACACATAAGAAATGGATACACAAAAATGGATTGATGCTGGCTATAATTTAGTTGTGGAATATACACCTAAGATTATTGCAGCAATACTAATATGGATTATTGGTAATTGGCTTATTGGAATTCTTTCAAAAATAATTGTAAAAGCCATGAACAAGGCTGATTATGAGATAAGCCTAAAATTGTTTTTATCAAACCTTATAAAATGGTCACTAAAAATTATGCTGACTATTGTAGTGTTAGGAACTCTAGGTATAGAGACTACCACATTTGCTGCTGTTATTGCTGCTGGTGGTTTAGCTATAGGCTTAGCCCTGCAAGGCTCTTTAGCTAATTTTGCAGGTGGTGTATTAATATTACTGCTAAAACCATTTAAAGTAGGTGACTGGATTTCTGCTCAGGGAGTAGATGGTAGTGTAAAGGAAATCTCAATTTTTAACACTAAGATTATTACGTTTGGTAATCAAGAAGCCATAATACCTAATGGTAAACTATCTAATGATAATATTATCAATTATACATCTCAAGGTATAAGACGTGAAAATCTGACCTTTGGAATCGGTTATGATGACAACATAAAAGAAGCAAAGGATATTTTACTTAACCTAATAAATGAACAAGAAACGGTTATAAAAGAAGAAGACAAACTTCCAATGATAGCTGTAGGTGAACTTGGCGACAGTTCTGTAAACATTATATTAAGATATTGGGCTAAGAATGAAGATTTTTGGGCTATACGTTGGTATACGCTTGAAGAAGGAAAAGCTAGATTAGAAGCTGCAGGAATCTCAATACCATTCCCTCAAAGAGATGTTCATCATTACAATTTAGAGAAATTTGAAACTGGTAAAAAAGACTAAGATTTTTTCTTTAAAGCAACAAAATCCTTTAAATAATAAGGCTCAAAATAGGCGACATCTTCGGTGTCGCTTTTTTTGTATTTAATTTCAGAAAGTTTTGCCATTTCTTTAGCTGAAGGTAATTGTCCTTCAACAAAAACTGCATTAGGATGTTGAATAAGCGTCTTTGTCTTTTCTACACCATTACCAATAAAATATACTTTTGACTTCTCTAAGAGTTCCTTAAAACTTTCTTTATTTAGAATTTCGGCTTTAATTTCTCTAGCTAATTTTAAATTCGAATTATAAATAGCCGAATACACCTCCATTCTTCTTGCGTCTAGCATAGGCACAATAAAGCCATCATTAGATGTAATTTGATTGGCTAAAGCTTCTAAAGTATCAGTAGCTATTAATGGTTTATTTAAAGCAAAACACAGCCCTTTGGCAGTTGACACACCAATTCGTAATCCGGTATAAGAGCCTGGACCTTTACTCACGGCAATTGCATCTATAGCTGAAGGTTCAATTTTAGCTTCTTTAAAAACATTATCTATAAATACGTGTAACGTTTCAGCATGTGAATAACCAGAAGAATTATCCTCTTTTAAAACCAAAATCTCTCCATCTTTAGATAGAGAGACTGAGCAATTTGTGGTTGCTGTTTCTATATTTAGAATAATAGCCATTCTATAAATTTATTCTTCTTTACTTTCTGATGCTCTGGATGATTTATTTTGAACCTCCAAAAGATCACCAGGATTTAATGTTTTGGAAACTACATTGTAAGGTCCTGTGATAATTTTATCATCCTCTGTGAGGCCTGATGTAATTTCAATATTTGTATCGTCCTGAATACCTGTCTTAACCACTTTTAATTTTGCCTTACCATTAGCTTCTACAAAAACACATTCAAACTTTTCTTCTTCAGAACTGATTGAATCATCTTCAAATTCAGACTTACCAAAAGGTTTTTTAACTGAGCTTGTATCTGTTTTAATAACAATTGCACTAATTGGCACAGCAATAGCATTTTTTCTTTGGTTTGTAATAATATCTACTGTAGCAGTCATACCTGGTCTAAAAGGTGAATATGTTTCAGGTTTACCTTCGGTTAAGTCTTTATAGGATTCTTCAAGAATTCTAACTTTAACTTTAAAGTTTGTTACCTGATCTGCTGTTAAAGAGCCTTCAGCAGAATTGGCAATTTCAGTAACAACACCTTTAAACTCTTTCTTTAAGTAAGCATCTACTTCAACTATTGTAGAATCACCAATTTCGACTTTTACAATATCATTTTCATTGACATCTACCTCAACCTCCATATTTTTAAGGTTAGCTACACGTAAAATTTCCGTACCTGCCATTTGCTGTGTCCCAACAACACGCTCACCTTTTTCTACACTCAATAATGAGATGGTTCCGCTCATTGGCGCATAGATTGTAGTTCGGCTTAAATTATCTTTTGCTTCATTAACTGTTGCTGCCGCACTTTGTACATTGTAATACGCTGAACTTTTACTCGCTACAGCAGTTTCATAGGCCGCAATTGATCGGTCCCAATCAGCCTTAGAGATTACACCCTTATCAAAAAGTGATTTATTTCTTTCATAATCTGCTTTTGCTTGTTTTAAATTTGCTTCGGCTTGTTCTAAACCAGCTCTAACATTTTGATATGATGCTTGAGAACGATTAACAGCAGACTGAATTAAATCTGGGTTTATCCTAACTAACAAATCTCCTTCTTTAACTTCTTGCCCTTCTTTGAATGGTAAATCTAAAATTTCACCAGATACTTCTGATGATATTTTAACCTCAACCTCTGGTTGAATTTTACCTGTAGCAGAAACAGTCTCTACAATATCTTGAAGTGTTACCTCTTTAACAGTAACGGATTTAAAATTACCTTTTTTGCCGAACCATCCCATTTTAGATCCAGCCACCAAAAGGACAAGGACTATAACAACGACACCGATAATAATTTTTACTGTTTTACTCATTTTTTTATTAGTTTAAATCTGTAATTGGAAGCCCAAAGTAGAATTCTAATATTTTCAGTCTAAAAATATAATCATATTTGGTACGAACCACATCAGATTGAGAGTTCTCGTACGCAGTTCTAGATTGGTTAAAGTCAAATGCATTAGATAAACCTACATCATAACGTTCTTTAGCATATTCAAATGCTAAACGCCTAGCTTCTTCCGTTTTTAATGCAGCTTCATAAGCTTTCTTAGAATTCTTTGCATCATTATAGGCCTGATACACTGTAGATTCTAAATCTAGCTGAGTCTGTTCTAATTGGTATTTCTGACGCTCTATGGCAACTTTACTTCTTTCAACATTATTTCTTACACTAAAACCATTAAATATAGGTACACTTAATTGAAGTCCGATAGAAGTACCGTCAAATATGTATAATTGATCAATAAATGCAATATCTTCACCTGTAAAAGGATTTGTTTGTGTACTTGCCCAACGTGTGCTATACTGAACAAAACCAGATAATGAAGGTGAGTAATTAGATCTGCTTATTTCTAAATCTTTTTGTGCTATATCTAAATTTGCTTGAGCTATTCGAACATCGTTAACTTCTTCTTTTGCTTTTTCAGCAATTTCAAATGGAGTTTTATCTAAAATATCTGCACCTATCAAACCATAATCTTCATCAACAATATCAAAATTGAGATAATCTTTTAGCTGTAATGTTTGTGCCAAACCTATTTTTGAAATTATTAATGCATTCTCAGCATTTATAATTTGTTGTTCCTGAGTTGCATCTGTTGCCTGAATTTCTAATAAGTCACCACGTGGCAACACGCCTGCATCAACTAACTCTTGTGTATTTTTTATGTTTTCTTTGGTAACTGCATTTTGAGCTCTTAGGACTCTTAACTGCTCTCTATTAGCAAGTATTTGTAAAAATGAATTTGCTACAAAAAGAGAGGTATCATCTTTCATTTTATCCAGACTATATTGCGAAGCTATCTGATTTAACTTTGTTCTTTGCAATGTTTTCCAATTAGCCAATCCATTAAAAATATTGATACCTGAACTTATAGAACCATTAGCAGATTCAAAAGTACTATTCTCAAATTGGTTGGTAGCTGGGTTTACGTTAGCACCTGTATTACTTCCCAAACTGGCATTAGCATTCAGCGTTGGCAAAAAGTTACCAATTGCATCTTTTTTAGCAATATCTGCCAAATGTAAATCTAACTCACTCTGCTTTATGGAGATGTTATTCTCTAGAGCATAATTAACGCATTCTAAGAGCGTCCATTTTTTATCTTGAGCGTGCAGGTTTATAGCTGTAAAAACTAATACTATGCAAATTATTTTTTTCATAACTAAACTATATGTCTTTATAAATTTCAAAGTGTTACAAAATTTTAAAAAATTACTGTTGCGCATATTTTGGCACACCTTGAACTTGGTTCCAAACCTTTATTTTATCGTCTTTAGTTATACCATTTTTTACTTCAACGAAAATACCATCGCTTATGCCTAACTCAACCTCTTTTCTTTTGAATTCTTGATCACCTACTACAACCTCTACAAAAGGCTCTTTAGTCTTTTCATCATATTGCACTAAAGCCTCTTTAATAGCTAATACCTTTTCTGCTTTTTCTAAAATAATGGAAGCATTAGCACTTAGACCAGCTCTAATAAAAGTTGAATCCATTTTCTTAAGTGAACCTTTGATTTCAAATTGAATCGCACCATTTTCGGCAACACCTTTTGGAGCGATGTAATCTAAAGTAGCATCAAATTTTTTGTCTTCTATAGCACCAACAGTAATTTCAAGAGGTAAACCTTCCTTAATTTTACCTACTTCGCTTTCATCAACTTTACCTTCAAAAATCATTTTAGTAACGTCTGCAAGTGACGCAATTGATGTTCCTTCATTAAAATTATTGGCTTCAATAACCTGATTACCAACTTCTACAGGAACATCTAAAACCATTCCTGATACAGTTGCTCTTACTTGTGTTTGAGCTATAGTACCTAAGCCTGAAGTCGTTCCTGTTTTTATGATATCATAATTTTGACGCGACTGAGTAAGATTAATTCTAGATTGCTCTACTTGTTGCTTTGCTTGTAAATAAGTATTGCTTACCTGATCGAAATCATTTGCTGAAATCACACCTTTATCAAATAATGCTTTTTGACGATCGTAAATAGCTTTTTGAGTTTTGAAATTAATTTCTGCGGTTTGCAAAGCAGTTTGATTGGATGCAATACTGTTTTTTGCACTAGTAAGGTTAGATACATTTGGTATTACTCTAATCTGTGCAATTAAATCACCTGATTCAACGTACTCTCCTGCTTCAATAAAGATTTCCTCAATAACTCCTGAGATATTAGGTTTGATCAAAATTTCCTCTTTTGGCACAATACTACCAGTTGCTACAGTTTTCACCATAATGGTTTCTTCAGTTGGCGACTCGGAAGTATAAGTTATAGGATCTTCCTGATTTTTTTGCCACAGATAAAATAATGACACCCCAAATACAAGTACTATGGAAATGAGTATAATTATTGTTGTTGTTCTTTTCATGATTTATGATTGATATAAAATATTTATTCGATTCGTAAAGCGTCTACGGGTTTCATTTTTGTTGCACTATTGGCAGGAATAAGACCTGCTAAAACACCTGAGACCACTAATATTATTAAAGCTGTAAATACCACTTGCATACTTACACTTGGATTTGCAAAATTTTTTACTTCACCCGCATTGTCTAAAATGACATTCAGTATCCATATAAAAAAGGAGGCAAAGGAAACCCCTAACATACCTGATAAAATTGTTAATACTAAACTCTCTTGTAAAATTTGACTTTTTATCATCCAAGGAGACGCTCCTAATGCTCTCCGTACACCTATTTCTTTTGTTCGTTCCTTTACTACTATGAGCATAATATTATTGATACCTATAATACCCGACAATAATACTAAGGCACCTACAAAATATCCCACAAAGGATAAAATTGTAAACAATCCATTAATCCGACCAAATCTTTCTGACAAATCAAAATGACCTATAGCCCTTTCATCTGTTGGGTCTACTTTATGTCTAAACTTCATAAGGTCAAAAACCTGTTGTTTAATTGATGTTATTGTAACATCATCTTCCGCAGTTATAGCCATCCAACCCACATTATCACCTCTATTAAATGCTTGACCAAAAGTTGTAAAAGGTATATAAATTGTACTAGCATCTTGTTCGTCATCACCTTGACTATTGCTCATTTTAAAAGTACCAACTACCATAAAGTTAACACCATTAATTTTTATATAAGTACCTAGTATATCTTCATCCTTATCATACATCCCTTTGACAACACCTGTACCTATGACACAAATTTTTCGTTTTGTTTGAATATCAGAATAACTTATAAAACGGCCTTGAAGAATATCCATTGGTTGTTGTTTTATATATTCTGGATAGTCACCATAAATTTCAAAAGCACCTGTTTTTGTACCTCTGATAACATTATTTGCACCTCTAAATCCACCTAATTGATTTCTAGGTGACACATATTTAATATTTGGAATTTGGGATTTTATAGCGGCTACATCATCTATTTTATAATTAAAATAGCGCCCTTTTGGTAACCCTTTATAGGGTTTAGAAGTACCTTGTGTCCACATGAACATAGAATTAGTTGCAAAATCACCAAAACCTGCAGTCACACCTTTTTTTAAACCATTGGTAAGAGCTAATAATGCTACAAAAATGAATATTCCCCAGGATACTCCTATTGCTGTTAAAAAAGTTCTAAGCTTATTAGAATTTAAAGCCTCTAATATTTCGCTCCATCTGTCTTTAGAAAAAATATTATTCATCCCTTAAAGCTATTATTGGTTTAATTCTTGCTGCTCGGTAGGCAGGAATAAAACCTGCAATACCTCCTGCTAAAACAAGTAAAAAAACAGAAGTCAATGCAGTATTGAAATCTACCTGAGGATATCTTATAAAGTCTGTCATTTCTTCTATATATGGACCAAAAATCTCAAGTGTGGCCAAACCAAAAATCAAACCGAAGAGCCCTGCAAACATAGTCACAAAAACCGCTTCTTGTAATACCATACTCACAATAGAACTTGGTAATGCGCCTAAAGCTTTCCTTATTCCTATTTCTTTTGTACGCTCCTTAACTATAATTAGCATAATATTACCAACGCCAACAATTCCTGCAACTAGAGTAAATATTCCTATAAACCAAAATACCGCTTGTATAATTGCGATTAACGAATATATCTCTTCTGCCTGTTCTAAAGTATTATTTACTCTGACCGCACTTGTGTCATCTGGCGAAACAGTATGAATTTCCTTAATCTTTTGCTCCATTCCTTGCGCAATAGCATTAGATACTGCAACAGCTTCATCAAAGTTTTTAGCCATTTTCACAGTGAAAGACATATTTCTAATATTCTCTCCCGCATTAAATATTTTTTGAGCTGTACTTACAGGAATGTAAACCTGACTTTCTTCGCGATCTCCACCTGGATCATAAAAAACACCAACAACTTTGAAATTCATTCCAAAGATTTGAATGTTCTTGTTTATAGGATCTTCACCTTTAAAAAGATCAACTTTCATTTTGTTACCTATAACAGCAACCTTTTTGCTTTCCTCTAAATCAGATTCGTTGATAAAACGACCAGAGCCTATATCTGCATTTTCAATAAACTGGTTATCTGGCAAGGTACCTCTAATGCGATAATCTCCAGTTTCATTATTATAAGATACAGTTCCACCCCAAATCATATAATCTTTGGAACGGTATTCAAAATAATCATCGTATTGATTTTCGATAGCTTCAAATGTTGAATTTTTCATCTGAATGTATCTTCCTGGGTTTAAGCCTTTATAACCTTTGGTGGTTACACCTGTCCAAACTGAAATTTTATTTGTAGCATCTTGTTCAAATTCCGACTTCACACCATTTTCTATACCTTTACTTATACCAAGAAGTGCTACAAGAATAAATATCCCTGAAGCTACTGAAAGGCCAGTTAAGAAAGTACGTAATTTGTTTTTACGTAGTGTTTCGAATATTTCTTGCCAACGCTCTAAATCAAACATGTGCTGATGCCCTTACTTGTTCCACCTTACTATCATCGATAATAAGACCGTCTTTTAGATTTACAATACGCTTAGTCATATGCGCAATATCATCCTCATGAGTTACAACCAGAATGGTTTTACCTTCGTCATTAATTCCTTGAATAAGCTCCATAACTTCATACGATGTTTTGGTATCTAAAGCTCCCGTTGGCTCATCTGCCAACAATACTTTTGGATCACTTGCCAAAGCTCTTGCTATAGCAACTCTCTGTTTTTGACCACCAGATAATTCACTCGGTAAATGATGTGACCAGTTTGCAAGCCCTACTTTTTCAAGATAATGCATGGCTCTTTCTGTACGCTCTTTTCTTTTAATGCCTTTGTAGTATAATGGCATAGAAACATTATCTAACGCACTCTTGTAATTGATAAGATTGAAGGATTGAAAAATAAAGCCTAAAAATTCATTTCTGTATTTTGCCGCTATTTTTTCATTAAGATTTTTGATTGGCACATTATCTAAGATGTATTGCCCTTCGTCTGCCTCATCTAACATACCAAGAATATTAAGTAATGTAGATTTACCAGAACCTGAAGACCCCATTATAGACACAAGTTCACCTTCTTCTACTTCGAAATTAATACCTTTAAGTACATGAAGCGAGTTACTGCCCATGTGATAAGATTTGTGTAAATCTTTAATCTTAATCATAGTAAAATAGCGTTAGAGGCTACAATTTTAAAAAAATATTAACCTTTTTTATCCCAAGGAAGTGTTAATAGATTCCTTGATTAACTCTAAATAAGACTCTTAAAGTGAAGAATTGTTACAACTAAAAATTAGTTAGTTTTAGGTTTTCTCGATTTGTTGTAAGACCTGTAAACTATATACCCTATTACCGCTACTAAAATGTAGGGAACAGCCATTAAAAACATAATACCGTCATTGATACCTCTTGCTGGAGATTGACTTTCTCCACTTTCCAAAACTGCCCTACACATAGCACATTGTGCGCTTGACTGAAAAGTAACGTAGAATGTAAAAAGTATAAAGAGGACCTGCTTTTTCATATTATGAATAATATGGTGAAATCATGAGATAAACAACCACACCTGTTATAGCCACATACAACCACATTGGAAAAGTGATTTTAGCTATTTTTCTGTGACGCTCAATATTATTGGTAATTGCTCTCACATAAGTGATAAGTACAAATGGTATAATAACTATAGAAAGCAAGATGTGAGTAATTAATATGAAGTAATAAATATATTTTACAAAACCTTCACCACCAAATTTAGTAGAATCGCTCGTCATATGATAAGCTACATACATCACTAAAAAAGCTACGGACAACATAATAGCAAACTTCATTAAACGCTCATGAAGTTGTACTTTTTTATTTTTGATAGCTACAACTGCAATAATTAATACCACTGCTGTTAATCCATTAATAGCAGCATAAATAGGTGGCAAAAAAGTTAATGGTTCTACATCAAAACCTAGTTTTCTAAGGTTTACTCCAAACAATATCGCTACAGCAAGTGGAATAATAATAGAAAGCGCAACAATCCACTTGTTGTATTTTTTTTCTTTATCTAAATCTACTGAACTCATAATTATTCTTCTAAAAGTTTAGCAATGTCTTCTTTTAAGATTGTAATTTCCTGAGGAATTCCGTCTTCATCTACACCAATGGCTTCAGGAATTAATCCATTATAAAAGATTAAAGGGTTTCCAAACTCATCTCTACGAGAACGAATGTAACCTTCCTTATCAATCAATGCAAAGTTACCAGAATGCTCAAAACCACCTTCAACAGTTTCGTCTTTAGCTGTGTAAAGATTAAATCCTTCATTAGCTAATTTATATATAGCGTCTTCATCACCTGTCATTAGGTTCCAGTTGGGATTTTTAATACCATAATGGTCTGCATAGGCTTTCAATACTTCTGGAGTATCAATATCTGGAGTAATAGAAAATGAAGCTACGCCGAAGTTTTCAAAATCTTCAAAGTGATTCTGAACTTCAACTAAATTTTTATTCATAATCGGACAAATAGTTGGGCAAGTCGTAAAGAAAAACTCTACCACATAAACTTTACCTATATAATCGGCATTTGTAACTATTTCTCCATCTTGGTTAGTAAAACTAAACGAAGGGACTTTTTTAGGCTTTCCATTAATCTCTAAATAGGCTAAATCACTTTTACCTTTTTTAGCATCTTTAGAAATATCCTCGCTTCGACTTTCATCTCTTGTTACATCATCCGAACTAACTCTATCTATAATTTTAGGAATGAAAATAATCCCGAAAACTAGAATTATGAAGGCTATACCTACATAGGAATAATTTGTTTTCTTACTCATTGGTTTGTTTTAAATCGTTAGCTCTCCTCGTACTAGAATCTTCAAATTTGCCTTTACGTTTTTGACGATATTCTGTAAATAAGATTCTTATATCGTCATTCATCATATTCTTAATTTGAGCAACTTCTATTGTATTATATGAATACACACTGTATGGAGGTTTATTAGCTTCTATTTCTTTTTCCTCTCTACCATCTATTCTTCCTCGCTGACTTAAATCTTTATCTATTATAAATACATTTTCAGTAGACAAATCATCATCTAATTGACTATTGGACTTTAGACTATGGTACAACATTTTTATTTCGCCTTCCGTACCGAAAACATAATGCCAATACTTTAGTTCTTCATAAGAACTTATTTCTTTTTGAAGTTTAGTCACCTCCTCTTCAGTTCCTTCTGGAACCACAATGATGACCTGAAATTTTTTAAAACCTTTGAATTTATCGTAAACTAATTCTTTAAGGTTTGAAGCTGCTATACTATTTTTTAATGGAGAATTACCAAAAAAGCCTAGAATGGTAATATGATCTTTTAGAATTACCCCTTCTGAATCTATTGTTTGAAAGCTTTCAATATCAGAAACGTTTTCATTCACAATATTAAGGGGTTCATAATTGTGCTTTGCTGGATAAAGCATCAACAAAAAAGCCACTGGTAAAAAGAATAAAATCCCTAATACAATATTGCGCTTTCTTTGACTTGCTTCCATAATGCAAAAATAAAAAAGGCGGTTTAGAAAAACCACCTTTTAATATCATTTAACGTAAAAAATTACGATTAAAAATCTCTTTTTATTAACGCGTCTTCAGCATTATATACACTAAAAACGTAACCACCTTCCTGTAATAGGATGAAGATTAAATAACAGATTAGAAATACTCCTGTCCAAACTACAGCACGTCTTAAGTTTGCAGTTTCATCTCTCATGTGCATGAAATCCCAAGTAATATAATACGCTTTAACTATTGTTAAAAGTATAAAGATGAGATTCAAAGGTTTCATATATACAAAAGGTGACAATATCATATTTGCTAGAGTAGCAAAAAAGCCACCCTCAACAGGATCTATCCAAGTACTCATTAAGAATTCTGGTTTGTAAATACCAAGAACAACTTCAATTGCCGTAACAAATGTTAAGAACGCTAAAACTCCCCAAATTTTTTGAGTATTAGATTTAAACTTCCAACGTCCTCTGAATATTTCTAATTTATGTTCGTGTGCCATAATTATAAATCTTATTAATCTTTTATACTAAGTAGAAGAATGTAAATACAAATACCCAAACTAAATCTACAAAGTGCCAGTATAAACCAACTTTTTCAACCATTTCATAACTTTTTCTACGCTCGTAAGTACCTAATACGACGTTGAAGAAAATTATGATATTGATAACCACACCAGAAAATACGTGGAAACCGTGGAAACCTGTTATGAAGAAAAAGAAATCAGCAAATAGTGAAGTACCATATTCATTAACTTGTAGGTTAGCACCTTTTACTACCAACTTACCATTTTCTTTAATTTGCTTTAAAGACTCGTCTCTAGTTAGTATTGTCTTTTCACCTTCTTCGTTTATGATTTGTGTTCTAACTAAAATATTTTCGTTAGCTGCTAAACCATTATATATTTCATCTACAGTGTAAGGTGGTAATGATCCTTCACCCACAAACCAAAGTCCGTTTTTGCGTTCGTGTTGTGCCCTTTCACCAGCTTGAACTGCTGCAAAATCATCAATTGAAATTCTTTTGAATTTTTCCTTACCGTCTACAGTAACATATTCACCAAACTGTAAAATGTTTCCACCTTTAGTTTGTACAGCGCCATAATCACCTTGAATGAAAGTTGCCCATTCCCAAGCTTGAGATCCCACGAATATTAAACCACCAATAATGGTTAAAAACATGTAAAGTGTAACCTTAGCTTTGTTTAAATGGTGTCCTGCATCAACAGCTAAGACCATTGTTACAGAAGACATGATAAGAATAAAGGTCATGAACGCTACATAAATCATTGGTAGCTCTTGACCGTGTAGAAAAGGTACGTGAGTAAATACCTCATCTGCGATTGGCCATTCTTTGATAAATTTAAATCTTGAAAAACCATAAGCGGCTAAGAAGCCGGAAAATGTTAATGCGTCTGATAAAATGAAGAACCACATCATCATTTTTCCATAACTTGCCTTTAGAGGTTCATTACCTCCTCCCCAAGTTTTGCCTTCTGTACCAGTACTAACTACTGTAGAATCCATAGAAATTGTTTAAATTTTAAGATTTGACAAAAATAATCAAATTATGTATCTAAAAAAATATAAAAACAAAAAGAGCGCAAGCCAAAGTATATCTACAAAATGCCAAAAATTGGCCGCTAGTTCAAAACCCAACATATTGTGGGCATTATACTTTTGTTTATAATGATTATAAATTACAACAACTAAGCATATTAACCCAGCAATGACGTGCAATAAGTGAGCTATAGCAATAATATAAATAAATGATATTGTAACGTTACTTGTTGGTCCTGTAAAGTAAAGACCAGATTGAATAAACTCGCTAAATCCTGCTAGCTGGCTGTAAACAAACATAATTCCTAGCACTAAAGTTAGCACTAACCACAGTGTCACTAGCTTTAATTTGTTCTGCTTTAAGGCTGTTTTTGCTAATATTAAGCTTACACTACTTATTAAAATTATAAAAACACTTATAGTGAAAGCTCTTGGTAATTGAAAATCGGTTAACCAATCTTCTCTTGTTCTGCTCACTATAAAAGCACTAATTAAAGCAGCAAAAGACATTATTAAAGATCCAATACCAAACCAAAGCATCATCTTCTTTGACCTAGCTAGTTTTTCTTGTGCTGTTCCTTCTGTTAAATCCATCTATCTCAAAAATTTATCTGCAACATATATAATTTGCAACATTGTAATATAAAATACGCTAGATAACATTAATTGTTTCGCAACTTTTACCGAACGCTTCTTAAATAACTTAAAAGCGTAAAACAACATTACCAAACCTAAAAGCGTAACTAAAATAGCACCTACGATAGATAATTTTAAATCCCCTGTAAATCCAAAAACTGGAATTATGGATGCTATAATAGTCCAAATACTATACATAATTATTTGCACTGCTGTTCCTTTGTCTTGTTTTCCTGTTGGCAACATAAAAAAGCCTCCTTTTTTATAATCTTCATACAAAAACCAACCTATAGACCAAAAGTGCGGAAATTGCCAAAAGAATTGAATAGCAAATAAAGTTCCTGGTTCAATGCCGAATTCCCCTCGAGCAGCAACCCAACCTAACATAAATGGAATAGCACCTGGTAAAGCTCCCACAAAAACGGATAAGGATGTTTTAGTCTTTAAAGGTGTATAAACACTTGTGTATAAAAAAATGGAGATTGCTCCCCACATTGCAGTTTTTTGATTGATATTATAAAGCGTTATTATACCCAAAATGGTAAACACCGTAGCAATAATAAAAGCCGTATTCACCGACATGCGTCCCGCAGGAATAGGTCTGTTTTTAGTCCTATCCATTAAGGCATCCAAGTCACGCTCAATAATTTGATTATAAGCGTTAGAAGCGCCAACCATAAAATAACCACCAAGAGCCAAAAGCATTAAAGTTGAGAAACTTATAGTTTCTGCACCTAACAAATAACCTGCCATTGAAGAAAAAACTACACTAATAGATAATCCTATTTTTGTAATTTCCTTAAAATCTGTGATCACAGAAGCTGTTGATACCGAAGATTTTGTGCTACTCAAAAGTGTCCTATTTAGTTGTATTCTTAGCGAGTGCAAAGATAGTTTGAAAAAAAGTTATGACCAACGTAAAACTTTAGTTTTAACTAATAGCTAGAAATCATTGTACCAATTGAACAAATCGGTTCTTACACCAATACTAAACCAAAACGTATTTGAAGCTGTTGTGTTTGCAGTTACAGTTTCAGGATTAAAATCGCGATAAATAATATTAGTAAAGAGCTTTAAGTTAGTAACGGGATTAATTAAATATCCAGCCTGAATTTCAGTCATAAAGCTATTGGTTTTATTTCCTTGCCCAATCTTTATACCTGTGTCTGCATTACGATCATTATAGTCTCTATAGATATCACCTCCATAAGAAAAGTCATCTTCATCCGTATTAAAGTCAAATCCTCGTTGTCCCATAATAATCTTGGCATCAGCAAACCATCGTTTATAATTATATCTACCTATTAAAACCAATTCTCTAAAATTAGCTCCCCAAAGATGCGCCATTGGTTGATTAAAATGTCCATAATTCAATATCTGAGTATTATGTGAATAGGTATAAGGTCTTACTTGATTGTATTCTGCTTGGAGTAATAGATTTTCAACATCAAAAGCATTGAAATATTTAGCACCTAACTGATAGCCGAATTTGTTTTTCCAGCTTTTATTACCTGCTGTAACATCTTCTGAAGAAAATTCATCAAGAATGAATTGACCATATAAATTCACTTTATTATTCAGTTTATACTTTGAACTCAATCCTAAAATAGCATTTCCAGCTCCTTGACCAGTCTGAAACTCTATAGCTCTAAAAAATATAATAGGATTAAGATAATTAAGATCAAAACCTCTTCCGTTTGTATCAGCCCACATTACAGATTCAAACAAACCTATATTCAACCGTTTAGAAACATTCCAACTCAAATAATGATTTGCCATGTATTTGGTTAAAAAAGCGTCATCCACCACAACCTCATCTCTAACATCTTTTAACCACATCCAAGTACTAGTATATTTTATCTTCCAAAAACTAGTGTTCAATTTAAGGTAAGGATACGGACTAGAAATATCACTCTGAAACAATGATCTGTAACCGTCACCAATAAAATTTTTACCATGACCAAATTGAATGTTTAAAAAATCTGCAGGAGTATAAGATAAATAGGCCTCTGCAACAGGATAATCATATGAGTTTTCTTTGAAACGTTTTGCAATACCACGACCTGGAATAATTGCAGGATCTGGGCCAAAAGCTTTTAAACTTTCCGCATAATTATTAAAATAATCGGCGAATCTACCTTGACTTTCATATACCGAAGTTGAAATATTAAATCGTTTTCCTAAACCTGCTTGTATAAAAATTCCCCTTGTATTATTCCAAGTTGAATTAAAATCGGCTTCTGTATCTTTTCCTACCTGTAAATCTACTATTGGGTCCACCGTAAACCAATAATCTTTACCTTGTAGTTGTACTAGGTGCTCGTTGTAAAGTTTTCTCCCAAACCAAGTATCTGTATCTTTTTTCAAACTTTCCTTTTCAGCTTTAACATCGTAATATTTCGCCACATAATTATACATAAAAGGCTTTGCAGCAGTGTGGCTGTTAGTGCCAATTGCATTCATTTCATCATCAAATCTAGCGTAATAAGAATGTGTAAAGGGAATGTTTAATTGACTTGAATACTCTGAACCGTCATAAGGTTTGCGTGATTTCTCTATTTCGTCAAATTCATCCGAAAGCGTTGCATTGAGACTATCTTTTTTGGTTAATTTTTCTTCAGATGAAATCTCCTTCACAGGTTCTAATAAAGGAATAGAAATACTTATACTGTATTGCACAAATGTTGGGTTACCATTATAAGTTGCCGGTTTTATTTTGGGTAATGATTCAAAAACACGTTTGCTTTCCGCTTTTAGTTCATCATAAATAGCATCTGTATATATAACCTTGAAACTTCCTTCTTTATCGATTTCAAACAATACTTGAACTTCCCCTTTATAATTTTCATTAACAACTATCTCTGGAATTTTAAAATTCTCATAGATATAGTTATTCAAAGTGTAGTTAAAACAACTTTTGATTTGATCTAAGGATTCTGATTCACAATCTTGAAATACTGGTGGTTTTTCGTAAGTTATTGGTGTTTGAGCAAACCCAATCTCTGAAAGTAAAAGAATGGCAAAAAGCAAAATACGCTTCATGAAAAACAATAAATTTTTGATGCTTGAAAGATACTTAAATTTTTCAGTAACAGTAAAAACACGACAGCATAAAAAAACCGTTACAAAATTGTAACGGTTTGAAAAATAAAATCTTTTCTAATTAATTTCTTGTCTGATACGTAATTGGTAACGTATAAATGACTCCAACAGGTTCATTGCGCTGCAAGCCTGGTTGCATTTTTGGTATTTTATTGATAACACGCTTTGCCTCATCTTCTAAAGCTTTATGTGGACCTCTTACCTTAATATCAGAAACATTTCCATTCTTATCGATGGTGAATTGTGTTGTAATCTTTTGCTTACCGTAGATTCCATATTCTGAACCTACATCAACATTAAATTTTTTGCCAATAAGCTTACTTATTTTATCTGACATACACTTTTTGCGATCATCATTAGTATCATACTTTTCACAACCTGGATACACAGGAGCCTTTTCTATTAAAACAAAAGGAACGAAAACATCTTCATCTATTGGTTTTTCAATAGGCTTGAGATCTTCAACTTTTGCTACAGGTTTATCCGAAACTACTGGCTCTTCTGGAGTCTTAATCACAGTTTCTATGATTGGAGTATCATCTTCAACTTCTTTGTAAACATCGTTTAGCTCAGTAGTTGGAATTGGCTCTGGATCTTTAGGTTTCATAACTTCTACTTCAAAAGGCTCTACATACTCCATTGAAATAGTTTCAACCATTGCTTGGTCATCATTAGATAATTTTAATGTTGATTTCTCAAACTTCATTTCAAAAAGTGCATAAGTACCAAGCAAGCAAAGAATCAACCCTATTTGAAAATATAGGGTTGAGTTTTTTTGTAAATTTGCATCATGCTTTTGTGATTTTTTTACTTCAACACTGTTCTGACCAACAGTACCGAAGTCTCTTTTAGAGTTTTTCATAATATGTATTATTTAAATGTTAATATTATGATAAAGTCACAATAAGCATACCAAAACAAAAATCCCGTCCAATTAATTTTGAACGGGATTTTTAAATATTTAAAAAAAATGTTTTTCTAGTCTTGCACAGCAAATACAATTGGAATAGAGAACGGCATTACCACAGCTTTACCTCTTTGCTTTCCTGGCTTCATTTTAGGTAACTGACTTATTACTCTTTTTGCTTCTTTTTCTAATCCTGGGTGTGGACCACGGGCAGCAATACTTGTAATATTTCCTGTTTTATCTACCTTAAACTGAACGAAGATTCTCTTTCTTCCTGGAGGAAGACCTAAGTCACTTGCTAAATCTACATTAAATTTCTTGTTAATAAACCTGTTTACTTTTTCGTTCATACAAGCTTTTTTAGCAGCATTTCCTTTTTCATTTTCACAACCAGGGAATACAGCCACATTTTCAATAACTGAGAATGGAACCTCAATATCTTCTTCTACTTCTTCAACCTCTACTTCTTCTACTTCAACAATTTCTGTTTCCATTTCAGTTTCTGTAGACTCAATTACTGTTTCCTCTACTTCAACCTCATCTTCTACTACCTCAATAACTTCAGGAGCTGCTGGTGGCGGTGGAGGTGGCGGTGGAGGTGTAACGATTTGCTCTGTAATTGGAATTTCTTCCTCTAGTTCATCATCAAGGTTAAGCGAATCTAATGCAATATCACTTTTGTCGTAAGTTTTATAGTTAATCGACAAGTATGTTACAGCAAGCATTAACGCTAAACCAACCGCAAAATATATTGAGCTATTGCGACTTACATCCGATTTTGGATTCTTTTTAGGTTCCATAAAAATTTTTGTTTTTTATAACATCGCTAATTTAACTAAATAATAGTAAAAAAAACAAGGCTTTGAGTTATTTTAACTTAAATACATTGAGTTTAGCTGCAATTAATGTGCCAACTATAACACCTAAACAATTTGCTAATAAATCGTATAAGTCAAAAGTTCTATTGGGATTTATTTTGTGTTGTACTAGCTCTAAAATTATACCGTAAAGCAACACTGTCCCAAAGGCCAAAGGGATATTAGTTGATTTTATGTTATACTTAAAATAAGTAACCCATAAAAAGCCTAATCCAAAGTATGCTATAAAGTGATAAATTTTATCATCAAAAGACGATCCTAAACTAGGTACATTACTAAGATTAATCAGACTGACAATCGTTAACCAAATGGTATAGATTATAGCTGCTGGTAATATTAGTTTTTTAACCACTAATTAAGGCTTTATAATCTTCTGCAGATAGTAATCCCTCAACTTGAGAAGCTTCAGAGAATTTTAGTTTAATCATCCAACCTTCACCATAAGGATCTGAATTAACTTTTTCTGGTTCGTCTTCCAAGCCTTCATTAAACTCTACTATTTCACCTGAAAGTGGTAAGAATAAATCTGAAACTGTTTTTACTGCTTCAACTGTACCAAAAACTTCTTCTGCGTCTAAAGTTTCATCTAGAGTATCTACTTCTACATATACAATATCACCTAATTCGCTTTGGGCAAAATCAGTAATACCTACTGTAGCAATATCACCTTCAATTTTTATCCATTCGTGATCTTTGGTGTACTTTAATTCTGATGGTATGTTCATCTCTATTGTGTAAAAAATTAATGAAACAAAAGTAATTTTTTAATTGTTTCCATTCAAAATTAATTACCAAAATTATATCTTAAGGTAATACCTGATCTTATTGAAGTTTGTGGGAATGATGTTGAAATAGCAAAATCTGAGAAGGTATAATCGAAATAGAAAATACCGGTAAGGTTTTTACTAAAAGCATAATCAGCTGTATATTTCAAACCCCAAATAGTTTGTCCTGCTGTAATCTGATTATTATCTAAGTCTAGATATCTTACAATAGTTTTATTGTCTCTTACAGATACATCTGCACGCATGTTAAGATCACTCTTAATAATCTGCTTCGGACCTGCAAGCTGAGAGCGAATTCTTAAATCTTTAATTCTATAGCCTAATCCTAAAGTATATTCTGTTCCTAGAGTTTCTGTTAATAGGTTATTATCAAAACTTAGAGATAATGTTCTATCAGTTGCTATTTCTGCTAATACTTTGATTGAGTTTTTCATTTCAAAGTCTAGACGAATTAACGGGCTAAACTGTTCTTCTAAGTTTATGTTGCTGAATAATGTTTCACTTTTAAAGTTACCAGCAGCATTAACTGCATCAGCATTTTGTGGGTCATCAGCTGGAAGTTCGTAATTTGGAGATTCGTAATCTAAATTGTTCCTAAACTGATTGATCGTATAACGAGACCTATAACCATGTTGTATTGAGAAACGTCTAAAGGTTTTCTTAAACCAAGCGATTTTCATTAAGCCTGTATATTTCAGTGTCCAGTTTGGAATTGGCACATCTCTGAAAGCTCCTGTACTTATTTTATTCGGATCGGAACCTAAATAAGCAGATAAGAAAGCTGGCAATAATACTTTCTGACTATTTTTTCCAAAACCAAGTGGATACCCTTCAGCGTCTAAATTAGCAGGGTTATTAACATCAATTCCCCTAGCAGATGCAAGTCTGTTGGCTATAACAAGTCTATTAGCTCTAAAATCATCAAATGTTACGGATTGATTTTCATCGCTTTTACTAAAAGCCGTTTTAATCATCGCTGTGGAAATATTGAAATTACCAAAAGAGTTTGTGATTAGCTCATTATATGTGTCACTTACACCATCTTGGTTAATATCTTCTCCGTAAAAAGTCTGCGATATATTGTTGGCATAAGTTCTATTACCTACCAAATCTATTTTTAAATCTTGCATTGGCTCAACAGTAGCAGAATAATCTAGAGTTGTGTTTTCAATTTCCGAATATTGATCGCTAAAATTTGGAAAAGTAGTCAACCAACCATTACGTGCTACTAATTCCCTAATGTCTCTTTGTGAACCAAAAGTATAACCTAAAGTTGGTCTAAGTGTACCAACAAAACCTGGTGTTGGTAAGTAACCTGGGAGATATGTTCCTCTATTTTCTGTATACCCAAATTGAACACGTTTTACCATCGTTACAATATCAACAAAAGTATTGTAAGCTTTTTTACCTGTACTAAGTTTATTAGGGTCTTTGTCTTGTGCTTCTCCTTTTTTATCTAATGATGCATTTGGTGTTGCACTTCTTCTTTTTACAGCTGTATTTCTGCCTCTACCTCTTCTATTTCCTTTTTTTACCAATCCAATACTTCTATAGAATGTTTCCATATTAAGTGTGGTATTGATATTATGAGTGCCAGAGTTTTGGATAGAATGCCCTAAATCAAATGTCCCTAACTCTGTTACTAAATTTTCATTTAAGTCAGAACCTTTTTGCCACTGAAATGTGCCGTTATAAGCATAAGTTGTTCTTAAGAAACTTAGCGCTGGTATTTTATATAGTGGTAGTTCATAATTAACTTGTAGCTGTTGTGTTTGGAAGTTTGGATCACCAAAATCAAAAAAACCATCCCAAACATTAAGCTCAGGATCTTGCCTTCCATTAATACGATCATCAATGAAGTAATTTCTAACGATGTTAGAATTTGCAGCTGTAAAATTTAAGCTTAAAGCATCAGTTAAATTGTAATTTATAGCATACTGAAAATCGAAAGTATAATTTCTTCTATATAGTTCTTCTATCCCAATATTATCACCTCCTAACTCTACTTCTCTAAATTTCTGGCTATTGAATTGTCTATTAATATCAGTATTTACAGAAAAACTAGTTGGAAGTAAATTAAAATTAAAGTCTTTTAAGATTTTCCAATACTTACCGGTAAATAAAGAATCATTCTTTTTGAAAGGTTCTACTTTAACTGGCTCAAATGCGTAATTGTAGTTTACACCTGCCCTTACAGTTTGATCTAAAGATCTTTCGATTTCAAAATCTCTGTGCTCTACTTTGTTGTATGAGTAATTGAATGTTAGATTTTCCACATCATAAAAATGCTTTTTAGAATCTCCCGTCTTCTGTTTCTTAACACCAATAAAATTAATACTCTTTCTTTTGGTATAATTTTCATTGACCTTTAGAATAGAATCTTGATTGGTAGTATTATCTAATTGTGTTTGCAACTCTATATCTTGATAATACTGATCAAATTGAGGTGTTATAGTTTCTTCACTTTGAGCATAATTAAACGGGATTTGAACTCCCCATTTTTTAGGTAATAATTGCCCAAGCTGCACATTAGTAACAACATCGTATTGCTTAACGTCTTCTCTGCTTCTTTCGTTAGGACCTTCTTCAATACCCCCAAAACCTATAGTACTTCTTCTCCCTGTAGCACTTACATTAGCAAAGTCTGCAATATTAGTATCCATGCTCAATATTGCTGCCCAACCTCCTTCATTTTCTAAATCAGACATTCTAAGTTCGTTGAACCAAACTTCACCACAAGAATTCACACCTGTTGAACCTGAGTTTTTAACACCAACCATAAGAACTCTAATGTCACCAAAATTTGGATTTCCCTTAATACCGACACGTTGCTGTCCAATTTCCAAGTTAGAAAATTGACCTACTGGTGTTTCATCTAAAGCCCCATCATTAACATTATAAAATGTTGGATTTTCATCACTCAATGATTGGTTAAAAATACCTAAAGACTTTATTTGCTGAAGGATTTCCAATGGTAAATTAATCTCGTTAACTTCTGGCCAAATTTGCTCAGCATTGCTTCCTTCTGCATATTCTGAAGGTAATAAAGGAATCTCTATTTGATAAAAGTTGTCTGTAAAATCATTACCCATTCTTATAAAACCAATGAGTTCTCCTTCTGCAAGAGATTGATTTTCTTGGGCCTCTGCATGAAGAAACATACGTAGTTTTTTATACTGACGCATGTCTACATTAACATTCTTAAAAACTCCTCTAGAATCTGTTGGCTCTAAATTACAAGTCTGCAACACTAATGATTGCTCGTTTTGTCTTATAATATTGTTATTATTATTAAGCTCTTCGCGCTCAACACCAGGTGGAATTTCATAACTACCGTTATTTTCTTGAACACCCACAATACCAACTGAAAAATCTGCATCTGCACTATCATTTGTAGAGTCATTATCTAAATCTAAAGTATAACGTCTCCAGTCACTACGTACTAAATCTAAGGTCGCAAAACGCAATACTGTATTTTGATTAAACTCTCTTAAATAAAGTCTCGCAAAACGAATAGATCTTATGTCTGAAATACCGCCGATACTTCTTGTTTCTTCATTTATAGGGATTCTAAACTGATACCATTTAACATCGTTTCTAACATCACCATTTGGTAAAGTGACCTCAATAGGATCATCAGTATCTCCTTTAATATCATAAATATAAGGGTTATTTAAGTTCAGTGTTGAAGGTGTTATTTCTATCTCATATTCATAATAACTATCAATAGTGTTCATAGTGTTATCTCTATTGATATCTTCTACATCTGGCTGAGTTGTTGAACCTCTGTTAGTGTCCGAAAACGTATCTGGTGAGTTACCTTCTACACCATTATATCTTTTATAACGTTCAAAAATATTACCTTCCGAATTGATGTAATAAGCATAATTATCATTTGAAGGATCGTCTCCAAACTCGGCTCCAAATTCATTAATCTCTTCCGTATCATCATAACCGTCATAACCTACATCTTGATTGGCTCTTTGATTTCCTTCTGTATCAAATGTATAAATCAACGATTGATTTTGCGGCACAACACCACCAAATTCTGTTGGATTTAGTATAGAGATATCACCATTCTGCGGTAGTCCATTTTCATATTGTTTTTTACCATCCTTAAGGATATCTTCAGAAATGTTACCAAGGTTTACATATAATTTACCACCTTGGTTAGTTGGGTCATCTAAAAACGGATCTTGTACCCAAAATTCAATATATTCTACATTGGCTTGTTCAAAATCTGTTGATGTTATCTGTCTTGTGATACCTGCCCAAGAATCATTAGGATCTAGAGGTGCTTCATTAGCTGCATTAGGGTCAAAATTATAAGGCCCACGTTCTGTAGGGTAATATACTAAATCCAAAGTATTGATAACCGAAGTTTGTCCTTGTGCTATATCTACATTAGGGAATACTTCATCTATAAAAACGCGTCTTGTATATAAGTCAGATATATCATCATCATCAATTCCACTAGGTCTTTGGTTACTGTAAAAAATTGGATCAATAGTGTACCAATTCAGAAAAGCTCTACCATAACCATTCTCTATACCAGGACCATCTATTCCTGGTACATTAGACGGCATCTCTTGAGGTCTACTAGATAAATACCAAGACAATGGACTTAACAAATCTATTGCTCCTTGGGTTCCTTCAAAATCATCAATGTATGATGTAGCTTCACCATTAAAGTCCGTTCCATTTGGTGCTCCAGGTAACAAATAAGCAAATTCACCTCTAACAGAAAGGTTAGACGGCACATCGGTATCTACATTTGGCAACTTATTTGCTAAACGTGTTAAGAAAGGGACTTCTGTGGAATAATTACCATAAAGACCAAAAATTGTATTATTTATTGGTTCTGCATTGTAGTTTGCTTTTTGGGTAATTGGTCTTTCACTTAGGTTTAAGAATGTTCCACCTAAAATAAAGTTTTCATCAAATTGGTGCTCTACATTAACACCCATAAAACGTTTAGTTTGCTGACCAAAAACGGCATTATTTTCTACCGAAACATTAATTGGTGTATTTGATGCCTTTAAGGCTTCATCTAAAATTTCAACTCTACCTAGATTATAGTCTACAGTATAATCTATACCCTCAACTAAAACACGACCACCTGCAGTTACAGTTACCGAACCTCTAGGCACATTAAAAGCACCTAATGGTATTCCACCTCCACTTCCGCTACTTTTAAAACGTCCTTTAATTAAGAACTTGTTTTTTTCAGCTTCGTTTAATGCTTGTGTTTTTGTGGATTTATAAAGCAAATCATACACATACTTTTCTTGATTTGCATTGGTATATGTGTCTTGTTCGTAATCTGTAGCATTGTCAGACGGGTTACTATCATCATCTAATACATCGAATAAATAGCGTCCAAAAGGCTCAACTTTGGTAAAGATTATTTTGCCGTTTTGTGTTAATACCGTCGTACCTTCAACATAATCAAAGAATCCATCACCTCCTTCTTGTGGATCATTATTAGAATTCAACCTATCTAAATGGAACAGTCGAATTAAAGGAGTTTCTTGAATTTCTGTATCGTCTGTATTATCATTTGGTGTATTATTATCATAGGTAGGAAATGGCACAGGAACACCATTAACCTCGACTGGCCTAATGTAATTTACAGCTGAAGCCTCTCTATAAAAGATATTTAATCTAAAATCTTCTTGACTTAATTGATAAGCACCAGTATCATAGATGTTTTTCATCATTAAGTCCCAAATTGGTTGCTCTACTGATGTTACAGCACTCTTCAACATTTTTAAGACTAAAGCCTGGTTGTTTACGACCTCATTTCCAGATGTATTATCAACAGTTGTAGCATCCACACCATCATTTGCAAATTCACCAACTTGATAAACCTCACCACCAACAGTGTACTGAAACGCCACTGCTAAAACTTCATCATTAAGCAATCTTTGGTTTAAGGAAATATATCCTAATTCCTCATTTAAAACATAGTCTTGATTCTGAATAAGTTTTCTTGCTGATTCTAGTTTTCCATAATCAAAACCTTCATCAACAGATACTGTTACTCCATTTTCAACAACTGTAACATCTCTAACGGCACTTGTTAAGTAGGAACCTGCACCACCAATATTGGTAGGATCAAAAGCATTGTTCTCATTATTTGGAAGCGCACCTGGATTATTAACAAAACCACCTAATGGTTCTAACCCTATATTTTCTGACTCTGACTCACCCAAATCCTGAAATGCTACAATATTTCTAACATTTTCGGTTTGATTGTTTCTATTGGTCACCCAAACTTCAACTCTTGTGATTTGTAATCCTTGGTTGTTAATCCAGGGGTATTGTCTTAAAGACTCATTATAGGTATCCCTAAAGTGATGTGCTAAGAAAAAGTGTCTGTTTTCATCATAGTCTCTTGCAAAAAACTCAAATTCCTCTATAGTTCCACCTCCTTGAGCCGTCACCGATCTTGATTGGGATTGCTGCTCAGAAAACACTGCTGTAACTCTGGTTTTCCCGAATTGTAATTCGGTTTTTACACCAAATAAACTTTGAGCACCAGTAATCAGAGAACTATTTAGTGGCATATTAACATTACCCACTTCAATCTTACGGATAATATCGTCTTCTGTTGGAGTATATTCCATTTTAAAGACCTGTTGAAAATCGAAAGTCGCTTCGGTATCATAATTAGCGGTTACCTGAAGTCTTGTACCTACTTTACCAAGTAAACTTAAACTGATTCTCTGGTCAAAATCAAATGTGAAATTTGAACGATTTCGAGGTGATAAAGCAGGATTATCTTGTCTTGAATACAATATTCCTAAATCTACTTCTACGGAACCTTGTGGCACAATACTAATGGTATTGCTACCAAAAATAGTTTCAAACAATCCGGAATTAATATAGAATTCAGGTAATAAATTTTTCTGATCTTCCTCTGAACCTTCTTTTTGGCCAGCAACTGCATCAGCCATTCTTTTGTAATATTCCTTTATTTTTTCTTGAAGAACAAGTTTTTGAAATTCATCTGGCGTAAGAATTAAAGGATAATTAACATTAAAATTTCCTATTTTCTCAGTGTAGATATAGCGGTCTAAAATAGGATCATAAGTATATTTAGATACTATACTATTTGGGTTTGGCATTAATATTTTACCAAAGGCTACAGTGGTTTTTGTAGAGTCCTGTTCTTGTTCGGTTTCTTGGGCATCAGCAAAAGAGCTAAAAAGGAGCATAATAGCCATTATGCAGGAAAAACCGAAAGATTGCAGTTTAGTATCTTTAGTAGTGTTCAATTGTATTATAAGTTTTTTAGAGCTTCTTTAATAATCTCCTCTACTTGGGCGTCTGGTTGGGCTTTTAAAATTCTATCAACAACTTTTTCAGATTGTTTTTTGTTAAATCCTAAAACATCTAAAGCAGATAACGCCTCATCTTTGTGAGTATTGTTCGGTATTAAAGAAAGTTCATCTATACCATAAACTTTTAACACTTTATCCTTAAGGTCTATAATAACACGCTGAGCTGTTTTAGCACCAATACCTTTTACACTTTGTATTAAAGCTACATCACCACCTGCAATACCTTCTTTAACTTGTTCTGGTGTTAATGAAGATAACATTGTCCGCGCTGTATTTGCACCTATACCACTTACGGAAATCAATAATTTAAAGATTTCTCGTTCTGTTTTTGATGCAAAACCATAAAGCGTATGCGAGTCTTCCCTAACTTGTAAATAGGTGTATATTTTTAAATTTTCCTGGTCTGGAATCTGTGAAAAAGTATGAAGTGAAATATTGACAAAATACCCTACACCATTGCAATCTATAACAATATCTGTAGGATTTTTTTCAACGAGTTTTCCCTCTAAGTGCGTAATCATTTATTACCTAAGGTTAAAAGCCCAAATGTAATAAAATTATTTACATTACAATAAACTAGACAAAACCTAAAAACGCTTTACTTCTGCTGTCTTTTTTCGCGTTCTTGAGCATCTATAACTGAAATAGCTGCCATGTTTACAATTTCATCTACACTAGCCCCTAGCTGTAAGACATGTACTGGCTTTTTCATTCCCATTAGAATTGGCCCAATAGATTCCGCTTTGTTAAGTTCTTTCAGTAACTTATAAGTTATGTTTGCAGCATCTAGATTTGGAAAAACTAAAGTATTTACCTTTCTGCCAGCTAATCTTGAAAACGGAAATATATCCTGAAGTAATTTTGAATTCAAAGCAAAATCCGTTTGCAATTCGCCATCGACTATCATTTCTGGATAAGCTTTATGCAAATATTCTACTGCTTCCCTAACTTTATCAGCTCTAGGATTCTTTGATGACCCAAAGTTAGAATATGAAATCATTGCCGTAACTGGCTCTATACCGAACATTTTAGTGATTTTTGAAGTCATACGAGCAATACGTGCCAAATCCTTAGCTGAAGGATCTATGTTTATAGAGGTGTCACTAAGAAACATAGGACCTCTTTCTGTCATCATTACATTAGTAGCTGCAACTTTAGAGACTCCATCATCTTTTCCAATTAATTCTAACATCGGAGTTACTACTGATGGATAATTACGAGAATATCCTGTTACTAAGGCATCTGCATCACCTACATTCACCATCATTGCCGCGAAGTAATTACGTTCTCGCATTTTCTTTTGTGCAGAATATAATGTTACTCCTTGGCGCTTACGCTTTTTCCAATAGGCTTCAGCATATCGGTTCTTTCTATCCGTTTCTTCATCAGATTTTGGATCTATGATAGGAACGTCTGCATCAAATTCAATCTCGGACATTAAGTCTACTATAACTTCGCGTCGTCCTAATAAGATGGGATGAGCAACACCTTCATCATATACAATTTGAGCTGCCTTTAATACATCAAGTTGATCTGCTTCGGCAAAAACTACACGTTTAGGGTTTGTTCTTGCTCTGCCTAGCAATTGGCGCACGAGTTTATTATCCGAACCTAAACGTTCTAACAAAGCATTTTTATAACGATCCCAATCCTCAATAGGCTCTTTCGCTACTCCGCTTTCCATAGCCGCTTTTGCCACTGCTGGTGGAACCTCTGCTATTAGTCTTGGGTCGAATGGTTTTGGAATTATATAATCTCTACCGAAAGCGAGTCGAGTTTCATTATACGCTAAATTCACTTGTTCTGGCACAGGTTCTTTGGCTAATTCAGACAATGCTACAACCGCAGCCATCTTCATTTCCTCATTTATTTTAGTTGCTCTAACATCTAAAGCACCTCTAAAAATAAAAGGGAAACCAAGTACATTATTTACTTGGTTAGGATGATCACTTCGGCCAGTCGCCATAATGATATCTTCTCTAGTATCAATTGCTAAATCGTAATCTATCTCTGGATTTGGATTCGCCATAGCAAATACAATAGGATTTGCAGACATCGATAAAAGCATTTCTGGAGATACCACGTCTGCCATAGATAAACCGATGAATACGTCAGAATCTTTCATTGCTTCTGTCAGAGTATCTATTTTACGATCTGTAGCAAATTCTGCCTTTTGAGAAGTAAGATTATATCTATCTTTTCTTATGACTCCTTTACTATCTAGCATCACAATGTTTTCACTCTTGGCACCAAATGCTTGATAAAGACGTGTACAAGATATTGCTGCTGCACCAGCACCACTAACTACAATTTTTACATCTTCAATCTTTTTTTCTGCCAGTTCTAGAGCATTTAATAATGCTGCTGCGGATATGATTGCAGTACCATGTTGGTCGTCGTGCATTACAGGAATGTCTAATTCCTCCTTTAAACGACGTTCAATTTCAAAAGCTTCTGGAGCTTTTATATCTTCAAGATTAATACCACCAAAAGTTGGTGCAATGTTTTTGACTGTTTCTATAAATTCATCAACATTTTCTGTATTTACCTCAATATCAAAAACATCAATATCCGCAAATATTTTGAAAAGCAAACCTTTACCTTCCATTACTGGTTTTGAAGCTTCAGGACCAATATTACCCAATCCTAAAACTGCCGTACCGTTTGAGATTACAGCAACTAAATTTCCTTTTGCAGTGTATTTGTATACATTATCTACATCTTTATCTATCTCTAAACATGGTTCGGCAACACCTGGTGAATATGCTAAAGATAAATCACGCTGTGAAGCGTATTTCTTTGATGGCACCACTTTAATCTTTCCTGGTGTTGGTTTTGCATGATATACAAGGGCTTCTCTTCTCTTACTTTGTTTGCTCATAATCTCAAAATGATTAAGCTACAAATATACGTAAATGCTTACTTGCCTTAAAGTGGAAAAGTCCTCTATTTTTTGTTTATTTATAAAATCAATCAAACTTTAATTTCCTCAATGAGAAACCTTTTCTTCCTACTTACCTTTAGCTTTTTTCTGAATTCCCATTCGCAAAACCAAAAAAGGTTTCAACTCTTAGACGCTGAAAACGAAAAACCGGTAGCATTTGCAAATGTGTTATTCAATAATTTGAACCAAAAAGGAACAACTTCAGATATAGACGGTGTATTTTATATTCCTAATAATGTTCAAAATATTACTATAAGCTATGTTGGGTTCGAAACTAAAATTCTGAATGTAAACGACATAACTAGCTCAAAAATACTTTTAAAACCAGAAGTTAGCGCTTTAGATGAAGTAGTTTTGGATGGTGAAAATCCTGCTCATAGAATTATAAAACTTGCTGCTCAAAACAAAGATCTGAACAATCCAAATACCTTAGAATCTTACTCTTATAATTCATATGATAAAATCATTTTTACTTCAAAAAGTACTACTGAAAAAAAAGATTCTATGATGATTGCTGCCGAAAAAATAATGAAAGGTTCTTACTTTTTTATAACCGAAACCATTGCTAAACACAAATATTTAAAGCCAAGATTATTTCAGGATAGTATTATAGCTACAAAGACTTCGGGTTTTAAACAACCTAATTTTGCATTATTAGCTAGCGGTTTTCAACCTTTTTCATTTTATGATGAACACATAGAACTTTTTGAAACTAATTACCTCAATCCAATTTCTAAAGGAAGCACTAGGAAATATAAATTCCGCTTGAAAGAAGAAATTATCAAAGATAATGACACACTTTTCATTATTTCTTTTGAACCAAAATCTAATCGAAACTTTGAAGCCTTAAAAGGTATTCTAACCATAAATTCTAATAAATATGCTGTACAAAGTGTTGATGCAGAAACTGTAAACTCAGGAAAAATAGCATTCAAAATTCAACAGAAATACAATTTAACTAAAGAAAACTATTGGTTCCCTGAGCAATTGAATTTTGAAATGGTGGTTGGAACTGGTCCTTTCAGTATGGCTTATGTTGGTAAAAGTTATATTTCGGACATTGATCTTTCTACTCCTTTAACTTCCAAGGATTTTTCGCTTACAACAAATATTTTTTCTAAAGAATTGGCTCAAAAAGATGATGGTTTTTGGAACGAGTTCAGAAGAGACACCTTAGATTATAGAGAAAAGAGAACTTATGTTTTTATTGATAGTATTGGTGAGCTAATAAAAATGGATAAAGTGTTTAGCTATATTCCAAAATTATCTGAAGGTAGAATTCCTCTGAAGTATGTAGATATTGATTTGAATCAACTTTATAAGTACAACAAATATGAAGGTAGCAGATTAGGATTAGGACTTTATACAAATGAAGACATTTCGAAAACGGTATCTGTTGGAGGTTATGGAGCGTATGGTTTTAAAGATCATACTTGGAAATATGGCGGTGAAGTTTTATTCGATTTTTCTAAAGAAAAAGACTTTACCATTAGTTTGAAATACAAAAACGATGTTGTAGAAACTGGAGATTTCACAGGAAACCGTATAAATAACATTCTCAATCAGCGTACTTGGCTTGCTAGTCAAATGGATGCGGTGGAATCCTACAGTATTACTACCAACATGAAGCTATTTAGAAATGTAGATTGGTCTTTGGGTTTCAATAATTCTAAAGTTTCACCTCGATATGCGTACTTATTTAATAATAATGGAGCTTCGGTTTTCAATTATACCAATTCTGAATTTCAATTTGGTTTGAGTTATCACTCTAGTGAAAAAATAACGAATATGTTCGGACTTAAAATTAGAGAGATTAGTGATAAACCCATCATTAATTTCCTATATGCAAAAGGATTGAACAATGTATTTGATGGCGAATTTAACTATAACAAATTTAGGCTGACTTTAGACCACAGCTTCGTAACCAAAGGTCTTGGTAAAACAACATATAGATTAGATTTAGGTTACATTGACAAGTCTATTCCTTACGGATTATTATTTACTGGTGAAGGAAGCTATGATAAGGATATTCCTTTTGTAGTTAGAAATTATTTTCAAACTGCTACACCATACGAATTCTTATCTAACAAATATGCTAGTCTTTTTACAACCCATAATTTTGGAAGGTTATTTAATAATAAAGGCAATATTACTCCAAACATATTATTACACAACAATCTAGGCATAGGCAACTTATCGCAACCAGAGAATCATCAACTAATTGATTTTTCAACAAAGGACGAACTGTTTTTAGAAACTGGATTGGAACTACAGAATATACTTAAACTACCAATGCTAGAAATCGGTTATTTTGGAATTGGTGTTGGTGCTTTTTATCGTTATGGTTACCATAATCTTGATAGATCTAAAGATAATTTTGCCTTTAAATACTCGCTAGGATTTACGTTTAAGTAATTAATTAGCTAAGCTAAAATCTCTGCCAAGATATCTACATCTTTTGGTAGCTGTCCAACGGATTGTAGCTTAATAGCCGCTAATTTTTGAGCTATTTTAATACAATTCTCTAGACTGTAATTATTTATTTGTGCAAATAAAAAACCTGTCCAAAATGCATCACCAGCTCCGGTAGCATCTTTTACTTTTTCAATCTTTAAAGCATGTTGTGTTATAAGTCCCTTTTCTAAATCTGAAACCACCACACCTTGATCTCCTTTGGTAAGACAAATGGTTTTAGCACCTAGGTTATGAAAAAAATCAAAAATATAGGTTTCAGATTTTTTTTCTGCGAACAGCCGTTCACAATCATCATTACTTAGTTTTAACAATGGCGCATTAGACATGTACTCTTTTATAACACGATGTGCCTCTTCTCTATTTGGCCAAATTTTTTCTGAATAATTTAGATCTATACTTAATTCTAAACCCAGTGCTTTTGCCTTTTTAGCACGATTTAAAATAGTTTGTCTAGAAGGATTTTTACTCAATGCAAAACAAGTTGTATGAAATACTGATGAGCTAGAGAGTACATTATCTGTTAGTTGATCTTCAGTTATTTGAAAGTCTGTTTGTCTAAACGACACAAAATCGGGAGTTTCCGTAGTTTTTGATACTAAAATAACCGATGTAGGTTCGTTATCTATCTGCTTTAAGCCAGAGACATCAACCTTATTTTCCTTTAATTTTTCTACAGCAAAATCTCCTAAACCATCTTTTCCACAGGCTGCAACCAACATGGATCTTAAACTCAATCTTGATGCGTTTACAGCTACATTAGTGGGAGAGCCACCTAGAAATCTTTGGTAATTATTAGTACTGTTGATAGAGGCGTTTTCCTCATGACCGATAAAGTCTATAAGTAATTCCCCTACGCTTAATATATCGATAGTTTTCAATTCTAAATTAAGATTTTAAAATTATTATGTCTTACTTGATGTAGTAAAATTGCACCTGCTGCACTCCATGCACAGTATGGCACTCCATTAGGTTCTTTAGTTTGGGTATTAAAATTTTCGTAAAACGAAAACTCTCCTACAGCATTTGCTCTATTTATATTCTCAAGTATAACATCTGATTGCTCTAAAGATTTATGATGCACTAAAGCCACACCAAAAAAACCATTTACCATACACCAACTTCCACCATTATGAAATTCGTAAGGATAATTTCTAAATTCGTACTTACAATTATCCTTAAGCAAACTCCAGTGCTCATCCTTTTCGGTAATTACTGGCCAAAATGCTGGCAGTAAACCTAAATCTGACTCTGAAGCTAAACCAAACGAATGTTTTATAAGCTTTGTTTGAAACTCTACCGAACCTATATTCAACATCAGAGCAAGTGAGTTCGCAAAAGCATCGTATTGTATCTTGTATCCTGAAGGTGAAAATGAGCATGGTAAATAATCCTTGAAGTCTACCTCATTATAGGCACGCTCATGAAATTTTTCGCCTGTTGAACTAGGTAAAAAGTTAATTTCAATCTGCTCTATTATGTTCTCAATTTTTTTAGAGATGGCATCATTTTTTTCAAAATAATTATAGCTTTTTAATGCCCAAACTCTCAATAGCTGATCATATAATACATAACCATCTGTAATATATTCATCTGCCCAATTTCCAGAAAGTGGCACATACATTAGATGTTTATTATTAAATTCCCAAGTTTCTAACAAATCAAAACATTTTTCAATTTGAGTTTTATACTTATTAAAAAATGAATTGTCATTTTGTTGATACGCAAACTGACAAACACCTATTACAAACCATGTAACTGCATCCACTCGACCTGCCAAACCTCCATAACTTACATCTGTAATATTTTCAGAAATATGAACATTTGAAGGTATTGTACCCAAACGATGTTGGTGTTTAGCTAAAGTTTCTAGTGTTTGCTTAAAGGTTAGAATTAATTCTTCATCCTTGGAAGCTAAAGCTGCCAAACCACAAATCACTCCGTCTCTAGACCAAACACGTTTATAATTGGAAATGTTTTGTGCACTTGCCAAAAAACCATATTCGGTTGAGCACTTGTGTAATAACTCTATGGATTTAGAATAAAAATTACTCATTTGTGTTCGCTTGAGTTTTAATTTTAATGAAAAGTGTAAAAAAAGCTGCTATTAATAGAAATACGCCAGCAAAGGTTATAGCATGTCTGGGATCATTGTTCAAGAAATTCTTAAGAATATATCCGAAGGATAGTGTTTGAATTATCATAGGAATTACAATCATCATATTAATTATTCCCATGTACACTCCATACCTTTCTTTTGGTATCTGAGAAACCACCATCAAATATGGAATTCCCATCATACTTGCCCAACCTATACCAAAACCTGTAATAGCAAAGAATAGTAGATTTTTATTTTCTATATGCGGAAAAGCTAAAAAACCTAAAGCAGCAACCACTAAACAAAAAGCATGCACTCTTTTAGCATTATACTTTTTAGCAAAACCAACTAAAGCAAAAGCCACCAAAAAAGTTACCACGTTGTACCAACCATTAACCAAACCTGTCCAGCTTACAGCTTCACTGTAAAGCTCCTTATTTTCTGGAGTTGTGTTCCATACAGAAAGCGCTACACTTTTAGAAGAATTTTGCCAATAACAAAAAAGCGCATACCATTGAAAGAAATAAACCAAAGCTAATTGCCACATAACTCTAGGCATATCTTTAATTGCAGCACCGATTTCTAGTAATGGTTTTATTATACTTTTCTTCTCGGCTTTTAGTTTTTGAAGTTCCTCAGTAGTTGGTGGAATCTCTTTGGTCTTACTAATACTCCATAATATTGAACCTATTGAACATATTGCTCCTAAAAAAAACGATGCATAAACCCAATTAGGCAAAGATCCTGTTGAGCCTACAATAATTAAAGGAAAAATAAATAATGAAAGATTAGCTAAAACTTGTCCAAAGCCTGTGAAAAAGCTCTGCATTTGAAAACCTAAAGGTTGTTGCTCCTCATCCAGATTGTCTGCAATTAGAGCTCTGTATGGTTCCATAGCAGTATTATTTCCTGCATCTAAGATCCAAAGTAAACCTGCTGCCATCCATATAGTACTACTATACGGAAATGCTATTAATGCTAGACTGCACATTATGGCACCAATTAAAAAGTAAGGTTTTCTCCTACCAAAATTTGGGTGCCATGTCTTATCACTTAAAGCTCCAATAATTGGCTGCACCAACAATCCTGTTACTGGACCTGCTAAATGTAATAATGGGATTTGATCTGGACTAGCGCCTAAAAAATCATAAATAGGTGTTACAGCACTTTGCTGAAGACCAAAACTATACTGAATACCGAAAAATCCGACATTCATATTCAAAATTTGCCAAAAGCTTAGTTTAGGTTTTTGTAACATCTATTTTCTTTTAAAACTTTTCTAATGTACACTAAGTTTTAGTTAAAAAGAGTCAATGCTGTAAAAAGACATTGACTCTTTTACCAATCCAATCAATCAAACTTAAAAATTCAACTTACTCAAAAAATGTATCTATTAAAACTTGTATTGTAATGATATCGTAGAAGATCTTCCACTTATTGATCTTGCCCTTGCCAATCTATTATTACCGTAAGCTCCGTCTCCATTACCTTCTACTTCTGTTATACCAACAGTATCAAATATGTTATTTATACTCAAAACTAAAGATAAGCCTTTAGTTAAACCAGCTCTTCCTATTAAATTAAAGTAAGCGTAGCTTGGCATTACTAAATCATTATCATCTTGAGCATATGACTTTGTTGTTCCTAAAACACTTAGAGCTACTAAGTGCTGACTACTATTACCAAAATTATATGATGGTGAGAAGTTATAAACGAAATCTGCTTGCCTTCTTGGTGTATTTCCTGCATTATCTCCTCCATCTATTTCTGCCTTTGTCCATGTTACAGATCCATTGAAAGCCATATGCTCTCCAAATGATAATGCTGTTTCTGCCTCAATACCTAGAGCTTTAAACGGATTTCCTACTGTTCTATTAAGCTCATTACTTAAACCTTCTTCTGTATTACTCATAAATCCAGTAAGATTTAATACACCATTTTTAAGTCTTTTCTTATAACCAACTTCTAATTGAGATAGTTCATCATATTGTACATCGGCTTTTCCGTCGGTTCCATAAGTATTTCTGTCTGGTGCTCTACCCGAAGCACCTAAACTATATCTTGCAAAGACAGCTGCATCATCATTAAATTTGTAGTTTAAACCTGCAGAATAAGACACAAAATTGTAATCGTCATTAATAATCTGACCATCATTACCAGATATAATTGGAACCACCTGCTCAATACCTTGTATAGTTCCATCTCCGTTGTAATCATAAGCGTCTTGAGAAGTAGGTCCTGCAGCAATATTACCATTAACCTTTACGTTTTCGAATCTTACACTACCATCAAAATTTAATTTCTCTGTGATATCGGCATCAATACCAACGTAAGGTGAATTTACACTATGCACAGTGTTGTATTTACGCTGACAACAATTACCCCAAAGTGGTGTACCATAAGAGTATTGTCCGTTTCTTGAAAAGCCATCAAAATCTGCTAATCTAGCTTCACCTCCGCCTTTTACTTCAGACAAAAATGAGCTCCACTGCCATCCTATTTTTGTATTCTGCGTTGCTGTAAATATACCAGCAGTTACACCTACATTATCGCTTACTTTTTTAGAAACTTTAAAATCACCGAAAAAATTGCTTAGATCTTCTACACTAACATCGAACATGTGTATAATTTGAGCTAGTCCGTTTGAAGGATTAAACGCTTCTCTTTCCCCATCAGAATAGACCAATGGTTGGGCACCAACGCCACCAACATCTCTAGCAGTTGCTTCGATTTCTGCAACCGTACCTACCGCTGCTGTGAATGGTGCCACCCATTGTCCGCTATTATTAGAGTATCTTGCTTTTCCCGAAATTTTCCAATCCTTAGGAAGACTGAACGAAAATTCAGCACCTATAGCTTTAGAAACAGGATTGTTTCCATTTCTTACATCGTTTGTATGATTTTCTCCTGTAAAAGGAGAAGTACCTGCGCTTTGTTGTAAATAAGCAGACTGTACTGCATCAGAAGTAATATCAAAACCAGGTAAGTTAGAAAATGTAGGGTCTGAATTATCACCCTCTAACAGCATTGGCATTGGCAGATACATTACAGACTTATCATTTAAAAACTTAGTATATACTCTCACGTAACCAGACTCAAATCTTTTTGTAATATTTGCTTTAAACTGACCACCTTTGTTACCTTGATATCCTATTTCTCTAGGACCTTCACCTGTTCTCATAAATCCGCCTAAATGGTATGATAGACCATTACCTAATGGTGTTCCATATTCAAAATCCAATCTACTTGTTTGGTAATCTAAGCCATAGGTTGTTGCTATAGAACCACCTTCTACAGTACCTGTTTTGCTAATCATATTTATGATACCTGCTGGTCCATTAGAAGTTTGAGTAGAAGCGGAGCCACCTCTTATTGCTTCAACTCTACTAATGTTAGAATCTATTCTTAAAAAATTATCTGCGTTACCAAAAGAAGTATCACCAAATAAGTTTAGAGGTAATCCATCTTCTTGAATTTGAAAATATCTCGATCCGCCAGAAGACACAGGAACACCACGAACATTAAAATTAGCATTACCTTCACCACCAGATGACTCTGCTCTAATACCAGGCACATTTCTGAATAATTCGCCTGCACTTCTTGGTGCTGCTTGCTCAACTAGTTTTGCATCTAAAGTAGATACCGACACACTAGATTCTATTTTAGATTTTGGATTTACAACACCTGTAACCACAACCTGATCTAGAGACTCTGCATCTTCAGATAAGACAATATCTACTGTAATATCGCTACCTTCTATTACAATATCTTTTTTAAATGTTTTAAAACCTAAGTAAGAGCCTATTAAAGTATAAGTTCCATTCTCTACATTAGTAATAACATAATTACCATCCATATCAGTTACAGCACCTTTTGATGTACCTTCTAAAATTACATTTACACCGGGCAAAAGCATCTCATTGGTATCCTTTACCGTACCTGAAACATTGCTTTGTGCAATCGCCATTAATGTGGAGAAAGCGAAAAACACAAAAACAAATAATTTGTTGTTAGTTAATTTCATTTCTTTAAAGTTGTTTAATTATTAGTATTAGCTTTAAATTTTTATCAAATTTATATTTTACATTAAACTATTTTACGAAAACAAAATCGAAAACGTTTTCGATTTACCGAAAACGTTTTCGATTTTTAAATTTTGTTTATATTGTCTTACAAATTTTCATTACTATGAAGCCAGTTACCTTGAAACAGATCGCAGAAACATTAGGTATATCTGTAACTACAGTTTCTAAAGCTTTGAAAGATTACCCAGACGTCAGTAAAAAAACAAAAAAGCTTGTCCGAGAACTTGCAGATACGCTAAATTATAAACCTAATGCTTTTGCTGTAAACCTTAGGACGAGTGAATCTAAGACCATAGGGTTAGTAATTCCTGAAGTTGTGCATCACTTTTTTTCTAGCGTTGTTAAGGGAATTATATCCCAAGCTGAAAAGAAAGGATATCTTGTTATTATACTACAATCTAGTGAATCTTATGAATTAGAAAAAAAACAAATCGACTTATTAATGAGTCAACGCGTCGATGGTATCCTCATATCAATAGCTAACGGAACTGCTAATTTTAACCACATTAACGATGTTATAGCACAAGATAAACCTGTAGTAATGTTTGACAAGATTGCTAAGATTGTAAATTGCTCCAAGGTAATAATAGACGATAGAAAAGCTGCATATATTGCAACAAAGCACCTTATAGATAAAGGCTGCAAAAAAATTGCTCATTTTAGAGGACCATTACTACCTCAAAATTCTATCGATCGTTTTCTTGGTTACAAAAATGCTCTCGAAGAACATGGTTTAGTTTATAATCCATCTTTGGTTTATATCTTAGAAGATATGAGTTTTGATGAAGGTGTTTTCTTTGCCGAAAAGCTCTTAAAAGACCATAACGATGTCGACGGTATATTTATCAATACAGATTTAGTTGCTATTGGTGCTATTAATGCTTTCAATAAAAAAGGCATAAAAATTCCTGAAGATATCGCTATTGTTGGTTTTAGTAATTGGTTTATGTCTTCAGTAATTTCTCCAACACTCTCTACCATAGATCAACCTGGTTACAACATGGGAAAAACAGCTTTTAAATTGCTTTATAAAGAAATAAAGCAACGAAAAAAGAACAAGCCTTTTGAGTATAAAACTGTAGAGCTACCAACAGATTTAGTAGTTAGAGAATCTTCAAACAAATAAACGCTAATCGCTATTTTTCAAGAAATTAATTTTTCGTTTTAAGCCTGAAAACTTTGTACGTTTTACTGCAGACTTTTTAAACACTTTTTTAAACGTCTCTTCTGTAATCTCTTCCCAATCTTTTTTGGTCATTGATAATAATTCAGGATGTGGATTGAATAAAAGTTCGCTATGTGGTTTACTAAACCGATTCCAAGGACACACATCTTGACAAACATCGCAACCAAACATCCAATCGTCTAATTTGCCTTTAAAATCTGATGGAATATTGTCCTTCAGTTCAATGGTAAAATAGGAAATACATTTACTACCATCTACAACATAAGGTTCGGTAATGGCTTCTGTTGGGCATGCATCTATACAGGCTGTACATGTACCACAATGATCGGTTACAGGTGTATCGTAGTCTAGTTCTAAATCTATAATGAGCTCTGCGATAAAATAGAAAGAACCTATTTTTTGAGTTAATAAGTTGGAATGTTTGCCAATCCAGCCCAAACCAGACTTTGCAGCCCAAGCCTTATCTAAAACTGGAGCAGAATCCACAAAAGCACGTCCATCTACATCTCCGATTTCTTCTTTTATGAAGTTTAACAGCGTTTTCAACTTATCTTTGATTACAAAATGATAATCCGTTCCGTATGCATACTTAGATAGCTTATAACTTTTATCTGTTTGTTCTTCAGCAGGAAAGTAATTTAATAACAAGGATACGACACTTTTAGAGCCTTCAACTAGTTTTGTTGGGTCTAAGCGCTTATCAAAATGGTTTTCCATATAACGCATTTCCCCATGCATATTCTTATTAAGCCATGCTTCTAGTCTTGGTGCTTCTTCTTCCAAAAATCCTGCTTTGCTTATACCACAAGACAAAAAGCCGAGACGTTTAGCTTCGGCCTTTATTAATTGCGTGTATTTTGATTTTGAATTAATCACCTTTTTTGGAATCTTAAAAAAGCATTTTTTGGTTTAAGCGTAATAAGTGGTGTAATGTCGATAGTTGTAAACTCTGGCAAAATTCTATACTTAGATACAATTTCATTAATTGCCATGATCATCTCAAACATAGCAAAATTATTGCCTATGCACTTTCTAGGTCCTGCTCCAAAAGGAAAATAATGTGAAGAATACTTTCTACCTCCTTCAGCAAATCGTTCTGGTAAAAAGGCTTCTGGACGCTCCCATAATTCTGGATGTCTATGTATTTCAAAAATTGAAAATAATAGATTTGTATTAGGTTTAAAGGTGTAACCTTCAAATTGGTCTTCCTCAATATTTACTCTATCTATAAAATATACTGGCGGATACAAACGCATACTTTCCTCTAAAACCTGCTGGCAAATTTTAGAGTTCATAATTACAGCCATGGCATCATCATTATCGCTATTTGCTACAATTTCTGAATGGATTTTGTCTTGCCATTCTGGATACAAAGCTAAAAGTTGTAAGGTAAAGGTTAATGCATTTGAAGTTGTTTCATGTCCTGCCGTAAACATGATTAAGATTTCATCTATCAATTGCTTTTCTTCCATTGGAGAGCCATCTTCATATCTTGCAGATAACAGCATATCTAACAAATCATCATAATTAGATGCTGAAGCTTTACGCTCGTTGACAATTCTTCTTAGAATGCTTCTGGCTTCCTCTGACAAATCTAGATGCTTTTGTAAAATACCACTACTTTTGAACCACCAGCCTAAATACGGTTGTCTTAATTCTCTAACCAACATACGTTGAGCAGCTTCTGTAATGTATTGAAGTCTATTAATTTCTTCTTCATTAGCAGCACTACTGAATAATGATTTCACTACGGTTTGAAACGCCAAATCATTAAAAATGGGAAAAACATCTATGATTTTGTCCGTCTCAATCTTATTGTATTCTGAAACGATAGCCTTTTGTATGGTATCAAGTAATTTGGTTAGCTGTTTTTTGTGAAATGCAGGTTGAATTAATTTTCGTTGTTTTCTCCAATGTTCTCCTTCAGAAGTTAATAAACCTTGACCAACATATTTAGCCAAATCTTTGGTCTGTATCTTTGACTTGGTATAATTTCTTTGATTTTTTTGAAGTACATATTCTGCCAAAATAGCATTTCTAGAAAAATGAATGTACCTATTAAAACCAATATTTAATCGGAAAATATCACCGTATTTTTCAAAATTCCTGTGGTGAAAGGGTAATGGGTTTTTAAGAATTTTAAAGGAATGTTTGACAAATTGAAGCAAAGAAACTTCTGGTATGCTTGTTTGTTGCTTCATATTTTTGTCTACCATTAAAATAAGCCTCCTTGTGTTGGTCCTTTAATTTTACCCAAATGTTTATAGGCTTGCTCTGTAACTTCACGACCACGAGGTGTTCTCATAATAAAGCCTTGTTGAATTAGAAACGGCTCATAAACTTCCTCAATGGTTTCTGCACTTTCACTAACTGCTGTAGCTAAAGTTGTGATACCAACTGGACCACCTTTGAACTTTTCGATTATGGTTGAAAGTATTTTATTGTCCATTTCGTCTAGTCCGTGTGCATCAACATTTAAGGCTTCTAAAGCGAATTTAGCAATGGCAATATCAATTTTCCCGTTACCTTTTATTTGTGCAAAATCCCTAACACGTCTCAATAAAGCGTTTGCAATTCTCGGTGTCCCACGACTGCGACCTGCAATTTCTATAGCAGCTTCCATAGAAATTGGAACGTTGAGAATTGATGCGCTTCTTTGAACTATAGAAGTTAGTAAGTCGGTCTTGTAATATTCAAGACGACTACTAATTCCAAAACGCGCACGCATTGGTGCTGTAAGTAATCCTGATCGTGTTGTAGCACCTACTAATGTAAAAGGATTTAAATTGATTTGGACAGTCCTAGCATTAGGACCAGACTCTATCATAATATCAATTTTATAATCCTCCATAGCTGAATAAAGATACTCCTCTACAATTGGACTCAAACGATGGATTTCATCTATAAAAAGTACGTCTCTATCATCGAGATTAGTAAGTAATCCTGCAAGATCACCTGGCTTATCTAAAACTGGTCCTGAAGTCACTTTAATACCTACATCAAGCTCATTGGCTAAAATATGCGCCAAGGTTGTTTTACCAAGTCCTGGAGGCCCATGAAATAAGGTATGATCTAAAGCTTCTTCTCTAAGATTTGCAGCTTGAACAAAAACTAAAAGATTTTCTAAAACCTGATCTTGACCTGTAAAGTCTTGAAACGATAATGGACGGAGCTTTTTCTCTACATCCATCTCTTCCGGAGAGTAGTTATCCTTATATGGGTTTAGGTTTTCGTTCATCTTAAAACAAAGATAAATAAAAAGCCTTTCTAAATTATTAGAAAGGCTCTCTTTAATATTATAACTATTTTTTAGTGCTGTAATTCTTCTTCACCATCATATAAAGGTACATTCTGAGGCACGAAGTCTTCATCATGTCCTGGTTTACTATAATCGTAAGCCCATCTGTGTACGTGAGGAATTTCACCCGGCCAGTTACCGTGAATATGCTCCACTGGTGTAGTCCATTCAAGTGTGTTAGATTTCCAAGGGTTTTGCTCAGCTTTTTTACCGTAGAACATGCTACTGATAAAGTTATATAAGAATACCAATTGGAAAACACCACCAACTAAAGCAAATATTGTAATTACAACATTAGTATCTGCTAAGTCATCAAATAGTGGGAAGTTTGAATTTGTATAATAACGTCTTGGTAAACCTGCCATCCCAATAAAGTGCATTGGGAAGAATACACCATAAGCACATATTGCAGTAACCCAAAAATGTAAGTATCCAAGGTTCTTATTCATCATACGACCAAACATTTTTGGATACCAGTGATAAATACCTGCAAACATTCCGTATAGCGCAGAAATACCCATTACTAAGTGGAAGTGAGCTACAACGAAATAAGTATCGTGTACGTTAATATCAAGAGCACTATCACCTAAGATAATACCTGTTAAACCACCAGTAATGAAAGTAGAAACCAAACCGATAGAAAACAGCATTGCTGGATTCATTTGAAGGTTACCTTTCCAAAGTGTTGTAATATAGTTAAAGGCTTTTACCGCAGAAGGTATTGCAATCAATAACGTTGTAAAGGTAAATACAGAACCTAAGAATGGATTCATACCTGAAACGAACATGTGGTGACCCCAAACAATCGTTGATAAGAACGCAATCGCTAAGATTGAAGCAATCATCGCTCTATATCCAAAAATTGGTTTACGAGAGTTGGTTGCTATAACTTCAGACGTAATACCTAATGCTGGTAATAACACGATATATACTTCAGGGTGACCTAAGAACCAGAATAAATGTTCAAATAATACTGGTGAACCACCTTGATAGTGTAAAACTTCACCTTGTAAAAATATATCTGACAAGAAAAATGATGTTCCAAAACTTCTATCCATTATCAGTAATAAAGCTGCTGATAATAAAACAGGGAATGAAATAACACCGATTATAGCTGTCACGAAGAACGTCCAGATAGTTAATGGCAATCTTGTCATTGACATCCCTTTAGTTCTTAAGTTCAATACCGTAACAACATAGTTAAGTGATCCTAAAAGTGATGAAGCAATAAATATTGCCATGGACACTAACCATAATGTCATACCCATACCAGAACCTGGTTGAGCCATTGGTAAAGCACTTAATGGAGGATATATTGTCCATCCAGCAGCAGCTGGTCCTGCTTGTACAAATAATGAGATAATCATTATTACACTTGATAAGAAAAATAACCAATAGGAAACCATGTTTAAGAATCCTGAAGCCATATCTCTTGCTCCAATTTGTAATGGAATTAACAAGTTACTGAATGTTCCACTCAAACCTTGTGTTAATACAAAGAATACCATTAAAGTACCGTGTATTGTAACCAATGCTAAGTATATATCTGCATCCATAACACCATCTGGTGCCCATTTTCCAAGTAATGCTTCAAAAATTACATTAGATTTTTCAGGCCATGCGATTTGCATTCTGAATAAAAGTGACATACCAATACCGATGATACCCATGATTAAACCAGTAATCAGGTATTGCTTAGAAATCATCTTATGATCTTGACTAAAAATATATTTAGTCACAAAAGTTTCTTTATGGTGATGTACGTCGTGATCGTCGTGACCGTGTGTATCTACTGTTGCTGACATAATCTCTTTATCTATTTCTTAAAATGATTTGTAATTAATTTAATGAGTTAGCAAATGTTTTTTGCTCTTTCATCCAAGCATCAAACTCTTCTTGTGTTTCTACAATAATCTTCATCTGCATATTGTAGTGTGATTTACCACAAATTTTATTACATAATAATAGGTAATCAAACTCGTAAGCTAAATCCTGACCACGTTCTTCAATCTCTGCTTGATTTGCTATTCTTAACTCGTTAATGTTTTTTACTTTATCCTGAATATCTGGATTCTGACGCATCTCTGCAGTAGTTACCGTTGGAGTAAAGCCAAATTGAGTTACCATACCAGGAACACAGTTCATTTGAGCTCTAAAGTGAGGCATGTAAGCCGAGTGTAATACATCTTGAGATCTCATTTTGAATAAAACAGGCTTACCAACTGGTAAGTGTAATTCAGTTACAATAACATCATCTTGTGCATTTGGGTCGTCTTCATCAACACCAAGTATGTTGGCTCTATCTAAGTCAATTAATCTAACATTTGCTTGACCTAATACGTTGTCTTCACCACTATATCTAGCTTTCCAGTTAAATTGTTGTGCATAAAGTTCAACTACCATAGGATCTTCATCTTCGTCGATATTCATAATATCATTCCAAGTGAATAATCCATAGATGATTAAACCAGCTAAGGTTATTACTGGTATAACCGTCCAGATAAACTCTAGTGTATTGTTATCAGCATAGAATAATGCTTTTCTTCCTTTTTCGCCTTTGTATTTAAAAGCGAAATAGTGTAGTAAGAATTGGGTGATAGTTTGAACAATGAATATAATAACTAATGAAATAATCATTAAGTTATCAATATTAGATCCATGCTCTGATGCAGCATTAGATAATAAAGGTAAGTCACCTATATACCAAAAACAGATTATAGTAATGGCATAGATAAACACCAAGAATCCCATCATTAAATACCCATTAACTCTGTTGTCTTTATCATCTGCAACTTGTGAGTTAGATGAACCAACTTGAGCTAAATCGAAAATCTTAACCATTTGCCATATGGCAATAGCTACAAAGAGTACAATTATAATTGTTAATAAAGCAGTCATTATCGTTTCTGTTCTTATTTAAAAATTAATAATGGAAGTGTTCACTTTCCTTAATAAATGGGTTTCCTTTTGCTAACAGTGGATACTTGCCTAAAGCTGTGAATACAACAAACAAGAATATACCTGCAAATAATAATATTGATCCTATCTCTGGAATTCCTATAAACCATCTGTCACCAACCGTTGCTGGCATAATCATATTAAAGATATCTAAATAGTGTCCACAAAGAATTACGATACCTGCCATAACAACAAACCATGGAATACGTTTGTAATCACTATTCATTAATAACAATAATGGGAAAATGAAATTCATAGCTACCATACCAAAGAATGGTAATTTATAATCTTCAATACGTGTTACGAAGTAAGTTACTTCTTCTGGTATGTTAGAGTACCATATTAACATGAATTGAGAGAACCATAGATACGTCCAGAAAATACTGATACCAAACATGAATTTAGCTAAATCATGAATGTGGCTATCATTTACAAATTCTAAAAGACCTTTTGATTTAAGATAGATAGTGATTAAAGCAATTACTGTGATACCACTCACGAACATACTTGCGAAAACGTACCATCCAAATAATGTACTAAACCAGTGAGGATCTACACTCATAATCCAGTCCCAAGACATCATAGATTCTGTATAGATATAGAATACTAAGAATGCTGCAGATATTCTGAAGTTCTTTTTAAAGTTTCTGTTATCGTTAGCATTATCCTGTGCTACTGAAAACTTACGAGAGAAGATTCTGTATGTAGACCAACCAGCTAAAAAGATGATGCCTCTAATAAAGAATCCAAATTTATTTAACCAGCCTGCTTTTCCTTGAATTAAAGCATCATGAGCAACAACATCTTGATCCATCCAAATAAAGATATGATCTCCTGCTACGAAAGCTACTAATAGCACTAAAATACCACCAGGCAATACATAAGCTGTAATTCCTTCCATCACTCTAAACAGTACTGGAGACCAACCTGCCTGAGCTGCATATTGAATACCATAAAATGCTAACACACCTAAAGCAATCATAAAGAAAAAGAATGCTGCAACATAGAGTGCTGCATAAGGTCTATTATGAATTTGGTGTAAAGCATGCTCTTCATGAGACATTTCATGACCTTCTTCAGCATGAGCCTCATCCCCATGTACATCTTCACCATGAGTCATTTCAGCATGAGTATCATGCATTGCTTCTGCTTCTGAATGTACATCTGTAGCATGAGCATCACCATGACCTCCATGATGAGATTCATCAGCTAGACGTTCAGCAATATTTTCTTCGGTATAGCTTTTAGAATCATAAAAACCATATGCTATACCTAGTAATCCTAAGACTACCATAATGATAGCAGCTAATTTTAATCGACTTGAAATTTGATATTCCATTTATAAAATCTTTATCTAAATCTTATTTATTTAAATCTGCTTTTAGTTTTTCAACATAAGCAACTACTTGCCAACGTTCTTCTTCGTTCAATTGGTTAGCATAAGAACCCATTGTGTTTTTACCATAGTAAATAACATGGTAAATACTTCCTTCGGTAATTGCTCTACCAGCATCATTGTAAGCTGGTACACCTAATATTTTTTCACGTTGTACTAACTTTCCTTTACCATCACCTTTTGTACCGTGACAAATACCACAATAGATAGTGTAAAGAGGACCACCAACAGTATAATCTACTCTTGGTACATTAGGATCTACTTCAACAGAATCTACCATATTTAATGGAATAGCTGGTGCTAAAGGATTCTTTAGTGTAGTTTTTGCTAATTCGTAACCTTCGTTAGTGTTATCTATTTCGTAAGGCATAAAATCACCTCTAGGAATAGAACCTAAAGCAGGTAATTGACCTTCTTTACCATTATTGAATGCATCCGATTCTTGGTAAGTTTCATAACCAACAGACTGATACATGTTTGGCATGTATTGGTAGTTTGGTCTCGAATTCTTTTGGCAAGACACTATACTTACCAACATTACTAGTACTACGATATATTTTAAGGATGTCTTCATATTAATGTGCATCTTCGTCTTTATCAATAATATTAATTTCAACAGCACCTGTTTCTTTTAATAAATCAGTCAATTCGTTTTCGTTATCATGAATTGCTATTTCCATTAAGAAATGGTCATCAGTTGTTCTTGGATCTGGGTTTTCAGCTTTCTTAAATGGCCACATTCTACTTCTTAAATAAAACGTTATTACCATTAAATGCGCTGCGAAAAATACCGTTAACTCAAACATGATAGGTACAAATGCTGGCATGTTTTCTAAATAACTAAAGCTTGGTTTACCACCTATATCTTGTGGCCAATCTTTAATCATTATAAAGTTCATCATTGTTATAGCTACAGATAAACCTACACATCCATATAAAAATGCTGTAATTGCTAAACGTGTTGGCGCTAGACCCATTGCCTTGTCTAGTCCGTGAACTGGAAATGGTGTGTATATTTCTTCGATGTGATGCTTTTCTGCCTTAACCTTTTTAACAGCTGACATTAATACGTCATCATCAGTATAAATAGCATGAATTACTTTTGAAGCTTCCATAGACTATATTAGTTGTTTAATAAATTTTTAGCTTGTCCAGACCAATCATCACGCTCTGCTCTTCCTGGGAAAGAACCAGTGATTTCATCTAACAAGTCGTATTCTCTTTTTGTCATTTTGCTCACCTGAGCATAAGTATAAATTCCTAGGTTATTAAGTGCTTCTTCCATTTTTGGACCTATACCATTAATAACTTTTAAATCATCCGCAGTCTGAACAGATGGATCGAATCTTCCTATGCCTTCTAGTAAATTACTTAGTTTCTCAGCATCATCTTGAGTAGGCTTAGAAGCTGTAGTTTCTTCTGGTAATTTAAAGTTTGATGTTCTTTCATCTGCTCCAGTACCTACTAAACTCTCACCACTCTCTCTGATTCTCTTGTAACGCTCACCTGAAGACTTTAATATTGTTTTTACCTCGGCTTGTGCAATTACTGGGAATGTTCTAGAATATAATAAGAATAATACAAAGAAGAATCCTATTGTTCCGATGAAAATTCCAATATCAACAAACGTTGGAGAGAACATTGTCCAAGATGATGGTAAGTAATCTCTGTGTAATGATGTAACGATGATAACGAAACGCTCAAACCACATACCTATGTTTACCACAATAGATATAAAGAACGAGAACATAATACTTGTTCTAAGTTTCTTGAACCACATAAACTGTGGAGAGAACACGTTACAAGTCATCATTGCCCAATATGCCCACCAGTAAGGACCGGTTGCTCTGTTTAAGAATGCATATTGTTCGTACTCTACACCAGAGTACCAAGCAATAAATAACTCAGTGATATAAGCCACACCTACGATTGAACCTGTAATCATGATTACAATGTTCATTAACTCGATGTGTTGTACTGTAATATAATCTTCAAGGTTACATACTTTTCTCATAATAATAAGAAGCGTATTTACCATAGCGAATCCTGAGAAAATCGCACCTGCAACGAAGTAAGGTGGAAAAATCGTAGTATGCCAACCTGGAATTACTGATGTTGCGAAGTCAAACGATACAATAGTATGTACAGAAAGTACAAGTGGTGTTGCTAAACCTGCAAGTACCAATGATACCTCCTCAAAACGTTGCCAATCTTTTGCTCTACCAGACCAACCAAAGCTTATTAAAGAATAAATTTTCTTTTGGAAAGGTCTAATAGCTCTATCTCTAAGCATTGCAAAATCTGGTAATAAACCTGTCCACCAGAATACTAATGATACAGATAAATAAGTTGAAATCGCGAATACGTCCCAAAGTAATGGTGAGTTAAAGTTAACCCATAACGAACCAAATTGGTTAGGAATTGGTAATACCCAGTAAGCTAACCATGGACGACCCATGTGAATAATTGGGAATAAACCTGCCTGAACAACAGAGAATATTGTCATAGCTTCTGCAGAACGGTTAATTGCCATTCTCCATTTTTGACGGAATAATAAAAGTACTGCCGAAATCAGCGTTCCTGCGTGACCAATACCAACCCACCAAACGAAGTTAGTAATATCCCAAGCCCAGTTTACAGTCTTGTTAAGACCCCAAACTCCAATACCTGTTGATACGGTATAAATAATACAACCTATTCCCCAAAGGAATGCGACCAAAGATATACCGAAAACAATCCACCATGCTTTGTTGGCTTTGCCTTCTACTGGTCTTGCTACATCTACAGTAACATCGTGATACGATTTCTCGCCAGTAACTAAAGGTCTTCTAATAGGTGCTTCGTAATGAGACGCCATAATTATATACGTGTTTCTTTAATTTTTATTTATGCTTCTTTTGCTATGTTTCTCACCTTAGTTTGATAAACCACATTTGGTTTTACACCAACGTGCTCTAATAGGTGATATGCTCTTTTATCGTCTTTTAATTCTGCTATTTTGCTCTCCTTGTCGTTTACATCACCAAAAATCATAGCTCCATTACCACAAGCCGCAGAACAAGCTGTTTGGAATTCACCATCTTTAACTGGTCTTCCTTCACGCTTAGCATCTAAAATAGTTTTCTGAGTCTTTTGGATACAGAAAGAACATTTTTCCATCACACCACGAGAACGTACAGTAACGTCTGGGTTTAATACCATTCTTCCTAAGTCATCGTTCATATAGTAATCAAACTCATCATTTTGAGCATATAAGAACCAGTTAAAACGACGCACTTTGTAAGGACAGTTGTTAGCACAGTAACGTGTACCAACACATCTGTTGTAAGCCATATGGTTTTGACCTTGACGACCGTGAGACGTTGCCGCTACAGGACAAACTGTTTCACAAGGCGCGTGGTTACAGTGCTGACACATTACAGGTTGGAAAGCTACTTGAGGATTATCTGCTGGATGTTCCATCTCACCAAACTCACTCAATGAACTACCTAAACCAGAAATATTGTCTTTCTTTTCGTTATCACCTTCAAAAGACTCTTCTGAAGAATAATATCTATCGATACGCAACCAGTGCATATCTCTACTACGTCTCATTTCAGACTTACCAACTACTGGTACATTATTTTCTGCGTGACATGCAATAACACATGCACCACAACCTGTACAAGCATTTAAATCTATTGATAAGTTGAAATGGTGACCAACTGAACGATCAAACTCATCCCATAAATCAACATCTGGAGATGTTACTGGAGTTTCAACATGATTTAAAGAAACTTCAGGAACGGCATTCCAATAATGTTTATCTTTTGTATTGAATACCTCTAAAGTCGTTTCTTTGATGATATCACCACGACCCATTAAGGTATTATGTAATTGCACACAAGCAAACTCATGCTCTCCAGCAGCCTTGCTTATGCTTACTTCTTGTACATTATTAAAGTTTTGGTATAATGGGTAGGCATTTACACCTGTCTTCATTTCATCTTTAAGACCTTTTCCATCTCTACCGTAACCTAATGATAATCCTACAGAACCTTTTGCTTGTCCTGGTTGAATGATAACTGGCACTTTAGAAACTGTAACACCATTTACAGTTACATCAGCATAGCTACCGTTTAATCCACCATTAGCTACATTCCAGTTTTCTAGACCTAATCCTTTAGCGTCAGCTTTAGATACTGTAACGTAGTTATCCCAAGTAGTTCTTGTAATAGGATCTGGAAACTCTTGTAACCAAGGGTTATTTGCTTGTTGACCATCACCCATACCTGTTTTAGTATAAAGTGATAATTCCATAGCATTTGATGAAGTAGAGCTAGCTAATGCTCTAGCGGCAGCACCACCAGATAATGTTGCAGAAGCCTCATCACCAGTATTTACTGTTGTAGTTGTTGTTGTAGTTTCGTACTCATCTTTATCTTCTTCTTTAATACCAACACCTACAGCTACATCATGAATAATTCCACCTACAAAAGTTCTATCCTTTTTATCTTTTAATGTTGTCTCTGTACTTTCTATAGTAGCTGATCCATTTACTGAACCACCTGCTACAAAAATACCATCTTGAACTGCCTTGTTGAAAGATGCTCCTCCAAGGACACTGCTAGTCCAATATGTTTTTATATAATCTCTATAAGTTCCTGTGTTTCCTGTCCAAGCCATTAACACTTCTTGAAACTGTTTTGTATCAAACAAAGGACGGATTGTTGGTTGCATCATTGAAAAATGACCAGACTTCAGCTCAAAATCTCCCCAAGACTCTAAGTAGTGTGGAGCAGCAGCGATATAATCACATTTTGTTGATGTCTCATCTTCTTTCATAGAAAATGCAACAGATAAATCCGTTTTATCAAGACCTTCTGCAAAATCAACAGCATTTGGTAATGTATACATTGGGTTAACACCGTTCATAATAACAGCACCAACTTTACCAGCTTTCATATCAGCAACAAGTTGTGTTACTGCTTTATCGCTACCTTGTCTTGTTTTAACCGTAGTCTTAGGATCAAAAGCCTTACTATTTAAGTACTCATTGATTTCTAATGCCACAGTTTGAGCATTTACATCTTGAATACCAGTAACAACTACTGCGTTACTTCCAGCTTTTGAAATTTCGCTTGCAGCAGACTGAACTGCTTTTGCAACGTTTTCAGGTAAATCTACTGAAACAGCACCACCAACAACTAAGCTATATAATTTAGCTAAAGCTAATTTTTGTTGACTTGGTGTTAAAGGCACACGTTTATCTGCATTAGCACCTGATAGTGTCATGTTAGACTCAAACTGAATGTGTCTAGACATTTTACCATTCTCAGGAATACGGTTTTTAGCATAAGCAGACTCAAATCCTCCACCTTGCCAATCACCAATAAAATCAGCACCAACAGAAATAATAGTTTTAGCTTTAGAGAAATCGTAGTTTGCCATTCCTCTAGAACCATATTTAGCTTGATAAGCATCTAAAGTTGCTGATTCTGAAACTGCATCATAAGTTACATGACGCACATTGCCAAATTTTTGAGCAAACTCAGCAATTAATTTATTTGTAGATGGGCTAGGCATTGTTTGTGTTAAAAACACAATTGCCTTTCCATCACTTAATCCATTTAATTTAGAAGTCGTTTCAGACATGAAAGTTTCCCAAGAAATTTTGCTTCCGCCTTTCATTGGAGCTTTCACTCTTAGATTATCATACAACCCTAAAACCGAAGCATTAACTCTAGCGTTTGCCATACCATTAGTAGCAGCATCCGTATTGTTTTCGATTTTAATAGGTCTTCCTTCTCTTGTCTTTACTAAAACACTAGCAAAATCATATCCATCAGCAATAGTAGTAGCATAGTAGTTAGCAACACCAGGAATAATTTCCGTAGGCTGAACTACATAAGGAATAGATTTAACAACTGGTCCTTCACAGGCAGCCAATGAAGCTGCTGCTGTACTAAAACCAACGTACTTTAAGAAATCACGACGCGTTGTAGATGAAGACTCTAGAGATTCTTTGTCTCCTAAAAATTCATCTGTTGGAATTTCTTCCACAAATTCGTTTTGTCTAAGCGTCTCAACAATAGAGCTATTTTCGTTTAGCTCTTCAACACTTTTCCAGTATTTCTTGTTTGATGACATATAATTCTGAATTACTTCTTAATTTTTATTAATAATGACACTTACCACACTCAAGTCCACCCATCTGTGCCGCGGTTAACTGATCCACACCATACTTTTTAGATAATTCTTCATGAATCTTAGTATAGTATTCGTTATCCTGTACTTTTACATTTGTCTCTCTGTGACAGTTAATACACCAGCCCATCGTTAATGGAGCGTGTTGAGACATAATTTCCATTTCTTCTACTGGACCGTGACAAGTCTGACACTCTATACCAGCTACAGAAACGTGCTGAGAATGATTGAAATATGCAAAATCCGGAAGATTATGAATTCTTATCCATTTTACTGGCTTAGAGTCACCAGTATAACCAGTACCATCCCAACCTACTGCATCATATAATTTCTGAATTTCAGCATTGTAATCTACACCATAATCTTTTCCTTCCGCCAAAGTTTCTGGCGCAACTTCTGAAATAGATTTATGACAGTTCATACATACATTTAATGATGGTATACCTGAAGTTTTACTAACACGAGCAGAAGAGTGACAGTACTTACAATCGATACCGTTATCACCTGCGTGAATTCTATGTGAGTAATGTATAGGCTGTACAGGTTCGTATCCTTGATCTACACCAACTTGCATAAAATATCCATATACAAAATACGCACTTGCCAACAGGAAGAATATTGCTGTTACCAATATTAAGAACTGATTTTCAACAAATGCTTTCCAAAGCGGTTTACGTTTTGTTTCCGCAACAACATCAATTCCTTTCGCTTCAGCAAAACGATTTAAAGTACGATTTACTAAAACCAACGCCATTGCCAATAAAGCAAACAACAATGCTAAAGCACCAAGAATTAAATCATTTGAAACACCTGACTCAACCTGAACCACTTCCTTAGCCCCTCCCTCGTCTACTGTAGGAGGTAGCGCAGCTGTGTAAGCTAATATATCCGAAATATCTTGATCAGATAACGTTGGAAAAGCCGTCATAGCTGTTTGGTTGTACTCGTTAAAAATCTTGTTTGCATAAGCATCACCAGATTTTATAACAGCAGCACTGTTACGAATCCAAGCATTAAGCCAAGCTCTATCCAAACCTTGCTCTTCACTAAGTCTTGCTTCAACATTACGTAGAGCAGGACCAGTCATTGGCTTATCTAATTTGTGACAAGCAGCACAATTGGTATTGAATAACGATTTTCCATTTGCTGGATCACCATCCTGAGCGTAAAGTGATGTTGAAAACGTAAGTAATAAAATAAAACCGAGATGAAGAATCTTAGAGGTTAAATTACGGTAGATCACCTGTTTCATATTGTTAGTTGAATTATCTTCTAAACTTTGGTACGATTTTTTCATTCTTTTTGAGAACAAAACATGTTTATAAAAACTCTTGCAAAAGTAACATTTAAAGTGGATTTTGGAAATCTAAGATATACGATAATAATCAATTTATATCGATTCTAAATAACATTTTAAAACCATTTTCGTTGAATACTATATCTTTGCATTAAACACTGAATTATGACATTTAAAGCCAAATATTTAAGCCTCATATTTTTAATGACCATTTTCTCTTTTGCATTAAACGCTCAAGAAGGAACCGTTAAAATTTCTCAAGATAGTGACATTGATAAGCTATTAGAATACAAAAAAGACGTAAAGACTTCTGCTGAAATTTTTAAAATTCAGATTGATCAGAGCAACGATCCGGATAAAGCAGAAAGTATTAAAAGTGAATTTCTAGAAGCTTTTGACGAATGGCCTGTAGAAATTGTATGGAATACCCCAAACTACAAAATTTGGGTTGGTAATTTTGCTTCTAGATTAGAAGCTGACAGAGCTTGGGCAAAAATTAAAAAAGAATATATGAAAGCCATTATTCTTAAGCCTAAAACTGATAACTAAAAACGTGATTAACGATTAGTCTAAAATAAAAAAAGCGACCAAAATTGGTCGCTTTTTTATTTTATTGAAGTTGTAAATTACTTTAATTTCTTCTTTACTTCTACTTCTTGGAATGCTTCTAAGACATCACCTACAGCAATATCATTATAGTTTTTAACTTGCATACCACAATCATATCCTTTAGAAACTTCTTTAACGTCGTCTTTGAAACGTTTTAATGATGATAACTCACCAGTGTAAACTACAACACCATCTCTAATAATTCTGATTCCAGAATTTCTATATATTTTACCGTTTGTTACCATACATCCTGCAATAGTTCCGATTTTAGAAATCTTGAATGTTTCTCTAATTTCGGCAGTACCTGTAACCTCTTCTTTCAATTCTGGTGACAACATACCTTCCATTGCATCTTTCAGGTCATTGATAGCATCATAGATAATCGAGTAAGTTCTAATATCTATTTCTTCCTGATCTGCTGTTTGTCTTGCATTTCCAACAGGACGAACATTAAATCCAACAATAATCGCATCAGAAGCCGAAGCTAATAACACATCACTTTCGGTAATAGCACCAACTCCTTTATGTATAATGTTTACTTGAATCTCTTCTGTTGATAGTTTTTGGAACGAGTCTGTAAGTGCTTCTACAGAACCATCCACATCACCTTTAAGGATAATATTTAACTCTTGGAAGTCACCTAAAGCAATACGTCTACCGATTTCGTCAAGGGTAATATGACGTTGTGTTCTCACAGATTGCTCACGTTGTAATTGGGTACGCTTAGCTGCAATTTGTTTCGCTTCACGTTCATCTTCAAATACGTTGAACTTATCACCTGCTTGAGGTGCACCATCTAAACCTAATATAGACACTGGTGTTGATGGACCTGCTTCAACAATATCATTACCACGTTCATCGTGCATTGCTTTAACCTTACCACTATTCTTACCAGCTAATACATAATCTCCAACTCTAAGCGTACCTGCTTGCACTAGGATTGTTGAAACATATCCACGTCCTTTATCTAAGAAAGCTTCTACTACGGTTCCATTAGCTCGTTTATTCGGGTTAGCTTTTAATTCTAATAATTCAGCTTCTAAAAGTACTTTTTCAAGTAATTCTTTTACCCCTGTACCGAATTTAGCAGAAATGTCATGCGACTGGATTTTTCCACCCCAATCTTCTACCAATAAATTCATATTAGCTAAACCTTCTTTTACTTTATCTGGATTAGCACCTTGTTTATCAATTTTATTGATAGCAAATACTATTGGAACACCTGCTGCTTGAGCATGGGCAATAGCTTCTTTTGTTTGTGGCATTATGGCATCATCAGCTGCCACAACAATAATAGCTATATCTGTAACCTGAGCACCACGAGCACGCATTGCTGTAAAGGCCTCGTGACCTGGTGTATCTAAGAACGCTATTTTTTGTCCATTATCTAATTCTACACCATAAGCACCAATATGCTGAGTAATTCCACCCGACTCACCTGCAATTACATTCTCTTCGCGAATGTAATCTAGTAACGATGTTTTACCATGGTCAACGTGACCCATAACTGTTACGATTGGTGCACGAGGTTCTAAATCCTCAGGACTATCTTCACTAACTTCAAAAGATTCTTCAATATCTGCAGTTACAAATTCTACATCATAACCGAACTCTTCTGCAACGATAGATAAGGTCTCCGCATCTAATCTTTGGTTCATGGTAACCATCATACCTAAAGACATACATGCTGAAATTACTTGCGTTACACCAACATCCATCATAGTTGCAACCTCACTTACTGTTACAAATTCTGTAACTTTAAGTGTTTTACTTTCTGCTGCTTCAGCTTGAAGTTCTTTTTCAGATTGCTCTCTATGCTGATCTCTTTTTTCTCTACGATACTTAGCTCCCTTACCTTTATTAGACTTTCCTTGAAGTTTTTCTAAAGTCTCACGGATTTGCTTTTGTACTTCTTCTTCACTTGGCTCTTCCTTAACCACTTTAGGTCTGGAATTATTACCTCGTCCTCTATTATTTCCTCTTCTATTATCGAAATTAGGTTTTCCACCTCCGCTGTCATTTCCGCCTTTGCTGATACGACGTCTCTTGCGTTTATTTTTATCGTTAGAAGTGTTTTGTTGTTTGTTATCTTCTTTCTTCTTTTTCGGTTTATTGAATTGAGAAAGATCTATTTTTTGACCTGTAGTAACAGGTCCTGTCAGCTTTTTATACTGAGTTTTAAGCGTTTCTTCAACAGGCTCTGAAGGTTTTGCTTCTTCTTTTTTAGGTTGCTCTTTTGGCTTTTCTTCTTTAGTAACCTTTGGAGTTTCTTTTGGTTTCTCTGGTTTCGGCTCTTCCTTAGTAACCTTTGGAGTTTCTTTTGGCTCTTCTTTAACTTTTGGTTCCTCTTTAACCTTTGGCTCTTCTTTAGCTTTTGGCTCTTCAGCAGGTTGAACTTTTTTAGGTTCTTCCTTTTTCTCCTCTTTAGCCTTAGGCTTATCCAAGTCTATTTTACCAACTTGTTTTGGACCAGTTAAATCTGCCTTAGCTTTTACTACAGGTTGCTTAGCAGCTTCTTGTTTTTGCTTTGCTTCAATTTCGCGTTCACGCTGTTCGCGAAGCTCTTCTTTTTCTTTAAGCTTTGCTTCACTAACCTCTTGAGCTTTTTCACGCTTAGATGCATCCGTCTGAAACTCATCAGATAGCGTGTTATAAACCTCTTGCGAAATTTTAGTATTAGGGCTTTTTTCAATCTCAATGCCTTTGGATTCTAAAAAATCCACAGCACGATCTATTGAAATGTTCAATTCCCTTAGTACTTTGTTTAATCTTGTTGTTTGAGCCATAAATTGCCTGTAATATAACTTAAATATAGTTTACCTTCAATCTCAAAATGCTATTATAACATTTTAATAATTAAAATGGTAATTATTCTTCGAATTCTTCCCTAAGAATTCTGATAACTTCTAAAATTGTTTCTTCTTCTAAATCTGTACGCTTCACCAAATCATCTACATCTTGCTCTAGTATACTTTTCGCCGTATCTAGACCTGCTTTACTGAATTCTTCAATGATCCACTCATCGATCTCATCAGAGAATTCTTTTAATTCTACATCTTCCTCAGCTCCTTCTCTAAATACATCTATCTCGTAACCTGTAAGTTGACCAGCCAAACGAATATTGTGACCACCTCTACCAATAGCTTTAGATACTTCTTCTGGCTTTAGTAAAACCTCTGCACGCATATTTTCTTCGTCTAACTTTAAAGAGGTTACTCTTGCTGGACTTAAAGCTCTGGTTACAAAAAGTTGGATGTTATTAGTGTAGTTGATAACATCAATATTTTCATTTCCTAACTCACGTACAATACCGTGAATTCTAGATCCTTTCATACCAACACAAGCACCAACTGGATCGATTCTATCATCATAAGAATCTACAGCTACTTTGGCCTTTTCACCTGGAATACGAACCACTTTCTTAACTGTAATTAATCCATCGAAAACTTCTGGTATTTCTTGTTCAAATAATTTTTCCAAGAAAATTGGAGAGGTTCTCGACATTATGATTGCCGGCTTGCTCCCTTTTAATTCTACACTTTCTATGATTCCTCTTACATTTTCTCCTTTTCTAAAGAAATCTGAAGGAATTTGTTTATCCTTTGGAAGGATGATTTCATTACCCTCATCGTCTAAAAGTATAATTGCTCTGTGACGAATGTGATGTACTTCTGCTGTGTAAATTTCACCTTCAAGCTCTTTAAACTGCTTGTAAATATTAGTATTGTCGTGTTCGTGAATCTTAGAAATTAAGTTTTGTCTTAATGCTAAAATTGAACGACGACCTAAGTCTATAAGCTTTACTTCTTCAGCAACATCTTCACCAACTTCAAAATCTGGTTCAATTTTTTGAGCTTCAGAAAGTTCTATTTCTTGATTTTCATCTTCTACTTCACCATCAGCAACTACAATACGGTTTCTCCATATTTCTAAATCACCCTTATCTGGATTTATAATAATATCAAAATTATCATCATCACCATACTTTTTCTTTAATGCATTACGCAATACATCTTCAAGAATCGCCATCAGCGTAACTCTATCGATTAATTTATCGTCCTTAAATTCTGAAAATGATTCAATTAACGCTACATTTTCCATAATTGATGTGAATTAAAATTTTATTTTAACTTTTGCTTCTTTAATATTATTGAAAGCAACTTTTGTTTCTTTAGTTACTGTTACTTTTCCTTTACCTACTGGTTTTGGTTCTCTAGTTTTCCACTTTAGCACTATACCTTCTTCATCAACACCGTCAAGTTTTCCTTCCATGTTTTCGTCTTCTGAAGTTTTTACTTCCAGCTCTCTTCCTACATGTTTTTTATACTGTCTAGGCAATGTTAGTGGAGATGCTGCTCCTGCCGACAATACTTCTAAAGAAAAATCCTCTTCTTCTCTATCAATATTGTGCTCAATAGCTCTACTTACATAGATACAATCTTCTACCAAAACACCATCATCACCATCTATAACAACTTTAATTGCGTTATCATTTGATACCGTGAAATCTATGAGAAAAAGATCTTCTCTTTCATTTAAGGCATTTTGTAATAAGTCTTCTACTTTTTTCTTAAACATTTTTCAGTATAAAAAGAGGGGACTTTTTTGTCCCCTCAAGTATTCATTTCCGTAAACTTCGCTGCAAATATACAATAATTATATTGCTTTTCAAAGCAATCCTAAATTGAATTATTTTCTTAAATTTATAAGACTAATACTAAATAAAAACAAATGAACAAAATACTAGTCCCTACAGATTTTTCTGAGCAGGCAGAGAATGCCTTAAAGGTTGCTGCTATGCTAGCTAAAAAACATAATGCTGAAATTTACTTATTACATATGCTTGAAATCCCCATGCAACATATAGATCCAGGTAGTGTACAGAGCGATGTCCCTGAAGCCTTGTTTTTTATGCAACTAGCTCATAAAAAATTTGAAAACCTTATGGCTAGTGATTACTTAGAAGGTATTACTATTCATGAAACGGTTAAAGCCGATATTACATTTAATGAAATTAAAGATGCTAGTAAGGAATTTGACATAGATCTAATTATTATGGGCTCTCATGGTGCAACAGGTCTAAAAGAAATGTTTGTAGGTTCTAATGCAGAAAAAGTTGTACGTACATCTGATATTCCTGTTTTGGTTATAAAGAACGAACATGAAAATTTTGAAATTAATGATTTTGTGTTTGCTTCTGATTTTCTAAATGACAGCAAAGAAACCTATAAACAGGCTATACAATTTGCAGAAGCTTTTGATTCTAAAATCCACCTACTGATGGTGAATACAGCTAATAATTTTTTAACTACTTACGAAGCTAAAACACGTATAAACGACTTTATTTCAGGACAATCTTTTAGTGACTACACTATTACAGTTCATAACGATGTTAGTGTTGAGCAAGGTATCCTTAATTTTTCTAAAGACATTAATGCCGATTTAATAGGCATCAGTACTCATGGAAGACAAGGTATTGCCCACTTTCTGAATGGCAGTATTAGCGAAGACCTTGTTAACCATGCTAAAAGACCTGTAATAACGTTTAAAATATAATATTTGAAAATGTATTAAAAACAAAAAATCCTAATCAGTTTTGATTAGGATTTTTTTCTGTTGGCCTACTAGGGCTCGAACCTAGACTCTTCTGGACCAAAACCAGACGTGTTGCCAGTTACACCATAGGCCAATCTCTCAAATGAGGGTGCAAATTTAATACAAAGTTTTACTTGGACAAAAAAATTATCAAAAAATAATTCAAAATACTTAACGTTTACATAAAAACTTAGGGTATTTAGTATTTATTAGTAAATTCGCCAGCATCAATAAGTAAGGTTTTCATGACAGATTTTAACTTTAAAAAGTGGAATAATATTTTAGGATGGTTTGTTTTCGCTATTGCGTTTACTGTATATGCACTAACCATTGAGCCAACAGTAAGTTTTTGGGATGCTGGTGAGTATATTTTAACCTCATCTAAACTACAGGTTGGTCATCCACCAGGAGCACCGTTATTTCAAATGTTTGGAGCATTTTTCTCAATGTTTGCTCTAGAACCTTCTCAGATTGGTATGTTATTGAATATGATGAGCGCTGTAGCCAGTGCTTTTACTATTCTATTTATGTTCTGGACCATTAGTCTATTGCTTGTGAAACTTGTAAAATACAAGAAAGACTCTAGCTCTAGTAAAGCTATGGCTATTTTAGGAAGTGCTTTAGTAGGCAGCCTGTCATTTACCTTTACAGATTCCTTCTGGTTTAATGCTGTAGAAACTGAGGTTTATGCCATGGCAACACTTATTATGTCTGTGATGTTTTACCTTGCTTTAAGATGGGAGCAAGACATGCATAAGCCTAGAGGTAATCGTTGGTTAATTTTAATTGCTTTTGTTATTGGTCTTTCTTTTGGTGTTCACTTCATGGGGCTTTTAACTATTCCAGCTATTGGACTCATCTATTATTTCAAAAATTATAAAACCATAACAATAAAAAACTTTATAGTAGCAAACGTAGTTTCAGCTGCTATTCTACTTTTTATCTTTAAGTTATTACTTCCATCAACTTTAAAGTTATTTGGATATTTAGAGGTTTTCTTTGTTAACTCTGTTGGTCTGCCTTTCAATTCAGGAACCATTATAACAGGATTAATGGTTATTGCTCTTTTTTACTTTGGGCTTAACTATACAAGAAAAAAAGGCATGATACATATCAATACATTGATACTCTGCCTCATGTTTATTTTTGTTGGTTTTTCATCTTGGATGATGCTTCCTATACGTGCCAATGCCAATGTTATTATCAACGAAAATGATCCTTCTGATGCTAGAGAACTTTTAGCATATTATAACCTTGAGCAATATCCTGAAACGCATTTATTCTACGGACCACAGTTTACTGAAATATATTCTGGTCAAGATGAAAATGAACCTTTTGTAGACGACAAAAAGAACTACGAAAAAGATGAAGAAAAAGGCGAATATGTTATTATAAACGATTGGAAAGATAGTAAACAGAATTACAATCACGAGCACGCCTCTATACTTCCAAGAATGTGGAGTAGCGAACATGCAGAAAATTATATGATGTTTACAGGTCTCATAGATTTTAAAGTAGATCCTAATCTTCAAAATTATGCTTACCGTGAAGCTATGAACGCTGGATTGTCAGAAGAACAAGCTACACAATATTCTGTTGGTGAAAAGCGTAGAGTGGATGAAATGGTAATGGATTTTAGAATGCGTGTTGCCAATGGTGAAATTGATTATGAAGGTTATGATCAATTTTTAAGGCGTTATGCACAACAATATCTTATTGTTGAGAAACCTTCATTTTTTGATAATACCATGTATATGTTCCAGTATCAATTTGGATATATGTACTGGAGGTATTTCATGTGGAATTTTACAGGAAGACAAAACGATGTACAAGGAAAGTATGATGACTTTAATGGAAACTGGATTTCTGGAATACAATTTATAGATGAACTACATTTAGGTATGTCTCAAGACAATTTACCTACCGATGTTCTTGAAAACAAGGCTAGAAACACCTATTATTTCTTACCTCTATTACTAGGACTTGTTGGTTTCCTTTTCCTTATGTATTCTGATGCGAAACGCTTTTGGGTATTATTAGTGTTTTTCCTATTAACTGGTATTGCTATTCAATTTTATACCAACATTAGACCTTTTGAACCTCGTGAACGTGATTATTCTGTTGTAGGTTCTTTTTATGTTTTTGCTATTTGGATTGGTTTTGGTGTCTATGCAATTTATGATTTATTAAGATCTAATATAAAGTCTAAACTATTAGCACCAGCGGTTAGCATATTATGTCTTCTTATAGTTCCTGGAATTTTAGCAGCTAATAACTGGGACGACCATGACAGGTCTGGTAAATATACAGCCAACGCTATGGCTCGTAAGTATCTTGAATCTTGTGCGCCAAACGCCATTCTATTTACTATTGGCGATAACGATTCTTTCCCGTTATGGTATTTACAAGAAATTGAAGGAGTTCGTACTGATGTACGTGTTATAAATACTAGTTTATTCCAAACGGATTGGTACATCGACCAAATGAAACGTAAAGCTTATGAAAGTGACCCTATTCCATCATCTTTAAAACACGAACAATACAGATATGGAACTCGTGACTTCATTATTTATAGAGAAATTAATGAACAAATTGCTAGAGATACGCTTGGTATTAGTGACTTTATGGATTTCATAACCAGTGATAAGCCAACTACTAAATTAAAACATATTGTAGAACGACGAGGTGAAGACCCTAGCGGTTACCCAAGCAATCTATTGAACACTAATTATTTCCCAACGAAGAACGTGAGTATTCCTGTTGATAAAGCAGAAGTACTTAAAAATGGTATAGTAAAACCTAAAGATGCAGATAAAATTGAAGACAACATCTATGCAAGAATTACAGGTAGCACTATTTATAAAAACCGTTTGTTAATGCTAGATATCATTAACAATAATAATTGGGAACGCCCTATTTACTTTACAGGTGGTGCTTTTAGTGACGAAGATTACATTTGGCTAAAAGACTATTTACAGTTAGATGGTATGTGTTATAAGCTTGTACCTATAAAAACTCCTGTAGATAGAGCTAACCCTTATGATATGGGACGTGTTGATACAGATCTAATGTATGACAAAGTTATGTCTTGGAATTGGGGAGGAAGTGGTGAAGATATTTACCACGATATTGAAACTAGAAGAAACGGAATAACCTATAGAGGTAACTTGGCTAGATTAATAGAACAATTAATCAATGAAGATAAGTTAGACAAAGCCGAAAACATAGCTGATCTTGCTATGGAAAAAATGCCTGTAGACACCTTTGGTTTTTACTCGCTCTTAGAACCATACATAAGTGCTTACTATGAAATTGGTAATGTAGAAAAAGGAAGAGATCTTTATAAAAAAGTCGCTAAAAAGTATCAAGAGAACTTAGTGTATTACAGTAGTCTTTCTCTCGAAAACCAAGAACGTAAGGTTGGAGAAGATATTTATTTAGATATTCAACGCTATAGAGCTCTTGTTGATATTCTTGTAATCTATAATGACGATGAGTTTGCGAAAGAAGAAACGCAAAAGTTCAATAGCTACTTAGAGTTATTTAATGAGTTAATGAACAGCTATAGCGATGAAGAAGAGCTTCCTGAAGTTCCCGAAGAGCTTGATTTAATGAACACTGTTAAAGATACAATTGACACTTTAGTTCCTGTAGAATAGAACGATGCAGATTATTCCAGCCAAAACACCAGGATTTGTAAAAACACTATTTCCAAATTTTGTCTGGAATATTGATACTCCAAACAAAGAACTCTACCTAACGTTTGATGATGGTCCCACTCCAGAAATTACCGATTGGGTACTTTCAACTTTAAAGCAATATGATGCTAAAGGAACGTTTTTTTGTATAGGCAACAATATTGAAAAACACCCTGAAATTTTTCAACGGGTTATTGATCATGGCCACTCTGTGGGCAACCACACGTATAATCATCTTAAAGGTTGGAAACACCAAACTGAGGACTATATCAATGATGTTTTAAAGACTGAAAGCCTAATCAAAAATTATAAGCTTAACAATAAACAGAAATTGTTTAGGCCACCTTATGGCAAATTCAAAACCAAACAGAGTAAAAAGATTCTAGAGTTAGGTTATAAAGTCATTATGTGGGAAGTTATTTCTTACGATTGGGACAAATCCCTAACCGAAGAAAATTGCTTTAGAAATGTAACATCTGCAGCAAAAAGTGGTAGTGTAATTATATTTCACGATAGTGTAAAAGCATTCAAAAACTTAAAATATGCCTTACCTAAAGTTTTAGAATATTATAGTGAAAAGGGATTTGAATTTAAACGTATTCCTGAATAACATTAATTAGAGCATTAAGATCATACTCTCCACTGTGGCGCCATTTCATCTCGCCATTTTTATAAATGATTAATGTTGGTAAACCTTTTACACGAAGCGCTTCAGCAAGCTCCTTATTTTTATCAACATCAATCTTAATGACTTTGGCCTTATCACCAAGAGCAGCGGCAACATCTCTTAAAACAGGATGCATTGCAATAGATTGGTCATTTGCTTCCGTATAGAAGTCTAATAGCACCGGAATATCGACATCTATTAATTCCCCAAATTTTGACATACGTTATTGTTTTAATAAAACGCGCTATACAAACCTACTATAATTTTACAATGAAAAATCGTAGAAAGTTCAATACTAGCAATATAAAAATACTAATTTCTCAACAATTATGCTTCTTTTACTCCTTTTTTAAGTTCTATAACTGTAATCTCTGGCCAGATTCCCACGCGACCAGGATAGCCCAAATAGCCAAAACCTCTATTTACATTTATATATTGACCTAATTGCTCATATATACCTGCCCACTGCTTGTAACGCCATTTTACAGGACTCCACTTTATCCAACCTGGTATTTCAATTCCAAATTGCATACCATGTGTATGACCACTTAAGGTTAAATGATAATGATAATCATGAGCTAATACTTCTGCATCCCAATGACTAGGATCGTGACTCATTAAAACCTTAAAATCGTCTGGTTGTATTTGAGATGATGCTTTCTTTAGATCACCTGCTTTTTTAAAACCGCCTTTACCCCAATTCTCTACACCAATAAGAGCAATTTTTTGTCCATCTTTTTCGAGATAACGATGCTCATTTAGCAATAAATCAAAACCAATCTCTTTTTGAATTGCTTTTAAATCTTCAAGATTTTGAACTTTTGCTTCTTCAGAATCCCAATCTACATAATCACCATAATCATGATTTCCTAAAACGGAATATTTACCATCTGCTGCTTTAATACGGGCAAATGTTTCTTTCCAAGGCAACATTTCCGTAGCCTTATTATTCACCATATCTCCGGTGAAAAGAAGCACATCAGACTCTTGCTTATTTATCAAGTTAACCGCATAGTCTATTTTCTCTTTATTATCAAAACTCCCTGAATGAATATCACTAATTTGAGTAATTCGATAACCATCAAAAGCATCTGGTAAATCTTCAAAATGAAGTGTGTACTTCAATACTCTAAAATTGTACTTTCCTTTGTACATTCCATAAAGCAGCGAAGCGAAAGGAATAGCTGCCAAACCTAAACCAATCTGACTTATAAACTTTCTTCTCTCAGGAATATAAAAGGCTTCACGCTTTGCTATAAACCTATCGTACAACCCGAAAACCCCTCTAATAATATCTTCTCCTAAAAGAATTGGAACTAGGACTATATTTAATGACATAAACGTCAAAAGAAAACCAAAAGCATAACTTTTTGCAGGACTTAGAACACGTCCTTCGCTAACTACTGTAAATTGAAGTATAAAATTTCCTACGACTACTAATGCTACCGCAAGAAAAAGATAATGAACCCAAACTTGTTTTGTTATGGTCTTTATCGCTTGAAAACCATAAGCTGTAAGTAGTATATAAACTACAATAAAAATAATCCATCTTGTCATAAGACAAATTTACGCATATGCCATTCTAGTTATCTTATGAAAGTGTTAAAGGTTTTGATTTGTAGGCTGTCTAAGCTTTTTGATTTCGTTTGGAATTGAATAGTTTTTGGTTCATTAGGCATTAAATCAAAGAAATTGTCAGAAAAATCACCTTTAGCATCTGTATACAAAAACACATCTTTTTGAAGTGTTGATGAATACAACTCTATGGAAAAACCATCATTAGTTTTAGTGACTATTTTTTGAATTTTGGCTTGATTTAATTTCAAATCTTTAGGCTTCACAAAGTAGAAAAATGATGATTCACCATTGAAAGTTGAAACTAAAACAGTTTCGCCTTTATTGAAGTCTAAGTTTTTTAAATCTAACTGAAACTTCACTTCACTTGAAAGTGGCTCGACCGATATTTGCTCTTCATTAAACCAAATAACTTCTCCTGAAAATTTCATTAATCTCAAAGTCAACTGACCTGTTATCTTATCTAATTTATCATTAACAATCCAAGTTTTTAAAATATCATTTTCAACCTTTGAAGAGATTAAAACATCCTCAAAACTTCTTTTGGCTTTATAATGCAAAGCTTTCCAATTCCCAAAATAATCGATACTACTCCAAGAAACTGCAGGCCAGCAATCATTGAGTTGCCAATACAACGAGCCCATATTATAAGGTTTTGCTCTTCTTTGTGCTTCAATACCTTTAGTAATGCCATAAGCTTGCAACAACTGGCTTATATATACATAATCTTCTGCTGAGTCAGGCACTGGAAAATCGCGCTGCATATAATCGTCTATTATTTGAAATCCTCTGGAATGTTTTTGATGATTTTTAAACCCTTCGGAAGTAATATCCACACTATCCTTTTGATTTATGAATTGAATGACCTCGTAACTCGGAAACGACTGAAACCCAAATTCACTCATAAATCGTGGCACATTCTCTTCCAAATGCTCAAAAGTATAACCATCGTGCCAAATCCACCAATCGTGAGCATCGCCTTCTGACTTGTACAACGGATTGCCTCTTCCATATTTTGGCGACGTTTGCCAGTAACTGGTATTTGAATATTGATTCACAGCTTTTGGAAGCATACTGTCAAAAAGCCTTAGATAATTGTTCCATATGTCTTCTTTCTCTTTTTCACTTCTGTCGGCTTGCCAGCCCCAACGATTCCAACCTTCAGAGCTTTCGTTATTACCGCACCAAAGTGCAATAGATGGATGATTTCGTAACCTTTTTACATTCTGCTCAGCTTCTTTAGCAACATTATCTAAAAACTCCGTGTCGCCAGGATACATTGCACAGGCAAACATAAAATCTTGCCAAACCAAAATACCTTTTTCATCGCACAAGTCATAAAACTTATCGTCTTCATAAATACCGCCTCCCCAAACTCTGAGCATATTCATATTGGCATCTACAACATCACTTAAGAGTCTTTCATAATCTTCATTGTTTACTTCATTTTGAAAACTGTGCTGTGGAATATAATTAGCACCTTTGGCATAAACAGGAACATCATTGACTTTAAAATAGAAGGATTCTCCAATACTATCTTTCTCTGTAACCAACTCAATATCACGAATGCCATACTTTGTTGAAATGCTATCTAAAATTTTTATACCTTCTTTTACTACAACCTTAATATCGTATAAGTATGGTTCACCTAGATTATGTGGCCACCAAAGTTTTGGATTTTTAATTTGAAATGAGACAAGGCCTGTCATATCTGAAGGCAACCTTTCATACGACTGATTAAGTTTATCATTAACATAAATCTCGTAAGAGTATTCTGTTGATGGGTAATCTTCAAGTAAAATATTAAAATCAGCTAAAGAATCTGTAAGCTGACTTTGTACAACATATGTATTCTCTTTTTTCAGATAAACTTCATTCCAAGCCACTAACTTTATCGGCCTCCAAATACCGCTTGTGTTCAATTTTGGTCCCCAATCCCAGCCATATTGAAATTGTGCTTTTCTAGTAAAAATACGCTCGCCTTCCGGTAGCTCATAAGATGATTTTTCTTGTGCTTCTGCTTCATATTTAGAGGTACTTTCAAAAACTAGTCGCAACTCATTTTCAAGTTTTAAAAGTGATTTTACATCTAATTCCCATTTTCTGAATGCGTTGTTGGCTTTTAAAATGAGACTATCATTCAAATAAACCGAAGCATACGTATCTAAACCTTCAAAATTGAGCTCAAAATGTTTCTTTTCGAGCAAGTCTTCACTTAATGAAAAAGTGGTTTTGTATTCCCAATCGGTTTCTGAAACCCATTGTACTTTTTCTTCATTATTACCAATAAATGAATCTTCAATAAGTTGATGATGCAACAAGTCTGAAAACACATTTCCTGGAACCGTAGCCGAATGCCACACAGTATCTGTTACTTTTTTGAACAGCCAATTTTCATTGAGATTTATCGTAGTTGGTAAATCGTGTTTTGGTTGACAGCTAAAACAGATAATTATTAACAACAGTAGACTATATCGCATCTAAAATGGCTTTTATTTTCATTGGGTCTGAAAAGGTTATTGGCACAGAAAACATACCATCATCCTGTTTCTTTGTTGAAGATGCAGAAGCGTGAATTTCAGTTAATCCTGCTTCTTTAAACAAGTTTGCATTTTTTGAAGTGATTCCTCCTCCTGCTAAAATTGTGATTCTATTTTTGGCTAAAACATTCAATTCTTTTAAAAGATCTAAGCCTTCTTCTGCGGTTGTTTTTTTACCTGAAGTCAGCACACGATTAGCACCAAGTTCTATAAGTTGTAATAAGGCTTCTTTTGGGTTTTTAACCTCATCAAAAGCACGATGGAATGTAAATGACAAAGGTTTGGCAAGGTCTATCAAAATTTTTGTTCGTTCAACATCTATAGTGTCATCAGGTTTCAATATACCGGAAACGATGCCTTTGCAACCTAAATCTTTACAGACTTGAATATCGTTTTTCATGATTTGAAATTCATCATCAGAATACACAAAATTGCCACTTCGAGGACGTATCAATACAAAAACCGGAATATCTAACTCTTCAATTACTTTTTTCAATAAACCGTAAGATGGTGTAATGCCACCAACCGAGAGTTCTTGACACAATTCTATGCGATGTGCTCCTGCGTCGCAAGCATTTTTTGCTGATTGGTATGAGTTGGCGCAGATTTCTAGTTTCATATTAATTTACAATGATCTCATCAATAAAGGTCCAAGCTTTGTTGCCAGCACCTTGTTTACCCTCTGGGATTATGCCGTAGTTTGGAACAAGTAACTTTACTCTTTTTATTGGTCTATTGGATAAGATTGATTGTTCCCAAAACACGTTCTTCAAGTTTGGATTCCCCGAACTTTCTGGTAAAAATTTATTTGCTATAACTTCATCATTATCAAAAATAATTCTAATTGCTATGTGTTCTGGTGTATATATCCATTGCCCATTACCATCATAAAATCTTGTTTCTATTGAATCAATTTTTATTGGCTCTTTAAAATCAATAGTAATCTCAATGTCTTCTCCCCAAAACCCTAACCACTCTTTATCTCCATAGCGTGAATCACTTCCTGAAATACCATTTATTAAACCTTCTGCTCCACTACCAGAGTAGGCTTTGTGTGGTTGTTTATCAATCGTAATTTTTGCTCCAACTGCTTTGTGGTAATTAATGTATTGTGTGAAGGTTTTACCTAATTGTTTTTCATCATTATATACAGCAGCTTTGATTGTTGAACTTTCGGTAATCGGAATTTTAGATTCGTAAACTTTTGAATTTATGGTAGGTTCGCTTCCATCTAAAGTATAACGAACACTCTTGCCTTCTGTGAGAGTTTTTAATTCATAATACGACTTGCCTTCATCTGAAATTAAATCGCCTTCAATTTCATAAAGATGATTGGCATAGTTAATATCTAAAGCATTTAAACGCTGATGAAAGTTTTCTAACCTCGAAACAAAATCCTTGTAATTCTTATGTTGAGGTTGAGACCAAACCACTTCACTCAACGCCAACATTCTCGGAAATGTCATATATTCAAGATGTTTTTCAGTTGGAATATATTCTGTCCAAATATTGCCTTGAGCACCTAAAACATATTTTGATTCTTCTATTGTTAATTCTTCTGGAATTGGATTAAAACCATACACTTTTTCCAACGGTAAAAAACCTCCAATAGCCAAAGGTTCATCCTCATTTTCAGATTGGTAATAATCAAAATAGCAATGTGATGTTGGAGTCATAACCACATTATGTCCAGATTTTGCAGCTTCAACTGCTCCATTCGTACCTCGCCAAGACATTACCGTTGCATTGGGTGCCAAACCACCTTCTAAAATTTCGTCCCAACCAATGATTTGTCTCCCTTTTGAGTTGAGATAGGCTTCCATTTTGGTAATGAAATAGCTTTGCAGATGGTGTTCGTCTTTTAAGCCTTCTTTCTTAATCAGCTTTTGACAATGTTCACAATTTTTCCAACGTGTTTTAGGAGCTTCATCTCCTCCTATGTGAATATATTTGCTCGGAAACAGTTCTAAAACCTCATCCAAAACATCCTCTAAAAACGCAAAGGTTTTTTGGTTTGGACAATAAATCTCTTCAAAAACTCCCCATTTTTTGGCAACCTCAACGGGTTCGTCTGTACAACCTAGCTCTGGATAAGCGGCAATGGCAGCTTGTGCGTGACCTGGCATTTCTATTTCTGGAATTACAGTAACAAACCGCGCTTTAGCATACTGAACAACAGCCTTAACTTCCTCTTGCGTGTAGTAACCTCCATATCGTTTACCATCAAACTGATGTGGTTGGTCACTGTAATGTCCTACCAAAGTTTCATCTCTGTATGCTGAAACCTCTTGCAATTTTGGATATTTTTTAATCTCAATTCGCCAACCTTGGTCGTCTGTAAGATGCCAATGAAATGTATTCATCTTCAACAAAACTAAAGCGTCAATGTACTTTTTGATAAAATCAACAGAAAACATATGCCTTGCCACATCGAGATGCATACCACGATATTTAAACTGTGGTTGATCTCTTATAGTTACAGCTTGAATATTGATTTCATTTTTTGAGAACGTATCATTTTCCAGATCAACAGGCATTATTTGCCTTAAGCTTTGCACAGCATAAAACGCACCTTGATCCGTTGATGCTTTAATTGTTATTCCTTCTTTTGAAACCGTTAAATGATAAGCTTCAGGCTTTAAATTTTCATCCAGCTTAAATTTAATATCGGTTCCTTCTTTCAGATGTATTGAACTTCCGCTTTCAATAAAATCTTTTAAAAATTGAGCACTAACTTTAAAGTTGTCATCGTAAGTTATTCCTGTACTTTCGTCAATAGTAAAAAAAGAATCGGTTAATTCTACGGAATCTGGAATTGGTATAATCTGCGGTTGAATAGTTTGAATTGAATTCTCATTGCAATTCACAAATATTAACGACAGAATAAAAAGACTTATTAATTTCTTGATATGCATTTTGGTGTTTTAACTGCTTAAAATTAGGAATCTATTTTAAGGTCATCAAAACTTCAGTTTAATTTTTTACACTAATCACAAATCGACTCCATCATATGAAATCTTTTTAACCAAAAAAGTCCCGAATGTTAAAAAGCAACATCCGAGACCCAAACTTAACCAAATTATGAACAGTTAATGAATTTTACTTGCGTCCCTATTAGAAGGGAGATCTCTATACCAATCTTTGTGAATATTACCACCACTCGTGGCCCAATTTGAAAAGAAATGATAAGCTTCGTTAATAGGATATCCTTCATCAGGAAAGTCAAACGACTCTGATATATTGATAGCCCATGGCAAGCCATTTGAGGTTTTGTAATAATAACCATTTGCCGAATTGCTAGCATCATAAGACGTACCTAATAATTGCTCATCGGCAAGATTTGTGGGCTGATGTCCTGGTAAATGGATTTCTTTACTTCGATCTCCGTTTACGAAAATGAATGAGTTATAAGGTGGATATCCTGTTAGATTTTGTGAGACTGGATTATTAAAACTAATTATTGAGCTCACAACATTATCTGGAGATGTTTGAATAACATCAACTACACTGTCAAAGAATATCATAGTTGCTTTGTCTTGATTTGTCTCAGTATTGTTTCCGTTAACAGTAATAATATTATTAGTTAGGTGTAAACCACTTACACTCGCTACATTGTTAGATGGAAGATTCTTTAACTGTACACCAAAACCATTATTAAAACTTGCAAAAACCGCCTTAACATTCCAATCCGCTTCTATATCGACCAGAAGATTGTTTCCGTTAAGAATGTGATCTATTTCATAGTCAATGACCATATCATTAAAATCGTAGTCGCCTTGAGCTGGCCATAGGTCTTCAAAAGCTAAAGAGCCTGTGTATGTGTTTCTGATCGCTCTTAATGGATCATCTGGAAAATCATCACTTTCATTTGAAACCCCATCTCCATCATTATCCGTACTCGGAGTTACTTGTGGAATACTTCCTATTTCAATAGCTTCCCATGGATTGGCCGAAACATAAAATATTAAATCGTTAAAATCATTATCACTACCCTGAGATCGTGTTTGATCTTCAAAACCATTTAATAAACGTTGGTTTCCAAAATCCGCTAGCTGAACGGTATGTTGCCGCATATTTGGGTCGCTTTCCACAGTATTGAAATCTGATCGAGAATAAAATTTAGTCGTATTTACATTTGTACCAGATCCTGTCCATGCATTTTGAAAAAGTACCCAAGAAATGGTTTTTCCTGCTTGAAAAGTTCCTAGTCTGACTTTATCACCAGCATAAAGTTCACCACCTGAATAAGCCAATGAAGCATTAGGTAAGACCACATAAATGGAATCTATTTCACTTGGATTCGCAGGTGGGTTTTGGGTATCAAAAACATAATAACCTAAAGCATTTTTATAGCCTGCACCTTCAGTCACAAAAGTGACCCAAACATCGCTCAGATCTGTTACTACAACATCAAGTTCGTTTCCTGAAGTTAAGTATTCTGGATTAAAATCTGGAACAGGTTTGTTTTCTGGAAGAGAAGCATTCACTCCGTCTAAAAACTCTTGACTTAAATTATCACTTTCAGATTCAAGATAATGAGGCAATCCCATTGTTCCTCCTGTATTATAACTTCCCATATAGTAATAATTGTCAGATATCGGAATAGCGTTGTTTGAATTTCTGTTATGATATTCATCTGACCTTTCTTCTGGAATTCCTCCAAAAGTTAGGCTCATATTTGGTGATACAACTTCGGTTTTTTGATTTGCAAAACCTACACTATGAACTTGAACGAATAAATTTTCTAAATATGTTGGCACTTGAATTTTAGTATTTAGCACACCTGTTGAATTGGTCAATCCAGAAGATAAATATGTTCCACCAGAATCTGGATGTTTTGTAAAAAAGCTAACCTTAACACCTGATAAAGCTTGATCTGTGACACTTTTTACCTCAACTTCAATTTCTATTTCCGAAGTGGTAACAAAATTAAAATCTGCAGGAATGTTAAGCTCTGAAATAACATTACCTATTGAATCAGACGAATCGTTTTCTATGCTTTCCAAGTCCTTACTACATGAAGACAAAACAAAAAAGGAAAGCAATGGTATGAATAGTATTTTTTTCATGACTAAAAATTTAACTGAATTCAAATGTCGGTCACTTTGAAGACGTAAACTGGTGAAAATCGCTGGGATGGATTTTTCAGTCGTTTAATGATCAATAAGTAAAGACAAATGGTTTTCTCAACTTAATCTCTTAACCTCATCTTATTTCAAGATAATAAATCAGTTAACTTATTTAAGCACAAGCAGTAATCATAATTAAAAACAAGAACTACATTCTTGCTTGGCATTTTAGTATATTAGTTGCATTAAAAACTAGTATTCTTTTGAAACATCTTAAGTTTATTTCCGCATGTACTGCTATCCTACTTTTATTTGGGTGTAGCGAAACCACAAATCTAAAACCTGCACAAAAAGATCAACCATTAACCAATTACGTCAATACATTTATTGGTACTGGTGGCCACGGTCACACCTATCCTGGCGCAACAATGCCTTTTGGGATGATGCAGTTGAGTCCAGACACACGTTTAGAAGGTTGGGACGGTTGCTCTGGCTATCATTACACAGATGAATATATCTACGGATTTTCACATACACACTTAAGCGGTACAGGTATAAGTGACTATGGAGATGTGCTTTTAATGCCTACTGATAAAGTGAATTTTAACAATGGATCTGATGGAAAATCGGGTTACCGAGCTCACTTTTCACACGAGAATGAAAGTGCTAAACCTGGCTACTATAAAGTGTACTTAGATTCAACAAATATTGATGTTGAACTGACAGTTTCTAAACGAAGTGGTATTCATAAATATCAATTTCCTTCAGCTGAAAATCAGTATGTGGTTTTGGATCTAGATCATCGCGACAAATTATTAGACTATAAAATTAATAAGCTGAATGATACTGAAATCAATGGACTTAGACATTCTTCAGCTTGGGCTAAAGATCAGCGTTTGTTCTATCATATTAAGTTTTCACATCCAATAAAAGAAATTGTTTATGATGACGGCGAAGGTGTGGCTGTAAGTAAAAATTACAAGTTTGAAAGTAAAAAGGCCATCATTCAATTTGAAAACCCAAACAACGAACCAATCATCATTAAAGCAGGAATTTCTGCCGTTGATGAAGCTGGTGCTTATAAAAATTTGGAAGTTGAAGTTTTAACCAAAGATTTTGAAACCGTAAAGCAAGAAGCACAACAAGAATGGGAATCTCAACTTGAAAAAATTGTCATAGAAAGTGATGACTTAGACAAGAAAACCAATTTCTACTCTGCACTTTACCATACTATGATTGCACCAAATATCTATCAAGATGTTGATGGTCGCTATAGAGGTATGGATTTAGAAATTCACGAAACTAAAGATTTCGATTATTACACAGTATTTTCACTTTGGGATACGTATAGAGCGGCTCATCCACTTTACACTATTATAGAACAGGACAAAACCAATGATTTCATCAATACGTTTTTAGCAAAATATGATGAAGGTGGGATTATGCCAATGTGGGATTTATCAGGAAATTATACTGACTGTATGATTGGTTATCATGCCGTTCCTGTTGTTGCCGACGCCTATTTAAAAGGCATCAGAAATTATGATACCGAAAAAGCTTTTGAGGCTATGAAACATTCAGCTACTCGTGATAAATTCGGGTTAGAATCTTATAAAAAATATGGTTTTATTCCTGTTGATGAAGAAAGCGAATCGGTTTCCAAAACTTTGGAATATGCTTATGATGATTGGACGATTGCACAGATGGCAAAAGCGATGAACAAGGACGACGATTATAAAACCTATATTCAACGTGCGCAATATTACAAGAATGTTTACGATCCTGAAAGTAAATTTATGCGTGGTCGTTTTAGAAATACTTGGTTCACTCCTTTTGATCCTTATGAAGTCAATTTTAACTATACCGAAGCTAATTCATGGCAGTATAGTTTTTATGTTCCTCAGGATATTTCTGGCTTTATGGATTTGCTCGGCGGAAAAGACGCTTTAGAGTCACAACTTGACCAGTTATTCTCTGCAAACGCTGAAACTTCTGGAAGACATCAAGCTGATATCACAGGATTAATCGGCCAATATGCTCATGGTAACGAACCAAGTCATCATATGGCTTACCTCTACAATTTTGTAAACAAGCCACACAAAACGCAAGAGAAAGTTCATCAAATTTTAACCGAACTCTATAAAAACGATCCTGATGGAGTTTCTGGAAATGAAGATTGTGGACAAATGAGCGCTTGGTATGTGTTGAGTTCCTTAGGGTTTTACCCTGTAGCTCCTGGAAGTAATGAGTATGTCATAGGAACACCTCTTTTTGACAAAGCAACCATTAATCTAGAAAACGGAAAGCAGTTTAATATTACCGCTCATCATCTTAGTGATACCAATATTTATATTGAATCTGCAAAACTTAACGGAGAAGATTTAGATATCACTTATCTAAATCACGATAAAGTTGTTTCAGGTGGAAACCTAGAGTTTTTTATGACGGATAGTCCAACGAATTGGGGTACTAAAATTGGACAAGAACCAAAAATCGAAATAACAGATCATATTATTTTACCGTCACCATTTATTGAAAAAGGCGATATCACTTTTAGAGATTCAACTAAAGTTTCCCTAGGAATTGTATCATCTGCCACTGAGATATTTTATAGTATTGATGGTTCTGATTTTAAAGTTTATAGAAATCCATTCACAATATCTCAGCCTTCTAATATTAGAATGTATGCTTCAGATGGTTATGGAAATTCAAGTAATGTATTATCCACACCATTTTATAAGATTGATCCAAACTTAAGTATCTCTTTAGAAAGTGAATTTGCCAACCAGTATTCTGCTGGTGGAAACGATGCACTAATTGACGGTATTCGTAGCACCAAAAACTACAGAACAGGCAGTTGGCAAGGTTACCATAATACAGATTTGGTAGCAACAGTTGATCTAGGAAGGCAAAAAGCTATCAATACTATTTCTGTGAACTTTTTACAAGATCAAGGTGCGTGGATTTTTTACCCAACAGAAGTGCAATGCTTCGTTTCAAAAGATGGTATAAACTATAAAGCTTTACCATCGCAAAAGATAAACACGCGAGACAGAAATAATGAAATTGAAATTAAAACTGTTGAGTTTAAAATTCCAACAGCAGAATATAAACATGTAAAAATAATTGCCAAGAAATTAGGAGAGCTACCTGAATGGCATTTAGGCTATCCAATGGATGGTAGAAGTTGGATTTTTGCTGATGAAATTTCGATAAGATAAATAATGAAAAAATCTTTAGTCTTTTTATTTATAATCCTATGTTTTTTTTCTTGTAAACCCACCTATAATTTACAAAGTGAGAAAACTAAAATTGTCAATTTAGCAAAAGGTAATTTCACAAATAACGACTATTTTGAAAGTATTCCTTCAAAAGTTAAAGATTCGGTACCAAAGGAGAAACTATATAAACATTTAGATAGTGTAAGAAATATTATTAATTCTACTTTTTTTAAAGAAGGGGACATTATTTCTCAAGACATACTAATTGAAAAAATCAGTTCTACTAGAGAAATAAATGATGTGTTTTTTAAAATTGTTGAATATACCAGTTCATTAAAAATACAAGGAAATGCAAACAATTTTTATTTAAAAGATTACAAAGCATTTTTAGACAGTGAACTTACCAAATATTCTGAAGACAATTTTGAGGTTTTAACTACTAAATCAAGAGGATACATTCTAACCTATTGGACAGAAGAATCCAAAAAATGGAAGTATATGCCATATAATGATTTATATAACGAAAGATTATTTGGGATTAAAACGACACAAAAAATAATTGAACTCTACTTCGATGACATTTTTGTTCCTGCTCAAAAAAAATGGGATAGCGAATCAATAGCTTTATTTAATGAGGTTTATGAAGAAGATCGCAATTCCTATATCGATGAGGGTATAGATTTCGAAAAGTTTTTGAAATGCCGGAGAAAATATCAAGAAAAAACTGAAGAAGATTTCAATGATAATATACCTAACGAATATTATGAAAGTAGTTATTTTATAGATCACTCTATTAAATGTCGCATATACTCTAAAAAGTTAAAATAAAAATGGCCTTTAACTCGTTAGTTTCAACATTAGAAGTCGAGAGTATGGATAAAACCATTGCGTTTTATGAATCGTTTTTAGACTTTAAATGTATTAGCAGAGATGCCAATAATTGGGCGTTTTTAAAAAAGGATGATGTAGAAATAATGCTATCTTACGTTTTTACGAAGATAAATTTCCAAAACCCGTTTTTACTGGTGGATTGTACATCTATGTGGATGATATTAATGTAATATGGCAAATACTTAAAGACCGAGCTGATATCTGCTATCCTATTGAGAATTTTGAATATGGCATGCGAGAGTTTGCTATTTTTGACAACAATGGTTACAGATTACAATTTGGTCAAGAACTAGAATCTAACTAACAAAAACTATATGAGCAATCAAAACAACAAATCGGCTTTAGCAACCTTAGTCACCGTTTTCTTTTTCTGGGGATTTATTGCTGCATCTAACAGTGTATTTATTCCTTTTTGTAAAACGTATTTTAACATTGACCAGTTTCAATCGCAATTGGTAGATTTTGCCTTTTATGGAGCATATTATATTGGTGCTTTGTTATTATTCATTCTGTCTGGTTCTATCAAAAAAGACATTATGAATAATTGGGGCTACAAAAATGGGATTATCTACGGTTTATTGCTTTCAGCCGTCGGTGCTTTTGTAATGTATCCTGTAACTGCTGGCGCCGAACAAGGTCAAACTGGAGTATTCTACTTGGTTCTTATTGCTTATTTTATTGTTGCCTTAGGATTCTCATTGCAACAAACGGCTGCCAACCCATTTGCTATCGCACTTGGTGACCCAAAGACTGGCTCGCATCGTTTGAATTTAGCTGGTGGAATTAATTCCTTTGGAACAACTATAGGTCCTGTTGTGGTAAGTTTAGTCATTTTTGGTTCTGCAAGTTGGAGCTCTGATGAATTGGCTTCAATGATTGCCAATAATGAAATTACGCTAATGACAGTACAACAACTCTACCTTGGAGTTGGCGGATTATTTTTAGCTGCAGCAGCATTATTCTATTTCTCTAAAAAATTACCAGCCTTAAAATCTGAAACCGCTTTTGAACCCGCTAATAAAGCCAGAAACTTACTTATTTTATTGACAATCGTCGTTCTGGGATGTATAGGATATGTAATTGGTTCGTATGTTGGAAAAAATGATACTAACGAAGAATTAGAACGACTAAGGTTGATTTTATTATTTATTGCCCTAATTTCTGTCGTTGTTGCAGTGTTTTACGCATATACTAGCGCATCAAAAAAGCCAGAGGGTTGGGGTGCTATGAAGTATCCACAATTGGTCTTAGGTATGCTTGCAATCTTTACATACGTTGGTGTTGAAGTTACTGTAGGAAGTAATTTAGGGGAACTTTTAAAACAAGAAATCGAAAATTCAGGTTTAAATATGCTTGGTCTTCCTGCTCTTAACGATTCTCAACTCGGTTCATATATTTCATTGTATTGGGGTGGATTAATGATTGGTCGTTGGGTTGGTGCTATCACGGTTTTTAATCCAAGTAAAGGGCTTAAAAAAGCCCTGCTTATCATTGTACCTTACATTGCTTTTGGTGTCATCATACTTGTCAATTCTATAAAGTACAGCTTCAGTTCTGATGAAATTTTATTTTTTGCTGTTTGTATAGCCGTTCAAATTGGAGGTTTTTTCTTAGCAAAAGACAATCCTGTTCAAACCTTAAAACTTTTTAGTCTCTTAGGAGTTATAGCAATGTTAATTGGTTTGTTCTCTTCTGGAAATGTAGCTTTATTTGCTTTCTTATCTGGTGGTTTATTTTGCTCTATAATGTGGCCTTGTATTTTTACATTAAGTATTGCTGGGTTAGGAAAATACACCTCTCAAGGTTCTTCATTCTTAATAATGATGATTTTAGGTGGAGCCATTATTCCGCCTGTGCAAGGTAAATTAGCAGATGTATTTTCAATTCAATCATCGTATTGGATGGCTGTAGCCTGTTTTGCCTATCTTCTGTTTTACGCTTTTAGAACTAAGACAGTTTTAGATAAACAAGGTGTTGAATATTAAAAAACTAAAATTGTGCAACGTAGAAAATTCATAAAAAGTGCAGCATTAACAAGTGCCGGATTAGCCGTTACAAATTCGCTATTGAGTTGTGAAGACACTTCTAAAAAAGAGAACAATACAACTCCTATTTCTACAACTCAAAAAGCATCATTGCCTTTAGTGATTGCGACTTGGTATGTGGAAAATGCCACAGCAAAAGCTATGGAAATATTGCAATCTGGAGGAACAGCTTTAGACGCTGTTGAGCAAGGTTGTATGGTTGAAGAAGCTGACATAAAAAACAGCTCAGTAGGCAAAGGTGGTCTGCCAGACAGAGATGGGAACGTTACTTTGGATGCTTGTATTATGGACAAGGATGGTAATTGTGGGTCGGTTGTATTCCTAAAAGACATTACACATGCCGTTTCCGTAGCCAGAAAAGTAATGGAAGATACACCACATGTAATGCTTGCTGGTGAAGGAGCTAAGCAATTTGCTTTATCAAATGGTTTTGAAGCTGAAGATTTACTTACCGAGAGCTCTAAAAAAGCCTGGGAAGTGTGGAAAGTGGAATCAGAATATAAACCTATAATCAATATTGAAAACCATGACACCATTGGTATGCTAGCCATTGACAAAAATGGTGACATCTCAGGAGCTTGTACAACAAGTGGATTGGCCTACAAAATGCAAGGTCGTGTTGGAGATTCCCCAATTATCGGTTCAGGATTATTCATAGACAATGAAATTGGAGGTTGTGTAGCTACAGGTCTCGGAGAAGAAGTTGTGAAAACAGTTGGGAGTTTTTTGGTTGTAGAACTGATGCGACAAGGCAAATCACCTCAACAAGCTTGTGAGGAAGCCATTAGTAGAATTGTAAGTAAACCCAACAGTAACTATAAAGATTTTCAAGTTGGTTATATTGCTGTAAATAAAAAAGGAGAAACTGGGAGTTACTCTATTCATCAGTGGTTTAGCATGACTAAATTTCAAGATGGCAAAAACGAGCAAATTCAATCAGATTATTTCCTTAAAAACAATTCTTAACTTCTTTTATTAGTAATTATCTTACATCTTATCGAACAAATTGTAATAGACTGACAAAAAAACTTAATTTTCGCATAAAGTAAAACTTCATAACTTTATTCTGAAATAATCCCTATGTCAGCAATAAGAGTATTAATTGTAGAAGACGACCCAATAATTGCAGAGGACATCAAAGACATGCTTAGTAGTATTGACTACCATGTTGTTGGTATCGCTTATGATAAGGACGAAGCTTTAAGTCATATCAGCGAAAACAAACCCGATTTAGTTTTATTAGATATTAATCTTGAAGGAAATTATGAAGGTTTCGATATCGCAAATTATATTAACAAAAATCGAAAAGTCCCATTTTTATACCTGACGTCTTATTCAGGAAAGGAAATTTTAGATAAGGCCAAGCAAACGCTTCCTATGGGTTATGTTGTAAAACCTTTTAATGAACGAGAGTTATTCTCTAGTATTGAAATTGCCTTACATAATTTCTCTAAATTCATTTTACCCTTAGAGCTTAATAGAGACGTCATCAATAATGTTATTGTAAACCCTTTGACTGAAAAAGAATTCGATATCTTAAAAGGATTATATGATGGCAAAACCAATCAGCAGTTAGCAGACGAACAGTTTGTGAGTATCAATACCGTAAAAACACACATTAAGAATATTTACGAAAAGTTAGACACCCACACACGTTCTGAAACTATGTCGCTTCTCAATCAATTACTACACTAGTTTTTTTCTTAGGAATAGTTACAAAAACCTGAGTTCCTGAATCATTTTTTACTTCAATTTTAGCCTTTAACTTTTTGGTTAATGATTGTATTAATCGTTGTCCAAAAGATTCTGTTGCTGTTTTTTGAAGAATAGCATCATTTATTCCAATACCATTATCTTTTACGATAAGACAATAATCAGAGTTGCTTTCAGTCATTTCTATAATTATTTCAGGCTGTTCAATCTGGCCTTTAGGAAATGCATGCTTTAATGAATTGGTAACAAGTTCATTTACAATTAAACCTACAGGAATAACAGATTCAACATTCATTAAAATATTTTTAGCTTTAACTTTTACACTAAATTCCTTATCTGATTTATGATACGAATTAAAAATACTTTGTGCTAAACCTTCAAAATACGTTTGAAGATTCACCATATTCAAATCTTCGCCTGCATATAGATTTTTATGCAAAATCGCCATAGATTCCACCCTATTCCTTCCATTTTGCAATACTTCAAATGCTTTTTTGTCTTCAACATATTTTGATTGAAGATTTAACAAACTTGAAATCATTTGTAAATTATTCTTAACACGATGATGTGTTTCGTGCAACAACAGCTCTCTATCTTTTAAGGCTTTTGTTATAATATAGTTTTTGGACTTTATTTTAGTATATAATTTATACAAGGCTATAACTACTATTAGGAATAAAACCAAGCAAATTATTGTACCTATCAAAATTACTTTTGAGCGAGAAAGATTAGCTTTTGTTACCTCACCTTCCTTATTTAAAAGTTCAATTTCGGCATCTTTTTTTTGTCTTTCGTATTGCGCGTCTTTTTCCGCTATAACTTCTAAGGATTCTTCAGAGTATATTGAATCACTGATCTTTTTATAGGCTTTAAAATTTTCTAAAGCATCTTTATGTCTACCGCTTTTCTCATAGGCTTCAGACAATAAATTATAGGCTGTTTGTTGTTGGTATAAAGATTGGTGCTCATCGTATCTAAAAATATCATTTAATTGCTCTATGGCTTCTGGATATCTTTTTAATTTTATCAGTACTTCACCCATATTTAATTTTGATTCGCAAAGATTATAAGTACTACTTAAATTTTCACGTATATCTAAAGCTTTAAGGTGTTCTTGATAAGCTTCTTCTAAACGTCCTTGTTCTTGTCTTAATAATCCTAAAAAATCATGATGAAAGCCCATTTCCCTTAACGTTGGAAATACTTTGTTTAATGATTTTTGTTTCATTAGGTGCATCTCAGCTTTATCAAACTCACCCAATTCAGTGTAAAGCAATCCTAAATTGGCATTAGCACTTGCCATACCTGTACTGTCATTCAGCTTTTCAAACTGACTTAAAGCTAAAAGATATTGATCCTTTCCTTTTTCTAGCTGGTCTATATTAAGATAAAAGCCTGCTAAAGTATTATTTATTCTGGCTTTCTGTTCAGCTGAACCAATTTTATCATAAATATTAGCAACTTCTAATAGGTGATTTTGAGATACCACGTTGTTACCCAAAAACATATTAATGGTTCCTATAAAATGCCCACTTTTAGCAATATCTATAGAATCCTTATTGTCTTTTGAATATTCGTAAATACTTTGGTAATAATTTAAAGCGGTTTTGTAATCACCTTGCCAACGATGGCTTGCCGCAAATATGTAATTGTTCCTTCTTATTTCCTCGCTGTCTTCAATGTTGAGAAAATTCTGTTCAATATCTCTAGCAATATCTTCTGCGAATTCAGGGTTGCGCTGCACTAAATGTTCTCCTAATAAAAAAAGGCTTGCTTTCTTAACAGCTTTTGAAGTGCTATTATCAATAACTTTCTGCAAGCTATCCTGATAGGCATCAGGTTCAGCATCTTGAGCGTTTAAAAAACCACTTATAAAAACAATTACGAAGAAATATCTAAATAGTATTGTCATAAACTTAAATAACATATACAGCAAAAATACAAAACCAAAATTCCGAAAAATCACCCAAAAGGATGAAATACAAATGAGTACAATATTTCAACTTTACACAGCTACTATTAATCTTAAAAAAATAAGAAAACTCTTAAATTTAAGTGTTAATCCCTAACTTAACATTCATGAAAAACCTTTATCTATTTATTGTTCTGCTTTTTTCACTAACCCTTTACTCACAGGAAACATCTAATACTAATCAAAAAAAAGTTGATTCTATAATATCGTCTTTAGACACTATTAATAACAATTTTGAAAAAGTAAGAATACTCACAAGTAATGCTGGAAAAATGCGTTACTCTAAAGATTCTAGAATTTTAATCGATAAAGCGCTTTCCTTATCAAAATCCAATAAAGACTCGAAGTTATATGCCAATACATACTATTCTTTAGGAAATTACTTTTTTTATAATAGTGAATTAGATTCTTCAGATATATATATTAATAAGTCTTTATCTTATGTTAATGATAAAACAATGCCGTTCCTAAGAGCTTCAAACCTAATGACTAAAAGCGGCATATACAGAAAACGAGGTAACATTAGCCAAGCTATAGCTGCAATGCTAGAATCAAAGCAAGCAATTGATAAAATTGACACTTTGAAGTTAGACGAGGAGCAAAAGAAAAAATATGTTGGAACAAATTTGGTTCTGAATAATACCTTGGCTAATTATTATAATCAGATGGAAGAGTTTGATAAAGCCGTTGATTATTACGATTCGGCTTACAAAAGTGCATTAAATTTAGAGTCGAGTATCAATGCAGGCATTATCATATCTAACAAAGGTGAATTATTGCTCAATCAGGGTAAACCCAAAGAAGCCCTTGAACTTTTTGAAAAAGGAAAAACTTTAAAAGAAACAGGAAAAGCACCTTTAAGCTTTCTCATGAGTTCTTATCTTAATATTGGAAACGCACAGACTAAATTAGGGCAATATGAGGACGCTTTAGAAAACCTCAATAAATGTCATGATTATTACAACGAATCTAATACTATTGAAAATCTAACCATTGCAAAAAATTATAGAGGGACTCTTTTTATTGAAATAGAAAGATATAAAGACGCCATAGTAGATTGTAGCAAAGCCAAAACATTGGCTTTAGACGCAGGAAATCTTGAGCTTATTTCAGACGCTTGTAAATGCTTATCTGAAGCCTATCAAGCTACTGGAAATTTTCAAAAAGCTTTTGAAAATTATGAGCTTCTTACTAAAACTAACGATTCTATTTTCAATGAAAAGAACATAAAAAAACAGACCCAACTAGAGATGCAATATGAGTTTAGTAAAACTCAAGAATTAAATGCTTTAGCCCTAGAATCGAAAGAAAATGAAAGTAAACTCTATTCATATTTAGCAAGTTCAGGACTTTTATTGGCTGCTGTACTGGGTTTTTTCTTTTATAAAAACAGAAAGAAAAACATACAACTTGCTAAACAAAAAGTACTTCTAGAAACATCCATTGACGAAAAAAATGTATTACTAAAAGAAACGCATCATCGTGTAAAAAACAGTTTTCAAATTGTGTCTAGCTTATTATACCTACAATCTGAAAGCGTTCAAGATAAAGAAGCAAAAATTGCCATAAAGGAAGCTGAAAACAGAGTACGATCCATGGTGTTGATTCACCAAAAATTGTATAACAAAGATGAATTAGTCGGTATCAATACTGAGGATTATTTTACAGATTTAGTCCGTGATATTTTTGAAAGCCATCAATTTAAAACCGAACCTATAAAATATAGCCTTACCGTTGAATCTTTAATTCTAGACATTGAAACCATTACTCCAATAGGTCTTATTTTGAATGAATTAATAGTGAATACAATAAAACATGCTTTTGATGACATAACAGCTCAAAGCAAAATTCATATAAAATTCTATTCAGAGAATGATAAGCTAATACTTAAGGTTATAGACAACGGCAAAGGGTTTGAAGGTGATGTAAAAAACACTTCATTTGGTATTACTCTAATGAAAGCGCTATCTAAAAAGCTTAAAGCTACTTTAAATTACAAGTCAGAAATAAATATAGGTACTGAGGCTATACTAGAAATATCTAAGTTTACCATACTATGATTTTTCACTAAAAAATATGAGGCATTCACTAAAGAAAAAAAATGAAAAATTCAGCATCAAACTATTTTAACCTTTTAAAATAAAACATTTGAAATCTTTAAATATATACATTGTAGAAGATGAGCCAATAATAGTTTCTACTATAGAGGTGGCTTTAAGAAAACAAGGCTTCTATGCTGTTGGTGATGCAGAAGACTATCATACAGCACTTAGAGATATAGAATTATTAAAACCCGATCTAACACTTATTGATATTCAAATAACTGGCGAAAAAGATGGTGTAGATTTGGCTAAAGCTTTAGATCAAAAGAAAATACCCTATCTATTTCTATCCTCGCAAACTGATCCAAGTACTATAGAACTTGTAAAACAAACAAACCCTCTTGGCTATATTGTAAAGCCTTTTACGGAAACAGGGTTACGCACCAATATTGAACTTGCCTGGCATAATTATAATCAATCGCAACAGCATTTCATAACGATAAGACACGAAGGAAGATTTCATCGTATAAATGAAGAAACCATAAAGTACTTAAAAGCTTATGACAACTATTGCTATATAGTAACTAATACAGAAACTTTTCTTGTACCTCACACTTTAAAACATATTTCCGAAGAACTAAAAGGTGATTTCTTTCTAAAATCACACCGTTCTTATGTGGTTAATTTGAAACATATACATAGTGTAGACAAGAATTCTCTCTTTCTAGATAACGATTCCATCCCTTTAAGTGCGTCTCAAAAAAGCCTAGTTACCGAAAGGTTGAAAAGCATATAATTTGGTTGTATTGTTTTCACTAAAAAAAATAAGGTTTTCACTAAAATCAATACGTTAGATTGCCTCTAGCAAACTAATTTCACATAGCTATTAATCAGTTATAATGTCTTAAAATAACTTCTCTACTGCAATTTATTTTGCATGTTATTTCTCAGACAACAGACTCAAAAACATAAGGCTATGAAGACAAAATTATTATTCTTTGCTTTAACCCTATTTTATTCTATTTCACTTTTTTCACAAGTCGGAGTTGGCAATACCAATCCGCAGGCTAGTTTAGACATTTCAGCAAGCAGTACTACAACTCCTGCAAACAATGATGGTATTTTAATTCCTCGCATGAGCAATTTTCCAGCTTCACCTGCAGCAGCACAAGATGGTATGTTAATCTTTTACACAGGAAGCGGAGCTTCTGGTAAAGGCTTTTATTATTGGAATAGCACCACTTCTACTTGGGTATTTCTTGCTTCAGGAGCAAAAAACACTTTAGATGAAGCCTATGACGAAGGTGGTGCTGGCAATGGAAGGGTTATAAATACCACTGATGGTGCAGTAGAACTAAGAAGTGGAAATGATTTTTTATATATAGATGGCACTTCAAACACAACTGATAATAAAGTAGGTATTGAAGCAACATATGAAGCAACTGGTGCTGCAATTCTAACAGGAATAAACCAAACTTTTGATTCATCATCTAACACATCACCAGGTAGAACAACTGGTATAATTCAGTATTTCACAAACCTTCAAAGAGCTACATCAGGATTATCTAATAGTTTCTCAAACTATTCCTTACCAAGTGGCCAAAATATTTATGGTGTACAAAACTATTTTAATTCGGGCTCATTTCCTTTTGCCTACGGATTTTTAAATACACTTGCACCAGCATGGACTATAAATGGTAATTTTGTTGGATACAGAAATAGTATTGAATCCGGAGGTACTGGATACAGAACAGGATTTGAAGCCTATATGGGTGGTACAGGTACAGGCACTAAAAAAGGTTTAGACGTCAATATAATTACAACTGCAGGTGGTACTCATTATGGTGTTTATTCAAGTGTTCTTAAAACAGGCAGTTATTCTGGTTACTTTTTAGGTGATGTATATATAGGAACAACGGGAAGCAATGGCTATAATTTACCTTCTACCGATGGCACCACTAATTATGTTATGGCTACAGATGGTTCTGGTCAGGTAAATTTTGTTGATCCGTCATCGTTATTATCAATTAGCCATAATACTTTAGACCAAGCTTATGATGAAGGAGGTGCTGGTAATGGAAGAACTATCACTGCAGACAATGGAGCTGTAAGTATAAATGGTGAAGATGGTTTTGTGGTCTCGGGATCTTTTGGTAACGGAAACACAATAGACTCAGAAGTTACTGGTGCTGGTACACGTATGTTTTTTAATCCTAACCAAGCAGCCTTTAGAGCTGGAACTGTGTCGGGAGGGCAATGGGAAAGCACAAGTGTCGGTGATTATAGTACTGCTTTTGGTTATGACACAACGGCTGAAGGGGACTATAGCATGGCATTTGGCGATAATACTGCCGCAGGTGCATCACACAGTACTGCTTTTGGCTATTCTACAATTGCTGAAGGTGACTATAGCCTTGCCTTTGGAGAAACCACACATGCAGAAGGTGATCACAGTATTGCTTTTGGATCTAATACACACGCAGAAGGTAGTCTTAGCAGTGCTTTTGGTGCTCTTACATATGCATATGGCACATACAGTATTGCCTCTGGAAACCAATCTCAGGCAATAGGTGATTATAGTCTTACAGTTGGTCAACTGGCTATCGCAGCTGGTGCTTACAGTGCCGCTTTTGGTGCTAACTCAACTGCTGGCGGAGAATACAGTTTTGTGTTTGGTAATAATTCGAGTTCTCATGCTGACGCTGATTATAGTCTAGTCTTTGGTAATAGTTCATATGCTCAAGGTTATGCCAGTTTTGCTTTTGGTGAATCTGCTAATGCTTATGCAAATTTTAGTACAGCATTTGGAACAAATACTATTGCTAATAATGATTACAGTATTGCTATGGGTAGAAACACTTATGCTGCTGGAGTTAATAGTACGGCCTTAGGACATTCTACAATTGCTACTTCTGCTTATGAAACTGTAATCGGCCAGTATAATAATTCGTTGGTTTCTGGGAACATTACTACATGGCAAAGTGCAGACCCACTTTTTGTAATTGGTAACGGAACCAGTAGTAGTGCTGAAAGTAATGCATTAACTATTTACAAAAATGGCTTAATGAACATTAATGATGCCTACGATATGCCACTAACAGACGGTACAGCCAACCAAGTCATGGCAACTAATGGTTTGGGGCAAGTGAGTTTTGTTGACGGTGATTCGCATTTCTGGTCTCTTTCTGGTAACTCTGGTACAAATCCATCAACTAATTTTATTGGCACAACCGATAACCAAGAGCTTAGCTTTAGAGTTAATAATAATGAACACATGCGTCTAACTACTAAAGGACAATTAGAAATGATTAATGGCAGTAATTCTCTATTTATTGGAGAACAGGCTGGTGAAAATGATGACCTTGGAGACAATAGAAATACATTTATTGGTTACCAAAATGGGTTTTCTTCTGTAGGTAGCCAATATAATACGAGTATAGGATATCAAGCTATGTACAATAGCAATAATGCAACTTGTAATATGGCAGTTGGTAACCGAGCATTATATTTTAATACTAGTGGAAATTATAATACAAGTATCGGTTTTAGAACATTATATAATAATACTATAGGATCACATAATATAGGTTTAGGTGTTAACGCATTATATAATTCCCAAGAAAACAACAATAATATAGCAATTGGTTCCTATTCTCTCACCGATGCTAATAATGGTAATGATAATATTGCTATCGGATTTAGAGCAGGTGACTCAGATACTACATCCTCTCAGAATGTATATATAGGTACGGAATCTGGTGGAGGAGATGGTACAGCTGAAAGCAAATCTGGCAACGTTTTTATTGGTTATAATTCTGGATATAATGCAACAGGTGATAATAAATTATACATTGAAAACTCAAGCTCCAACGCACCATTAATCTACGGTGAATTTGATAACAATATTCTAAGAGCCAACGGAGAATTACAAGTGAATAATCCATCAGATAGTGGTTATGCTTTTCCTACTGCAGATGGTACTATTGGACAATTAATGGTAACCGATGGTTCTGGAGGTTTAACTTGGTCTGATGCCGCAGAAAGTAGTACCGCTAGTAATGGACTAACTGAAGTAGGTAACGATATAAGATGGGGAGGGGCACTTACCCAAGACACCAATATAACTTACGGTAATTTTGACACTCGCTTTAATCTAAATGGAAATGGAGACTTTATTATTCAAGATGCTGGAACAGGTAAATTTTCTGTACTTGATAATGGTGACACTGTTTTAGGTGGAGACCTATATTGGAGAGATGAAGATACAGGCGGTACAATCCTAGCCCAAATGCTAGATGATGGGGATGACGCCAGATTTATTCTTAGAGAAAACGGTAATATCTCAGTAGATTTAGATATGAATACTCAATTTGTATTTAATGAACAAGGTTTAGATAGAGATTTTAGGATTGAATCTTCTGGCAGAGCTAATATGTTTAGAATAGATGCAGGAGAGAATAATGTAGGTATTGGTGGTTTACCAGATATTGATCTTCATCTGTATCATGGTAATAATGGTGATGCCGACGGTATGAAATTAGAAAACATAAATAATAATAGTTGGTTCCGCATGTACGTTTCTTCTGGAACTGATGATTTAAGGTTTTTTTCTAGCAATCAAGGAACTACGATAATATCTAATATTAATGATATATCTGGTGCATATACAGCAACATCCGACAGAAGACTCAAAAAGGACTTCAAAAACCTCTATTTTTCATGGGATGACTTTATGAACTTACAACCATTAACTTATAAATATAAAGCAGATGATGAAGGTAAAAACTACATTGGAATGGTTGCCCAAGATGTGGAAAAAATCTACCCTGAGTTAATTACGTATCATGAAGATGAGGATATCTACCATATGGATTATAGTGCCACAGGTGTTATAGCTATAAAAGCCGTACAAGAACTTAAAGAAGAGGTTGAAACTCTTAAACAAGAAAACACAATCTTAAAAGAAAAACTAAAAAAACTTGAAACCCTAGAAGCAAGAATATTAGCACTAGAAAATAAATAGACCGTTTTCAAAAGATTAAACTGATAATTGAGAATTAGTAGCAAATTTCAATTATGTTTTTGAGACCCAAGTCCTAAAGGGCTAGGTCAAATTAGAAAAAAGCCGCAGTAGGGAGCGGCTTTTTTTATTTTAAAAAATCACCCAAAAGGGTGAGGTTACAAATATCTGTTTTACAGAAATTTACCACTTGCTATTAATCTCATGTCATTATGAAAACTATTTTTATCTCATTTGTCATATTTCTTACTACGCTAAGTAGTTATTCACAAACATGTATAACTAATATAACTCTAAACTCTCAAGCTGCTGTTGATAATTTTGTAGCAACATATAGTGGTACTTGTGATACTATTGACGGCTATTTACGTATCTATAACGGAGCCGACATTACAGATTTATCAGGATTATCATTTATAACACAGGTTAATGGTTATCTACAAGTATATAACTGTAATAATTTATCAAATTTAACAGGTTTGCAGAACATTACTAATGTTGGTAGTTATGTTAATATATCAAATAATGCTGTTATTAACACTATTAATTTACCCAATCTTAATACTGTTAATGGCGATGTATATATAAGAGACAACACTAATATTAACACTATAGACTTAAGCAGTTTGTCTTCTGGAGTAGATGATTTTTATGTAGAAGATAGTGACGTTGTCTCAACCTTATCTATTCCTAATCTTAATTCAACACTAGGAAATTTCGTTATTGGAGGCACCAATTTAACCAATTTAAATTTTACCAATTTAACAACTATTGGTGGGCAATTTTTCTTTTATAATAACAATTCAGTAACTTCTATAAACTTACCCAACCTTACCAGTGTAGGGACTATGTTTTATGTAAGATTTGCAGCCGCTTTACAATCTGTATCTCTAAACACGCTAGCATCTGCGCCAAACGGCATTTATATATCTAATGCATATGTTTCTGGTAGTACTGCAAACCCTACTTATTTGGTGCTAACTGGAGATACCGTTTCCTCATTAGAACTTCCAAGTATGGGTGCTCTTGAATCAATAAATATATACAGCGCTACAGCACTAAACACTTTAGACCTAAGCTCACTAACAACAGTTAATAGTTTTGTTAGAATTGATTCAGAGATGGCCTCTGTTAGTATACCAACACTTACTTCAATCGGTTCTTATATGAATATTACCAGTCCGAATCTTACGAATGTTAATTTTTCTGGTTTAAATAGTATTGTTGGTTCTATTGGAATTTCAGACATTAATATCACTACCAGTGCTACCCAAAATAATATAACAATTGCCAACATTAGCAATCCTCTTACTCTAGATTTGGGCAGCATAAATTCAGCTAATAATTTAAGTATATACAACACCAGTCTCACTGATCTTTCTGCTGTTTCGGCAGTAACTAATATTGCTAATGACTTACTGATTTATGACAATACGAATCTATCAGATGTTAGTGGATTAGCTTCAATATCTAACGTTACTGGAGATTTTCAATTAACCAATAATGCCATTTCCAACATAAGTGCTCTATCTGGTTTAACCTCGATAGGTGGAAATTGTGAAATTGGTGATACAGGATTAACCTCTATCAACTTACCAAATCTTACTACAGTTGGTGCTGGGTTATATTTACATGGGCCAAGCCTGATAAGTGCTTCACTTCCTTTATTAACGTCTACGGGTTCAAATGGATTGAAGATTCAAGATGCAAATTTTGGATATAGTTCAAGTGGCAACTTGATTATTTCAGATTTACCTAGTTTTAATAGTTTTGATGCTTCTAATATGTATTTTCATACCATAACCATTGATAACACTGGTCTAACAGATTTATCAGGCCTATCTTCCGTTACAGGTGGAATATCCACTGTAAACATCAGTGATAACGCTCAACTCGTTAGCTTAAATGGGTTAAACAACATCACAGGAATGGTATATGGATTTTCATTGACAAATAATAATTCGTTGAATGATTTATCTGCTCTATCTGGAATTCAATCTGGAAGTACAATGAGTGATATCTCAATTCAAAACAATGATGGTTTAACTAACTTAAATGGGTTACCGAATGTAACTTTAACTAACAATTCTGGATTTGTTTTAGACAACAATAATGCCTTAACTGATATTTCGGGCATGGCAGGTATTTCAGCAACACGAATATTAATTTCCGGCAATGACGCTTTAAACGACCTGACAGGTGTAGATTTTCAAAATTTAACAAGTGGCAGTTCAGCATCTTTAGAAATAGATGACAACGACGCATTAACGTCATTATCTGGTATTGCTAATACATCAAGTTTAGACGTTGGTCTAAATATTGAAGAAAATAATAGTTTAACGGACATTAGCCTTTTAGAAGAATTAATTTACTTAGGTGGTAGCTTAACAATAACCAATAACACTTCTCTAAACGAATGTTGTATTGTAAGAAACTTTATTGATGGAACATCTTACCTTGATGGTAACTTAGTCATATCAGGAAATGATACCGATTGTTCAGGAATACCTGCAATACTTGTTGGATGTGCTGTTTCACAAGCTGATGATGATGAAGACAACATAATTAACACCGAAGATAATTGTACTGATGTAAATAATCCTAACCAGATAGATACAGATGGTGATGGTATAGGCGATGCTTGCGATAATTGCCCAGACACCGCAAATTCAGATCAGGCAGACACAAATAACAATGGCATTGGTGATGTGTGCGAAAGTAGTGGCACAATAGATACAGGCTCTAGTGATGGTGGAGTTGGTATTGGTACTACAACACCTCATAGCCAATTAGAAATTGCTACAGGAGACGTCTTTATCAATAATAAATATAGAGGTATTATTATGAAAGCTCAGGATGGAAAATGCTACCGCTATCAACCAGGTGAAAATGGTATACTGAAGGGTAAAGAAATTACATGTCCAGATAATTAATATTACTAAGTTTAATTATTATCGTTTAGAGCAGTCATATTTTTCTATCAAAATCACCCAAAAGGGTGATACCATAATTAGTTTTTAATAGACATTTGTATCACTATTAACGTAGTATAGAAAAAATCATTAAAAGGGAATTTGCAGTAGGGAGCAATTCCCTTTTTTGTTAAAACCATTTTATAGTCAGTTTGGCCAATTTTTCTTTAAGATTGGAATAAGGCGGAAATAACAATTCCGTAATACCAAAGGTATGTTGTTTAACAATTGCTCTTCTGTTACTAAAAGCCTCAAAACCATAAACACCATGACTTTTACCAATACCACTATTGTTTATTCCACCAAAAGGTAAATTATGATTGGCATAATGAATAACGTTGTTATTTATACAAGTACCACCAGCTCTGGTATTTTTAATAATCTGCTTTGTCTTTACTTGGTTATTACTATAAATATATAATGCTAATGGTCTTTCTTTAGAATTTATATATTTTATAGCGTCTTCTAAAGTCTTATAAGTAACTATTGGTAAAATAGGCCCAAATATTTCTTCATGGAGCAAAGAAGATGCTTGGTTTAGATTAGATACTATAGTAGGTGATACATATTTAGTTTCGGCTTCTAGCGCTCCTCCTACTTCAATTTTAGCATCTAATTTTTCAGCATTTTCTAAATGGTCTTTCAAACGCTCAAAATGTTTAGTGGAAACGATTCTGGCAAAAGAATCTGAATTTTCAGGATTTTCTCCATAATAATGATTTAGCCATTTTTTACAAGATTCTATGAAGTTAGCCTTTAAACTTTCTTCTATAAGTACATAATCTGGTGAAACACATACCTGACCTGCATTAATAAATTTTCCCCATATAATTTTTTTAGCCGCTTTGTCAATATTTGCAGAACTATCAATTAATGTAGGTGATTTCCCTCCCAACTCAAGCGTTACAGAAGCTAAATGTTTTGCTGCTGCAGACATCACTATTTTTCCAACATTTGGAGACCCTGTGAAAAAGATATGATTGAATGGCAATTGTAATAATTGTGTTGAAGTCTCAACTTCTCCTTCTACCAAAGCTACCTCATCTTCCGAAAAAATATTGGCAACAATTTCAGACATAAGTTTAGAAGAATTCTTAGTCATCTCTGATGGTTTTATAATAACCGAATTACCAGCTGCTATTGCAGAAACTAAAGGACCAAAAGTTAAGTTGAAAGGAAAGTTCCATGGTGAAATAATTAAACAAACGCCTTTGGGCTCATATATATAATAAGAACTAGAACCTAACATTGATAAAGGTGTTGTAACACTCTGCTTGCGCATCCAATTACGCAAATTAGATTTTGCATGCTTTATTTCTCCTATAATTTGATAGATTTCTGTTAGTTCAGACTCTACTTTTGGTTTATGTAAATCCTTTTGTAACGCTTCTATTATTCTTTCTCGGTAAGTAACCTCTATAGCTGTTTTGAGTCTATTCAACTGCTTTAGTCTCTCTTTATAAGGTATAATGCCGACTTCAAGCTGTTTCGACTGCTGTTTTAAAAACAAATTATAGTATGGATTATCACGTAAATCGAAGTTATTATTGCTCATACCTATCTATTATTCAACACATTGCATTTCATCGATGATATCTGTAAAGCATCTCTTTTAGCCTGAAAACCAACGTTTTTACCTCATAAAAACAACGCTTTTAAAGGGCTGAGAGCTCATTTTGTGTATTTCATCGATGTTTTATACTTTCAGTTACCACTTATCTACACATCTCGGTCATTCGTCCAAAAGTTAGACCCTAATATTACAAACCGATGTTTCTTTGTTGTGAAGTTAAAACAAAATAGCTTCTTAAAGTCATGAAAAAAGTTTTATTCATCTTATTATTCTTAACAACATCTGCAGCAAGTTTCGCACAACAAGATACTGTTTCTAATAACGAAACTGAACTTGTTTCTACTACAGTAGAAAAAGTAGAAGCTAAAAAAGTTTCAATTTCTGCAGAAGTTAAAGCAACTGTAATAAAACTAAATCATAAGAAAAGTAACGAGATCATAAGTATTAAAGCTTACAGAAAAAGTCTTCAACTAAAAATGAAAACTATTAAGCTTTGTTAATCCAATCATAATAAAGAATAAAAAAGCCGAAACGTTTGTTTCGGCTTTTTTGTTATGGTAAAGTTTCTTTCCTTTAGCCATAAGCATTTTCTTATAAAATAAAGATTTACTATTTTGTACTTACCTTTTAACCCTCTATGACCAATCCTGTTACTGTTTTTCGTAGTAATTCTTTCAGAACTAAACTTATTTTGATTCTATGTTTAGTTAGCTTCTTTTGTGGTGCGCAAAACCTTACATTTTATCATTACGGCACAAAAGACGGATTGTCTCAAGAAACAATAAGAACTATTCTAAAAGATTCTAACGGATTTTTATGGTTAGGCACGCAAGAAGGATTAAACAGGTTTGATGGTACATCTTTCACTGTTTACAAAAACAAGAAAAAAGACAGTCTAAGCATTTCTGGGAATTTTATTAATACACTTTTAGAAGATAAAGAGGGTAATATTTGGATAGGCACAAACGACAATGGTATTTCTATATACGATTCTAAAATCAATAGTTTTAGAAGTACCAAAGTTAAGACTGGAAATTGTAGTAGTTTATCCAAAACTTCAGATGGTACAATAATCGCAACGGTATTAAATGAAGGTATTTTTATTTTCAATAAAGGAGGGGATAATTACCGGAAAATCTCAAAATTTGATGGAGAAACTCAGCAATTCAATTCAACATTTGTTGATAGCGACATAGTGTATGTAAGCACACAAGATGGAAAGCTTTTTGTATGTGAGAATATTAAGACTAAAGATGCAAAGTTTTTCGAGATTAAACTCAACCAAACAATCGCAAATATTAATACCATTTTTGCTACTAATAAAAAAATCTGGCTTGGTACTACTAATGGCCTTTTTATATACAACAAATCCAAAAAACAACTTTCTAAAATACCCTTAAACAGTAATAATAATAATAATAATAAGCTACATATTTCATCTATTGATATAAATAATGATACTTTTTATATAGGCACTTTTGACGGTCTTTATATTGCAAAAGATTTTAATGAACAAAACCTACGCTTTGAGCACATAACCACATATTATGGTGAACAGAATCATAGCAATTCTATCACTTCGAATCGTGTTTATGATACTTATACAGATGGTAATTTACTTTGGGTTGGCACCAACAATCTAGACGTGGTTATCCTAGGGGAACCTGTCTTTAAAAATGTAAATACCACTTCAGAAATCTCATTAAACAATGCCTTTATTTTATCATTCGCCAAAAACAAAGATTACTTTTTTGTTGGGACTCGAAAAGGAATTAACTGCATAGATTCAGAAGGCAATGTCACTTACATTACTAAAGAAAATACAGATGATGCCTTAGCTTTTAACGTGATTAGAAGTATGGCAATAGACCAAAACAATTACATGTGGATTGGTACAATTAAAGGAGCTTCTATTATTGATTTGAATGATTTCGATCCTGAATCTCCAAAAATTATTAGTTTTTACAATGACATCAACGATCCTAAATCTTTAAGTTCTGATGCTACTCGTGGTATTCATATTGATAACAATGGTACAGTGTGGATTATGACTTATGGTGGAGGAGTCAACCGATTTACAGGAGACTTAAAAAGTAACATCATAACCTTTGAGCATTATAAAACCAAAGAAAGCACAAACTCAATAAGTTCCAATTTCACTTACAATATGTCGCAAGACAAGAATTTGAATTATTGGATAACCTCTGAAGATGGCCTCAACAAACTTCATTTTGAAGATGAGAATTATCAAAATCCTAAATTCACTAATTATTTTAGTGAGGAAAACGATTCCACAAGCCTGAGTAGTAACACTACCTTACATACTTGGCACGATGCCGATGCAACCTTATGGGTTGCCACACAAGATGGCTTTAATAAGTTCAATTCAGAAAACAACACCTTTAAACGCTTTGGTAATGATGAAGGCTTAACCAATACGTTTGTTTATAGTATCACTGAAGACCAAGATAATAATTTATGGTTAACTACCAATGGTGGCATATTTCGCTTTAATAAAGCAACTGAAATTTTTACAAACTATACGGTAAATGATGGTTTGCAAAGTTCAGAGTTTAATCTTGGAGCGCATTATTACAATAAGGATACTAATGAAGTCTACGTCGGAGGTATTAATGGCGTTAACATTTTTAATCCCAGAAATGTTCATCAACTTGATGTACCTGGCGATTTAACCTTTACGTCCTTAAGGGTAAAAAACGAAGAAATTAATCCTGTAACTCATAACGACATCATTGATCGGAGTATTACAACCGTAGATAAAATCACACTTAACTACACAGATTTCCCTTGTTATATTTCATTCTCGGATTTAGATCTGCGTCCAACAAAAAATAATGAATTTGTATATGCTTTAGACAACAACGATTGGAATGAGTTATCTGGTTCAAGAGAAATTCCGTTGTTAGACCTTCCAAAAGGAAAACATACTTTAAAAATTCAAGGTAAATCCAGAAACAATCTTTGGCAAAAAGCACCCTTAGAACTACAGATTAAAGTTATACCTCCTTGGTACAAAAGCAACCTTGCCTATCTCTTTTATCTACTCATATTTTTAGGAATCGTATATGCGTTCTACAAAATAAGTTTACAACGCCAAATCGCAGGACAAGAGTCTAAACGTTTGCAAGAACTTGATGCGCTAAAATCGAGATTCATCACAAATATAACTCACGAATTTAGAACACCACTCACCATAATTCTTGGCTATTTAGGTAATGTAAAAGACAAAGTTAATGGTAAAAAAGAGCTTGAAACCTCTTTAGAAACTATAGAACAAAATAGCAATAACCTTTTGGATTTGGTAAACCAAATGCTGGACTTAGCAAAGCTTGAAAAAGGCCAACTAAAATTAAACCTTGTACAAAACGATATCGTAAAATTTACGTTAAACGTTATTGATAGCTTTCTCAGTATTGCGTCTGATAAAGTTATAACTCTCGATTTTGATACGACACCAAATGAAATCCTAATGGATTTTGATGCTGAAAAAATGCGTCAAATCTTAACGAATCTTATTTCAAACGCTATTAAGTTTTCACCTGAAAATTCCATAATAGCTGTAACCCTTAAAAAACAAAATAACAATCTGAACATTATAGTCTCAGACCAAGGTTATGGTATTCCCAAAGAAGAGCTTCCTAATATTTTTGATCGTTTTTATCAAGTTGAAGACAAAGCTCATAAAATTTCTCAAGGTACAGGTATTGGCTTAGCGCTAACCAAAGAGCTTGTAGAATTATTAGATGGAACTATTAAAGTTTCTTCTGAAGTTGGTGAAGGCACTACCTTTAAAATTGCATTACCAATTACAAATACTGCCGAAATCACAACTATTACTACCAATAACCGTGAAATGTCAGTTGGTACAGTAGTACCAAAAACAGCTGATATTATTTCGGATGAAGATTCTAACAGTGTGCTAATTGTTGAGGATAATCATGATATGGCAAGATATGTAGCATCGTGCTTACAACCGCAATACAAGGTCACTTTTGCTAACGATGGTAAGGAAGGATTGGAACTAGCATCAAAGCAAATTCCGGACATTATTATTACAGATGTGATGATGCCAAAAATGGATGGTTACGAACTTACCCAACATTTACAGCAAAACACCAACACCAATCATATTCCTATAATTATGCTTACTTCTAAAGCGATGCAAGAGGATAAGATTGATGGAATTTCGAGTGGTGCAGATACCTATTTGACCAAACCTTTTCATAAAGAAGAATTATTACTCCGCATGAAAATGTTGATTGCCAAACGCAAACAGTTACAAGAAAAATATGCTGTAAATACTATTGTTACAACCACTAAAAAAGAATCTCAACCTACAGATAAAAACCTCGTTTTTCTAAAGTCGGTAGTAGATGTTATTCATAACCACATCGAAGATTCTAATTTTGGACCAACCGAACTCGCAAAATCCATGGCGATGAGCGACTCACAACTCTACCGAAAATTAAAAGCCATTTCCAATTCTAGTACGGCCATTTTCATAAGAAAAGTACGTCTCGAAAAAGCAAAAGAATTACTAAAAACTACAGATTTATCCATTTCAGAAATTGCCTATGCGATAGGTTTTAACGACCCAAATTGGTTTAGTAAGACTTTTAAAGAGGAATTTGAACAAAGCCCTTCTGAATTTCGCAATTAACTGATTTTCATATTTTTATTTGTTTTTTGAATAAATACTACTAGTCGTTTTTCTTCATTTTGACAAAATACTCCTTGTGTTTGACAAAATAATCAAGAGCATTTTTACACATCGAAACTAGTTTTGGAGAGCTATTAATCATTAATTCATTGCAAGATGAAGACCTCTACATTTCTTGTGTCTCTTTTAGTTATCAATTCGAGCTTTTTGGCAGGTCATGTTTCCATTCAATTATTTGGAAACGTAAATCCACTTATTCTTGGAGGAAGTGAAATTTTTCTTGGACTACTTTACTATGTCAACAGAGTTCTAAAAGATGTAAAAAATACTTTTAATGTAGAAGTTAAACTCTAAGACAAAGAATTATTAATACCCTACAAAATGAAGACAATTACAATTACCCTATTCCTATTCTTTTCATGTTTTGCCTTTTCTCAAGTTGGAGTTGGCAATACAGATCCAAAATCCACTTTAGATATTTCTGCTTCTAGTACTACTTCGCCAACAAACGAAGATGGTATCCTTATACCTAGAATAGATAATTTCCCAACTACTGATCCAACAGCAGACCAAGATGGTATGATGGTATTTTATACAGGTACATCATTATCTGGAAAAGGCTTTTATTATTGGGATAATGCAACAACATCTTGGGTCTCAGTAAAAGGATCTGATTCTGACTCAGACTTTTTTGAAATAGGAACTTCTAATCCACCAAATAGTATCACAGACGATATTTATACTTACGGTAAAATTAAAATTGGTCAAAACTCAGCTGCATCATCACCCTTATCCATATATGATTGGAATTCTAGTAATACCAGTTCATTAACAATATCAAGAAGTCTTAATGCCGCTTCTGGATCAGGAAGTTTCAATGGTGCATATATAACATTAAATGCGAACAGCTCAGATAATTATTTTGGAGTTAGCTCTTTTCTTTCTGGGACCATACAGGCAGAAAGTGCAAATTTTCTCGCACAAGCAACAGGAACTTTTAATGCATATACTAATTTATTTTCTGGCCGTTTTTATTCTACAAGTGGAAGTGGAAGATTATATGGAGCTAATATAAATTTCATATCAGGTATTACCAATACAGGAAATAAGTATGGATTTAATGTTAATATTCCTTCATCACTATTTGGCATACATTATGGATTATATTCAAATGTACAAAACACCTCAGGCTATGCAGCTTATCTATTAGGAAGAACCTCTTTAGGAGATACTACTGCTAATAGATATTTAATGCCTGCAGCAGACGGTACAGCTGGGCAAGTTATGACCACAGATGGCGCTGGTAATATTAGTTTTCAAGATTTACCAACTTATACTGATACCGACGAACAAGACCTTAGTAGTAATATCGTTACAGCTAATGAAGAAATTGAAATTACAATCACCAACGGAACCAGCACAACTATAAACATACAAGATGCTGATGCTGATAGTACCAATGAAACAATAACTGCAGCCATATTATCTGGTACAGATTTGGAAATTACCGAAGCAGGTAGCACCACAACAATTGATTTATCAACGCTACAGGATGGAAACACCCAAAACACCCTAGATCAAGCATATAATGAAGGAGGCTTAGGAGCAGGACGCACCATTTATGCAGATAATGGAAATGTAGAAATTTTAGGAGATTATGGTATTTACGTTGATACTAATGCTAGTATCCAATATGGATCCCAATTTATAAGTAATTCTTCTCAAACAGAATCTGCAATTTATGGAGAAGTTACATCTTCATATAATCTATTCGATAGATCAGTTATAAAGACTACAAATGCCTTAACATCTATGAATGTTGAAATTAATAAGCATAGTAACAATACTGGACAAGATAGTGGTGTATTAATTGATAACTCTGGACTTATTTCAGGAAGAGGAGTCTCATTTGAATTTTCAGACCCTACAACCCTTAATTATTTAACAACTTCCATAGGCTTTAATCACGATGTAAGCTATAACGGAGGTACTGCAGGTGATATTTATGGCTTTAAATCTCATATTGAAGGTTCTGGAGGCGCAAGAAAATTTGGTCTAGAAGTAACTATTCCTTCAACCTCATTAGGTGAACAATATGGAATATTTAGTGATGTTCAAAGTACCTTAGGCTACGCAGGCTATTTTATTGGTAGTATGTCCTTTGGAAATAATCCTTCTATTGGCAGATATTCAATGCCTCTTTCTGATGGCGCAGCTGGACAAGTAATGACCACAGATGGTGCTGGCAATGTGACCTTCCAAAACCCAACAACAAATACAGACGACCAACAAATTGATAACCTTGGCTTAGTTGGGACTGTATTAGGCATTTCTCTTGAAGACGATGGAGTTGCACCTGTGACTGTTGATTTAGCTTCTATAAACACAGACAATCAACAAATAGATAATTTCAGTTTTAACTCAACCACAAACATCTTAACCTTAGAAATTGAAGACGACGGCCAAGCTGCACAAACTGTGGATTTATCAAGCCTTAATCCAACTAAGTCAATAGCTAGAATGTATATGAGCCTTTCTCAGACAGAAACAGGTGGAGGTACAACAAAAGTAAATTTTGATACTGTTGATTTTGATACCAATAGCAACTTTAATACAACTACCGATGAATTTACTGTGCCTGCAGATGGGATTTATCGTGTAACCGTGCAAATCACTTTAGACACAAGCACAGCAACTGGCGTTTTTGGTGTCCGCATTCGTGTAGATGGTACACAAGAAAGACGTTCTGAATATAATCACCATGGTAATGGAGAACTTGTAAGACAAGTGACCTCAATCTTAAACTTAACAGCTGGTCAGACTATCGATGTCGCCTTTGTAAGACCAGCCGTGGGTGCAAGCATTAATCAGAACGCAAGAGCAACTTTTTTTGAAGTAGAACAATTATAAAAATATATAAAGCATAATTGGATTGTCTTCAATTATATTTTTTCCAAAGAAAGCCGAAGTAGGGATCGGCTTTCTTTTTTTAAAACATTACTAAATCTTAACATTATGAAAAGAGCAAATTTCTTGAAGTCCATAGGTGGATTAAGTATTTTAACTTTTTTACCTCAACCTAGCTATGCAAGCACAATGTCTTATCTTGATAAGCTAAAGTCTAAAATCATCAGAAAAGATGAAGGTGAAGTCTTAAATGTAATTGGAGATATACAAACGCATAAGTTAGTTGGTAGTGAAACCGACAATCAAATTGTAGAATGGGAGGATAATGTGGAACCTGGCACCGGAATTCCACCACATATTCATACTAAGGAAGATGAAATTTTTAGAGTTATAAAAGGACAGGTTGAAATAATGGTAGATGGCAAAACGTCTATTTTAAAAGCTGGTGATACTGCATTTGCTCCAAAAAATTTACCACATTCATGGAAAGTGGTAGGCACAGAAAAAGCCACCATGATTACTAGTGCTTTTCCTGCTGGGATTGAAATTATGTTTAGAAAATTAGCAGATTTACCTCCTGGACAACCAGATTTTGAAAAAGTAACTGAAATATGTGGTGAACACGGTATTACGTTCGTAAAATAAATCACTTATACTATTCTATAAAACCTAAAAGAAAGCCGATTTCCATTTCGGCTTTCTTTTTTATTTTTAGTTGGTCTTTACTTTATTTCAAAGTTTAAGTTTTGTAGTTTTATAGACTTCAAAATTCAAAACATGTCAGAACAAAAACGTCTCTTTTTAGTCGATGCTTACGCGCTTATTTTTCGTGGGTATTATGCTTTTATAAAAAACCCAAGAATTAATTCTAAAGGTGAAGATACCTCAGCCATTATGGGCTTTATGAACTCGCTTTTAGATGTCATCAAACGCGAAAGACCAGACCATTTAGCGGTATGTTTTGATAAAGGCGGAAGCGTAGACCGTGTAGAAATGTATGAAGACTACAAAGCCAACCGTGATGAGACACCAGAAGGCATTCGCACTGCTATTCCGCATATTTGTAACATTTTGGAAGCCATGCATATTCCAATTATGGTAAAGGAAGGTTTTGAGGCAGATGATGTTATTGGGACACTTTCCCGTCAAGCGGAAAAAGAAGGTTACAAAACCTATATGGTCACGCCAGATAAGGATTTTGCACAATTAGTTACCGAAAATATTTTTATGTATCGCCCAAAATCGTTTGGTGGCGGATATGAAACTTGGGGAATTCCAGAAGTTCAGAAAAAATTTGAAGTCGAAAGACCAGAACAAGTCATTGACTTTTTAGGAATGATGGGCGACTCTAGTGATAACATTCCTGGTTTACCTGGCGTTGGTGAAAAAACTGCTAAAAAATTCATCAAGCAATTTGGTAGCATGGAAGGCCTTTTAGCCAACACAGACCAGCTAAAAGGTAAGATGAAAGAAAAGGTTGAAGCTAATGCTGAATTAGGAAGGCTTTCAAAAGAATTAGCGCGAATTATGCTTGATGTTCCAGTAGAATTCAACGCGAAAGATTTCGAGTTAGATCATCCAGATATTGAAAAAGTAAAAGAAATTTTCCAAGAGTTAGAGTTTAGACGTCTTACAGACAATTTTATTAAAACGTTTACTTCAGAAAGCGATAATTCAACTACAACGACTAATCAAAATGTCACTTCGAGCGCAGTCGAGAAGTCTCAAACAACAAAAGAAAAAGCATCTGCTGGTGCAGGACAATTCTCTTTATTTGGTGGCGGCGATGATGATTCGCAAACAAAAGCAAACACAACTTTCACAAGAAATACCGCCGAAAACACAAGTCACTTTTACCAAAGTATTGCAAGCGGAATGGCAACTAAACTGTTTGTAAAAAACCTACTTAATCAAACTTCAGTGTGTTTTGATACCGAAACTACAGGCTTAAATCCGTTAACTGCAGAATTGGTTGGTATTGCGTTTTCTTGGGAAACTGGTAAAGGATTCTATTTACCTTTTCCTGAAAATAAAGATGAAGCACAAGAATTAATTGAAGAATTACGTCCATTTTTTGAAGCCGAAAACATTCAGAAAATTGGTCAGAATTTAAAATACGACATCAAGGTTTTAGCTAAATATAATATCGAAGTTAAAGGACCTTTATTCGATACCATGTTAGCGCACTATTTGATTAATCCAGACATGCGTCACAACATGGATGTACTATCAGAAACGTATTTAAACTACTCGCCTATTTCCATTGAAACATTGATTGGTAAAAAAGGTAAAAACCAATTATCAATGCGCGATGTGCCATTAGATAAACAAACCGAGTATGCTGTAGAAGATGCTGACATTACACTTCAACTTAAAGAACATTTTGAAAAAGAATTGGGAGAAGCTAACACTCAAAAATTGTTTGATGAGATAGAAATCCCGTTACTACGCGTGTTAGCTGCGATGGAATTAGAAGGTATTAACCTAGACAAAGACTTTTTAAACAGTTTATCAGAGCAATTAAATAGTGATATTGCCAACTTAGAAAAGAGCATTTACGAAGCTGCTGGCGAAGAATTCAACATTGCATCACCAAAGCAATTAGGTGTTATTTTATTTGAAAAAATGAAACTGGTAGACAAGCCAAAAAAGACCAAAACTGGTCAATATTCTACCGCAGAAGACGTGTTGAGTTACTTAGCAAAAGACCATGAAATTATCCAAAACATTCTTGATTTTAGAGGTTTATCAAAGCTAAAAAGCACCTATGTAGATGCCTTACCGCTTCAAGTTGAAGAAGCTACAGGTCGCGTACATACCGATTATATGCAAACCGTTGCTGCAACTGGTCGTTTAAGTAGTAATAATCCTAATTTACAGAACATTCCTATTCGTACTGAACGTGGAAGACAAGTACGAAAAGCATTTGTGCCTCGTAGCGAAGACTACACCTTATTAGCTGCCGATTATTCTCAAATTGAATTACGTATCATCGCAGCGTTAAGTGAAGAAGAAACGATGATTGAAGCCTTTAAACACGGTGAAGATATTCACGCCTCAACTGCTTCAAAAGTATTTAATGTTGCTATTGAAGACGTGACTAGAGAACAACGTAGCAATGCGAAAACGGTGAATTTCGGAATTATTTATGGTGTGTCGGCATTCGGTTTAAGTAACCAAACCGATTTATCACGTAGCGAAGCTAAAGAACTAATCGATACCTATTATGAAACCTATCCAAAACTGAAAAACTACATCAGTAAACAAGTCGATTTTGCACGAGATCACGGTTATGTACAAACGGTTTTAGGCAGACGCAGATATTTAAAAGATATCAATTCTAGAAACGCGGTTGTTCGTGGTGCAGCAGAACGAAATGCTGTTAATGCACCAATTCAAGGTAGTGCTGCAGACATCATCAAACTAGCAATGATTAACATTTATGAGAAATTAGAAACTGGTGATTACAAAACCAAAATGCTATTGCAAGTTCATGATGAATTGGTGTTTGATGTTTACAAACCTGAATTAGAAGAAATTTCGAAATTGATAAAAACCGAAATGGAAAATGCCTTTACATTATCGGTACCATTAGATGTTGAAATTGGTCTTGGTGATAACTGGTTAGAAGCGCATTAAATTTAAAATCTCTATCGAGTTTTGAAAATAGACAGATTTGTCATTGCTATTATAATTACCGTGATAGCGGCATACATTTATCCTGATTTGGGTAAAGGTGAAAGTGCTCAGGTTTTAAACACTTTGAGCAGTATTGGTATATCGCTTATTTTCTTTTTCTACGGACTAAAATTAAGTCCGCAACAAATAAAAATTGGCTTAAAAAACTGGAAACTACACGTCTTAATACAAGCGACAACGTTTATTGTTTTTCCTTTAATTGTATTGTCTGCATATCCTTTAATTACTGAAGATAACAAAGCACTTTGGCTGGCTTTTATGTTTTTAGCAGCGTTGCCTTCAACAGTATCTTCATCTGTAGTTATGGTATCTATTGCCAAAGGAAATATTCCTGCAGCTATTTTTAACGCGAGTATTTCGGGATTAATTGGCGTGATCCTTACACCATTATGGATTGGTCTTTTTATGACCTCTACCGGAACAGATTATAGCTTAATCGAAGTCTACCAAAAGTTATTGTTAGAAATTTTAGCACCAGTTATTTTAGGTTTATTGTTACGACGATTTTTAGGTGCTTTTGCCTTAAAACACAGTAAAAAAATTACGCTATTTGATAAAGGTGTCATTTTGTTGATTATCTACAAAAGCTTTTCTAAATCCTTTTTAGATCGCATTTTTGAAAATTTAAGTCCGTTAAAATTACTAGCCGTTTTAGCTGTTGCTATCTTAATCTTTTGGTTAGTATATTTCTTTATAGGTTTCATCGCAAAACGATTTCATTTTTCTATTGAAGACCGAATTACAGCACAGTTTTGCGGCACCAAAAAGTCATTAGTACACGGTACAGTATTTTCTAAAATACTATTTCAAAACGCTTCATTTTTAGGCATTATTTTATTGCCAATAATGATGTTTCACGCGTTTCAAATTGTAGCAATAAGTGTGATTGCTGCTAAGCATGGAAGAAGGGATTTATAAAAAGAAGAAAAATTACTTTCGCTTTTTCTTCTTGTACTTCACCTTGTCCTTTCGTTGGTTAAAAGGTACAGCATCGTTAAAAGTATGCTTAGTTTTTCCTGGTTTGTTTTTACGCCATTTTTCAGTCTTTTCAGGAAGTAAGACTTTTAATAAATCTTGTCTTCCTAATTTATTAAGCGTGTTTTTAATCCAAGCTTTGTTTTCATCTTTATACCAAAAGAAAAAACGGTGTTGTTCGTCTTTTTCCTTTCGGGTTTTAGGCGTATTTACTTTTTTTAGCGTGTACGGATGATAACCACTGTAATAAATCACCGTTGCAACCGTCATTGGCGTTGGCGTAAAGCCTTGAACTTGCTCTAGCTGAAAGCCCATATCTTTAGTTTCGGCAGCCAAATTTGCCATATCTTCAACTTCGCAAGCTGGATGATTTGAGATGAAATACGGAATTAACTGTAAGTTCAGTTTATTCTTAATATTGATTTTATCAAAACGTTCTTTAAACTTATGGAAGTAACTAAACGATGGTTTTCGCATTAATTTTAATACCGGATCACTAGTATGTTCTGGCGCTACTTTAAGTCGACCAGAAACATGCTTCGTCATCACTTCTTCGGTATAATCATCTAACTCTTTTGGATCTGCATTTTTATTGAATTCTGGCACCAACATATCGTGTCTAATTCCAGATCCGATAAACGATTTTTTTACTTTCGGATGACTATCAACCGCTTGATATAATTCGGTTAATGGTTTGTGCGACGTATCTAAATTGCTACAAATTACTGGCGAAATACAACTTGGCGCAACGCATTTATCACAAATAGCTTGTACCTTACCTTTCATTTGATACATATTTGCACTTGGTCCGCCAATATCAGATAAATAACCTTTGAAATCTGGCATATTCGCCACAGTATCGACTTCCTTTAAAATGGATTCTTTACTACGAGACGCAATAAATTTTCCTTGATGTGCCGAAATGGTGCAAAAACTACATCCACCAAAACAACCACGATGAATGTTGATGGAAAACTTAATCATTTCAAACGCAGGAATTGGTCCACGTTTGTTGTATTTAGGATGCGGTAAACGCGTGTAAGGTAAATCGAAAGAGGCATCAATTTCTTCCTCTGTCATTGTAGGATACGGCGGATTTATCATCAGCATCTTATCACCTACTTTTTGAAAAATTCGTCTTGCAGCTAACTTATTTGACTCTTGTTCTATAACCTTGAAGTTAGACGCGTAAGCCTTTTTATCCTTTAAACAAGTTTCGTGAGAAGCGATTTCAACATCTTCCCAATTTTTATTTTTTGGGATATCGTTTTCATCATTAATAAGAATTGCGGTTTGGTTTACCGTATTAATACTTTCAAAAGGTACACCACGTTCTAACAAACGCACAATTTCACGTAATGGTTGCTCTCCCATTCCGTATACCAACATGTCTGCTTTAGAGGTTTCTAAAATGGTTGGCATTAATTGGTCGCTCCAATAATCATAGTGCGTCACACGACGTAATGAGCCTTCAATACCTCCAATTAAAACTGGTGTATCTGGCCATTTTTCTTTTAAAATTTTACTGTAAACTGTTGATGCATAATCTGGTCTAAAACCAATTTCGCCATTTGGTGTGTAAGCATCTTTATCACGACGTTTTTTATTAGCATTGTAGTTGCTAATCATAGGATCCATGCAACCACCAGTAACACCGAAGAACAAACGCGGTTTACCCAACTTAACAAAATCCTGAAGATTATCGTTAACATTAGGTTGCGGTACGATAGCAACACGTAAACCCATACTTTCTAACAAACGTCCGATTACTGCAGGACCAAACGTTGGGTGATCTACATAGGCATCTCCGCTAAACAGGATAACATCTAAGTATTCCCATCCGCGAATTTTCACCTCTTTATTTGTGGTAGGCAACCAACTAGAAAGTCTTAATTCTTCTTGCATAACGGCATAAAGGTAGTTAGAAAATACAACTTAATCAGTTGAAGATTTGTTAAACCACACAAATCCAAATTACTATAAAATGTTTAATACGTTCGATTTTAAGATTACAAATCGAGTGCTTTTAAGTTTTCTACTCGGTTTCTTGCTAGGAAATCGTCAATAGTTTCAAAATGTTCTATCACACGTTTGTCTTTAAATTCAAAGACTTTTTTAGACAGCCCTTGAAGAAAATCACGATCATGAGACACTAAAATTAAGGTGCCATCGAACTCTTTTAAAGCGTCTTTTAATACATCTTTTGATTTTAAATCGAGATGGTTGGTTGGCTCATCCAGAATTAAAAGATTTACTGGTTCTAGTAGTAACTTCACCATAGCTAACCTGGTTTTTTCACCACCAGAAAGAACACCTACTTTTTTGTCGATATCATCGCCTTTAAACATAAAACGACCCAAAATATTCTTTATTTGTGTACGAATATCTCCTTTAGCGACTTCATCAACTGTTTGAAAAACAGTAAGTTCTTCATCTAAAAGTGCGGCTTGGTTTTGCGCAAAATAACCCACTTGAACATTATGACCTAGTGTACAAGTACCTTCAACATCAATTTGTCCCATGATGGCTTTGATCATGGTAGACTTTCCTTCACCATTTCTACCTACAAAACACACTTTTTCGCCACGCGCAATCGACATGTTTGCATTTTTAAACACCACATGATCGTCATACGATTTAGACACATCCTTTACTGTTACAGGATAATCTCCCGAACGCTGTGTTTTTGGAAAACGCAGTTTTAAAGCCGATGTGTCAATTTCATCAATTTCAATAATTTCAAGTTTTTCTAGCATACGTTCTCTAGATGCCACTTGATTGGTTTTAGAATAGGTACCTTTGAAACGCTCAATAAATGCTTGGTTATCGGCTATAAATTTTTGTTGCTCTTGATAGGCTTTTATTTGATGCGCTCTTCTGTCTTCACGCAACTGTAAATAATGTGAATAGTTGGCTTTGTAATCGTAAATACGACCCATGATAACTTCTATGGTTCGGTTTGTAATATTATCAACAAAGGCTCTATCGTGAGAAATAACCATGACAGCCTTGGCTTTATTCACCAAAAAATCCTCTAACCAAATTACCGATTCAATATCTATATGGTTTGTTGGCTCATCAAGCAGAATCAAATCTGGTTTTTGAAGTAAAATTTTTGCCAATTCTATTCGCATACGCCATCCACCAGAAAACTCGCTTGTTGGCTTATTAAAATCTTCTGGTTTAAAACCTAAACCTTTTAGAGCTTTTTCTACTTCAGCTGTGTAATTTACCTCTTCTAAAGCATAGTATTTTTCACCCAAATCTGACACGCGTTCTATAATTTTCATATAGTCTTCAGATTCATAATCGGTTCTCGTTTCAAGCTGTTTGTTTAGCGCATCCATTTCATCTCGCATTTCAAAAACGTGACTAAATGCTTTTGAGGCTTCTTCTAAAACAGACGTATCATCTTCGGTCAATAAATGCTGAGGCAAATAAGCTATTACGGCATCTTTTGGTGCTCTAACATTACCTTTTGTAGGATTTTGAACACCAGCAATAATTTTCATCATTGTAGATTTTCCGGCACCATTTTTACCCATAAGGGCAATTTTATCATTCTCATTTATAGTGAAAGACACATCACTGAATAAGGTGTGACCACTAAATTCTACAACTAAATTATCTACAGAAATCATAGCTTTAATTTTAAAGGCGCAAAACTACTAAAAGCCGAAAGATAAATCTTTGATTTTTTTGAAGTAATATTGCATTTTAAACCTGTTATGAGCATCATTTCAACAGACCTATCAAAAGCCGTAGAACTTCTTAATAATGAAGAGCTTGTTGCTATACCAACTGAAACAGTTTATGGTCTAGCTGGCAATATCTATTCAGAAAAAGCGGTTAAGGCTATTTTTGAAACTAAAGAGCGTCCGTTTTTTAATCCGTTGATTGTTCATATTCCTAATATAGATTATCTAGAAACTATTGTTGAAGCGATTCCTGAAAAGGCAAAACTCTTAGCTGAGGCTTTTTGGCCTGGACCAATTACTTTGGTTTTAAAAAAGAAATCTATAATTCCAGATTTAATCACTGGCGGAAAAGATACGGTTGCTGTTAGAATTCCGAATCATCCAACTACTTTAGAACTTTTAAATCAATTAGATTTTCCGCTTGCTGCACCAAGTGCTAATCCTTTTAACCGAATAAGTCCAACCAAAGCTGAGCATGTAGAAAGCTATTTTAAGGATAAAATAAAAATGGTTTTGGATGGCGGAGCTTGTAAAAGTGGCATTGAATCTACAATTATTGGTTTTGAAAATGGTGAACCTATAATTTATAGACTCGGTTCAACTTCTATAGAAGCTATTGAAGCTGTAGTTGGAACTATTGAAATTAAAAACAAAAAAGAAGTTGCACCTGATGCACCAGGAATGTTAGAACGCCATTATGCGCCAAAAACCAAAACCATTCTTACCAATCATCTTAAAGAAGCTGTTGAGGCAAACAAAAGTCTACGCATAGGACTTTTAACATACAATGATATTTTGAACGATGATGCTATTCATTTCAAAATTGTGCTATCCGAAGGTAAAAATCTTGAAGAAGCCGCTTCAAAACTCTATGACGCCTTACATCAACTAGACCAACAAGACTTGGATCTTATTATTGCAGAACGTCTTCCTGATTATGGTTTGGGTAAATCTATAAACGATAGACTTACAAGAGCAACAAAGTAGAATTCGCGTTTTGTCAAAAATCTTCACTTTTTTTCAGTGGTTTTTAGCATTGAGTTGTTTTATAAAAAAGAACTCAAAAAACATCTAAAAATTTGTCTAATATCGTAGTTAATATATAATTAGTCTTATTTTTATAAATCACCAACTTAAAAAATGAACGCTCTTAAAGTTATCATATACTCCTCTGTTTTTAATTATCCTTTGAAAAAAGAAGAGGTTTTTAACTATTCCTGTTTAGAAAACATGGAAGCAGTTCAGCGTGAACTTGAAGAGTTAACCAATAAAAAAATCATCTATAAGTTTGGGGATTATTACACTGATAAAAATAATTTCAGTTTAGTTGAAAGACGTATTAAAGGCAATAAAATGGCCAAGGATATTATGCCAAAAGCTTTAAAACGTGCCAAGCTAATTGCTTCATTCCCTTTTATAGAATCTGTATCTATTTCGGGTTCGCTTTCTAAAGGTTATTATGACAATGATGGTGACATTGATTTTTTTATTATTACAAAACCCAATCATTTATGGCTTGCACGAACACTTTTAATTTTATTCAAAAAAGTGTTTTTATTGAATTCAAAAAAGTACTTCTGCGTCAACTATTTTATAAGTTCTAATAAACTAAAAATAAAAGAACAGAATAAGTTTACTGCAACGGAATTGATGACGCTTATTCCTATTTACGGAAAAGCTACTTTCGATAAGTTTATAGAGTCCAACAAATGGACTTTAGGTTTCTATCCCAACAAAACAATTAATCAAAAATTTATACGTGAGATGCATTCCAAACCTTTTTGGAGTAAAACTCTAGAGTTGATTTTTGACAACAGTTTAGGAAGGTTTATTGATAAAAGACTTAAAGCGGTTACATTAAAAAAGTGGAAACAAAAATTTAACCATTTAGAAAAAGACAATTTTGAAATTGCCATGAAGTCTACCAATGATGTTTCTAAACATCATCCACAAGATTTCCAGTCTCAAGTTATCGTAAGACTGAATAAAAATTACGAAAATAAAAATAAAGCCTACAACCTAAATTTGACCATGGAAAATGCTTGATATTGTATTTTCACATTCTTACTACTATAAATTCGATCCTAAACAGTGGAAAAACAAAACGCCATATCCACCTTTAGGCACTTTATATGCTGCATCCTATCTCAGAGAAAATAATTATAAAGTTGGTGTTTTTGATGCTAATTTATTAGATCATCCGAAAGTTATAAAACCTTACTTAGAAACTGAAAAGCCAAAGTATTTTGTAATTTATGATGACGGTTTTAATTATCTCACAAAAATGTGCTTAACCACCATGCGTGAGGCTGCTTTTGAAATGATAAAAATTGCCAAAAATCTTAATTGTAAAATCATTGTTTGCAGTTCAGATTCTACGGATCACTATGAGAAATACCTGAATGCTGGTGCTGATTTTATAATTCAAGGAGAAGGAGAAATCACTTTAAAAGAATTGGTTAATGCTTTAGAAAACGACTTTGACACCTCAAATATTCAAGGAATTGTTTATGAAACAAATGATAAAATTATAAAGAATCCTAAGCGACCGGTTTTAAAAAATTTAGACGAGTTGCCTCTTCCTGCTTGGGATTTAATAGATATTGAGCCTTATCGTGATATTTGGGAAAGTGGTAATAATGAATTCACTTTAAATATTGCAACCACTAGAGGTTGCCCTTTTAAATGCAATTGGTGTGCTAAACCAATCTACGGTAATCGATACAATTCGCATTCACCAGAATATATTACAAAACACATAAAATATCTATCTGAAACTTATGGTGTGAATCGTTTTTGGATGTGTGATGATATTTTTGGGCTGAAACCAAATTGGGTTCAAAATTTCAATGAAGAACTAAAGAAAGAACGACTTAAAATTTCTTACTATATACAAAGTCGAGTTGATTTATTGTTGAAAGAAGATACCATCGATGCTTTAGCCGAAAGTGGCTTGGAAGAAGTTTGGGTTGGTGCGGAAAGTGGCTCTCAAAGTATTTTGGATGCTATGGACAAAGACACCACCATTGAGCAGATTTATGAAGCCACCAAACTTTTAAAGCAGAGAGGTGTTAGAGTCGCCTTTTTTATACAATTTGGTTATTTGGGTGAAACAAAAGCTGACATTGCTAAAACCATTGCTATGATAAAAGAGCTACTACCTGACAATATCGGTGTTTCGGTTTCGTATCCTTTGCCTGGAACAAAATTTTACGATAAGGTAAAAGACGATCTACAACTCAAAGCCAACTGGACCGATTCTGATGATTTAGCTATGCTATTTAAAGGTACATACAGTTCTAAATTTTACAAAAAATTACAGCGCTATGTTCACAAAGAATATCGAAAGAGTCAAGCTTTTGAGAATATCAAAACCGTATTTAAAAATCCGTTAGCACTTTCAAAACAGAAACTAAGATCAATAGTACTTTTGGGTTATTATTTACCTTCGTCTTTAGTTGATAAGCTTCAACTTAAAAATATGGAAATTTCTAATGGTTAACGATTTTGATATTGCTGCAGCCCATTACGATACAGTCTTTACTTTTTCTAACATAGGAAAGGCGCAACGTCATATGGTTTTTAAATATCTAAATCCTATTATTACACAAAATAAAAAACTTGACATCTTAGAATTGAATTGTGGCACTGGCGAAGATGCTATCAATTTTGCTAAACTTAGTCATGAAGTAATTGCCACGGACATTTCTGAAAGTATGATAAAACTAGCCAGCGCAAAATCTAGATCTAAAAATTTAAATTTCAGAGTACAGGATATCAATACAATTGAAAAGAACTCATTTGACAAAACATTCGATTTAATATTCTCAAACTTCGGCGGATTTAACTGTTTATCAAAATCTGAATTACAATCTTTTTTTACAAAAGCCTCTAGATTGCTTAAGCCTGAAGGAAAAATGATATTGGTTATAATGACAAAGCAATGTCTTTGGGAAAAATTATATTTTTCTTTAAAAGGAAAACTTAAACAAGCTAAAAGACGACAAACCAATGATTGTGTTTTAGCTAATGTTGATGGTGTAGATGTAAAAACCTGGTACTACAATCCTAAGGATATTATAGAATTTACGAAATCAAATTATAAAACAGAAAACATAAAACCAATTGGCCTAGCCATTCCGCCTTCATATTTAGAAGATTCGTTTCTTTCTAAAGCACCTTTTTTATCTATACTTAAGTTTATCGATCAAATATTAACTGCTTCGGTTTGGGCTAAATATTCAGATCATTTTTTAATAGAACTAACCAAAAAATAAGAGATGAGCATTTTACTAACACATGCTTACTATTTATTTGAAGATGCTAAAGAAAGGGCCATCATGAAGCCTTACGCACCTTTGGGAATTCTATATATTTCTGCTTATCTCAACCAAAATAACGTTTCTAATTTTGTGTTTGATTCAACGTTTTATTCAAAAGCAGAGCAACTTCATTTTATTGAAGAAAAACAACCCAAGGTTGTAGCCATATATACTAATCTAATGACAAAAATCAATGTCATTAAACTAGTCAAACTTTTAAAAACCGATGAAAAATATGGTTACCCAAAAATTATTTTGGGCGGACCAGATATCACATACAATTGTGAAAATTACTTAAATACTGGTTCTGATTTTTTAATTATTGGTGAAGGTGAACAAACGACTTTTGAACTTTACAATGCCATCATTAACAACAAGACTTACAATGAAATTAGTGGCATTGCTTATTTGGAAAATGGTAGCGTAAAAAAAACTACGCCACGTACAAAAATCAAAGACCTTACTGAGCTGCCATTACCCAACAGAGAAGCTATTCCTGTAGATAAATACTTAAACACATGGAAAACTCACCATGGCAAGAGTTCTATGACAGTTAGTACACAACGTGGTTGTCCTTACACCTGCAAATGGTGTAGTACTGCAGTCTATGGCCAAAGTTATAGAAGACGGCCTGCGGATTTAGTTGCCAATGAGTTAAAGCTATTGAAGGACACTTATAATCCAGATACGATTTGGTTTGTAGATGATGTTTTTACTGTCAGTCATAAGTGGTTAGAAGCATTTCATGATGAGGTTATAAAACAAGATGCTATAATTCCCTTTGAGTGTATTACTAGAGCCGAGCGTCTAAATGACGACATCCTTAAATTATTGAAAGAAGCTGGATGCTATAGAATCTGGATTGGTGCTGAAAGTGGGTCTCAAAAAATAATTGATGCCATGGACAGACGTGTGGATGTTGATGTTGTTAAAGAAGCCATACAAAAAACCAATGCTCTAGGCATGGAATCTGGCACGTTTATTATGGTTGGTTATCCAGGTGAAAATGAAAAGGATATTAACGACACTATAACTTATTTAAAAGCCGCAAATCCTACACATTTTACAATCACTGTCGCTTATCCGATTAAGGGGACATCTTTATATAATGACATTGAAGATAAAATAACCGTTAAGCCAAACTGGGAAACCTCAACAGATAGAGATATTGATTTCACAAGAACTTATCCCAGAAAATTTTACGATTATGCGGTAAGACGAATTGTTAATGAGGTTAATTTCAATAAGGAAAAACTTAATGACAAAAATCTAAAAAAGATGATTGGCTATAAGTTAAAATCCAGCTTAGCGAGAGGACTAATGAAATTAAGCAAATAGTATGAAACCCTATCTTTCCATATTGATTGTTTTATTCCTTTGTTTTTCATGTTCGAAGAAAGATTATGAAATCAATCTGAAATGGAATAAAGCTTATCCAGAAGATACATTTGAGCGAAACATTACTGGCTTAAAATGGGCTTTTTCGTATTTGGGTTCTACCATTGCCAATGATTCTACACTCATTAAATTTAATCCAAAAGATTCTATAGTTTCTTTAGACGTTAGAACTCTAGGGTTTTCTGAAGATGCTAGTTCTAAACTAGCTAAACTTCAATACTTATTTAAGAAAACCGAATACTATAAACAACATAATGCTTTTGATTTAGGTCGTTATGTAACGTTAACCTTTGGTACTTCTAGCCACTATTACGCTATAACAGATGTGTCGGAAACATTAAAAGATTTTAATGAAGATTATCAATTTTTGGAAACAAAAGGATACATAGATAACTCTAGCATATCGAATGTACATCGTATAATTTCTTTTACTGATATTCTTGAAAATAACAGACAAGCATTTATCTCTGCTGAAATTGATTCTATTACTAAGGATACCTTAGAATATGAAACCACAGAGAGAATGCCAAATGGTCAATTAAAATTTGGAATTTACGATATAAAGGGAAATATTAAATATGCTGCTAATAGTAATCTTACTCGAGCAGGAACTCATGCAAAATGTATTTGGTGTCACGAGGTTGTTGTACAGCCTTTATTTAAAACACAAAAAAACTACAACAACTACTTAGATTATTTTAAGCTAGATGATACTTTGGTCTATTTTAACCAAAAGCTTCAAAAATATCAAAATACTCTATGGAAAGATAAAAGCCTAAAGAATAAAAAACTACACACAGAATTAGAGCTTGTTTATATCTCTTTTATGGAACCTTCTGGCGAACGTATATCTAGAGAATGGAATATGCCTCTAAAGGAAGTTGAAAACAAACTTTCTGGATTAGAAACCCATATTTATGAAGAATTCCCTTTTTTAGGTAATTTGTATCATAGAAAAGATATTGATAGTCTATCCCCTTTTAAGGTTATTGAGGTTCCAGAGAGTATAAGAGAAAAATCAAGTAACACTATTAATCTCTTGAAATAAATGCTCTATCAAAAAAAAATAGTAGTCATACTTCCTGCATATAATGCTTCAAAAACTTTAGAGCAAACTTATAGAGAAATACCTCTGGATATAGTTGACGAAGTGATTCTCACAGATGATTACAGCAACGATAACACTCTAGAAGTTGCAAAGCATATTGGCATAAAGCATATTATTCAACATAGCAAAAACTTAGGTTATGGTGCTAATCAAAAAAGTTGCTATGATAAGGCTATTGAATTAGGTGCTGATGTTGTTATAATGTTACATCCAGATTATCAGTACAACCCAAAGTTAATTCCCGCAATGGCTGATATGGTGGCTAACGGAGTTTATGATGTTGTACTTGCGTCTCGTATTTTGGGAAAAAGTGCACTTTCTGGCGGTATGCCTATTTATAAATACATTTCTAATAGAATATTGACGTTTATTCAAAATGTTCTAATGAATCAGAAATTATCTGAATATCACACTGGGTATAGAACATTTAGCACTAAGGTTTTAAAATCTATTCCTTATCAAAATAATTCAGATGACTTTATTTTTGATAATCAGATTTTGGCTCAATGTTGTTATAAAGGTATTATTATTGGTGAAATATCCTGTCCTGCTAAATATGAAAAAGACTCATCATCTATAAATTTTAAGCGTAGTTTTATTTATGGTATTGGTGTATTAAAAGTGTCTTGTGCTTTTTTATTTCAACGTTTGAAACTTTACAACTTCAAACTCTTTAACTCATTGAAATAAAGAGACTCAAAACGAATTACAAATATCAATCTTTTTTATAGTGTAAGCACCTCTCCGCGATCTTGAGTCAGTAAGAAAAAACACTTCACAATCATTTACTAATACTGGTTTTTTCTTAAGATCAGGTGTATCTGTTATCTGTTTTCCATTGACTACAACCTGGTTGTTTACGATAGTGTACGAAGCTTCGTCAAAACTTTTGATGCTTATGTTAGTTGCCACAATCTCATTACCATTTTTACCAAGTGCTACATATGTTAAAACACCCTTTTCTTCATAAAAATCATAAATCATAAAATGCTTTTGTTCTTCTAAAACATAAGTTGAATTGTCTTTTTTTGGTTTAGAAAACATATCAAAATGCAAAGGCAATAAGATTACAAAGCCTAAGGCGATATACTTGTAATTAATCTTTGTATTAAAACTAAAGAAAAATAGACCTGCTAGGATAATACTAAGCCATAATCTTGAAAATTTAAACACCAAAGGCAAAGGTTCTAAACTAGCAATCGGCAGATTACATACCAAAAACAACACAACAAGAAATACTATTATTTTTGTTTTTGAGATAGATAATGACATTATATAGTACGCTGGAATCAGCCATAAAACCTGAGCGTAAGTTGCAGTTCTAGATTGTAGTAAAAATAAAGTCACTACCCAAATTGAAAGCAAAGCAAACAGTTCATTTTTACGAGACAAACTAAGAGATATGGCTATACCAATTACAACTGATTTATAAATCCATTTTAAGGCATAATACAGTTGTTCATTATCAAAAATGGCTGATGGATTATAGTAGTCATCCTTAACAAATAGTGTTTTTAAAAACACATCCATAGATTGCGCGTTGTACTGAAAATTAACCGTACTCTTATTTTTTATGGCATTGGGAATCACTTCAAAAAAATAGGTTTCCCATATTGAAATTCCTGTGAACGCTATAGACAATGCCAAAAAGACTATGGCTACAATTATCGCCGTTAAAATTGTTTTCCATTCCCTTTTAAAAAGCAGTGGCAAACCATAAGCTATAGGAAATACTTTCAGCAAAGCTGCTGTAACCAACAGACTACTTCCTGATAGTCTCTTTTGTTTTTCAAATAACACATAACCAATAACAACCAATAAAAACACCAAAAAATACGTTTGACCAAACATAATTTGATTCCTCAAAGGAATAAAAAACAATATAGGTACTGCAACAATTAACCACCTTTTGCTTTTACCCAAGCGTTGATACAAAAGATATACGGATATTATAAAGAGTAGTATGCTTATGCAATTAAAAATCGCCTTGGCGATATAAGCGTTCTGCACATAAGTTAACGGATAAAAAGCTACAGCATTAAAAGGGCTATTGAGATAAAAATCGCCCAAAACTTCTTTATAACCTAAATCCCAGATGTACTCGTTGTAGTTATAGATATCAAAAAGAATAAGTTCTGGTTCTTCACTATTCGAAGTAATATCAGCAGGAAAATAACTATTGGCAAAATCGTGCAAAGGAAAAGACAATGATTTCAAAAAAAAGTAAATCAACACCAACCCTAAAGGTGTGAAATATATTAAGGTCTGTCTATTTAGATTTAAAAAATTTCTCATCGCTATTGATAAAAATAATATTAATCAATGATATATAGGTCTCTAAAATTTAAATAGCTTAAATTGTGATTTTGCTATAGAAGAAATTAAATGACCAACCAAAAATTAAAGAAAACAGCTAATCGTTTTTACCCAATAGCAATCAATGGTTTTAGAAGTGTCTTAAACCCCTTAATTTCTATAGTTTTTTCTTATCTCATTGTCAATTATTTTTCAAAAGCGCTTTGGGGTAATTTTGTAGAGTATATGCTCTTTTTCTTTTTAGCTTCAATAGTAACAAGTTGGGGAAGCAAGAACTATTTACTTCGCTTATTCAGTCAAAACCCAAGAAATATTGTTGCAGATTGGCAACAACTAGTTTTAGCCAGATTAGTACTTTGCACAATATTTATTGTAAGCATCTTAATTCTATTTCCTTTACATCTGTCATTGTATTTAATATTATGGTTATTAGGTTTATTTTTGTATGATTCATTTCTATCAATAATTTATTACAATCGAGACTACATTATATCTATTAGCATTGAGGTTATCAGCTTTTTGGTACTAATAATTATGTTATTCATTTTTAGAAAAAATCTAGATATTTCAATTTTAATAAGGAGTTATGCAATCTCTGTTGTTATTAAGGCAGTGATGTCTATTATTATCTATAAAAAGTTTTTAAGGTTTAAAGAGTTTAAATTCGATTTTAGTCTTCTAAAATTGAGTTTACCTTTTTTCCTATTAGCAATATCTGGATTTATGCAGTCTAAGATTGATATTTATGCTTACAGCATATTCTATTCTGGTAAATTATTAGGCGAGTATCAAATCATTTCAGGGTTTTTCATTTTTTCTCAGTCAGTTGTAATGCTATTACTTTTTCCTTACGTAAAGAACATTTATAGAATGCCGTCTAAAAATCTAAGAAAGATTAAAAAAAATGTAGCAACTTTTGGCCTTTTAGCAAATAGCTTTATAGTTGGCTCTATTTATTATGCACTTTTGTTTTTTGATATTCAACTATCATTTTTCCAACTCGTTTTAGGCTTCATTATTGGTTACCCTTGCTATGTTTATTCAATAGATATTCTTGTCTGCTTTAAAATGTTTCTAGAAAAAAAAGTCATCACTATTTCTGTAATTTGTCTAATAATCAATTTTGGTTTATCATTACTTTTATTATATCTCGATTATAATGTTACAGGCGTCTTGGCCGCTAACGCTATAGCCCAAATATTTGCGTTGTTCTTTTATCTAAGACTTAGAAAACAAAAACTAATTAAAACTGCTTAATGACAAAAAAGAATGTTTTTTAAAAAGTTTTTACATAAAAAAAAGCTTAGGCGCCTTTACAAGTCCATCCTCAAGAAAGATAGTCTTTGCTTTGATATTGGTGCAAACATTGGCTACAAGAGTTCAATATTTTTAAGCCTAAAACATACTGTTGTGGCATTTGAGCCTCAAGAAAATTGCCAAAATGCTTTAAATAAACTAAACCAGGAATATCCTGATTTTTCAATAGTTAATATGGCTATAGGTAGTGAAAATGCTACCTTAGACTTATCATTAGGCAATCACATAGAAATTGCTACATTATCCAATAAATTTAAATCCTATTTTACAACCGATTCTATTTATTGGAACAAAAAACAACCTGTTAAAGTTGTAACTTTAAACTCACAGATTGAACGTTACGGAATTCCAGATTTTTGTAAAATCGATGTTGAAGGTTATGAATACGAAGTCTTAAAAAGCTTGAACTATAAAATCCCTCTGATTGAATTTGAATTTACAGGTGGATTTGTAGAAGAAACCATTCTGTGTCTATCAAAGTTAGATGAACTAGGAACGTATAAATTCAATTACACCCTTAATGAAAATCCTATTTTTATTCGTAAAATTTGGTTGTCAGCAAAAGAATTGAAGTTAGAAATCAACGAAATGAACATTAAAAACCTACACGGTAATATTCTCGCAAAGCTTATAAAATAGTGTCAAACAAAATCATCATATTCAACCCAAGAAGTGCCAATAGCAAGCACAGAATTCCTAATTCTATTCTTCAGGTAGGTGCATCCATTCACGGAAAATATGATTATGTATTTGTTGATGGAAATTTAGAAGAAGACCCTTGGCAAACGATTTACGACTATTTTAAAACTGGCGAGTTTAAATACTTCTGTTCTACGGTTATGCCTGGCCCTCAATTACGACAAGCCATTCCATTTACCAAAAATATAAAAGAAGAATTTCCTGATTCCATCACTATTTGGGGAGGTTATTTTGCTTCTAATCAATATAAGGTGTCAATTGAAGCACCTTATGTAGATTATATCGTTAATGGTCCAGGAGATGTCACATTCCCTCAGCTGTTAAACACATTAGAATCTGGCAATTTAGAAGTGCTTCCTAACATTATGAATCTTATCTATCAAGATGAAGATGGCAATATTGTTAGGACGAAAAAAGAAAAGTTACTAGACCAAAATGCGCTACCTGATTTACCATACGAGCATCTCAATTCCTTATATAATTTAGAAAATTACTTAAGCCGAACTTTTTTAGGAAGTAAAACATTTTCATACCACTCAAGTTTAGGATGTCCATTTACCTGTTCGTTCTGTGCAGTTGTACCTATATATGATGGACGCTGGAAAGCGAAATCTGCCGAAAGCGTCTATAAAGATGTCTCTTATTTTAAAACCAATTATGGTATTGATGCTATAGAATTTCACGACAACAACTTTTTTACTTCTAGAAAACGTGTTGTAGAATTTTCAGAACTTATAAAAGATGATGGTATTACTTGGTGGGGCGAAGGTCGTATTGATACCATAAACAAGTACTCAGACGATGACCTAATTTTAATGAAAGAAGCAGGTTGCAAAATGATATTCTTAGGTGCCGAAACGGGTAATGATGAGATTTTAAAACAAATGAATAAAGGAGGAACGCAAACAGGTCAAGGTATTAAAGACTTTGCTGCTCGGCTATATCCTATAGGTATTATCCCAGAATTCTCTTTTGTATTAGGAATGCCTGCGGACACACCAGAACAGGTTATGGAGCAAATAGAATGGGATATCAACTTCATTAAAGAAATAAAAGACATAAATCCTGACTCTGAAATCATCATATATCTGTATAGCCCAGTGGCGACAGAAGGGTCTGAATTATACGAGCAAATCCAAAAAGCTGGATTTAGCTTTCCTAAAAAACTAGATGATTGGTTAGATCCTGCTTGGGAAAATTTCGATTTAAGAAAAAATCCTTTAACACCTTGGCTTACACCAAAAATGGTCGATCGAATAATGAATTTTGAAACTGTACTTAATGGTTACTATCCTACAGCATCAGATTTCAGAATTAAAGGATTTAAAAAGAGAATTTTACGTTCCATTTCTCAGCTTCGATACAAAACAGGAGTTTACAAATATCCTTATGAAATAAAAGCATTACACAAAATTTGGAAATACAGACAACCTGAAATTGAAGGTTTTTATTCAGAATGATAAGAAAGCTATTAAAAAAAATATCACATCCATTTTTAAAATATGGTACCGAGAGTTATTTCTCAAAACCAAGATCTTATAAATATGATGGTATTGAGGTTATGGTCATGCCAGAAGTATTTCCACCACACTATACACTAAGTACAAAAATCTTATTAGACTGTATAAAGCAACTAGATATTACAAACAAAACCTTCTTAGAATTAGGTTGCGGCTCTGGAATAATATCACTTTACGCTACCTCAAAAGGTGCTATAGTCACTGCATCTGACATAAACACAGTGGCATTAGAAGCATTAAACAAAGCTTCTAAAAAAAATAATCTAGATGTAGAAATATTAAATTCAGACCTATTCAACAATATTTCTGAAAATAGCTTTGACTATATCATTATTAATCCTCCATACTATCCTAAAACACCAAAGAACACAAAAGAAAGAGCTTGGTTCTGTGGTAAAGATTTTGAATATTTCCATCAATTATTCCAACAATTATCTCATCGTGATGACAAAACTATTCTGATGATATTATCCCAAGATTGTGATCTCACAACCATAAAAAAGATTGCATTAGAAAATCATTTTCAACTTACAATCGAACAAGAAAGAGCCAATTTTGTCGAGCATAATTTCATTTTTAAAGTCAGTAAAATTTAGACGAAATTTTGATTAAAAAATAATATTCTTAATCACTCTGATTTCCAGCACAAAAAAACCTTCAAATAACATTTGCCAATCCAATTGTTTGTCGTAAATTTGCAAACTCTTTTTCGGAAGAGAAATGTTTAATCTTTTGTACCCTATGGTGCAATAATAAATCAAATTAGTGTGGATACATTAAGCTACAAAACAGTTTCTGCTAACAAAGCTACCGTTAATAAGGAGTGGGTTTTAGTTGATGCTGAAGGACAAAACTTAGGTCGCTTAGCTTCTAAAGTAGCAAAACTTTTAAGAGGTAAGCACAAGCCTAACTTTACGCCACACGTTGATTGCGGTGACAACGTAATTGTTGTAAACGCTGAAAAAATCAACTTAACTGGTAACAAATGGACAGATAAAAGTTATATCCGTCACACAGGTTATCCAGGTGGTCAAAGAAGCTTGACTGCTACTGAAATGTTTGAGAAAGACCCAACCAGATTAGTAGAAAAGTCAGTAAAAGGAATGCTACCTAAAAACAAATTAGGAGCAACTCTTTTTAGAAACTTAACTGTTGTTGCTGGTGCTGAGCACGCTCATGAAGCTCAAAAGCCAAAAACAATTAATTTAAACGAATTTAACTAATGGAAGTAATTCACAAAATTGGCCGTAGAAAGACGGCTGTTGCTCGTGTGTATGTTGCTCAAGGAAAAGGTAACATCACGGTGAACAAAAAAGACATGGCGGAATACTTTACTACTGCTACTTTGCAGTATAAAGTAAACCAACCTATTACCATGACTAACAATGATGGCAACTTTGATATTACTGTAAACGTATATGGAGGTGGTATCACCGGCCAGGCGGAAGCTATACGTTTAGCATTATCTCGTGCTATGTGCGAAGTTGATGCTGAAAACAGAGCAATATTAAAGCCAGAAGGTCTATTAACAAGAGATCCAAGAATGGTAGAGCGTAAGAAATTCGGTCAGAAGAAAGCGCGTAAGAAATTCCAGTTCTCTAAACGTTAATATCCAACAACACTTAATTCAGAATCTGAACTTTTCAGGTTCTGGATTATTTTATTATTTATTGAAACCGCTGAAAATTCAGCAAAATTTAAACCAGTTATTGTTGTCCATGACCTAACAGTCAGGATTTAGTTTAGCATCTAAATGGTTAAGGCAAGCCAAGGCAACCACTTAATCATTGCTAATTCAACAGAACGTAAACTATTACAAAAATGGAAAAAGTAGAAGTAAAAGAATTACTTGACGCAGGTGTACATTTTGGTCACCTAACACGTAAGTGGAATCCAAACATGGCCCCTTACATCTATATGGAGCGTAACGGTATCCATATCATCAACCTTTACAAAACAGCAGCTAAAATCGATGAAACTTGTGCAGCATTAAGTAAAATTGCAGCATCAGGTAAGAAAATCTTATTCGTTGCTACAAAAAAACAAGCTAAAGACATCGTTGCTGAAAAAGCAGGAGCTGTAAACCAACCTTACATTACTGAGCGTTGGCCAGGTGGAATGCTAACTAACTTTGTTACTATTAGAAAAGCTGTTAAAAAAATGGCTTCTATTGATAGAATGAAGAAAGACGGAACATTCAACTCTTTATCTAAAAAAGAACGTTTACAAGTAGACCGTTTACGTGCTAAGTTAGAAAAGAACTTAGGTTCTATCTCTGATATGACACGTTTACCAGGTGCTTTATTTGTAGTTGATATTATGCGTGAGCACATCGCGATAAAAGAAGCTCAAAAATTAAACATTCCAATCTTTGCCATGGTAGATACTAACTCTGACCCACGTCAGGTAGATTACGTTATCCCTGCAAATGATGATGCTTCTAAATCAATCAACAAAGTTTTATCTATCGTAACATCTGCAATCGAAGATGGTTTAAACGAAAGAAAAGCTGAAAAAGCAGCTGATAAAGAAGGTAAAGCTAAACCTGCAAAAAAGGCTAAAAAAGCTGTTGCAAACGAAGAAGAAGAATAAATAACATTTAGAAAATATATGAAAGTCGTTTAATTCTTTTCTTTGTTGAAAATTAATTAATCGACTTTTTAAATTTAAACACTATGGAAAACACTGTAAAAGTTACAGCAGCAGAAGTAAACAAGCTAAGACAAGCAACTGGTGCTGGTATGATGGATTGTAAAAAAGCTTTAGTCGAGGCTGGTGGCGATTTTGACAAAGCCATTGAAGTATTACGTAAAAAAGGACAAAAAGTTGCAGAAAAGAGAGCTGACAGAGATTCTTCTGAAGGTGCTGCTGTGGCTAAAATAAATGCAGACAATACAGTTGGTGTTGCAATTGTATTAGGTTGTGAAACTGACTTTGTTGGTAAAAACGAAAACTTCGTAAAACTTGCTAACGATTTAGCTGAAACAGCATTAAACTACAACACTAAGGAAGAATTCTTAGCTGCTGATTTTGACGGAATGACTGTTGCAGATAAATTAACTGAGCAAACTGGTGTTATCGGTGAAAAATTAGACATCACTGCTTTTGAAAAATTAGAAGCACCATATGTTGGACAATATGTTCACATCAATAAAATTGCTGCATTAGTAGGTCTTTCTGCTAAAGTTGATAATGTTGAAACTTTAGTTAAAGATGTAGCTATGCAAGTAGCTTCTATGGGAGCAACTACTTTATCTTACAAAGATTTTGATCCTGCTTATGTAGCTTCTGAAACTGAAGCTCGTATTGCAGCTATCGAAAAAGATAATATAGAGTTAGGTCGTTTAGGCAAAACTTTAAAAAATGTACCTCAGTACATCTCTATGGCACAATTAACTCCAGAAGTTATTGCTAAAGCTGAAGAAGATGCTAAAACTGAATTAAAAGCTGAAGGTAAGCCAGAGCAAATCTGGGATAGAATTTTACCAGGTAAAATGGAGCGTTTCATTTCTGATAACACAACTTTAGATCAAGAACAATGTTTATTAGATCAAAAGTTTATCAAAGATGATAAGCAAACTGTTGCTGAATACGTTAAAACATACGGAGACGTAGAAGTAGCTGGTTTTAAACGTGCTACTGTAGGATAATTCATTTATTCTAAAAAAAAAAGAATATTAAAGCCTTTCAAAAATGAAAGGCTTTTTTTTGATATTTTTTTCTCTTTTACAGATGCCAATAATTATGTAGCTTTGTTCAACTTTTAAAATTCAAAATGAAATACAAAAGAATACTTCTAAAATTGTCTGGTGAAGCCTTAATGGGAAATCGTCAATACGGTATAGATCCTGAGCGATTAAACGAATATGCTGAAGAAATTAAAGAGATTACGGACTTGGGTGTTGAAGTCGCTATAGTTATTGGAGGTGGTAACATTTTTAGAGGTGTTGCAGGTGCTATGAACGGTATGGATCGTGTTCAAGGAGATCATATGGGAATGTTAGCCACTGTAATAAATGGTTTGGCCTTGCAAAATGCGCTTGAAGATACAGGTATAAAAACACGTCTTCAAACGGCCATAAAAATCAATGAAGTTGCAGAGCCTTTTATTAGAAGGAAAGCTATGAGCCATTTAAACAAAGGCCGTGTGGTTATCTTTGGTGGTGGTACAGGTAATCCTTATTTCACTACAGATTCAGCAGCAGTACTCAGAGCTATTGAAATTGAAGCTGATGTTATTTTAAAAGGTACACGTGTTGATGGTATTTACACCGCTGACCCAGAAAAAGATAGTTCAGCAATAAAGTTTGACCATATAACGTTTGATGATGTGCTACGTAAAGGTTTAAAAGTTATGGATACTACAGCTTTCACTTTGAGTCAGGAAAACAAATTACCTATCATAGTATTTGACATGAACAAAAAAGGAAATCTACGTAAAGTCGTAACTGGTGAAAACATTGGAACGGTAGTTAACCTATAGGTTTGGCTTAAATTTTGATAACTCTCAATTAAAATTTTAACACAATGGACGAAGAAATTAAATTTATAATAGACTCAACAAAAGAATCCATGGATGCTGCATTAAAGCATCTTGAAAAGCAATTGGTTAATATCAGAGCTGGTAAAGCTAGTCCTGCTATGTTAGGCAGTGTAATGGTAGATTATTACGGATCTCAAACTCCTTTAAACCAAGTTGCGAATGTTAATACACCAGACGGAAGAACAATTTCTGTTCAACCTTGGGAAAAAAATATGCTTCAAGAAATTGAGCGTGGTATTATGATTGCTAATCTTGGATTTAATCCGATGAATAATGGTGAAATGATTATCATCAATGTTCCACCTTTAACTGAGGAAAGACGTAAAGATTTAGCAAAGCAAGCAAAAGCTGAAGCAGAAGATGCTAAAATTGGTGTAAGAAATGCACGTAAAGATGCAATGAACGACCTAAAAAAGGCTGATGTTTCTGAAGATTTACAAAGCAATGCTGAAATCGATGTACAAGAGCTCACAGATTCTTACGTTAAGAAAATTGATAGTATTCTAGACGTTAAGGAAAAAGAAATAATGACTGTTTAGTCTCAACAAAAAGAATATTCATCCCAAATGTGTTTTTGGGATGTTTTATTTAACAACTATTTTACCCTCTCTTATGTTACAGCGCTTATTTGTTGTTCTCTTATTCTTTTATGCAACAAATATTTTTGCTCAACAACCACAAACAAAAGATAGAGATTCCATTGAACAAGCTCGTGATTCTATCAAAAAAGCAGAGTTTCTTAAAAATATAGGTAATGGCTTTTTTCCTTTCAACTACTTCAATGCGGATTTACGTTATTTAGTAAAATTTAATCAATACGAAGGATTTAGAACAGGTTTAGGCGGAGTTACCAACGACCGATTTTCAGAAAAATACAGACTGAATTCTTATGTCGTTTATGGATTCAAAGATGACCGTATAAAATATAGAATTGGTGGTGGCTTTAGGGTTAGCAGATCTACAAATACTTGGGTCAACCTATCATACACTGACGATTTGCAAGAAACGGGAAGCTCTAAGTTTTTAACGGATAAACGATTCTTTACGTTTTTTGAACCTCGGCTTTTAAACATTGATTTATTTCACCGACATATCACAAAAGCTATAGCTGTAGAACATAAAATAACCAACCATTTGGTCTCAGAAACTGAGTTGTCACTTAGCAAAATCAACCCTACTTACAATTATAATTTTTTAGTTGATGACCGTGCTTATAACTCATTCGATTTAAGTATGGCTAAACTAAGTTTACAATGGAGTCCTTTTAGTACGTTTGAATTATTAGAAGGAGATAAGGTTAAAACTTTAATTGATGGTTATCCTAAATTCACTCTTCAAGTTACTAAAGGTTTTAAGTCTGTTTTTGGAAGTGACTTTGATTTTTCTAAAATAGATTTCAGAACTATTCAACAGTTCAATTATGATAACAATGCTCAAACTAATATTACTTTAGTTGCTGGTATTGCGGGTGGTAAAACGCCTTTAACGCATTTGTATCATGCTTATCCAAATAACATAACAAAAGAAACCATTTTACAACGTTTCTCAGTAGCTGGTCTCAACAGTTTTGAAACTATGTATTTCAATGAATTTTTTAGTGATAAGTTTTCAACCCTACAAATAAAACATGCTTTTAGTCCATTTAAAGTCTCTGAGTGGTTTAAACCACAATTGGTTTTAATTTCAAGATATGCTATTGGCAATATGAAAAGTATTGATAGACATGAAGGTATAGAATTCAATACACTTGAAAAATTGTACTCAGAGTCTGGCTTAGAAATCAATCGATTACTTTTTGGGTTTGGACTTAGTTTTGCCTACAGATATGGAGGTTATCATCTTCCAAATTTTGAAGATAATATCGCTTTTAAGTTCACCTTTAATATTTCACTATAATTCATATTATATTAGTGTTAATTACCTAGCTATTCCTTAGGTTTTTTCTACCTTTGCGGCTCATTTTCTTCAATGTATGTTTAAACTATTAACCAAAGGATTTTGGGAAGCAATTGCGAGGCTAATTCTTCGCAATAAAATTTTCATTTTATTAGCTATAATTTTAGCTACGGTATTCTTTAGCATGCAATGGAGACATATGCGTTTCACCTATACTGAAGCTAATATGTTACCTGATGAACATGAGGTTAACATTACGTACAATAACTTTCTAAATATCTTTGGCGAAGAAGGTAATCTTATTGTTTTAGGTGTTAAAGATTCTAGCTTATTTAGTGTAAAACAACTTAATGCTTGGAACAAACTTGCAGATTCCTTTAAGTCTTATGATGAAGTTGAAACAGTTCTATCTATAAAGGATCTTCAAAAATTAATTAAAAATAATGAAGATCAAAAGTTTGATTTAGAACCATTTGTAAAAGACTCAATTAGAAGTGTTGAGCAAATTGAAAAACTTCAAACAGAACTTTTTGAGCAGTATCCTTTTTACGATAACTTTTTATTTAATGCTGAAACAAAAACCATTCGTACAGCTATATATTTAAAGAAAGACATTGTAAATACTCCTGCTAGAAAAGATTTTATTATTGATGTCTTAGAGGAAAAAATAAAAGACTTTAAAGATAAAAACAATCTTGATGTTAGGGTTTCTGGTATGCCTTATATAAGAACGCTTAACTCACAAAATATTGTTGATGAAATTCCAATCTTTATTGGTGCTGCATTATTTGTAACATCTTTAATTTTCTTCTTTTTCTTCAGATCATTTAGAGCCACATTTATTTCGTTGATCGTTGTTTGTATAGGTGTAATGTGGACCTTTGGGATTATTGGTTTGTTGGGTTATGAGATTACAGTACTTACGGCTTTAATTCCGCCATTGATTATTGTTATTGGTATTCCTAACTGTATTTTTTTAATAAACAAATACCAACACGAAGTAAAATCTCACGGTAACAAAGTAAGATCTTTGCAACGTGTTATTACCAAAGTAGGTAATGCCACATTAATGACTAATGTAACCACGGCTTCTGGTTTTGCTACTTTTATTCTCACCGAAAGTAAGCTTCTTAAAGAATTTGGTATTGTAGCATCGTTAAGTATACTAGCAATTTTCATACTGTGCCTTCTTATAATTCCTATAATTTATACGTTTTTACCTTATCCTAAAGAAAGACATTTAGAACATCTCAACAAACGTTGGATCGGAGGCTTTGTTGATTGGATAGAGCGCATGGTAAAGCATAGAAAAATTACTATTTATGCAACAGCTCTCGTTTTGATAATTCTAAGTATGATTGGTCTCAATCAAATAAGAATTTCTGGCAGTCTTATTGAAGATATGCCTCAAGACAAACAATTTTTTAAAGATATTCGTTTCTTTGAAGATGAATTTAATGGTATTATGCCTTTAGAAATTATGGTTGATACCAAACGTAAAAAGGGTGTAATGAAATTAGCCACCCTAAAACGCATAAATGAACTTGAAGAACTCATCAACGAAACTCCTGAATTATCTCGCCCAATTTCTGTGGTGAGCCTTGTAAAATATAGCAAACAAGCCTACTATAACGGAAATCCAAAATATTATCAGTTACCTACAAGCCAAGAAAACAGCTTTATTCTTTCTTATGCTAAAAACTCAAATTCAGATGTAGATTTACTAAAGAATTTTGTAGATAGCACTGGTCAATATGCTCGTATAACAACCTTTATGAAAGATATTGGTACGGACAAAATGGAGCGTATTGAGGAAAATATTCAAAATAAAATAACTAAACTTTTTCCTGAGGAACGCTATGAAGTTACCATGACCGGTAAGGCTTTAGTTTTTCAAAAAGGAACTAAATACTTAGTGAGAAATTTAGTGATTTCATTAACGCTTGCCATTGTGCTCATATCATTATTTATGGCATATTTATTCCGTTCATTCAGGATGATTATTGTATCACTAATCCCAAACCTTTTACCACTTTTAGTCACAGCTGGTTTAATGGGTTATCTGGGTGTTCCTATAAAACCGTCAACTATTTTGGTATTTAGTATTGCCTTTGGTATTTCTGTGGATGATACTATTCACTTCTTGGCAAAATACAGACAAGAATTACAAGCCAACCATTGGAAAATTAGAAAATCAGTATATGCAGCCCTTAGAGAGACAGGTGTAAGTATGTTCTATACTTCAATTGTTCTGTTTTTCGGGTTTTCTGTGTTTACCATATCAAGTTTTGGTGGTACTGTAGCTCTAGGAGCTTTAGTTTCTATAACTTTACTTTTCGCTATGCTTTCTAATTTACTATTATTGCCATCCTTATTACTTTCATTAGAAAGAAATATTGCCAATAAAGAAGTTCTTAGAGAGCCTGCAATTAATATTATTCCTTCGGAAGATGATACCGAGGACAACATAAAAAACAAAGAATAACAATTATCTTAGCATTCAAAATATTTTAAAAATGACAACAAAAACTGTAGCACAACTACTTTCACAAGATGTGACCTTACAAGATGTTACCGTAAAAGGATGGGTACGAACTTTTAGAGCTAACCGATTTATTGCTCTTAACGATGGTTCTACATTAAATAATATTCAATGTGTTGTAGATTTTGAAAATTTTGATGAAAGTCTATTAAAACGCGTTACCACAGGTGCTGCCGTTAATATTACTGGCGAATTGGTAGAAAGCCAAGGCAAAGGACAGTCTGTAGAAATTCAAGTAAAAGAACTTGAAGTTTTAGGGGATTCCGATCCTGAAACCTACCCTATTCAACCTAAAAAGCATTCGTTTGAATTTTTAAGAGAGAATGCTCATCTACGTACCAGAACTAGTACTTTTAGTGCTGTAATGCGTTTGAGATCGTCACTATCATTTGCCATTCACAAATATTTCAATGAAAATGGATTTTACTACATGCATACTCCAATTATCACAGGGAGCGATGCTGAAGGTGCAGGTGAAATGTTTAGAGTATCAAGTTTAGATGCTAAAAATCCTCCATTAACTGAAGATGGTGAAGTTAACTATAAAGAAGATTTCTTTGGTAAAGAGACTAACCTAACCGTTTCTGGTCAGTTAGAAGCTGAAACTTTTGCCATGTCTCTTGGCAAAGTATATACTTTTGGTCCGACTTTTAGAGCTGAAAACTCAAATACGTCGCGTCACTTAGCTGAATTCTGGATGATAGAGCCAGAAGTGGCTTTTATGGATTTGGCAGGCAATATGGATTTAGCTGAAAACTTTATGAAATCTGTTTTAAGCTATGTTTTAGAACACAACAGAGAAGACCTTGAGTTTTTAGAAAAGCGTCTTTTAGACGAAGAAAAAACGAAGCCTCAAGCAGAGCGTAGTGATATGAGCTTAATTGAAAAAATTAAGTTTGTTGTAGACAATAACTTTAAACGTGTAAGCTATACCGAAGCTATTGATATTCTAAGAAATTCTAAACCAAATAAGAAAAAGAAATTCAACTATATTATTGAAGAATGGGGAGCAGATTTACAATCTGAGCACGAGCGTTATTTAGTTGAAAAACATTTTAAATGTCCAGTAATCTTATTCGATTATCCTGCAAATATTAAAGCATTCTATATGCGTTTAAATGAAGATGGTAAGACAGTAAGAGCGATGGATATTCTTTTCCCAGGCATTGGCGAAATGGTTGGTGGTTCGCAACGTGAGGAACGCCTCGATGTTCTTAAAGAAAAAATGAAAGCTTTAGATATTCCTGAAGAAGAATTATGGTGGTACTTAGATTTACGTAAGTATGGTACTGCGGTTCATTCTGGTTTTGGATTAGGTTTTGAACGTTTGGTTATGTTTACTACTGGTATGGGTAATATTAGAGATGTTATTCCTTACCCTAGAACACCACAAAACGCTGAGTTTTAATTTTAGATTTATTACTTTTAGTAGATAATTATCATCTATGGCTCTAAAGCAGTATTTACAGTTTAAGCTTTCGCAAAAGCTATCACCACAACAAATTCAGTTAATGAAACTGATACAGTTGCCTACTCAAGCTTTTGAGCAACGTTTAAAGCAAGAATTAGAAGAAAATCCAGCTTTAGACACAGGAAAAGATACTGATGTTAACGATGATAACTTTGATGATTTTGACAACTCATCTGAAGATTACAACGATAATGAAACCATAGATGCTGATGACATTAATGTTGATGAATATTTAAGTGACGATGAAATTCCTGAATATCGAACCCAAGCCAATAATTATAGTTCGGATGATGAAGAAAAAAATGTGCCTTATGCAGCAGGAACATCGTTTACACAACATTTAATAAATCAGTTAAACACTTTTAGACTTTCTGAACAAGAGGAGGAAATTGCTTACTTTTTAGTTGGTAGTGTAGACGAAAGTGGCTACATACGTCGCTCGCTTGCCGATATTACGGATGATTTGGCTTTTACCCAAAATGTATATACTACTGAGGAAGAAGTTGAAAAAGTACTTTCTATAGTCCATCAATTAGATCCTGCTGGTGTTGGCGCTCGTAATTTACAAGAATGTTTAAGCATACAGCTTCATAGAAAAGAGCAGCATCCAGATGTTGAGCTAGCTACCGAAATTATTGACAAAGGTTTTGAGCAATTTACCAAAAAGCACTACAAAAAGTTGATGCAAAAATTTAGTATCAACGAAGAGCAACTTAAAGATGCTATTGAGGAAATAGAACGCTTAAACCCAAAGCCAGGTGGCTCTTACGCTGGTAATAATAAAATTGTAGAGCACATCGTTCCTGATTTTGCTATTAAAATTGTTGATGGGGAATTAGAACTGACCTTAAATGGAAGAAATGCTCCTGAACTACATGTATCTAGAGAATATAATAATATGCTTAAAGGCTATAAGGCATCAAAAGAGAAGTCGAAAGCCCAGAAAGATGCCGTATTGTTTATAAAGCAAAAATTAGATGCGGCTAAATGGTTTATAGAGGCTGTTAGACAACGTCAGCAGACACTATTTGTCACAATGAGCTCTATAATGAATTATCAGAAAGAATATTTCCTGACAGGTGATGAGCGCAAATTACGCCCAATGATCCTAAAGGATATTGCAGATGAAATTGAAATGGACGTTTCTACCGTATCTCGTGTTGCCAATAGTAAATATGTAGACACACCTTATGGTACAAAGTTGATAAAAGAGTTCTTCTCAGAATCTATGACTAACGATCAAGGTGAAGAAGTTTCTACAAGAGAGATTAAAAAGATTCTTGAAACCGTTATCGAAGAAGAGAACAAGAAGAAACCTCTTACTGATGAAGCGCTTTCTAAAATCTTAAAGGAAAAAGGCTATCCGATTGCAAGACGAACAGTAGCTAAATATAGAGAGCAACTAGACATTCCTGTGGCACGTTTAAGAAAGAAAATTTAATAATCTTTGGATGAAAAATTTTATTCTTAAGAGTATTTCGTTTGTTTTTCATCCGTTAATAATGCCTCTTTTGGGTGTTATTTTCTACTTTTCTAAAACACCACGTTTCATTCCAGAACCGGTAATGAAAGCCAAGATTTTTTCAATTGTTATTCTTACAATTATCTTACCTATTCTACTTTTCTTTTTGCTTAAAACCATTAATAAAGTAGATTCAATTTACCTTAAAACTACTAAGGAACGTTTAATCCCATTACTGATTAACAGTATCATTATTGCCCTTATTCTGATTAGGGTTTTACAGCCTGATGAGATTATAGAGCTATATTATTTCTTTCTGGGAATTCTTTGCTCTAACATCGCTTGTTTAATCTTAGCATTTTTGAAGATTAAAGCTAGTATACATATGATAGCAGCCTCCGGATTTTCTATGTTTGCTATGGCTTTAGGTATTCATTACCAAATAAATATTAATGGTACCATAGCACTTATAATGATTGTTTTGGGTGCTATTGCCACCTCAAGATTACATCTAAAAGCACATAGTAATAATGAGCTTATTGTAGGCCTTTTAGTTGGCTTTTTTCCTCAACTCCTATTATTGAACTATTGGTTATAGAATATAAAACATGAGTCCTATTTTTAAGGATTTCATGTCTATAGAAGAACCGTCTAATTCGGAAGAACTTTTAAATATTGGATTCAATCCATAATAAACATGAAAGTTCCATGTGCCATAACCAGCACTTAGCGTAAGCCCATATTGTAACTTTTCAAAAGCATCAATATTACTCAATTTTACATCAGCAATATCATCACTTTTAAACTTTGCAGTATTGTACAACAAGTAACCCAACTTTACTCCTGCATAAACACGCCAAAAGCTGTAATCGACGGCTGTGGATGTTCGCCATCTAATTTCTAAAGGGATTTCAACTAAGAACGTCTCAATCTTATTAGTTGTAAAACTAATGTCATTTTCAATGAGATTAAAACTATAATTTCTATCTGATTCTGTAATCAGCATATCTTGATTATAATTATTACCTGATAAACCCAGTCCTACACCAATTGCAAAATCTCGTTTTTCATTGATAGGCATATCTCTAATAAAACCAAAATGAAAGCCTGTAGAAAATCCTTTTTGTGACATACCTTGAGGCTTTTCATTTAATAAGTTATAAGTAACAGAAGCATAAAATTGGTCTTCTCTATAGTTTTTATAGAGTTCTTCCTTATCAATATCATCTTGAGAAAAACCTAAACAGGTAAAAAAAGTAACAAGAAATAAAAGCTTAAATTTCATATAATAAAACTACAAAATCTTTAATTACAATTGAACAAAAAAGCGCCCTGAAAATATCAGGACGCTTTTTTATATAAAAATTAAGATTAATTCTTACTCTTCAAGTTTGGTATTAGCAATGTACATTACTTTTAATGCATTTGCCTTACGTAGCTCTTGCTTAATATCTGATACTAAACCAGCATTGGTTTCTTTATCAACTTTAAGACCTACTACAACCTTACTTTGTAAATCTTCATTCAATTCAGTGATACTTTGTATTACTGAAGACTGTACATCTTCAACTCCTATAAATGCATCATTAAACTGTATTCTAGGTTCTTCACCAAATTGCTTATACTGACTACTAGGCTTACCTGCATAAATAAAGATTGTTCTATCTTTCTTTAGCTTTTCAACCTGGTCTGCACTTGGTAACCTATTCTCAATCATCAAGGAACTATCTCTCATTACCGTTGCTACCATAAAAAAGAAAAGTAACATAAATACGATATCTGGTAATGATGCCGTTGAAATTGCTGGCAAGTCACCTTGTTTTTTATTTTTAAACTTTGACATATTTATTTCTTTTAACTTTTATCTGGTTCTGCTTCAGATAATTTCATTGGGAATAATTTCTTAATAGTCTCTAAACGCTCATTAAGAACTTCATCCTTACTAAATTGATTCTTTTCCTTCTCTTCCAACATTGCTTGATATACGTTGTCAGCGTCTGGATAATATCTCTTATATAATCTTTCTGCTTCACGCTCTCTCAAGTAGTTGTATGCTGCAACAAGTTCGTTCTGCACTTCAACATACTTTTCGTAAGTCGTCTCTCTATCGTGCTTCATGGAAATGATTGCCTTATCTGGGTGATCAGAAGAACTTTCTGAACGTTCACCCTTACAGTAATCACAACTTTCTCCTGCTGCATTGGTTCCACCTCCATTATCTAAGAAATCTATTGCAGCTTGTCTTAAATCCGTTAATTCCATTTGCTCATCTTCTACAAGCAATTGGTTTCTTCGGTTAATAAGCACTGTAAATAAGTTCTTTTGCTTAATAATTGGCGGTTCTACTTGTGAGTCATCAATTGGTGGCAAACTTCTTAATAAACCTTTATCTTTTTCAATTGTTGTTGTTACCAAGAAAAAGATAAGTAGTAAGAAGGCAATGTCAGCCATTGATCCTGCGTTTACTTCGGGTGCTGCTCTTTTTGCCATATACTCTTATTTACTAATTACTTTTTTAACTCCAGAGAATATCATTGATACAGCAGCTACAGCTAGTAATATATAGAAAGCTACTAAGCCAGCACCAACCATTGTAGATTGTCCTGCTGTTGCAAATCCGTCCTCTAATTTGTATTGCATGGTATCACCTCCAGATACAACATAAGCTATAATTAGTACAGCAGCAAAAGCACCAATACCAATTAAGGTGTTTTTTAGACCAGATGTATTTGTAAAAAGGTTTTTGATAACAAAAACAATTACGAATAATAAAACTAGTCCTAAGATGATATAAGCAACCCATGCCATTGGATCGACAAGACCAGCTTTTTCACCTGTCTCGATTGCTTCGTCACCAGCAGCAATAATTCTAACTAAGGATACAATACCCACTAAACTTAGAACTGCGGCAACTATTTTTAATATTTTATGTAACATAATTTATTTGGTCTTTTTTATTTTTTGTGTCTTACTAGTAAGTCCATCAATGTGATTGATGCATCTTCCATATCATTAACAATACTATCGATTTTAGCAATGATATAGTTGTAGAAAATTTGAAGTATGATAGCTACAATAAGACCAAATACTGTAGTTAAAAGTGCTACTTTAATACCACCAGCAACTAAAGATGGTTGCATATCACCAGCAGCTTCAATTTTATCGAAAGCTTGAATCATACCAATTACCGTACCCATGAAACCAAGCATTGGTGCAAGAGCGATAAATAATGAAATCCAAGATACATTCTTTTCTAGTTGTCCCATTTGAACACCACCATAAGCTACCACAGCTTTTTCAGCAGCATCGATATCTTCGTCTGCTCTGTCTAAACCTTGGTAAAAAATAGAAGCAACAGGCCCTTTTGTATTTCTACACACTTCCTTAGCAGCTTCAATACCACCTGAATTTAATGCATCTTCTACATTTTGCGTTAATTTCTTAGTATTAGTAGTTGAAAGGTTTAAAAAGATAATTCTCTCAATAGCGATAGCTAAACCAAGAATTAAACATAATAGTACAATACCCATAAAGCCTGGACCACCTTCAATAAAACGCTTTTTTAATTCTTGGTGAAAACTCAAATCTTCGGCAGGTTCTTCTGACGTCTCTTGAGCTACACTCGTTACTGTGGCTGTTGTAGATGCTAATGTTGTTGCATTTGCGTTAACAGTTCCGATAGCCATTAAAAATGTTATGGCAAGGATAGAAAATAATCTTTTCATTGTTCTTAATCTTAATTTTATTAGTTAAAGTGTTAAAGATAAAAAAAATAATGCAATCCTAGGCTAAATTAACAGCAGAGAGGAAGGGATTCGAACCCTCGATACCCTTTTGAGGTATACACACTTTCCAGGCGTGCGCCTTCGACCACTCGGCCACCTCTCTGTGAATTTTACTAGAAAATTACAGTATGGCAAATAACGAAAAAAACTTCAAACACTAAAATTTAAACTGTTATTTTTAGGACATTTCTCCTCTTAGAGACGTTTCAAAAACTACTTTAAATTCTTGAGGTGGTATTTTTTTTCCGAGAAGATACATCAGTTTTGTAATTGCTGCTTCTGTAGTGATATCATTTCCAGATATTACGCCGATTTTTTTGAGTTTTGAACTTGTTTCGTACTGACCCATCGACACACTTCCACCTGCACATTGGGTTACATTAATTATATACAATCCATTTGAAATTGCATGCTTCAATAAGTTAATAAACCACTTTTCTGTAGTTGCATTACCCGAACCATAAGTTTCAATGATTAATCCTTTAATCAATTTGCTTTTTAAAACCGCTTCTAATATTGGTCTAGAAATTCCTGGAAACAATTTTAACAATCCAATATTACAGTCCATTGACGTATGTACAATTAAGCCCTTTTTCTCTTCAGGTTTATTGAGAAATTCAGAATTAACTTTTAAGTGCACTCCTGATTCTGCTAAAAAAGGATAATTAAATGAGCTGAATGCTTCAAAATGTTCAGCGTTTATTTTAGTAGTTCGGTTACCTCTGTATAATTTGTATTCAAAATAAAGACCAACTTCTCTAATTACAGGCACACCATCATTTTGTAACGATGCCATTTGAATAGATGTAATAAGATTCTCTTTGGCATCGGTTCTCAGATCTCCTATTGGTAATTGCGATCCTGTAAATATTACGGGTTTAGATAAATTCTCTAACATGAAGCTTAAAGCTGAAGCTGAATAACTCATGGTATCACTTCCGTGCAGGACGACAAAACCATCAAATTTTTGATAATTTGATTCAATGATTTCAGCGATATCTATCCAATATTTTGGACTCATATTAGATGAATCAATAGGCTCATCAAAAGAAATGGTTTCTATATTACAATCCAGAAGTTTTAATTCTGGAATTCTATCTAAAAGATTATGAAAATCGAATGCTTTCAGAGCACCTGAATCAGCATCCTTAATCATTCCTATAGTTCCTCCTGTATATATAAGTAAGATATTAGGCTTTCCCATAATTAAATTCCAAATACGTCTTTTGAGTTTTTTGTAGTAATACGTGCAACTTCCTCTTCACTGATATCATAAAGTTCAGACAATTTCTCTACAACCTTATTAATATATGCACTTTCGTTACGCTTACCTCTAAATGGTTTTGGTGCCAAATAAGGTGAATCGGTCTCTAATACAATATGCTTTAAATCTATTTGATTGACATACTGATCAATCTTTCCATTCTTAAACGTAACCACTCCTCCAATTCCTAGTTTCATGTTATATGAAATAGCTTTTTGAGCCTGTTCTAAAGTTCCCGTAAAGCAATGAAAAATGCCATATAAATCATCACTTTTCTCAGATTCTAGAACTTCAAAAATCTCGTCAAAAGCTTCTCTACAGTGAATTACTATTGGAAGTTTATATTGCTTTGCTAGATTAATTTGATGTTTAAAGGCTTTTATCTGAATATCTAAAGTAGATTGATCCCAATACAAATCAATACCTATCTCTCCCACAGCAAAAAACTTTCTTGAAGCTAATTGCGCTTCAACATGAGCTAGTTCTTCAAGATAATTTTCCTTTACATATGTAGGGTGCAAACCCATCATTAAAAATACATGCTTAGGAAAATCCTTTTCGAGTTGGTACATAGATTCTGTATAAGAAGAATCTATTGCAGGAATAAAAAAGCGCTCAACATTATTGGTAATGGCTCTGTTGATCATTTCAGCTCTATCGTCATCAAAAGCTTCACTATATAAATGGGTATGGGTATCGGTAATAATCATAGTGCAAAAGTAATCGAATTAGAATATTATATTTGCACAAATTCTAAAAATGGATACGTTAAAAGAATTCTTAATTGATAAAGGTTACTCTAAGGTAAAATTGAAATTTACCAAAACCAATCACTTTGAAATTAAAGCTACAATTAATGGCATTAAGGGTCGTTTTATCCTAGACACAGGTGCTTCAAGTAGTTGTGTAGGTTTTGAAGCTATTGAGCGTTTTAACCTTAAGGTTAAGGATTCTGAAATAAAGGCCGTAGGAGCTGGAGCCTCTGACATGTTGACCAAGATTTCAAAGTCTAACGATTTAAAAATAGGCAGATGGAAAAAAAAGCAAGTGGCTCTTATTCTATTTAATCTAGCTCACGTTAACAATGGTCTTATAAATCATAATGCAGAACCTGTTGATGGTATTATTGGAGCTGATGTTCTAAAAAAGGGTAAAGCTGTTATCGATTATCAAAAAAAATACCTCTATTTAAAGTTGTAAGTATTCTCTATTACTAAGTTTCTTTTTATATTTATATTTGATTTCTTACAAAGATTAATAGCTAAATGGATCCATCTATAATCATCGCTGATGACCACCCCTTAGTACTTAAAGGTCTGAACGATTTTTTGAACGAAAACAATTATAATGTGCTTGCAAGTGCTAAAAACGGAAAAGAAGCTCTTGCTCTTATTAAAGCACACGTTCCTGATATTGCCATTTTAGATATTAGTATGCCTTTTTTAACGGGATTAGAAATTGCTGAAAAATGCAAAAAGGAAAAACTTTCAACAAAAATAGTGCTGATTACTTTTGAAAAAGATGAAGCCATATATAACAAAGCAAAGTCTCTTGGTGTTTATGGCTACGTTCTTAAAGAGTTTGCTTTAGAAGAAATAGAAAACTGTATAAACAGCGTCACTAGAAATAAATCATACTTTAGCCCTGAACTTATTGAACATATTGAAGCTAACCAAGCACCTGAAGAACTTCAATCTCTAACTAATGCCGAGCTTAACATCCTAAAACTCATAGGAAAAAACAAAACAGCTACAGAAATAGCCGATAAATTATTTATATCCGTTAGAACTGTAGAAAAACATAAAAGTCACATAAGATCAAAGCTTAATCTTGATTCTAAATCAGCTAGCTTATACTTATTTGCCAAAGAAAACATAGAATACCTTTAAAAAATACGTAGTTCTACGTATAGCATTATATTGATTAATTTCTGAAATTTACAGTAATTATTAATTAAGGGTTAATAACGAGCTATTAATTAGTTCTTAGGGGATTATTGGCCTTGGACCGTCCGTCCAAGGCTTTTTTTATACAGGAAATTCAAAAAAAACAAAAAATACGTAAAGTTACGTATAGTATTATGTTGTTATTATTCAGAACTTTACATCAGCTATTAATCAAAGCCTCAATGAATTTCAAAGCTCTGTATTAAGATCTTTAATTCAGAGCTTTCTTCTAAAACATTAAAGGTTATGCAAACAATGAAAAGTAATGCCACAAGAGACAAGTTGTTTATTTTATTATTAGTTATAAGTTCAGTAATCGTAATTTCAGCAAATATTGCTGTAAATTTCTTTAGTTAATTTTAGTTAGTTACTCTGTTAGTTAGGAGTAAAAAAAGCGCAATTTGATTAATTGCGCTTTTTGTTTTTATAGTCTTATGTTAATTATGCTTACAACTCTAAAGCTTTTTTAACATCATTGTTCATCAATAACTCTGTTGGGTTTTCTAAAGCTTCTTTAACAGCTACTAAGAAACCTACAGATTCTTTTCCATCAATAATTCTATGATCGTAAGATAAAGCTACGTACATCATAGGATGAATTTCAACCTTACCATCAACAGCGATAGGACGCTCTATAATATTATGCATTCCTAAGATACCACTTTGAGGAGGGTTAATAATTGGCGTAGATAACATACTACCAAATACACCACCATTAGAAATTGTAAATGTACCACCTGTCATTTCATCAACAGTAATCTGCCCATCTCTAGCTCTAAGCGCCAAACGCTTCACCTCAGCTTCTACACCTCTAAATGTTAAGTTTTCAGCATTTCTTATTACAGGAACCATTAAACCTTTTGGCCCAGATACCGCTATACTCACATCTACAAAATCGTAAGAAATCATTTCCTTACCATCTATCATAGAGTTAACCGCTGGATATTCTTGTAAAGCTCTTACAACAGCAAGCGTAAAGAAACTCATAAAGCCAAGACCAACACCATGCTTAGATTTGAACTCTTCTTTATACTGATTACGTAACTCAAAAATAGGTGTCATGTTAACCTCGTTGAACGTAGTTAACATTGCTGTCGTGTTTTTTGCTTCAACTAAACGCTCAGCAACTTTACGACGTAGCATTGACATTTTACTACGAGACTGACCTCTATTACCTCCTGTTGGAGTTCCCATAGAAGGTACAGCTTTTACTGCATCTTCCTTAGTAATACGTCCGTCTTTTCCTGTACCTGTAACAGCACTGGCATCAATACCTTTTTCAGCTAAAACTTTTTTAGCAGCAGGACTTGCAGTACCTGATGCATATGTTTTTTCAGCAGGATTAGGTGCTTTTGCACCAGTATCTTTAGCTGATTCTTGTTCTTTCTTTAAATCTTCCTCTGCATTAGCATCATTTCCGCCTTCGTCACCACCTTTAAAAGTAGTTGATGCTCCAGCTTTAGGTTCTGCACTAGTATCTATTAAACAAACAACAGCTCCAACAGCAACCGCATCACCTTCTTCTGCCTTTAATGTAATTGTACCACTTGCTTCCGCAGGTAATTCTAAAGTTGCTTTGTCACTATCTACTTCTGCAATAGCTTGGTCTTTTTCTACATAGTCTCCATCTTGAACTAACCACTCTGCTATTTCTACTTCAGTAATTGATTCGCCTGGCGAAGGCACTTTCATTTCTAAAATCATGGACTTTTATTTTATTATGCTCTAATTTGAGTTGTATTAATGTTTATCTCTGGTTGTTTTTTGTTTTATCAAAAACGTAATCTATAACTTCTTTATGTCTAATTTTTGAACGTGTAGAACTACCTGCTGCTGGTGCACCGTAAGGTCTTCTGCTAGCTGCTCTGAATTCTTTAGCTTCATCCAAATGCATTAGAAGATGACTGTAAGCACCCATGTTTCTAGGTTCTTCTTGAGCCCAAACAATATCTTCAGCGTTGTTATACTTTTTAATTATTTCTCTTATATTTTCAACAGGAAGTGGGAATAATTGCTCTATTCTAACTAAAGCCACATCATCTCTTTCTAATTTTTCTTGCTCCTCTAATAAGTCATAATAGAATTTACCCGTTACAAATACTAAAGTCTTAATTTTATCTGCTTTTGCTGAAGTATCATCAATTAACATTTGGAAACTTCCGTTTGCAAATTCATCTACTGAAGAAACTACTTTAGGATGACGTAATAAACTCTTTGGTGTAAATACAATAAGCGGCTTTCTGTAATTAGCTTTCATCTGTCTTCTCAACAAATGGAACATGTTAGCTGGCGTAGTACAATCTGCAACAAACATATTATCTTTTGCACACAGTTGTAAGTAACGCTCCATACGAGCTGATGAATGTTCCGCTCCCTGACCTTCGTAGCCATGAGGCAATAACATTACCAATCCGTTTTGGATTTTCCATTTATCTTCAGCTGCAGAAATATATTGATCTAGCATAATTTGAGCTCCATTACTGAAGTCTCCAAATTGCGCTTCCCAAATTGTAAGTGTATTAGGACTTGCCATAGCATAACCATAATCAAAACCTACAACACCATATTCTGAAAGTAGTGAGTTGAAAATATTGAATTGACCTTGATTTTCAGAAACATTCTTTAAAAGAATGATTTCCTCTTCACTGTCTTCTACTTTCACTACAGCATGACGATGAGAGAAGGTTCCACGCTCTACATCTTGTCCAGAAATTCTAACATTGAAACCTTCTTCTAAAAGTGTTCCGTATGCTAAATGCTCAGCCATAGCCCAATCTAATCGGTCTTCATCAAACATAGTTTGACGAGACTCCACTAATCGTTGAATCTTACGAATAAACTTTTTATCTTCTGGTAAGTTAGAAATGACTTTAGTAATCTGTTCTAAAGTTTCTTTAGGAACTGTTGTGTCAACAGGTTCCATCATCTTTATCTCAGTTACATTAGTAAAACCTTTCCACTCTTCCTGCATAAATGCAGTAATTTCTGTTTTATCTTCTTTACGAGAATCTTCTAATTTCTCTTCTAATTGTTCTTTATACTTAGCTTCTATGTGTTGAACATAACCTTCATCAATAACTCCTTCTTTCAACAATCGCTCTGCATAAATATCTCTTGGATTTTTATGCTTTGCTATAGCTTTATATAATAATGGTTGTGTAAACTTAGGCTCATCACCTTCGTTGTGACCATATTTTCTGTAACCTAACAAATCGATAAATACATCACGCTTAAATTTCATTCTAAACTGTAATGCAAATAAAGCAGCATGTACTACTGATTCTGCATCATCTGAATTCACATGAAGCACAGGAGACAATGTTACTTTTCCAACATCTGTACAATACGTACTAGATCTTGCGTCTAAATAATTAGTTGTAAAACCTATTTGGTTATTCACTACAATATGAATGGTTCCGTTAGTTTTATAACCATCTAACTTAGCCATTTGTACTACTTCGTACACTAAACCTTGACCAGCAATTGCGGCATCACCATGCACTACGATAGACAGTACTTGAGATGCATCTTCTATTTCAACTTTGTCTTGTTTAGCTCTTGTAATACCTTGTACCACGGCACCAACAGTTTCTAAATGCGATGGGTTTGGTGCTATGTTTAGGTTTATCTTTTTATTGTTATAGGTTTCACGATTACTTGTCCATCCTAAATGGTATTTTACATCACCATCAAAAACTTCTTCCTCATAATCTTTTCCATCAAATTCACTAAAAATATCTTTAGCAGATTTACCAAAAATATTTGTCAATGTACTTAAACGACCTCTGTGCGCCATTCCCATAACAAATTCTTTAACACCTTGGTCAGCTGCTCTTTCAATAATAGCATCAACTGCAGGAATTAAAGATTCATTACCTTCTAAGGAGAATCGTTTTTGCCCAACATACTTTGTATGTAAAAATGATTCAAACGATACCGCTTGGTTTAGCTTCTTGAGAATATATTTTTTCTCATCAGCTGTAAACTTCGGATGATTATCGTTGATATTTAGCTTTTCTTGAATCCACTGAATTTCTTCAGGTTGTCTTATATACATATATTCTACACCAATAGAATCGCAATAAATACTTTCTAAATGGTCTATAATAACCTGAAGTGTTGCCGACCCAATACCTAAAACCTCACCAGCAGAAAACTTAGTATTCAAATCGTTTTGGGACAATCCGAAATTTTCTATCTCTAAGGTTGGAGCGTACTTTCGTCTTGCTCTAACTGGGTTGGTTTTTGTAAAAAGGTGACCTCTATTTCTATAGCCATCTATAAGTTTTAGAACCTGAAATTCTTTTTGAAGTTGTTCTGGTATTTGAGCAGAAACACCTTCAACGATTTCTCCATCTAGTCCATAATTTTCTGAACCAAAATCGTAACCTTGAAAAAAGGCACGCCAACTTGGTTCTATTGAATCAGGATTTTTTTGGTATTGTTCGTATAAATCAGCAAAGTATGCTGTATGTGCTGCGTTGAGAAAGGAATATTTATCCATTATTTTTTATGAGACGTTGTCGTTTCAACAAAATTTATTCAAAAATACAACTTTTACTAAACATAGATATCGTTTTATTATATTTATAACAAATAGCAAATAACTATTTTCAATATGACAAATAATAATTCAAATAAGCTTAGAAAAAATATTATAATCAGCCTTTTCGTCTGTTTTTTTATCAGTTCTTCATTTTCTCAAAATCTGGACTCAAATTCTAGTACCTTTTGGCAAAACGTACAGTTTGGAGGTGGCCTTGGCCTTAATTTTGGCGATGGCTTTTTTAGTGGTGCCATTGCACCTAATGCTATTTATAGATTTAGCCCATATGTTGCCACTGGAGTTGGATTAAATTTTCAATATAGCTCACAAAAAGATGTTTTTAAATCTACTGTTGTTGGCGCTAGTGTATTGGGACTATTTAATCCTTATAGAGAGTTACAAATCTCAACCGAGTTTGAACAACTTCATGTTAATAGAGATTTTGATCAAAATTTTGTGCTCAACGAAGATGACGAGTATTGGTATCCTGCTTTATTTTTAGGATTAGGCTACAGCAATGGTAACGTGACTTTTGGTATTAGGTACGACATATTGTATGATGAAGATAAAAGTATTCAAAACCAAGCATGGATGCCTTTTGTGAGGTTTTGGTTTTAGAAAAAATTCTCAAATTTCAATAAAGGATAAATTGAATAACATAGCAAAAAGATTACTTTTTTATTGGGCAACAAGTTTTATTATTGCAGCTACTTTCTATAATATTTTGCGGATGATAATGCCCAGCCATAAAGTGTTTGGCGCACTATTCAGAATGTTTTTATACCATTGGGAATATCCTATTTCATTTATTGCTATACCGTGTTTTTTCTATGGGATCTTGGCAACAATATTTACTAAAACCTTTATAAAACAAACAATAACTAAGCAAATTCTACTTACCCTTTTGATAATATCTCTAACAATTCTTCTAAGTTCACCTTTTGGCGGAATATTATGGCATTATTACGATATGAAAGCAGGTTATTTCCCTTCAAACTGGATTTTTAAAATGATAAAAAATGGCTTTGTACAAGGCTTTAAAATTGGTTGGCTTATAATTCTACTATCTTTTCCTTACAATATATTAGGCGCTATTGCTTGCTATTTTTTAACAAAAAAAGGAAGTAAATTACTTACTTAGACCAGAATAAGTATTTACACCCATGAAAAGGACAAAGTAGGCTTCTATTTGTACTTTGCTTTATACCATACCTTTTGCCATTCACGTTGAAGAATTAAAAACGTGACCTCATCAGATAATTGAACTACATCACTTCCATCTAAAGCTTTGATTTTAGATTCAGATACATCTATTATATAAAGTAAATTAAGATACTCTGAAAATTTGTTCTGAATGAGATGAAATAATGTCTCTTGTAATACAAGTTTTAGGCTTGTAGGTAAAGTGTCTTCATTAAATTCTAGATCCACATTAGCATACAGTAAATCTTTATTAAGCTGAAAAATCAATTTCTTGTAAAGATCCAAGCTATTAGCTTCTTCTATCAAAGCATCAAAAGTAGCTGGTAAATTCATTAAACCTTTCTATTCATTAATTGCTCACCAAATAATTGCAAGAGTTGCTTTTTCTCTTCTGAGATATTTAAGCCTTTCAACACTTCAAAAGCTTTATTGGTATAATCCTTAACTGCTCTTTGAGTAACTTCAGAAGCTCGTGAACTGTTGTAAAGTGATTTTACAGATGCTATTTTTTCACTTTCAGAAATGGAATCGTTATTGATAATATTCAACAAACTAGATTGTTCCTTTTCAGTTCCTAATTCTAGAGTCTTTAAATACAAATACGTTTTTTTGTTTTCTAGAATATCTCCTCCTACTTGCTTACCAAAGGTTTCTGGATTACCAAAAGCATCTAAATAATCATCTTGAAGCTGAAAAGCAATACCTAGATAGCGTCCAAAATCATAAATACCATCTTGATCTTGTTCTGAAGCTTCGGCTACAATGGCTCCCATTTTCATAGCTGCACCAACCAAAACCGCTGTTTTATACTCTATCATTTTAAGATATTCGGGTATTGTAACGTCGTTTCGTGTTTCAAAATCAATATCATATTGCTGCCCTTCACAAACCTCCAACGCTGTTTTGCTAAATAACTTTGCTAAAGATTGAAATATTTTTGGTTCATAATTTTCAAACAATTGATAGGCTAAAATCAACATGGCATCTCCTGAAAGAATACCTGTGTTAATATTCCACTTTTCATGTACAGTTTGTTGACCTCTTCTTAAAGGAGCATCATCCATAATATCGTCATGAACCAAAGAGAAGTTATGAAACACCTCAACAGAAAGTGCCGCATCTAATGCCTTTTTCGCCTGTACACCAAAAACTTCAGCAGTCATTAGAGTTAAAACTGGTCGAAGTCGTTTTCCACCTAACTTTAATATATAATTAATAGGAGCATAAAGATTCTCTGGCTCTTTACTAACTGCAAAATCCTCTAAATACTTTATAAAGGACTTTTGGTAAGCTTCAATGTTTTGCATAAGACAAAAATAATGCTTTCGGTAAATTTAAAGCTAAGATTACCAATGTTAAATAATTATTAAAACGCAGGAAACTTTTTTTATTTTTAAAGTTTCCTGTTGTAGATTTGCGCCTTAATTATGAAACACAAAATTTTAAAAACAGCTGTTGATATGTTCTTAAACTATGGATTTAAGAGCGTAACTATGGATGATATTGCTAACGAAATGGGCATATCAAAGAAAACCATCTATGTGCATTTTCCAAACAAAACCAAATTGGTAGAAGCTACAACATTATATATGTTTGAAACCATTTCTTGTGGTATTGATCATATATGTGCATTAGAAAAAAATCCCATTGAGGAGGTTTTTGATGTGAAAAAATTTGTGATGGAACATCTGAAAAACGAAAAGTCCTCTCCACAATACCAGTTACAAAAATATTATCCTAAAATTTTTGCCTCGTTGAAATCTAAACAGTTTGAAGTGATGCAAGGTTGTGTGATAGAAAACTTAAATAGAGGTATTAAACTTGGTCTATACAGAGACAACATTAACGTTAATTTTATTTCAAGAATTTACTTCAACTGTATGGTAACTCTTAAAGACCAGGAATTATTTCCTTTAAAAGCTTTTTCTATGAACACTTTAATGGAATATTATTTAGAATATCATCTTAGAGGTATTTGTACTCCAAAAGGATTAGAAAAATTAAACAAAATCTTAGAAATCAATCAAAATCAATAATACCCAATGCGAAAAACACTCATATTAATTACATGTTTATTTGCAATTGCCATAGGTGTTTCTCAAGAGCAACCTACAAGTTTTACTTTACAAGAAGCTATCGATTATGCACTAGAGAACAATAGACAAGCCAAAAATGCAGCTAGAGATATTGAAGCTGCTAAAAAACAAAAATGGGAAACCACTGCAACAGGCTTACCTCAACTGAGCGCAAATGCGAGTTATCAAAACAATTTAAAACAACAAGTGTCTTTAGTACCTGCTGAATTTTTTGGAGGACAGGAAGGCGATTTTGCTGAAGTAGTTTTTGGCACCAAGCAAAATGTTAATGCAACAGCAACACTAAACCAGCTAATATTTGACGGATCTTATTTAGTTGGCCTTCAATCTGCTAAGGTGTTTTTAGAAATTTCAAAAAATGCTAAAGAGAAAACAGATTTAGAGGTAAGAAAAAATGTGATTAATGCTTACGGCAACGTACTACTTTCCGAAGAAAGCGTACTTATTTTAGAAAAAAACATTGAAGTTTTAGAGAAGAATCTTAACGAAACTACCAAAATCTATGAAAATGGTCTAGAAGAAGAGGAAAGCGTTGAGCAATTGCAAATAACACTGTCAAACCTAAGAAGTAATCTCAACAATTCCATTCGTCTTAGAGGTATTGCTTACCAAATGTTCAACATTACATTAGGTATAGACTATGCTGCTAAAATAACGCTGACTGAGAATTTAGAACAACTCACACAAAAGAATATTTCTTTAGAAACTTTAGAATTAGAGAATGATGTAACAGCAACTATTGATTATAAAATTGCAGAAAACGACAAAAAGTCTAAAGAACTTTTACTAAAATTAGAAAAAACCAGAGCACTACCAACGCTTAGCGCATATCTTAATGGTGGCTATTTAGGGTTTAGTGATGAGTTTACATTTTTAGACAAAGAACAAAGTTGGGCTGGTTTCTCTGCATTTGGTTTTAACCTCGATATCCCAATTTTTAGTTCTGGTAAAAGAAGCGCTGCAACTCAACGTGCAAAAATTAATCTTGAAAAATCACAAGATGACCTTACCGAAACAGAACAACGTCTAAAATTACAGATTGAAACAGCAAAAAGTAATTACCAATTTGCTATTGAAGACTATCAAAACAAGCAAGAAAATCTAAAACTCGCAGAGCGTATAGAAAACAAAAATCAAACGAAGTTTTTTGAAGGTATTGGTTCTAGTTTTGAGTTACGCCAAGCACAAACGCAGCTCTATACTGCTCAGCAAGAATTATTACAAGCCATGCTAGACGTTATTAATACCAAAGCAGAGTTAGAAACAGCACTAAACACCATTTCACCAAAATAATCAATCAAAAGAAACGAATTATGAAAAAATTATATTCCATACTACTATTATCGATTCTTTTAGCCTCATGTGGAGAGCAAAAAAAGAATTCTGTAGAAAAAGTTCTAGAAAGTAACAACCTAGAAACCATAAGAAAAAAACGTGGTGAGTTAGTTAACGAGCAAGATGCCATTAACGAAAAAATAAAGTTATTGGATGAAAAAATCGCGACTTTAGATACTGTACAACATGTACCATTAATTACAACGATTACGGCCAAAACCGAAGAGTTTAAGCATATTTTAGAACTTCAAGGAAACGTCACCACAAAAGATCTTTTGGTTATTACACCAGAGTATAATGGTATTCTAACTAACGTATATGTAAAGGAAGGGCAACAAGTTAGTAAAGGACAAACACTAGCAAAAATTGATGATGGTGGCTTAAGTCAACAACTAGCGCAATTAAAAATTCAGGCCGATTTAGCAAAGACCACTTACGAACGTCAAAAGCGTCTTTGGGATCAAAACATAGGTAGTGAAATTCAGTATTTACAAGCTAAGTCTACTTACGAATCTCAACAAGAAGCGGTGAATCAAATGCAACAACAAATTGCTAAAACTGTAGTAAAAGCTCCTTTTTCTGGAACTATTGATGATGTTATCACTGAGCAAGGAAGCGTGGTTGCCGCGGGCCAATCTCAATTGATGCGTATTGTAAATCTTAATAATATGTATATCGAAACTGAAGTTCCGGAACGATACGTTACTGATGTTGTAAAAAATAAAGATGTTGTTGTTGAACTTCCTGTTCTAAACAAAAAAATTGACACTAAAATTCGTCAAGCAGGTGATGTTATCAATCCTGCAAACAGAACCTTTAAAGTTGAAATTGAAGTGCCTAATAAAGATAAATCTATAAAGCCAAACCTTACTGCTAAGTTAAAGATTAACGATTACACAAATGAAGAAGCCATTCTTATTCCTCAAAGTGTAATTTCAGAAAATGCTGAAGGTGAGCAATACGTTTATGTGGTTACAAACAAAAACGAAAAAGGTATTGGCAATGCCAAACGTGTCATTATTGAAACAGGAAAAACTCAAGGAGATGTTATAGAGGTTTTAAGTGGTTTAGAAACCGGAGCAGAAATTATTAAAGAAGGTGCTCGTAGTGTTAGAGACGGACAATCTGTAGAAGTAATCAACTATAAAGAAGAAGGTAATGGCAAATAAAAAGAAGAAAAATACAGATAAGGAATTTGGCTTATCGTCGTGGGCTATAAACAACAAAACCACGATGAATGTCTTAATTTTGGTTTTCTTCTATGTTGGTATCAAGGCATTCTTTAGTATGCCAAGAGAAAGCTTTCCAGAAGTAAATGAAACCAAAATATATATCAGCACACCATTCCCTGGAAACACTGCTGAAGATATTGAAAAACTAATCACAGATCCTTTAGAAGACGAACTAAAAACCGTAAGTAATGTGGTTGAGATTACCTCAACATCACAAGAAGATTACTCTATGGTTATTGTAGAATTTGATGAAGGACTCACTGTTGAGCAAGCAAAACAAAAGGTAAAAGACGAGGTTGATTCTAAAACTGCTGGAGAAGATTGGCCAACCTTTAACGGAGCCAAAGTAGAGCCAGATGTGTTTGAATTGAGTCTTTCTGAAGAAATGCCTATTCTAAACATCAATATTTCTGGTGATTATCCAATTGAAAAACTAAAAGATTACGCTGAATACCTTCAAGATGAAATTGAAGATTTACAGGAAATCAAAAAGGCCGACATTAGAGGTGCTCAAGAAAAAGAAGTTGAAGTTGCTGTAGACATTTATAAAATGATGGCTGCAAAAGTGACATTTAATGATATCATTGGAGCTATCGGAAACGGCAATCTTACACAATCTGCAGGCAACTTAAAAGCAAGTGGTCAACGTCGTACTATAAGAGTTATTGGCGAAATTGAAGACCCTGCTGAGCTAGAAAATTTTGTCGTAAAAGCTGAAAATGGTAATGCTATTTACCTTAAAGATGTTGCAACTGTAGCTTTTAAGGAAGAAGACAAAACTACTTTCGCCAGAATGTCTGGTGAACCTGTTGTAATGCTCGATGTAAAGAAACGTGCCGGAAAGAATATGGTCGCTGCTGCTGAGCAAATTCAAGTAATTGTTCAAAATGCTGTTGACAATGAGTTCCCTCAAGATTTGGAAGTTTCTATAACAAATGATCAATCTTCGGTAACTATTGGTCAAGTTGATGACTTAGTAAACAACATCATCTTTGGTGTTATACTCGTTGTTACGGTATTAATGTTCTTCTTAGGATTTAAGAATGCGCTATTCGTTGGTTTTGCAATACCAATGTCCATGTTTATGTCGCTTATGATTCTAAACCTTATTGGTTATAGCTTGAACACTATGGTACTTTTTGGACTCATCATGGGTCTTGGAATGTTGGTAGATAACGGAATTGTAGTTGTTGAAAACGTCTATAGATTGATGGATGAAGAAGGCATGAGTCGTAAAGAAGCTGCTAAGATGGGAATTGGAGAGATTGCCTTTCCTATTATCATTTCAACCTTAACAACAGTTGCCGCTTTCGTCCCGCTCGGTTTATGGCCAGGAATTATGGGTGAGTTTATGAAAATTTTACCAATAACATTATCTGTTGTTTTAGGCTCTTCTCTGTTTGTAGCGATCTTCTTTAACTCTGTTTTAGTTTCACGCTACATGACTATTGAAGATAAAGATATGCCTTTAAAGCAGATTATTAAAACTACGGTTATTGTAGCTGTTATTGGTGTAATCATCCTTTTAGTTGGTGGTGCTTACAGAGGCCTTGGAACCATCATGATTTTTACAGCTATAATGCTTTGGGCTTACCGATTATTTATTAGAAACTGGGCAAATAGTTTCCAAAATAAAGCCTTGGTTAAATTAGAAGGTTGGTACGAAGGGCAATTGCGTTGGGCACTTTCAAAAAGGAAGCCTTACCTTCTTAGTATCGGCACCTTCTTATTACTTATTGCGGCTTTTATAGCATTTGGAATCTCTTTAGGAACACAACGGACTAAGGTTGAATTTTTCCCAGACAATAAACCAACTCAAATTATTGTCTACATTGAATATCCTGAAGGCACAGCCATCGAGAAAACAAATGAAATCACTAAACAGATTGAAAAACGTGTATATGCTGTTATTAACGACAGTCAATATATGGATGGAGACAGAAACTTTCTTGTAGAAAGTGCAGTATCTCAGGTTGGTGAAGGTGCAGGTAATCCACAAACCGATGGTGGATCTGCTGCAGAAATGCCTCATAAGGCTAAGATTACGGCCTCAATGCGCGAGTACAAATACCGTCGTGGTGAAGATAGTGAGATCCTACGCCAAAAAGTACAGGAAGCTTTGGTTGGGATTTATCCTGGGGTTCTTATTTCTGTTGAGAAAGATGCCAACGGACCACCTGCTGGTTCACCTATCAATATTGAAATTGAAGGTAGCGATTATGATGAACTTATTGTAACCGCAGAGCAAATGCGTGAGTTTATCAACTCTAAAAACATTGCTGGTATTGATGAACTTAAAATTGACGTCAACAAGGATAAACCATCCATGATTGTTGAAGTTGATAGAGAAAAAGCTGGTGAACTTGGTGTTAGTGCTAAGCAAATTGGTGACCAATTACGTAATTCAATTTTTGGTGCTAAAGCTGGTATCTACAAAGAAGATGGTGACGATTTTGATATCTATGTAAGATTCAACAAAGACAATAGATACAATACTAGTGCGCTTTTCAATCAGAATATTACGTTTAGAGATAACACTGGTCAGATTAAAGAAATACCGCTATCTGCTGTTGCTAAACATAAAAATAATTCTGGGTTTAGTGCCATAAAACACAAAGACACTAAGCGTGTGGTTACAGTATATTCTGCTTTAGCACCAGGATATACAGATGCAGGAGCTATTGTAAATCAAATTCAGAATGAAATGAAGAGCTTTAAAGGGCTTCCAGAAGGTATCAAAATTGATTATACGGGACAGATTGAAGAACAAAACAAGCAAATGGCGTTCTTAGTGGGTGCTTTTTTCACTGGATTAGGATTAATATTCTTCATATTGATTTTCCAATTTAATTCAATATCGAAACCTACAATAATTATGCTTGCTATTTTCTTGAGTTTTATTGGAGTGTTTGGAGGTATCGTATTATCAGGAAGTGCCTTCGTTATTATGATGACGATGGTAGGTATTATTTCACTTGCCGGAATTGTAGTAAATAACGGTGTGGTATTGTTAGATTATGCTCAACTTCTTATCGATAGAAAGAAAAACCAACTCGATTTAGAAGAAGAGCAATATCTAACTAAAGAACATTTATACGAAAGTATTGTTAAAGCTGGTAAAGCGCGTCTTAGACCAGTTTTGCTAACGGCAATCACAACAATATTAGGTTTAATTCCACTTGCGATAGGACTTAATATTAACTTCTTTACGCTGGCTTCAGATTTTGATGCTGACATTTATATGGGAGGTGATAACGTAGTATTCTGGGGACCTTTGGCTTGGACAGTAATTTACGGTCTATTAATCGCTACATTCCTAACACTTATCGTAGTACCAATCTTATTCTACCTAAGTGTTAGATTAAAAATGTGGATGCATAAAGACCGCGTAGCGAGTAAAGAAACTGAAACGGACTTACAAGAGCCATTCAATACGGATAAAAGAATAGAAAGCCAACATTAAAAGTTTTTCTATTCAGATAAAGACAACCTTTATCTCACTGATAAGGCTTGATTAATAGCAGAAAAAGTCTCAACAATTGTTGGGGCTTTTTTATTTGTTAATCATTTAACTTCATTAAATTTGCATCCGCATTCACTCTAGCATTTCGCAAAGGTGAAGATTATAAAATTTAGATATGTACAGAAGTCATAATTGTGGTGAATTAAGAGCCACAGATAGCAATGCAAAAGTTACCCTTTCAGGATGGGTTCAAGGAGTTAGAGATAAAGGATTTATGGTGTATATCGATTTAAGAGATCGATATGGTATTACACAACTTTATTTTGATGAGGAGCGTACACCAAAAGACATCTTGGACAGAGCTCAAAAATTAGGTAGAGAATTTGTAGTGCAAGTGAAAGGAACTGTTGTAGAGCGTGCTTCTAAAAACCCAAATATTCCAACTGGTGATATTGAAGTTTTAGTTTCTGAATTGAATGTTTTAAACACCTCTTTAGTACCACCTTTTACTATTGAAGATAAAACCGATGGTGGTGATGACCTACGAATGAAATATCGTTACTTAGATATTCGTCGTAATCCTGTGAAGAATAGTTTAATCTTCAGACATAAAGTCGCTCAAGCCGTTAGAAATTATCTTTCTAATGACGGTTTTATTGAAGTTGAAACTCCATACTTAATAAAATCTACACCTGAAGGTGCTCGTGATTTTGTGGTACCTTCTCGCATGAACGAAGGTCAATTTTATGCCTTGCCACAGTCACCTCAAACTTTTAAGCAATTGCTTATGGTTGGTGGCATGGACAAGTATTTTCAGATTGTAAAATGTTTTAGAGATGAAGATCTTCGTGCCGATCGTCAGCCAGAGTTCACACAAATAGACTGTGAAATGGCATTTGTTGAGCAAGAAGATATTTTAAATACGTTTGAAGGCTTAACACGTCACTTATTAAAAGAAGTAAACGGTGTTGAAGTCGATAAGTTCCCAAGAATGCTATACGATGACGCTATGCGTTTGTACGGAAATGACAAACCAGACATTAGATTTGGAATGGAATTTGGCGAATTAAATGACGTTGCCAAACATAAAGATTTCAATGTATTCAATTCAGCTGAATTAGTAGTTGGTATCGCAGTTCCTGGTGGAAATGAATATACCAGAAAAGAAATAGATAAACTTATTGATTGGGTAAAGCGTCCGCAAGTTGGTGCTTTAGGTATGGTGTATTGTCGTTGTAATGAAGACGGCACTTTTAAATCTTCCGTAGATAAGTTTTATGATCAAGACGATTTAGCAAAATGGGCAGAAGTTACTGGAGCAAAAGCTGGTGATTTAATCTGTGTGCTTTCAGGAAACACTAATAAAGTAAGAGCGCAATTAAGTGCTTTACGTATGGAATTAGCGGAACGTTTAGGCTTACGTAAACCAGACGAATTCGCACCGCTTTGGGTTATGGATTTCCCGCTTTTAGAATGGGATGAAGATACTGAGCGTTACCACGCTATGCACCATCCATTCACGTCTCCAAAACCAGGTCAATTAGAATTATTAGATTCTAAACCAGGTGAAGTAAAGGCTAATGCTTACGATTTAGTATTAAATGGTAACGAAATTGGTGGTGGTTCTATTCGTATTCACGATAAAGCAACACAAGCTATTATGCTAAAACATTTAGGTTTTTCAGAAGAAGAAGCTAGAGCACAGTTTGGTTTCTTAATGGATGCTTTTGAGTATGGTGCACCTCCACATGGTGGTATTGCATTTGGTTTAGACAGATTGGTTGCTATTTTAGGTGGACAAGAAACCATTAGAGATTTCATCGCCTTCCCTAAAAACAATTCGGGTAGAGATGTAATGATAGATGCACCTGCACCTATCGATGACGAACAACTTGAAGAATTAAATTTAAAACTAAATTTAAAATCATAATTATTAAATCCTGCAAAAGCAGGATTTTTTATTAGCTTTAGGTATGCCAACAAAATATAGTCTATTTAAGCGTATACTGATTTGGAGATATAAAAATATCTCCGAAAGGCAATTTATTTTTGTCCTAAGTATACTTGTTGGTTTTTTAGCAGGAATTGGCACTGTGGTTCTCAAAAACCTTACACATTATATAAGACTGCTTTTTGAATTATCACTATTCAAAAATTATCAAAATTCGCTATACTTTATTTTTCCAATTATCGGTTTGATTTTGGTTTACATCATCAAACAAACTTGGCTAAAAAAGCATATTGGTCATGGTATATCCTCTACGCTTTATGCTATTTCTAAACTTGGAGGTATTATTCCAAGATATAATATTTATGCAGGTTTAATAACCGCTCCTTTAACTGCTGGTTTTGGTGGATCTGTTGGATTACAAGGTCCAGCCGTAAGTGTCGGTTCTGCATTAGGCTCTAATGTGGCGCGTTTGTTTCACATGAATCAGAAAACACGAATGCTTCTAATTGGTTGTGCCGCTGCAGGCGCTATGGCATCCATGTTCAAAGCTCCTATTGCAGCCATAATTTTTGCAGTTGAAATTTTTAGTCTAGATATTGCTTTCACCTCATTGATTCCATTACTTCTGGCTTCGGTTTCTGCTGTAGTAACATCCTACTTTTTTCTTGGAACAGATGTTCTACTTCGATTTGAGTTAATCGATAAGTTTCGAATACATGATATTGCTTTCTTCTGCATTTTGGGACTCATTACAGCTTTGGCATCTGTATATTTTTCAAAGGTATTTTTTGCCATTACTAATTTCTTCAAACAGTTTGAAAGCAGAGCAAAACGTCTCTTAATTGGTGGTTTAGCCATAGGAACCATCCTTTATTTCATTCCACCACTTTATGGTGAAGGTTACGGCATTATGAATAACCTTCTAAAAGGAGACCATTTAGCAGCAATAGGTAAAACTCCTTTTGATTTAGATTTATCTAACATTTGGATCGTAATTGCCTTATTACTAGGAATTTCTATTTTTAAAGCCATTGCGATGACAACAACTTTTGGAGCTGGTGGTGTTGGTGGTGTTTTTATACCAACCTTGGTGATGGGAAGTGCTTTGGGTAATGCTTTTGCAAAAGTTATTAATAACATTGGGTTGAACTTTCATGTGTCTGAATCTAACTTCACCCTTATAGGAATGACAGGTTTAATGGCAGGTGTTTTACACGCACCACTTACAGCGATATTCTTAATTGCTGAAATTACTGGTGGTTATGAATTATTTGTACCTCTGATGATTGTTTCAGCCATATCTTTTACTATAACCAAATATTATATTTCGCACTCTATCTACACTTTGAAATTAGCTGAACGTGGTGAGTTAATGACCCACGATAAGGACAAAAACGTTCTTATGGTTTTGAATATTGACAAAGTGATTGAAACCAATTTCATTATTCTAAAACCAGAAATGAAATTACGTTATATCTTAAATAATGCCGTAGCAAAATCGTCTCGAAATCATTTTCCTGTGGTTGATGACGAGAATCACTTTTTGGGTGTGATTCGTTTGGATGATATTAGACACATGATGTTTGATGCTGACCTATACGATAAAGTAGATGCTGCCAGCTTAATGCATACCAACACTGATATTATTACGTACGAAAAAGATTCCATGAATATTATTATGGAAAAATTCAAAGCGAGTGGTGTTTGGAATTTACCTGTAATTAAAAATGGTAAATACTATGGTTACATTTCAAAATCTAAGCTATTAACTGCCTACAGAAGAGAACTCATTAACTTTACTACCTACTAAAATTTAAAAATGAAATTCATTAAGATTATAACTTTTATAGCATTTATAGCTTCTATTTCCAGTATTATCTGTGGTTTAATTTTAGATGTGGAATACACAGAGAAACTTATCGGACTTGGAGTGGTCGGTTTATTTTTGGTGGTATTTCCGTTGTTTTCTTATTACAGATGGAAGGACAAAAACATTCAAGATTACATGTTAACCAAGGAAAATCTTGATAAAATGAGAGAAAATCAGAAAGAAAAGAAGTATTAATTTTTTTTATTCATTAATACATTATACTTCGTAACACCTTTATTAGCAAGGGCTGAAGCCACATTAAAAAGACTTATTTTAACTCATTAATTTTCAATAAATTAAAATAAAACGATTTATTAACATACTGCGTTGGTTTATACATTACATTTGTGTTTTAATTTTTATTTATTTTATAATGACTGGAACAGTTAAATTTTTTAATGATTCAAAAGGATTTGGATTCATTACCAACGAAGAAACAGGAAAAGACATTTTCGTACACGTATCTAACCTTAATGGTTTAGAGCTTCGTGAAGGCGATAATGTAGAGTACACAGAAGAAGAAGGAAGAAAAGGAATGGTTGCTGCTAACGTAAGCATTCTTTAAGATATACTTATTATTACAGTTTCAACGCTCAACCCATGGTTGGGCGTTTTTTTATTTAAAAACTACAGGTACATTCTGTATAGGAATCTTTACAATGTAGTAAGGCTGTGTCATAACAGAAGTTGCTATGCCGTCAGGTGATTTCCGTAATACCTCAACCAAAAATTTATCCTTAGTTTCTTGAAAAACTAGGCTCAAGCTATGTCCTCCAGAGTTTTTTACAGCATCAAAAACTGCAATAATGCCGTACTTTGAAAAGTCTATTTGGGTTTCAGAAAAACTATCCGAAACTTTATTTACCGAGTCTATCTTAGTCAATAATTCCTTCCATTCACTTTCTGAGGTAATCACTAAATTTTGCTGCTCTATACCTTCAGATCCTGAACCATATAAATCACCTTTTCCTATAAGGATTACATCTTCTTTTACCATTTTAGCTTTATTTTCTGTGGATTTACAGTTTACTACTAACAATAAAATCACTATCCCTAATAACTTATGCATACTCTTTAGTTTTAATTCAAATTTCGTTTTTCAATAAAAAATCGCTTCATTAGTTCCGAAGCTTCATCAGCTAAAACACCACTAACAACCTTTGTTTTAGGATGTAATTTTGTTCCCATAGTATTAAAACCACGTTGCTCATCTGAAGCACCATACACTATTTTTGATATTTGGCTCCAATACAAAGCTCCTGCACACATTTGACAAGGTTCTAAAGTGACATAAAGTGTACAATTAGTGAGATACTTACCACCTAAAAAATTGGCTGCCGATGTAATGGCTTGCATTTCGGCATGAGCTGTAACATCATTTAATAATTCTGTTAGATTATGAGTTCTAGCAATTATTCTATCTTCAACTACAACAATTGCGCCAACAGGAATTTCACCTTTTTTAAAAGCAACCTCAGCTTCTTGAAGTGCTTTTTTCATAAAATAAGTGTCGTCAAATGGATTTATCATAGTTGTAAAAATACGATTTCAAAACCACACATAATTATTGCGGCAAGAAATTTGATACTAGCTTTTAAAGCTATTAATTATGAAAACAAATTATTCAATTTCTATTCCAAAACCTTGTCACGAAGATTGGTCCAAAATGACTCCTAATGAAAAAGGACGATTCTGTCTTTCCTGCTCCAAAACCGTTGTCGATTTTACTAAAATGAGTCCCGATGAAATTCAGGATTATATTGCTAATAACAAGAATCAACGTATCTGCGGACACATCAAGCAAAGTCAGCTAGACACAATTAATCTTAAAATTCCTGAAGCTATTTTAGTTCAACCTTTGAGCTTTCATAGAGTATTCTTATTGGCTTTACTTCTATCAATGGGATTAACATTATTTAATTGTGAAGATGAAAGGGGGAAAACTAAAAAAATTGAATCTATTGAAATAGTAAAACAGAATGAAAAAATTTCGGATACTAGTGAGATTAAGAAAAAAAGTGAGAAAATTGACTCTACAATCCCTATAAAAACCAAGTCTAAAAAACGTGATATAGATGATGTTGTTGTCGAAAGCATGATACTAACAACTGGAGATATTGCTGTTTTAGAAGAAAAACCTACTCCAATAGATTTAAAAAGTATCAAAAAACCTACTCAATGTAACAATCAAAAAACTGATAGTATTACAATACCAAATATTATTGGAGATATTATGCTTGAAGACAATATAGAAGAGGAAATTATTATTGGTTTTATTGTTGTTAATCAGCCACCAGAATTCTTGGACACACCAAAACAATTAACGACTGAAGAAAAGAAAACTTACTTTTCAGATCGCATACAAGAAATCATAAAAGAGAATTTTAATGAAAAAATTGGAGACAGTATTGGTTTAAAAGGTAAACAAAGAATTTTTACACAATTTAAAATTAACGAAACAGGAGAAGTAGAAAATATAAAAGTAAGAGCTCCACATCCTGTTTTTGAAGTAGAAGCCAAACGTGTTATAAATTTATTACCAAAATTTATACCTGGTAAACAAAGAGGTATAGCAATATCTGTGGTATATTATCTACCTATAACTTTTATAATTGATGACTAGAAAAACTCGTATTTTTGCTTGGTGCAAAATTCACTTTTAAAACATATCAACTTACCTAAAGACTTACGTCAATTAAAAGCTGAGGATTTACCTCAACTAGCTCAGGATTTGCGTGAATTTATCATTAACATTGTTGCTACCAAAGAAGGACATTTGGGTGCCAGTCTTGGTGTTGTAGAATTGACCATAGCTTTACACTACGTATATAACACACCAGAAGATTTATTGATTTGGGATGTTGGTCATCAAGCTTATGGACACAAGATTTTAACCGGAAGAAAAGAAATCTTTGATACCAACAGACAACTAAACGGCATTAGTGGTTTCCCAAAACGTAGCGAAAGTATTTATGATACTTTTGGTGTAGGCCACTCGTCTACTTCAATTTCGGCAGCTTTAGGAATGGCGATTGCCTCGCAACTTAAAGGTGAAAACAAACATCATATTGCTGTTATTGGTGACGCTTCTATTGCAAGCGGAATGGCTTTTGAAGGACTTAACCATGCTGGCGTTACAGATGCTAATCTCCTTGTAATATTAAATGATAATGCCATTGGTATAGACCCTAGTGTTGGAGCTTTAAAACAATATTTAACCAATGTTAAAAAAGGGTCTCAAAAACAAGATAATATTTTTGAAGCCTTAAATTTTAATTACTCAGGACCAATTGATGGTCATGATTTACCACTTTTAATTTCAGAGTTACAAAGACTGAAAACTGTAAAAGGCCCTAAGTTTTTACACATTATAACCAAGAAGGGTAAAGGCTTAAAACAAGCTGAACGAGACCAAGTAAAATATCACGCACCAGGAAAATTTGATGCTTCAACAGGTGAACTTATTACTAAATCAAATACTAGTGAACCACCAAAATATCAAGATGTATTTGGTGAAACTATAGTGGAATTGGCTTTAAAAAATGAAAAGATTATCGGCATTACACCAGCCATGCCAACAGGCAGTTCCTTAAAATATATGATGGATAAAATTCCTAAGCGTGCTTTTGATGTTGGTATAGCCGAACAACATGCCGTTACCTTGGCTGCAGGAATGGCTACACAAGGTTTAATTCCGTTTTGTAATATTTACTCAACGTTTTTACAACGTGCTTACGATCAAATAATTCATGATGTGGCATTGCAAAACCTACCAGTTATCTTTTGTTTAGACAGAGCTGGATTGGTCGGTGAGGATGGTGCCACACACCATGGAGTCTTTGATATTTCTTACCTTAATTGCATACCAAATCTGGTGATATTTTCTCCAAGAAATGCTATTGAACTTAGAAATATAATGTACACTGTTCAGCTCGGAATAGATTTTCCTATAGCTATAAGATATCCAAGAGGAAGAGGAAACATTTTAGATTGGAAACAACCTTTTGAAGAAATTGAAATTGGTAAAGGAGAATGTCTTAAAACAGGTAAAAAAATTGCTATTCTTTCTGTTGGAACAATTGCAAATACAGTTCAAGATACAATAGTTACCTCTAATAGAAATGAAGACATTGGACATTACGACCTAAGGTTTGTAAAACCTTTAGATGAAAATTTACTTCATACGATATTTTCAAATTATGAAGCTATTATCACAATTGAAGAAGGTAGTAAAATTGGAGGGTTTGGTTCTTCAATACTAAATTTTGCTAACAGCAACAGTTACAAGAAACCTATTAGCATTCTTGGCATTGCAGATCAATTTGTAGAACATGGGACTATTGACCAACTAAATGAACTTCAAAAATTGGATAAAACATCTATAAACAAGGAAATTGAAAATCTATTCTTGCTCCTCAACAATCGCTAAATCAGTTTGACCTTGTACTGGTTCAACTTCAATTTTTTCATAAGATGTCTGTACCTCTTTAGAACTAGAGATATCATCAATCAACAAAAGACAAGTTACTACAACGACGAAAATAACTAAGCCACCAAGGATATTATTTTTCATAAGTAGGGGTGTTACAGTTAATTAGACGGTAAATGAAAATAATAAATCGCTTAAAAACAAATTTTTTCGATAAAGTGTAATTTTTTATAAGATATTACCTCTAATTTTCTTATGAAGAAGCATTGCATTAGTATCTGACAGCTTTGAAATATAAAGGCATATAGCCAATAAGTTGTCGTACAATGATGCATTAGATAACTTCAGAGTCTCAGGAAGCACATTTAACAACAGCTTATCGTAATTGGATAAATTATTTTCAAAATAGTTAAAGGCCATTTTACCATACACGTTTAGCAACTGATTTAAAATCTCGTAACCAGCTATTTCTTTATTGATTACCTCTTTAGATTGGTAAACATTTTTAATGCTTAAATCAATAATATCCTTTATCTGTGCTTTGTATTGACTAACATCTAGCAGTGCGGTTTCAAAATTTCCAGCTAAAATATCATCTTCATGCTTCATAAAAAGCTGGGCAGCTTCATCTATTAAAGTCCCAATTGCTAATGCTCGCAAGTAACTTACACGGTCTTCCTTTGTTTTAAGAGAATTGTAATTCTCGGTTTTTATCTTGCCTCTTACGAGGTTAATTAAATACTCCAATGCATATTCTTCTTCAATGAGACCAAGGTTGATGCCGTCTTCAAAATCAATAATGGTGTAGCAAATATCATCAGCTGCTTCCACAAGAAATGTCAATGGATGTCTATGAAAACTTATATGTTCTTCACTACGTTTTGCTAAACCAAGCTCCATGGCAACATCTTTAAACATTGCCTTTTCACTTTGAAAAAACCCATATTTTTTATCAGCGATATGTTTTGTTGGCTTTTTTGGTAAAGACTCTTTAGGATATTTCATAAATGCCCCAAGTGTGGCATAACTTAAGCGTAGTCCACCTTCTCTGCCATCTCTACTTTCGGTAAGGATTTTGAATCCGTTGGCATTACCTTCAAAATCACATAAATCTTGGTATTGTTTATCTGTTAAATGCATTTTGAATTCAGAACCATTTCCATCCTTAAAATAGGATCCTATTGCCTTTTCACCAGAATGACCAAATGGTGGATTACCAATATCGTGTGCTAAAGCTGCAGCTGCCACAATAGCTCCAAAATCATTAATTTTGTAACCATGTACTTCCTCTAAGTGAGGATGTTTTTTTAGTAACAGTTGCCCCACCTTTCTACCTAAAGATCTACCCACAACACTTACCTCTAAGCTGTGCGTTAATCTTGTGTGCACAAAATCGGTTTTAGATAGCGGAACTACTTGAGTTTTATCTTGAAGCCCTCTAAATTCAGATGAAAATATGATACGATCGTAATCTACTTCGAAACCCAAACGTGTTTCGTCTTGTTCTTTTCTTAGTCTTTTATTAGTATCACCGTAACGTTTTAAGGAGAGTAATTGTTCCCAATTCATAGCTGTATTCTTAGAATGTGCAAGATAGATAAAATGAGAAGTAATTTTCAAATTAAAATCAACTACTCTCAAAGCTTTCCAATGTTAAGTTAATGTTTCCTTTAGAAGCGAATATTTAATGTTAAGCTAATACTTAGCTAACGTTTTTATTACAGAGGTTTAATTTTGGTTTAACCTATAGAAATGATTATCAGCGTTTCTTTGCAATGATAATTTATATCATTTTTATTGATGAACAAGCATATTTTTACAACTGTATTTTTTCTACTGTTTACGGTAGTTTTGGTGGCTCAAACAGGTTCAATTGCCGGTAAGTTAACCGACAAAGATTTTAACGATGAGCCATTACCTTTTGCAAACATTTTAATTAAAGGCACAACCAAAGGAACAACTTCTGATATGGATGGCCTTTATCAATTTCAAGATTTAGAAGCTGGTACTTACACATTAGTATTTAGCTTTGTGGGTTATGAAACCCAAGAGATCCCTGTAACTGTTACTGCTGGAAAAGTAACAACAGTAAATGTTCCTATGGGAGCAAGCGCAGCAAGTTTAGACGAAGTAGTTATTACAACTACAACACGAAAAGAAAGTGAAGTCGCTTTATTATTAGATCAAAAAAAGGCTGTTGAAATTAAAGAAAGTATTGGTGCGGAACAACTAAGCAGACTTGGTGTTTCTGATGCTTCAGCTGCTACAGCAAAAATCTCTGGCGTTTCTAAATCTGATGGATCTGGACAACTTTATGTTAGAGGTCTTGGTGACAGATATCTTACCACAACTTTAAATGGATTACCTGTACCGTCTGATAATATTGATAAGAAGAATATAGACTTAGGTTTATTTCCTTCAAAATTCATCCAAAACGTATCTATTAGCAAAACATTCTCTCCAAAAAATTCAGCAGATCAAGCATCTGGTAATATTGATATCGTCTCTAAAGAGGCTGGATCTAAGGAATTGGGAATTAGCCTAAGCGGTGGTCTTAATAGTAACGCTGCAGATGTTTTTGATAATTTCAAAGTAACTGCCAATAATAAAGACATTACTCTAGGTGTATACTCTAGAGCATATTCTGCAGATAATCTTGGTAATGCTCTAACCAGACAATCATGGGAACCTCAAACCTTAAGCACACCTATTGATCATTCTTTTTCTGTTAATGCAGGAGGTAAAGTTGGTGAGTCTAAAAAACTAGGATTGTATTTTAGTGGTGGGCAATCTGTTGAACACGAATACCGCGAAGGTATCTTTAGACAATATGACCAAGGTAACATCAGAGACTATATTAGAGATAATGATAATGTAAGATGGTTGAGAACTGTTAGTACCGTAGGTATGTTTAACGCTCAATATAAATTTAATAGCGATAACAGATTAAGCTTTAACACCTTTGCAGTTAACAAGGTTTTTGAAGAAACTTATGAAGCTGGTAGAAAAGGAACTTCTGAACGTTTTGAAGAATTAGATAACACTGACGAAGGATTTCAATTTGTTAGAGACCAAAATATTAAAAACACTTTATTATCTGTAACTCAGTTATCTGGTACTCATAATATTTCAGAAAAAAACACCTTACAATGGGCTGCTGGTTTTAACTATGTAGACGCAAATGAGCCTAACCGTATAAGAAACGAACTTAACTTCATTAACGACACAGGTTTAATAGAGTTAGCTTTTATAGGTGGTACTCAACAGCGTAAATCTGTTCAAGAGATCAATGATATTGAATACAGTGGTCGTATTCAAGATGAAATCATTTTTAAGGAAAATGAAGATGGTGATGCTGTTTATAAATTAACTTTTGGTGGTGACATCAGAAATAAACAACGTGATTTCACCTCTCAGTTCTTTGGTATTGTTGAACAAACCAGAGGATCTTTGAACCCTTCTTCTGTAGATGGTTTATCTGAAATTTTCACAGAGCAAAACTTCAACAATGGACTTTTAAACTTCAACCCTGTAGCACCAGACTTTTATGATGGTACTCTTACTTCATTTGCTGGTTTTGCAGATTTTGTAGCTGTATTTGATAAGTTTACTGCTCAATTAGGCTTAAGATATCAGAATGATGAGATTGATGTTAACTTTGATGTAGGTAACTACATTGACCCAGTTACATTCCAACCTAGAATTGGTAATTCTCTTCAAAACTACGAAAGACTATATCCTTCATTCAACTTAAAGTATGAATTAAGTGAGAAATCAGCTGTTAGATTAGCTGGTAGCTTCAGTCAAACTTTACCTGAATTTAAAGAAATCGCTCCTTTTGAATATGTATCTCCAGAAGGTTTAGTAACTGCAGGTAACCCTAATATACAAGCATCTAAAAACATAAACGTAGATTTAAAATACGAGTTATTCCCTTCTAGTGATGAGTTAGTTTCTCTTACTGCTTTTTATAAGCGAATTGAAGACCCTATAAATAAAACATTACGTCTAGGAGCTGATGGAAGCGTATTCTCATATTTCAATACAGGTGAAAAAGCTACAGTAATTGGTGCTGAGCTAGAAGGTAGAGTATACATCATCAAAAAACAAGACTCTCTTCCAAACTTAAAATTAACAGGAAATGTTTCTTACTTAGATCATGTCCAAGATCTTAAAGTAGAAAGAAACAGTGATGGTCAAGTTACACGTACATTCAGATATGGAAATAAAGAAGAAGTTGGTTTAGAAGGTGCTTCAGACTGGATAACAAACGTAGCTCTTACATTTAATACAGGAAAAAAATACCCTTACGAATTTACACTATCTGGTAACTATGCATCTGATAGAATATATGCTTTAGGTGCACCAAGAAACCAAAGTCAACCTGATGTGTTTTTCAATGGGGAAATCGTAGAAAAAGGTGTAGTTGTTCTAGATTTTATTTTCAATAAAGAAATCAACGACAACTGGAGCATTGGTTTTACAGGAAAAAATTTATTGAATCCAACAATTAAAAGATTCCAAAACAACCAATCTTCTGTAACAGGAATACCTTCTAAGGATACGGTACTGACTTACTCAACAGGAATTAATACTTCCCTGACGATTAATTATAAATTTTAAAAAATCAATTAAATCTTAAATTAACAATGATGAGAAAATTAAGTAAATTATTAAGCCTTGTAGCAATTACAGGTGTGCTATTTACATCATGTAACAATGATGATGATAATGGCGGTGGTAGTGGCCCAGGAGCAGAATCTATTCTTTCTGGAGCACTTACTGAAAGTAGAACTTTAGACCCAGCAGTATCTTATACTGTAAATGGTGTTCTTACTGTACCAACAAACATGACTCTTACTATTCCAGCTGGAACTGAAATTACTTCTAACGTTGGAACAGAAAACTACATTGCTGTATTACAAGGAGGTAAAATAGATGTACAAGGTACTGCAGATAGTCCAGTTATCATGAAATCTAATGGTACTGCTGGTGCTTGGGGTGGACTTGTAATTTGTGGTAACGCAACTACAACTGAAGGAACTAATGCAACTGCGGAAGTTGGTCAATTATCTTACGGTGGAACAAATGATGCAGATGATTCTGGTAACATCGACTATTTAATTATTAGAGATGCTGGTGCTCAAATCAATGCTGATTCTCAGTTTAATGGTTTAACACTTTATGCTGTTGGTTCTGGTACAACTATCGATAATGTTGCTATTATCAATGGAACTGATGATGGCGTTGAGTTTTTTGGTGGTACTGTCTCTCCAAACAACCTTTACTTAGAAAACAATCAAGATGATTCTGTTGACTGGACTGAAGGTTGGAATGGTACTTTAACTAATGCCTATGTAGTTAACACACTTGAGAATTTCTCAACGGCAATTGAAGCTGATGGTGCTAACAACAACCCTACTTTAGTTAATTTTACAGCTGTTTCTTCTACTGGAGGAACTGCAATTCAAATCAAAAATGATTCAGGTGCAACAATAAATGGTTTAACTTTAACTGGTTTTGAAACTACTTTCGACTTTAGAGATAACGCTCCTGTTTCTAACTTACAAATTGACGGTGCTGATGCTGATACTGCAGATGACGCTGTATACAACTCATCAAACAACAACGCTAGCAATTTTACTTGGGTAACAAACGCTAGTATTAATGAAGATGGTGTTTTACCTGCAAATATTACTGCTAGTATTACACTAGATCCTACTGTTCAATATTCTGTTAGCGGTCCTGTATTAGTAAACAGTGGTGCTACTTTAACTATTCCTGCTGGAACTGAAATCGTTTCTGCTTCTGGTACTGCTAACTATATCGCTGTTTTAAAAGGTGGTATGATCGATATCCAAGGTGATGCTTCTAGCCCTGTTGTTATGCGTTCTAACGACGGTGAAGCTTGGGGTGGTTTATTACTTTGTGGTGATGCTACTACTAGTGAAGGTGTTAACGCTATCGCTGAAGTTGGTGGTTTAGTGTACGGTGGTACTAACGATACAGATTCTTCTGGTAATATCGATTATTTAATCCTTAGAAATACTGGTGCGCAAATCAATGCTGATTCTCAGTTTAATGGTTTAACTCTTTATGCTGTTGGTTCTGGTACAACTATCGATAACGTTGCTGTTATTGAAGGGGCTGACGATGGTGTTGAGTTCTTTGGTGGTACGGTTAGCGTTACTAACTTCTATGCTGAAAACTTAGAGGATGATGCTGTTGACTGGACTGAAGGTTGGAACGGTACTTTAACTAATGCATATGTTACTGCTACTATAGGTGGTTTCTCTACTGCAATTGAAGCTGATGGTCCTAACAACAACCCTACTCTAGTTAACTTTACTGCAATTTCTTCTACTGGAGGAACTGCAATTCAAATCAAAAACAACTCTGGTGCAACAATCAATGGTTTAACTTTAACTGGTTTTGATACTTACTTAGATTTTAGAGATAACGCACCTGCTTCTAACTTACAAATTGATGGTGCAGATGCTGATACTGCTGATGATGCTGTATTTGCTTCTTCTTCTACTAACGCAAGTTTATTTGCTTGGGCTACAAACAACAGTGGTGTTGAGGGTAGTGCTTTACCAGCAAACATTACTTCTAGTATGTCTTTAGATCCTTCAGTTGTTTATACAATAAGTGGTCCTGTATTAGTAAACAGTGGTGCTACTTTAACTATTCCTGCTGGAACTGAAATCGTTTCTGCTTCTGGTACTGCTAACTATATCGCTGTTTTAAAAGGTGGTATGATCGATATCCAAGGTGATGCTTCTAGCCCTGTTGTTATGCGTTCTAACGATGGTGAAGCTTGGGGTGGTTTATTACTTTGTGGTGATGCGACTACTAGTGAAGGTGTTAACGCTATCGCTGAAGTTGGTGGTTTAGTGTACGGTGGTACTAACGATACAGATTCTTCTGGTAATATCGATTATTTAATCCTTAGAAATACTGGTGCTCAAATCAATGCTGATTCTCAGTTTAATGGTTTAACTCTTTATGCTGTTGGTTCTGGTACAACTATCGATAACGTTGCTGTTATTGAAGGGGCTGACGATGGTGTTGAGTTCTTTGGTGGTACGGTTAGCGTTACTAACTTCTATGCTGAAAACTTAGAGGATGATGCTGTTGACTGGACTGAAGGTTGGAACGGTACTTTAACTAATGCTTATATCAACTTAACAATTGCTGGTTTCTCTACTGCAATTGAGGCTGATGGTCCTAACAACAACCCTACTCTAGTTAACTTTACAGCTGTTTCTTCTACTGGTGGAACAGGTATTCAAATTAAAAACAACTCTGGTTGTACTATAAACGGTTTAACTTTAACTGGTTTTGATACACAATTTGATTTTAGAGACAATGCACCTGCTTCAAACGTTCAAGCGGATGGAGCTAATGCAGATGAAGCTGCTTCTTATGCTTCTTCTACAACCACTTCAGGTGATTTCTCTTGGATTAACAACTAAGAATAAATTTTATTATAAATAAAAAACCCGCTTCAGATGAAGCGGGTTTTTCTTTTTTAAAATCTTATTTCAATTTCAATCTGACTAATTAGAAGCTATTATTGTTTTGCTTTCTGTCCATTCGCTAACTGATGCAATAGCACCTTTTTTGTAGTCTACTTCTTTAAGAGAATCATTGTTCCAGTAGAACCATTTCCCTACTTTATTTCCATTATCATACTTTGCAGAAACTGTTTTTTCTCCTTGAACATCATAAGCAAACCAATCCCCATGCAACTTACCCTCTGCTGTATAAAAACCTGTTTGACTTACATTACCATTGTCGTGGTAATAAGTCACCTCAATTAAGTTAGTTTCTTTATTTAGTTTTAAACTTCTTTCTTTTTGTGCGTAGGTATAACCAACACTCAACATCATCAAAAATATTACTATCTTTCTCATAACTATTTGGGCTTTAATTAATAATAACCTTACAAACATAACATTAATTTTACATTTAAACAACAATTACATAACATTAAGTTAACATAAGAGTTTTAATTACTTGTTTTTCAGGTTTTTATTAAATTAAAATTTCGTAACATTTCATAATATTACACTAAATACTAGTGATAACTATTGTTCTCAGTTAATCTTTTTTTTAAGGACTTACAAAGAACATAACCTTTAGTTAACATAACGTTCAAATTAAAAGAAGAAATTTGCGTACAATTTTAGCTTTGAATTAAATGGAAAACCTTTATATCTATATGCTTGCTGCTTTGGCGTTTTTAGCAATAGCAGATTTAGTTGTTGGTGTAAGTAATGATGCTGTTAACTTCCTAAACTCGGCTATAGGTTCTAAAGCCGTCTCCTTCAAAACCATAATGATTGTTGCCAGCTTAGGTGTTGCTGTTGGAGCTATGACCTCTAGTGGTATGATGGAGGTAGCACGTAAGGGAATTTTCAACCCTGGAGAATTTATGTTTGATGAGATTATGGTCATTTTCATGGCAGTAATGCTTACTGACATACTACTCCTCGATTTTTTTAATACACTTGGTCTACCAACCTCTACTACAGTTTCTATCGTTTTTGAATTATTAGGTGCCTCTGTAGCTGTAGCATTAATAAAAATCTATGCTGATAGCAATGAAACTATTTTAGATTTAACCAACTATATAAACGACGCTAAAGCGATTGAAATTATTCTTGGTATCCTACTCTCAGTAGTTGTTGCTTTTACTGTTGGTGCTATAATTCAATACGTATCTAGACTATTATTGACTTTCAAGTTTCAGGAAAAACCATCATGGTATGGTGCTGTTTTTAGTGGTTTAGCAACAACAGCCATATTGTATTTTATACTTATTAAAGGGGTTAAAAACGCCTCTTTTATGAGTCCTGAAATTACTGAACTCATTACTTCAAATCCTTTGGCCTTAATAGGGATTAGTTTTGTTGTACTTACTGTAATATCATATGTTGCTATCAACTTCTTGAAATCTAACATCTATACCATAATTATTATCATCGGTACTTTTGCTTTGGCTGTTGCTTTTGCTGGTAACGACTTGGTAAATTTTATTGGTGTGCCAATGGCTGGATACGACTCATACCAAAAATGGTATGAAGCTTACTTAGCAACAGGAATATCTCCATCTGAATATAGCATGGAAGGTTTAGCTGGAAAAGTACCTACAAAACCTATTCTGCTCCTAATTGCTGGACTTGTAATGGTATTAACACTTTGGTTCTCTAGCAAAGCTAAGGCTGTGGTAAAGACTTCTGTAGACCTATCTAGACAAGATGAAGGCAAGGAACGTTTTGAACCAAACTTCCTTTCAAGAAATATTGTAAGACTAACGATAGGCTTATCTGAAAGCGTGAACAATATACTTCCTGAAAACTATAAAAATTGGGCTGAAAAACGTTTTGTTAAGCCTAAAGTTATAGCTAAAACTCAAGATTTACCAGCTTTTGATTTGGTAAGAGCAGCTGTAAACTTAATGGTTGCCAGTGTATTGATTTCTATAGCGACCTCAATGAAACTTCCATTATCAACCACATACGTTACTTTTATGGTTGCTATGGGTACTTCTTTAGCAGATAAAGCTTGGGGAAGTGAAAGTGCTGTTTATAGAGTTGCAGGTGTTTTGAATGTTATTGGTGGTTGGTTTTTCACTGCATTCAGTGCTTTTGTAGCTGCGGCAATCATGGCTGTTATCTTATTCTACGGAAAAGGATATGCTTTAGTTGGACTTCTTGTTCTTGCTCTGGTGCTTTTATTAAAAAGTTATTTGTCGCACCGTAAGAGCTCTAAAATAATGAAAGAAGAAGATCAGCTAGAGAAAGCTGAGAGTAGCTCTACCCAAGGTGTTATTCACGAAAGTGCCGCAAACATTGCAAGCGTTGTAAAGCGCGGTAACAGAATATATACCTCAGCTATTAATGGTTTAGCTGTTCAGGATTTAAAGCTCTTAAAAAAGAATAAAAAACAAATAGATAAACTTTCAAGTGAAATAGATGACTTAAGAGATCACATTTTCTATTTCATTAAAAATTTAGAAGAGCCTAGTTTAGCTGCAAGTAACTTTTACATCAATATTTTAGGTTACTTACAAGATATGACTCAATCCCTAGAATACATTTCTAAAGTGAGCCACAAGCATATCAACAATAATCACAAAAAATTAAAATTTAGTCAAATTAAAGAGCTTAAGGATTTAGATGCTCGTATGGAAGCTTTATTTACTACAACACAAAACGCATTTGAATCTCGTTCATTTGAAAAAATTGGTGCTGTTTTAGACAAAAAAGCAGAAGTATTTGAACTTGTTAAAGAAAAGATTCAAAAGCAAGTAGAACGTACACGCAATGAAGAATCTAGTCCAAAGAACACAACGCTTTACTTTAGTTTACTTTTAGAAACTAAAGACCTATTAACGGCAACCATGAATCTTTTGGATGAATATTATGGAGCACATGATAGTTCTGTAAAACCAGCTACTTTAACAATTGACAAAGACAAGGAAGAAGAATAAAATTCCTCAAAAATATATTTTGCAAAATGCCTAAGATGATCATCTTAGGCATTTTTTATTAAAATTATACGTATTTCAACGTCTAAAAATAAACTTTCATCGTATATAATAGTGTATTTAATTAACCTAAAAACACAATATGAAGAAAATTTCAATCCTTTTAGTTACAGCAATCTTAGTAAGCTCATGTGTTTCTAAAAAGAAATATGTGGCTTTGCAAGAAGAAAATGGCCAGATTAAAAGTGAGCTAACCAAAACTAGAGTAGAAAAAGAAGACTTAGAGAATAAGTTTGCAAAAATCCAAGCACGTGTAGATGAATACAACTCTAAAATCAACTCACTAAATGATGATGTTGAAGGTCTTAAAATAGAAAATGACATTAAAATAGATGTCAATGAGGATGGCACTGTACTTTCTAATGAGAGTAAGCGAAAAATGCTTGCGACTTTAAAGAATGTTGATCAAGAAGAATTAGCTAAAGCTAAGACCTTAAAAGATTCTATGAATTTAGCTGTTCAGTATAACTTAGCTAAATCTATGGACACTTCAGATTTAAATGAAGATGAAGATATTGCTGTAAACATTAATGAAACGGTAGTAATGATTTCAATCTCAGACAAAATGTTATTCAATACAGGAAGTTATAGAATAAGTAGTAAAGCAAACAACATACTTCAGAAGTTAGCAGATGTTATTAATTCTGAAGAAAGTATTGATGTAATGGTTGAAGGTCATACGGACTCTAGAACTATAAGTACTGAGAAAATTGCAGACAATTGGGATCTTAGTGTTTTAAGAGCTACATCTGTAGTAAGAAAATTACAGAATGACTATGACGTAGATCCGGCAAAATTAATTGCTTCAGGTCGTAGCAGCTACCAACCTCTTGTTGATAATGACACTAGAGAAAACCGTTCTAAAAACAGAAGAACACGTATTATACTTTTACCTAATATTGATAAATTCTTTGCTTTAATGGAAGCAAATTAATCCATTGAAATAAAAGGTAAAATTTTATAAAAAGCATCCTCCCGTAAAACTCGGCATTGGATGCTTTTTTTATATAGACAAACTTGAATTATAAAAATAGTAATCCATCATCAAGACCAAAAAATTATGGATGAAATGAATTATAATACCATACCACAAAGTATTGTACTTACTTCTTAAATAGCCCAAAACAATTCCAAATGGAAATATCCAAAGTAGCGAAATAAAAGAAAAGTGAACCAAAGCAAAAATAAATGCAGTTGCTATGATGGTTACTCTTTCGCTAACTACTTTTTGCAGTTGGTTAAATAAAAATCCTCTAAAAGCCAATTCTTCAAAAATTGGAGGTGTAATAGCTATGAATAAAATAGCCCAAAACATAGGATTCTCTAAATAAATATATCCTAAATAATAATTATCGGTCTCTGAATCGAATAAGAATGAATTAGTATAATCCGTAAAGAAATAGACTGTTAGAGCAGAAAATACGGGAAAAATAAACGAGAAAAATATGATTTTCCAATTTACATATGGAATTTTATATAAGCGTAAAATATTCTTGTAGTCTATTAGAGAAAAACCAATAACAAGAAGCGCAAAAACACTTTCTAAACCTATCTCTACACTTAAACTTGTTGGATATTCACTGTATAAAAAATAAGATACAACGGCATATACCAAAAAAATCACATAAAAAACAATGATAGAATTCAATGATTCTGCACGTGTTTCGGCAGCTCTTTTTACAAGTGACTTACCACAATTCGTGCAAAATTTTGCCTCATCTTGATAAATGGTATTACAGCTATTACAAATTTGGCTCATAGAGTTAATCTATTTCTTAATAGATGATGCTGAATATACTCCTTTAGCCAAATAACCAATAATAATAATTTTAAATATCACACCTCTAACTATTGATGAAGGCTCAACTATTGCAGAAATAATGATAACTGTTAAGTATAACAAAAAACCCAATAAAATAGCTACTAATGGCTTTTTAGTAGTCCATGAACCCAAAACTAAATAGATAAGTCCCAATATTACGTTTGTCACTAAAATCGCAACATCTTTCTCAATAAAAAAGTATATAATACCAAAGACAATAGTAAACCCAGCTAAAACGTAAAGTACGTTTCTTGCTGATTTAATTTTTTTATCTGCATCCATATGCTCATTATTTTTCATCGCATTTCGTGCATGAAATTGAGCAACATCTTTATCTGTACCGTTTTCGGGAAAGCCACACTCTGGACAAAAAATATTTTCTGACACCATAGGTGTTTTACATATTGAGCAACCAGATTGACTTGCAGCAGAGATATTCAATTCTTCCATTCCTTTATAATTTACTAACGGTTTATTTTTCAATATAGAAAAAAGCTATATATCAAAACCTTAACCAAAGTAAATTATCGTTATTAATACATAAATATTCGTTAGACTTCTAGCTTATATGCTTTTTAGACAACTATTAATCAAAAAAACATGAAGTTTATTTTCAAAAGGAAAAGGGTTAAATAAAAAAAGAGCGCTTGAATTAAACGCTCTTTTTCTTCCCTAATAACTAACTAAATTAATGAAAAGCAACATTGAAATTGCTTATCCTTAAAATTAACACCATAAAAGTCTAAACCTAAAATTTCGACTTTTACAGATTAATAGCTTAAACTATAGAGGTAAGTCCCCACTTTACCCTTTATAGATTGTTATACAAATATCTTAATTATATACTCTGCTGGTAAACCTCATTGTATAACTGGTTTAAAAAAATGTATAACTGGTTTCGGAAAATTCCGAACTATCAGAAATAACTCATTATACATAAAACCAAACATCACACACATATTTGTAAGCATCGCATTTATTATATGTATATATTTATGTTTTAAAGTTTTCACTATGTTAAAAGCTGTAATTGTTGATGACGAACCTAAAGCTATCCAAAGCTTAATTTGGGAGCTCGGTAACTTTAAAAAAGATATTGAAGTGATTGCCTCTTTTACTGACCCAAATAAGGCGCTACAGTTTTTAGAATCTCACATACCAGATTGTTTGTTTTTAGATGTACAAATGCCAACAATTGGTGGTTTTCAATTTTTGGAAAAGCTAAAAGACATTGATTTTGCAGTAATTATTACCACAGCTTATGATGAATATGCAATTAAAGCATTAAAGCACGAAGCTATCGATTATCTTTTAAAACCAATAGACTCTGACGACTTAAAAGATTCCATAAAAAAAATTAAGAAACATAGCGAACGCAATATTAATTCTGCAAAATTAGAACAAATGCTTTCTAATTTTAATTCGCAATTTGATAAAAAACGTATTACCATAAACACTGATGGGAAACTCTTATTCCTAGATGTTGATGATATCATTTATGTTGAATCTGACGGCAACTACTGTACACTCTTTTTAAAAGATCAGAAGAAAATTGTGGTTACCAAAAAGCTTAAGGAAATAGATAAAATTTTACCTGAACATTATTTTTTTAGAATTCACAATTCGTACGTTATTAACCTAAATAAGATTAAAGCTTTTATAAAAAACGAAGGTTATGTGATTATGGATAGTGATCAAAAAATCCCTGTTGCCAGACAAAGAAAATCTGATTTTCTTGAAAAATTATAGTTAATGAAACGTCTATCGGTTTATAAATTTATTTTCGTTTTAGCACTTACATTTTCTCAAGTTGCTTTTTCCCAAGACGTTAATTTTGAAACTACATTAAAGTATATTCAAAACGAGAAACCTACAAAATATGAAGTAATCGATTCTATTTTTGGCAGTTTTGAAAGAGACAGCACTAAAATGAAACTGGCTTTAAAAACTTTTAGAGCTGATGATTACAATGAAGGTATTTGCTTTTCACTTAATGCTCTTGGCATAATTAATAGAAATATTTCCAATTACGATCAGTCTATCGCACTTCATAAAGAAGCCAAAGCATATGCCGAAAAAGCTGAAAATATTGAACTAAAAATCATAAGCATCAATATGATTGGTGTAGCTTATAGACGTATGGACCTTATAAAACCTGCATTAGATAACCATACCGAAGCACTTAAAATTGCCTATTCTGTTATTAATCCTTCCGAAACTATAGAAAATAGCATCGCTGTTTCACAAAACAGTATTGGTAATATTTATCTGGCTTTAAAACAGTATGATTATGCTATAATTCAGTTTAAAAAGTCATTAGAAATTGAAAGTAAAGCTAATAACAAACTTGGTTTAGCTATAAACTATCACAATATTGGATATGCTAAAGAAGCCTTAGGCGATTTAGATACCGCATTAGCAAACTATGAAAAATCGCTAAGCTATAACAATGAAATAGACTCAGAAATTGGTCGTGTAATTTGTTACAACAGTATTGGAGGTATTTATCTAAAACAAAAAAACTATGAAGATGCTGAACCTATAATTAACGAAGCACTAGACAGAGCTTTAAAGGTGGAAGATAAATTTTATATTGCTTCATCTTATGTCAATCTTGGGCAATTAGAGATAGAACTTAATCAGTTAGAAACAGCAGAAAAAAATCTAAAGAAAGCCTACGACATTGCAACCAATTATAATTTAAGATCATCCATTGCTCAATCTTGCAAGCTACTTTCTAAACTTAGCCAAAAAAATAATGACTATAAGTCGTCATTAGACTATTACAAAAAAGCAGTTGAAATTGAAAACACTATACTTACCGAGCAAAACCTTCAATATGTCAATGATATTGCTATTGAATATGAAAATGAAGACAAAAACAACCAAATAAAAGCGTTAGCTTCAGAAAACGAAGCTGTAAGACTTCGTTTAGAGCGTAACAGAAAAATTTTATGGACTTCACTTCTCGGTCTTGCTATACTGAGTATTGTTCTAATTATCATCAATAGAAATAAAGCGTTAAAACGAGACAAACGCATTTTAACGCTTGAACAAGATATGCTGAGAAATCAAATGAATCCGCATTTCATTTTTAACTCATTAAACTCAATTAAACTTTACATAATCAATAATGAGAAAGAAAATGCAGTCTATTACCTCAACAAATTCTCTAAACTGATTAGGAAAATATTAATGGCCTCAAAAGAAAAAGAGAGCTCATTAGAAGATGAAATAGAAACGATGAAACTCTACATGAATATAGAAAACATACGTTTTTCCAATCAAATAGATTTTAAAATACATGTAGATAACTCTATAAATACAGATGTTATTAAAGTACCTTCCTTAGTACTACAACCTTTCTTAGAAAATGCACTATGGCATGGTTTATCGTCTAAACCAAATGATAAAAAAGTAGAACTTAACATTCTTAAGACTTCTGCTAATTATATAACTGTAGAAATCATAGATAATGGTATTGGTAGAAAAGCTTCTGCCGAAATCAAAGAAAGCAAAAAACTAAAGAGAAATTCGGTCGGAATTGATATTACAAAAGCTCGCTTAGCCAACTTTTCTGAGTCTTTTGCTAATTCTTATAGCTTAGAAATTGAAGATTTGTATGAAAATGATCAGCCTTCAGGAACTAAAGTGATTTTAAAAATACCTATCAAAAAAATTAAATAGCAAATCTGCTGAACCAAAGCTATTGATTCATCTTTTCAGCAACTTTTTCTAACTCAGCGTACCAGTCTTCCCCAAATTTTCTAATCAAGGCTTCTTTTACAAATTTGTAAATAGGTACTTGAAGTTCTTTACCCAAAGTACAAGCATCATCACAAATTTCCCATTTATCATAATTAACTGCTGAAAATTCCGTGTAATCCTTTATACGAATTGGATACAAGTGGCACGATACAGGCTTTTTCCAATCAATCTCACCTTGGTTATAAGCTTCTTCAATTGCACAAAGTGCCGTATTTTTTTCATCAAAAATTACATACGCACAATCAGCTCCATCAATGAGAGGTGTTTCAATATCCCCAAAATCTGTAACAATAGACGTTCCTTGTGCTTCAATAGCTTTTATTCCTTCTTTTCGTAACAAAGGTTTTACTTTAGGATAAATATCCTCAAGTATTTTAGCTTCTTCTTTTTCTAAAGGCGCACCTGCATCTCCATCAATACAGCAAGCTCCTTTACAAGCCGAAAGATTGCAAACAAAATCCTTTTCTATAATCTCTTCTGAGATAATGGTTTTTCCGAGTTGAAACATGCCGCAAAAATAGTTAAACTTTACGGTTATTTAATATGGAAATTCATGATTAAAGTCGCACCTTTGCGCCGAATTTCAAAAGCGCATAAAATGCAACTAAATTTTAAACAGATTTTTACAGCCTTTATGGTCCTTTTCGCTGTAATAGATATAATTGGCAACATTCCTATCATTATAGATTTACGCAAAAAAGTTGGCCATATTCAAAGTGAAAAAGCTTCAATTATTGCTGGAGTTATTATGATTGTTTTCCTTTTTTTAGGAAAAAGTTTATTAAACTTAATAGGTATCGATGTCAATTCTTTTGCCGTTGCTGGTGCATTTATCATCTTTTTTATAGCCTTAGAAATGATTTTAGGTATCACCCTTTATAAAGATGATGGAAGTAATGCCCTTACTGCTTCTGTATTTCCGTTAGCATTCCCTCTTATTGCAGGACCAGGAAGTTTAACAACCTTATTATCATTACGTGCTGAATTTGATATTGAAAACATCATAGTTGCTGTAATATTCAACGTTATAGTTATTTATATCGTTTTGAAAACCTCAGCAAAAATTGAAAAATTCATAGGATCTAATGGTATTAACATTATAAGAAAAGTTTTTGGTGTAATTTTGTTAGCCATAGCAGTGAAGTTATTTGCTCATAATATAAAGGCACTGTTAATTTAAATTCTTATTATGAAAATATTCACTTTAATCTTATCGGTTGTTGCTATTGGGTTAATTATATTTAATGCTACAAAATTAAATTTCGAAGCACTTTTTGAAGGAGAAAGTTACACAGCTATCCTTACCATTATAGCGGCACTATGTGCTATATTATTACTACAGATTCTTAGAGTTTCAAAAAAAATAGAAAAACTTAGTAAAAAAAGATAAAGCCCAAACACTATTTGACTAACTCAAAATCAAATAGCACATGGGCTTACAATTCTTTATTTGAATATTAAAGTTCTGTGTAGGTTACATTAAAGCTTCCTTCTGTAAAGGTATACCCATTACTTGAACCTACCATTACAGGTTCTGTTACAAAGTTAAACGTACCGCTTACTCGTTTATCATCGGTATCGTGAGAAGTAATTGTTATAGAGCCTTCTGAATTAGCCATACTTACATCATTTTCATCTGCATTGTAAGAAGCTACAAAATCTAGGCTTTGTATTGTATAAGTGCTACCAGCTGTTGCTGTTATAGGAAATATCAAAGTTACCTCTTTACCATTTCCATCACTTCCAGATATAGTGATAGTTGTGTTAAAAGTGGTAACAAAACCTGAAGCAAAATCAGCATCAAAATCCTCACCATCTATTTTTGTAAAAAAGGAATTATTATCACCTTGATTATTATTCGAGTCGTCGCTACTACAAGATGGCATAATAGAAATACATAGTAAAAGTAAAATTGTTTTAAACATTTTCATTTGTTTGTGTTTTGGTTATTGAAAAATCATTTTCCCATTAATGACAACTTTTAAAAAAAGTAAACATTCATTTGTAATAAAAATCGTCATAAAAATGTTTTTTCTAAATTTGAGTTTACTTATTTGCCCTATTTACATTAATGAATAAAGAGCCATCGATACAAACACTTTTACAGGATAGTGACAAAGCCTTTGAAAAGCTTTACTCCAGTTATAAAAGTGATTTTTTGGCTTTTGGAAAGACATTTTCTTTAAAAGAAGAAGATCTGATTGATATATACCAGGAAGCATTTTTAAGTTTTTATGAAAATTTGCTTAGTGGTAAAATAACCCATTTCACCAGCTCTATAAAAACCTATATTTTTAGTATTGGTAAGTTTAAGATATATGAACATTTAAGAAGTACTTCTAAGCTCAAAATTATTGATGAACCTATAAATTCTGAAATTACCTTAGAAAATCTTAACCTAGATACAGAAGTTTTATCTGAGCGAGAGCAATTGGTAAAATCTAATTTTAAAAAGCTAGGTAAACAATGTCAACTAATTTTAGAGCTGTTTTACCTCAAAGGAAAAACACTCAAGGATATAAAAATTATTGAAAATTATGACAATACAGATGTTGTTAAAAGTCAAAAATCGAGATGTTTAAGAAAATTAAAACAACTCGTAAAAAAGTAAAATGGAACACAAAGAATTAATAGAACTTTATTTTGAAGACAAACTCAGTACTGAGCAAAAAACTGTTTTTGAGAACCTACTCGATACAGATGAGAAGTTTAGAGCTCAATTTGAACTAGAAGAGCAGGTAAAAAAGGCTATTATTTCTACAAAAAAAGAAGACTTAAAAGAACGTCTAAAACAAATTGAACATCAGCAGGCTAACAAAAAAACATCTAAATATTATAAAATAGCTATTGCCGCTTCTCTAATTATATGTCTTAGTATTGTAGGTATATGGAAACAAAATCAACCCATAAGTAACGATGCTATATTTGCAGCATATTTTCAACCTTATGACAATATTATTGTACCTAATTCTCGTAGTAATGAAGTAGAAAGCCCAAAAGCAATAGCTTTTAGAAATTATGATACTCAGAAATACAAAATAGCTTCAGAACAATTTGCAGATTTATATAAAGCCACCTCAACATCTTATTATTTGTTTTACCAAGCTATATGTGAACTACAACTAGGCAACGAAGATAAATCAATAGAATTACTTAATAGCCATAAACAATATTCGGATAACCTATCTCAACATCGTAATTGGTATTTGGCTTTAGCTTACCTAAAAGGTAATAACGTAGAAAAAGGTAAAACTCTGTTACAGGAAATTGTAAATAAAAAATCTTACAAGCATAAAACTGCAGAAATAATTTTAAAAAAGTTGAATTAACCATGTTTACCTTTTGTAAAGGTTGTCATTAATAGAAAACCATTCTATTATGACATATTTTATCAAAAGATTTGCTTTATTATTAATAGCCCTCATTACTCTAGGCTGCAGTAAAGATGATGACGGAGGAAACCAAAACTCACCCACACCTAAACTGGTGCGTTTTTCTAATGATACAGAAAACTATCAAATTTCTTATGAAAACAGTGGTAAGCCACAAGCTATTATAAACTCTAATAACGCAATAACACCAATAATTTTTGCGGAGGATAAACTCACAAGTTTCTCTAACAACAGTTATACTTATGACAGCAATGGAAGGTTAGAAACAATAACTAACGATGAGGGAAGTTGTACCTTAATTTACAATATCCAGAATCAATTAACTAGACAAGATATTGTAATACTTCACTCATTAACAGGTAACCCAATACTGACCATACAGAGAAATTTAATTTATAACACTGAAAACCAGCTAACAGAAGTTACCGAAACGAATAGTGACAATTCTAATATTGAAAAATACACATTAACATACAACAATGAAGGGCAAGTTGTTAGAGTCGTAAACTCGTATACCAATGGCACAAATTCATCTTATATCGTAAGGCAAGATGTAGACCTAATATACCATACTTCTATAAACCCATTATACGAGTTATACAACCAAATAGGAATGAATACTAATGTAACTTGGGTAGACCTACAGGATTTAAATCCTAGTTATTGGGTTACTATTGGTATTAGCAACTATGTTTATTTTAGACTCTATTACATTAACGAAAACAATCTCTCCAATATAGATATAACTGCATATTCTAATAATTCTAGCGAGACATTAACATATTCATTCAATTATTTACTAGAAAGCGATTATCCAATAGCAGCAGATATGATAAGAACTTACAATAACTCTAGTTCAACCTATCAATTTTTTTGGGAATATAGCAACCTATAATCTCACTATAATAAATTAAAACCTATGAAAACACAAATAACTACTCTTATCCTTATTTGCATATCAATAATTACCTATTCACAAAGTTCAACCTTTAATGAAAAAATTATGGCACCTGATGGCTCATTTAATGACCGTTTTGGTTGGGCTGTAGATATACAAGGTGATATTTTAGTGGGAGGAGATATATTTGATGGTACAGTTAGCGAACCTAATACTGGTGCTGCATATGTTTTTAGAAAAAACTCTAGCGGTAACTTCATTTTTGAACAAAAACTAAAAGCACCATTCCTTGAATCTTATGATAATTATGCAAGCGAAGTAGAAATTAATGGTGATTTTATAGCTGTGGGAGCACCTAGATATAAATATAACGATAGTGCTAATGGTTTTCCGACTGTAGAGAGCGCTGGTGCTGTTTTCCTCTATAAATATAATTCTGCTACCAACCAGTGGGAATTGGTCAATCAGATATTTGCTCCCACAAGACAGCTTAATCACTTATTTGGATATAGAGTTTATTTAACCAACAATCAAATTTTTATAAGTGAAGTAGAACATAGATACACTAGTGTTAATGCTTTAAGAAGTGGTAAAATTCACGTTTACGATTATGACAATAGTGGTAATGTAACCTATAGTCAAGGTATTGATAATCCAGAACCTAGCTCAAATGATTTCTTTGGCACTGAAATTTCCCTATTTGGAAACACTCTTGCAGTTGGTACTAGAGGAGAACAACAAGATGCTAATGGAAACAATCCCCTAAATTTCGCAGGAGCGGTCTACGTTTTCGAAAGTAATAACATGGGGCAATTCTTATTACAGCAAAAAATAGTACCAAGTACAAGATTTGCAAATGCTGATTTTGGTGATGGTTTAGATATAAACGATAGCACATTAGTAGTTGGCGCTTCTAATGAAACAAGAGTTCAACCAGGAACTAGCAATACTGCAGACTGTGGTATTGTTTATATATTCAAAAAGGTGAATAATACTTGGTCTCAAACTGAAATTGTTGAACCACCAAATGTAGAATTTAATGCTGGTTATGGCGCTTCCATAAATTTGATAGGGAACACTGCTTTGATAAGCTATAAGGGAGGTAGAGTGCCATACAATGGCTCTACAAGAGCATCTGGGCTTGTAGAGGAACTAAATATAGATAGTAATGGAAATATTGATAACAGATATGTCATTCCACCACCATTTCCAGACAGCACAAATGAGTTTGGTTATATTACATCTTGGGATGGTAATCAACTAGCTGTTGGTGCCTACGCAGATAGAGGTGACATCAATGGAAACATATTACCTGAGGGAAGTCCTGGTGCTGTATATATTTATAATTTAAGTAATAGCTTATCTACAACATCACCTACGTTTCATAACATCCGTATTTTAAATCCAGTAGAAAATACAATCAATATCTATGGCATAGAAAATGATGGTACTTATCGACTGTTCGACTTACAAGGAAAAACTATAGCCGAAGGTAAACTAACTCATGTGGATTCTCATATTGATATATTCAATTTAACAAAGGGTATTTATTTATTGAATATAAAAGTTGAAAGCTCGGTTCAAAATTTTAAAGTCTTGAAGAAATAAAATTCAAAAACGTTCTAACCTAAATTAGAACGTTTTTTCATTATGATGATCACCAATAAAAGAAATAAGGAACCAACTATAATATAAATCCAATAGTTAGGACTATTAGTAATTGGTGATGTATCTCCTGTAAGTACAAAGCCTGCCCAGTAATATGGGTGTTTTAAATTAGAGTCATCAACACTTTTCAAGTATTCTTGTTTTGCTTTTTTTAGTGCTTCATCTTTCGATAAACCTTCTTTTAAATATTCATAAAAACGCTTCATTATAATTGAAGTTTCTTTATCTGGAACACGCCATAAACTTGTTAATGTTGCATCACTACCAGCATATTGAAAAGCTCTTGAAAGACTTAAAACACCCTCCTCTGAATCCACACGCCCAAAACCTGTATTACAAGCACTCAATGTGGTTAAATCAGCGTTTAACTTAAGATTGTAAATTGTATTTAAGTCTAAATGATCTTCACTATCGCTACTAGAAAATAATAGCTTAGAGTTATATTCATTGTCTTCGTCTACATAAGCGTGCATTGCTAAGTGAAGCACGCCATAATTAGAAACCGTACTTATAAAATTCTCTTTATTAGCTGTAGTACCGTTATACAAATCACCATCAAATAGAGATGCTACATAAGCTGCTTCTTCTTCAGCAAAAGGCAATTGGTATGTATTATTACTACGCTCTATAGATGCTCTAAATTCATTTTTATTATCTGGCTTTTCCAAATAAGTAGGTGAATATGATGCTAAAAGTTCATTACTGTCTCTATTGATATTACCTATTAATTTTAAAGATGTATTGTAGTTTACAACTCTATCACTTTCCAAGCTTTTGTCCAAAAAGAGTTCAAATGGCAGTAACGAAACACTACCTTCTGGTACTATGGTTACTTTTTTAAAATTTAGGTTCTTATTTAAGAACTCCAAATTGGAACTTACATCATTATAACTGTTTTTGTAATTTTTAAGTTGTTTAACATCGCTTAAAAAATTAAAAAACTTTTGAGATAAATCTTCACTATTTCCAAGATTAAAAAACTGTGTATTATTTTTTGAAATTAAAAAGGCATACAAGTTATCGTAATCATAAAAACGCACAATAACCTCTTGTTTAGATAGGTTAGATTTTAATTCTGCAAGATTAAAATCTAAAGCATCATTAATTTTACTATCATAAGATTGCTTTTTTAGACTCAATAACAGATTTGATTTATTCAATTTTAAGCTATCAAGTTCTTCAATTAGATTTTTATCATCATCATTTTTTATCAGTCGAGATTTTAACTGAGCAATCCTTACTTCTATTAAATTGAGGGTATCTAAAACTTTTTTAACTCCCTCGTTGTAACTATACTTAATATTATTGATAGTGTTTTTTATGGTAAGTTGCGAGTTAGTATTTTGCTCTACAACATTAACAATATTGTCATTGAACATATTATTTTCAGTATGATCTACTTCTAATAATGATCTACATAGTAATAGATTAGTATTTATATTATCAATTAGATTTTTTTCAAAAACATTAAAGTTGAATTGACTTCTATTTTCATTCACTAACATTCCAGATAACAAGGCCAACTTAAATGATTTTTGAAACAAATTTTGATTATTGGATAGTTTAGCATTCTCTAAAATCAAATTACTTAATTCTATTAATGTTTGAGCCGTGTGTAAACTACCATACAAGTGATTATTTGTTATATCAGAAGCATCTATTTCATCTAAGCTATTTACTTTAATACGTTTCAAATAATTATTGATTGTAATATCTAAATCTACACTATCGCTTCTTAGTAGAGCATATTTTACACTATTTAGTGTATGTTTATTTAAAAAGTCACTTCTTTGGAATTTATTAGCGAGTTCTAGGTGAACGTCCAAATAATATAGTATAGAATCTAAATTATTAGACAAGAATCTTTTTTTTACCTCTAAATCATATGCATATAAAGCAAACATTTGGTCTTTCTTTATATCCGAAACACTCATTTCTATGAGCCGTTTAACTTTATCATCTAAAAGTTCGTGGTCAAAATCTTTTTTCTTGAGTTCAATTTTAGCCTCTCTATGAATTATTGAAGAATAAAACATATTCTTAAATCTATTATTTTCTTCAATTAAATCGTAAACTTCCTTTGCCTTTTCAAAACTAAAGGTCAGTTGATCGTATTCTTCATTCAATTCCTGAATTTTGGATTCCAAGTCTATTATCATTAGTTGATCTATATACTTGTTTGGTGGTATCAGTGATTTCCAATGTGAGATATGATTTTTAGCTTTTTCAAACTCACCTAGATCTATACAGACATCTGCTAAATTACTAAGAGCATAAGGCAAAAATTCTTCAGCCTGCTTTGGAATGTTATCTTCTAGCAAATACGCTTCAAAATCATCTACCGACTCTCTTAATATCTTCCCGTTTTCTAATTCCTGAGCATATATTATAAGCTGCCTGTAATTAACCATTTTTGTAACTTGTAGTTGAAGTTTTAGCGAATCAGGTATAGTTTCCTTTAATAGAGAATCTATAGTATTTTTGATAGGAAAAACACTTTCTTGCAGAGCATCTAATGGCTTACCAATATCACCTAGAGAGTAACCTAGATTTGTAGTTGCCATTAATAATTTTTGATAATTCTTATTATCATAATTCTTATACAGATCAATAAACTCTTTGTTGTATAGAATGTTCTTATCAAGTTGATTTGTCTTGTAAGTGAAAACATCATAATAACTGTACAGGTTACTCAGATCTTCAATGGGTATGTGCTTTAATTTTTTATAATATAACCTGGCACTATCTAAGAGTTTTTCGGTTTTACCATCCAGCCGTTCTTTTTGAATATTCTTGATAGCTTCAGCAAGTATAGATCTCGCTTTTTTTATTTGTATACTATCTTGGTATGTAGCTTCAGTTTCATTATGAACATTTTTGTTATTTAAATTATCAGTTTCATTTTTTCCTTTACAGGAACCCAAAAAGATTGACACTGTAAGAATTAAAAACAATCGGAATAAAAACCTCATAAAATCTGTTTCAAAAAAAATTTTAATATCACATATGAAACATTAAATATAACTTATATTGTTAATTGATAGAATAAACAAAAAATATGTTTGATACATTAATTATCGGTGGAGGAGCTGCAGGTTTATCTTGTGCTTTGGTCTTAGGGTCAGCTAAAGACAAAGCTTATGCAAAAGATAAAAGAATAGGTATTATAACACACCAAAAGACTTCACATCTACAAACAGCATTATTTAATAATGTTCTTGGTCTAGAACCTGGAACTTTGGGCAAGGATATCCTAGAGAGTGGAAAAAATCAGTTAAGAAATTTATACCCTCATGTTGAACAAATTGAAAAAGAGAAAGTAAAATCGGTAATAAAAACTACTGAAGGATTTATAGTTGAAACCAATAAAAACAGTTACATCTCCAAAATTGTTGTAGTTGCTGTTGGTTATACAAGCTTAATAACGATTAAAGGTTTAGAAAACTATATTGAGCCGCACCCAAGAGCCGCAATTGAAAAAGATAGAATTTGGTTAAAAAACACTGATCATTTAGTGGAAGAGAACCTTTATGTTGCTGGTACTTTAGCAGGTTGGAGGAGCCAATTTTCTATTGCTAGCGGAAGTGGAGCTCATGTGGCCACAGATATTCTCACACTTTGGAACGATGGAAAACACACCAAAGTTCACGATAAACATAGCTAGTTTATAATAGTCTGAAGGCTTGGATATTCTTGGCTTAAAAGAATAACTTCTTCAACCATAATATCATCTTTGTTTATAATTTCCTCAAAGGCATTGTCATCAAACAACTGACGCGCAAGAGTAGCTTTTATAAGACGTCTTATTTCATCATTATAAGCTACGAAAGTAATATTTGTACGTTCTCTTTCATTAATAAAATCCTGAAAACGAACTACAATATCATCGCTGACTTCAAAATTATTTATAAAATCGTACTTAGTAACATTCTTATAAACACTTCTATTTTTATCTAATTCTTCAAAAACAAAATATCCGAAATGACCTCTTCTCCTTAGGTAATTAATAGTTTCGTTATCAAACAATCGATCTACAGGTACAAAAACATCAGGTATAATGCCTCCACCTCCATACACGACTTTTCCTTTTGGAGTTGTAAACTTTAAGGAATCATCTACTTCAATATTCTTTTCATCAACAAGTTCGCCTGTTCTTAAGCGTTTATAATAGTCATTATAATAACTATAATTATCACCGGTAGTATAAGGTTTTTGAATAGAACGTCCTGTTGGAGTATAATATCTTGAAACTGTAAGCCGAACCGCACTTCCGTCACCTAATGCCATTTCACGTTGCACTAAACCTTTTCCGTAAGATCGTCTTCCGACAATAATACCTTTATCGTTATCTTGTAAAGCGCCAGCAATAACTTCGCTTGCAGAAGCAGAATTTTCATTGATAAGGATATAAATTTCACCATCTTCAAAATCTCCACGCTTGGTTGCATAGGTTCTTTCCTCTCTTCCCTTCTTATCTCTAGTAAATAAAATTAGTTTATCATCTTCTAAAAATTCATCGGCAATTTGCTCTGCTATACCTAAAAAACCACCTGGATTATCTCTTAAGTCTAAAGCTAATTTTGTAGCTCCTTGTTCTTGAAGCTCATCAAGAGCATCTTTAAATTCATTAAACGTAGATTCTGCAAAACGGTTGATTTTAATATAACCTAAGTTATCTGTAAGCATGTAAGCCGCATCAACACTTTTAATAGGAATGTCTTTTCGCTTTACAGTGAACTCAAGCAAATCATCTTCACCTTTTCTGAATACAGTCAATTTTACCTTAGTGTTTTTATCACCCTTTAGCTTTTCTGTAATAAGATCGTTTGTGATGTTTTTTCCATAAAGCGTGTCACCATCTGCCATCAATATTCTATCTCCAGCCATAATTCCAGCGCGCTCACTTGGACCACCTTCAGTTGGTTTTACTACGGTTATAGTATCTTTATAGGTGTAAAAATTTATTCCTACACCTACAAAATCACCTTTCATGTTTTCTGTAATGCGCTCTAAATCTTCTTTTGGAATATAGGTAGAATGTGGATCGAGATTATCTAAAATTCCATTAACAGTAACATCTACAATACTATCTGTATTTACATCATCTACATACTCATAGTCTATGTAATCTATAAGCCGATTTATTTTATCCTTTTTACTATTCGTGGTAAAAAGATTATCTGAAGTATCTGTGAAGTTTAATTTTCCACCAATAACAACACCTGCTGCAATTGCAACACCAATAATTAGTGGTATGTATTTATTTTTTGTGGCCACTAGGCTTTTAAATCTTCTATTTGAACAAGCTCTATGCCTGCTTTTGCTAAAAATTGTAATCCAGAGTCATCTTTGTACCCTTGCTGATATACAACACGAATTATGCCAGCTTGATGAATAAGCTTACTACACTCCTTACAAGGAGATAAGGTAATATATAAAGTAGCCCCTTTAGCCGATTGTGTTGATGAAGCTACTTTTAATATCGCATTGGCTTCAGCATGTAAAACATACCATTTGGTGTAACCCTCTTCATCTTCACAATAATTCTCGAAACCTGTTGGTGTACCATTGTAACCATCTGAAATAATCATTCTATCTTTTACAATGAGTGCTCCTACTTGCTTACGCTTACAATGTGATAATTTTCCCCATTCTTTAGCTATCCTAAGATAAGCCTTATCATAACGCAATTGTTTAGTCTTGGACATATATAAATATTAGGGCACAAACGTACCATCTAAGTAACGAATATAAAAGGATAGTATTTTATAAACAATTCGCTACCAGTTAAAGTTTTATCAAACTTTCGTCTTAATTTAACAATTCGCTATGAATTATCATGGGAATTACAAGCCCTATAACTATAGAAGAAAGAACCATTACCCAATCTCTACGCGAAAATCTAAAAATAGTTTGACATAAAAAACCTATGAATAAAACGACAAAAACAATGATTATTTGTGCGATTTCTATTCCTAAAGCAAACTCTATTAAAAGTTCTAGCCTATTCTGTGATTGCCCTGCAAACATTTTAAATTCTCTCGCAAAACCTAGTCCATGAATAAGACCAAAAAATAATGTGGAGAAAAACAGTAAGCTTATTTTACTGTTTCTTTCTTTTTTGCCAGCAGTAAACACATTATAAATAGCGGTTATCAATATCGTTACAGGAATCAAGAATTCCACTAATGAACCATTCACACTTACAATACCATAAGATGCTAATACAAGTGAAAGCGTATGTCCTAATGTAAATACTGATACTAATAACAGTACACGTTTCCAATCCTTAAAAAGATAAGGCACTGCTAATACCATTAAAAAAAGGACGTGGTCATAACCATCGAGGTCTAAAACATGATTAATGCCATACTGAACATTAAACCAAAAGTTATCTAACATAATTAATTCGTTTGGGTAAAACCAAAGATATAACTAATACTATTCAATCAAAATAAAGAGAATAAAATTTGTTTATTCTTATTTTCTTTCAGAGTTTTGTGCTTTCAAAGTTCAAACAACTTATTGAGATGTTATCAAGAAAGGTGGAGGGATTAGACCCTTTGAAGCCTTAGCAACCCTTAGACTTACTAAGAAGGTGCTAAATTCTACTTGATTTTTTGATCCATTTATCAAAAAATTAGATAGATAACTAAAACAAAATATGCATTTCCGCATTATTATTTCTTTATAACATTTCCTATTAAGCACGTCTAAACATGGCGCTTTGGGCTTTTGGTTTTACCAAATACATAAAATTTAATAGAAAATGAATTCTAAACATATAGAAACTGCCGCAATTCGCACTCAAATAGAGCGCACACAGTTTTTAGAACATTCTAACCCTTTGTATCTAACATCGAGTTATATTTTTGAAGATGCTGAAGATATGCGCGCCTCTTTTGCAGACGAAAAAGAGCGTAATATTTATAGTCGATATAGTAATCCTAACAGCTCTGAATTTGTAGAAAAAATATGCCAAATGGAAGGTGCCGAACGTGGCTATGCATTTGCAACTGGTATGTCTGCTGTGTTTTCAACATTTGCTGCTCTTTTAGATTCAGGTGATCATATTGTGTCTTGTCAGAGTATCTTTGGTTCTACCCAGACTTTGTTTAATAACATTCTTCCTAAGTGGAATATTTCAACAAGCTACTTTAGAATAAATGAAATTGAACGTATTGAAAATTTAATTCAGCCTAACACCAAAATTCTTTATGCTGAGAGCCCAACAAACCCAGCTGTTGATATACTAGATTTAGAACTTTTAGGTAATATTGCTAAAAAACATAATCTCATTTTTATTGTAGATAATTGCTTTGCAACTCCCTATTTACAACAACCCATTAAGTTTGGTGCAGATTTGGTCATTCATTCAGCAACAAAACTTATTGATGGACAAGGTAGAGTTCTTGGTGGCGTAACTGTTGGTAATGCTGAGCTTATTCAAAAAATCTATTTGTTTTCAAGAAATACTGGTCCGGCGCTTTCACCTTTCAATGCTTGGATTTTATCAAAAAGCCTAGAAACCTTACCTGTAAGAGTAGAAAAACATTGTGATAACGCATTGAAAACAGCTAAGTTTTTAAAGAATCACGACAAGGTAAACTTTGTAAAATACCCCTTTCTGAAATCTCATCCTCAACATGAATTAGCAAAAAAACAAATGAAATTCGGTGGTAGTATTGTCGCTTTTGAAATAAAGGGAGGCATTGATGCTGGCAGAAACTTTTTAAACAGCATAAAACTCTTGTCACTATCTGCTAATTTAGGAGATACCAGAAGTATTGTTACGCATCCTGCATCAACAACGCATGCTAAACTATCGGAGGAAGATCGCCTAAAAACAGGTATTTCAGGTGGATTAATACGTATTTCTGTTGGCTTAGAACATGCCGAAGATATTATTAACGATTTAAAACAAGCTTTGAAGTAATGCCAAACATAAAAGAAGAAATACAAAAACGAATTTTAGTACTTGATGGAGCAATGGGTACTATGCTTCAGCAATATAAATTTACTGAAGAAGATTTTCGTGGCGAGCGATTTAAAGATTATCCAACGCCATTAAAAGGCAATAACGATTTGCTGTCTTTAACACAGCCAGAAGCAATTGCAGAAGTACATCGTAAGTATTTTGAAGCTGGTGCAGATATCGTTGAAACCAACACCTTTTCAGGTACATCAATCGCTATGGCAGATTACCAAATGGAAAATTTGGTTTATGAATTAAATTTTGAGTCCGCTAAAATAGCCAAACAAGTTGCGGAAGAATTTACTAAGCAAAACCCTGAAAAACCTCGTTTTGTAGCTGGTAGTATCGGTCCAACAAACCGTACCGCAAGCTTAAGTCCAGATGTAAACAGACCAGAATTTCGTGCTATTACTTTCGAAGAATTGCGAGTAGCTTACAAAGAGCAAGTCGAAGCTTTAATAGATGGTGACGTAGATGTTTTGTTAGTCGAAACCATTTTTGATACGCTTAACGCAAAAGCAGCATTATTTGCTATAGAAGAAGTAAAAGAAGAACGAGATATTGATATCCCAATTATGGTGTCTGGAACAATAACAGATGCATCAGGAAGAACATTGTCAGGACAAACGGTAGAAGCTTTTTTAACTTCAGTATCTCATATCCCATTGTTAAGTGTTGGTTTTAATTGTGCATTAGGTGCAGAACAATTACAATCGTATTTAAAACGCTTATCCGACAAAACTGAATTTCATACTTCTGCACATCCAAACGCTGGATTACCAAACGCGTTTGGTGAATATGACCAATCACCAGAACAGATGCAACAACTTATAGAAAACTATCTAAAGGATAACTTAATCAATATTATTGGTGGTTGTTGCGGCACAAGTCCTGAACACATTAAAGCTATTGCTGAAGTGGCTAAAAAATATAAACCTAGACAAGTAGTTGTTGGTGTTTAGTTTATTGTATTTAGTATTAAAGAAGAAAGAATTATGAAGAATTATACAGATTTAGATGTTTGGAAGATTGCAAGAAAATTGGTGAAGACTGTTTACAGCTTGACGTCTCAATTTCCAAATACTGAAATATATAGTCTTACAAATCAAATTAATAGAAGTGTAATTTCAATCCCTTCAAATATTGCTGAAGGTATAGGAAGGCAATCAGATAAAGAGACTATTCAATTTTTATATATCTCAAAAGGTTCTCTTTTTGAACTCGAAACTCAGTTGTTTCTAGCTCATGATTTAGAATATATTTCAGAAAAACAGCTTTCAGAAGTTTTAGAAGAGATTACTTCTGTAAAAAGATTATTAAACGGATTCATTAATTATTTCAAAAATAAAAAGTAATGATGAATTCAACCAAACACCAAACACCAAACACCAAATACTTACAGTTATCAGGTTTAGAACCATTAATTGTTACACCAGAAAGTAATTTTATAAACGTTGGTGAGCGCACAAACGTAACAGGTTCGCGTAAATTTTTACGATTAATTAAAGAAGAAAAATATGACGAAGCGCTAGATGTAGCAAGAGAACAAGTTGAAGGCGGTGCGCAAATCATAGATGTTAACATGGATGAAGGTATGTTAGATGGCGTTTACGCTATGACTACCTTTTTAAATTTAATAGCTTCGGAACCTGATATTGCACGTGTTCCAATTATGATTGATAGCTCAAAATGGGAAATTATTGAAGCTGGTTTGCAGGTTGTGCAAGGGAAATCGGTTGTAAATTCTATCAGTTTAAAGGAAGGTGAAACTGAATTTATTCGTCAAGCTAAACGTATTAAGCGTTATGGTGCAGCAGTTATTGTGATGGCTTTTGATGAGGTTGGTCAGGCAGATACCTTTGATAGACGCATCCAAATCTGTGAGCGTTCCTATAAAATATTAGTGGACATTGTCCACTTTCCACCTCAAGATATCATATTTGATCCTAACATTTTTCCTGTGGCGACAGGTATGGAAGAACACCGAAAAAACGCACTTGATTTTTTCAATGCGACCAAGTGGATTCGAGAAAATTTACCTCACGCAAACGTGTCTGGTGGCGTTAGTAACGTGTCGTTTTCTTTCAGAGGAAATAATACCGTAAGAGAAGCGATGCATTCCGCTTTTCTTTACCATGCCATTAAAAACGGAATGAATATGGGTATTGTCAACCCAACCATGTTAGAGGTTTATGATGAAATTCCGAAAGAATTATTAGAACGTGTTGAAGATGTGTTATTAGACCGACGTGATGATGCAACTGAAAGATTATTGGACTACGCCGAAACTGTAAAAGGCAATAAAAAAGAAGCCGATAACGCGATTCAAGAATGGCGAAATGAAGCTTTACAAAACCGAATTACACACGCTTTAGTTAAAGGTATTGATGCTTTTATTATTGAAGATGTAGAAGAAGCACGAAAATCTGTCGCTGCACCAATAGAAGTTATTGAAGGTCATCTAATGACTGGAATGAATGTAGTTGGCGACTTGTTTGGAAGCGGAAAAATGTTTTTGCCTCAAGTGGTAAAATCTGCAAGAGTGATGAAAAAAGCAGTAGCCTATCTTCAACCATTTATTGAAGCTGAAAAAGATGGAAAACAAGAGTTTGCAGGAAGAATATTGATGGCAACTGTAAAAGGTGACGTTCATGATATTGGGAAGAATATTGTTAGCGTTGTTTTAGGCTGTAATAATTTCGAAATTATTGATTTAGGCGTTATGGTTCCGCCAGAAAAAATCATAGAAACGGCAAAAAAAGAAAACGTAGATATTATTGGATTAAGCGGATTAATCACACCATCATTGGATGAAATGGTAACCATTTCCAAAGAAATGGAAAAACAAAATTTTAAGATTCCATTAATGGTTGGTGGAGCTACAACATCTAAAGCACATTCGGCTGTGAAAATTGCGCCACATTATAGTAACACAGTTATTCATGTTAACGACGCATCTCGTGCAGTAACGGTTGTTGGTGATTTGTTACAGAAAGACAACCAAGTATTTAAATCGCAAATAAGAGAAGAATATGATGCGTTTAGAGAAAAATTTCTAAACAGAACAAAGCAAAAAGAATATATTTCTATTGAAGAAGCGCGACAAAAAAAGTTTAAAATTGATTGGAATACTACTGAAATTATAAAGCCAAATCAATTAGGAATTCAAGATATTCAAGATTTTGACATCACACTTTTATATGACTATATCGATTGGTCACCATTTTTTAGAAGTTGGGATTTACATGGTAAATTTCCTGAGATTTTAGAAGATGAAGTGGTTGGTAAACAAGCTTCCGAATTGTATAAAGATGCCAAAGTATTGCTACAAAAAGTGTTTGATGAAAAGCTGCTGAAAGCAAAAGCAGTTTTTGGGTTATTTCCTGCAAATTCAGTTAACAATGATGATATTGAGGTGATGATCGAAGATTGTCATGCTGAACTTGATTCAGCATCTCAAAAAAACTCGGTGAAGTTTCTAACACTGCGTCAACAACTCAAAAAAAGAGAAAGTGTTCCAAATTTCGCATTAGCCGATTTTATCGCGCCAAAAGACACAGGAATTCAAGATTACATCGGTTGTTTTTGCGTGACTACAGGTTTTGGAACCGAGCAATTAGCCAAAGATTTTGAAGCGAATCACGACGATTACAATTCCATAATGATTAAAGCATTAGCCGACAGATTAGCCGAAGCATTTGCAGAGTATTTGCACCAAAAAGTGCGTACAGATTTTTGGGGTTATGCATCTAATGAAAATTTAAGCAATCAAGAGTTGATTAAAGAAGCCTACAAAGGTATTCGTCCTGCGCCAGGTTATCCAGCTTGTCCAGATCATTTAGAGAAAAGGACCATTTGGGACATTTTAAAAGTTGAAGAAATCATTGGTGTAAAATTAACCGAAAGTCTAGCCATGTGGCCAGCAGCGAGTGTAAGTGGTTATTATTTTGCAAATCCTGAAGCTAAATATTTTGGTTTAGGAAAAATCACCGAAGATCAATTAGAAGATTACGCAAAAAGAAGAAATATTAGCAAAGAAGACGCTGAAAAATGGTTAAGCCCAAATTTGGTTGATAGTTTATAGTTGTTTGTTTTTAGAAATAACTAAACACTAATCACCAAAAACTAAACACTAACAATGAAAGTAACAGAACACATAAAAAACGCCAACGGAAAAACCTTGTTTTCGTTTGAGATTATTCCGCCAAAAAAGGGTAATAGCATACAGCAATTGTATAATAATATTGATCCTTTAATGGAATTTAAACCGCCTTTTATTGATGTGACAACGTCTAGAGAAGAGTACGTTTATATTGAAAAAGAAGGACTTTTAGATCGGAAAATTACACGTATGCGACCAGGAACGGTTGGGATTTGTGCGGCGTTAAAACATAAATACGATGTAGATACAGTACCGCATGTGTTGTGTGGCGGATTTACAAAAGAAGAAACAGAATATTTACTTGTAGATTGCCATTATTTAGGAATCAATAACGTGATGGCGTTACGTGGCGATGCAATGAAACATCAGCAGTATTTTGAGGCTTGTAAAGGCGGACATCAGTTTGCGAAGGAATTGGTAGGACAAATTCAGAATTTAAATAAAGGTAAATACCTTCACGATGTTATTGAGGTTGATGATAAAGCAGATTTTTGCATTGGTGTTGCTGGTTATCCAGAAAAACATATTGAAGCACCATCTTTAAAAACCGATTTAAAACGCCTTAAAGAAAAAGTAGATGCTGGTGCAGATTATGTTGTAACACAAATGTTTTTTGATAATAAAAAGTATTTTGAGTTTGTAGACGCAGCAAAACAAGAAGGTATAAATGTGCCAATCATTCCTGGTATAAAACCCATTGCTGTAAAACGTCATTTACAGTTATTGCCACAAGTATTTAAAATAGATTTACCAGAAGATTTAATTGATGCAGTTGATAATTGTAGCACTAACGAGCAAGTAAGACAAGTTGGTATCGAGTGGGCAATTAACCAATCTAAAGAATTACAAAAAGCTGGCGTGCCCGTATTGCATTATTATTCTATGGGAAAAAGTGATAATATTAAAGCGATTGCCGAAGCGGTATTTTAAAAAAAGAACGCTAATTCTTTTTTACAAGTACATTCATTGTTAAACCTAAAAACAATAAGAAGTATTCCAACCAAACTCCAAACGGTATAGCTTTCATCAAACCATACTAAACCGAGAATAATGGTGAAAATAACTTCTAAATATTTAAAAGGAGCTATTTGATTGGTTTCTGCTATTTGCATGGCTTTAGTCATGTAGAGTTGTCCGAAATATCCAAAAACACCTAAACTCATAAGTACTAGCCATTCTGTACCAACTGGAGTAATCCAAACATGTATAGATAATAATCCGCCTATTAGAGTTGAAATAAGCATAAAGTAATTAACCACAACTACTGGGTGGTCATCACTTCCAATTTTTCTAATAGATATATAAACTAAGCCCGCAAAAAAAGCCGATAAGAAAGCGTAAAGAACACCTTCTAGTTCTAATTCGGAATCCAGACCTTTTAGAATTATGACACCTAAAAATGCTATGGCAAAAAACAACCATTGCACTGGTTTTACTTTTTCTTTGAGAAGTACTAAACCAAAAAAAGTTGCGAAAAAAGGAGATATGTATCGAATAGACACTGCTGTTCCTGAAGCAATATATTTTAAGGATAAAAAGAAAAGCATCATAGATATGAGTCCAAAAATACTTCGTAATATCAACAGTCCTCTTCGGTTTCCTGCTAAAGAAATTTTATTCTTAAATAAATAAGGTAGTGTAAAGAATAAAGAACCTAAGGATCTAAAAAAAACAATTTGAAAAACATTGAAGCTGTCAAGTGATTTAACAAACAGATTCATACATGTAAATGCTGAAGTACAGATAAACATATATTGAATTGCCTTTTTCAATAGTCTAGGCTTTTTTCGTAAAAGTATCCATAATCTCCATTACTGAAAGCCCTTCATCTGCAGTGCAAGGATTATCTTTTTTACCTAAAAAATAATCCACTGTATTTTGAATCATTGGTTGCTGAATATGCTTAGGATTTTCAAATTGAAAAGTAGTCGTTTCACCATCAGTATGAAGCTCTACTTTATCACCAAAAAATGAAAATTTAATATAGCCTTTGGTTCCAGAGATTAAACATTCATCTTTCTTGTTAGCTTCTGAAACATTGAAACTCCAAAGACCTCTAAACTGAACTCCACTTTCAAATTCTATTATGCCATTTACTGTCGTAGAAACGTTAGGAATTGCTTCTGAGTTAAACCCTTTTACCCATTTTGCTTTTCCAAACCATTTCAACATTAAATCTATTTGATGTGGTGCTAAATCATGAAAATATCCTCCTCCTGAAATTATAGGATTTAACCTCCAATTATCCTCTGTATTGGCAATTATGTTGTTAGTTCTTGGCTGTAAAATTTGAATATCAGCATAAATAATATCTCCGATAACACCTTCTTTTAAAAGTTGTTCTACCTTTAAAAAAGCTGGCAGTTGCCTTCTGTAATGTGCTACTGTTAATTTTGAATGACTTAATTCTAAAGCTTCACACAATACTCTCGCCCCTTCTGAATTTAATGTCATTGGCTTTTCCAAATACACATTTTTGTTATGCTTCAGAGCTTCTATGGCATAAGACAAATGTGTTGAAGGAGGAGTTGCTATGTAAACCGCATTAATTTCTGGATGATTCAAAATAGATTCAGCAGTATCAAAAAATAATGGCACGTCATGTCTTTTGGCAAAATCTTGTGCTTTTTCCTTATTTCTGCGCATTACAGCTAGCAAAGAAGAATTTTCGCAAATCTGAAATGCAGGACCGCTTTTTATTTCAGCAACATCACCACAACCGATAATTCCCCATACAACGTCTTTCATATATAATGCGTTCTTTTGGTTTCGGTAAAGATAGTCCTTTGATAGTTATTCAATATTCAAAAGACTCATTAAACTACTATGTGAAAGTTGTTTTATTTCTTCTGGTGAATGATTAAGATTGAGTTGTAGTAACTCTAAAGGAATTGAAGAATTGTTGTAGCTTACTTTGCTTTTATTTTCTGTAGAAACAATAATAACTCCATCAATAGAACCATCATTTAAGCTATTAATGTAATCTTCTTCCTTTGTAGGTGAATTAAATGTTTGGTATAATAAAACCCTATAACCAAATCCCTCTGCTGATTGCTGTAAATAACAAAGAGCTTGGTTATAAGATTTTTGAGTGACCTCAGGTAAAACTATAGCTATAGATTGCGATTTTTTTATTCTCAAAGCAACAGCATAATTATTGGGTACATAATTAAACTTTTTTGCAATTCCTTTAATAGCATTTCGTGTCTCTATACTAATATCTTGCTTGTCGTTCAAAGCTTTTGAAACTGTTGACACAGAAAAGCCAGACATTGAAGAGATTTCTTTTATAGTTAACGTAGAGGATTTCAATTTCTAAATAATTATCTAAGTGATTTAATAATGTCTAAAGCATTTTTAGTATCCGACTCAATCTTTGCTAAATCGTAATTACCATCAGCATTTTTAGCGATTAATTTTGAGCCCATCCCAACACAAGTTACTCCAGCTTTAAACCAACCTTCTAGGTTTTCTTTAGTTGGAGATACACCACCTGTAGGCATAATGCTTGTCCAAGGTTGAGGTCCTTTTATTGCCTTAACAAAGTCTGGTCCGTAAATACCACCTGGGAATAACTTTACAACTTCACAACCAAGTTCTTCTGCTCTACAGATTTCAGTTAAAGAACCACATCCTGGAGACCACATTACTTTTCTTCTATTACAAACAATAGCAATGTCTTCTCTTAATACAGGTGTAACGATAAAGTTAGCACCAAGCGCCATAAAACGAGACGCAGATGCAGCATCGGTAACAGAACCAACACCCATTATCATTCCTGGAAGTTCTTTAAGAACATATTTGTTTAACTCACCAAAAACTTCGTGAGCAAAATCTCCTCTTGCAGTAAACTCAAGTAATCTTGCGCCACCATCATAAACAGCCTTAATTACTTTTTTACTTACTTCGATATCTGAGTTATAAAACAACGGTACTAAACCGGTTTGTTTCATAACATTTACAACTTCTATTCTTGAATAATTTGCCATAACTTATCTTGCTACACGTCCAGAAGCATCACCTCCCATTAATTTTTCTACTTCAGAAACTGTTACTAAGTTAGCATCACCTTTAATAGTGTGCTTTAAACATGAAGCAGCAACAGCAAAGTCTAATGCGTTTTGATCATCTTCAGGGTATTTTAATAATCCGTAAATTAATCCACCCATAAATGAATCTCCACCACCAACTCTATCTACAATATCAGTGATTTGATACTGACGGGTTTCGTACATTTTTTCTCCATCGTATAATACACCAGCCCAAGTGTTATGAGAAGCAGAAATTGATCCTCTTAAAGTTGTAATTACTTTTTTAGCTTTAGGAAACTTAGCCATCATTTGCTTACAAACAGATAAAAATGCTTCTGCTTTTACATCGTGTCCGTGTTTGTGTACGTCTAAACCTTCTGGATGAATACCAAAATGCTTTTCTGCATCTTCTTCATTTCCTAAAACGATATCACAGTACGATGTTAATTCTGTCATTATTTTTTCTCTATGCGCATCATCACAATACGTCCAAAGCTTTGCTCTATAGTTTAAGTCAGTTGAAATAGTAACACCCATTTCACTCGCCACTTTTACAGCTTCCAAACATGCGTCTGCTGCACCTTGAGAGATAGCAGGTGTAATACCTGTCCAGTGGAACCAAGCGACATCTTTAAAAACTGCTTTCCAGTCTACCATACCTGGCTCAATCTCAGAAATTGCAGAATGTGCTCTATCATATACTACTTTACTTCCTCTACTTACAGCACCAGTTTCTAAGAAATAAATTCCTAAGCGATCACCACCATAAATAATCTTATCTACACCTACACCTCTTTTACGCATTTCCATCATAGCACACTCACCAATATCATTTTTTGGTAAACGCGTTACAAAATCAACTGGCACACCATAATTAGCTAACGATACTGCTACGTTAGACTCTCCACCTCCATATACTACATCAAAGCTAGATGCCTGTGAAAATCTTAAAAAACCTTGAGGAGCTAACCTTAACATTATTTCTCCAAAAGTGACTACTTTTTTCATTCTTAAATATTAGTTTAATTATTTATAAAATTATTGTTGGTTAAACGTTTAAGCATTTGATTTAAAAATAAATCAAAACTGTCTTAGTTTTGATTCTTAAAATTAAATACGTTAATTTTGCTTAAACGATTAAGCAAATATATAAAAACTTGGCAAATAAAAAAAGAACGACTATAAAAGACATTGCTAATGTGCTCAACATATCACCTGCAGCAGTATCTAAAGCCATGCACGATGACTCTAGAATAAGCGAAAAAACTAAAGCTGCCGTTAAGCGTGTTGCCAAAGAATTAAACTACCAACCTAACCACCTAGCCAGCGCACTTAGAAAAGGTAAAAGCAACTTGGTTGGAGTTATTGTACCTCGTACAAACAGTAATTTCTTTTCTTCAGTTATTGAAAACATGGAGGCTGTTCTTGATAAGGCTGGTTACAATATCATTATTACGCAGTCGAAGGAATCTTTTAAAAAGGAATGTAAAAATATAGATACGCTTCTTTACACTCAAGTAGATGGCATCATTGCTTCTATGGCCAATGAAACAACTGATTTGTCGTTTTACGAGAAAATAAAATCTAAAGGAATTCCATTGATTCTTTTTGATCGTGGTGAAAATGACCTAAATGTTGACTACGTTGGCATAAATGATTATGACAGCAGCCATATGATTGTTGAACATTTAGTTGAAAAAGGTTGCAAGCGTATTGCTCATATTGGTGGTTATAGACGAACTCGAATTTTTAACAATAGAATTAGAGGTTATATTGATGCTTTAAAGAAAAACAATCTGCCTTTAGATGAAAATTTACTTACTGAAAGCAATCTTACGCTTGAAGATGGTAGAGAAATGATGGAAAAGTTTTTGCAGTTAGAGCAACGTCCTGATGCTGTTTATGTGGCGAGTGACAATGCGGCTTTAGGAGCGCTTCAGGTATTGAATGAGCATCATATTAATGTCCCTGAAGATATTTGTTTGATTGGTTTTGGAAACGAACCATTTACATCTTTGGTAAGTCCAACAATTTCAACAGTAAATCAGCATAGTGCCGAAATAGGCAAGATTGCTGCTGAAACTTTCTTAAGTCGAGTTAACGATGAAAATTGGAAGCCAACCTTAAACAAAAATATCTTAAAATCTGAATTAATAGTTAGGGAGTCCTCAGATAAATAAGGTTTACCTGTTAAATCTTCCTGAAGTATTTCCTTCTAAAATATTCATAACTTCTCCAACCGAAGAAAAATTAACATCACCTTCATATGTGTGTTTTAATGCACTCGCTGCAGCCGCAAATTGCATGGCTTTATAGTCATCAAAATTTTGCAGACCATAAATTAAACCTGCTGCAAAGGCATCACCAGTTCCTATTCTGTCTACAATATGCGTAATATCTAGATCCTCTGTTTCTCTAAATTCCTGACCATTCCACATTCTAGATCTTATCTTATGCCAAGAGGCATTAATAGGAGTTCTAATCTTATCAAAAGTTTTCTTTATGGAAGGAAATGTTTCTATTAAGGTTTTACTAGCTTCAATAAAATCTTCATTTGAATAGCTATAACTCGTACCCAAAAGCTCATTCATTTCGTTAATTCCTCCAATGAAGATGGTAGAATATTGCATCAAGTCTGAAAGGGTATCTTTAGGATCTGCACCATATTTCCACAAACCACTTCTATAAGTAGGATCGGCTGAGACTTCAATCCCCTTTTCTTTTGCCAATTGTAGTCCTTCTTTTAAAGTTTTATAACCACCTTCGCATAAGGCTGGTGTAATACCTGTCCAATGAAACCAATGACACCTTTTAAGTGATTTCTCCCAATCTACCATACTGGGTTGTATTTCAGAAAAAGCAGAATGCGACCTATTATATGAAATAGAACTTGGGCGCATTACGGCACCAACTTGTAAAAAATAAATTCCTAAAGGACGTTTAGAACGTACAATTTCGGAGGTGCTAACCCCAAACTTTCTGAGATATGATATTGCTGTATCACCTACAAAATCATCAGATATTGATGAAACGTGCTTTACTTTTCCACCAAAATTAGCAATAGAAATAGCAACATTAACTTCTGTACCACCAAAATAAAACTCAAGGTGGTTAGACTGCATCAGTGTTTTGTTTCCTAGTGGTGAAAGGCGCATGAGCACCTCACCAAATGTTACGGTTTGTTTCATACATAAATTTAAAAAAAAGCCTTTCAAAATGGAAAGACTTTAGTTTATTATTTATTTAAATATGTACGATTAATTATTTCTTCCAGAAAGCTTCAATTTCCTCCAGAGATTTTCCTTTAGTTTCCGGAATGAATTTATAAGTCAAAAATATGATGACAACTATAAAACCGATAAAAATGAAATAAGGTAAAGAACCATTCCACGTTGGCCCGTTATTTACTTCACTTTGCATAACCATTGGAAAAGTTTGAGTCACTAAATAATTGGCTGCCCATTGTGCCGCAACTGCAACAGACATGGCAACACTTCTAATTTTGTTAGGAAACATTTCTGACAATATTACCCAAACTATTGGTCCCATGGACATAGCGAAAGACGCAATAAAAATTAATACTCCTAAAAGAGATACAAAACCGACAGCTTGTTGCTGTAATGAGACTCCTAATAATAAGAAACCTATAATCATTCCTACAGAACCTATGTACAATAATGGTTTTCTACCCAACTTATCAACCGTGAACATAGCAACGAACGTAAATACCAGATTTACAAAAGCCAATAAAATTTGTTGTAAAAGCACATCGTCTTTTCCAAAACCTAATGCTTTTTCAAATATATCGGCACCATAATAAAGCACAGCATTGATTCCTGTGAATTGCTGAAGCATTGACAATACAGTTCCTATTAGAATAATGACAAATATTGCTTTAGAAAAGTAATTCACTTTTATTTTGTTCTCTTCTGTTTCTAAAGAACTTTTTATTTCTTCAATTTCTTTTTGAGCCTGTTCAACTCCGTGGATTTTATTTAAAATCTGTAAAGCTGCAGTATCTTGACCTTTCAAAGCCAACCATCTTGGACTTTTAGGAACTAAAAACAGAAGTATTAGAAATAAAGTACTTGGTATCAATTCCGACCAAAACATGCGTCGCCAACCAAATTCTAAATTCTCTGCTTCCGATAAATTATTACCAATAAAATAGGTTACCAAAAACACAACAAAAAAACCAATTACAATAGCTAATTGGTAATAGGTAACCATTTTGCCTCTAATGTTGCTTGGTGCAATTTCCGCAATATACATTGGAGCATTCATGGATGCTATACCAATTCCCAATCCACCAATAATTCTAAACACCACTAAAACAGGTATAGTTTGAGGGAGTATTTCTGGTAGTCCAGATCCCCAAGCAGACACCGTGAATAGAATAGCAGAAAAAATCAATGAATTCTTCCTTCCTATTTTAACACTTAAAAACCCTGCTGCAATAGCACCAACAAAACAACCAATTAGAGCACTACCAACAACAAAACCTTGGGTGGTTTCATTAAATTCAAAAAACTTGGTGAGGTAAAATTGTGCACCGTTTATTACTCCTGTATCGTATCCAAATAATAAGCCTCCTAATGCTGAAACCGCAGCAATAAGAATTAAATAGGTCTGTTTATTCATTATAATTAGTTGTTGTTTAGTGTTACCAAAACAGCTGCAAAAGCCTTGGTATATTCAATTTGCTAGTTGCGCACTAATGTAATGGAAAATATTGACATTTTTTGTTAAGCTCCGTGTTAAGATTAGCTTTTACATTTTAAATGTAACAGTTAGGTTTTGTAAATAAAAAATGCCTTTGTCGATTTGGACAAAGGCATTGAACATATAAAATTGCTATTAATACTCTATTTGTATGGATTATATGTTAAAGTTAGTATTGTTAGTAAGGGATTTAGTTAGTTACAGTAGCTACCGAATCTTAATCGGTCTACACCTAATCTTAATTCTATTTTCTTTTCTGTTGGTTGCATATTTATGTTGATGACTTCCCAAGTATCACTGAAATCTGGTAAATCAGTAACATTAACATCAAAAAATAATTCATCATCTATAATAACAGCCTCCCAAGTACCTTCAAAGATGTTTGCTCCTTCTATTACAGTTATAGTTCCATCACCATTGAAAGTGAATGTATAATCGGTGTAGAGGTTCACCAAATTGTTATTATCTCTGAACAACTTATCTATTGACCACTCAGTACATTGCGCTAAGGCATCCTCGAGATCAGCTGTTGAACAAGATTCGCAATCGTCATCACCATAATCGTTGTCATCATCTTCATCACAAGTATTATCTGAAACTAAAATGATATTCTCTAAATCTTCAGCAGTTTCTATGGTTTCTGTTGTTCCTTCTGAAAAAATCATAACTACCGGAAAACCTATAGTAACGGCAGTATAATCTTGTAAATCAATAATAAAATTGAATAATTCGCTATCCTCATTGATAGTTACAGAATCCATAGTTTCTGTAAGTTCATTAAAATAATATAGGGTTATTGGATACTCAAAGTCTATACACTCAATGTCATCATCATCCTCAGTAGTAGGAAATATGTTTGTAACATCTTCTAGTTCAGAATCAGAATTCACACTATATGTTGTAAAGTCTGGTGCTATTACAGTAATAGGATAAGAAATAATTAAAATGTCTTCATCGTCATCAGAAAGATCAAAAATGTTTTCTATGTCTTGGTAGCCATCTTCATCTTCTATAAAAAGCTCCGTTCCATTAGCTGTAACCGTAACAGGCAACTGAATTCTTAAACTACTTGATTGGTCTATTATATTATCACTTGAACCATCACTCATCGCTACTCTTCCCATTAGATTGGCTAATGTAGAGTTGGGGTGAATGTATTCATTTTCAGGCGGATCTATACTTAGGTCGTTTTCCGTTCTACACGAACAAACTAATGCCATAACCAAAACACTTAATAAAAAGTAAGGTTTTGTGATTCGATTCATCATTCTCAATATATTTTTAAAGCCCAAAATTACAACTTCCATCCGCTTTCTAGTTGTTTTAGTCCTTTAGTTGTTCGCTTTAATTGATCATAGCGAATCTGAGCTAATTGATATTTGTATTCGTTAACAGAATCATTTGGATTCTGTACTAACATTCTTTTTAGTTGTGCAATTTTGTCTTTGCACTGTACCAGTTCTTTCTCTTTTAATTCAGAAAGAAACTGTACCATTTTTTTGGTGTTGATATCAAAGTTTTCAATCATTTTCTTTCGGTATTATTAAATCTTAAGGCTTAAGTAATCTTTCTAATCTTTTTAAAGTCATATTAAGTAATGCTTGACATGACCTATTACCTGGATCTAATAATAATACTTCTGAAAGGCTTATAACTTTCGATCTGTATCTATTAATTTCTTCAGCTTTCAACTGAGAAGAAATACTATTTACGTTTAACGTTGTGACCATTTAAGTAGGATTAGTTAGGGAATTTGGTTTAACAGGAATTTCTACACTTCCTATTAAGGATTTATGATGCTGTCAAAAGTCTCTCTAATTGATTTAGGGAAGACTTAAGTTCTTCTTGCTGAGAATTGTTATAAGGGTCTACAATTACAGCTTCGGATAGGGCCACCACCTTAGTACGATAATAATTAATTTCTTTATTTTTTAATTGGGATAATAATTCATTAAGATTAGGACGAAAGTCTACATTTTTTAACTTCAATTCCGTAAGGGCGATGTTTAAGTTACTACTCATAATAGGGATTAATTCGTTAGGGGTTCTTAATATTAAAACAACCCTGTAATCGATTGTCCCAAGAAAAACTTTATTTTTTTTATTTCAAAAATCACTTTTGAATTTTTCTCAAAAAAAAGCGGTTTTTTGTGATTTATAAACAAAAAAATATAGATGTTTCTAACAAATCAATATTGCTACTTCACTTTAACTAAAAGGGCACATGCTGAGTTTATTTTTTTTCTATATTTCGACACCCTAATAAAGAACAAAGATCCCCTAACCTTTGCCTAAATCTTTACATAACGACATATGCGATAAATTTCGCTTTTCTAGAGTTTACGAAAAGTATGCTCAGAGTTTAAGTAATATTCTCTTATATAAATATGGAGATTTGCTAAATCCTTCCGATAAAGTTCAGGAGGCATTTATTAAACTTTGGGAAAACTGCAGTAAGGTCTCACCCGAAGCTGTAAAATCATTTTTGTACACTACTGCAAATAATTTAATGCTAAACGAAGTAAAGCATCAAAAAGTAGTGTTTAAATATCAAGAAGTAAAACCAAAAGACTACACCAACGAGTCTCCAGAATTTATTTTAAGAAAAAAAGAATTCTCTAAACGTTACGAACGTGCATTATCAAATTTGAGAGAAGATGAAAGAGCTGCTTTTCTACTCAGCAAGGTCGATGGTAAGACACATAAGGAAATTGGAGAAATTTTAGGAATCACAAAAAAGATTGCTGAGCATAGGATTTATGCAGCATTGAACAAATTAAAGAACGAGTTAGAAGAACTCAACAAAAAATAATTTTGGGATATTTTAACATGAGTTGTTTTAAGTATAAACAGCTCAATTAAAATTTATTTCAAAAAAGTTTGGGACATTTTAAAAGAGAGTTGTTTTAAATATAGAACACCCCAAAGTCATGGATCAAGAAATTTTAGTTAAAAAGTGGTTAAGCAACGAACTATCTGAATCAGAGATGACTTCCTTTAAAGCTCTGAAAGATGCTGCTTTATATGAAGAAATTGTTGAAGAAGCACAACGTTTTGGAGGAAACGAGAATGCTAAAGTTTTGTCTTTTGACGAATTTGAAAAGCAACTACCTGCCAAAAACACCACAAAAACTATAAACTGGACTAAAGTAATTTCTAGCATTGCAGCAATTTTGGTTGTTGGCATAGCACTTTTTACCGTTCTAAACCAAGACAATATAAATAGCTACACTACAGAGTTAGCGCAAAACGAAACTATTACTCTTCCAGATAACTCAATAGTAAACCTTAACGAACTATCTCATTTAGAATATAATGCCTCTAAATGGAGTGAAAAACGCTCTCTAAATCTTGAAGGTGAAGCCTTTTTTGATGTTGAAAAAGGAAAACGTTTTGATGTGGTTACCAATCAAGGAAACGTGAGTGTTTTAGGTACAGAATTCAATGTACTTTCTAGAGAAAATGAGTTTAAAGTGTCTTGTTATGAAGGTTTAGTAACTGTAAACTATAATAATAAAGAAGTAATCGTTCCTGCAGGAACAGAATTTTCCTTAAAATCTGGTAACACAGAAAAAACTAAGGTAACTATTGCCGAACCTCATTGGATAAAACGTATGAGTGTTTTTGAAAATGCCACTTTGCAAGATGTTTTTACTGAGCTTGAAAAGCAATATGATATTAAAATAAACTACCAAGGAAGTCATACAATACATTTCACTGGTGCCTTTGAGCATAATAACCTTGAAAATGCTTTAAAATCTATTACAAATCCTCTAAATTTGTCTTTTCTTATCCAAAATAAGGAAGTGACAATAGAGAATGCCACCAAATAAATACTTACTTCTTTTACTACTGTTTTTTTTCTCAATTGCTTTTTTGCAAGGTCAGGATAATGACCAAGAAAATAAACTCCCTATTGAAAACATACTAACTAAAATAGAGACAGCCCACAACGTAATATTTAATTACAAAAGTGGGCTTCTTGATGATATTGTAGTTTTTGAGCCTCGTAAGGATTTAGACCTATCAGCTAAAATTGAAAGCCTTCATAACCAAACAAATTTAGTTTTTACAATAGTCAGTAAAGCTATAATTACCATATCTAAACCTATAAAAATTTGTGCCTATTTAAAAGATGAATATTTACAAGAACCGCTTGAAGGAGCAACTATAACCAGTGATTCTAAATACACTATAAGTGACAAAGATGGCTATTTTGAATTAGAATTAAATTCTTTGGACGATATGCTATCCATACGATTTATTGGTTTTAAAACTATAGAAAGACAAGCCAGATATTTTGATTTAGAACAATGTAGTGTCATTACTATGTCAGAGCATCACGAAATGATCAGTACCGTTTTATTAAAAGCTTATTTAGTTCAAGGTATAGATAAAGATAGTGACTGGACAACCTCTATAGATTATAGTGAGTTTACGCTTTTACCAGGATTAATTGAGTCTGATGTTCTTCAAACCGTACAGGCTTTACCAAGTATTTTAAGTACCGATGAAACAGTATCTAACCTTAACATTAGAGGTGGTTCTAACGACCAAAACCTTATTCTTTGGGATAATATAAAAATGTACCAAACAGGTCATTTCTTTGGGCTTATGTCTAGCTTTAATCCTCATATGACCCAGAAAGCCACTATTATCAATAATGGCTCGGACGTGTCTTTTACTGATGGTGTTTCTGGTACAATTCATATGAAAACTGACCGAAAAATCAATTCAGATTTTGAAGGCATTTTTGGCATAAATTTTCTGAATGCAGAGTTATTTACCAACATACCCATTAGCGAAAAATCATCACTTCAAGTAGCTTCAAGAAAATCGTTGGATGAGTTTGTAAGAACACCGACTTACAAAGTGTATTTTGATAGAATAACCCAAGATAACGAGATTCAAAACAACAATTCTGAAATTGCAAAATCAGATCAAGAATTCAATTTTTATGACGCTTCATTGCGCTGGCTATACAATCCTTCTGAAAAAGATTTCATCCGATTGAATTTTATTCACAACAGCAACGATTTAAGTTTTAATGAAACAACTGAGCTGGATGATAACATGATTACTAGACAAAGTAAAGTGTCTCAAAGTACACTAGGATTTGGCCTGAATTATACCAGAAAATGGAATAAAGAATTTGAAACCATAATAAACACTTACAACTCAGATTACAAATTGCAATCCTTAAATGCTGATATTGTTTCTAACCAGCTTTTTTTACAGGAAAACATCGTGTCTGAAACAGGTATTAAAGTCCAAAACATTTACACTAAAAATCTCTGGAAGCTAAAGTTGGGCTATGATTTTACAGAAACTAAGATTACTAATCTCAACGATATTGATTTACCTCGTTTTGTAAGGCGAGATGAAGAAGTTTTAAGAGAACATGCTGTTTATGGTCAAGCAAAATTTAGTAATGCAGCTAATGATTTTGCTATTAGAGCAGGTATTAGAGGCAACTATATTACAAAGTTCCAAAAAGCTATCGTAGAACCTCGACTTAGTATTAGAAAAGCATTAGGAAATCATATAGAAATTGAAGCTTTAGGAGAATTCAAACATCAAAATGTATCTCAAATTGTAAATTTTCAAAATGATTTTTTGGGTATTGAAAAAAGAAGATGGCAGCTTACCGAAAATGACAGTATTCCTATTATTAAAAGTAAACAGGCTTCATTCGGAATATTATACAAAAACAAAGGTTGGCTTTTAGACTCTAAACTTTATTACAAAACAGTTGATGGTATTACTACGCAAAGCCAAAGTTTTACGACTAAGTATGAGTTTGCTAGAGAACAAGGGAGCTACAATGCATACGGTTTTGAATTTTTATGTAGAAAAAAACTGAACGACTTTAACAATTGGTTGAGCTACTCATATATAAACAACAAATACACTTTTGAAGATTTAGAAGAGATAGAGTTTCCGAGCAATTTTGATATTACCCATTCCTTTGCATTAGGTAGCACCTACAGCACTGATTCTTGGAATATTTCTGCAGGTATTAATTACAGAATTGGCAAACCAACCTCAATACCAATAAAAAATAACGAAATTGAAGATGGTGATATTAACTGGGATGTTGCTAACGGTGAGCGATTAAAAGACTATCTAAGAATAGATGCTTCAACACTTTATAAGTTTAAAATAAGTAGCACTTTTAGATCTGAAGTTGGTGCTTCAGTCTGGAATATATCCGACAGAAAAAATGCAATCAACAATTACTTTAGAACTAACGATAGCGATAGCGTAGATAAATTCTCAAGATTTTCTCTAGGCCTAACGACTAATGCGGTATTTAGATTATATTTTTAAAAGACTAAAATTACGGAACTACAATAGACCTGTTAATCCAACAACCTATTTCTATTGTTTTGCCAGACATTTCACGCAAAAATATTTCTTCTTTTGTTGGTACTTTAGCTTCATAACTAGCAACATATTTACTAACTGTTTTCTGTAACGTAGGGTCTAAACGAGCTGCCTTTTCAGCTTCTTTTGCTGCCAACCAAAATACAGCTCTTTGATAGAAATTATCTTTTCCACAGTTCTTTGCACTATCACTATACATATCTGCAATTATTAGGTGTGGTCTACCATTAGAAGGATTTAATTTCACCGCATCCTGTAAAAAGTTTCGTGCTTTAGTATATTGCCCTTTACTTTTAAATATAACACCTATTCTTATAGCAAGGTTTGATTTTTTGTAAGTATCTGTTTCTAAACGATAGCCTTCTTCTAAATACTTATAAGCCTCTTCATTTTTACCCTTTTTGAGTAAAACCGTTGCTACATAAATCTTAGTATCTGCCGATGGAGAAACCTGATCATATTGCTTTACCAATTTTTCATATAATTCATGGTCTGTACACTCTTTATGATACATTCTACTTACAGCACGTTTTAACCAAACTGAATCATCTTTATTAGCATTAAAATCTTTAGTGTAAAGAGGTATTAAATTATCACAATTAGCCTTTGAGCTAGAAATAGCATCTATACTCTCTTCAATGATTGTATAATTTTTAAGGTAACTTTCATAAGCCCTTTTATTTGCTTTCTCTGTTTTATTGAGTGCCTCTCCATTCTCCTGCTTTTGTAATAACACATTTAGCTTTTCGGAATAATTCTGAATTTCTAATTGAATTTTCTCATTGATATTGTCATATGTGTTGAATAATTCTGCTGCAGTTTTTTCACCTTTTTCATAAAGATCTACAACCAAGGAAAAATAAGTATATAAACTCTTAGGATGTGTAAAGGTTTCTTTATCTGTTTCAAAAGTAGTATCAAAACAGGCAAATAATTCTTGTTTGCTTTTACCTAAATCATCTCTATAATCATAGATTAATTGACAAGCTTTTGCCTGATATTCACCTTTAGGAGTTTTACTCTCATAATACTTACTACGATTTTGCCACAAAGCCAACAACTCTTCTATATAACCAACTCTTTCTGTACCTACAGAATTATCTATTTTATACTTTAATATTTTTTCACCATCAACATAAATAGCAAAATTTAATTCTGGACAATCGGTATTTACAATAGACCATGGTTCATAAGCAGTATCGTATTTTTCACTTTTAACTAACTCATGAGAAATAGAAAGTTTCATATTACATTCTATTTCTTTTTGTGCGTTGATGAAAATTGAACTAATTAAAAAAAAGAAGCTGAAGATAGTTGATTTGCTTATCATGACGTGATTGGTTTGCAATTAGTTAACAACAAAATAGTCACAAAAAACATACCAAAATAAAAACCGTAATCATTTGATAATAAATGAATTACGGTTTTTACAAGTACTCAAGGTGGGAATCGAACCCACACTCCCGAAAGAACTGGATTTTGAATCCAGCGCGTCTACCAATTCCGCCACTTGAGCAATTTCGGACAGCAAAAATAGAAAATAATTTCTGTAGAGCAATTAAAAATAGTAGGTTTTATAATTTTTACAAGCCAAATTATTTTCTAACTTTGACCCTTTCATAGTCGCAATATTTTCAATTTTTCTTAAACCTCCGATTAGAAATGACCAATACTACTGAAGCCAAGATTTTTACTTGCTCACAAAGTCAATATTTAGCAGAGCAGATTGCTTCAGCTTATGGTGTAAAATTAGGTAATGTTATAACGTCTACTTATAGTGATGGCGAGTTCCAACCTTCTTATGAAGAATCTATAAGAGGTACTAGAATTTTCATTATTGGTTCTACACATCCTGGACCAGAAAATCTTATGGAAATGTTGTTAATGATTGATGCTGCAAAACGTGCATCTGCAAGACATATTACAGCAGTAATGCCTTATTTTGGATGGGCTAGACAAGACAGAAAAGATAAACCTAGAGTTCCTATTGCGGCAAAACTAGTTGCTAAAATGCTTGAGGCAGCTGGTGCAACTCGTATTATAACTATGGATTTGCATGCAGATCAAATTCAAGGTTTCTTTGAAAAACCTGTTGATCATTTATTCGCTTCTACAATATTTTTACCTTATCTCAAAAGTTTAAATTTAGACAACTTAACTATTGCTTCACCAGATATGGGTGGTTCTAAACGTGCTTATGCCTATTCTAAAGCGCTTAAAAGCGATGTTGTAATTTGTTACAAGCAACGTGCTAAAGCTAATGTTATCTCTCACATGGAATTGATTGGTGACGTTACCGGTAAAAACGTTGTACTTGTAGATGATATGGTAGATACAGCAGGTACACTTACCAAAGCTGCAGATCTTATGATGGAGCGTGGCGCAAAAAGTGTAAGAGCTATTTGTACGCACCCTATATTATCTGGAAGTGCTTACGATAGACTTGAAAATTCTAAACTTGAAGAATTAATAGTAACTAACTCTATTCCTTTAAAACAAGAAAGCAAAAAACTTAGAGTTTTAAGCTGTGCAGATTTATTTGCTGAAGTAATGTACAACGTGCACCACAACAGTTCTATAAGTAACAAATTTATAATGTAATTTAGGACTCTAAAAAAACTGCTTTAATACTGCCGTTTTTCCATTTATATTCTTACATTTGCACCCCTCAAAATGAGGAAATTAATATACGTTTAATAAATCTTTTAAAATGAAATCAATTACAATCGATGGATCTCAAAGAGAAAGCGTAGGCAAAAATTCAACAAAAGCCTTACGTAATGCTGGTCAGGTTCCTTGCGTACTATACGGAGGAGAAGCAAAGCCAGTGCATTTCTCAGCACCTGAGCTAGCGTTTTCAAAACTTGTGTACACTCCAAATGCGCACACTGTTGTGATTAACCTAGATAACGGAGACAGTTTTAATGCTGTAATGCAAGACATTCAGTTTCACCCTGTAACCGACAAAATTCTTCACATAGATTTTTATGAAATTTATGAGAACAAAGAAATCACTATGGAAATTCCTGTAAAAACAGTAGGAACTTCTAGAGGTGTATTAAATGGTGGTAACTTAAGAGTACCTTACCGTAAGCTTAGAGTAAAAGCTATCCCTTCTAAACTTCCAGATTTTATTGAAGTAGATATTACTCCATTAAAAATCGGAACTAAACTTTACATCCGTGAGTTAGCTAATGAAGACTACAAGTTCATGCACCCAGACAACATTGTTGTTTGCCAAGTAAGACGTAGTAGATTGTCTGTTGCAGGTGCTGACGATGATGAAGATGAAACTGAAGAAGGAGAAACTGCAGAAGCTGCAGCTGAAACTCCAGCAGCAGAGTCTCAAGAATAGACATAAAACTTTTTCAAATATCAAAAAAGCATTCTTTTACAGAATGCTTTTTTATTTTTACACAAAATATTTACCATGTGTAAGTTTTGGAAAAAATGGTTTACTAAAAACCATAAAATAGAACTAACAGAAGAAGAAATAATGAAGAAATTCTTAATCGTTGGCTTAGGAAATATTGGCGAAAAATATACGGAAACAAGACACAATATCGGTTTTAAAATTTTAGACCATTTAGCAAACAGTGAAGAAGCAACTTTTGAAACCGCTAAACTTGGAGACCTGTGTACTGTGAAAGTAAAAGGGAGATCTCTTATACTTTTAAAACCGAGCACCTATATGAATCTTAGCGGAAAGGCTATAAAGTACTGGTTAGAAAAAGAAAAAATTCCATTACAAAACCTATTAGTTATTACAGACGATCTTAACTTACCTTTTGGCACTTTACGCTTAAAAACCAAAGGAAGCGACGGAGGTCATAATGGCCTAAAAGATACTCAAGATAAACTACAGACTACAAACTACAACCGCTTCAGATTTGGCATCAGTGATAGCTTTAGTAAAGGTAGACAAATCGATTATGTACTTGGCGAATGGGATGAAGACGAACAGTCTAAACTTAAAGAACGTTTAGAAAAATCTGCTGAACTTGTTAAATCTTTTGCTTTAGCAGGAGTTAGCAATACAATGAATCAATTTAACGGAAAATAACCGTAGTTTTGTTTTTGAAAATATTTAGGTTAAAACAAAAAATACCATTTAAAATTTGAGCACAACACCTGCAAAAGTAACTACTATAGGAACCTTCGACGGTATCCATATTGGGCATCAAAAAATACTTAAGCGTGTTGTTAACCTTGCCAGACAGCAAGACTATAAGCCTGTAGTATTAACCCTTTTCCCTCATCCGCGCATGGTGCTTCAAAAAGATAATTCTATAAAGCTTTTGAATACTATTGATGAACGCATTGAGTTGCTAAAGTCTTTCGGAATAGAGGAAGTTATCGTTAAACCTTTCACAAAAGCATTTTCAAATCTTTCTGCTGAAGACTATGTAAAGAGTATTCTTGTTGATGAACTAAATACCAAGCAAGTTGTCATTGGCTACGATCATCATTTTGGAAAAAACAGAAGTGCCAATATTGAGGATTTAAGAGCATTTGCAAAAACATATCATTTTAAAGTTGAAGAAATTTCAGCTCAAGATATAGAAGATGTCACGGTAAGCTCAACCAAAATAAGAACTGCTCTTGACAAAGGTGAAGTTGATTTGGCAAACTCCTATTTGGGTTACAATTATTTTATAACAGGTGAAGTTGTGAAAGGAAAAGGTTTGGGCAGAACCATAGATTACCCAACAGCTAATATTTCTATTAAAGAAGACTATAAACTCATTCCGCATGATGGAGTCTATGTTGTAAAATCTACAATAGATAACACTACAATATTTGGTATGATGAATATTGGCACCAACCCAACAGTTGGTGGTAAAACACGTTCTATTGAAGTCCACTTTTTTGGTTTAGAAAAAGATATTTACAATGAAAATTTAAAAATTGAATTTTTAAAACGACTTCGAAGTGAACAAAAATTTGAAAATCTTGAGGCTTTAAAAGATCAACTTTCTAAAGACAAAACTGATGCTTTAGCATTCATCAAAAACCAAAATGAATAAATTTCTATTTAAACATATTGACAATTCTGGTCTAATTGTTTTTAGAATCATTTTTGGCTTACTATGTTTTTTAGAATCCTTCGGAGCCATACTTACTGGCTGGGTGAGAAGAGTAATGATTGAACCACAATTTACCTTTTCTTTTATTGGTTTTGAATGGTTACAACCACTTCCAGGAAATTGGATGTATGTTTATTATGTAGTAATGTCCATTTTTGGACTGCTCATTATGGTTGGTTACAAATACCGATTTAGCATGTTAATGTTTGCTTTAATGTGGACTGCAACTTACCTAATGCAAAAATCGTCTTACAACAACCACTATTATCTATTAGGTATTTTAAGCTTTATTATGGTTTTGATGCCAGCAAATCGGTACGCTTCAATTGATGCCAAGCTCAATCCTAATCTTAAAAAGATTTCAATGCCTAGTTGGTGCAAATGGTTTTTTGTAATACAACTCTTTATACTTTACACTTATGCATCAATTGCTAAGTTATATCCAGATTGGCTAGACACCACAGTAATTGCTTTACTGATGAAAGGTAAAGCCAACTATCCTATAATTGGTGATTTCTTGCAACAAAATACAGTGCATTACTTTTTGGCATATGGTGGTATTTTATTCGATGGTTTAATTATTCCTCTGTTGTTATTTAAACCCACTCGAAAGTATGCCTTTTTTGCCTCTATCTTTTTTCATCTGTTCAACTCAATAGTATTTCAAATCGGTATTTTTCCTTACTTATCATTAGCATTTAGTCTTTTCTTTTTTGAACCTAAGACTATTAAAAACATCTTTTTGAAGAAGAAACCTTTCTATGACTCCAAAAAGGTTATAGTTCCTAATTATAGTAAGGTGCTAATTGCATTATCATCAGTTTATTTTTTAATTCAAATTGGGCTACCTCTTAGACATCATTTCTTTTCAGACAATGTCTTATGGACTGAAGAAGGCCATCGTTTATCTTGGCGAATGATGCTTCGGTCAAAAGGCGGTATCGCTACCTATACCATAACCGATAAGGCGACAAATAAGTCTACACCTGTAAGAATGAAAGACTTTTTAACCAAAAAGCAACAACGTAGCGCAACCACAAAACCTGATATTATTTGGCAGTTTGCTCAATATTTAAAAAAGCATTTTGCTGAAAAAGGGATGGACGTAGAAGTCCATGTTAGAACCCGAGTAAGTATCAATGGCAAATCTTATGAAAACCTTATAGATTCAAAGGTAGATCTTGCTAATGAGGAATGGCATCACTTTAAACACCACGACTGGATATTGCCTTCAAAATAGGCTGTTTTTTTGTTTTAATCCGGTTAAAATCTTTTTACTTTTGTCTCTTGTTCACTTACGTTATTTAGCGTAAAAAATAAACGAATTAGATATGCTACAAGTTCCTTTTATTAGAGAAAACAAAGACGATGTTATTGCACGCTTAGCAAAGCGTAACATCGATCCTACAGAAATGTTAGATGAAGTTATTGCATTAGATGAAGAGCGTAGAGCTATTCAAACTAATTTAGATAACATAAAAGCAGAATCTAATTCCATATCCAAAGAAATTGGTAACCTATTCAAATCTGGAGAGGTAGATAAAGCCAATGCTCTTAAAGAAAAAACAGGTGTTTTAAAAGAAAACACTAAATCTTTAGAGCAAGAACTTAACGAAAAAATCGACGCACTTTATCAATTGTTATATAGAATTCCGAACGTACCAAATGAAATTGTACCTGCTGGTAACACTGATGAGGATAACGAAGAGGTTTACCGTGAAGGAGACGTTCCTACGTTGTTTGAAGGAGCTTTACCTCACTGGGATTTGATAAAAAAATATGATATTGTTGATTTTGAATTAGGAAACAAAATTACAGGCGCAGGTTTTCCTGTATATAAAGGGAAAGGAGCTAGATTACAACGCGCCTTAATTTCTTATTTTCTAGATAAAAATACAGCTGCAGGTTATACTGAAGTACAAGTCCCACATTTAGTAAATGAAGCATCTGGTTTTGGCACGGGTCAATTACCAGATAAAGAAGGACAAATGTACCATGTTACAGCTGACAATTTATACTTAATTCCAACGGCAGAGGTTCCTGCTACCAACATTTTTAGAGATACACTTTTAAATGAAAGTGATCTCCCAATTGGCCTTACAGGTTATACACCTTGTTTTAGACGTGAAGCTGGAAATTGGGGTGCTCATGTAAGAGGACTTAATAGATTACACCAATTTGATAAGGTAGAAATTCTAAGAGTTGAACATCCTGATAATTCTTATAATGCACTTGATGGCATGGTAGATCATGTAAAAGACATCCTTAAAGAACTAAAATTACCATACAGAATATTACGCCTTTGTGGTGGAGATTTAGGTTTTACTTCTGCTTTAACTTATGATTTTGAGGTGTTTTCTACAGCGCAAGATCGTTGGTTAGAAATTTCTTCAGTTTCAAACTTTGAAACTTTTCAAGCGAATCGCTTAAAGCTCCGTTTTAAAAATAGTGATGGTAAAAATGAACTTTGCCATACACTAAATGGAAGCTCTTTAGCATTGCCAAGAGTTTTAGCTGGTATTTTAGAAAATTATCAAACAGAAAATGGTATAAAAATCCCAGATGTTTTAGTACCATACACAGGCTTTGATATGATTTCTTAATACCGATTAGTAACCAAGAAAACAGTTCGATTGTTAAAAATATTGGTCTTTTATCGATTTTTTAGGTATTTCTTCGTTTGTTTTAATTATTTTTATGAAGTTAGCTATCCCAAACTACAACTGGCCTCATTATGAAAAATATAAAACGAATTGTTTTACTAGTAGCTTTGATAGTTTTAGTATCTAAAGTTCTGTTTTAATACTATAAGAAATTTTAAAACACCAAGACAAAGTAACTGAATCATATTTATAACGAATAATGGTTAATAGCACATTTATTTTGCTGGTCAAAATGCCTAAACGCTCAGTTTAGGCATTTTTTTTATCAAAACATTTACAATATCTCGGTTTAGCATTTGTTATATTTACAAAAATTGTAACATGCAAAAGGGCATTTTAATATTATCTATCCTATTTGGACTTCATTTGGGTTTTGCTCAAAATAGTGAAGTGCTTGCAGACAATTATTTTAAACGTGGTGAGTTCAAAAAAGCACTTATCATTTACGAGGAACTCAATAAAGAAAAACCATATAGCTATAATTATATCTTTAAACTTGTTGAAACCCATCAACAATTAGAGCAATATGATGAAGCTGAACATATCCTTGTACAACGCTTAGAAAAAAGACGTAATCCAACCATAGTGATAGAATTGGGTTACAACTACCAATTAAAAGGTAGCTTAGATTTAGCCAATAAATACTATGAAGAGGCTATTTCATACATAAACGAAAATCCTAATTACATTTATAGTGTCGCTAAAAAATTTGAAGATCATTCCTTATTAGACCAAGCCATAAGGGTTTATAATAAAGGTAAAGAACTTACACCAGATAAGGATTTCAGCATTCAGTTAGCAAGAATTTATGGAGATCAGGGAGATGTAGAAAAAATGTTTTCTAATTATATAGAATATGTTGCTTACAGACCAAATTATCTTAACAATATAAAACGTGCTATTAGCGATTTTATATCGGAAAACAGTGATAATGAAAATAATATTTTCCTTAGACGTTTACTACTAAAAAAACTGCAACAAGAGCCTAATCCGTATTGGTACGAAATGTTGAGTTGGCTGTACGTTCAAGAAAAAGCCTATAGCAAATCCTTTATACAAGAAAAGGCACTTTACAAACGCAATCCTGTAAGTTTAGATCGTATCATTGAACTTGCTGTTACCGCACATAATGATAACGATGATGACACTGCAAAAGATATTTTTAATTACATCATTGAAACCACTCAAGATGCTTCAACTGCTTTAACAGCGCATCAGTATATTTTGGAAATTGACACTAACAATGCTACTTCTACAAAAGAGCTAGATGCAATAGATGAAAAATACAGCATGCTTTTTGATGAATTTGGGAAATCAGAACTCACCATTCCACTTCAACTAGCATACGGGAAATTTTTAGCCTTTTACAAAAAGGACACACAAAGTGCTACAGCTTTTTTAAGACAAAGTATGAAGCTCAATATTTCAGAATTTCAAGAGGCTGAAGTAAAGTTGCTTCTAGCAGATATCTTGGTACTTCAAGAGAAATTTAATGAAGCGCTAATTTTCTATTCTCAAATTCAGATGAATTTAAAGAATAGCACAATTTCTCAAGAAGCACGTTTTAAAGTTGCCAAGACCAGCTACTACAAAGGCGATTTTGACTGGGCAGAATCCCAACTTAAAATTCTTAAAGCATCCACATCGCAACTTATTGCCAATGATGCTTTAGACTTAAAACTTTTGATTTCGGACAATAAGTTTGAAGACAGCACACAAACCGCTTTAAAATATTATGCCAAAGCCGATTTGTTAGCGTTTCAAAACAGAACAGATGAAGCGATTTCACTTTTAGATAAAATTTTGAAAGAACATAGCACTGAAAGTATAGTTGACCAAGCACTATTTCAGCAAGCCAAACTATTTGAAAAGAAAAAGCAATACGAAAAAGCAGAAGTTAACTACCAAAGAATTATCAGCGACTATAGTGAAGATATTTTAGCAGATGATGCCTATTATTATCTTGCAGAGTTATACAACACACAATTAGCAAAACCAGAAGAAGCCAAGCAGCTTTACGAAAAAATTATCTTTGAACACGAAGACAGTATTTATTTTATTGAATCGCGTAAGAAATTTAGAATGCTGAGAGGTGATAGTATTAATTGATTTATAGTCTTTAGTCAAAAAACTTTGATTCTAGATATTTCAACACAAAGCAATCAACTTTCATTTATTTACTTTTGTATCTAATTTCATTATGTAATTCAAACAATGATCATATACAACGTCACAGTAAATATAGACGACAGCATTCATAAAGAATGGCTTACTTGGATAAAAGAACACATTCCGCAAGTGTTAGCAACAGGTCACTTTAAAGAAGCTAAACTGACCAAAGTTTTAGTTGAAGAGGAAATGGGTGGAGTCACTTACTCTATTCAGTACAGAGCGCACAGCAGAGAAGCTTTAGAAAACTATTATGCTAACCACGCTGAAGGTTTAAGACAAGATGGTCTAAAACGTTTTGCCGACAAAATGCTCGCCTTTAGAACTGAACTTGAGGTTGTTGATGAATATTCGGTAAATTTCAAGTAATTTAGTGGTTCTAATCTTTATCGAAAGATTACAACTAAGTATTTATGCTTGATTATTTTATAAAGCCTTTATTAAGATTTCTTTCAAGACCGATTATAGTACTTTTCTCAAACATAATTGAGTTATTACTGGAAATCTATGATGCTTCAAAAGAAACAAATAGAACTATTAATGTTCCTTAGACTTATATGAAAGCCCGTAAAAAGATATACAAAAACCGATTTCTTTTCAGAAGTATTAGTCTACTTCTCATTTTAATTGGTTTAGTTATGGCTTATTACTTTCACAATACTGAACCATGGGAAACTATTGGTGGGTTTCTTTGTGGTGTTGGTTTAGGATTATTAATCATCTTTGTAGCAATAAAAGAATCTAAAACTGACAAACCCTAATGGATAATCAAAATCAAGTAAAAGCAAAAAAACATTTAGGTCAGCACTTTTTGAAAGATGAAAATATCGCACAAAAAATTGCAGACACATTATCTTTAGATGGTTATAAAGATGTGTTGGAAATTGGTCCAGGCATGGGTGTGCTCACCAAATATCTCCTCAAAAAAGATATTACCACACATGTTGTAGAAATAGATACCGAGTCCGTTGAGTATTTAAAAAATAATTACCATACGCTATCTAACAGAATTTACGAAAAAGACTTTTTAAAGTATGATTTAACGGAAGTGTTTAACGAAAAACCTTTCGCAATCATAGGTAATTTTCCTTATAATATTTCGTCGCAAATTGTGTTTAAAACTTTAGAATTAAGACATCAAGTACCTGAATTCTCTGGGATGTTTCAAAAAGAAGTTGCGCAACGCATCTGTTCTAAAGAAGGTTCAAAAATTTATGGCATTATATCCGTTCTAACTCAGGCTTTTTATGATGCCGAATATCTATTTACTGTTCCACCTTCAGTATTTAATCCACCTCCAAAAGTAGATTCAGGAGTATTGTTATTAAAACGAAAAGAAAATTTCACACTTCCTTGTGATGAACAACTCTTCTTCAAAGTCGTAAAGACAGGTTTTCAGCAACGCAGAAAAACACTACGTAACAGTTTAAAAACATTCAATCTGTCGGATAATTTAAAAGCAAATACTATATTTGGGCAACGACCAGAACAATTGAGCGTTTCAGATTTTATTGAACTGACTTCGCTTATTGAAAACGATATTTAAAACGCTGTCATTAAAATCGTTATAGCTCAAACAGCTAAATTTAGGAAATGACAACGTTCTTCATTCTCGAAAATGACATAATATAATCGCGTGGAAGAAACTCAAGATAACATACAATTTCAGCTCACAGAAGAACTTATTGAAAAAGTTGAAGTGCTTGTCGAAGATAAAAACGACAAAGAACTCAAAAGACTTTTAAATGATTTCCACTATGCTGATATTGCCGAAATTCTTGATGAATTAGATCTTGAAGATGCGCTATACCTTATTAAACTTTTAGACTCTGAAACAACCTCTGATATCCTTATGGAACTTGATGAGGATAACAGAGAGAAGATTTTAGAGCAACTATCTGCCAAAGAAATTGCTGAAGAGATTGAAGAATTAGATACCGATGATGCAGCAGATATTATTGCAGAACTTCCTGAAGAACGCCAACTAGCCGTTATCTCAGAAATTGAAGATGAAGATCATAAGGCAGAAATTCAAGAGCTTTTAGCTTATGATGAAGATGTTGCAGGTGGTCTCATGGCAAAAGAGCTCGTAAAAGTTTATGAAACTTGGACGGTTGCTGGCTGTTTGCGACGTATTAGAGGTCAGGCAAAAGATGTCACCCGAGTACATTCTATTTATGTCGTCAATAAAAAAGAGCAACTTATTGGTAGATTATCTCTAAAAGATTTAATCGTTGCCAAAAGTGAACAGAAAATTGCAGATATCGCCAAAGAAAGTGTGGATTGGGTACATGTCAATGATGATGTTGAAGATGTTGCAAAGGTTATGGCAAAATACGATTTGGAAGCTATTCCTGTTGTAGACGATAACCAGACTTTATTGGGAAGAATTACCATTGATGATATTGTTGATGTCTTAAAAGAAGAAGCTGATAAAGATTACCAATTAGCAGCAGGTATTACCCAAGAAGTTGAAGCTGATGATAGCATTTTAGAATTAACAAAAGCACGATTACCATGGTTGGTTCTTGGACTTTTTGGTGGTTTAGGTAGTGTATTTATTATGAAAGGTTTTGAGGAAGTTATGGAAACCGTACCTTCTTTATTCTTTTACACACCACTTATCGCCGCAATGGCAGGAAATGTTGGTGTACAATCTAGCGCTATTATTGTTCAAGGTTTGGCTAATGATAATGTAAAAGGTAGTTTACTAAACCGTCTCTTAAAAGAAGTGGGCTTAGCCTTAATTAACGGGTTTGCTTTGGCTTTATTAGTGGTGCTATTTGGATTTTTAATTGGACAGAATACTACGGAAAGTCTTGCTATAGCAATATCTATGATGTGTGTTATAACCGTAGCTGCTTTAATAGGTACCTTTGTTCCTATTATTTTAGATAAACGAGGTATTGATCCTGCCATTGCTACAGGACCTTTTATTACAACCAGTAATGACATCTTAGGTATTTATCTATTCTTTGTACTTTCAGGTTGGATTATTGGATTTTAGACTATGAAAATTCTTCATTTAGACAGTAACCACGAACTACTCATTGAACAACTCAACACCTTGGGTTTTGAAAACCATGAAGATTTTACATCTTCAAAATCTGAAATTGAAAATAAAATTGCTCTATATGATGGTATTATCATCAGAAGCCGATTTACTATTGACAAAACATTTTTAGATGCTGCTACAAACCTTAAATTTATTGGTCGTGTTGGTGCTGGTTTAGAAAACATTGATTGCGATTATGCCGAAGAAAAAGGTGTGTATCTCATTTCTGCTCCTGAAGGCAATAGAAATGCTGTTGGTGAGCACGCTTTAGGAATGCTACTTTCTCTTTTTAACAAACTCAACAAAGCGGATAAAGAAGTACGCCAAGGCAAATGGCTTCGTGAAGCTAATCGTGGCATTGAACTCGATGGTAAAACCGTTGGTATTATTGGTTATGGTAATATGGGAAAAGCCTTTGCTAAAAAACTACGTGGTTTTGATGTTGAAGTCCTCTGCTATGATATACAGCATGGAGTTGGTGACGCCAATGCCAATCAAGTTATTTTAGAAGAATTGCAATCTAAAGCTGATGTATTAAGTCTTCACACACCGCAAACACCATTAACTTTAAATATGGTGGATGCTAAATTCATCAGTAAATTCAAAAAACCATTTTGGTTAATCAACACTGCAAGAGGTAAAAGTGTTGTGACAAAAGACTTGGTAGAAGCCTTAAAAACAGGTGAAATTTTAGGTGCTGGACTCGATGTTTTGGAGTATGAAAAATCATCATTTGAAAATCTTTTTACTTCAGAAGATATGCCAGAAGCTTTTGAGTATTTAATCAACGCTGAAAATGTTTTGTTGTCTCCTCACGTTGCTGGCTGGACTATAGAAAGCAAAGTAAAACTCGCTCAAACTATTGTTGATAAGATCAAAGCAAAATTTTGCTAATTTTAAAACATGAAGAAAACTATTCTCGTGTTTGGATTGCTAATTTTAGCAATTTTACTACTCTTTCAATTTAGCAAATTTGCTCTAATAACCGGAGATGTTAGTACAGAAATAATTGTATCGGTTATTGCCTTCGTTTTTTTCTTTATAGGTATTTATATCAATAAGAAATCTCTTCGTAAAAAAGATATAGATTCAGCAGAAATAGACACAAACAAAATAAGTGAATTAGAAATTACAACTAGAGAATATGACGTTCTTCAACATATTTCTGAAGGTCTTTCCAATAAAGAAATTGGTGAAAAATTATTTCTCTCTGAAAGCACTATTAAAACTCATGTTTCAAATCTTTTATTGAAACTTAATGCCAAACGAAGAACGCAAGCTGTTCAAATTGCAAAATCTCTGAAAATCATCTAAAAAACAAACTTCTAGACTTTAGTATTAGCTTTTTGGTACTTTAGTATGAGCCCAAAAATGGTGTATACAGATACATTTGCTTTAAACTAAAATTGAAAATATATGAAAAATACAGTGTTGAAATTTGGTGGGTATGGACTCTTACTTGGAGCTATTATTTTTGGTTTAGCTCTAACCTTTGGTAACGGTTTAAGTTATACGACTCAAGAAATTATTGGCTATGGCTCAATGATAGCCTCTTTGTCTTTTGTTTACTTTGGCATAAGACATTATAGAGACAATGTTAATAATGGAAAAGTTACATTTGGTAAAGCTTTATTAATAGGTCTATTAATTTCTGCTTTTGTTGGGCTTGGTGTTGGCTTAATGGATTATTTATATACTACAGTTATAAATCCTGACTTTGCTGAAGAATACTTAGCTATAACCTTAGAAAGTTATGAGACACTCTACTCTGGAGAAGAATTAGCCCTAAAAAAAGCTGAACTGAGTAAACAGATGGAGGACTATGGAGGATCTGGTTTTATGGCATTACTTATGTTTATCACTGTGGTCTTAATAGGATTTATTATATCTTTAATTTCAGGATTGATTCTCCAAAAGAAATAACTACTAAACCACTCTAAAATGCAATACGATGCAATTTCACCTGAGGACTATATTAGTCAAGTTCCAGAAGAGCGACAAGACGCTTTAAAAAAACTAAGAAAAATAATTAATGCTAACCTACCTAAAGGTTTTGAAGAAGGTATACAATACAAAATGATTGGTTACTATGTACCACATTCTGTATATCCAGATGGCTATCACTGTGATCCTAAAATTCCTTTACCTTTCATGAGTTTTGCTTCCCAGAAAAATTCAATCAACTTTTATCATATGGGAATTTATGCAAAAAAGGAATTACTAGATTGGTTTGTTAGTGAGTATCCGAAGCATTGTAAACGCAAATTAGACATGGGTAAAAGTTGTATTCGATTTAAAAACATAGACGAAATACCCTATGAACTATTAGGCGAACTCACCAGAAAAATGTCTAGTGAGGAATGGATAAAAATTTATGAATCAGCATTAAAAAAGAAGTAAAATGAAAAAACGAGTAACAGGAATCGGTGGATTATTTTTTAAAACTACAGACCCAAAAGCCTCAAAAGAATGGTACAAAAAGCATTTAGGTTTTAACACAGATGATTATGGCTGCACCTTTTGGTGGAAAGATAAAGAAGGGAAAGATTGCTCTACACAATGGAGTCCTTTTGCAGAAGACACAAAATATTATGAACCTTCTAAAAAAGACTTCATGTTTAATTATAGGGTTGAAAATCTTGAAGAATTATTAAAAGTTTTAAAAGAAGAAGGTGTAACAATTGTAGGGGAAATGGAGACTTATGAATATGGAAAGTTTGGGTGGATCCTTGATAATGATGGTAATAAAATTGAATTATGGGAACCTATTGATAAGACTTTTCTGTAATGCATTCAATTTTTTTACTAAATTTAAACCGTATAATACTAACCAATTAAAAATTTAAAATGTCTGACGATAACAAAAATTTGGGCGACGATCTTAACGATATGTTAGATGACGCAAAAGATGGTGCAAAAAAAGCATCTGATAACATCAGTAAAAAAGCAAAGGAATTCTCTGACGAAGCCAAAGAAACCGCTAATGAATTTACTCAAGGAGCTAAAGAAGCTTTTGACAAAACAGGTGGTGACAACAAAAAGATTTTAGCCGGAATACTAGGTATAATCTTTGGCTGTTTTGGTGTTCATAAATTTATTTTAGGCTATAGTAAAGAAGGAGGAATAATGCTTGGTGTTACTCTTATTGGTATTGTTTTATCATGTATTGGAGTTGGTGTTTTTGTCGTATGGATAATGAGCATCATCGGTCTTATTGAAGGTATCATTTATCTTACTAAATCTGATGCGGACTTCTACAATACTTACCAAGTTGGAAAGAAGCCTTGGTTCTAAAAATTAAATAGTAAAAATAAAAAAACCAGAACACAAATTCTGGTTTTTTTATTTTTATGTGTTTAAGTTTTTAATAAAACTCAACTTCACCAGTACTAATATCGTACATAGCTCCTACAATTTTAATTTCTCCTTTCTCCTCCATTTCATGCAATATCACACTTTGATTTCTTACGTTTTCTAAAGCCATTTCTACATTCTTTTTAGAAACTGCATCAACAAATTCTAAATTAGACGAGTTACGTTGCGCCTTTTCTTCAGGTTCGTCTACGGCATAAACCGCAGGTTCTATTTTATTGATAAGCGTGGTTAAATTACCCATTCTAGCGTGATCGCAAGCACCTTTTATGGCACCACAACTTGTATGTCCTAAAACAACAATAAGTTTTGTACCAGCAAGTTTACAAGCAAATTCCATACTACCGAGAATATCTTGATTCACAAAATTACCTGCTATTCTTATGCTAAAAATGTCACCCAAACCTTGGTCAAATACCAATTCTGCAGAAACTCTTGAATCTATACAACTCAAAATCGTTGCAAATGGAAATTGGCCTTCAGCAGTATCGTTAACTTGTTCTAGTAAATTTCTATTGGCTTTTAAATTGCTCTGAAAACGTACATTTCCTTGTTTTAAAAATTCCAAAGCCTTTTCTGGAGTCATAGTTGCCTGTGTCTCTCTTGTATGTGCTTTCATATCAGTTTTTCTTTTTTTATTCAAACTCTTAAGTCCTCTAAGACTTCTAAATATAGTTAATTATTATTCTTTGTCTGTATGACCAATAAAAGTTGATCATACATTAATATCTTCTTTTTTCTGTTTAAAAAACGTTACAAAACTATCAGGATTTTCTATTGTTCCTCGTTGCGAATATAGTTTTATATGAATATTTTTCTGTTTTGCTTTCACTGCAAAATCTTCTAGAATTTCAATGACATCAAAATCGAGATATGTTGTTTTTCTAACATCAATTTCTAAATAAGTGTTTTCTGGTAAAGCATCCAATTCTTTCAATATCGTTGCTTTGTTTAAAAACGTAACTTCCTCTGCTAAAGTCATCTTTACATGATGTTCACCTTTGGTATCTTCTTCAACTTTATGTAAAAAGTGACTGTTTTTAAAACTTTGGTATAAAGTTATAAATATTCCAACTGCTAAACCAACTCCAACTCCAACTAATAAATTATATTGAAGAATTAAAACCGTTAAAATAAACGGAACGAATTGTCTCCATCCAGATTTCCACATTTCCTTGAAAATACTTGGCTTTGCTAGTTTATAACCAACAATAAGTAGCACAGCTGCTAAGACTGAAAGTGGAATTTTATTTAATAAAACAGGAATAGTTACAATAGATATTAAGAGCAAGAATCCGTGAATAATGGCACTCATTTTGGTTTTACCTCCACTCTGAATATTCGCGCTACTACGTACAATTACTTGGGTTATTGGTAAGCCTCCTATGAGTCCTGAAACAATATTTCCTGTACCTTGAGCAAGTAATTCTCGGTTAGTTGGTGTTACATTTTTTTCTGGATCTAACTTGTCTGTTGCTTCAACACAAAGTAAAGTTTCTAAACTTGCTACTAAAGCAATAGTGAAAGCCGTAAGCCATACTTCTGGATTTGTAATAGCACTAAATGCTGGAGTGGCAAACTGACCTAAAAAATCGTCTACACTTCCAGGAACTGGAACGTTTACCAAATGCTCTTTAGCAATTCCTAAAGTTGAACTATCCTTTGTCAAAAGATAAAAAACAACACCTACAACTACAGCTACTAATGGTCCTTGAATAATTTGAAAGATCTTTCCTTTCTTAGACAAGACATTGCTCCATAACAATAAAATACCAATAGATATAAATGCAATTAAAGTAGCACCAGGACTTAAGAAATCAGATATCTTGAAGAGTTCTGAGAATGTATTTTCACCATCGCTCTGAAAGAAGTCCCAAGCTCCTTCTGGGTTTTTATCTAAGCCAAAAAAGTGAGGAATTTGTTTTAATATAATAATAATTCCAATACCTGTTAACATGCCTTTAATAACGGATGAGGGAAAATAATACCCAATAACTCCTGCCTTAAGCAATCCAAAAACTATTTGAATAATTCCACCCAAAACTACGGCTACCAAAAAGGCTTCATAGCCTAAACTATTAATGGCAGCAAACACTATAGCTGCTAAACCAGCTGCTGGTCCACTAACTCCAATTTTAGAGCCACTCATAGCGCCAACAACGATTCCACCTATAATACCTGCTATTAATCCTGAAAATAATGGTGCTCCACTAGCTAAAGCTATACCCAAACAAAGAGGTAAGGCTACAAAGAATACGACTATACTTGCCGGTATATCGTTTTTTAAATATTTAAACATAATATGTATTGTTTTGCCAATGAGAATTTCTCATGAGCTATTTTATAATTTTTAGAAGGGATTTATTAAAACTATAAAATATATTCTGGCGGTGGAGAAACTACACTTAGATAAGGCTTAGAGTAGTTTTTAAAAGAAAAGCCTATATGATTTGAGCTAATAAGTTCTTCAAATAAAGCTTGTGAATCCAAAGCGGTAGTTTTGAAAACTATTTTTAGGTTTTCATGCTCTTCTTCCTCATTAACATTGTAAAAACTTGACACGTCGATAGAGCTATCAATAGACATAATAACTGTTGGAGCAGATATTAAAACTAAAAATAGTAATGCCAAATAAAGTGCTTTTATATGTCTTGAGGTTTTTTGCATTTACCTCAAATATAGCATTAAGAATTTAACAAATTCAAAATATAAACTAAAAATCTTTGATTAATCGTAGGTCTTTTGATGGCACCCAACCTGTAGAATTATCTGCTAATTGAATTTTTTTCCAATCTTCGTAGGTTTCTAAAACCTTGACTTTTGTGCCTTCATGAAGTCTAAAAACTTCTTCGCTTGTTTGGTTAGGATCAGTTTTTACCCTACTCTCTTGAACATAGATAATCGCTGGATTATCTTTCTTTTCTAATGCGCTTTTTTGAAATGCCATAGCTACAGAGAATAAGGCTATGAATAAAATAACAACGCTACTTACAAATGCAATTCTTTTCTTGGTTGTTCTATAAGAAAAGTGGTAGGTTAAAAATATTAAAACAAACAAAATAACTCCTACTACGGCTATGATAGCCCAAGTATCGGCAGAAAATGTATTTACAATGTTTTTTGTGATTCTCGCAAAACCAACTTCAGGAACTTTGTCAATTGCATCTATGGTCATATTTTGAGCATAGGCTAGATTATTCTGAATGTCTTTATCGTTTGGCTTAAGCAAAAGCGCTTTTTCGTAATAGTAAATGCTTGGAGCAACATTATTGAGTTTGTAATTGGCATTTGCTAAATTAAAATACAATTCGGCAGAATGTACATCAGTGCCAAGAATTGACTCATATTTGTCTATAGCTTCTGCATATTTACCATCATTGTATAAGGCATTGGCTTCATCAAACAATTGGCTATTATTCTGAGACCAACCCAACAGACTAAAAATATATAGACCTATAAAAATTAGTGTTCTCATACTATCTTAATTGCTTATCAATTAATGAAATTGTCTTAGCTGCCTTTTCATAATCATTCTCCATAGTAACTTGCGTAATTGGTGTATAACGTGCCAATTCACAACTTTCTAAAATAGAAATAAAGTCTGAAATTACAGGTGCTTCAACTTGTCTCTCCGTAAGAATACTTTCTATTTTTTCTTTATTGAAATCACTAGTTTCAATATGCAACTTCGCCTTAAGGTAATTATGCAAAGCTTTTTCTAATGCCACGTAGAATGCTTCTTTTTGTCCTAAAGATTTTTTGGCAGCACCAAGATATTTCTTGGCAAGTTTATCTGCTTTTCTAATTCTGTTACCTTCAACATCTGCCGCACGCTCGTCTTGTTTTCTTCTTATAACAATCGCTAATGGGATTGCTAAAAATGGTACTAATAATAATGACCAAAATGCATTAGACTTAAAGAAAGACTCATTCGTTGTACTTACGAAATCTGTTGATGTTTTTATAAAAGCAAACGTATTTGTATTAGCTTTTACGGCTTGTTTTGTACTTTCTGTGGTAGCATTTTCTTTAGTATTTGTATTTGCCATTGGACCGTCTAACACATCAATTATTATTTCATCGGAAGTAATACGTTGATAACTTTCAGTCTTTAAGTCGAAATAAGAAAATGAAATTGAAGGAATAGGATACTTCCCTTTATATTGTGGGACAATAGTATAAGTATCGGAAATACCACCTTGCATTCCACTTAAGTTTGTGCGAACATTTTCTTTATGCTCTGGCTCATAAACTTCCAAAGAACTTGGAACGGTTAACTTAGGTAATTCAAATAATTTTAAATTTCCTTTTCCTGAAACTTCTATTTTAGCTTGAAGAGATTCCGATGCATCTAACTCAGTTTTTGAGGTTGTAACTTTAAATGAAAAATCCCCAACTGCACCTTTAAAATCTGCTGGCTTACCTTCTTCTGGTAATGGTTTTACATCAATAGTTCTACTACCAGCTGTGACGAGCTTAGGTACTTTTGTCATTAATGGACGTCCAAAAATATCATATCTATTAGTTGGCACTTCAACCGTGATATCCAATACTAATGGCTCTAATTTTAATTTTCCTGTTTTTTGAGGGTACAATACTGTTTTTCTCAGTACAACATAGCGATAATCTTCACCTTTGTATTGCCCTTTTTGAATATTAAGACCCTTTATTTCGATATTCTGACTCCAGAAATCATTATATCTAGGATTGTCCTTTTCTCGCCAACTACTTACACCTGTTTCAGCTGAAACATAAAGTTTATATACTACTGTTATAGCTTCATTGAGATACGGGTCTGATTTAGAAACCTCAGCTACCAAATGGATGTTATCATCAGCAATATCTGAAGCTTGAGGTGGAGCATTAGGCCGATCTACTGCTGCCGTAACCTCTACGGTTACTGGAAAAGTTTTATAGGTTTCACCATCAATCTCTATAGTCGCTTGCTTTATAGTAAAACTCCCTCTTTTTTTGGGGGCTAAAAAGTAGCTATACGTTTTTTTATAAGTACGTTTTCCATTTATCCATGAATTACTCATAGACGTGTTTGGACCTCCAACTACATCAAAATCTGCAAAATTAGGAGGTACAAAATTGTCTCCATCTTGGTTCATTTCAAAATCAATCCTTAGGCGTTCGTTAACACCTAATTTTTTCTTACTGACTTTAGCTTCAAATTTAACTTGAGAAAAAGCTAAACTTGAAGAAAGCATCAGTATTAAAATTGATATGTATTTTGCGATTTTCATTTAGTTAAGGGTTACAAATTATTACAATTTGTTACCAATCTTTTTCAGTTTTTACTTTGGCTCCTTTTTGCTTTTCTGCATTCATCTTTTCCTGAACCTTTTGTTCTTGGTTTTGCATAGCTTCTAGGATATTCTTCATTTGTTGAGGAGACATTTGTCCAGGCTTCGGCTTCTGTTGCTGGTTTTTATTTTGGTCTTCCTTATCTCCTTTACCATCATCCTTTTTATCGTCTTTAGGTTTACCATTTTCATCTTCTTCTTTGTCTCCATCCTTCTTGTCTTGGTCGCCTTCGTCTTTCTTATCTTGATCGTCCTTATTTTCGTCTTGCTTCTTTTCCTGATCTTCTTTATCCTGCTCGCTATCTTGGTTTTCGTCCTCTTTGTTATCTTCACCTCCACCATCGTCTTGTTGCTGTTCTGCACATTCTTTTGCTAGAGCAAAATTATAACGGGTTTCTTCATCTGTCGGATTGTTTCTCAATGCATTTTTATAAGCTTCTACGGCTTCTTTGCACATTTTGTTTTGCATTAAAATATTACCAATATTATGGTAGGCTCTGTGCTTTTCATCTTTAGATGTAGCATTCTTAGCAGCTTCTTCACCTCTAAAAAGAGCCTCCTCAAAACTGCCTTTTCTGAAATAGGAATGTGCTAAGTTATAGGCTCCAACTGCTTTATTAGGTGCTTCGGAAATGGCTTTTCTATATTCCATTTCTGCTTCAACATAATTATCCTCGTTGAGCAATTCATTAGCCTTATACACAAAATTATTAGCGTTTTGCTCTGCTTTTAATTGTGCTTTATTAATTTCTTGAGCGAAACCTGAAAAAAAAGTAAGCAATGCTACAACTACAAAATTTATCTTCATTTTACTTATTTTTTTATTTCCGACTTTATTAATTAAAATTACCAAACCCTTTAATTACTTAGCGTTAAAGAAATTTTAAAGTTAAAAGTTCTCATTAAATAAATTTAATTTCTTTAACCAAGCTGTTTTACGTTCTAAGAAAAAGATATCTACAAACAACAATAAAATACCCAAGGCTAAAAACCATTGAAACTGGTCTTTGAAATCTGCTATTTGTTTCGATTCGAACTCGGTTTTATCCGTTTTGTCCAAAACATCTTTAATAGCCGTAACAACTTCGTTTGTGTTTCTACCGTTAACATAAACTCCATTGGCTTCACTAGCAATTTCTTTCAAGGTTGTTTCGTCTAAGCGTGTAATTACTGTTTCTCCTTTACTATCCTTTTTATAGTTTAAAACAACTCCATTTCGCTTTATAGGAATAGGACCACCTTTTACATCTCCTACACCAACGGTTAAAATTCGGATGCCTTCTTCATTAGCTTCTTCTGCCACATCTATTGCTTCACCATCGTGATCTTCACCATCAGAAATAATGATAAGAATCCTATTAGTTTGTTCTTCATCATCATAATAGGTTTTTGCTAACTGAATTGCTTCGCTGATAGCAGTTCCCTGTGAAGACAGCATATCAGTATTCATGTTTTGCAAGAACATTTTTGCGGAAGCATAATCCGTTGTTATTGGTAACTGCGGAAACGCTTTACCTGCATAAGCTATAATACCAACTCTATCACTCGTTAAGCTATTGATAATTTGCGTAACCAATTGTTTCGATTTATCTAAACGGTTTGGCGCAATATCCTCAGCCAACATACTCTTGGAAACATCTACTGCAAAAACAATATCTACTCCTTGACTCCTAACGGTTTCAAGTTTTGTGCCAATTTTAGGATTGACTAAAGCCAAAGATAAGCATGCAAAAGCTCCACAAAGGACTAGTATTTTTAATACACTTTTAAATGTAGATTGATTAGGACTTAAACGCTTTAATAGAAGGCTATCAGCAAACTTTTTTTGTGCAGATCTTCTCCAAATTTGAAGCATTATAAACAATAGTATGATTACCGGAATAACCAGTAATGTCCAAAACCATATTTTTTCGTCGAATCTAAACAAAGCTTCTAAATATTGTATTTCTAAATAATAATTCGATTAACAAAAGTATACCTGCCGCAAGTACTAGAGGTCTATACTTTTCGTCGTAATTATAATATTTCTTTTCTTCTATTTCTGTTTTTTCTAGCTTATTGATTTCATCATAAATCTCAGCTAATTTTTTATTGTTAGTGGCTCTAAAATATTTTCCACCTGTAACATTAGCAATTTCTTCCAGCAATTTTTCATCAATTTCTACTTGCTGACGACCATATCTGAAAGATCCATCTGGATTAATACCGATTGGTGATAAAGCCATACCATTTGTCCCTAAACCAATAGTGTAAACTTTAATCCCATATTCCATAGCTAACTCACTTGCTATTTTTGGATCTATAAATCCTGAGTTGTTCACACCATCCGTTAAGAGAATGATAACTTTACTTTTAGCTCTACTATCTTTCAGTCTATTTACAGAAGTTGCTAATCCCATCCCTATTGCGGTCCCACTTTCAATGATAGTGTTGTACTTAATATCTCTCAATGATCTAAGCACTATAGATTTGTCACTTGTAATCGGTGTTTTAGTATAGGCTTCACCAGCATATTCAACTAAACCTATTCTATCGTTTGGTCTACCATCTATAAAATCTGATGCAACTTCTTTAAGAGCTTCCAATCTATTTGGACTTAAATCTTTTGCCAGCATACTTGCCGATACATCAATGGCCATAACAATATCAATACCTCTTGTGGTTTTTGTTCTTGTAGATACATCAACTGTTCTTGGTCTGGCTAAGGCTGCGATTAATAACCCTAAAGCCAATAATCGCAAAACAAAAAGTACGTGTTTCAATTTTGACCATTTTGAAGACGTTACTTTAAAGCCTTTGATTGTCGAAATTTTTAATTCTGCTGTTTGTTTGTTATGCTTAAAAATGTACCAAACTATTGCTATTGGCAACAATAGGAACAACCAAAAAAACTCTTTATTTAAAAATTCTATATTGTCAAACATTACTTTTCTTCTTCTACAGCTTCATCTGGGTTTAACTCAATTGAATCTACTATTCTATTTACCATTTCATCTGCATATTCATCGTCAACTGGCCATGTCACCATAATCTGTTGAGCCACATTTTTATTGGCAAAAAATGCAAACATGTAGTTAGCTTTAACCTTATTTTCGGTATTTGGCATTTTTATGCTCATAGTTCCGAAAGTCTTTAAGCCTTCTGCACCATTAGGTGTTATAATCTTATCGTTTTTAACAATAATATCAGTGACACCTTGAGCCTCGAGTAACTTTATGGTTTCCTCAGACATTTTTAAAAGATCAAAAGTAGACTCTTCATTTTTCTGACCTTGTTGACCTGGCGCTTGTTGTTGAGGAACCGTAAGCGTTATGTTATTTACAGTAACACTAAAAACATCTAGTAAAGTTCCATACATAAATGTTGAAACTTTCATTTTTTCATCATCAACCTCAGGCACTTCTAACTCAACACGCTTTAACACTTTAGGAGTTTCTATCCAAACCGGTGGAAAACCGTAGGCACTTTCTACCCAATTGCCTTCTAGAAGTTCTTTGCTTTCATGACCAATAATAGTATCTTTTACATATTTAAAGCCGTATTTAATACCAAAGCCAACAAATGTTGCTACAATTAAGAACAGAGAGATAGCAATGGTAAGGATTACTTTTTTACGCTTCTTTTTGCGTTCTTGCTCTTCCTTGTATTGCTGATCTAATAACTTTTCTTCTTCAGAAGGTTCTGGCAAGCTTTCCTTGACGTGATCTATTTCTTTATCAATGGTTGCTTTATCCATTTCTGCCAAAGCCGTATCGGGTGCAGACTTTGCAAATTTTACTAAATCGGCACGTTTTAAGATAGATTCTATATTGGCAATTGTTTCTTTTGATAATGGTACTTGATTACCTTCTTTGAGTAATTGCAATCTAGTGACAAGTTCATCTGTTGTACTTTCTAAAGCTCTGTCATAAACTTTTTCATCTAGATATTTTCTGATGATAAACGTTAATTCAGAATAAAAATCTTTGACTTCAGAACGCATCAAATATTGGCTTTCATCTAACTTTTTCAAAGCCAGTTTTGCACGATCGTAAGGAGGTAGCAACGCTATTTCCTCTTCTTCGGTTAGTGGTTTTTTTCGCCATATAAACCAATACAGCAAAAATGCAACTAGAAGAATTGCACCCAAAGCAATTAAAAGTGCTATCCAATTAAAATCACTTTGTTCTTCAACTTCAATGATTGGTTTGATGTCATAAAGCTTTTGTTTTGTAGTGTCTACAACTACTGTATTGACGTCGATTCGTAAAGAATCCGTTAGAAATGATTTATCTCCAATGATTATTTTTTGCTGTGGAATAGTGTACGAACCCGAATCAAATTGGGTTAATTTATATATTCTAGACAGTAAAAAGTTTGCTTTTTTCTTTGTTGTATCTATTTCAGTAGCTTCTACAGCTTCTAGAGGCATAAAGGTTTGCCCTTCAGGAAAAACAACTAAAGCTGTTGAATCTGCTTCAACATTAATTTTATAATTAATTTGTTCGCCTATTCTTATTTTGGTCGTATCAACTTCGGTTGTAACCTGAGAAAAAGAGAAAAAAGATGTTAGAACAAAGGCTAGAGATAATAATGTCCTTTTTCCACAAAACTTAAGAATGCTATTTAATTTTATACTTTTCACTTCTTACTTAATTCTATCCTCTTCTTTTAAAATAACCCAACAATTTTTTTACGTAGCTCTCATCTACTCTACAATCTATAGTACCAGATCCTGATTTAGTAAAACTGTCTCTAAAATAATTCACTCGGTCATTATAGTATTTTCCGTAGTTCAACCTCACCTTTTTGGAAGCTGTATTTACAAGTAGTAATTCACCTGTTTCTTCATCTTCCATCTGCACCATTCCTATATTTGGAATGTTTTCTTCATGTTTGTCGTACACTCTAATTCCAGTTATATCGTGTCTTCCTGCAGCGATTTTGAGTGTTTGCTTATAGTCATCTGCTATAAAATCTGAAAGCACAAATACTATGGCTTTCTTTTTCATAACACTAGACAAAAACTTTAAAGCCTCAGCAACATTTGTGCTTTTACTTTTAGGTTGAAACTCTAAAAGTTCTCTAATGATCCTAAGTACGTGAGAGCGTCCTTTCTTTGGCGGAATGTAAAGTTCTATTTCGTCTGAAAATAAAATCAGTCCGATTTTATCATTATTTTGAGTTGCAGAAAATGCAAGAGTTGCTGCTATTTCTGTAACTATTTCGTCTTTAAACTGATTCTTTGTACCAAAAAATTTACTACCCGAGACATCCGCTACCAACATCATGGTAAGCTCGCGTTCTTCTTCAAAAACTTTTATATAAGGTTCGTTGTAGCGTGCAGTAACATTCCAGTCAATGTTTCTTACATCATCACCAAATTGATATTGACGTACTTCAGAAAAAGTCATACCTCGTCCTTTGAAGGTTGAATGGTATTCGCCTCCAAATATGTGATCAGACAAACGACGTGTCTTAATCTCTATTTTTCGTACTTTTTTAAGAAGTTCTTTTGTATCCATTTTTTCAGTATGCGTGTTCAGTGTGCAGTTTGGTTTGCAGTCCTAAAATAGTATTTAGTTATAAGTTTTCAGGATATTGCATTTTACTGAAGACTATTGACTAAATACTGCCAACTGATTAAGGTACTTCGATTTCGTTTACAATCTTGTTAATGATATCTTCTGAAGTTACATTTTCTGCCTCGGCTTCGTAAGTAATTCCGATTCTGTGACGTAAAACATCATGCACTACAGCTCTTACATCTTCAGGAATTACATAACCTCTACGCTTTATAAATGCATAACATTTTGCAGCAGTTGCTAAGTTGATACTACCACGAGGAGATGCTCCAAAAGAAATTAAAGCTTTTAAATCTCCTAACTTATATTTTTCAGGATAACGTGTTGCGAATATGATATCTAGTATATATTTCTCAATTTTTTCATCCATATAAACTTCCCTAACAGCTTTCTGGGCACTAAGAATTTGTGCGATAGAAACCACAGGATTTACTTTATCGTAAGTTCCCCTTAAATTTGCTCTTACAATAAGTTGTTCTTCGTCTAATTTTGGATAATCAATAACGGTTTTCAACATGAAACGGTCTACCTGAGCTTCTGGTAAAGGATAAGTTCCTTCTTGCTCTACTGGGTTTTGCGTTGCCATTACTAAGAAAGGTTTGTCTAAGACAAAAGTTTCGTCTCCAATAGTAACTTGTTTTTCCTGCATCGCTTCTAGTAAAGCTGACTGTACTTTAGCAGGTGCTCTGTTGATCTCATCTGCTAAGACAAAATTAGCAAAGATTGGTCCTTTCTTTATTGAAAAATCATTTTCCTTTATGTTGTAGATTAAAGTACCAACAACGTCTGCTGGTAATAAATCTGGTGTAAACTGTACTCTACTAAAACTTGCATCAATAGCCTTAGACAAAGTGTTTATTGCTAAGGTTTTTGCCAAACCAGGAACACCTTCTAATAAAATATGTCCTTGACCAAGCAATCCGATAAGTAATCGTTCTACCATGTGCTTTTGACCCACAATAACCTTATTCATTTCTAAGGTTAATAAATCTACAAAAGCACTTTCTTTTTCTATCTTTTCATTAATTGATTTAATATCAACTGTACTCGTTTCTTCCATTATTTTAAGGGATTATAAGCAAAATTATGATTAGTAATTTTTTCGACATCGCAAAGTGTTAAAATTATTTCTTAGTTGCTGTTAACAATTGGTTAAAAAATAAAGCGCAGTACTATGTAGTACTGCGCTTTATAATAATTTTCACAAACTATGTTAAGCTATTCAAAAATAACGGTATCTAAATTTGTTGTTTGACCAATATTGACTTCTACGTTATCAATTACCACTGGAGTAAATAATGAAGAAGCTTCTGGAGTAACGGTTACGGTATAAATTCCTTCAGGAAGTCCTAAAATTTCAAATTCACCTAAGTCATTTGTATAGGTTGTTGTAGAGAACAATCCGTTAGTTACTGTAACTTCAGCAGCTATATCGTTTGGTTGAATATTACCTGCAATAATTCCTGAATTAACTTCTAGGTTGGCTCTAAGAACTGGTTTAAGATTAATGTTCCCTGAGTTACCAGCCATTACAATAGATTCTTCAACATCAAAATCTAGGATAAAATCATAATTATATCCAGGATTTATACTTTGATCTATCATAATCTTTAATCCAGATTGTTGAGCACTTGGAGTGTTTAACGGTCTTGGTTCTGTTTCACCTTCTAATAATACTGAGTTATCATCACCTAATATTAGACGTATTTGTTTAATAAGACCTGTTGGGATTGTTTCATTGTTTACCAACTCTAAACTTACACCTCCTGTAAGCTCTAACAAATCATAAACTCCCGGATTTAGAATCCCTATAGATTCCCATCCTCCTTCATCATTCTCATCAAAATCATCACTGTCATATTTTACCATTATATCTTCTACCTCAACGTAAACGTTTTGATAGTCTCCTGGATCATCAACAAGTTTAACCGATAGCGTTGCTGTTCCAGAATCGTTAGAACTTTCTGAATCATTACATGCAACTAGTAACAATGCCATTGAAAAAATTGAAAGAATTTGTTTAAGAAATTTCATGTTTTAGATTTTATGGTTCATTAATTAGGTACGCACGAAAAGCGTTCTTAGATTATTTAGCATAACCTATTAAGACCAAAAAACCAGTTAAACTTTAGTTAAAAAAATAGAGTGACAACTTGGTTATCACTCTATTATATTTATAAAATCGGATTAAATTAATAAATATGAATTTCTCTTATTTCTGTATACAGTTTTGGGTTTAAAACCATCATGTTTTCAGATTCATTAAAGCTTAAAGATTTAGTTAAATCAACCTCAATTGTAAAATCGTAAAATTTGTTACGTAGTAATTCCGTGTTAACCAAATTAGAAGGTGTTGCATTACCTAAATTTTCAACATCCAAACTATAAAGTATATTATTTAGGTTTAAAAAGTTATTATCTCCAAGTACTAGTCTTATTCCATAAATAGCACCAGACTTTACTTCAAAATTATCAACAAGCAGTAGTTCTGTATCTAAATTTGAAACATCGTATGTTTCCTGCAAGACATTTAGACTTATCCAAGAATTGGCATTGTTACTGTTTTCAACTTTTAATTGAACATCTTTAATATCTAAATACACATCACCTAAGTCATTAGAAATGCTTTTTAGTTTTACAGTAACTCCAGATAGCTCACCATCATAACCAGCTTCATCTTTAGAACAGCTAGTCATAGCAAGTAAAATACACAACACAAAAAGTAACGGTCTAGAAATTAATGATTTCATAACGAATAGATTTGGAATTAATAGCACTCAATAATACCGATTTTCTTATGTTTTGAGTATTTTTATACACGAATTGCACAAAAACCCTTATAAACTGATTTTAACGTGACATATTCTCGATTAATTGCAGGCACCATGACCTGGGGAAGTTGGGGAAAACAACTTTCAAAAAAAGACATGGAAACTTTAATGCATCATTGCATTGAAAACCACATCACCACTTTTGACCACGCTGATATTTACGGAGCTTATACTACCGAAGCAGATTTCGGGAAAGCCTTTGCGGATTCTAGTATAAATCGTGAAGACATTCAACTCATTTCAAAATGCGGCATTCAATATTTATGTGATAAGAGACCTAACAAGGTTAAACATTACGACTATAGTAAAGAATATATTATTTGCTCTGTAGAAGACTCTTTAAAAAATCTACAAACCGAATATTTAGATCTTTTGCTACTACACAGACCTAGTCCGCTAATGGTTGCTGAAGACATTGCAGAAGCTGTTACAATTCTAAAGAAAGACGGAAAAATAAAAGATTTTGGTGTTTCTAATTTTACCCCTTCTCAAATGGAAATGATTGGGTTGCGAACAGATATTGATGTTAATCAAATAGAGTTTTCGTTAACTCAACATACAGCCATGCATGATGGTACTTTAGATTATTTAAAAACTTGTGGCATTAAGCCTATGGCTTGGTCGCCTTTGGGTTCCGTATTTAAAGAGGACAATGAGCAAACGAGACGTATTCATAAACAGCTTGGTGAATTGATGGATAAGTATAACGCTACTGAAGATCAATTACTATTAGCTTGGATTATGAAACATCCTGCTGGTGTTCATCCTGTTGTAGGTACTACAAACAAAATTAGACTAACTCAGGCAGTAGAAGCTTCTAAAATAGATTTGGAATTAGAAGACTGGTTTTTAATTTTGGTGGCAAGTCAAGGGCATAAAGTCCCTTAAAAATAAGCCCATCCCAACCCTTCCCAAAAGGAAGGGCTACAAATAATAACTTTTTAAGTAAAACGATAGAACTGTCAAAACATCAAAAAATATTAAACAAAGAGCATTATGAATAACGGTAATTTTCCCCTTAGGGGAAATAAAAAGGGGCCAATAGCACTAATAACTGGTGCAACAAGCGGTATAGGTAGAGCAACTGCTCACGAGTTTGCAAAACACGGTATTAATCTTGTACTCTGCGGAAGACGCCAACAACGTTTAGAAAGCATTCAAAAAGCCTTATCAAAAGAAACTGATGTACATATCTTAAACTTTGATGTTCGTGACCGTGAAAAAACCTTAGAAGCCATAGCATCGCTTCCTGAAGAATTTAAGAACATCGATATCTTAATCAATAATGCCGGAAATGCTCATGGCTTAGACCCTATAGACCAAGGAAGCTTAGACGATTGGGATGCCATGATGGATATTAACGTCAAAGGTTTGCTATATGTCAGCAAAGCTATCATTCCAGGTATGACCGAAAGAAAATCTGGTCACATCATCAACATTGGTTCTTCTGCCGGAAAAGAAGTATATCCAAATGGCAATGTCTATTGCGGAAGCAAACATGCTGTTTTAGCCATTACAGAAGGCATGCGCATAGATTTGAATCCATACGGTATAAAAGTCGGCGCAGTAAATCCTGGTTTAGTAGAAACCGAATTTTCCCAAGTACGTTTTAAAGGTGGAAACCAAGCCGATAATGTATATACAGGATACAAAGCTTTACAAGCCGAAGACGTTGCTGAAGTGATTTATTTTGCTGTGTCTCGTCCACCACATGTTAATATTGCTGATGTTTTAATGTTTTGCACCGCGCAGGCGAGTTCTACTATTGTGAAGAAAGAGCTATGATAGAGAAGATTAAATCTTCTTGGTTTGATTTAACTTCAAAATACACAAACGATGAAGCGTTAATAAACACGCTTTGGTCAGAATTACACAAAAAATACGCTCATAAAAACAGGCATTATCATAATCTTTCTCATATAGAAAGTATGCTTCTACAAGCAGAAAACATCAAAAGTCATATTGAGGATTTTCCAGCCTTACTTTATGCTATTTGGTATCATGATATAATCTATAAATCAACAAAAAAAGACAACGAAGAAAAAAGTGCACTTTTTACCCAAAAAAGCTTAAAAAAGCTCAATTTTACTGAAAACCAGATTGAAAATGTTAAAAATTTGATTATTTCAACAAAAAAGCACCAAGTTATTTTAGACAAAAATTCGGATAATGCCTATCTTTTAGATTTTGATTTATCCATTCTTGGAAAAGATTGGGAAACCTATAAAAATTACACGCAACAGATACGACAGGAGTATAAAATTTATCCTGATTTTTTGTATAACCCAGGAAGAAAAAAAGTACTTCTACATTTTTTAGAACGAGAAACGTTGTACTTTACAGAAAGTTATAAAACACAATTTGAAAATAAGGCCAGAGAAAATATAAAAAGAGAATTAGAAACACTTTAAAAAGATTCCTGTTTCGGAAAAGGAACTATGATCAACAAACGCCTCCTCATAAAAAATTTGTTAGCTCATAATGATGAGAACAGTTTTTATGACAAAAAGCGAAAAATTGATATTAGTTACAGAGAAGGAAAGGCAAAGTTTCTAAAACATATCTGCGCACTGTCTAACAGTAACCCTAAAAACAACTCGTACATTGTTATTGGTATTGAAAATGACGACAATAAAATCGTTGGTGTCGATTTTTTTGATGACAGTAAAATTCAAAACCTCATCAACGCTTATCTTACCAATCCACCAATTGTTCAGTATGAAAATATTCCATTTCCTCACTTACCTGACGATAGAGTCGTTGGTCTTGTAACCATAAGACCCAACGAAAAAATAACCTCACTCAGAAAAAACATTTGGAAATATTATGGTGGTTCTGTCTTTTTTAGAGATGGTAGCATGAGTATGCCCAAAGTTTTTGATATAGAAATTAAGGATGTTAATTCTAAGATTGTCGCCTCAATTGAAAATCATGCGCAAAATAATATTCAACTAACGCTTGATGGTGTTTTTGACTTTATGAATAAGCGTAAAGACTACGAACCAAAATATAAAGTCTTTAAAGAATATTTTGTGCTTTGTTGGTCTGGACAAAGGAAACAAGTGAAGGATGAAGTTTTCTTTTCGCGTGTAGATATAGAACTAGTCAACGAGCAAGTACGGTTATTTTACTCAGCTTTAGATGAAGTTTCTATTGAATATGATGAAAACTCTTTTAAAATAGTAGAATATGTACGTTTGGGGCTTCATAATTCATACAAGTACTATAAGCTCGAAGAGAAAACCATTCAATTCAATAATAATGTTAGTTATTCCATTGATGCAGAATTGATTTTTGAGCCACCTCAATTCGACCGCAAAGTTTTGCATCATATTTATAATGCCAACAATGCTATTTTAGAAAAACTTGAAAAAGGTATTTCTTTGACTCAAAATGAAACTTCAGATTTGAAGAATTTAGCAGCAAGTTATCTCATTTGTTACCTCAACGGATTTGAAGAAGCCTTACCCAAACTAGAAATATCAAAAATTTACTTGAAGAAATATAGCACTGAACTTTACAACTCATATAAAGAGACTTACAGAATATTGAGAAAGGTGAAATACAACTAGTTCGTCGGATTTTTACAAAATTTCAACGCCAATTTTTGCACCTTGTCGAACTATTTTTTCAGCCTGTGCAGATTATACATTTTTTTCTACCATTCATCACAAATTTTATTTTCGAATGATATTTATGCTCATATTTGTATTGCTATTAATCAATTACATAAACCTTGTTTCATACGGCCAGCAGCTAAATTGGAACAAGGTTTTTTCGTTGTAGTAACTTATTATAGCATCTAATAGAATTTAAAAACTATAGAAAAAGTAAAGCCACATCTTTCGATATGGCTTTATATAGTTTATCTCTAATTCGAATATTACAAATCAAACTTAATACCTTGTGCTAAAGGCAACTGATCTGAGTAGTTTACAGTATTGGTTTGTCTACGCATGTACACTTTCCAAGCATCAGATCCAGATTCGCGTCCGCCACCAGTTTCTTTTTCACCTCCAAAAGCGCCTCCAATTTCAGCACCAGAAGTACCAATATTTACGTTAGCAATACCACAGTCACTTCCTGCAAAGGATAAGAATTTTTCTGCTTCTTTCATTTCGTTAGTCATGATTGCAGACGATAATCCTTGTGCAACACCATTTTGCATGTCGATGGCATTTTCTACATCGCCAGAGTATTTCATTAGATATAAAATTGGTGCAAAAGTTTCGGTTTGTACTATGTCAAAATCATTTTCAGCTTCGATAATTGCTGGTTTTACGTAGCAACCAGACTCGTATCCTTCACCTTCTAAAACACCACCTTCAACGAGTACATTTCCGCCTTCAGCTTTAGCTTTTTCTATTGCAGATAAATACGTGTTTACAGAATCTTTATCAATTAATGGTCCAATGTGGTTTTTCTCGTCTAACGGATTACCAATGGTTAATTGCTTGTATGCACCAACAATGGCGTCTCTTACTTTATCGTAAACAGACTCGTGAATAATTAAACGACGTGTACTTGTACAACGTTGTCCGCATGTACCAACAGCTCCAAATACAGCACCTGGCACCACTACTTTTAAATCTGCAGTTGGTGTAATAATTATAGCATTGTTTCCTCCTAATTCTAATAAAGATTTACCAAAACGCTCGGCAACAGTAGCACCAACAATGCGTCCCATACGTGTAGATCCTGTTGCAGAGATTAACGGAATTCTATGATCTGTTGTCATAAACTCTCCTACTTTATAATCTCCGTTTATAATACAAGAAATACCTTCTGGTAAGTTGTTTTCTTTTAAAACCTCAGCAATAATATTTTGACAAGCTACCGCACAAAGTGGTGCTTTTTCGGAAGCTTTCCAAACGCAGACATCACCACAAACCCATGCTAAAGCTGTGTTCCAAGACCAAACAGCAACTGGAAAGTTAAATGCTGAAATGATCCCAACAATACCTAAAGAGTGCCACTGCTCTCTCATAACGTGTCCTGGTCTTTCAGAAGGAATGGTTTGACCGTTTAACTGCCTTGATAAACCTACAGCGAAGTCGCAGATGTCTATCATTTCTTGCACTTCTCCGTAACCTTCTTGTAAAGATTTACCCATTTCGTAAGAGACTAATTTACCTAATGGTTCTTTTAATTCTCTTAAACGATTACCAAACTGTCTTACTATTTCACCTCTTTGTGGTGCAGGCATTGCTCTAAACTGTAAAAAGGCGTCTTGAGCTGTTTTTATAACTTTATCGTAGTCTTCTCTTGTTGTAGTAGAAACTTTTGCAATTAATTGTCCATCTGTTGGAGAGTAAGATGAAATTAAGTCTCCACTTCCAAAACCGTTAGAGCCTGTAGAAGTTCCATCGTTAACATCTTTAACACCTAATTGTTTTAAAGCTTCTTTTATTCCGAAATCGGTAGCAATTGCTTCCATTTATGTCTAATTTTTATGAATTATTAAATTTTTATGCGAAGTTACTAATAAAAAGTCAGTTTCCCTTGAGTCTTGGCGTTTAAAAAACGTAACTTTAATGCACTTAAAATTAGTTGTTTCTATGAATAGATTTTTATGCGCTTTAGTCATTTTACTTTTATGTTTTTCATGTGGTGAATTGGTACCCAATCCAGATGAAAATCCAAACAATATTACCAGAGATTCTTCTGAAAAAACAGAAGAAAAGCAACAAGAATTTGCCATTGTAATCCATGGAGGTGCTGGTACTATTTTAAGAAAAAACATGTCTCCCGAAAAAGAAGCGGCATACAAGGCTAAATTAGAAGAGGCCATAAGAACTGGTTATGAAATTCTGAAAAACGGAGGAAGCAGTCTCGATGCGGTTGAAAAAACTATAAATGTTATGGAAGATTCTCCACTTTTCAATGCAGGAAAAGGTGCTGTTTTTACCAATGCCGCAACCAATGAACTCGATGCTTCTATAATGGATGGAAAAACCTTAAATGCTGGTGCGTCTGCTGGAACAACTACTGTAAAAAACCCTATAAATTTAGCTAGAGCTGTTATGGAAAAATCGGAACACGTTATGCTTTCAGGGAAAGGTGCAGAAACATTTGCTGAAGAACAAGGTCTAGAAATCGTTGCACCAGAATATTTCTATACCGAAAACAGATTCCAATCTTTGAAAAAGATCAAAGACAAAGAAAAAACTGAACTAGACCATGATGCTAAAACTGCATTCTACGATCCCATGATTAAAGATTCAAAATTTGGAACGGTTGGTTGTGTAGCTCTAGATAAAAATGGAAATTTGGCAGCAGGTACATCCACTGGTGGTATGACTAACAAACGTTATGGCAGAATCGGTGATGCTCCAATTATTGGTTCTGGTACTTACGCAAACAATGCAACTTGCGCTGTGTCTAGTACTGGTTGGGGAGAATATTTCATCAGGGCTCAAGTTGCTCATGATATTTCTGCTTTAATGGAGTATAAAGGCTTATCCCTAAAAGAAGCTGCACAATTGGTCATACAAGAAAAAGTACCTAACCTTGGTGGTAATGGAGGCATTGTTGCGGTTGATAAAAACGGTTACATGGTTATGGAGTTTAATACCGCAGGAATGTATCGTGCAAGTATGACTGATGGCGGTGAAATAACCATTAAAATTTACGAATAATAAACTTTGTGTTTTTTTTAACATTTACTCAAAGACTAAATCATAAAAAATCAGCGTAATTATTTAACAAGAATGTGCCTACCCTTCTTTTTCGTAGACGTTTTATTTTAATACCATTTCAACATGCAAATCAAAAAGCTACTCGCTATTGTAGCACTAGTTGCTCTAGCCATTTCCTGCAAAAAAAAGCCTGTAAACACAGACAATATTTACAAATTCAGAGACTATATTAGTTACACAACTTCTGGTTTAGTTTCTGTTGCTGACCCAATTAGGATTAATCTTTCAGAGCCAGTTGAAACATGGAATGAAGAACAGGATATAGATGCCAATATAGTTACTGTAAAACCTCATGTACAGGGAAAACTTAAAGCTTTAAATAAGCATACTTTAGTTTTTACACCAGATGAGTATTTAGAACCTTCTACGGAATATACAGTTAATGTGAAACTTGGTGAAATTTACAAGTCAATACCATCAGATTATGAAGATTATACGTTTCAGTTTAAAACTATAATACCTAGTTTTAATATTGTAACTAACGACCTTCAGTCTTACAGTAAAGAGTGGCAATACTTAAGTGCTCAATTACGCTCTGCGGACATCATTTCTCTAAAAAATGCAAAAAAGCTTGTAACGGCATCTCAGAATAATAAAAAACTTTCAATTGTATGGAATGAAGCTTCTGAAAACTCTAAGTTTTTTGAATTTAAAATAGATAGTATTAATCGTCCTGTTGAAGATAGTGAAGTTTTGGTAAAATGGGATGGAGATGCAATAAACGCTGATAATGAAGGTGAAAACACAATAGTCATTCCTGGAAAAAATAACTTTACAATTATTAGCACTAAAGTGGTTCAAAGTCCAGAACAATTTCTTTTGATTAATTTTTCAGATCCAATAAAAAAGCAACAAAACTTTTCAGGTTTAGTAAGTCTTCAAGGTTCAAAAAATCCAAAATATATTGTTGATGGTAATGTTTTAAAAATCTATCCAGACACTAAATTAATTGGCGATATTCAAGTTGATGTATTTACAGGTATAAAAAATGAAGATGGCTATAAATTAAAAACAGCCTTTTCAGAACAACTACGTTTTGATGCTCTAAAACCACAAGTTAGACTCATCAATAATGGTACTATTTTACCAAATTCAAAAGATTTAAAATTCAATTTTGAAGCGGTTAATCTTAGTAAAGTCGATGTTAGAATCATTAAAATATTTGAAGACAATGTGCTTCAATTTTTACAAGACAATGACATTAATAGCAATAACGACTATAACATTAAAAAAGTTGGAAGACGTATTGCAAAAGAAACTATCACTTTAGTTCAGGATGAAGCTATTAACCCTGGGAATTGGAGAGCTTACAGCATTGATTTGTCTAAATATTTGAATGCTAATCCTGGCGCTATTTACCGTGTAGAGCTTAGTTTTAAGCGTGAGTATTCACTTTATGATTGTGAGTCTAATGCTGAAACTACAGAAATTGAAGAGGATGATTATTATGACGACTATTACTACGAAGACGATTATTACACGTCTGAAGATATTTCTGATGAACAAGCAGAAATAAGAGAAGAACGCTATTGGGATAATTTAACCTACAGCTACAGAAACAATAATTATAGATGGAGAGACAGAGACAACCCATGTACCGATTCTTATTATAATTATGGCAACCGTGTTGTAGCCCAAAATCTAATTGGTTCAGAACTTGGAGTTATCGCCAAGCAAGGGAGCAATAACACCTACTTGTTTGCAGTTACCAACATACTTACTACCGAACCTGAGCGTGGAGCAAAAGTTACACTCTACAATTTTCAGCAACAAAAACTAGAAGATGCTGTTTCTAATAGAGAAGGTATTGTTGAAATTAAAGCTAACAAACGTGCTACATTTGCCATTGTAGAAAAAGGAAAAAGTGTAAGTTACATAAAACTTATGGACGGCAACTCGCTTTCCTTAAGTAAGTTTGACGTTTCTGGTAGCCGACTACAACAAGGACTTAAAGGTTACATCTATGGAGAACGCGGTGTTTGGAGACCTGGAGACAGTCTATTTTTAACCTTTATGCTCAATGATGTTGCTAATAAATTACCTAAAGGACATCCTGTAAAACTAGAAATTACAGATCCTGTTGGCAAACTAGTTTACAGAAAAGTTAGCATAGACAACGTTAACAATGTATACGATTTTAAAGTACCAACTTCAACAGATTACAAAACCGGAAATTACAACGCAAAAGTTTCTGTAGGTGGAGCTAATTTTTCAAAAGCCTTAAAAATAGAAACTGTAAAACCGAATCGATTAAAAATAAATATCGATTTTGAAGGTGAAATTTTAACCAATAACGCTCCTTTAAATGGAGATCTAAATGTAGCATGGTTACATGGTGCACCAGCAAAAAACCTTAAAGCTGAAATTAAAGCAAAATTCACAAGCTCTTACACTGGATTCAAGAATTACGATGATTACATTTTTACCGATCCAACCCGAACTTTTAATGGCGAAGAAACCAATGTTTATGAAGGTAATTTAGACGCCGAAGGTAATGCTAAAATAAACACCGAACTCAATATTGGAAAAAATGCTCCAGGCATGCTTAACGCTCAATTTTTGGTAAGAGCTTTTGAAAATGGTGGAGATTTTTCACTCGATGCCTTTACGATGCCTTATGCTCCTTACGAGAGTTTTGTCGGCTTAAAGTCACCTGAAGGTAGCCGTTACGGCTCGTACTTCACAGATGAGAATCACACTTTTAATGTCGCTACAGTTACTGCTGACGGCAAACCTGTACAACGTAAAAACTTGGAAGTAAAAGTCTATAAAATAGAATGGCGTTGGTGGTGGAATTCCTCTTACGACAACCTTTCAAGCTACGTCTCTAGTAGTTATCACAGACCTGTACAAGATTTTTTAGTCAGCACAGATGCGAACGGAAAAGGTAGTTTCAAACTAAAAATTCCTGAGAATGAACGTGGTCGTTATCTTATAAGAATTGTAGATCCCGTAAGTGGTCATGCTACTGGTCGCACAGCATATTTTTACAAAAACTGGTGGCAAAATTCACCATCATCAGATAAAGAAGCGGCAAAAATGTTAGTGTTTTCTACAGATAAGGACAATTATAATGTTGGAGAAACTGCACGACTAACATTTCCTTCGGGAAGTGAAGGTAGAGCTTTGGTTAGTATTGAAAATGGCACGGAAGTCATCAGTCATCAATGGGTAAAAACACAACCAGGTGAAACTACAGTAGATATTCCTGTGACACCAGAAATGGCACCAAACGTATTCATAAACATTTCGTTGTTACAACCACACGCTATTACATCTAACGATTTACCAATTCGTTTATATGGTGTAATTCCTATGATGGTAGAAAATCCTGCAACAAGACTGGAGCCAAAAATTAACATGCCAGATGTTATACAACCAGAACAATCTTACCAAATCAAAGTCTCAGAAAAGAACAACAAACCAATGACGTACACTGTTGCTGTTGTTGAAGAAGGTTTACTTGATCTTACAAGATTTAAAACACCTAATGCTTGGGATGAATTTTATGCTCGCGAAGCACTTGGCGTAAAAACTTGGGATATTTTCGATGATGTTATCGGAGCTTATTCTGGAAGTATAGATCAAGTATTTGCCATTGGTGGAGATGGTAGTGCTGCAAAAGGTAAAAACAAAAAAGCGAATCGTTTTAAACCGGTTGTAACGTATTTAGGACCTTTTGTATTAGATGCAGGTGAAACCAAAACGCATCAACTAAAAATGCCTAACTATGTTGGAGCGGTTAGAACCATGGTTGTAGCAGGCAATAACCAAACCGAAGCTTATGGAAATGTAGAAAAATCAGTAAAAGTTAAAAAGCCTTTAATGGTCTTGGCAACGTTACCACGAAAATTAAGTCCTGGTGAAAAAGTAACACTTCCTGTTACCGTATTCGCTATGGAAAATAAAGTGAAAAACGTCAACCTATCCTTAAAACTTAGCGATGGTATAACTGTAAAAGGCCAGGCTTCACAATCGCTTCAATTTAGTAAGCCAGATGAAAAAATGGTCTACTTTGATTTAGACGTCACTAAAGCCAAAGGCATTAACACTATTGAAGTTATTGCTACAGGAAATGGAGAGAAGTCAACTTATAAAGTTGAAATTGATGTTGAAAATCCAAACCCAATGACTTCAAAAGTTATTGATAACGAACTTGAAGCCAACGCTAAGCAAAACATTGCGTTTTCAACCTTTGGAGTATCAGGTACCAATTCGGCAACTGTTGAGTTTTCAACTTTACCTCCTATGGATTTTACAAAACGTATGCAATATCTTATCCGCTATCCGCATGGTTGTGTAGAGCAAACTACATCGAGTGTATTCCCTCAGTTGTTCTTAGCAGATATTTTCGATTTAACTTATGAAAAGAAAAAAGAAATTCAGAGTAATATTGAAAATGGTATTAAGCGTTTAGGGAATTTCCAACAACCAAGTGGTGGAATGAGTTATTGGATAGGCGAGAATTCTGCTAATGATTGGGGAACAAGTTATGCTGGTCATTTTATGATAGAAGCCGAAAAGAAAGGTTATATATTACCATTAACTTTTAAAAGTAATTGGATTGCGTACCAAAAACAAGCGGCTAGAAATTGGAGACCAAGTTACCGACACTATCATAGCGATTTAGCACAAGCTTACCGTTTGTATACTTTGGCTTTAGCTGGTAGTGCAGATTTAGCGAGCATGAACCGTTTACGTGAATTTGAGGAAATCTCAAATGAAGCCAAATGGAGGCTTGCTGCAGCCTATGCACTTGCAGGACAACAAGAAGCTAGCAATGCCATTTCAAAATCGGCTAATATAGATTTTCAACCTCCAAGATCTAATTATTACACGTATGGTTCGGTAGATAGAAATAAAGCTATGGCTTTAGAAACTATGATAATTACAGATAATCCAAAAGTGAGAGATCTAGCAAAATCAATAGCCAAAGAATTATCGAGCAATAAATGGATGAGTACACAAACAACAGCTTATAGCTTATTGGCTATGGGAAAAATGGTGGTTAAAAATGGCGGAAAAGATCTAAAACTAAGCTACAGCATTAATGGTAAATCTGAAACTATCAATACTAAAAACGCTATAGCACAACGTAGTATTCCTGTTAATGATGGCAACAATACTATTGAGATCAGCAATTTAAAAGACAATCTTATTTATGCAAGAATCTTAAATTCTGGTAAACTAAAACTTGGTGAAGAAGTTAGTGAATCGCGTGGTTTTTCGATTAGTACGGTTTACAAAGATTTACAAGGCAATACAATTGATGTTGAAAAACTTCAGCAAGGTCAAGATTTTGTAGCAACTGTAAGCATTACCAACTTAACAAGTAGCTCGATTAATGATGTAGCACTGACACAGATTTTTCCTTCTGGTTGGGATATTGTAAATACTAGGTTCACCGATTTTGGAGATACTACGGTAAGTCAAGCAAGATATACAGACATCAAAGACGATAGAGTAAACTTTTATTTTGATATGCAGCCAAAAGGCAAATATGGTACTAAAACATTTACGGTAATGCTAAATGCATCTTACCTCGGCACCTATTATTTACCAGGAACCCAAGCCGAAGCGATGTATGATAATGACTATTTGGTGAGAAACAAAGGTCAGTGGATTACGGTTGAGAAGTAATAGAATAAACAAACCTAAGCTAAACTACTTGTCGTCCGGAAGACAAGCATCCTAGAACGTAAACCGCTAAAACGTTAAACTTAAAAACAAGTAATTATGAAAAATTCAAAAATGATTTTAGCGATTGGATTTGTATTCAACATCCTAGTAATAACAGCGCAACAAAATGCTTATGTTGCTGCCGAAAGTGGTTTATCTCTTAGAGAGCAACCCGACATCAATGGTAAAATCCTAAGCAAATTGTCGTACGCCCAAGTCATAAACGTGGTAGAAAATACCAACAAAAGCCTTGTGGTATTAGATAATGGAGAAAAAATAAGTGGTGAATGGGTAAAGGTGGAGACCGACAAATATATTGGCTATGTTTTTAATGGTTATTTATCTCCGACAAAAATTTCAAAAACCATAAGATTGGATTTAGACCATCTTAATATTGAAATTAAAAATTTAGAAACCATAGATTTTAAACGTACGCATCATTTAACACAGCAAGATTCTGCTAAAATAAGAGTAGGTATTGCGGCAACACCTGAAGCCAAGAAAATAGTTTTAGTAGATAATGATTATAAACACGTTAGTTTATTTCAACGCTATGAAAATAGTATGTCTTTTATGAGTGAAGATTCAAAATGTGATGCTACACATTGGAAAAATTATGACACCGAGTGGAAACCTCTAAAGCAATTGAAATCTAATACATTTGAAACTTTAGTGTACACAGAAAATGATTGGCAAAACTTCATTAAAATGGCCATGACAGCGTCACATGAAGAAATCACAGACAAATGCGGTAGTGAATGGCTAAGTTATTTTGGTACTGTGAGAAGTATCAAAGATTATCCTATAAGCGTATCTACAAATCGCGTGTATATAAAGCTTATTTTAACTGATTTCGAGGATAATGTTACTGAAAAAATCATTGAATTTGAAATGCCAGATGATTGTTGAAAAACAGTAGTCAGTTTGGGCATTATCAGAATCTATTAAGACCTGCAAGGTTTTGAGCACCTTGTAGGTCTATTATAAAAAAACAAGAACTTATAACCTACAAGGTTTTAGAAACCTTGCAGGATAGAAAAATTATCTATGAAAAACTTTAAACCTTATTACGCTGTAATCTTCACCTCTACCCAAACTGAAGATATTAATGGCTATACCGAAATGGCTCAAAAAATGGAAGACTTAGCCAAACAACAAAAAGGTTTTATGGGTATGGATAGTGCAAGAAATGCTATCGGAATAACCGTCAGCTATTGGAAAAATTTAGAAGCTATAAAAAATTGGAAAACAAATTCCGAACACCTTTTAGCACAACAAAAAGGACGAGAGCAATGGTACAATTGGTACAATGTGAAAATTTGTAAAGTTGAACGTGAGTACCAATTCCTGCAAAAGCATGAATCTCAAAAATAAAATAGCAAACTGTCATTACGAAGAATGAGGCACGAATAAGAGCCAGTACTGAGCGCAGTCGAAGTATGGTAATCTTACAAACAAGAAACAGATTGCTTCGCTACGCTTGCAAGGACAAATTATTAAATAAATTGAAACTCATAAACTACATAAAACGCCATAAAATCAAATCCGCAATTATTGCTGTGCTACTTGTAGTTTATTATTTCTGCTTACCAAAACAGCTTTTTAAAGATCCTACCGCAACCGTTATTACAAGTTCTTCAAATGTATTATTGGGTGCTAAAATTGCTGATGATGGCCAATGGCGATTTCCTGCAAATGATAGTATTCCAGAGAAATTTAAAACTTGTATTCTTCAATTTGAAGATGAATATTTCTATAAACATCCTGGCTTCAACCCTATTTCAATTTTTAAAGCCTTAAAGGAAAATTTAAGCTCTGGAAGTGTAAAACGTGGTGGAAGCACCATCACCCAACAAGTCATTCGATTATCTAGAAAAGGGCAGTCGCGCACCTATTTTGAAAAGCTAAAAGAACTTATTCTGGCCACACGCTTAGAGTTTAGACATTCTAAAGACGATATTTTGAACCTTTATGCTAGCCACGCACCTTTTGGTGGCAATGTTGTGGGTATTGATGCTGCGGCATGGCGTTATTTTAATAGAGAAGCTTCGCAATTATCTTGGGCAGAAAGTGCCACTCTTGCCGTTTTGCCTAATGCACCAAGTCTCATTTATCCTGGAAAAAATCAAGAACGATTACTTGAAAAACGTAATCGCTTACTCAAAAAATTATTAAATAATGGTACAATAGATGAGTTAACTTATGAGCTTTCTGTTGCGGAAAACTTGCCTCAAAAACCTTATCCACTACCACAAATTGCACCTCATTTGCTTCAAAAAGTTGCTAAGCAATATAAAGGTAAACGTATAAAAACTACTATAGATGTTATACTCCAAGAACAAACTAATGGTATTGTAGAACAACATTACAATAGATTAAAACAAAATGAAATTCATAACATTTCGGTATTGATTCTCGATGTGAACACTAGAGAAGTTTTAAGTTACATTGGTAATTCACCAACCGATAAAGCACATCAGAATAGTGTAGATATCATTGATAAACCTAGAAGTACTGGCAGTATTTTAAAGCCCTTTTTGTATGCTGCTATGCTCGACGCTGGTGATTTACTACCGAACACTTTAGTACCAGATGTCCCTACACAATTTGGAAGTTATCAGCCCGAAAACTATGATAATAGCTACGACGGAGCTGTTCATGCTAATGAAGCTTTGTCTCGCTCGCTTAATGTGCCTGCAGTGAGAATGCTTCAGGATTTTGGTGTGGATCGGTTTTATCACTATTTGAAGCAACTTCATCTTAAAGATTTAAAATACAATGCCAATCATTACGGATTGTCTTTGGTACTTGGTGGTGCGGAAAGTAACCTATGGGATTTGTGTAAAAGCTATGCAGCAATGGCGTCGACCTTAAATCATTTTAGTGCCAATTCTAGTCAATATTTTACACAAGAATTTTGCGAACCTAAATACAATTTTATCACGCCAATTGACTTTGGTAAACTCACTCAAGAAAAAACCATTTTTGATGCGGCTTCGATTTACCTCACGTTTGAAAGCATGAAACAAGTGAACCGTCCTGAAGGTGATGACAGTTGGGAATATTATGATTCTTCGCAAGAAATCGCTTGGAAAACAGGTACCAGTTTTGGGTTTAGAGATGCGTGGGCTATTGGTACTACAAAAAACTATGTGGTTGGTGTTTGGGTTGGCAATGCTGATGGAGAAGGGAGACCAGGTTTGGTTGGTGTGCAAGCTGCCGCTCCTATTTTGTTTGATGTTTTTGATTTGCTACCAAAAAGCGAATGGTTTTCTAAACCTTATGATGAAATGCTTGAAGTGTCTATCTGTAAAAAAAGTGGCTATAGAGCATCTTCAATTTGTAATGATACTGAGAAAAGATATATTCAGCAAAGCGGAAAAAAAACAGAACCTTGTCCTTTTCATAAGTTGGTGCATTTAGATATGTCTGAGCACTTTCAGGTAAATTCTTCATGTGAAGAGGTTTCAAACATAAAAAATAAACCGTGGTTTGTTTTACCGCCTTTACAAGCTTATTATTTTCAGAATAAAAATCCTTTTTATAAACCTTTACCACCTTACCGGAATGATTGTTTAGAAGCTTCAGGAATTAGCATGGAATTCATTTACCCAACCCAACAAAGCACTATTTATTTACCAAAAGATTTTAGTGGAAAAACAAATGAGCTTATTCTTAAAGTGGCGCATTCTAAACCTGAGTTGCGACTCTATTGGTATGTGGACAATGAATATATAGGTACAACAAAAGACATTCATGATTTAGCTTTGTTACCAACAACTGGAGATCATACAATTACAGTTGTTGATGAACTAGGAAACGAGTTGAAACATAAAATTACTATTTCGGAATAGTTGGCTTCACAGTCAAATCCTTATTTTTGTATTTCACATTTAATTCTTCTTTCATGGAAATAGTACAATTTATCCATTCTAAATGGGCCTATTTGGTTCTTGTAGTTTTAATTATTGCTACAGTAAATGCATTAATAAAGTTTTTTGGCAATAAGGAATTTGATCCAAAGGATTTTAGAATTGCGTTGTTTACTTTAATAACAATGCATATTCAACTTCTAATAGGTATAGTCTTATTTTTTATGAAAGATTACTTTGGTACGATAAAAGAAGTTGGTGGTATGGGAGAAGTCATGAAAATACCCGCTTTAAGAAACCTTATTGTAGAGCATCCACTTACTATGATAATAGCAATTGCTCTTGTAACTATTGGGTATTCTAAACATAAAAAGAAATTAACATCGAAACCTAAATTTAAAATGTTAGCTATCTTCTATACGCTAGCTTTGGTTTTGGTTTTAGCTAAAATTCCTTGGAATCTCTGGTTTTAAAACATAAAAAAAGGTGCAATAAGAATTACACCTTTTTTATTTATTACTCTTTATATGAGTTATTTTTTTTCAGTAGAATCGTCTTCGTTTACCTCTTTAATAAGGTAGATGTATACTGGGAAGTGATCACTGTAACCGCCATCTAAACCTGCGTTTACAGTTCTCCATGGGTAACCTTTATATCTCCCTGATTTATTTGTTAAATAGGATTTATTAAAAATACCTGCCTTGTAAAATCTAAATGAAGAATAATCTTTTTCTAAAAAAGGCTGTGTAATCAATATCTGATCAAATAAACTCCATGAATCTCTATAACCCGTAGTTCCTAAGCCCATTTTTTTATATTGATCTTCATATGGGTTATAAATCCCTTTAAACTTAACTTCATCCTTATCTGATTCAGCACCTAATTCTTTACTTATACTTTTATTTGTTGGGTTATCATTGAAATCACCCATAGTAGCAATTTTAGCATAAGGATCGATTGATTGTAACGAATCAATAATACGTTTATTCAATTTACCTGCAGCAACTCTCTTAAATCTACTTCTTGCTTCACCACCACTTCGAGACGGCCAGTGATTAACAATAACATGAATAAGTTCACCATCCAATTCACCACTTACAACAAGCTGATCTCTTGTGTAAACACGCTTTCTAGTATTATCATCATAAATTTTTAACTCATGCTTCTTAGAGTTAATTGGCTTGAATAAAGCTTTTTGATACAATAAAGCCACATCAATACCCCTTGCATCAGGGGAGTCAAAATGTACAATACCATAATCTTTATGCAAAAGTTGTGGGTCATTAACAAGATCTACTAAAACCTGTCTGTTTTCCATCTCACAAACACCGATTATTGCAGGTGAATTTCCTGTATCTTCAGATCCGATATCTGCAATAACTCTTGCCATACTCTGTATCTTTTTGATATAAGCCGCAGATCTGTATGACTCATTCATCTCCATCATCGGACTTGCCTCATCATACTTTGTTGGATCATTAATAGTGTCGAAAAGATTTTCTAAATTATAAAATGCTACTGTATGTATTTTATAACGCTTTTTTTCTTGAGCGTTTACACTAACAAATATCATTGTTAATAAAAATAAAATACTGAGTTTTAAGTTTTTCATTTAACGTATGTTATGTTATCATTAATTACAAATCAAATCTCGCGCCAAAAGTATGTATTTATTATAAAAGATGTAAATTTGCACGCCCTAAATAACCTTTATTTAATCTACAAAGACTATTAACTTTAAAATTTGACATGAAAAAAAGTTTAATTATTTTATTATTTGGAGTTTTTTCATCGTTTGCGATGGTAGCCCAAAACACTATTATTAAAGGTAGTGTAATAGATGCTACATCGTCAGAACCAATTCCAGATGTCACAATTACCATTGAAGAGACTGAACAGACCACAATAACTAATGGTTTTGGTGAGTTTATTTTCTCTGAAAATGTTCCTCTAGGTGAACAGGTATTAAAAATATCTAAGCCTGGTTATGTAACAAAACGTTATCCTATTATTGTAAATGAAGGACAAACCGTTAATATTACGGATATGATTCTTGATGCTGATACATCGAGTGCTCAAGACTTATTTACAATTACATTATCTGACGACGAGCTTAATGATGATACCAGTGGAGCTGATAATATTTCTGGTTTATTGGCGTCTTCACAAGATATTTTCCAAAGAACTGCAGCTTTTGAATTTAGTTCTTCATTCTTTAGAGTAAGAGGTTTAGACTCTGATAACGGTACTGTTTTAATTAACGGTATTGAAATGAATAAAATCTACAATGGTAGACCTCAGTGGAGTAATTGGGGTGGTCTTAATGATGTTGTTCGTAATCAAGTATTAACTACAGGTTTAACACCTTCTGAATATAACTTTGGTGGTGTATTAGGTACAACAAATATTATTACTAGAGCTTCTAGCTATAGAAAAGGTGGTCGTGTAACTTACTCTTCTTCTAACAGAAGTTATACTAATAGAATTATGGCTAGTTATGCTTCTGGATTATTAGAAGGTGGATGGTCTTATGCCTTTATGGCTGGTAGAAGATGGGGAGATGAAGGCTACCAAGACGCTACTTTATACGATGCAAACTCTTTCTTTGTTTCTATAGAAAAGAAAATCAATGATAAGCACAGTATTAATTTCACTTCTATTTATGCACCTAACAGACGTGGAAAATCTTCACCAAACACTCAAGAAGTATACGATTTAAAAGGTATTAAGTACAATGAATATTGGGGCTATTTAGATGGAGAAAAGAAAAACTCTCGTGTTAAAGAAACAGAAGAACCAATTTTAATGCTTAACCATTATTGGGATATTAGTAGTAAAACTTCTTTAAATACCAATGTTGCTCATCAATGGGGAAAATTAGGAAACAGTCGTTTAGACTTTCCTGGTGGTGCCAACCCAAGTCCTGCTTATTATCAAAAATTACCTAGTTACTTCTTAGCTGATAGTGATGGCCCAGATTATGCTGGAGCTTATGAGGCTGAGCAAGAATTTATTAATGATGGACAGATTGATTGGAATCGTATAATTGATGCCAATATAACAAATAATACTGCTGGCGAATATGCAGCTTATGCACTATACGAAGATAGATCTGATGACACTCAAACAACAGTTAACACAATATTTAATAGCGAGTTAACTGAGCGCATAATGCTTAATGCTTCTGTTAATTACAGACATTTGAAATCTGAGAACTTTGCTGAAATCATTGATTTACTAGGAAGTGAAACAGGTGTATTAAATGTAGATTCATTTGATGGGTTTCAGTTTGATTTAAACAATCCTGACCAAGTGGCTTTTGAAGGAGATAGATATAGATACAATTATAATCTATATGCAGATATCATTTCTGGTTATGCTCAAGGTGTTTTTAAGTACAATAAAGTAGATTTTTACTTAGCTGGTAGTGTAACTAAAACAGAATACCAAAGAGAAGGTTTATACCTTAATGAAGCTAATATCAATAATTCTTTTGGAAAAGGAGATAAACTAGATTTTACTGGGTTTGGTGCTAAAGCAGGATTTACTTATAAAATATCTGGTAAGCATTTAATTGATGTTAACGGAGGTTATATAACACGTGCCCCTTCATTACGTAACACCTATTCTAACGCTAGGGTAAATAATGATGTTGTTGGAAAGGTAAATGGTGTTAATGTTACAGGACAAGAAATTACAGAAGAAAAAATAACTTCTTTTGATGCAAGTTATATCTTTAGATCACCAATAGTTAATGCAAAATTAACAGGTTTTTACACCAAGACTGAGGATGCTAATGAAATATCATTCTACTACGCTGATGGTATCGGTGGTTTCTTTGATGAACAAGGTAATGTAGAAACAAACAACTTAATATCTGAAGTATTACAAGGGGTAGACAAAAGACATATTGGAGCCGAACTAGGTGTTGAGGCTCAAGTGACACCAACAATAAAATTAAAAGGTGCTGCTTCTTATGGTCAATATACTTATGAAAATAATCCTAACTTATATATTTCTGCAAACGACAGATCTGCTTTCTACGGTGAGTCTAAATTAAAGGATTACAGAGTAGCAGGTGGACCTCAAAAAGCTTACTCTGTAGGTTTTGAATATAGAGACCCTGATTACTGGTGGTTTGGTGCAACAGCAAACTTCTTTGCTGACACTTATGTAGATGTTAGTCCACTTTTACGTACTAATAGTTTCTACCAAGAGCCTACAGACGGTTTACCTATGAACGATTATGATCCAGAAATCGCTAGAGGATTATTAAAACAAGAACGTTTTGATGATTATATGGTGGTAAATTTAATTGGTGGTAAATCTTGGAAAATAGATGATTATTACATCGGTTTCTTTGCTAGCGTTGGTAACATTCTAGACAAAGTATATAAAACTGGTGGTTTTGAGCAAGGTAGAAATGCTAATTATAGAGAATTACTAGAAGACACAACCAACCCTAAAAGACGTTTTGGTTCAAAATATTGGTATGGACGTGGCGCTAACTACTTTTTAAATGTATATTTTAGATTCTAAAAAAACTATGAAAAATAAATTTCAAATTATGAAAACAACTAAATTACTAACACTTTTACTTGCTGCCTTTGTAAGTATTGCTATTACATCTTGTGTGGAAGATGACGACTACAGCATTCCTAATAGCCTAGGAGAGGAAGAGAATAGATTATTGAACGAAATTTTAGATGATCTTAATTCAGAAGAACCTGAATATGAAGAAGTATCAATAGCTGACTTAAAATTACTATATGAAACTTATGAGGCTGGACAAAGCGGTTTTGACTATGACCACTTTATTCAAATTCCTGATAATCTTGTAGTAAAAGGTTATGTAACTTCATCTGATGCTACTGGTAATTTCTACAAGGAATTTTATATGCAAGATTCACCAGAAAATCCAACAGCTGCAATTGGTGTTATTTTAAATCAAGTTGACTCTTACAACCAATTCAATGTAGGTCGCGAAGTATATGTTAAGCTAAAGGATATGTACCTTGGTTACAACTCTAACGAAGTAATTTCTATTGGAGGTATGCCAGACGAGGATGAAGTAGGTCAGTTTACAGCAAACCAAATTCCAACAAAAATTCTTAGATCCGGTACAACAGAAACAATGGTGCCATTAGAATTAAATTTATCTGAAATAAATGAAAGTCACGTTGGTATGCTTGTTACATCATATGATGTTGAATTCCCTGAAAGCTTAAGCGGTAGTACTTATGGTGACCCAACACAAGATTTTGATACACAAAGAACAATTCAATCTTGTGAAGGTTTTGGATACTCAAACTTCTTATTAGAGACTAGCTCTTTTGCTAATTTTTATTACACTCCACTTCCTACACAAAACGGTGGTACTATTACTGCAGTTGTATTAAAATCTTTTGGAGGTGATAATTTAGTATTACTCTTAAATAATACTAATGATGTAGATTTTGAAAGTGATAGATGTACACCTCTTGATATTAATGATTTTACAGTAGTATTCGAAGACGGATTTGATAACAACCTAAACAATTGGTCTACTTATAACGTAACTGGTGCTCAGATATGGGGAACTACTAACTTTGGAAACCCTGCACCTAGTGCATATATGAATGGTTACTCTAGTGGTGCACAAGAAAATGAAGATTGGTTAATCTCTAATGCTATTGATTTATCTGGTGTAACAAACACTTTCTTTTTCTTTGAAACAGATAAAAGGTATGATGGTAATGATTTAGAAGTTTACATGTCTACAGATTATTCTGGTGGAGATCCAAACACTAGCGGAACTTGGACTATGCTAGACGCTACTATGGACCCAAATGCTAATAGCTGGAACACATGGACTAACTCAGGAAATGTTGATGTTTCTGCTGCTGATGGACAAATGTTGTATATCGCTTTTAAATACACATCTACATCGTCTGCTGCTGCAACTTTTGAACTAGACAACGTAACTGTTTTAGGACTTTAAAATATATAAGTTATTAAGTACAAAAACCTGCTTACTGCAGGTTTTTGTTTTTTTCTTAAGGTTTTTATGCTAGACACATATTACATTTCTATTCTCAATTCTTATAAGAAGAAAGGATTAGGTAAAAGGAGCCTAAAGTTAGCATCAATTTATATCAATCTTTTAGAAGCGTCTATTGTTCTTCTTTTAGGATCTTTCTTAATAGTGTTTGCATCGCAGATGAAGTTAGTTATAATGTCTTCTACTAAGTTTTGGGTACTTTTCGCAGTGGTTTCCCTTTTCATCATTTTTAAAAACTGGATGCGTTACAACGGTAAGAGAAGGAATGTTTTAAATGCAAAAATGAAGTCTAAGCAAACATCCATTTATTTGTTATGGCTTTTACCTTTTGGCTGTATTGCTTTAGCCTTAATTATTCTACAAGCACAATAAAAAAAACGCTATCAAAAAATTGATAGCGTTTATTATGTTTTATAATTTTTTATTCTTTATTTCTCAGATTTAAAGTCTTCAACAACTTTCATATCTTTTACCTTATATACTTCACCTACTTTTGCCACAGTAGCTTCAATAGATTTAGGAGTAACTTTAGCCTCATCATATTCTACCATAGCTAACTTTTTATCAAAATCTACTTTTGCAGATTTTACACCTTCCATTTTAGCCACTTTCTTTTCAATAGTCTTAGCACAACCCATAGCACAAGTCATACCTTCAATATTAAATTCCACTTTAGCGTAAGTAGCATTTGGATCTAAATTTTGAGCCACATCTTTTTCAGAAACTTCAATACCTACAGTTTTTACTTCAGGCTCTGATTGATTTTTACAAGATGTAAGTGCTACAGTTATAATTGCAACAAGAAAAATATTTTTAATAAACATTGTAATGTATTTATTTGGATTAAAAATTTGGATAAATCTAATAAATATTGATGTTTTCTGCGAAATAATTAACGATTTTTGTGATTACTTTCAGTAGTTTTTGTATGAAAAACCTTAATTTAAAATGGGTCTACCTAATTGTTCTTTCAATTATTTGGGGAAGTTCATTTATTCTGATCAAAAAATCTCTTATTGGTCTTACACCATATCAACTTGGAGCATTAAGAACTATAATAACAGGAATAATATTATTAGTTGTTGGTTATAGGAAATTGAAAACTGTCAACAAAAACAAATGGAAATGGATTGCTTTATCTGGTTTTTTAGGCTCATTTTTTCCTGGATTTTTATTTGCTATTGCCGAAACTCAAATTGATAGCGCTGTTGTTTCAATATTAAATTCATTAGTTCCTTTAAACACTATACTATTTGGTTTTGCTGTTTTTAAAATAGCTTCAACAAAACGTCAGATTATTGGTGTAATAATAGGTTTTATAGGAACTTGTATATTGATATATAAAGGCTCTGAATTAAACCCGAATCAAAATTACCTATTTGCTCTTTTTGTTATTGTCTCTACCTTAATGTATGCAGCAAATGTGAATATTATAAAGCGTTATTTACAAAATGTGAAACCCTTGGCTATTGCTTCTGGTAACTACGCATTTATAATTTTACCTGCATTTATAGTCCTTTTGTTTACTGATTTCTTTTCTAGTGAAACATTAAATAATACCGCATTGCCAAAAGCTTTACTGTATTTATTAATCCTTTCTATTTTTGGTACGGCTATGGCCAAAGTTCTTTTTAATAAGCTAGTTCAGATGTCTACTCCTGTTTTTGCATCTTCTGTAACTTATATTATTCCTATAACAGCATTAATTTGGGGAACATTAGATGGAGAATCATTTAGTCTGATACAAGCTCTAGCTACTTTGCTTATATTATTAGGTGTCTATTTAGCTAATAGAAGAAAATAATCATACAAAAAAAGCCGAAGTTTAAACTTCGGCTTTTTTATTATAGGTGGTATCTATTATTTGAAATCTTCTTCAGTTACCCCTTCGTTTATTTTAATATCTGTCATATTAAATTCAAAACTTTGTGGTCCTGTTGTAACTTTCATAGTATTTGGCATCATTACACCATTTACTTCTTTATAGTCTGAAAAGTCAGTCACTGTAACAATCGACTGCCCACTAGCTTCTGAAGTTTCTTCAGTTCTCACTAAGAATCCAGTTTCAACATCATAGTATCTTACATCTGCTGGACCATCTGAATTGGCTACACTAATTTTATAGACGTCTTTTCCTTCAATAGTTGCAACACTTTCTAAAGTGATTGTTGAAGCATCTATATACAGTTCTGGGTATAATCCTTTTTCTTCTTTTCTAGAGTTTACCTCAGTTTCACCCATAGGAATTTTTTGACCTTGACCTTCTTGGTAACCATTTTCACCATCAAAATTTTGTTTCATAACAGTTCCCATACCTTCTATCATTAGTTCCATAGAAGATTTGTTTGGTGCCATTTGTTTCATAACAGCTGTTGGCTTATATGGTGCACCAGGAATTGTAACATCGGCATTCATTAAAACAGTATTAACATTCTTAAGGTTGTCTTCTCCTCCAACAGCAGCAATATAACCTTTAATTACTGATTGAGCTGTAACACCTTCTGGAATTGGCTTAGAAAAAACTGGCTTTTCAGTTGGTTCTGCATAAGTATCATAATACTTGATAGGGATTCCTGTTTTTTCAAGGTTTTCTAATACTTCACTTCCTTTACCAACTACAATTACACGAGCATTTTCAGTCTTGAAATACTTATTAGCTACACGCTGAACGTCTTCTTTTGTTACTGCATTGATTTTTTCTAAATAAGTTGAGTAAAAATCCTTCGGTAAATCGTTAAGCTTGATATTTAAAGCATAGTTAGCAATAGTTTGCGGACGCTCTAAAGCCAAAACAAAATCACCAACATACTTAGCTTTTGCGTTTGTTAAAGCATCTGTTTCTACTGGTTCAGTTTTGATACGGTTGATTTCCTTTAAAGTTTCAACAACAGCACTATCAGTAACAGCATTTCTTACAGAAGCACCAGCAGTAAAACGTGAAGCATTCCATCTGCTTGTTCCTACGTTAGAACGCGCACCATAAGTATAACCATGCTCTTCTCTTAAATTCATATTTAGGTAACTATTAAAACCACCACCTAAAATTTTATTAGCAATTAAAACTGAATGATAATCTTCGTCATTCATTTTTAAATCTACATTGTTAGTCAAAGAAATATTAGACTGAACAGCGTTTGGCATATCCACAAAATTAATCTGTGTGTATTGTGCATTTGGTGCAGGCTCAGGGATTGTAACATCTACACCGGCTGCTTCCTCCCACTTACCAAAATACTTGCTTAGTTGTTTCTTAACATCTCTACTTTTAACATCTCCTACAACAACGATATAAGCATTGTTTGGATTAAAGTATTTTTCATAGAATGCTAATACATCACCAAACTCAACATTGTTAACAGTTTCTTCAGTTGTAAATTCACCTCTAGGGTGTTTTTTACCATAAGACAAAGCTCCACCAACTCTCCCAGCTATAGCGTCAACACTTTTTGCTTCAGATTTTAAGCTTTCTAGTAACTTTTCTTTTTCCTTTTCAAACTCCTCCTTTGTTAATAAAGGATTCATTGCTGCATCTGCCATTAATTCAACTATTCTATCAGAATATTTAGTTAATGAGCTTGCGTAAGCACTTTGAGCTCCAAAAAATAAGCTTGCTCCTAAAAAGTCAATCTCATCATTAAACTCATCTTTTGAAATGGTTGTTGTTCCGTTTCCTAACATTGCAGAAAGTAAGCTAGAAACACCAGCTTTTTTACCTTCCGTAATAGGCTTATTATCTATTGTTAAAGTATAAGATACTCTTGGTAATTTGTGGTTTTCAACTACAAGAACTTTGATTCCGTTCTTAAGCTCAAACTCATCAGGAACCTCTAAAGTAATTTTAGGTGCTGGTCCCGGTTTTGGCATTACCGATCTATCTATTTGTGCATTTACGCCTACTGCCATTAAAAACAATACAATAAATGCAGGTATTTTAGCTTTCATATTAAAATTTGTTTTCATCTTATTGTTCATCTTTTTTTGGTAAATACTCAAGTACTAATCTTTGGTTAGGATTTAAGTACTTTTTGGCAACGTCTCTGATTTCTTCTCTTGTTATTGAACGGTAAATATCAATTTCATTATTGATAAGATTTACATCATCATATAACATGTAGTAACGTGCTAAAGAATTTGCAATACCAGAAATACTAGAATTTGAGCTTACAAAGTCATTCTCAAATTGATTTTGAAGTTTTTGGTAATCACGCTCAGAAATTAATTCTGTTTGAATCTTTACGATTTCTTCATCCATCTCTGCTACTAACGTGTCTAAAGAAACTTCACCTAATGGCAAACCAAATAAAGCATAAACACCATAATCTTCTTGACTTATGTTTACAGCTTGTACAGCTAGAGCTTGTTTTTGCTCATCTACCATTTTCTTGTATAAAACCGAACTTTTACCACCACTTAGGTAACTAGAAATCATATCTAACACATAAGCATCTCTTTCTTTAAAAGAAGGAGTTCTATAAGCAGCTATTACTGCTGGTATTTGAATGTTAGAATCATAAGCTGTTCCTTTAATAGCTTCTGTAATTGGCTCTTCTTTTGGTAAATCTCTTGTAATTTCTTCACCTCTTGGAATAGGCCCAAAGTATTCCTTAATCATTTTCTTTACCTCAGCCTTATCAATATCACCAGCTACAACCAATACAGCATTGTTTGGCACATAGAATTTTTTATTGAATGCTTGAAACTCCTCTAAAGTAGCTGCATCTAAATGCTCCATTTCACCAATGGTTGTCCCTTTATAAGGATGAACTTTAAACAGACGTTTTTTTACTTCTGCCAAAAGATTTCCATAAGGTTGGTTATCTACACGAAGTCGCTTTTCTTCTTTTACAACTTCATTCTGAGTATCTACACCAATTTGATTAATAATTGGGTGCATTAAACGCTCAGACTCCATCCAAAGACCTAACTCAACACTATTTGATGGAAAAACTTCATAATAATACGTTCTATCATCTGTGGTATTTGCATTATTACTTCCTCCTTGAGATGTTACTATTGTAAACCACTCACCTCTTTCAATATTCTCTGTACCTTCAAACAATAAATGTTCAAAAAAGTGTGCAAATCCTGTACGTTCTGGATTTTCATCCTTAGCACCTACGTGATACATAACTGATGTTGTTACAACTGGTGCCGAATTATCTTGATGCAAAATAACATGCATCCCATTATCTAAATTGTACTCTTCAAACTCTACTTGTTGCGCATTGGAACCAAATCCAACTAACGCTAAAAGCGAAAGAGTAAATAAGCTTTTTTTCATTATTAAAATGTTTTTTAAAATTTAAATTCTACTAGTGTTTGTATTAGTTGAGTGTAAAATGTTACACGAAGCCCCACAAAAATAAGGAATGATTCCGCTTTTTAACATAATAAAATGTGAAAACTATATAAAAAAGCTTTCTCATTTTTGAAGGAACTATAAAATCCTCAGCAAATAAGCACGAAATGGTACTGAAAAGCCTTAAAACGTTTGTAGATTAAGAATTTAGAACTATATTTGCATCCGCTTTCTGAAAAGGAGGCTTTTTAATTAACAAACAAATTAATAAAAACGTTACGCTATGTACGCAATTGTAGAGATAGCAGGGCAGCAATTTAAAGTTGCAAAAGACCAAAAAGTTTTTGTTAACCGTTTATCTACTGAAGAAGGTAAAAACGTTGATTTTGACAACGTTCTTTTAATAGGTGATGGTGACAATGTAACTGTTGGCGCCCCAGCTATAGACGGAGCACAAGTAAGTGCAAAAGTCTTAAAGCACCTTAAAGGTGACAAAGTAATAGTTTTCAAAAAGAAAAGACGTAAAGGTTACCGTGTAAAAAACGGTCACAGACAAGCCTTAACTGAAATCGTAATTGAAGGTATTACTACTTCTGGAGCTAAGAAAGCTGCTCCTAAGAAGGAAACTAAAAAGGCTGAACCTAAAGCTGAAAAAGCCGCTCCTAAAGCAGCAGCTAAAAAAGCAACTGGTAAAGCTGATGATTTAAAGAAAATTGAAGGTGCTGGACCAAAAGCTGCTGAAGCTTTAGTAAACGCTGGATATGAAACTTTTGCTAAAGTAGCTAAAGCAACTCCAGAAGAATTAAGTAATGTTCTTTCTGAAGCTAGCTCTAGATTAGCTCACATCGTTACAGATACTTGGCCAAAGCAAGCTAAATTAGCTGCTGATGGTAAGTGGGACGAATTAAAAGAATTACAAGACAAATTAGACGGTGGAATTGAAAAGTAATTTTTCTAATCCATTAATATTAACAAAATAAAACCTTAAGACAATGGCTCATAAAAAAGGAGTTGGTAGTTCTAAAAACGGTAGAGAATCAGAATCGAAACGCTTAGGTGTAAAGATTTTTGGTGGTCAAGCTGCTGTTGCAGGGAACATAATCGTAAGACAAAGAGGTAACACTCACCACCCAGGTGAAAACGTATACCAAGGAAAAGACCACACTTTACATGCTAAAGTTGATGGTATTGTAACATTTACTAAGAAGAAAGACAATAAGTCTTATGTTTCTATAGCTCCATTTGAAGCTTAAGAAACTAGTTTCTTAATAAAATAAATTAAAGCGGTTAGAAAATTTCTAACCGCTTTTTTATTTGATAACATTTTCATCATAAAAATTACAGGTTTAAATAACATTGGTTGCGTTTATTTATGAGTTTAAAATAAAGCGATCTTGAGTTTTCACAAAACCCTTTTTTTTATATATCTTTTAATTTCCGGAATTGCCAATTCGCAGTCTTTAAAAAATAATGAACAGTTAGACCAACAATTATACAAATTAAAAGATAGACTAGAATCTGCAAAAGCAGAATCAAACACTCAAAAAATAGCCAAAACCTATATTGATCTTGGAAATTTCTTCAAGAATATTGAGCTTTATGCAGAAGCATTAAAGAACTATCAGGCTTATTTAGATATTCAAAAAAAACAAGACTCTAGCTCTGTATACGTTTATAGCGCACTGGCTTCTATAGATCTCGACCTTAAAAAGTTTAATGAAGCTAAAAAATACTCACATATAAGTCTCAAACTTTCTAAAACTATCGGCTATGAAAAGGGTAAAGCAGAAGCAAATGCCTTATTAGGTAGTATTGCTGAAAAACAAAGTGATTATGACAATGCTTTAAAACATCAAAATATAAGTCTTGCTATTTTTAAAAAGCTAAATGACAGTACTGGTCTTGCAACGGTAAACGAAAACATTGGAAGTATTTATGAAGACCTAGAACAATATGATCTTGCATTGAGTTATTTTAAAAAAGCACATGAATTTGCGAAGCATAGTAACTCAAATTTACAGATAAACATTATAAATAATCTTGGTGATGCCAACCGTAAGACCAAAAATTTTGAAAAAGCTCTCCGCTACACAGAAGAAGCACTAAAATTAGCACAACAAACTAATAATGCGTCTCAAATTGAAAGTGCCTTAAAAGATCTTGCAAGAACCTATGCAAGAACAGGAGATTTTGAAAAAGCCTACAACTACCTCAACAATCAAAGTATTGTAAATGAAAAAGAGCTCAAAAGAAATAATACTGAAATGGTTAGTGCCATGCAAGTACTTTATGATGTTAAGGAAAAAGAGGCGGAAGTTAAACTACTGAATAAAGAAAATCAAATAAATAAAGTACGCCAATATGTTATTTTGATAACTACAGGAGCAATAATTCTGGCATTAATAGTAGGTTTTATTTACTGGAAAAAAAGACGAAAACATGAAAAGCATATTTTAGAATACCAACAACAATTACTTCAGGCAGATTTAGATAAGAAAACCGCCGCAGAAGAAGCCTTAAAGCGTGAAATAGACATAAAAGTATCCTCTCTTACTAATTACAGTCTTCATATTGCTCATAAAAACAAAATGCTGTCAGATGTTTCAAAAACATTAACCAAAATACAGGGAAGAAATAATGAACTTGTTCAAAAGAAATTAAAACACTTAGTAAAAGACATTGAACAAGATCTTAACCAAAATAACGAGTGGACAGAACTTATGGGCTATTTTGGACAAATTCATCCAGATTTTTTCAAAATCATTAAAAAAATCGCACTAAAAAAACTTTCGTCTTCCGAGATGCGACTTTGCATGCTGCTAAGGCTTAATTTATCATCTAAAGAAATAGCAGATATTCTTCACATTACTCCAGATAGTGTTAGAATTGCGCGTTACAGATTAAGAAAAAAGCTTCCCTTAGATTCTAACGATGATCTTCAAGCCTATTTACTCAATTTATAATTTATATTTCTCAAATCTTTTCCAAATGTTAAGCCAGTGTAAATGTTGCCTTGTTTTATAGCCATTTTACAGGGTTCTATTACTTTTTGTTAACAATAGCTTCAGGTAAAAAAAAGGGTTTCATTCTAGTTTTGTCTCAAACAAAATCAACCCTCTAATGAAACATTATTTTACACTTTTACTAATTACGATATTAGCCTATACAGGTTATGCGCAAACTGGTAATATTCAAGGTACGATTTCAGATGAGAATGGATTAACCATTCCTGGTTCTACCGTTGCTATATTATCTTTAAAAAAGGGAACTACTACAGACTTTAATGGTAAATATACCTTAGTTAACATTCCTGAAGGAACTTATACATTAACTGTAGAGTACCTTGGCTATGCCGATATTAACAAAGAAGTTACTGTAGTTGCTGACGAAACTGTAACTCTAAACTTTACACTAAACTCTGAAGATACTGCTTTAGAAGAAGTTATGATTAGTGGCTATGGTCTTAGCGGACAAGCTAGAGCCTTAAACACGCAAAAGAATAAACAAAACATTACTAACGTAGTATCTACAGACCAAATCGGTAAATTTCCAGATGCCAATATTGGTGATGCTGTAAAACGTATTCCTGGTATTACAATGCAGGTAGATCAAGGTGAAGCACGTAACATTATTGTTCGTGGTCTTGCTCCTCAATTGAACTCTGTAACCTTAAACGGAAGTAGAATTCCTTCTGCTGAAGGTGATAACCGTAACGTTCAGATGGATTTAATTCCTTCGGATATGATCCAAACTATCGAAGTAAATAAAGCTGTAACTCCAGATATGGATGCAGATGCTCTTGGTGGTTCTGTAAACTTAATTACACGTACATCGCCTCAAGGTTTTCGTTTGTCTGCCACTGCTGGTTCTGGTCTTAACTTTATCACAGACAAAAGAATTTTAAACGGATCTTTCTTAGTTGGTGACAGAAGTAAAAATGACAAATTCGGTTGGATGGTTTCTGCATCTATTAACGATAACGACTTTGGAAGTGATAACGTTGAAGCTGAATGGACAGACGAGTTTGAATTTAATGAATTCGGTGACGAAGATAACTTAACTGAAGTCGATGTAAATCCTTATGCAAATGTTTTTGAAATCAGAGAATATTTAGTACAACGTGTACGTAGAAGTTTTTCTGCAAACTTTGATTATAAATTAAACGATAATAACAATATCTACTTTAAATCTATTTATAACTGGAGAGATGATAGAGAAAATCGCTTTAGATTAGAGCATGAAATTTTAGATGGTGAGGATATTGGTCTTGGAGACTTCTCAGTAGATGGAAATGGTAACTTAACAATGTTTCCTGCTGAAGTAAAACGCCAATCTAAAGGCGGTATTAGTGGTGGCAGAACCAAAAATGCGCGTTTAGAAGACCAACGTATGCAAAACTACAGTCTAGGTGGTGAACACTTATTAGGTAACTTACAATTAGACTGGATGGCATCTTTCTCTAAAGCTTCAGAAGAGCGTTTAAACGAACGTTATTTAGAATATGAAAGCGAGTATGCCATTAATTTCAACAATAACCAAGACAAGCCATATTTCTCTCCTGTAAGTGCAATAGATTCTAGCTTTGAAGATTTTGAACTTAGTGAGATTTCAGAAGAAAACCAATATACTGAAGAAAAAGACTTCAATTTTTTTGTAAATGCTCAAGCTCCATTATCTATTATTGATGGTGAGGATGGTTTCTTAAAATTTGGTGCAAAAGCAAGATTAAAGAACAAAAACAGAGACAACGACTTCACTGAATACAGTGACGAAACTGGTGCTCTAGAATTTTTAGGTATGGTACCTACAAGAGACTATTCTGATTCTGATTATTTAGCTGGTAGCCAATATCAAGTAGGTAGCTTTGCTAGTCCAGAATTTATAGGAAGTTTAAACTTAAATAATACAGACCTGTTTGAAGGAGAAGATTTACCTGAAGAATATGCTACAGCAAATTTTGATGTAGATGAAAACGTCTATGCTGGTTACGCTATGCTTAACCAAAACATCACAGACAAATTTAGTGTTTTGGCTGGTGTTAGGTTAGAACACACTTCTATTGAAAGTACAGGTAACGAACTTGTTTTTAATGAAGATGGTGACGTTGAAGGTATTGCAGATGTAAATGATAAAAACTCTTACACTAACATATTACCTGGTGTTCACCTTAAGTATAACGTAACAGATAATACTATTCTTCGTTTTGCATGGACAAACACTTTAGCAAGACCAAACTATGTAGACTTAGTGCCTTACAGAGAAATAAGTAATGAAGATAGAGAAATTTTCTTAGGAAACTCAGAATTAGATCCAACTACATCTATGAACTTTGATTTTATGGCAGAGCATTACTTTAAGTCTGTTGGTATTGTTTCTGGTGGATTATTCTACAAAAGTATATCTGACTTCACTTATATTTTCCAATCTGAAGATGAAGAAGGTTACCAAGTTTATCAACCTTTAAATGGTGATGACGCTTCAGTGTTTGGTGCAGAAGTATCTTTCCAACGCCGTTTAGATTTCTTACCTGGTTTTGCTAAGAATTTCAGTATTTATTTAAACTACACGTACTTAACATCTAGTGCAGATGGTATCCGCAACGAAGATGGTGAAGAGCGTACAGATTTAGATTTACCTCAAACATCACCAAACATGTTTAATGGTTCGTTAGGCTATGCTGGTAAAAAATTCAGCTTACGTTTATCAGCTAACTTCTCTGATGCTTATATCGATGAAATAGGTGGTAATGCTTTTGACGATAGATATTATGATGAGCAGTTTTTCTTAGACTTTAATGCTAATGTTGCACTTAATAAAAACCTAAGCCTGTATGTTAACCTAAACAACATTACTAATCAACCTCTACGTTATTACCAAGGCGTAAGTAGCAGAACCATGCAAATGGAATACTACGACATGCGTTTAACTTTTGGTTTAAAATATGACTTATTTAAAAAATAAAAAATGAAGAAAACATTATTACTTGGCGTCATTTCTGCAGTTGTTTTTTCTTGCGGAAATGGTTTGCCAGAAGTTGCGCCAACATTAAAAACCGAAAAATTACCTCACGATAGTGATGATCCTGCTATATGGATTAACAGTAAAAACCCTGAAAAGAGTATTATTTTTGGTACTGATAAAGATGAAACCAATGGTGGTGTATACGCATTTGATTTAGACGGAAAAATAATTAAAGAAAAATCTATAACAGGCGTAAGTTATCCTAATAATGTTGATGTAGAATACGGTTTTAAACTAACAGATTCTACAGAAACAGATATTATGGTATTTACTGAAAGAGAAAAAAACCAAATCCGTGTGTTTTCTGTGCCAGATATGAAGCCATTAGACAACGGTGGTTTTAAAGTCTTTGAAGACGAAACTGATGTACTCCTAAAACGACCAATGGGAATTGCATTATACAGAAACCCAGAAACTGCTGAAATTTCTGCATTTGTAAGTAGAAAAGAAGGCCCTAAAGAAGGTTATTTATACCAATATGCTTTAGTTAGCGATTCATTAGGCGTACATTCTAAATTATTGCGTAAAATGGGGACCTTCAGTGGACAAAAAGAAATTGAAGCCATTGCTGTAGATGACGAAATGGGTTATGTATATTTCTCTGATGAAGGAATTGGTATAAGAAAATATTATGCTGATCCTAAAAAAGGAAGTGAAGAAATTTCATTATTTGCTACCGAAGATTTTAAAGATGATATAGAAGGTATTGCCATTGCAACCTATGCTAACGGTGAAGGTTTCATTATTGTATCTGACCAGCAAAATCATAGCTTTAATATTTACAAACGAGGTGATAATAGCTTTGTAAAGGCTATCAACTTAGCAACTATTGAAACGGATGGTTGTGATGTAGTAACAACTCCTCTTGGAAAAAAATATCCTAATGGATTATTTGTGTCTATGAATGATGAAAAAGATTTTTTCTATCATGCTTTAGACTCATTAAAACTAAAATAATTTTTTCAAATTAATTTTTGTATTTGGTTAAGAACCCTTTCTGTTTTTGGAAAGGGTTTTTTTTGTCATAAATTTTTGTCATGCTGAATTTATTTCAGCATCTTGTTTATTCTATTTGAAGTGAGATTCTGAAACAAGTTCAGAATGACATTTTCTATTAATAACTAAACAATTTCCATCTTCTTCAAAAGAAAACTTGCATTCATGTTTTGGCAAACGCCTTTCTTTAGTTTGTAGTCAAAAAAGAGTTCGTCGTTTTTAATTTCAGCATCAAAGTAGTAGTTCTTTACAGCCTCTAGTTCAGCTTCTATTTCAGTAAGGCTTAAATCGTGCGTGGCTATAATTCCTGTAGCATTTTGACCCACTAATTTTTCAACAAATTTCCTTGAGCCAATGGCTTTATCTGTTGAGTTGGTACCTTTTAAGATTTCATCTAAAATCACAAAATAGTTTTTGTCTTCAGCAATAGTGTCTACAATAAATTTTAGTCGTGTGAGCTCGCTAAAAAAGTACGAACTATCATCTGTTAACGAATCTGTAGTACGCATACTTGTAATGAGTTTAATAGGTTTGTATTTACTCTCTTCAGCACAAACTGGCAAACCAACATTTGCCATAACAATATGCAACGCAACCGTTCTTAAAAAGGTACTCTTACCAGCCATATTGGCTCCTGTTACGATAAAAAACTGCTCTTGTAGGAGTTCTAAATCGCTATTAACTCGTTTTTCTGAATTCAATAAAGGATGTCCTAAATCTTTTGCCTTAATAGTGATTTTTTCTGTGGTAATTTTAGGATAGGTAAAGTCTTGATGATTATAAGCATAGTTCCCCAAAGTGTTATACGCATCAAAAAATGTTACCACTTCAAACCAATCCTCAACCTTATGCGCATACTTGCTAATCCATTGCTCTACACGATAAGTTTGTCTAATATCCCAAAGCAAATACCCATTTCCAAAAATGGCTGAAATGAAGTTATTTCTGTTATCTAAAGCATCTAAAGCTTTTGAGAATTTTGTAAATATCTTTGAGGCCTTTTCACCTTCGGATTGAATTTTTTGTTGCTGTTGTTGTAATAACTCAGACTGAAATTCTTTCTGTTCAATTTCTTTCAGTAATAAGGCATATTGCCTAAAAGTGTCTTTGGCTTTTTCGGTATTTTGAGCAACGTTATTAATCGGTTTTAAAAATCTTCCGGTAATCGCTAAACCTAAAACCAGCCAGTAACCTGCATATTTTATAGGAATAATTTCGATTATGCCGAATACCAAAAGTGCTACTGAAGTCACACTAAAACCAATGGTCAACCAATAATGTGTATTGGTTAAAAAAGGTTTGTAATCCTTTAGCCATTCAATAATGGATTTTGCAGAATTTTCCACTTTTACACCTTGAGCCACTCCAGAATAATACTGCCTCCATTCAGGCTCATCAGCTAATTCTTTAATCGCGTTTTGTCGTGCTTCAATATTAGTAATATCGTTTGCCAACAAACAGTTTACAAGCGATTGCGTGCCCTCATTTATAGTTGTTCTATTGATGTATTGAAAGAAAGAACCTCTTCCAAACAAATCAATATCTAAACTATAGGCATGAGCAGGATTTTGAAATACTTTTCCATCTGCTCTATCATGAAAATCACCTGAAGCTATTTTAATTTCATCTTCGTTAATGATAGCCAATCGTTTATGTAACTCGCGTTTAGTTTTTAGATCAGTATACCTCGATAATAAAAACAAAAACACAGCAATACCTACAACCGCAATAACTGTAGCAATTTGCCAATTCTGATACGTTAAATACACACCAAAACCTGCCAGTAAAAACACGGTAAGTCTAAGCACGCTGTATAAGCCCATCTTTTTATACAAATCCTTTGCGGTTTGTTGGTGTATTTGCAGTTGTGCTTTGTAAAATGTATTTGGGTTTTTCATCATAAACTTTTCGAAGTCGAAATATATAAAAAACCCATACTTTATAGTGTAACTTTAGCTTTATATTAAAAGTCTAAATGCGATTTATTAAAATCATTATCCAATAATTTAGGCAAGTCTACTTCTTTTATGGGTAAGTATTTTACCAGAACTTCTTTACCTTCTCTTTCAATAGTGAATTCGGCTTCGTGGTCTATGGAATCATAGTAATAACTCATTCCTTTTACCGAATCTCCTTGTCTTAGACCAGCTTTATAAGCTTCTGAATTTTCATCAATAGATGCTATCTGCTTTCTATCTTCTGAAAAGGTAAAACCTAAATCAAATACTTTAGAAGTTGGCTCGTATTCAAAAGCTAATTCGTTATAAATTGATTTAAAATCAAAGAGTTTTCCTTCTTCAATGTGCTTAGTAAAGAATGGCTGAAAGTCTTCTTTTAAGTACTTATTTACGGTTTTAATAAAATAAGCATGTGTAATTTTTTGTTCCGTTTTTTCAGCATCATTTTTAAAATCGAGCATCACATCATCTAAACTTTTAGTACCATCGGAATCTTGTTTTATTTTTTGATCTAAGTAAAATGCAAGGAAAGCACCTCGTCTATAAGGTAGTTTTTGAATGCCTTCTTTTCCACTCCAAAAGTTTTCATACGTCATTTCACTGTTAGGCATTTCTCTTTCTGGATTGGTATAAAGCGCCTTTACAAACGCATTAAATTCGTTGATGAAATAACTTTCATCATAATTATAAATTTCATTCTTGGCAATGTTTTTTAAAGTGTAATAGTCTGTGAATCCTTCGCTAAACCAATATTGTTTTTCTTCATCATCATTTCTGATTAAGGATCCAATCCAGTTGTGTTGCAACTCATGATTGAAGAGATATACCAATCCTGAAACTTCTAAATACTCATTATTTGAAGCATTTGTCGCAAAAGAATTGGTTAATCCTGACCCTTGGAAAGAACTGCCGCGTTCTTGTACAGTTGGAATCATAGTGACCACATAATATTTTTGAGAATTGTCTTGCCAAAATTCACGTTGAGCAGTAACCGTTTTTTCTAGAATACTCAACATCTCAGAGTCCTCAAACACCTCCCAATCACCTCTATTGGCAAATACTACTTTATTACCATTTATGTTTATCTCATGTGCTCTGAAATCACCTCCAACAAAAACAGCAGTATGAAATTTTTCTTCCGAAATACCTTCTATAATTTGAAGGTGCTCTCCACTTCCAAAACTGTTGACAAGCTTATAATCCTCAGGAAAATCACTCCACGAAATATTGACATTAAAACTATCTTCCGACTGTTTTAAAACATGCTTTGGCAGCATAAAAAAGTTGTGCGAAAACAAATGAAAATATTGAGGTTGAATAATAGGTCTATAGGCTTGTCTCGTTTTTAAATCACCTTTACTGTCTTGGTTTATTGCATATTCAACTTCAATCTGGTCTAAGTTTTTAGGATGCGAGATCACATACCAACCACTATCTCTATTGGTCGTTATTTCAGCCTGTTCAGAAAGTACTTTTATATCGTGTATTACATTATGCAGACTATCTTGTCCCCAAGCTTTATCTTGAAACAATAGAGTTGTTTGTCCGTTCTCATTGGCTTGGAAAGTCATTTTTATGTTTAAACTAGAGTGGTCTTCAGAATGAGTAATAGTGTAATTAATCGTGTGGTCTAATGTCTTACTACAGGAAAAACAAAGACATAGTACAGAAAGCACAAGGATAAATTTTTTCATTTTTTGATTGATTAGATGCTATAATAAAAGACGAAAAATATGACTTTATGTTACAAAAAAACCTCAAGTTAATAACTTGAGGTTTAATATTATAAGATTAAATAAGCTTTATTTAGCCTTTAAAAGCTGCTTTTAAATATTCACGGTTCATACGTGCAATGTTTTCAAGAGAAATACCTTTTGGACACTCCACTTCACAAGCACCTGTATTTGTACAGTTACCAAAACCTTCCTCGTCCATTTGCTTCACCATGTTTAATACACGATCAGTTGCTTCAACTTGTCCTTGTGGTAACAAAGCAAATTGAGATACTTTAGCTCCCACAAATAACATTGCAGAAGAATTTTTACAGCTTGCCACACAAGCACCACAACCAATACATGTTGCCGCAGCAAACGCATCATCCGCATCATGCTTATTTACAGGAATAGCGTTAGCATCTATAGTATTACCAGAAGTATTTACTGAGATAAATCCACCTGCGTGTTGTATTCTATCGAATGAAGATCTGTCAACAACTAAATCTTTTATTACTGGGAATGCTGTTGCTCTAAATGGCTCTATTGTAATCGTATCACCATCCTTGAACATACGCATGTGTAATTGACATGTTGTTACACCTCTATCTGGTCCGTGAGCTTCACCATTGATATATAGGGAACACATTCCGCAAATACCTTCTCTACAATCGTGGTCAAACGCCACAGGCTCTTCACCTTTATTTATTAATTGTTCGTTTAAAACGTCTAACATTTCAAGGAAAGACATATCAGGAGAGATATCACTTACAGGATAATCTACCATTTTTCCTTTGTCGCTTGCGTTTTTCTGACGCCAAATTTTTAACGTTAAATTCATAGCTTTCCTTTTATTTATAACTTCTTTCTTTTACTTCAATATTTTCGTAAACAAGATCTTCTTTATGTAACACCGCATCTTTAGGTTCACCTTTATATTCCCATGCAGAAACATATTGGAATTCTTTTCTACGCATTGCTTCACCTTCAGCTGTTTGATATTCTTCTCTAAAGTGTCCACCAGCAGATTCTTCTCTTAAAAGCGCATCCTTAGCAAACAGTTCACCTAGTTCTAGGAAATCGGCAACTCTAAGCGCTTTAGCTAACTCTTCGTTAAACTCGTCATTAGTACCAGGAACTCTTACATCTTTCCAGAATTCTGCACGTAGTTCAGCAATTTCTGTAATAGCTGATTTTAAATCTGCTTCATTTCTTGCCATACCACACTTATTCCACATGATCTTACCAAGCTTTTTGTGGAAATGATCTACAGAATGTGAACCATTATTATTGATTAAATGCTCAATATTTTCTCTTACACTTTTCTCTGCAGCTTCAAATTCTGGTGAATCTGTAGAGATAGGTCCTGTTCTAATATCGTGAGATAAATAATCACCAATAGTATAAGGCAATACAAAATAACCATCTGCTAAACCTTGCATTAATGCCGAAGCACCAAGTCTGTTAGCACCATGGTCTGAGAAATTAGCTTCACCAATACAGTACAATCCTGGCACTGTAGTTTGAAGGTTATAATCTACCCAAACACCACCCATAGTGTAATGCACAGCTGGATAAATCATCATTGGTGTTTCGTATGGATTCTGATCTACGATTTTCTCATACATCTGGAATAAGTTACCATACTTGGTTCTCACCACTTCCTGACCTAATTTTTTAACTAAAGCTTCATCGTTTTCATCTAAACCTTTAACGTGTGCTTGTTCTTTTCCGTAACGCATAAATGCTGAAGCAAAATCTAAATAAACCGCTTCACCAGTTGTATTTACACCATAACCAGCATCACAACGTTCTTTAGCTGCACGCGATGCTACATCACGAGGCACCAAATTACCAAAGGCTGGGTAACGACGCTCTAAGTAATAATCTCTATCTTCTTCAGCAATTTGAGTTGGCTTTAATTTACCTGCTCTAATCGCTTCTACATCTTCCATTTTCTTAGGTACCCAAATACGACCATCATTACGAAGTGACTCAGACATCAATGTTAATTTAGACTGATGATCTCCCGTAACTGGAATACATGTTGGGTGAATCTGTGTATAACATGGGTTTGCGAAATACGCTCCACGTTTGTGCGCTTTCCAAGCTGCAGTAACATTACTTCCCATGGCATTGGTTGATAAGAAGAATACGTTACCATAACCTCCTGTACCTAAAACAACAGCATGAGCAGAATGACGCTCAATTTCACCAGTAACTAAGTTTCTTGTGATGATTCCTCTTGCTTTTCCATCAACAATAACCACGTCTAGCATTTCGTGACGGTTATACATTTTCACTTTACCACGTCCAATCTGGCGGTTAAGTGCTGAATAAGCACCAAGTAATAATTGCTGACCTGTTTGACCTGCTGCATAGAATGTTCTAGAAACTAATACACCACCGAAAGAACGGTTGTCTAATAGTCCACCATATTCACGAGCAAAAGGCACACCTTGCGCCACACATTGGTCTATAATATTTGCTGAAACCTCAGCAAGACGATATACGTTTGCTTCACGAGAACGGTAATCTCCACCTTTTACAGTATCGTAGAATAATCTGTATGTAGAATCACCATCTCCTTGATAATTTTTTGCTGCATTAATTCCACCTTGAGCCGCAATAGAGTGCGCACGTCTTGGTGAATCTTGAAAACAAAATGCTTTTACATTATAGCCTAGTTCTGCTAAAGTTGCAGCTGCAGAACCTCCTGCTAAACCTGTACCAACAACAATAACATCTATAAGTCTTTTGTTAGCGGGATTAACAAGGTTAATATTATTTTTATGATTTGTCCACTTATCTGCAAGTGGTCCATTAGGTATTTTAGAATCTAAAGCCATATGAGAAATTTTTTAGTGGTTAAAATGATGATATAATGCAATAACAATAAATCCTAAAGGAATCACTATTGCATAAAACTTACCAAATCCTCTTAAACCTTTTGTGTACTTGTTGTTAGCACCAACAGATTGAAAAGCCGAATTAAAACCGTGAAGTAAGTGTAATGCTAAGAATACAAAACCAACACAATAAAGTGCTACTCTCCAGATTGGTTCAAATTTATGTACTAATTCTTCGTAGTATCTAAACTCACCATTTGGCAATGTACCAGACATATCACCAACGATGTATTTCGTGTTGATTTCTGGAATCCAAAAATCTATAAAGTGAATGATTAAGAACACAAGGATAAAACCTCCACTCCAAATCATGTTTCTACTCATCCACGTAGAATTGGCACCACCATTATTTTTTGCATAACTGATTTGTCTTGCTTTATTGTTTTTTATTTCTAGCACAAATCCCATGATGAAATGGAAAATCACACCAAAAATTAAAACGGGTTGCAACAGATATTGAATAACCCAAAATGTTCCCATAAAGTGAGACACTTCGTTAAAAGTATCTGGGCTACATACTGAAAGACTGTTAATTGCAAAATGTTGAAGTAAAAAAATCATAAGGAAGAATGCCGAAAGTGCCATGGCAAACTTTCTTCCAATCGACGAATTTAGAATTCCGCTCATTGTAAATCTAATCTTAGTTGTTAGTCTTACAAAGATACAGCGCAAATGGTTTTTAGCCAACTGCGCTGTATTATAATTAATTATTTAGAATGAATATAATTAGAGTGGTTCTACTTCTTGTTTTTTAGATTTTCTAAATGCTCACTAAACATCGACTTGTAATATTCATAGTTCTCAGGATCGTACTGATCTTTGGTGTTTTCTAGAACAACCATAGCCTTTTTGTAGTAGTTTTTTGCTTGTTTTAAATCATTACTTTTTTCTAATGCTTCCGCTTTACTATCATAAAGATTAGCATCATTTGGATACAACTCTAATGCCCAATCAAAAACTTTTAAGGCTTCTTCTGTTTTCTCGGCATTCAAGCAAAAGTAGCCATAGCCATTAGCTTCATCTACACCTGGCTTTACATCGTAATTCGCCCAAACAGATAACTCTGCGTAAAAACCCTTTAAATCGTCAACAAAAAATTTTGATTTATCCTCTAGCATCTTTTGCTTTTGGTCTTCTGGTATCGTCCAGATTTTCGCAACTTCTTTAAAGGCATTACTAATGGTATAGATTGGTGTGGTGGAATGATTTTCACCTTCAAAAATTCTAAACGTGTAGTTTAAATCTTCTGGATTATGATATTCAATAATGTTATCTAATTTCTGTGCTGATTTTCGGAATCTATTTTCCATATTTCCAATAGTACCAGCCGACATATAAATTAATTTATTCAGACTTTCGTTAGACTTAAAGTAGTCGTCAAACGCTTTTATCAACTGCTCATAATCGTAAGATAAATTGGGACTTATCGCAATTATTGCCTGAAAAAAATCAGGTTGCGAGAACACAGTGTTGAGCACAAAAGTTCCACCTAAAGAATGACCTATTGCCATCTTAAAAGGCTCTACTCTATAATTCTGTTCAACAAAAGGAAAGACCTCCTCTTTTAAATGATTTTCCAAAAGTTCTGACTTACCGATTTCTACATCTTCCCAATCGGTTTTAGTTTTTTCGTTAACGTACATTGGAGTAAACTCTTTTGGTCTATGTTCTGTTTTTATGCCAACAACAATAAACTCATTGAGCTCACCAATTTGTGCCATATAATCCATTAAACCTGCTGTCATATCAAAAAAGGCATCGAATTGCGCATCAAAAAGATATATTGTTGGGTATTTCTGTGTATAACTTTCGGTGTAAGAAAATGGCACAAATACTCTTATTTCACGTTCGGTATCAAAAACCGTAGATGCTATTTTATGAGATTTTGAAATTCCGCTGTATTGTTGAGCAGACACAATGCATGTAAAAAGTATGGCTATGAGGCTAAAAGTTCGTTTCATGATATGATGATTTATTAAAAACATATCGCAAATCTATCAGCCTTGCTTGTATAAAAATTGTAGAAATGGGACAGTTAATTTTTTAAAAGTGTCCAAAACGTGTCTTCTGTACCCAAATGAGAAATCCCAGAAAAGAATTTTTTGGGATTAAAACCTGTTGCTTTTTTGAAGTGTTTTATAAAATCAGATTGGTCATAATATTTATTAGCATGCGCCAATTCTGTTAAGTTGGAATTTCCTTTCCGATAAATTTCTATGGCTTTTCTAAACTTCACCAAATTAGAGAATTCTTTTGGTGAACAATTAAGATGTTTCCTAAACAACCGAAGCACTGTTTTTCTGCTCAATTGCAATTTTTCAGACAATTCTTGGATGGTTAAATCTTCTTCAAACAAATAGTTGACTGCTTTAATAATTCTAGCTTCAGCTAAAGGGTTGAGTTCATTTTTAAAAAAGGCATCTAACACAGCTACTTTTTCATCTACATTATTGGTGTCGTAAACTTTTTTTAGAGCAACTTCAAAATTATTTCCAAAATAGTCAAAGTCCTTAATCGGGTTTTCAGTAACAACATCACCAAAAGGGACTTTCATGAAATTATTGATTCCCAATGGCTGAAACACAATGCCAATTTTATCAAAAGGTGCTTTTATTTCACCTGTTCGACTTTCATTATGAATCCCTGTGTAAATAATTTCAAACTCTTTGGATGCATCAGGCACCACAATAGATCCCGTTTTTGAAAAACTGATTTTTGAACGCTTGTAAACGGTAATGGCATTCCTAAAATGCGGATAAAAAATGTATCGCTTTTTATAGTCGTCTCGATTAGAAAAATTGAAATAATAATACGCAATATAGTTCTGTAAACTCTTGCTTGAAGGCTTTACAGAAATATAGTGTTCCTGTTCATCCATTACTTTATTTCGAGCGTTGTAGAGCTATCACCAATTTTTACTGTGTAAGTTCCTTTTGGGAGGTAATCTTTCTTATTACCTGTTTCTTTAAACTCAATATTTTTATCTTCTTTTTTAAGCGCTTTTTTTCCTTTTTCCGTCAATGTTAAATCATAATCTACATAGTTTAATCCTTTAACAACATCAACAGACATGCTGTTTAATTCTGCTCCGTTTTCTGACAAGATTTTTAAGGTTTTTGTACCTGAAGCATTGCTGTAAAACTGAATGGTTGTTTTAGGCTCAAAAGCGTCGTACCATCTTCCCCAAGAACTTCCCCAACGACCTGAATGTCGTATAGACTCCATATCGAAAAATGTTATGGCTTTGGCTTCCATTTCTGAATTTACATTCTGTAAGGCCGAAATATTAGTCTTGTAAATACTTCGTCCGTGCGTTCCTAATAATAAATCATTAGCTTCTGCCTGAACTACAATATCATGAACGGCAACATTTGGCAAACCTTCGGCAAAGATGTTCCAAGAGTTGCCCATATCAAAAGACACATAGGCTCCATTATCGGTTCCTAAGTACAAGATATTTTCGTTTTTGGGATCTTCTTTTATTACATTTACTGGAGATGCTGGTATGTTGCCACTGATGTCTTTCCAAGTTTGTCCATAATCATCACTCATGTAAGCGTAGACTTTAAAATCGTCCCATCGGTAACCATTCAAAGTCACATAAACACGTTCCTTTTTATGTTGCGACGCAATGACACGACTCACCCATAAATCCTTCGGGAAAGTATTTGAAATGTTTGCCCAACTGCCACCTGCATTTTTAGAAACATAAACCAAACCGTCATCACTTCCTGTGTAAATTAATCCAAATTGAAACGGACTTTCTGAAATAGACGTCAATGTACCATAAGCCACATTTCCTTTTTTGCCTCCATTGGTTAAATCGTCACTAATGGCTTCCCAATCGTTACCTTGGTTCATAGAACGCATTAATTTATTACCACCCAAATACAAAATATCCTGATTGTGAGGAGACAATAAAATTGGTGTTTGCCAGTTGAAACGATATGGATTTTCACCTAAAGTATGCTTAGGCTGAATGTATTTCTGTTCTTCAGTTTCAAGATTTAATCTGTAATAATTTCCAAATTGGTAACCTGTATAAACGATGTCTGAATTTCTACTGTCAATTTGAATTTGCATACCATCACCTCCCATTATAGATTTCCATGGATACTGACCTTCTTGATGCCAAGCCTTATCTTCGCGCGCATTGTGTGCACCAACCCAAACACCATTATCTTGTAAACCTCCATAAACATTGTATGGTTTTTCGTTGTCCGCATTGATGGCATAAAATTGTCCTACCGAAGGCGAATTGTTCTTTATCCAGTTTTCGCCATCATCGTAAGAAATATTAATACCTCCATCATTACCATCAATTAAATGATTAGGATTTTTAGGATTAATCCAAAGCGCATGATGATCGGCATGCACATTTTCTGCACTGATGGATGTCCATGTTTTTCCTCCATCTTTAGATTTAACAATCGGCACACCATAAATATAAATATCATTTTCATTGACTGGAGACACATGGATATGTCCAAAATAGTAGCCATAGCTGTAGTAAATACCATCTAAATAATCCTCATGTGTTTTCTTCCATGTTTTGCCACCATCAGTACTTTTATACACCTCAGCACCAACAACAGGAGTATCGAACAACATAGAGTTAGCATCTTCCAAATATTTTGCTAAATCAATAGGTTTTACGTTGCCAGAACGTACCATTTGCTTCACATTTTCAGGTCTGTATTTTTCCTGAAAGCCGTTAGTTCTTAGAAACGCATTCAGTTTTTTATCCTCTAAAGCCAAAAAATCAGCTGTTGACATGGTTTTGAAATCTTCTTTTGTCAAGTCCGTATTGTCTTCCTTTTTCTTTTCTTCTGGTCGTCTAAATTGGCTATCATGAACTGCATATACTACATCATCATTGAATACTGCTATACCAATTCTTCCTACTCCTTCACCTGTTGGAAAACCACTTTTTTCGGTAGACACTTTTGTCCAAGTTTCACCAGCATCTGTACTTTTATAGATAGCTGAATTGTTTCCATTTCCTGTAAAATTCCATGCTTTACGATCTTTAGTCCAAGATGTCGCAAACATCACATCGTAATTTTTTGGGCTGTGTTGCAAATCGATAATACCACTTTCATCATCTATAAAAAGGGTTAGTTTCCACGTTTTTCCTCCATCAGTCGTTTTGTAAACACCACGCTCTTTGTTTGGCGAATATAAATGTCCTGTAGCACCTACAGTTACCACATCAGGATTATTTGGATGAATTAAAATCGGTGCAAAATGATGCGCATCCATCAATCCTAAATTTTCCCAGGTCTTGCCATTGTCTGTAGATTTTAACAACCCAATACCAGCATACGATGAACGCGACGCATTATTTTCGCCTGTACCAACATAAATGGTTCTGGTTGGCCAATGCACAGCAATATCACCAACGTTTTGGGTTGTCGCATTATCCATAATTGGCGTAAAGGTGGTTCCATTATTTGTGGTATGCCACACACCACCAGACGCATAACCAACATAAAATTCCGATGGCATTTCCGGATTCACATCCACATCTACCACACGACCACTCATTATGGTTGGCCCAATGTTTTTAAAAGGCACATTTTTTACCAAAGAGGTTTCAGTCATGCTTTGTTTTTGAGCTAAGGCTGCTTTCACAGTTTCAGCAGACGTTGCTGGTTGTTGTGCCAATGCCATTAAAGAACTTACGACAAATGCAAACGATAGGAATTTAGTTTTAGACATGTTGGTTGGTTTTAGTTTCTATTGTCAGTTCGAGCGCAGTCGAGAACTAATTTTAAAAAATATTGTTCAATTACATTTCGACAGTGCTCAATGTGACAGCAATTAAAGATTGCTGAATTTAACCATTAATCCATATATCCTCAAAATTTGATTATAAAGTTTAACAGATTATCACAACTTGCTTGGGCTTGCACTTTACTTTGTTTATTTTTGAAAAAACGAAACTTTATCGTCAAGTTGAGGTGTTCGAAAGCATTAAAGTATGCTCTTAAAAATTTCGTTAATTCGAGTGAATTTTTGCCTTTTACAAAAATTTGTATCGAGAATAGAAATTTTTATGTCGCACTTGTTCTCGATACAATTTTCTTGGATTTCTCTGAAATCGCAATGCAAGAAAACCACTCGAACTGACGTTAAAAGACTTATCAAATTTTAAATTATTTTTCAAAATGAAATACCATCCTATAGACCGTAACCTATTCATAAAAAACCGTAAAAACTTTGCTTCCCAAATGAAGCCAAACAGTTTAGCCGTTTTTAATTCTAACGATATTTATCCTGTGAGTGCAGACAGCACCTTGCCTTTTGCACAGCATCGTGATATTTTTTACCTCAGTGGTGTAGATCAGGAAGAAAGTATTTTGGTTATTTTCCCAGATTGCCCAAAAGAAAAGCATCGTGAAATCTTATTCTTAAAAGAAACCAACGATCATATTGCTGTTTGGGAAGGTGAAAAACTCACCAAAGAAAAAGCCTTTGAAACCTCTGGTGTAAAAACCGTGTATTGGTTACAAGACCTAGAAAAAATAATGTTTGAACTGATGACCCAATGCGACACGGTTTATATTAACACTAACGAACACTACAGAGCTAATGTAGAAACCGAAACTCGTGAAGATCGTTTCACCAAATGGTTAAAGAATCTATATCCTGCACATTCCGTAGCGAAAAGCAATCCTATTTTACAACGTTTACGCTCTGTAAAAGATCCTATAGAAATCGACTTAATGCAAAAGGCTTGTAATATTACTGAAAAAGCCTTCCGAAGAGTTTTAGGCTTTGTAAAACCTGGTGTTTGGGAGTTTGAAATTGAAGCCGAAATGATGCACGAGTTCCTAAGAAATCGTTCTAAAGGTTTTGCTTATACTCCAATTATTGCTTCAGGAAACAATGCCAACGTATTACACTATATTGAAAACAACCAGCAGTGTAAAGATGGAGATTTAATTCTGTTTGATACGGCTGCCGAATATGCGAATTACTCTAGTGATTTAAGCCGAACAATTCCAGTAAACGGTAAGTTTTCCGAACGCCAAAAAGCGGTTTACAATGCTGTGTTACGTGTAAAAAACGAAGCGACCAAAATGTTGGTTCCTGGCACACTTTGGGAACAATATCATGTGGAAGTTGGTAAATTAATGACCTCAGAATTATTAGGTCTTGGTTTATTGGATAAAGCCGATGTACAAAACGAAAACCCAGATTGGCCAGCGTATAAAAAGTACTTTATGCATGGTACAAGTCACCATATTGGTTTAGATACGCACGATTATGGTTTACTACACGAACCAATGCAAGCTAACATGGTATTTACTGTAGAGCCTGGTATTTATATTCCAGATGAAGGTTTTGGTATCCGTTTAGAGGATGATGTAGTGATACAAGAACAAGGTGAACCATTTAACTTAATGGCAAATATCCCAATTGAAGCTGAAGAGATTGAGGAGTTGATGAATTCTTAAAAATATTGAAAGTTATACTTGTCACTTGTGCTATCATTTTAAAGGATGATAAAATTTATGCTTTTCAAAGAAGCGATAAGATGAAACTCCCTTTGAAATGGGAATTTCCTGGTGGCAAGTTAGAATCAAACGAAACTGAAATTGATTGTATCAAAAGAGAAGTTAAAGAAGAATTAAACATTGAAATTCAGGTTACAAAACGATTAACTCCAGTTACACATGAGTATTCTGATTTTAAAATCAAATTAATTCCTTTTATAGCTAATTACTTAACCGGAGATTTAATTTTAAAAGAACACTCGAATTTCCTTTTAGCAAGGAAAGAAGAGTTGCTAAATTTGGATTGGGCAGAAGCAGATATCCCAATTTTAAATGAATTTTTATCACTTTAATTCTTCTATTCCGACTTCTTTCAAATAATCATAAGTTTTATCATAGAAGTTCTTTGGTCTTGTATGGTCAATATCAGAACCATTAGGAACACAAATAATCATTCCCTGTCTCGCCCTTGTTAACAATACTCTATAAGAGTTTTTAAGATATTCTTTATCAACTTCTTTGTTTATATTTTGCCATTTACTACCCTTAAAGTTTTGGTAAATCCAATTATCATTTTGCAAATAGAAATTAGCTCCCCAAATCAAACATGTTCTATCAATTTCTAAACCTTGTATATCAAATTCAGTTGCAACATCTTCTAAAAAATAAGATGAACGAATATCTTCACTTGGATTTAAAAACCAATTTGGTGCAGAAATTTCATTTTTGACATTAATACCTATAGCTTTTAACCTTCTTGAACCCGAAGAAGCTACTAATCCATACCTCTCTGTTCCTTTACTTTGTTGCCTTAACCATTTTTTAGCAACTTCTACATTCCTTGTTAAGTAAATAGGGAATGGTTTTTTTATTTCTGAATAAAGCTCTTTTGCTCTAGCTTTATTTAATTCTAATAACTCATGTACAAATTCTGAAACTTTTTCTGACCTATATGAGCGAACAGAAACTGCTAAGTGTAAATCAGTTTCAGAGACTCCGTTTTCTCTTAACCAAATTCTTTGCTTTTCTTCTTTTATATAATTTGAACTATTAACTATTGAGTTTGAAAAATGAATTTCCCAATTTTTATAGTTTTTTTCAAATGCTCTTATCCACTCTTCTAGACCAGCCTCTCCAGTATTAATTTCTTGACCTCCTCCAATCAAGCAAACAATAGTACACCAATCTTTGTGTCTATTCATTACATCAATTAGGAACTCTGGCTCTGACATTTCAAAATTTTCAATACCCTTCTTCCGCTTCATAAAAGAGCGTACCTGCTCTTTAGACCAAGCTCTTTGCGCTTCGTCAAAAACAACCACTTTTTCTGTTGGCTCAATGATATACTTTAGATATTCATCTCTAAAGTGATGGATATTCTGAATAAAAGCACTCGTTCTTCTCTTTGCTTCATCTTTTGTAACACGTTCCCCTTTTTCTTTAGATGTTATTACACAGTCTCTGGCTAAAGCTTCTCGCAACACTTCAACCAAAGGACCATTTCCAGACAAAAACACAGCATGTTCATCTTCTTGTGAGCGCATTCTATCATTAGCTATACTTAAACCAGCTAAAGTTTTTCCTGCTCCAGGAACTCCTGTAATAAAACAGATAGACTTTTTACTATTTTGCTTAGATTGCTCAATTACATTGCTAATATAATTTGATGTCTTGTTGAGATTTATGTTACCTGAATCATGTCTTGATATTTCTTCAACCTTATGCCCTTTGTAAAGTGCTTGAGCAACTTCAACAATAGTTGGTGTTGGTTTGTAAATTGAATTCTCCCATTCTGACACATCAATTACTTCATTTGAAGACTTGGTAATTGTATTTATCGCATTTCTTATTCCTATTTGGCTACATTTTACAACTTCATTATGATTAAGAATCTCTTCTAAGTTAAATTCAGAATCATATGCATTAGTTGCTACTAAAAGCGGAACTAATTTTGCAAAATGACTTCCTTCATGAAAATTTTTCAAATCCAAACAATAGTCTATTACTTGTAGTTGCGCGTTTTTTCCAAATGAATCATCACCTACCTTAAACTCTAAGACAAACACATAATCATTAACTATAATTATATTATCAACACGTTTACCCATTCTAGGTATCTGAAATTCGAAATACAAAGAACCATTTAAGCCTATCAACTCTTTTTTTAGGATTTCAATCTGCTTAACCCATGCATTTCTTTGTAAATCTTCAAGAGAACGATTTGTGTGATTTAGACTTAGTTTTCCAAGAATTAAACTAGAGTCTTCTTTTAAAAATTCGGTTATTGAGTTTTTATAATATGCTCTATTCATCTAATCATCCTTTTTAAATTGATAATCTTTAAAGGATAATTTTGAGTTAGACTTTCTAAAATCTAATAACTCATCAACATGTAATTCAAATGCTTTAGCAAAAACCAAAATATTGGTCAACGAAATATTGCGTTCACCACGTTCAATCATTCCGATATAAGTTCTATGAAAACCTGTAACAAAGGATAGTTCTTCTTGACTAAGATTTTTTTCGTTTCGTAAAAAACGTATTCGATTTCCAAACTCTTTAAGTATGAATTGATTCACCATAAACCAAAACTATACTTATTGTATGCAGCTTTCAACATACAATAAGTATCATTTTTTGTATATTGCAACTATCAAATCAATCTAATAACATATAAATAAACATTCGAAAAAATGCTATATGCTATTTTTAAAAATAAAAATCATGTTGGAAATCAAAAAGGAGCAACCTCTGAAGAAGCTATAAAAAACTACATAATTGAGTCCATGCTTGAAGAATTTGTAAACGATAAAGAGTTTTTGGCTAAATATTCTGCAATCAAGGCTATAAATGGAATTCATCATCATTTTATAGCTATTAAGGAAATTCTTAATTAGAGAATCTTAAACCCCAACACCCTTCCCTTCAAAAACATAACGTTGTAACTTCTGCAAAGTTTCTAACTTATCACTAGTATTTACTAAAAGTGAAATATTGTTGTTGCTACCACCATAGGCAATCATACGTACATTAACATCTTGTAACACCTGGAAGAGTTCTGGCGTATCAGGATGGTAAATAATATGGTTGCCCACCAAACAGACAATACTCATATAATCGTCTATATCTACAGTAGCAAATTGCTCTAATTCTTCGGTTATGGCTTTTAAATGCGTGGTATTATCGATGGTTAAAGAGACCGCAATTTCAGACGTGGTAATCATATCTATTGAGGTTTCGTAACGCTCAAAGACTTCAAACACTTTCTTTAAAAAGCCGTGTGCTAACAGCATACGTACCGACTTAATTTTTATAGCTGTAATGCCATCTTTGGCTGCAATGGCTTTAATGCCTTCACCATGAATTTGGTTGGTAATTAACGTGCCATGTGCTTGTGGAGCCATAGTGTTTTTTAGTCGTAATGGAATATCGAGTTGACGCACTGGCATTACGGTTTGCGGATGCAAAATCTTAGCTCCAAAATAAGCCAACTCAGCAGCTTCATCGTACGACAAATGCGATAAGGCTTGTGTATCGTTAACGTAACGTGGGTCGTTATTGTGGAAACCGTCAATATCTGTCCAGATTTGGACCTCATCGGCTTCAATAGCTGCACCAATTATGGTTGCTGTGTAATCGCTTCCACCACGTTGTAAGTTGGTTACTTTGCCTTCAGCATCTAAACAAATAAACCCTTGTGTGATATAAATATCAGCCGCATCCGAACTTTCTATTAAACGGTTTAAGTTTTGTTTGATATAGAAATTATCGGGTTCATTAAGACTATCGATTCGCATAAAATCTAAAGCTGGTAAAAGTCTTGCTTTAAAACCCTCCTGTTGCAATAAGCGACTAAACATATAGGTAGACAACAGCTCTCCATTAGCTACAATTTCGTTATGTAACAATTGAGTAAATAACATATTAACAGCATTTGAAAGTATTTCGAATCTGGTATTGATATAATGATGAACGTCTTGTCGTAACGATTCGTTTTGCAATAAATCGTTTACAACGCTTGTGTAAGTGTCATGCAATGTTTTTATATGCGCTTTGGCAGCATCTCCCTCACCAACTTCAATTAATCTCGAAATTTCTACCAAGGCATTTGTGGTACCAGACATAGCTGATAAAACCACTATTTTTTGGTCTTTGGTATTTATGATATCCTTTACATGATTCATGTTCACTACCGAACCTACTGATGTGCCACCAAATTTATATACTAACATATTCTCAAATTTTTAAGCAAATGTATAAGTGTTACTCGTGAGAAACATAAAAATTAAAGAAATAGTTTATTTTTGCACATATTGTTAAATAAATAACATAAGAACTTAATTATAACTTTTGATGAACGTCAGTTCAAGTAATTTTGAGTAGTTGCTAAGCTTGCCAAAGCAGCACGGAAAATTGTATCGAGAACTATCTAGCTTATTTAACTTCTCGATACTAATCTACAAAACACAGTTTTCTAGATTCACTCGAAGTGACGACTAATTAAGAAATAGATTCCGTATCAAGTACGGAATAACACATTTAACGGAATAACTAAAAATAGATACCTGATTTCACTTCGACAAGCTCAGTAAGACAATCAGGAATGACACAAAATATATGAAAACTATAGCATCTTGCGTTGAGGAAATACTCATTACCCAACCTTTTTTAGAAGAAGCCTTGTTTAGGCAAATCATTAACTTTTCAGCCTTATCTGAAGAGTTGCAGCAACCTATTAGCAACATGTTACGAAAGCCTGTAAAAACAGGTGCGATTATGATGGCGTTACGACGTTACAATCCACCAATACATTTACGTCAATCACAAAAATTAAAGAACATTCTCAATCAACTAGGTGATATTACGGTACGCTCTAATCTTGTGGATTTCACGTTTCAGAATTCAGACACTTTGATTGAAAGTCATGCTAAAGTTTTGGGGAATTTTAATCCAAAAGCTTTTTATGGCTTCTCGAGAGGCATTTACGAAAGTAATATTGTGGTGTCAGCTTCTGAAAAACAGTTGGTTTTAGAAACTTTTAAAGCTGAAAACCAAATTGGCATGCAAGATAATTTGTCGGCCATTAGTATTCGTTTGCCTGAAAATAATTCTAAAATTTCGGGATTGTATTACCAGATTTTTAAGCGTTTTGCTTGGGAAGGTATTTCACTTTATGAGGTGATTTCAACCACAAATGAGTTTACGGTTTTGGTTGAAAATCATTTGGTGGATCAGGCGTTTTCAGCGATTAAGAATTTGAATAACGGATAACTTCTCGATACTAATCTACAAAACACTGTTTTCTAGATTCACTCGAAGTGACTTACTTAACTAAAACCTTTCGTCAGTTCGAGTGATTTTGAAGGATGAAAAATTGTATCGAGAACTATTTACTTTTTAAAAACAAAAAGTCGCTCCACACTTTCCTTAGTCGATAGATTTTCAGCATGCCAAGAAAATGTAGTTTTTGAGCCTTTTTCCCAAATGCATTCAAAATCATCTGGTGCATTGTATTCGCTGATAAAAACCTTATGACCAGCTTTACTTTGCTGTCTACACCATTCCCAAAATTCTTTGTGATTAAACTTATCTCTATACTTCGTAGTTGATGCATAGGGAGGATCGCAATACACAATACTTTCATCAGGAATTTCTAAATCGGTATAGGATTGACAACGCAATTTAATCCCTTGGAGATTTGGTACTTGCTTGGTAATGTTTCGGTAATGCTCGGACCAATAATCGCGCTTACCTTGTTTATCGCGACGGTAACCTGCAAACCATTTGCCACCAAACGAATTAAACCCTACATAAGCCACCAAATGTTTTGGATATTCATTAGGGTTGTATTTTATGTGTCTGTATTCTTCTTCAGAAACTGATTTTGGTGGATCCCAATTCTCAAAAATTAAGGCTTGCCACATAGCCATCAATTCTTCGTGCTGATCATTAGCTATACGAATGCCATCTACTTTATCAATCATATTCATACCACCTGCAAAAGGTTCTAAATACACCTGATTCGGTTTTCGATTTTTTAGAATAATTGGCAATAAGTCTTTAGCAAAGCGCGCTTTGCTTCCCATATACTTCATGGCATTCTAGCGATTGTAATCCTATTTTGTTTTTTTGAGCTCTAAATCTTGAAAGTCGAAACTAAAATCTGTTATTGGAGCAATTGGTTTCATCGTTGCAGAAACGACTTCTTCCTTTTCATTAAATGTGAATTGCATAAAAACATCGGCATCGTAACTTCTGTCGTTCCATTTTGCCACAGACGTAGTAGCATTGTATGGTAATAACTCACCGAATAATCTTGGAGAACGCTCACACTTAATTTTATATGATTTACCATCGTGAGATATGGTAATGTCACCAAACCAATCATCAGTATATGTACCTACAATTTGTTCTGGACTTGGAAGTGATACTTGCTTTTTAGCCTTTTCTACATTATTATAAACCTCAGCTTTAATGCTGTCGTTATACTTTAAGTAATCTCTATTTCTAGCTCCATATTTTTCTAACCAATGACGATCTTCATACCCTAAATATGAATCTTTAATAGTATTAGTAATAGTGTTAAAAGCCATGCCATTCATTTGATTGGTCAGTACCACAATAGCCAAATCTAAATCCGGAATCATAGTGAATTGGGTAACAGTACCAATTAAACCTCCTGTATGATACACTTGTTTGTAGCCTCCTTTAACGTCAGTCACAAACCAACCCAAACCATAACCTCTAAAGTTAGAATCGTACGAATCGTTAGCACTAACTTTTAATGGAGTCTGCAACTGCCAAAGTTCATGAAATTGTTCTTCACTCAATAAACGCTCTCCATTTTCGGTTACGGCTTCATTCATTAAAAATTTAGCCCAAGTCAACATATCTGACACATTACTCATTATACCACCTGCTGCATTTGCGGTTTCACTCCAATCGTGTGGAATTTGAATAACTTCACCTTCTGCTCTAGTATGCGCATCAATAATATTCGATTTGTCCGTCACTCTGTTGTAAGACGCTTTAGAACTTGTCATGCCAACAAGTTTCATGATTTTGGTTTCAATAAATTCTTCCCAAGTTAATCCACTAACACGTTTTAAAACTTCACCCGCAATAATGAACATATTGTTATTGTAGGCGAATTTACTTCTGAACGAGGTTTCTGGTTCTAAATATTTTACATTATTAATAACATCTTCAACATTAAAATCATTGCCTTCTGGGAAAAACATTAAATCACCTGCACCTAATCCCATACCACTTCTATGTGTTACCAAATCTCTAACTGTAAAATTCTCAGTTACCCAAGAGTCGTATAACTGAAATTCTGGAATGTGTTTTCTAACGGGATCGTCCCAATTCAATTTACCTTCATCAATCATCATGGCTAAAGCAAAGCAGGTAAACCCCTTACTATTAGACGCTACTCCAACCAACGTTTCGGCATTCATATCTTTTTTATTGGTTAAAGAGCGTACTCCATGACCTTTGGCATATACCACTTCACCATCTTTAAAAATACCGACCGAAATTCCAGGAACATCAAAGGTTTTTAAAGTATTCTCAACAAGTTTATCAAGTTGTTGTTCTTTAATTTGTGCTTGAAGGGAAAATACTCCAACAAAACATATAAGTGTAAAAATGAGATTGCGTTTCATGTATTTCAAGTTTTAATTTTGAAAGCTACCAAATATACTAAAATGATTATGATGAAGTCGCAAAAGTAGCTTTTGAAACCTATCTTTGCCCTCATGACTTTAGAATACAAAAATAGTGTCATTAACTATGAGGTTTCTGGCAAAGGCGATGCGCTTGTTTTACTACATGGTTTCCTTGAGAATTTAGATATGTGGAATGACTTTGTTCCAGAATTCACCAAATCTCATACCGTTATTCAAATAGATTTGCTAGGCCATGGAAAAACAGATTGCTTAGGTTACATCCACACTATGGAAGCTATGGCTGAAGCGGTTTTGGCCGTGCTGAATCATTTAGACATCAACTCAGCTAAATTTATAGGTCACAGCATGGGAGGTTATGTTGCTTTGGCTTTAGCTGAATTACAACCAAATATGGTTTCTAGTGTCTGTTTGATGAATTCAACTTTTGAAGCTGATGACAATGAGCGAAAAACCTTAAGAAAACGTGCTATAAAAATGGCACAAACCCAATATGAAAGTTTAGTGCGCTTGTCTTTTGCTAATTTGTTTACTGAAGAAAGCAAAGTAACCTATGCTTCCGATTACGAAAAAGCCTTGAAATTAGCATTACAAACTCCGCTTCAAGGGTATATTGCAGCGCAAGAAGGTATGATGCGACGAAAAAACAGATTAGAAATCTTAAAAAACTTGAAAGGCAAAAAACTGATTATAATTGGTGAGAAAGATAATCTTATTGATAAATCCCATTTGATGAAAAAAATTGAGGATACTACTATCGATTTAGAAGTTTTATCAGAAGGTCATATGAGCCATATTGAAAATAAATCAGATTTATCTTACTTTTTAAAACACTTTATCGAAAATTAAATTGCTTTTGACGTTTTTTTGAAAACTTTTTTCTAGGTTTATAAGGTATTTAAAAAATAAACCTTAAACATAACCTACCATGACTCCAACTAAACTATACTGTGATCTTTTCGGTCACAACTATCGAGTCACAAAAAAAGTGACCAATCACGTTAAGGAATACACTTGCAAGTGTTGTAAAAAACAAGTGACCACTACCAGCAATGGTAAATTAACAGAACTTACACCTAAACATCAGGACATAAATTCTGCTTTAGAGCGCGTGTATAACAATAGAATGATGCGTTTAAAGCAAAAAACACTCAGTTCATCGATTTATTAAATGTTGATAACTTGTAAATAACTCATTTTTTTATCTTTAAATTCCTCGGAATCCATTAATCGCTGAAGACTAGATTAAAAAAATGAAAAACCTTTACTGCTCTTTATTCGGACATGATTATAAAGTCTCTAAAACCGTGACCTATCATGTTAAAGAATACAAGTGTAAACACTGTAAATCTGAAATGACTATTGATGGCAATGGCAACTTCATTCCATTAACTCCAAAGTTCAAAGAAATCAATTCTGTATTGCATCGCGTTCATCTCAAACGCTTAGAAAAGAGTCAAAAACTCTTTATGCTTGATTATTAAGCGCATTCCAACCTTTAGCAATAATCGGAATTTTTTCTTCTGCTCGTGTTACAAGGTGCATACCTCTACTTTCTTCTGCAATATATCCAATAACCGTTAAATTAGGATTTCCTTTAATTTTAGGATAATCTTCTTGAGAGATTGTCATTAATAACTCATAATCTTCTCCACCATTCAAAGCAATTGTTGTGCTATCTATTTCAAATTCCTCACATGTAGAAATAACTTGAGGATCTAGTGGAATTTTATTTTCGTAAACGTCAGCACCAACTTTACTTTGTTTACACAAATGAATAATTTCAGAAGATAAGCCGTCACTGATATCAATCATACTAGTTGGCTTTACCTCTAATTGTTTCAACAATTCAATGATATCTTTTCTAGCTTCAGGTTTTAATTGACGCTCAATTATATAAGTATACATTGATAAGTCTGGTTGACTCTGAGGATTAACCTTGAAAACTTCTTTCTCACGTTCCAAAACTTGAAGTCCCATGTATGCTCCACCCAAATCACCACTAACCACTAATAAATCGTTAGGTTGTGCTCCAGATCTTAAAACAGCTTTGTCGCTTTCTACTTCACCTATCGCAGTTACAGAAATAATCAATCCAGAAGTAGAAGACGTCGTATCGCCACCAACAACATCAACATTATAGATTTCAGCAGCAGTAGTAATTCCTGCATATAACTCTTCTAAAGCTTCCAAAGGAAAGCGATTAGAAACAGCAATAGACACTGTAACTTGAGTTGCTGTCGCATTCATAGCATAAATATCCGATAAATTTACCATCACAGATTTATAACCTAAATGCTTTAATGGTACATAACTCAAATCAAAATGAATGCCTTCAACCAATAAATCTGTGGACACAACCACTTGCTTTTTACCATAATCTAATACGGCAGCGTCGTCACCAATTCCTTTTATTGTTGATTTCTGAGTTATTTTAAAATGTTCCGTAAGGTGTTCAATAAGTTTGAACTCACCTAACTCACTCAAAGGAGTACGCTTTGGGTTTTTATCTTCTATCATAATGCAAAAGTATTATGCTTTTTTAAATAGTTCTGTATTAATACCGTATTTTATGATACAATTTGCTAGAAATCTTCTGATAGCTAAGTTATTCTAAGTCATTATTCTCTTTAGAATCATAAAACTTTGTCTTGCTTACAATAATTGAAAAACTAACTTTTTTAAACGCTTTTGTAAGAGAAATTCATCTAAACCGTGTATTTCATCGAAAAATAAAACCTTTTAGCGTCTTTTTTTATAATTTTTAGTTAATTGTATCGCCCTAATGAACTTAAACTTATTATGAAACCTACCACAGAGAAATCCCTATCCTGTGCCATCTTTGGTCACAATTATATCAGATCAAAAACCAACATAGACCATACAGCAGAGTTTACATGTACACATTGTGATACTGTAGTTTTAACAGATGAGCATGGTAATTTTGATACCAATACAGTTTCGAACAGTCAAATAAAAGATACACTCAAGGAATTGTATTATCTCACACGACGCTTTTCAAAACTGAAAGCATCGTAAACACTATATTTTAAGGGATTCCCCTAATAATAAATTACTTCTATTAAATCATATTCTAATATAATGTTAGGTAATATGGTAAAGCCATACTTATATCGTATCTTTGCCCTCTATTTAGAGCAAATGTATATAAGGATATGATAAAAGTTTCTGATACTGCAAAAAAGAAAGTCATTGAGTTAATGAATGATGATGGCTTTAACCCAAGCACAGACTACATTCGTGTAGGTGTTAAAAGTGGTGGTTGCTCTGGTCTGTCTTATGATTTAAAATTTGACAACGCCAAAGCTGAAGATGATAAAGTCTTTGAAGATAACGACGTAAAAATTATAGTTGACAAAAAAAGTTTTCTGTATCTTATTGGTACTACCCTAGAATATTCTGGCGGATTAAACGGAACAGGCTTTGTTTTTAATAACCCAAACGCTAATAGAACTTGTGGTTGTGGCGAATCTTTTTCGCTATAAGCCCATCTAAATCTTCCTAAAGGGAAGACTTTTAAAAATTTTTAAAACTCAGAATAATACGCAATGAGTAAATATACCGAAGACGACTTAAGAGAAGAATTAAAAACCAAAGAATATGAATATGGTTTTTATACAGATATTGAATCTGATACTTTTCCTGTTGGTCTAAATGAAGAAATTGTAATTGCTATTTCCAAGAAAAAAGAAGAACCAGAATGGATGACCGAATGGCGACTAAATGCTTTTAAAGCTTGGAAAGAAATGACCGAACCAGATTGGGCCAATGTGCATTATGAAAAGCCCGATTTTCAAACCATTTCTTACTATTCTGCACCAAACAAAAAACCTAAATACGATAGTCTTGATGAAGTAGATCCTGAATTGTTAGAAACTTTCAACAAATTAGGTATTTCATTAGATGAACAAAAGAAATTGGCTGGTGTTGCTGTAGATATTGTTATGGATTCTGTATCTGTAGCAACTACTTTTAAGAAAACATTAGCCGAAAAAGGTATTATTTTCTGTTCTATTTCTGAGGCTATAAAAGAGCATCCTGAACTTGTAAAGAAATACATTGGTACGGTTGTTCCGCAAAAAGATAATTTTTATGCCGCTTTAAATTCTGCTGTATTTAGTGACGGTTCGTTCTGTTACATACCAAAAGGAGTTCGTTGTCCAATGGAATTATCAACGTATTTTCGTATCAACCAAGCAGGAACTGGTCAGTTTGAAAGAACTCTAGTTGTTGCAGATGAAGGTAGCTACGTATCTTATCTTGAAGGTTGTACAGCTCCAAGCAGAGATGAAAATCAGTTGCATGCAGCCGTTGTAGAGTTAATTGCTTTAGATGATGCTGAGATAAAATATTCAACCGTTCAAAACTGGTATCCAGGAAATTCTGAAGGTAAAGGTGGTGTTTTCAACTTTGTAACTAAGCGTGGACTTTGTGAGAAAAACGCAAAAATTTCATGGACACAAGTTGAAACCGGAAGTGCTGTAACATGGAAATATCCTAGTTGTGTCCTGAAAGGTGATAATTCAGTTGGCGAATTCTACTCTATTGCTGTAACTAACAATTTCCAACAAGCTGATACAGGAACCAAAATGGTTCACTTAGGTAAAAATACTAAGTCAACAATTATATCAAAAGGTATTTCTGCCGGTAAATCTCAAAACTCTTACCGTGGATTGGTTCAAATAAATTCTAGAGCAGAAAATGCTCGTAACTTCTCTCAGTGCGACAGTTTATTAATGGGTAATGAATGTGGAGCACACACATTCCCATATATTGAAGCTAAAAATAAATCGGCACAAATTGAGCACGAAGCTACCACAAGTAAAATTGGTGAAGACCAAATTTTTTACTGTAACCAACGTGGTATAGATACAGAAAAAGCTATTGCCCTTATTGTTAATGGGTTTAGTAAAGAAGTATTAAACAAGCTCCCAATGGAATTTGCTGTAGAAGCTCAAAAATTACTTGAAATCAGTTTAGAAGGTTCCGTAGGATAAAACTTTGAAAATGAAAAAACTTAGTCTAGCCATCTTAGTATGCTTAGCTTTATTCGCTTGCAAAAACGAAGAAAATAAAGCGGTAAATCTCGAAGAAAATCGCGCAAAATCTTACGATCAAAATGATGGTTTTATAACCATGAAAGGTGAGTTTGTATATTATGCAGATGCCGCGGTTTTTCAAACTACCAGCGAAATATATGGTGTAGTAATTGATGAAAATATGCATCAACTGGCTAAACAAATACAACCATTTCAAAAAGAAGCTACCGATATGGTTCCTGTAACTGTTAGAGTAAAAAAAATAGCAAAACCTGAAGGAGAAGAAGGTTGGCCATGGCGCGTAGAAATTAAAGAAATATTAAAGGTGGAAGCACCAGATCCAAATAAAGAAGACGTTATAAAATTAGCAAACTAAAACTATGTTAAAGATCAATAACTTACACGCAAGTGTAGAAGATAAAGAAATTTTAAAAGGTATAAACTTAGAAGTAAAACCAGGCGAAGTTCATGCTATCATGGGACCAAATGGTTCTGGTAAAAGTACCTTAGCTTCTGTAATTGCAGGTAAAGAAGAATATGAAGTTGGCGAAGGCGAAATTATGCTAGAAGGCGAAAACATTGATGAACTTGCTGCAGAAGAACGCGCTCATAAAGGTGTTTTCTTATCATTTCAATATCCTGTAGAAATTCCTGGAGTTAGTGTTACTAACTTTATGAAAACTGCTATAAACGAAACTCGTAAAGCTAAAGGTTTAGAAGATATGCCAGCAAATGAAATGCTAAAGATGATTCGTGAGAAATCTGAGCTTTTAGAAATCGATAGAAAGTTTTTATCACGTTCTCTTAACGAAGGTTTTTCTGGTGGAGAAAAAAAACGTAACGAGATTTTTCAAATGGCTATGTTAGAGCCAAAACTAGCAATTCTTGATGAAACAGATTCTGGTTTAGATATCGATGCCTTAAGAATTGTAGCCAATGGAGTTAACAAGTTAAAATGTAAAGACAACGCTGTTATTGTAATTACACACTACCAACGTTTATTAGATTATATCGTTCCAGATTATGTACATGTACTTTACAACGGACGTATTGTTAAGTCAGGTACAAAAGAATTAGCGCATGAGTTAGAAGCTAAAGGTTACGACTGGATAAAAGAAGAAGCAAACGCATAAATTTAGTAATAGTAACAGTCTTTGGTTAATCTATACTAGAGACAAAAAACTAAACACTAAGAACCAAATTATATGAGTTTAAAAGAAAAATTAGTATCGTCATTTATGGCTTTTGAGGACACAGTAGATGTGAACTCTCCTGTTCATGATATACGAAGCGAAGCTATAAAAACATTTGAAGACGAAGGCTTTCCTACCAAAAAACAAGAGGCTTGGAAATATACTTCTCTTAACTCCATTTTAAAGCACGATTATAGCGTATTTCCAAAAAATGAAAATGCTCTAGAATTTAAAGACATTAAGAAATACTTTATACACGATATTGATTCGTATAAGATTGTATTTATTGACGGAAAGTATTCTTCTTACTTATCACAAACCACTCATGATGGTTTAGATGTTTGCTTAATGTCTGCGGCTTTAACAAAGCCAAAATATAGAATTGTCATTGAAAACTATTTCAATAAAATAGCAACCAAAGATAGTTTATCAGCTTTGAATACGGCGTTTTCTGCAGAAGGTGCTTTTATTCATATTCCAAAGAATAAGTTAGTAGATAAACCTATTCAAATTCTTCATTTTTCAACAGGAAATGAAGCTGCTTTAATGTTACAACCTCGTAACTTAGTTATTGTAGATGAGAATTCTCATGTTCAAATTATTGAACGTCATCAGAGTTTAACAGAAAATCCTGTTTTAACTAATTCTGTAACTGAGATTTTTGGTAACAAACGTGCTATTGTAGATTATTATAAAATTCAGAATGATAATCAATCAGCATCATTGATAGACAATACATTCATCAACCAAAAGCAAGAAAGTATTGTAAAAGTACATACGTTCTCTTTTGGCGGAAAATTAATAAGAAACAACCTCAACTTTTACCAAAATGGTGAGCGTATAGATTCTACAATGAAAGGCATCACTATTATTGGTGATAAACAACATGTAGATCACAATACTTTAGTTCACCATATAGAGCCTAACTGCGAAAGTCATCAAGATTACAAAGGTATTTTTGGTGATAATTCTACTGGTGTTTTCAACGGAAAGGTTTTAGTAGAAAAAGAAGCTCAGAAAACAGATGCGTTTCAAGCCAACAACAATATTTTATTAAGTGATAAAGCTAGCATAAACACTAAACCTCAGCTTGAAATCTTTGCTGATGACGTAAAGTGTTCTCACGGTTGTACTATTGGTCAGCTAGATGAAAGTGCTATGTTTTACTTGCGCTCACGTGGTATTCCAGAAAAAGAAGCACGAGCACTTTTGATGTTTGCCTTTAGTAACAATGTTTTAGATTCTGTAAAAATACCTGAATTAAAAAATAGAATTACTAAAATTATTGCTGGTAAACTTGGTGTAAATATTGGGTTTGATTTATAAATGAATGTTGCAAAATCACATATAGATTTTAATGTCGAAAAAATAAGACAAGACTTTCCAATCCTAAATCGAAAGGTTAATGGTAAGCCTTTGATATATTTTGATAATGCAGCAACATCGCAAACTCCACAACCAGTTATTGATGTTATTGTAGATTACTACTCTAACTACAATGCTAATATACATAGAGGAGTTCATGCCTTAAGCCAAGAAGCTACCGATGCTTATGAGCAAGCGCGTATTAAAATTCAAAACCACTTTAATGCCGCAAAAGCTTATGAGATTATTTTTACTTCTGGCACAACTCACGGTATTAATTTAGTAGCTAATGGTTTTTCTTCTCTTTTAAACAAGGGAGATGAAATTATAGTTTCGGCTTTAGAACATCACAGTAATATTGTCCCTTGGCAAATGCTTTGCGAACGTACAGGAGCAAGTTTAAAGGTAATTCCAATGAATACTGAAGGAGAATTAGTGCTTTCAGAATTTGAAAAACTTTTAAACGCAAACACTAAATTGGTCTTTGTTAATCATGTTTCTAACGCGCTTGGTACAGTAAATCCTATTGAAACCATAATAAAAAAGGCTCATAAAGTTGGTGCCGCAGTTTTAGTTGATGGAGCACAAGCCGCACCACATATTAAAGCTGATGTACAAGAATTAGATGTAGATTTCTATGTGTGTTCTGCTCACAAAATGTGTGGCCCAACTGGTGTAGGCGCACTTTATGGTAAAGAAGAATGGCTAAAGAAATTACCACCTTATCAAGGAGGAGGCGAAATGATTGCAGAAGTAACCTTTGAGAAAACCACGTACGCAGATTTACCTCATAAATTTGAAGCTGGAACGCCTAATATTTGTGGAGGTATCGCTTTTGGCGCCGCTATTGATTACATGAACAATGTTGGTTTTGATACGATAGCAAATTACGAAAACGAACTTTTGGAATACGCTACAGCTCAGTTACAAGCTATTGACGGTGTAAAAATCTATGGTACCTCACAGCATAAAACATCCGTGATTTCTTTTAATGTTGGTGATATTCATCCTTACGATATTGGAACAATATTAGATAAAATGGGTATTGCGGTTCGTACAGGACATCACTGCGCACAACCGATTATGGACTATTTTAAGATTCCAGGTACGGTTAGAGCTTCGTTTATGTTTTATAATACCAAAGAGGAAATTGACACCTTTATTACTGCCCTTAAAAAAGCAATTATGATGTTATCGTAAAACTTTGGCATCAAAAGTGTAACTTAGAATAATAAAACACTTAAAGATGAAATTTTTACTAAGCATATTTACCGTTTTAATTACTGCATTTTCGTGCAAATCAACTAAAGATGTTGCAGAAAAAAGTAAAGCTATGCAAGACCCTATTTTTGGAACTTATAGCATTTCAAAACTTGTTAATCAAGATATACTTTCTACAAACCTGAGTATCACCTTTGAGGAAGGTACAAATCGGGTTTCAGGACGTTCTGGTTGTAATAATTTCTTTGGTAGTTATACCGTTGAAGGAGATAGCATATCGCTCGATAAAATTGGTTCTACTAAAAAATTCTGTGGACCAGAAATAGGTAAAGTAGAAAGTGAATTTTTAAATGCTTTAATTGCTATAAAAACATTCACTCTAAAAGACGGTGTTTTATCACTTCTAGACGGAGAAGAAACCATTATTTTAGCAAGTAAGGTTGAAGGGAAGCCAAGAAATATTCAAGAGAAACCAATAAAATCTTATGGTAATAATGGTCCTTCTGTAATTTATGAAACGAGTTCAAGAGGTATTTATGAGTATTTCAATATTTCAGAAAAAAGTATCAAATTTTCGAAAGATAGAGGATTACAAACTATAACAAATCATTCCATTAACTCTTCTGATTGGGCAGAACTCAAAACCTTAATGGAAGCTGTTGACCTACAAAGTATTTCAAAATTGGAAGCTCCTACAGATAATAGAGCCACAGATGCAGCGCTTGCTGCTACCTTAGCTTTACAAATTGGTGATATTCACTACATGACTCCAGAGTTTGACCATGGAAATCCACCTAAAGAGATAGAAGCTTTAGTTAATAAAGTGTTATCCATAAAAGAAAATGTTATAAAGCAATAGCTATTTTGTAATTTTGCTTTAAAGAATGAGACTATGACTATTGAAGAAATTCAAAACGAAATTATTGACGAGTTTTCAATGTTTGATGATTGGGAAGAACGTTACCAATATATGATTGACTTAGGGAAAACATTGCCTTTAATAGATGAGAAATATAAAACTGAAGATCATATCATAAAAGGCTGCCAAAGTAAAGTTTGGGTTCATGCCGATATGGTTGATGAAAAAGTAAATTTTACAGCCGATAGTGATGCTATCATCACCAAAGGTATTATTGCAATATTGATTAGAGTGTTTTCTAACCAACACCCAAAAGATATTATTGATGCCAATACTGATTTTATTGACGAAATTGGACTTAAAGAGCATCTATCACCAACAAGAGCCAATGGCTTGGTGAGCATGATAAAACAATTAAAAATGTATGCCATTGCATACCAAACACAATTGAATTAATATGAGCGATTCCACTATAGATACTAACGTACTTGGAGATAAAATAGTTAGAGTTTTAAAAACTATTTTCGACCCTGAGATTCCCGTTGACATATATGAACTTGGACTAATCTATGATGTTTTTGTTAATGAAGATTACGATGTTAAAATCCTAATGACCTTAACAACACCTAACTGTCCTGTTGCTGAGACCCTTCCTTTAGAAGTTGAAGAAAAAGTAAAATCTATCAACGAGGTTAAAGATGCAGAAGTAGAAATTACTTTTGATCCGCCTTGGTCTCAAGATTTAATGAGCGAAGAAGCAAAATTAGAGCTCGGAATGCTTTAATATGGCAGAAGAAATTATAAATAGAGTCGCTAACAGTAAACTTAAAGTCATTGATTTAGAAGACTATTATCCAGTTGGAAAACGTGTTCAAATTGATATTAAAGATTGGTTACTTGAAGGTCTAGTCCTTAGAGAAAAAGATTTTAGACTTCATGTTGCTGAGAACGATTGGTCTCAATATCAAGATTGCTATGTTGCAATATATTGTTCAACAGATGCTATTGTTCCTGATTGGGCTTATATGCTTATTTCCATTCAACTTCAAGAGTATGCTAAACTCTCTGTTATTGGTGAGCTTAACGATTTAGAATCTCTGATTTATTCTTCAATTATTTCAGACTTAGATCTCAGTATTTATAAAGATTTGCCTGTAATTATAAAAGGTTGCTCTAACAAACCTGTACCATCTAATGCTTTGGTTTTATTATCTCAAAAACTAAAACCTATTGCAAAGTCTATAATGTTTGGCGAAGCATGTTCTTCAGTTCCGCTATTCAAGAAAAAATAAATGTGACTTTCATTAGAAAAACAAGTCTAATATAATGTTGATTTCTATCGCTTTGTGGTGGGTAAAAATTGACAAAGACTTATATTTGCAACTTAAGTTATTAAAATTTAATCCATTATGAATAAAAAATTACTTTTATCAGCTTCTTTAATGTTCGCTGTATTTTTTGGTTTTGCACAAACTAAAGAAGAGCTACAAGCTCAAAAAGCTGAGAAACAAGCACAAGCAGATAAGTTTCAAAAAGAAGCTGACGCTATTCAAGCTCAAATAGATGCCTTACCTGGTTGGCGAGTTGGAGCTTTTGGTACTATTGGTGGTAGTTTATCTAACTTCAATAACTGGTATGCACAAGGAGCTCCAAATAACTCTTCGGGTAATATTGGTTTTACTTTCAACGCTTTTGCCAATAAAATTGAAGAAAAATATTTCTGGAGAAACTCATTAACAACTAATTTGGCATGGGTTAAATTAGATAATAAAGATATTGAAACTGATAGTGAAGATTTTGAACCAACTACTGATGTGTTTAATATTTCATCACTTTATGGTTTTAAATTAGGTGAAAAATGGGCTATATCTGCATTAGGGGAATATAGAACTACATTATTGAACAACTTTAACGATCCGGGTTATTTAGATCTTGGTATTGGTGCTACTTGGACACCTATCGATAATTTAATTGTAGTGATTCACCCATTGAACTACAACTTTGTTTTTGCAGACAACGATACTGTTTTTGAATCTTCTGCTGGTGCTAAAATCGTAGCAGATTATACAAGACAAATTGGAGCGATTGCTTTTAAAACAAACTTCTCAACTTTCCAAAGTTATGAAGATAGCGACTTGTCTAACTGGACTTGGACTAACTCATTTAGCTATACATTATGGAAAATGATTGGTGTAGGTTTTGATTTTGCTTTAAGAAGCAACAAACAAGAAGCGCTTAATTATGCACTTGGTCAATACGATCCAATGGGAACTGCAGATGAACCAACGTTTGACAACGTAGATAACGATTTACAAACGTATTACACTATTGGTTTAAGCTATAAGTTCTAGTAATTAGAACTGGCTTTTAAAGTATAAAAGGTTGTCTAAAAGTTACTGTTTTGTCAATCTGAACTCGTTTCAGATTCTGAAATAAATTCAGAATGACAGATTCTCATTTTTAGACAACCTCTTTTTTAATCAAATTTTTTCTTCTTATTCTTCTTTTTAAACAAACGTTTAAAAAAGCCATCACGTTTTTCTGGCTCACAGTCTAAGTCTTCAATCACTTCACTTGAAGCCTTTTCAAACCTAGCATTTGTAATACTTTTATAATCCGAATCATTATTCAACTTTTGGTAGAACTTAGCAAAAATTGGCAATGCTGAGTTAGCCCCTTGTCCTAAACCTGTAGACTTAAAACCGATACTATGATTATCGTTACCAACCCAAGTGATCGTTACCAAATCTGGTGTTAAGGCCACAAACCAACCGTCTTTATTATCTTGTGTGGTTCCTGTTTTGCCAGCAATATCATTTCGCAAACCGTAAGTAGACCTCAATCGTGAAGCTGTGCCCGAATTAACGGTAGACTTCATCATTTCTAACATAACTTGCCTTGTGTAGTCATTATAAGCTTGGTCTTTGGATATTTCAGGCTCAAAATTGGCGATAACATTGCCGTTTTTGTCTTCTATTTTTGTAATGTAAAACGGCTTTACAGACTTACTATTATTAACGTAGCTGGCATAAGCTCCGGTCAGTTCTTTCAAGTTAATTTCTGCAACACCAAGCGCCAAAGACGGTTTATCAGGTAATTCTTGTGTTATATTTAATTTTTCTGCTTGCTCTATAACTTTCGGAATGCCAACCTTATCTAAAACTTTTACAGCAATGGTATTTACAGAATTGCTTAGAGCATTCTCCAAGGTATAATTAATATAAGGATCTTCTTCTTTACTTCCTGAGTTTGAAGGAGTCCAATCGTCATAATCCGTGTAAGTTACTTTATTCAACGAGAAGTATGTGCATGGATCTAATCCATCCTCAATGGCAGCAGTATATACAAAAGGTTTGAATGTTGAACCCACTTGTCGCTCACTTTGGGATACATGATCGTATTTGAAAAAACGATAATCAATGCCACCAATATAAGTTCTAACCGCTCCTGTTGATGGCTCAATAGAAAGCATTCCTGTATTTAAAAATTTTAAATAATGTTGAAGGCTATCTACAACAGAAATATTTTTGATGGTATCACCTTTCCAACCAAACAATTCTACATTTCGCTTTACATTTAAAGAATCCATAATTTGAGTATCGGACAAACCATCTTCCTTATATTTTTTTACCAATGGTAGTTTGGCAATAGCAGATTTTAAAATTTGAGAATTGCCTTTCCAAGGTGTGTTTTTTCCAAAAGATGCTTCAAAATCACTCTGTAGTTTTTCAAGATGAGATTTCATAGCTTCTTCAGCATATTCCTGCATTTGATAATCTAAAGTTGTATGAACTACCAAACCATCTCTATATAAATTATAGGTTTCACCTTCGGGTGATTTTATAGAATCTAAAAGTTTTAGCAATTGTTTTTTTACTTCTTCTCTAAAATAAGGAGCTAATCCTAAGTCATGATTATAGGAATGATAATCTAGTTCTAATTTCTGATTCTGAAAATAGTCTAAAGAGTCATTTGAAAGGTAGCCATAATTCACCATCTGACTTAAAACGACATTTCTTCTGCCTTCACATCTTTCAGGATGCAGTCTCGGATTATAATATGAATTAGCTTTCAACGTTCCCACCAAAGTAGCTGCTTCATTTTTTGAAAGTTCTTTAACTGATTTATTAAAAAACTTTAGTGACGCACTTTCAATACCATAAGTATTATCTGAAAAAGGAACCGTATTAAGATAAAGTGTTAGTATTTCTTCTTTTGAATAAATTTCTTCGATGCGTTTTGCTACAATAGACTCTTTAAATTTATTAATGAGCATGCTAAACATTGCATAGTTTTTTCTACCGTATAAATTCTTAGCCAATTGAAGTGTAATAGTACTACCACCTCCCGCGCTTTTATCTTGAAGAATGAGATTCTTTACAAAAACACGAATTAAACTAATGTTGTCTATGCCATCGTGCTCATAAAACCGACTATCTTCGGTAGCGACCAAAGCATCAATTAAATGTTTAGGAAAATCTTCAAAACTTACGGGTTGTCTATCAAATATGTAGTATTTGCCTATTAATTCTCCCTTTCGGTCTAGCAACTGTGTAGCTTGTTCATGTTTAATAGAACTTAATTCTTCAGTCGTTGGCAGTTTTCCGAAAAGTCCTAAATATATACTAATATAAAGTCCTAAAAGAAATACAAAAACTGCTCCCACTACTATCAGTAGCCATTTAACCCATTTGTTTTTGAGCACTTTTTTTATCCAAATTTTGAAGTTCGATTGCGATGACCTCATTAATAAATCTTATTACTCTATATCTTCAACGTCTGGATATAAGAAATGATTGTACGGAAAGCGAGTAACGTGAATATCTCTCACCTCTTTATAAACACGTTTTCTGAATTCGTCCATATTTTCCTTATTCAAAGCTGAAATAAACAAAGCGTTATCACCGATTCTAGACATCCATGTTTTTTTCCATTCGTCAATAGTATAATTGGATTTAGTGCGTTCTTCCGCCAGATCTTCTTCATCAAATGGTTCTGGTTCATAAGCATCAATCTTATTAAACACCATAATTGTTGGCTTATCCTTGCTGTCTATTTCATCTAAAATTTGATTTACAGACTCTATGTGTTCTTCAAAATTGGAATGTGAAATATCTACCACATGAAGCAATAAATCAGCTTCCCTAACTTCATCCAATGTACTTTTAAAAGATTCTACCAATTGGGTTGGTAACTTTCTGATAAACCCTACCGTATCACTTACTAAAAAAGGAAGATTCCCTATCACTACTTTACGAACCGTTGTGTCTAACGTAGCAAATAATTTATTTTCTGCAAAGACCTCACTTTTACTAATCACATTCATTAAAGTAGACTTACCAACATTGGTATAGCCTACAAGCGCAACACGCACCATGGCACCACGATTACCTCGTTGTACAGCCATTTGCTTGTCAATAGTTTTTATCTTCGCTTTTAAAAGTGAAATTTTATCTCGAACGATACGTCTATCGGTTTCAATTTCTGTTTCACCAGGACCACGCATACCAATACCACCTTTTTGTCGCTCAAGGTGTGTCCACATCCCTTTAAGTCTAGGTAGTAAATATTCGCATTGTGCTAATTCCACCTGAGTTCTGGCATAGCTGGTTTGTGCTCGCTGTGCAAATATGTCTAAAATAAGGTTTGTTCTATCTAGAATTTTACAATTCAGTATTTTGCTAATATTGCGCTCTTGAGCAGGTGAAAGCTCATCATCAAAAATTACGGTGCCAATTTCGTTTTCCTTCACAAACCCCTTTACTTCATCCATCTTTCCTGTACCAATAAAGGTTTTAGGATTTGGCATGGTCATTTTCTGCGTAAATCGTTTTACAACATCTCCTCCCGCTGTATAGGTTAAGAATTCTAACTCATCTAAGTATTCCTTAGACATTTCTTCATCTTGGTCTTGTGTAACAATACCTATAAGTACTACACTCTCTAATTCTATATCTTTTTTCTCTAGCATAAATAAATTAAAGTACAAAGTTAAGGAAATGGATTTTCCTTATCATATTTTTTAAAAAGCTATATTTTTATCCCATGATAGAAAAACCTGAGATTTATACTATAGCATTCTACAATATCGAAAATCTATTTGATATTGAAAATGATCCTTATACCAATGACGATGATTTTTTACCAACTTCGGCCAAACGTTGGACTTATAAACGCTATCAAAACAAATTGAGAAAATTGGGGTCTGTCATCTCACAGATTGGCGATAACTCAGAATCTCCTGCTCCTATTATTGTTGGTTTAGCTGAAGTTGAAAATAATAATGTACTATCAGATTTAATAAACAGTGAGCATTTAGAAAATGAAGGATATGAGTTTGTACATTTTGACTCTTTGGACGAACGAGGTATTGATGTTGCTTTATTATACAAAAGTGAATTTTTTATTGTTGAAAGTTCAGAAACATTTTCGGTCTATTTACAAAACGAAATGGGACTTAGAGATTACACTAGAGATGTTCTTTTAGTACAAGGAAAACTGGGTGGTGAAAATTTAAATATTATAGTTAATCATTGGTCATCTAGACGAGAAGGAGAAAAAGAAACAGAGTACAAACGTATAGCTGCTGCTAAAGTTGTTAACTCTATTATAGACAGAATTAAAAAAGAAGATTCTGATGCAAAAATCATTGTTATGGGAGACTTCAATGACAACCCAGAAGATAATAGCATCAAACTTCTTGAAAAGGAAAGCGAACTCTACAATCCGTTTAAAACAGTCTTATCACACGACAAAGGAAGCTTGAATCATGACTTTCAATGGAATATGTTCGATCAAATATTGATTTCAAATAATTTCTTCGACTTAAGCACCTCTAACTTACGTTTTTTTAAAGCAAACGTCTTTAATTCAAAATTTGTAACCCAATACCACGGAAAATATAAGGGTCAACCTTTTCGCACATACGTTGGTAAAAAATATAGAGGTGGATATAGTGATCATTTCCCTGTATTTATTCAGCTAAAAAGTTCCTAAATATATCCAAACCTTTTATCGATTAATACAGTAGTTAATCTATATTAACATTGTTAACATACCGTTAATAGGCATTTTTCATATATTCGGGATGACGAAAAAAAGTGGTTAAGCAGCCTTTAAAATCGTCAATTACAACCTCTATATTAAAACTGACAAACCAACCCTTTCCTAATCAATCGATTAGTGTTAGGGCAATATTTATTAACAAACCGATTACTAATGAAAAAAATTACGCTATTTCTATTTTTACTTGTATTTGCGTTTTCTAGTCATCTTAATGCACAAATTACAAGTTATCCGTATTCAGAAGATTTTGAATCTGGCGATGGTGGTTGGGTAGCCGACAACACAACAAACGGCACTTGGGCACTTGGTACTCCTACGGGTGCTATAATCAACAGTGCCGCTTCTGGTTCAAATGCTTGGGTAACTAATCTTTCTGGTACTTATAACTCAAACGAAAACTCTTGGGTTACTAGTCCTGTGTTTGATTTATCCTCATTATCTGCACCTTCAATTGAATTAAGTATCTGGTATGATATTGAATTTAGTTGGGATGGTGCTGTACTTCAGTCTTCAATTGACGGTGGTACTAACTGGGTTAATGTTGGAGCAAATGGAGACCCAAACAATTGGTATACTGATGATACTATAAATGGTAATCCTGGTGGCCAACAAGAAGGTTGGTCTGGTACTGGTACTGCTGGTACTAATGCTTGGGTTATAGCAAGACATGCTCTTACAGGTTTAGGAGGCCAATCTAATGTAATCTTTAGAATTGCATTTGGTTCTGATGGCTCTGTTACTGATGAAGGTTTTGGTTTTGATGATGTTACTATTTTTGAAGTTACTTGTCCTGAACCATCTGACCTAGCGGTTATAAGTACAACATCTGATAGTGCAATACTATCTTGGACAGAAAACGGGAGTACCACAGATTGGAATATTGAAGTTGTTCCAGATGGTTCAACACAAACAGAAACTCCTACTCATACAGCTAACACAAATCCTTATACTATTACTGGTTTAACTCCTGCTACTAATTATGTTTACTATGTTCAGGCTGATTGCGGTGGAGATGTAAGTGCTTGGGTTGGTCCTTTTGCTTTTTCAACAGAATGTGTGACATTTACAGCACCTTATTCTGAAGGTTTTGAAAATGGTGGATCTATTCCACTTTGTTGGACTATGGATGGTGGTGAAGATTGGTTTTTTGATGATGGCCCTGGCGCTAACCATATTGGAAACAATGGAACTATAACAGGCACAACAGCAACTAATGGCTATTTTGCTTGGTGTGACTCTTCTGGTACTGATGGTGTAAGAACTCTTACAAGTCCATTGGTAGATGTATCTGCATTAACAACACCTGCGCTTTCTTTCTATGAACTGAGCCATAACGAAGGTAACGCCAACTCACAACTCGATGTTGAAGTTTGGGATGGTGCAGCTTGGAATAATATGGGGACTTATAATACCAATACTGCTGGATGGGAACTTAAAATTATTGACATTAGTACTTTAACAATTACAGGTGATGTACAAGCTAGGTTCATCTTCTCTGAGATTGTAGGCACAGACTTCTATGATGACATAGCAATAGATGATGTAACTTTTGATGAGGCTCCAACTTGTTTTGATCCTACATTTTTAACGGCAAATGCAATCACTGCTACTTCTGCTGAATTAGCTTGGACGCAAGGTGGTAGCGCTGTTGATTGGAATATAGAAGTGGTTACTGCTGGTACACCTCCAACAGGAACAGCTACAAATGCTGGTGTAACTAATCCTTATACTGTAACTGGTCTTTCACCTGCTACAGATTACGAATACTACGTACAGACTAATTGTGGCGGCGAACTTAGTGGTTGGGTTGGTCCTTTTACCTTTACAACAGAATGCTCTACTTTCGTAGCACCTTATACCGAAGGTTTTGAAAATGGTGGTGTTATACCGCTTTGTTGGACTATGGATGGTGGTGAAGATTGGTTTTTTGATGATGACCCTGGATTTAACCATATTGGAAACAATGGAACTATAACAGGCACAACGGCAACTAATGGCTATTTTGCTTGGTGTGATTCTTCAGGTAACGATGGTGTAAGAACCCTAACAAGTCCTCTTGTTGATGTTTCTACATTAACAACACCTGCACTTTCTTTTTATGAAATCAGCGATAATGAAGGTAATGCTAACTCTCAATTAGATGTTGAAGTTTGGGATGGTGCTGCATGGAACAATATGGGCACTTACAATACTAACACGTCTGGTTGGGAACTTAAGATCATTGATTTGAGTGGACTTACCATTACTGGTGATGTACAAGCTAGATTTATTTTCTCAGAAATTGTTACTGGTGATTTCTACGATGATATCGCTATCGATGATGTAACTTTTGATGAGGCTCCAACTTGTTTTAGTCCAACTCAATTAACAGCTACAAACCTTTCTCTTACATCTACTGAGGTGAGTTGGACAGATGCTGTTGCCGGCTCTTGGAATATTGAATATGGCCCTTCTGGTTTTACTCAAGGAACTGGTACGGTAGTTACAGGTGTAACAAACCCATATACTATAAACGGACTTACAGCAGATACATATTATGAATTCTATGTGCAAGCTGTATGTGGAGCTGGTGATGTTAGTGCTTTTGCTGGACCTCTAGAATTCTTTACAGGATATTGTGTCTCTGAACCAACTAGTAATGATGGAAATGGTGTTAATAACGTAGCTATTAATATACTTGATTTTCCGAGCTTTGGTGATGTAACTTATGAAAACCATACATCTCCTGTAGTAACGGTGTTCCAAGGTATAGAAACCACTGTAGAAATTGAGTTTGGACATGCATTTACTTACGATGCTAATATTTGGATTGACTTTAACGATGATTTAATTTTTGATGCTTCTGAGTTAGTTTTCTCTGGGGAATCTAACGGATCTGGTAACCCTCATATACTTGACGCTTCTTTTATAATGCCTGCAACGGCACCTATAGGACAACATAGAATGCGTATCGGAACAGCTGACTTCGGTCAATCAACACCTGACCCTTGTTATAATGGTTCATGGGGTGTTACGCTCGATTTTACTGTAAACATACAGGAATTATTATGTACGCTTCCTGAAGCTACTTATACAACAGTACCAGACTGTGCAGGAAATCAATTCTTTATTGATGTAGATGTTACAAGTATGGGTGATGCAGCTTCATTAGAAATTTCTAATGATTATGATGCCAATACTATTCAGGCACTAACCGTTGATACATATCAAGCCGGACCATTCCCTTTTGGTTCTTCTGTCAAAATATTCGTAATGAATGAACAAGATAATAACTGTACTATAAGTAGTGACACTTTTGAAGTATTAGCTTGTCCTCCTACCAACGATGAATGTATTAATGCTACTGTAGCTATTGTTAATGATGGTGAATCTTGTAATGATGTTACACCAGGTACAATCTTAGCTGCTACTCCTTCAGGAGTTCCTGCTGGAAGTTGTGCTGGGACACCTAATGACGATGTTTGGTTTCAGTTTACAGCTTTAGGTGAACAGCAAATTATTCAAATTATTAATATTACAGGAGGTACAACTAATATAGATCATGCGGTTTATGAAGGCTCATGCGGTTCTTTAACCGAAATTTATTGTTCAAGTGATGATTATAGTCTCACTCCAACCTTAGTTATAGGTAATACTTACTATGTTAGAGTATTTTCTAATGGATCTGTAAGTGAAACAAGTTCATTTGATTTATGTATTGGCACATTAGGTACACCAACATATTGTTTAGATGCATTACCTATTTGTGCTGATCCAGATATCGAATATCCAAGTGTAGTTGGTGACCAAACAGCACCTCCATATTTAGATTACGATTGTTTAGGATCTCAACCAGATCCGCAATGGAATACTATTAACTTTGATCTTGCTGGAGACTATGTATTTAGCTTAGATCAAACTAACGCAGCTGGTACAGGTTTAGATATCGACTTTATTGTTTGGGGACCATTTGTAGATCAACAAGGTGGTTGTGTAGATTTATTACCTGAAACCATTGCAGATTGTAGTTATTCTGCAACAGCATCAGAAACAATTACGCTTTCTAATGTTCCTGCAAATTCAGTTTATGTTATTTTAATAACCAATTTCTCTCAACAAGAAGGTACTTATACATTTGTTCAAGATTCAGGCCCTACTGATGGAACTAATTGTGATGTGGTTTGTGACGTTGTCATGGAAGTTGATGGTTTGCCTATTGAAGATGATGTTGCCGATTTGGCAACCCCAGATGAAGTATTAGACTACTGTGGTTTTGACAGTGTAACTTTAGAAGCTACTACATTCTATAGTGTTGACCAATATGTTTGGTATCAAGATGGTTTCGTTATCCCAGGTGCTGACTTACCTACATATACTGCTACAGAATCTGGAACATATCAAGTTCAAGTGTTAGGTGGTATTTGTGATCAAAGTATATTATATTTTTCTGCTTTAGTAGAAATAAATTTCTATGATGAAGCTCCAAGTGTTGCCTCTCAGAACTTAACTGTTTGTGATGGCCCTGAAATGGATGGTGTTGAAGATTTCGACTTGGACGCCCTAACAGCCTCATTAGGTTTAGGATCGGATTTCACAGTTACTTATTACACTAGTACTTCTGATGCAAATCAAGCAATCGGTGCTGTTTCTTCACCTTATAATTCTTCTGGTGAAACTTTAATTATTAGAGTTGAAGATACTGATGCATATAATGACAATCATTTAGGTTGTCGTCAATTGTCTCAAGTAGATTTAGTAGTTCAACCTGCACCTTCTATTGGCTCACCAATGGATTTAGAAACATGTTCTGCAGACACAACTACTGAATTCCAATTGACAGACAATGATGCCACTGTGCTTAATGGGCTGTCTGGAAATTATACTATTTCTTATCATGCTAGTATGGAAAATGCAGAAGATAATATTTCTGCTTTATCATCACCTTATATGGGCTCTAATGGAGATATAATATATGTTCGTTTAGAGAATACTGATACTGGCTGTTTTAATGTTGATTCTTTCAGTCTTATCATAAATCAACCTACCCAAACAGCAACGAGTCAAAACATTGAAGAATGTGATGATTCAGATGGATTTATTGATGATATGGCAGACTTTGACTTACTTGCTCATACAAATATAGTATTAGGTAATCAAGATGCATCTAATTACAATGTTACATATCATAATTCTCAAGAAGATGCTGAAAATAATAATAACGCATTACCTAATGTATATACTTCAGGTAGTACTACTGTCTATGTTAGAGTTGAAGATGTAAACTTCTCAAACTGTTATGTAATTAATTCTTTTGAGTTAATTGTTGGTTCTGTACCACAAGCCACGTTCGATCCATCATATGATTATGAAGTATGTCCAGGTGCTACGGTATCCATTGAGATTGCTCTTATACCTACCAACTTCAGTGCAGAGGATGTGACCATAAGCTGGTACTATGAAGGTACTCAGATCAACGGTGAGAGCGACCTTGTCCTTGACAGTGGCGTACTACTAAGCGGTGAGTACTCTGCTGAGATCATGTTCAACGATACGGGTTGTACAAACACTGTATACACAGACGTGGTAGAACTTGATTTCTGTGATTTCCCTCAAGGTATATCTCCTGGTGTATCACCTGGACAGAACGATACCTTCGACTTAAGCCCGTTCGATGTAACAGAGCTTAAGATTTTCAACAGAAACGGTACTCTAGTATACTCTAGAAGCAACTATATCGATGAATGGCACGGACAAACCAACAGTGGTGATGAGCTTCCTGTAGGAACTTATTTCTATACCGTGATATACGAAGGTGGTGCTAAATCGAAAACAGGATGGGTATACATCAACAAATAAATTTGACTAACTGAATCAACTTAAATTATAACATGAAAAAACTCTCTATTATAGCGGTCCTGTTACTGGCGTTCCAGATGCAGGCTCAACAGGACCCTCAGTATACGCAGTACATGTACAATATGAACGTCGTTAACCCTGCTTATGCCGGGTCGAGGGAGAACCTTTCCTTCGGGCTCTTATACAGAAAACAGTGGTCTGGTATCGATGGTGCACCTGAAACGGGTACCTTCTTCGGGCACGCTCCTGTGGGTGACAATCTTGGTATCGGTCTGTCGGTTATTGCCGATCAGATCGGTCCCGTACAAGAAACCAATGTCTATGCTGACGTATCCTATACTCTTAGACTTGGCGGTGAGCACAACTTAGCTTTTGGGGTTAAGGCTGGTGCTACTACTTTCCATGATATTGGATTGACGGACTTGGTTGTACAAAATGAGGATGATCCGTTCTTTAACCAGAACATCAACTCGACAACACCTAATATAGGTGCAGGTTTCTTTTACTATACCAATAAGTATTATCTATCCCTGTCTGTACCGAACTTGCTATCTTCGGTGCACTTGGATGACAATGGCAACAACCTTGGTTCTGAAAGTCAGCACTACTTCCTAACTGGTGGTTATGTATTTGACCTCTCAGAGAACACAGAACTTAAGCCTTCGTTCTTGGTAAAGTCTTCTTTCGATGCTCCGACATCTTTCGATGCCAACCTGAACGTACGTTTCTATAAGAAACTTGAGTTCGGGGCTTCATACAGATTGGACGATTCTTTCTCTGGATTGGTAAACTTTGCCATATCACCTGCATTTAGAATCGGTTATGCATACGATGCGGTAACTTCGGATATAAAGGCCTATGCTCCTGCCTCGCACGAGGTTATGTTGCTGTTCGACCTTAATTTCCCTAAACGTGTCTCTCGTTCACCTAGATACTTCTAATCAGTTAAGCTAATAACAATTATGAAAAACTTAAAAACACTTTTATTTATTACCTTGATGGGTAGTTTAAGCTTAACTGCTCAGAACAAGGACACCAAAAAAGCAGACAAGCACTTTGACAGGTTCGAGTTTGTGGATGCTGCTGAAGACTATACAAAACTTGTCGAAAAAGGAAAGGGCGATGCCTACGTTTACGGAAGGCTTGCTGAGAGTTACTATAACATCTTCAACACTGTAGAGGCTGAGCGTTGGTACGCAAAAGCTCTTGAGGCTTCTGAAACAGATGATCCTGAAGTGGTGTACAAGTATTCTCAGATGCTAAAGGCCAATGGTAAGTACGAAGAATCTAACCAACAGATGGAACGCTTTGCTTCTATGAGACCTTCAGACGATAGAGCTATGGCTTACAAGGCTAACCCTAACTACCTGCCTAAAATCTTGGAACAAGGCAAAAAGTTCAACCTTCAGAATGCGGACTTCAACTCGGAGCAGTCGGACTTCGGTGGTACGCTACACGATGGTAAACTTTGGGTAACCTCTGGACGTAACAATAGCAGAAAAACCTATGGATGGAACGACCAACCTTTCTTGGATGTCTACTCAATGACTAAGAACTCGGATGGTTCCTACCAAGCTGCGGAATTAGCTAATAACAAAATCAATACAAAGTACCATGAAGGTTTAGTGACCTTTACTCCAGATGGTAAGACCATGTACTTCTCTAGAGAAAGTTATTTTGAAAAGGATTATGAAAAGGATTCATTGAGTAAGGTAAGATATAGCCAACTGTACCTTTTCAAGGCTACAAAACTTGGTGATGATTGGGATACTGTGGAAAGCTTGTCTATTAACAGTGAGAACTACTCAGTAAAGAATCCTGCGGTAAGCCCAGATGGTAGCACACTATACTTTGCTTCAAACATGCCAGATGGTTACGGTGGATTTGATATCTACAAAGCGACTATAAATGATGACGGTACCATTGGTGAGCCTGTTAACATGGGACAGAAGATAAATACAGAGGGACAAGAAATGTTCCCTTACGTTAGCAGCAACAATACGCTGTACTTCTCTTCTAACGGTCACTTGGGACTGGGTGGTCTTGATGTATTCTATACCAAGGAAGTTGATGGTAAATGGACTCCTATCAGAAACGTAGGTATCCCTGTGAACAGTAATGCAGATGATTTTGCCTTTACTATCGATGAGGAAACAGAAGAAGGCTTTGTATCTTCGAACAGAGAGGGTGGAAAAGGTAGTGACGACATCTATTTTGTTAAGAAGCTTCAACCGTTGTGTGATGTGATGATTCTTGCTACGGTATTAGATGATAAGACTCGTGAGCCTATAAGTGGTGCTGCGGTATCTTTGTTCGATGCTGAGGGTAACAAAGTAGTATCAAGAACAACTAATGCTGAGGGTGTTGCTGAGTTTATGGTAGAATGTGAGCAAGATACGGAACTTGAAGTGGTTATGGACGGCTTTGAAAGTAAAAAAGTGCCTGTAGCTGGTTCTGGTGAAGAAGAGGTTAATGTACAGATATCTCTTGATCCTATTGAGAAAATCATCGTGGCTGATAAGGTGGAGCTAAACCCTATCTTCTTTGAGTTCGATAAGTCTAACATTACTGCGGAAGCGGCATTTGAACTGGATAAACTGGTACAGGTGATGAACAAGTACCCAGAAATGGTTATTAAGGCAACTTCGCATACTGATAACAGAGGTCCAGATAGCTATAACATGGCGCTATCGGACAGAAGAGCTAAGACTACCGTACAGTATGTCATCTCTAAAGGTATCGATGCTTCGCGTATATCTGGTGTTGGAATGGGCGAATCTGAACCGCGTATCGACTGTGCTAGTGGTTGTACTAAAGAACAGCATGCTGATAACAGACGTTCTGAATTTATTATCGTAAATACTCAGGAAAACGAGTAACGTTTGTTTATATAAAATGTTAAAAGGTCTATCACTTTAATAAGAGATAGACCTTTTTTCTTGCTAATATTTCAAAAACCTAAACCTTTCATCGAAAATAAAAGTATTTAATCTATTATAACAATGTTAACATCATGTTAATACTCATTTTTTTTAAATTCACCAATGCAGACAAAGGTTAAGCGACACAAAGTACTGCGACAACATTATCTATGTACCAACAAAAAATATTCCTTTCTAATTTAAATATTGGAAGGGTTTAATATTTACTAACAAACCTATTAACTAATGAAAAAGATTACCTTATTTCTTGTCATGCTAGGGTTCTGTATTACTGCAAGTGCCCAATATGATTTTACCCCAATCGTGGGGCCGACAAACGTAGCATCAGGATCGCCAGTAACAATTAGTCTTAACGATGTGGCTAATTCAACTGGTGTGCCCAGCTCATCTTCTGGTGCTTACGACTCCTTCTCTATTACGGTAGACTGGGTCGCTGGTGGAGGAAACCCTTGGTCCTCCGAAGCAGATCTCACATTCACAACAGCCGCTGGCTCTGTAACTGTAGACCCGCCAACAACTGGTGGACTTAACAGTAATGCAAATACCACCCTTACCTTCGTAGGTGACTTAGCAGGTGCTTATGACCCTGCTTCCGATGGCTATATAGATTTAGTATTAAATCAAAGTTTTGGTGGATCAGATGCAGATTGGTCCAATATTGTGGTGACTCTTTTCGAGGCTCCAACCTGTATTGAACCAAGTAATATGGTTGCTAGTGCTATTACTGCTACTACAGCTAACTTAGATTGGACTATTGGTTTGTCTGAAACAGATTGGAATATTGAATATAATAGTGGAGGAGATTTCACCCCAGGAAATAGTGAAGCTGAAATTTCGATTTCACCAACAGGAACTCCGACTGCAGCTTTAACTGCACTAACACCTGCCACAGAATATTATGTATACTATCAAGCAAACTGTGGTCCTGGTGATTTAAGTTTATGGGTTGGCCCATATATTTTTACAACGGAGTGTGTGACATTTACAGCCCCTTATTCTGAAGGTTTTGAAAATGGTGGATCTATTCCACTTTGTTGGTCTATGGATGGTGGTGAAGATTGGTTTTTTGATGACGACCCTGGTTTTAACCATATCGGAAATAACGGCACTATGACAGGCACTACGGCAACTAATGGCTATTTTGCTTGGTGTGACTCTTCTGGTACTGATGGTGTAAGAACACTTACAAGTCCATTGGTAGATGTGTCTGCTTTAACAACACCTTCTCTTTCTTTCTATGAAATAAGCGATAACGAAGGTAACGCCAACTCACAACTCGATGTTGAAGTTTGGGATGGTGCAGCTTGGAACAATATGGGGACTTATAATACCAATACTGCTGGATGGGAACTTAAAATTATTGACATTAGTACTTTAACAATTACAGGTGATGTACAAGCTAGGTTCATCTTCTCTGAGATTGTAGGTACTGACTTCTATGATGACATAGCAATAGATGATGTAACTTTTGATGAGGCTCCAACTTGTTTTGATCCTACATTTTTAACGGCAAATGCAATCACTGCTACTTCTGCTGAATTAGCTTGGACGCAAGGTGGTAGCGCTGTTGATTGGAATATAGAAGTGGTTACTGCTGGTACACCTCCAACAGGAACAGCTACAAATGCTGGTGTAACTAATCCTTATACTGTAACTGGTCTTTCACCTGCTACTGATTATGAATACTACGTACAGACCAATTGTGGCGGCGAACTTAGTGGTTGGGTTGGTCCTTTTACCTTTACAACAGAATGCTCTACTTTCGTAGCACCTTATACCGAAGGTTTTGAAAATGGTGGTGTTATCCCGCTTTGTTGGACTATGGATGGTGGTGAAGATTGGTTTTTTGATGATGACCCTGGATTTAACCATATTGGAAACAACGGAACTATAACAGGTACAACAGCAACTAATGGTTATTTTGCATGGTGTGATTCTTCAGGTAACGATGGTGTAAGAACCCTAACAAGTCCGTTAGTTGATGTTTCTGCTCTTACAACACCTGCACTTTCTTTTTATGAAATCAGCGATAATGAAGGTAATGCTAACTCTCAATTAGATGTTGAAGTTTGGGATGGTGCTGCATGGAACAATATGGGCACTTACAATACTAACACGTCTGGTTGGGAACTTAAGATCATTGATTTGAGTGGACTTACCATTACTGGTGATGTACAAGCTAGGTTTATTTTCTCAGAAATTGTTACTGGTGATTTCTACGATGATATCGCTATCGATGATGTAACTTTTGATGAGGCTCCAACTTGTTTTAGTCCAACTCAATTAACAGCTACAAACCTTTCTCTTACATCTACTGAGGTGAGTTGGACAGATGCTGTTGCCGGCTCTTGGAATATTGAATATGGCCCTTCTGGTTTTACTCAAGGAACTGGTACGGTAGTTACAGGTGTAACAAACCCATATACTATAAACGGACTTACAGCAGATACATATTATGAATTCTATGTGCAAGCTGTATGTGGAGCTGGTGATGTTAGTGCTTTTGCTGGACCTCTAGAATTCTTTACAGGATATTGTGTCTCTGAACCAACTAGTAATGATGGAAATGGTGTTAATTATGTTACACTGGGTATTACTAACTTCCCTAGTTTAGGTGATGTAACTTATGAAAACCAAACTTCACCTGTCGTTAATGCCTTCCAAGGCATTGAAACTACTGTGGAAATTGAGTTTGGACACACTTTCACTTACTATACCAACATATGGATAGATTTTAATGATGATTTAATTTTTGATGCTTCTGAATTAGTATTCCAAGGAGAATCTGCAGGCGGAGCTAATCCACATATATTAGACGCTTCATTTATAATGCCTATTACTGCTACTCTTGGCCAGCATAGAATGCGTATCGGAACAGCCGATTCTGGTCAGGCTACACCAGATCCTTGTTACAATGGTACTTGGGGTGTTACGCTAGATTTTACTGTAAACATACAGGAATTATTATGTACACTTCCAGATGCCAACTATACCGTGACACCGGATTGTGCAGGAAATCAATTCTTTATTGATGTAGATGTCACAAGTATGGGTGATGCTGCAACATTAGAACTTTCTAACACCTATGATGCCAACACAGTTCAAGCACCTAATGTCGGTTTATACCAAGTTGGTCCGTTCCCTTTTGGTACTTCTGTAAACGTTTTTGTGATGAACGAACAAGATAATAACTGTACCATTAGTAGTGATACGTTTGAGTTATTAGCTTGTCCACCTGTAAATGACAACTGTGTTGATGCTACAGTTGCTGCTGTAAACACTGATGGTGAGTGTACTGTAGTAACTCCTGGAACATTACTAGAAGCCACTCCTTCAAGTACACCTGCTGGATCTTGTGCTGGTAACCCAGATGATGATGTTTGGTTCCAATTTGTTGCTAATGATGACACACAACTTATCACATTAGAGAATATAGTTGGTTCATCTACAAATCTTGATCATGGTTTATATGAAGGAACATGTGGGTCTTTAACGGAAATATATTGTTCTACAGAAGCTTCTATAATAACACCAACTTTAACCGTTGGAAATACATACTACATACGAGTATTTTCTTTTGGATCTAACAGTGAAGACACAACTTTCGATTTATGTATAAGACCAGGTCTTGATAATGTCATTGTAGATCAAACTACTTATACTGTTGAGCAACTTGTCCAAGATATTTTAATTGGTGGTGAATGTGCTCAAATATCAAACATTACTTATTCAACAGGTACAGATTATGGCCAAGATAATGGTATAGGTTATTTCTCAATGTCTGGTGACGGCATTGGATTCCCTTTTGATGAAGGTATTATTCTAACATCTGGAGATGCAAGTTTAGCTTCTGGGCCAAATACAAATGCAATGAGTAATGGAACTTCTGCTTGGCCTGGTGATAATGATTTAGAAAATGCAGTAGGTATTACAACTACAAATAATGCCTCAATAATTGAGTTTGATTTTGTTCCACTTGCGGCTCAAATAAGCTTTGACTTTTTAATGGCCTCTGAGGAATACAATGGCGGCTCTTTTGAGTGTACTTTTTCAGATGCATTTGCATTTCTTTTAACCGATTCTAATGGTGTCACTACTAATTTAGCTGTATTACCTAATACAACAACTCCTATCTTAGTAACTAATATCCACCAAGCGAATACAAGTTGTGGTGCTGAAAACGAACAATATTTTGGTGGTTATATCCCTGATAACTTACCGCCTATTTCATTTGATGGTAGAACAACCGTTTTCACTGCACAATCGGCAGTAAATGTTGGGGACACATACCATATTAAATTAGTTATAGCTGACCAAAGTGACTCTGCTTTCGATTCTGGAGTATTCTTACAAGCAGGTAGTTTTGATCTTGGTGAATTAAACTTAGGTGAAGATATTACTATCTCTTCTGGTGAAGCAACATGTTTAGGTGAACCTATAGTTCTTGATACACAAGCACCTAACCTACAACACGTATGGTTTAAAGATGGTATACAGATTCCAGGTGAAACTTCTTCTACTCTAACAGTAACAGAGCCTGATTTATATACTGCACAAGTAATTTTCTCAAGTCAATGTTTCTTAACTGATGATATAGTAGTAGAATTCTTGCCACCTCCAGTGCTTAATGAAGATCCTTCAGATCTAGAAAGTTGTTCTGCTACTGATGAAGCTCCATTTACTTTAAGTGATAATGATTCTGTTGTTTTAGGAAGTTTAGACCCTTCAATGCATACTATTTCATATCATCTTTCTGAAAGTGATGCAGAAAACAATTTAGCACCGATAACGGATTCACCTTATATAAACATATCTAATCCTCAAACTGTTTACGTTAGAGTACAAGACAATGTTACAAGTTGTTATAGTATAGCTTCCTTTGACTTGATTGTAACTGATCCTACTCATACAGCTGAAAGTGTAGATTATAGTATTTGTAACAGTGATGGTGAAGCAATTTTTGATCTTGGGTCTCATGATTCAAGTATTTTAAATGGTCAAGATGCTTCTCAATTTAATGTAACTTATCATTCGTCTGAGACTGATGCTATTAATAATCAAAATCCATTAGCTGACTCTTATACAAGTATGGGTGAAACTGTTTATGTACGTGTTGAAAGCATAAGTAATCCTTATTGTTATGTAGTCAATAGCTTTAGTTTAATTGTAAGTAGTCCTTCACATACTGCTGAAAGTGTAGACTACATCGAATGTGGAAATGGTGTTGAAGCTACTTTTGATCTTGCTTCTCATTCTTTAGACGTCTTAAATGGACAAGATGATACGCAATTCAATGTTACGTATCACTCATCAGAAGCTGATGCTGAAAATGATGAAAACTCATTACCTTATTCTTACAATAGTACAGGTGAAACTGTTTATGTACGTGTTGAATCAATTGACAATGAAGGTTGTTATGTAGTCAACAATTTTGATTTAATCATCGGAACTCAACCACAAGCCACGTTCGATCCATCATATGATTATGAAGTATGTCCAGGTGCTACGGTATCCATTGAGATTGCCCTTGTGCCTACCAACTTCAGTGTAGAGGATGTGACCATAAGCTGGTACTATGAAGGTACACAGATTAGCGGTGAGAGCGACCTTGTCCTTGACAGTGGCGTACTACTAAGTGGTGAGTACTCTGCTGAGATCATGTTCAACGATACGGGTTGTACAAACACTGTATACACAGATGTGGTAGAACTTGATTTCTGTGATTTCCCGCAAGGTATATCTCCTGGTGTATCACCTGGACAGAACGATACCTTCGACTTAAGCCCGTTCGATGTAACAGAGCTTAAGATTTTCAACAGAAACGGTACTCTAGTATACTCTAGAAGCAACTATATCGATGAATGGCACGGACAAACCAATAGTGGTGATGAGCTTCCTGTAGGAACTTATTTCTATACCGTGATATACGAAGGTGGTGCTAAATCGAAAACAGGATGGGTATACATCAACAAATAAATTTGACTAACTGAATCAACTTAAATTATAACATGAAAAAACTCTCTATTATAGCGGTCCTGTTACTGGCGTTCCAGATGCAGGCTCAACAGGACCCTCAGTATACGCAGTACATGTACAATATGAACGTCGTTAACCCTGCTTATGCCGGGTCGAGGGAGAACCTTTCCTTCGGGCTCTTATACAGAAAACAGTGGTCTGGTATCGATGGTGCACCTGAAACGGGTACCTTCTTCGGGCACGCTCCTGTGGGTGACAATCTTGGTATCGGTCTGTCGGTTATTGCCGATCAGATCGGTCCCGTACAAGAAACCAATGTCTATGCTGACGTATCCTATACTCTTAGACTTGGCGGTGAGCACAACTTAGCTTTTGGGGTTAAGGCTGGTGCTACTTTCCATGATATTGGATTGACGGACTTGGTTGTACAAAATGAGGATGATCCGTTCTTTAACCAGAACATCAACTCGACAACACCTAATATAGGTGCAGGTTTCTTTTACTATACCAATAAGTATTATCTATCCCTGTCTGTACCGAACTTGCTATCTTCGGTGCACTTGGATGACAATGGCAACAACCTTGGTTCTGAAAGTCAGCACTACTTCCTAACTGGTGGTTATGTATTTGACCTCTCAGAGAACACAGAACTTAAGCCTTCGTTCTTGGTAAAGTCTTCTTTCGATGCTCCGACATCTTTCGATGCCAACCTGAACGTACGTTTCTATAAGAAACTTGAGTTCGGGGCTTCATACAGATTGGACGATTCTTTCTCTGGATTGGTAAACTTTGCCATATCACCTGCATTTAGAATCGGTTATGCATACGATGCGGTAACTTCGGATATAAAGGCCTATGCTCCTGCCTCGCACGAGGTTATGTTGCTGTTCGACCTTAATTTCCCTAAACGTGTCTCTCGTTCACCTAGATACTTCTAATCAGTTAAGCTAATAACAATTATGAAAAACTTAAAAACACTTTTATTTATTACCTTGATGGGTAGTTTAAGCTTAACTGCTCAGAACAAGGACACCAAAAAAGCAGACAAGCACTTTGACAGGTTCGAGTTTGTGGATGCTGCTGAAGACTATACAAAACTTGTCGAAAAAGGAAAGGGCGATGCCTACGTTTACGGAAGGCTTGCTGAGAGTTACTATAACATCTTCAACACTGTAGAGGCTGAGCGTTGGTACGCAAAAGCTCTTGAGGCTTCTGAAACAGATGATCCTGAAGTGGTGTACAAGTATTCTCAGATGCTAAAGGCCAATGGTAAGTACGAAGAATCTAACCAACAGATGGAACGCTTTGCTTCTATGAGACCTTCAGACGATAGAGCTATGGCTTACAAGGCTAACCCTAACTACCTGCCTAAAATCTTGGAACAAGGCAAAAAGTTCAACCTTCAGAATGCGGACTTCAACTCGGAGCAGTCGGACTTCGGTGGTACGCTACACGATGGTAAACTTTGGGTAACCTCTGGACGTAACAATAGCAGAAAAACCTATGGATGGAACGACCAACCTTTCTTGGATGTCTACTCAATGACTAAGAACTCGGATGGTTCCTACCAAGCTGCGGAATTAGCTAATAACAAAATCAATACAAAGTACCATGAAGGTTTAGTGACCTTTACTCCAGATGGTAAGACCATGTACTTCTCTAGAGAAAGTTATTTTGAAAAGGATTATGAAAAGGATTCATTGAGTAAGGTAAGATATAGCCAACTGTACCTTTTCAAGGCTACAAAACTTGGTGATGATTGGGATACTGTGGAAAGCTTGTCTATTAACAGTGAGAACTACTCAGTAAAGAATCCTGCGGTAAGCCCAGATGGTAGCACACTATACTTTGCTTCAAACATGCCTGATGGTTACGGTGGATTTGATATCTACAAAGCGACTATAAATGATGATGGTACCATTGGTGAGCCTGTTAACATGGGACAGAAGATAAATACAGAGGGACAAGAAATGTTCCCTTACGTTAGTAGCAACAATACGCTGTACTTCTCTTCTAACGGTCACTTGGGACTCGGTGGTCTTGATGTATTCTATACCAAGGAAGTTGATGGTAAATGGACTCCTATCAGAAACGTAGGTATCCCTGTGAACAGTAATGCAGATGATTTTGCCTTTACTATCGATGAGGAAACAGAGGAAGGCTTTGTATCTTCGAACAGAGAGGGTGGAAAAGGTAGTGACGACATCTATTTTGTTAAGAAGCTTCAACCGTTGTGTGATGTGATGATTCTTGCTACGGTATTAGATGATAAGACTCGTGAGCCTATAAGTGGTGCTGCGGTATCTTTGTTCGATGCTGAGGGTAACAAAGTAGTATCAAGAACAACTAATGCTGAGGGTGTTGCTGAGTTCATGGTAGAATGTGAGCAAGATACGGAACTTGAAGTGGTTATGGACGGCTTTGAAAGTAAAAAAGTGCCTGTAGCTGGTTCTGGTGAAAGAGGTTAATGTACAGATATCTCTTGATCCTATTGAGAAAATCATCGTGGCTGATAAGGTGGAGCTAAACCCTATCTTCTTTGAGTTCGATAAGTCTAACATTACTGCGGAAGCGGCATTTGAACTGGATAAACTGGTACAGGTGATGAACAAGTACCCAGAAATGGTTATTAAGGCAACTTCGCATACTGATAACAGAGGTCCAGATAGCTATAACATGGCGCTATCGGACAGAAGAGCTAAGACTACCGTACAGTATGTCATCTCTAAAGGTATCGATGCTTCGCGTATATCTGGTGTTGGAATGGGCGAATCTGAACCGCGTATCGACTGTGCTAGTGGTTGTACTAAAGAACAGCATGCTGATAACAGACGTTCTGAATTTATTATCGTAAATACTCAGGAAAACGAGTAACGTTTGTTATTAAATCATAATAAAAAAACGCTCTGATTTTCTTCAGAGCGTTTTTGTTTTTAGCGCAAAGGAAATCCTTTGGCTGCCCACCACGGATGGACTTCTATAACTAATCTTCCTGCTTGTACCATTGGATCGGAACTCGCTAAACTATCTGCCATTTTCAATGTTGGCACATTATAAATAGTTATACCTCTTATATCTCCATCATCACCAAAAGGTCCGGAAATGTCTGCATAACCTAATTCATACATGTTTCCTAAATGAGCTAAATGTTCTTCTTGAAGTAATGCTGCCTCTTCTTCATTTTGAGTTCTAATTGGTCCTCTTTTTAGAAAAGCTATAAAATACTGTTGCATCAAAATGGTATCTTGTGTTTTTTCATCTACATAGTCAAAAATTTCGTAACCTTCACTTTTTAGTCTTTTCTTTAAAACCGAAACAGATTCCTTTTTTTCTTCTACTTTTTGAACTTCAGGTTGCTCTTCAATAGTTTCAGTTTCAACCTTTGGCAATATCACTTCTTCCTTTGTTTGAGGTTCATCTTTACAAGATGAGAAACTCAAAACCACAATAACGAATACGACGATGTGTTTTAGTTTTTCCATAGATTATAAGGTGTTTTACTTAATTGTGAATTATAATATCTTACATCACCCGTTACTTCTCGAGCTAACCATTTTGGGTTTGTAAATTCTTCATTTTCGGAATGTAATTCTACTTCGGCTAAAATTAAGCCTTCATTTTCTCCATGAAATTCATCGACTTCAAAAGTATGCTTGTCTACTCTAACTTCATATCGTGTTTTGTCAATAACACCTTCTTCACAAAGCATTAAAAGCGATTCGGCTTCTGATATAGAAATTTCTTTTTCCCATTCAAAACGCGACAAACCATCATTTGAAGATTTTCCTTTTACAGTTAAAAACCCTTTATCTTCAATTAGTCTTACGCGCACAGTTCGTTCTTTATGACTATTTAAAAATCCTTGTTTTATGACATAACTGTTAAAGGCTTCTTGCTTAAAAGCTAATGAATTTACTAAAAATTTACGTTCTATTTCTACAGCCATTTTAAGGTATATAATGTCTAAATTTACAGCATGCTTAGCGATTTACCAATAAGAAAGATAATTCATGTGGATATGGACGCATTTTACGCCTCCGTAGCTCAGATGGATAATCCTGAATTAAAAGGTAAAGCTATTGCTGTAGGTGGAGGTGGTGACAGAGGTGTAATAAGTGCCGCAAGTTATGAAGCTAGAAAGTTTGGTGTAAAAAGTGCTATGTCTGGTCGATTGGCCATAAAATTATGTCCTGATTTAATTTTTGTTCGTACAGATTTTGAACGCTACAAAGAAATTTCTAATCGAATACGAAAGATTTTTTTTGACTATACCGATTTGGTAGAACCGCTTTCCTTGGACGAAGCATATCTCGATGTTACCGAAAACAAAATTGGACTTCCTAGCGCTACTTTGATTGCAAAAAAGATACGACAACGAATTTTTGACGAAGTAGGCTTAACGGCTTCCGCAGGCATCTCTATTAACAAGTTTATTGCTAAAGTGGCGAGCGATTATAACAAACCTAACGGCCAAAAAACGGTTAATCCTGAAGATGTACTCCAGTTTTTAGAAGATTTAGACATAAGAAAATTCTATGGAGTTGGTAAGGTTACCGCTGAAAAGATGTATCAAAAAGGAATTTTCACCGGAAAAGATCTAAAATCTAAATCATTAGAATATTTAGAAACTCATTTTGGTAAATCCGGAAAATATTACTACTACGTGGTACGAGGCATTCATACCAGCGAAGTAAAACCAAACCGTATTAGAAAATCTTTGGCCGCTGAGCGTACCTTTAGCGAAAATCTTTCTTCTGAAATATTTATGCTAGAGAAACTAGATCATATTGCAGACGAAGTTGCTAAGCGTTTGGCTAAAAGTAAAGTTTCTGGAAAAACAGTAACGCTAAAGATAAAATACAGTGATTTTACATTACAAACCAGAAGCAAAACGCTACCCTATTTTGTAAGCGAAAAAGCCATAATTCTTGACACAGCAAAAGATTTGCTATATCAAGAAAAATTAAACAACTCTGTTAGACTATTAGGTATTTCTTTATCAAATTTAAATACCGATAAAAAAGCTTTAGCACAAAAAATAGCAGACAAAGACAAAAAAACGGTCAGTGTACAATTAAAGTTTGAGTTTTAAAAACTACAACTCTCAATTTCTGTGACACGAAGTGTGTTTACCATACCTTTATCTTGTATAGGCATAGCTGCTAAACTGATAAGCATATCTCCTACTTCAAGGTAGCCTTTTTTACATGCTATGGCATTAACATCTTCTATAGTTTCATCTGTACTTACAAACTTATCATAGTAAAATGCCGTTACACCCCAAAGTAAACTCAGTTGAGTTAGAATTCTTTTATTAGATGTAAATACAAGAATGTGAGCACTTGGTCTCCAAGCCGAAATCTGAAACGCTGTGTAACCACTATTGGTTAATGTGGAAATAGCTTTAGCGTTAATTTCATTAGCCATGTTAGCCGCATGAAAACATATAGACTTAGTTATATAACGCTTAGTACGAATGTGTGGTGGAGATTGTGGTACTTCGATTAAGTGAGAATCTTCAACACTACGAATGATATTAGACATTTGTCTTATAACTTGTACAGGATATTGACCAACAGAAGTTTCACCAGATAGCATTACTGCATCAGCTCCATCCATAACAGAGTTGGCAACGTCATTAACCTCAGCACGTGTTGGTGTAAGGCTTGTGATCATAGTTTCCATCATCTGTGTAGCAATAATCACTGGTATTCTTGCACGTTTAGCTCTAAGTACCAATTGCTTTTGGATTAACGGCACTTCTTCAGCAGGAATTTCTACACCCAAATCACCACGAGCTACCATAAGACCATCACAATAAGCCACAATTTTGTCAATGTTTTCTACCGCTTCTGGCTTTTCAATTTTAGCTATGATTGGAATTTTATGATCACTATGCTCATTAATCAGTTTTTCCAACTGCATTAAATCTTCGGCATGACGTACAAAGGATAATGCAATCCAATCTACCTTTTGTCCAATAGCATAAATAGCATCTTCAATATCCTTTTCAGTTAATGCTGGTTGAGAAATATTAGTGTTAGGTAAGTTTACACCTTTCTTAGATTTTAATGGACCACCTTGAATCACTTTTGCTTTTACTTCAGACTTTCCATCTGTAGAAACAACTTCAAAAATCAATTTTCCATCGTCTAACAAAATACGTTCACCTGGTTTAGCATCTTGTGGGAAATTTTCATAGGTCATGTAAACACGCTCACGTGTACCTTCAAAACGTTCTCCTGTAGCAAAAATAATTTCATCACCTTCGTCAACAATAACCTCACCTTTCATAACTCCAACACGGAGTTTAGGGCCTTGTAAATCTCCTAAAATAGAAGCGTTGTAGCCATATTCTTCATTAAGCTCTCTTATCATTTTTATGCGCTCTGAAACAGCATCATAATCTGCATGCGAAAAATTGATTCTGAACACATTGGCTCCTTCATCAAGCATTGCTTTTAATACTTCTTTCTTACTTGTTGCTGGGCCTAAAGTGGCTACTATTTTTGTTTTCTTGTTTATTGCTGACATCAATTCAAAAAATTAAATGGTCTCTTGATTTTAATTTTAACGGATCTACCGTATAACTTGTTATTATTTCGGGTATAGCTTGTAACTTCTTTAATACTAAATGTTCATTTACATTCTGAATTTCATTAGATATTTTAATAAAATAATCTACCTTTTTATATTCAGAGATTAAATAATACGTTTTTAGGGTTTTTTCATTGCTCGCAAAGAGTGTCCCTGTACTGTACAAACTATCTTCCTCCTTTTTGCATATATTGGAAATTAAATTCCAAGTGATATACTGTGCTTCATTATTCCACTCAAAAAAACTATACGAAGATTTTAAGTATTCAAAATCCAAGTCTTCGTCTTTTCGTTTCAGGTTTAAGTCTAGATTTTTGTTAAGCAGATAGGCCAAACGGTAATCTTCTAATCTGCAATGGATAGCAATGAGTTTGTACTCATCGTCATAGAAATCATCAACCAGAAGTTTGTGTAAAGCCATATCATTATAACTTTAGTGGGTAAATATACTATAATAAAAGCTTAGTTTTATTAAGAATTGGTTAATCTTAACCTATAAAAAATACGAAAACGTTATCGTAAATCTTTTATCAAAGAAAAAATTAATCTTTCGATTATATTAATTTGGTAATTTGTTTTTGAAAAGCAAAAAAGGCACGTTTTGATGCTTTTTCTTCAGCTTTCTTTTTTGAAGTTGCCCTCGCTTTAGCTACAACTTTATCGTTAATGCTTAGTTTTACAGAAAAGTGTTTTAGTTCATCCTTGCCTGTGTCTTCATAAACATCATAATCAAAAGTGTTTTTTTCCTTTTGGCACCATTCTATCAGTAAGCTTTTGTAGCTTATAACTTTGCCTTCAAGAGTTTCAATATCTACATGAGGATTTATAACACGCTTGTAAATGAATTTTTCGCACAGCTTATAACCTCTATCTAAATAAATAGCACCAACCAATGCTTCAAAAAGGTTACCATGAATATTGTTTCCAAAATTAGATTTTGGAATACGACTTTTTACCAAATCTATTAAACCTAGCTCTTTCCCAAGTTCATTTAGATGTTCTCTACTTACTACTTTAGATCGCATTTTAGTAAGGTAGCCTTCATCTCCTTGTGGCACTTGCTCAAATAAATAGGCGGCAATTACAGAACTAAGCATGGCATCGCCAACAAATTCTAGTCGTTCATAATTTATAGGATGACCTTTTTCGTCCTTAAGATTCATAGAACGATGTGTAAAAGCCTTAATATAAAGCTCTTTAGACTTAGGCTTAAACTCTAAAATAGCTTTGAGTTTTAAAAAAAAATTCCCGTCTTCATCAGAACGGGAATTATTTAATATGTTACGAATGAAACTCATTCGGGATTTAATCTAATTTTTTGAATAATACACAAGCGTTATGTCCGCCAAATCCAAATGTATTACTCATTGCGACTTTAATATCTCGTTTCTGAGCTTTATTAAGTGTTAAATTCAATTCTGAATCTATGTTTTCATCCACAGTTTCGTGGTTAATTGTTGGTGGTATAATACCATTTTCGAGCGCTAGAATAGAAGCGATAGCCTCAATTGCACCAGCAGCTCCCAACAAGTGACCTGTCATGGATTTAGTAGAATTGATATTAATATTTTTAGCGTGGCTTCCAAATACTTCAGATATAGCTTTAAGTTCGGCAACATCACCCAGTGGAGTTGATGTTCCGTGTGTATTAATATGGTCTACGTCTTCAGGATTTAAACCAGCGTTCTCTAAACAATTTTTCATTACTGCTACAACACCTATACCATCAGGATGTGGCGCTGTCATATGGTAAGCGTCAGAAGATAAACCTCCACCAACAACTTCGGCATATATTTTAGCTCCTCTTGCTTTAGCATGTTCGTACTCTTCTAATACAATAGCACCTGCTCCTTCTCCTAACACAAAACCATCGCGATTAGCATCAAATGGTCTTGAGGCTGTTTCAGGACTATCATTTCTAGTACTCATAGCATGCATAGCATTAAAACCGCCCATACCAGCAATAGTAACAGCTGCTTCACTTCCACCTGTAATTACTACATCACAATGTCCTAAACGAATAGTGTTTAAGGCATCGATCATAGAGTTTGCAGAAGATGCACAAGCTGAAACAGTAGTATAGTTAGGTCCCATAAATCCATATTTTATGGAAATATTACCTGGAGCTATATCAGCAATCATTTTTGGGATAAAGAAAGGGTTAAAACGAGGTGTACCGTCACCAGCAGCATAGTTTAACACTTCGTCTTGAAATGTCTCTAAGCCACCTATACCAGCGCCCCAAATTACTCCTACTCTATATTTGTTTAAAGTTTCTAGGTCTAGTTTTGAGTCTACTATAGCTTCATCAGAAGCCACCATAGCATACTGCGAAAACTTATCCATTCGCTTTGCTAACTTTCTATCAATAAAGTCAGTAACTTCGAAGTTTTTTATTTCACAAGCGAATTGCGTTTTGAACTTTTCAGCATCAAAATATGTAATAGGTGCAGCACCACTTTTTCCATTAACAAGACCATTCCAATATTCATCTTTGGTATTGCCAATTGGTGTTAGTGCACCAAGACCAGTAACTACGACTCGCTTTAATTCCATAAAAACTTATTATTTTGCTTCTTCTATGTAAGAGATAGCTTGACCAACTGTTGCAATGTTTTCAGCTTGATCGTCTGGGATTTGAATATCGAATTCTTTTTCAAACTCCATTATTAATTCTACAGTATCTAATGAATCTGCTCCTAAGTCGTTAGTGAAGCTTGCTTCAGTAACAACTTCGTTTTCATCAACACCTAATTTGTCTACGATAATCGCTTTTACTCTTGATGCAATGTCTGACATAATCTTTTAATTTTAAGTTTTAATTAGATGGCAAAAATAAAAAACTTTATTTTAAAAATCACCTTTACCGATAAAATGTGTATTTAATTACACAAATTAGGCATAAGTATTTTCATTTTGCACCTAATTGTTAATTATTATTCTTTCTTTTGTCTTGAACTAAAAGAAGATTGGAAGTATCTATGAAACGTATAGTAATTTTTGCGTCCGGAGGTGGAAGTAATGCTGAAAATTTAATTGATTTTTTTCAAAATAACAATCAAGCTTCTGTTGTTCAGTTGCTAACGAACAACCCTCATGCCAAAGTTATTGATAGATGCAAGAAATTTAAAATTAGCACCTTATCATTTAACAGAGTTGCTTTCTTAGAAACGGAAGATGTTTTAAATATCTTAAAAGCATCGAAACCTGATTTAATATTACTCGCTGGTTTTTTATGGAAAATGCCAGAAAATATTCTTAATGCATTCCCTAACAAAATAATCAACATACACCCTGCACTTTTACCAAAATATGGAGGAAAAGGTATGTATGGTATGCATGTGCATAATGCCATAGTTGAAAACAAAGAAACTGAAAGCGGCATTACAATTCATTATGTAAATGAAAACTACGATGAAGGTGCCACTATTTTTCAGGCAAAATGCGAAGTTTTACCACAGGATACCGCAGATGATGTTGCTAAAAAAATTCATTTATTAGAAATGGAGCATTTTCCAAAGGTTGTTAAAGATTTATTGAATAATTAAGTGATTGAAAATTTCATCCTCATATTAATATTTGTTTTAATCACCTATATTTCATATGCTTGGATAACGCACAGAACTGAATCTGAAAAAGAATATGATAAAAAGCTTAAAGAGAGTTTAAAAGATGAATTTATTATAGACCCTGAAACAGGAAAAAAACTCACTTTAGAAGAAGCTGAAAGTGGAAATTGGTCTATTGAAGACTATCCAGATGATGAGTTTAGAGTTATGCCTTTAGATGAATTAGAAAAAATTCCTGAAGAACAATCTAGAGTGGCTCAACATGCAATAAACTATTTAAAAAGCAGTAAATCCTTCAGAGAATGTGAATTGACTGAAGATGATATCGAAACACTTGATTCAACGAAAATTCTCAGTGGATATGATGATTGGTCATATTCTCATCCTTTTAAGTTTGACAAGGGTATACTTATTTTGCCTGTCGGAAAATTAAACACCTCTAATTACAGTGAGTCTTATATACTTATTTGGCTAAAAATTTCAAATATAAATGGACATTATCTTTTCAAAGAAAAAACTGCAGTAGAGAGGTTTTTCGATAGGATAAGAAAAGATAATGATATTATTTTTGATAATTACGAATGTGCTACTATTAAAAAGTCTTTCAACAAAGTACTTGTTAAGAACCTAGCAGAAAAAATAATCAGTCATCAAGGTCTTGAAATTGAAATACACAACGACAATTTATTTATTCAAACTTTACGCCTTGTAAATATTGAAGACATTAAGAAACTAGAAATTATAATTAGTAAATTATAATCTATGATTTCATTATTACAGAACTGTAAATGAGTAAAAAAAAGAAAAAATATTATACGGTTTGGAAAGGTCACAACACTGGTGTTTTTGAAACTTGGGACGACTGCAAAGCTCAAATCAAGGATTATAAAGGTGCTCAGTATAAATCATTCGCCTCTTTTGATGCTGCAAAAAAAGCTTACAAAGAAGGTCCAAAGGATTATATAGGAAAATCTAAAACGTTTAAAAGCGAACTTTCTGAGGCACAACTTAAAAAAATAGGTAAACCTAACTATAATTCTATTTCGGTTGATGCTGCATCTTCTGGTAATCCTGGTAAAATGGAATATCGTGGCGTAGATACCAAAACCCAAAAGCAACTCTTTATACAAGGACCTTTTGAAGAGGGCACAAATAATATTGGTGAATTTTTAGCTATTGTTCATGGATTAGCATTTTTAAAACAACATAATAGCGACAGAATCATTTATACAGACTCTAAAACAGCCATAAGTTGGGTTAAAAAGAAAAACTGCAACAGTAAATTAGAACGAAACGCTAAAAACAAACCTGTTTTTGATTTGGTAGATCGCGCTGTAAAATGGTTAAAAGAAAATACTTACACTACTACAATTGTAAAATGGGAAACCAAAGCTTGGGGCGAAATACCAGCAGATTTTGGCAGAAAATAACTTTCCTTTAAAATAAAGCTATACCCCAAACCTATTATTGCTTCACAATACGTTTTATCAATTTAGTTTCACCTGAATATATTTGTAATATATACACACCATCAGATAAAGAGTTTAGGTTTAATTCAAGATTAGTGCTTTCTATTACTTTCTTACCTAATATATTATAAAGTTCTACTTTATCAATATCATAGCTAGTTTTAATCGTTAATTTGTTGGATGTTGGATTAGGATACACTAGCAGCTCATTGTTTATAGTTTGGTCTATAACAGATAATGTTTCTGAAGATTCTACAAGTATATTATCTAAATAAAGTGCTTGTCCATAACCACCAATATTTACAAAAGCTACAATAAGATTATCTGAACCATCATAAGCCGACAAATCTACCGTTTTAGTAGCCCATTGTGAAGCACTTGGCACAAAGAAATCCGATGCGTCTGGTGCAGTTGCTAAGGTAGAGCCGCTTTCAGAAAAAAGCGTGGTGTATGTAACTCCACAATCTGTAGAGACTCTTACCTCTAAACCGTCATAAAAAGTGTCATCAAATCTAGCATAGGCTACATCAAAAGAAAGATTAGAAGCTGTTTGAGCAGACAGATCAACGACTGTTTCTATGAAATTTTCATAATATCTAGTATCATTATTATAATTATCCATCATAATACTTGATCCAGAACTAGCATCTTGAAACGCGTTGACATTGGCATCATAAATCCAGTTAGTACCATAGGAAGGTTCTACGTAAACAACCAAATTATCTGGTAAATTTCCTGCTTGAAAATCTTCGGAATAAGGAAGGCTTACAACGGTTCTTGGTTGACTAGTAATTGTTAAAATGTCATTTTCTGCATATACATCTATGCTACCGTTTGGCATTTCTGTAAACACTTGCAAGGTTAAAGGGCTATCTACTGCTACTAAAACTTCTGGCAAGGTGACTGTTTCTGATTGATTCTGATTAAGATTTCCTGACCAGTTATAGGTTTGAATAGCTTCTGAGTTAACTTGATAATTGATAGTTAAGCTTGTTAATGGTATGCTACTTTTATTTAGTATACTAACTTCAGGGATTACAGAACTACCACAAAAATAATTACCAGGTATAGCTATATTTGATAACTCTGAGTTGTTTTGACTACATGGCGAATACGCTCCATCTAAAGAAGTAATATTATAATTACTAGTGTTTAGCCAATCGTTTAATCTACTATCACTGCTACCTCCTTGATGCGCAATATTACCATAATAATCAGAGCCTGATGTATTTGAACAAGAAGAGTATCCTCCATATAACGTCCCTATAAGATGTCCATTATTATTAAATAAACCAGAGCCTGAAGAGCCACCTTCTGTAACACCATGACCATTTGTAGTAGCATCCCAAAATACTTCTCTGCAAGATTGTACTTCTGGTGTAGAAATAACAGATACCGTACTATTAAAAATGGATACTTTTTTAATATCTCCTGCTGGGTGATGAATACCAAATCCGCCAGTAAAATCGTTTTCTGACATATCCCAACCAGAATAAAACACATTATAAGAGTCTGGAATATTGCTATTAAGCTCTAATAATGCCCAATCTGCACCATTATAATTTGCCAATAATGTAGCACCTGTTACCGTTTGGGTCGGAATTTCTGTTTCGATACCATTGCTACAATCAGTACTTTGGTAGTTAAAATAAAAAACCCACTGGGCTATACTACCTGATAAACAATGAAGTGCTGTAAGTAAATATGGGGTACAGTCAAAATTTGCATTATTCATAACTGTACCAGAACACCATCCCGTAGAACCATCTTCTATAACTAAAATTCTTACAGATGCATCTCTTTGTTCTGTTTTACCATCGCCTTCTGGTGAGCAATTTACGTTAACTTCACAATCACCAGAACTGGCATAATCTGAAGTATCTTTAGGATTATTAACCATTCTGTAAGCATGATTAACACCAGAAATATGAAGTCTTCCTTGGTTTTTAACGGCTGCTGGCTCAAAATATTCAACTATAATATCTTCGCCATAAATAAGCGCTGTTGCAAAAACGTTTTTTTCTGAATTGTTATGCGTACCAAAACCTCCTAAAACTTCTGTTTTATCAGGGTTATAGACATGTAATGTTGCGCCATTAGGCATAAAAAAATCATCAAAATATAGGTTAGTTGCTTTGGCGTTTTGAGGGTTTATATGAACTCTCCATAATCTATCACCATTTGCTAGTGTCTCCCAAACACCTTTTTCAAAGCCTATATTTGTTTGGATAATAATTCCGAATCTAGTGGCTTTTTCGTTTTTTTCATCTTCAATAACATCTTCTGCAGTTACTTTTTTTAAATCAATATCTTCTAATTTGATTAACGGAACTTTTGTTTGTGCTAGCTTTGTATTTAAATCGCTTTGCAACGGATAAGAAGGGTTGCTTATTTGTCCCCAAGCGTTGAACGCAAATAACATACTAATTAATAATACAACTGAACTGGAATTGAGATGTTTTTTCATGATGAAGACTTTAGTTTATTTTTTAATTAACACTTTAGTCACTTTGAAGTTTTTGGAAGTAATAATTACCATGTATGTACTTTGGTTTATTTCTGATAAATCTACCGTATATGATTCTTGGTTTTCGCCAAAACGAATGGTTTTAATTAATCTTCCTGTAAGATCATAAAGCTCGAAGGTTTCTATTTTCTGACGGGTATCATTTTTTATGGTAATGATACTTTCAGCTGGATTTGGAAATACGGAAATGTTGGCGTTGCTGAAAAGATTGTCATCTAAGTTTAATGTACTGCCTTCAATTTCATAAGCACCTACATCAATAGCATTTCCTAAAAATCTATTATCGCCTTTAATATCCAAACCCAATGGATTAAAGTTTGAATTTCCAGCATCTATTAAAATAGCATCTGGTGTTTGAATAAGTCCATCGTCTTCAGTTTTCCATAAGCCGTCATAACCTATGGCATCACCAGAATCTACAAATGGATTAGCATTTAGAACCGTAAAACCAACACCTCCATAAGTAGCTGAAAAGTTATGAGAACTGTTACCGTTTACAGAGCCATTAAAGTTGGTAATATCTATACCATTATTATAAAAGACAGAATTATATATTAAAGGGGAAGCTGACGTAAAATTGAATATACCACCACCTCCACTTGGCGCCGAGTTACCAACAACAGTAAGATTTATAAGCGTTGGGCTAGATTGGGTATTATGCATTCCACCTCCAGAACTCGAAGTATTACCTGTAATAATTGCGTTGATAAATGTTGCCTGAGAGTTATTTTGATTATAAACACCACCACCTGCAAAAGATGATGCATTGTTAGAAACAACAATATTTTGATAGGTTGGGCTAGAGTTTATGTTATAAATACCTCCTCCATAATTTTTTAATAGCGGTACTGCATTTATAAAATTATTTCCTGTTACATTGGCATTGCCATCATTAATAATAAAGCCATCAATAACCGCATTTGCTGTTAGATTTTGGGTAATAAGCACATGGTGTGTGTTGTCGGAATTTGAGCTGGCACCTATATCACCACTTAAAATGGTAGGCGTATTGACGTCAAATATTTCGGTTACAGGATTATAACCTCCTTTAATAATGATATCTTGGTCTATTAAAAAATAGGTTTCTCTAGCTGTACTACAATTAGTACATGCTCTAGATGAATTTGGTGTGTAGGTTCCGCCAGCCACACGTATTTCTGAAACATTATTACAGCCTTTAGCCTCTATAAGCGCATCATCTAAAGAAATAAAAGCATCAGTCCAACTAGATCCATTATTAGCTCCCGAAGCGTTTACATCTACAAAAATCACACCTGATGCATATGTAAAGCAACTGTTGTATTCGTAAGCACCAATATCTATAATCCCTTCATTAATCCTATCATTTCCTGTAATATCTGTAGTTAATGTGTTGTATGTATTGTCACCAGCGTTTATTAATGGACTATTAAGACTTGGTAATAAGCCGTCATCCATAGTTCCAGGAATGAAATCATCTCCTATAAAATTGAAAGCATCTATAAACGGATTTACTGTAAGAGCAACAAAACCATTATCTGTATAATTTTCAGAATAATTATGAGAACTATTAGCACTTATAATGGTTAAGTAGTTTGTTATATCAGAACCATTATTATACAACACCGTGTTATATAATGTTGGAACAATACTTTCAGTAACATTATGGTCATTGTAAACACCACCACCTTGTATGGCTGTATTACCGTAAATGGTATTGTTTATAATAGTTGGACCAGAAAAATAATTATAAAGTCCGCCACCATTAGTATTAGAATGGTTATTAGCAAACACCATATTAATTAACTGTGGTGACTCATATAAATTAATCATCCCGCCACCACCATTATTGGCCGAGTTGTTATACAGAAAGACATTACTAAAAATGGCATTAGACATATCATTATAAATACCTCCACCATTGCCTTGATAAGGTGGGTTTGAAAAAGATGCCACAGTAATGTTGGTATTTCCGTTTGCGTTTCCGTTTTGAATTACAAAACCATCTATAATGGCTTGATCGCTTAATCCTTGTGTCATAAATACATGAAACGCATTATCTGTCATGTCTCCAATGACACCTAAATCACCATTTAAAATAGAAGGATTGTTGTAATCTTGCTCTCCTGTTGCAGGATTGTAGCTACCTCTTAATTCAAAATCGGTGTTCATTAAAAAGTAGTACTCGCGTTCTGACGAGCAGTTATCACAATCTCTACTTGTACTAGGGTAATAAGTCCCTGAAGCGACTTTTATTTCATCTATAACCCTACATTTTTGTATTTCTAAAGCTTCTTCTAAACTTCTAAAAGCCTCATTCCAAGAATAGCCATTACCTGTTTCGGTTGGTGAATTAGCATCTACGTAAAGCGTGGTTAAAAAAGATGAAAAAGGTTCTATAGTTACCACAACAGTAATACTGTCTGATTGGTTAGTAAGCGTATTTGTAACTGTTAAGGTAACCGCATTCTCACCGACATCTTGACAACTAAACGTTGTTTTATCAAGGCTGTATGTAAAGCAATCACTAAAAGTACCTGTGTCTATAACATCTTGTGGTGTTATGGTAACTTGCCCTGTGTTGTCTAACCATCTAGTAATATCATGTCCAAAAGCGGTTGGTGTGGCTGCAATGGTATAGTTGAGATAAAAAATACGCTCATTTCCTGAAGTATCAGAAGCTCTAACTTCTTTTATAATTGTTTGTCCTATGTCACTACAAGTTACGGTAAAAGAATCTGCTTGTTGAATACTTGGACTATAAACGGCGCAATTATCTACAAATGTAAGCGTAGGCGGATTGATAGTCATAGACGAACTATTTCCTAAGTCGATAAGCCCAAAAGTTGGGGAAGAAATTAAACTGTGTGACTCCCAAGTAAGTCCAGGCGCATGGTCATCAATAACTGTAACCGTTGCTGTACAAGTGTCTGTTAATCCCATAGGATCTGTAACAGTAAGTATAACCTCAGTATCTCCTAAGTCATCACAAGTAAATTCTAATTGAGAAGCAGAAATACTAGATATAGCCGTATTATCGGTTGAGCCACCGTCAATATCACTAATATTTATTGAAGACTGCCCATGAATACCTTGACCTAAGTTAATCTGCCCAGCTATTCCTGTATAATAATTTTCATAACCGAGTGTCACACTTGTGTCTTGGCAAACCGCATTAGGGTTCTGGTCATCATAAATGACCTGGTAAGACACATAACCATTTTCAGGCGAATCTGTTGTAGTACCACTAATAACAAAATCATTAAGCATATTTGGATGCGCATAGGATTGTCCACCTCCACCGCCAGAATGATTTCCACCGCCACCGCCACCGCCATAGCCTGCACCACCACCGCCACCTGCAAATCTATTAGTGCCGCCACAAACAGTACCTGTAGAAAGACCATCATACCAGACACCTCCTGCACCACCACCACTAAATCCGGCACCACCAGCACTAGCATCTGTACCTGTTATACTATTACAGCCATTTATAATAAATGGATTTGTCGATAAATAATCACAATTTTCACCCCTCATATAAGTATCAGTAATATTATAACCGCCAAAACCTCCTTCAGCAAAAGCCTTTCCTTGGGTACTCTCATAGTTTACATGAGTGTTATAATAAATTGTACCATAATTAGCATTTAAGCCACCTCCACCTCCATTTCCTATGTAATAGTGAGTTGTACTACCATCAGACATGGACATAACATCATCGATCGAAGTAAAACGACCATAACCAGATATATTTGTATAACCATTCCCACTAATACAGTAGAGTTCAATCCCCTCATTAGAAGACTCACCTGCACCTAATCCTGCAGATTGTACTAGTTCAGTAGCACACCCACCGCCACCGCCTGAGGCTACTGCTATAACATTATTACCAATCCTAACACCTGTAGAGCCTCCACCGCCACCACTAGCTAATAAGCCGTGTGAGTAGCTCTCTCCATGTTTGCCCTGATAAAAGGTAATTAGTTGCCCTTCATTTTCAGAAGTAATTGGTAACGTAAAATATAATGTTGCTCCTTGCCCACCATTTGCACCTAAATCTACAAATGCTCCATCCCAAGTAGCTGATCCTCCATCTCCTCCTTTTAAAGCAAAATGCACTTCTGTTGCGCCGCTACTTAATAAAGGAAGAAATCCTGAAGCCAGAGATCTTGTTCTTGGATTAGGGTCTGTAAAATTAATATAGGTAATATCATTACTCGTTAAATCCCCATTAGGTGTTAATGTTTCAGTTTGTGAAAAACCCAATAGGGTGAATAGAAAAAACGAAAAAATTAAAGTATTTTTTTTCATGGCTGATAGGTTAAGTTGAATCGCCACAAAAGTAGAGATGAAAAAGCCCTAATAAAATACGTAGTAAATGCAGATATTACGTAGGGTACGTACTACTTAAACTATAGAGATAACACTAATTCTTTATGAAATTGAACCCAATTTATTAATGTATTTGCAGAGGAATCTAGTTCTAACTTCGCTATGATATTAGATCTGTGTTTTTCAACGGTTCGTTTTGATATACTTAATACCTCACAGATTTCTATAGAGGTTCTTTCTTGTGCTATGAGCCTTAGTATTGTTCTTTCAGAAGGTGTTAATAATGCAATTTTTCTCAACTCTTCGCTAGCAGTTTTTTCAAAATCATCTGTAAAAGAACTACTGTAAAATGTATTGCCCTTTACAATTTCTTCAATACATTTTTCTATATCTTGAATACTGTCTTCTTTTAATAAATAGCCATTGACTCCTACCTTTTTGGCTTGCACAATAAAGCCTTTCTCTTTATGGTAAGACATAATGATATAACGCGTATTTAAATCTAACGCTTTTAAACGCTTTACAACTTCAAAACCATTAAGAAATGGCATTTCAATATCTAGGATAGCAATATCTGGGTGATTTGTTGTGATGACTTCTATAGCCGAAGCTCCGTTAGTTGCTGTTGCTAAAACCTGATAACCCACATGTTCTAGCTCCTGTTGAAGTCCTTTTAGCATCACAGGATGATCATCAACAATAACGATAGAAATATTGGCTTTAGTCATGTAAGTATATTTCAACAAAAATACTTAAAAGCTATAGTTTATGCTACTATTTTTGTTTCGGTTCCTTCATTAATAGCAGTGGTAATTTTAAGATTTGCACAAATGATTTTACATCGCTCTTGTATGGATTTGATACCTAGACTTTTACTTTTTTGAGATTTTTCATTAAAGTCAAAACCTTTACCATTGTCTTTTATTTTAAGCACAACTTTTTCTTGTTCATTTTTAAAAATTTCTACTGAAACAGCTTTAGCTTCTGAATGTTTTACAATGTTGTTTAGAGACTCTTGAATGATTCTATATAAATGCAATGCTTTATCTTCTGTTAGAGATTCATCTACAGGATCTATTTCTGTGGTGAAAAAAACATCAGATTCTTCATCTAAATTATTGACCATATCCTGAACGGCTGCCGAAAAACCTAGTCGTTTTAGTACAACAGGAAACAATCCATGGGAAATAGACCTGACATCTGCTAAGGTTTGTTTGGTGAGCTCTTTTAGAGCTTCATCATTTAAATTTTGTGCTTTTCTGCTTAATAAAATGAGCTGCTGACCTACGCTATCATGAAGCTCCATGGCAACTCTATTTCGTTCTTCTTCTTGAGATGCAATAATGTTTTGCGTTAACTCTTCTTGTAGTTTCTGTTCTTTTTTGGCAAAACTGCGAGATCTTAGTATAGATATAAAAGCAAATAAACCTACTAGACTTAGTCCGCCAAATAACAACCATTGTGTTTTTAGCTTGTTTTTTGTTGCTAGAAGATCAATATCACTTTGTTGTGCTTGTATTTTTAAATCGCGTTTTTCGGTTTCATATAATGTTTGATAATAACTTAGAATTCTAGCTCTCTGAACACCTAAGATAGAATCTTTTAAAGCTGTATAATTTTCAAAATGTTCTAAGGCCTTTTCAGAGTTTCCTGTCCTTTTATAGATTTTGGATAGAAATCTTTCCGCTTGTTGTATTTCTTCAAATTCTTGACTCTGTTTTTTGAGCAATAAATAGCGTTCGGCATAGTTTTTAGCTTCTAAGTATTCTTTTTTCATAAAAGCTAATCGCATTTTAGCATCTATATAGAACGATTCATTGTAACCAGAAATGTCATTAGAATTTTTCTCAATATCACCTAGAAGTTCTTCGGCTTTTGCCAAGCTATCATTATCGGCATATGCTGATACTAAACCGGCTTTTAAAATTGGTAAAAAAAACTCTTTGTAGTCAGAATCTTTATTAACCTCCAAAGCTTCTTTTAAATAATTTATCCTCAGTTTTTGATTCCCCTTCTTATTGGCACTAGCCGCCGCATTATAGTAAACGCTGGGTAAGCTAGGGTAGTTTTTATATTTTAATGCTAAATCTATAAGCTCTTTTCGCTCTGTTGTTTCATCATTATAAAATTCATTTTTTCCATATAAGATGGTCATAGAATTTTTGGCATTAATCCAATTTAAAGTATCCTTATCTGCTTGAAAATATGCTATAGCTTCTTGTAGAGCCAAAGATGCTTTTCCGAATTCACCTTTATCAACATACACAATACCTTTTCCAAATTTTGAAAGCCCTTGTAAAGACGTGCTTCTATTATTGGCATAATAAAAAGCGCTATCGTAATTCTCTAATGAAGCTTCAAATTCACCTAAATAGTAGTGCAAATCTGCAACTTCAAAGAAATATTTACCTACCAATTCCTTATCATTAACATAGGGTAATAAAGGTTTTGTTTCGGAAATTACTAATTTACCTTGGTGCTTTGTATTGGTTTCATAATTAAAAAAACGGATAAGATTAGCGCTTTGCTTAACAGCAATGTCGTACTTTTTTAATTGTTTAGCCAATGTTATTGTTTCCTTTAGCAGAGAATCGTTTTTTAACTGACTATCGCACAAGCTGTCTAGCTCTATCAATCGTTTGGTTGCATTACTTGTTATATTCTGTGACCTTGCCACAGAACTGTAACTAACTAGCAACAAAGACAATAAAAAAATAGAATAACTAAATCTCATAAAAGCTGTTGATAAAAGCTATAAAGATACGTCATCTTTACTTTTTGAAGAACTAGATTTACTCACAAAACCACGCCTAATCACAAAATTTAATTCGTTTTTTAGCAACTAAAAACTGTATATTTGCAACAAATTTTCAAAACGCTTTATGAGCAAATTAGTAATTGTGGGTACTGTAGCTTTTGATGCTATTGAAACTCCATTTGGTAAAACTGATAAAATCCTTGGAGGAGCAGGTACTTTTATAGGTCTTGCAGCCTCAAACTTTAATGTAGATTCGGCTGTAGTTTCTGTGGTTGGTGGTGATTTTCCTCAAGAATACTTGGATTTAATGACTGATAGAAACATCGATGTTTCTGGTGTTGAAATCGTAAAAGATGGTAAAACATTCTTTTGGAGTGGTAAATACCATAATGATATGAACTCTCGTGATACTTTAGCAACAGAATTAAATGTTTTAGCTGATTTTGAACCTGTAGTTCCTGAAAATTACAAAGATGCTGAAGTGGTAATGTTAGGAAACCTTCATCCTTTAACACAGATGAGTGTCCTAAATCAAATGACTGAAAAACCAAAACTGGTTATTTTAGATACTATGAATTTTTGGATGGACTGTGCGCTTGAAGACTTGCACAAAACCATTGCAAAAATTGATGTTATCACCATAAACGATGAAGAAGCTAGACAATTAACAGGAGAATACTCTTTAGTTGTTGCCGCTAGAAAAATTCATGAAATGGGACCTAAGTTTGTCGTTATTAAAAAAGGTGAGCATGGTGCATTATTATTTCATAATGGTAATGTATTCTTTGCTCCTGCTTTACCATTAGAAGAGGTTTTTGATCCAACTGGAGCTGGTGATACTTTTGCAGGCGGATTTGCAGGCTATTTAGCCAAGACAGGAGATTATTCTTTCGAGAATATGAAAACAGCAGTTATTTACGGATCTACGTTAGCCTCATTTTGTGTAGAAAAATTTGGCACAGAACGCATGCTGAATCTTAATGACGAAGAAATTTACAAACGATTAGACCAATTTAAGAGTCTAACACAATTTGAAATAGAATTAACATAAACAAACGCGCTCTAAACTGAGCGCGTTTTTTATTCTGCTTACACCAGTAAAGCAGATATTTATATATTAATAGCAGATTACATAGGTATGAGTGACGCTTTAAAACATGAGTGTGGTATAGCACTTATTAGACTTTTGAAACCTTTAGAATACTACAAGGAAAAATACGGTAGTGCTTTCTATGGTGTAAACAAAATGTATTTAATGATGGAAAAACAGCACAACCGTGGACAAGATGGTGCTGGTTTTGCAAGTATAAAATTAGATACACATCCAGGTGAACGCTATATCAGTAGAGTAAGATCTATCGCTCAGCAACCTATACAAGATATTTTTGCCCAAATTAACCAACGTATTAATTTAGAGCTCACAAAACATCCTGAATACCAAGACAATGTTGAGCTTCAAAAAAGATACATTCCTTACGTAGGTGAGCTTTTACTTGGACATGTTCGTTATGGAACTTTCGGGAAAAATAGTGTAGAAAGTGTACACCCTTTCCTAAGACAAAACAACTGGATGCATAGAAATTTAATTGTAGCTGGTAACTTTAACATGACCAACGTTAACGAGCTCTTTGATAATTTAGTTGATATTGGTCAGCATCCTAAAGAAAAAGCCGATACTATTACCGTTATGGAAAAAATAGGTCACTTTTTGGATGATGCTGTAAGTAAAGTATATAAAGACCTTAAAAAAGAAGGCTATAACAAAAGAGAATGTTCTCCACTTATTGCAGAACGCCTAAAAGTTGGAAAAATCCTGAAGCGTGCTGCTAAAAACTGGGATGGAGGTTATGCTATGGCAGGTCTTTTAGGTCATGGTGATTCTTTTGTACTTAGAGATCCTGCAGGAATTCGTCCAGCTTATTATTACAAAGATGATGAAGTTGTTGTGGTAGCATCAGAAAGACCAGTTATTCAAACCGTGTTTAATGTACCTTTTGAAGACGTTATAGAGTTAGATCCAGGACATGCTATCATCACTAAAAAGTCTGGTGAAATCCAAATCAAGAAAATACTTGAACCTTTAGAGCGAAAAGCTTGTTCTTTTGAACGTATTTATTTCTCTAGAGGAAGTGATGCCGAAATTTATGAAGAACGAAAAGAACTGGGTAGATTATTAATGCCAAAAGTTCTTGAAGCTATAGATAACGATACAGAAAATACTGTTTTTTCATTCATACCAAACACAGCAGAAACATCATTCTTTGGAATGATTGATACCGTTGAAGAACATCTTAATCAGAAAAAAACTCAATCTATTTTAGATGGTAATGGTAAGTTGTCCGCAGAGCGCGTCACAGAAATACTATCTGAACGTCCGAGAATTGAAAAAATAGCTATTAAAGATGCCAAACTAAGAACATTTATCACTGAAGACAGCAGTAGAGATGATTTAGTAGCTCACGTCTATGATGTAACCTATGGTGTTATAAAACCAACTGACAATTTAGTTATTATTGATGATAGTATTGTACGTGGTACAACGCTTAAAAAGAGTATCATCAAAATGATGGATAGACTAAACCCTAAAAAAATAGTTGTGGTTTCTTCGGCTCCACAAATTAGATATCCTGATTGTTATGGTATAGATATGGCCAATCTTGAAAGTTTAGTTGCCTTTAGAGCTGCATTAGAACTATTAAAGGAACGAGGACTTTATAGTATTGTTGACGACGTTTATAAAAAGTGTCTTTCTCAGGTTAACCTTAAGGATAAAAAAGTCATTAACTATGTGAAAGAAATCTATGACAAGTTCACCAACGAGGAGATTTCAGATAAAATCTCAGAATTGCTTAGTGATGATGAAGTGAAAGCAGAGGTTAAAATAATTTTTCAACCGGTTGAAAATCTTCATAAAGCCTGCCCTAAAAATTTAGGAGATTGGTATTTCACAGGGAATTATCCAACAGCTGGAGGTAACAGAGTTGTGAATAGAGCCTTTATTAATTTCTATGAAGGAAACAAAGAACGTGCTTATTAGTTATTAACAAAAAAAGCTTTTTATCCGAAAAAAAGGTGTTTTGCCGAAGAAAAAGGTATTTCATCCAATATTTGCAACTTTTTATCAAATAAAATCTACATTGGTATCACCATAACATAAGTAGGTTAAGTTCATGGTAGATTTGGGGCAAAAAAAGGTGAACACTGTTCACCTTTTTTTATTCCTTGAATTTAAAGTATCACTTTAAGTAATCTTATTATTGAGTTTTGTTTCGACTCAAAGTATTGTAAAACATTACGCTTTCCACTCTTAGACTAATATATAGGTCGTTTGTCCAAAAAATTTAATAGTTAAATTAATGTCAACTTATATTTGACTCACCATAACATAAGTAGGTTAAGTTTATGGTAGATTTGGGGCAAAAAGGTGAACACTCTCGTTCACCTTTTTCATTTTAAAAACTTCGTAAGACCTTTATTTTCTTACATATACACATAAAAAAATCCAAAGCAAATGCTTTGGATTTTTTATTAAGATAATAAAAATTATCAAATATTATTTTGCTTCTGCATAACGACGCTCAACTTCATTCCAGTTAATTACATTAAAGAAAGCTTCAATATAATCTGGTCTTCTGTTTTGGTAGTTTAAGTAATAAGCATGCTCCCAAACGTCTAAACCTAATATAGGTGTTCCGCCACAACTTACGCCTGGCATTAATGGGTTATCTTGGTTTGGAGTAGAACAAACTTCTACTTTACCACCTTCGTGTACACATAACCAAGCCCATCCAGAACCAAATTGTGTAGCTGCCGCTTTAGAAAATGCATCTTTAAAAGCATCAAAAGAACCAAATTCAGCTTCAATAGCATCTTTTAATTCTCCTGATAAACGCCCTTTTCCTTCAGGGTTCATTACTTCCCAAAATAATGAGTGGTTATAAAATCCACCACCATTATTTCTAACAGCAGCATTATCCATATCTAAATTGATAAGGATATTTTCTATTGTTTTTCCTTCTAAATCTGTTCCTTCAATTGCAGCATTTAGTTTTGTTGTGTATCCGTTATGGTGCTTTGAATGATGTATCTCCATTGTACGAGCATCAATATTTGGTTCTAAAGCATCATATGCATATTTTAATTTTGGTAATTCAAAAGCCATAATATTTTTTGATTTTTTTGTTAATATTTCGATTCTTAACAAATTTACAACTTTGACATTAAGAAGTTCTAAATAAATTATTAAGATTCCCTATTTTGGTATAAAATTTATCTTTTGAAAGAGTCAACATATAAGATATATAACGCTTCAGCTGGTAGTGGGAAAACATTTACACTAACCAAATCATATCTAAAAATATTGGTGCAATCCAATAATTTAGATCGCTTTAAGACCATACTAGCCATTACGTTTACTAATAAAGCGGTTGGTGAAATGAAAGCGCGCATTATAGATATGCTAAAACTGTTTTCATCTGAGAAAAGTTTAACCAAACCTCACCCAATGTTTGAGGCTATCTGTAATGAACTTTCTATTTCTCCAGAAAAACTTCACAACAAATCCAAACTAATCTTAACACATATTGTTCACAATTATGGTGGTTTTGATGTTTCTACGATTGATGGCTTTACACACAGAATCATCCGAACATTTGCTTACGACCTTAATTTACCCATAAATTTTGAAGTTGAATTAGACCAAGATCAACTACTTAACGAAGCTGTAGATCGCTTAATTTCTAGGGCAGGAAGTGATGAAAACTTAACAAATCTGTTGGTAGATTTTGCTATTGAAAAAGCCGATGATGATAAAAGTTGGGATATTAGTTATGATTTTAATAAAATAGCAAAGCTACTTGTTAACGAAAATGACATAACCGCATTAAACACGCTAAAAAACAAATCACTAGAAGATTTTAAAGCCTTAAAAAAGCAGCTTGTTAGTCAGATAAAAACAATTGAAAATCTCATTGTGGAAACTGCTGAAGTCACATTGAATTTAATAAACGAATGTGGTTTACAATACGACGATTTTAACCGTAAATCTTTACCAAATCATTTTGAAAAACTACAACGAAAAGATTATAATGTAAGTTTCGACTCTAACTGGCAAACAGATTTAATAGAAGGGAATGTACTCTACCCAAAACGTGTTACTGAGTTTATCGCTTCAACTATTGAGAGTATTCAACCAAATTTATCCGATGCTTTTACAAAAACTAAAGCTCTGATTTACGAGGTGAAATTTAAGAAAGCTGCCTACAGAAATATTACACCGCTTTCAGTTTTAAATGCCATTCAAAAGGAATTAGACGCCTTAAAAGAAGAGCAAAATAAAATGCTTATTTCAGAATTTAATAAAATCATTAGCAATGAAATAAAAAACCAACCCACACCATTTATTTACGAACGCTTGGGAGAAAAGTTCAAACATTATTTTATTGATGAGTTTCAAGACACTTCAACTTTACAATGGCAAAACTTGGTGCCTTTATTAGATAATGCTTTATCATCAGCAAACGGCACTACAATGTTGGTTGGCGACGCCAAACAAGCAATTTATAGATGGCGTGGCGGTGAAGCTGAGCAGTTTATTGATCTATATAACAAAACTGTAAACCCTTTTCATGTTGAACCTAATGTCTTAGCATTAGAGACCAACTATAGAAGCTCAAAAGAGATTATTGGTTTTAATAATTCGTTTTTTAAATTTTTGAGTGAACGCTATTTTAGCCTTGATGATTATGCGGACTTGTATCAAAATTCAAGTCAAAATAAGCATTCAGATTACGAAGGCTATGTTAACCTTCAATTTTTGGATATTCAAAAGGAAGATGATGCCGCTGAACTTTATGCTTCTCAAACTTTAGAAACTATACATCACTGCTTAGATAATAATTATAGCTTAAGCGATATTTGTGTTTTGGTAAGAAAGAAAAAAGAAGGTGTTCAGATCGCCAATTATCTTACCGAAAAAGGAGTGCATATAACCTCTTCTGAAACACTTTTGCTAAAAAATTCTGATAAGGTTAATTTCCTTTCAAATTTCCTGAAGCTTTTAATTCAACCGAATAATGATGAACTTAAAATTGAGCTATTATCCTTTTTAGCTAAACAACATCAAGTTGAAGATCAGCATCTTTTTTTTGAAAGCTATCTCAAAAGAGACTTATCAAACTTTCTTGAGGGCTTTAAAGATTTAAACATCTTTTTAAATAAAGAAAAATTACTTCAACAGCCATTGTACGAACTTGTAGAAGACTTGGTGAGACGTTTTAAGCTTAACAAGGAATCTGATGCTTACGTTCAGTTTTATTTAGATATTGTTTTAGAATTTACGCAAAAGAGAAATTCTGATTTAGTCGATTTTGTTACTTATTTTGAAAATAAGAAAGTCGCATTAAGTATCGTGTCCCCAAACAATACTAATGCTGTTGAGATTATGACTATTCATAAATCAAAAGGCCTAGAATTCCCTATTGTTATTTTTCCATTTGCTGAACTAGACATCTATAGAGAGTTAGATCCAAAAATTTGGTTCCCAGTAAATAAAGATGATTATAATGGTTTTGAAACTTTGTTAATTAACTACAATAAGGATGTTGAAAAATTCAGTGAAGCGGGAAGAGAAATTTATCAAAACAGACAATCAAAATTAGAATTAGATAACATTAATCTTCTTTATGTTGCCTTGACAAGGGCCGAAAAACAGCTTTATATTATTTCAAAAAAAGATATTTCAACTAAAGGTGTGGTGAAAGAAAACACCTTTTCTGGGATGTTTATTTCATATCTAAAAGAAGAACATCTGTGGAATGACAATCAACTCGTTTATACTTTTGGAAAGGCAGAAAAAAATTCACTTAAAACTGAAGCCAAAGACAGTTTAAATACCATTCCTTTGATATCTGTGCCAAAAGAAAATCATAATCTTAAAATAATCACCAAAGAAGGTCTATTGTGGGACACTAAACAAGAAAAAGCTATTGAGCGAGGTAATCTTGTGCATTTAATTTTGTCCAAAGTAAGAACCAACCAAGATATCGATTATGCCATGGAAGAGGTGTTGATGTCTGGTGATATTCAAAGTGAACAGCTAGAATCTTTAAAAGAACTTGTTTCTCAGGTTACTGACCACCCTAAATTAAGCACCTATTTTAATGATGACTACATCATTTACATGGAGCAAGATATTGTGACTAATTATGGTGAAATAATAAGACCAGACCGTTTGAATATTAACTCAAAAAAAGAGGTTGTCATTATAGATTATAAAACTGGTGCACATAAGCCTAGTTATGCAAAACAATTGGAGAGATATGAACTAATTCTTAATCAAATGAACCTCTCTGTAACCAAAAAAATATTGGTCTATATAAATGACACGATTGATGTCATTGAAGTCTAAAATACACTTAGTATCTTTGTGTAACTTAATATAAAAACTATGTACGGAGATATTAAAAATTACTTACAACAAGAAATTGAGTCTATTAAAGATGCTGGCCTTTTTAAGGAAGAGCGTATAATAACCTCACCTCAAGGAGCAGAAATCACTTTAAATACAGGCCAAAAAGTACTTAACTTTTGCGCTAACAATTACCTAGGATTATCATCTCATCCAGATGTAGTGCAAGCAGCTAAAGATACTTTAGATTCTCACGGTTTCGGAATGTCTTCAGTAAGATTTATTTGTGGTACTCAGGATATTCATAAAGAATTAGAACAGAAAATTGCTGATTTTTATGGTACAGAAGACACTATTCTGTACGCGGCAGCTTTTGATGCTAATGGTGGTGTTTTTGAACCTTTACTTTCAAAAGAAGATGCTATAATTTCAGATTCTTTAAATCATGCTTCAATTATTGATGGTGTTAGATTGTGTAAAGCTGCACGATATCGTTACCAAAATAATGATATGGCAGATTTAGAAAAACAACTCATTGCTGCAAACAAAAACGGAGCACGTTATAAAATCATTGTAACAGATGGTGTTTTCTCAATGGACGGTTTAGTGGCTCCATTAGATAAAATCTGTGATTTAGCAGATAAATATGATGCTATGGTTATGATAGATGAATGTCATGCGGCAGGATTTATTGGTGAAACAGGAATTGGTACACTTGAAGAAAAAGGTGTTTTAGGAAGAATTGATATTATCACTGGAACTTTAGGAAAAGCTCTTGGTGGTGCTATGGGAGGTTACACTACAGCAAAAAAAGAAATTATAGAGATTTTACGTCAAAGATCTAGACCCTATTTGTTTTCAAATTCTTTAGCTCCTGCTATTGTTGGTGCCTCTATTAAAGTTTTTGATATGCTTAAAAACGACACCGCCCTAAGGGACAAAGTCGAGTGGAATACAAAATATTTTAAAAGAGGAATGAAAGAAGCAGGTTTTGATATTGTTGATGGTGATTCTGCAATTGTTCCTGTAATGCTTTATGACGCCAAATTATCTCAAATTATGGCTAACATGCTTTTAGAAGAAGGAGTCTATGTCATTGGTTTCTTTTTTCCTGTCGTTCCGAGAGACAAAGCCAGAATTCGCGTACAATTATCTGCGGCACATACTCAGGAACAATTAGATAAAGCTATTTCTGCTTTTATTAAAGTTGGAAAGACATTAGAAATAATTTAAAATGGTTCAAACGGCTTTGTGTAAGGGTTTGTAACAATATTTTATTATATTTGTCTTTGTTAGTAAAATTTAACAACTTACTTTTGACAACAATTAACACTTAAAATTAAAATTAATTTGAATATGAAAAATCTTAGCAGATTATTATTTGTCGTAGTGCTTCTTATGAGTTTCAGCACTTCGAATGCTCAAGACAAAAACAATCCATGGGCTATAACAATTGGTGCTAACGCAGTTGATTTTTATCCTGTTGGAGAAGATGCACCACAAGGAGGTTATTTTGATGAATACTTTAACACAGGAGATCACTGGAATATACTTCCTTCTCTTTCAACCTTATCTGTTTCAAGATATTTAAGTGATGGATTTGTTTTCACCGCTACTGGTTCTTTGAATAAAATAGATAAGTTTGGTGATGACAGATTAGAAGATTTAACTTATTTCGGTTTGGATGGTAAAGTGTCTTACAGCTTTATGAATATCCTTGGATCAGAAGTCATTGACCCTTATCTTGGCGTTGGTGGTGGTTATACTTGGGTTGATGATATTGGAGCTGGTACTTTAAATGGTTCATTAGGTCTTAATTTTTGGTTAAGTGAAAAATTAGGGATAAATGTACAGTCTACTTACAAACATTCTTTCGAAGACTATTTATCAAAGCATTTCCAACATTCAGTAGGTCTAACTTTCAAGTTTGGAGGAACTGACACAGATGGTGATGGTATCTATGATCAGGACGATGCTTGTCCAGAAGAAGCTGGTTTAGAGATCTTCAACGGTTGTCCAGATTCTGATAACGATGGTATTCAGGATTCTAAAGACGACTGTCCAAACACTCCAGGTTTAGCTGAATTCAACGGTTGTCCTGATTCTGACGGTGACGGTGTTGTTGATAAAGATGATAAATGTCCAGATGTTGCTGGTTTAAAATCTTTAGCTGGTTGTCCAGATGCTGATGGTGACGGTGTTGCTGACGGTGATGATAACTGTCCTAACGAAGCTGGTCCTGCTGCTAACAACGGTTGTCCTTGGCCAGATACTGATGGTGATGGCATCTTAGATAAAGACGATAAGTGTCCTAACGAAGCTGGTACAGCTGCTAACAATGGTTGTCCTGAAATTAAGCCTACTCAAGAAGTAATGGAAACTTTAAATAGCTACGCTAGAACTATCTTATTCGATACAGGTAAAGCTTCTTTCCAAAAAGAAACTGACCAAGTATTACAAGCAATGGTAGCTATCTTTAAAGAATACCCTCAAGCAAATTTTGCTATCGAAGGTCATACTGATAGTGTAGGTGCTAAATCTACTAACCAAGCTTTATCTGATAGAAGAGCTAACGCTGTTAGAGATTACTTAATCGCTAATGGAATTAAAGCTGAAAGATTAACAGCTAAAGGTTACGGTGAAGAAAATCCTATCGCTACTAACAAAACTAGAGCTGGTAGAGCTGAAAACAGACGTGTAGAAGTTAAGTTAACAAACTAATAACTTTCTAAAATATATTTTGAAAAACGCTCCGAGTTTCGGAGCGTTTTTTATTTTTATATAATGGTAAGTTTTATACAATCAGTATTATTAGATCTTCAACGTAAAAATGAAAACGTTGAAGATTTTGTTTTTATACTTCCCAGTAAACGTGCTGGTGTATTTTTAAAACATCATCTATCCCAAATAATTCAACAGCATGTTTTTGCACCAAAAATTCTGAGTATAGAAGAATTTGTAGAGGAATTATCTGGATTAAAAAACATACCCAATACTGATCTACTTTTCATTTTATTCGATGTTTACAAAAAAACTACAAGTGAAAAAGATTTAGAACCATTTGACAGTTTTTCTAAATGGGGACAAATATTACTTCAAGACTTTAATGAAATAGATCGTTACTTAATCCCTCAAGAAAAGATTTTTGATTATTTAAGTGCTATAAAAGAGCTAGATCATTGGTCGGTAGAAAAAGAGCAAACTGATATCGTAAAACGTCATCTTATGTTCTGGAAGCGTTTAAAAGATTACTATTTAGCCTATACCGAGACCCTTCTTGAAAACAAACAAGGTTATCAAGGTTTAATTTACAGAGAAGCTGTAGATAACCTAGAAATCTACATTGAAAACAATAGCGAAGTACAACATATTTTTCTTGGTTTTAATGCACTCAATGAATCTGAATCACAAATTATCCAAGGATTACTACAAAGTGATTTAGCTAATATCTATTGGGATATTGACAGTACTTTTATAAATGATCCCATACATGATGCAGGGATTTTCACAAGAGTTCATAAAGCACAATGGAAATACTTTAAAAATCATTCTTTCAATTGGATAACATCGCATTACAAAGCACAAAAAAACATTGAGGTCATTGGTGTTCCTAAACTTGTTGGACAGGCAAAATATATTGGGCAGCTTTTAGAACATCTTAGCCAAACAAATGAAAATCTTACTAAAACAGCCGTCATATTAGGAGAAGAAAATCTTTTAGTACCTGTTCTTAACTCAATTCCGGAAAGTGTTAAGGCTTTAAATGTTACTATGGGTTTACCTTTAAAGTTTACACCAATTGCGTCATTATTTGAAAAGTTATTTTCGATTCATAAACACAACCCTAAAAACTTCTATTATAAAGATATTGTTGCCATACTTTCTCACCCATCTATTCATGGACTATTTCAGCATGAAAATCGTAACACAGCTGATGAAATTATTGCCCATATTCAAAAAAACAATATTGTTTATGCAGATTCAGAACAATTAAAAAAGTTAGCTAAATTTCACGTTGATTTGCTAGGTTTTTTATTCAATTCGTGGGTAGATAATGCACTTATTGCTTTAAAAAATTGCTCAAATCTTATTTATAAGATGAAGGCAAACTATACTGAAAATTCCAATAAACTTGAATTAGAATACCTTTACCGATTCAATCAATTATTTAATCAGTTAACTGAATTAAATAGTACGTACAAACATTTAAAAACTGTTGCAACCTTACATACCATTTTTAAAGAATTACTAAGTTCTGAAACTTTAGACTTTAAAGGAGAACCCTTAGAAGGTTTACAAATTATGGGAATGTTAGAATCTCGTGTTTTAGATTTTGAAACCATCATTATAAGTTCGGTTAATGAAGGCATTTTGCCATCTGGAAAAACAAATAATTCCTTTATTCCTTTTGATGTAAAGGTTGAAAACAACCTACCAACCTATAAAGAAAAAGACGCTGTATATACCTACCATTTTTATAGACTTTTACAGCGCGCAAAAAATGTTTACATACTCTACAATACCGAAATTGATGCACTAAAAGGAGGTGAAAAAAGTAGATTTATTACGCAATTAGATATTGAAGGCATTCATAACATAAAACATAAAATTGCCTCGCCATCGGTTCCTGTTGTAAACAATAGCTTAAAACAAATTGCAAAAAACAATGCTGTTATTGAGAAATTAAAAGCGCTGTCTGCAAAAGGCTTTTCTCCATCATCTCTTACCAATTACATTAGAAATCCTATAGCCTTTTATTATGAAAAGGTTTTAGGGATTAAAGAGTTTGAAGACGTAGAAGAGAACATTGCTGCAAACACATTAGGTTCTGTAATTCATAACACTCTTGAAGATTTTTATAAACCTCTTGAAGGAAAATTTTTAACAATTGAAGACCTCAACTCATTTAAAGAAAAAACAAAAGAAACGGTTACCAAACACTTCAAGTTAATTTATAATCAAGGAGATTTTTCAAAAGGAAAAAACCTTATCATATTCGAAATTGCACAGAGATACATTTCCAACTTTATTAATTTAGAAATTGAAATTCTTAAGGCTGGAAACCAAATTAAAATTCTAGTTATTGAAGCTGATGAAAATGTTCAAATTAAAATTGACGAATTAAATTTTCCGGTTAAATTAACAGGAAAAGTAGACCGAATAGACGAGTTTAATGGCATCACAAGAGTGATCGATTACAAATCTGGAAAAGTTGAGCAAAACAAAGTTGAAATTGTAGATTGGGAAGACCTTACAACAGATTACGACAAGTATAGCAAATCATTTCAAGTGTTATGCTATGCGTATATGATGCATCAAAATAATAAGATTCAATTACCGATTGAAGGTGGTATAATATCTTTTAAAAATCTTGGAGAAGGCTTTTTGAAATTTGGAAAAAAACCAACTCCTTTTAGTAGAACAAAAGATCAACTCATCTCTCAAGAAACGCTTCAAAATTTTGAAACAGAATTGAAAAATCTAATTATAGAAATCTGTAATCCAGATGTTGACTTCATAGAAAAAGAACTAGACCAATGATTATTGAGAAAAACATAGTTATGGAAAGAACTAACAAGAAACCCATTCTTTTAGACCTATTCCATAATCAGAAAAACACAAATCAGCCAATCGTTATTTTTTGCCATGGTTATAAAGGCTTTAAAGATTGGGGAGCTTGGGATTTAATGGCTAAAGCTATAACTGATAAGGGTTTTTGTTTTTTGAAATTCAATTTTTCGCATAACGGAGGCACTATGGAAAACCCAATAGATTTTCCAGATCTTGAGGCTTTTGGTCATAACAACTATACCAAAGAATTAGATGATTTAAATGATGTTCTAGATTGGATTCAAAAACATTTCAAAAATGACTCTAAAGTAAACATCAACGAGATTTCATTAATTGGACATAGTCGAGGTGGTGGCATTACCATTTTAAAAGCTTCTGAAGACCATAGAATATCAAAGTTGGTATCCTTAGCCAGCGTTAGTGACTATGCTTCACGTTTTGGTTCTGAAAGCGATATTGAAAAATGGCAGAAAGATGGTGTAAAATATGTGATCAATGGTAGAACTAAACAAGAAATGCCACACTTTTTTCAATTTTTTGAAGATTTTAAAGCCAATGAAGAACGACTAAATATTAGAAAAGCCACAAAGTCGATTAATATTCCTCATTTAGTGATTCATGGTTCTGATGACACCTCAGTAAAATTGGAAGAATCAGAAGCTCTACACAGATGGAATCCCAAAAGTCAATTAAAAATTATTGAAGGCGCCAATCATGTTTTTAATACTTCGCATCCATGGCAGAAGGATGAATTATCAATAGAATTACAAAAAGTTGTTGCCGAAATCATTACGTTTTTAAATTCCTAAAAATCATACTTAAGCGACACTAAGTTCGATATCGCAACAACGCTTTATTTTATTTAGAAGTGTTTCTTTTTTAACGGGTTTGGTCATGTAATCATTCATACCCAAATCCATAACGCGTTGTCTTGTTTCTTGCATGGCATCCGCTGTAACTGCAATAATTGGTATCTTTCCTATGGCTTGACCTAATTCGCCACTTCTAATTAGTTTCGTAGCTTCATAACCATCCATAATCGGCATCTGCAGATCCATTAAAACAACGTTATAAACTTCCTTTTTCAATGCATCGATAGCTTCTACTCCATTTTTAACAACGGTAAAGGATACATTGTCTAACCCTTTCAACAACTGGCGCATTACCATTTGGTTCAGTTTATTATCCTCAACAACTAAAATATGCATTTGCTTTTCGAAGACAACATGGTTTTCGATGTCTCTAGTTTTGTTATCAGCAACTTGAGTTAAAGGTATTTCTATAAAGACATCCGTACCATCGTCTACTTTACTTTCAATATTGATTTTACCGCCAAAAAGAGTAACCAAATGTTTTGCTATGGTTAAACCTAAACCAATACCACCAAATTGACGTTTGTGATTCAAACGCATCTGGTTAAAACTATTAAATACATCATCCTTATCTTCTTCATTCATTCCAACACCTGTATCAGATATTTGAAATGAAAATTCAGATACATTATCTGGTCGGTCTATACATTTCAGCTTCATTACTACCTGACCGCTATTAGTAAACTTTACAGCATTACTTAATACGTTATTGATAATCTGTACAAATCTATCAGCGTCACCAGAAACCTTGGCTGGTATATCGGTATCCATTTCAAAATTGTAAGCTAGACCTTTATTTTGCGCTTCCAACTTCCAGTTTTCACTAATCTGGTTTAGGATTAGTGATGGGTTGAAATCTTCATTTCGCAATTGCAATTCGTTCTTTTCTATTTTTTCAAAATCTAAGACATCGTTGACATTACTCAAAAGACTTATACTTGCATTTCTAATCGTTTGATATTTCTTTCGATCTTCAATACTATTATCACCATTTCCTAGCTCGGCTTCTACTATTCCCATAATGGCATTAATAGGTGTCCGTAGCTCGTGACTCATGTTAGACATGAAATACGTTTTCAGTTCACTAATCTCTTCTGATCTTTTTAAAGCTAATTTTTGTGCTTTCTCATTATCTTGTCTTAATCGCTTTATTAAATTGGTCATGGAAAGTGATAAGAACACTACCTCTAAACCAGATCCAAACTTAGAACTATTCAACGTGTAAAAATTACTTGGCAATAGTCCTAAATTATTCATTACAAAACCTAAAAGTCCAACCACCAAGAATAATATTCCAAGAGAAAAATAACGGTCAATCTTTATTTTTTTGAACCTCATGGTAAACACCGTAGTGAGAATAAGTAGCAAGCTTATAAGCCCATTAAGGTTACTTAAAGGGTAACTTAGTTCAAAAGTTTTTGGACTAATAAAGAGCATTACAAACGACACTACTATAATACCATAAACAACATTGTAAGCTTTCATAAAACCCTTAAGGTTGACTTTTATATTTAAAAAGTACTCACAATATTTTAGTAAGAAAAAATTAGAAAGTAGTGCTGCTATAAGCACCATTCTACTATTAATGTAACCACCTGAAGGAAAAACATATTGATATATAAAACCATCTAAAGCGGCTTGCATTAAAGCAATGGAAAACACATAAAAACTATAGTATAAAAATGACTTTCTCTTAAGACTACCGTAGAAAAAGAGATATACTAATCCTGCCAAAAACAAAACTCCATAAAACAGACCCAAAAACAATTGCTGTCTATAATTACTTAGAAAAAAGGAAACTCCATCATAGAGGTTTAAAGGGATATTTATGGTTTCACCATCACTAGATAATTCCATGTAAAACTGCTGTACAGTATTTGCAGGAAGAATAATCTTAAAAACCGTTTCCCTGTGACTCACATCTCTGTCACTAAAATTAATTTGATCACCACTTTTGTGTTCTAAAATTTTGTCACCTATCTGATAAAGATTTGCAACATCGGTAATAGCTCTTGCGGTTTGTAAGAAATAAAGCTTATCGTGATTTGAAGAATTTTCTAATTTAAATCTTACCCAATAGTTTTCTGAAGTAAAACCAAGGTCATGATTTGCAGATTCTAACTTTTTGTAATTGAGTGTATCACTAGCTAAAACTTCGTCAATTGACAGCACTTTGTCATAAGCTTCTACGTACTCAGCGTATTCAAATAACTCTTTTTCAGAGGTTTCAGGATCGAAAGATGTTTTTTGAGCGAATAGGGAGGTCGCCAAAAAATAGATAATTAGTAAGGGCTTGTTCATGTAAGGGGCATTAAACAGCTGCGAACATACTAAATAATAACTACATAAGGCATTTAACAATCATAATGTTTGTTAAGAAGATAAGTCATAAAAATAATGTTCCCTATTTATTTTGAACAATTTAATTCGGTGATAAATAAAAAAGCCTTAGACATAATAAGTCTAAAGCTTTAAAATAGTTGTGGAGCATATCGGAGTCGAACCGATGACCTCTACGCTGCCAGCGTAGCGCTCTAGCCAGCTGAGCTAATGCCCCAAATTTTATTTAAGTCCACTCAACACCAGAACAGGTAAGGTAGAACTGTGAAAATCTTTTTTCAAGATAGTATCATTTTCCCATAATTTGGTGAAAAATCCTCTTTTTCGTCTTACCACACATAATAAATCTGGCGAATTAGATTTGTAATGCTCTAACACTGCTTGAAAAGTTGAAGGACTCTCTGCAACAGTGGTATTAGTAATCATGCCTACCAAATCATCATTAAGTTTAAAATCAGCTTCAATATGATATGATGTTTTCACCAACAGAATATTAACGACTGCTTTAAACTGATTTTTTATAGACTGTAAAGGTTTTAATACTCCTTCTTTTCTAATGATAGCCGATTTTACAGCCAGTAATATCTTTACAATAGGCTTATATACATAACCTTCAGGAACAATTAAAGCTGGTATTTGTGTACGCTTTATAATCTTTCCAGACGTTTTTCCTAAATAAACCTCATCTTTTATAGAATTGGTTCTAGGTTCCAAAATAATTAAATCCACATCCAAAGCATTACAAACCTTCTCTAAAGTATCTATTAACTTCCCTTTGAAAGTTTTAGCAACAACCTCAACTCCTCTTGTATTAATTGAGGCAATATGCGCTTCTAAAAAAGCTTGAGATTCTCGTTCTAGTATATGGTCTACTTTTATCATTGTCCCAGCTTTAGTGTAAACATTATATATTTGAACAACGTAAACTTTAGCACCAAAAGCTTGAGCAAAATCAACGGCATATTGTAAATGTGATTTTGCATTTTTTGAAGATCCAACAGGAACAAGTATTGTTTTCATTACAGTGAAATTTAAACAAAAGTAAGCATAATTAATGATTCGAAAAGCAGTAAAAGAAGATATTGACGCCATCCTAAACATCACCAAAGCATGTGGAGCCTACATGATAGAACATGGTATTTTTCAATGGAATGAACACTACCCTAACCGATTGGCTTTTGAAAATGACGTAGCTAGAAACGAACTTTTTGTTTTAGAAGTTGATAATGAAATCAAAGGTTGCATTGTGATTTCAACTCTTATGGATGAAGAATACCAACCTATAAATTGGTTGACAAAAAACGAAAACAATGTTTACATCCACCGATTGGCAGTACACCCAAGACTTCAAGGTAAAGGTTACGCACAGCAACTTATGAGCTTTGCCGAAAATTATGCTATAGAAAACAATTATAGCTCTATAAGATTAGACACATTTTCACAGAACAAAAGAAACCAAAAGTTTTACGAAATTCGCGGCTACAAACGATTAGGAGATGTTTATTTTCCAAAACAAAGTGAATTTCCTTTTCATTGTTATGAGCTAATACTTTGAGTACAAAAATTACATTACAGCACATTAATAAACTTGCCATACCAGCTTTAATTTCTGGTGTGGCTGAACCTATTTTATCATTGACAGATGCTGCTATCATTGGTAATATGGATAAAAATGCTACTGTATCTTTAGCTGCTGTTGGTATTGTAGGCACGTTTTTTTCGATGCTTATTTGGGTTTTAGGACAGACACGTAGTGCTATTTCTTCTATTGTATCACAATATCTCGGAGCAGGAAAAATTGACGAGGTAAAAAACCTGCCTGCACAAGCCATTTTTATTATCACCTCTTTGAGCCTTATTATAATTGCGGTAACTTATCCTTTAGCTACTCAGATATTTAAGCTTTATAATGCTTCAGAAGATATTCTTAACTTTTGTGTAGACTATTATCGCATTCGTGTGTTTGGATTTCCTTTTACTTTATTTACCATTGCTGTCTTCGGAACGTTTAGAGGCTTACAAAACACCTTCTATCCTATGATAATTGCTATTGTAGGGGCTTTAGCCAACATCATTCTCGATGTTATTCTGGTGTATGGTATTGAAGGTCTTATTCCTGCTTACAATATTGAAGGTGCAGCTTATGCAAGTGTTTTAGCACAAATTATTATGGCTGTGCTTTCGGCTGTATATATTTTGAAGAAAACTGATATTCCGTTACTTGTAAAGTTTCCATTTAATCCAGAAATAAAACGTTTTCTATTAATGATTGCTAATTTGTTTATAAGAACATTAGCATTGAATTTAGCGTTATATCTGGCCACAAGTTTTGCTACCAAATATGGAGAAAACTATATTGCCGCTTATACCATCGCGATTAACCTTTGGTTTTTGGGTGCTTTTCTTATTGACGGTTATGCTAGTGCTGGTAATATTTTATCGGGAAAATTACTTGGTGCTAAAGACTACAAAAATCTTATTGACCTCAGTGATAAACTTATAAAATACGGCATTGTGGTCGGAATCATTATAGCCGTTATTGGTGGAATACTCTATTATCCTATTGGCAACATTTTTAGTAACGATCCTGAAGTGTTACACGAATTTTATAAGGTCTTTTGGATTGTTTTAGCCATGCAGCCCTTGTGTGCTTTAGCGTTTATATTTGATGGTGTTTTTAAAGGTCTTGGCGAAATGAAATATCTAAGAGACGTCTTATTGTTCTCATCACTTTTGGTTTTTACACCAGTAATACTTGCTTTAGATTATTTCGATTATAAACTTCATGGAGTATTTATTGCCTTTACACTATGGATAATTGCACGTGGCTTACCGCTTATCATAAAATTTAGAAAAACTTTTAAACCTCTTGCCGAAAACCTTTAAATTTGACGTTTAAAACAAATCTCATGCATTTGCTTATTACCTTACTTCAAGAAGTAGATATAGAACAAAAACTTAAAGATGCTCCAGATGACAGTTACAGTATTGGAGTGTTTATAGGGACTCTATTACCTTTTGTAGTACTTGTAATTATAGCATACGCCATTTACAGATATAACAAAAACAGAATAAAAGACTAACCCATGGATATACTTAGATTTTTAGGTGGAAACGGCTTGTTTTTAATTTTAGGTATAGTGCTTGTCGTAGCCTATTTCTACAATCGTAAACGTCGATAACTATCGTGTTTTTAGCCAACCTGTTATACTCAATCTTGGAGTGTTAACAGGTTTTACTTCATGCTCTAGAATTTGGCTTTCAAAAATGACAACTTTACCAGGAAAAGGATAAACAACTTCTTCTCCTTTTTCTAAATACAATACGAGTTCGCCACCATTTTCTGGTTTCCAGTTTTCTTCATTAAGGTAACAAACAAAAGAAAGTTTTCGTCTGTCATCATTTTGAAACGTATCTAAGTGTCGCTTGTAAAATGTCCCTTCAGGATAGATAGCATAATGGAATTCCTTTTGGTTAATACCCAAAAAGCAAGTTCTATTTAAATAATCCTTGAGGTCATTAATTTTATTGAAAAATAACTGTTCAGACAGATTGATGTTATTTTCATCAATCCAAAGAATAATATCACCACGAATAGCCTTTTTTATAACCTCATTGGTTCTATTACCAATTGCAGATTTTTTGAAAGCGTCCTCTTCGTATTTATCTAATAATGATTGACGCAAAGCCAAAACCTCTTCACTCGTAAAAAAGTTATCTATAATGCTAAATTGTTTAGATGTAAGATCTGTTATAATATTCTCGTACAGAGGGTTTTCTGAAAACGGAATAGATTCAAATAGACTTTCCAATTTAGTCTAAAAAAAGAAGTGTTTTTTCATTATAAATCTCTAAAAAAGTGCGCAAATGTAATCTAAAATCCCTTTCGTTTTACATTTATAATATCTTTGCAGTATTATTTTATTAGAATGAGTAAAATCCGAATTACAAAACAATTCTCTTTTGAAACTGGTCATGCACTTTATGGCTACGATGGTAAATGCAAAAATGTACATGGGCACAGTTACCGTTTGGACGTTACGGTTATTGGTACACCAATTTCAGACAACAGCAATGTAAAGTTTGGGATGGTCATCGATTTTGGTGATCTAAAGAAAATTGTAAAAGAGGAAATCGTAGATGTTTTTGACCACGCCACTGTCTTTAACAAAAACACACCTCATGTAGAATTGGCAAAAGAGTTACAAGACAGAGGTCACAATGTTTTACTGGTAGATTATCAGCCTACAAGTGAAATGATGGTGATTGACTTTGCTGAGAAAATAAAAGAACGTTTACCAGACAATATTAAATTACACTCCTTAAAACTTCAAGAGACAGCAACCAGCTTTGCAGAATGGTACGCTTCTGATAATGAGTAAAAATCATCACATAGAAATCCCGAAAGGCAAAAAAATATACTTTGCTTCAGATAATCATCTTGGCGCTCCTACGAGTGACAAGTCCAGACCTCGTGAAAAAAAGTTTGTGGCTTGGTTAGACGAAGTTAAAAAAGATGCTGCTGCCATTTTTTTGATGGGAGATTTATTTGATTTTTGGTTTGAATACAAAACCGTTATCCCAAAAGGTTTTACCAGAACTTTGGGTAAATTGGCAGAAATCACGGATTCAGGAATTCCAATTTATTTTTTTGTTGGTAATCACGATTTGTGGATGAATGGTTATTTTGAAGACGAATTGAATATTCCTGTTTTTCATAAACCACAAGAATTTACTTTCAATAACACCTCTTTTTTTATTGGTCATGGAGATGGTTTGGGTCCAGAAGATAAAGGCTATAAACGCATGAAGAAAGTTTTTACCAATCCTTTCTTTCAATGGTTGTTTAGATGGTTACATCCAGATATTGGTGTAAGAATCGCGCAATACTTTTCAGTAAAAAATAAGCTGATTTCTGGTGATGATGATGCTAAATTTCTAGGTGAAGACAAAGAATGGTTAGTCGTTTATTGCAAACGTAAACTCGAAGAAAAGCATCGCGACTATTTTATTTTCGGTCACAGACATTTGCCTTTAGATATTGAGCTCAATGACAGCTCAAAATACATTAATCTAGGAGATTGGATTCAATATTACACTTATGGCGTTTTTGATGGAGAAACTTTTGAGTTGAAGGAATACTAGTTTTTTACTTCATCGTAATGCTCCTCAACATCTTGTTGTAAATCGAGTTCGCGAAGTGGTTTATTTTTCAAGCTCATTATAGCTACAACTAGTAACGTTACCGAACCGCCAAGAACAACAGCCAAAGGAGCACCAAATATTCTTGCTGCAACACCGCTTTCAACCGCACCAAGTTCGTTAGAAGAACCCACAAACATAGAGTTTACAGCACCTACACGTCCTCGCATATGGTCTGGAGTTTTAAGTTGAAGAATGGTTTGGCGAACTACCATAGAAATACCATCAAACACACCAGAACAAAATAAAGCAATAACACTAAGCCACATTAGTTTTGAAGCCCCAAAAATGATCATAAACACACCAAATCCAAAAACGGCTGTCAACAGTTTTTTACCTGTATTCTTTGTAATTGGAATATAGGTTGTGGCTACCATGGTAATAATACTTCCAGATGATAATGCGGCATTCAAAATTCCGAAGCCTTTAGGTCCTGCATCTAAAACATCTTTTGCAAAGACAGCAAAAATAGCAACCGCTCCACCAAATAATACGGCAACCATGTCTAAAGTTAGTGCACCTAAAATCACTTTGTCATTAAACACAAACTTGATTCCAGATATTAAACTTTCTTTCATGGATTCGTTGGTAGCTTTGTTTAAAATCGGTTTTTTACCAATTTGAAAAACCAACACCAAAGCCAACATCACTAACCCAAAAATAATTCCTAGCGTGTAATGCACTCCTATCCATGCAATAAGAAAACCACCACATAATGCACCAAAAACAGCAGCTCCTTTCCATGTGCTACTACTCCAAGTTGCAGCATTTGGGTAAGCTGATTTCGGAACTATCAGAGCAATTAATGAAAAAATAGTTGGTCCAAAAAAGGCTCTTAAGACTCCTCCAAAAAAGACTAAACCGTAAATGCCTATTAAAATACTTTTGGTTTCCCAAGAGGCTTCAACATTTTCAGAAGTTAACCAAAACAAGCCAAAGCTTATTAAAGAAAATAAGGCGATACAAACTGTGAAAAGATTACGTTTCTCTTTTCTGTCCACAATATGACCTGCAAAAGGTGCTAGAAAGAATGCTGGAAGGAATTCGCAAAGCCCAATAATTCCAAGGCTTAGTTCGTCATTAGTTAAAGAATACACTTGCCATTCTATAACCACAAATTGCATAGACCAACCAAAAACCAAGGCAAATCTTACTAAAAGAAAGATGTTGAATTCTTTAAAGCGGAGTGCTGCGTACGGATCTGTTTTTGCCAAAATCTTATGCTTTAATATCCTTTAATTTTAACTGTAAGCTAACATTACCATTCCAATGATTTTCATCTATAGTGTACGCAGCATCAAATGGTTTTTTGTCTTTTATCAATTCTAATTTATCGCCAAGACCAAAACCAATGCACACTATAGAATTACTGTTGGCTTGCATTCCTGTAAAACGTAAATGTTTATCTCCTTCACCAACACATTTTCCCCAACCTGTATCTTGAATGCCTTGAGTCATAAAGACTGGTGTCATATTTCCTGGTCCAAATGGAGCAAACTGACGAATAATCCGCATTAATTTATCATCAATTTGGTTGAGATTAATTTCTAAATCGATTTTTAATTCTGGAGTTAGAAGTTTTGGATCAACCGTTTCCTTTACAACAGCTTCAAATTTAGCTTTGAACGCCTCATAGTTTTCTGGTAACAAGGTTAAACCAGCAGCATATTTATGACCTCCGAATTGTTCTATAAATTCACCACAAGCTTCTAATGCGTTATACACATCAAAACCTTTTACAGAACGTGCTGAAGCCGCTAACTTATCGCCACTTTTTGTAAATACCAGAGTTGGTCTGTAATAAGTTTCTGTTAAACGCGAAGCCACAATACCAATAACACCTTTGTGCCAGTTTTTGTCATAAACTACGGTTGTAAAACGCTCTTGTTCATTGTTTTTTTCAATTTGAACTAAAGCCTCTTCGGTAATTTGTTGGTCGGTTTCTCTGCGATCTGTATTGAATTGATCGATATCTACAGCATAACTTGCTGCAAGATTAAAATCTATTTCGGTTAATAAAGTTACGGCATGATTGCCATGTTTCATGCGACCTGCGGCATTTATACGAGGCGCAATGATAAACACCACATCAGTAATGGTAAGCTTGTCTTTTTTTACCTCGGCAATTATGGCTTTCATACCTGGTCTTGGATTGCTATTAATCACCTCTAAACCAAAGTAGGCTAGCGCTCTGTTTTCACCAACAATAGGTACAATATCAGCACCAATAGCTGTGGCAACCAAATCAAGATATTCGGTTAAATCTTCTACGGTTTGTCCTTGATTTGAAGCCAAAGCCGTTACCAACTTAAAGCCAACTCCACAACCACAAAGTTCTTTAAATGGATATTCGCAATCGTCTCGTTTTGGATCTAAAACAGCAACCGCATCCGGAATTTCATCACCTGGTCTATGGTGATCGCAAATGATAAAATCGATGCCTTTTTCTTTAGCATAAGCTACTTTTTCAATGGCTTTGATACCACAGTCTAAAGCAATGATTAAGCTAAAACCATTATCATCTGCAAAATCGATACCTTGGTAAGACACCCCATAACCTTCATCGTAGCGATCTGGAATATATGTGGCTACATTTGCCGTTCTGGTTTTTAAATAGGAAGACATTAAAGCCACCGAAGTAGTACCATCAACATCATAATCTCCGTAAACCAAAATGTTTTCACCTTCTGCTATAGCTTGCTCTATGCGTGTGACGGCCTTATCCATATCCTTCATGAGGTATGGATTGTGTAAATCCTCAAAACTTGGTCTGAAAAACGTTTTAGCCTCTTCAAAGGTTTCGATGCCACGTTGCAACAATAATGTTGCCACAACATCATCAACCTGAAGTGCATTTTTTAAAGTTTCAACTTTTGAAGTTTCTGGTTTTGGTTTTAGTGTCCAGCGCATAAAAATAGCCCCTTAAATTCCCCAAAAGGGAACTTTTATAAATTAATGAAAATGAATTTCTGTTTCAACTTTAGCAAACTGTCTAAACATTTCCATAACTCCACAGTATTTTTCAACAGAGAGATTTACTGCTTTTTCACATTTACTTTCGTTTAAATCTTTTCCGTAAAAATGATAATCTACTTTTACAGAATGATAATATTTAGGATGTTCATCGGTAAGTTCACCAGAAACTTCCATTTTAAAATCATCTATTTCAACTTTCATTTTATCTAAAATAGAAATAACATCTAATCCTGAGCAACCTGCCAATGAGGATAGCATCATAGCCTTTGGTGAAAGCCCATTTCGTTCTTGCCCTTCGACATCAGTGTCCATAATTACGGTTTTTCCGCTTGGGTTATCAGATTCAAAGGTCATTCCACCTTTCCATTGGGTTGTGATTTTATGAGACATATTTTTTAGTTTAAAAGTTAAAAGTATTTAAAGTTCTAAAGTTACTAAGTAAATATGGGATAAGGTAACCAAAAGTACGGTTTGTAATGCCGAATGAATTTAAGTTCTTAGATATTTATAACTTCTACCCGTTGTGCATTTTGATTTCAAAATCATAATTAAGCGTCAGTTCGAGTGATTTTGAGATTATCGAAAACAAAATATATTTTGTTTGAAGATACCTAAAATTGTATCGAGAACTTGTTTAAATTAAAAAATTCTATTCTCGATACTGATTTTACTCTTTATCAGTCGTAAAATCCACTCGAATTGACGAATTTTTTCAAAATGTACAACGGGTAACTTCTCTTTTTAAGTATGTCTATTTGGACAACTAAGCGTTATGGCGCAGAATGCTCCACTAGTACTAAGAAAAATACAATAAAAACCTCATCAGAAATGGTGAAGTTTTTTTTGCTTTATACACTTTACTCATTCGTTTGGGTACTTTACTCATTTCTTATTTATAACCAATGAAGTTGATTATACATTTGAAATCAACCAACACACACAATTATGAATAAAATTACATTCAAAATATTCGTATTGCTCATATTATTCCCAGTATTCTGTTTTGCTCAAGAAGGAACGGTAACAGGAACACTAACCACTTCATCAGACGGCTTGCCTTTGCCTGGAGCAAATATATTTGTTAAAGGAACAACCAATGGAGTACAAACCGATTTTGATGGAAATTACAGTATAAAATGTAATGTAGGTGATGTTTTAGTTATTAGCTATGTTGGTATGGATCCTAAAGAAATTACAGTGACAGCTGATATGTTCGGAGCCATACAAAAAACAGCGGTTAAGCGAGTAAAAGTGAAATCTATTGAAACTGACGCTTATAGTGAAGCTTTAAAAAACAAAAAAAAGGAGCGTTTTAAAATACCTTCCATAGCAGATTCAAAGCATAGCTATAACAAAAAAGACAACTACAATGCTTTGCATAGAATAAAAGATATTCATCTTGACCCAGAACATGTTAACCTAACCTATTTTAATCCAGATATTTATTTTCAGGTTGGAGTAAAATCTAACTTAAGCTTTCAGTTTGTTAAGGAAAGTAACTTACCAAAGTTACAATCTTCCTACAGCCAAGGAGCCACCGAAAATAGATCTATTGCTTTTTTAGGACCAGAAACAGGAAACATCTTTTCTTATGGACCAAACCTAAATACTTTGGAGTTTGATGGAAGTAATTATATATACGACAACAACGGCAGACTGGTTACGCAAGGCAATGGAAATGGCGTTAGCTCTAAGCAATACAACAATAGCGTGTTAAACACTGCCATTAGTAGGTTTACCAATGTGTATTTTGATATTGATACAGATGAATGGACTACAGGACTTGACTTTAGTCAGAAAAACACTGAAGATATTTTTGGTAGAGCACAAAAAATAAATAACGATCTCGCACTAAACTTTAAAACCCTTAATCCTAACAGTGAAGAACTAAGCTGGAAATCCTTTGTTAAGTATAGTAACTGGAAAAACAACCAACCTAATATTAATGGATTTAGAAATAACCTCCTTTTAAATTCATGGGTAACACCTGTGTCTTTTAATAATGGTCAAGGCAGCGTTTTACCAGACAATACACAACGCAGTTTTAGCCCAACCAACTATAACAATCCTGAATGGTTGTTTAACAATAAAAACTATGATGCCAACACCTTATTTGTAGCCAACCTAAAAAATGACTTAAATATTGGTGATGACTTTTCAATAGGAAGTCAACTAAGCTATAAAACAACAGAAAACGAGCAAAACTTTGGTTTGTTTACCAACACTGTAGGTTTTGAAAGTGGCTATCTAAGCAACAAAACCATAAAAAACAATAGCTTCAATGCGATGCTAGACTTACACTATGACAAATACTTGGGAGATTTTTCAATAGATGTACGTTCCGTTACTAGATTTAAAAATGAACGTCTAGATTATAGCTTTAAGGAATCTGAAGGGTTTGATGCCTTTACATTTTCAAATCCAAATAATACAACTGAAATTTCTAATCGCATTAATAGAAATGTGCTACGACCAAATCAGTCTGTTACTCTAGAATACAATAGACACTCTAAAATTGTATTTAGCAATACTGCCTATATCTCCTCTATTCAGAAAAACAAATTGCTTTTACCTTCATCTATTATAAAAGTTGATTTAGCAGATATTTTAGATATCTATGACTTTAATAGTTTAAGCTTAAGCGCAACAAGTGCTTTTGATGTAAATGAAATGCCTCTTTTTTACAACAATCAAAGTCACAACAGTCTTCAATTATTACCTTCAGAAAGTCTTGGTTACACTAGTAACATCGACTTATTTATAAACGAAGACTTAGATTTAGAAGAAATACATGACTATTCTTTTAATCTCAATTTAGGCTTTTATTTATGGGATGTTAATTGGGATTTTACTGCAAGCTATTTTGGCTCAAAAACCAAAGGAAGCGTATTCCCAGTTTTGGAAGGCAATCAATTTCAACTTCAAAATATTGCAGATATTACCAATAAAGGTCTAGAGCTACAATTAGATGTTTCTAAAAGGTTTGGCTCTGTGCGTTGGAATAGCAGACTAAGCTTTATGACAAACCAAAATAAGGTTACCAAACTATACAATAATGAAGAGCGTGTACCAATTGCAGGTTTTCAAAATGTGTCTAAAAATTTAATCGTTGGCCAACCTGCTGGTGTTATTATAGGAACGGCATTTGCAAGAGATACTCAAAACAATATCATTATAGACAGTAATGGCTACCCAACTGTAGATACAGAACAACAAATTATTGGTAATCCTGTACCAGATTTTACACTTGGCTTTTCTAACCATTTTACCTGGAAGAAATTAAAATTCCATTTCACGTTAGACTACCAAAAGGGTGGAGATACATGGAATGGCACCCAAAATGTACTTAACTATTTTGGCACATCACAACAATCTGCAGATCAAAGAAACATTACAAATTATATTTTTAATGGAGTAAATGCTCAAGGTAATACAAACACAATTCCTGTAGATTTTTATAATCCTGAAGAAGGTATTGAAAATAACCGCTTTGTACGCTACGGCTTTAGTGGTGTTGCTGAAGAAGCCATTGAGGATGCAAGCTATCTTAACCTAAAAACCATTGAGCTTTCTTATGATTTTGCTAAAAGTAATTATGATTTTTTCAGACAAGTTGAAATAGGGCTTTACGCTCATAACCTCATCACATTTACAAAATACAGAGGAGCATCTCCTTATTCATCACTTTTTGATACCAATTCTGGACATAATCTTAACTTTTTCAATACTCCATTAATGAGCGAAGTTGGGCTAAAATTCAACTTAAAAATATAAACACTATGAAAAAACTTATACAAAACACCAAACTGTTGGTAATTGCCGGACTTTGCTTCTTCACGTTGCTGTCTTATAAAGCTTTTGAAGCCTTTAATAATCCATTAGAGAAGATATACACACAAACGGACAGACCGTTCTATTTTCCTGGAGAAACCATTTGGTTTAAATCTTACATCGTAGGTACAGACAATACTATTTCTTCTATCAGTGATGTAATGCATGCGGAATTAATTTCGCCTAAAGGCGCTGTTGTAACATCCTTAAATCTTAATGTAAAACAAGGATATGCTTACGGAAATTTTGATATAAACTCTGATTGGGTTGGTGGCATTTACACTTTAAAATGCTACACCAATTGGATGCGTAATTATGGTGAAGATTCATTTTTTACGAAAAAAATTACTATTCAGAAAGTGGTAAAACCAAAGCTGTTACTTAATTTGAAATTCGAAAAAGAAGGCTACGGAAAATCCTCTGAGGTCATAGCAAATCTTGAAGTTAAGGATTTAAAAAATCAACCTTTATCGCATACTGAAGTTACGTATAAAGTGAGTGTAAAAGGCACAGACATTATAAATGATGTTGTGGTTACAGACAAAGACGGCAAAGCAAAACCTAGCTTTACATTACCAGAAGACTTGGAGTCCGTTGATGTTGTTTTAAACGCTTTGGTATACCACAAAGGCACAACAGAATCTATCTCAAGAGCTGTTCCAGTGGTTTTAAATACTATTGATCTTCAGTTTTTACCAGAGAGCGGGAAGATTGTAACTGGTACTTTAAATAAAGTTGCTTTTAAAGCTCTTAATGAATTTGGAAAACCTGTAGATCTCAAAGGCGTTATTGTTAATACACAAGGAGAAACCATTTCAAATTTTGAAAGTTTTCATGATGGCATGGGAAGTTTCAATTTTAATCCAATTAAAGACGAGGTTTACCATGCTAAGATTACAGAACCTTTTCGTTCTGAGGAATTAATTCAGCTACCAAAAGTGTACGAAAATGGTGTTCGATTTTCTGTTACAACCGATAGTCTATCCTCCAATTTAGATATTTTTTCAACCTATAGCACACCTTTATTTCTTGAGGTTTCTAATGCAAGTACATTGCTCTTAAAAAAGGAAATCGGTCTCAAAAAAAATATAAGCTTAAACACTTCAGAATATCCTATGGGCATTACCAAATTCAGTTTAAAAAATGAATATGGTAGTACATTCGCAGAGCGTTTAGTATTTCTAAATCCTCACAAAAAACTTCATGTAGACCTCAGCCTAGATAAGAAGCAATATAATACCAGAGAAAAAGTAAAACTTAGTATAAAAACATACGATGAGAAGCAGAATCCTATTCCTGCAAACTTATCATTAGCCGTTGCGGATAATAAATTACTGTCCTTTGCTGACGACAAGCAAGACCATATTTTATCTTATTTATTGGTGTCTTCTGAACTGAAAGGACAAATTCATAAGCCAGATTTTTACTTGAATCTAAAAGAGCCAAAATCAAAAACAGCAATAGATTATGTGATGCTAACTCATGGCTGGCGAGACTATATCAATGCTCCTACCGTTACTAAGGAGAATGCACAATACCTACCAGAGCAGAGTGCTATACAAACTGGTGTTGTGCTCAACAAAAAAGGAAAACCAACACAAGCACATTTACTGCTTTTTGATAGAGATGGTAATAAAGTTTTGGTTTTTGATACCGAGGAAGATGGTTCTTTCGCTTTTAAATTCAACAATAATTATCACTTGACTTTATTGGCCTATAAAGACAATGGAGAACGTGTTACTATTGAAGAAACACACCTGAAAAAAGGAAATTATTACAGCCAAACACCAACTAAAAACATAGAAAATAAAGAAAAGGTTAAATCATTTGACAAAAATGAAAAACCACTACAAAAAACTATTAAACAAAAAGCACAAATATCTGTTGGCTTACAAGAAAGTGAAAACGGTTTAGATGAAGTTGTGGTTGTGGGTTATGGTACCACAAGTAAAGAAAGCATTACAGGTTCTGTGACTGTGATTTCGCGAGAAGAAATTGCATCAAACGGTAATTCTGTAATTAATGCTTTGGCTGGCGAAGTGGCTGGTGTTAACATAATAAATGGTAGCGGACAACCAGGTAGTACTGCAACGGTTAGAATCAGAGGTATTGGCAGTGTGTCTGGTAACAACGAACCTCTTGTTGTGGTAGATGGTGTGCCTTATGATAGGTCTGCTTTGAGCGACATCAACCCTCAGCAAGTAAACAGTGTAACGGTTCTAAAAGATGCTGCTGCAACTAGCATTTATGGTAGCAGAGGCTCTAATGGTGTTATTCTTATAAATACAAAACACGGAAAATATCCAAATAGTAGTGGAGCAGTAAAACGATTAAATAATCGAGATTATAAAAACTATGCTGTAAAGCAATTTTACCACTATAATCGAAACCACATAGACACTCCAAGAAGTTTCTACATGCCAATCTATGAAGGAAAAAATCTACCAGAAGAGCGTACCGATTTTAGACAAACCATATACTGGAATCCTGTAATACAAACCAATGCTGATGGTATTGCCGAAATTGAATTTTATAATTCTGATGCTGTAACGTCGTTTAAAATTTCTGCTGAAGGCATTGGTTATAATGGCCTTGTAGGCAAAGCTGACAAATTATACGCTACAAAAAAGCTGTTGAACACAGACATTAAAACACCTAATTATATGGTGCTAAACGATACCATTTCATTACCAATTACCATTACAAATGAAACTGAAAAAGCCATGGAAACTAATTTAAAGTTTCTATTGCCTGAACATTTAAAATTGGTATCGTCTATTGATGAAAAACTAAACGTGGAAGCTAAAAACGCTGTCACCAAAACCTTAAAAGTTATACCTCTTGAAAAAGGTAAAGACTTAGACATTTCCATTCTGGCAGAATCTGAAGATTATAAAGATATCATTAAGAAAAAGGTAACAATTTTAAGCCCTTATTTTCCAACTTCTTTATCATTGTCTGGTTCAGAAACTCAAACGTTTGACTTTGAAATTAACCACGCTGTTAAAAATAGCGTTACTACAGAATTTAATATTTATACAGACATTGTAGGTGATGTTATGGATGGTATTGAGTCTTTAATCCGTCAGCCTTACGGGTGTTTTGAGCAAACATCATCTTCAACATATCCGAATATTATGGTCTTAAAATACCTAAAGGAATCTGGCAAAAGTAATCCTGAAATTGAAGCTAAAGCCCTAGATTTTATAAAACAAGGCTATAAAAGGCTTATTGGTTTTGAAACTTCTGAAGGTGGTTTTGAATGGTTTGGTCATACTCCGCCACACGAAACCTTAACCGCTTATGGTATTTTGGAATTTACCGAAATGAAAGAGGTATATGATGGTGTAAGCGACAAAATGATTTCCAGAACTGTAGATTGGCTTTTAAGCCGAAAAGACGGTAAAGGTGGTTTCAAAAAAAGTAAAAAAGGCTATGATAGTTTTGCTAGTTCACCAACAGATGTTGCCAATGCTTACATTGTCTATGCATTAAGCGAATCTGGTGTCAATGCAGATTATATGCTAGAGTATAACACAGCCTATGCAGATGCTATAAAAAGTAATGATACTTATAAAATGGCATTACTAGCCATGGCAAGTCATAACCTCAATAAAGAAGAGAACTTTAAAACACTTTTAGCCAAAATAAAAGCAAATATTGAGGAGTATGGTTTTGAGAAAATACCTGTAGAAAATACAATTACCAGATCTTACGGTAACTCAAAACAGATAGAAACCGTAGCGCTTACAGTATTAGCTTTAATGGACGAGAAAAACGAAAATACAGTGCTCGTAACAGAAGGTGTAGATTATCTCATTAAACAACGTAAACACAACCGTTTTGGCTCTACACAAGCAACTGCTATGGCTCTTAAAGCTCTGATTAATTACACAAAAAGTCAAAAGCAAAAAATACTTAAGGAAAACGATGACATTACTCTGATAGTAAATGGTAAATCGATAACTAAAAAATTAGAACTTTCAGACGATGGGAAAATTACCATTAACGGTTTTGAGAACTATCTACAACAAGGAAAACAGACCATTGCAGTTAAGTTTAATAACCCGAAGGCAACATTTCCTTATACTTTGAATGTGAATTGGGATAGCACGTTACCAGATAGTTCAAGGGCTTGTCCATTACAACTCGAAACAACAATTACTGGACAAAACCACACGGTTGGCGATAATGTGAGTTTTAATATCTCTGTGGCAAACACCAATGCAGAAGCCTTAGGCATGGTAACCACAATTGTTGGCATACCATCTGGAACAACAGCTCAACCTTGGCAACTAAAAAAGATTTTAGAAGAAAACAAGATTGCTTTTTATGAGATTTTTGATAATTATCTGGTGTTTTACTGGCGAGAATTTAAAGCCTCAGAAATCAAAAATATTAGACTCGACCTAAAAGCTGATATTGCTGGCCACTACCAAGCACCTGCAAGTACTGCTTACCTTTACTATGGAGATGAAAACAAAACCTGGATCTCAGGAAATACAGTTGAGATTAAAGATTAAAATAACTTAATTTCTCATATATTTTAATGTTAAAAAACCTCATCAGAAATGGTGAGGTTTTTTTGTGTCCTTTTAAAATATAGTTCTATTTATGATATTGGCAAAGCCATATCTCAGTAATTATAATTGCTTCATTTAAAATAGCAAGAAATTATTTAAGCTATGACAATTGTAAAAACTAATTAGTCTAATTAGCTTTGAATTGTAAACCTAAATAAACCATGTCACAGCTAGCTATAATTACTTGATTTAATTTGGCTTAAAATTTAAAGAGTAATGGAAATATTTAAATCTGTATCAGTAGTTATTGCACTAATTTTGGGAGGTTGTTTTATTATTTTTCTGGTGTGGATAATAGTCATGGTTCATCAGTTAAAAGGAATACCAAATCATAAAATTGAAGCCTTGGGTGATTTTTTTAATAAGCTTCCTATAAAGAAATTCTTTAGCTTATTTTCTAATAATAACTTAAACAAAAATGACAAATAAATAGAATCTTTGACCCTTTTTGTGGATCAGGTGGTTTATTTGAGAAATCACTATTTCTTCCCACCAACCACAATAACAATCTCGCCTTTTGGTGGTTTGTTGGTATAATGTTCTAAAACTTCCTTTGCTGTTCCTCTAACGGTTTCTTCATAAAGTTTGGTAAGTTCTCTCGATACAGAAACTGGTCTATCTTCACCAAAATACTCACAGAAATGTCCTAAGGTTTTTACTAACTTATGTGGACTTTCGTAAAAAATCATAGTTCGGGTTTCTTCTGCTAAAAGTAACAATCTGGTTTGGCGGCCTTTCTTTACAGGTAAAAACCCTTCGAACACAAACTTATCGTTAGGCAAACCACTATTTATCAATGCTGGCACAAAGGCTGTTGCTCCGGGTAAACATTCAACCTCAATATTGTTTTCTACACAGGCTCTAACTAATAAAAATCCAGGGTCGGAAATGGCTGGTGTTCCCGCGTCACTAATCACAGCAATTGTCATTCCCGATTTTAGTTTCTCGATTAAGTGATCCACCGTTTTATGTTCATTGTGCATGTGGTGACTTTGCATGTGTGTGGAAATTTCAAAATGCTTTAAAAGCTTTCCTGAAGTTCTGGTATCTTCTGCCAAAATTAAGTCGACTTCTTTTAAAACGTCAATTGCTCTAAAAGTGATATCCTTAAGATTTCCTATAGGTGTTGGTACCAGAAATAGCTTCATGTCTTTAAAATTGTTAACCAAAATTACAATCTTTATAATTATTATAGACGCAACTGTTGGGAGTATTTTGCATCTATAAAATAAATTCGATGGTTATAGTAGGAAAATTACTAACTTACCTGTTATATTAACGAGTTATTATTTTCTCTTTAAACTAGTTAAATCTATTTATGATTTCAAAACTTTTCCGCTTTCTTCTAATTTTTTTAATATGTTCTCAAGCATACAGCCAAACCACAGACTTATCTATTAATATTGAAGCCCAAGACCTAAGTGGTGCAGCTATATCTCAAATAAATATTTATCAAAATTTTCAGTATTTAGTCACCGTTTCAAACTCTGGAAACGCAGTTAATGACGCTAGTATCTCGGTAAGTTTTGATGCCGATTTAGATATAACTTCAACTAGTTCACAAAATAATACAGGAGGTGCATCAGACTTCTCAAACATAGGCATAAACTCAAATATACTAACAGCAACAATTGCCTCTATGCCCAATAATGGTAGCGTTGAGCTTTTAGTTGAGGTAATAGCACCAACTAATTTGGGTGGTATTGCTGCTAATGGAATTGTTAGTACTCCTGATGGCACAACAGACACAAATACAGACAACAACCAATCTATAATTTCTATAGATGTTTTAGATGTTGTTATTGATATTTCCGTGACCCATAGTCAAACTCAACCTACACCAGGAACATCAATTGATAACTGGGGAGATGAAGTTACTTATCAGTTTACCATAACAAATAATAGTACCATTGATTTTCCTGTAGGAATTACACAAGGCAAACTAATGCTATCTTCATCGCCCGATAATGGTATGCCATTTGCTAGTTTTATATCTTTGGAATGTATTGGAAGTACAAACGGTACATTATGTCCTGAACTATCTAGCTTAAACACTTCTTTTGCCACTGTATCTGGCTCAACCACTGATACTGCATCAAATATTTTCTCAATACTCAGTTCTTTTATGATAACCTCTGGAGGTAGTGTTTCTTTTGAGGTGGTATATCAATATTCAAATTATTCATGTGCGGAAAACCCCTCACCTATGAGTGTTAATAGTTTTATTGAAATTAATTTAAACCATAATAATGTTTCTTCAAACACCTCAAATTTAGTAGAAACTAACTTATTAAACCCAGAACAGTGTCCATTAACAGATGCCTGTATTGAAACTACAATTATTGACCCAGTTGATACAGTGAATATAGAATATGGTGAGCAAGTTACTTTTGAAACTACAGTTTGTAACAACGGACCTTCTGAAGTTCCTATGATGTTTTTCCTTCAAAACCTTTCTGCTAATGTAGACTGGGATATTATCTCAATAAATTGTTTGGGAACTACAGGACCAGTAGATTGTAACGACTTCTTCATATCAGATAATGGTCAACTATGGGTTACTAATGAGTTTACTCTTCAACCTAATACAACGATAACTATAGAAACTATTGTTGTATTTGTTGAGCCACCATGTAATCATTTGCCACATTTGGTTGATGCTTCAATAAAAAGTCAAATCGTAATTCTTCCAACTCAAGCCGTTGATATTAACCTTGATAATAATTATTTCTTTAATGATTTAGTATTACCTGCTGAAGAACCTTGCGACATTGATGATCAAGATCTTCAAGTCACAAAAACTCAAATAAGCCCACAACTACCAATTGGCGGATCTACCTCAAATACAACTGAATGGGGTGAAATTACCTATGAGATTACCGTAACTAATTCTGGTGAAACAGACGAATTAATACAAGTTTTAGACCACATGCCTGTACCATCTAGTAGTGATGTTTCCATTTCTGGAACTCTTATTAACGTTGAGTGCACTGGAACTACAGGAACAGCTTCTTGTTTTGATATTCAAAATGCCAATATTGGTGTAACTCACGATGGAATAACTGAAGATGGTAGTTTTGATGCCTTTTGGGAAATATTACCTGAGGACAATTGGGTACTTGCGGCTAATAGTTCTGTTACATTTACTGTAACTGTTAATTGGGAACCGCAATGTTCCTTCCAGCCAATTATAGGAACTAATATTGTTCGTGTTAATTATGTAAACGACAATATTGTAGATGCGTCTCAAGGAAATAATATTGCTTCAGTTAACACTTTTTTTGCACCTTGTGTAGATCTCGTGGTTCAAACTTATCCTGAATTTAGTATCGTGAACACAAATGATTCTTTCAACTGGATTGTAGATGTTACTAATAGTGTTACTAGCTCTGATGCCGTTGATGTACTTTTTGAAGATACATTAAATTCTGTTTTTACAATTACTGGCACACCAACATGTACCGTTACTTCAGGAAATGCTACTTGCTCATCAAGCTTTAGTGTTTCTGGAAATTTTATTTCAGGAATAATCCCAATTATGGAAGCTGGCTCTACAGTTACTATAAATATACCTGTTAGTGCCCCAAATTTTGGAGGTGCTTTCAATAATATTGCTGAAGCTATACCTAGTCCTGCAAATAATGAAGAACTTACACCTGAGACAAATATCTCTATTAACAGTGTTCAGGTTATTGGTCCTCGATTAGAGAAATCTTTTACCCCTGAGACAATTATTGAAGGTAGTGAGAGTGAATTAACATTTACTATTTACAATACAAATTCCAACCCTGCACAAAATAATGTTTCATTTACTGACAACTTACCTTTAGGAGTTATACTTTCTGGTTCACCTGACTGGATTTTATCTAATGGATGTACCGCAGATTTTATTGGAGGCATTGGAGACGACTTTGTTGGAGTTGAAAATCTTATATTTCCGGTTGGTGTAGAAAGTTGTACGTTCTCGGTAATGGTAACCTCTGACCAAATCGGGACATATTTAAACAACTCTCAGAATTTCTCTAATCAGAACAATATAGATACTACCCAAACCAGTGCTACATTAAATGTTATTGAAGATACTTCTAATGTCGATATTGGAATTTCGAAAACCGTAGAACCAGAAATGGTTTCTTTTGGTGAAGAGGTTAACTTTACAATAACTGCAACTAATTGGGGAACAACTGCTGCAACATTAATAGAAATCATTGATATGCTTCCTCAAGGTTATGAATTTGTTTCTGCAGATGTAAGTTTTGGGACATTTGATAACCTTAGTTACACATGGCATATTCCTTATCTAAATGCTAATAGTAGTGAAACATTAACATTAACAGCTGTAGTTATTTCTTCTTCAAACCTTACGAATGTTGCTATTTTAAATAGTATTAATGAGCCAGACAGAAACGACCTTAATGATGAAGATTCTGCATCAGTAGATATTTCAAATTGTTTAATTATACCTCAAGGGGTTTCTCCTAATATTGATGGTGATAATGATGTATTAGTAATTCCTTGTATTGAAGATTATCCAGACAATGTCCTTAAGATATACAACCGATACGGAGTTCAGATCTATGAAGCATCTGGTTATATAAATACTTGGGATGGTACCGCTAATATGGGTGTTCTTAAAACCTCTAAAATATTACCTGTAGGAACTTATTTCTACGTCTTAGAAATAGATGGTTTTGCAGAGCCAAAAGTCGGTTATGTGTACTTGAATTATTGAAAGTAAGTTTAATTAAATTTACTTTCAATAATTTCTATAAAACGCTCTTCGTACTCCTCTTTGCCATCCCAGTTATTATAATCTGGTTTTACCATTTCTAAGATCAACGTACGAGCCTCACCTAATGTATGTGTAGTATTAATTTGAGAAATTACACGGTCATAGTCTTCATTTTTGCCTTCAAACAAATGCTTAATAAAAGCAAGTTTGTCATTTAGACCTATTTGTAAGCTTTGACCTTTTAGTCTATCATTTAGTGATTTTTGCTTGTTTTCCTCTTCTCGTTTTTTGGCATCAGTCAAAGGCTCAAATTCTGGCATATTTGCAAAGTCTGAAGTGATGCTTTCAAACTCTATGGTATGACTTTCTTCTATTGGTTTTATATTTTCTAAAACCTCATCAACCTCCTCTACATGCTCTGGCATATGGGCAACCATATTTTTTATTTTGTCCATAACTGGTTCCATAATACCATCGTCTTCAACTTCATCTAGATTAATATAGGTTCTGTTTTCAACTTCAATATTGTCACTAATCTTGTTGTTAAAAGCAGTATCAAGCATATCAAAGAATGAAGAGTCATTACCTATGGTTGGTTTATCATCTTCAAAATTCTCGTGCGCAAATTTTAAAACGGTAAGTTTTTCGTATAGCTTAGAAACCTCTTCGTGCATTCTATCTACATCCTCTCTTCCTTTGAGTTTTAGAATCCTGTGCGCTATACTAACTAATTCTGATTCTAATTTCTTCTTCATGTGGTATTATTTTTTGATTAGTAAGTTCACATGAAACATCTTTAAAGCTATTCCTATTGCTGTGTAAAAATAAATAGCAGATGTTTCGTCCTAATTACTTTTGATTTTTAATATTTTTGATTGACCTTTATACAAACGAATATTCACTACGTTTTAGTGCTAAAATTACAAAATGTTTCTCGAAAATACGGTAAATCATAAAGAACAATTTGGCTGGATTGAGGTGATTTGTGGATCGATGTTCTCTGGTAAGACCGAAGAGCTCATTCGCAGATTAAAGCGCGCCAAATTTGCAAGACAAAAAGTTGAAATTTTTAAGCCTGCTGTAGATGTGCGCTACGATGACGAAATGGTTGTGTCTCATGATGCTAACGAAATACGTTCTACACCTGTGCCAGCAGCAGCCAACATACCTATTTTAGCCGATGGTTGTGATGTTATTGGTATTGATGAAGCTCAGTTTTTTGATGATGAAATTGTTAGAGTTTGTAATGATTTGGCCAACAAAGGTATTCGTGTTATTGTAGCTGGCTTAGATATGGATTTTAAAGGTAACCCTTTTGGTCCAATGCCTTACCTTATGGCAACGGCAGAGTATGTTACCAAAGTACACGCCATCTGTACTAAAACAGGTAATTTGGCACAATACAGCTATAGAAAATCTAAAAGTGACGATCTAGTTCTACTCGGTGAAGTTGAAGAATACGAACCTTTGAGTAGAGCTGCGTTTTATAAAAGTATGTTGAGAGACAAAGTAAGACAGATGAAAGTTAACGACCCTGAAGAAATCAACTCTAAAGACAAAAATTCTAATGCCGAAAGTTAGAGAAACTGTTCTTGAAATTGATTTACGAGCACTAACTCATAACTTCAATTACTTAAAATCGAAATTACAACCAGGAATCAAGTTTCTAGCTGTTGTAAAAGCTTTTGCTTACGGAAGTGACTCTGTTGAAATAGCCAAACATCTCCAAAAAATGGATGTAGATTATTTTGCCGTAGCCTATACTAAAGAAGGTGTTGTTTTAAGGGATGCTGGAATTACCAAACCTATTTTGGTGTTGCATCCTCAGCCCATAAACTTTAAAACTATAATAGAGCGATGTTTAGAACCTAGTTTATATAGCGCCAAAGTTTTAAATGAGTTTGTTGCTGTAACAGAAGAAAATGCTCAAACCGATTATCCTGTACATATAAAATTCAATACAGGTTTAAATCGCTTAGGATTTTGGGAAAGCGATGTAGATTTTATTGTTCCAAGATTAAAAGAAACTTCTGCGGTAAAGGTAAAATCCATTTTTTCACACTTAGCAGCCAGCGAAGATCTTAAAGAAGCCGATTTTACCAATCAACAAATACAAAGGTTCAACTCAATAATCGATAATTTTAAAACCCAAATAGGTTATAAACCTTGGGTTCATATGTGTAACACATCGGGTATAATCAATTATAAAAATGCCCATTTTGATATGGTAAGAAGCGGTATTGGGCTATACGGATTTGGAAATTCAGTAAAAGAAGACCAAAACCTAAAACCTATAGCGAGTTTAAAATCCGTGATTTCTCAAATTCATAACATAGAAAAAGGAGAATCTGTTGGCTATAATAGGGCTTATATCTCTAATGGATTTGAAAAAACTGCTACAATACCGATTGGTCATGCAGATGGTATTACAAGAGTTTATGGTAAGAAAAAAGGATTTGTTTATATCAATAATCAAAAAGCCTACATTATTGGTAACGTTTGTATGGACATGATTATGGTAAACGTCACTGACATTGATTGTAAAGAAGGTGATGAAGTTGTAATATTTGATGGCACACACAGAGCTAATGAAATCGCAGAATCTGCTGGTACTATTTCTTATGAAATTTTAACTGCTATATCTCAGCGTGTAAAACGTGAATTTATATATGAATAACTTTTTCTGTGCTTTGTGACTTTTTTATTTAACTTAGTGTCTCATTAACACTAACTATTAAACACTAAATTATGTTAAAAGAATTCAAGGAATTTGCAATGAAGGGCAACCTTGTAGACATTGCTGTAGGTTTTGTAATGGGTGCTGCTTTTAAAGAAGTGGTTTCTTCATTTACAGGCGGTATTGTTTCGCCATTAATCGGATTAATATTTAATTCTGACTTTAAAGACTTAAGACTTAAATTAGAAGATGGTACTATGAATGACGCTGGAGAAATGGTAGGAGAAGTATGGTTAGAATATGGTACATTTTTAACCAACGTTATTGATTTTATAATTGTAGCATTTGTAATGTTTATGGTTGTAAAAGGTGTTAACAAAATGAAGAAGAAAGAAGAGCCTGCTCCAGAAGCACCAAAAGGACCTTCTGAAATTGATTTACTTATCGAAATTAGAGACTCTCTAAAAAAATAAACACGTATAGCGACACCGCTACACTACATATTTTTAACCAAACCTAGATGAAAGTCTAGGTTTTTCTTTTCAATAGTTAAATAAATAACATTTTGTTATTTGTTGTTAAAAGACCTAAATTATTTAAAACTAAGGTCTTTTTTTTATGTAATTTTGACTTAGAATTTAACTTAAATCACAAAAATGAAAGTAGCAGTTGTAGGCGCAACAGGTTTAGTAGGAAATGTAATGCTTAAAGTATTAGAAGAGCGCAATTTCCCAATTGATGAATTATTATTAGTAGCTTCAGAACGTTCCGTAGGAAAAAAAATGTCTTACAAAGGTAACGATGTCGAAGTTATTAGCATTCCAACTGCTATTGAAAAGCGTCCAGATATAGCTCTATTTTCGGCTGGTGGTAGCACATCTTTAGAATGGGCTCCAAAATTTGCCGAAGTAGGTACAACAGTTATTGATAATTCTTCAGCTTGGAGAATGGATCTTTCAAAAAAACTGGTAGTTCCAGAAATTAATGCCAATCAGCTTACTAAAGAAGATAAAATTATCGCTAATCCTAACTGCTCAACCATACAAATGGTTATGGCTTTAGCTCCACTTCATAAAAAATATAAAATAAAACGTATTGTGGTTTCAACCTATCAATCGGTTTCTGGTACTGGTGTAAAAGCTGTAGAACAAATGGAAAATGAAATCTTAGGTAAAGAAGGTGATATGGCTTACCACTATCCTATTCATAAAAATGCCATTCCACATTGTGATGTTTTTGAAGAAAATGGCTATACCAAAGAAGAAATGAAATTGGTTAGAGAAACTCAAAAAATTCTGAGCGATAATACTATAGCTGTTACTGCGACTGCGGTTAGAATACCTACTGCGGGCGGCCATAGTGAAGCGGTGAATGTTGAGTTTGAAAATGATTTCGACCTAGCAGAAGTTAGAAGATTGCTTGAGGAAACTGATGGTGTAACCGTTCAAGATAATTTAGAAACAAACACTTACCCTATGCCAATGTATGCTAACGGTAAGGATGATGTTTTTGTTGGCCGTATACGTCGAGATGGTTCACAACCAAATTCACTTAATTTGTGGGTGGTTAGTGATAACCTTAGAAAAGGAGCCGCAACCAATACTGTTCAAATAGCAGAATACTTAGTTAAGAATTCTTTAGTTTAAAAATTACATAAGCGCTGTATTTTCTCTCAAAACAGCCTTAATTTTATGTATTTCAACTAATTATTTCACCACCTAGTTGTTTTGTATATATATTCGGAATCTCGATAATGCTTAATGTTTAAGGGTTGTTGATGATAATCGATATAGATTAATACTTATCTTTGAGATTAACGATGTTATATTTCAAAATGACTAATTATGAAAAAACTTATTCTATTTGCTACATTACTAAGTATTTTTATTTCATGTAAAAACGAAACTGAAAAAGTGAAGCAAATTATATCTGTAGATTATCCTGAAACAAAAAAAGTAGATACTGTAAATACCTATTTTGGTGAAACTGTAAAAGACCCTTACCGTTGGTTAGAAGATGACCGAAGTGCGGATACCGAAGCTTGGGTAAAAGCCGAAAATGAAGTTACTTTTGGTTATTTAGACCATATCCCTTACAGAAAAGAATTAAAAGATCGCCTCACGTCACTTTGGAACTATGAAAAAATAGGTTCTCCATTTAAGGAAGGTGACTATACTTATTACTATAAAAATGACGGATTGCAAAATCAATACGTTATCTATAGATACAAAACTGGTGAAGACCCTAGTACAGCAGAAGTTTTCTTAGATCCAAATACATTTAAAGAAGATGGTACTATTTCTCTAGGTGGGACTAGTTTTTCTAAAGATGGTAAAACCTTAGCGTATTCAATATCTGAAGGTGGAAGTGATTGGAGAAAAATCTTGATAATGGATACCGAAACCAAAGCGATAATTGAAGATACTTTGGTAGATATAAAATTCAGTGGTATGTCGTGGTACAAAAACGAAGGGTTTTACTACTCAAGCTATGATAAACCTGAAGGAAGTGAACTTTCTGCAAAAACAGATCAACATAAAGTATATTATCACAAATTAGGTACAAAACAATCTGAAGATCAACTTATCTACGGAGGAATACCAGAAGAAAAGCATCGCTATATCTATGGTGGTGTTACAGAAGATGATCGCTACTTAGTTATTACTCCTAGAATTTCAACTTCTGGCAATAAACTATATATTAAAGATTTAACCAAAGACAATGCTCCTTTCATTGAAATTTTAGGTCATACGGATTCAGATTCCAATATCATAGAGAATGTAGGTTCTAAACTCTACATCATGACTAATTTTAATGCTCCTAATCAAAAGATTGTTACAGTTGACGCTTCAAACCCAAAACCTGAAAACTGGGTGGATTTTATTCCAGAAACTGAAAACGTATTGAGTCCATCTACAGGTGGTGGATATTTCTTTGCTGAATATATGGTAGATGCTGTTTCAAAAGTTTTACAATACGATTACGAAGGCAAATTAGTTAGAGAAGTAGAATTACCAGGTGTTGGTAGTGCTGGTGGTTTTGGAGCTAAAAAGGAAGAAAATGAGCTTTACTATTCATTTACCAACTATGTAACTCCAGGAAGTATTTATAAATATGATATAGAAAACGGAACTTCCGAATTGTACCGTAAACCTAGTATAGATTTCAATCCTTCCAACTACGAGAGTAAACAAATATTCTACACCTCTAAAGATGGGACTAAAGTTCCGATGATTATTACTCATAAAAAAGGTATAGAATTGAATGGAAAAAATCCAACTATTTTATACGGTTACGGAGGTTTTAATGTGTCTTTAACACCTAGCTTTAGCATTGCAAATGCTGTTTGGATGGAACAAGGTGGTGTTTATGCTGTTCCTAACTTACGTGGAGGTGGGGAATATGGAAAAGCATGGCACGATGCTGGAACACAACAAAAAAAGCAAAATGTGTTTGATGACTTCATTGCTGCAGCAGAATATCTTATAGATAATAAATATACCTCATCAGATTATTTGGCCATAAGAGGTGGCTCAAACGGAGGTCTTTTAGTTGGAGCTACAATGACTCAGCGTCCAGATTTAATGAAAGTGGCATTACCTGCTGTTGGAGTTTTAGACATGTTGCGTTACCATACATTTACTGCTGGTGCAGGTTGGGCTTATGATTATGGTACTGCTGAAGACAGTAAAGAAATGTTTGAATATCTTAAAGGCTATTCACCTGTACACAACGTGAAAGAAGGTGTAGAATATCCTGCAACGTTAGTCACAACAGGAGATCATGATGATCGTGTTGTGCCTGCTCATAGTTTTAAGTTTGCTGCTGAGTTACAAGAAAAACAAGCAGGAGATAACCCTGTGTTGATACGAATTGAAACAGATGCTGGACACGGAGCTGGAACTCCTGTAAGTAAAACTATTGAACAATATGCAGATATATTTGGTTTTACATTATACAATATGGATTTTGATGTGTTACCAAATAGAACAAAAGAAAAAGTGAAAGGATAACCCTCAAATTAGCTATTAACCAAATTATCTTATTTGTCACTTAACCAATTACATAGACAACTCAAGGAAAAGAATATAAAATTTCTTTTTACGGATTATTACGATACTATTGTACACAGGCATGTACACCCAAATTATGTACAAAGAATTTGGGCAAAGCTTATGATTAGAGAGCTTGGTCTCTCCATATCTATAGATGAACTTTATTTTATTCGTCAAGAATCCACAAGATATCTAATAAAAAAGCTAAAAAAAGAGGATGTAGAAATTCCTTATAAAACACTTCAGAACGAAATAAGCAAACGCTTAATTAATGAAGAAATAATAACATTAGATGAAAAGGATGATTTCATCAATCTTTTTGAAAGTGTAGATGTAAGGGCAGAATCAAGTGTTCAATATCTAAACGAAGCTGTTGTTAATACATTAAAATATTTTAAATCTAACGGAGGAAAAATATATTTAATTTCAGATTTCTATGGTTCCAAAACGCTTTTCGAAAAATTATTAAAACATCATGGTATTTTTGATTTATTTGACGGTATTTATAGCTCAGCAGAATTAGAAAAAAGTAAGCATAAAGGTACTATTTACCAACCTATAATGTCAGAATTATCAATCAACCCTAATGAGGCTATAATGATTGGTGATAATGAAAGCAGTGATTACATAAACGCTAAAAAGAATGGACTTAACGCCTATAATCTGCCTCATAAAAAATATCTAAAGAGAAATAAGCGTAATAATTTTGGTAATGATAAAAAGTCATTAAAAAAAGTCTTAAATAACATCTATAAAACTTGTCACAAAAAAAGTGCTATTCCCTATACCGAATACATTATTTTTTATCATGTTTTTATTGAAAGAATTTACGAGGTAGCCCATAAAAAGAATCTAAAAAATCTTTTCTTTTTGTCTAGAGAAGGGCAATACCTCAAAAAGCTTTTTGACTCTTATCAGGATTATGCGAAAATTGATGAGGGCAAAAAAATAAAAACTCACTATTTAAAAATTTCTAGACACGCTGCACTTCAGATGTCATTAAAAGAAATTGATGAAGAACCTTTCGTATTCCTTTCTAAAAAGTATAAAAATCTATCACTAGATGATTTCTTGGTTGCTGTAAATTGTCCGGAATCCCTCAGAAAACAAATCTTTATAGAGCTTAATATTGAAGGTGACAGTATTATAGAAGGTTTTTTTGATTCTCCCGTTTTCTCAGATGTTAAGAAAAATGAGTTGTTTAAGAATTATTATGACCAACACAGAGTCGAGAGCCATAATGCATTTAAAGCCTATATTCAATCTTTTAATGCAGATATAGAAAATGAAGGAATATCACTTGTGGACATCGGTTGGGGCGGAACAATGCAAGAGGCTATTTATGAGTTTTTTAATCATGAAATACCCGTAACTGGATATTATTTAGGGCTTGGAGAGATTTATGATATTCAACCTAAAACAAAACGTTATGGCCTTATCTCGTCTGTAATGCCATATACAGACTACTCTGATGCTATACTAATGGCCAACCAGCAACTCTACGAACAATTTTCTGCTGCAGACCATGGCAGCACATTAGACTATAGCTTAGATGCTGAAAACTTTACCTTAGAATTCCATCAGCCAGAGGAAAAATGGCTTTATGAAAATCACATAAGTAGTCATCAAGATGAGATGTTCTCTTTACATAAATCATTATTAGAGCGTTTAGAACACATCTGTTATGATCAAGATATGATGCAAGAAGTTATATCAAAACTTGCACTTAGAATTGGACTATTTCAAACCAACAGAAAATTAAAGTTTCTAGAAACTTTAAGTAAAGGCTTCTATCAAAATGTAGGACACAACAAAGTGGGCATTTCTTATAAACCGCCTAAAATAAAGAACCCTATAAGGGAGCTAGTAAGCTTCTTAATGACACCTGAAAAATACTTTAGGTACTTGGTTAAAATAAAGCCTGTTCTTTACAAGAAAAATAAGCTTTTGGCCATACTTATCCCGATGTTTTTAGTGTATCTATATTTTGGATTCAACAAGTATTTGAGGTTTAAGTTTTTGAATCGCTTTTTCCTCTTGAAATACAATATATTCAAATAAAAACTCTATTTGTCTAAAAAAACAGTAGATTTAGCTTAATTTTTTAAATTTTGGTAGGACTTTTAAGAACTTAATTGTCTTATTAAAGGTTACACTTAACAACATTTATGAAAAAAAATTACCTGCTAAATTTATTGGTTTGTTGTATTCTGTTTTCTTGTGGATCAGATGACAGTAGTATTACTCCTGTTAGTATAGAAACACAACCCGATTCTGTTTCCCTATCTCAAAATTCTCAAATTGAAATTTTCATTTTTGCTAACGATTCTAACATACCTGAAGATGGGCAATTGACAATTTCTACACCTCAAAGCGGAACAGTAACTATCAACAATACCTCATCTCCCTTAAATACTCAAAGTATTATATACACTACTAATCCTAATGTCGTAGGAACTGAAGAGCTTCAATACACTGTGTGTGATAACAATAATAATTGTGAAACAGAAAGTATTTCAATTACAATTACAACACTTTCTGAAGTGACTATGTTTACTGGAGAAACACCTTTCAATACCTTATCTGAGTATAACTTTTTTGAAGGTGACCTCAAAGATTTAAGTCCAACATTTGGTGTTTTACCATACGAAACTATTACTCCTCTTTTTACAGATTACGCTCACAAAAAACGTTTTATCTGGATGCCCAACGGAGTCAAAGCCAGCTATGTTGATGACTATTCTAATTTAAATTTCCCAGTAGGAACTGTTATAATTAAAAGCTTCTTCTACGAAAACACTGCACCTAGTAATTCTACTTATATTATTGAAACACGTCTTATGTACAGAAAAACCGATGGTTGGGATTTTGCACAATACGTGTGGAATGATGAGCAAACCGAGGCATATTATTCTGAAGATGGTGGTTTTATCAATATGACTTGGACCGAAGATGGAAACACATTAAATACGAATTACCGCATCCCTTCTAGAGCTGAATGTTTCACTTGTCATCATCAAGATACTGCTGAAAAACCTATAGGTGTTAAGCCTCAAAATCTTAATAAAGATTATGCTTTTTCTGACGGTATTTCTAATCAGCTATCTAAATTAATAGAAGTTGGCTACTTAGAAAACAACTTACCTGCAGATATAGATACTGTTGTAAACTGGGACGATGATAGTAATTCTTTAGAGTCTAGAGCCCGATCTTATTTAGATATTAATTGCGCACACTGCCATACAGATGGTGGGCATTGCGATTACAGACCAATGCGATTTGCTTACCAAGACACCTATGACCCTTATAACTTAGGTGTCTGTGTTGACCCTGACACTCCTTTAATACCAAATTCAAAAATTGTTATGCCTGGTGATTCAGATAATTCTATGCTCTACTATAGAATATCTACAACATCAGAATCAGCAAGAATGCCATTACTGGGTAGAACAATTAATCATGCAGAGGGCATAAACCTTATTAGAGCATGGATAAATTCTCTAACAGACCATTGTAACTAAAAAACTAACTAAAATGAAAAAAATTACGCTTCTACTCTTTTTTGCATTTTCCTTTTTTTGGGGCAAATCTCAAGTTTTAAATCAGCCTGCGAATTGGCCAAATGATAATTGGACCTTAACAGGTACATATGATATATCTTTTTTATATAGTGACCCAACTAATTTAAGTAATACTGCAGGAACTTTCTCTTTTGATGATGATGATGCTGGTAATAATTCCGATAATGATATTGCGGCTGAATCTCCTATAATAGATTTAACGGCAGCTTATAATGCTGGTGAATTTTCAATATTTTTAAATACTAGCTATGTATTCAGAATCTATCAAACTGAAACCATTGATATAGAATATTGGGACGCAGACACATCTCAATGGTTGTCTTGGGGAAACACCTATGATAACAGCACGCCTTCGTCCCCAACTTCAAATTACTGTAATGGGCCTTATGAAACTTTGGATATTGCAGATCTTAATATTACTTCATTTACACCTAATCAATTATCTAATTTTAAATATAGAATTTATTACAAAGACAATGGGTCTTTTGGTTATGGGTTTTGTTTTACCTCTCCAGTACTGTTTTCAGGAATACCACCAGCTTGTCCCAATATTAGTGACTTATCGGTTTCAAATATAAGTTTTGACTCTGCATATATTTATTGGACTCCAGGTTCTAATGAAACATCTTGGGAAGTAATTGTTCAAGATCAAGGATCTGGTATACCTACTTCAAATGGTGAAAACACATCTGATAATGATCCTTATATAATCTCTGGACTAAACTCTAGTACAGACTACGAAATCTATGTTAGAGCAAATTGTAATGGTGGCGACCATAGCAATTGGGTAGGTCCGGTTAATTTCTCAACTCCACATGTGCCTAGAATCAATTTTATACAACAACCTATCAGTGTAAGTGGAACTTATGACTTAACGGTTGTAGATATGGATGGTGACTTTCTCGATGACATTGTAGGAGTCTCAAGCACCAATATTAATATAAGAAAACAGAATCCTGATGGATCTTTTGCTAATATAAATATTACCACGCCATATGCAGATTACTTACCAGGTTGGAGTATGGCTGCAGCAGATTTTGATGCCAACGGTAAAACAGATTTATTATATGGTGCAGGAAGTGGTGTTACATTTATGAAAGCTAGTGATGACGGAAATAGTTTTACTAAACAATCCACCACTAGCTATGTGTTTTCACAACGTTCCAATTTTGTAGACATCAACAACGATGGTAATTTAGATGCTTTTGTTTGTCATGATGTAGAGCCAAATGTATATTTTATTAACGATGGCACAGGTAATTTTAATTTTTATCAATCAGATGATGCTGGCGCACCATATTCTTTAGGTAACTATCCTTCTGGTGGTGACTATGGCTCAATTTGGATAGATTATAATAATGATAGAAATATTGACTTGTTTATTGCAAAGTGTGGTGGTGAACCTGCAAGACGAACAAATATGATGCTTACAAATAATGGTGATTATACCTATACAGAAAATGCTACTGCATTAGGCTTAAATGATCCTATGCAAACTTGGTCTTCTGCTTGGGGTGATTTTGATAATGATGGTGACATGGATGTTTTTGTTGGTGCTAGTTCTGGTTCTCACAAGCTTATGAAAAACAACGGTTTGGGTGGCAGCTATACATTTACTGATGTTACTTCTGGTGCAGGCATTTCAGCACCTACTGGTTGGGAAAGCTCAACTTACGATATTGATAATGACGGCTATTTAGACATTATAAGTAATGGATCTATTATGTATGGCAATGGAGATATGACATTTGAAGATGCTGACGATTCTCAGATAAACTATAAAAATGGGTCTTTTGGAGATCTAAATAATGATGGCTTTATAGACCTTTACTACAACGGTACAATTTATTACAATCAAGGTAATAGTAATAATTGGGTGAAAATTAACACTATTGGAATGGCTCATCAAACAGCAAATTATAGTAATAGAAATGGTATCGGTGCTAGAGTAGAAATAACCACAAATGCAGGCACTCAAATCAGAGATGTTAGAAGTGGTGAAGGTTTTGAATTTATGAGTTCGTTAACCACTCATTTTGGATTAGGTACAGAAACAACTATTAACGAAATTAAAATTTATTGGCCTTCAGGTATTGTAGATGTTATTGCTAACCCTAGCATAAATACAACTCACAACATTCAAGAAGGTGAAACACTGAGTATTGAAGACGAAGAACTTCTTGATATGTCCATCTACCCAAACCCTGTAGAAGATGAATTACAAATTCAAACCTCAGGTAATGTTATTAATAAAATTGCTACAATTTTTGATATCAACGGAAAACGTGTTCTTAATCTAAAACTAGATTCAACTAGTATTGATGTCTCTAGCTTAACAAGTGGAGTTTACTTTTTAAGACTAGAATCTGATGGAAAAATCGCAAAGCGAAAGTTTATAAAAAAATAATAATCAATCTACTTTATGAAGAAGCCGCTCAATTTACTTTGAGCGGTTTTTTTATGCTATTTTTGCACCTATGCTAAACGTACAAAACCTTACATTTTCTTATAAAAAAACACCTGTTTTAAAAGATATTTCTTTTAAAATTAAGGCAGGTGAAAACCTTTCTATTATTGGCGAAAGTGGTTCAGGAAAAAGTACGCTCTTAAATCTTATTTATGGCGAATTTGATTTAAGCGAAGGACAAATTTTTTGGAAAGACACAGAAATTTTAGGTCCTAAATATAACTTAGTTGTCGGTTACGAATTTATGAAATATGTGCATCAAGAATTCGATTTAATGCCTTACATAACTGTTGCGGAAAACATATCAAAACACCTCTCTAGATTTCAACCCGAAGAAAGCAAAAACCGCACCAACGAACTTTTAAAAGTTCTAGAACTTGAAGCCTTTGCCAACGTAAAAGTTAAAACCTTATCTGGTGGACAAAAACAACGCGTTGCTTTGGCCAGAGCACTAGCCAAACAGCCTGAAATTATTTTATTGGATGAACCGTTTAGCCACATCGATAATTTTAAAAAACAAAGTTTACGCCGCAACGTTTTTAAATATTTAAAAGACAAAAACGTTGCTTGCATAGTAGCCACACACGATAAAGAAGATGTATTAGGATTTGCCGATACTATGATTGTTCTAGAAAATAAACACATTTTAGAGCAAGGGCAACCAGAGCAGTTATACAAAAACCCAAAAACACCATTAATTGCTTCCTTTTTTAGTGAATTTAATATAATTAACGAGCAGATTGTTTATGCGCATCAATTAAAAATTGTTGAAAATTCAGATTTAGAGGCAACTGTTATCACCAGTTATTTTAAAGGTAATCACTATTTGATCGAAGCTGATTTAAATGGCAAAAAGTTATTTTTTGAACATGAAAACTCAATAGAAAAAGATCTCAAAGTTTACTTATCAATTTCGGAATAGTTCTTAACCGATTGATGTAATTTTCTCAAAATTCGGTCTCTTAGTTTTTTAGGTTTTAAAACTTCAATACTATCCCCAAAACCTAAAATGAGACGCTCTAATTCAAAATTGTGCTGAACAAGAATGTTAAAAATAGTACCATCTTCCCTAGTTTCAATAATTCGCTGTGAGGTATGAAATGGTTTAGTAATCACATAAGGAGCATTCTTTTTATCTACCCAAAATTTGATACGCAGTGGTTTAGAGTTCGATACTGTAACACCAACAACATCTTTGTAATACGTATCACCATCAACTTGCAAATCTTGGTATTCTAAACGGTTATCAATATCTATAGTCACAATTCTATCCAAAGCTAACGTGATGAATTTCCCTTTGTTTGTCGCTAATAAAAACCAACGATTATTAAACTCCTTTAATAACTGAGGATGCACTTTCATTATACTTGAACTTCTCGCAGAAAAGGATTGATAAGCCACATCAATCACCTTTTTATTTTGGATAGCTTCGTAAATGACATCTATAAATTCTAAGCCTTTTAGCTGTTCATTTTTGTCTAAATGAATGATAGCTCTATTATTCTTTTGAGACGCATATACAGAATCTTCCAAACGCTGTAAAACACCGTCCATTTCTTTAAATAATGAGAAGTCTTTAAACTGTCGGAGCACTTGTATGGCTTCGTTCATCACCTTAACATCCTTGTCTGTTACAGGTATATTTACAATACTATAGTCTGGGTCTTCATATTTGTAATACTTTCTATCATAAACCACAATTGGCGCATTGTAACCTAGTTTATCGCTTCGCATCATTTGTATATCGAGCTGAACAGTACGTTTGCTGACATCTATATCTTTTCCTTCATATTCATAAAGCGCATCCGAACAAGCCTCTATCAAATCATTAAGTGTCCATTGTTTGTAGTTGTTCTGAAGACATTTGTCTATGGTTTTATATCGGATTAATGCATTTTTATTAATGGGCATGTTTTGAAATTTTCTTTGAATTTAGAATAAAATATTTTATACGCAAAACTATTGCGTAATAGATTATGAGCTTTGTTTCAAATATTAAATCAACCCTAAGAAATGAGTAGAAAATCAAACATTAAAAATATTTTGAACGGGATATTAAACTCATTCATAAGTCGCAATAATGATGTGAATGGTTATTGGGGAATTGGAAAGATATATACATTGATGATCAATAAAAAAGTTAACGAAGTTGAAATTGACTTAATAAACAAGAATATTTCCCCTAAAGAAGAGGAGTTTTATTACAGAATATCGTGTTATTCTCAAATATTATTTGACAAACTAAAAGGAAAAGATGTTGACGGTAATTTTTTTAAATCTGTGAAAATTATAGCGTCTTGCAATAATCTCAATGTAGACAAACGGTTACTTAATACTATCTATTTAAAAATTATAGCAATCGATGTTAATAACAAAGAATATGCTATACAAAATGTTGTTTCATGCAGAAAGTATGACCCTAAATCAGAATTAAAAAGTACAAGAACTTATGAAAACTAAAATACTAAACAAGCTCTCCGAAATAGAGCGAGACAAAAACATAGAAATCCTATTTGCAGTAGAATCTGGAAGTAGAGCTTGGGGTTTTGCCTCACCAGACTCTGATTACGATATACGCTTTGTTTACAAGCATAAAAAAGATTGGTATCTTAACCTTTGGGACCAAAAAGATTCCATACAATTTATGGCTGACAATGATTTATTAGATGGTTCGGGTTGGGATGTTAGAAAAGCACTCCGACTACTAGCTAAATCAAATGCTTCTTTTACAGGGTGGTTGTTTTCACCAATTGTGTATAAGGCAGATTATGATTTCTTGAATGACATGAGACAATTAGCAAATGAGAACTTTAATCCTGTTTCTGGGTTTTATCATTTTCATAGTATGAACAAAAATTTTGAAGAAACGCTAGGTTCAGAAAAAATGACTTTAAAGAGTTTCTTTTATGCGATACGTACAGCACTTTGTGCCAATTGGATCTATAAGAATGAAAGTATACCTCCAGTATTATTTAAGGAAATGTATACTTTAATAGATTCAACCTACCATTCAAAACTAGATGAATTAATAGATTTGAAGAGTAAACGTATCGAAAAAAGCAACGATCCTGTAGAATCAGAATTAATACATCTGGTTAAAGCTATTGTAAACGAAAATAATAGTGTGAAAAATCAATTGGCAAATAAAAAACCTAATCCATCTGATTTTAACCATTTGTTTTTAAAAACTTTAAAATCATGACTTTAGAAGAATTAAAAGCCTCTGAACATATTATTTTTGAGTGCATAAGTGGCAGTAGAGCTTATGGATTGGACACACCTACATCAGATACCGATATTAGAGGAGTGTTCATTCTTCCTAAAGAGCAATTCTACTCTTTAGACTATGTCGGTCAGGTAAACAATGAAACTAATGATATCGTTTATTACGAATTGCGAAAGTTCATTGAGTTATGTTCTAAAAACAACCCAAACATATTAGAGCTTCTCAATGTGCCAGAGCGTTGTGTGCTGTACAAGCACCCTATTTTTGATACCATAAAAACAGAATTGTTTTTATCAAAGCTATGTAAAAACACCTTTGCCAATTATGCATTTACACAAATAAAAAAGGCACGAGGTCTGAACAAAAAAATTGTGAACCCTGTTGAGAAAGAACGCAAATCTGTTGAAGACTTCTGTTTGGTGTTAGATGGCAAAAAATCAATTCCACTGAAACAGTTTTTAAATGAAAATGGTTTAAAAAGTCACTATTGTGGACTAGCCAAAATTTCAAAAATGAAGGATTGTTATAATCTATTTTATAATGAATCTTTAAGTTATAAAGGTGTAGCTAGACCTAACGCAAATGAGGTGTGCTTAAGCTCTATACCTAAAGAGGAGTTGCCCTTAGCTATGTTGTATTTTAATTTAGATGGTTATTCTACCTATTGCAAAAAGTACAAAGAGTATTGGTCTTGGGTAGACAAACGCAATGAAGAACGTTACAAAAACAACATCTCTCATGATAAAAATTATGATGCTAAAAACATGATGCATACATTTAGGTTATTACACATGGCAAAAGAAATTGGAGAGTCTGGAGAAATTAATGTTGAGCGTCTAGATAGAGACTATTTATTATCCATTAAAAACGCAGAATTTGAATATGATGAGTTGGTCGCAAAAGCGGAAATAATGCGAGAAGAGCTAGATATTATATTTGAGAATTCAACACTTCAAGAAAAACCAAATCTTAGAGTTATCAATGATTTATTATTAAGTGTCAGAAACAAATTTTACAATAGTAATTTTGAAGTTTGAGAATATTTTACCAATATTTGCACCAGTTCATTGAAACGTTTCTTTTGAAAATTTTTTGGGATATGTAGGAGCAATAGTGCGCTACATAACTTATAAGATTAAAATTATGAATTGGAAAATTCAGAAATTAAGTAATGGAGAATCCATTATTTCAAAAGAACCTGGTAATTCTATGTTGCCACTTTTAAAGTCTAAGCAACCTGTAAGACTAGTTCCTGCAAGTTGGGAAGATTGTGAAGTTGGTGATATCGTTTATTGTAAAGTTCGTGGAAACTGCTTTACGCACCTAGTTAAAGGGAAGAATGACAAACGAGGATTATTGATTGGTAACAATCATGGTAGAATTAACGGATGGACAAAACATGTTTATGGAAAAGTAGTAGAAATACTGCCAATGTCATAGACATTAATGATTAAAAAATTAAAAACACCTATATGAATCTATTTAAATCACATAATTCGGACGCAACATTGTGCCTTTTTTGGTATTTGTAGATTAGGTAAACAGTATAAAATCTAGTAAAAGCGTCCAAATAAATAATTTGGACGCTTTTTTTATCAAAATTTTTCAATGCCTAAAAATCGTGTGTTGATTAACTACATAACAGGCCTTCAAGGACTTAACTATCTGAAGTGATTCGGACAGGCTTTTTCTTGCCTAAAACCAAATTAACTATTTGATTATCAGTAAATTAATTTGAAATTTTATTTGGTTGTTTAGAAAATTCAACTTTATATTTGCATCGCAGTTTTGCAACAAAACAATTATTAAACGAAGTAAAATGTTTCACATTAAAACAGACAAAAGTATGACAGGAGAACTAGGTTCTTTAGCTTACACGCTTCGTGACATCTTTCCAGATAAATAGATATCTATGTTTTTATCATATAAAGAGTCCGAAGCCCAAACGTTTCGGACTTTTTTTATGCCTTCAATTCAGAGTTGTTCAGACTAAAAAATTTCCGAAGAAAACTAAAATTGAAATACAAAAAAAATGAGAACTAAACACATCCGAAACCTCTAAACAGATTTCGGTAAACATAAAACTGTGGGTATTGAAATCGGCTAAAATAATTCATAATCAAAATTATAAAAGCTGTGAAACCACCACATATAAAAGAAAAAAGACAAAAAGAAGTCAGGCATCTTATTAACAGAACATGGGAAATTTACTTGTTAATAAGGGAACTTGGTTACATAGAATTAGAAAAACCTATTCGTCATGGATGGTACAAAGAAATTGTAATAACAAGAAAAGTAGAGCGGTATAAAAATAAGGCTGCAATATTAGAAATCTATGATAAAATTGAAAAGTATTATTGGGGAAGAACTAAAAAAGAAGCCGAAAAGAAATGGCATAATCAAACCTCAAGGCATTTTATCTATAAAGGATTTCCAACGCTAAGCAAAAAGCAGTTTAACAAGTTGAGTTATAAGGCTCAAAGTTTATGCACCTCATATCAATACAGAAATGAGTGTAAAAAACTACGCGTAAGGTTTTATATAAGAATCCCGAAAGGAGCATACAAAATAAGATATGCAAGAGCCTATATAACACATAGAAAACGCATAGATCCAAACTTAATAAGTGAGCTAAATTATATCGAAAAGCAATTGCTGCGTCCTGGCTATTATAATATCAATGAAGCTTTTTATCCCTATAAGGATAATTGGAATTTAAGAGATGATAAGCAAGAAAAATTAAAAACAAAGCAACTTCTAAATCAGCTTAAAAACTATGATTTAGAAGACCTGATAAAAGATAATATATCATGGGAAAGAAACTAAGCGGAAAAGATCTAATCAAATTAGGATTTCCAAAAAATAACAGTATTAATGTGACTTTAGGTCAGATTAATCGCTATCAAAAACGAATAAAAAAAGAGAAAATATTAACTGAAGCAAAAAAAGTATTACTAAATCCTGAAGCTTATAAAGGTGATGGTGTTTGGGGAAAAATAGCAGAAAGTCTATTAGACCCAGTAAATGTGACAAAACAAAAACTAAACACACATCGCGCACCTTTTCAGATTTATGGCGAAAATGAAATTGACGACCAAGCCAAGTATCAATTATTTGATGCTTTAAAACTGCCAATTTCTGTAGCTGGTGCTTTAATGCCAGATGCACATGTCGGCTATGGATTACCAATAGGTGGTGTGTTAGCTACAAAAAATGCGGTAATTCCTTATGGAGTCGGTGTAGATATTGGTTGCAGAATGTGTTTAACAATTTATCCTGTTAAGGCTTCTTACTTAAAAGGTAAAAAGCATCAATTGGAAAACATCTTGTCAGAGCATACCAAATTCGGCATGTACGAAACGCATAAAGTAAAACATGACGATCCAATCTTTGAACGTGACGAGTTTAACACCATACCGTTAGTAAAGCGATTAAAAGATAAAGCTTACAAGCAATTAGGCACGTCTGGTGGCGGAAATCACTTTGTAGAATTTGGAGTCATTAGCATCTTAGATGTCAATAATGAATGGGATTTACCAATAGGTGATTATTTAGGAGTTTTATCACACAGTGGCTCACGTGGATTGGGAGCAAACATTGCCAAACACTATACATATTTAGCAACAAAGCAATGTCCTTTACCAAAACACGTACAACATTTAGCTTGGCTAGATTTAAACACTCATGATGGTCAAGAATATTGGTTAGCTATGAATTTAGCTGGTGATTATGCCAAAGCCTGTCATGACGATATACATAAACGCATAGCTAAACTCTTAGGAGAAAAACCAATAGCAAAAATTGATAATCACCACAATTTTGCTTGGAAGCAAGAGGTAAACGGTGAAGAATGTATTGTACACAGAAAAGGAGCAACACCAGCAAAAAAAGGAGAGTTGGGTATTATTCCTGGTTCTATGACAGCACCTGGATTTGTAGTAAGAGGATTAGGTAATACAGAAAGTTTACAGTCGGCATCTCACGGAGCTGGACGCGTATTGTCTAGACGCCAATGTAAAACAACATTAACGCAAAGCGCCATTAAAAAGGAACTACAAATGCATGATGTTTCACTAATTGGTGGTGGTATTGACGAAGCGCCAATGGCATACAAAAACATTGAAACCGTAATGAAAAACCAACAAGAATTAGTTGAAATCATTGGAAAGTTCACACCAAAAATTGTGAGAATGGACAAATGATAACAAGATCGAAATTAAAAGAAACAAAAATTTAAATGCCTTCCCTTTGGGAAGGTTAGGATGGGCAAATGGAAACTAAAACCATACAAATCACCTCAGGTCGTGGCCCAGCAGAATGCTGCTGGGTTGTGGCTCAGGTACTGAAAATATTTATAAGAACTTTAAAAGAAGGGCAACTAGCATATACCATTCTTCAAAAAGAACAAGGTGTAGAAAACCGCACGTTACAATCGGTAACGGTTCAAATAGAAGGCAAAGCCCTAGAGCAATTTTTAAAACCTTGGATAGGTACAATTCAGTGGATTGGTATATCATCTTTTAGACCTCAACATAAACGAAAAAACTGGTTTGTTGGTCTTTATGAGATTGAAGAAAATCAAGAATTTCAACTCGATGAAAAAGATATTGTATATCAAGCCACTAGAAGTTCTGGTCCAGGTGGGCAGCACGTTAACAAAGTAAGCTCTGCAATACGAGCCATTCATCAACCAAGCAACATTCAAGTTCTTGTGATGGACAGAAGATCGCAGCATCAAAATAAAAAAATTGCAAAACAGCGCTTACAAGATAAAGTTGCCGAAATGCAGTTACAAACTTTAAAAGATACTGTAAAACATCAATGGGAAAACCATCTACAACTAGAACGTGGTAATCCTGTAAAAGTATTTACAGGCTCAGACTTTAAGGTTCAAAAAAAAGAATAAAACGTATAAATCAAAACGACATCAGCTAAAGACTGATTTACGCAAACAATTAGAATAATGACACTAGCAAATAACTATATATTTAAGGCATTAGACGCTTATCCTTACGAATTGGAAGAAGCCATAGAAGCATTAAACTATGCTTTGTCTTATGATGAAAAAAACACTGTGGCCTTGTGTTTAATGGGACGTATATATGCAGAAACTTTAAAAGATTATGATAAAGCTAAAGCATTTTATGACGAAGCATTAGCCGAAAACGTAAACGCTTTTCACATTTATCCTCATTACATAAATGTATTATTATGGAACGAAGATTATGAAGAAGCTGAGCGTTTCATAGAATTTGGACTAACCGTTAAAGGTTCGGATAAAGCGGTATTGCATTATAAAAAAGCAATTCTTTTTGAACAGCAAACAAAATACAAAGACGCTTTAAAAAGTTTAAAATTAGCTAAACGCTTTACCTACAACGGTAGTTTTATGTATGACTTAAACGAAACAAAGTCGCGAATAAAGGATAAAATGCCGAAAAAAACTTCCAAAAAGAAGAAGAAAGACAAACAAAAAAAGAAAAACAAATAACATAAAAGAAACTGTTATGAGACGACAAGAATTATTAAAACGATTCCTAACAGGAACAGATAAAACAGGTCGATTCATTGTAAGCAGTAAAATTACGGGAATCACCTATTTTATTGAACCTATAGATAATGGCAAACCACATAAACTTTGGGGAGATGTAGATCCGGCAACCAAAAAATTAACTGGAGATTACGGAAACAAATCTATAGGAGCCGTTAAAGAGAAAGACTCTTTAATTACAAAAGAAAACGGGTTCATTAACATTTCAACCTTTAAAGGAAGTCCTTTAGGCGAAATAGACAGAAGAGACAAAATGTATGAATCTCATCAATAACCATAACAACCTGTAAGTTTGAAAATATTGTATAGTTATACTGAGCATAGTCGAAGTGTTCTTTCAACATCCAAACTTGCGGGTTTAAATTAACGAGGTTTCTGCCATAGCAGAAATAGAAAACATGAATAACACAGAAAACATATTTTTTACATCAGACCATCATTTTGGTCACACCAATATTATAAAGTTCACCAACCGACCGTTTGAAACGGTTGAGGAAATGGACCAAGAACTTATAAAACGTTGGAATAGCAGAATCAATAAACATGATAAAGTTTATCACTTAGGCGATTTTGGACTATGTAAAGCAGAACGAATGCGAGAAATCCTAGATCAACTGAACGGTAAAATTTTCCTTATTCGAGGGAATCATGAAGGAGCTGCTTTAGCAAATCCAAACCGTTTTGAATGGATTAAAGACTATTTTGAACTCAATATCAACGACGAAGGTGCACCAAACGGAAAACAAAAGATTATGCTATTGCATTATGCAATGCGTGTTTGGCGCTCTAGTTTTAGAGGTACTTGGCATCTTTACGGTCATTCTCATGGTAGTTTACCAGACGATCCTAACAGCAACAGCTTTGATGTTGGTGTAGATTGTCACGATTTCTACCCAATTACTTATCAAGAAGTCAAGGACATTATGAGTAAAAAAACTTGGGAACCGCCATTTAAATAATTTTAACTAAGCAAAAAGAGTGCGTTTTAAAGGATTTATTTTGCTAAATAAATAATGATATATTTGCAACACATTAAACAAGAAATGATTACAAAACAAATACATAAACAACCGATGTCTCGCTTTAATGAATGTGGAGATTATAGATGGGCAGTAATTTTACTGAGTACCCTAAAAGGATGTTTTGTGTCTATTTTTAAGTGTTGAATATGATTTAAATACTATTAAAACCATAATATGAAGCGTCCAACCCAAAAAGTTGGACGTTTTTTTTGAGTAAAACTCATTTTTGAAGCGCTTTTTAAGTGAATTCGAGAGTGTAAGCTGAGCTCATCCCCATAAAATTGGGATCTGAACATAATTTTTTTGAAAAATATTTTGAAACAGTAAAAAAGTAAAATAAAGGTAAAAAACAGTGAAGCAATTGAGAGACAGTCTTTTGTAAACATGTTAAGAATCTGCAGAAATGCAGACAGGAATCCTATTGCTTAAAAACAACATAAAGTATTGATTATCAATAAATTAAATTGATTTTTTTCTTGCGTAATTCAAAAATGCATTTCATATTTGCACCGTCAAAACAATTAAAAAACAAATGACAAATTATTTACAACATAGTATTCAAATAAGTCTCTGGTCGCGTTCACCGAAATGTATGGTCGAGATAGAGAATGATGAAAGATTTAAAATATATACTAGGAAGGTTATGGATACATAAGTTAATGCATTCATATTAATATAAAGAAAGCGCCTTCCGTAAAACGAGGCGCTTTTTTTATGCTGTTCATTGAAATACAATATAGTGACGCGTAGCTTAACTGGCTAAAGCACTCGACTTTTAATCGAGGAGATGTGAGTTCGACTCTCACCGCGTCAACATCACGGAAGGACAAGTCAATTGGCGGTGGCCGCTGTCTTGAAAACAGTTAGGATATAATGACTCGTGTGGGTTCAACTCCCACTCCTTCCGCAGAACTAAGAGGATAACGATGGTTGGTTTACTCGCTTTGGAAGCGAGAGGTTGCAGGTTCGAATCCTGTCTCTTAGACAATTTGGAGAGTAGACAAATATTGGTTTGTTGTGCTTACCTGCTAAGTAAGTCTGCTTAAAAGCAGTAAGAGTTCGATTCTCTTACTCTCCGCAACATATATCTATAGTGTAATGGATAGCACTAAAGATTTCTAATCTTTCAGTCTGGGTTCGAATCCTAGTAGATATACAAAATGGTTCATTGGGGTAATGGCTATCCTTCCCGACTGTCTCTCGGGAGATACGAGTTCGATTCTCGTATGAACCGCAAAAAGCTCTATTAGCATAGTGGTTTAGTGCATCCGACTTTCTATCGGAAGACAAGGGTTCGATTCCCTTATAGAGTACAAATTGAGGTATAGCTTAACAGGTAGAGCACCGCTCTCATAAGGCGGATTGTTTAGGTTCGAGTCCTAATATCTCAACACATACCCGTATGATGAAACTGGTAAACAGATCAGACTTAAAATCTGAGGTGCAGATACGCACTTGTAGGTTCGAATCCTACTACGGGTACAATTTGCAGAGATGATGTAACAGGAAAACATACCTGACTTAGAATCAGGTTTCTGTGGGTTCGAATCCCACTCTCTGTACAACTAGGTTTATAGTGTAATGGATAGCATGCAAGGTTTCGACCCTTGTGGTATAGGTTCGAATCCTATTAAACCTACAATTATAACTTGTGGTGTAACGGCAGCATGGAAGACTTTGAATCTTTCGGTACAGGTTCGAATCCTGTTGAGTTAACAACATTCTGACATAGCTTAATTGGTAAAGTGCAAATCTGATACGTTTGTGGATAAAGAGCCTGTGCTGAGCATAGTCGAAGCATTCAACTCCTTTTGTCAGAACTAAATATGGTGGTTTTAGTTTAACAGGTAAAATGTCTCACTGTGAATGAGAAGAATAGGGTTCGAGTCCCGAAATCACCCAAAAATGGAACAATAGCAAAGCAGGTCTATGCGTCTGGTTGAAGCCCAGAAGATACTGGTTCGAGTCCAGTTTGTTCCACAAAATAAATGTTTAACTAAAAAATGAGAACTGATGAAAATTGTACAACAAAAATGGAGAAACTTTAGCGGTAAAGTTTTCGATATGCCAATTACAAACATTATCGAAAACGCCATTATAAAAGAGCAAGAAGCTGGACATCGCTTAAAGATTTGTGTTGGGTCAGATTCTCAAGCCTATAAATCTCATGTGGAGTATGCTACGGTAATTGTGGTACTTAGAGAAGGTAAGGGTGGTTTTATGTTTATGAGAAATTATAAAGGGACAAAGAAAATCAGTATTAAAGAGCGTATGCTTAGAGAGGTTACCATGTCCGTAGAAGTGGCATACGCCATCTGCGATATACTAGACAAGTACAATGTAGAACTAGAGGTACATGCAGATATTAATACAGATCCAAAGTTTGAATCTAATGTAGCACTTAAAGATGCCATGGGCTATATCCTAGGAATGGGATTTGTCTTTAAAGCAAAACCTTATGCATTTGCAAGTTCATCTTGTGCAGATAAGGTGGTATAAATACTTCACTCTAGAATAGGTTCCTATTCTTTTAAGGGATTCTGCTGGGTTCTACGTAGCCTAGAACCTGGTAGAATTATTAGATGAAGTTATATGTCTAATAATTAAAAAAGAAAATTACGATGTTTAAAAAATATAATTCAATAGAAAACGCATACCGTAAAGAATTTATAGAGCGTGTTGCTCTAGCTACAATAAAAAGCAATGATTTTGTGGTACAAGAAAAAGTGCATGGTGCTAACTTTAGTTTAATAACTAATGGCGTAGATCTAAAATCTGCCAAACGCACAAGTCTATTAGAAGATACAGATCATTTCAATAACCATGCTTTAATAAAAGAGCTTTACTATGAAAAAATACTAAAGCTTTACAAAGCTGTAAAAACGAAATACCCAAATACTGAAAGCATAACAGTTTTTGGTGAAATTTTTGGCGGAAGTTATCCAGATATAGAGCAAGCCAGAGAAGCTATTAGAGTACAAAAAGGTATATTTTATGCACCTTACAACGAGTTTTATGCTTTTGATATTATGGTCAATCAAGCATTTTACCTCAATGTTACAGAAGCAAATGAGCTTTTAGAGACATATAGATTTTTCTATGCTAAGACACTTTTTAGAGGCACATTAAAAGAAGCTTTAGCTTATCCTAATGCGTTTGAAAGTAAAATTTCTGAATGGTTAAAACTACCCGAAATAAAAAACAATACTTGCGAAGGTATTGTTATTAAACCTGTAGTACCTCATTTTTTACCAAACGGAAGCCGTGTTATTATAAAAAATAAAAATGCGAAATGGAGTGAAAAGAGTAAAGCTAATTCAAAGCCTCTTGTAAAACTTGAGTTATCTAATGAGGTTAAAAATTTATTATCTGAATTAGAACGCTATATCAACCCAAACCGTTTAGCAAATGTAATGAGTAAAGAAAGTAACTTAGATAGCAATCAAATTGGTAAGCTTATAGGTTTACTTTCAAAAGATGCTCTTGAAGATTTCTTAAAAGAGTTTAAAACACCGTTTGACACTCTAGAGAAGTCAGAGCAAAAACAAATAACTAAACAGTTAAATCAATTTGCAGCACAACTTGTTAGACAAGAATTACTGCAAATAAATTAAAATTTATAAAATAATTTTTACTACGCAAAAAGAATGCGCAATATCATAAAATATTTGCAGGGTAAATAAAAAAAGTCTTTGGAATCAGACTTTAAAGTAGTGCTCTGCCAGACATAACGCTGGCAGAGCTTAATAAACAAAAACGTTCATTGACATTAAAAATATTACTTTCTTAAAAACTGCTTTGTCAATCTGAAACGAGTTCAGAATGACAACTTTTTTAAGAGGTAACGGGCGGCTTATCGTCCTTAGATAAACTTGGTAACAAGGATAAATCTGTTTGCTGACACAGTAAATGGAGACTGCTTTTACGCGAAAGCAGTACACGTAAGCAAGCAACTCATATAAGTTATTTTTTACAAGGGGCAACCGCTGAGGTAAATAAGAACTTATAGCCGACAGTAATTAGGCTTGAGGTGGAGACATCAATAGGAAAAGTTGTAGTAATGGGTTACGTTTAGGTTATCCAGCCTAGCGGAGCGTATTGCAGTATTAAAGTTACCCGATTGGAAACAGTTCGGTGACTTAACATACCGTGTGCTGGGAGGCATGCAAGGAGAAGGTTGGTATTTTATAGGCTAAAATCTATGAAGCCATTTTCGAAGCCCTTCTTCTAGGTCAAAAGATATAGTCTAATTAAGGACGCTGTACATCCAATACAGAGGTTGGAATTTTTTTTCCATATCACTTAAAGCAAAAGACTTCGAACATTACAGCAGCTAGTAGTTGCCTAAACCCATTGCAATATATGGGACAGTGAAGGTCGCAAGCCTTTATTGTGTAGTGAACATTCTAATAGGCCGCCTTGTAAAGAGGACGTCTATGAATGGTGAGGGAGCCAACCCTTGTAACTGCAAAGCGTGGCAAAAAGCCACTATGCAGGCCAAGTCTAAGTTGCTGAACAGCTGTAATGTATTAGGCATCGGATAAGTACACAATTCTCTAAGCAATGAGAAGCGTGTGGAAAACTAGAGAAGGGCTACGGCTATAATACTAGGAAAGCTTATCTAAAAGCGAAGGTATTCTCAGAACGCTTTTTAAAATATTAAAACGGAAGTATTGAGCAAATGGTTGGCTCGCCAGACTGTAAATCTGGTTTCTTAAATGAACGTGTAGGTTCGAGTCCTACTACTTCCACATCAAGCAAGTCTTGTTGAGTGTTTCGGTATAGCACCATTGTACAAATCCTTGCTGTGTAGTATGAGGTTTTTGTATGCAACTTGGCTTGAAGGTTTTTAGATTATTTGACCAAATAAATAATCCCATCTATGTACACAGGTTCGAATCCTGTCTTCTCTAACGGGAAGTAGCTTAGCGGTTAAGCAATAGATTCAAATTGTAGGTTCGAATCCTACCAAGATCTAACGGTCTTGTGGCGGAATTGGTAAACGCGCTGTATTTAGGTTACAGATTTGAACATGGACTTTAATCCATCTTTTTGATCAAGAAGGTCACTTGTAAAAATCGACCACCAGTGTTGCCATCACATAAAAAATGGCTATAAAAAACAAAGTAAAAGTGGACTGGCTCAAGCAAAAAATTGCTAAAGCAGTCTAGACAACACCTTGAAATACTAATGTATTTAAAGTCACTTTGGGTAATCTTTTAAAGATTCATTTTTAGACAAAACTGTTGAAAAATTTTCAGTAAAGACCGTTTAAAAATCATCTACTAAACATTATCTAAAAAGCTATAAAATCATAGTATTTCCGTAGTTAGAAAGATGGTTAACTTTTATTTTGTTTTAACTAAGAATAGATCATTTTCAGCTTATGCTTGAAAACCCTATTATAAATGTATAACCGTTCTGATTTAAAAATAAAACCATCAGAACACAATAATTAGAAATCATGAAAAGAGTAAGAATTCATGCAGGTAACGTAGGTTTAGTATTTAAAAACGGTGATTACACACGTGTAATTACACAAGGTAACCATTGGCTAGGTTTTAACGAAAGCGTTATAACATACAGCTTAACAACTGCTTTTAATGCGCCTAAAGTATTGGAAATCTTACTAGAAGACCAAGCTTTAGCCAACATGTTACACGTAGTAAACGTAGAAGATAACCAAATGGTTTTAGTCTACACAAACAACAACTTTAAACAAGTGTTAACGGCTGGTCAATACACATTTTGGAATACGTTAGTTGACTATAAATTTGTTACTGTAGATTTAAGTAAAATCGAAATCACAGAAAACATTAGCAAGTCTTTATATACCAATATGCAATTAAGACAATACATACGCTCTTTTGAAGTCGCAGCTTACGAAAAAGCCATTATGATTGTAGACGATAAGTTTGATAAAATCTTAGATCACGGTACATACCACTTCTGGAGAAACAACCAAACTATAAAAATTGCAAAAGCAGATTTACGCCAGTTACAATTAGAAGTTGCCGGTCAAGAATTGCTAACTAAAGACAAAGCAGCGGTGCGTATTAACTTTTATGCACAATACAAAGTAATCGATATCGAAACCGCATTAATGAGTAATAAAGATTACGAAAAGCAATTATACACAAGCTTGCAATTAGCCTTAAGGGCTTATGTTGGTGCTTATACCTTAGACGAATTGTTAGAGCAAAAAGACCAAATAGCAAAAGCAGTTTTAGAAGACGTAAAAGCGCAAGCCAGCAAGTTAGGCGTAAACGTATTACATGCCGGTATGCGAGATGTAATTTTACCAGGCGATATGAAAGACATCATGAACCAAGTATTAATTGCACAAAAAAAAGCACAAGCCAACGTTATTACAAGACGCGAAGAAACCGCATCAACACGTAGCTTGTTAAATACCGCAAAATTAATGGAAGACAACAGTATGTTGTTTAAATTAAAAGAAATGGAATACGTAGAAAAAATAGCCGATAAAATTGGTGAAATCACCGTAGCCGGAAATGGTAACGTCATCGAACAATTAAAGGATATTTTTTCGGTAAACAAGTGATTTTAAAATTCTCACAGGTATAAAAACCTGTGAGAATTAAAATAATTTCACTACGCAAAAACATTACGCAATACACTATAATATTTGTAATGTCATTCAGAGCGAAAGCGAAGAATCTCATAAAACAGAAAGATAAAAGTAAAAAAACATTACCACTTACGTGGGAAATAAAACAATGGAAACAAACACAAAAATAACAGGAAAAGACTTAATCAATTTAGGTTACAGACAAGGCAAATGGATGAAAGACGCATTGGTTTACATTAACAAAAACCAATTACAAGGCGATGCTTTACAAAGTTATTTAGAGCAATTTAAGTTGCCAGATCCATTACCACTACATAGTAAACCTTTAGACTTTTCAATTAACATAAAAGCAGAAAACGAGTTAGAAGAAGATAACGTTTCTAAAGTTATTAACTCGATGCAAACCTTAATGAAAACACCAACACTAATCAATGGTGCTATCATGCCAGATGCTTGCCCAACGGGACCAGACGGAACCATTCCTGTTGGTGGTGTTGCAGTAGCAAAAAACGCTATTCATCCTGGTATGCATAGTGCAGATATTTGTTGTTCGGTGATGTTAACAGACTTTGGAAAAGCAGATCCTAAAGCCATTTTAGATGCAGCTCATGCCAATACACATTTTGGTCCTGGCGGACGCGATAGAAATACGCAATTTAGATTTCCGAAGGAATTATTAGAAGCATTTGAAAACAATAGTTTACTTAACGATAAACAAATGATCCAAGCTGCAAGAGCGCATTTAGGAACTCAAGGCGATGGTAATCATTTCTTGTTTGTTGGTACATCTAAAAAAACAGGAAACACTATGTTGGTAACGCATCACGGATCTCGTGGTCCAGGAGCTAGATTGTATACAAAAGGGATGAAAATTGCCGAACGTTTTAGAAAAATCTTATCACCAGAAACTTTAAAACAAAACGCATGGATTCCTTTTGAAACAGAAGAAGGAAAAGACTATTGGCAAGCGTTGCAAACCATAAGACAATGGACAAAAACCAATCATGAGGTTATTCATAATTCGGTTGCAGAAACTTTAGAAATTGACATTGAAAACCGTTACTGGAACGAGCATAACTTTGTATTTAAAGATGGTGATTTATTTTATCATGCAAAAGGTGCAACACCTTTGGATGCTAAGTTTATGCCCGATATTACAGGTCCACGATTAATCCCTTTAAATATGTCTGAACCTGTATTGATTGTTGAAGGTGCTACGACCAAAACCAATTTAGGTTTTGCGCCACATGGTGCTGGTAGAAACGTAAGCCGTACACAGCATAGAAAGAGCAAAACGGGAAGCATTATGCAAATTTTTAAGGAAGAAATTCGCGGATTAGATGTTCGGTTTTTCTCAGGCGACATTGATATTACCGAGTTGCCAAGCGCTTATAAAAGCGCTCAAACCGTTAGAAACCAAATGGATGAATACGGTTTAGGTAATGTTATTGACGAGGTACTACCTTACGGTTGTATTATGGCTGGCGATTGGCAAAAAAATGCACCTTGGCGTGTAAAAAGAGAGAAAAGAAAAAGAAATAAATCTTAGAAAGGAAGAAAGTGGACTGACTTATGTTGGTCTGCTTTTTTTATTTATAAAATCTTTGTGATTTTAAAGGACATATTTCTAAACACAACCTCATCACCAACCGATTTTCCGAGAAGTAATTGACCAATTGGTGTATTTGCAGAAATGGCATAAAAGGTTTCATTTTCAACTTTAAGTTCACCAACACTAATGCTTATAAAGTAATTAGATTGTGAAGTAAAAACAACACTGCCTAAACCAATGTTTTTAGAGGTTGATTCGGTATTAATTTTAGACAGAATTTGTTTTGTTTTTTCAATTTCGGCTAATTGATGTCCTGCTTTTTCACGCTCTAATTGTAACATGGCGCGTCCTGTTTCGTGCTTATCACCTGCACTACTCTTTGTTTCGCTTTGCAGACTTTGTTTTATATCTTCAATAACAGCCAAAACATTTTGTAAACGCGTGTCTAAACTTTGGTTACAAAGCTGTAATAATTGGGTTTTAATGCTTTGGTTTTTCATTGTCTTTCTTCGGAAATTTTAACGGTCCATAAAAACCCATTTGTTTGATTATCCATTGTTTTCTGTTAGAAATATAAGGCGTTGCTGGATGTGCTTTGTAGTGTCTAGGGTTAGGTAGTATCGCCGCAATTGCTGTGGCTTGATTGATATTTAATCTTTTTGCCGAAGTACCAAACCAATGCTTTGCTGCTGCTTCAGCACCGTAAACGCCATTACCCATTTCGATACTGTTAAGATACACTTCTAAAATTCGCTCTTTAGACCACAGTTTTTCGATTAAAAAGGTAAAATAAGTTTCTAAACCTTTGCGTAACCAACTTCTGTTTGGCCATAAAAACACATTTTTTGCAGTTTGTTGACTTATGGTACTTGCCCCTTTAATGCGTTTTGATTTTTTATTGTTTTCGTAAGCTTTTTCAATCGCTTCAATATCAAACCCATTATGGATTAAAAACTTTTGATCTTCACTGCAAATCACAGCTTTTTGAAGGTTAATAGAAATATCTTCAATATTAACCCATTCATGTTTAAATGTTGAATTTTTCTCGGTATTTTCAAAAGAACGAATAGCCATTAATGGCGTGTAATATACTGGCACATATCGATAAATCGCAACCCATAAGACTGTTAAAATCACAAACCAAACACAGCATTTTAGTAAAAACCGAAAGACTCTTTTCATTACTTATTTTTGAGTTAATTCTGCTAATTCTTTACCAATTAAACTACCAATTGCTACGCCCATTCCGCCAAGTCTAACACCACAAAACACTTTGTTAGACAGTTGTTTTACTATAGTCTTTTTTTGTTTACCTACACCCATAATTCCTGACCATCGATAGTCGATTTCAAAATTAGTTTCTGGCAGAATGGTGGTTTTTAAAAGTGTTTCTAATTTGTTTTGAATGAGTTTTGTTTGGGCAAATTCGGTAGTTTCTTCAGTTTTAAAATCGAGGTTGCGTCCGCCACCAAAGAGGATACGATTATCAATATTTCTAAAATAATAATAGCCTTGATCTAAATGAAATGTGCCTTGTATATGTAAGTTTTTTATGGGTTTTGTAATCAATACTTGTGCGCGAGCTGGTTTTACATCAGAAATATTTAATTGTGATGCAAAACCGTTAGTGGCAATCATTAATTTTGAGGTTGAAAAATCGAACTGATTGGTTTTTACTTTAACTGATCCTTGATCTTCTGAAAAGCTTTCAACAGTGATACTATTTAAAATTTTAATGCCTTTAGATTGTACTTTTTGAAGAAGTGCTTCCATCATTTTTCCAGTATCTATCTGACCTTCAAAAGCATTAAAAGTGTATTGACTTTTGATATTCTTAAAATTGAATATGTTGCCTTTAATACTAAACACTTCAGCATTAAAAATTGGCTTTAGCAGGTTGTTGACATTATCTTTTTCCGATATGCAATTTTCAAATAAATCGTCATTTTCAGTAAACAACTCATAGCCACCAAAAGCTTGATAATTTATCGTTGAATCACCTAGAGTTTGACGAAGTAATTGCAAGCCTTCAACTCTATTTTTAACTAATTCTATAACTTCTTTTTCGGTATGTGTATTTAAATCGTCTAAGATTTCACTTAAACTACCAAAACAAGCAAATCCTGCATTTTTAGTGCTTGCGCCTTGAGGCAATAGCCCTTTTTCTAAAATTAGAATATTAGCTTTTGGATAGATTTCTTTTAAAGACAAAGCGCAATTTAAGCCAACAATACCACTGCCAACAATAGTGAAATCTACGTTGGCTAACCATGATTTTATTTCCCAATAGCTAAAGTTCATAACATAAAAAAAGCCCCTAAATTTAGGGGCTTTTCTATAAAAATTTAAGTTTTTACTCTACTATTATTTTTCTGGTTATTTTATTAGAACCATCTGCTATAGTTAATAAATACACACCAGATTGTGCATTATTTAAACTAATAGCTTCTTCAAATCTACTAGTAGTATTATAGTTTTTAGAAAAGATTGCTCTTCCTCTAATATCATAAACTTGAATTTCGATATCTTCCCCAGATTTTGGGCTGAAACCTATATTAAATTCACCATTGTTTGGGTTTGGATAAATAGCTAAATTCTCTAATTGATTTTCATCTACAGATAATTGATCTGTACATATTTCTAGAGACCAGCTATTTACTGTACCTGTGTCACCTGTCCAAAAATCTACAAAAGCTAAATTCCATGTTCCATTAATATCTTCCCCATCAAAAATGCTTAGAGGATTGGCTGGATTAAATGTACCCGTAGTAGGGCTATTACAACTAATAGTTGTTGCACCATCTTCAAAAGTAACATCTATATTACCATATTGAGCATCGTTACAGTTTCTCGCCCAAATATTTGCAAAAGAACCACTTGGAGATTGTAATTGCATTACCAAATCACCAATATATGAATGAGTAACATCAACAGATACAGTAATGTTTCCTGCAATAATTTCATTGTCATTAATAGTAATAGGCACAAAAACAGGAGTACCAGCTGTATTTGCACCAGTACCATCTGGTATAAAAGTACTAATTGGTCCAGTAGAGTATTCAGTGCAAGTTACAGTAACACCAATTGAAATATCCTCTGTATTAAGATTAAAAAATATACCATTAGCCGCTTCAACCATAATTCTACAACTAGACGAAGCTACGTTTGGTACAACAATATCATGAGAGCCGTCATTTGGAACATTAGACGCTAAAACAGTATCAAAATTTTCACCATCAGTAGATAATAAAATGTTTACACTAGATTCATTTACTCCATTTGCAGTTGTTCCCGCTACATCCCAAGTTATTGTTTGTGTTGAACCTATATCCCATGATTGCCCATCTACGTTTTGAGATGTTACAACAAATGGACCTGCTGCTGTAGTTACTGTAGCAGTCATAAAATCTACATCTGTCTGACCACCTGAAGCATCATTATCTCTAACAGTTAAACTAAAATTTAAGTTCCTGTTCACTGTAGATAATTTTTCCCAAGCTGTAGAAACACCACCATTTGCTACAATATCTGATAATCTAGGAATATATCTTATTGGATTGTTAGTACCAGTAAATGATCTCACTATTGGACCGGTAACTGAAGTTTCTAAAGGCATTCCGGCAGTACCTAAATCATACTGCTCCCAAGTATATGTTAAAGTACCTAAACCATCTGGATCTGAAGAGGAACTAGCGTCTAATTTATATGGTGTGCCTTGTGGAATTGTATAATTAGCACCAGCATTTGCAATTGGCTCGTTATTTCCTGTGAATGTAGTATTAGTTGGACAGGCACCAGAAGATGTAATATGATTCCATATTAAATCTAGGCTTTTTTGATGAAAATAATCGTCACTATTATTTTGAACATTGTTAGAACCACAAATTCCAGCATAGGCCATTATTGTACTTCCACTACCTGGTTCATATGCAGAATTAGCTGTTCTATTAGTACCAACACAACTTCCTTGATTTCCATTAAATGTATGTGTAGAACCAAATTGATGCCCAAGTTCATGTGCAACATAATCAACATCATAGGCATCACCAACAGGTGCAGGTGAACCTGTAATACCTCTAGCTTTATTTCCATTAACACAAGAAGAACCCAAAGCAGCTAAACCTCCACCTCCTGTGCTAAAAGTATGACCCACATCGTAGTTTGCACTTCCAATAGCTCCATCAATTACTGTTTGACTTTGATTAATTAAAAGTCCTGCATTATCATTATCAAATGGATCTGTTGAAGCATTTGTATACACAATAGAAGAATTGTTTGCAACTAATGTCATTGTTATAGACAAATCTCTTTCATAAATCCCATTAACTCTAGTTATTGTAGTCGCTATTGCGGCCATAGCTCCAGAAACAGTTCCGCCATGAAACGCAGTATATTCCCCAGTAGCAGCAATAGCCAAGCGATAATTTCTTAAGATTCCATCATCCGCATTTTTCGCAATCGAACTTTCTTCAAAAGTTTTGTTCAATATTTCTTCATCATCAATAACTGCACACTCAAACTCGAAGTCTGGTGTATTTAAACTTCTTTTTGAATAAACTGTATAAGTTTTACCATCTATGGTATAAGGATCAATAAATTGTGTTCCATTTTTTGTTCCTAAAAACATCGCATTCAATCCTTTTGGGGTTATGGTAAACCTAACAATCTCAGCAGGATTGTCTATTCCTTGCCCTGCATATGATCTTATATTTGGAAATTCCGCTTGGAGTTGAGCGTCCATTACAGAGGCCTCAAATACCTTGTATCTATTTATTTCACCTTGAGAATTCGGAAACGAAATGATTGTATTTCCAATATTCTCTCTAGTTCCAATATTATTTAGACTATTTTTTAATCCATCAATATTTAATTGATAAAACTTTTCTTTCTTAAGACTAATTTTTCTTAGTATTTGTTCGGATTTTTTTGCATCACTATCACTGACTTCACTCCAGTAATTCTTTGTACTTTGGGCGGTTACAGACAAAGAAAAAAACACTACTGCAAAAGCTGTAATTTTGATAAAGTAATTTTTTTTCATGAGATTATTTTATTTAGAATCTTTAAAGATAACTGTATTTATTCGAATGTCAAAAAAGAGTAAGTTTTTTACACAAAAAAACCCAAGCTCGCGCCTAGGTTCTTTTTTATTCTTCAACTATGTCTTTTATTTTGAAATCTTCCATAAATTTAGTGGTATAGTTACCAGCTAAGTAATCTGGATGATCCATCAATTGTCGATGAAAAGGAATCGTAGTCTTTATTCCTTCAATAACAAACTCATCTAATGCTCTTTTCATTTTGTTGATAGCTTCTTCCCTTGTTTGAGCTGTGGTAATCAACTTAGCAATCATAGAATCATAGTTGGGTGGAATGCTATAACCTGCATAAACATGTGTATCTAAACGAACACCATGACCACCTGGCGCATGAAGCGTTGTAATACGTCCTGGAGAAGGTCTAAAATCATTGAAAGGATCTTCTGCATTAATTCTACACTCAATTGAATGTAAGTTTGGCGTATAATTCTTTCCTGAAATCGGCACTCCAGCCGCAACTAATATTTGCTCTCTTATTAAGTCGAAATCAATAACCTGTTCTGTAATTGGGTGCTCTACTTGGATACGCGTATTCATTTCCATAAAGTAGAAATTTCTGTGCTTATCTACTAAAAACTCTACTGTACCAGCTCCTTCGTATTTTATAAATTCCGCAGCTTTAACCGCAGCTTTTCCCATTTTAGCTCTAAGCTTGTCTGTCATAAAAGGTGAAGGCACCTCTTCAGTTAGCTTTTGGTGACGTCTTTGTACAGAGCAATCTCTTTCAGACAGATGGCAGGCTTTACCTCTAGAATCACCAACAATTTGGATTTCGATATGGCGAGGTTCTTCTATAAGCTTCTCCATATACATATCATCATTTCCAAATGCTGCTTTAGATTCTTGTCTAGCCGAATCCCAAGCCGCTTTAAGGTCTTCTTGCTTCCAAACAGCTCTCATCCCTTTTCCACCACCACCTGCGGTTGCTTTAAGCATTACAGGGTAACCAACTTCCTTGGCTAGTTTTTCACACTCTTCAAAATTAGCGATAATACCTTCGCTACCTGGAACACATGGGACTCCCGCTGCTTTCATTGTAGCTTTAGCTGTTGCTTTGTCTCCCATTTTGGAAATCATTTCTTCTGAAGCACCAATGAATTTTATACCATGCTCTTCACATATCTTTGAAAACTTTGCATTTTCAGACAAGAATCCATAACCAGGGTGAATGGCATCTGCATTTGTGATTTCTGCAGCTGCTATAATATTTGATATCTTTAAGTAAGACTCGCTACTTGGTGCTGGACCAATACAAACAGCTTCATCTGCAAACTTAACGTGTAAACTGTCTGCATCTGCTGTTGAATAAACAGCTACTGTTTTAATGCCCATTTCTTTGCAGGTTCTAATAACACGCAGTGCTATCTCACCTCTATTGGCAACTAATATTTTTTTAAACATAAACTCTTCAAATTTTCAATATTCAAAAAACAAACTCCGAAATAGAATATATTGGAATTTGGAATTGAAAATTGGGATTTTACATTAAGATGGGTCAACCAAGAATAATGGCTGATCAAATTCTACTGGAGAAGCGTCATCTACTAAAACTTTAACAATTTTACCTGATACCTCAGATTCTATTTCGTTAAATAATTTCATTGCCTCAATCACACAAAGAACATCTCCTTCTTTAATTGCTGTACCCACCTCAACAAATACTGGTTTGTCTGGTGCTGGTTTGCGATAAAAAGTTCCTATAATTGGAGATTTTATTGTAATATATTTTGAATCTTCACTAGCTGATGTAGCCGCTGGCGCACTCTCTGCTGCTGGCGCAGTTGGTTGAGCAACTGGTGCAGCTTGAGGTACCATAGGTGCAGCTTGCATTGGTACTTGCTGAACTATAGTCGTTTCATTTTCTGAACCTGTTTTAATGGTAATTTTAACGTCATCCATTTCTAACTTAACTTCACTTGCGCCTGATTTAGCTACAAATTTTATTAAGTTCTGAATTTCTTTTAAATCCATAATTTTAGATATTTTGTTAGTTAGTTGTTATTAAGAATTATAAGCCCATTTAAAATAAATTGAGCCCCAAGTGAATCCACCACCAAAAGCAGCAAAAATAATATTATCGCCTTTTTTTAGTTGAGATTCGTAATCGTTTAATAATAAAGGTAAAGTCGCAGATGTTGTATTTCCATATTTCTGGATATTCATCATAACTTTTCCTTCTTCCAAATTGATGCGATTAGCAGTTGCATCAATAATACGCTTGTTTGCCTGGTGTGCTACCAGCCAAGCTATATCGTCGTTAGTTAAGTTGTTTCTTTTTAGTATTCTTTCAGCCACATCAGCCATATTAAAAACTGCATTTTTGAATACTGTTTTTCCATCTTGGAATACAAAATGCTTGCCTTCGTCAAATGCTTCTTGTGTAATAGGGTATGAAGAACCACCATAAGTGGCCTGTAAAAACTCTCTTCCTTCACCATTACTTCTTAGAAGCTCATCTTGAAGTCCAAGACCTTCTTCATTTGGCTCAAAAAGTACTGCCCCTGCACCATCTCCAAAGATAATACAAGTAGCTCTGTCTTTATAGTTTATAAATGATGAGTTTTTATCTGCACCTATAAGAAGTATTTTTTTATAACGTCCAGATTCTATATAAGCTGCTGCTGTAGACATTCCAAACAAAAAGCTGGAACAAGCCGCTTCTAAATCGAAAGAAAATGCATTTACTGCCCCTATTTGAGTAGCAGTGTATGCTGCTGTTGACGCCGCTTTCATGTCTGGCGAAGCTGTACATACAATAACCAACTCAATTTCTTTTGGATCTAAACCTTTCTTTTGGATTAAATCTTCCGCTGCTTTTATGGCTAAAAAAGAGGTGCCTTTTCCTTCTTCCTTAAGAATTCTTCTTTCTTTAATTCCGGTACGAGTAGTTATCCACTCGTCATTTGTGTCTACCATTGTCTCTAGTATTTTGTTCGTTAAAACAAAATCTGGGACGTAACCGCCGACACCTGTAATTGCCGCTGTGATTTTACTCATTCTTAGCTTTTAGATTAATTAAAAGTATAGAAAAATGCTAAAAATCAATTGTTTTTAACCATTTTTAAACACTTTTTGGCAAATAATAGTGCAAATTAAGTAGAATTTGATTGATTCAGAAAATTAAAACAAAAAAAACGCTCACAAGTGAGCGTTTTCTTATATGCATGCATAATAATTATGCAACGTTTTCTTCTTCAACTGAGTTGTCAATTAATACTTGACCTCTGTAGTATAATTTTCCTTCGTGCCAGTGAGCTCTGTGATATAAATGTGGCTCACCAGTAGTTGGGCAAGTTGCTATTTGAGGAGCAGAAGCTTTATAATGTGTTCTTCTTTTATCTCTTCTGGTTTTTGATATTTTACGCTTTGGATGTGCCATTTCAAATGTTATTTATCCGTTAATAGTTTCTTTAAATTATTCCAACGAGGATCAATTTCCTCTGACGTTTTCTCTTCTTTTTCCTTGTTAGGACTCAATTCTTCTAGTTTTGAAAGTATCTCAGATTTTAATGTACCATCTTCAACACCTGGATGTACTCTCTTTGCAGGTACAGCCAAAATAATGAGTTCGTATATATATTGAGCAACGTTGATTTCATATTCACCATGCGGAACAATCAATATGTCTTCATTGTCATCATTATACTCTTCACCAAACTTTACAACCAATTTATAGGTATCTTCAATTTCTTGATTATAAGGCTCATTAGTAATATCGCAGTTAACGTTTACAGATCCACTCGCTGAAAAAAGTAACTCTAAAAGTGTTGTTTTTTTCTGGAAGTTTAGATCAATTTTTACGTCAACTTCATTAAACTCATCGTATTCAAAATGCTGAAAGAACTTATTGTCTATTTCATATTCAAAATGATGTTCTCCAAGCTTTAATCCAACGAAAGGGATTATATATTCTTTTAATTCCTTCATTACCACATTCATTTTGAGCGTGCAAATATAATAATTTTTCCTTATTTAAAGGACAGATATCAACAAATTTTGTTTATAACTATTTAGAAGCCTTTTTTAGCGGGTTTTTACTGTAAAAATCGTATTCCCTTCGGTTTCTAAAAATTTTAATTGCAGCTACAATAGCTTGTTTCATAGAACTTTCATCTGCCACACCTTTTCCTGCAATTTCGTAAGCTGTACCATGATCGGGTGAGGTTCTTACTTTTTCCAATCCTGCAGTATAATTTACTCCTTTGCCAAAGGCTATAGTTTTGAACGGTATTAATCCTTGATCGTGATATGAAGCAATAATAGCATCAAAATTTTTATAAGTGTTCGAGCCAAAAAAGCTATCAGCAGAATAAGGACCATAAACTAAAGTGCCATTTGCTTTTATTTTTTCTAGTGTTGGTTTTAAAACAGTATCATCTTCATTTCCTATAACACCATTGTCCCCTGCATGAGGATTAATAGCTAATACGGCTATTTTTGGTTTTCTAATTCCAAAATCTTGTTTCAATGATTTTGTAACCGTACTTATTTTTTCCTTTACTAGCGCTTCTGTAATATGATTACTAGCATCCTTTAAAGGCACGTGATCTGTAAGCAAACCCACACGTAAATTATCCGAAACCATGAACATTAGACTTTTTCCGTTTAATGCTCTGGCAAGATAATCCGTATGACCTGGGAAGTTAAATTTTTCTGACTGAATATTGTGCTTATTAATAGGAGCTGTCACCAAAACATCTATTAATCCTTCCTTTAAAGCTTTGGTAGCTGCCTCAAGCGACTTAATAGCATATTCACCTATTTTCTTATCTTCTTTACCAAACTCTATTTTTACTGGCTCTTTCCATACGTTTACCACATTTACTTTTCCATGAACCACTTTATCTGGTGAATCTATATTGAAAAAGTTGATTTTACTATCAAAATGGTTTTTAAAGAACTGCATGGTTTTGCTAGATGCAAAAATTACAGGAGTGCTTAATTCTAAAGATCTAGGGTCTTCATATGATTTAATAATAATCTCAGGTCCAATGCCGTTAAGGTCACCAACAGAAATACCAACAATTATATGTGTTTGTTTTTTCATCTACTATCCTATCCTATTTTTTTATTAAAATTGGTTATTGGTGTATAATATGTACATAACTTTGTAAATGCAAATTTAACCAAATAAAGTACAATTTATGTTTACTGGCATTATTGAAGATCTTGGAACCATAGAGAAAATAGAATCTGACGGTGGAAATCTTCACTTTACCCTGAAAACTTCTATAACAAACGAACTAAAAATAGACCAAAGTGTTGCTCATAATGGTGTATGTTTAACCGTCGTTGCCATTGATGGTAACCGTTATACTGTAACGGCCATACAAGAAACTCTGAACAAAACAAATCTTGGCTTATTGAAAGAAGGAGACATTGTAAACATTGAGCGCGCTATGAAACTTGGTGATAGACTTGATGGCCATATCGTACAAGGTCACGTAGATCAGACGGCTATTTGTACAAATATATTAGAACAAGACGGTAGTTGGGTTTACACTTTTGAGTATGATGAAAAGTTAAGTAACATCACTATTGAAAAAGGCTCAATTACAGTAAATGGTGTAAGCTTAACTGTTGTTGATTCTAAAATAAATAGTTTTTCTGTAGCTATAATACCTTATACTTATAACCATACAAGTTTTAAAGAACTCAAGGTTAAAGATTCTGTTAATCTAGAATTTGATGTAATAGGTAAATATGTAAAACGACTTAACGAGCTAAGAAATTAAGCTACTTTTCTTGATATCTTATAAACTTTATAGGCTCCATAAATAAGAGCAGCAATAAAAAGAAACACAACTCCATTGTCTATAGGAAGAAATGGTGGAGGTGGTGGAGCAGGCGGAGGTGGTTGATTCACCTGAGCAATAGATGCTACACTTACGAAAAAAAATAAGATTGAGGCAAACATATTTTTATTCTGCATACTGTTAAAACTGCCGTAAAAGTATAAAAAAAACCGAGTCAAAAAAATTTTATTAATCAAAAAGCATCTTTAAACGACAAATATTGTCGACGAAATACTTAAAATGTGGTAAAAATAGGGAAGATTCTCACATTTTTTGATGCGTATTTAACGCAAATATAATATTAAATTTATATTGCCTAGGGCAAAAAACCAAAATCTTACAATTAATTTACTTAAAATCTGAATTTTGTAGAAACAAAAAAGCCTCACATTTCTGTAAGGCTTAATTTGTGGTCCCACCTGGGCTCGAACCAGGGACTTTCTGATTATGAGTCAGATACTCTAACCAACTGAGTTATAGGACCAATTAGCATTATGCTAACACTACTCTTTTAAAAAGAGTGTGCAATATTACTACATATTTTAAAACTCTACAAGAAAATTATTCCTTAATGTCTTGGCACAACTCTATTAATACACCATTTGTAGATTTTGGATGTAAAAATGCAATCAATTTATTGTCTGCACCTCGTTTAGGTTTTTCATGAATCATCTTAAAACCTTCACCTGTTAATCGGGCTATTTCACTTTCAATATCATCTACAGCAAAAGCAATATGATGAATCCCTTCTCCCTTTTTCTTAATGAATTTAGCAATCGGACTCTCTTCATTCGTGGCTTGTAATAATTCTATTTTATTTGGCCCACATTCAAAAAAAGAAGTTTTTACACCTTCACTTTCTACATCTTCAATCTTATAATGCTCCTTTCCAAATAATGATGCGAAGAGCTCGTTTGAAGTGTCTATATCTTTTACCGCAATACCTATATGTTCAATTTTTTTCATGATATGTATACTTTTGTAGGTTCAATAACGTGAAAATTAAGGTTTAAAAAAATGATTTTTGTTATTTTAAATCGAGATTATCCCTAATATCATCTACTTTTGCAGTATGGAAAGTAATAGACAGAAAAAAATAGCGGGAATTCTACAAGAAGATTTGGTAGATGTATTGCAACGTGCCGCTTCTGAAGGTGGATTAAAAGGCATCCTTATTTCGGTGACCAAGGTGAATGTTACTGTAGATCTTTCTATAGCTAAGGTTTACTTAAGTATATTTCCGAATAAAGAAGCAAAACCTTTGTTGGAAGGTATACGGTCTAACAAACCTTTAATTAGGCACGAATTGGCACAACGTACGCGTCATCAGCTAAGACGCATGCCTCAGCTCGAGTTTTTTATTGATGATTCTCTAGAATATATCGATGGTATTGAGCGTTCTCTAAAAGGTGAGGATAATCCTCTTGAAAACCCAGATTTATTAGGCAAGCGCAAAAAATCTTAAGTGAATTTTCCATTATATATAGCAAAACGTTACCTGTTTTCTAAAAGCAGTAATAATGCTATAAATATTATGACGCTCATTGCTTCGGCTGGTGTTATTATTGCTGCTGCCGCACTTTTTATAGTCCTTTCAGTATTTGCTGGTCTTAAAGATTTTAGTCTTGAGTTTTCTTCGTTTGTAGATCCAGATTTAAAATTGATTCCAACCGAAGGCAAATCTTTTATGTTTTCGGAAGAGGATATTTCAAAACTGAACAACATTGAGGGTATTGCTTCATATTCTGAAATTATTGAAGAGCGTGTTATCATTAAATCTGAAAACAAAAACTTATTAGCTACTTTAAAAGGTGTTGATTCTAATTTTCTTGAGGTTACCAATATAGATTCCATGGTAACACAGGGTAATTGGGTATCAAAAAGTAATGATGTGGTTGCTGGATGGGGAATTTCGAATAATCTTTCTTTTGGAATTTTAAATTTCAGAAAAGCGCTTTCTATTTACGTTCCAAAACCTGGAGTTGGGCAATCTAGTTCACTAAAAAGTATTTACAATTCAGCTTTTGTAAATAATGTTGGGCTTTTTGATATCAATGAAGAACTAAACAATAAATATATTTTTTCGAATATTGAATTGGCTAGAAATCTTTTGAATTATAACGAAAGACAAATAAGTTCTCTAGAGTTAAAACTAAATTCTGAAGCCGATGAATCTGAAATAAGATCTCAGCTAGAAAGCGTATTTCCAAATCGTTTTGTCATAAAAAACAGAGAGCAACTAAATGATGCTTTGTTCAAAATGTTGAATACTGAAAACCTAGCTATTTATCTTATTTTCACACTAGTGATTATCATTGCCTTATTCAACGTTATTGGAGCGATAATTATGATGATTTTAGATAAAAAGAAATCCTTGAGCACTTTGTTTAGTCTTGGTGCGGAAACCAAATCCATTAAGTCTATTTTCTTTTTACAAGGTAGCCTTATGACTATTGTAAGTGGAGTTATTGGAGTGATCCTTGGTTTGCTTATTGTTTTGGCCCAGCAATCCTTCGAATTGATAATGCTTACTCCAGAATTGCCTTATCCTGTGGTATTGAAATTCTTTAATATCGTTGTCGTGTTAGCCACGATTTTCGCACTAGGAATAATTGCTTCTAGAATAGCTTCTCAGAGAATCACAAAGAATTTGATTCAATCTTAGAATTGTTGTTCAAATTGATAGTCTGCAAATTTATCTAAGACCTCATCGAAAGTATCAAACACATCTTTTGACTCATCACTTGTTACCATTTTCATGCGATATTCCTTAAAATCTTGAATACCCTTAAAGTAATTTGTATAATGTCTTCTGGTTTCAAAAACTCCAAGCTTTTCCCCTTTCCAGTCGATTGACATTTGTAAATGACGACGAGCGGCTTCTACACGCTCTACCATAGAGATTGGTGCTAGATGTTCACCAGTTTCAAAAAAGTGTTTAACTTGTTTAAAAAACCATGGATTCCCTATGGACGCTCTACCAATCATAGCTCCATCTAATCCGTAACTGTCTCGCATTTCTAAAGCGCGTTCTGGAGTATTAACATCACCATTACCAAATACAGGAATGTGCATTCTTGGATTATTCTTTACTTCAGCTATAGGTTTCCAATCGGCATTTCCTTTATACATTTGTGCACGTGTACGACCATGAATGGATATGGCCTTGCAACCCACATCTTGAAGTCTTTCGGCAACCTCGACAATTTTTATAGAATCGTGATCCCAACCCAATCGTGTCTTTACAGTTACAGGTAAGTTAGTGCGTTTTACCATTTCAGCAGTCAATTGCTCCATCAAACAGACATCTTTTAGAATTCCTGCACCTGCACCTTTAGATACCACTTTTTTTACAGGGCAACCAAAATTAATGTCTATGATATCTGGGTTGGATTTTTCAACAATGTCTATGGTTTGCAACATGCTTTCCATATTGGCACCAAAAATTTGAATACCAACAGGACGTTCCTTTTCATAAATATCTAGCTTCATAACACTTTTTGCAGCATCACGAATCAGACCTTCACTGGAGATAAATTCAGTATATACCACATCGGCACCTTGCTCTTTGCATAAAGCTCTAAAAGGTGGATCACTAACATCTTCCATTGGTGCTAAAAGCAAAGGAAAATCTGGTAGTTCTATGTTGTCAATTTTAACCAAGTGTAGAATTTTATTGCAAAGCTAAGACTTTTTAAGATAATGTGTGTATCTTGATAATCTGATATATTTTCAACAATTACATTGAACATTCCTTTTCAACCAGAAGTTTTCGGGATCACTATTAACGTGCATTTACTACTTGAGTATCTCGCCTTTTTTATCGCTTTTAGGTACTATGTTATTCTAAGAAAAAACAGTAAGGATATTATTTCTAGCAATAATCGCTTATCCATTATTTTGGGTGCTGCTTTAGGCGCTTTGATAGGCTCTCGTATAGTTGGTTTTTTTGAAAATCCTCTTATTGAATTTACCAAAGAGAATCTTATTCAGTTGTTAAATACAAAAACCATTATGGGAGGTTTGTTTGGTGGTTTACTTGGTGTAGAATTAGCAAAAAACATCATAGGAGAAAAACAGTCGTCCGGTGATTTGTTTGTGTTCCCTATTATTTTAGGAATTTTTATTGGTAGGATTGGATGTTTTTTATCTGGCGTAAACGAGTTTACTTATGGTAAAGAAACAACATCAATCTTTGGAATGGATTTGGGAGATGGACTAATGAGACATCCCACATCTCTTTACGAGTTAATTTTCTTGATTATTTTATTTTTCGTTTTAAAAAAGATTCAGAAAAAAGTTCTGCTAAAAAATGGTGACTTGTTCAAAATATTCATGCTTAGCTATTTTGGGTTTAGGTTTTTTATTGAATTTATAAAACCCAATGTGTTTTATGTATTTGGGTTGAGCAGCATTCAAATTTTATGTGTAATTTGTTGGTTGTTTTATTCAAAATTCATCATTCAAAAACTAAAAAATGCCCACTAGAAAATATACCTATTACGATTTCACTTTAAGCTTATGCCCAGAATGTTTACAGCGTGTTGACGCCAAAATTGTATTTGAAAACGGCAATGTGTATATGCTAAAACGTTGTAACGAACATGGCAACAGCAAAGTGTTAATTGCTGATGATATTGAATATTACAAAAACATTCGCAACTACAACAAACCTAGTGAAACACCTTATACATTTAACACCAAAACACACTATGGTTGTCCGTACGATTGTGGGTTGTGCCCAGACCATGAACAGCACAGTTGCCTAACGGTAGTTGAAGTAACAGACCGTTGTAATTTAACTTGTCCAACTTGTTATGCTGGTTCTTCGCCAACCTATGGTAGACATAGAACTTTAGACGAAGTTAAAACCATGCTAGACACCATTGTAAAAAATGAAAAAGAGCCTGATGTTGTACAAATTTCTGGAGGCGAACCAACTATACACCCACAATTTTGGGAAATCTTAGATTATGCTAAATCATTACCGATTAGGCATTTAATGTTGAATACCAACGGCATTAAAATTGCAAAGGATATCACTTTCGCAGAACGCCTAAAAACCTACGCACCAGATTTTGAAATCTATTTACAGTTTGACTCGTTTGAAAATACTGTATTGCGAGAATTACGTGGTGCCGACCTAAACGATATAAGAAAACAAGCACTTGAAAACTTAAACAAATTAAACCTTTCTACTACCTTAGTCGTTACCCTTCAAAAAGGTTTAAATGATGACGAAATTGGCAAAATTATTGACTTTGCCTTACAACAAAAATGTGTTAGAGGAGTAACCTTTCAGCCTACACAAATTGCGGGACGATTAGAAAATTTTAATCCTGAAACGGATAGAATGACTCTTACAGAAGTGCGCAGAAAAATATTAGAACAAACCTCAATATTTAATCCCGATGATTTGCTTCCTGTACCTTGTAATCCTGATGCGTTGGTTATGGGATATGCTTTAAAATTAGATGGGGAAGTCTTTCCATTGACACGGTATATTAACCCTAATGATTTATTAGATAATAGTAAAAACACCATAATATATGAGCAAGATGAACAACTGCATGGTAAAATGATTGATTTGTTTAGTACAGGTAATTCAGTAGAGGTTGCAGAGGAGAATCTAAAATCTATAATGTGTTGTTTACCCAATATTGATGCTCCAAATTTGGGGTATGATAATTTGTTCAGAATCATAATTATGCAGTTTATTGATGCTTATAATTTTGATGTACGTGCCATAAAAAAATCATGTGTGCATATCGTTGATAAGGACAATAAAATTATTCCTTTTGAAACCATGAATTTATTTTATCGTGATGATAAAAAGGAGCGTTTAGAAGAACTTAGAAATCAATTATAATATTTCTATTCTAACCTATAAATAGGTTTACAATAAAAAAAAAACTGAAACCTTTATATTTACTAACAGAGCTAGGTAGATAAGGCCGTATAATTCTTAATACAATTTAATTTTATGTTTTTTTTAGAAGTAGGTAATTTAGATGGTATACTTTATTTTATTCTAGCCATTATGTTTGGTCCAGCAATTCTATTAGCTATAATAGGCTTTATCTTACTTAAACGCTATAAAAAAGCGGCTAAAGTATTGTTTATTTTAGCCGCTTTGTATTGTATTGTAAGTTTAGGTATTTGTGGAACTATTATGATGAGCTAGATATAATTAATAAACAATATTGCAATATTGTTTATCTCTTTTATTGTCTCTGCCAAACAGATGTACCGCTCACGTTACTGGTTACAACAGTTCCTGTTGTGCTATCCTCCGTTACAATTACTTCATCTTGAACAAAGGTCAACGTCTGCCCATCATCTGATAATTCGTAGGTTGCTGTTTGTTCGCCTTCAAAGGCGCTACTATCAACTTCTCCTTCATAAGAAAATTCAAAAAACTGACCATCAACTGTCATTTCATTTCCATCAATACTATAATTACCACTTACACTTTCAAGTGTATATGGTTCGCTGGACATCTCAACTCCGTCAAATAAGACGCTAGCAACATAGCTGTAGCTACCATTTGTAGTATATGAATTTTCTGTGAATTCTAGAGTATAATTATATTCTGTACCTGTAATATCTAAATCACTTACGATGGTTTGACCAGCAAATTCCATTGTATTACCTAGCGTTGTGGAAAATTCTACTAAATCCCATGTACCAATTAGGTTAATATCCGGATTCGGATTGGTTACATTAGTTTGAACATCTGAGTCCAAAGGTTCATTTTCGCAAGTAAATGCGGTTAATAATGTAAATAAGCAAAATAAGGATATAAGTCTTTTCATTTTTAGATTATATGGTTGTTAGTCAGTAAATATACACAATTGTAGTTTTGACTTAAAATTTAACTTTAGTTTCTATAGTTTCATCTCCTCGTGTTACTGTGATGTCTGCTTCATCTCCTTTGTCAAACACAGACAGAGCTCTCATATAACTCATCATGTCTGTAATGGTATTATCACCTAATTTTACAACAACATCACCTTTTTGTAAACCTGCATTAAATGCTGGTGTTTCCTCTCTGGTGCCATCTATACGCATACCTTCACCATCGTATAAATAGTCTGGTACAACTCCCAAGCCTACTTTGAATCGTGGAGTTTCTTCACTTTCATTTTTTGTTTTTCTAAACGCTAATTCGCCATTATCATCCAAGTCGGAAATAATATCAAAAATATAATCTGAGATTAAATCCATGCCTTCGTAATTTAGTTTATCTGAATCGTCACTTGGTTTGTGGTAATCTTCATGCTGACCTGTAAAAAAATGTAGTACAGGAATATCAATAAGGTAGAACGAAGTATGGTCGCTTGGTCCTACTCCACTTTCATTTTCAATCAATTTGAATTTCTCATTATTTGACATCAAAGTCTGTTTGAACATTGGAGAAGTACCAACACCATAAACAGCCAAAGTACTATCGGTTTTTAACTTCCCAACCATATCCATATTTATCATATAGTTTATGGATTTGGCATCTATAGTTGGATTTTTTGAAAAGTAATTAGAGCCCAGCAAACCCATTTCTTCACCTGAAAAAGCCATGAACAAATAGTTGTTTTTATCTTTTACCTCATTAGTATCACTTTTAACTTTTAATCTGCTTGCTAAATTCAATAAAACGGCTACTCCACTAGCGTTATCATCGGCACCATTGTGAATAGCCTTTTCTTCACCTCTATATAATGAGCCTTCGCCTCCGTAACCTAAATGGTCGTAATGCGCGCCTATGACAATAGTTGTTTTAGAGTTATTATCTATATAGCCAATAATGTTATTTCCTGTAATGGTACTATCTGCATTAGTAGTAAACTCCACTTCTTTGTGAGGGTCCGTCTTAGGTTTAAATGAAAACGACTGTAAATAGCCTTCGGTTCCTTTGGGCTGCAATCCAATCTCTTTAAAACGTTTTATCAAATATTCTGATGCTTTTTTCTCCCCATCCGTTCCTGTTTGGCGACCTTCGAGTTTATCATCGGCCAAAAAAGCAACATCTTCTTTAATTTTATTCTCTGCAACTTTTGGTTCAGTTTTACAAGACAGTATTGTTGCTAAAACTCCTAAAAAGACAATTTTTTTCATCTTAAATCTTATTTTTGCTCAAAATTAGGCATTAATCGCCATTTATTATAATTCTTTATTATGAACAGATTAGCTGTTTTTTTTCTTGCTGGTTTTGCATTTATTTCATGTAAAAATGAAAAAGATAATACTGCTACAGATTCTACTTCTGGTGCTACCAAAATGAATGAATCCTTAATCTATCCTGAGGAAAAAAATTTCAAGTCTTTGCGACAAGTAACCTACGGAGGTGATAATGCAGAGGCTTATTGGAGTTTTGATGACAAACAGATTATTTTTCAATCTAACAATAAAAAATGGGGAGTAAATTGTGACCAAATGTTTTTAATGGATGCCAATGAAACATTTACCGACAGTATTGCTCCACCAATGATAAGTACAGGAAAAGGACGTACAACTTGTTCATATTTCTTACCGGATAACAAACACATTATTTATGCCTCTACGCATTTGGGAGGTGACGAATGTCCTGAAGTTCCTCTAAAAGAAAACGGAAAATACATTTGGCCTATCTATGATACTTACGACATTTTTGTGGCCGATTTAGAAGGAAACATCGTGAAGCAACTCACTAATGAGGATGGTTATGATGCTGAGCCTACCGTGTCGCCTAAAGGTGATAAAATTGTATTTACCTCAACAAGAAGCGGTGATTTAGAACTCTATACTATGAATATAGACGGTACAGATGTAAAGCAAATTACGGATGAGCTAGGCTATGATGGTGGTGCCTTCTTTTCACCAGATGGTAGTAAACTTATTTTTAGAGCGTCGCGTCCTAAAACCGAAAAAGAACAAAAAGAATACAAAGATTTATTAGTTCAAGGTTTAGTAGAGCCTAGTGATATGGAACTCTTTATTTGTAATGCCGACGGTAGCGATATGCGTCAGTTAACACATTTAGGTAATGCCAATTGGAGTCCATTTTTTCACCCAAGTGGAGAAAAGGTATTGTTCTCTTCTAATTTTGAAAGTGAAATTGGTTTTCCGTTTAATCTTTATATGATTGATATTGATGGGAAAAACCTAAAACGCGTTACACATGGTAATACATTTGAAGCTTTCCCTGTATTTTCTAACGATGGTAAGTATTTGATTTTCTCATCTAACCGAAATAATGGAGGCACTAGAGATACTAACCTGTTTATTGCCGAATGGCAGGATTAATAGAATAACTCTCATTTTGCGATGCTGAATTTATCTCAGCATCTTGTTTATGTTTGCTCTAATTAAGATCTTTCAACCTTTGGCGTTCTTCTTCTGAAGTTCTACGCTCATTAGTATTAAGCTTTGTATTTCCAAACTTATAACTGAAACCTATTTTTATATAACGGTTGTCTATATCTATAAACCTTTGACTTGATTGATTGAGATAGTTAATTGATGATTCATAATCTTGCATATTAAACAAATCATCTACAGATAAAGATATTACACCTTTTTTCTTTAAAATTGTTTTAGACAAGCTTAATTCCGATGCTAATCTGTTTTCAACAGTTTGAAATTGCTGTAGATTTTTCCCTATCCAATATAAGGTCAGATTAATACTTAGACTTTTATCTTCTAACAAGGATAGATTATTACTTAATAAGCTGTAATTAGACCATTGATTTTGCTCCACAAAACCTTCACCAAAATCAGACTCTTCAGTAATATTATAAAATGATGTCACAAAGTATAAGTTCCATATATTCGTTGGATAATAATCAAAAATAAAATCGAAGCCATAATCTACTTTCTTATCTAGATTTGTAGGAGTATAAGCAATGATATTTGTGTCATTATTTTGTCTAGGAAGCTCTACAATATCACCATCATAATTCATGTAATAAGCCTCAACTGTAAAATGTTTTAAGAAATTAGCTCCTATTTTATAGTGATCTCTATATGTTGGAACCAAATTAGGATTACCTAGAACGACTGTATTTTCATTAATAAAAAATGTAAAAGGATTGAGGTTTGTATAACTCGGCCTGAATATGCTTCTTTTATAATTTGTATAAACCGTGAAATTATCTGAAATATTATGAGATATACTAGCATTAGGAAACCAATTAAAATAATCTTGAGTATTAGTTTCGCTTAACGATACTGATTGTCCTTCAATATTGGTTTGCTCTACTCTTAAACCAAGATTTATATCCCACTTATCCCAAGATTTACTGTAGTTGGAATATGCTGCAAAAACTGTTTCATCATATTGAAAAGCATCTGTATTATCCTCATTAACAACTTCTGAACCTCCTATTATATCCAACCTTGTGATATCGCTATCTGTTTTTACATTAGAAAACTTTACACCTGCATCAAAATTTGAACTTTCATTTACAGGTAAACTGTAATCCACCTTTCCGGTGATAATCTGTGTGTCTTGATTTGCTAATGTTGTAAATTCAGAGTCATCAATCTCTAACAATTCATCTTGAAATACATTTTGTTTACGCTCATAATCATATGTTGTGTAATGCGCATTGAAAATGAGACTAGATTTATTTTCAAAATCATGTCTAAAAATCAAATCCGTGCCTATGTTATACTTATTGTCCCGAGAGAGATTATCTGCTGTAAAGTTCGATTCAAAATCACCATTTTCATCAAAAATATCTGTATTGTTTCGGATTTGATATTTGAAATATGGCATATATAAGCCTGTACTTGTTAAACTCAACGTGTTTTTTTCGTCAATAAAATAATCTAAATTCAGATTTAGATTATGTGTTTCTGACCAAGTGTTTCTGTTAACATTAGATTTCCAGACCTCGTCTATTTCATTAGAATTATCTAAATAATTTACACGATCATCTTGATCTCTATTAATCTTTTGATTGGTATAGCTATAGTTAACATTAACGTTGATTTTATCATTTTTAAAATAATGACTCGTTACTGCATTATATCTAGGGAAAACTCCCTGAGTATAATTGGTTTGTACACTTCCTCTATAACCTGTAACCAAGTTTTTGCTCATAATGATGTTAATGACCGATCCACTATCTGCATCATAACTTGCTGGTGGATTTGTAATCACTTCAATAGACTTTATACTGTTTGCAGGAGCGCTTTCTAAAAGTTGAATCAATTCACTTGAGGTTAGCTGTACCTTTCTTTCGTTAATATATATAGCTGCAGGAGCACTTTTAATATTTATGCTTCCTTCAGTAACTATAACTCCTGGTGTGCTTTTAAGAACTCCGAGTGTTGAGCTTTCGGTTAAAGCTGTATTTTCAATATTAAAAATCAATCGATCAGGTTGGCGAGTTATAGTCGGCTTTTTTGCTATAACGGTAACCTCTTCTAAACTTTCAGGAGTATCTGATAATGTAATGGTTTTTAGATCTAGATTTCCTGTTAATATTATCTTTTGCTCAAACGTTTCTAAACCAATATAACTTATTCTCAACAGGTATGTTTCTGAAGAAAGGTTTTCAATATTGAAAAAACCATTCCCATCTGTAGATGTTCCTTTAATATAGGATTCGTCTTCCGAGTTTAAAATCAAAATATTAGCTAGCTCAATAGGAGTATTCTCTGAATCAACAACTTTTCCTGATATTGAAAAATCTTGAGCAAGTGCATAAGAGCTAAGTGCAATAAGAATTACACTAAAAAAAAGTCGTAGGCTAGCAATCATTAGTTAGGTTTCTAACGCAATATATAAATTGTTTTTTACTTAACATTATGGTTTTACCGCATTAACAGCTACTTAAAAGTAAAATTTGATAGTATAAAGCAATTCAAATCAATTATATTTGCGAACTATTTTGTAGCTTAGAAAAAGAGATGAAGAACATACGTAATTTTTGCATTATTGCACACATAGACCACGGAAAAAGTACATTGGCAGATCGTCTTTTGGATTTTACAGGATCAGTAACAGATCGTGAAAAACAAGACCAATTGCTCGATAACATGGACTTGGAGCGTGAGCGTGGTATTACCATTAAATCCCACGCCATTCAAATGGATTATGTCCATAACGGTGAGCCATATGTTTTAAATCTTATTGATACACCTGGTCACGTTGATTTTTCTTATGAAGTATCGCGTTCTATAGCTGCTTGTGAAGGAGCCTTACTTATTGTTGATGCTGCTCAAAGTATACAGGCACAAACTATTTCTAACTTATATCTTGCTTTAGAAAACGACTTGGAAATTATTCCAATTCTTAACAAAATAGACTTACCAAGTGCCAACCCAGAAGAAGTTACCGATGATATTGTTGACTTGTTGGGTTGCGATCCTTCTGAAGTTATTCCTGCTAGTGGAAAAACCGGTCTTGGTGTTGCTGATATTTTAACCGCAATCATTGACCGTATTCCTGCTCCTAAAGGTAATCCAGACGAACCGTTACAGGCTTTAATTTTCGACTCTGTTTATAACCCATTTAGAGGTGTAGAAACCTATTTTAGAGTTATAAATGGTTCTATAAAGAAGGGACAAAACATTAAATTCATCGCAACAGGAAAAAATTATTTTGCAGATGAAGTTGGAACTTTAAAGCTTAAACAACATCCGAAAAAAGAAATTAAAGCTGGTGATGTTGGCTACCTAATTACTGGAATAAAAGATGCTCGTGAAGTAAAAGTTGGTGATACTATAACCGATGCTAAAGAACCAACTAAAAATGCTATTTCTGGTTTTGAGGACGTAAAACCTATGGTTTTTGCTGGTATCTATCCTGTAGATACAGAAGATTATGAAGAGCTAAGAGCCTCTATGGAAAAGCTTCAGCTTAATGATGCTTCCTTAGTATTTGCACCTGAGAGTTCTGCTGCTTTAGGTTTCGGTTTCCGTTGTGGTTTCTTGGGTATGCTTCACTTAGAGATTATTCAAGAGCGTTTAGAACGTGAGTTTGACATGACGGTAATCACTACAGTACCTAACGTAAGTTACCATGCTTTTACTAATAAAAACCCTGATGAAATTGTTATTGTAAACAACCCATCAGATTTACCAGAACCTTCAACCTTAAATCGTGTTGAAGAGCCATATATCAAAGCTACAATCATTACTAAAGCAGATTTTGTTGGTCCTGTAATGAGTCTTTGTATTGAAAAACGTGGGCAAATTACCAACCAAACGTATTTGACTACTGAGCGTGTTGAGTTAAGTTTTGACATGCCTTTAGCTGAAATTGTTTTTGATTTCTATGATAGGTTAAAAACTGTGTCTAAAGGTTATGCTTCTTTTGACTATGCTCCTATTGGTATGCGTGCTTCTAAGTTAGTTAGAGTAGATATTTTATTAAATGCGCAAACTGTTGATGCACTTTCAGCATTAGTACATACCGATAATGCTTACACTATAGGTAAAAAGATGACTGAAAAGTTGAAGGAATTGATTCCAAGACAACAGTTCGATATTCCTGTACAAGCGGCAATTGGAGCAAAAATTATTGCTCGTGAAACTATTAAGGCACTTCGTAAAGATGTTACCGCAAAATGTTATGGTGGTGATATTTCGCGTAAGCGTAAACTTTTAGAAAAGCAGAAAAAAGGTAAAAAGCGTATGCGCCAAGTAGGTAATGTAGAAATACCTCAGCAAGCGTTTATGGCTGTTCTAAAACTCAACGATTAAAGTCATTAGTCATTTTTTAGTATCTTTAAAAGGTACTGAAAACCATGACGCTTCAATCCAAAAAAATTCTCATTTGTGAAGATCATCAAATTGTTATTGATGGCTTAGTTTCTATTCTAAAAAGTTATGATGACTTTTATGAAATTGATACCATTGTGGATGGTGATAAAGCTATAGATTTCATAAGAAATAATAATCCAGATATTATACTTTTAGATCTTAATTTACCAACCGTAAATGGTTTAGACATTCTAAAAGAAATAAGAACATTTTCTACATCAATTAAGGTTATTATACTCACTATGTATAATAAACAAAGTATCGTAAAAAAAGCGAAACAATATGGAGCCAATGGGTTTTTACTTAAAAATTGTTCTTCCTCCGACCTTTTAAATGCTATTGATTCTGTTTTTAATAATCCTGTTTTTTATATTGGAAAAGGTGTTGTTAATTCGGTTGAAGAAAATGATGGTTTTGTAGAAAGGATTAAACTTACGCAACGCGAAAAAGAAATTATTAAAGAACTGATTAAGGGTCTTAATGTGCCTCAGATAGCTGAGAACTTATTCATAAGCCCTTATACAGTGGAAACTCATAAAAAGAATATTTTTAAAAAGCTTAATATTCATAACTCCATTGATTTGATAACGCTTGTCAATGAAAAAAGTCTTATCTAATTTAACTATCCTTTTCGTTTTACTTGATTTATGCTCGTTTCATAGCATATTGGCTCAAGTAACTGACACATTGCGTATAACTTCAGAATTTCAAAAAGCAAATCTTAAAACACTTAACCTTGTCAATAATAGTTCCGTTGAAAACAAAAAAGACTTCTTTTATTCCGACTATGAAAGAGAAGTAAATATTGTAGATTTTAATTTAAAGAATGAAACGAGCAAATCATGTGTTTTGATTTTAGAGCTAAGCAACGCTCTGATTAACGAGGTTTCTGTTTTAAAAAAGAATAATGGACTGTATAAACTTTTATATGAAACAGGTATAAAATATCCCGTCTCACAAAAAGCTTTCTCTCATCGTTTGTTTGCTTTTCCTTTGAACCTTGAAGCTAATGAATTTTCAAATTATAGAATTGTCTTGAAAAAGGATAAGGGAAAACCTTTGGTAACATCTATATTAATTAAAAATGATTCGCTTTTCACAAAAGAAAACACAATACAACAAATAAGCTTAGGCATTTATTTTGGTATAAGTATATTGTCCATTGTTTTTAGCCTATTAGTCTTCTGTTTTGTAAAGAAATGGCGATATCTCATTTATGGTCTGTACATCATTTTTTTAGGCTTATATATTACTGCGTATACAGGATTGTTTTCTCAAATTTTATTACCTAAAAATGACATCTTTAATACTTATACTAACTATATCCTATTTAGCGAAGTCTCTTTGATTCTCTTTGTTCTTTTTTCACAAAGATTTTTAGAAGCAAAAAAATATGCACCTAGATTAAAACAGCTTGTAGATATTTTTTTGATTGCTTGTATAACATTAAGAATACTTATACATTTTACAACCATAAGCGAGGCATGGATTCATTTATTTGTAAAGCTTTGGTATTTCTCTTTATTAGTTTTGGGTATTCTCATTGCTTTCCAAATAGTGGCTTTTCTAAAAACTAATTTTAAAAAAACCTCTTTTTTTGCCTTAGCTTATATTTTTATGATAGTTGGCGTGTGTTGTACTATTTTATATCATGGTTTTGGAATTATAAATGGAATAGTCTTCGGTTTACCTATAATATTTTATACTTCATTTTTAGAAATTTTATTCCTTACACTTTCTGTAATTTTAATGGTAAAGGACATCTACGATCAAAGAAATCGTTTGTCTGAAAAATTAATACTTGAAGAGAGAAAAAGCCTATCAGCCTTTATGAAAGGAGAGGATCAAGAAAGGAAAAGAATAAGTAAAGAGCTACATGACAATGTAGGAAGTCAATTGAGCTATCTTAAACGTTTCATCTCAGAAAATGTAACTAACCAAGCCATAAGTGATAGTATAGACAACATATGTAAAGATGTTAGAAACCTTTCTCATGAAATATCTCCTTCTGATTTAAAATTTGTTGGTCTTGAAAAAGCTATTAAAGATTTAGTAAACACATTAAAGAGCAACACATCAATAGCTATTGAGTTTTATACCTATAAGTTTCCAACCCAAATAGATGATGAAACTGAACTTCAACTTTACAGAATAGTTCAAGAAGTTTTAAATAATATTATAAAGCATTCTGAAGCTAGCGAAGTAAATATGCAATTAATAGGTCACAATACTTATGCTATCATCACTATTGAAGATAATGGCAAAGGCTTTGTTAATATTGGCAATACACGCGGACTTGGACTGAGAAATATTGCTTTAAGAGCTAAACAAATTGGTGGTAGTGTTGAAATTGATTCCAAAGAAAAACAAGGTACTTCTATTATTATCACATTCCCAACCTAAATCTACCAGAGTTCTGGTATTGTAAAAACTTCTTACGCAACCTATGTTTGTTCGGCTATTAATCAAATTTTTTGGGGACAAACCAACATTCAAGATGTATGTTTTAAATTGATCACTTATTATCTTGAGAATAAGAGGCTTTAACTATTGGTTATAGCCTCTTTGTTTTTTTATGATATAAAATCAAATATACCTGAACTCAGGTATTGTCATTTTGCATACTCTCGGTGTAGTTTTATCCTATCAATTTAAAACGTACAACAATGAAAGACTTCTCTACTCATTATCTAATTAACTTCTTAGGTATCAAAAACAAATATTTATGCTAAACATAAATCGGTTTGCTTTGAGTCTTAACAACATTTAATACAATCAAAATCAACTGTCATGAAACAAAAAATTCTTTACTCTGTACTTATACTTTTATTTAGCTTGTCTTACAAAATACAAGCACAATCTAACTCCCTAACAGACTTTAAATTCAATAAAAAAGAAATTAAGGCTGAAGATTTTACGAACATTGAAACCGACTATATTCTTGAAGATTTTAAATACTATTTAGAAAATAAGCCTGAATTAAGCACAAAAGTAAATAAGCAAATTAAACCAGAAGATATTGTTTTTGCTTTGCAAATGCTTTCGGTTGGAGCTGGTGTTGCTTTTGGTGAAGAGCAAACATCATGGTGTTTACAAGCTGCCTATTATTATAGATTAAAATTGTTTCAAAGATCGGCTTTATACACGTCTCTTGGTGCAATGTATAGTGGTTACAGTTATGATGATTTATCTGAAAACTTGATTGATTTACAGCTTAGAATTATTATGTTCCATACCATTTCGACCCTGAATGAAATACGCCTTTTGTACGGTTTATTAGCTGGTTATGGTTTTGGAAATGAAAAATACAATGATTATAAAACAGATATAACAAGATTAACTCTTGCGGCTGTAGTTGGCTTTCAGTTAATGCTTTCAACTACATGGTCTCTGGCTTTAGAAACCAATATTCTGGCATATAACAGCTTAAAATATAAGCCAGATGGTGGTGGAGAATATAAAGATAATTCCACTTATTTTTTCATTAATAAAAACAACCTATTAACTCTATCCCTATTGTTTAATCTCGGGAAATAGTAATATTTAAGTTTTAAGTCTAAAAAAGAGTTTGGTTGTTTGCACTAAACTCTTTTTTATTTAATCTTCTTCCTCTTCTTTAGCAACCTTTTCAACATCAAATGGTTTTCCTAAATAGACAAGCTTAAAGCCTTGTCCAATAGCTTTAACTTCTTTATTATGCGAAGAAATAATATGTAGTTCACCACTGTCATCTTTAATAAAGATTGGAATCATTTCTCTATCCTTATTGGTGATTTCTATTAAACTTTCGTAATGCGATTGATCTTCTAATTCAATTTCTTGTATCGAAGGAAAATTTCGGGTTACTTCGGTTAGGGAAATATAATCATCGGTTTGAGAAAATAAGCCTTCTTTAGGATTGTCTTTTACTTTACTTATTTCATCAGCAGTTACCAATCTAAAAGATCCATTTTCACCAAATTGATCTCTGAATTTATTAATGGCATATTTATTAATGTCTGAACTTCCTGTCATAGCCATTAAATATCCTACATCATTAAGTTCAATATTATCCGTAAGCGAATCGGAATAAATGTTTGTGTTTATAGCTTCTAAACCCAATTCCTTTGCCTTAGCAATATTGTTTTGATTACTGTCGATAAGCACAACATGTCTACCATTGGTTTCTAAATAATGCCCTAACAATCTTGAAACCTTTGATGCTCCAACAATTAAAATACCATTGGATTTGGTTAAAAAGACTCCAACCATACGAGCAAATAACCGTGCTGTGGTTGCGTTTAATAATACGGTTCCTAAAACAATTACAAAAACTAAAGGTGTAATGTATTCGGCATCAACAACACCTTTACTAGCTAATTTAATTCCGAAAAGAGATGCAATACCTGCAGCAACAATACCACGAGGACCAACCCAACTAATAAAAAGTTTTTCATTGGTTTTTAAAGTAGATCCATAAGTGCTTAAAAACACACCAAGGGGTCTAATTATAAAGACTATTATCAGAAAAAGAGCTGCAGTTTTCCAGTTGTAAATCAATAATAATTCATCAAAATTAATATTGGCAGCGAGTAAAATAAATAGTATTGAAATCAACAATACGCTTAAAGACTCTTTGAAATATAAAATATCTTTTAAATGTGGTGAGTTTGAGTTACCAAGAACCATTCCCATAACTACTACAGCTAGTAAACCAGATTCATGAGCAAAGTTATCAGACAAGACAAAAACACCTAAAACGGCCGCTAATGAAAATACATTCATTAAATAATGTGGCACCCATTTCTTGTTTAAAATAAGATTCAAGGCATGAGCAAAAGTAAAACCAAATGTAGAGCCAAAAAGCACAATTTTACCAAACTCAATCAATGCTGTTTTAGTAAACTCGCCACCTGCATCAACACTAATAAATTCATAAACCAATACGGCAACTAAGGCTCCTATGGGATCAATTAAAATACCCTCCCATTTTAAAACCGCAGAGACGTCCTTTTTCAAAGGAATATTACGTAAAATAGGCGTTATTACTGTTGGACCAGTTACAATGATTAATGCAGAAAATAAGAATGAAATCTCCCAACTTAAATCAAAAATATAGAAGGCTGCTGCTGCTGCACCAAAAAAAGTTACTACAGAACCCACTGTAATAAGTTTGGTTATTACAGGTCCTACGTTTTTTATTTCACTTAGTTTAAGTGTTAGGCCTCCTTCAAAAAGTATGATACTTATGGCCAAAGACACAAAATAAAACAAGCTCTCACCAGGGAAAAGTCCTTCCTCTTCATTCCAAATAGGTTCTATCCATTTATGTCCATCGGCAGAAAGAAATTCAGCTGCTATAGGTCCAACTAAAAGACCTATTAAAATTAATGGTAAAATTGCTGGAATTTTAAATTTCCATGCTACCCACTGTGCTAGTATTCCTAGTATAATGATTCCTGCTAGTTCTAACATCTAAATTGTTTTTTTGTGAAAATAATAAATAATTAAATAACCACTTCTGTGTTACTAAACATTAGCCATGTGCTCGCCGTGAAGATACAAGTCTATTTAAATAAAAAACTTAAATCTATTATAAAAATTAAAACGGAAAAAAGTAAGGTATAATCATGGATGCGGCCAACCAAATGATAAGATTTAAAGGGGTTCCCATTTTTAAAAAATCATTGAATTTGTAATTCCCAGGAGCATAGACCATTGTATTGGTTGGATAGCTCATTGGTGTCATAAAAGTTAAGGAGCAAGCAAACATTACTGCTACTAATAATGGCCGTTCACTTATTTCCATCGCTTTAGATAAACTAATCACTATCGGTGCCATTAATGCTGCTGTGGCTTTACTCGATATTAAATTGGTTGAAACAAATGTTATGAGGTAAATTAAGCTTAGTGTAATATGTGCATTATATTGCCCAAAAGTATCTTGGATATAGCCAGCAATCAAAGTCGCTCCTCCGGTTTTTTCAAGCGCTGTTCCCATGGATAAAACGCCTGCCATCATAAAAATAACCTTCCACTCTACAGCATTGTATGCTTCAATTGGTTTTAATATGCCTAAAACAACCATTAACAAAGCTCCAACCATAGCGCTAATTAAGATTGAAGTGAGATTTAATGATGCTACCAAAACAACACCTATTCCAATTAATACTGCTGGTATCGCTTTTTTATAGTTGGTTTTCTTCTTTACGTATTCCGAAAGTCTAACAACAAGATTATGTGTTTCTAGATTATTAATTTCTTCTTCTTGCCCTAATATTAGAAGCATATCTCCTTCTTTTAAAATAGCGTGAGTCAGCTTATCGTATATGATAGAGCCTCGTTGTCTTATAGCTATAACTGAAGAATTATATTGTCTTCTAAAATTTATGCCCTTCAATGAATTTTGGGATAAGCTAGACCCAAAAGGAATAATAACTTCATAAAGGTTGAAAGACTTAAACTCATCTTCTGCTTTTTGCATTCGTTTATTACCTTTTATACTGTAGCCATCATAATCTAACAATCTCGATAATGTTGAAGGTGGTGCAAGAATTTTTAAAATATCTCCAGCTAATATTCTTGTGTCTAGTCCAAAATTATGCTTTAGTACACCATTTCTGAGGATGGATAAAACATTAACATCAAAATCCTTTACCAAGATAGATTTTCCAAGGAACTGATCAATGTCTTCGCAATTCTCTTCAACATAAACTTCTGTGATATATTCTTGAGCTTTTTTGGTAAACTCTTCATTTCCTCCACGGTTCCTCGGTAATAAAATCGGTCCGATAATAAAAATGTAGACAAACCCAATAGCCAAAAGACAAAGTGCAGCACCACTAAATTCAAACATACCAAACTCTTCTACTCCGTATTTTTTGGCGTAACTACTAACTAAAATGTTTGTTGACGTTCCAATCAAAGTACAAGTACCTCCAAAAAGTGCCGCAAATGAAATCGGCATAAGCAACATACTTGGTGTTATTTTAGTCTCTCTACAAACCGTTAATGCTATTGGTAAAAGTAAAGCGACCACAGCTGTATCATTTATAAATGCTGAAAATAAGCCTGAAATAGTGCAGAAAATCACCAGTGCAATGCTATAGTGTATTTTGGCAAGCTTTATAATCTTGTAACTCAGGCCGTCCAAAATCCCCGAACTAAAAATGCCACCACTAACTACAAAAATACACCCGAGTGTTAGAGTTGCAGGGTGATTAAAACCTGAAAAGCCTTCTTCGGGACTCAAGACTCCGGCTACGATAAACATAGCCATAATTAAAATTGATGTGGTATCAATAGAAAAATAATCCTTTACAAAAAGGATTACACCAACAACAATAATAGCAAAGGTTATTATCAGATCCATTTAATTACGAGATAAAAACATATTAATCTTTTTGGTTATCTTTTTCTTCAGACATATAGTAAAGGTGTTTCAGACTTTTCTTTAAAAGTGTAAATCTGTAAACACCTATCACAAAAAAAATAACACTAAAAGCTAAGGATAGTAAAGCTAGGTATTTAAAGTTAGGAAATCCCTTTAACTGAAAAAAACCAATACCTCCAAGCAACAAATACAATGAAGATCTTATGTAAGACAAAAGTGTACGTTCATTAGCTAAACGTGTTCGTTCTATGGCTAAGTAATCTCGTAATATTACTTTTTCATCGGGTTCAAAATCACGACCAAATCTTAATAATTTCATCTTTTTAAATTGTAGTTTAGACTTGCTCATAATTTTTTGCTTATTTGGTTTTTCTCCATTTTAGATAAATTTAATTATATTTTTTTTACTAATTCCACAATATTCTTTTCCTTTTTTGTTAAATATCCTTTAATAAAATACAGCATCTCCTTATTAGTTGTTATCCTTTTAGTAATTTGCGTGACTTGTTTTTAAACATCCTTTTCTTATGAAATTATACCCTATTGAATCTGGAAATTTTAAACTCGATGGAGGTGCCATGTTTGGTGTTGTACCAAAATCACTTTGGCAACGCACAAATCCTGCAGACAACAACAATATGATTGATATTGCGGCACGTTGTTTGTTAATTGAAGATGGTGATCGCCTGATTTTAATTGATACCGGAATGGGAGATAAACAAAATGATAAGTTTTTTGGCTATTACTTCCTTTGGGGAGATGATAGTATAGACAAATCCCTGAAAAAATATGGGTTTCATAGAGATGACATTACAGATGTGTTTATGACACATCTTCATTTTGATCATTGTGGTGGAAGCATTCAATGGAACAACAATCGAACAGGTTATGAGCCAGCATTTAAAAATGCACATTTTTGGAGTAATGCGGATCATTGGAAATGGGCCACAGAACCTAATAGAAGAGAGAAAGCTTCATTTTTGAAAGAAAATATTTTGCCCATGGAAGAAAGCGGGCAGTTAAAGTTTACCTCAATGCCCAAAAATCATATTTTAAAAGATTCTGAATTAGGCTTTGATATCTTTTTTGCCAACGGTCATACCGACAAACAAATGATTCCTATGATAAATTACAAAGGGAAAACCATTTGTTTTATGGCAGACTTATTACCAACGGTTGGTCATCTACCACTACCCTTTGTAATGGGTTATGATACAAGACCGCTTTTAACCCTAGATGAAAAAGAATTATTCCTTAATTTGGCGGCCGACAATAATTTTTATCTCTTCCTTGAGCACGATGCCCATAATGAAATCATCACTGTAAAACACACTGAAAAAGGTGTAAGACTCAACGAAACATTTACTTGTAATACAATATTTAACTAAAGATTAATACACACATGAAATTTAACCACAAACCTATAACTTACTTAAGTTTTGCGGCTACAGTATTGGTAGCCTGCGGATCATCAAAAGTGCTTTCTACTCCTGTAGAAAATATTGATACTTCCCCTTTAAAAGTTACTGAGCTTACAGAAGCTGAGCAACATAAATGGGGACATTTAGATCTTGTAAAAGATACCATTCCTGGTATGGCTGTAGAGAGAGCTTATGAAGAATTAATTAAAAACAGAAAAGGAAAGAAAGTCATTGTTGCAGTAATAGATTCTGGTATTGATATAGACCACGAAGATTTAGATGATGTTATCTGGACTAACGAAAACGAAATCCCAAACAATGGTATTGATGATGATAACAATGGTTATGTAGACGATATCCATGGTTGGAACTTTTTGGGTGATGCCTATGATGAACAATTAGAATATGTTCGTCTTATAGCAAGTGGAGACACTTCAGATCCAAGATATAATGAAGCTCAAAAATTGCATGATGAAGAGTATCAAAAATACTTAGGGGCAAAAACTAGATATGAGCAAATTAATCAGCAAGTTATAGAAGCTGATAAAATTCTTTCAAAAGCTACTGGTAAAAGTAATTACACCAAAGAAGATGTCGCTGCTTTAGAATCTCAAGACGAGTCTGTACTTCAAGCTAAGCAAATGGCGCAGTACATGTACAGCAATGGTTTAGAGTCTATGGAAGACGCTAAAAAAGAGCTTAAAGGTGCTATTGAATCATATAACGAACGTTTAAATTTCAACTTGAACAAAGATTTTTCTGGTCGTAAAACTAGTGATGATATCAATGATTTAACCGATACGGGTTATGGAAATGGAAATGTAAAACATGTAAAAGACTCTGAATCTCATGGTACGCACGTTGCAGGTATTATTGCTGCAGAACGCAATAATGGTTTAGGAGCAAACGGTGTTGCTAATAATGTTGAAATTATGGCAATTAGAGCTGTTCCTAATGGAGATGAATATGATAAAGATGTTGCTTTAGCTATTAGATATGCGGTAGATAATGGTGCAAAAGTCATTAACGGAAGTTTTGGAAAGTCGTTTTCACCACATGCAGATTGGGTACGCGATGCCATAAAATATGCTTCAGATAATGATGTAGTCTTTGTACATGCTGCTGGTAACGATAGTAAAGATGTAGATACTGAGCCTAATTTCCCAGATGATAATGTTAACTACGAAGAGGTTTCTAACACCTATATTAGAGTAGGTTCATTAGCACCAAAGTATGGTTCTAAAATGGTATCAAGTTTCTCAAACTACGGTAAAAAGAACGTTGATATTTTTGCTCCTGGATCTCAGATATATTCTACTTTTCCAGAAAATGAATACGAAGCTATTAGCGGTACTTCAATGGCAGCACCTGCTGTTGCTGGTGTAGCGGCATTAATTCGTTCGTATTATCCAAATTTAACTGCTGCTCAGGTAAAACAAGTTATTCTAGAATCTGGTTTACCATTAACAACTAAAGTTGTCGTTGGTGGTGATGCTTCAGACGTTCGTCCGTTCTCAGATTTATCTACATCTGGAAAAATAGTAAATGCATTTAACGCTTTAATTTTAGCCTCAAAAATATAATATAGAATGAAGAAATTTTTAGTTAGCTTTTTTGTTGCTTCCATTGTTTTTTCATGTGGAGCAACGGAAAAACCAATTCAAAATTCACAAGTAAAACCTACTTCTGTAAATGGCTACTGGCAACAGCATGTCGATTATAAAATGGAAATCGATATGGATGTTAAAAAATTCCAATACCATGGTAAGCAAAAATTGGTATATACCAATAATTCCCCTGATGTATTAAATAGAGTATATTATCATCTCTACTTTAATGCCTTTCAACCAGGTAGTGAAATGGATGTACGTTCTAGAACGATAGCAGATCCGAGTGCTAAAATCGGTGACCGAATCAGTAAGCTTCAGCCCAATGAAATAGGATATATCAAAGTGAATTCCTTAACTCAAAATGGTACCTCGTTAACTTATGAAACTGTAGGAACCGTTTTAGAAGTAAAGCTTAATAAGCCTATTCAACCTGGTGAAAAAGTAACTTTCAATATGGATTTTGATGGACAAGTTCCTGTACAAATTCGTCGTTCTGGAAGAAACAATGCAGAAGGAGTCGCTTTATCTATGACACAATGGTATCCTAAACTTGCTGAATATGATTTTGAAGGTTGGCATGCAGATCCGTATATCGCTAGAGAATTTCATGGAGTTTGGGGAGATTTTGATGTAAAATTAACCATTGATAAAGACTATGTCGTTGGCGGAACGGGTTATTTAAAGGAAGAAACCAAAGCCAAAAAAGGTAAAAAAACGCTTCATTATGTAGCTCCTAAAGTCCATGATTTTACTTGGGCTGCAGATCCAGATTTTCAGCATGACTCTATACAAGTACCAAATGGTCCTCTTCTTCATTTTTATTACAAAAAAGATTTAGATCAAACGTATTTAGAAAACTGGAAAAAACTACAACCAAAAACGGTTGAGTTAATGCAGTTTTTTAGTGAAAATGTTGGTCAATATCCTTACGATCAGTATTCCGTAATACAAGGTGGAGATGGAGGTATGGAATATGCCATGTGTACATTAATTACCGGAAAACGAAAGTTTGGTAGTCTATTAGGAGTAACAGCTCACGAATTAGCCCATACATGGTTTCAATTTTTATTAGCAAGTAATGAAGCTAAACATGAATGGTTAGATGAAGGTTTTACTTCTTATATTTCTGAATTGGCCGTAAACCATTTAAGAGAAAAAAAATATGATAATCCTTTAGCGAGTTCTTACAGAGATTATATAAAATTAGCTAATTCTGATATTGAACAACCTATGACCACACATGCTGATCGTTATGCTTTAAACAGAGCTTACAGTAGGGCAGCATATAACAAAGGAGCTGTATTTTTAGCACAATTAGGTTATGTTATTGGTGAGGACAACCTTAAGAAAACCATTAAAAAATATTTTGATGACTTTTCTTTTAAACATCCAAAGCCATTAGATATCATCCGTACTGCAGAACGTATCACAGATTTTGAACTAGATTGGTATTTAATAGACTTTGCGCAGACTACCAATACTATTGATTATGCAATACAGTCTGTTGATGGTAAATCCATAACTCTGGAACGTATCGGTTTAATGCCTATGCCTATAGATCTTAAGGTTACTTACACAGATGGCACTACTGAAGATTTTTATATTCCGTTGCAGATGATGCGTGGCGAAAAACCAACCTCAGCAACTATTATAAACGATTGGGCTTGGGCTTACCCAACCTACACTTTTGAAACCAAAAAGGAAGTAAAATCTGTTGAGATTGATCCATCGCAAATGATGGCAGATATCAATAGAATTAACAATACTTATCTATTAAATTAGACTTCATATTTGAAATATGAATAAAAAAAACCGCATCAGATTGATGCGGTTTTTTTATTTAAATAATCTAAAACCAACACCTATATTGTGTGTAGTTTGTTTCAACTCATTAAAATTAGCTCTGTAACTAGCAAACCATTTACCTTTTCTATTATACTGAAGCCCTAAACTTAAATTATTAAACATGTTTTGATTACCACCAATCTCTGAAAACATATATAGACCACTTCTAAAACTTTTTGGATGCTCTATGGTTTTTGTCACCGTAATTTCTCTAGGCACTTTTAACTTATATGATATTTCACTATCCAAAAGTTTCCCATCTACCAGGTTGTAGGTGAAAATATCTATATCATCGTTGCTTAAGGTGTCTCTATAGGCTTTTGCCTCTATAAAATGATCTTTAACAATTGTTAGGTTTTGTTGATTTTCAATAACTTTAGAAACGTCTGTAGTATCAACATACACTGTTTTATAATTTGTGGTTTGAACATTAAAGGTGTCTATCTTTGTTTGCCAAATCGTATCTCTTACAACACTTATTTTAGGCCATTCTCTTTTTGGTTTAGGATTGCATTGTAAATTCAAAAGATTGAATAGTACAATGCATAAAATGATATATAATAGGAATTTTTCTGTTTTCATCTAAATTGCTTTTTTACTTAGGTTTTAAAAAAGAAAGCCTCGGTCTCCAATGATTTTCGCTTACTGAAACATCACTGGAGACTTCTTAGGCTTTTAATACTTGTCTAAATTACTGTTGTTGATTATCCTCTGCTTTAGAATCCTCATCTGTTAAAGATTCAATTGTGTCTTTTAACGGTGTTAACTTTATAAGGTTTATTAATGCTTTAAATGGATTTATACCATATATAACATTGTAATTTTCTAGAATAGATTTTATCTCTGCAATGGCAATAAAACCAGCGATTATCTTTAGAAAAGGCACTTCGTTGACAATGTGTTTCTCTAAAAAGAATGCTGCTAAAATCACCAAATTGTAGATAAAAAACTTAGAAATAGTATGCCCAATTCTAGAACTTCTAATGGGTATACTGTTTTTGAAGGAAGCATAAGATCCTGTAATAAAGTCTACAACAATTAAAAATACAATAGTGACCATAACACTGTTAACAGGAGATAACAACGTGAGTAACCAGAATAAAACTTTTATGGTTTTTTCCATTGTTTTCTTAGTTTTTTATAATCCAACACTCTGTTTTTGGGGTATGCCTTTATGCATACCATGTTGCGTTGGTTACCTCCCAAGACGTAGACATAGCCTTTAGTCTGCTTAATAAAAAAGCCTACATGGCCTTTCCAGCTTTCTGGAGACTCTCTCCAAAATACTACAATATCACCGATTTCTGGACTTGTTACAGATTCGCCAACCGAGAGCCAACTACGCGCTGTAAGTTTACCTGAAAATTCATAGCCACAGGTTTTAGCTATCCAATTAGTAAAAGCACTACACCATGCAGTTTCGTCTTTTAGTTTTTCACCATCAAAACCTAAATCCGTAAAATATTTTATAATTCTTTGGTTGTCTTTGGAGCCAACAATTTCTTTAACGCCATATTCTGATAGCGCCTTATTAATAATGTTCATCTTACTGTTTGTTTAAAAGATTACTGATTTGTGGAATAGAATTATTCCTTAATTTTTAAACATATGTTTAAATAAAAGATATAAGCAGACCAAACCTATACCAAAGGTTACTTTAATTTTTTCTTAACCAGAACAGGGTTTAACCTAGGTTTATTAGTTTCTACTTAACACGAAATTTATTGTACAAACGGATAACCGTTGTTAGAAAAGCGAATACAATATAAACATATTACAAATAAAAAACAAACATTTTGCAAAATATATTTATTAAATTTTGTAATTTGTTGGTACGGAAATAAATAGATGTCATTACAACACCATGTAGAGCGTCAACAAATAAATTGCCTTTTTAGAGGCATATTTAGACCTATGCTCTAATTAAGGCATACTTACTCTTGCTTGTAATCTGATCTAGAATTTTTAAAACGGTAGGTATACGATACGGCCCATGTAGTAATTGAACTTTAGCTAAGGCTTCTTCTTCTGATAGTGGGCGCCTATGGCGAGTAGCATGAGTTTACTTATTAAAATATAAAAGCCACAAATTATGTGGCTTTTTAACATATTATTTATGGCTGAACCGATCTTCATCAGGATACCAATAGGTGTGCTGCGTTGACACTAATGTGCCATTTTCGTAAGCGTTAACATAATCTTCGAACTTTCCAGCGGTACCAAAACCAACTGCCCTTCAAGATTCTTTTTCTTACTTTAAAAACCTTTTGCTCTAACACAAACCAGCTTTTATGTCTACCTAAGCTTACCTCCTTTAGACTAACCTCTGAAAAAATCAAAGAATCTACTGGATTTAAACGCAGGCTTTTTGATTATAAATCTTATTAGGTAGTTATCTTAGTCAAGCTTAACCGAGTGAACAATATCTAGTCCGGTCTTCGTTTTATCTGAAAAGATCGTAATTTATAAGTGTGGTTTTCCTTCATAAATAAATATCCTGAATATCACTTTTACTTAATGAAGGGTTAAACTCAACATGTTCTTCCTTTAATACAAAAAGTTCTTTCATCTCTGGGATATTTTTGAAGACAAATTCAAATCCCTCATAAACCTCTTTAAAATCTTCACTATCCATAACCTCTTTGTCAAAGATATCATATTTGTCAGGATTAAAATCAGGAAGATTATGATTAATTGGGTTTATCCAACCAAATAAACTCAGGGTTCTAGAAAACATCTTTTTTCTACCTAATTTATTTTGTGCTTTTAACAAAAAATTATCCTCCTCTGTGTTTTTCGTATGATCGTAATATGAGATCATATCAGATAATAATCTTTCAATATTTGAATTCATTATTACAGTTTTGTCAATTAATATTTTTAAAAATAAAGCTAATCATTTCTGAAACCGAGCGTCCGTTTTCTAAAATACCAAAAGCCACATCAGAGATGTGGCTTTTGAACATATCATTTATGGCTAAACCGATCTTCATCAGGATACCAATAGGTATGCAACGTTGGCACTAGTGTGCCATTTTCGTAAGCGTTAACATAATCTTCGAACTTTCCAGCGGTACCAAAACCAACTACTCTTCCAGATTCTTTTTCCACTAAAAACGGGGCGTTGCCTCCAAGTGCATAATCCATTTCTTGAGTTAAAATAAATTTTTTTGAATTAAAATGATAAATATTACCATAAGTCTTTTTTATCGGTTCTTCGTATAGCATTAACTCAACACTTCCTTGACTTTCTAATTTTTTTAAAAATTTTTCAGCTATTTCTAGCATTTCTTGCTCTGTTAACATGATTATTTATTGTTCTTCTTCAATTTTAAAGTATCTTTCCTTGGTATCTTTACCAATGTCAAAAACAAACGTGTTAAAGTTTTGATAGTATAACGGTTCACCTGTTTCGTCTGAAATATGTAGGAAGTCAACGTTATCAAAAAAAGAACTAATGCCTACAGACCATACTGCGTCGAATTTGTCTTTATTTTCCCCAAAAAGAAGCCTCTTTTCTTTAGTAAAAAAAATTCCATTAATACATTCCTCAGAGTAGAATTCCTGTCTAAGGTCTTTCATTATCTGTTTTGCTTTTTCTATTATTTGCTCTTCTGTATAATTCATTCATATTTTTTTATTTATTAATGGGTGTTCCGCCCTCACTAGCGAGAGTTTTTAACTCGTTACCAATCCAAAAATAATAAAAGCTACACTTATAAAGGTAGCTCTTATCTTTACTTATCTAACACCACACTCATCACAGACAAGTGCCTGCGAGGGCTTTTTTTAAGTTATTTTTGAACTAAAAATCATAAGGTTCATCTCTTAGCCCATCGATAAATTTTTTAAATGAATCAGCTAAAAAATCTGTTTGACCATCTGAATATCTTATACTTACTTTATTTGAATCAATAGTATCTATATAAATAATTCCACCATTAGAGTCTGCAAAAGGAATAGTTTTTTTATTATCAAAAAAGCCTTCTAAAAGTTTTAATTGTTCACTTATAGTTTCATCGCCATATTTTATAGAAAAGAATTCATCTATTTGGTATCCCATATAATATAAATCATCTACTGGATAACCACCATTTGAAGACATTATTTGTTCTATAAACGATTGAGGTAATTTTACGTTCATTTCTGTCTCGAATTCTATAATTTCTTGAGGTGTTAATTTTTGCTGAGTTTCTTCTAATTGTATCATGTCAAATATTCTAGAATGTTTAATAAATTTTGAAATTGAGAAGCTGAACCTAAATGTTTATATGTTGCTTTGTGCACACTTTTCGTAATTAATTGTATCGTGCATTCTAAATTTTCATCTAAATCATCTAAGTGATGCCAAACATATTTTCTTTTAATGACTCTGTAGTTCTATTGTAAAATTTATTGTTCTAAAATTACAAAAGCCATAGTTTATATACTATGGCTTAGTTTTAATTTATCAGAACTCTTTACAGAGGAGTGTCTGTCAGGGATCTTATTATTTTATGAGAATGTTTCATCAAAAAAGAGCATTTGTACAAATGCTCTTTTTAATTTTTTACTGGTGTTTTTGCAGATTCTTTAAATACTTATCATAAATCTCTAAATACTTAAAAACCGTTTTTACCATAGGCTTATATGTACCGTCTTTTTCCTGTAAAATAACAGCGTTGTAATCAAAATACCTTAATCTGTTAATATCCATTCCAGCATACTGAAGTGCTTTTTCTAACCCAAATAAAAGAGGGAATTTTGCCATATAATTTCTTAACGCCACAAAACCTGCTGGATTACAATCTTTAATTATATTATTATTAGGGTTGCTTACAGAAACTAAAAATGTTTTTTGATCTACATGTTTGTAGTGCTCATTTGGAAGATAATTACTTTCAAAAAACAAATAATAGCCAGAATATGTGTTGTCTTTCTCGTGTATAATTTCTATAGGTTCCCTTAGCTCATTGTTTAAACAATCTATAAAGTCTTTAAATCTTTCATCCTTTTTTTGAAACTCTAATTCATTGGGTGTTATCAATAATTTTACTTGTATCATTGTTTTTATGTTTGGGGCTTGTGTAAGCATTTTTCAACTAAAAAGGGCTACTCAAGAATTGGTGGAGTTATCTCTAAAGACTTAAACTTATCGTAGTTATTCCTAATGTCTTCAGAAAGCTCTTTGAGGTTTTCATACTCAGATTCTTTTACTTCATTTTCTAAGTAAAAACTTCTTTGATAGTCTACTCTCCCAAAAATAGTAACAGTAATTATTTGTTTACCATTTACTTCATATAATGTATAATCCCAGTTTCTGCTATAAAGTTCTTTTTTCATAATTTTATTTATTAAATATTATATCATACACTCGATAATCCTTGTTAAGAATTAATCCTTCTGTTTTAATTACTATCTCAAGCTCTCCTGTTGGTAATTTTCCGCCAGGTAGCCATTGCGGGTTAGCTCCAAACTCATTACCTTCAGGAAAAACAAGTTTACTCTTTTTCGATAATTTAAAATCTATCCTTACCAAACCACCTTTTAGTTGTTCTTCTGGAACACCCAAAGTTTTAGATAAATTGCTCACATCCCCATTAGCCTGTTTTAAAAGTTTGTCAATTTGAGATTTTAGACTTAAGAATTCTGTTTTTCCTAAATCTGGTTTACCTATTCCGTATTTAAGATAATCTTTTTTCAAAACTATCCTAGAAGCGACACCCTCATTTAAAAACAACTCCAAATGGTTCTTAATGTAAGTTTTAGGTAAATATAAAGAAGGTTTTGGTCTTTTGCCTTTAGGAATACTAACTATTTTTTTTAAGCTAAATCCTTTCAAAAATGGAATCCCTCTATTTTCATAAAGCCCTTCTAATAACTCTAAAAGCTTTTTCTTATTTGGTGTTGCTCCCTTAAGCTTTCTAAGTAAGTCTGCAAATGCCTTATTACCAATAGTGCCTTCAGCAATTATTGTGCCTTTATAGATAACCGCTACTTCTTTTTGGGTAGTTTTGCCTATTTGTACTGTGCCTTCGGCAATGATACAGTTTGCTTCTAGTAGTTTTGTGGCCTTAAACTCATCAATAATGCCTTTTGTTGCTGTAATAAGCTCTTGGTTAGTGCTTAATATCTTTGCCGTATTACCTGTAAAGTTGTGTATGTTTACCTCTAGCACTACCTTGAGCATTAGGGTGCGTATGTACTTTAAGGCGTCTTGGCTAAGCTTAAGTTTGCCTGCTTGGCTGAGCAACTTAGCTCCTCCGCTTATAAAAGTTCTAATTAATACTGGACCTGCCGTTATGGCACCGCCTACGATATAAATTTTTTCCCATGTTTGCAGGAAGGCTCTACCGCCTTCGGTACTTGCTATTTCGTCTCTAAATGTCATTACAACAACATCCGTGCCCGCAATAGCTATATCAGCAACTGCTAATACTGCCCAAATACCAGAAGTGCTGCCCAATGTAAGAACTCCCAAAAGTACGGCTAAGATATCTACCCCGATACGGATGTTTTTATCAATCTCTTCCCATTCCTCCTTGTCGGATAAAGCCTTTAAAAAAATTGCAGGGACTAAAAGCCTTATAGGCTCTTCCTCTCCTCTGTAAATCTCAAAGATTACCAAGTCTAGCGGGTGGAAGTAACTGCCCTCATCAGTAGTGAGGTTTGTCCTATAGGTTTTATCTTCCGTAAGCCCTGTATCAAAAGTAACACCGTCTGATGGGTCGGTTTCAAATTTTGGTACTTTTACCGTAGTGAGCCTAGATTTCTCCTGTTTTAAGAAGAGTTGATCTTCTATATTGTTAGTCCACACATTACTATCTAACTCATAATCTATACCATCTTTGTTACCAAATCTAAATATCTTGCCAGTACGATTTAAACCTTTGAAATTGTTTAGTTGGCATAAGCTCCACAGAATATCTGCATAAATGGTTCTATTTTGCTCTATTTCTCCAAGATACTCACTACTGCCATCTAGATTTTTATAGGCTGTTTTAATAAACTCTGGTTTCTCTTTTAATTCCTTTAAAAGCTTTTCTTTAAAGGATGCTAGGCATCTTAGGCTTTTAACCACGCCATTACTGTTGTCTCTAAAACTACTTAGTAAGCCATCGGTATCATAATCGAAAAACGCCTTAAAATGTTTATAGAATGTATCATAGCCTATTCCATTAATAAATTCAATATCATTAATAAGCTGATCGGGAAGTTGTTTATAGATAAACTCTAGCTCTTCTATACTTTCGATTGAGCTTAGAAAGTTTTTAAAATCTGTTTTGACTCTGTTATATATATATTGTTCAATACCTAAATCTTTAGATAATGCCAAAAGATCTTCCGTATTTGTAACTTTTATAACAATACCGTTATACTTTTCTTCAAGTTTGTAATCATTATCTGTTTCTGGCGTTGTGTTGAAATCCCTAAGGTCTATTGCATCATCATAAACAAAATTAATCTCTACCTCAAAAACATTACTTTCTGGCTTTACATTCCATAGAACACCTGGTTTTTTAGTATTAATGTAGCAAGCTCTTTTGTTAAGCTTAATATCTAATGAAGCTATTTTATTTTTACCATTAAACCCTACATAATTGTATGGTATTGGTCTATTTAATGTAATGATTGTGGGTGGTCCTGTAGAATTAAAAGAAGTAGTAATAGACTCTTTAGACAAACTTTCTACATAGTCAAAAAAATAAAAGAATAATATTCCTTTAGTTCTATTAGATTTTATATTATCAATTACGTCTTTTGCATTAATTGCTCCTTCATAAAAATCATCTGTAAACGCTCCACATTTACTTACTTCTGATCCATGCTTAGCTTCAAAAGCTAGTTCCTTAAAGCTAGTTTTGCTTATAACATCTTGTTCACTTGAATAATAATTAGTGTTTGCACTCATAATTATATATTTAATTATTAAATCATTTATTTTAAAACATACCATACCCTGTTCCGCACTCAATTGGTTTGAGCACGGAATGGTTTGATATTCTTTGCTTTAACTTCTACAAAGTCAGCCTGATAGCTCTGAATGACAAAAAAGGGTAAGGATGTTTTGTTTAGAATTTCTAGTAACGAAATTCTCTGATTAAGCTAAACCATCTATAGCATTCTTAATAGACTGAATAGAAATTTGAGCTACGGTTTGTCTTGGATCGTCGTCTGTATTAAATTGTAAATAACCATCAACAATATCTACATTTTCTATGTGACGTTCTCCATCACCTTCAGAAATACCAATCTGTGCGTCAGTCATCTCAATCTCTGCTGATTGTGGTACCTCTTCTGGGTTTTCAAAATCTGAAAGATCTTCATTAAACGGTAACGCTTTAGTAACATTTAAGCCAATACTTTGCGCTTGTAAAATGGTTAAAGCTGTTGGTACTCTTGTTGGCCAAGCTTTACCAAGTTTTTCACCTTCTGGCTTACGCAATTCGTCTATGAGCGATAAGTATAGCTCGTCCTCAATAACAGGGACTTCGCCTCCGTTCCAAATTTGTCCGGTTTGCATATAGTAACGTACAGCTTCCTCAAAACCTGGTCTAACGGTAACCACAACCCTTGCCATACCTGCCTGCATAAAGTTGCGGAATAATGGGTCATTAGACTCATCATATTGGTAAAGGTTTGACCAATCCTGGCGATTGCCCCAATAATATGGATATAGATTATAAGACATAATTTCCCACTCAAAAGCTTGCTCCATAAACTTTACAAACGCTGCATAACTATCCAACGCTTGGTTTACATTAACTTCGATATTGCCAAAGTTTGCCTCACCTCCATTGTTGGTATAGAATAGATTAGATTTTCCATAAGTATTCTTAGCACTTGGATTTTGGTCTAATAAATAAGAAATACAGTTTTTACGTAAAATCTTATTTTCGAATTCTCTGTAGAATCCTGGATTGGTTCCTTTGATTTCTACACCTAACACTTTTTCTTCTGCAAGCTTTTCGTTGTAAGTAATCAATGCTTCATCATAAGCATCTATAATTGCTTTAAATGTTTCTTGCTTCCATTGATTTAAGGCTTCTGTGGTTAAATCACATTCAGCAACTACAGATAAGCTCATGGTACCACAATCAAAAGCTTTATAAGCAACACCTAACTTTTTCTGAATACCTCCTAAATTATTAAATGAAATATTTTGTGTATTAAAATGACGAAACCATTGTTTATTGTAAAATTTGTCTCCAACGTTTATAGTTACACCTGAAGCTTCCATACCTCCTGGATGAAAGTCAAAAGAGACGCTTGCTTTAGCTTTATTAGCTTCATAACCTTCAGGAATTTCTATTTCACCTTTTCCAGTAGTAAAATATCCTGTTGAATTGTAATTACCTTCAAAACCTTGCGAAATGGAAATTCTACTTTGAGGTTTAGAATTAAAATCTACATTATACTTAGCTGCCCAATATTTGAGTTTTGTATCAGTTAACTCCGAGAAATCTTTCACTTGCTGCGTTGTTGACTTTCTTGGATCAACTGGTTCAACCAATAAACTATCGTCTGTATTTTGTGCTCCTATCATACCTAGTTTATGCAACTTTCCTGGTTGTGGTACCATAAACTCAAACATTAGACGCTTACCATAATTGATAATCTGGTTTTTAAATACCTTATCTACCCAACGGAACACACCTACAACATGTTTATCTCCTTTTCTATTATCAAAACCATGTGAATTGTTTTCTTCAAACTCTTCGACGATCTTTTCAATGCGCTCTTCTTTTACCTTAGTAACAATTCTATCTAAAGCGCGTTCTGTAATTTCTTTGGCTTCCGTTACTGCCTGAACTGTACTTTGCTCGCTAGAGTTATGTGTGGCATAATTTGCATTTGCACCAAGCTGAATACCATTTTTCCCTGTTCCATAACTTGCATTAAAACTTGTTCCTGCACTAAAATCATTAGCTTCTTGAATTACTTTTGCTACTTCGTTTTGCATCTCAAAACGATTAACCGAAGTTGTATCCGTTAGCTGCTCTCTTTCTGTTTCAGAAGATGTAGTAACGGTATCTTCTTTTCTTCTGAGACGTCTTGTACTACGTTCTTTAAACTCACGTGCCATGATGTTTTCAATGTGTGCTACATCACCTTCAACATAACCTTGAGTTGTTTGCTCAACCTTATTATAATCTGCAACACCTAATTGTTTAATGCCAAAACCAGAAGGTATAAAAGGTTGCTCATTTGAAGTTCCTGAATTAGGAATATCATCATTAGTATCATCAATGAATTCCCCACTAGCAATTCCATTAGTACAAGAACCAAGAACCACTACTGATTCATTTAAAGTTTTTACTACTCCGTTGGTAAATGTAATAGTTGCAGAAAACGACTGTATTTGAGGCTGATCTGCTAAGGTTGGATTACCTATATTCATTTTAATATAATGACGCAAACCATTATTTGAACTAAAATGCAATATTGTATCATCTGTGTAATCACCGTCAGATCTATGCAATGTATAATCTATTCCACTTATTTGCCAAGAAGGATCTGGAACCTTAAGTCCTAAATTTGCAAAATAATAACCTCCTATAGATAATACAGTTTTTGGAGTGAAACATAATTCATAACTAAAATCTGGAGATGTGTCGGTATTATCAACAGGCACAACAACACCTCCAATACTTACAAAAGTATTCCCTTCATCTTGAGTATTATCTACAATGGTGTTTTCATTATCAGAAATAACATCTTGTATAACATTATCTAAATCAGTAAAACCTTCTAAATCTTCAGAAAAAGAATTAAACTCTTGTTCACTTATACGCAATTGCTCACCACTCTTTGCGGAAGAATCTACCGTACCTACTAAAAATGAAAGTGTTTCAAAACTTTCAGTACTCAGTTTAGTTTGTATAAAATCATAGTCTAGTTCGTCTCTAAATTGAAAAGTAAATTTAGGAACATCTGGTTCTGGAATAACATTAGGTTGCTTACAAGGATCGTTTGGATCATAAGTTTGGTTTGGATCTCTTATTTCGCACCATTTTTGCCTTTCTGCTTCTAAATCAGCATTATATTGATCTAAGATAGGCTTTATCTCTTTTTGATAATTTTCTTCTGCTGTTTCTAAAGCAGCTTGGTATTCCTTACTATATACTTTTTCTGCTTTTTTTAATTCTTTTTTAAGTTGAGTTAATTGCTCATTAAACAATTTTGCTTCTGATACAGCATGTTGTTGCATCATATATAATGATGGCGGTGCTGTTTGGGATTGAGCTACTTTAGCTTGAGCTCCTTCAGTAATACCTTCTTCTATAAATAATGTTTTTGGTAAAACAACTTTAGAATTAAGTAGACCTTTTACGGTGCTCTTGTCTCCTTTGTAATTTGTTAGAAAATTATTTGCAATTAATAACTGAATTAAAATCTCTTTAGCGTAGAATTCTTTTTGTGTTAAAATTTGATAGAAAAGATTATTCCATAACTCTCCTAATACCTTTTGATCGGATATCGGAGTTAATCCCTCAATCTGACTTTCTAGAGCTTCTTGACTGTAAGACAATCTATTTTTAGCAACCCAAACTGAAAATTTATATAATTCAGGTTTTAACGCTTTTAACTGCTCTTTGGTTAATGCCTGAAATGTCTCTGAAGCTGTTTTCATTGCCTGCCATTTTGTAGTGCCTTCTGATAAATCAGATACAGCAGTATCAAAAACACCTTTTTCTACAGAATCACTTCTAAAAATAAAGCCTTCTTGTTTGCTTTCTTCATCTACTAATTCAGGTGCTCTCATCGACACAAAACGAAAGAGCGTATTCTTAATTTTTGTACTCATTTTTTAATTTTAAAGTTTATACATTCATTTAAGTTCTTTACACAGAACTGTTAAATTTTCGCTTTCCTAACAGATTTCTTATGTACAATTGCCTTAATACAAGGCATAAACTTTAAAGATTCCATAGCTCACTTATTTTTTGAATTATGGAATTTTTAATAAGATTTTATTTAAGACGTCTTTAAATAAAACCTTGAAAACATTTATATTTATACAAATGTTTGAATAAATTACTATTTTTAGTATATTGCAATAAATTAGAGTACAAATATACATCATTTTACAAATTAAAACAAACATATTTTTAAATATTTTGTAAAAAGTTTTATTTTAAATTTATTATCTATGGAGGGTATTGACGAAAAAATATCAGGAATAATTAATCATTTTAATCTAAATAATTTTTCGTTTTCTAAACGAATAGGAGTTACAGGAACCACTATAGATAGTATTGTTAATGGCCGTCCACAGTCTGATGGGTCTAGAAAAAAGACGAAACCTGGTTATGATGTGCTTTCGGCTATTATTGAAGAATTTGATATTAATCCTGATTATCTTTTTGGAAAAAGTGATGTGATGCTAAAATCTGAAGCGGCTATAAATCCAACATATTCTGGAATGCCACAAGTAATTGCTGTGAACCAAACCGGAAATGAGAATGTTATTTATGTTCCTGTAAAGGCAAGAGCGGGTTATTTAAATGGTTATGGAGATCCAGAATATATTGAAACCTTACCATCTTTTAATATGCCACATCTTACCAATGGTACTTTTCGTTGTTTTGAAGTAAAAGGTAACTCCATGGTAAGAACTTTTTTTGATGGTGATTTGGTTTTTGGGAAATATGTAGAAGATCTTAGAGATATTAAAGATGGTCGCGTCTATGTTATTGTCAGTAAAAATGATGGTATTGTACTAAAACGTGTGATTAATAGAATTGAACAACGCGGAAAATTGATATTAAAAAGTGATAATAAGGATGGTAACTATCCAACTTATACCATAAATACTGAAGATATCGTTGAGGTTTGGTATGTTACAATGTATGCCTCTAAACAAATGCCAGAACCTGTAGATATCTATGATAGATTACATGAGTTAGAAAGTAAGGTTGTAGATTTGGAAGGAGCTTTGCAAGGTAAGCTTCTTAAATAGTTTGATTTAACAGTTTATTATATACTTACTTTACTCCTGTTTAGTTACTTGATCTAAGGTTTTTAAAATACTTGGGATACGATATTTTCCATGAAGTAATTCTATTTTCTTTAAAACCTCATCTTCCGAAACACCAATACTAGAAACGTATAAAGCGTTTTGACTTTCTCCTCTATAAATAGGTTTAGAAACTAATTCTGTATTATGAAACGCTTTTTTAGCAATCCCAATAATTGGTATTTTTTCATCCAATGCTTGCCATAAATGAGCACCTAAACCATAGGTTTTATCATTATCTATATATACATGACCATCTACAATAATAGCTTCTAAACTATTAAGCTCTACTTGTTTTAATAACTGCAAAATACAAGGCAACTCTCTTTTATAAAACTGACCAGGCTCATAATCTGCGACCTCATCAATAGTATCTGTAATAATGTGTTGAGGTTTTTCATCTTCCCAATTAAATAAAACGCCAACGGCTTTGGCGTATTTCTCTTTATAATGGACGTCTATAGCAAGTAGCATTTAATATCTTTTATTGATAAAACACAAAATACATAAAAATCACATCTTATCCCTGTGGTTTTTTACTTTTGTAGTCTGATATTTAACTATGAACTTCAAATATTCAAAAAAAGATAAATTAAAAAGTAAAAAACTTATAGAACAGTTATTTACCGAAGGAAAATCGTTAACCGCATATCCTTTGAAATTAATTTACCTTAAAACCGAATTTGAAGATGATAGCATTCTAAAAACTGGTGTTTCGGTAAGTAAACGGCTTCATAAAACTGCAGTGGCCAGAAACCGTATTAAACGATTGTTAAGAGAAGCTTACCGACTCAACAAACCTTTATATTTTAACAATAGTTCGGCATCTTATGCGTTTATGATTTTGTACCTTAGTAAAGATGGAACGACTTTTGATAAAGTTGACAATAGTATAAAATTGCTATTTGAAAAGTTCGTTAAAAAAGTAGCTCAATGAAATATATCTTAAAAAAGAGAATCATCTTACCTATACTAGCTGTCGCTATTTTCTTTAGTACAACAGCTTTTAAGAATGATTTTTTTGAAATCGCTAAACAAATAGAGATTTTTACAACGCTTTTTAAGGAAATCAACATGAATTATGTTGATGATACTAATCCTGGTGATCTTATGGATACAGCCATAAAAAGCATGCTAGATGATTTAGATCCTTATACTCAATTTTATAACGAGCAAGATGTAGAAGCCTCTAGAATAAATAATGCAGGTGACTATACTGGCATTGGCGCTAAGGTTTTAACCTTAAAAGATAAATTGGTTATTGTTGAGCCTTACAAAGATTATGCAGCAGATAAAGCCGGATTAAAAGCTGGTGATGAAATTATTAAAGTTGATAATGTTACAGTATCTAATTTTAAAGACGATGCTGCAAATCTTTTACAAGGTGCTGCTGGCACAGAGGTTTCTGTAACCTATAAAAGACAAGGCAAAACAAATACGGTAAAAATTACTAGAGAATCCTTAGAAATTAAAGCCGTACCGCACTACTCTATGGTTGATGAAAAAACAGGCTATGTGGTATTAAGAAAGTTTAATAGCAAAGCCTCTTCTGAAACTGTAAGTGCTATTAGATCTTTAAAAAATCAAGGTGCTACACAATTAATTTTAGATTTAAGAGGTAATCCAGGTGGGTTACTAAGTGAAGCTGTAAATGTGACCAATATTTTTGTACCTCAAAATCAGTTGGTGGTAACGACTAAATCTAAAGTAAAAAAATACAACAAAACTTATTACACACAGCGCGAACCAGTTGATACAGAAATACCATTAGTAGTTTTAGTAGATGGTAAAAGTGCTTCGGCTAGCGAAATTGTTTCGGGTGCTTTACAAGATATGGATAGAGCAGTGGTTGTGGGTACCAGAAGTTTTGGAAAAGGTTTAGTACAACGTCCAAAACCGCTTACTTATGGCACCCAAATGAAAATTACTATCTCTAGATATTACACACCTTCAGGTCGCTGTATTCAGGCTTTAGACTATTGGAATAGAGATGAAAATGGTAATGCTACAAGAACTAAAAAGGAAAACTACAACGCCTTTAAAACTCGTAATGGTAGAGCAGTTTATGATGGTGGAGGTATAGAACCAGATGTTGAAGTAGAATTTGCTAAGCAAACACCTATCACCAAAGCTATAGTAAACGAAAATATCATCTTCAATTTTGCAACAGATTATTATTATAACAACTCAGTTGAAGATTTAAAAAGCTTTGATTTAAGTGATGCTGAATTTAAAAAATTCAAAAGCTATGTAAAAACTACAGGTTTTAATTTTGAAACTAAAACTGAAAGAGCTTTACAAGATGCTATTTTAGTAGCAAAAGAAGAAGAATTAGATGGTATTATTAGTTCTGAGTATAAAGATTTAGAAACTGCTTTAAAAACCTATAAAAGCAACGCTATTGACGGAAATAAAGAACAATTAAAATCTTTATTAACAGACGAGATTATTAAACGCTATTTTTATAGTGAAGGTTTATACACATATTACACAGCTAACAATAATGAAATTAAAAAAGCTGTGAGTATTCTTAATAATCCTTCGCAATATGCAAGTATTTTGAGATAAATGTTAAAATTAATTATATTTAACATCAGATAAATTTTCTGCTGTTAGAAAATTATATACAAAATGAAAGCCCTAATTATATTCTTATGTTTCAGTTTTCAGTTGGTCACTTTCGCTCAGGAAGAGATGAAACACGAAGTCTATTTTGAAACTGACCAATTCGATATTCCTGAAACAGAACACAGTAGACTTTTACTTTTTCTATCTAAAATAGAAAATATGGATATAGAAAAAATATCCATTTATGGTTTTTGTGATGATAGAGGTAGTGATTCTTATAACTTAGTATTATCTCAACAACGTGCAGATGCTATAAGAGAAGTTTTTTCTAATAATGAATTTGATGAGTCTGTAATTACTAATGTTGATGGTAAAGGAAAAATTTTAGTCAACATTATAAAAGAAAGAGATCTTAATAAAATAAGAGGACTAAACCGAAAGGTTGAAATCATTGTAAAACCTTATAATCCTCCAAGAGAAGTTGTAGAGGTAAAACCTCCAAAAGAAACTACAGAAGACAAGCTAAAAGGAGAACTAAAAGAAGGGGATAAAATTCTTTTAGAAAATCTATTATTTAGAACAGGTTACAGTTATCTTACTAAACAATCTAAAGCTGTTTTAGATAAAATTGCTGACATTCTTGTTGAAAGAAAAGATGTTTATTTTAACATAGAAGGCCATGTATGCTGTACAAATGGTGAACGCGATGCCATTGACCGAAAAACTAAAAAAAGAAACCTATCATTGGCTAGAGCAAAAGCTGTATATGATTACTTAGCTGAAAAAGGTGTAAAACGTTACAGAATGAAGTTTGTTGGCCACAGAAGAAAATTTCCTTTAGGTGGTGAACCACAATTTGATAGACGTGTAGAATTAGTTGTTACTCGTGTTTTTGATTCTAAATCTAGTGATTAATTTGGCTTTCTAAGCCAACCAATTATTCTGTTATTTTTAATTTTCCATTTACCTTCATCTTCTGTATAGATTAAATCATAGATTTCTCTAGAATTACTGAATGGTCCTGGGTTTTGTTGAATAATTTCAACTTTTTCACCAACTACCTCAGATATAATTGAAACGTGACCATATTGGTTAAATACCGTTTTAGAATAAACTATTAAATCATCTTTTCTCGGTTTTGATTTACTAGGATTTGAATATTGAAGTAAACTCCTTTTCTTATTAAAATCTCCATCATCTAAACCTAATTCGAAAAAATCTTTTGCATGTCCATAACTATCAGTCATTTTATGATTTAGTTTCTGATAATAATATCTTTTTACAAACTCAACACATTGATATTTTAAACCAATATTGTAACCATCTTCAGATAAATTTCTTTCACTTACATTTCCTACACCTCCATTATAGTAGACAATAACACCATTTAAGCTATCTATTTTTTGTCCAACTACAAAGTTTGGATTTAAGTTGACTCTCTTTGATAGAAAAAATAATATTGTAATTAAGGTAGCTATTCCAAGAAAAACTAAAACTTTATTTCTCATTGTTAATAACCATATTAATATGCGGAATACCATCTTCTAAATAACCTTCACCAACTTCCTTAAAACCTAAATTATTATAAAAACGTTTAAGATAAGTCTGAGCAGAAATTCTTATTTCAGAAGTATTATAATGATCATTAATAGCTTTAATTGAGGCCTTCATAATATCATAACCAAATTTGTGTTGTCGCTCACTTTGCTTTACTACAACTCTACCAATACTAGCTTCTTCAAAGTAATCACCAGATTGAAATATACGTGTGTAAGCCACTAATTTACTGTCTCTGTAACCTAAAATATGTAAAGCCTTTTGGTCCTTTCCATCAATATCTTGATAAACACAATCTTGCTCTACTACAAAAACTTCAGATCGTAATTGTAATAAATCGTAAAGTTCTTTAGTGTTTAACTCATTAAAGGATTTAGTCTTAATTTCTAACATCAGTCTTGGACAATAACTTCTTTAGGATCTTCTTTATTGAATTCTGGTTGAATGGTTACATGATTAATATTAAACTCTTCGTGTAATAGAGCTTCTATTTTTATGGATAACTCATTAAATTCTGTAGTTGAAATATCTTCAGTAAGATCCAAGTGTGCTTCAAGATGAAGTTCATCATCACTGAGATTCCAAATATGAACATGGTGTAATTTACTCACTTTTGGTAGCTTGTTTACTGCTCTTACCACAGCTTTTATATCAATATGCTCTGGAGTGAATAACATCAGCATTTTGGTTGATGTTTTTAATAAATCGTAACCCACCCAAATTAAATACAAAGCTATTAATAAGGTTAATAAACTATCTACCCAAAAAATTTGGTAGTATTTCATGAGTAAACCACCTATTAAAACAGCTACACTTGCTAACATATCTGTTAGTAAATGTAAATATGCCGAACGCATATTTATGTTGTTTTCAGAATCTTTTTTAATGAGTAATACACTAAAACCGTTAGCAAAAATAGCAACTAAAGACAACCATATTACTAAATTAGATTCAATGGTTTGAGGTTCTAAAAAGCGTTCTATAGCTTCTTTAATTAAGATTACAGCAACAATAATAAGTGTAGAGGCATTAACAAAAGCCGCTAAAATTTCGGCACGTTTATAACCAAAAGTTCTATTAATAGAGGCTTTTTGCTTTGTTAATTTTGAAGCAATATAGCTTACAATCAATGATATAACATCACTAAAATTATGAAGCGCATCACTTAACAACGATAAACTTCCAGATACTAATCCACCTACAACTTGAGCTGCAGTTATTACAATGTTAAGAAGTATTGTAATTAAAAGTTTTCTCCCTTTTAAATCTTTATGATCGTGAGCATGGTTATGTGAGTGCGAATGCCCCATAAATTAACAAGATAATGGAATCTTATCTATACGATTTTTGTGACGACCACCTTCAAACTCAGTATTTAAAAATGTATCTACCATTTTCAACGCTTGTGGAATAGAAGTATATCTTGCAGGTATACAGATAATATTAGCATTATTATGCTGTCTTGTTAATTCTGTAATTTCATTCATCCAACAAACACCAGCACGTACATTTTGGTATTTATTAGCTGTCATAGCTACACCGTTTGCACTACCACATATAAGAATTCCAAAATTTACTTTTGCATCATTAACATCCTTTGCAACAGGATGCACAAAGTCTGGATAATCTACACTATCTGTACTATCAGTACCATAATTATTTACTGTATAGCCTTTAGCTTCAAGATGTTTTACAATTTCGAATTTGTAATCTGGTCCTGCGTGATCGTTACCTATTGAGATCGTCATTTTTTGTTGTGTTACAATTGCTGGACAAAGTTACAAATAATTAAAGTCAGTTAATAGCAATGCTCATTACATGTTAATAAGTGTTTACAATTTCTTAAAACTAAAATTAGGATTAATGGATAATTTTTTCAAACGAAAACAGGAATGAAATCTCCTAATTTTTTATGCAGATTTTTGGAGCGATTTTTTCAACAGTGATTCAGTAAAAATCAACAGTGATTCAGTAAAAAAATATAAAATTTTTCTATTAACATTCACTATTAACAGCTGTTAATATCTATTTTAATTTCCTTTAAAATAAAGGGTTTACATGTAAAATTAGTGTTAACTAAACTGTAATAGAATGTAAATTACAAGTTATCAAAGTAAAATTAAAGAAAGTTATACTAACAATTAACAAACAATAATAAACATCATTTTTTTTTAAATTTTAAAAGAAAAGAATGATAGTATATAATATAATTGTGAATAAGTGATTTTTCATTTATTTAACCTTTATTAAACACTATTAAATTTTAATAGTGTAGCTTTGTAATAAACTTAATAACTTCACTTCCACCTTTATTAAGTTATAAATGACAATGTTATTATGAGTTGTCAGACTGAACCTGCAGAAGTCAAAACAAGGAAATCTCGCTATAAAGAGATTATTAGTTACACTCTTAATGACAAATGATAATGAATTTTATTACAAAATTAAATGACAAGAAAGAAAAAAGGAAAATCTAAAAAGAACAAGATTTCCAACCTTACAAATACAATTCTTAGTATTTTAAAAAAAGAAAGAAACAAGACTTTTAACTATAAACAAATTGCTGCTAAACTTGGTGTTAATGATGCTAGTAGCAGAAATCAAATTATAAAGAAATTAGCGCAACTAAAAGCTAAGGGAGACATAGAAGAAGTAGAAAGAGGCAAATTTAAAGCCGTTGTAACTACAGAATATTACACAGGTATTTTAGATTTAAGTTCTAAAGGAAACGGTTATATTATTTCAGATGATTTTGAAGAAGATGTATTTGTAGCCTCTAATAATATAAACAAAGCTCTAGATGGTGATGAAGTAGAATTCTATGCTTACAGAAGAAAACATAGAGGTAAGCAAGAAGGTGAGATTACAAACATTTTAAAACGTGCTAAATCTGAATATGTTGGTACTATCCAAATTCACGATAAAAAGAATTTTGCTTTTGTAGTTGCTGACAGTACAAAAATGTACACTGATATTTTTGTACCTATTAATAAAATTAATAAAGCAGAAGATGGTGATAAAGTTTTAGTTTCTCTAGAAGATTGGCCAGAAAAAGCAGATTCTCCTTATGGAAAAGTAGTTCAGGTTTTAGGTAAACCTGGAGAACACTCAACAGAAATTCATGCTATTTTAGCTGAGTATGGATTACCACACGAGTTTCCTTACGAAGTAGAAAATTATGCTAATAATTTAGATATTTCTATTACTGAAGAAGAAATTACCAAGCGTCGTGATATGCGTAAAGATTTAACCTTTACCATAGATCCTAAAGACGCTAAGGATTTTGATGATGCATTATCCTTTAAAGTTTTAGAAAATGGCTTATACGAGATAGGAATACATATTGCAGATGTATCACATTATGTACAACCAGGAACCATATTAGATGATGAAGCATATGAACGTGCTACATCCATTTATTTGGTAGATCGCGTCGTACCAATGTTGCCAGAACGTTTATCTAATGGAGCGTGTTCGTTACGACCTCATGAAGAAAAATACACGTTTTCTGCAGTCTTTAAGATGAATGATAAATGTGAAATAAAAGACCAATGGTTTGGTAGAACAGTAACCTATTCTGATGCACGCTTTGCTTATGAGGAAGCACAAGCAGTTATTGAAAATAATCCTAAAGTCTCGCTTGGCTCAGTCGAAGCATCTAAGTTAGATACCAAAATTCCAAAAGAAGTATCACTTTCTGGTGAGCAGTATAATACCAAACCTGAAATCGCAGAAGCTATTATGGTTTTAGATCGTTTAGCAAAAAAAATGAGATCGCAACGTATGCGACATGGAGCTATTTCTTTTGATAAAGTTGAGGTGAAATTTAATTTGGATGAAGAAGCTAATCCAATTGGAGTATTCTTTAAAACCAGTAAAGATGCCAATAAACTTATTGAAGAATTTATGCTTTTAGCTAACAAAAAAGTAGCTGAGTTTGTTGGAAAGAAAAACCCTAAAAAGACATTTGTTTACCGTGTTCATGATGAACCAGATGAATCTAAATTAGCGCAGCTTCAAACAGTAGTTTCTCGTTTTGGGCATAAACTTAATTTTAAGGATAGAAATAGTATTGCTTCCTCTTTAAACAACCTTTTAAAAGATGTCGTTGGAAAAAAAGAGCAGAATTTAGTAGATACGCTAACTATCAGAACAATGGCAAAAGCCGAATATACCACGCATAATATTGGACATTACGGTTTAGCTTTTGATTATTACAGTCATTTTACATCGCCAATTCGTCGTTATCCAGATGTTATGGCACATCGTTTATTACAGCAATATTTAGATGGAGGAGATTCTGCTAACGAAGAGATTTACGAAGAAAAATGTAAGCATAGTAGTAATATGGAATATTTAGCTACAAAAGCTGAACGCGATTCTATTAAGTACATGCAAATTCGTTTTATGCAAGATCATGAAGATGAAGAATTTTTAGGTGTTATTTCTGGTGTTACTGATTGGGGAATCTATGTTGAAATTGAAGCCAATAAGTGTGAAGGTATGGTAAGTGTAAGAGATATGAAAGATGATATGTATTACTTTGACCAAGAACATTTTGCTATGATTGGAAAAAATACACATACGATGTATCAATTGGGAGAAGAAGTCATTGTAAAAGTGAAAAGTACGGATTTAGTGAAAAAACATCTCGATTTTTATATGGTTGGTAAAGCTGATAATGAAGAAGAATAAAAACAATTTCACATACTAAATTTAGTTAACCATCTTATATTTGATGTTAAGAAATAATTGAAATTATAAGTTATGATTTTAACCACAACAAATTCCATTGAAGGTTTTAAAATAATAAATTATTTAGGCATTGTAACTGGTGTCGCTATGAATGAAACTAAACTCTCCATGGGTTTTAGTGTTTCAAAATATTATAAATCTGTAAGTGATAGTGTAGATATTACCAAGGAAAAAGCATTTCAGAAATTACAAGAAAATGCCTTAAAATTAGAAGCTAACGCCATTGTTGGTATAAAAGTTGAAATAGAATTAGCAAACAATAATTATGCTATGGTTTCGGTAACCGGAACCGCAGTTAAAGTTGTAGAATAAGATGAAAACCACTACAAAAGCCAATCTGTACGTTTTCGGTATTTTTTTCGTTACGTATATGGTTGTTAGATTTTTAATTCAATATATGTTTCCAAGTATCAATAACTATGTTTTGGTAATGATTTCAGCTGTATTAACAGTACTATTATCACCTCAAAGACGAGTTGTTAGAAAGCGCTCTGGAGATGAAATTCAACTAAAATGGTTATTTAGTAAAAAGGTAATAACTTTAAAATAAAGACTATGAAACATTTCTTATATATGCTGTTTTTTACAATCACTGTAACTGCTTCAGCACAAGACACTATTGAAAAATCATTAGGTGAATTTTCCACTGTAAAAGTGTTCGATTTAATCAATCTTAAAATGATTAAATCTGACGAAAATAAAGCGGTAATATCTGGTGATAATAAAAATGATGTTGAGCTAATTAACAAAAATGGACTACTCAAAATAAGAATGAATATTGAAGAGAGTTATGATGGTAATGATACAGTAGTCATATTATATTACACAAGCATAGATATCATTGATGCTAATGAAGGAGCAAAAGTAGAAGTGCAAGACACTATCTCTCAGTATGAAATTGATTTAAAAGCACAAGAAGGAGCTGAAATAGATGCTGATATAAAAACGACTTACGCTAATTTTAGAGCAGTAACAGGAGGTATAATTAATGTTTCAGGTACATCCAAAAATCAAGATGTTTCTGTAAATACTGGTGGAGAATTTGATGGAAGAGAGTTAGTGACTTCTAGAGCAGAAGCTAGTGTTAAAGCAGGTGGTGAAGTATACATCCATGCTACAGAATATGTTGAAGCAAAAATTAAAGTTGGTGGTAATATTTACATTTATGGTAACCCTAAAGAAATTGATGAAAGCAAGGTATTAGGAGGAACTATTAAACGTATGTAATATTTTCCTGTTAGTTTTCATACATTTGTGTAAACCGCAAGATTTACATGTTTGAAGACATCATAAGAGCCATTCCATTTGGTATTATTTTAGCCTTTACTATTGGTCCCGTTTTTTTTGTACTCCTCGAAACTAGTGCTACCAAAGGGTTTACAAGTGCTATTATATTTGATTTAGGTGTTATTTTAGCAGATATTGTTTTTATTGCTTTAGCCTTTTTTAGTACCAATAAGCTTGTAGAAAAGATTAAGGACGATCCTAATTTCTTAATTTTTGGTGGTGTTTTGCTAGTGGTTTATGGCATTATTTCTTTTATAAAAACATCTAAATCCTTCAGATCCATTGTAAGGGAACATCATAGAATAGAACTTGTTAGAAAAAACTACGGTAAGTTATTTATCAAAGGATTTTTACTCAATTTTATTAATATTGGTGTGCTTTTAGGTTGGTTAGGATTTATTGTTATTGGTACATCTTTAACCAGTTCAGATAATGGTGTTGTTATTTTTATAGCAACAATGTTAGTTACGTATTTCCTTGTAGATTTAATAAAAATTGCTGCTGCTAAACGCTTAAAAAATAAGTTAACACCGCGTCGTATTTTCAAAACAAAAAAGATTATTGCTCTTGTAATTTTAGGTTTTGGTGTGTTACTTCTGGTACAAGGTTTATTTCCTGATGAAAAAAAGCTTTTAAAAGATAAATTTGAGCAGATTAATCCTTTAGATTAGATAACATAGTGGAAGAAAATAAAACTAAAAAATTCAGTTTATTACTTAGGTTTTGTTTCTCATTACTCATTATTGGTTCACTATTTAAAATTATGCATTGGCCCTATGGAAACATATTAGTTTTATATCCAATAGTAGGTATTTTGGTGATGTATTCGTTAAGATTTATTCTTAAGGACAAAAAAGTAAGATTAGATTACCTCAAATTATTTTTAGTAATCACATGGTGTATAAATTATATATCTTCAGGTTTACATTTATTTTATCTACCTGAATTTACATCTTATATTCCATTAGTTCTTTTTGCTTGGTGGTTTATTGAAGAAGGAATTACTTATTTTACTTCAAAAAGTATAAAAGGTGGTAAAATTTCAAAAGTGATATACTACACTTTTGTGTCAATAATTGTAATTTTTATTTTACTTGGTCTATTACTAAGAATTCATCATTGGCCTTACGGTTCTCTCATACTTACTTTAGGCATGTTGATGGCTTCTTTTTTTGTGGTGATAGATTATTTTTTAAGAGAAAATAAAAAACCCTCAACAAAAGTTGAAGGTTTCTCTAGAGGCGTCTAGCGGATTCGAACCGCTGTACAAGGTTTTGCAGACCTCTACCTAGCCACTCGGTCAAGACGCCATTTTTAATAGGACAGCAAATATAAAAATTATATGCGTTTCTACACTATCCCAATTTGTTTTTTCGCCGTTCAGTTAGTTTTATCGTTACCATTTCAACATCACCACCAATAGGAGGGTTGATTTTACTCACAGAAACAGTAGCTTTAGTCACTAATTTATCTTCGTTAAAAATACGTGTTAATATGCGCTGAGCAACAGTTTCAAGAAGTTTAGAAGGCTTAAACATTTCTTCTCGTACGACTTTGTTTAAGAAAACATAATCTACAGTATCTTTTAATTCATCAGTTTCAGCAGAAGTTTTAAGATCAGCTTTTACTTCTAAATCTACACGGTAATCACTACCAATAGCCGTTTCTTCTTTTAAACAACCATGATGAGCAAATACACGGATATTTTCAACTTTAATTGTTCCCATGATGCAAAGATAAACCTTCTGTCATTCCTACGAAGGCAGGAATCTTTAATTTGTAAAAAAGTCAAAAATATTACTCATAGCACTGGTTTTAGCCTTAAAAAACTCAGTATAAGTACATTTTTTGCAAGTTACAGAGGTAAACTTTTTGTTTTGAACATCAAAGATTTTTGAGAAGGTTCCGCCTGTTGCTCTCATTTCATCAAGTTCATAAGTTGTATTATCACATTTTGGACATTTGTAATTCATTCTATTTAAGTTTTTTTAGTTCATTCTATAAGTACGTAATAATGTTTTAATGTTACAAATTATGTAATTTTGCACTTTAATTTTTTGCAATGTCTGAAGAAACAAAATCACTCAATTTTATTGAGCATATTATAGAAGAAGATTTATCTAATGGTTTAGAAAAAGATAAGCTACGCTTTCGTTTTCCGCCAGAACCAAACGGCTATTTACACATTGGTCATACCAAAGCTATTGGTATTAGTTTTGGCTTAGGACTAAAGTACAATGCGCCTGTTAACCTTAGATTTGACGATACTAATCCAGCAAAAGAAGAGCAAGAATACGTAGATGCTATTAAAAAAGATGTGGCTTGGTTAGGTTACCAATGGGAAAACGAACTGTATTCTTCAGATTATTTTCAGCAGTTATACGATTGGGCTGTACAATTGATTAAAGACGGAAAGGCGTATGTAGATAGTCAATCCTCTGAAGCGATGGCAGAACAAAAAGGAACACCAACACAACCTGGTGTAGATGGTCCTTATCGTAACCGATCTGTAGAAGAAAATTTAGACCTTTTTGAACGCATGAAAAATGGCGAATTCAACGAAGGTGAACATATTTTACGTGCAAAAATAGACATGCAACATCCTAATATGTTAATGCGAGATCCTATTATGTATCGTATTTTAAAGAAACATCATCACCGTACAGCAAACGATTGGTGCATTTATCCAATGTACGATTGGACGCATGGCGAAAGTGATTATATCGAGCAAATTAGTCACAGTTTATGTTCTTTAGAATTTAAACCTCATAGAGAGCTTTACGATTGGTTTAAAGAGCAAGTTTATGACTATTCTAAGGAAACCTATCCAATGCAGCCAAAACAGCGCGAATTTGCCCGTTTAAATCTGTCTTACACCATTATGAGTAAACGTAAGTTGCTTAAATTGGTAGAAGAGAAGGTCGTTTCTGGTTGGGACGATCCGCGTATGCCAACAATTTCTGGGTTACGTCGTAGAGGTTATACACCAAATTCGATTAGACAATTTATAGAAAAAGTAGGTGTTGCAAAGCGTGAAAACGTCATTGATGTGGCACTTTTAGAATTTTGTGTTCGTGAGGATTTAAATAAAACTGCACCACGTGTTATGGCGGTTTTAGATCCTTTAAAAGTGGTAATTACTAACTATCCAGATGATAAAGAAGAATGGTTAGAAGCAGAAAATAATCCAGAAGACGATAGTGCTGGATCTAGAAAAGTGCCTTTTTCAAAAGAAATTTATATCGAAAAAGAAGACTTTAAAGAAGAAGCTGGAAGCAAGTTTTTTAGATTGAAATTAGGTGGAGAAGTACGTTTAAAAAATGCCTATATCATCAAAGCTGAAAGCGTTGTAAAAGATGCTGAAGGCAATATTACCGAAGTACATTGTACCTATGATACAGATACCTCTAAAAAAGTAAAAGGAACGCTACATTGGGTTTCTATAAAACATGCTGTAAAAGCTGAAGTTAGAGAATATGATAGATTGTTTATGGACGAAGCGCCAGACAGTCATGATGGTAAAGATTTTATGGAATTTTTAAATCCAAATTCTTTAAACATCATCAATGCTTTTGTTGAGCCAAGTTTAAAAGAAGCTAAAGTAGGAGAGCAGTTTCAGTTTCAACGTTTAGGGTATTTTAATGTGGATGACGATTCTAAATCGGGCGCCTTAGTATTTAATAAAACCGTTGGTTTACGTGATAGTTGGGCAAAACAAGCACCAAAACAAAACCAGAATCAGCCTCAAAAGCAAACCAATAATCGTCCTGCAATAGAGCAAATTAAGTCTTTTGGTAAAAAGTACGATAGAATGCCAGACGATGCCAGAGCAAAAGCAAAAGCAGAGATTTTAGAATTAGCTAAAGACGTATCTTATGAAGATGTAGAGCCACTTTTTAATACTTCGGTTAAGAAAAGCGGTACACGTATTATCACTATGATTGCGCTAGGTGTTTTACTTAAAAATGGCTTAGAAAAAAATGAAGCGATTAATGAGTTTATCAACAAAGCGTTAGAAGATAGAAATAAGTTATTGGTTGAAGAAGCCTCAAAATTGTAATTTAACAATTCATTGAGAGGGATTTTTTAGGTTATTCATTAACTTTTTGCCTAAATGCGAAAATATTATGGATAACACACAAAAAATACTTACAGAAATTTCAACGGTAACTAGAGATATTGAAGACAATTATCCTGAACTTCAAAAATATCTAGATGAAACAAGAAGCACACTTCCCGAAGGAGCTAATGATTCAGCTAAATTGGATGAAGAAGATTTAAAAAATTATCTAGATCAATTGAAGGAAATGATTGAGAAGTACAAAGAAAACTAAACATAAAAAAGCCTCGAAAAATTACTTCGAGGCTTTTTTTTATTAGTCTACTATCGGTTCGACTTCGGTTTCATCATCTTTTAATTCTAAAGCCGTTTCAAAGCCAGGTAAAAGTTGATCAGCGACAGCTTCATTTTTTAATTGCTTTGCTTCAATAAACCACCAATGTTTACCTTCATCGTTATAGATACCAACAAGATAGCTTTTAGTTTTTATACGCTGTCCAGGCATTACCATTTGCCCATAGCTTTCAACAACGCATCGGTATTGATTTTGTTCTTTAACAACATCAGAAACACCAATGACTTCATGCTTTTCAAATTTAAAACCTTGAGATGTCATACCCTCAAAAGTTGAAGTTAGTATTTCTTTAGCTGCTTCTTTACCTCCCATCATTTCTAAAGCTTTTGGTAAAGTATACTTTAATACCGTATCAAAATCATAGGCTAGGGTAGCTTTAGAAATCGTTTTAGCGTCTTTTAAAGCATCTTCTTTATTCTGTGAAAAGACATTCACAGTTGTTGCTAAAAATAGTATTAGAAGTAGGTTTCTGAGTTTATTCATTATCTTTCTTTTTGTTTTTTGCTTCTTTCATAGCTTCACCTATTTGGTTACTTGCCGTAAAGCTAGCTACCATTTCGTTAAGCATATTGCTACCAGCTTGTGGTGCGTTTGGTAAAAGTATTAAGTTACTATTAGTTTCTTCACCTAATGATTGAAGCGTGTCATAATGTTGTGTTACAACAATTAGGGCAGAAGCTTCTTGTGAATTAATACCAACACGATTCAAAACTTCTACAGATTCTTCTAAACCTCTTGCAATTTCACGTCTTTGATCAGCAATACCTTGACCTTGTAAACGTTTACTTTCAGCTTCAGCCTTGGCTTTTTCAACAATTAAAATACGTTGCGCATCGCCTTCAAACTGAGCAGCTATTTTTTCACGTTCAGAAGCGTTAATACGGTTCATTGCCGCTTTTACTTGTGCGTCAGGATCAATGTCTGTAACTAAGGTTTTAATGATATCAAAACCATAGTCTAGCATCGCATCATTTAATTCAGCTTTTACAGCTAATGCAATATCATCTTTCTTAACAAAAACGTCATCTAATTTCATCTTAGGCACTTCAGCACGTACCACATCAAATACGTAAGATGTAATTTGTTCATGCGGATAGTCTAGTTTGTAGAAAGCATCATAAACCTTCTGACTGATAACTCTATACTGAACAGAAACTTTTAAACGCACAAAAACATCATCCAAGGTTTTGGTTTCTATAATAACATCTAACTGTTGAATTTTTAAACTCAAACGACCTGCGATACGATCTACTAAAGGAATTTTTAATCTTAAACCCGATTGTGCTATATATTGAAAACGCCCAAAACGCTCTACAACTGCTGCAGTTTGTTGCTTTACAATAAAGAAAGATGAAATTAAAATAACGAGTCCAAAAAATACAATTGGAATTAAGAAAATCGGAAAATCCATAAATAAATATTTAGGTAATGGTTAGAAATAAATGTTCGTACTAATTTAAACTATATTTGTTTGTAATTCATCTGAATAATCATGAAAAAACTCAAATACATCTTATTAGTAGTCATTTGTATAGGTTTTGTTACAAAAATGAATGCTCAAAGACGCTATAAAATTGAAAATACCATTGGTCTTCAAGGTGGTATCACGCAATTTGATATTATTACTGATAATTTTGAAACAAAGCAGGGCACAGGCTACATTGGTGGATTAACAGCAGCTGTAGATATACCTCATAAATGGTATAACCTAAGTTATAACATTCAATTTGCTGAAAACACAGTTGAAATTAGTTCTAGTCCGTCAGGAACTTTAGGATCTGAAGAGTTTATAGAATATAAAGTGATGATGGCTCAGATTTCCTTTTTAGGTCATTTGAAATTAATTAAAAAGTATCTCACTATTGATGCTGGCCCAATGGTACAGTACAATAGCAAACTAAAACTTGATGATGAATCAAAAGAAGATAACATCATAACAGGTTACGATAATCTTTCCGCTAAGGATATTAAAGATATTTCAAGATTTAATATCAATGGACTTGTTGGCCTTTCAGCAGGCACAAATCATTTTAGAGTAAGAGCACATTACATTTATGGCTTTTTAAATACTTTAAATAAACTTAATGATAACAACTTTAATCTAAACAATGGTGATAGATTTGAAGGTAACCAATCTATGTTTGTATTCTCCTTATTGGTTTCGTTTTGATTAACGAGTTTACTGTAAATGAAAAAAGCGTGATTATATTTTAATTATAATCACGTTTTTTTATTATCTAATTAAATTTTTAAATTGTCTTCACTAAAGCGGCAATACGCTTAACAGTTTCTGTTTTACCAATCATATACATAATATCAAACACATCTGGCCCTTGTAAAGCTCCAACCAAAGCTAAACGCAATGGCATCATTACTTTTCCAAAACCAATTCCATTATCAGTGATCCAACCTTTTATGTTTGTTTGAAGATTTTCTACGGTGTAATCTTCAGTGTTATTCACTAATTCTACAACTTTTTTAAGAAGGTCTTCAGTATCTTCTTTTATAGCTTTTTTAGAGGCTTTTTCGTCATAGTCTGTTGGTGACACAAAGAAGAAATGACTTAGCTCCCAAAAATCACTTACAAATGTTGCACGCTCTTTAATTAACCCAACCACCAAAGCAATGTAGTTCACATCAATATCTTTCAACAAGATATTTTTAGTTTGAAATTCTTCAGCAAGATCCAAATCTAACTGCTGTTGCATGTAGTGATGGTTAAACCACTTGGTTTTATCAGGATCAAAACGCGCTCCAGCCTTATTAACTTTAGAAAGATCAAACGCAGCAACTAATTCCTCTAAACTGAAAATTTCTTGCTCAGTACCAGGATTCCAGCCTAAAAAGGCCAAGAAATTAACAACAGCTTCAGCAAAATAGCCATCTTCTTTATAACCTCTAGAAACCTCGTTGTTTTTTGGGTCAGTCCAAGCTAATGGAAATACAGGAAAACCTAATTTATCACCATCACGCTTACTTAATTTTCCTTTTCCTGTTGGTTTTAATATTAGAGGTAAATGCGCAAATTCTGGAGCTTCCCAACCAAAAGCATCATATAATAATTTGTGTAATGCTAAAGAAGGTAACCATTCTTCACCACGAATTACGTGTGTAATTTCCATTAAATGGTCATCCACAATATTAGCGAGATGATAGGTTGGCATACCATCGCTTTTAAACAAAATCTTGTCATCAAGAATGTTAGTATCGATAGAAATATCGCCACGAATAATATCCTTTAAGTGTAAAGTTTCATCTTGCGGAGATTTAAAACGGACCACATAATCTTCACCAGCATTAATCTTTGCTTGGGTTTCTTCTTCAGAAAGTACCAAAGAATTTACCAAACGTCCTTTTTCACGATTGTGCCAGTTATAAATAAAAGTTTTGCCTTCCGCTTCGTGTTGTTTTCTATGTGCATCAAGTTCTTCAGAAGTATCAAAAGCGTAATAGGCTTTACCTTCAGCAATCAATTGATCTGCATATTGTTTGTACAAATGCTTACGTTCGCTTTGTCTGTAAGGACCAAATTTTTCGTTTTTACCTGGGCCTTCATCAAACGGAATGCCACACCAGTTTAAGGATTTTACAATATAATCTTCTGCACCTTCTACATAACGGTTTTGGTCTGTATCTTCTATACGTAACACAAAATCACCATTGTGTTTTTTGGCAAATAAATAATTGAATAAAGCAGTTCTTACACCACCAATATGTAAAGGTCCTGTTGGACTAGGCGCAAAGCGCACACGTACTTTTTTTGACATTTCTCTATTTTTATAACTGAACTGTCACACTGAGCTTGTCGAAGTGTTATTTCAGAATCTTGTGCAAAGATAATCTGATATGATTTGCTAGCAAAGAAAATAGATTATTCAGTAGTTTTATAAAAAAAAGAAATATGGAAAAAGAAGGCAAAGTATCTATTTGGGTTGGGAAATTTAATAGTGAAGAAGCATTAAAGGAATATGTTCAAGAGGTTTTTGATGAAGAAGGAGATTCAACTTCTTCATTTATGAATGACTTCAATATTGATTATATAGATCCACAATTTCAAGAGGTAGATTTTAATGATCAGAATAACGATTTATTTCAAAAAATTAATGGATTTTCCTATGCTGAATCTTTTATTAATCAGTTACCTATTTTAAGCGAAGGAATAAATTCTGTGATATGTCTTTACAATTTTCAATTTAATAATGGAATTCGCAAATCTGAAGTTTTAAAATATATAGGAACTTATGATTACACAATAGAGTAATGTTTATAAGTAACAGTCTTTAGTTTTAACAATAATAACTAGCCATTAACAGAATCTTATCACTTTTCAATAATTCCGTATAAAATAAAATTGTAGTTTAGTCTGTTAGATTAGTATATGAGCAATTTTGAAACCATAAAACATAAGTTAGAGCAATTTATTAAACGCTACTATACCAATGAGTTGCTTAAAGGAGTAATCTTGTTTTTTGCTATAGGATTATTATATCTTTTAATAACCTTGTTTGTAGAATATGTGTTGTGGCTTAATCCGACGGCAAGAACCATACTTTTTTGGGTGTTTATTGCAGTAGAGGTAGGGCTTTTTGTAAAATTTATAGCCATTCCTTTGGCACATCTATTTAAAATAAGAAAGGGAATAGGTTATGATACCGCTTCAAAATTAATAGGAAATCATTTTCCTGAGGTAAATGACAAGTTGCTTAATGTTCTTCAACTCAACCAAAATCCGCATCAATCCGATTTATTGATTGCTAGTATTGAGCAAAAATCGCAAGAATTGCAACCTATTCCGTTTAAGTCGGCTATCAATTTTAAATCCAATACCAAGTATCTTAAATATGCGGCTATTCCTGTTGTGATTATTGTTTTATCATATCTTACAGGTAAAATCAACTGGTTTAGTGATAGTTACGAGCGTGTTGTAAATTATAAAACAGCTTACGAACCTCAAGCTCCATTTCAATTTTTTGTGGTTAACGAATCCTTACAAGCTATTGAAAATAAGGATTTTAAACTTAATGTTTCAACAGTTGGTGAGGTTATTCCAGAGAATGCGCAAATAGAATTCAATGGTCAAACGTACTTTTTACAACAAGTGGCACCAGGTGAGTTTCAGTATACATTTAGCATTCCTAAAACATCTATCGAATTTACTTTAGAAGCCAATGGTGTGGTTTCAAAAACGTATAAACTGAATGTGGTTAATACACCAAATTTGGTGAATTTTGAAATGGTGCTAGATTATCCTGTACACACTAAAAAACAAGATGAGGTTTTAAAAAGTACAGGTTCGGCTGTGATACCAGAAGGCACTAATGTAACATGGAGAGCCAAGACAAAATCAACGACTGCAGTACATATCTATGCAGAAGACACTTTGAATTTTAAGCCTAGTGATAATGGTGATTTTGAAGCTTCAAAACGATTATATAAAAACTATAATTATAGCATAAGCACTAGTAATAAGGATTTACGTGATTATGAAAATTTGGCTTATAATATCAATGTTGTAAAAGACGTCTATCCAGAGTTAAATATTAAAGTTCAAAAGGATTCTTTAGACAATCAAACACTTTATTTCTACGGACAAGCTAATGATGATTATGGATTAACAAAATTGAATTTAGTCTATTATCCTTCCGATGATGATTCTAAAAAAGTGGTTGAGCCAATTAGTATTTCCAAATCTAATTTTGCTGAATTTGTCAGTGCGTTTCCAAACCAATTCAATTTAGAGGAAGGAGTAAGTTATCAATTGTATTTTGAAGTTTTTGATAATGATGCCATTCATAATTATAAACGTACCAAGAGTAGCATTTTCAGTTATAGAAAATTAACAAAGGACGAAGAGGAGCAGAAACAATTAAATGAGCAGAATGAAACTATAAAAGATATAGGAAAGACTTTTGAAAAGTTAGATGAGCAAGACAAAAAGCTAGAAGAGTTTTCTAAAACCCAAAAGGAAAAGCAGGAGCTTAATTTCAATGATAAAAAGAAGTTTGAAGATTTTCTTAAGCGTCAGAAGCAACAAGAACAGTTGATGAAGAACTTCAACAAGAAACTCCAAGAAAATCTTGAAGAATTTCAGGAAGAAAAGAAGGATAAAGATGAGTTCAAAGAAGACCTAAAAGAACGCTTAAAGGAAAATGAAGAACAACTCAAAAAAGACGAAAAACTTTTAGAGGAGTTGGAGCAGTTGAAGGATAAAATTAATAAAGAAGAGTTCACCCAAAAACTAGAAGAATTAGCGAAACAGAATAAAAACAAGAAACGTAGTATGCAACAACTTTTAGAGTTGACTAAGCGTTTCTACGTGATGAAAAAAACAGAAAAAATAGCTAATCAACTTCAACAGTTGTCTGAAGAGCAAAAAGAATTATCAGAAAAAAGCAAAGAAGAAAACAATAAACAAGCTCAAGAAAAGCTTAATAAAAAGTTTGAAGATTTACAGAAAGATTTAGATGAACTAAAACAAGATGATAGACAACTTCAGAAGCCAACAGATGTGCCTAGAGATGAGTTTTTGGAAGATGAGATAGAGTTTGATCAAAAGGAAGCTAAAGATGCTTTAGAAGAGAAAGAAAACAGTAAAGAAGACTCAAAAGAATCAGAACAGCAACAACAGAAGGCTCAAGATAGACAAAAGAAGGCAGCAAAGAAAATGATGCAAATGAGTGAAATGATGATGCAGTCTATGTCTGGTGGAGGAGGTGGAGGAGATCAAACGGCTGAAGATGTAGAAATGCTTCGCAAGATACTTGAGAACCTATTATTGTATTCTTTCGACCAAGAAGCACTTATGAATACTTTTGATGGCATAGACATCAATAACAATAAGTATGGAAAATATATCATTCAACAGAGCAATCTCAGAGAACATTTTGAGCATATAGATGATAGCTTATTTGCTTTGTCTCTAAGACAGCCAAAGATTTCAGAACAAGTCAATACGCAAATAACAGATGTATATTTCAATATTGATAAAGCTTTAGGTCAGTTTACAGAGAATCGTATTTATCAAGGTGTGTCGTCTCAACAATATGCTATTACTGCTACTAATGAATTAGCGAGTTTCTTGAGTGATGTTTTAGATAATATGGAAATGCAAATGAATCCATCCATGGGTTCTGGTGGTGGCCAAGGTCAACAACTTCCAGATATTATAATGAGTCAAGAAGAGCTTAACAAGCAAATGGAAGAAGGAGTCAAGAAAAATCAGGATGGGAGTAAAGAAGGTGAAGGTGAAAAACCTGGAGAACAAGGCAAAGAAGGTGAACAGGGAAAAGGTGAAGAATCTGGTAAGCAAGGTCAGGAAGGACAGCAAGGTCAACAAGGAGAAAGTGGTCAAAGTGGTGAAAATGGACAAAGCGGTGATCAACAAGGTAAGAGTGGACAGAATGGAAAAAATGGTCAACAGAATGGTGAAGGAAACCAAAATGGTGAAGGAGGAGAACAAGGTAAACAAGGTAAAGAAGGTAAGAATGGTAAATCTGGTAATGGTGGCAACGGAAATTCTGATGGTGATGGAGAAGAAAATGATGGTTACGGTGAAGGTGGAAGAGAAGAACAAAACGCTGAGCTTTTTAAAATTTACCAAAGACAACAACAGTTGCGTCAAGCATTAGAAGATAGGTTGTCTAATGATGGCACTATTCAATCTGCTGGTGAATTGATAAAGCAAATGGAAGATATAGAATTGGATCTATTGAATTCAGGTTTCACCAATCAAACACTTCAAAAGATGATGAATTTACAACATCAACTTTTAAAATTAGAAAACGCAACCTTTATGCAAGGACAAGATACCAAGCGTAAATCTGAAACCAATACTAAAGATTTCAATGACAATAATGCCAATCAAATTAACACTGCAAAAGAATACTTCAACACTACTGAAATCTTAAATCGCCAAGCACTACCTTTGCAAAATCATTTTAAGAAAAAGATTCAAGAGTATTTCAAAAGCAATGATTAGTTTTAATTACGAAACCGATTTTAAACTAGAGAATGAAACCAAGATTTTAGAGTGGATTTCTAAAGCCATCAATTCAGAAAATTGTAAAGAAGGAGAATTGAATTACATCTTCTGTTCCGATGATTATTTACATAAAATCAATGTCGATTTTCTAAATCACGACACGTTAACAGACATCATCAGCTTTGATTATTCAGTAGGAAAAGAACTACACGGTGATATTTACATTTCAGTAGAACGTGTAGAAGATAATGCCAAAGATTTTGATGTGACTTTTGAAGATGAATTGGCACGAGTAATGATTCACGGGATTCTACATTATTGTGGATATAAAGACAAGAGTGAAGAAGATGCTAAGCTGATGCGTTCTAAGGAAGACTACTATTTGAGTACGCGTTCTTAGTCTTGTGTTTTCGATGTATCTTTGCACGTTTAAATTTAATGAAATTCTAATTGTTCCACGTGGAACATTAAAAATATTCAACAATGTTTAATGAAGTTTACGATGTAATTGTAGTTGGTGCAGGTCACGCAGGAAGTGAAGCTGCTGCTGCTGCTGCCAATATGGGAAGTAAGACGTTGTTAATTACAATGAACCTTCAAAATATTGCACAGATGTCTTGTAATCCTGCAATGGGTGGAATTGCAAAAGGTCAAATTGTGCGAGAAATTGATGCGCTTGGTGGTTACAGCGGAATTGTATCCGACACCTCTGCAATTCAATTCAAGATGCTTAATAAATCTAAAGGACCTGCAATGTGGAGTCCTAGAGTTCAATCCGACAGAATGCGTTTTGCTGAGGACTGGAGGTTGTTGTTGGAGCAAACACCGAATCTCGATTTCTATCAAGAAATGGTGTCTGGTTTAATTATAGAAAATCACAAAATAGTTGGTGTAAAAACTTCTTTAGGAATAGAAGTAAAAGCCAAAACTGTTGTGCTTACAAATGGTACTTTTTTAAATGGTTTAATTCATATCGGTGACAAAAACTTTGGTGGAGGTAGAGCAGGAGAAAGAGCTGCTACAGGAATCACAGAAGACCTTATTAAACTTGGTTTCGATTCTGGGAGAATGAAAACAGGAACGCCACCAAGAGTAGATGGCAGGTCCTTAGATTATTCTAAAATGATTGAACAACCTGGTGATGAAAATCCAGAGAAGTTTTCATATTTAGATATTACAAAACCTTTGACTGAACAACGTTCTTGTCATATGACTTACACAAGTCCAGAAGTGCACGATTTACTTCGAGAAGGGTTTGATAGGTCGCCAATGTTTAATGGTAGAATTAAAAGTGTTGGACCTCGTTATTGTCCATCAATAGAAGATAAGATTAATCGTTTTGCTGATAAGGACAGACATCAATTATTTGTAGAGCCAGAAGGTTGGAATACAGTTGAAGTTTATGTGAATGGCTTCTCAACATCCTTACCAGAAGATGTTCAGTTTAATGCTTTGCGTTCTGTAGCCGGTTTTGAAAATGTGAAGTTTTTTAGACCTGGTTATGCGATAGAATACGACTATTTTCCACCTACACAATTAAAGCATACTTTGGAAACAAAGTTGGTTGAGGGTTTATATTTTGCTGGTCAGATTAACGGAACAACAGGTTATGAAGAAGCAGCGTCTCAAGGGTTAATTGCAGGTATAAATGCGAGCTTAAAAGTACAAGAGCGCGATCCATTTACCTTAAAAAGAGATGAAGCTTATATCGGTGTTTTAATAGATGATCTAATTACAAAAGGTACAGAAGAGCCTTATCGTATGTTTACATCTCGTGCAGAATATAGAACGCTTTTAAGGCAAGATAATGCAGATTTTAGATTAACACCTAAGGGATACGAACTTGGTTTAGCCTCTGAAAAGCGATTAAAACGAATGGAAGAGAAGCAATCAAAAGCTTCAAATTTCGTTCAGTTTTTTAAGGATACCAGTGTAACGCCAGATGAAATAAATCCGATTTTAGAATCAAAAGATTCTGCTAAAGTGAAGCAGCAAGACAAGATGTTTAAGTTGTATGCGAGACCAAATATCACGATTGAAGATATGCAAAAAGTAGCTTCAGTAGATGCTTATATTTCTGAGAACAATTTAGATTCTGAAATTATAGAGCAAACCGAAATTCAGGTTAAATATGCTGGTTATATTGAAAAGGAAAAGAATAATGCAGATAAGTTAAACCGTCTTGAAAATGTAAAAATTCCATCTAACTTTGATTACTCTAAACTGAAATCTATGAGTATGGAAGCAAGACAAAAGTTAACCGAAATTCAGCCAGTAACCATTTCGCAAGCATCAAGAATTAGTGGAGTATCGCCTAATGATATTTCAGTTTTATTGGTGTATTTGGGTAGATAAAATTCCTGCAAAAGCAGGAGTCTCAAAAATTAAAACATATATGTTCCACGTGGAACGTTCAAGTTAGCATTAGTGAATAAAGAAGCAGTTTGTTGTTTTTGTGGAAAATCAGTACTCGTTAAAGAGGCTATAAGCCTTTCCGTTAAAGATAATATTGACGCAGTAGAAGAGCAAGGTTTTCTTTGTCACAGAAAGTGTTTGAAATCTAAATTAGATAAAAGAATTGCTAATTATCTTTTTATTGATTTATAATTAAATAAAACAGCGTTAAGTGTTTTTTTTGCTTGCTGTCATTCCTGCGAAGGCAGGAATCTAAAACTGATTTAGTGTTAAAAGAAAAACCAACATATCTAACCGTAAAAGACCATTCCATTTCTGGAGAGGAATTTCAATTATTGCATAATGAGACATTGGATCTGTTGGAAACATTTCCACAACCTCAAGGCGAAAAACTTTCAGAATATTACAAAAGCGAAGACTACATTTCTCACACAGACGCCAAGCGAAATCTGTTTGAAAAAGTGTATCATTTAGTCAGAACGATTTCTTTAAAACGAAAATTGAAACTGATTAATTCATTTCAATCTGAAGAAAAAACACTTTTAGATGTTGGATGTGGTACAGGCGATTTTTTAGAAATCGCAAAAAACAATAGTTGGATTGTTGTTGGAGTAGAACCAAACGAACAAGCAAGAGCGATTGCAAATTCTAAAACAAACAATTCGGTTTTCGATATACAACATTTAGAAACTTTAAAAGAGAACAGTTTCGATGTTATTACACTTTGGCATGTTTTAGAACATTTACCAGATTTAGAAATGCACGTTAAGCTTTTTAAGCATTTATTAAAACCAAACGGAACTTTGGTAATTGCAGTTCCAAACTTTAAAAGTTATGATGCGCAATATTATAAAAACTTTTGGGCGGCTTATGATGTGCCGAGACATCTTTGGCATTTTTCAAAAACATCGATTGAAAAATTGTTTCACGAGGAACAATTAAAATTGGTAAAAATCTTACCAATGAAATTTGATGCTTACTATGTGAGTCTACTTTCAGAAAAATACAAATCTGGTTTTATGAATCCCATTAAAGCTTTTTGGATAGGATGGCGTTCAAATCTCAAAGGAAATCGTACAAAGGAGTATTCTTCCCATATTTATGTCCTAAAATCTAAAAATAATTAGAATTAGGTAATCTGTGTCTTGCATCTCTTGTTGAACAAGGTAATTGGGTTGCTAAAATTATAAAAGCGCTTAAAACGCCTTATTTGAGCTTGTTTTTTATAGATTTTTAAAATAATAGATAGATCTAACTATAAGATTTATTTATATATAAAAAATAATGAAAATCACAGGTTAACTTTTTTACATTTGCAAAAAACAATAATAGATTAATATCATGAAAAAAATAGTTGTTGCTTTAGTAACCTTAGCGATTTTTACATCTTGCCAAAAACAAGATAAAATAGCTTTTGTAGATAATGCAAAAGTTGTAAAGGAGTTTAACAAGAAAAAGAATTTTGAAGCTAAGTTTCAAACTAAAATAGATGCTTTCAATAAAAAAGCAGATAGTTTAGATAAAGCAATCCAAATGGAGGCTCAAGCTTTTCAAACTAGAGCCCAAAAAATGAATCAATCTAAAGCCGAGCAAGAATATCAAGCTCTGGTTCAGAAAAAGCAGATGCAAGATTACCAATTAGGTAACGAAGAAAAATTGCTTAAAGCAGAAGGACAGAAAGAAATAGATACTTTAGTTAAACAAGTTAAAGCTTTTGTAAAGGATTACGGAAAAAAGAACGGATACACTTTTATTCTTGGTGCTAATGAAGCAGGAAGCGTAATGTACGGAGCAGAAGATAAAGACATAACTGATGCTGTGATTAAGGCTTTAAATGGAGATAGTAAAGAAGTAGAAGAAAGCAAAGAAAAAGAATAAACTTTCGACTAAAGAATAATAGAATTAGCCAGATGATACAATAAACATCTGGCTTTTTTGTTTTTAAGTTCGTTGATTAACTCAATAAAGTAATGAAAATTAGTGAATTCTTAGAACAGCCGTTTTTCTACTTTAACGATAAAAGGTCTAAATGGATTTACATTGTAAGCGCTGTTGTATTTTCTCATGTTTTTCTGCTTTTCTTTCAACCCTACGGCATCTCAGAAGAGATGTCCAACCCAGCAAATCCTACTTTTCATAAGTTTTTATTCTTCTTTTCTATAGCTATCAGTACGTTTTTAGCTTTAGGTTTATCTCAGTTTGTTTTGAGGCAAGTTTTTGATTATCAAAAAGTTAATAATAAAAAATACTTGTATTGGGTACTTTTTGAAGCCCTATTATTGTTAGTTATCAACTTAGGACTTTCCTTTATCATTCCAGATCTAGGTAATGATTTTGAACAAGAACTTAATATTTGGTTTCAGTTGAAAATGTACCCAAAAGTGCTGATGATTTTATTGTTTCCTTTCCTAGGAAGTGTGGTATATGTCGCAATTATACAAATGCAATCTGAAATACAAGAATTAGATCATCGGCTTAAGAATTTTAAGGAACGTTTCACTACGTTAGACACCACAAAACAAGTCGTTTTCTATGATGAAAATAATCACCCAGATTTAAAACTAAATCTAGAGGATATATTGTACTTAGAATCTAGTAATCAATATGTTTTGGTATATTATGGTAAGTCTGACGATGTTAAAAAACACATCATAAGAAACCGATTAAAACATATTCTTTTACAAACAGAAGATCTGCCTATTGAGCAATGTCATAGATCTTTTGCGGTAAATTTGCTCAAGGTGAATAGCATGAAAAAGATTAGTGGAAAGCTTTTTTTAATTATTGAGACTTCTGATTCTAAAGTGAAAATTCCGGTTTCAAAATCATTTTCAGAAGCAATTAAGAAGGCTTTTGAAGCCTAATAAGTTTTAGCTTTAAGTTTGTTTTTAAGATTTTCACTCCAAAGTTGTAACAATTCGCACCAAATAAGCGTCTCCATAGCGTGTTTCGCTAATATTTGAAATTTATTTGCGTTAACAAAGACATAAAGTAAAAATCGAATTTCATACCATTTCAAACCTTAATTTTATCAATCAAAAAACAGAACAATCACTAATGAAACATTTATGTTTAGTCATTTTCCTATTTACAGGCTTTTTGTGTCAGGCTCAAGAACAGTATAGTATAAGCGGAACCATTAAAGACCTTAATAACGGTGAAACGCTTTTAGGTGCAACCGTTTACTTAAAAGACACCAATTATGGTGCAACGACAAACGAGTACGGTTTTTTCTCTTTAACCGCTCCGGAAGGCACTTATACTTTGGTTGTATCCTTTATAGGTTTTAAGTCCATAACACGAGAAATTTCATTAAACAAAGATCAAAAGCTAGATTTTGAACTAGAAGAGACGGCAACATCTCTAGATGAAATTGTAATTGTAGCAGAAGAGTCTGAAAGGGTTAGTATTAGAAAGCCACAAATGAGCGTAGCGAAACTTAACGCTAATACAATTAAAGAAATGCCAGCGGTTTTAGGTGAGGTTGATGTTGTAAAATCTATTCAGTTACTGCCTGGAGTTACCAACAATGGTGAGGGTTCTGCAGGATTCCATGTAAGAGGTGGAGCAGCCGATCAAAACTTGGTGCTTTTAGATGAAGCTATAATTTATAATACGTCCCATTTCTTCGGATTTTTCTCGGTATTCAATGCAGATGCTATTAAAAACATTAAGTTGTATAAAGGGGATATTCCGGCAAAATATGGGGGCAGAGTATCTTCTGTGCTCGACGTCAGGCAAAAAGATGGCAACAGCAAACAATTTGGATTGACTGGAGGTATAGGTTTAATTTCAAGTAGATTGACCGCAGAATCGCCAATTTTTAATGATAAAGGATCATTTTTAATAGCTGGTAGAGCGTCTTATGCACATTTGTTTATGCCACTTATTGAAGATGTTAAAGACGATAAAATATCTTTCTACGACCTTAACCTGAAGACCAATTACGAAATCAATAAAAATAACCGTTTGTATTTATCGGGTTATTTTGGTCGTGATATTTTCAATTTGTCTAAAGTCATTGAAAATAACTACGGTAATGCGACAGGAAACTTGCGTTGGAACCACGTGTTTAACGACAAGTTATTTTCTAATTTATCTTTCATCTATAGCAAATACGATTATCGAATTTTACTAGATTTTATTGAATTAGATTGGAATGCAGACATCACCAATTTCAATGTAAAATATGATTTAGGCTACTACGTAAACAATGACCTTACGTTAGATTTTGGCATTAGCGGTTTAACTTATAACCTTAATCCTGGTGAAGTAAGACCATCTTCTGAAACCTCTGCAATTAACTATTTAAAGTTAGACGAAAAGCGCGCTTTTGAAGGTGCAGCTTACATAAGTGCAGAGCATCAAATTTCTGAAAAATTGGCTTTCAATTATGGCTTACGTTACAGCACTTTTTCGAGATTGGGTGGACAAAGCATGAAGACTTATGTCAACAACCAACCTGTAATTTACAATAGTGATTTAGGCATTTACGAACGTGGAGAAGCAGAAAGTGAAACGTATTACAACAAGGGTGAAAGCATAAAAACCTTTGGAAATTTTGAACCAAGATTAGGCGTTTCTTATCAGCTTAATGAAGCCTCTTCAATAAAAGCCAGTTATACTAAATCTACACAATATTTACATCTTTTATCTAATACAGCTTCGGTAACACCTCTGGATGTTTGGACACCAAGTGGACAGTATATAAAGCCTCAGATATCTAATCAGTTTGCTTTAGGATATTACAAAAACCTTAAAGACAATGCTTATACTTTAGAGCTGGAAACCTACTACAAAACAGTTGACAATCGCATAGATTATATTGATGGCTCTGATTTAATAGGAAACAATAATATTGAAACCGAAATATTAAACGGTGAAGCAAGAGCCTACGGTTTAGAAGTTTTATTTCGAAAAAACAAAGGCAATTTTACAGGTTGGTTAGCATATACCTTATCAAAGTCCGAACAACGTGCTTTAGGAGGAAATGCTGGCGGACCAGGAATAAATAATGGCGATTGGTACAATACGCCTTACGATCGCACACACGATATCTCCTTAACAGGATCTTACAAACTCAGTGATAAATGGAGGTTTGGTTCTAATTTTGTGTTCCAAACGGGTCGTCCTGTAACCTATCCTAACGGACAATATACTTACGAAGGCTTGTCTATTGCAACATATTCTAACCGAAACGAGGATCGTTTGCCTTCATATCATAGATTAGATATTTCGGCAACGTACACCCCAAACAAAGACAATGAAAAACGTTGGAAAGGCGAGTGGGTTTTTGGTATTTACAACCTTTATAACAGAAGAAATGCCGCTTCAGTTAGCTTTAACCAAAACAATCAAACAGGATTAAACGAAGCCACTCGAATTTCAATTTTTGGAATCATTCCTTCGGTAACCTATAACTTTAAATTTTAGCATCATGAAAAACTATATAAAAAGCTTACTAGTAATTGCATTAACTGTTTTTGCATCGTGCGAAGATGTCATAGATGTTGATGTAAATAATGCCGAACCACGTTTGGTTATAGAAGCATCTTTAGATTGGGAAAAAGGCACAGCAGGCAACGAGCAAACCATTAACTTAAGCATGTCTACACCTTATTTTAATACAGGTGAAGATACAAGTGTTAGCGGAGCAACGGTTACAGTTACAAATTTAAATTCGGGTGCCATATTCAATTTTGTAGATGAAAATGATGGCAGTTATACTATAGATAATTTTGTGCCTGTTATTGGAGACACTTATCATTTAGAGGTTAGCTATAATGGCGAAAATTATGAAGCAACCGAAACATTAATGTCCGTTTCAGACATCAATAGTATTACACAAAGTATTGAAGGAGGTTTTGATGATGAATTACTAGAGGTGAATGTCTATTTTGATGACCCTGTAGATGAAGAAAACTATTACCTTATTCGTTATTATGAAGATGGAGATTTGTTTCCTTATTTTGAAGATATTTCAGACGAGTTTGTGAATGGTAATGAGGTTCATGATTTTTTTGAAAAAGATGATGATGAAGATAATGGTGAAGCAGCATTTCAACCTGGAGATATAGTAGATATTGAGCTTTATGGTATTTCCGAACAGTATTACAACTATATGAGATTATTGATAGAACAGTATTACAGTGGTGGCGATCCGTTTTCGTCTAACTCTGCTTTAATTAGAGGGAATTGTATTAATCCTACCAACCCAGAACAGTATGCTTTTGGGTATTTTAGGCTAACGGAAGTCAATGTAACTTCCTATACTTTTGAATAAAAAAAGAGGTTATTTGAAAAGTTAATGTTTTGTCAATCTGAACTCGTTTCAGATTCTAAAACAATTTGAAAATCAGTTTTTTTGAGATTCTGAAATAAATTCAGAATGACAGATTCTCATGCTATTCAGACAGCTTTTTTATGTAGTAAACGCGTAAGTTTTATACTTAAATCAGTTAAGATAATCTTAGAATTTCCATTGCGTTCTATGTGATAAATAGCATCTTGAAGCTCATCACTAATCTCCAAAATGTTATTGCCATGCACAAATGGAGCAAAATTCTCAAGTTTGAAACCTTCTGATTTTGGTTCTAAATACACCAAGGAATCAGCTTTGTAATTCATGAGCATGGCTTGCCTAAAATAATTGAGACAAAACGCTAAAAACTTCTTCTGTGTTTCTCTTCCGGTTTTAGCAATCTCTTCGCTCCAAGAAATTAAATCGTGAATAGCGGCTTTGTTTCCTCTAGCCTTAAAAGCCGAACGTACCCAAAGAATAAACCATTTTTCAAACTGAATATCTTCACTATCTTGATAAATAAGATCGCAAGCCCTGTTGTAATTACCATTAGCTTGATGCGCAATTTTAGTGGCAACGGAGTTTTCAATATGATAGTTTCTTACCAAAGCTTCAGTAATTGCTTCTTCAGCTAGTGGTGGAAACGTTAGTATTTGACAACGCGAACGAATGGTATTTATGATTTGTTCTTCGTCTTCTGCAATGAGAATGAAAATGGTTTTTTCTGGTGGCTCCTCAATGAGTTTTAAAAGCTTATTGGCAGCTGCAGTGTTCATTTTTTCAGCCATCCAAATTAGCATCACCTTATAACCTCCTTCGTAAGATTTTAACGAAAGGGACTTTACAATTTCAAAAGCCTCATCAACACCAATTTGCCCTTGCTTGTTGTCCACACCCAATAATTTGTACCAATCAAAAAGGTTGCCGTAAGGTTGTTGGTCTAACAGTTGTCTCCATTCTTCTAGATAAAAATTAGAAACGGGTTTACTTTTTACCTTATCACTTGTAGTAACAGGAAATGCAAAGTGCAAATCGGGATGTGATACGTTCTTGAATTTTAGATTACAAGATTCATTTCCGCCAGTGTTTTCACCACCAGTGTTGCTACACAAAATGTATTGTGCATAAGCTATGGCCATTGGTAAAGTACCAGAACCTTCTGGTCCAACAAAAAGTTGCGCGTGTGCAATTCTACCTTGATCAACACTTGTTGTAAGGTGATTTTTAATGTGTTCTTGCCCTAAAACTTCAGAAAATAACATAAAGCAAAACTATGTAATTTTTTTATGCTTTCTAATCTTTATATTTGTTATTCAAAACAGAGAAACATATTCCTTATTTAAAACAGATGAAGACACTAAACGATTTTAATTTTGAAGATAAAAAAGCATTAATCCGTGTAGATTTTAATGTACCTCTAAATGATAAATTTGAAGTTACAGACGACACTAGAATTATTTCGGCAAAACCAACGATTATAAAAATCTTAGAAGACGGTGGGAGTTGTGTTTTAATGTCGCATTTAGGACGACCAAAAGGAGTACAAGAAGAGTTTTCTTTAAAGCATATCATTTCAAAAATTGAAGATATTCTTGGTGTGGAAGTAAAATTTGCAAGTAACTGTGTTGGTGAAGAAGCCGAAGAAAAGGCAAATGCTTTACAACCAGGCGAAATTTTATTGCTCGAAAATTTACGTTTTCATGAAGAGGAAACAAAAGGTGATAAAGATTTTGCAAAACAATTATCTAAGCTAGGAGATATTTATGTAAATGATGCTTTTGGTACAGCACATAGAGCTCATGCTTCCACCACTATTGTTGCAGAATTTTTCCCAGATGCTAAATGTTTCGGAAGCTTATTGGCTAAAGAAATAGAAAGCATCAAAAAAGTATTGGAAGATGGCGAAAAACCTGTTTTAGCTGTACTTGGTGGTGCTAAAGTATCTTCAAAAATCACTGTTATTGAGAATATTTTAGACAAAGTAGATCACCTTATTATTGGTGGAGGAATGACATTTACGTTCATTAAAGCTAAAGGTGGTTCTGTTGGAGATTCTATCTGCGAAGATGATAAAATGGAATTGGCTTTAGATATATTAAAACAAGCTGAGGCTAAAGGAGTACAAGTTCATATACCTGTAGATGTGATTGCTGCAGATGCTTTTAGCAATGATGCCAATACACAACACGTAGATGTTTATCACATTCCTGATGGATGGCAAGGTTTGGATGCTGGACCAAAATCTTTAGAGATTTTTGACGACGTAGTTAATAAGTGTAACACCATTTTATGGAATGGTCCGCTAGGAGTTTTTGAAATGGAAACTTTCTCTAAAGGCACTATAGCACTTGGAAATTCAATTGCTAACGCCACTAAAAACGGAGCGTTTTCTTTAGTTGGAGGAGGAGATTCTGTAGCTGCCGTAAAAGAGTTTGGTTTTGAAGATAAAGTAAGTTACGTAAGTACTGGTGGTGGAGCTATGCTAGAAAGCTTAGAAGGTAAAACGCTTCCGGGTATTGCGGCAATTCTTAATGATTAAAAGTCTTTCAAGTTTAATATTCGTTATAGTTTTTTGCACAACAATTTCGTCGTGCAAAACAGAAGTAAATGATTCTAAATACAGTTTTTACCACTGGAAAACGAATTTTAACTTAACAGAACAAGATAAAACGCATATACAAGATGGACAAAGTAACATCTTGTATATGCGTTTTTTTGATGTAGATTTTAATACCAAAGAAAATAAACCCTTACCAATTGCAACAGTTCAGTTTTCAAAAGATTTTGAAGTGGTTGTAGACACCATAGTTCCAGTTGTATTCATAAAAAATGAAGTTTTTAAACATATCACCTTAGAGGAAAGTAAATCGTTATCAAAACCTGTTTCTCAAAAAATAAAGCGTCTTTTTAAAAGTTATTTCGAGCCTCAAAAGATGTTAACTAAAATTCAGATTGATTGCGATTGGTCTCAAAACACAAAAATGAAATACTTTGCCTTCTTAGAAAGTTTAGCAACCTATTTTGATAACATTGAACTCTCGACAACATTAAGATTGCATCAGGTAAAATATAGAGAAAAAACAGGAGTGCCTCCTGTAGATAAAGTGGTACTTATGGCATATAATGTTGGAGATATTTTGAATATTGACGAGACAAACTCTATTATTAACAACAATATTACTAGTCAATATTTACAGCGTCTTAGTGAATATCTACTACCTTATGATCTGGCCTTGCCTGTATTTGAGTGGGCTATTCTTTACAGAAGAGAAAAGCCTGTAGCAATTTTAAATAATTATTCGTTGAAGACTTTTAGCGAGAACTTTAGACCTACTCAAACGTTAAATATTTACAAGGCTACTCAAGATTGTTATATAAGTAGTAATTTTATTTATAAAGATGATGTTATTAGGATTGAGACGGTAAGTAAAAATGACCTAAAAAAACTCTCCGAGTTAATAAAAGCAGCATCAACAAAACCATATAGCACAGTTTTTTATCACATAGGTTCGCCTGTGTTGTCTAATTTTACAAACGATGATCTTAAGACATTTTGTTATAATTAACGCACTTGTAATTCTTGGGTTTACAAGTTTAGAAGCCAACTCTAAGTTGCCTACTTTTTGTGGTTGGGATCCGTCTTGGGATAGTGTGTATTATCCAATTATTGATCAGTTTTCATTAGTAGATGAAGATAATAAGTCGTTTTTAAATTGTCCAGATATTGTTTTTTGCGATTATTTTCCCAACAGCAATGCTACAAACTATAATATTGATGAATGGTATAACTACTTTAATGGTAGTTTTTCTAAAGAAGAATTAAGGTTACTTGTTTACAAAAAGTCAATACAATGGCTTCAGGGAGAAGAAGATGTCGATGAGAACGAAAGATTAATGTATACCAACATTAATAAAACTAAGTACACTTTTTTTAAGCGTTATCTACTTTTGGCAAAAGGCACAGAGCGCTTAGCTAGCGATAAGACGTACGATTCAGGTTGGTATCAAGGAGAAACATTAAGTTTTGAAGATAAATCTCCTTGGTTAGAAAAAGCGGTTGCTCTAATTAAAGACGCACCAGACCAATTTTTTAAGAATAGAGTTGGGTATCAAATTGTAAAGTTAGCACATTACAAACAAGACAATGATTTGGCTATCAGTGCTTTTAAAAGATATTTAGAATTAAATAATAGTTCTAGATACATCTATTACAGAGCGTTAGAGCAAGTTTCGGGAGCTTATTTTAATCTTAGTCAACACAGTATAGCTGCTCAAAATTACCTTGAGGTATTCAAAAACTTACCAGACAGAAGAGAGCGTTGTGCTTTGAGTCTTCGTTTTATAGACTGGAGCCAGTTAAATGAAAACAGCAGCTTTTATAAGGACTTAAAGTACAAGGATATTTTTCATTTTTTTAAAGCGTATTATGGCAGAGGAGATGTTTTAAAAGAGATGAAGAAAATAGCAGAAATCGATGTCAATTCACCGTATTTAGAAGTGTTAACAGCAAGACTTATAGATGATATACAATCTCAGCTCTTTGAGCATGATGACAATGGATATTATTTTGAAGGAATACAGAATACTTATACTAATGAAAGTAAAATCATTATAGATGAAATTCTAACAAATAAAACACTTAAAGATAAAAGTGCTTTGACTTTGCTTAAAGCACTATCGCAAATAAAAAAAGGTAAGTATAGTGAAGCAAAAGCTACATTAAATACACAATTTCAGTGGCATGCTTCTAAAATTCATAAAAAACGATTACTGTTTGCAATAGATTTTATGGATATAAAGACACCAAACCGTCAGCAAATCAATGAAGTTTTCAAACAATTAGATCAAGATAAAGACCTTAATACATACAAACCAGTAGTCGCTGCATTTTTCAATCATATTAGTGCCTTATATTCTAAAGATAATCCCTTGTTAAGTGCTTTTATAGCAATAGATTACGATAGTTATCCTCGTGATCAACCTTTTGACTGGAGTACAATTAATAACAACTATGCTTATAATTATGAGCTTGAAACCAAGTATTCATTTTTAAAAATAGATGTTATTAATAGTTTAGATGAATTTATAAAATTAAAGTCTTTCACCCATTTTGAGCAAATAATTTTAGACAGAGTAAAGGTGGATGTCAATGATTTTATACACGAGCTAAGAGGAACATATTTTTTAAGAGAAAAAGAATTGTATAGAGCTTTAAAAGAGTTTGAAGCAATTAAAAATACATCAGAGTTTTGGAATGAGGACGTTAGACCAGAATTATTCTCAGGATCTATAAAAGAATGGATGAATGTTGATTTCAACTCAATATCAGATCAATTTCATGTCAAATATTTAGAAGAGTTGAAATTAAATAATACCGTTACTTCAGATGATGAACCAGTGGGAGTAAGAGAAAAAATTATAGAGATAATAAAATAAAACTAACCAAAGCCCTTATAAAGCTCGAGACTTTAGCAAAACAAGAAAAAGAAAACGCAGCAGAATATTATTATATGTTGGGTAATGCTTGGTACAATATGAGTGCAGTAGGATGGTTTGTAAATAATCTTTATTATGTAGGAAATGATAACCGAAATGAGTTGATGAGTGAATCTGGTGGTAATACTACAGAAACAACAGATAACGCAATGATGTGGGCAGAAAAGTATTTTAAAAAAGGTATAGAAAGCAAAGGAGATAATGAAGTAAAAGCACGGCTCACTTTTATGTTAGCTAAAACAGAAAGTTGCTTTGATTATACAAGGAATAATCAAACAAATGAATATGATTTTTACCTTTGTGAAAATCACCAAGCCCATTTCAAAGATTTACGCGATAATTACTCAGAGTCCAATTATTATCAAGAGGTATTAAAGGAATGTAGTTGGTTGCGCTGGTATAACGATAATTATTAAGTGTTTAATCAAATTTCAAAAGCATTAAAAATATACCATATTTACAGGAATTACGTTTTTTTATATAAATTCGATAACATGCGATTAGTTTATACTTTAATTTTATTGTGCTTTTTTGATTTTGGCTGGACCCAAGAGAGGGTTCAAACCACCTCAAAAGATTCTGTGATTGACGGAAAGTTGCTTACCTCAAAACAGACAATTCCTGCAGAGCAAGATACTTTAAACATTAAAGACCTTAAAGATCATCCTGAGGCTGCTAAATTAGATGAGAAATGGTTAGAAGAGCTGTATAGCAATTCACTCTTTGATACCATATATAAATCGGTTACAGAATTGGAATATGATCCTGTGGATTATCCTGAATTACCCACAGATACTCTAAAAGCAAGACTTGAGCGTTTAAATGCAAGAACACCTTTTAATGTAGAGTACAATCCTTCGTTAGAAAGTGTCATAAAAAGCTACTTGAAATATAGAAGGTCTTCATTAGAAAGTTTGATGGGTTTAAGCCATTTTTATTTTCCAATGTTTGAGCAGGAATTCGACAATTACAATATTCCATTAGAAATGAAATATCTGGCTATTGTAGAATCTGCATTAAAGCCAAGAGCGCGATCTAGAGTAGGTGCAACTGGCTTATGGCAATTTATGTTTGCTACAGGCAAGGAACACGATTTGGATGTAAGCAGTTATGTAGATGAACGTAGCGACCCTATAAGGTCAACAACAGCTGCGGCTCAATACTTAGGAAAGTTGTATGAAATTTTTGGAGATTGGGACTTAGCTTTAGCGGCTTACAATTCAGGTCCAGGAAACGTAAATAAAGCGATAAGACGTTCTGGTGGTTATAAGAATTATTGGAATATTCGTCATAATTTACCTAGGGAAACAGCTGGTTATGTTCCGGCATTTTTGGCGACAATGTATATTTTTGAATATGCTAAAGAGCATGGTTTTCAACCTGAAAGACCAATGTTTCAGCATATAGAAACCGATACTATTCACGTAAAACAGATGATCTCTTTAGATCAAGTCTCTGAAGTTACAGGTGTTAATATAGAAGAACTTCAATTTTTGAATCCTTCGTATCGATTAGATATTATTCCGAAAGTTGAAGGTAAAACCTATGTTCTAAGATTGCCAAGAGAAGCAGTAGGAACGTTTGTAACCAACGAGGAACAAATTTATGCTTTTGCCAAAAGCGAATTTGACAAGCGAGAAAAACCTTTACCTCAGTTATTTAATAATGATACCAAAGTTAGATATCGTGTACGAAGTGGTGACTACCTTGGTAAAATAGCACGAAAATACGGAGTTAGGGTGAGTCAGATAAAACAGTGGAACGGATTAAGAAGTAATAACCTTAAAATAGGCCAACGACTTACAATTTACCCTAGAAAAATTGATGTTACAAGTACACCTTCTGCACCCAAAAAAGTAGTGAACGCAGAAGGAAAACAGACTTATACAGTACAATCTGGAGATTCACTTTGGACCATAGCTCAAAAATTTTCTGGAGTTTCTGTTCAAAATATTAAAGATTGGAACGATATTAGTGGTAATAAACTCAGAATAGGAACAAAATTGATTGTTTCAGAGTAGTTAAACCAACAAAAACAAAAATTATGAAAGCTTTATACGCTTTATTACTATGTATTACCGTCTTGGCTTGTGATGAAAAAAAGCAGTCAGACAAACAAGTTTACTTACCCGAGTCTAACGGAAATCTAAATAGTATTTCGGTTGTAGTAGATAACACTTTGTGGGAAGGAAGCATTGGAGAAAATATCAGAAGCATTTTTGCCGCTCCGTTAATGGGTTTACCTGTAGATGAACCATTGTTTCACATGAGACAAATTCCGCCACAAGTGTTCGATGGGTTTGCTACCAGAAGCAGAATTATACTGAAGATTGAAAAAGGAAATTTAAAGCCTGTCACAAAAATTGTAAACAATGAATTCGCTAAACCGCAGACTGTAGCTGTAATTGGTGGGAAAACTGATAAAGAAATTGTTGAGCAATTAAAAGAAAACGCAGCAAAAATAATTGATGCCTTTAACAAAGAAGAAGTTAAGGAAAAGCAAAGACGTATCAAATTGTCTTTATTAGACGATGCAAAAATGGAGAGCAAATTAGGCTTTACCATAAACATTCCTTCGGTATACAGAATCAGTAAAGCTGATGATGATTTCTTCTGGATAAGAAAAAATCTTAGTAATTCTAAAACGATGGAACTAATGTTTTATGAGGTTCCGCTAGAGTCTATTTCAAAAGGAGACAGTACAATAGTAGACATTGTTAAATTAAGAAATGAGATTACCAAAAATAAAATTCCAGGCGAGGATGATATTTATATGAAAGTTGAAGATGCGTATGCACCAGGAATGTTCGAAACAATTATTGATAATAAGCCAGCTTATGAGGTAAGAGGTCTTTGGACTATGGAAGGTTACACTATGGCTGGTCCATTTATAACATATTTGATTGAAGATAAAATAAACAATCGTTACTTAGTAGCAGATGGTTATGTTTATGCACCTTCTTTAGATAAGCGAGAGTACATTTTTGAACTCGAATCCATTATAAAATCAATTAAGATTAAGTAATAAAAAAAAGCCAACTTTTAAAGTTGGCTTTTTCTTTAGTTTCTTTATTATAAAAAAGACTATTTATTTTCGTTATTATCAGCAGAATCGTCTTTACTTGCGTCTTTAAATTCTTTAATTCCACTACCTAGTCCTTTCATTAATTCAGGAATTTTCTTTCCTCCAAAAAGTAAAAGAATTGCTAAGCCTATGATAACCCATTGCCAAGGTCCAATCGCTAAAGGTATAATGCTAAGATTCATAATTTTTAATTTAGACTGCAAAGTTAGTAATTATAGTTTAATAATAACGTTCTTAAGTCAACTTTAGGATTTAATGAAGCGCCTATTTAAGTATTTTAACTAATTTTGTTTTGATGGCTAAAAAGAAGATTAAAGAAAAAAAATTCACAAAAAAACTGCTTCATAAGTATCGTTTAGTGATTTTAAACGAAGACACTTTTGAAGAGCGTTTTGCTATAAAGTTAACACGGCTCAATGTGTTTATAATTACATCAATATCAGCTATTACTTTAATTTTTCTAACCACATTACTTATTGCTTTTACTCCGCTTAGAGAGTATATACCAGGATATTCTTCAGCAAGACTAAAGAAGCAAGCGACTATTTTAAACTACAAAACAGATTCTCTAGTCCATGAGTTGGAGCTTAACAAGCGCTACTATGCTTCTATTAGAAAAGTACTGACGGGAGATGTAGCTTCTTCAAACTTTAATAGAGATTCTATACTTCAGGCGGCAAAGAATGATATAGGAGTGTTACAAGTTACCACTAATAAAGAAGACTCTTTGCTTAGAGAAAAAGTTAATAAAGAAGATAAATACAATCTTTTTGAGTCGGGAGATAAATCGAATTTTGTTTTATTTCCTCCAGTGAACGGAACTATTTCCGAATCATATAATATCAAGGAAAAACATTATGCGGTTGATGTGGTTGTTGCAGCCAATACACCTGTTAAAGCCACAGCAGATGGTACTGTAATATTTGCAGAATGGACTGTGGAAACAGGTTATGTGGTCATCATAGAGCATAATCAAGAATTGATTTCTGTTTACAAACACAATTCTGAGATTACAAAATCCCAGGGAGATTTAGTAAAAGCAGGTGAGGTGATAGCAATGTCTGGTAATACAGGAGAGTTAACCACAGGACCTCATTTGCATTTCGAATTATGGAGCAAAGGCTATCCAGTAAATCCAACTAATTTTATTGATTTTCAGTAATGGCTTCAGTTAAGGCGGCACTTTCAAAACCTTTTGCAAAATATATTGCTAAGCGTATAAAAAAATGGTCTTCAAAACCTACAGAGACACAACAAAAGGTATTTGATGATTTAATCACAGAAGCTAAAACTACAGCTTTTGGTAAAGATCATAAGTTTGATGAAATTAAGTCTTATGAAGATTTCAAAACTAAAGTTCCTGTAAGAGACTACGAAGAATTAAAACCTTATGTTGAGCGCGTAGTTGCTGGTGAAGAAAATGTACTTTGGAAAGGAAAGCCAGTATATTTTGCAAAAACTTCAGGAACAACATCTGGTGCAAAATATATTCCTATTACAAAGGAAAGTATGCCAACACACGTAGAGGCAGCTAGAAATGCTATTTTACTTTATATCCATGAAACTGGAAACACAAGATTTGTAGATGGAAAAATGATTTTTCTTCAAGGAAGTCCAATTTTAGAAGAAAAAAATGAAATAAAACTAGGTAGATTGTCTGGAATCGTAGCACACTACGTGCCTAAATACCTTCAAAAAAATAGAATGCCCAGCTATGAAACCAATTGTATTGAAGATTGGGAAACTAAGGTCAATGCCATTGTAGATGAAACTATAGAAGAAGATATGACGGTTATTTCTGGAATTCCTTCTTGGGTTCAGATGTATTTTGAGAAATTGATTGAAAAAAAGAATAAAAAGGTTGGAGATATTTTTAAGAATTTCAATCTGTTTATTTTCGGTGGAGTTAATTACGAACCTTACCGAGCAAAATTTGAAAACTTAATTGGCAGAAAGGTAGATAGTATTGAGTTATATCCTGCGAGTGAGGGTTTTTTCGCATTTCAGGACAAACAGAATGAAAAAGGAATGTTGCTTCAGCTCAATTCGGGAATTTTTTATGAATTTATAGAGACCAACCATTTCTTTGATGAAAGCCCTAAAAGAATAACTATTAAAGATGTAAAGCTTGGTGTCAATTACGTAATGATAATTTCTACTACAGCTGGTCTTTGGGCTTATAATATTGGAGATACGGTTGAGTTTACATCTTTGAGTCCATATCGTGTTATTGTAAGCGGAAGAATTAAACACTTTATTTCGGCTTTTGGTGAGCATGTTATTGGAAAAGAAGTGGAGCAAGCTTTAAAGGAAGCAACAGAAAATACTAAGATATCCGTAAATGAATTCACAGTTGCGCCACAAATAAATCCTGAATCTGGCTTGCCGTTTCATGAATGGTTTATAGAATTTGAAAATGAACCTGAAAATGAAGAAACATTCATAGAGGCTATAGACCAATCTTTACAAAAGCAGAACAGTTATTATTTTGATTTAATAGAAGGAAAGGTTTTAAGATCATTAAAAGTGACAAAAATTAAAAAAGATGGCTTTCAAACTTATATGAAATCTATTGGTAAACTTGGTGGTCAAAATAAGATTCCAAGATTATCAAATGATAGGAAAATAGCAGATAAGTTATATGAGCTTCATTTAGTTAAATAAAACTATATATTTGCTGGTTAAATTACTATATGAGTACAACAAATAAGAAAAGACACGAAAGAACAAGAGCGCAAGAAAGTTCGAGCGCAATAGAGCGTATGTACATTACCATGCGACACTTGTTTAATCGCGGTTTTTATAAACCTATGGGTGTTTCTGGTGAAACACTAAGGGAAGCACTTCTGCTACTTCGGCCTGAAATTTATGGTTCTATAGGCGAAGAGAAAGCAGAATTAGAAGGCTTACTTTATGTTATAGATCGTTTACCTCAAGGTATAGAGGAATGTACGTTCATTAACCTAACAAGTGATGAAGGTTACGCTAATTCACATTTTAAAGCAATAATTCCGCCTAAAAGAAGGAGAAATTGTTACAGAATCGATGACGAGCAAATGAATATCGAAATCACTAGAGGTCGCTCAGAGATTTATGATATACTTACGCATCTTACATTTCTTTTTGTAGAATCTCACAAGATTAGCAAACGTGTTCTTATCGATGAAGAAGGTTCAACTGTAAGGGATTGGCAGAAATTAGAAAGTGCAGTATTATCTTCAGAAAAACTTTCTCAAAAAGATAGAGAAATAGCCATAACGCATACGGCTAATATTTTAGGAAGAACTTTTAATGAGTTAACAGAAGCCTATTCTAAATTTTCGATAGAAGGTCAGCCAGAGCGCTTACTTCATATTGTTTATTGGTTGGGAAAACTTGCGATAGAAGAAACTATAAACAATACTAAAAGAACCATAACTTTTAGTCCTGTTTTAAGAGAGCGTTTAGGGCATCATATTCATGGAGAAGTTTGGGCTGACACTATAAAGGCCGAATTACACAAAAATGGATTGCTTGAGCGTCCAATTCACATTATAAGTGCCAATATGCATAGTGTGATGAATTCTCTTTTTGCAAAAGGCATTTTGAAAGCTTCTGAAGCCAAGAAGGACATTTTTCAAACCTACGAAGCATTAAGTGATTCAAAAAACTCATTATTGCGCAATAAAGTAGAAAAATCAGCGTTGCAAAACGGAATGATCTACATTAAAGATACTTCTGGAACCAACATTGACGTGCAGATTTTCGACACAGATAAAATAGATTTTACCAAAACAGAATTCAATTACTTAAAAGATAGTGTTGAAGAAAAAGCAGTCATTTTTGTAATGGATTATGCTTTTGGTGAGCAAGCTTATGAAACTTTAGATGAGTTTTTAAAACCTATAAAAGTTGATGGCAAAAAAGTTCATTTAGATGTTCGGTCTATTTCTATTATGGGTAAAGCAGGTATTTTAGAAGGAGGTAAAGGAGATATAATGATACCTTCAGCTCATATTTTTGAAGGTACCGCAGATAATTACCCGTTTAAAAACGAACTAAGCAAAAGTGATTTATTAGATTGTGGAGTAGAAGTTTTTGAGGGTACTATGATAACTGTGCTAGGCACATCCTTACAAAACAAGGAAATACTTAAATTCTTTAAGAACTCTACGTGGAATGTGATAGGTCTCGAAATGGAAGGCGCACATTACCAAAAGGCTATTCAGGCAGCATCAAAAGTTAGGGGCAGCATAAATGAAGATGTAAAAGTTAGATATGCCTATTATGCGAGTGATAATCCTCTTGAAACAGGGAGTACTTTAGCTTCAGGAGGTTTAGGAACCTCAGGAGTAAAACCAACATACGTAATTACTAAAAAAATACTAGAACAGATTTTTAATTCATAAACAACATGAGTGACAAAACACCTCAGCAAAATGATAACGAAGAAATTGACTTAGGTCAGTTGTTCAATGCTATAGGGAGATTATTTGAAAAACTATTCAACTTTATTGGTAAGATTTTCAAAGGAATTTTTACAGCTATAATTTTAATTTTAAAACCTCTAGTTGAACATTTTAAATTAATTGCGGTTGTATTGATGGCTGCGGCAATTATTGGTTATATAGTTGATAAGTTTAAGGAGCCTGTTTACACATCTAGTATGATTGTTAAGCCTTATTTTGATTCAAAATATCAGTTAGTAAACAATGTTGACTACTTCAATGCTTTAATAAATTCTAAAAATTTAAAAGAAATATCTAAAGTTTTTGAAATAGACACTTTAAATGCTTCAAATATTTTAGAATTTGAAATTGAAGCTGGTCCTGAAACTCAGAACGATTTGTTAATTGAATACGATGAATACTTACAAGATATTGATACAAGCCTTGTAAAGGACTTTTCTTTTGAAAAATTTGTTGAAAATAGGGATATGCTCTCTAGCTCTATTTTTTCTATTACAGCAAAATCTAAAAGTGCCAATATTTTTCCTCAATTAGAAAAAGGATTTATTAAAACATTTGAAAATAAATATTCAAAAAAACTAAAGCAAAAGTTTGATTCAATATATGGAGTTGAGAAAGCGAATTATTTAGCACAATTACAAAATATTGACAAGCTTCAAAATATGTATATTGAGATTAAAACTAGTGAAGCGAATAATGGGAAACTTCAACTTTCAACAGGAAGCTTATTGCCATTAAGTCAAGAGAAGGTGGAAACCAAAGAGTTTGAATTATTTCAAGAAGAAGTAAAAATAAGGCAAGCATTAAAAAATTTAGAAGAAATAAAAATCGAAGAGCAAGATTATTATGATATAATAGCGTCTTTTGATGAAATAGGTAAAAAGGATTCAAGAGTTTTAAGTAAACTTACATTCTTGTTGCCGCTAATTATTTTTTCAATTATGGTGATTGCCTATGCTTTGATGAATATTTTCAAGTTTATAAAAAATTATGAGTATAATACCTAAAAAAATACTTATAACTGGTGGTGCTGGCTTTATTGGATCTCATGTAGTAAGACTTTTTGTAAATAAGTACCCTAACTATCATATTTTCAATTTAGATGCTTTAACCTATGCCGGTAACTTAGAAAACCTTGTAGATATTGAGTCTAAAGAAAATTATACTTTCTTAAAGGGAGATATAACAGATGAAACTTATATAACAGAGATTTTTAATAAATATAATTTCACAGATGTTATCCACCTAGCGGCTGAATCTCATGTAGACCGTTCTATAAAAGACCCCTTGGCTTTTGTAAGAACCAATGTTATAGGCACAATGGTATTGTTAAATGCTTTTAAAGGTTTGTGGAGTGGTAATTATAAGGATAAACTATTTTATCATATTAGTACAGATGAGGTTTATGGTACCTTAGGAGAAACGGGATTGTTTACAGAAAGCACATCTTACGATCCAAATTCACCTTATTCAGCATCAAAAGCTAGTTCTGACCATTTCGTTAGAGCTTATGGCGAAACATATAGTTTGCCTTATGTGATAACAAACTGTTCTAATAATTATGGGCAAAATCAATTCCCAGAGAAATTGATTCCTTTATTTATAAATAATATCATTAATAAGAAACCTTTACCGGTTTATGGAGATGGTAATTACACAAGAGATTGGTTATATGTAAAGGATCATGCCAGAGCTATTGACATGGTTTTTCATGAAGGTAAAATAGGTGAAACCTATAACATTGGTGGTTTCAACGAATGGAGAAATATTGATTTAGTAAAGCTATTATGTGATCAAATGGATCTTAAATTAGAAAGACCACAAGGAAGTTCACAAGAATTAATCACATTTGTAAAAGATCGCCCTGGGCACGATTTAAGATATGCTATAGACGCTAACAAAATAAAAGACGAATTAGGATGGATGCCATCTGTAACTTTTGAAGAAGGCCTAAAAGAAACCATAGATTGGTATTTTGATAATTCAGAATGGCTTAATAATGTAACTTCTGGAGCATATCAAACTTATTACGAAAAACAGTATTCATAGTCTATGAAAGGAATAATATTAGCAGGTGGTTCAGGAACACGATTACATCCATTGACATTGTCTGTAAGTAAGCAGTTAATGCCTATTTACGACAAGCCAATGATTTATTATCCTTTATCAACGTTGATGTATGCTGGTATTAAAGAGATTTTAATTATATCAACCCCAAAAGATTTACCACTTTTTAAAGATTTATTAGGGGATGGAGAAAAGTATGGTTGTAGCTTCTCTTATGCAGTACAGGATGAACCAAACGGTTTAGCTGAAGCTTTTATTATTGGTGAAGATTTTATTGGAAATGATAAGGTGGCATTAATTTTAGGAGATAATATTTTTTATGGCTCTGGCTTAGCATCATTACTACAAAGCAACAATGATCCAGAAGGAGGTATAATCTACGCTTATCGTGTTCACGATCCGGAACGTTATGGTGTTGTTGAATTTGATGAAAATGGTCACGCAATTTCTATTGAAGAAAAACCAATTAAGCCAAAATCAAACTATGCAGTTCCAGGTATTTACTTTTATGATAATAATGTTGTCAGTATTGCAAAAAGTATAAAACCTAGTCATAGAGGTGAGCTAGAAATCACAGATGTTAATAAAGAATATCTTAGTCAAGGAAAACTTAATGTAAGTATCCTAGATAGAGGAACCGCTTGGTTAGATACAGGTACTTTTGATTCTTTAATGCAAGCATCACAATTTGTTGAAGTCATAGAAAATAGACAAGGACTAAAAATAGGTTCTATTGAAGCAGCTGCATTTGAAATGGGCTACATCGATGAAAACCAATTTATTGAACTAGCCAATCCATTGATGAAAAGTGGCTATGGAAAAAATCTTTTAGGACTTTTAAATAAGAATAATGACAATTAAAGAAACCATGCTTGAGGGTTGTGTTATTATAGAACCTACCGTTTTTGAAGATAAAAGAGGCTATTTCTTTGAGAGTTTCAATCAAGAAAAGTTTACATCAGCAGTAGGAACATCCGTGAATTTTGTTCAAGATAACGAGTCCTTTTCTACTAAGGGAGTTTTGAGGGGCTTACATTTTCAAAAAGGGGAGTATGCTCAAGCAAAGTTAGTTAGGGTTATAAAAGGAAAGGTTTTGGACGTTGCCGTAGACTTAAGAAAAGATTCTAAAACATTCGGAAAGCACGTTTCAGTTGAATTAACAGAAGAAAATAAAAAGCAGTTATTTGTACCCAGAGGTTTTGCTCACGGTTTTGTAGTTCTGTCCGACACTGCTATATTTTCATATAAATGTGATAACTTTTATAATAAAGAGTCTGAAGATGGTATTTTATATAATGATCCTGATTTAGATATTGATTGGAAATTGCCAGAAGAAGAATTAATTATTTCTGAAAAGGACGTCGTTCTTCCTAGTTTCAAAAATGTAGAACTATGGTAAATGTTCTAGTTACAGGCGGAAATGGTCAACTAGCGAATTGCTTAGATAGTATTTCAAATCGTTATAAAAATATTAATCTAATCTTTAAAAGTTCATCAGATTTAGACATTACAGACTACAAGAAAATACAACAATATTTTTCTGAAAATAATTTAGATTACTGTGTAAACTGTGCGGCATATACAGCGGTAGATAAAGCCGAATCAGAACAAGAGAAAGCTTTTGCTATTAATGAAAAAGCTGTAGAAAACTTAGCTAATATTTGCGCTAAGTCTTCTGTGACGCTTATTCATATTTCAACAGATTTTGTTTTTGATGGGCAAAGTTCAATGGCATACAAAGAAACCGATACTACATATCCCATAGGTGTTTATGGCACCTCAAAACTTAATGGAGAAGAAGCGATTAAAAGTATATGTAATCAGTACTTCATTATTAGAACCTCGTGGTTGTACTCAGAGTTCCAAACTAATTTTATGAAAACTATGCTCAGACTTTCTGAAACAAGATATGAGTTGAGCGTTGTTGAAGATCAAATAGGAACACCGACTTACGCTACGGACTTAGCTGAGGTAATCTTTGAAATCATAGAATCTAAATCAAACAGATACGGCACATATCATTTTAGTAACGAAGGGGTTGCTAGTTGGTATGATTTTGCTTTTACTATCTTTGAAGAAGAGAAAAAGAAAACAAAAGTAATTCCTATAAAATCTAAAGATTTTCCAACAGCAGCACAAAGACCTCATTTTAGTGTCTTGGATAAAAGTAAAATAAAGGAAGCTTTAAAAATTGAAATTCCACATTGGAAAGCAAGTTTAAAAAAAGCATTAATCAATTTAAAAAACATACAAAAAAAGCATAATGAGTAAAGTAGCATTAATAACAGGCGTTACAGGGCAAGATGGCGCTTATTTAAGTGAATTTCTACTAAAAAAGGGATACACAGTTCATGGTATAAAACGTCGTTCTTCACTTTTTAATACAGATAGAATCGATCACTTGTATCAAGACCCTCATGAAGAAAATGCTAATTTCTTTTTGCATTATGGGGATTTAACTGATAGCACTAATCTTATCAGGATTATTCAGGATGTAAAGCCAGATGAAATCTATAATTTGGCAGCTATGTCCCATGTGCATGTATCTTTTGAGACACCAGAATACACTGCAAATGCAGATGGTATTGGAACATTAAGAATATTGGAGGCTGTTAGAATTTTAGGATTAGAAAAAACCACTAAAATATACCAAGCCTCAACTTCAGAGTTATATGGAAAAGTACAAGAAGTTCCTCAGACCGAAAAAACACCATTTTACCCAAGAAGTCCTTATGCAGTAGCAAAAATGTATGCCTATTGGATTACTGTAAATTACAGAGAGGCTTACGGTATGTATGCGTGTAATGGTATACTTTTCAATCATGAGTCTCCAATACGAGGTGAAACGTTTGTAACTAGAAAAATTACAAGAGCAACATCAAAAATAGCTTTAGGGCTTCAAGATAAAATATATCTTGGAAATTTAGACGCCCAAAGAGATTGGGGCCATGCAAAGGACTACATTAGAATGATGTGGATGATTCTTCAAGCAGATGAACCAGAAGATTGGGTAATTGCAACAGGAAAAACAACTACGGTTAGGGATTTTGTAAAAATGTGTTTCTCACATGTTGGTATTGAATTAGAGTTCAAAGGAAAAGGATCAGCTGAAAAAGGCTATGTAAAAGCATGTAACAACGAAAACTATCAATTAGAAGTTGGTAAGGAAGTTATAGCTGTTGACGAAAAGTATTTTAGACCAACCGAAGTCGATTTACTTATTGGTGATGCTACAAAGGCCAAAGAAAAATTAGGTTGGGTTCCAGAATACGATTTACCAGCTCTAGTAGAAGATATGATGTCTAGTGATATCAAATTAATGCAAAAGCAACAGTACTTAAAAGATGGTGGTTATAGAATCAAAAATTATTTTGAATAATGAATAAAGATTCTAAAATTTATGTAGCTGGACACAGAGGTTTGGTTGGGAGTGCTATACTCAATAACCTGAAATCTAAAGGTTACAGCAATATTATAACTCGAACACATAAAGAACTTGATTTAACAGATCAAAACGAAACAAAGGCTTTTTTTGAAAAGGAGAAGCCAGATTACGTGTTTTTAGCAGCAGCAAAAGTTGGCGGAATAGTAGCAAACAATGTTTATAGAGGAGAGTTTATCTACGATAATATGATGATTCAGAATAATGTGATTCATCAAAGTTATTTAAACGGAGTTAAGAAGCTCTTATTTTTAGGAAGTACATGTATATATCCTAAAAATTGTCCACAACCAATGAGGGAAGATTATTTGTTAACAGACACATTAGAGTATACTAATGAACCTTATGCTATCGCAAAAATTGCAGGTATAAAGATGTGTGAAAGTTACAACCTTCAGTATGGTACTAACTTTATTTCTGTAATGCCAACCAATCTTTATGGCCCTAACGATAATTTCGATTTAGAAAAATCACATGTATTGCCAGCTTTAATCAGAAAGATTTATTTGGCAAAACTACTTTCTGAAGAAAAGTATAATGAGGTTGTTGCAGATTTAGGTGTAGAAACCATAGAAGAGGCTAAAGAATATCTTTCAAACTTTGGTGTCTCTGCTAAGAGTGTTGAAATTTGGGGCTCAGGAAAGCCTAGAAGAGAGTTTTTATGGTCAGAGGACATGGCAGATGCTTGTGTGTTTATAATGGAAAATAGAGACTTTAAAGATACGTTTAAAGCTAATGAAAAAGAAATTCGAAATACACATATCAACATAGGCACAGGAAAAGATATTTCTATTGCTGAGCTCGCCGAAACGATAAAGACTACTATAGGTTTTAAAGGTAATTTAGTGTACAATACCAACAAGCCAGATGGCACCATGAAAAAACTCACAGATGTCTCTAAACTAAATGATTTAGGTTGGAAGCATAAAATTGAATTGGATGAAGGAATCAAGAAGATTTTTAGCTGGTATATTGAATAAAAAAAAGACTTCTCTTTAAATTAAGTTATAAAATTTTATTAAATAATAGACCAAAATTTTTAATTGATCGCTTAGCTAGGTATAGAGTTATATAGAATATATATGATATATTGAACAATAGTGATTCCTAAATGAACTCAAAAAAACTATATCATATATAGCTTATATTCTAAATTTTTTTTTCATGATAAAATACAAACTAAAGAAATTTGAATATGCAACAAGATTATTGTTTGTTAATTCTTTAACTTTTGTTAATAAATCGCCTATAATTGTTGAGTATCCAAAGTCTGGTGGTACATGGTTAGCTCAGTTAATTGCAGGTAGCTTAGATATACCATTTCCCAGAAATACTTATCCTAAATTAGTAAAATCAGTATACCATTCTCATTATTTACCAAAATTTTTAATCAAAGAGAATAAGAATATTATTTGGCTATTGAGAGATGGAAGAGACATAATGGTATCGTCATATTTTCATCATTTAATATGGAACGATAAGAACAGAAAAGATAAAAAATTAGTTGATTATTATAGAGGTAAACTAAATTTTGATGATTTTGATGATATTAAAACTAATTTACCAGTATATATAGATTTCTTATTTAAAAATACTCCTTCTAAAATGACTTTTTTTAACCATCCAGGCAATTGGGGTGATTACAACAAGGCATGGCTTAATTTTTATAGAACAAGAAAAAATATTTATTTAGTCAGGTACGAGGATTTATTAGAAGACACATATAAGGAAATAGAAAAATTAAATAGAGAATTTTTAGGGGTGCAAATTAATGAAAAATCAGATTTGGAAAAAATTATTAAGAAGTACTCTTTTGAAAACCAGACAAAGCGTAAACGTGGTAACGAAAACACTACTAGTTTTTTAAGAAAGGGTATAGTAGGGGATTGGAAGAATTATTTTAATGAAGATGCAAAAAGTATATTTAAAAAGCATCACGGGGAAATTCTTATAGAATTAGGTTACGAAAAGGATTTAAACTGGTAAATATAGTTTGTATGAGATTATCCCCTCTTTTTTTTAAAGCTCTAAAAGACCCAATAACTAAAAGAAGTTTAAGTGTCCTTTTTTTAAGAGTATTAGGATCTGGTCTACAAATATTAATTTTGCTGTTACTTACAAATTATGCTTCTGAAGAGTTAGTAGGACAATATAATTTTTTTAATTCTACGATACTATTACTTAGTTCATTAACCCTCTTGGGTATGAATACTTCTTTTCTTCAGTTTGTCGGAAAGTTTGAAGCTTATGGAAATTTTGGGAAGATTGTTTCATTATACAAAAGAAAACTTATCCTATTAGTTAGCTCCTACTTACTAGTAATAGTGACATATATAATTTTGTCTAACGGTTTTGATATTGAATATTTTCAGGATATTCAACTAATGTCTGTTTTAGATAAAGCTCTTATAACATTACTGCCCTTCTCTATAGCAATGTTAAATTTTGAAGTTTTAAGGGCATTTGATATGTTATATATTTCAGAATTGTTTAGAAACATAGGTAGGTTTGGACTCTTTTTTATTTTTCTATGTGTTTTAATTCTCTTTGATAAAATAAGTATTGTCCTAGATATATTTGTTATATCAATTCTAATCTTGGCTATTTTTTCAACTATTTTAATTGTTTTTAAATTAATGAAAATCAAACAGGTATATGTTAAAGAGAAAACGTCTTTCATAGAGATTATCAAGGTATCCTTTCCGATGTCATTTAGTTTAATTTCATTATTAATAATGCAAAGCATAGATGTTTATACTCTTGAATATTACTATGGGTTCGAAATAATTGCATATTATGGTATTGCTGTTAAAATTTCAGCAATAGTTGGTATCATTCTTACTTCAATTAATGCTACAATTGCACCTAAAATTTCAGAATTATATTTTAAAAAGGATAAAAAAAACTTGAGATTAATTATTAAAAAGGCGACGTTATTAAATGCTACTTTATCACTACCTCTAATAATACTTATAATTTTTTTTTCAGGCCAAGTATTCAGATTATTTGGAGCAAACTATATTTTAGCTCAAAACGCACTAAACATTATTTTGATAGGTCAAATAGTAAACGTTTTGTGTGGTCCAGTTGGATTATATCTCAATATGACTTCAAAACAATTTTTTCTTCAAAAGACATTAGTCTTTGCATTAGTCATTAACATTATTACAAATTTTATTTTGATTCCTAAGTATGAAATGTTAGGAGCTGCTATAAGTACCGCATTTTCATTTATATTTTGGAATATTATAGGAGTAATATATGTTATTAAAACAGATAGAGTAAACCTTTCCGTTTTCAATCTTTTAGGAGGGTTTATTAAATAATTAAATATACTTTTGTTTCTATATTAAGAAGATTTTCAACTTATCTTCTTTCAAAAAATTAAAATTCTCTATCTGAGAAACCATGATTAAAATTAATATTTTATATACAAAAGAAATATATATAATACTGTATTAGAGTTAACTGTACTAGTTAGGAAATAAAGTAATTTTTTAAAATTAAATGAATTTAAGGAAAGTATTTTTACTGATTTACATATTGCTTAGTACTATTCTGTTTGCATCATTTAGTTGTGATATATTTGTTTGGGCTTCATTTTTTATTAGTTTTTTGGTAATTAGCCTAATAGCATACTATCACTTGTTTATAGAAAAGGAGTATTCACCTTTTATTTCTGCTTATATTGTTTTTAATTATTTGTTTTTTTTACTTGCACCAATAATTCAAATAGGCAGCTTTACCGATACAAATAATAGGTTTGCAACGATGTTCGTTTATAATATCGGATTGACTCTTAAAACAAATGCAATAATTGTTTTTTTTAATATCATTTTTTTCTTTTCTTATGTTTATTTTAAAAAGAAGTTCAAAAGTAAAATAACTAGAGTTGTTGTATCAAAAAAAGACAAAACCTTACCCCTAACACTTTTGATTCTTTTAATAATTAGTCTTACGGTTTTGTTTTTTAGCTTAGATTTTATAATGGATGAGTTTGCTAGACCTAGTTGGAAAAAATCTACTTACTCGGTATTTGAACTTTTGGTACAAAAAAAGGTCTTGTTTATGATTCCTTTTGCAACTATAATTTTATGTAGTCAGTTCTATAAAAGTCAAAATAAAAAAAATAATAATGCAATTATTATTTTTTTTATTTTAATATTTTCAATTATAATCTTGTTTTGGTTTAAGAACCCTCTTACTGAAAAGCGTAATGCATTAGGACCAATTTATATTGGTTTAATTTTTATTTTTTTTCCTAAAATACTAAACACTAATGTTAAAATTATGTCATTTTTATTTTTTGCTATGATATTACTTTTTCCGTTATTTCAAATTTTCACTCACATAGATTATTCATTTGAAGCAATAGTTAATAATCCCAAATTAATACTTGAGGAGTTTACTAATACTAAATTTGCAGAAACTTTTAACACCCTAAATTATGATGCATATTCAAATATATCTGCAACAATTGAATATGTCTCTATGAATGGGTTTTCCTATGGTTATCAATTATTAAGTGGTTTATTGTTTTTTGTTCCTAGATCTATCTGGGAATCTAAACCAATATCGACAGGAGAACTTATAGGTGATTTTATTATAGATGAATATGGGTTTAACTTTAACAATTTATCCAATCCACTTGTATCGGAGGGTTATGTGAATTTTGGGATATTTGGGGTTATACTATTATCTCTAGTGCTGTCTTTTATCGTAGTAAGATTTTTAATATGGCTTAATAGTCGAGATCAGCTAAAAAAGAATATTGCCTTTTACTTTTCAATTCATATGCTTTTTTTACTTAGAGGTGATTTTACAAATGGTTATGCATATTTTATCGGGACTATCTTAGGAGTGTTACTGATACCAAAATTTGTGAATAAAGCGGTCAAATTGATGTTAAAAAAATAACTATGCATATTTCAGACAAATTGAAATTTAAACTACTTGATTTGAGTCTTTTGCAAATGTTTGCTTTGCCATTATTTCCCTCAAACCTTAAACCTTACAATATTGCTTTTTTTGGTTTGGTAATTCTATTTATTAATAGAAAAAACGATTTTACATTTGATTTTAAGAGTTTTTTTATCAACTCATCTATTTATCTTTTAATGATTTTAAGTTTGTTGTATTCAGAAAATCTACACTATGCTTTCAAAAAGTTAGAGACAATGGCTTCTTTGATAATTTTTCCGATGATTTTTTCTTTGTATCCCCAAACAATGATTAAGAAACTTCAACACAATAGAAATAGATATATGATAGTTTTCTTTGGTTCAGTATTACTATTTAATGCTATTTCCTTTATATATCATCTAGGACATCACAAGAGTATGATTTTTATTCATTATCCTACTTTAAATAGGATTGCTCAAGGGGCATTTAATATTCATCCGATATATCTATCTATGCATATTTGTATAGCATTGCTGTTTTCTTTCTTTATAATAATAGAGGTTAAATCTAACTATAAAAAAGCTGTATTAATTTTTTTAGATTTTTTGCTAATAGGCTTTTTATTTATTTTGATAAAAAAAGGACCTGTTATTGTTTTGGGTATTACTTTTTTATTATTTCTCTTATTTCAGAGAAATAAGAGATTACTTTATGTTGGTTTAGCAATAATGGTTATTAATTTAGTAGTTATTTCTAGTATTCCAGAATACAGAGAGAAATTTTCTGAACTTACGAAAGTGGATAATGTAGAAACAGGTGGAATAACATCAACCAATATTAGATATAATATATATAAATCTTCAATTAAAAAAATTATAGAATCACCTTTGATAGGCTTTGGTGTAGGAGACCATAAAGATGAACTTTTGGAAAGCTTAAAAAAAGATTCTCCAATCCTATATGAAGGCAAATATAACTCACACAATCAGTATATTAGTTTTACGTTGTCTATGGGACTTATCGGTTTGTTAACGTTTTTATGTTTTTTGTGCTATAACTTGACTTTAGCTATTCGCTATGATAATCAAGTTCTTATACTCTTGCTTATTTTTTACGGACTTACTATGTCTTTTGAAAATATTTTAGAAAGAGAGGACGGTGTTATTTATTTTAGCTTTTTTATTGGTTATTTTGCTCTATATACGCGTTATACTCATAGTTTAGAATTAAATAAAGGCACTGAAAAAACAGAGAGGTCTACAGTAACTAGTACAATTAAGTGAAAAAAAATATATTATTAATAGGAACTTTTCCTCCACCAATTTCTGGTGTTAGTTTAGCTAACTTAGTTTTAAGGAAAGGATTACAAATCAGAGGAATAAATGTTGGTTTTATTAATACAGAAAATCAAACTAAAATTAAAGGAAACACTGGTAGTATTTCATTAGACAAATTTAAAGTTCTAATTTCTTACTTTCAGATTTACAAAATACCTTTTTACAGAATAGTAAATATTACAATTGGTCAAACTTTTTTTGGTGTTTGTAAATACTTACCTTTTTTGTTGATAACAAAGATTTTTAGAATACCAACTATAGTCCATTTACATGGAGGATATTTAAAAAATGAATTTGAAAATCAAAGTGTAATAAAAAAGAAGTTTATGCTTTTTACCTTAAACTTATTTGATTATGGTATTGTTCTCTCAGAGTCTTTGACAAGTCACCTTTCTTTTTTTCTTAGTAGAGAAAAAATTTTTATCTGTAAAAATTTTTTTCAGGATAGGCTTTATCCTAATCTTCAAATAAATAAAAATTATAGTGAAGTAAGACTTATATTTTTAAGTAACCTTATAGAGGGAAAAGGTATAAATCTATTGTTAAAGGCATTAGAGAGTATTGATTCATCTAAAATTAAGGTTAGAGTTGCAGGAAATATTCCACCAGAAAATGAGAAAGTTAAGTTGTTGATGCAAAATTTAACTAATGTAGAATATCTTGGTGTAGTAGAAGGAAAGGAGAAAATAAAACTGCTTGAATGGGGAAATGTGTTTTGTCTACCCACTTTTTATGATCGTGGGGAAGGTCAACCAATTTCTATAATTGAGGCAATGGCATTTGGGAGTTTGATTTTAACAACAAAACATGGTGGCATTCCTGATATTTGTACAGATAAAAATGCAATTTTTGTTAAGAAAAATGATGTGGAAGATTTAAGGATTAAGATAAATGAAATAATAAATCATAAACAAATTATAGAAACTAAAGGTATTTTAAATAAAGACTATGCAAATAAAAATTTTAAAGAAGAGATATTTATATCAAGCATGATTAAAATTTTCGAAAAATGTCGTAAAAATTAATCTTTTATTCAAAACGAGTAGTTTTGTTTTAAAGAAAACAATATAGATGAATGTTTTATATTCGAAAATTCGTATTGAAAATATTTTATATAAACTCATGATTATATCTTTTTTTTAATAAAGGTTTTAAATGAATAATTATACACATCAAAATCTTCTAAATTTTAAAAACCCAAGAGGTTTTAGGGGAAAGTCTAAAATTATAGTGCAGTTATGGCGATTAACCTATATTATTTTCTTTAGAAATTCACCTCAATTTTTTTATGTTTGGAGGCGTTTTCTGTTAAGAATTTTTGGCGCTGATATTGGAAAAAAGGTGATTATAAGACCAACGGCACAAATCACATATCCATGGAAAGTTTCTATTGGAGACTATAGTTGGATAGGTGATGAGGTAGTATTATATTCTCTTGGAAAAATAGAAATAGGGAGTAATACTGTGATTTCTCAAAGAAGTTATATATGCACTGGCTCTCACAAGTACAATTCAGATAATTTTGATATTTTTTCCCAACAAATAACGATAGGCAGTAAATGTTGGTTAGCTACAGATGTATATGTAGCTCCTTCGGTAAGTATAGGAGATTATACTGTTGTCGGTGCAAGAAGTAGTGTGTTTAATAATTTACCACCCAATAAAATTTGTTTTGGTTCTCCTGCTAAAATTATAAAAGACAGGGTATAATCTATGAAAATTACTAATATAACTTTCATAGGGTTAAATTATGCACCTGAAGATACAGCAATAGGGTTGTACTCTACTCAATGGGCTGAATATTTAAAAAGTGTAGGATATGAGGTTACAGTAGTAACGGCATTTCCTTATTATCCAAAGTGGGAAATTTCTAAGACTTATAAAGACAAAAAAACGTTCTTAAAAGAGGAATTGAACGGTAATACTATATTAAGATATAAACAATACGTGCCTAAAAAACCCACTTTTCTAAAGAGGGTTATACATTTAATAGATTTCACTTTTGGTTCTTTTATAAATATTTTGAAAATAAAGAATTGTGATTTAGTAATATCAGTTGTTCCTTTTACATCTTCAATTTTTCTAGGATATATTCTTAAAAAAAAATTCAATGCCAAATTGTGGGTTCACATACAAGACTTTGAGTTTGATGCAGCTTTGCAAACTGGAGTTAGTGAAAAAAAGAATATAATATTTTCTTCACTATTTTCTATTGAAAAATGGTTGCTTTCCAAAGCAAACTTAGCAAGTACTATTAGCTATAGTATGATGGAAAGATTAAAAAAGAAAACAGAATCAAAAGCATATTTTTTACCGAATTGGATTGATGAGAAAGCAATTGACCCAAAACAGTCGAGTATTCATAGATATCTAAATTCAAGAAAAATTAAGATTTTATACTCTGGAAATATTGGAGATAAGCAGGATTGGGATGCTTTTTTAAAATTCTGTAATGATATTAATCCTGAAAAATATGATGTAATAATTGTTGGAAATGGCTCAAAAAAAGATTGGCTATTACAAAAAACAGAAAATTTTAAAAATATTAAATATTATAATCCTGTACCTTTTAATGAGCTGTCTGATTTGTTATGCAGTACAGACATACACGTTTTATTTCAAAAGACAGAAGTTGTAGATACGGTAATGCCATCTAAAGTATTAGGTATGATAGCTAGTACAAAACCATCAATAATAATAGGTAATAATAAATCAGAAGTTAAGTCGATTATTATGGCCTCAAAAGGAGGTTTGTTTTTTTCAGAGTATTCAAAAGATGTTGTTCATGACTTAGAATTACTTCTGTCTGATAAGGAGCGTTTGGAAATGAACGGTAATCTAGCTCGAGAGTTTGTGATAGAAAATTTCTCTAAGACTAAAATTCTAAATAGAATGTTAGACAAGTTGAAGCAATTATAAACACTTGTTTAAAACTATGTGTTTTTAAACTTCTTCTTATTTTTGTTTAAATTTATGAGAAATTTTTAAGTCAACTACATAAATAAATTATTCATACTTGAGCTTATTTAAACAGGGAAGATATTCTGGCTATTTACGGCCTATTTCATACATAATTGACTTAAGTATTATAAACACCTTAGCGGTATTATATCTTTTAGAAAAAACAAATTCTTTGGTGTTTGTTGTTTTTATATCGTTGGGTTGGATGCTTATATCTATCTATTCTAAATTTTATGAAGTATATAGATATACAAGACCAGTTGATATTCTATCGCTTGTTTTTAGACAAGCAATCCTATTTCTGCTGTTTATTTTTGCCTTTTCTGGACTATACCACGAGTTAAAAATTTACCCGAAACCAATTGTAAAATATACAATAGCGAGTTTTATTCTAATAAGTATATTCAAGTTTATGGTGTATTATCTATTGCAGCGCTATAGAATTTCATTTGGTGGTAACTATAGAAACACCGTAATATTTGGTGTGAATAAAAAGACTATTGCGTTAAAAAGCTTTTTTAATGAAAATCCAGAGTACGGATATTCATATAAGAAGACATTTAATTTCAAAGAAAAAGAAGACTCCCTTGTTCAGGCTTTTAACTATATCCTACAAGAAGGAATTGATGAAATTTACTGTTCCATTTCCGAATTAACAAATGCCCAAATTGCAGATATAGTTGATTTTGCTGACAACAACCTGAAAATACTAAAGTTTATTCCAGATAGTAAAGAGATTTATTCCAAGAAACTACGTTACGAGTACTATGATTACATTCCTGTTTTAACTTTACGCACAATACCTTTAGAAGACTCTGTGAATATGATTATAAAACGAAGTTTTGACATTTTGTTTTCAAGCTTTATAATTATTTTTGTTTTGTCTTGGTTAACTCCTATTATAGCAATATTAATAAAGCTAGAATCAAAAGGGCCAGTTTTTTTTAAGCAATCTCGAAATGGTTTTAATTATAAAGAGTTCGATTGTTACAAATTTAGGTCAATGACTCCAAACAAAGATGCAGACCTATATCAAGTAACAAGAGGAGATCACCGTATTACTAAAATTGGTAAATTTCTTAGAAAAACAAGTATTGATGAGCTACCTCAATTTTTTAATGTTTTGTTTGGAGATATGTCTGTTGTAGGTCCTAGACCTCATATGGTTAGTCATACCCACATGTATGCTAAAAAAATAGATAAGTTTATGGTTAGACATTTTGTTAAACCAGGAATTACGGGCTTAGCACAAGTTAGTGGTTACAGAGGAGAAGTGGAAACAGATAAAGACATTATAGGAAGAGTAAAGTTAGACATATTTTATATAGAAAATTGGTCACTACTTTTAGATTTAAAAATAATCGCACAAACATTTATAAATGCAGTTAAAGGAGAGGATAAAGCTTACTAGAGAATCTCTAATAATTTTTCAATTTGTGCTCTAAAATCAAAATTTTTAAAAGCTGTCTTTTGAATCTCTCTTTTTCTTTCAGTATTTAAATCAGTTATTTTGATTTTAGTCAAAACACTATTTAAATCAGAATAATTTCCAGCTTGAGCCACCCACCCAAGATTGTAATTGTTAATTATATTCTCACCTTCACCACCACCAAAATAAAGCATAGGAAGCCCCAGTTTTGCATATTCAAAAATTTTGGAAGGAACAGATCCATAAATTCTGTTAAGTAAAGGAATGATGGTTATATCATATTGTAATAATACCATGTGTAGATCTTTTCTATCCACTCTGCCATAGAAATATATGGGTAAATCTTTATTCTGCTCAATATATGTAACAATTTGCTCTTCTTCTGCTCCTGAACCGTATATATGAAGCTCAATGTTTTCATAGTTTAACTTTTTACAGAGCTCCAAAATACCCTGAGCAAAACCCAATAATCCCGCATAAACAATTTTTAATGTATCACCTTCCTTTTTTTCTGAATCTTCCAATTTTGGCGGAATGATATCAGGGAAATTCCTATATAGAAACAAGTCTGGTTTAGTTGTTATAGTTTTAACGTGGCCTAAAATCTCATTGCTTTGTCCTAAAATTAAGTCTGCAGATTTGTAATTAAATTTTTCAAGTTTTTGAAGTAATCGATAGCTGAAATTTTTTTTGAGTGCACCTAGCTCAAATCCTGCGCTTGGCCATAAATCACTAACGTTTAAAATAAGTTTTCTTCTTTTTGAACGTAATAAAAGCATACATGTAAAGGCTACAAGTAGAGGTGGAGATTGTACTAAAACTCTATTAGGAAGCTTATGCCATAAAAAGTACCAACTAAGGCTTAGGCTATAGGAAAGCATAGCAAAAAGGCGTAAAAACTTATTCTTAGATTTACTAGCGTATAACCATAATCTAATAACATTTACACCATCTTCATGAGAGGTGTTGCTGAATCTGCCTTTGTATTCAGAAAATATTTTACCTGTAGGGTAATTTGGCAAAGGCGTAATGACAGAGACATCATACTCATCTTTTAAAGCATTAGCAAGATGGTGAATTCTATTTGAAGCAGCACCAATTTCAGGAGGATAGTAACTTGTAATAATGGTGAGTTTCTCCATTACAAATTATAAATTTTTATAATTTCTTCTATTATTCTTTCCGAAGCTTTTCCATCCCATAATTCTGGATAAGCACCCTTTTTCCAGTTACCATCAAATAGTTTTTCAAAAGATTTTTTAATTTTTTCAATTGAAGAACCTACTAAAACATTGGTACCGATGTCACAAGTTTCTGGCCTTTCGGTTGAGTTTCTAAAAGTCATACATGGCACATTTAGCATAGTAGCTTCTTCTGTAATACCACCAGAATCGGTTAAAACTGCAAAGGCATGTTTTACCAGATAGTTAAACTCAAGATAGCTTAGAGGCTCTACAAAATGAAGATTTTCAAAGTTAATGTCAAGAGTATCTAATATTTTTTTAGTTCTTGGGTGTACGGGAAAAATAATGGGTTTATTTCTGCTGGAGGTAATAATTTCATTTAGCATATTTTTGAAATGAGACTCTTCATCAACGTTGCTTGGTCTATGTAATGTTAAAACAAAATAATCTTTAGATTTTAAATTTAGCTCTTGCCAAGCTTTAGGTTGTCTAAAGTCTTTTTCTTTGCTCAAAAGCGTATCTATCATTACATTTCCTACAAAGAAGATTTGTTTTTCATTAATGCCTAATTGCATTAAATTATTATTGGCCAGTTTAGACGTGGTAAAGAAATAATCGGTTATACTATCGGTTACCATTCTATTGATTTCTTCGGGCATTTTTAAGTCACCAGAGCGTATACCAGCTTCTACATGTGCGACCTTAATATGTAGCTTCTTTGCTACGATAGAACAAGCCATTGTTGAGGTAACATCGCCAACAACAATTACCAAGTCAGTAGGAAATGCCTGAAGTTCTTTTTCAAAGCCAATCATTATTGCTGCAGTTTGCTCGGCTTGAGTTCCGCTTCCAACGTTAAGATTTACATTTGGATCTGGTATAGATAATTCATCAAAAAATGTAGCACTTAACTTTTTATCGTAATGTTGGCCAGTATGCACCAAACGATAGTTTAAATCATAACCTTCATTTTTTTTCTTTTCAATTTCTTTAATAATAGGTGCAATCTTTATAAAATTTGGTCGTGCACCTGCTACTATAGTTATTTGCATAATTTGTTTTAAAGTTTTGACGAAAACTGCTTTAGCTTTCCAGATTTTGATCTGTTCAATTTGTTTACGCGATTAAAGATAACCTTTATACCAGACTCTAAATAACGCTCCATTTCTTTTGTAATAAACTTTTGCCTTTCCTCAGAAAGGGCATTATTACTCACGTAAGATATCTCAAAAGTATCTATTGTCTTTTGCTCAACAACAAACTCAGACACATTGCCATCATTTTCAATAACACTTTTGGTAATGTAGTAGAATGTTAGTCCGGCCGCAGTTTTACCACTCGGTAAAACAGCAATATCATTGGTCCTGCCAATTAATTTTTTTAAGATTGGTTTATTTGGTGTGCTTTGTTCGGATAGGATGCCTACATCTCCCAAGTCATAGCGAATAAAAGGATGCGCTTTATTGTAAAGTGATGTAATAACAATTCGACCTTCTTTACCGTTTGGCAACACGGTATTGTTTTCATCTAAAATTTCAACAAACAAAGTATCATTGTTTACTTGCCATTGGTCTTTTGGATTTTGAAAAGCAATTAAATCAAGTTCAGAAGCGCCATATTCATTCACTACTGGCACTCCAAATTGCGTTTCTAAAAGTATTTTGTCTTCATCAAATAACATTTCTGAAGTTACAACACAAACTTTCAGACTTTGGCAGATTGTTTTTAAAACAACATTTTTCCGTTTTAAAAATTTTGCAAATTGTACAATAGAACTTGTGTAACCATTGATATAATCAAAGTTAGTTGATTTGAATTTTGATAGTACGTTTTCAAAAGCTCTGTCACTTAAATCAAAAACTGAAAACCGATACCTGTTGCCAAACCAATCCTTTAAACGCTCTTTGTAATACCCCTTTTTATCCAGAGGGATACCGTAAAACCTAGCCTGTTTAGAAGTGTTAAATTCTATATCAAACCAACCGAAACGATTCATTATTTCAGCCCAAGTTAAAGCGTGACACCATTTGTCTTTTGCAAAAATAAAAGGGTCGCCCGAGCTACCAGAGGTTTTGTTTACATATACATTTTTGGTTGTGTAACCATTAGAAAGACGCTTTTCAAGAGGTTGCTGTAAATGACGTTTGGTCATAACCGGAACTGACTCCCAATTATTTATATCTATTGATTTTCCGAAGTTTTTATAGAAAGCATTCTGTTTTAAGTGATAAGAAACAATCTCTTTTTTCTGATTTTCGATATAGGTGATAAAATCTTCATCAGACTGTGATTGAATTTTAGACAACGCTTCTTTTGCTTTGTCTATTTCAAAGCCATTAAACTTTAATGAAAAATCAAAAAGTCGCAATGTGTGTTTTACGATTAAGGTTTCCGTAAATTAATTGTTTTTTAAGGTCAAAACCAATTATTTTTGCCCAAACAAAACACAATCATGAATATTTTAGTCTTAGGATCTGGAGGAAGAGAACATACATTTGCATGGAAAATTGCACAAAGTAATCACTGCAAAAACCTATTTGTTGCACCAGGAAATTCTGGTACTCAGGCTATTGCTACTAACTTAGATATTTCGGTAACCGATTTTGAGGCTATTAAAGAAGCGGTAATTCAAAACAATATAGAAATAGTTGTTGTTGGTCCAGAAGATCCTTTGGTACAGGGAGTTCATGATTTCTTTTTACAAGATGAAGCGCTTAAGAATATCGTAGTTATTGGACCGCAAAAAGCAGCTGCTGAGCTAGAAGGTAGTAAAGAGTTTGCCAAAGAATTTATGATGCGCCACAATATTCCTACAGCAGCTTATCAAAGTTTTACTAAAGATAACGTAGAAGAAGGCTATAAATTTTTAGAAACCTTAAATGCACCTTACGTTTTAAAAGCTGATGGATTAGCGGCAGGAAAAGGGGTTTTAATTTTAAACGACCTAGAAGAAGCAAAAACCGAATTAAAAAATATGCTTGTCGATGCCAAATTTGGTAACGCAAGTACCAAAGTGGTTATTGAAGAATTCTTAGATGGTATTGAGTTGAGTTGTTTTGTACTTACAGATGGAAAAGACTATAAGATTTTACCAACGGCAAAAGATTATAAACGAATAGGAGAAGGAGATACAGGCTTAAATACAGGTGGAATGGGAGCTGTGTCTCCAGTACCATTTGCTACAGAAGATTTTTTTAATAAAATTGAAAATCAGATTGTAAAACCTACGGTAGAAGGTTTACAAAAAGATAATCTACCTTATGTAGGATTTATTTTTATTGGCTTAATAAAAGTAGGAGATGACCCAAAAGTTATTGAATATAATGTACGAATGGGAGATCCTGAAACTGAAGCGGTTTTGCCACGATTGAAAACGGATATGGTTCAGATTTTTAAAGCCATGGGTAATCAAACGCTTTCTAGTATCGATATAGAAATTGATAATAGAGCAGCAACAACTATTGTTATGGTATCTGGTGGTTATCCAGAAGCTTATGAAAAAGGTAAAGAAATTACAGGGATTGAAACCATCGAAGATTCAATAGTTTTTCATGCAGGAGCAAAGTTTCAAGATGATAAAGTTGTAACTTCTGGTGGACGTGTATTGGCAATTACATCGTATGGTGAAACGTACCAAGAGGCCATAAAAAAATCTTACCAAAGTATAGAAAAACTACATTTTGATAAGATGTATTATCGTAAAGATATCGGTTTCGACTTATAAATACGAGTGAGAAGATATGCTTTTGTCTTCTTCGTTGTTGTCGTTGTATTTTTTTAACTGAAGCATCCAATAAACGAATGCTACAAAGCCTACGGCCATAAAAATCCAAGACATAAAGTTGGCACCAAACCAGCTTTCTAACTCTAATTTTCTTAGAGCATCTAATGGAGCAAATAAGACATCAACAAATAAATCTCGTATTGCGTAAAAGAAATCCTTCATAACTTTTATAAATTTACGAAGCAAAAATACAAAAAGAGTTAATGATTACAAGCATTTTTAGTAAATCTAAACCTATAAACTTTATTATAGTTGCGGTTCTGGTCATTTTTGTTTTTGTGACTACCTACTATAATCAGCTGTTTTATGACTTTAGTAGCGCTTTATCTATGCTCTCTAAACTAGGAGTTGTACTCTTTTTAATTTTCTTATTAGATTTTATAGTCTCTAAAAATAAGCTTACCCAAAACAATAGCTATGCTATAATGGTTCTTGGATTACTTTTTTTTATGTTTCCAGGAGCTATGAGGTATTCAGATCTATTATTTGCGGGTTTGTTTAATCTTTTTGCTTTAAGAAGACTTATAAACTTACACTCTAAAATAGACATAAAGAAAAAACTTTTTGATGCTGCTTTTTGGATAGGTTTAGCAACACTGTTTTACTTTTGGTCAATTCTGTTTTTTGCACTTGTAATTGTAGCATTGATTTATTATTCGCAGAATGATTTAAAAAATGTAATTATTCCTTTCGTAGGCCTTTTAACGATTTTAATACTTTTTGTAGCCTTCAATATTTTATTTCACGATACCTTCTTTAAACCTGATGATTTTAATCGTTTTTCAAGTTTAGACTTAACACCTTACAACACAAAATCGAGTATCATTAAACTAACGGTTTTAGCAACGCTACATATTTGGATATTGGTTTATTTCTTTAGGATTATTCCAGATAAAAACAAGAAGCTAAAACCTACGTATTTTATAATAGCTTGGGCTTCCATTATTGCAGTTTTGGTGGCTATCATTGCTCCCGAAAAAAATGGTAGCGAATTTATATTCTTGTTTGTGCCATTTTCTATAATGATGGCAAACTATGTTGAAGTTATTTCAGAACGTTGGTTTAAAGAAGTGTTTGTAGCCTTACTTATTATTACGCCATTACTAACCTTATTGTTGTAGTTTGTTTCCAAAAGCTAAATCGCCAGCATCTCCTAAACCAGGAACAATGTAACCTTTTTCGTTAAGCTTTTGATCTACATCTGCTATCCATAAGTGTGCATCTTCATTAAAGTGATTAGATACAAAATCCACACCTTCCTGTGCGCCAATAACACTTACCAAATGTATATCTTTTGGAGTGCCAAAAGGTTTAAGTGCTTCGTAAGTTGCTACCATAGATTGTCCAGTTGCCAACATAGGGTCCGCAAGAATTAAGGTTTTGCCTTCTAAACTTGGACAGGCTAAATATTCAACAATGATTTCAAAACTTTCAGGATTGTGTTTATGATGTCTGTAAGCTGAAATGAATGCGTTTTCTGCTGCATCAAAATAGTTCAATAAGCCATTATGTAAAGGGACACCAGCTCTTAAAATAGAACATAACACAATGTCATTTTTATACAAAGTAGTGTTGTGATTTCCGAGAGGTGTTTCTGTTTGATGTTTTTCAAAATAAAGCGATTTGCTTAATTCATAACCTAAAACTTCACCAATACGTTCAATATTTCGTCTGAAGCGCATGCGGTCATTTTGAATGCTCACATCTCTAATTTCAGACATAAAAGTATTTAAAATTGAAGGCGTTTCAGAAAGGTTATGAATTTGCATAATGATGTGTTTTTCTTGAATGGCTAAGTTAATAATTCAAAGTATATTTGCATATTCAAACTAAATAATTCGATATGTTTTCAGATAAAGCAAACAGTATATTTCAAGATGTTATTAAAACCTATAAAGTTTTAAATACGGTAGAACAACCTTTTACAAATAAGTATGATAAAAATGAAGATGTAATTGCTCATTTGTTATACAGAAAATGTTGGATAGATACAGTACAGTGGGCTTATGAAGACATTATTAGAGACCCAAATATCGATCCTGTTGCGGCATTAAAATTAAAGCGTATGATTGATGCTTCTAACCAAGACAGAACCGATACAGTTGAATATATTGATAGCTACTTCTTAGACAAATACAAAGATGTTGCTGTAAAAGCAGATGCTAAAATTAACTCAGAAAGTCCTGCTTGGGCTATAGACAGACTATCTATTTTGGCATTAAAAATCTATCACATGCATTTAGAAACTGTGAGAGAAGATGCTACCGAAGATCATAAAGCAGCTTGCCAAATGAAATTAGACGTTTTACTAGAGCAACGTACAGATTTGAGCACTGCAATTGACGATTTATTAACTGATATAGCGAACGGAGATAAGTACATGAAAGTTTACAAACAAATGAAAATGTACAATGACGATGAGCTTAATCCTGTTTTAAGAGGACAAAAATAAATTCATTAAAGAGAGAATTGTCAGTCTGAGCGCAGTCGATACCAAAGTATACTTCTAACTTAAAAAGCACTTCGACTGCGCTCAGTGTGACAGTTTTTTATGCAAAAACCCACTCACATACTCGTCATAAGATTTTCGGCAATGGGAGACGTTGCTATGACAGTGCCTGTATTGCGTGCATTAACATTACAACATCCACAAGTAAAAGTAACCGTTGTTACCAGAGCGTTTTTTAAACCTTTTTTTGAAGGTATTCCAAATGTTGAGGTTTATGTGGCTGATTTAAAAGGCAAACACAAAGGCGTTTTAGGGCTTTATAAACTATCAAAAGAACTTAGAACGTTAGGCTTTGATGTTATTGCAGATTTACACAACGTTTTACGAAGTAAAATTTTGAAACTGTTTTTCTTCGGGAAAAAAGTAATCCAGATTGATAAAGGTAGAGCAGAGAAAAAAGCTTTAGTTTCAGGTGAAGTGGTAAAACAACTAAAAACCACGCATCAACGCTATGCAGATGTGTTTAAAGCATTAGGGTTTCCAGTCGATTTATCACAGCCAAAATTTCCAAAAGCAAAACCTTTAAGCAAAGCAGTTTTAGATTTAGGTATTAACAGCAATGAAACTTTAGTAGGTATTGCACCATTTGCTGCACATAGTAGTAAAATGTATCCACTAGAGAACATGGAAATGGTTATTTCGGAATTATCTATAGATTATAAGGTTATCTTATTTGGTGGAGGAGAACAAGAAATAGAAGTGCTTAATGCCTTTGAAGCGAAATATGATAATGTAGTTTCTGTTGCAGGAAAGCTAAATTTTGAAGATGAATTAGCGTTAATTTCAAATTTAAAATTGATGCTTGCTATGGATTCTGGGAATGGACATTTAGCTGCAATGTTTGGTGTAAAAGTAATTACGATTTGGGGAGTTACCCATCCTTTTGCTGGTTTTGTGCCGTTTAATCAACCTGAAGATTTTCAACTTACAGCAGATAGAAGCCAATATCCTAAAATCCCTACATCTATTTACGGCAATAAATATCCTGAAGCCTACGAAAACGCAGCAGGAAGTATTGCTGTTGAGACTATTGTTTCAAAAGTAAAGTCTGTAATTCCTACAAAGGCAGGAATCTAATATTTTACAGGTCTAAAATCTAAGCTTCTAAATTACACATCATCATAGTCCACAGTAACCGTAGCTGTTGTAGGATGCGCCTGGCAAGTTAATACCAAGCCTTCTGCAACTTCATTATCCGTAAGAATATTGTTTTGTCTCATTTTAGCTTCACCCTCAGTTAGGCGAGCAATACAGCTACTGCAAATACCACCTTGGCAAGAGTATGGTGCATCAATATCTTGTTTTAAAGTCGCTTCAAGAATAGATTGTTCTTTAGACATTTCAAATTCAAACTCTTCATCATCTACCAAGACTTTAACTTTGGTGTTTCCTGTTAAACCTTCAACATTATTTTCTTCTTCTGGTGCATCAGGAACTGTAAACAACTCGAAGAAAATGGATTTTTCCTTAATGTTGTTTTCAACTAAAGTATCCTTTACTGTATGAATCATAGCTTCTGGTCCACAAATGTAAAACGCATCAATAGTGACTTCTTTGTATTTATTTTTCACCATAAGATTTACCGTACTTCTTTCAATTCGGCCTAAAAGAGCTCCTTCCTCACGAGATTGACTGTATATAAAATGAACATGTAAGCGATTGCCGTATTGTGCTTGCATTTCTACCAAATCCTTAAAAAACATAGTGTCTTTAGAAGATTTGTTCCCGTAAATTAAAATAAAATTACTGAAGGGCTCTTCTTCAAGAAGTGTTTTAGCAATGCTTAGAACAGGAGTAATACCACTACCAGCAGCAAAAGCAGCAACAGTTCTAGATTTTGCTTCATTAGGCTCAAATACAAAACGGCCGTTAGGCTCAGCTACTTCAATAGTGTCTCCAGCTTTTAGTTGTGTATTGGCAAAAACCGAAAATGTACCACCATCAACCGATTTTACAGCAACGGTTAAATCACCACTGTTTTTTGACGCGCAAATAGAGTAGTCTCGACGAATTTCTTCGCCATTAATTGTAGTTTTTAAGGTAATATATTGTCCTGCGTTGAAAGCAAAATTAGCTTTTAAAGATTCAGGAATTTCAAAAGATATCGCTACAGCATGATCGGTAACTTTTTCTACGGATTTTATCTTTAGGGTATGAAATTGTGCCATTACTAATATTTTCTGCAAAAATAAGGAAGGAGTGTGGCATAGCACGAGAAATTAAGATTAAAATAATACCTAAAAAACTTATGCATAAGAAAATTATGTATATTTGTGTTGTTATGAGTAATTCAAAATTATATAAGGGGAGTTTAAATACCATCATTTTAAAGTTGTTAAATGAGCACGATAAAATGTACGGTTATGAAATAACCCAAAAGGTAAAAGAGCTCACTAAAGGAGAGCTAAAAATTACTGAAGGAGCATTATATCCTGCTTTACATAAGTTAGAAGCCCAAGGACTGTTGGATGTTGAGGTTGCTAAGGTTGATAACCGTTTGCGCAAATATTATAAACTCACAGAAAACGGCACCAAAGAAACTGCTAATAAACTTGAAGAATTAGCCGAATATATAAAGACCATGCAAACTTTGGTAAACCCTAAATTGGCTTAAAGATGAAGCTAACTAAAGAAAACATAAAGTTTATAGATACATATCTTGAAAACTCTAATATCATCCACATTGATATTCGAATGGAAATGCTAGATCATATAGCCTCAGTTATAGAAACAAAGATGGAAAATGGAGATAAAAGGGATTTCTATTTTATTTTTAAAGACTATATGGTTGATAATAAAAACAGTTTATTGAATAATAATAAATCATTTATTAAAGACACAGATAGACGTTTAACAAAAAGTATATTTCATGAGTTATTCAACTGGCCTTGTATACTTACTTTTTTTGCTTTGTATATACTGTTTCAAAATGTAAATAAAATATTTGGTATAAATAATTTTAGAAGTTGGCTTGCCGCTTTACCATTAATTGGTTTTGTAATTTTTGGCATTTATTACTACATAAAAGTAAAACGATCTAATTTAAGACGATTTTCTGCCCTAGAGCGGCTTGGATTAATATATGCTATGTCGTTTAATTTATTTCATTTATGTTGGAATGTAGCAGGCTTAAAAAGTACAAATACAAGCTTCGTACTTTATGTAATGACGAGTTTTGCACTTACTCTTTTAATTGCCATGACAATAGTTAGTAAAAAGATGATTTATGAGTTTCAAAATAGATTTAAGAGTTTAGCCTAAATATGAAAATAACAAAGGAACAAATACAACACGTAGATAATTACCTGAAAAACGAAGGAATAAAATTTTGGGATGTACGATTAGAAATGGTTGACCATTTAGTTTCTGATATGGAAAACTATTCTGGTTCAGCAGATTTTCAAACTGTATTTAGACAAAGTCTTATAAATGCTAATTGGTATAAAAATCTTAAAGAGATTAATGTTCAAAGTTGGAAATCTACCAACAAGTTATATAGAAAAAAGCATTTTACAGAAATGGTAAACTTGGTAAAGCAACCAAAATCTCTAATAGGTTTTGTGTTATTTTATTTGATTTTTAGCAGAGTAACGGTTGTTTTTTCAGAAGTATCGGAAACAATATCTTTAATAGTGTTAGCTGCACCTATTTTAATTCTCATTTATGAATCTGCAAAAGCATGGAGAAAAAAGCTGGGCAGATCCGTAAATATGCAATATGGTCTTTTCTATTTTTCTTTTGGTTTAATAATGATCAATCTACCGTTAGAGTTATTGCCAAAAGAATATTTGAATCTATTGTTACCCCTAATTATGACATTTTATTTGCTAATGATGACAGCTGGTTATAAGGTTTATATATATGCTTTTAATAAAGCTTTAAAATTAAAACATCTACTGTAGTGAAACTAACCGAATCTCAAATAGAAGACCTTTATGCTTTTACAAGAAAGCATTTTGTAGAACATTACGATTTACAAACAGAGTTAGTTGATCACTTGGCTAATGATATTGAGACGATGTGGCAAGACGAGCCTAAGTTAAGTTTTGAAGACGCCAGAGACAAAGCCTTTAAAAAGTTTGGGATTTTTGGTTTTATGGAAGCCATTGAGCAAAAGTCTAAAGCCATGAACAAACGTTACAGGAGTTACCTTTGGAAAGAGTTGAAAAAATGGTTTGAAATTCCTCAGATATTAGCAACCATAGTTTTGTTTCTAATTTTTTATGTTTCCTTCTCATCTAAAATAGCAGGAGTGCTTTCTGCAGTTTTTTATGGAATTATAGCTGTTTGGACTATTTATAAAAACGTTAGACTCAATAGACAGTTTGTAAGACGAAAAAAAATATCCAATAAAAAATGGATGCTTGAAGAGTTGATTTTTAAACAGGCAGGTGTAACCTCTTTAATTGTGTTGTCTCAGGTACATCATACTTTAGTTGTTTCGGACGAGTTCTCAATGAATATTTACGCTATAATAGGTCTTTCCGTAGTCTATACAATACTATTATTACTTAATTACATCAGCTTTGAGCTTATTCCTAATAAGGCTGAAGATTTGTTAAATGAAACCTATCCAGAGTTTTCTTTGTAACAAAAACAGTATTTTAGTTACTTACATATAAAACCAACCAAATATACTATGATAAAACAGTTTATCAACTTAGAGTGGAAACAGTATTTCCGCTCATCTTATTGGCAGAAAAGTATGGCATTAAACATTTTAATGGTGTTTTTAGCGCTGTATTTTATTGTGATATTTTCATTTATAGGTTTTGGTCTTTTGTTCCTTTTAAAAGAGACTTTCCCAGATCAAGATCCTTTTGTCGTGGCTAATGGATTTCTTTTTTTCTGGATTATTCTGGATTTACTCCTGCGTTTCTTTTTTCAAAAGTTGCCCGTAATGAGTGTAAAACCTCTACTGACGTTGCCTATTAAACGATCAACAGTAGTCCACTATGTTCTAGGAAAGTCTGCGCTATCGTTTTTCAACTTCTTACCATTGTTTGCAATAATCCCATTTAGTGTTATGCTTATTGGTGACGGATTTTCAACATCAATGGTATTAACATGGATGCTGACAATGATTATTCTGGTATTCATAAATAACTTTTTAAACTTCATTATTGAGGCACTTTCTGCTAAAACAGAATTATCTTTTTTACCCTTAATACTAGTTGTAGGATTGCTTTATGGTCTCAATTATTTTGAATTTGTGTCAATGACATCCCTCATTGGTGGTGCATTAATAGGTATTGCTAATAGTCCAGTGTTAATATTAATTCCATTGGTAATTTTAGCTTTATTATATGTCTATAATTTCAAGATTTTAAGAGAAAAACTTTTCCTAGATAGCTCATTGAAATCAAAGGTTGCAGAAGTTAAGGCTGCTGATTTATCTTGGACAAAACGATTTGGAAATATTGCGCCATTTATGCAATTAGATTTAAAACTCATTTGGAGAAATAAGCGTACTAAATCTTCTGTATTCATAATGGTTATAGGCTTACTTTATGGTTTGTTCTTTTATCCTCAACCTATGTATAAAGAAATGGTTTGGCTTTTTCCTTTTATAGGGATTTTTGTAACGGGAATTTTTCTTATCAACTTTGGGCAGTTTATTCCAGCTTGGGATAGTGGTTATTACAAGTTATTGATGAGTCAAAATATTAAATACGAACAATACTTACGTTCTAAATTTGTACTAATGGTACTCAGTGTTGGGATTATGTTTTTACTAAGTATTCCTTATGTTTACTTTGGTTGGAAGATATTGATAGCGCATTTTGCTGCAGCCATTTACAATATTGGTGTTAACTCACACGTCATGCTTTTTGGAGGTTCATTCAACCGAAAGAAAATAGACCTCAATCAGCGTGCAGCATTCAATTATCAAGGTACAGGAGCCGTACAATGGATTATAGGTCTACCACTTATGATTTTGCCAATGCTAATATTTGCGTTAATTAACTGGTTACTCGGATTTGAGGCAGGTATCGCAGCCTTAATAATACTTGGTGTTTTGGGAATCGTTTTACACAAAAAACTAATGAAAACGATAACAAAACGCTATTTAGATTCAAAATACAAAATGATTAGTGCCTTTAGTCAAGACAATTAATAACACAACCAACATCATGATATACACAAATAACCTTTCAAAAACATATAACGGAACTACAGTTCTAAACATTGAAGAATTATCCATACCAAAAGGTCAAAGTTTTGGTTTGGTAGGCAATAACGGAGCCGGAAAAACAACCTATTTCAGCTTGTTATTAGACCTTATTCAACCATCTACAGGCTTTATAAAAAGTAATGAGATAAAGGTTAATGAAAGCGAAGACTGGAAACCTTTTACATCCGCATTTATAGACGAAAGTTTCTTAATTGGCTACTTAACGGCTGAAGAGTATTTCTATTTTATAGGTGAATTACGAGGACAGAACAAAGCCGATGTAGATGCTTTAACGTCTCAGTTCGAAGATTTCTTTAATGGTGAAATTCTTGGGAAGAAAAAATACCTTAGAGACTTAAGTAAAGGTAACCAAAAGAAAGCAGGAATAGTTGCTGCATTGATAGGGAATCCTGAAGTCATTATTTTGGATGAACCTTTTGCTAATTTAGATCCTACGACTCAAATCCGTTTAAAGCAAATTATAAAAGATTTAGCAGAGAAACGAGGCGTTACGGTATTGGTGTCTAGTCACGATTTATTGCATGTTACTGACGTTTGCGAACGTATTGTAGTACTAGAAAAAGGTAATATTGTTAAAGATTTAGAAACAAATCCTGCGACTCTAAAAGAGCTTGAAGCACATTTCTCAAGCGGTATGATATCTCAGGAAGAAGAATAAATTATGATAGCTAGATTAGAAGACAATTTTTACAATCTATATAGTGATGACCAAACCTTGGTTGGACAAATAAAAATAGATGACAATTTTATTGAAACTGAAATTTTCATTAATGATAGGATCTATAACATAAAAAGAGACAAGTTAGCTTCAGTTGTTTTAGAAAACGACAAGGTTAAAGTTAACTTGAATCAAAAGTCTAATTTTGGAGCAATTGAAATTTCAGGGTCTGGACATAAAATAAAAGGAATTTCTAGCTATAAAGGTGGTACTAAACTTGTAGATAATCAAAACAAAACACTTGTCAAAATCAATAATGAGGATATCATTTTTGACAAAAAAAATTATGTTATCGATGTTTTAGATAAAAAGGTTGATGAGTTAGAGATTTTACTGGTATTGTATGCTCATTTACAAGGTTCAGCATTAAAAAACAAGTTAGCGTTTTTTGTTGGAGTTTTTATAGCTGTTGCAGTTTCCACAATCCTTTCTCGCATTATGTAGTGAATTTCTTATATATACTTTTTAGCGCCATTTCAGTCCTCGAAAAACCACGAAATTATCTCTAGAAATCAAAAAGATGTTTATTTTTACCGCAAACACACTAAAATCATAATATTTTAGTTATCTATTAACCAAATAGAACCAGCGTTGAAAACCTATTATAAAATCTTGTTAAGCCTTGGCAGCTGTATGCTAATCTTGCATAGTTGTTCTCGTAAAAAGGATACATTTATCAATAGAAATTTTCATGCCTTAGGTACAGAATACAACATTCTTTACAATGGTAATATTGCTTTAGATCGAGGTAAAGCAACTATTAACGACGAGTTTTCCGAAAATTTTTGGGAGTTACTTCCTGTGGAGCGTATGAGCATTCAGGAAGATGTTTTTCTGCCAGGTGAAACTAAAAATGCTGACTTTGAGCGTGCCGAAGAAAAAGCGATAAAAGCCATTCAAAAACACGGCATGAACATCGATGGTAAAGAGAAAAATCCTCAAATAGATGAAGCCTACCTCCTCTTAGGAAAAGCACGTTATTTTGATCAACGATTTGTGCCAGCACTAGCGGCTTTCAACAACATCTTGAATAAATATCCTACAAGTGATAAAATCAACAAAGTAAAAATTTGGCGCGAGAAGTCTAGCATTCGTTTAGATAACAATGTTGGTGCTCTAAAAAAGTTAAAGCGTTTACTTGAAGAGGAAGAGTTAGAAGATCAGGATTTGGCAGATGCTACAGCAGCAATGGCTCAAGCTTATCTCAACTTAAAACATCCAGATAGTGCCATTACACAATTGGGTATTGCAGCCGATTACACTAAAGTAAAAAACGAAAAAGCACGATACCATTACATAAGAGGTCAGCTTTTTAATCAATTCGGACAAAAGGATAGTGCCAATGTAGAATTCGATGCCATTATTGAAATGCATCGTCAGATTCCACGATCGTATTATATCAATGCGCATATTGAGCGTTCATTAAATTTCGACACGTCTACAGGTGATGTAGCTGAGTTTGAAGAATACCTAACTGAACTTGAAGAAAACAGGGAGAACAGACCTTTTTTAGATAAAATTTATTTCAGAATAGCAGAATATCATCGTATTAATACTTCTGATAGTTTGGCTGAAGTGTATTATAACAAATCACTAAGAAAAACCACAGCAGACAAATATCTAAAGTCTCTCAATTATGAAACTTTAGGTAATATGTATTTTGATCATAATATTTACAAAACTGCAGGCGACTATTATGATAGTACAATGACGGCTATGGTAAAAAACACAAAGCCATACCGAATCATAAAACGAAAAAGAGAAAATCTTGAGGATGTTATTTATTATGAAGGTATAGCACAAACTAATGATAGCATACTAAATATCATAAGCCTTCCTGAAGCTGAGCAATTAGAAATTTACACAAAATATGCTCAGAGCTTAAAGTTAAAAGCAGAGGAAGAAGCTGCTAAAAAAGAAGAGGATCTCAAAAGACAAAATAATAGTACTCCAACTAACAATACATTTAATAATAGAGATCTAGCAAATTCTAAGTTACCTACTGATATTAGGCAAACAAAATCCAATACACCAACAGGTGGTAGTAATTTTTATTTCTACAACCCAACAACAGTGGCTTACGGAAAAAATGAGTTTGTTAAACTTTGGGGAGATCGAAAGCTTCAAGATAATTGGAGGCTTTCAAATCAGCGTGAAGATATTGAGATTACAAGCGCGCAAGTAGGTGAAGAAACGGTGTCTTCAGAAGAAGATCCAAAATTCAATGCCCAAACCTATTTGGCATCTTTACCAACTAAGCAAAGCGAAATAGATAGCATTGTAAAAGAAAGAAATTATGCATATTACCAACTAGGTATTATCTATAAAGAGAAGTTTAGAGAGTATGAATTAGCAAAAAACAAGCTAGAAACACTTTTAATAAACAAGCCTGAAGCCCGATTAATTTTACCATCTAAATACAACTTATATCAAATTTATTCTGGATTAGGCTTAGACAGATCGGCTCTAACCGTAAAGGAAGATATTATTAAAAATTATCCAGAATCACGTTACGCAGAGATTTTACTGAATCCGCAGTCCGAACTTTCAAAAGACGAAAATAGTCCAGAGGCTATTTATGAAAAACTCTATGCGCAATTTGAAAAAGAGCAATACGCTGAGGTTATTACAGGAGCTGAAAAGCAAATAAAACGATTTGAAGGTGATGATATCGTTGCCAAGTTTGAAATACTAAAAGCATCAGCAAAAGGAAGATTATATGGTTTTGAAGCTTACAGAGAAGGAGTAAACTACATAGCATTAACATATCCAAATACAGAAGAAGGCAAAAAAGCACAAGAGCTGTTGCAGGACGCAATTCCGGTTTTGGCTAAGAAAGAGTTTTTAGCAGATGATAAAGCTCAAAAATTTAATGTGATATATCAATTTGATAACAATACAGACGAAGATATTGATAAATTTATTAAGATCTTAGACGAAGAAGTTGCCAAAGTTGATTATTTTGACCTAACAACATCTAAGGATATTTATGATGAAAATACTACATTTGTAGTAGTTCATGGTCTTAAGAGTATTGAAGGTGCCAATGGCTTTGCGCAAATACTTCAATCCGAAGAAAAGGACAAAAGAGGAAGAAAAGTAAAACCAAAAATAACAAAACCGTATTTTGCTATTTCCTCAACGAATTATGCTATTATTCAACGACATAAAAATTTAAATGCTTATTTGAAATTACAGTAATTTAAAACAAAAGAATTATCATGTTTTCTCCAGACAAAAAAAAACAAAACAAACTATCAATTATGGAAACAAGTACACAACAGAACATAATAGCACAAGGCACAAAAATAGTAGGTGATATAGCAAGCCAAGGACCATTTAGAATCGATGGCACTGTTGAAGGTAATGTAAAAACCTCTGGAAAGATAGTTGTTGGTAAATCTGGTTTTATAAAAGGAACACTTCAAGGAGAAAACGCAGATTTTGAAGGTAAGTTTTCAGGAAAATTAATCTTGTCAGGTACACTTTCACTAAAGTCTACCGCACACATTGAAGGTGAAGTACATATCACTAAACTTGCTGTTGAACCAGGAGCAACATTTAATGCCACCTGTAGTATGAAAGGCACCGTTAAATCATTATCTAGTGAGTCAGCCAAATCAGAACAAGCAGCCCAAGCCCAAGCCAAATAACAAACCCAATAAGTTTCTAAGATTTACTTCTGTAGCTTTTCAAATGGGAGGCACCATTTTTCTTGGAAATTATTTAGGGCAATGGTTAGATGAAAAATATGATAAAGATTTTTGGGAGTCTACAGTAACACTTATTTCAGTATTTATTTCGATGTATTTAGTAATTTCCCAAGTCATTAAAGTGTCTAAAGACGATGATTAAATCTCTATTGGTTTACACTGTTTCTTTTGGGGTTTTGTTTTTAATAGTTCAGTTTTCCCAAGAAGCAATGCTCAACAGTTCGGAAATTCTATTAAGATACAAAACTTGGGATACCAACTTGTTTTTCGCCGTTGCGTCACTAATCATTTGTGTACATTTTAAGTTATTTTCACAAATAAAAAACCTTCAACCGCAGCTAGGATTTATCTATTTACCCACACTATTTATTAAAGGTGCGCTATTTTATTTTGCGTTTAAAGATTCTGTTTTCAATTTAGGTGATTTAAACATGGCAGAGCGATTAAACCTGCTAATTCCATTGCTCTCATTTCTAGGATTAGAGGTGTTTTTTGTCGTTAAAATCATTAATAAAAAAGTCACATGAATAATAAGATAAAAAAGGCATTGTTATTTTAATAAAATGCGTACTTTTGCACGGAATTTGAAAAGAGTGGTTTTTTTGATTTTATAACAATGAAGATATTTCAACAAAGTTTTAAATTTATAACACTTGCAGTTTTAGTGTTCTTGTCAACATCTATTTACGCTAAATCTTCTAACGAAGGTGAAGGTCAAGTAAGTACAAAAAAGGAAGTAGAAGAATATATTTTACATCATATTCAAGACTCTCACGATTTTTCGCTTTTTTCTTATACTAATGACGAAGGTGAGAGAAAACACTTCGGATTCCCACTTCCAGTTATTCTTTGGACATCGGAAGGTTTAGTAACTTTTATGTCTTCTGAATTTCATCATAATGACGATGGTCACGTAATCGTTGAAAAAGATGGTCAAAAATTCGCTAAAATCCATAGTAAAATATACGAGCTAGAATCAGGGGCTTCAGAGGTGAGTTTTGATGAAGATCACCATGCGAAAAACGCTCACAAAGTTTTAGATTTCTCAATAACTAAAAGTGTTGTTGGTGTGTTGTTTGTTGGTTTGTTGATGTTTTTCTGGTTTTCAAGATTGGCAAAACAATACAAAAACAAGCAAATACCTACAGGTTTTGGACGTGTTTTAGAACCATTGGTAATTTATGTTAGAGACGAAATAGCAAGACCAAATATTGGAGATAAACATTACAGAAAGTTTACGGGATATTTATTAACGGTATTCTTTTTTATCTGGATATTAAACTTAATGGGCCTTACTCCTTTTGGTTTTAATGTTACAGGTCAGTTAGCGGTAACAGCATGTTTAGCTATCTTTACTTTAGTTATTTATACAGTAAGTGGAAATAAAGATTACTGGATGCACATGTTATGGATGCCAGGTGTACCGGTTTTAATCAGACCTGTTTTAGCTATTATAGAATTAGCAGGTGCGTTCTTAATTAAGCCATTCTCATTATTAGTGCGTTTGTTTGCTAACATTTCTGCAGGTCATATTGTAGTAATGAGCTTAATAGCAATCATGTTTACATTAAAAGATACATTAACTGTAGCGGGTGCAACAGGCTTGTCTTTAGTGTTGTCATTTTTTATCACATTAATCGAAGTTCTTGTAGCATTTTTACAAGCTTATATATTTACTATGCTTTCAGCTTTATTTATTGGTATGGCTGTAGCAGAGCACGACCATGAACATGAACATGATGAAAATGGTCATGAAATTCCTGATGCGGAAGACGTAAGAGAGAATTTCATTTGAAGATGAGTTTTTTTAATTTAACTATATAAATTTATTTACTATGTACAATTTAATTGGAGCGGGTTTAATCGTAATCGGAGCAGGTATTGGTCTTGGTCAAATCGGTGGTAAAGCAATGGAAGGTATTGCTCGTCAACCAGAAGCAACAGGAAAAATCCAAACAGCTATGATTATCATTGCTGCACTTTTAGAAGGTTTAGCATTTGGTGCTTTATTCTTAGGAAAATAAGAATCAAATCAAAATTTACAAAAACACTATCCTGTAACGGTTGGTTGCAGGACGTGTTTTTAAATTAAAAAAAGAAAGACATTATTTAATTATATACAACAATGGATAAGTTATTAAACGATTTTTCACCAGGCTTATTTGTAGTGCAAACTATATTGTTATTGCTTTTAATATTCTTAATGGTGAAGTTTGCTTGGAAACCTATTCTTAATTCGTTAAACGAAAGAGAAGAAGGAATTCAAGGAGCTTTAGATGCTGCTGAGAATGCTAAAAAGGAAATGGAAAACCTACAAGCAGATAACCAAAAGTTATTGCAAGAAGCAAGATTAGAGCGCGAAACTATGCTTAAAGAAGCTAGAGAGCTTAAGACTAAGATGATTGCTGATGCTGAAGAAGAAGCGCAAGCACAAGCAGGTAAAATCATTGCTCAAGCACAAGAAGCTATTGAAAGTGAAAAGAAAGCAGCTATGGCAGAATTAAAAAGTCATGTTGCTGGATTATCATTAGACATTGCTGAAAAAGTAGTACGTGGAGAATTATCTAACAAAGACAAGCAAATACAATTGGTTGAGTCTATGTTAGGTGAAGCAACTTTAAACTAAGAATACATGTCAGGATCAAGAGCGGCAATACGATATGCTAAAGCGGTTTTAAACCTAGCAACAGATCAAAACTCTGCTGATGCTATTAATAGTGATATGAAATTAATCACTAATACATTAGCTGAAAGTGAAGATTTAAACCAAATGCTTCAAAGTCCTGTAGTAAGATCTTCAGATAAAAAAGCTGTATTAACATCTGTTTTTAAAAACATAAATGATTCTACAGTAAAATTAATAGATACTTTAATTTCAAATAAAAGATTGGCAATTCTTGGTGATGTAGCTACTAGTTATATACACCTTTATGATGAAATGAAAGGTACGCAAGTAGCAACCGTTACAACAGCAATACCTTTAACAGCAGATCTTAAAACTAAAGTATTAGCAAAAGTAAAAGAACTTACAGGAAAAGAAGCTGAAGTAAATAACGTAGTTGATGAAAGCATCTTAGGTGGTTTCATTTTACGTGTTGGCGATATGCAGTACAATGCTAGTGTCGCAGACAAATTAAATAAGTTAAAAAGAGAATTTACATTAAACTAAAATTCGCTTTGAGTTTTAAAGAGATTCAAAGTAGTAATATTAAATAAAGATGGCAGAAGTAAAACCAGCTGAAATATCAGCAATCTTAAAACAACAACTTTCAGGTTTTGAAGCAGGCGCTTCATTAGACGAAGTAGGAACAGTATTAACTGTAGGTGATGGTATTGTACGTGCTTACGGATTAGCAAATGCTCAATATGGTGAGCTTGTAGAATTCGATGGTGGTGCAGAAGGTATTGTACTTAACCTTGAAGAAGATAACGTAGGTATTGTATTATTAGGTGAAGCTAAAGCAGTAAAAGAAGGTTCTACTGTAAAGCGTACATCTCGTATTGCCTCTGTAAAAGTAGGTGAAGGTATCGTTGGACGTGTTGTTGATACTTTAGGTAACCCAATTGATGGTAAAGGACCTATCTCTGGTGAAACTTACGAAATGCCATTAGAGCGTAAAGCTCCTGGTGTTATCTACAGAGAACCAGTAACAGAACCATTACAAACAGGTATTAAAGCGATTGATGCTATGATTCCTGTAGGTAGAGGGCAACGTGAGTTGGTTATTGGTGACCGTCAAACTGGTAAAACAACAGTTTGTATTGATACCATCTTAAATCAAAAAGAATTTTACGATGCAGGTAATCCTGTATATTGTATATATGTTGCAGTTGGTCAAAAAGCATCAACTGTTGCAGGTATTGCTAAAACATTAGAGGAAAGAGGTGCTCTTGCTTACACAACTATCGTTGCTGCAAACGCTTCAGATCCTGCTGCAATGCAAGTTTATGCTCCTATGACAGGTGCTTCAATTGGTGAGTATTTTAGAGATACTGGTCGTCCTGCATTAATCATTTATGATGATTTATCTAAGCAAGCGGTAGCTTACCGTGAGGTATCATTATTATTACGTCGTCCACCAGGACGTGAGGCGTATCCAGGTGACGTTTTCTACTTACACTCACGTTTATTAGAGCGTTCTGCAAAAGTTATCAATGATGATGCTATTGCAAAAGAAATGAACGATTTACCTGAATCATTAAAGCCAATAGTAAAAGGTGGTGGTTCTTTAACGGCATTACCAATTATTGAAACACAAGCAGGTGACGTTTCTGCATATATCCCAACTAACGTAATCTCAATTACAGATGGTCAGATTTTCTTAGATGGTGATTTATTTAACTCTGGTGTTCGTCCAGCAATTAACGTAGGTATTTCTGTATCTCGTGTAGGTGGTAACGCACAGATTAAATCGATGAAGAAAGTATCTGGTACTTTAAAATTAGACCAAGCACAGTTCCGTGAATTAGAAGCGTTTGCTAAGTTTGGTTCTGATTTAGATGCCTCAACATTAAACGTTATCGAAAAAGGTAAGCGTAATGTTGAAATCTTAAAGCAAGCACAAAACGATCCTTATACAGTAGAAGATCAAATCGCGATTATCTATGCTGGTTCTAAGAACTTGTTAAAAGATGTTCCTGTAGATAAAGTAAAAGAATTTGAAAGAGACTTCATTGAATTCTTAAATGCTAAGCACAGAGATACTCTAGATACACTTAAATCAGGTAAATTAACTGATGAGGTTATTGATACATTAACACATGTAGCTAAAGACCTTTCAGGTAAGTTTAGAGCATAATAATAGATTTTAGTATTGAGTAGTGAGAACTATAACATCTCACTACTGAATACTCAATACTAATTACTAAGAAATGGCAAACTTAAAAGAAATACGTAACAGAATATCATCAGTATCTTCAACGATGCAGATTACCAGTGCCATGAAAATGGTATCTGCTGCAAAGTTAAAGAAGGCTCAAGATGCTATTACTGCTATGCGTCCTTATTCTAACAAGCTGACTGAGTTACTTCAAAGTTTAAGTGCAACCTTAGATTCAGATTCTTCTAGCCAATATTCAGTACAAAGAGAGGTTAAGAATGTGTTGGTTGTTGCTATTACTTCAAACAGAGGTTTAGCAGGAGCTTTTAACTCTAATATCATTAAGGAAGTTAATAACTTAATTAATAATAAGTACAGCGGAAAGAATGTGTCTATTTACGCAATAGGTAAAAAGGTGAATGATGCTTTTGCTAGGTCTAACAGAGTTGTTGCAAATAATAGTGAAGTTTTCGATGATTTAACCTTCGAGAATGTTGCTAATATTGCTGAGACCATTATGCAACAGTTTGTTGATGGTAAGTACGACAAAGTGGAAATTGTTTACAACCACTTTAAAAATGCTGCAACTCAAGTTGTAATGACTGAGCAGTTTTTACCAATTGTTCCTGTTGAAAGTGATTCTAACGTTAATTTAGACTACATTTTTGAGCCATCTAAGCAAGAAATAGTTGAAACTTTAATTCCTAAGTCATTAAAGACACAATTGTATAAAGGTATTAGAGATTCATTTGCTTCAGAACATGGTGCACGTATGACAGCTATGCACAAAGCAACTGACAATGCAACAGAATTAAGAGATCAATTAAAATTAACTTATAACAAAGCACGTCAAGCAGCTATTACTAACGAAATCCTTGAGATTGTTGGTGGTGCTGAAGCGTTGAATAGTTAAGACTTTAATTCATAATATTAATAGAAAACCCAACTTTATAAGTTGGGTTTTTTTATGCATAAAATCATAATGAAATTTGCATTTCATCGATTAAATGCAAAAAATATCGATAAAGTAAAAAAATGTAGTATATTGCACCACCAAAACAAAACCTACTTTGTAATGAAGAAACTAAAAAAGGCGTTTTTCGCCATCGTATTTGCTATTGCGTGTTTATCTACGTTTCAATGCTCAAGTTCCAAAGATGCTGTTGCTACAAGATTTGAAGAGCCAACATCTCTAAAATTAAAGCAAGCATATTTCCAAGAATGGTATGCTGGTATTAAAGTTGGAGGTACTGGAATTAATGTTTTTATTCCTGTTTTAGAGGAAGGCACAAATGTTGATATTGACAGTGTTTACTTTAGAAACATGAAAGCTAAACTTGTTAAAACAGAAGGAAAATATCGTGCAATTCTTAAAAGTAAGTCACGTTATTATACGTTTAAGAAAGACGAAAAGCCAGAAGATTATCCATTTGACTTAAAGGATAATGAATGTGCTATCAGTTATACTGAAAATGGAAAACAAAAGTTTTTCAAAATAAGAAACTTAAATGAGGTTGCTGGTACTTATTATGAAGAAGGACCACCTTCTTTATACGCAAGTAACTCATCTTCTATTCTGGCTGTTACGGACGATGAATAGCCGACACTAGAGTTAAGTTGTAATAAATGAATTATTAATAGCAAAAGTCTCATCGATAAGGTGAGACTTTTTTCTTTTTACACCAAAAGCTTTGAGAGCTTTTTAATAATAATTCAATACTTTTGATGTACTAATAATTTAGGATTGAGCGGATTTAAATCTCTTTTTAAACAAACATTTATTTATGGTTTAGCAACTGTGCTACCAAGAATGTTGAGTTTTTTATTAGTACCATTGTATACAAGTCCAGACGTCTTATCAAGTCCTGCGGAATATGGTGAAGTCTCGGTTATATTTTCATATTTTATTTTATTCAATGTCATACTAGCTTATGGTATGGAAACTGCTTTCTTCCGTTTTTTTAATAAGGAAGAGGATAAAGAAGCCGTTATAGGTACAGCTACAATTTCTTTAGTAATATCATCACTGGTGTTTTTCCTCTTGGCATTAATATTTCAAAGTCACATTGCTAATGTCATTGAAATAGATGTGAAATATGTCAACTTAGTCATATGGATTTTACTTTTAGATGCTCTAGTTATTATCCCTTTTGCTTGGCTTAGAGCGAATCAAAAACCGATGAAATATGCTATAATTAAGATTCTTAACGTTTGTATTAATATTGGGCTTAATTTATTCTTCCTATTAGCATTAAAAGATTTAGCATCTGAAGGATCTTTTTTTGAAAGTATTTATAAGCCCAACTTTGAAGTCAGTTATATTTTCATTGCAAATTTGGTAGCAAGTGGGTTTACATTGATGGCAATGCTTTCGTTTTATTTAAAACTCAAGTTTAGATTTAACAAAACGCTTTGGAAACAAATGATGAGATATGCACTTCCTGTATTGGTTGCAGGTGTAGCATTTTCTATAAACGAAGCTTTTGACCGTATTCTACTAAAAGAATTGTTACCTTCAGATATAGCAGATAGCGAAATAGGAATGTATTCAGCATGTTATAAATTAGCATTGTTTATGACGTTGTTTGCAACAGCATTTAGACTTGGAATTGAACCGTATTTTTTCAGTCATGCCAAATCAAAAAGCCCTCAAAAAAACTATGCATTAATTCTTGAATTTTTTGTAGCCTTTGGTTCCATTATACTATTAACAGTTGCTGTTTTTGCACATTTAATTAAACCTTTCATCATAAGAAGTGAGGCGTATTGGGAAGCCATGTGGATTGTTCCTATAATTCTTTTAGCAAATTTCTGTTTAGGTATATATCATAATCTTTCTGTTTGGTATAAGGTTACGGATAGAACAAAATATGGTGCCTATATTTCTGTGTTTGGTGCGGTGGTAACATTGATAATCAATCTAGCGTTTATTCATCAATTCAGTTACAAAGCATCTGCAGTAGCAACATTAGTGGCCTATGCTTCTATGATGCTATTGTCATTTTATTTTGGGAGAAAATACTATCCAATACCTTACAATTTAAAAAAAATAGGGTTGTACCTAATTGTTTCGATAGCACTGTCAGCATTATCTTTTTATTATTATCCAGGTAATTACTACATAGGAATTGCTATGATAATTGTATTTTTGGGATTAGTTGTTTTCCTAGAAAAGAAACAGTTAAAACAGATTTTGAATTAATACAATGTCTTCACTTTTTAGAAGATTAGACAAAGAAACATGGAAATAAAAATAATAAATAAATCCAACCATAATTTACCGCATTACGAGACCATAGCTTCAGCTGGAATGGATTTAAGGGCAAACCTTTCAGAAGATAGAATTCTTAAACCTTTAGAAAGAACCATTGTAGGTACAGGATTATATATAGAATTACCTATTGGTTACGAAGCACAAGTAAGACCAAGAAGTGGACTAGCAGCAAAAAAAGGAATCACAGTTTTAAATGCACCAGGAACTGTAGATGCCGATTACAGAGGCGAAATAGGCGTGATTTTAGTCAACCTATCAAATGAAGAATTTACCATTCAAAATGGTGAACGCATTGCGCAGCTAGTTATTGCAAAACACGAACGTGCAGAATGGATAGAGGTTGAAGAGCTTTCAGAAACCGATAGAGGCGAAGGGGGCTTTGGTAGTACAGGAACCAAATGATTGAAGAATTACGATTGACGATTTTAGAATAAGAAAGAAGATTGTTTCTGAATTCGTGCTAAATTTTAAAGAACATTTAAAAATCAAAAAAACCGTCTAGCGTCTATTATCTAACAGCAAAGCGGTCTAATGTCTAAAAAAAATGAAAATAATAGTACCAATGGCGGGTCGAGGCTCACGCTTAAGGCCACATAGTTTAACAGTTCCAAAACCATTAATTCCGGTAGCAGGCCAACCCATCGTGCATCGTTTGGTAAAAGATATTGCTAAGGTTTTAAAGCAACCTATTGAAGAAGTGGCTTTTGTGCTTGGCGATCCAGCTTTTTTTGGAGATGATGTGGTTGAGAGTTTAACGGAGTTGGCTGAAGATTTAGGCGCTAAAGCATCCATTTACAGACAAGATCAACCGTTAGGAACTGGTCATGCTATTATGAGTGCTAAACCATCACTTTCAGGTCCTGCGGTAATTGCTTATGCAGATACGCTGATAAGAGCTGAGTTTGATTTAGACCCAAGTGCAGACAGTGTTATCTGGACCAAGCAAGTGGAAAATCCTGAAGCTTATGGTGTAGTGAAGCTTAACGACAATCAAGAAATTATTGAGCTTGTAGAAAAACCAGAAACTTTTGTGAGTGACCAAGCCGTAATCGGAATCTATTACTTTAAAGATGTTGCCGTTTTAAAAGCGAAGCTTCAAGAAGTTTTAGACGAAAATGTAATGAATGGTGGAGAATACCAAATTAACGATGGTATAAAGCGCATGATGGCAGATGGGAAAGTATTCAAAACTGGTACAGTTGATGAATGGATGGACTGCGGAAACAAAAACGTAACGCTAGAAACCAATACCAAGATGTTAGGCTTCTTAAAAGCAGATGGCGAAGAGCAATTAGTTGACGATTCTGTCGTTTTAGAGAATTCAAAAGTAGTTGAACCGTGTTTCATCGCAAAAGGAACGGTTTTAAAGAACGCTACGGTTGGCCCTAACGTTTCTATAGGCAAAGATTGTGTTATTGAAAACTCAACCGTTAAAAATAGCTTAATACAGAATCAGACGACTATTAAAAACGCTAATTTAGACGAAGCTATGATTGGTAACCACGTTAAGTATAATGGCGAGTTTACTAAAATTAGTATTGGTGATTATACTGTGATGGAATAAATCGCGATTGTCATTCCTGCGCAGGCAGAAATCTCATTATCTCAAGTTGTTATACATTTAATGAACACAATATGAAACTAATTTTAGGAATTTTATTCTTATTGATAATCTCTTCAATGGCATTTAGTCAAGTCAGAAATGACAAGAGTATGATTCTGATTAGCACTAAATATAACAACAATCAATGCAAGTACGTGGCCTTTCGTGTTACGAGTCGTAAAATTGAAATTGATAATTGTTATGACATAGATTTGGGCAAGTTTAATTCTATCAAAACAGTTAACTTGTTAGACGAAAAATTTATCAGTAGGGTGTATAGAAAATCTACTGATAAATTAATAGAATATGAAAAGGAAATTAGTGCCACAAATTGCGACTATTTAGCACCTATTACAATATTAATTTCTGAAAACGGAAAAGACACTAAAATTGAATTAAAAAGCATTAGAAACTGTTACCCTAAATCAATGAAAGTTTTGATTGAAGGACTTGAAAAAACATTTGAGAAATATAAATAAAAAACTTGCTACAATATTGTATATAGCTCATTGCGCCTAAATTCCTAATCAGAATTAATTGCAATTTGCTATCTTTCGGTTACCGCGAAAAATCATAATCAAACACAAGTTTGGAATAACTTTTGAAACCAATTTGTCATTCAGAGCGTTAGCGAAGAATCTAAATATGAAATTAAAACAACACATAACAAAACTTCTACTAGTACTATTTTTAGTACCAAGCTTTGCTATGGCCCAAGTCGATTTCAACAAACGACCAGATGATGACTTAGGAAATGTTGAAGACGAATTTCAAGAGCACTTTTTTGAAGCCTTAAAACAAAAAGGCATAGAAAACTATGATAGAGCGGTTGAAGCGCTTCACAAATGTTTAAATCTAGATTCTAAAAAGCCTGTCATTTATTTTGAGCTTGGTAAAAACTACAACAAACTTAAAAACTTTGGAGCTGCAGAAGAATATCTAAAGAAAGCTATAGATATGCAACCAGACAATGTTTGGTTTTTAGACGAGCTTTATGATGTGTATTACCAACAAGATGATGTCAATAATGCGATAAAAACCATAAAGCAACTTGTTAGATATCACCCAGATTATAAAGAAGATTTAGCAGCTCTATATGTTAGGGAAGAACGTTATAAACAAGCGCTAGATATTTTAGATGAGTTAGATGAAGAATACGGTTTAAGTGAGTCTAGAGACGCCATGCGTAATGATATTTATAGTATTACAGGTAACGCAGACGATAGAATAGAAAACTTAGAACAACGTATTGCAAACAATCCTAATATCGAAGATAATCACCTAAAGCTGATTTACCGTTATAGCCAAACGGGTGACAAAAAGAAAGCCTACAAAGCTGCAAGAAACCTTTTAAAAGTAAAACCAGACTCTAAGTTTGTACACTTAGCTTTATATAAGTTTTACTTGCAAGACGATAAAATAGATGATGCTATCAACTCAGTGAGAATTGCATTAACAAGCCCAGAAATCAATGCAGATGCTAAGGCTAAAGTATTAAAAGACTTTGTGGCTTTTGTGGCTCAAAACCCAGAGTACGAATCCGATTTAATAGAAATAACAGCATTAATAGATCAAAATAAAGATGCTCAAACCCATAGCGATTTGGGAGCTTATTATTTAAAAGCGGGTGACAAAGTAAAAGCACTTTCAAACTTTAAAGAAGCTTTAAAACAAAATCCAAAGGATTTTAAATTGATAAAAGACGTCTTATTATTACAACTAGACATTGAGGATTATAATGCCGTTGTAGAAGATTCTGAACGCGCCTTAGAGTTGTATCCAGCACAACCAATTTTATATTTGGTTAATGGTGTAGCAAACAATAAACTGGGTGAGTACAAAAAAGCAAAAAATCAGCTGGAAATGGGCCTCGATTTCTTGATAGAGAACCCACAAATGGAATCCGATTTTTATTCAGAATTAAGTATAGCATACAAAGGATTAAATAATATTAGTAAATCCGAAACGTTTGCTAAAAAGGCACAAGCTTTAAAAGCACAACAATAAATGAAGTTACCCAAAATCTATAAAAGCCTAAAAATCACATTAAGTTTTGTGATTATAGCTACAGCATTAAGTTGTAAATCTACCAAAAACGTTATTGCATCAGGTGAAGCAAGCGATAAGCTTTCGGCTAAACAAGTGATAAAACAGCACGAAAAAAACGAAGCTGATTTTAAAACCATGAACGCCAGAGTAGAGATTGATCTTATTCAAGGAGAAAAAGAGCAAGGCCATACCTTTAGCTTTAGAATGGAAAAGGATAAAGTAATTTGGTTAAGTGCTTCTTTTGGAATGGCTCGGATGATGATAACACCAGAAAAAGTTCAGTTTTATAACAAGATTGATAACGAATACTTTGATGGAGACTATAAGTTGCTGAGTGATGTTGCTGGTATTGATTTAGATTTTGACAGAGTTCAAAATATACTTTTAGGGCAAGCAATTACTAATTTGAAAGATGAACCCTATCAAGTCGCAATAAACGAAAACTCTTATGCGCTTCAGCCAAAAGATCAAAATGCATTGTTAGAATTGTTTTATTTAATCAATCCGTCGCATTTTAAGATGGATAGTTTACAAATGTTTCAGCAATTAAAGAAGCGTATGTTACAAGTAGATTATGCGTCGTATCAAGAAGTGGATAAGCAAATTCTTCCTCAGAATATTAGAATAATTGCGGTTGAAGATTCTGATCAGGTGGCAATTACTTTAGAGTATAAATCTGTATCTTTAAATGAGGAAGTGCGCTTCCCGTTTAAAATTCCTGCTGGTTATAAAGAAATAGTTATAAAATAAATGTATTTGTCATTTCGACAGAGTGAAGAATGAACGACGAGAAATCTTTTAATATTAAAATGATGAAAAAATATTGTAATGCCTTAGTGGTTTTAGTCATATTATTTTCATCTGTGCAGTTATCTGCCCAAAGCGCTATGCAAAAAAAGCTAGAAGCACAGCGTCAGCAGATTTTAAGAGAAATAGAGGAATTCAAATTAATATATACAAGTAAGAAGAAAGAAGAAAAATCCGCTCTCACACTTATTGAAGACTTAAACTACAAGGTTAATGTTAGGCAGAATCTTATCAGAATTACCAATGAGCAAGCTAATTTACTGACCAGAGAAATAAATGCCAATCAAAAGGAAATAACGAGCCTTAGAGCGCAATTAGAAGAGCTGAAGGAAGATTATGCTGCAATGGTAGTAAAGTCTTATAAAAGTAAGTCTGAGCAGAGTAAAATTATGTTTTTGTTGTCTTCGGAAGACTTTAAACAAGCTTATAAAAGACTACAATACATTAAGCAGTATGCCAATTACCAAAAGGAACAAGGTGAAGCTATAAAGACTAAAACAAAAGAACTTCAAGATTTAAATATTCAACTTACTAAACAGAAAGAAGACAAGCAAAAGTTAATTGAAGATAACCGAATAGCTAAACGTGAATTAGAAAAAGAGCTTAAAGAACGTGAAACCTTAATGGCTTCTATAAAAGCAGATATGGGTAAATTCGCAGCTCAAATCAAGGAAAAAAGACAGGAAGCTGATCGTTTAGATAAGGAAATAAATAGGTTAATTAGAGAAGCTATTGCAGCGGCTAACAAAGAAGCTAACAAAGGAAAACCTAATACGAGCTCTAGCTCATCAAAATTTGTAATGACTCCAGAAGCAAAAAAATTAGCAACAAATTTTGAGTCTAACAAAGGGAAACTAGGCTGGCCGGTTGAAAGAGGAGTCATTAAAGGAAAATTTGGTAAAACACGCTCTTTAACAGACAACTCTGTTGAAGTCAATAATTCTGGAATTAAAATTGCAACTACAGCAAATGCTGATGTTAAAACTGTATTTAATGGTGTGGTTTCTAAAATTATACTTGTAAAAAACGCTAACCCAGGAATATTAATTCGTCACGGAAATTATTTTACTATCTATTACAACTTATCAAAAGTTTACGTCAAACCTGGTGATAAAGTCACAACAGGTCAGGTTATAGGTAAAGTATTCACTAGTAAAGTAAATGGCGAAAGTTTATTAGACTTCCGTTTATTTAAGAACGATCAAAGATTAAATCCCCAATATTGGTTAGCTAAGTTTTAATTCACCTTTACTACAACATAGCCACCATAGATTGAGCAGTTATTTGTCATTCAGAGCGTAGCGAAGAATCTAATAAAAGTAAAATTAATAAAGAGAGATTCTTCAGTCTTTCATCCTTCAGAATGACAAACATGAGTTTAAGTTTTATATAATTTAAAGATTTTTTGAATGTCATTCAGAGCGACAGCGAAGAATCTAGCCTTTAAATATGAAAACAATAGGTACACATAACTACTACGTATATATCTTAACGAATAAAAGTAAAACAGTTTTATATACAGGAATGACGAATAATCTTAAAGACAGACTATATTTTCATAATAATCCTGAGCCGTTTTCTAAAGCTTTTACAGCCAAGTATAAATGTTTCTTCCTTATTTATCACGAACATTTTTTGAGGTAGAAAATGCCATAAAGCGAGAAAAAGAGATAAAGGGTTGGAGTAGAAATAAAAAAGAGGATTTGATTAAGTTATTTAACCCTCAATGGAATTTTTTGAATCGTGAAATTTGAGAGATTCTTCAGTCCTTCGTCCTTCAGAATGACAAGCACAAGTTTAGGTTTTATATAATTTAAAGATATTTGCATGTCATTCAGAGCGATAGTGAAGAATCTAAATTAAACAAGACAAAAGATTGCTTGGTCTTACATTTTAGGGAAAATTATAGTAACAAATTACATTTTGGCTGCGCCAGTATATTAGTATAAAAACTACTCAAAAAGGGCCTTTAACTCAGTAGCATCAGCAGGTTTCATTTTTCCTGCTAAGACTAAGCTTAATTGCTTACGTCTTAAAGCAGCATCAAAGCGCTCTTTTTCAAGTTCTGTTTCAGGAATTAACTCAGGAACTTTTACAGGTCTACCAGTTTCGTCAACAGCTACAAAGGTATAAATAGCTTCATTGGCTTTGATACATTCGCCAGACTCCCTGTCCTCAATCCAAACGTCCATATAAACTTCCATAGAAGATGTAAACGCTCTTGAAACTTTAGCTTCAATCATCACCACACTACCTAAAGGAATAGCTCTATTAAAAGCTACGTGATTTACTGAAGCGGTTACTACAATTCGTCTAGAGTGTCGTCTTGCAGCAATACTAGCAGCTCTATCCATGCGTGCTAATAATTCACCACCAAATAAGTTGTTGATAGGATTAGTTTCGCTTGGTAATACTAAGTCGGTTACCGTAGTTTTAGATTGAGAAGCTGTTCTAGATTGCATAAATTCTTAAAATTTGTGCAAAGATAAGGTGCTTTTAAAGAAATAAAGGGATAAGAAAGAATTAATCTAATTTCTTAATCAATAACCACGCATCGCGGTTATGCTCTTTTCTTATGTTGTAAAGTTCTTGCTGTGCTTCGGCTCTTGTCTCAAAACTACCATAAACAACTTCGTGAAGACCATAACGGTTAACACCGATTTTTCTAGCTTTAAAACCGTTGTCTCTTAGTTGTTTTACCTTTTTATCAGAATTAGCTTCAATTCTAAAAGCGCCAGCCACAATATGATAATTACCCGTTTGTTTTTTTTCTAAAGACAGCGTCGCAGCAGGTAGTGGATTACTAATTACAAAAGTAGCTTCCTGTACTTTTGCGTCTAACTGTTCATTAGCTTGTTCTTGAGCTAATTGATTATGGCTTTCTATGGAATTATTGTAATAAGAAGCGCCTAAAAAACCACTTAGACCCAATACAACAACAGCTGCAGCAGCATACTTTAACAAATTAAGGTTAGATCGCTTTTCAGGAGTAAACGCAATAGGTGCTTTTTCTTCAATAGCTTCAACTTCTTCTTTGTAAACCTCACGATTAATATCCGAAGATGTAAAGTGAGACAACCCAAAAGAATCCGTTAGGTAATTAATATGAGTTGATGGGTCAAAAATAATCTTACCATCAGTGTTCAATATTAATTCTCCTATGTTTTGAAATTGAATAGTTTCACCTTCTACCAAGTAAGATTTAATAGATTTTACTTGCTTAGCAATTTTTTCAGTCGCTGTAGAATAAGGTATCTTTTCAACTTCGGCTATGTAGTTAGCTAAAAGACCATCATTATTTTGAAGTTGCTCATTAAAAGATAGCACCTTTTTAGGTGGATAAAACGTATGTGTAATTTCATGAACTTTTGCCGAAACACGATTGGTTAAAAAGGCTCCCAATCCAGGAACGGTAACACAATCGTAACGGTATAAAAGGTCGCTGATGTAAGTCTCTAACTGCATAAAAGCAAAGTTAAAAATTTTTGTTTCTGATGAAACTTTGTCCCTGTTTAGTTATTAACATCAGAAAAATTTAGTTTCTTGTAGGTTTGAAATCAATACTTTAAAATGACGGATCAACAATTAATTTTTGCTTTAGCCTTACAACATGTACCAAAAATAGGAGCGACTACAGCAAAGAAATTGATCAATCATTGTGGTTCAGCCGAAGCTGTTTTTAACGAAAAAAGGTCTAATCTTTTAAAGATTGATGGCATAGGTACAATTACTATTGAAGGTCTTTTTGATAAAACCCATTTTGAGGAAGCTGAAAATGAATTACGGTTCATTAAAGACAATAACATCTTAGCGCATTATTTTACAGAAGATACCTATCCCGAAAAGTTGAAACATTGTATTGATGGCCCAATAGTGTTGTTTCAGTCTGGAAATATCAATATTAAAAGCCAACCTATAATTAGTATCGTTGGCACAAGGAAAATAACTACTAGTGGAATTGCGTTTTGTGAGAAATTGGTTGAAAGTTTAGCTGTTTACAATCCAATAATTGTATCTGGTTTTGCTTATGGTACTGATATTACGGCTCAGAAGGCAGCTGTAAAACACAACTTACAAACTATTGGTTGTTTGGCTCACGGATTAAATCAAATTTACCCGAAAGTACATGAAAAATATGTTGCTGACCTAGAAAAGCATGGTGGGTTTTTTACAGATTTTTGGAGTACAGATGTTTTTGATAGAAATAACTTTTTAAAGCGAAACCGAATCATTGCAGGTTTAAGCGAAGCTACCATCGTTATAGAATCCGCTGAAAAAGGCGGCAGTTTGGTGACTGCTGATATTGCAAACTCTTACAATAGAGAAGTGTTTGCTGTACCAGGAAGAACCACAGATAGCCAGAGTATAGGTTGTAATAATCTTATAAAATTTCAAAAAGCACATTTATTGTCCGATCCTTTAGATGTACCATATCTGTTGAATTGGCAACTTGAAGACGCTTCGAGTGCCTCAGCGTCCAAGAAACATGTTCAAAAGCAATTATTTGTAGAGTTAGAAGGTGATGAAAAAGTCATCTACAATTTTTTGGAAGTCAATGGCAAGGAATTACTAGATGTTATTGCTATACAATGCAATATTCCCACTTATAAATTAGCAGGTATTTTATTAACGATGGAATTGAAAGGTGTGATAAGACCTTTGCCTGGGAAGTTGTTTGAGGTTATTTGAGCTTAACAAAGACCTCACAGGTTTTTTAAACCTGTGAGGTCTTTAAAGAGATTGGCTTTAATACCCAACCTTTTCCCTAACACGCTTCAATACATCATCAGCAACAACTTTAGCCTTTTTAGCACCTTCAGCTAACACAGCATCTAATTCTTTAAGATTATTCATATAGTAGTTATAGCGTTCTCTTGGTTCAGCAAAACGCTCTAAAATCAATTCATACAAAGCTTGTTTAGCATGTCCGTAACCGTAATTACCACCTTCGTAATTGGCCTTCATTTCTGCTATTTGACTTTCAGAAGCTAATAAGCTGTATATGGCAAAACAATTACAGGTTTTCCAATCTTTTGGTTCTTCAAGCGGAGTACTATCGGTTTCTATAGACATAATCTTTTTACGCAGTTGTTTTTCTGGTAAAAAGATATTAATAAAGTTATCTCTACTCTTACTCATTTTTTCGCCATCCGTACCAGGAATAAGCATAGTATTTTCTTGTAAACGCTCTTCAGGTAGTACAAAGACCTCTCCCATTTTGGTGTGGAATCTCGAAGCGACGTCGCGAGTAAATTCAATATGCTGCACTTGATCTTTTCCAACAGGAATAATTTCGGCATCATAGAGCAAAATATCTGCAGCCATCAACATTGGGTACATAAACAAACCTGTGTTAACATCCTCTAATCGGTCTGCTTTGTCCTTAAAGCCATGTGCAAGTTTAAGTCGGTTATATGGAAAAAAGCAATCGAGATACCAAGCAAGTTCTGTAACTTGAGGAATATCGCTCTGTCGGTAAAATACTGTTTTTTCAATATCCAGTCCAAACGCTAACCAAGTAGCAGCAACAGAATAGGTGTTATATCTTAGCTCTTCAGCATTTTTAATTTGGGTTAAGGTGTGTAGGTTGGCAATAAACAAATATGATTCATTATCGCTTTGCTCAGAGAGTTCAATCGCTGGTAAAATTGCTCCTAAAATATTACCTAAATGCGGTGTTCCTGTACTTTGTATTCCTGTTAATATTCTTGCCATAATATTACCTGCGAAGGCAGGTATCTTTTTAATTCTGCTCTATTTACTACAAGACTTCAATAAACTTCAGTCTGATAGCAAGTAATAAGCAGGAATCACTTTATTATTAAACTTAAATTTCTAATTGGAAAGCAAAGTTAAATTTTTTAGCAGAACTATAAGAAGTGATTTCATTTAAATACTTAGTTTTGGTGCTATGGGAATAATAAAATATCCATTTTGGGTTTTGTATAGAATATGGTTCTATGTTTTGGTGGCTTTACCAATCGTAATTTTGTTTCCTATTCTTTTAATTTCTATTTCTAGAGAAAAATGGTATCCGTTCTTTTTTAGGCTAGCAAGGTTTTGGGCTAAGTTTATTCTCGTAGGAATGGGCTTTTCTTATAAAGTGATAAGAGAAGAAAAACCAGATGTAAAGAAAAGCTATATGTTTATTGCGAACCACACCTCAATGACCGATATTATGTTGATGTTGGTTACAGTTAAAAATCCTTTTGTTTTTGTTGGTAAGCAAGAATTGGCGAAGATTCCACTATTTGGATTCTTTTATAAGCGCACTTGTATTTTGGTAGATAGAAGTAGTGCCAAAAGTAGACAAGCTGTTTTTTTAAGAGCACAGCGACGACTAAGACAAGGGTTGAGCATTTGTATATTTCCTGAAGGCGGTGTGCCAGAAGAGCATGTACTATTAGATGATTTTAAAGATGGAGCGTTTAGATTAGCAATAAACCATAAAATACCCGTAGTGCCAATAACTTTTTATGATAATAAAAAACGATTTTCGTATACTTTCTTTAGTGGTGGGCCAGGAAGAATGCGAGCAAAAATTCATCATTTTCTAAAGACAGAAGATTTAACAACTCAAGATACTAAAAGCTTAAATGAAAAAGCGAGAAATATTATTTTTGAGGAGTTGAGTAAACCCATAAAAACAAAAAGCCACTCTAACCAAGAGTAGCTTTTGTCATCATTGCATTCATCATTGCTTAATTGTATGCAATCTTCTAACTTAAATTTAACCTAAAACTTAAAACTTAATCCTGTATATACACCAATAAAGAATGGTCTATAATCACCATAAGTATTACTGAATGTATTTATTTGGTACTTGAACTGAGGCTCAAGATTTATATTCCAATGTTGCGACAAGTTATAGTCTAATCCCAATCCAAAATTGGCACTAAAACTTGTGTTGTTGATGTTATTAGCTTCACCTATTAAAGTTGAAGCACCATCGATGTCAGCATATATTTCATTTTGATTTAAAAAGAAAGTACTAAACCCACCAATAACATTAACCCCAAACTTTTTGTCTAATAAGCTGTACTCTAATTCTAGAGGTACTTCAATAAAACCGAAGCGTTGATCTACATCGCCAGCTAATTGTGTATTAAAGGCTTCTGGAGCAGAAGAGCCAAAAAGCATTGAAGAGCTCATAAGCACTACACCGCCAGATTTTTTGCCATAATCAATATTTCCGCCAGTAGATTGTTCTGAATTATTAGCTCTTGCAGCTGTAGATGATCCAGCAAAAGCATAAACATCAGAAGTTTTTTGACTAAGATTAACACGGTTAACGCCAGCACGTATTTTTAACTTTCTTGAAACAGCATAACTAGCATTGATGCCATAGCTCATGTTAACATCACTACTTTTGGCATTTTCATTAAATTGACTATCAATAGATGAGCCTTTTCCTAAAGAACTGTAATAAACAGGCGCAACATTTGGTGCAATGCTCCACCTGTTTTGGTTTTCTTCTTCTTTTTCATCTATAATATCTTCAGAATTCTCCGCAATAGCGTCTTCTATAGACTGTTTTTTAGTTTCGTCAACAATTGAATTTTCTGTAATGGTGTTTTCAACATTATCAGAATTTGAGTTGCTGTTGTTTTTTGTGTTTGTGGAAGAGTCATTACTAACAACAGCAGAATTACTGTCTTTAATAGTGTTCTTTATTGCAGATTCCAGTTCATTTTCTGTTGAGAGTTGATTGGTCTCAGAACTATTGGTTTTTGACTTGTCAGAATTAGAAGTCACTTTTGAGCCATCTTTTATTTGGTCACTAATAGTTGTAATGCCTTGTTGTTTTTCAGTAATACCAGCTTCTTTTTTATTATTGATGTTTTTGTTTTCTGTAATGTGATTTCTTTGAGATGTATTACTTAAAGTATTGGCGGATTTTTCTTGCTGAGATGGTGTATTTTCTTTTGTGTTTAAGTTCAGATTTTCATCAGAAGAAGAATTCGCTAAACCATTGTTGTAATCGCTTTTAGATTCTTTAAGTTCATTCTGTATGCTTTTTGAAGAATCTTTGATATTTGTTTCTGTTTTCTTGTTTTCTTCTTTTTGATTAGAATTATCTGTTTCAACAACAGAAGGATTTGGGTTGTTGTTATTTCCAGAATTATAAACAGATACACCTACGGTGAGTAAAATAGCTATTACAGCAGCTACACCACCATATTGCCACCAAAGAGCAATAACGCGTCGCTTTTTCTTTTTCTTAGGTAGACTTTCAGAAATACGATTCCAAACGGCATCATCTGGTACCATTTCAAAATCTTTGAACTTTTCTTGAAAAAGTCTATCTATATTTTTCTTATCGTTCATTTTTATAAACTCTGCGAATTAGAATTCGCTTTGTAATTTTCTATTTTATCTTTCAAAATCAATCTTGCTCTTGCTAAATTTGATTTAGAAGTTCCTACTGAAATGTTAATCAACTCACTAATTTCAACATGAGAATAACCATCTAAAACGTATAGGTTGAATATCAATCGATAACGATCTGGCAATTCCTGAATAATTTTTAGTAGAAACTCCAGACTAACATCATCTTCATTTATATCGACTGAAACATCTTTAATATTTCCTTCATTAACAATATCGAAAACACCAACATTTTCCCTGTACCGTTGTAATGCAGTATTTATAGCTATTCGTTTTAACCAACCTTCAAAAGAACCTTTGTTTTTATACTGATCTATTTTACTAAATACAGTTATAAATGCATCATGCAGATTATCTTCTGCCTCTGCATAGTTATTAGAATACTTAAGACAAACCGAAAATAGCTTACTTGCGTATTGCTTGTATAATTGGCTTTGAGCTTTAGCATCTTGTTTTATACAATTTTCTATGAGTTGTTCTAAACTCACATTAGTTTTGGAATTAATTAATAATTTTTCTTAATTTCTACCAGTTGTGCCAGTACCGTAATGTCTTTCTTCAACAACGGGAACTTCAATAATATAATATTGATCGACCCCTTGGGCATCTTCTCCTTGAAAGAATTTGAACAAGTAGGTTTCAGTCCCAGAGGCCATAAAATCAAAACTAACGGTTACTTCTTCATTTTCATCAATACAATTAGCTATATCACCAGTATAAACAGTATTAACTATGGCTACTGTTCTTGTTTGTCCATCTATTTGATATATAAAATCATTAAATTGATAACAACTTGTAGGTCTGGTATAAGTCATTGTAATTTCGTAAACTTCACCATGTGTAAATTGTTCTGGTATATCTACATTTTCAATGGGTAATACTTCCAAATAGTAATCAGAAGAATCATCGTCATCAAGACTACACGATGTTATTGAAAGAGCAAATACTAGGAGTAAAAAGACATACTTTTTCATAAATTATAATAAAAATTCCACTCTTTAGATGCATAAAGTTCAAAAGGGTTGCGTCTAAAAACAAAAAAATCCTGAAATTTTTCAGGATTTTAATTTTTTAAACTAGGCTTCGTTAATTATTGCCCTAACTTTTTCTTCGAGCTCGTCCATTAATTCAGGGTTGTCTTTTATCAATGACTTTACAGCATCTCTACCTTGCCCCAACTTAGTGTCTTCATAGCTAAACCAAGAACCACTCTTCTTCACAACATCTTTTTCTACTGCTAAATCCAAAACTTCACCGACTTTTGAAACTCCTTCACCATACATGATGTCAAATTCTGCTGTTCTAAATGGTGGTGCTACCTTATTCTTTACCACTTTTACTCGGGTTTTATTACCCATAACGTCACCATTAGAGTCTTTAATTTGAGTTGAGCGTCTTATATCTAATCTTACTGAAGCGTAAAATTTAAGTGCGTTACCACCAGTTGTAGTTTCTGGATTGCCAAACATCACACCAATTTTTTCACGTAATTGGTTAATGAAAATCATAGTACAGTTTGTTTTACTAATGGAAGCGGTTAATTTTCTTAACGCTTGAGACATTAAACGCGCATGTAAGCCCATTTTAGAATCACCCATTTCACCTTCAATCTCACTCTTTGGTGTTAAAGCCGCAACAGAATCGACTACTACGATATCTATAGCTCCCGAACGTACCAAATTATCAGCGATTTCTAAAGCCTGTTCACCATTATCTGGTTGAGAGATGATTAAATTTTCTAAATCAACACCAAGCTTTTCAGCGTAAAAACGATCAAAAGCATGTTCAGCATCAATAAACGCAGCAATACCTCCAGCTTTTTGTGCTTCGGCAATAGCATGAAGTGTTAAGGTTGTTTTACCTGAAGATTCAGGACCGTATATTTCTATTACTCTTCCTCTTGGGTATCCGCCTACTCCTAAGGCAATATCTAAGCCTAAAGAGCCAGACGAAATTGCATCTACATCTACAATAGCCTGATCACTCATTTTCATCACAGTACCTTTTCCGTAGGCCTTATCTAACTTGTCTAGCGTTAGCTTTAACGCTTTTAATTTTGCATCTTTTTCACTACTCATTTCTTCTTATTGTCTTAATTAAATTGATATCAAAAATACCACTTATTTTATTTTTTTCAATTTAATGACGCAACCATTTTACACTTTTTACATCTACAGTTTGAAAAAGGAAAAAATTGCTATGAAAATTTTTTAAAAAGTAGGTGTAAGTCTTTAAGATGAAGTCTATTTTTAAAAACACCAAATTAGCGAAGACATTAGGCGTTTCAATTGTCGTGAACACCTCGATTCTTGATAGTCGGTGTAGGTTAGCATAAATTCTTAAGTTAGTAGTTGTTAATCTTAAAAAAGCATTTTGTTGATTCAAAATGCTTTTTTTACTCCAAAACTTTTCATTTCAGTAACAAATAATACCTTTGCACCGATTTATTAACTCTTAAAACGTAAGTATAGCATGCAACTGTACAACAAATTAAGCGCTAATGAACGTGCCGAACTTATTGAAAAAGCAGGTAAAGAACGTCTTACTCTGTCTTTTTACAAATATGCGCGCATTAGCAATCCACAAGAATTTAGAGACCAACTGTTTATTAAATGGAACAGTTTAGATGTCTTAGGTCGAATTTACGTCGCTACCGAAGGTATCAATGCCCAATTATCGCTTCCTGCCGAAAATTTTGAAAACTTCAAAACTCATTTAGACAGCATTGACTTTTTAGAAAATGTAAGACTAAACATTGCTGTAGAGCAAGACAATATGTCTTTTTTAAAGCTGAAAGTTAAGGTGAGAGATAAGATTGTTGCCGATGGATTAAATGACGATACTTTTGACGTGACCAACAAAGGAATACACGTTAATGCCGAAATGTTTAACGATTTAATCGAAGACGAAAACACGGTGTTAGTAGATATGCGTAACCACTACGAAAGCGAAATAGGTCACTTTAAAAACGCCATAACGCCAGATGTAGATACCTTTAGAGAGTCTTTAGATATTATTGAAGACGATTTAAAAGCACACAAAGAAGACAAAAAATTAGTGATGTACTGTACTGGCGGTATCCGTTGCGAAAAAGCCAGCGCATATTTTAAACACAAAGGGTTTAAAAATGTCTATCAACTTGACGGTGGAATTATAGAATACACAAGACAGGTCAACGAAAAAGCTTTAGAAAATAAGTTTATAGGAAAGAATTTTGTGTTTGACGAGCGTCGTTCAGAAAAAATAAGTGATGATGTTATTGCACAATGTCACCAATGCGGGAAACCTTGTGACACGCACGTTAACTGTGCAAATGATGCTTGCCATTTACTATTTATCCAATGTGAAGATTGTAAAGCTGAAATGGACAATTGCTGTTCTTCAACTTGTAAAGAAATAAACGCATTGCCTTACGAAGAGCAAAAAGCATTACGTAAAGGGCAAGGTAATAGTAACGATATCTTTAAAAAAGGACGTGCAGACCATTTGCCGTATAAAAAAGACTTGCGTAATATTTTTGAAACTCTAAAAAGTAAACAAGACTAGTAAGATGCAAAAGATAGAATTAATGGCGCCTGCAGGAAATTTTGAATCTTTGCAGGCAGCTTTAGATAATGGCGCAGACTCGGTTTATTTTGGAGTAGAGCAACTAAATATGCGTGCTCGTGCGTCTATTAATTTCACTTTAGACGATTTAGAAGAAATCTCTAAACGTTGTCAAGCCAAAAATGTAAGAACGTACCTAACGCTTAATACTATTATTTACGATCACGATTTATCTATCGTAAAAACCTTAGTAAAAAAAGCGAAAGAAGCTAATATTACCGCCGTAATCGCAATGGATCAAGCAGTAATTGCTGTAGCTAGAGAGTTGGGTATGGAAGTTCACATTTCAACACAAATTAATATCACAAACATCGAAACTGTTAAGTTTTACGCCATGTTTGCAGATACAATGGTGTTAAGTCGCGAGCTTAGTTTACGTCAAGTAAAACACATCACAGAGCAAATTGAAAAAGAACAAATCAAAGGTCCATCAGGTCGTTTGGTAGAGATTGAAATTTTTGGTCACGGCGCGTTATGTATGGCGGTTTCTGGTAAGTGTTATATGAGTTTACATTCGCAAAACTCGTCTGCAAATCGTGGTGCTTGCAAACAAAATTGTCGAAAAAAATATACCGTTATCGACCAAGAAACTGGTTTTGAAATGGAATTGGATAACGAGTATATCATGTCGCCAAAAGACCTTTGTACAATCGACTTTTTAGACCAAGTAGCAAATGCAGGTATCAAAGTTTTAAAAATTGAAGGTCGTGGTCGTGCGCCAGAATATGTGGCTAGAGTCATCAAATGTTACCGAGATGCAATTGATAGCGTAGAAAATGGCACTTACGATAAAGACAAAGTAATTGGTTGGATGCAAGAGCTAGAAAAAGTCTACAATCGTGGTTTTTGGAGTGGTTACTATTTAGGTCAAAAATTAGGCGAATGGAGTAAAGGTTCAGGTTCGCACGCAACGCAAAAGAAGGTGTATATTGGTAAAGGCATTCATTTTTATCCAAAAGCTAAAATTGGCGAATTTAAAATTGAAGCGTACGATTTATCATTAGGTGATACTTTGCTAATTACTGGTCCAACAACAGGTGCAAAAGAGTTTGAGTTGAAAGAAATGCTAGTTAATGACCAAGTGTTAGAAAAAGGAACAAAAGGAGACTCAATTACTATTCCATTAGAGTTTAGAGTAAGACCATCAGACAAACTTTATAAAATTGTAGAAAATAAAGTTGAAGCTTAATGGTTGTTGTTACCTTGCAAAGAAACAAGTGTATTGGCTGTAATTACTGTGTAGAGTTGGCGCCAAACCAGTTTAGGATGTCAAAAAAAGACGGTAAAACAGTATTATTACATTCAACCGATAGGAAAGGTTTTTTTACCCTAAAATCTAACGATTACGAAATTTTAGAACCCTGTACTGAAGCTTCAAAAGCATGTCCAGTAAATATAATTTCGGTAAAAGATGTTTAAAAAGCAGAATAAATACAACTACAAGTCAAAGCTGTTTTAATAGTATTAAATTTTTATTGTTGTAATGTTTTAAAATTGTGAGCATTACGAAATAAAAATAAAATTATTTATTTAGGTTATTAACCTGTTAAACAATGAATTAATTTTCTGAATAAATAATAGTATCTTTACTTTTTAAATATTTATGAATCCTTTATCTGATTTTCAAGAAAATCAGACTTAATATATAACTTTTTTATGGCTTGTAACAGTTGTACAACTGATAAAAACGGCCAACCAAAAGGATGCAAAAACAATGGAACTTGCGGTACAGATAGCTGTAATAAACTCACTGTTTTTGATTGGTTAGCTAATATGTCGCTTCCAAACGGACAAGAACCCTTTATTGGAGTTGAGGTGCGTTTTAAAAACGGAAGAAAGCATTATTATAAAAATACAGAAAATCTTACGTTAAGTATTGGAGATATTGTGGCTACTCAGGCAAAATCTGGCCACGATATAGGTATGGTTACGCTTACAGGTGAACTTGTAAGAGTACAAATGAAGCGCAAAAAAATAGATATAGACGATGCAGAAAATGTACTTAAAATCTATAGAAAAGCTTCTCAGAAAGATATAGATATTTGGTCGGATTCTAGAGATAAGGAAGAGCCGATGAAGGTTAAAGCACGTCAGTTTGCGATTGACCTTAATCTCAAAATGAAAATTTCAGATATTGAATATCAGGGAGATGGAAGCAAAGCAACATTTTATTATACTGCGGAAGAGCGTGTAGATTTTAGAGAACTGATAAAAGTTTTTGCACGTGAATTTAGAACGCGCATAGAAATGAAACAAGTTGGCTTTAGGCAAGAAGCCGCACGACTTGGCGGAATTGGTTCTTGTGGTAGAGAGTTGTGTTGCTCTACCTGGTTAACGGATTTTAGATCTGTAAGTACCTCAGCTGCGCGTTACCAACAATTATCTTTAAATCCCTTAAAACTAGCAGGTCAGTGTGGTAAATTGAAGTGTTGTTTAAACTATGAGTTAGACGCCTATTTAGACGCATTAAAATCATTTCCTAAGACAGACGCTAAACTCTACACAGAAAAAGGTGTTGCAGTATGCCAAAAGACAGATATTTTCAAAGGTTTAATGTGGTATGCTTACGAAGGAGAATGGATGAATTGGCATGTTATTACTGCAGAACAAGCCAATGAAATAGTCGAAAAAAATAAAAAGAAGGAAAAAGTAGCTAGTCTTGAAGAATATGCTGCAGAGCATATTCAGGATACTAAAAACGAATTTGAGAACGTTGTAGGTCAAGATAGTTTAACGCGTTTCGATAATCCAAAATCGAATAAGAAACGTAACAATAAAAGAAAGAGTAGAAACAAAAACCGAAATAGAAAACGTAACCAACAACCAAATGCAAAAAAGAAACAATAAGTTATTCCTAATTACCGCTTTATGTTTTCTAATGTTAGGTTGCGATTCTAAAGCAGTTTTTGATGTTTATGAATCCGTGCCAAATCAATGGCACAAAGACTCTTTGGCGACTTTTAAGTTTGAGGCACCTGACACCACAAGCAATTACAATCTTTATGTAAATATTAGGAATAACAATGAGTATAAGTTTAATAACTTATATCTAATTGTAGAGCTTAACTATCCAAACGGTAAGGCTGTTAAAGATACTCTAGAGTATAAAATGGCTGCTCCAAACGGAGAGCTTTTAGGAGCAGGATTTTCTGATGTTAAGGAAAGTAAATTATGGTACAGAGGCTATGATGCACCATTTAAATTTACAGAAGAGGGTAACTATTCCGTAAATGTTCAGCATGCTATGAGAGAAAATGGAGACGTTAATGGTGTTGAAAATTTAGAAGGAGTTACAGATATTGGTTTTAGAGTAGAACACGCACAATAACAGTTTAGTATGGCTAAGAAAAAAACAACACAGTCTAAATCTGATACGGCAGATTTTTCTAAATATATTCGTTGGTTTTGGATTTTATTCGCAAGTGGAATTGTGGCATTTGTATTGTTATTTCTATTTGCTGCTTGGGGTTTTTTAGGTGAAATGCCAGACCATACACGTTTAGAAAATCCTGAAACTAATTTAGCTACAGAAATTATTTCATCCGATAATAAGACATTGGGGAAATTCTATTTTAATGACAACAGAACACCTGTTGGATACAATGATTTACCAAAAAATTTAGTTGATGCACTAATTGCAACAGAAGATATTCGTTTTTATGACCATTCAGGTATTGATGGAAGAGGTACATTAAGAGCTATTTTTAAGCTAGGAAGTGGTGGTGGAGCGAGTACAATTTCTCAACAATTAGCAAAACAGCTTTTTACAGATCAAGTATCTGATAATAAAATTGAACGACTTTTTCAAAAAGTTAGAGAATGGGTTATTGCTATCCGATTAGAGCGTCAGTACACTAAAGAAGAAATCATGGCTCAGTACTTTAATATCTATGATTTTGGTAATAATGGTGATGGTATTCGTTCAGCTTCTAGAATTTATTTTGGTAAAGAACCAAAGGATTTGGATATGAAAGAATCGGCTATGTTGGTTGGTATGTTTAAGAACTCTTCACTTTATAATCCAAGAAGAAATCCTGTTGGAGTACACAATAGAAGAAATGTGGTTTTGGCTCAAATGTATAAATATGAATTTATTTCTGAAGAACTTAAAGATTCCCTTCAAGCAACAGAATTAGATTTAAAATACACACCAGAATCACATAGAGAAGGTATTGCTACCTATTTTAGAGAATATCTTAGAAGCTTTATGAAAGAGTGGGCAAATGAAGAAGAAAACAGAAAACCAGATGGGAGTAAATACGATTTATATAGTGACGGACTAAAAGTTTATGTAACTATCGATTCTCGTATGCAGCAATATGCAGAAGATGCTGTTGCACAACATATGCCAAGATTACAAGCTGAGTTTGATAATCAGAATACACCAGATCGTAATAAAACAGCTCCATTTTTAGAGTTAACGCAATCGGAAGTCAATAAGCTATTGAAAGACGGAATGAGACGTGGTGAACGTTGGAGAATATTAAAAAATCAAGGCAAATCTGATAAGGAAATAGAAGCGTCTTTCCACGAACCTCAAGAAATGACGGTTTTTAAATGGGTAGATGGTAAGGCAAGTGAGGTAGATACCGTTATGAAGCCAATCGATTCTATGCGTTACTATAAGTCGTTTTTACGTACAGGTATGATGTCTATGGATCCTGCTACTGGTCATGTAAAAGCTTGGGTTGGTGGAATGGACTACAAGCATTTTCAATACGATATGGTAAAGCAAGGAAAGCGTCAAGTAGGATCAACATTTAAGCCTTTTGTGTATGCTACAGCTATCGATCAACTGCAATTGTCACCTTGCGATTCATTCCCAAGAACACCTATAACAATTGAAGCTAACAAATTTGGAAATCCTGAACCATGGACCACAAAAAATTCTGATGGTAATTACTCGGGTGTACAAACCTTAAAAGATGCTTTAGCAAGTTCTACAAACACTATTACGGCTCGTCTTATGAATGAGGTAGGTCCTCAACCTGTTGTTGAAATGGCTAAAAAGCTCGGTGTTGAAGAAGATATTTTGCCAGTTCCTGCTATTGCTTTAGGAACACCAGATATTAGCGTTTATGAAATGGTCGCAGCCTATTCTACTTTTGCTAATAAAGGGGTTTATAATACACCTGTAATGGTAACACGTATTGAGGATAAAAACGGAACCGTTTTATATCAAGTAGCGCCAGAAAGTAAAGATGTCTTAAGTGAAGAAGTGGCTTATGTCACAGTCAACTTAATGGAAGGTGTAACAAATGCAGGCTCAGGTAAAAGACTGAGACATAATTCTCCATGGCTTAAAAAATCTGCAGTATATAAAGAAGTCATGACTGGTTATCCATACGAATTTAATAATCCAATTGCGGGTAAAACAGGAACAACACAAAATCAATCCGACGGTTGGTTTATGGGTATGGTGCCAAACTTGGTAACTGGTGTTTGGGTCGGCGCAGAAGACAGAGCAGCCCATTTTAGAAGTATAACTTATGGGCAAGGTGCAACGATGGCATTACCAATTTGGGGCCTGTATATGAAAGCTTGTTATGAAGATGAAACCTTGGACGTTTCTAAAGAAGATTTTGAAAAACCTGCAGACTTATCAATCAATGTTGATTGTACTGCTGTAGATGAAGGTGACCTTGGTGGAGTTCAAGAAACTGAGGAGCAAATAGAAGTAGATTTCTAAAAAAGCCCAAAGTCACACCCTTAATTTCTGAGCTGAATTTATTTGTTTAGGCTATAGTTTTTGTATTTTTCAGAAGATAAATATTCTAATATATGATTAACAAAAAAGTAGCTAATGTTGATGAAGCACTTCAAGGTGTTTCAGATGACATGACGTTTATGCTCGGTGGTTTTGGACTATCTGGAATACCCGAAAATGCTATAGCAAAACTTGTAGACCTTAATGTAAAAAACTTAACCTGTATCTCTAATAATGCAGGTGTTGACGATTTTGGTTTGGGACTGTTGTTACAACAAAAACAAATCAAAAAGATGGTATCGTCCTACGTTGGCGAAAATGATGAGTTTGAACGCCAAATGCTTTCTGGTGAGTTAGAAGTAGAACTTATTCCACAAGGTACACTTGCTGAGCGCTGTAGAGCAGCACAAGCAGGCTTCCCAGCAATTTATACTCCTGCTGGTTTTGGCACTGAAGTCGCAGAAGGAAAAGAAACACGAGAATTTGATGGTAAAATGTATGTGTTAGAACATGCGTTTAAGGCTGATTTTGCTTTTATAAAGGCATGGAAAGGTGATGAAGCAGGAAACCTAATATTTAAAGGAACTGCGCGTAATTTCAATCCGAATATGTGTGGTGCCGCTAAAGTAACCGTTGTTGAGGTAGAAGAACTGCTACCAGTGGGTTCATTAGATCCTAATCAAATTCATATTCCTGGCATTTTTGTACAGCGAATTTTTAAAGGCGAACGTTTTGAAAAACGTATTGAACAGCGAACAGTTAGACAAAGAAGTAATTAAGGAATAAAAATTCAAGAGATGTTAGATAAAAACGGAATAGCACAGCGTATAGCTAAAGAAGTTAAAGATGGATACTATGTCAATCTCGGAATAGGTATTCCTACATTGGTTGCAAATTTTGTGAGAGACGATATAGAAGTAGAATTTCAGAGTGAAAATGGTGTATTAGGTATGGGACCTTTTCCTTTTGAAGGAGAAGAAGATGCAGACATAATAAATGCTGGTAAGCAAACTATTACAACACTTCTAGGAGCAAGTTTTTTTGATTCAGCCATGAGCTTTTCAATGATTAGAGGTCAACATGTTGATTTAACGATACTTGGAGCCATGGAAGTGTCGGAAAATGGCGATATAGCAAATTGGAAAATTCCTGGAAAAATGGTGAAAGGAATGGGTGGAGCTATGGACTTAGTGGCAAGTGCAGAAAATATTATTGTAGCCATGATGCATACCAATCGCGCAGGTAAATCTAAGTTGTTGAAATCTTGCTCATTACCTTTAACAGGAGTAGGTTGTGTAAAGAAAATAGTAACAAACATGGCGGTTATAGAGGTAACAGAGAATGGCTTTAAACTTATTGAAAGAGCACCAGGTGTTTCTGTTGAGGATATAAAAGCTGCCACAGAAGGTCATCTAATTGTTGAAGGAGAGATACCTGAAATGAAATTGTAGTCCTTATACCTTTTAAAAAATATAAAGCCACTTTTATTAGTGGTTTTTTTTGTAAGATAAATCCTCGAAAAAGATGTTAAATGTTAAATAAAAATGTGTTTCATCGATTTTTAGTGTATTTAAACTGATTATTTCAAAATAAGTTTCATATTAGCAATCCCAAATCAAACGAATTAAATTAACCAAATTTACCATAAGCTTAATTTACTTTTTGCCCCAAATCTACCATGAACCGCTACTTATGAAAACACAAACAAATCTACCAGAACCTACACTACAAGAAAACCATGAGTTTTCTTATTTAGAGAACACGCTGGAGTTAGTCTCAGATGTTTTAAAATTAGCAAAAAAAGTATTCATGCTATAACCCTTTCGGTATAGCATGAATTAACTTTTTAGTATACGCCTTTTCAGGTGATTCGTATATTTTATCAGCATCACCTATTTCCTCTATTTTACCTTTATTCATTACGATCAATTGATCAGCCATATATTTTACCACGGCTAAATCGTGAGAAATAAATATATAAGTAAATCCAAATTTTTCTTTTAGAGTGTTTAATAAGTTCAAAACTTGTGCTTGGACAGAAATATCCAATGCAGAGACAGACTCGTCACACACTATTAATTTTGGTTCTAGCGCAATAGTTCTTGCAATACCAACACGCTGTCGTTGACCTCCAGAAAATTCATGAGGATATCTATTATAAGCTTCTGCATCTAAACCTACATTTTCCAAAATCTCAACAACCTTTGCTTTACGATCAGTGTTTGATGTTCCAATATTATGAACTTTCATAGGCTCTAATATGGCATTGCCTACAGTTAGTCTAGGGTTCAACGAGGCAAAAGGATCTTGAAATATAATTTGAATGTCTTTTCTAAGCTGCCGCATTTCAGAAGCTTTAAGGTTTGTTATATCTTCACCTTTGTAAAAGATCTGTCCTGAAGTGGCCTTGTCTAATTGCAAAATTGTATTGCCAAGCGTAGATTTTCCACAACCAGATTCCCCAACTAAGCCAATGGTTTCACCAGGATATACTTTAAAACTAACTCCATCTACAGCGTTAAAACCCTCATCTTTTGAGAGCCATCCCGTTTTATTGAAATACGTCTTTTCTACATTAATCACTTCCAATAAAGGAGATTGACTATAAAGTTTTTTATGATGAGATTTTCGGTCGCTTTCTGTAATAATTGTTTTTTCAATATCACCAGACATAAAATCTGAAATTGTAGGTAACTTTTTCAACCTTACTTCTGTTGATGGACGTGCTCCAATTAAAGCTTTAGTATAATTCTCTTTTGGTGAGTTAAATATAGTTTTTACATCTCCTTGCTCAACAATTTCTCCTTTATACATTACTAAAACACCATCGGCCAATTCCGAAACCAATGATAAATCATGAGATATAAATAATATACTCATTTTAGTTTCCTTTTGAAGGTCTTTAAGTAATTCTAAAATTTCTTTCTGAACCGTAACGTCCAAAGCTGTTGTAGGCTCATCCGCAATTAATAGTTTTGGTTTACAAGCTATGGCCATAGCAATCATTACACGTTGCTTTTGACCACCTGAAATTTCATGAGGGTAGGCTTTGTAGATACGCTTAGGGTTGGGAAGCTTTACTTTTTCAAATAGATTTATGACTTCACTCTTTATTTCTTTTGATGATAAATCTAAATGTTGCTTCAAAATTTCTTCAACCTGCACACCACATCGCATAGATGGGTTTAAAGAACTCATAGGCTCCTGAAAAATCATAGCGATTTCCTTTCCTCTTATAGCTTGAAATTCCTTTTCAGAACTATTAGTTATGTCTTTTTCATTAAATATTATAGAGCCAGATGTGATTTTGGAAATCCCTTTAGGAAGTAAGCCCATAAGGGCTAAAGAAGAAATTGATTTACCAGAACCAGATTCACCAACTACAGCAACAATTTCATTAGGAAGAATATCATAAGAGATATTTTTTGTAATCTGCTTCTCTAAATCGTCTTTGAAAAATGAAACATTTAGGTCTTTAACTTGAAGTAATTTTTCATTCTGCATGAGTAAATGTAGTTATTTTCTTCAATACTATTACGGGAAAACCGCAAATCTTTAGGGTAGGTGTGTTATTCATCGAAAACGTTTTCGAAACAGTTTTTATTTTAACAAAACATTAGTAGTTTGAATTGAAATTTAACACAAAAACCATTAATTATTTAAAATTTTTACATGAAAACTACATTTAGATTATTACTGATGAGTTTCTTATTCATGGGAATCTCATTTGCACAACAACGTGAGTGTTCAACGATGGAAAATCTTGAATACAGAAAACAATTAGATCCAGGCTTACAAAAGCGTATGAATGACATTGAGAAATTTACGCAAAAGAAAATTAATGAGATGTCAGCCAAGAGTATCAGCGGAGATGTTATAACTATACCTGTTGTGGTACATGTTATTTACAGCAATTCTAATGAGAATATTAGTGATGCTCAAATTTTATCTCAAATTCAAGTATTGAACGATGATTTTAGACGATTGAATTCTGACGCTGACAATACCTGGTCGCAAGCTACAGATACTCAAATAGAGTTTTGCATGGCGTCTGTTGACCCCAATGGTAATTCTACAAACGGTATTACCAGAAAATCATCGAGTAGAACGTCTTGGGGAACAAACGATGCTATGAAAAGTTCATCGCAAGGCGGAGTAAGTCCTTGGGATACTTCTCAGTACTTAAACATGTGGGTATGTAATATTGGAGGAGGAATCCTTGGTTATGCACAATTTCCAGGCGGAAGTGCAGCCACAGATGGAGTTGTTATGAGTCCACAATATTTCGGAAGCAGTGCAGGAGGTTCAGGTTTTTATTTATCAGCACCTTTTGATTTGGGTAGAACCACAACTCATGAAGTAGGACACTATTTAAACCTTCGTCACATTTGGGGTGATGGTGGCTGTTCTGTAGATGATTTTGTAAGTGACACACCAACATCTGATGGAGCAAACTATGGTTGCTCAATAGGTCATGTATCATGTGGAACAACAGACATGGTACAAAACTATATGGACTATAGTGATGATTCTTGTATGAACTTATTCACCCAAGGACAAAAAGATAGAATGCGCGCTATTTTAGCACCAGGAGGCGTTAGAAGAAGTTTGGCTTTATCTGATAAATGTAATGGTGGTGGTACAACACCTAGCTGTTCAGATGGTATTCAGAACGGTGACGAAACTGGTGTAGACTGTGGTGGTTCATGTGCACCTTGCCAAGTGGCTTGTACAGAAAATCTAGTAAATATTTCTATTACTTTAGATAACTATCCTGAAGAAACGGCTTGGACTGTTACTAATAGTGGTGGGCAAACTGTAGCTTCTGGTGGTACTTATGGTTCTCAACCAGATGGCTCTACAATAACAGAAGATTTATGTTTACCAGACGGTTGTTATACATTTACAATAACAGATGCTTACGGTGATGGAATTTGCTGTTCTTATGGAAATGGCTCATATTCTGTAACAGATGCTTCAGGAGTTGTAGCGTCAGGTGGATCATTTGGTAGTTCTGAATCTACAGAGTTCTGTTTAGGAAGCACACCAGAACCAACATGTAGTGATGGTATACAAAATGGCGATGAAACAGGCGTAGATTGTGGAGGTTCTTGTACGCCTTGTTCTACAGGCGGAACAGATGTATTGCACCAAGGCTATTTTGAAACTGGCTGGGATGGCTGGTCTGATGGCGGAAGTGATTGCGATCGTTATTCAGGATCACGTTCTTATGAAGGCAGTTATTCTATAAGAATTAGAGATAATTCTGGTACAGCTTCAGCCATGACTTCACCTTCATTTAACTTAACGAGTTATAATCAAGTTGAAGTTGAATTTTACTTCTATTCATACAGTATGGAAAGTGGTGAAGACTTCTGGCTACGTTTCTACAATGGTTCTTCTTGGACAACTGTAGCTTCATATGCTAGTGGAACTAATTTTAATAATAACACATTCTATACAGCAACGGTGACTTTAGACGCAAATCAGTACAATTTTGCTAGTAATTCTCAATTTAGATTCCAATGTGATGCTAGTGCAAACGCAGACCATATTTATATAGATCAAGTTACAATTACTGGAATCGGTGGCGGAACACGAGCTGCTGAGGATAGTATAAAACCTCTGAGAACTCTAAATGAGGAACCAATGGATTCAGAATATGATTTCTTAATGTATCCTAATCCTGTAAAAGGTGGTACGCTTTATATTAAAACGTTTAGTGATAATACTGTTTCTTATAAAGTGATAAATATGCTAGGACAGACTGTATCATCAGGAAAAGCATATACTGAAATCGATGTTGCTGCTTTAAAAGCAGGGATGTATTTCTTAGAAGTGAATGATGGTGAAGATATAATGACAAGAAAGTTTATTAAAGAATAACAACAGATAAACTAGTGTAAAAGAAAAGTCCTGATGAAAATCAGGACTTTTTTATATGTGTTTTATTTCATTTTCATGAAGTAACTCGTCTCCTCGTAAACGCAAGAAAACTTGGGCTACAGCAACGGTGTCTTTTTCGCAATAGGTAATGATTCTATCGATATCATTTTCCTCGTAATATACACGGTAAACTTCGCTGCCATCAATATCATCTTTAGGAGAAGGAATACCCAATACATTGGTTAGTAGTTTTAGAGAAGAGTAAGTTTTATAATCACCAAACTTCCATAACTCTAATGTATCTAAATGAGGTACTTCCCAAGGTTTTTTACCAAATAGATTGAGTTTGTATGGCAATTCTATATTATGAATAATCATACGTCTTGCTATGTATGGAAAATCGAATTCCTTACCATTATGTGCACAAAGCAAATGCTTGTTTTGACTGAAATGAGAAACGATGAGGTTTTTAAAGTCTTTTAGGATTTTATCTTCTTCACCGTAGAAAGAAGTCACTCTAAAACTTCGCATTTCTCCTTCCATTTTAAAATAACCTACCGAAATACAGATAATCTTTCCAAACTCTGCCCAAATGCCAGCTCTATCGTAGAACTCCTCAGGTGAAAACTCTTCTTTACGTTGATATCTAGATTTTGCTTCCCAAAGATGTTGTTTGGTAGCATCTAGCTCTGAAAACTTTTCCGTTTCCGGTACGGTTTCAATATCTAAGAATAATATGTTTTCGAGGTTAAGTTTGCTAATCATCTTTAGACCTTTTTTTTATTAATAGAAAACCAAAAGCTATTAATTGTATGTAGTATGTCAAAGAGGAAATTGTTAATATCATTGGGTTCTGTATCAGGTATTGTTTATAGGTTTCCAAACCTTTAAAGTAATTTTCAAAAGATGATATTCCGTACGCGTCATTGACAAAGTGTAAAACTTGAATTAATATATAAAAAATAATTAACCTTATTGTGTAATTATTTAGTTTTTCGATACTTAGATCTTCTTCTTTGTCTAAGAATTTAAGAAAAATCTGTACGAGAATTATGAATACTAATATTTGAGTTAGTCCTTTGATTATTATATTTAACAAAGGTGAGATATCATTAAAAATGAGTACTTCGCTAATTGCTGTTCCGATAAAAAAGGAAAAATCATAACAAATCAGTAATAAAAATCCTCCAATTGCTAGGAGTAAAAAATGTTCTTTTGTTAATGTCTTAATCAAGTCAAAGATTATATTATTTATTCATCATCTCATAAGCCTCTTGAATATACAACGTAATATCGTTTGTAAATTTTCCAATACCAGAATCTGGAGATTTCTGATGTCCAAGTCTTACAATGATGACATTGTCTTCAGGTTGCACAATAACATATTGTCCTAAGTGACCACGCATCATAAAAAAGTGTTTGCCGTCCACGTCCTTCATCCACCAACCGTAACCATATTCTGGGCTTTCAGAAAAACGAGGTGTAACAGACTTGGCTACATAAGCGGAATCTAAAATTTGTTTGCCGTTCCATTTGCCATGATCTTTAAATAGTTTTCCAAAACGAGCAAAGTCCTTAGCATTACCAGCCATACAGCAGTAAGCTTTTACCAAGTCGTGATCTTCACTATCTACTTGCCATAAAATATCGTTTTCAGAACCTAGAGGTTTCCAGAAGCTTTCTTCTAAATAATCGTACATTTTTTTACCAGTAGCTTTTTCAATTACCATAGCTAACATTTGTGTATCACCACTAGCATATTTAAAAGCTTGTCCTGGTTCTTTTTCCATTTTTAAACCGTTCATTACTTTGGCTAAATCATCATCAAAATAGGCACGTGTTGTAATGGATAATGGTGAATAATATGCTTCGTCCCAATTGGTACCAGATGCCATACTAGATAAATCACCTACTGTCATTTTTTTGGCTTTAGCGTCACAAAAAGCGGGAAGAAAATCGCAAACAGGCTGATCTAAACTTTTAATATAACCATCTTGGATAGCCTTAAACATTAAACCAGACACGTAACTCTTTGCCATAGAAAAACTGTTGGACTTAGAGTCTTCACCAAAGCCATCAAAGTATTCTTCAAACCAAACACTATCATTTTTAATAATGACATAAGCTATGGTTTTCCAATCTTCATTTGCTTTTGCTAAACGATCTGTTGGCTCAACAGAATTATAAGCCTCGTGCTTTGGCCAAGGTTCAGGATTATTACTGGCTTCTATAAGTTGGTTGTCAAATTCTTTATAATCTTCTAAATAGGCTGTGGAGTGACCTTTTAGATAGATGGTTCTTACAGCTTTTATTAGATAATCGGTATCAGTAATGTAGAGTGTAGCAATGACTAGCGCAAAGAAGATGACTAGAAATTTTAAGAGTTTCTTCAAGAATTTCATATGTTAGTTTTTATGTACTAAATATACAAATTAATGGATGTTATCTAAAGATTTTGGAGTTCTCTGTTTTATCTCCATAATTTCGAATATAAGTTTTATGATTATAAAAGGAATTATAGCCACAATGGTTTTGTAAGACCCAATATCTAAATTAAAATCGCCAAACTTTCCATTAAAGAAAGCCCAAGTAAAAATGCCTAATAATAGCGAAAGATGTAAGGTGATTAAACCTTTGGAAAAAATAGTATAAGGACTATTTTGAATGTTCTTTAAGCCATAATAGAACTCGTAAATTTCCCTCAATAAAAAAACTGTAACACTTAGGTTGAAGAAAGCATTTTTAAAAAAGAAAACTCCAAAATTTCCAAGTACTGTATCGCTAGATTTCCAATCTATAATAAAACCAAAAAACACTATAATAAACACAAAATATATGGACAGCATAAATAGTCTGCTTTTTGCCATTTTCTTGTAAACAAGAGGGTTTGGGATGTTTGAACGGTTAAAAAAATAGTTTAAAAAATTGAAAATGGTTTTCAGAAACTCATCCATCCAAAACAAATAAACAAGGTAAAACATACTTATCTGTTCGTTTTTTATGGCGATGATAGTAAAGACACTAAAGGCTAGTAATGATAGTATTTCGCCGATGAGGTATTTATTCAACTTCATAGTAAAACCGAATTAAAATAAACGTTGCTGTTTGTATTTGCTTTCGTGGTTAAGTAGCCACTGTTTTCTATGCAAACCACCTGCATAACCCGTGAGACTTCCGTCTGTACCAATAACGCGATGACAAGGCACAATAATCCAAAGTGGGTTTTTACCATTGGCGCTTGCTGCAGCACGTATGGTTTTGGCATCACCAAGTTGCTTGGCAAGATCGAGGTAAGAAATCGTTTTTCCGAAAGGGATTTTTTCAAGTTGTTTCCAGACTTTTTTCTGAAAATCTGTGCCTTCAGGATTTAATTTTAATTCAAAAGTTTTAAGCTCGTTATTAAAATAAGCTTTAAGCTGAGTGACACAATCTAAAAGCGATTCAGGAATACTTTCAGAAATATTTTCAGTTGTATCTACTATTGAAACGGAAGTAATGCCATCTTGGTTGCCAACTATTTTGGCATATCCAAGCGGAGTTTCAATATAGCAGCTTTCCATTAGTTTTCAGGATTATCACTTTCAATAATTCCGAGGCGTCTTGCTCTAGTTTCCCAGCTTTTTCTAGCTAAAAGTTGTAAATCAGAAACGTTATCACTTTCATCCATAATTTCGAGACCGAGTAGTGTTTCAATAACGTCTTCCATAGTTACGATGCCGCTTACTGAACCATATTCATCTACCACTAAAGCCATATGGTTTCTGCTTTCTACAAGTTGTTCAAAAAGTTTTGGAATTGGAATTGTACGATTAACAATAATGATACTTCTTTTGATATCGGATAATAACTTAGCTCCATTACCAAGCCCCATTTCTTTAAAAACTTCATCCTTTAGAACCAAACCAGTAATGTTATCTTCATTTTCTGTGTACACAGGAATTCTTGAAAATCTAATGTTAGAATTAGCTTCAAAAAAATCTCTGACACTTGTTTTTTCGTTTGAAGTTTTTAAAACCGTTCTAGGCGTCATGATATCTTTGGCTTGCACCTCTTTAAAGTTGATGAGGTTTTTAATCATGGTACTTTCACTTTCTTCAAAAACACCTTCTTCGTGAGCGATTTCTGCCATTGCAGCAAAGCTTTCACGATTTAAAACACTACCATGACCTTTGCCTCCAATAAGTTTTGTAGTGAGTTGAAGCAGCCACAAAATACCAGTCCATTTTAGTGGGAATATTAAAATGTTTAAAGCCTTTGCTGTAAAATTAGCGAGTTGTTTCCAAAACGTTGCTCCAATAGTTTTTGGGATAATTTCTGAAGCTACCAAAATTAAGATAGTCATTATGGTAGAAACTAAGCCGACCATAACATCTTCCGTAAATTCTATACCAAGAACACTATGTTTTGTATCTCCATAAAGTTCTGCATAAGCCACTTTTGCTTGTACACCAACCAAGATGGCACCAACGGTGTGCGCAATGGTGTTTAAGGTTAAAATGGCTATAAGCGGACGATCAACATCCTTTTTGAGTTCTTCTAACTCTGCAGCATAAGCTTTACCTTCTTTCTTCTTAACATTAAGAAATGTTGGTGTAATACTTAGTAAAACAGCCTCGAGAATTGAACATAAAAAGGAAAAGAAAATGGAAATGATGGCGTAAAAAACGAGTAAGCCCATTAATTTTTTTGGTTTAAGTTAATGCTAAGTTACGAAATGAAATAAGAAATTTACTTAGAAATATATTCGAATAGCTTATAGCTATCTTCTATTGATAAATTAGGGAACTTCACACAATTTGAATTATATAAACTATCAAGAGGATGAACACGCCTATTTTGTTTTATAAATAAACTAAAACTTATAGAGTCATAAAACGTAGCTTTTTTGGATAAGGCTGGTCCAGTCATATTCTTATCCAGTTTGTGACAAGCTGCACAATTAGTATTGTAAATTGTTTTTCCTTCTAAGATTTCGTTAGATGATATTGGATTTCCACAAAAAGGTTCAAAATCTCTCACACCACAACCAGGTTGTTGGTAAGAAGTGGTTAAAGAAAAAAATAAAATAAATAAACCTCCAACGATTATAAAAACTGATATGAAGGCAAATTGTTTCAAAATTTATTGCATCAATTTCATAACATCCTTAGCAAAATAACTTGCTATGATATCTGCACCAGCACGTTTAATAGCAGTGACTTGCTCTAGCATTACAGCATCATGGTCTAACCAACCTTTTTCGGCAGCCGCTTTAAGCATAGCATACTCTCCAGATACCTGATATACAGCCACAGGAATGTCAAAAGTATTTTTAATATCCCTAACGATATCTAAATAGCAGAGTCCTGGTTTTACCATGACGATATCAGCACCTTCGTTAATATCCATTTCGGTTTCTTTAAGCGCTTCTTCTCTGTTGGAAAAATCCATTTGATAAGTTTTTTTATCCTTTGGTACATCTACCATATCTACAGGTGCAGAATCTAAGGCATCTCTAAAAGGACCATAAAAAGCAGAGGCATATTTAGCTGAATAGCTCATAATGCCAACATCGATAAGATTAGATTGATCTAACGCCTCTCGAATACCAAGAATACGACCATCCATCATATCGCTAGGTGCTACAAAATTGGCTCCAGCTTCGGCATGAGAAATACTCATTTCGGCTAAAACTTCAACGGTAGCATCGTTAATGATCTTACCATTTTCAACAATACCATCATGTCCATAAGATGAAAACGGATCTAAAGCCACATCTGTCATTACCAACATATCTGGGCAAACGGCTTTTACAGTTTGTATAGCACGTTGCATTAGTCCATTTGGATTTAATGCTTCTGTACCTTTGTTGTCTTTTAATTTATCGTCAACTTTAACGAATAGCAAAACCGATTTTAACCCCAAACTCCAAAGTGTTTTTACTTCGTCTTTAAGTAAGTCTAGGCTAAAACGATAGTAATTAGGCATAGAAGCAATTTCTTCTTTAACGCCTTTTCCTTCAACCACAAAAAGCGGCACTAAAAAATCGTTTGGTGTTATATAAGTTTCTCTAACTAAACTTCTAATAGCCTCGTTAGTTCTTAATCTTCTATTTCTTCGTATTGGGAACATAATTTGTAAATCTGAATATGAAAGTGAATATGCTTATTTTTAGCGAATACAAAGTTAATCAATATAACCCATTTTAGAGTGTTAGAAAGTCTTAGTCTTTTAGAATTTAAATTTCCATGGAGAAGCTATCAAAAGCAACTATTAGATAATTTTGAGACACATATTTTAGATCAGCATTTTCATGTTATTGCTCCACCAGGATCAGGTAAAACAATTTTAGGTATTGAAATTCTTCGACGAATAGGAAAGAAGACACTTGTGCTTGCACCTACATTAACGATTAGAGATCAATGGCAAGATAGACTCCAGTCGTTTTTTACAGATGATAAGCCTTTTGAAGCCTTTTCGTTTGATGTAAAAAATCCAAGCGATATTACTTTTTCTACCTATCAGTCTTTGCATTCATTTTACAAGTCATTTGAGAATAAAGCCGATTTTCTTGAATTTTTCAAATCACATCATATTGAAACGCTTGTTTTAGATGAGGCACATCATTTAAAAAATGTCTGGTGGAACTGTTTAATCGCCTTAAAAAAAAGCAAACCTTATTTTATCGTGGCACTAACGGCAACACCTCCTTACGATAGCTCTAGCATAGAGGTTGGTAAATACTTTACGCTATGTGGTGAGGTTGATGATGAAATTTCTGTACCTAGCCTCATTAGAGAAAAAGACCTTAGTCCACATCAAGATTTTGTGTATTTCTCAAAGCCTTATGATTCGGAAATTCATCATATTAAAGCCTATAGAGATGGCATAGAGGCGTTTAAAAGCAATCTGTTTAGTGACCATAATTTTATCGCATTATTAGAATATCACAGATTTTACCAAGACCCTTTAGGATATGAAGATGAGATTTATTCTAATACCAGCTTCTTTTCTTCAATTTTAATCGCTCTTAATACTTTAAGTGTTTCTATAGACCGTTCTAAATTAGAAGTTTTAGGTGTTTATAAGTCAGATAATATTCGCTTTCCTAAGTTAGATATACATTGGTTAGAAATTCTTCTACAAAACCTACTTGTTGATGACAGAGAAAATTTAGAAGATTATGAAGACTATCTTTCTGTTTTAGAAAAAGAATTGCGTAAACTCAATATTCTTGAAAAGAATAAAGTGAATTTTTCAGGAAATGATACACTTTATAAATCTTTAGCTTTTAGTCCAAGTAAACTAGAAAGTATTGTTGAAATTGTAAACTCTGAGCGATTATCTCTTGGTACAGAATTAAGCTGTGTTATTCTAACTGATTATGTTAGAAAAGAGTTTTTAAACACCTTAGATGAAGAGGTTAATAAGATTAATAAAATAGGTGTTTTACCTATATTTCAATACATAAGAACGAGTACAGTTGATAATAAAGATTTAGCAGTGTTGACTGGCACAATTGTTATTGTTCATTATTCTATAATGCATGCTGTTGAAGCCTATAGTGGAGATGAAAATTATACATTTTCAACATTAAAAGCAGATGATAATTTTGTAATGATATCGGGTTCTAATACGGCTAAAAAAGCATTGGTTGTTATCATCACGAAACTTTTTGAAGATGGTATAATAAAAGTTCTCGTTGGTACTAAAGCCTTATTGGGAGAAGGATGGGATGCTCCGTCGATAAATAGTTTAATACTCGCATCTTTTGTGGGATCTTTTGTGTCTTCAAATCAAATGCGTGGTAGAGCGATAAGAATAGATGCTGAGAGACCAAACAAAACAAGTAATATATGGCATTTAGCGTGTGTTGATCCTACAGATGCTAGCGGAGGAAGTGAAATAGAACTTCTTAAACGACGCTTTGAAGCTTTTGTGGGTATTACGAACACAAAAATTCCTTTTATAACTAATGGATATGAACGACTGTCAATTCCTAAAGATATTTTAACGGATAACCTAGATCGTTTAAATTCTGAAACAATAGAACGCTCAGAAAACAGAGATCACACTTTTGTTCAATGGAAACAATCTATAGGCGAAGGCAGTAAATTAACAAGGCAACTACAATTTCAAAATTTTAAAACATCAGAATTTAAGGCAGCACGAGAATTGTACTTGTCTAAATTGGCACCATTAATTATTGCTGAGATTATCTTATTTCTTATAGTATTTTTTTTCGGTACCATTACACTAGTTTTTAGCTTTTCTTTAAATGAAAAGTTTTTAAACACAATACAGCTTATAGGCTTAATAACTATGGCATTTTTTGGCTACAAGTTATACAGAATGACAGTTTATTATTTGAGACATGGATTTCTTCATAAAAAGCTCAAAAGAATGGGACGTGTCATTTTAGAAACTATGAACGACATGAACCTACTCACTACTGATAAAAAGTTGGTTTCTGTTCAATCTGAAGAGCGATATAATAATGCGGTGGTATGTAGTCTAAAAGGAGCGAGTAATTATGAAGAGGCTTTTTTTCTTAAAACACTTACTGAGCTTTTAGAACCGGTTAAATCTCCTAGATATATTATTATAAATACAAATTTTTTTAAGAAAGGTTTTAATATTGAAAATTTCTATCCTGTTCCTGATGTTTTTGGCAAGAATAAAGAAGATGCGCTTTGCTTTCAAAAGCACTGGACGCATTACATGGGTAAAAATAAATTAATTTATACAAGGCAACCAGAGGGCAGAAGGTTGTTGTTAAAAGCTCGGATGTTTCACTATAAAAATGAGCTTAAAGATAACATAGAAGCTTCAACAGTTTGGAAGTAAACATTTTCTGTTTACGGCGTCTTTTGGATGTTTTATAATCCATATTTTTTATTGAAATCATCAGCAAGTTTAATCCATTTTTTAGGAGCATTAAAACGGTAACCTATGTAGAATTCCAAAAAAGGAATCGTATCATCTTGTACTGTTGAGGCATCAATCTTATGTTCAAGTAAGATGATATTTGAGTTTATTCCTGCAAAAAAAGTATCAGAGTTATAACCGACTACTGCTCTCCCAGAAAAATCATATAAAATAGAAGTGAAATCTCCTTCTCCCAGATTTGAACTATGATTTAAACCCACACCAGCATGAGCACCAAGGGAGAAAAGAAAATTTTTAGTCAAACAAAAGTTATAATAGTAAGAAGGTCCGACAGCAATGTCAAATGAAGATGCTTTTTCATCAATATCTTCTAAGGTTAAATGGTATTTTGTATAATAGTAATATATAGATGGGACAAAACTACCAGCACTTTTGGTTTGCCATTCATTCTGAAAACCTATAGCTCTAAACGAAAAATTCTTATTAAAAATATATGAAGTCGATCCTCCTATTTTGAAAGTTTTTACACCGCTGAGATTGACTCTTTGATTGTTTGATGAAAAGTAAAAGCCTTTTTGGTTATACAGGTCAATAGTTTGCATCCACTGACCTAAAAATGTCCTAATATTTAGGTTGAAAAGTCTGGAGTTATCATTGTCTTTATTAGCATTGAAAAATTTAGGAGAAAAACCATAATCTATTTCAATACTTCTAAAGAGAACAGAAAACCCCAAATACTCCCTTACATTTGGTTTTAGTTCGTATTTGGCATTATTTGCAACATCATTTATAATAAAACTATTGGAAGTGTTTACTAATGAAATTCGTGTTGATATTTTGTTAGGGAAAGTTGTTATATATTCATTCGTAGTTAGACTGTCTTGTTGTGAGTGTAAGAATCCACAAAAGAGAAACAGCATCACTATTTTGAATATTAAACCCACTCTCTAGGATTTTGTAAAACATCAATCAATTTTTCTTCGTCGCTTCCTTTTTCAGGATGATGGTCGTAAACCCATTGCACGTGTGGTGGCAAACTCATTAAAATACTCTCTATTCGCCCGTTGGTTTTAAGTCCGAATAGCGTGCCTTTATCGTGTACTAAATTGAATTCTACATAACGGCCACGTCTTATTTCTTGCCAATCGCGTTGTTCCTGAGTATAGTCTAAATCTTTGCGTTTTTCAACAATAGGTACGTATGCTTCTAAGAAACTATCACCAACTTCGGTAACGAAATAGTACCAGTTTTCCATGGTCATAACATCACTTGCTTTACAATAATCGAAAAACAAGCCACCTATGCCTCGAGCTTCATTACGGTGCGTATTATGGAAGTACTCATCGCAACGCGCTTTATATTTTGGGTAGAAGTTGGTGTTGTGCTTATCGCAAGCCGTTTTACAGGTTTGATGAAAGTGTTTAGCATCTTCTTCAAACAAATAGTAAGGCGTTAAATCTTGTCCACCACCAAACCATTGATCTACAATATTACCATCTTGGTCATACATTTCAAAATAGCGCCAATTGGCGTGTACTGTTGGTACCATTGGACTTTTAGGATGGATAACAAGGCTTAATCCACAGGCAAAAAAATCAGCATCTTCTACACCAAAATACTTCTGCATGCTATCTGGTAATTTGCCATGTACACCAGAAATATTAACACCACCTTTTTCAAACACATTGCCGTTTTCTATAACACGAGTTCTTCCTCCGCCACCTTCTGGACGCTTCCAAAGATCTTCTTGAAATTTTGCTTTGCCATCAATAGCTTCAAGTTTAGAAGTGATGGTGTCTTGTAATTGTTGTATGTAGTTGTAAAATTTGTCTTTCAAAATCTAACTTTTATATAATTCATATAACTCCATATCCAAAGGTTTTTCACCGATAGGAGTAAATTCATTCTTAAGAGTTTTTTGCCATTCAAAACTATTATTCAAAGCGACTTTAATGCTTGATAAGTTGTCTTTATGAGCAATAATTTGAAAAGCTTTCAAGCCTAGCTCTTTACTCGCATAGTCTAATAACAATTCAACAGCTTTGCTTATAATTTCTTTTCCCTTAAAATTATAATCTATACAATAAGCAAATTCACCTTGTTTTTTATCCCAGTCAATTTCTTTAATGTAAATCAGTCCTACTAGATTTCTGGTTTCACTTTGTTTTACAGTGAATAGAAACTCCTCTTTTCTTTCAAATTGTCTAACCTTATTTTCAACAAATAATTGGGATAAGGTTGGGTTTTGATTTTGCTCAAGCGTTTTTGGGAAATAGCGTTTTAATCTATCATTATTAGTAATGGTAAAATCACAGATTTTCCAAGCGTCACCATTGTGAATAGAATTAATTTCAAAACCATCGAACTGAGCAATCATTACACAGGTAAATTACTGTTAGATATTAGCTTTTCATCCTTTAAAAGTTTAACCGTATTTAAAGAAGATGCTGTTACACTCATTGGCAAAACCAGAATAACTCCTATAACAGGAACTAATAAAAACAGTATAAAAACAATACCATTTCCTATAGCAATACCTCTGTATTTTCTAACAAACTGAATACTCTCTCTGTATTTAAAATGACGTTCTAAAGTATAATCCATATTACCAAAACCAGCATAGTAAGCCTGAACTAGAAAGAGTAGAATGGTAGAGAAAATATTTACGACTGGAATAAATTTCAACAATAAAATAGGAAGTGTAATTAGAAGTTCTCTGATAAGGTTTCTAGCATTGATTCTAATACCTCTCCATAACTGTTCTTGAAAAGAGGTTTTACGATGCTGATGCTTTTGCACTCCCGTAAGATGTGCTTCAATTTTTTCTGAAACAGGACTCATAAACGGAGCAGATAATGCCATTATAATGTGCTTATAAAGGATAAGTCCAATGGCAATAATGATAATCGCTCCAATAAATGTTGAAATTGATGTAAAGGTTTCTTTTCCCCATTCCCAAAACCAGATTTTTGCTATAAATCGACCAATATTATCTGACAATCCATAGGAAGACAACAGAATTGAAAATGCGGTTAATACACTAATGACAATCGGAATAGCAAAATACTTCCAAAGCTTAAGTTTAGAGATTAAACTTAATGCACCAGAATAAGCTTGAAGCCCTTTTAATATGTTATTGATCATACAAGTTGTTTTGGTTGAACATCTTAAAAGACGCTGAACAGCTTGTTAAGTTACAATATTATGCTGAGTATTCTTTAACGGCATCAATAAATGCTTTGGCATTTTCTAATGGAATGTCTGGTAAAATACCATGACCCAGATTTACAATGTATTTGTCTTTACCAAATTCGTTTATCATTTGCGTCACCATGGCTTTGATTTTTGCAGGTGAAGAATATAAACGCGTCGGATCAAAATTACCTTGTAAAGTAATGTTTCCTCCAGTTAAATAACGTGCGTTTTTAGGAGAACATGTCCAGTCTACACCCAAAGCAGATGCACCAGATTTTGCCATAACATCTAATGCAAACCAACAACCTTTACCAAAGGCAATTACAGGAGCTTCGTCTTTTAAGGCATCAATTATTTGCTGAATGTATTGCCATGAGAATTCTTGATAATCTTCAGGAGATAACATACCTCCCCAAGAATCAAACACTTGTGCAGCGTTACAACCTGCTTTTACTTTTTCTTTTAAGTAAGCAATGGTTGTATCTGTAATTTTTTGAAGCATTTGATGTGCCGCAATAGGGTTAGTAAAGCAGAATTTTTTCGCTTTGTCAAAGTTTTTACTGCCTTGCCCTTGAACACAGTAACATAAGATTGTCCATGGTGAACCTGCAAAACCTATTAACGGAATGTCATCATTAAGCTTTTCTTTTGTTACTTTTATGGCTTGATATACGTAGTCTAATGCTTCTGTAACATCTGGTACGATGACATTATCTACATCTTGTTGTGTACGTATTGGATTTGGTAAATACGGACCAAAATTAGGTTTCATTTGTACCTCAATATTCATCGCTTGAGGAATCACTAAAATATCACTAAACAAAATGGCTGCATCCATACCGTAACGACGTATGGGTTGTACGGTAATTTCACTTGCTAACTCTGGGGTTTGGCAACGTGTAAAGAAATCGTATTTGGCTTTTATTTCCATGAATTCTGGAAGGTAACGACCTGCTTGGCGCATCATCCATACTGGTGGACGTTCTACGGTTTCTCCTTTTAATGCTCTTAAAAATAAATCGTTTTTAATCATAGTGTTTAGTGTGTAGTTTTTAGTGGATAGTTGTGGCTCTATACTGCCAACAACTAAAGACTAAAAACTAATTACAAATAATTTTCATTAACCAACTCAATCACGCTTTCTACTGTTGGCACTTTAGCAATACGTACGTCTTTAAAGTGTTTGCTAGCTTCTTTTGCAGTGGTTTCGCCAATACAAAAAGCGATGCCTTTAGCTACATTTTGTTTTCTATAACTTTGTACTGTAGAAGGACTGTAAAACATCACTCCATCTACGGTTTCAGGAACGCTTAAACTATCAAACTTGGTTTGGTAAGCTTCCACTTCATTAACCGTAAGGTTATTTTCTGAAAGAATATTAGGTAAATCATCCAATCTTAGGTCACTACAAAAATAGGTGACTTCTGTTCCTTCAATATAATCTACTAAATAGTTGGCTAACTTTTTTGCGTTAGCTTCTGTATGCTTAACTTTTCCAATACGCTTTTCAACCATACGTTTTGTTCTTCGGCCAACACAATAGATGTTTTTGAATTGCAACTCTACTGCCGAAAAGTTATGTAGCAAAGCTTCAACAGCATTTTTGCTGGTAATAATAACGTTCTGAATTTCTTTTCTAACAACCGTTTTCGGAATACGGTTCAAGCTAATTTTAATAGCATCATTACTTTCTGCTACAACATCATTATGAAAAAGTAACATCTGATCGTCCGTTAACTTTTTAGTAGAATAAATATTGGTTTGTTTATCGCTACGTTGCAATTGATCAATCAGAGTTTTTCCACCTTTTTCAATAACATATTCTGCACAGAATTTTGCAATATCATTATGCTTACCGAGTGGTGCGGTTTTTACGACTTCAATTTTCTTAGTACCATCTTTACTTAAAAGAATACCTTTGAAATTGATTTCGTCATTCTTAATTAAAGCCAAAGCACCGATTGGCGCTGTACAACCACCTTCAAGACGATTTAAAAATTCGCGTTCTATGGAAGTACAAATTTCAGTTTCTTCATGATTGATTTCAGCACAGATTTGTCTTATATCTTCGTCTCTTTCTAAAGCTGTAATCATTACTGCACCTTGGGCTGGAGCAGGAATCATCCATTGAAGATTTATCGAATTTTCAGGTCTAATATTTAGTCTTCCAATGCCAGCAGCAGCAAAAATGGCTCCGTTCCAGTCGCTATTTTCTAGTTTTTCCAATCGAGAATTAACATTACCACGTAAACCAACAACAGTGTGTGTTGGGTAGCGGTTAAGCCATTGCGCTCTTCGTCTTAAACTACCTGTAGCGATAACACCTTCTCTAGCCGATAAAAATTCTTCATTGTTTTTAAAAACCAAGGTATCACTAACATTACCGCGTTTTATAACGGCAGCTTGTACAATGCCTTTTGGTAAAAGAGTAGGAACGTCTTTAAGCGAATGTACTGCAATATCAATTTCTTCATTGAGCATAGCAATATCAAGAGTTTTTGTAAAAACTCCTGTAATACCAAGTTCGTATAAAGGTTTGTTGAGTACTAAATCTCCAGTAGATTTTACAGGAACTAATACAGTTTTATGACCTAGTTTTTCAAGTTGTGCTTGAACGGTTTTTGCTTGCCACAAAGCGAGCTCACTGTCGCGTGTGCCAATGCGAATAATTTTAGACATTTTCAGTGGTTTCTAACTGGAAAATTTTTTTGATAAGTTCAATACTTTCATCTGAAGTATTACCATCTTCTCTAAGATGATGTGCAAATTGATTGGTTATTTTCTGAATGATATTGTTCGTAACCAACTCAACTTGATCTTCATTAAAATCTGCTAGTTTTTTACGTTGGGTATTGATTTCAGAATTTTTTAAATCCGTCAATTTATGTTTTATAGCTTGGATTGTAGGTACAAACTTTAGTGTGTTCAGCCAAGCGTTAAAGTCGTTTGTTATATCTTCAATAATAGCTTCAGCATCAGGAATAAATGCTTTACGTTTTTCAAGAGTGTCATCCGTAATTTTTGCTAAATCATCCATGTGTATCAAAGATACATTATTTAGCTCAGTGACGTTGCTATTCACGTTTTTAGGAATAGAAAGGTCTAAAACTAAAAGAGGCTTTTCGGTATTGATAAGCGACTTGTAAAGTGTTGGATTTTGAGCTCCTGTAGCTACGATAACAATATCAGAGTTGTTAACTTCTTCTTCTAGATTTTCAAAATCTTTTACTAAGACATTGAATTTTCCAGCGACTTCCTCAGCTTTATCTTTTGTTCTATTGATAAGTGTGATATGCGGATTTTTAGTGTGTTTTACTAAATTTTCGCAAGTGTTTCTTCCTATTTTCCCTGTACCGAAGAGTAAAATATTCTTTTCAGAAATGTTTTCTACATTATTCATGATGTACTGTACGGAAGCAAAAGAAACAGAAGTTGCACCAGAAGAGAGTTCGGTTTCGTTCTTGATGCGTTTGCTAGCCTGAATTACAGAATTTACAAGACGCTCGGTAAACGAATTTAATAAGCTTTCTTTCTTCGAGGCTCTTGCAGCAAATTTTAATTGGCTAATAATCTCAAAATCACCAAGAATTTGACTGTCTAAACCAGAGCCAACTCTAAACATGTGATTGATGGCTTCTTTGTTTTTGTATACGTAAGCCACATCTTGAAATTCTTCAACAGTACCTTTTGTGTTTTCACAAAGTAAGTGAATCAACTGGTAAGGGTGTTCTGCAAAGCCATAAAGTTCTGTGCGGTTACAGGTAGAAATTACTAAAATACTTTCAAGGCCATTGTCTTTAGCTTGTAACAAAACATTTTGTTTTGCAGTTTCACTTACACTAAAGTGACCACGAATTTCGGCATCAGCTTTTTTATAGCTAAGACCTATAGCGTAAAAGTATGTTTTTCTATGTTGTTGCATTCGCTCGTTTACCTGACTAAGGAAATTAACAAGGCAAATGTAATTTTGTTAATGACAAAAAAATAACGCTAGAAGAACTTAAAGTGTCGTTAGTGGTTTTTTGAGGTGTTTTTTTAATATAACATGATATTTGTCATATTTTTGTAGTAAAACAAGGGGTTTTTCACGCTTTTGTTTAGAACGAATCTAAATAACATTGAAATGAAAACAGAAAAAGTACTGTCAAAAAGTGTCGCTAAAGGAACTTTTGATGAAACGTTTTTAGAAGAAGGGTTTTTTATCTTAACACATAAAAATGATAATGATGATGTTGAAATTCTTGAACGTGAGATTGATAGCTCATATATTCAATTTCATTTTTGTACCAAAGGTTCAGCAGATTTTGTCTTTAATGAAGGAAGATATACCTTAAATATAAAAGAGGAAACCTCACTTTTATTGTATAATCCACAACGCGATTTACCAATTCACTTACAATTACAACCACATTCTTGGCTAGCTTCTTTGGTAATTTCAATTAAAAAATTTCATGGTTTGTTTTCTGAAGATGCAGATTATGTTACTTTTTTATCTGATGATAATAGAGATAAGAAATATTACAAGGATGGAAAAATATCACCATCAATGGCTGTGGTACTCAATCAGTTAATAAGCTTTAATCTCAATAGCTCTATTAAGCAACTTTATTACAAAGGAAAAGCTTATGAACTTTTGAGTTTGTTTTTTAATAGAAGTGAAGATGCAAACATTGAGCAATGTCCATTTTTGGTGGATGAGGTTAATGTGGCCAAATTGAAAAGGGCAAAGGATATCATCATTGCTAATATGGCAGAGCCACCAAGTTTGCAAGAGTTGGCAGATACTATTGAGCTAAGCCTTAAAAAACTTAAAGAAGGTTTTAAACAAATTTATGGTGATACGGTTTACAGCTTCTTATTTGATTATAAGATGGAAGTGGCACGCAAACTTTTGGAATCTGGTGAAAACAATGTTAACGAAGTAGGCCTAAAAGTAGGCTACAGCACCTCTAGCCATTTTATTGCTGCGTTTAAAAAGAAGTTTGGTACAACGCCTAAGAAGTATATTCAGGCGACGAGTTAAAACCTCTAATAATCATAATACCCATTATAACCACCTCGAGCGCTAGGCGTCACACGTTTACGATCTTTGTAAATAGCTAGATTTATAATTTCGGTAATCTGTTCTTCTAACTCTTTAGTTTTATCTACTTCAGTACCGTAGTTGCTAGATTTGTTGTAGAAATCTACTACTAATTCTTTAGGATTCTTTGGTTTTATAAAAGAAATATAATGAAGGTTTTCAGACTTGCCAGAGTATTCATCTTCCTTATCAATTTTGAAGAAATACATAACGGCATTTTTACCTTTATCAGTTACAAAATCTCTTTTAAATAAGAAATTTATAGAGTCTGTTTCCTTTTCATAACGTGCATTAGATAGTAACTTAGACTTAGCAAATTGTTGTTGGTCTATGTCTAATGAATTCATTTTGCTAAGAAGTTTAGCATCGTCTAATTCCTCTAATAACAAATATTGATTCTCTTCGTCATCAAGGATTTTTTCTTTTAGTTTCGCAGGAATAGCTTCTTTGTGTTTAGCGAGTAGAACATAGTAATCTACAAGAGCAGATTTATCATCAACATTAAGTAATTTCTCGAAGAAATCTTTTGCATTACGATCATTTCTATAAGGAAAAATCAACTTTACATAGGTTGCTAAATCATTGGAATATGAATTATAACCATAACTAGAGTTGTTACCAAGATTACGCTTCACTTCAGTCTTACCGTCGTTTATAATCTGATTTTTGTATTTAGAATACGTTTTAAGCTTTACATAGCCACTGTCTTTTACCTTAGCTAATAAATTATACAAAGGTTGTTTGTATTCTTGAATGGTGCTGTATTGCAGTATTTTTGGAAATAAAGACGCTTTAAGTTCTAAAGAATCTCTACCGTAATAATTATAGAAAATACTTCCAACTCCATTTAGTGGTAAATCGCGATCCATTAATTCTAAAGCCAAATCATAAGAATCTTTATTGTTAGATTCTAACAAACCTTCCAAAATAGCAGTTTGTGTTTGAGGGTCAGAATAGCTATCGTAATAGAGTTGTTTTATAAATTTTAGATTGTCTTTTAAATCAATTTCAATCAACTCTTCAACTAAATGCGATTTGATGTCTAAACGCTCTTTTTCGAATTCAAAGTCCTTAAGCACCGCAACAATGTCTTTGCTATTATGCTTCTTAAACTTAATGAGATTGTAAGATTCTAAAACAATACTATCGTTAGCTCTCAAAGCTTCAAAAAATTGTTTGGTTTTATCTTGAAGAACGTCCTTGCCCATCAAAGTGTCTATTGGTGTAAAGGATTCGTAAAACTCAGTCACAAATGAAGATGGGCCGCTTATAGAATCAATAAGGGTTTTAAGCTCAAAAAGTACACCTTCTTTAAGAATATTTTTCACCAAAACTTGCTTAGCACTCAAGGAATCTGTGTAACTAAAACTATAGGAATAAACCTTGTCTTTTCTAGATTTAAGACGATTTGAAATTTTGAATTTCTTGTCTGGTGAATAGTAACGTGTGGTGTAGTTCACCTTTTTGTCTACATCGCTCCATAAGCTATCAACATTATGATACATCTGCAAATCATGAAACTTGGTTCTAGAAATAGAAATTTGCTCATTCGCATTAGTAGAATATGATGTTTGCTTGGTTTTTTCTTGATAGTCTTTATCATTTTTACCATTGTTATAACCACCATTATAAGGATTAGGTATAGGTGATTTTCCATTAGTTCTAACAGAAAAATGTAATGAGGTATCTATAACCTTTTCAAAATCTTTATAATCAGTTTTATTGAATTTAAACGACTTAAAAAAGGCATCTTTTTCACCGGTATCTGTACCAACATAGCCCAATAAATAATAGCTACCATCCTTAACAATAGTTTTGAGATGTAAGTTTTTATTTGAAGTAGAATCTAAAACAGCTTGCGATTCATAAGTTTTATAACCACCTGCTTTGAAGCCACCTTTAGCTTCACTAAGCTTGTGATTTTTGTACAAGGCATGATGAAAATATTTAGCCTCAAAACTATCTTCCTCTATATACGCTAAATCTTGAAGTGCCGCTTCTTCTATAAAATAATAGGCATCGTTTTTATAACCTTCTAATATTTTTTTACCACTATTTTCCATATTAGCTGTGATGTAATATTCAGGAAAATCTACTTGAAACTTCTTATGAGGAGATACAAATAATTGGTTAGAATTTGAAGGCGTTTTTAGCGTTATAGAATTGAATATTTTGTCTTCATGTTGTAAAACAAAATCGCTTCGACCAGCAAATTTTATAATGATGATCTCTAAAGGAGTCTGATAAATATGATACTTCTGAAACTCACCTTTCTTGGTTTTGTTTACAATACTGATGCCTGGGTAAGGGTCTGTTAGTTGCTCTTTTTTAATAATATCACCAGGAATATCTTCATAAAGAAAATTGTCAATATCTTCCAAAGTCATATTATCCTTTTCATTTGGCAAATACACAAAACGACTAATTCTATTTAAGGTGAGATAAGCACCATTGGTCATATCTGGATCTAAATAATATTTCTGTCCCCCGTATGAAAATTCGCGTAACTCATCATAGGTTTTCATTTTTAGAAATCCATCAGGAGTGGCATTTAGCTTAAGCTCAGGAGCTACAAAAAGACTGTCTAGTTTTGTCTTTTCTGTTTTACTGAAATCTGTTTGCTCAGACGTTAAAGCTTTTACTTTATAACCTCTTTCACGAAGCATATTAATCATGCCCTTTTCACCTGGTAAATGTGCTGCACCTACACCTGCAAAAACAGATTTTTTCGGCATCAACTTTTGAAGTGAATTAACCATGTTTTCATTTCTAATGTAAAGCATATTTTCTCTATAGAATTCCGTATTTACACCTGCACCAATAGAATCTAATAAATCTAGATTTCTATCTCTGTAAAGGTTCTCTTGAATGAGATAAGGGTTTTCTTTAGAAAATAATTTTTGAATCCAAGGATCTAAATCTTTTTTATCTGAATTATAAGCCGCCTTGGTTGTTAGATATCTAGACTCGGCTAAATCTTCAAGCGCATAAATTTCTTTATTGTTCTTTTTTCCAGCTTGGAAAATAAACATATCAAGATAGGTTTCTTCTTCAAAATTATCAGAGGCGTTGTTTTTACGATATAGATAAGCATTTACAGCATTATTATCCATTCTTACAGAACCTCTAACAGCCATTTCTTCAGGATGCGTTAGCTTAAAAAGATTAGTGTAAAATTCTGTTCTATAGTTGTTGTAGTAAGCCATTTCGCTAACCATCATATCATAGTTAAAACCTGGCCATGTGGTTGGGTCAGATTCTAAAGCAATACAATCACTTTCTTCTAATGCTTTATAAAAAACATCATCTAAGCGAAAGGCAACTTTTTTGCTAACGTGCATGGTACCATAGAGGTAAGACGGTTTTTCAAGACCATTACCAGAAATCTCCCAAAGTAAACTTTGATATTTCTGTTGGGCAATACAGGTTATTGAAAATAAGAATATAAGGGCAGAAATAAATTTTTTCATTTGTAAAACAGAATCATAGCATGTAAAGATATTTAAATCCTTGAAATAGCCGTATTCATTATATAAAACTCGATAAAAAACAAATAGTTTAGATGTTTATCCAAAACATTAAACTAACAAAGTACAGATATATTTTATTATATAGCAATAAAGAAAACCAATACTAACAAATATTTAGTATTACGATTAGTGTTGTATTTTTGTACTGCAATTAAAAACTATGAAAAAAGGCATACTACTAGTTAATTTAGGGTCTCCAGATAGTCCAAAACCAAAGGATGTAAAAAAATATCTTGGGGAATTTTTAATGGATGAACGTGTTATCGATGTTCCATTATGGGCAAGAACACTTTTGGTAAAAGGGATAATTCTTAATACAAGACCAAAAGCGTCGGCCAAAGCCTATCAAAAAATTTGGTGGGAAGAAGGTTCGCCTTTAATTGTAATCTCTGAACGCTTACAAGAAAAAGTGCAGGAAAAAGTAGAATATCCAGTTGCTTTAGCCATGCGCTACGGAAGTATGTCAATTAAAAAAGGCTTACAAGAACTAGTTGACAAAGGTTGTACTGAGATAAAAACGGTGCCGTTGTATCCTCAGTTTGCAATGGCAACGACTGAGACTATAGATGTTTTGGTTGATGAGTTGGTGGCTAAGCATTTTCCGCAAGTAAAGATAACTAGAACACCAGCATTTTATAATCGTAAAGATTATGTTGAGGTACTTTCTCAAAGTATAAAGGAAAAGTTAGAAGGCTTATACTACGACCATATTTTGTTTAGTTATCATGGTGTACCAGAACGACACATTCGAAAAAGCGACATTTCTAATGGAAATTGTAAAATGAATGGTAAATGTTGTTTTAAAATGGGCAGTCCTCAGCACGAGTTCTGTTATCGTCATCAATGTGAAATTACCACCGTTAATGTTGCAAAAACACTTGGTCTTAAAAACGGCACATATTCAACTACATTTCAATCTAGATTAGGATTCGATCCATGGTTAAAGCCTTACACAGATAGAACCATAGAGCGAATGGGGAAAGAAGGTATAAAGAAAATGGCTATAGTTACGCCTGCTTTTGTAAGTGATTGTTTAGAAACTTTAGAAGAAATTGCGATGGAAGGAGAAGAAATTTTCCATGAGGTCGGAGGAAAAGAATTCACAGTAATTCCATGTTTAAATGATCGTGAAGATTTTGCTCAAGTTTTGGTGAATATGATAGAAGAGTGGGCAACGACAGAAAAGACATTGTAATTTAATGGCAAACGTAACATCACAAGATTTAGGAAAACAGCCGATTACAAAATTACTTGTAAAGCAAGCTGTACCTGCATCTATCGGTATCTTAGTGATGTCGTTAAATATTTTAGTAGATACCATTTTTGTTGGTAACTGGATAGGTCCAATTGCAATCGCTGCTATTAATGTAGTACTTCCTGTATCGTTTTTTATAGCAGCACTTGGTATGTCTATTGGTGTTGGTGGTTCATCCATTATATCAAGGGCACTTGGTTCAAATGATGTTTTAAAAGCCTTAAAGACATTCGGAAATCAAATCACATTGACTGTTTTAATTACAGTTGTTTTTGTTGTGTTTGGACTTTTGTATGTCAATGATATTATTCCGGCATTTGGTGGTAAAGGAGATATTTTCGATCCTGCAAAAATTTACTATAAAATAGTATTATATGGAGTGCCTGTTTTAGCACTGTGCATGATGGGAAACACTGTAATTAGGGCAGAAGGTAAACCTAAATTTGCCATGTATGCCATGATGATTCCTTCTGTTGGTAATCTTATTTTAGATTTCTTCTTTATCAATATTTTTGATTGGGGAATGGCTGGTGCTGCTTGGGCAACAACAGGATCCTACATTTTGTGCTTTTTCTTCATTCTGTGGTTTTTTCTTTCGAAAAATTCAGAATTAAAAATAAACCTTACCCATTTTGGATTAGATCTACCTGTTGTAAAAGAAATAGCATCTTTAGGTTTTGTAACACTTTCTAGACAAGCAATTGTAAGCGTTACCTACTTATTGATGAACAATATTTTATATGATCTTGGTGGTGAAACTTCCGTAACAGCGTATGCTATTGTAGGGCGTATGTTAATGTTTGCATTATTTCCCGTGTTTGGAATTACTCAAGGATTTTTACCGATTGCAGGATTTAATTATGGCGCAAAACATTATGATAGAGTTAGGCAAACTATAAATAAAGCTATAAAATATGCAGCTTTATTGGCCACGGTTGTATTTATATTTTTAATGGCTTTCCCAGAAACCATTACAAAAATGTTTACTCAAGATGCTGAAGTGCTTAAAGAAACACCATCTGCTATGCGTTGGGTATTTGCAGCAACTCCTATAATTGCGATTCAACTTATTGGAGCAGCATATTTCCAAGCCATAGGAAAAGCTATTCCGGCTTTATTATTAACCTTAACCAGACAGGGTTTTTTCTTTATTCCGCTAATATTGATTTTGCCAAACTATTTTGGCGAACTGGGAGTGTGGATTTCTTTTCCAATAGCAGATGTTCTGTCTACAATAGTGACAGCCTTTTTTCTTTACAGGGAAGTAAGGTTAAATTTAATATCTGAAGTCAATCAATAATTTTAAATCCGTAATTTTAAGCTCATAACCAACATCTTGTAATTATGCGATTTTTAAAAATTATTGCAGTCTTACTGCTTTGCGTTTTCAATTCGAGTCTTAATTCTCAAAATTTTGATGAATCTGATTATTCTGCTTTAGAATATAGACTTATAGGTCCATTTAGAGGTGGTAGAAGTGCTGCGGTAACAGGTGTTTCCAATAAGCCAAATCTATTTTATTTTGGTGCAACTGGTGGTGGAATATGGAAAACAACTAATGGAGGCCGCGAATGGGAAAATATCTCAGATGGATTTTTTGGTGGAAGTATAGGCTCTATAACGGTTTCTAAAAGTGACCCAAATGTTATCTATGTTGGTGGAGGTGAAAAAACTGTAAGAGGTAATGTGTCTTCTGGATATGGAGTTTGGAAAAGTGTTGATGCTGGTAAAACATGGAAGTCAGCTGGTTTAGAAAAATCGAGACATATACCACGTATAGCTGTTCATCCAACAGATCATAACATTGTATATGCAGGTGTTTTAGGAAATATTTATAAGCCAACTGAAGAGCGTGGTATTTACAAAAGTATTGATGGTGGTAAAACATGGAAAAAAACATTATTCTCAAATGAGAATGCTGGTGTTGTAGATTTGATTATAGATCCAACTAACCCAAGAATTTTATATGCATCAACTTGGCGTGTACAACGAACGCCTTACAGCTTAAGTTCAGGTGGTGAAGGTTCAGCATTATGGAAAAGTACTGATAGCGGTGAAAGTTGGACAGAAATATCAAATAATGAAGGATTCCCTAAAGGCATTTTAGGAATTATAGGAGTGACCGTTTCACCTATAAATAACCAACGTGTATGGGCAATTGTAGAAAATAAGGATGAAGGTGGATTGTACCAAAGTAATGACGGAGGTGAAACCTGGAAACAAGTTAATAGTGAACGTAAATTAAGACAACGTGCTTGGTATTATACCAGAGTTTATGCAGATACAAAAGATGTCAATACTGTATATGTGCTTAATGTGAGATATCATAAAAGTACTGATGGAGGAAAGAATTTCAGTACATACAATGCTCCTCATGGAGATCATCACGATTTGTGGATAGCTCCAGAAGATCCAGAGCGAATGATTATTGGTGATGATGGTGGTGCTCAAATTACTTATGATGGTGGCGAAACTTGGAGTACATATTACAATCAACCAACATCACAATTTTATAGGGTTACTACAGACAATGCATTTCCTTATAGAATCTATGCTGCGCAACAAGATAATACAACAATTAGAATTCCACATAGAACTGATGGATACTCTATTGCTGAAGATGACTGGGAAAGTACAGCAGGTGGCGAAAGTGCTCATATTGCAGTAGATCCCGAAAATGATGATATTGTGTATGGAGGTAGTTATGATGGCTTTTTAACACGAGTTAATCATAAAACAGGAACTGTAAGAGCGATTAATGTTTGGCCAGATAATCCAATGGGTTATGGTGCAGAAGGTATGAAATATCGTTTTCAGTGGAACTTCCCAATTGTTTTTTCTAGACATAATCCAAAAAGGCTATACACATTCTCTCAACATGTTCATGTTACCGAAAATGAAGGTCAGTCTTGGGATATTATTAGTCCAGATTTAACTAGAAATGATTCAGAGAAACTAAAATCTTCTGGTGGGCCAATAACACAAGATAATACTTCAGTAGAATATTACTGTACCATTTTTGCCGCAAATGAATCACCATTAAAGGAAGGTTTGCTTTGGGTTGGTAGTGACGACGGTTTGATACATATAACTAAGGATGGTGGTAAAACTTGGGATAATGTTACTCCTAAAGGTATGCCAGAATGGATGATGATTAACAGTGTTGAGCCTAGTGCTTTTGACGAAGGCACTTGCTACATTGCTGGAACAAAATACAAAACCGGAGATTTTTCGCCTTACTTATACAAAACAACTGATTACGGAAAAACGTGGAAAAAAATAACTAATGGTATTGATGAAGAGCATTTTACAAGAGTATTAAGAGAAGATCCTAAGCAAAAAGGGCTATTGTATGCAGGAACCGAAACAGGTATGTATATTTCTTTTGATGATGGTAAAAACTGGAAACCATTCCAACTAAACCTACCAATAGTACCAATTACGGATTTAACCATAAAGGATAATAATTTGATAGTTGCAACCCAAGGGCGAAGCCTATGGATTATAGACGATTTATCACTTATCCATCAGTTGTACAATACTGATTTGAGTCAAGATGTTTTGTTTAAGCCGAAAGGTACGTATAGAATGCGTGGTGGAAGCAGAAAAGGAAGCAAAACGGCAGGTACAAACCATCCAAATGGAGTTATCACTTATTTTAATTTAAAAAATTACAATGAAGAAGATGAGGTTTCGCTAACCTACTTCAATTCCCAAGGAGATACCATAAAAACGTTTTCAACAAAGGATAAGGAAAATAAACTCAAGGTAAAGAAAGGATCTAACCAGTTTGTTTGGGACATGACTTATGACGGAGCTGAGCTATTACCAGGTATGATATTATGGTGGGCAAGTTTAGAAGGTCCAGCAGCAATACCAGGTAACTATAAGGTCAGCCTAAAAGTAAATGACAAAGAACAATCACAGAATTTTGCAATTTTAGCCGATCCAAGAGCAGAAAGCACTGTTGAAGAAATGAAAAAACAGTTCAATTTTATCTCTGACGTGAATGAGACCATTGATAAGGCGCATAAATCGATTAAGAAGATTAGAAATATTTCAAAGCAATTAAAGAGTTTTCAAAAGCAATATGAAGATGATGAAAAGGTGAAAGATTTGCTTGAAAAAGCAAAATCCCTTGAAGAAAAACTGTCTGATATTGAGAAAGAACTTTATCAAACCCAAAATAAAAGCGGACAAGATCCTCTAAACTTCCCAATTAAGTTAACCAATAAATTAGGTCATTTGAACGCCTTAGTCGGTATGGGAGATTTTGCTCCAACTGAGCAAGACATAGCTGTTAAGAATGAATTGACTCAAAAAATTGAAAAACAGCTAACAGCTTTTAATAAGTTGCTCGATGAAGAAGTAGCAGCTTTCAACAACGCTTTTAATAGTAAGAACTTAAATTATTTATTCATAGACGAGTAATGGAATACTACAACTACATAAAATCTTTACACCTTATTTTTGTTATCACTTGGTTTGCTGGCTTATTCTACATTCCACGATTATTTGTGTATCAAATCGAAGCATTTCACAAACCTTCTCCCGAAAAAGAAATTTTGGGTAAACAATTAAAGCTCATGGCAAAACGCTTATGGTTTATCATTACATGGCCTTCAGCAATTTTAGCAACCCTTTTTGCTATTTGGCTAATGGTTTTAATGCCAAGTTGGTTTCAGCAAGGTTGGATGCACGTAAAACTAACGTTTGTAGTATTACTTTTTATCTACCATTTTAAAACACACATATATTACAAGCAACTACAAAAAGATGAAGTAAAAGTCACTTCAAATTTTATGCGAATTTGGAATGAAGGTGCAACATTTATTTTGTTTGCAGTAGTCTTTTTAGTGATTTTAAAAAGTACTATCAATTGGATTTTTGGGGTTGTAGGTATTATTGTGCTAGGAATCTTAATAATGCTTGGTTTCAAGCTTTATAAAAATATCCGTTCTAAAAATCCAGATGCTTAATTGGCTTGATTATTGCTATATTTAGCGCAATATAATGCTTCATGAAATTAAAAAAACTGTCTTTACGAGCTAGGATATTCACAGCCATGATACTTTTAGTGTTATTGGCTTCGGTTTTAATAGCTGCAGTTACGATTTATCAGTATAATGAAGAAGCTAAAGATTATCACGAAGAGCGTTTAGAACGTAAGGAAAGAGGTATAAGACGAAGTATAAATTTCGCTATTAGAGAAACTACCTATCCTGTCAATACGGAAAATATTCCATTAATTTTTAAAGACGAAATACACGATATTGCAGCAGTGCATAACCTGCAAATTAATTTGTATGATTTAGATGGTCAATTACTAAAGACCTCAAAAGGGGTTATTCAAAAAGATACACTTTTAAATTGTTTAGACGTTGAAATCCTCAACAGTTTAGCAAATACAGTAGATCATCGTTATGTGCAAAAAAACGAAGTTAATGGTCAAACTTTTCAGTCTTCGTATTCTTATATCACCGACACAAAATTCAAGAATTTAGCCATACTCAACTTACCTTATTTAGAAAATGATGATTTTTTAAATAGAGAATTGAAAGAATTTTTAATTAGACTTGGTTTGGCTTATTTGGTGATGATTTTGGTTGCCATAGCCTTTGCTTTTTTAATTTCAAAATACATTACAAGATCACTAAAAACCATTAGTGATAAGATGAATGAAATTCGACTTGAAAAAAGAAATACAAAAATTGAAATAGGATCGTCTAGTGAAGAGATAGAAACACTCGTTAATTCGTACAACAGTATGATTGATGAACTTGAAGAAAGTGCAGTTAAACTAGCAACTAGCGAGAGAGAACAAGCATGGAGAGAGATGGCCAAACAAGTGGCGCATGAGATAAAAAATCCGCTCACGCCAATGCGGTTGAGTGTACAGAGCTTTCAAAGAAAATTCGATCCGAATGACGAAAATATCCACCAAAAAGTCAATGAATATAGTAATACTCTTATTCAGCAAATAGATACTATGAGTTCTATTGCTTCTGCATTTTCAAATTTTGCAAAAATGCCCGCACAACAACGTGAAGTTTTAGAAGTTGTTGAGGTTGTAAAATTAGCATTAGATATCTTTAATGAAGATTATATCTATTACCTACCAGAAGAAAAAGAAATCATTGCTAAGGTAGATAAAACGCAATTGATTCGTGTTGTTACCAATTTAGTAAAGAATGGTATTCAGGCGATTCCAAACGATTCTGAAGAACCAAGAATTGAAGTACGCGTTTTCTCTGAAAAGGATGTTGTGAGAATTACCATTTCAGATAATGGTATTGGCATAGCAGAAGAAACCAAAACCAAGATTTTCGAACCAAAATTTACAACAAAGTCAAGTGGCATGGGACTTGGGCTTGCTATGGTGAAAAATATTGTGGAAACCTATAACGGAAGTATTACCTTTACATCTCAACTTGGTAAGGGTACCACATTTACCGTAACCCTTCCGAAGGAATAATTACCATTCTGAACTTGTTTCAGAATCTCACAAGAAATAATCACATCATCTAAACTTACTTTAGATAAAAACTAATATTATGAGCTACGAAAACATAACATCCGAATTTTCAAACGGAATTACAACAATTACAATTAACAGACCCAAAAAACTCAATGCCTTAAACAAGGCGACTATTCAAGAACTGCATGACGCTTTTGATGAAGCTAATAACGATGCTGACACAAAAGTTATAATCGTTACAGGAAGTGGTGAAAAAGCCTTTGTAGCAGGTGCAGACATTAGTGAATTTGCCGATTTCAATGTAGAGGAGGGTGGAAATCTTGCCGCAAAAGGACAAGCTTTATTATTTGATTTTGTTGAGCATTTAAGTACGCCAGTTATAGCTGCTGTAAACGGATTTGCTTTAGGAGGCGGTTTAGAATTGGCTATGGCTTGTCATTTTAGAGTAGCGAGTACAAATGCAAGAATGGGATTACCAGAGACTTCTCTAGGTGTCATACCTGGTTATGGTGGTACACAACGTTTACCACAACTGGTAGGAAAAGGTAGAGCTATGGAAATGGTAATGACAGCAGGTATGATTGATGCTAACCAAGCTTTGCACTATGGATTGGTAAACCATGTGGTAGAGCAAGAAGAACTAATAGAGTTTTGTGAGAAAATAGCAAGTAAAATTATGCGTAATTCATCTGTAGCCATTGCAGAAGCTATTAGAGCTATTAACGCAAACTATGAAGATGGTGTCAATGGCTTTAACGTAGAAATTAAAGCTTTCGGTAATTGTTTTGGAACCGAAGATTTCAAAGAAGGAACCACGGCATTTTTAGAAAAACGTAAAGCGGATTTTCCTGGGGGATAAGACTTTTTATAATCTACCTGAAGCTAGTAAAAAACTAAAACACCTTTCGATTTGGCAATAAATAGGTCAAATTGAAAGGTGTTTTCTTTTTACGAAAGATAAAATTAACATAATGTACGGTTTTACCGTAAAATCTACTTTAGATACCACATTAGTTTTACAAAACATTAAAAACTTAAATAATGAGACTAATAGTATTTATCCCTCTATTATTGTTAGGAGCAATATTGCAGGCACAAGAAGTAATAGAAATTGAAACCAATACAGACTATAAAGATAGACAATGCAGACATCCTGGTGGTAATACGTGTGAGATTATCATTGAGAATGGTGGTAATACTAATATAAGCTTATCAGGAAAAACACTCACGTTTAAGGTATATAGAGATAGAATAACAGAAGAGATAGATGCGGCTATATTGGGAAAAACTCTAAAGGTTGATGGCAATGACATTTATATAATGGATAATCCATTTGTTTTAAGTAAAGACTTAAGAGACGCTTTGGAACTAGTGGAAGAAACAATTATACCTTCTGGTGAATACCCAGTTATTATAACAAGTGAAATAGTAGAAATAAAATTTCTAATTGAAGAGATGAAGTAATTTAGGGATGTATTAATGGCAATATCATCCTTGTCAATATTTTAAGATGATGAAGATACATGTGTTAAATAAGTTGTTTTTAGTAGTATGCCTTTCTTGGTGTTTCTATGGTTATAGTAATAATAATCCCAATGAAGCTATTGATAAGATTTTAACTGAATTAGTTTCTGAAATAAAAGAAGTAAAATCTAGTTATGAAAAAACGAATACAATTTTATTAAAAAAACTACAAGACAATAAAAATAAATTGGAGTTATCAAATGATAATGCCGAGCAATTAGCATTATTGATAGATATAAACCAATTAAACTCTCAGCTAAATTATAATTTAAAAGTAGAAGCTGCGGATCTTAGTAAAATACGCTATATTAAAGGCTTACAGATTATTAAGATTTTATACGAAAAGACGCTGTCTTTAGATCATCATTTTTCATCTGTTGCTACATTTAATGAGATAAATAATCTAAGCAACCCTAATCATTACCCAGAGTTTTTAGAGCTTAAAGGCAGTATAAGCAGCAAACAAGATAAAAAATCTGGCTTTGATTTAACTTCCATGTTAGGTGAAAATATATACACCTCGGTTATTCACTCTTTTGTCTCTCTATTTTCAAATGATAATACAAGTAAATCTGAAAAGGAAGCGGATTTAAAGGATGTTGAATGTATTTTGGATTTTACTTTAAGAATGCATAACGATTTAAGCACCATTTATTTTGAAACTGCATTTCTACAGAAAAGTAATGCTAATGTCCTCCATGAGCTAGAGCAATTATTTGTAGACTTTACTAAACCTATCAATTATTATATTCCTTTAGCCGAATGTAGAAATAATGATGATTGGGATGTTGTAAAGGAAAATTTAAACAGCTTTATAGATGAGCTCACACGTTTTTCAAAAGATGAGGCTTTACAGTATAAAGCGCATAAAATGCGAATTAACCTTGAATTTTCAATAGATAGATTATTAAACTTTATTACAGTTTATAATGCTCATATAGACCAAGGATCTAAGTTTTATGAAAAATTCGGGATCATGTTAGATAGTTATGAAAACGAACAACAATGTGCTACAGAAATACCTTTAGAATATATAAAACTTAAAGAAAATATAGCTATAACCATAGAAAAATTTAATACTGCATATAGACCTGTAGAAATAAATGGAAGCAAAATGAAAGAGATTTTGTATGGTATTAATGAGTATGAATAACTAGTGATTTAATCGTAATTGATAAACTATTGAATAACAATTTTTTAATATGAAAAATAAAAATATTATTTTTTCAATAATTATATTTTTTATTGGATTATCGGTTTTTTCTATTGTATTGTCCTACAAAGTAATCATGAATTTTAGAAGCCATTATACTTATAATATACTAATATTTAAAGAAGATGTAGAACTGAGTTTAATTGTTATGATAGCAAATATTATTGGTGATATAGGGTTATTTACTTATCTAAATAAAAGTGAGCTTATTAATAAGATGTTCAATATTGAAAAGTAAGCAAGAGTTTTAGCAACAAATTAACATTAACAATTATATTTAGTTTAGTAAAGAAAACAAGTAACAGTTTTAAACACTTACTAATCTAAAGTTTAGAGATTTCGTATTAAAACCATTTGTTTATAACTTAAACAAATGGTTTTTTTATTTATAAAAACTGACTTTCAAATTAAAATTAACAAATTATACGGAAAACCCATAAAACCAATACGTCTTTGAAGGTTACTTTTATTAAAGAATTTGAATGCATTCGGATTTTAAGAAAATAAAATATTTAATTAAAAATCCACAAACAAAATGAAGACTAAACTAACTTTGGGAGTCGTATTAATTGCTATATTGATTTCCGCATGTACCGTTGAAGAATTACCAAATGAAGACTTTAAACTATCTGTAGAAGATCTTGAAACTATAGAATACAACACTATGTCTATGGATTCTATTGGCCAAGGTTCTGAAGGTAGTGATATTGATCCTGGAACTGGAGGAGAAGACGATCCAGATGGTGATTAATTATTGAAGTAAACTCCTTTTTTCTATTTTTAGGAAATGAAAAAAACGACTTTTTTATTTATAACCATAACAGCATGTGTTTTAATTTCTTGTAAAGAACAGAAATATAAAAGCAAAGAACCACCTATACCTTCTAGGGTGGAATCTTTGTTTAATGTAGCACATGATAATTCTATACCTACAGTAGAAAGGAAAAAGGCCATTAATAATATCGAAGACTATCTTAATCAAAGAAAAAATGATTCCACTAAAAGAAGAAATTTTTTAAAAGTTGCAAATAGGTATTATAGTATAAATGATATTGATGGTTATTTTGAAAGTGCTAAAACCGCTCATAATTTAGCGTTAAAGGCTAGAGATACATTTATAATTGCGAGAAGTAATATGTATTTCGGAAAATATTTCCTAAATCTTAAAGAAATAGATAGTGCATTTTATTACAGTTACAAGGCTACAACATTTTTCCCATCCACCAAAGATAATAATACACAGCGTAGTGCTCTTTCAAGTTTGTCACTTATCTTAAAATCTGTAAAAGACTACCCTAAGAGTGAAAAGTATGCGGTTGAGGCATTAAAAGTAGTAGAAAATGACAGTGGTTTTTTGGCTAAATATGGTGCATACAATACGTTAGGGAGATTGTTTATGGAAACAGGTAAGTATAATTTAGCTTATGATTATCATAAAAAAGCTTTAAATATCACTGATAATTTCACTAGAAAAGAAAGAACATATCAATTAAGATTGAAATCACAATCGTTATTAAACATCGGTGTTTTAAGAATGGAGCAAGGCCTATATAAGGAAGCAGAATCTTACTTTAATCAAGCTAATGATTTAGGGATTCTGTCTGTTCAGAATCCTTTGAATTACGCTTATCTTCTAGAAAATTGGGCGTATACTAACCATAATTTAGATAAGAATAATATCATGCCACTTTTTAAGAAAGCTTTAAAAATACATGATAGTTTAGATTCACCATCTCGTAGTTCTGCAGAATTATTGTTAGCAAAATATTATAAAGAAATTGACAAAGCAGACTCATCATTTTATTTTGCACAAAATGCTTATGCATCTTCTAAGAAGAATGATCAGCTGGGTGATGAATTAAAAGCTTTACATCTTATGGCGCAGACTGATAAGATAGAAAATAAAGCAAAATGGTATGAAACGTATTTGTTTTTACAAGACAGTATAACTAAAAACGAACGTCAACAACAAGAAAAATTTGCATTAATAGAATATAATACAGAGAATATAAAAAGAGAAAAACAATTTGCAGAATCTCAAAGAGACGAAGCTAACACAAGATTTTGGATTGCTTTACTCTTAAGTATACTTATAATATTCTTGGCCATAGTAATTTATGTAAATCGTGCCAGAAAATTAAAAAATAAAGAATTGCTTATTGCTCAAAAAGAGTTAGAGGCTAACGAGCATATATATAATCTTATGTTAGAAGAGCAGTTTAAAATTGAGCAAGGCAAACATTTAGAAAAAAAGCGTATTTCTCAAGAATTGCATGATGGTATCTTAGGAAGGTTATCAGGTATTAGATTAAACCTTTTTGTATTAAATAAAAGAAAAGATGAGCAAACTATTGAAAAATGTCTGCCATATATTAAAAGTTTACAAGAAGTAGAGAAAGAGATTAGAGCCATATCTCATAATCTTAGTGAAGATCTATTTTCGGATCAGATAAATTTCACTAAAATGGTTTCAGGTCTATTTGATAACATTAAAGGGCATTCTAATTTAAAGCTTAATTTATATTTCGACGAACTTATAGATTGGAAAACTATTTCTACAACAACAAAAATAGAGGTTTATCGTATTCTCCAAGAAGGGTTTCATAATATTCAAAAGCATGCTAAGGCTAGTAATGTTGTTGTGCGTATGATTCAAAACGAAACTAATATTATTATAGAGCTCATAGATGATGGAATTGGTATTTCTAAATCAGACTCATCTTCTGGCATTGGTCTTAAGAATATAAGGGAAAGGGCTGAAAAAATACATGCCGAATTAAAAATAGATTCACAACCTAATAAAGGAACAATACTTTCAATTTCTATCCCTAAAAAAAACTAGGAAAAATCTTATACTTACATTAAGTAAAGGTTAACTATCAGATATATAAAAAAAAATTCTATATTTGATTTATACCTATCTATTCTTAGACTAAGTTACTTTATGGAAGTATTGATTATCGATGACCACCCTACACAAATTGATGGCTATAAAAGTATATTATCTTTTAGTGAAATTAACGAAACTCTAGAATTTACAACCTGTAATAATTGTAGAGAAGCTCACAATCTCGTAACCGCACATCAAAATAAACATCGCTTTCATATAGCAATAATAGATTACAGTATTCCACCATTTGAAGAACAAAATCTTTTTAATGGTGAAGATGTAGCTCGATTAGTACAAACTCATTCTCCAGAAACAAAAATAGCTATTATAACTTCTCATACAGAAGCTATTGTATTGTACAATGTACTTAAGAAAGTAAATCCTCAAGGGCTCTTAGTTAAAAGTGATATCGATGGAGAAGAACTACTCGAAGCTTTTTCAGCACTCATAAAAGGAAATATGTACTATTCTGAAAGTGTTAAAAAGGCAAAAAAGACATTAATTTCTAAAGAAGAACTTTTAGATACAACTAACAGAAAAATCATTGAGTTATTGGCACAGGGTATAAAAACCAAAAACCTGCCAACACACTTAGCATTATCTCAAAGTGCTATAGAAAAGCGTAAATCTAGTATCAAAGATGTTTTGGGAATTACCAAAGGAAATGATGAGGACATATTAAGAGAAGTCCGTAAACTGGGTCTAATATAGCTACAAACTTACCCTTATTTTAAATTTTAACATATAGTACGGTTTTACCGTACCACTAACTCCTACTCTCATTTTAATTTTACAGTATCAATACGTTGCAACAGAATAAGTATTGTATTTATTGTTTAATATTTAAAATTTAATAAGATGAAAATAAATTTCAATGAAAACCAAAAACAGGTATCAAGTATCCGAAGTCAGATTAAAGACGCTAGTGATTTAAAAAAATTCGATGATTTCTTAGCAGAACATGATTCATTTGATTTTAATGATGCAAATGATGTTGCGGCAGCGAAAGGATGTTGTGGAGGTGATAAGTGTTGTACAATTACTATTGGTTTTGAATCACCAATAAAAATGGGTTGATCAGATTGTTTTTTAAAAAAAAAAGAATTTGATAAAAAAAATTTAGAAAGGGTGTAGGCCGAAAAACCTTTAAAGAGTAGGCGTAAAAATATTTAAATTATGAAAATTCAATTAGACAAGAATCAGAGTTCAATATCAAGTATTAGAAGTCAAATAACTAAATCAGACGATTTAAAAAAGTTTGATGAGTTTCTAGCAAAAAATGATTCATTCGATTTCAATGATGAAAGTGCTGTAAGTGCTGCTAGAGCATGTTGTGGTGGGGATGAATGCTGCCATATAGTTATCAATGTACCTACTTTAGATTTTAAGTAATAACTAAAACATCCAAATTATAATGTTTAAGACTTACTGTGTCCTAATTAAATACATTCAAAGATGCAGTAAGTTTTTTTTAACTAATTAAAATTTTATCCTATGAGCCTAAATATTGATCAAAAACAAGTTTACAATGAGAATGTAAATAAAATTAGAGATGATGTTTATAAAACAAAATTTGATGAAATAGAAAGTATGGGTTTATTAGGTACTTACTTAATGGTTTCAGCTAATCTCTCAACATTCATATCAGATGTTAAGAGCGACAATCATTACAAAGTAATTCAAGATATTCAATTCCATCGTTCACTATCTTCATTAGATCAGTATTATTTTCATCTTTTAGATGATCTAGAGACAAAAGACGAATTTAATACACTAGAAAAATGCCATGATGAGGGACATATTTTTGTTACATATCACACCGGCTCATACAGATTATTTATTCAAAAATTAAATAAGGAGAATATCCCTTTTTGCCTAGTTACCGAAGGTGATTATATAAAAGATCAAGGAGATGTTACTCAAACATTATTTAAAAAATTGAATAATAACAAAAGAGACTTGGAGATTCTACCAGCAGAAAACCCAAGATTAATTTTTGAGCTAATCAAAAGATTAAAACAAGGTATATCTGTTGTTTTTTATATAGATGGAAATAAAGGAGCCTCTAATAAGAGTTTAGAAGAAAATAAGAATTTATTAAAAATAAATTTTTTAAATAATCACATATATGCCAGGCAAGGTATAGCTTTTTTGTCGTACTTATCTAAAGCTCCTCTTGTTACTGCACTTACTAAAAGAGATAAAGACTTAAATAATTCTATATGTTTAAAGCCTGTTGACACATTAAAATTGATTAATGACAACGACAGAAATGGCTTTATAAATATAATTACAAAAAAATTATACGGTGAATTAGAAAGTTTTCTAAAAGAATCACCTGAACAGTGGGAAGGTTGGTTCTATATAGATAAGTTTTTTCAATATGAAGATTCTCAAAATGAAAAGCTTAAAACAAAAGTCAATTTTACTTCCGATCAAAAAATAACACTGAAAATTAATCAGTTTGTTCATCTTATAAAGCATAGTGACGAAAATATGTTTTTAGTAAGTAAGAAAGATTATAAAATCATGAAAATAACGGATTTTTTATATGAAACTTTATCATATTTCAAAACACCAAGAGTTGTTTCTTTGAACAAGATTTTGAGCATTAGGGATACGAGTATAAATTGGAGTATGCTTGAAGAATTGATAGAAATGAAATTTTTAAAATCAGTATAAATGAAAGTTTATTTGAGTCTATTATTTATGTTATATATAACTTATTCTCTTGCACAAAAGGATAATGTTATTTGGAAAAGTGAGTTGGATTTTGGAGAAGGTGTTGTATTTACTACATTTTTAAATATCGAAAAGAATGAAAACAAATATGTTATAACATCTCCTAAAAACGCCGATATTAGAATGGTTGGTGGGCTTAAGGCGAGATTAGGTCGAGCACTTGGAAAAATACCAAATCAAGGGGTTTTATTAAAAATTGAAAGTGAGCAAAATGCAGATAGTATACACGGTACAACTAAATTACCAATTTTTGGTGACTTAAAATTTAAAGGAATTCTAACTTCCCAAAATTTTAGCGGCGAATTCATAAAAGGTGATTCAATAGTAATAGGAACACTAGAGGGTGAAAAATCAAAAGACAACCATTTAGATTACTCAGACCTATACTCTAAAATTTTAAAAATTACTGAAGAGAGAATTTTTTCTAAAAATACCTTAGATAATAAAGAATGGCGTAAGTTCAAAAGCAAGTTAAAGAAGCTCTGTAATAAGTCTAAAGATGATATAGAATTTTTCATAGGATTTAATATGATAAACTCTAAGCTTCCATTTTCCCATTACAATATTTTCATTTCAGAAGAAAATCAGGTAGATAATTCAAATGAAGTTTCACCAGTAGAGCCAACTGTAATTTTTGAAGAAAAGAACCCCAAAACAGCATATATAAAGATTAAAAACTTTAGTACCACCAAACAAGAATTAAAGGAAATACTTCCAAAAATCTCAAAAAATAAAAATTATAAAAATCTTATAGTTGATTTAAGGGATAATGGAGGTGGAGGAATAGGTGCGGCATTTGAACTTGCAAAGCATATTGCATCTAAGGATATAGAGGTTGGTTATTTCGTTACCAATAAGTTGGAATATTCAGGCTTCAAACAAGAATTATTTGAAACTTTACCTAAACTTCAGCCTGAATCTACTGAGGAATTTAGTAATGACCTAATGACAGGGAGAGGAGCACATCTTATTTTTGAAAGGTCTGACTCGGAAATTTTTTCAGGCAAAATATTTGTATTGACAAATAAAAATACAGGAAGCACTTGTGAACCAATAGTGTACGCATTGAAGAATAATTTTGACGCTACTGTCATTGGTGAAAAAACAGCAGGAGCAATGTTAGCTGCTAAATGGTTTGACGTAAATGAAAAATATGTTTTAATGCTGCCAATTGCCGATTTTTATACAACCGACGGTGTTAGGTTAGATCAAAGAGGGGTATTTCCTAATATTGATGTTGAGTCAGAAAAAGCATTAGAAAAAGCATTGGAGATAATAAATACTAACACTAATAACAATAATTAATATGGATTTATTAAAAGGAGGTGCCATATTAGGTGTAATAGTAGGTTTTTGGGATAAGATAAAGACATTTTTATGGATGATTTTATCATCCTTTATACAAAAGTCTGAAATTAAGACTGAAGATGTCCATAATGAGGTTATAGGTCATTTAATAAAGAATTATAAATACCTTAAAAGCTATGACAAAGTATTTGCTTCTCAGTACGAATCCTTCAGAACTGGTAAATATGGTTTAGTTGCATATGAAAAGTTTGGAGACAAAATGATAATCTTTTTATCAGAAAAAAAATATTTCTTTAAGTTGTTCAGAGTGCCTTTCATTTTTACTAAAAATAGTATGCCGGTAGGAGGGTCAGAATCTAAAGACGGCTCAGAAGGTAATAAAAGTTGTTCTCATATTATTTCTTTAAGAGGGAGTGTAGATGTTTCTAAAATAATACAAAAATCAACAATACAGAGAAATGAGTTAAGCTGGAATATTGAAGAAGAACATGAAAGGGCTAATAGGTTTAACATTTATTATTTTCCTGAAAGGAAGGGTATTCAAGAAAATAACAAAAAACAATATGGATACGGTTACTCTTGGTTTAGACAAAATCACTATAAAATACTGACGACTAATCAAGAGGATTTAGGTAGAGAAATAAAAAATCAGAGGAGTGCTTTAGATAATTTATTTTTTCCAGATAATGTAAAACACCTAATTAATTTAATCAATGTATGGGTAAGAAGTAAAGAATGGTATAAGGAAAAACACATTCCCTGGAAGAGAGGTTGGCTTCTTTATGGAGTACCTGGTACAGGAAAAACTGCTTTGGCTAGAGCATTTGCAGAAGACTTAGACTTGCCAATTTATTTTTTCTCATTAGCCCAAATGTCAAATGAGGAACTAATTGAGTCTTGGCAGAGCATGCAATTAAATGTCCCTTGTATAGCACTTATCGAAGATATTGACAATGTTTTTGATAAACGCAAAAATATTGCCCAGTCACCTTTGTTAATGCAGGGACATATGCTTGGTCAAGGAAACAACTTAAATGGAGGGAAAGGTGAAGGGAATAATTTGAGAACACCACTAACTTTTGATACACTTTTAAATTGTATCGATGGAGTGGACAAAACAGATGGCGTTTTTACTATAATAACGACTAATGATATATCAAAAATTGATGACGCTATTGGTCAACCAAATATACTTGAAGATGGTACTCAATCATTTGTATCAAGTAGACCAGGGCGAATAGACAGAGCCATACATTTAACTTATATGACAAGTGAAAATAAAATCAAGATGGCAGAAAATATTCTTTTTGAGTTTCCAGATATGTTAAATAAAGTCTATAGTCATATTAAAAAGAACGAAAGAGAAACACCTGCTCAATTTCAAGAATATTGTACTCAGATTGCATTAGAAGAATATTGGAACATTGAAAATGATAAACAAAGAAAAGTTCTAAAGAAAATCTCATAAAATTTGTATGAGAGTAATAGATTAATCTTTTATCAAACAATATTATTTCTAAGAGGTTAATAGATATAATATAAAATGAAAAAATATATTCCCATTTTGCTCTTGTCATTGCTCACGACTTTAATAGTGTTTTTAATATTTTGGTTAATAATGGGAGAATTTAATCTAATGTTTTCTGTGTTTTCAGGTTTAACCGTTTACGTATTCTCAATAAGAGTGACAAATGATCAGTAGAATGAATAGGTAAAGCTTATAGAAATTCTTCTAAAAAGTTTATGAGAATATCCATTAGTAAGAACCAAATAGATTTAATCCTAAGCTTTATGGAATAAAATCTATATATGTTAAAAAGTTGGTGTTTTGCAACAGATTGTACATAATCGTTTTTTGAGCTGTCTAGTTAATTCGGGAAGACCTTTTAGAATATTACTAAAAGAAAGAGAAAGCAACAAGATCATTTTTCAAAGAGTAATATTAGGATGTTTTCCATAATATACAAGATATCATGCTAAAAATAAATACTTTAAAATTCTTATTGCTGATACTAATTTGTTTAACAGTGAATTCTTGTGGCACAATAGTATTAAGCCTAATAGGTGCTAATGCAAAAGAGGTAAAACCGATAACAATAAAAAATGGGGAGAAAAATGTAGTATTTATACCTATGCACCATGTAGGAAAAAAAGAATTTTACAATTCGGTTTATTTACTTACAGATTCACTCGGAAAAAAAGGATATAAAGCTTATTACGAGTTAATAAAACCTTTAGTCCCTAGTGACACGGTTTATAATAGATTTAACTATAAAAAACTGCGAAAATTAATGAGTAGACAACTTGCAAAGGGAGGACATATAGATACTGTAACATATAAATTGTCTGGAAGAATAAAAATCAGTAACAAGTACATCAATCAACCACAACCAAAAGCACTTATTTCTGATATATCAAATCCATTAAATATTGATGTGTCATTAGACGATCTAATAAAAAAGTATGAAACAGATTATGGCGAAATAAAGCTAGATTCTTGTGATATGAATACAGGAATTTATCAAGAGTATAAATGTCAAGGAATTAAGGTGTTAGTTTCTGATAAATATAAAATTTTTAAACAGGGTTTAATAAGAGATTTCAGAGATAAACATTTAGCTGAGTATGTTCATAATTCAGATGATAGCAAAATCATTGTAATTTATGGTAAAGCGCATTACAATGGATTTTTAAGGGAATTGCAAGCAATAGATCCCACTTGGAATCAAGAATAGATTATTCTAGTATATTCATAAATTTTTATAGACAAGAGGTATGATATTATAAACAGCCATAACTTTAACATATATTACGGTTTTACCGTACCAACACCTCTTTTTATCAAGCTACTTTTACCTTGTCGATGCATCTGAAGGCTAACCGAAATGTGTCCTATTAATATCTTAATTATATTAAAATAAAAGCCAAAAATTATGAAAACGAGATTGTTTATTATTTCATTTTTTCTATTTAATTCTGTGTTGTTTTCTCAATCTAAATTTGCATTAGGGTTTAATCTAAGTGAACAGTTTATGCAAAAGGATATGGGTGTAAATATTGAAGGTTTGTTAAGTTATAACATAAATTCTGATATAACACTTGTATTAAGTGCAGCAAATGCAACAATGGAGAACAAGGACTTAGATTTAAAGTATAAATTAGACAAGTATGCATTTCAAGTCAACTATGATTTTGGAAAATCAGAGACTTCTAAGTTTGAATCTATTTTTGGGTTCTCTTATGTTAATTTTGATAAGAAGCTAAACCTTGAAGATGATAACGGGTTAGGAATTGATTTAGGAGTCCAGGTTTTATTTGGTTTAAAAAATAAACTGCATTATGGAATTAGGGTTGTTTCAACTTACAGTAGTGTTGCGCCAGGCGGTATATTGAACGCAGGAGTGATTTTTAGTCATAGCTTATGAAATCTGTAGTCTTATTTGCTGTGATGTTAAGGTTAAATGCTTTTGGACAAGATTTTAGTAGGGAGTATAATAATCTATTTTTTAAAGAAAATTGAATAAAAGATATACATAGTTAATACTACAATCATTAGCAAGAACCAAATGGATTTCATTTTAATTTTATGGAATGAAATCCAAATCTATTATAAAAGGTCGTGGCGCACAGCAGAATGTGCATAATCGTTTTTTTGAGTTATCTCATGAAATTCGAGACGACTTTTTAGAGTACTGCCAAAAGGAAGGTGAGATAGCAGATAAAAATAAAACGCAATACCTTAATGTTTTCCCAAAGACCATAGTTAATAAAGTCACCAGTCCAGATGTTGGTATGGCTTATTCTATGAATATGTACCAAGGTTGTGAGCATGGTTGTATTTATTGTTACGCTCGTAATAGTCACGAATTTTGGGGTTATAGTGCAGGATTGGATTTTGAAAGACGGATTTTAGTAAAAAAAGATGCTCCAAAATTATTAGAATCTCATCTAAAAAAGAAAAGTTGGAAAGCCCATCCAATTGTTATGTCTGGCAATACCGATTGTTATCAACCAGCAGAGCAACAATTCAAGCTCACAAGGCAATGTTTAGAAGTCTTTCTAAAGTATAAACACCCAACAGCAATCATCACTAAAAATGCTTTAATTCTAAGAGATTTAGATCTTCTAAAAGAATTGGCTAAGGACAATTTGATTGGTGTAAATATTTCAATCACCTCACTTTCAGAAGACACCAGGCGAATTCTAGAACCCAGAACAGCAACAATCAAAAGAAGAATTCAAACTGTAAAAGAATTAAGTGATCATGGCATTCCGGTAAACGTTATGTTGGCACCAATAATTCCTTCAATTAACAGTCATGAAATTTTACCTATGGCAAAAGTAGTTTCCGAGGCTGGTGCTTTAAGTATAGCTCATACAGTAGTAAGACTCAATGGAGCCATTGGAGAAATTTTTACAGATTGGATAAAGAAAACACTGCCAGATAGAGCAGATAAAGTACTACATCAAATAGAAAATTGCCATGGAGGCACTTTAAACGAAAGTAGATTTGGCTTAAGAATGCGAGGTGAAGGGCAAATAGCAAAACAAATCAATGATCTTATAAAGCTAGCAAGATCAAAATACTTTAAGAACAAAGTTATGCCCAGACTTAATACGTCTTTGCATGAACAGTATAAAGACGGTCAAATGAAATTGTTTTAAAAATAAAAAAGTGGGCTAACTAAGCAACGCCCACTTTTTACTAAATAAAAACTAATATATAAACAACAATCTATATTCTGAAATTCTCAACAAACACTCTGTTGTCTGATTTTACAACAGCTGTGTAGTCGCCTTTTAATTTGCTATCCAGTTTGTAAACTCGGTTTAAGATAGCTTCTCCCTTTACTGTTTCAGAGTGAATTAACTCACTATTGTAGTAAAGCTCTACCTTCATTTCATTACTTTGGGTAGCTAATTTTGAAATTAAAACTTTGTCACTCTCAGCTCTTACAACTGGTTTGTGAATTTTCTTTTTAGTACCATCTAAGAAAGAAACTGTGTGGTTTTTTACTTCGATAGTATTGATTTCAATTTCAAAATCTTTATTTATTTCTACAACATACTTACCGTTTTTCAATTGGGTAAAATCGAACAACGTTGTTAGATTTCCGTTGTAGTTTATTTGTCCACTGTAAATAACTTCACCTTTTGTATCAGATACAGAAATGTGACTTCCTTTTGCAACATAGTTAAAAATTGATTTAACTTTTTCTCCGTCATTGGCGTAGCCTGTCAATGTTCCCAACATCACCGCTACTACTAAGATTCTCTTTAAATTTTTCATAGGTTTTTCATTTTTTGGTTAAACTAAAAGTTACTGTTTAATAGAACGTTGTTTTTTAGTTATCAGCTTCAAATGATTAACACTACAAATGTATAGCGCATCGTAAGTTTAAAAAACAACGATTTTGGCTTATTTGTATTCAAAATTAACATCAATATTGTGTGTTATAAAATAATAGGTTAATTTTGCATATATTGAAGGTAATTATATATATAATTCCATTTTCTATTAAAATTATCTTTGCATATATATTTATTATGACAACTAGAAAACCCACATTAGAAAGAATAAGCCCAGAGTTTGGAAGTTCTCTCAAAATAAAGAAGAACGAGGCTTATGTTGGTGAAAATAAGCCGTTTTGGCATTTTCATCCAGAAATTGAATTGGTCTATGTTAATAAAGGTCAAGGGAAACGTCATATAGGTAACCATTTGTCCTATTTTAATAATAGTCAATTATTATTATTAGGGTCTAATTTGCCTCACAATGGTTTTACAGATCGTCTTACTATTAATGGTACGGAAACGATTGTACAATTTAAGCCAGAGTTTTTGGGAAATCATTTTTTTGACATTCCAGAAATGGAAACCATCAACAAGTTATTTGAACGTTCAAAAAAAGGTATTCTATTCGGAGTTAAAACAAAGCAGAAGCTTGGTAAGAAAATTGAAAAGTTAGCTGAAAAGGAAGGATTCAAAAAAATATTGATTCTTCTTGAAGTTTTACACGGTTTAGCAAAGGCAGATGATTATACCATATTAAATGCAGATGGTTTTGCTTTTGAAACCGAGCCACAAGATAGTGCAAAGATTGATGTGATCTTTAAACACGTTAACCAGAATTTTAAAGAGCATATTAGTTTAGATGAAATAGCAGATAAAGTGAGTATGACCGTTCCTGCGTTTTGTCGCTACTTTAAAAAAGTTACAGGAAAGACGTTTACCAAATTGGTAAATGAATATAGAGTAGTACATGCTACAAAGTTATTATCCGAAAGCCAAATGAGTATTACAGATGTGTGTTACGAATGTGGTTTTAACAACTTTTCGCATTTCAATAAATTATTTAAAGAGTTTACCGGAAAAAGTGCTTCTAAATATAGAGGAGAACTTAAGATGATGGTGCAGTAAATTTACTTAGGATACCATTTTACAAAACGAGTTATATTTCTTAAGTAAAAGATTTTGAACTTTGTTTTTTGGTTTTAAAATTTATATTTGTGGTTCTATAAAACAAATAATCAATTTATTATGAACAACAAATTTTTGCCCTTACTATCTTTCTTATTACTTATTGTCTTATCAAGCTGTAGCGATTCATCTTCAGACGAGTTTGATGATGCAAATCCAGATGCTGTAGCTAGATATATTGAAACTATTGCTATTGTATCAGCTCAAGATTCAGAAGAAGACATTAACATAACGGTTAATTATGATGCTAATGATAGAGTTTCTAGTATTACTGACGGAACTGACACTAGTCTTTTTGTTTATAATAATGGAGATTTAAGCAATGTATCAGGAGGTGGAGACAACCTTAGTATTGAGGAACTTTACCAATCACCTTACGATGCTTTTGAAACAGGTGTTGTAAATCAGTACGATAACAACGGTAACCCAGTGAATATCACTTTCTACGAAATGGAATATGATTTTAATACTGATGACTATATCCAAGTAGAATATACTGCTGAGGTTAGTTATGATTCTGAACCAAACCCTTATTTCTATACATTAGAGGCTGCTGGTATTATTGATGTTTTAGATCAAGTAGATCTTAATGTTACAGTTAATACTTCTAGTCCTGAAATTATACAAGCTAGAGCATTATTTCCTTTAAACAATATCAGTTCTATTACTTATAGAGATGATGAAGGTGTCTTACTATATGAAATTAATGCTGATTATGTATATAACGATGTAGATTACCCAACATCAGGTACCGTTACAGCTACGGCTTACGAAGACGATTTTAATGGTGGTGTGAATACTTACACAAGTATTTATTCGGCAACTTATACTTATAGAGATTAACTAGTTTTTTAAAAATATTTTGAAAGGTGATTTTATACTTAAAATCACCTTTTTTTATTTATTTCCTTCCCACTCAGCATAAAATTGTTTTAGAAAGCCTTCCATATAACGATGTCTTTCTAAAGCAATTTTTTTTGCAGTTTTAGTGTTCATCTGATCTTTCAATGACAGAAGCTTCTCATAAAAATGATTGATTGTTGGCGCTTCAGAGTTTTTATATTCTGATTTACTCATTTTTAAATTTGGAGGAATCTCAGGATTGTATAATGGTCTATTTTTAAAACCACCATAATTAAAACAACGCGCAATACCAATAGCTCCAATAGCATCCAAACGATCTGCGTCTTGAACCACTTCCATTTCTTTTGAAGTAAAGGAGGTGCCTAAATCAAATGAGTTTTTAAAAGACATGTGCTCAATGATTAGTGTCACATGTTCTATAATTTCACTATCAACATTTTGTTTTAGAAGAAATTCGCTGGCAACTCTAGGGCCAAGAGTTTCATCACCATTGTTGAATTTAGAATCTGCAATATCATGTAATAAGGCAGCTAAAGCTACTACTGTAATATCAACAGGCTCATTTTTGGCAATTAGTAGTACATTTTTATAAACACGTTCTACATGAAACCAATCATGTCCACCTTCTGCATTAGAGAGTTTGTCTTTTACAAAACTTATAGTTGAAGCAATAAGATCGTTAGTCTTCATTCTGAATATTGCTTTTTACAAGTTTCTCAGTAATTTCAACTAAGTCTGTCAAATATTCGTAATCTTTTGGGTTAATAGGTTGATGAACTCTGAATTTTATGTGAGCACCAATTCCCATAGGAAATTTACCATAGCGAAGTGTTTTCCAAGAATTATTTATAGTTACAGGAACAACTAAAGCATTTGGCATATTTTTTAGCATGGTGAGGAGTCCTTTGGTTTTAAAAGGCTTAGGCTTACCATCTCTACTACGCGTTCCTTCAGGAAATATAACAGCAGCCCATTTATTTTGGTCTATACGTTGGGCAAAACTTTCTATAGCTTTAATAGAACCTAGAGCATCTTTTCTATCAATTAAAACTGAACCTCCATGTCTTAAATTATATGAAACACTGGGAATGCCTTTACCAAGCTCTTTTTTACTGATGAATTTTACATGATGTTTTCGCATATACCAAATTAGAGGTGGTATATCGTACATGCTTTGATGGTTGGCAACAATAATTAATGGGACACCTTCTTCAATGGCGTAAGGATTTATAAACGTAAAGCGCGTACCCAATACGTTGAGACTTCGCATTATAAAAAATTGAAGCCAATCTACACTGATTTTATGGGCTTTGTAACCAAAAACATTAAAGCAAAACCACTGTATAGGATGAAATATCACTAAGGTTAATCCAAAGCAGATAAAATAGAGAATTGTTAATGGGTATGCGAGTAACTTTTGCATAATACAAATTTAAATCAATGACTTGTATGCACAAAAAAACCACGAACTAATTCGTGGTTTTATAATTTATAATAACTAAATACTTCTTAACAATGCTCATTATAAGCATCCATAAGGTTTTCTGCAATTAATTCTGCAGGACGACCTTCAATGTGGTGACGCTCTAACATATGCACTAATTCTCCATCTTTAAATAAAGCCATACTTGGCGAACTTGGAGGAAAGGGAATCATATATTCTCTAGCTTTAGTTGTTGCATCTTTATCAACACCTGCAAATACAGTTACTAAGTTATCAGGTTTTTTAGCATTCTGTAAACTCATTCTTGCTCCTGGTCTTGCATTGGCTGCTGCACAACCACACACAGAGTTTACAACAACTAAAGTTGTACCTTCTTTTGCTATGGCGTTATCTACAGCTTCTACAGTATGTAATTCTTCAAAACCAACGTTGGTTAAATCCTCACGCATCGGTTTTACTAATTCTGCTGGATACATATTTTTTAAATTTTAATTTATCTAAATTTTGAACTGCAAAGATACAGAAAATTAGTTGCTAGCATGAGGTATTCAGTAATCAGTTATAATGACGTCATTTCTATTTTCTATCGTAACAAAACCAAAAAAATATCTACAAACAAATAGTATATTTGAAAATCACATTAAAAAACAGTTTATGAGTTTTGCAAAATGGATTGGTGGAGCAATAGGATGGTCGTTTGGCGGACCAATAGGAGCTATTATAGGATTAGCTATTGGTAGTTTTGTTGATAATTTATCTGAGAACGGAACACCACTTATAGGAGATAGACAAACAGGAAAAAAGGAGCACGATCCTTACAGAAAAATGCCTAAATATGACACGCAGAAGGAAAAGCCTAAAACGAAATCGGGCGATTTTGAAGTAAGTTTACTCATTTTGGCTTCTATTGTGATTAAAGCCGATGGAAAGCAAGACCAGCGCGAACTCGATTTTGTACGTCAACAATTTAGAAACATGTATGGTGCCGAAAGAGCAAACCACGCTTTTGAACTATTTAAGCGTATTAGCAAACAAAATATATCCATGAGACAAGTTTGTTTACAAATTAAGCAAATGATGGATCATGCTTCACGCTTACAATTGCTCCATTTTTTATTCGGAATCGCCAAAGCCGATGGTTTTGTTACTGAAGATGAAGTTCGAAAAATTTATACAATTTCAGGTTATTTAGGCATTAGCAATAGAGATTACGATAGTATTAAAGCGATGTTTTATAACAGCACAAACAACGCATATAAAATATTGGAAATTGATAAGTCTGTATCGGATGATGAAGTTAAAGCGGCTTACAGAAAAATGGCCAAAAAATACCATCCAGATCGTGTAGGTCATTTAGGCAAGGAGCATCAAGAAGGAGCTGAAGAAAAGTTCAGACAGGTACAAGAAGCCTATGAGCATATTCAGAAAGAAAGAGGGTTTAAGTAGAATTTATTATGCTTTGGTTTATAGGTGGAATTGTATTCATATTTGTATTAGCTTTTGTGATTATAAAGCTAACCATTAATACAAAAGAAAATCCAGATTCTAATTTAGGAATATTAGAGCACCCGAGTACTTATAAAAAACCAGATATTGAGATGGTAGATAAAAGTTTAGAAGATTTAAATTTTCAGAAAAAGGATTAAATCACCCTCTAAATAAAAAGAAGTCATCTTTCATATCCTCAATCTGCGCATCTTCATTGGTGATAATATAATCTATCGCTTTGGAAGTAAATTTATCACCCTTATCGGTAAGGGAAACAATTTGATCTTCAATTAAAATCATATTGTTTTTTTGAGCTAAATCCAACACAGTTTTAGAGCGTACCTTTTGCCAGTTAATATGCTCGTTAAGGTGTTTTACATGGCGTTCAGAGATTTCATCATGGTTTTTTAAGTGCAACAAAAAGGTGAGTAAAGAAACCTCTGTACGTTGTTGTTTTTCTCGGTACATTACAGCAATGATTCCCTTAGCAGGAGCAAAGAGATAAACGAGTAAAAATAAAAGTCCCAATACTGTAGTTATAGATCCAGAAATTGAAGCGTCTAACCAGTGAGCAACCCAATATCCAGAAATAGCACTAAAAACACCAAAAGCTATTGCTAAGAGTAGCATCTTCTTTAAATCAGTTGTAATTAAATAAGCCGCAGCAGCAGGCGCAATCATTAAAGCCACAACCAATATGGCTCCAACAGCATCGAAAGCTCCAACCGTAGTAACGGAAGAGATAGACATTAAGCCATAGTGGATTATAACTGGTGAAAAGCCCAAGGAGGATGCTAAACCTTTATCGAATGTGCTTAATTTTAGTTCTTTAAAAAAAGTGAATAGTAATACAATTGTAATTAATAGTATGGTTCCAACTACCCAAAGTGATTTTGGCCCAAAATCTGTGTCACCTATCAATAGTCTATCAAAAGGAGAAAATGCAAGTTCTCCAAGTAAAACGGCATCAACATCTAAATGGACATCATTGGCGTTTTTAGCAATGAGAATGACACCAATACTGAATAGAACAGGAAACACTAAACCAATAGCGGTATCTTCTTTTACGAGTCCTGTTTTTTGAATATATTCAACCAATACAACAGTAATTATTCCGGTTAAAGCTGCCAAGAGGATAAGTAGAGGAGAGTTTAAATCTTGAGTGATAAAAAATCCGACAACAATGCCTGGCAGAATAGCGTGGCTTATAGCATCACTTATCATAGACATTTTTCTCAGTACCAAAAATGTCCCTGGAATAGCACAAGCAATAGCAACCAAACTTGCAATAATCTGTATTTCTAATTGTGCATTATTCATTTGTTGATTGTTGTGTGTATAGATTTGAAGCTGTATTAAAGCCATCTTCGGTAAGACTCCACATGTTTCCCTCAAGTTTTACATAGCCTTTATCTACAAGTTTATTGAGTGTACTTTTGGTATAACCTTGAAAATTATTCAATATTTTAATAGTGTGAGGATGCGAAATATTCTCATGAGTTTCGGCAATATGATACATAAATGCCAAGGTCTTATGAAGCTCTAAATCACGTCTATTTTTTATGAATCTAATTTGTTTAAACAATAATCCGCGACTCGGCGAAAAGATGAATGAAAACAAAACAAAAATTCCTGCAATAATAACAATAACAGGTCCTGTAGACAGGTTGTTTTGGCTAGCGCTTATTGCAGTTCCAAATACACCAGAAAAAGCACCAAATAGAGCAGCAAGGAAAACCATTACAGATAGACTGTTGGTCCATTGTCTTGCAGCAGCAGCAGGTGCTAAAAGCATAGCGCTCATTAAAACCACACCAACCGTTTGAAGCCCTAAAACAATAGCTAAGACAATAAAGCTGGTAATGAGAACATCAATAGTTTTGGTATTAAAGCCAAGTGTTTTGGTATAATCGGCATCAAATAGAAGTATTTTAAATTCTTTCCAAAAGGTAAGCATTACTAATAGACAGGTACTTGTGATTATGGTCATAAGCCATACGTCGCTTTCTACTAAAGTTGCTGCCTGACCAAAAAGGTATTTGTCTAATCCAGCTTGGTTAGCATTGGGTTGTTTTTGAATAAAAGTGAGTAATAACATTCCAAAACCAAAAAAGACAGAAAGAATAAGTCCTAATGCTGTGTCAGACTTCAAATGAGTTTTTGTTATGATGCCTCTTATCCAAAATGTTCCGATTAGTCCACTTACCAAAGCTCCAAGTAATAAGGTGTTACTGTCTTTAGCGCCAGTAATTAAGAATGCTATAGCAATACCAGGTAATGCAGCGTGAGAAATAGCATCTCCTAACAAACTTTGTTTTCTAAGTACAGCAAAACTTCCTAACATTCCTGTAACTGCTCCAAGAATTGCAGTACCAAGTGTTATAGTTCTTAAGGTGTAGTCTGAGAAGACGAGTTCTATGTATTCTTTAAGTTCTATAGTTGTTTATTTTGTCATTCCGCACTCGATGCGGAATCTTATTATTTATATGAGATTGCCACGCTACGCTCGCAATGACACTATTCTTGTATACTAACCTTATAATTTATTCCATAAGTTTTGGTAAGGTTATCATCATTAAAAATATCTTTCGTTGGTCCTGTCGCAATTTTTTTCACGTTCAAAAAGGTTACCCAATCAAAATATTCAGGTACGGTTTGAAGATCGTGATGCACTACAATAACCGTTTTTCCTGCTTTTCGTAAGGCCTTTAAAATATTGATAATGGCGATTTCGGTTGAAGCATCTACACCTTGGAACGGTTCGTCCATAAAATAAATAGACGCATTTTGTACTAATGCGCGTGCTAAGAAAATACGCTGTTGTTGCCCACCTGAAAGTTGACTGATTTGTCGATTTTTAAAAGCAAGCATACCAACTTTTTCAAGAGCTTCAAGCGATGCTTTTTTCTCTTTTTGGCCAGGTCTTTTAATCCAGCCAAGCGCTCCATAAGTTCCCATCATTACCACATCGAGTGCTGTTGTTGGAAAATCCCAATCAACACTGCCTTTTTGAGGTACGTAAGCAACTAATCTACGTTGTTTTTCATAGGATTTGCCATAAATATTAACGCTTCCGGCAATGGGTTTTAAGATACCTAAAATAGATTTTATGAGTGTTGATTTTCCTGCTCCGTTAGGGCCAACAATAGCCATTAAAACCCCTTCTGGAATTTCTAAATCAATATCCCAAAGCACTGGCTTATAATTATAAGCAACAGTTAAATCGTCTACCTTAACAGCTATTTTAGGTTTGTTTGATTCCATTACCTTGTGTGTTATTGAAGTAACGAATTAACGATAGTCTTTATATTGTATCTATACATACCAAGGTATGTGCCTTCTCGTGTACCAGCATCACCTAAGGCGTCAGAATATAGTGTACCGCCTATTTTTACTTCATGACCTTTAGATTTTACGGCTTCTTGCAAAGCTTCAATGGTGCGTTTTGGCACTGAGCTTTCAATAAAAATAGCTTTCACTTTATTTTCAATAATAAAAGCAGATAACTTTTGTACGTCTTGTACACCAGCTTCGGTAGCAGTAGATAAGCCTTGTAACCCTATAACGTTAAAATTAAAAGTTTTACCAAAGTAATTAAATGCATCGTGAGCAGTTATCAAAATACGCTCATCTACAGGTAAAGCACTCACAACATCTTCAACGTCGCTCAGAAGTTTGTCTAAATCCATTTGATACTTTTGCTCATTGTCTAAATAAAACTGAGCATTTTTCGGATCTTTTTCAGCTAATGTTTCAGCCACTTTTTCAGCGAAAATTTTAAAGTATTCAATATTAAACCACACATGAGGATCATAGTTAGAAGAAAAATATTCAGAACTGATGAGACCTCTCTTGTTTATTGCTTCAGCCAATGCTACTTGGGTTTTGTTTTGCTTTTCCATTTTTTCGAAAACTTCAACAAGTTTACCCTCAAGATGCAAGCCATTGTAGAAAATAATATCCGCATTAACGAGTTTAGATACATCGCCTTCACTCGCTTTATAAAGATGTGGATCAACTCCAGAACCCATTAATCCTTGAACATTAACCTTGTCTCCACCAATATTTTTAACCAAATCGGTGATCATAGTTGTGGTAGTTACAATGTTGAGTTTATCATCCTTTTTAGGTTCATCTTTACAGCTAAAAAGTGTTGCAATTAGTAATATGAGTACGTATGCTTTTTTCATGTTTTTATATTTTAATGTGAAAGTACTAAAATTCATTTATTAATTGAGTTTATAACGCAGACCTAAAAACAATCTAGCTCCTTGATTTGGACCATAGACATAAGAGGGGTCGAAAGTTAAAGCATAAGGATTATCTGCAGTTGGAATAACATTACCCTCAAAATCAAACTGTATATTTTCATCGAAAGGGTCATTTGCTCTGGCAATTATAAAAGGATTTCCTTTGTTTGGCGTCCAGTTCAGTAGGTTCTTTACACCACCATAAATTTCGAAATCATCAAATTTATCATATGTGAGTTGAATGTTTTGAATGCTCCAAGTTGGCGAGTATTCTTGCCTTGGATCTAATTCTCCTAAAAGAGGCAATCGCATTGGTCCATAGATATTACCAGTATAATCTAGGGTTAAATGTGTTGGATAATGTTTATATGTAAAAGACCAAACTCCCGAAAAGCGTTCCGTAAGAATCTGCTTTTTGGTTTCACCATTTTCTGTTTGAGAAACATCTTGATAAGTTCCACCAATTGATGCAGAAATTCCACTTCCAAAAATAGCATCTATATTAAAGCTAAGACCTGTTGAAGTGGAATATCCATCAAGATTATCATAAATAATTTGATTTGGGTTGGTGTCATAATCTGGTATGATGGCATTAGTGAAATAGGTATACCATGCCGAAGTATCAAACGTAAAGAGCATACCGTTTTTTAGGTAGAGTTTCTTTAAGTAATTGATATTAATGTTGTAGGATTCCTCAGGATCTAATGTCTCTTCAATAATCACATCTCTTGCTCCTGTTAATGCAGCATGTTCTTCTGTAAATAGATTGACGACTCTAAAGCCAGTGCCAGCATTTAGCCTAATGATATCATCTTCTGTAGGTTTAAAACGATAAGCAATTCGAGGTGTAAAAATATTTCCGTGTCTGCTGTCATAATCATAACGCATCCCTAAAAGCAAACTTTGCTTTTTAGTAAAACCAATTTCATCTTGAATGAATAGTGATGGTATTGTAACTTCATCTGCATTTAATGTAGCTGTGGTGTTATCATTATAATAATTGTAGCGTAGGGAAGTTCCAATAAGTAAATCGTGTTTACTTGTTTTTTTATCCCAAATAAGTTGGCCAAAACCAATACGTTGTTGTGCTAAGTATGGTGTGTCGCCATATACTGAATTTTGATCGTGATCGGAATACGAAAATTGAAAATTCACTTTTTCAGTAATAGGGAGCTGGTAGTTTCCTAAGATTTCAAAGCGAGAGGTGTAAATACTTTCTCCATAAACTTCGTTACCTCCTCTATAGCTTGGGTTCCAATGCATTTCACCTCCCCAACGATCTTCATAAAAATAGCGACCTGCTATTGAGAATTTACGGTTATTAGCACGTTTAAAATCCCATTTCTGAAATATTGATATACGGTCTTGCAGTGTTACATCCGTAAAGTTATCGTTATTATTATCTATTGGGTTGTTGTAATTAAAATAATTAGCGCCAAAAAGTACCGTTGCTTTTTTACCAATTCTTGATTTAAGACCAACATCAAGATTAACTTCTCCCCAACCAGATACAAAACCATCTGCAAAAAACCGTGGAGCATTTTCTGGAAGTTTGGTGATGATGTTAATGAGTCCGCCAACAGCTTCACTTCCGTACAATGATGAGGCAGGTCCTTTTACAATTTCAACTTGTTCAATGAGGGAATTAGGAATTCCAGAAAGACCATATACCGTTGATAGTCCACTCACAATAGGCATTCCGTCTATCATTACCAATGTGTAAGGTCCTTCTAAACCGTTAATATGAATATCGCCCGCATTACAGACATTACAGTTGAGTTGCGGACGAACACCGTTAACATTTTGTAAAGCTTCAAAAATATTGGGTGTGGGATTCTTTTTTAGAAATGTTGGAGAGTAAACTTCAACGGGAACAGGACTTTCTAAACGCGATACGGGTTTTAAGGTTCCTGTGATTATCACTTCGTTTAAAGAAGCACTCTGACTAAGATTGAAATTAATTGTAACATCACCATCTGAAATTTTAACCGTTCTTTTTTGTACAATAAAGCCAGTAAAAGAAGCTACAACAGAGTATTTACCTGCTTCTAAATTTGAAATTAAAAATGTTCCGTTTTCGTCTGTGACAGTTCCTTTTGTTGTGTTTTCAATATAAATATTTGCATAGGGTAGTGGTTGCCCCTCAGAAAACACTTGTCCTTTTAGACTGTATTTTGATTGAGCTAAGAGCTTTGAAGTTATTAGTATAAAAAGCAGCACTATTAGCCTCATGTAATTTTAAATCTTATACAAAATTAAAATAAAATTTAGATTAGTCTAAAAATATATTTAAAAATATAAGTTTACTATATTTACCTTCTACAAAACAATCATGATTACACTAACAGAAGAAAACTATATTAAAGCGATTTATCACATTGGCGATAATGGTAAATTATCTGTAAAAACCAATGCAATAGCAGAAGCTATGAACACCAAAGCGTCTTCTGTTACAGATATGATAAAGAAGTTGTCGGATAAAAACTATGCAGATTATAAAAAATATCAAGGTGTTACATTAACTGAAAATGGTAAGCGTGTTGCCATAAATATTATTAGAAAGCATAGGCTTTGGGAGGTGTTTCTGGTTGAAAAGTTGAATTTTACTTGGGATGAGGTTCATGAAGTTGCTGAACATTTAGAACATATAAAATCCGATAAACTTGTTGATGAGCTCGATGCATTTTTGGAGCATCCTACTCACGATCCTCATGGTGATCCAATACCAGACAAGGATGGTAATTTTCATCATATTGATAAAATTGTACTTGCCAAGGCTGAGGTTGGAGAAACCTATAAATGTGTTGGAGTAGATGATACCTCCACAGCTTTTCTTCAGTATTTAGATAGTAATAATATTGCCTTAGGAACAATAATCACTGTGAAACATAAAGAGCCCTATGATAATTCTGTAAAAATTTCATTAGAACATTATGAGATAGTCGTTTCTCAAAGTGTAGCTAAAAACTTATATCTCAAAAAGGTGTAATAAAGTTTTTTTAAGTGAAAGGAATCTAAAAATTGTGCGACAAATGGAATTTGTATTTAACCACTTATCCAAAACTAACCAATGAAAAATCTTTATCTGTTTATCGTAGTACTGATCTTATTTACCAATTGTAACGAGCAACCAGAAAAAAATAAAACTCAAAAGCAACAGATATCTAAAGAATTGACTTGGTTACAAAAAACCGAAAAAGCACATAAAAAAGAGAGCTTTCTAGCTCATGACGCTATTGCTTTGGACATGACAGTTAACTTTGGCGGAAATGAACGTTTGAATGGCAGAATGACCTTTTTAACCAATTCAACCAAAGGAAAAATTGAATTAAAAGATGGAACTGCTATTTATTTTGACGGTTCAAAAGTGTTGCATTCGCCAGATTTAAAAAATGAAAAGGCAGCACGTTTTGATGCCTATACTTGGATGTATTTTTTATTGTTTCCATCTAAAATTGGTGATGATGGTGCAGTTTTAAAAGATTTGGGTCAGTTGCAATTAAATGATGTGGCTTACAATGCACAGCATTTATCCTTTAAAGGCGATGTTGGCGATGCGCCAGATGATTGGTACGTCATTTACAGTCATCCTGAAACCAACTTAATTGATTACGCAGGTTATATCGTAACGGCTAATAAATCTTTAGAAGCAGCTGAGGCAGATCCTCATGCTATTGGTTATGAAGATTATAAAGCTATTGAAGGCATTCCTGTACCACAAAGTTGGAAATACTACGAATGGACTAAAGAAAAAGGTCTTGGTAAAGAAATTGGTTTTGCAAACTTAAACAATGTTGAATTTGTTGATGTCAATGCTTCAACCTTTGCTATTCCTGAAGGGTTTTTAGAGAAATAAAAAGCTACTTATTTGTTTTATTAATTAAAGATTTTAAAACAAAAATTAAAATTAGCTCAACACCAATGCAAAAAATAGCATGAAGTATAGTTAAATTAAAAACAACTATAACTATAATTCCTGACACAGCTAAACCTAAGTAAAAAGTTAAACCAGCTAATAAATCACTGAAGAAATCAGATGGACTTGATTTATAGTCAAGAAAATAGCCAATAAGAATTAGAATTAATGACATCCACAGTCATCAGTTCCACAAGATTTGCTTGAGGCTTTCTTCGGCTTCCAGATAAATTTTCTAACCAAAAACCCAACAGCAATTAATAATGCTGTAAATACTAAGCTATTTTGAATTATTGTGTTCATCTTCTATATTAATATTTGGTAAGCTGCTAAAGCTACAATATAAGCAAAACCACTCATAACAACAAGTTGATACATAGGCCATTTCCATGAGTTGGTCTCTCGTTTTACAATAGCTAAAGTACTCATGCATTGCATCGCAAAAGCATAAAATAAAAGTAAAGATATACCCGAAGCAAAGTTAAATAATGGCCCTCCAAGTATTGGGTTAACTTCGCCAGCCATTCTATTTTTAATAGTATCTTCTTCATCACTACCAACACTATAAATGGTTGCTAATGTTCCTACAAAAACTTCTCTAGCAGCAAAAGAGCTCACAATAGCAATACCTATTTTCCAATCGTAACCCAAAGGTCTTATGGCAGGTTCAATGGCTCTTCCTGTTATTCCTATAAAAGAATGTTCTAGTTTATATGAGGCTACTTTTTGTTCAAGTTCTTCTTCAGAAAGATTATCAGACGCATATTGTTCTGTAACAATTTCTTCTGCATTATTGAAATCATCACCAGGACCATAAGACGCTAAAAACCAAAGTACAATAGAAATAGCTAAAATGATTTTTCCAGCTCCAAAAATGAAAGCTTTTGTCTTTTCTAAGACTGTAAGTGCTACATTTTTTACCAATGGCACTTTGTAATTAGGCATTTCTACTACAAAGAATGATTTACTTTTAATTTTTAGAACCTTATTTAATATCCAAGCAGAACCTACAGCAGCTCCAAATCCAATTAAGTAGAGTAGCATTAAGGTTAAAGCTTGATAACTTAAGCCTAAAAATCGTCCTTCAGGAATAACTAAAGCAATAATTATAAGGTACACAGGAAGCCTTGCAGAACAGGTTGTAAATGGTGTTACCAAAATAGTGATCAGACGTTCTTTCCAACTTTCAATATTTCGGGTTGCCATAATTGCGGGAATGGCACAAGCTGTACCGGAAATTAATGGTACAACACTTTTACCGCTGAGGCCAAACCGTCGCATAATTCGGTCCATTAAAAACACCACACGACTCATGTAACCACTTTCTTCTAAAATTGAAATGAATAGAAAAAGAAATGCTATTTGTGGTATGAATATTACAATACCACCAAGTCCAGGAATAATACCTTCGGCTACTAAATTAGTAAAAGCTCCTTCTGGCATTACACTTTTGGTCCATTCGCTGAGTGAAGCAAATGTACTATCTATAAAATCCATTGGTACACTAGACCAATCGTAAATTGCTTGAAAAATTGTAAGTAGAATTACTGCAAAAATTAAATAGCCCCAAACTTTGTGAGTAATAATTCTATCTAATTTAATGCGTAAATCTTTGGCCGATTTAAGGTCTATGGTTTGTCCTTTCTTCAGCGTATCGTTTATAAACTGATAACGTCTGATAGTTTCTTTTTGCTGAAGACGTTTTAAATCACTTTTAGGTTTAGTCTTAAAATCGGCAACAGCATCAATAGTATTTCTATCTGTTTTACCGAAGTTAACATCTTGGGTAATAACCAACCAAAGCTTGTAAAGTAACTGGTTAGGAAAAGCCTTTCTTAAATTGTCAAAATATGGTTCATCTATAGAAGAAGCATTAAGACAAGGTTCTGTAGATAAATCTTTATAGTTAGTAATGAGTTCTTTTAGTTCATCAATACCATGCTTTTTTCTTGTGCTTACAAGTGCAATTTTGGTTTCTAATTGCTGTTCTAAATAATCAATATCTAAAGAAATACCTTTGTAAGCCATACGATCAGCCATGTTAATGACCAGTATGGTTGGTATTTCTAAATCCTTAATCTGAGTAAAGAGTAAGAGGTTACGCTTTAGGTTTTCAACATCACTAACAACAACCGCTACATCAGGAAAATCCTTATCATTTCTGTTAAGTAATAATTCAATAACTACGTTTTCATCGAGCGAAGACGCATTAAGGCTGTATGTACCTGGTAAATCAATAATATGTGCTTTAACACCACGAGGTAGCTTACAAATACCTTCCTTTTTTTCAACTGTAATACCAGGATAATTCCCGACTTTTTGATTAAGTCCGGTAAGGGCATTAAAAACAGATGTTTTGCCGGTATTAGGGTTTCCTATTAAAGCTACATTAATCTGCTTACTCATCTAGATGGTTTCAATTAGTATATGAATCGCTGTTTCTTTGCGTATGGCAAGGTGAGAGCCATTAATGTTTAAATACATTGGATCCGCAAACGGAGCGACTTGCACAAGTTCTACAGCATTGCCAGGTAAACAACCCATTTCCAAAAGTTTAAGAGGAATATGAATTGAAGACACATCTTTAATAATGCCTTGTTGTCCGCGTTTTAAATCTGCTAAAGTCAATTGCGCTTATTTAGAATAGTTTTAAAGAAGCAAAAGTAAGGTAAAATTTTAAGGCTTTAAAACCTTTGTAAAATTTTTAAGATTAGTCTTCTTTCTTTAAAATGGCAATATCTTTAAGAAGTTGGTCAATATCTTCAGGATTGGTACCATCGTAAAAGCCTCTAATCTGACGTTTTTTGTCAATGAGCATAAAGTTTTCGGTATGAATCATATCATATTCATCACCATTACCATCGGTCTTTACAGCGAGATAACTTTTTCTAGCAAGCTCGTAGATTTGTTTTTTATCTCCCGTGACTAAATTCCATTTTCTGTCTATAACTCCTTTTTCAGTGGCATATTTTCTAAGTTGCGCCACACTATCTATTTTAGGTGTTACAGAATGAGATAAGAGCATTACTTCGTCATCACTCAGAATTTTTTTCTGTATTTCGAACATATGATCTGTCATAATAGGACAAATAGTTTGGCAGGTGGTAAAAAAGAAATCGGCCACGTAGATTTTATCCTCGTAAGTATCTTGAGTGATGGTTTCTCCGTTTTGATTTATCAGCTCAAAATCGGCAATCTTGTGATATTTTTTTTGGTATTGAATAGTGCTATCTACCAATTCTTCACTAACCATGGCTGGTTGATAAATAGGGAGCGGTTTTTTAACATTAAGAATGTTATAGATAATTAGGATTATTATAGTTGAAAGGACAAAAAAGAAAATTCCAAACTTTTTGTAGCCTTTAAAAAATGTTAGAAGTGACATTATTGTAATATGAGTAATTTAAATGCAAAAGTACAATGCAATAGAAACAAAATCAGTATTTTTAACAATAAAAATTAAGCTATGAGACCTTATTTATTAGGCTTTTTGATATGTTTTACACTATCATCTTATGCTCAGGATTATAAAAAGAATCTTGAAGACATTAGAGCCATGGAGGCAAAATCGGCAAGGCAGTTAATGATGACTCCAAAAAATTTAAATACCGGAAATTATGATGTTAAGTACCACAGGTTAGAGTTGAATGTAGATCCTTCTCAAACATCAATTTCAGGAGATGTAACTACTTATTTCGTTGCAAAAGAAGATTTAAGTGAAATAACCTTTGACCTTTCAGACAATATGTTGGTTTCTCAAGTTACAAAACAAGGCAATAGTTTGGCATTCTCACAAAACACCGATGATGAATTAGTAATTACTTTGCCAGCAATACAAAACCAAGGAGTTTTAGATTCATTGACCGTAAGTTACTCAGGTAACCCTATTAGTTCTGGCTTTGGTTCTTATGAGCAAAGTACACATAATGGAGATCCAATAATTTGGACGTTATCTGAACCTTACGGAGCTAAAGGTTGGTGGCCTTGTAAGCAAGATTTGAATGATAAAATAGACTCTATAGATGTTTATTTAAATACTCCGAGATTTAATCCTTCAAGTGAAGATTATGTTGCAGTGTCAAATGGCTTAGAACTTAGTCAGACTATACAAGGAGATGATAAGATTACACGTTATAAACACCGTTACCCAATTCCTGCATATTTAATAGCTATAGCCATTACAAATTATGAAATCTACACGCATCAAGTTCCCAATAACGGGAATCCTTTTGATATTGTAAACTATGTTTATCCTGAAAGTTTAACTAATGCTCAAACAGATACTCAGGTAACCGTAGATATTATGAATTTATTTACCAATTTGTTTGAAGAATATCCTTTTGCCGATGAAAAATATGGCCACGCACAGTTTGGTTGGGGTGGAGGCATGGAGCATACAACCGTTTCTTTTATGGGTTCATTTAATAGAAACTTAATTTCTCACGAGTTGGCACATCAATGGTTTGGAAATAAAATAACTTGCGGTAGTTGGAAAGATATTTGGTTAAACGAAGGCTTTGCTACCTATATGTCTGGTTTGGTTATAGAAGATTTTGATGGAGACACCTCTTTTGATATTTGGAAACAACAGCGAGTAAATTCTATAACGTCTCTACCTGATGGGGCAGTGTATTTATCGGACCAAGATACGTTAAGCGTTAACAGAATTTTCAGTAGTAGGTTAAGTTATAATAAAGGAGCTATGGTGTTGCATATGCTCAGAAAAAAGTTAGGTGATGCTAATTTTTATCAAGGACTTCAAGATTATTTGGTGGATCCTGATTTAGCTTTTGATTATGCAAAAACTGAGGATTTTCAAGATGTTATGGAGGTTTCTTCTGGTGTGGACTTAGATGAATTTTTTAATGATTGGGTTTATAATGAAGGATATCCAAGTTATACTGTAAACTGGAACCAAAGTGGAAATCAAGTGCAGCTATCGTTGTCTCAACTTCAAAGTCATACTTCTGTAAGCTTTTTTGAAGCAGGAGTGCCCATTAGATTGATGGGTACAATGGGAGAAAGTTTAGATCTTGTTTTGGATAATACAGAAAACAATCAACAATTTACCGAGACGGTTAATTTTACAGTTCAAGAGGTTTTGTTTGATCCAAGAACGGATTTGATATCTAAGAATAATACCGTTTCATTAAGTATTCCAAACTACAATTTGGGTGCAATAGCAATTTATCCTAACCCTACAAACAGTATACTTCATATTGATAAACCTGAAAATTTAGAGATAAATGCCCTTAAAGTATACAACAATTTGGGGCAGTTATTATGGCAAAGCAAAGCGGTGTCTCAAATAGACTTATCTGGTTTTGATTCAGGTGTTTTCATCTTACAAATTCAAACAAACGATAAAGTTCTAAACCATCAATTTATTAAAAATTAAGGTTCTAAAATCTATTTGTTTTCTAAATGATGTGAAAAGATTACTTTTGTCAATCGAAATTCGAAAATGATTACATGGAATTTATAATAAAGATATCTCAATTTTTACTCAGCTTATCGTTACTAATTGTGTTACATGAGTTAGGGCATTTTATACCAGCTAAACTTTTTAAAACGAAAGTTGAAAAATTTTACCTCTTTTTTGATGTCAAATATTCTCTCTTTAAGAAGAAAATAGGCGAAACCGTTTACGGTATAGGATGGTTGCCTTTAGGTGGTTATGTGAAAATTGCCGGAATGATAGACGAGAGCATGGACAAAGAGCAAATGGCAAAACCACCACAACCATGGGAATTCCGTAGCAAACCAGCTTGGCAACGTCTTATTATAATGTTGGGTGGTGTTACCGTAAACTTTATTTTAGCATACTTTATATATGTTGGTATTTCGTTTACCTATGGTGATAAAGACTACACAATTGATAGTTTAGAAGGTGGTTACTACATAGAGAATCCTTTGCTTTTAGATTTAGGATTTAAAACAGGCGACAAAATTATTGAAGTCAATAATGAGCCTGTAAAATCACATACAGATGTTACTAAAAGTTTAATTTCAGCAGAAGAATTTACTATAGAGCGTAATGGAACTACAAAGAAGATAAACTTACCTGAAGACTTTTTAGGGCAGCTTTCTTCTAGAAAAAACAGATCTAGTCTTTTTAGTGTACGTGTACCTTTTATGGTTGCTGAAATTAATGACACTATGCAAAACAAAGGTGTAGACCTAAAACCTGGAGATGTATTGGTTGCTATTAATGGTAGGGATTTAAAATATTTTGATCAATTAGAACCAACATTAGAAAATTATAAAAACCAAACGGTATCAGCGACTTTTTTAAGAGACTCAGAAACCATTCAAAGAGATTTAAAAGTAAATGCTAATGGGAAAATAGGCATATTCCCAGCCTACTCTGAAGAAAAGTTTGAAGAACTAGGTTATTTTGAAGTTACCAGAAAAGAATACTCTTTTATTGAAAGTTTTGGTGGTGGAGCTGATAAGTTTGTAGATCAGGTTGCTGGTTATTTTGAACAATTAAAAGCTATCTTCAATCCAAAAACAGGGGCTTACAAAGGCCTTGGCGGTTTTAAAGCTATTTACGATATTTTTCCAGACTTCTGGAGTTGGGAAGCATTCTGGACGCTTACAGCATTTCTTTCAATAATGTTAGCCATTTTAAATTTACTGCCAATTCCGGCGTTAGATGGTGGTCACGTTATGTTTTTACTCTACGAGATGATATCTGGTCGTAAACCAAGCGAAAAGTTCTTAGAACGCGCCCAATTAGTAGGTTTTATTATTTTAATAGCATTGGTATTATTTGCTAACGGAAACGATATTTTTAAAGCCGTTACCAACTAAAAAATTTACCGGAAAAAAATTGCGTTTCGTTTGGTAGAGAATAAAAAAATAATTTATATTTGCGCTCGCTAAAGCGAAAACAACCTTCCTCAGTAGCTCAGTTGGTTAGAGCATCTGACTGTTAATCAGAGGGTCACTGGTTCGAGCCCAGTCTGAGGAGCAAAAAAATCCCATCAAAATTGATGGGATTTTTTGTTTTACCTGTTTTTTCTTTGAAAAATTTTTTTTCTATAGAAGGTATGTGTATTCCAAATGTACTGTAATCGGTTTCTTTTAATATTTCAATAATAAGCTCAAGTCACTAAATAAAAAAAACCTCATCCAATTCAGATGAGGTTTTTTGTTTTTTTATGATTAAGCTTCGCAGCTTACACATTCTTTTTTCTGTTTGAATTTTTGAGCCGCATTCATGCTATGCTGATAGTACAAGGACTTTAAGCCTAACTTCCATGCTGTAACATGTATATTGTTTATTTCTTTAACTGGCATATCTGGATGCACAATAATGTTTACAGATTGGCCTTGGTCAATGAACTCTTGTCTTGCAGCAGCTTGGTAGATAATATCTAGCTGATCAATCTCCGAGTAGGTTCTAAATACTGCTTTTTCTTCTTCTGTTAAGAATTCAAGGTGTTGTACAGAACCATCCATATCTCTAACGCTTCTCCAAACTTCAGTTGTGTTTTGTCCTTTTTCTTCTAATAAAGCTTCTAAGAAAGGATTTTTAATCGTTGTTTTAATCTTAGCAATATCCTTTACATAAATGTTAGACCATATTGGCTCAATACCTTGAGAAACTTGTCCTAAAATAAACGCAGAAGACGTTGTTGGTGCAATAGCATTTAAAGTTGCATTTCTACGACCATAACCTTCTAAAACTTTAGGCTCACCAAATTTTTCAGCTAATTCTTCAGAGGCTTTATATGAACGATCTTTAATAGTTTTGAAGATTTCACGGTTAAGGTTGAACGCTTCTTGGCTATCAAAAGCATGCATTTTAGACTGTAATAAAGAATGCCATCCAAGAACACCTAAACCTAAAGCTCTGTTATCTTTTGCAAAGTTATAAGCACGCTCCATGAATAGGAATGTTTGACGATCATCTCTGTTATCTGAATCACGATAAACTTCTAATTTCTCAATAAATTCAGTGATTACTGCATCTAAGAAGTAAATCATTGTTTCTACAGCATCAGTATTTTTCCACTTGTCATAGTGTAATACATTGATACTAGAAAGTACACAAACAAAAGACCAATCATCATTTGATGGTAACATGATTTCTGTACATAAGTTACTAGCGTGAATCCTATGATCTTTATCCTTGTAAACTCCAGGTTTACCATCGTTAGCATTGTCAGTGAAGAATATGTATGGATAACCCATTTCTCCACGACTTTGTAATACTTTAGCCCAAGTTGTACGTTTGTCAACATCACCAGCAATCATATCTTCCATCCACTTGCTAGTTACAGTAACACCATGCGTTAATTGTTGAATTGGATTACCTTCAGTACCAATTTCTAAAAATTCTTTAATATCTGGATGTTCAATAGGTAAATAAGGGGAAAAACGACCACGACGAACAGAACCTTGGCTTACGACATCTACCATAGATTCAAACAACTGCATAATATGAACAGCACCAGAAGCTTGACCATTGTTTTTTACAGGCGCACCTCTATGACGAATTTTTCCAAAAAATCCAGATGTACCACCACCAAGCTTAGACATCATACCAACTTCAGACTGTGTATAAAGAATATTACCCATGTCATCATCAATATGAGAACCAAAACAACTAATTGGTAAACCACGTTCCTTACCAAAGTTAGACCAAACAGGCGAAGCTAAAGAGAAAAACCCTTCAGACATATAGTGGTAAAATTTATCAGAATAACCCGGAATTTTAAGGATTTGCTCCGCTCTATCTCCAATTTCTCTAATACGTTGCTTCGGAGTTACACCTTCTGTAAGATATCCAGATTCTAAAAATTTCTGGCTAAATTCATTTAACCATTCAAACCCTCCTTCTTCTTTGCTAGTGTTGGCTAGAAATTCTTTTCTTGCGTTAACTAAAGGGTTAGTAGTAGTTTGTTCTTGTACTTGTGGCTGATCAATAGTTTTGTTCTTCATGGATTTTGTGGATTATTAAAATAAGTCGTCGCTTGTTATACTTTGTGTTCTTTTGCTATAGTTGATAGATCTCTTTACAAAGAAATCACCATGTTTGGTTCCAATAATTTCATCGTCAAACCATTCTGTTTGAGATAATAAATTTTCATCAATATCAAATGCTTTTTCAATACCGATACTTTCTAGAGATTTGTTGAAACGGTTTTTGATAAACTCGTTTACTACTGCTTTTGGTAAGAATTCTAATTCACCATCTTCAAAAATCCAATCTACAATTCTGCTTTCTGCGATGTAAGCATCCTTACACATATCTTGAATAAGTGTGTTGTGATTTTCATCAAACCACTCAGGATTTTCTTCTTTGATAATGTTAATGATGTCTATACCAAAATCTCCATGTATTTGTTCTTCTTTTGAAGTTGCTTCAACAACATTAGAAATACCTTTAAGCATATTCTTGTGCTTGTTGAAAGCCATAATAATTAAGAATTGAGAAAATAGAGACACGTGCTCAATGAACAATGAGAATAATAAAATAGATTCTGAATATTCTCTGTTATCTTCACTCTTAGCATTTTTAAGCGCAGTTTCTAAATACTGCACACGCTTCATTATTACAGGTTTTTTCTTTAACTCTTCAAATTCTTTATTTAATCCTAAGATTTCTAGTAAGTGCGAATAAGCATCATGATGTCTTACCTCACTTTCAGCAAATGTTACACCTACAGATCCTATCTCTGGCTTTGGCATTCTGTGGTGAACATCTCCCCAAAATGTTTTTACAGCAACCTCAATTTGAGAGATGGCTAACATCGTATTTTTTATCGCCGATTTTTCTTTTTCACTTAGGTTTGATTTGAAATCTTGAATATCACTAGTGAAATTAAATTCTGTATGAATCCAGTATGAATGTCGTATCGCAGGAACGTATTCGTAAAGTTGAGGATACTCATACGGTTTTAAATTTACACGCTTCTCAAAGATGTTACTTTTACGACCTAGAGCTTGTTTATTTCTGTAAAGAATATAGGCTTTAGCCACATCATGAAATTCACTTTCCATCAGCTTATCCTCAACAACATCTTGTACCTCCTCTACGGTTGGTAAATAGTCTACATCTTGGTTTTTTCTTGCTAACAAAACATCATGAACGTTGTTTGCAATAAGCTGTGCATCAGTCGCTTCTCCGTGGTTAACGGCTTTCATCGCCTTTAAAATGGCGTTTGTAATTTTACTTAGCTCAAAAGGTTTTTGGCTAAAATTTCTTTTAGTAATGTGCAAAATTTCCATAAACAGAATCGGTTAGAATCAATCAAAAATAAGATTTGATAAAAGTCATAAAATATTCTAAACGAAATGAGGAGATGCCATCTTTGTTCTTAACAATTTATCAACATTGGGATTTTAAATTTTGGGTTAAGATGTGAAAAAACACCCCAAAAAAACATGCTGAAAATTTAGCTTAACAAGTGAAAAAATAGGCCTTAAAAAGGAGTTGTGTAAAGACTTGAAAAAGTGAGAAAAAGACTATTCTAAAGTTCAATTTTTAGACTTAAATTTTAAAGAAAAAAATTAATTGTATTTCTTTTTTAGTTCTTCTAGCATCACTTTTGTCATGGCATCTAAATCAAAATCGTGTTGCCAATTCCAATCTTCTCTTGCAACGCTATCATCAATTGACGAAGGCCAACTATCTGCAATGGCTTGTCTAAAATCGGGATTGTAGGAAATTGAAAATTCAGGCAATAATGATTTAATGCTTTCGTAAATTTCTTTTGGTGTAAATGTAATAGCAGCTAAATTATAAGACGATCTTATAGTCAGTTTTTCGGAAGGTGCTTCCATTAATTCGGTTGTGGCTTTAATAGCATCTTCCATAAACATCATAGGAAGGCTAGTATCTTCAGATAAGAAACATTCATAAGTGCCATTTTTAATAGCCTCGTGATAAATCTCTACCGCATAATCGGTGGTTCCGCCGCCAGGCATTGCTTTGTGACTAATAATTCCTGGATAGCGAATACTTCTTACATCTACATCATATTTGTTATGGTAGTATTCGCACCAACGTTCTCCAACTTGTTTGGTAATACCGTAAACTGTAGTTGGTTCGCAAATGGTGTGTTGTGGAGTATTATTGCTAGGTGTTGTAGGGCCAAATACAGCAATACTACTTGGCCAGAAAATTTTATCAATTACCTTTTGCTTGGCTAAATTAAGGACATGAAATAATGAATTCATGTTAAGATCCCAAGCTTCCATAGGGTATTTTTCGCCAGTAGCACTCAATAGCGCTGCCATTAAATACACTGTTTTCACATTATTGTGAATGCAACAGTCTTTAATTGCATTAAAATTTTTAGCGTCTATGATTTCAAAAAGGCCAGAATTTACTAAGTCTAGATTTCTGGTATTTATGTCACTGGCAATGACATTATCTACACCGTACTTTTCTCTAAGTTTTGTTGTAAGTTCAGTACCTATTTGCCCGCAAGCACCAATGATTAAAATTTTTGAAGACATGACACAATTAAATTTTCAGCAAAAATAATAAGAAATTAAGGTTGTAAAACTTAAAATGTTCAAAAAAAATGACTTTAGAATGCGATATCTTTAATAGGTTTTTATTGAGGACAATACAAGATCAAAATTTTAGTTTAAGTATCTTTACACCTTAAATAAAAAATGAAAATGAAGATTTTTCTAAACGTTTTATGCTTGGCATGTTTATTATTAATCAGTTGTGGAGACGATAAAAATGAAACTGAAGATATTGATGCAGCTAAAAAAGCTCAGCAACAACAGCCACTTATTACTGAAGATGCTATTGAAAAATTTGATTACACGGATTATGCACTCAGTAGTGAAAGTGAAGAACGATTAGAAAATTGGAAAAAATATCAAGAGTTAGCAATACAGATTAGCTATTTAAAGAAAGCTGATTTATCCTTCTTTAATAGCGAAAAAGAGCCTTTAAAGAAATTTTTGGATGAGTTCAATAAGTCAGTTCCTAAAACCCTTAGAACCAATCAAATTTTATCTAGAATTGCCATTCTAGAGACAAACATGCTAAAACTTAACGAAAATCTTAATCTCGATAATATAGAAGATCGTTTAAAGCTGATGGGTGTAAAAGATGTTCTGGAAGCTTTTTCTAATCTTAATTATCAGATTAATAAAAAGTTAGAAAGAGACTTCTACGACAAGATTAAACCTGAGTAATTTTTAAAACTTCATATAATTTTTTTGAAAGTTGTAACAATTTTATGATTTATTGGTCTAATAATTAATTACTTTTAATCAGAACTAATCAAATCATTAATTTATGAAAACCAATCTTAATCGTTTTTTAACGATATCAGGCTTGGCTATTCTTTCGTTTGTGTCGTGTAAAGAAGAAGCTAAGAAAGACACTGCAATGGCAGAGGAAGAGAAAATTCCTGGAATTGTATTGCAGAACATGGATACTTTAGTAAATCCAAAAGATGACTTCTACAATTACGTTAATGGCACATGGATGAAAGACACCAAAATACCAGAAGATGAGGCTGGTTGGGGTGGTTTTAATGTGTTACGAAAATCTACACGAAACGATGTATTAAACATTGTAAAAAAATCTAAAGAATTAGGTGCTTACGAAGAAGGTACAGATCAAAAGAAAGCCCTTTTGTTTTTTGAATCAGAATTAGATACGGTTGCAAGAAACAGGGAAGGAATCAACCCAATTATTCCATTATTAGACAAAATTGAGGGCATAAAAAATCTTGAAGATATGCAAACGGTGTATGCTAAAACCATAGGTATAGATGCACCATTTTTTAGTTTTAATGTATTTCCAGATATCAATGACAGTAGTGTTTATGCTGCGTATATTGCTCAAGGTAGTTTAGGACTTCCAGATCGTGATTACTATGTATTACAAGATGAAAAATCAAAAGAACGTCGTCAACAATACGTAGATCACGTTACGAGAATGATGCAGTTTGTAGATTACAATGAAGAAGAAGCTAAAAAAGCTGCAGAAATGATTTTAGAACTCGAAACTAAGTTGGCAGAACCACAACTTGATAAGGCTGAGCGTAGAGATTTCAGTAACCTTAACAACCCAAGAACTTTAGAAGAGTTATCGGAACTAACACCATCAGTAAACTGGAATATGTTTATATCAGACATAGGTGTTGAGCAAAAATTAGATACAGTTTATGTTATTGAATTAAGATACATGAAGGCTCTAGATGATATTTTAAAGTCTACACCAATAAATGACATCAAAACAATGATGAAATGGAGTACTTTAAACAGTAATGCTTCATTTTTAAGTACCGATTTGGAAAGAGCCAACTGGGAATTTTACAGTAAAACCTTAAGAGGAACCGAAAAACAAAAGCCAGCTGAAGATCGTGCTATGGATAATGTGACTGGTAGAGTAGGTGAAGCTATTGGTAAGTTGTATGTAGATGCTAAATTTCCGCCTGAAGCTAAGGAAAAAGCAGAGAAAATGATAGCCAATGTCATTACAGCATTTAAGGGCAGAATTGATAAGTTAGATTGGATGAGTCCAGAAACGAAAAAGGAGGCTATAAAGAAACTAGACAAGTTTACAGTGAAAATTGCCTATCCAGACGAGTGGAAAGATTATTCTGAATTAATGATAAAAGAAGGTAATAGCTATGCTGAAAACATGTTAGCTTTTGCTGATTGGAATATGAAAAAATCACTTTCAGATTTAGGACAACCAGTAGATAAGAAAGAATGGGGAATGCCACCACAAATGGTAAATGCATACTTTAATCCATTGAATAATGAGATTGTGTTTCCTGCGGCAATATTACAGCCACCTTTTTATAACTATACAGCAGACGAAGCTGTTAATTATGGAGGTATAGGAGCTGTTATAGGTCATGAAATTTCTCATGCTTTTGATGATCAAGGAGCTCAATTTGACAGTGATGGTAATTTAGTGAATTGGTGGACAGAAGAAGATTTAGCAGAGTTTAAAAAGAGAGGTGATAAGTTGGTAGAGCAATATTCTGCTATTAAAGTTAATGATAGTTTACATCTAGATGGTAGAAACACACTTGGAGAAAATATCGGTGATTTAGGTGGTGTTTTGGGAGCTTATGATGGCTTACAGATATATTTGGAAAAGAATGGAAGACCAGAAAAAATAGATGGTTTTACGCCAGAGCAACGTTTCTTTATGTCTTGGGCAACCGTTTGGAGAACTCTAAGTAGACCAGATGCTTTAGAAACACAAATTAAAACAGATCCTCATTCACCAGGAGTATATAGAGCGATTCAGCCTTTAAGAAATATTGATGCTTTTTATGAAGCTTTTGATATTAAAGAAGGTGATGCCATGTACATTGCACCAGAAGACCGTGTAAGAATTTGGTAAGAAACTTTGTGAATCACTATAAAAAAAGCAGCTCAATTTGAGCTGCTTTTTTATTCTATATTTAAGCTTTTATTAGTTTCCGGTAGCAGGTTTTTTAGCTGCTTGCGCTTTTTGGGATTCTAGAGCTTCTCTGCTCACTCTAGCTAAGTTGAAATTAGGGTCAATTGCTAAAGCATCGTTCATATGTTTTAGAGCAGCATCAATATTAGCAGTTCTATTTTCTGTGAAAGTTAAAATACCTTTTAGGTATAATAAGGCTGCTTTCATTGAGGTCTCATAAGGCTGTTGCGTTTCATAATAAGCACGCTTCATATCATCCTTTACATTTGCTAAAGCATAATCTATGTTTAATTTAGCACCAGCTAAATCTTGAGTTTGGATTTTTAGATCAGCCATTTCGTAAGCTAAATAAACATTTGGGTCTCTTTTATAAAGTACTTCATAATGTTCTAAAGCCATTTTTGGTTGATTAAGATTTTTTAATGCTAAAGCTTTTACTTCAACATTCATATCAGAATCTGTTGCATTCTTTTCTACACCAATAGTATTAAGAGCTTGCATATATTGTCCTTCAGAAAGGTAGATGTAAGCAATGGTATCTCTTCTGGCAACAGATGGTTCTAAAACCTCAAGATGAGTCATGGCATTAATGATACCTTGAATATCTCCTTGCTTTTTCATCTGTTTGTAATAAGCTTCGTAGTGCTTTTTTAAATCTGCATTAGTCTGAGCAAAAACACCAACCGAAAAAAGCATAATAACTGCAATTGTAATCTGTTTCATTTGTTCTTAGTTTATCATTTATAGTCTATTTAGTAGAATATTTGCTAAATCATTTTTATAAGCGAATATTACCTATAGAGGATTTAAGGCGCTAAAACTATGAAATTTAATAGAATTGAACCTTTAAAATTCTGCTAAATTCAAATATTCTGGATTGACTTAATCCAAAAGTTATACCAAACCGTGAACAAATTAAAATTAGAAAGACTTGTTCTGAAGATTTCAGATGTCATTTTTAGTATTGTAACCGCCTTTTATTTGAGAATAATCAATATTTAAGCCTTATTTAGTGAATAATTCCTATTATTTTAATATTTAATGTTTTGAAAGCTCAAAATTATTGTATAAATTTAGAATTCACTCAAAATCACTAACTATGGGAATCAAAAGTTTTCAAGGGTCGCGAAAACAACAAAATGTTGTTGCACCTTCGTCATTAAAAGTTAAAGATTATATGACAACTCAGCTTATAACCTTTACTCCAGAACAGTCCGTACAAGAGGTTGTAGAGTCTTTAATAAAAAATAAGATTTCTGGTGGTCCTGTTGTTAATGATAGGCAAGAATTAGTAGGGATAATTTCTGAAGGTGATTGCTTAAAACAGTTGAGTGAGAGTCGTTATTACAATATGCCTTTAGAACATGATAATGTTGAAAAACGTATGGTTAGGGATGTTGAAACTATTGATGGAGAAATGAATGTTTTTGATGCTGCCAATAAGTTTTTGAGTTCAAGAAGAAGACGTTTTCCTATTGTTGAGAATGGAAAGTTAGTAGGGCAAATAAGCCAAAAAGATATTTTGAAAGCAGCACTACAACTCAAAGGCGAAAATTGGAATAGTACAATTAAGACTAGCAACTCTGCTTAGTCATCGCGTTTTACCAAAGCGTAATAGTCTCCTTCTAAAGGTAAATAGCCTTGATCGTAAACAAAGTAATAGGTTGTACCTGATTTTGTGGTATAAATACTTGTGAAGTAATTAAAGTCAAATCCCTTTTCAATAAGTTTAGCTCTAGAACATTTGGTTTTCTTATTTGGATTTAAGCCTTCTAAGATTCTATAGTTTTTTCTCAGTCTATTATTGGTGTTTCTAATAAGATTCTTAGAATCTTTATTCATGCGATTGTTATGGTTATTTCTACAACCATCACTACAGAATTTTTTATCAATTCTACCAGTAATTTTACTACCACATTCAGGACATTTTCTTTGCATATAATTCGCTTAAGTAGTTGCAATATAGTAAATTAAAATAATTATAGTCCTTTTGCTATAATGACGGTATTGGTGTTGTTGACATTGTCATAAAATTCTACATTAAACACTTTGGTCTTTAGATAATTTGAAATCGAAATAATTTTATCAGCTTTTGAAACTTTAACTGCTGCATTGAAAATTATGGATCCAGAAGAGTTTTTCAGTGCCAAAATATTATCCCAAAATTCAAAATCCAGAAATTTGTTTGGGACATCTAAATCTATGTAAAGATCAACAATAATAAGGTCGAATATTTTAGAGTGGTCTTTAACGAACTCATAGGCATCCGCACAATGAATTTTTAATGTGTCGTTCTTGTCTATACCAAATTCAGTTTTAGCTATATCTATAATTATAGGATCAATTTCAATAGCTTCAATTAGCCCAGAATAATTAAAATCTTGTAGCAAGGTTTCAATGACACTTCCTCCTCCCAATCCTAAAATTAATACTGAATTTACTTTGGAAAGATTAATCTTTTTTAAGCCAAACTTTAAAATACGTTGCAGCGAACCATAGCTATAATTGGCGTTTGCTGAGTTAAGGTGTTTTTTGCCGTTATACCATGTAATTTCTAGCTTTCCGCTGTATTTGGAGTCTATGGTTTTGGTCACGGGATAAATGTAGCTTAGCAAACGCTTCATATTTATATTTAGAGAATAAAGAACATTTTTTTAAGTTCTGTTTTGGTCTCTTTGTCTTTTAGGTTGTATTTTAAGAGTATCTAAATGTAGAGATATTTAAATTCTTATAGTCAATAGTTGTTATGATTTATTCAATTCCATGTGTAAGATGGGATACGGCTTTCCAGATGAATCTAACTCAGAGCGGCCAACAATTTCAAAACCAGAATATTTATAAAAGTCTAAGGCTTGTCCGTTTTGTTCGTTAACGTCTACTTTAAATACACCCAGATTTTCAATAGAATAGTTCAGTAATAATTTACCGATTCCTTTTCCTCTATAATCTGGATGGATGAAAAGCATTTCTAAATTATGTTCGGCAACTCCTGAAAAGCCTATAATGGTACTTTCATGATTTCTCACACATCTTAATTCTACAGCATCTAAATAAGAATTCAAAATGAGTGGTTTAAAATACTCAATATCGTCATCTTTAAGAAAGTGATGCGTCGCCCTTACCGATGCCTCCCAAAGATTCACCACTTCCTTATATTCAGATTTGTTTATGAAGTCTATTTTCATTTTAAAAGAAATTAATCGATTAAACGCATTATCATTTTTTTTCCACCAAAATCAATTTCTTGTTTAAGAATTTTTCTCTTTGAAACTTCAATGTAATATGTGTTTAATACCGAATTATCCGAAATGTCGTCTGTGGTTTCAACTTTCCAAATATTGTGAGTTTTTCCGTCAAAATCTAATTTTATTTTGGTGGTGTTTTTTATTGTGGCTTTAATTACACCAATTTTAGAATCAGGGTTATAGTCAAAAATAGAGATGCTAGTGGAGTAATCTTTGGCTAAAGGTAGAAGTCTTATTAGTTGTGGATAAAAATTACTGTCAAAAAAAGGCTTGTTGGTTTCTTCTAAAATTTGCGTTTTAGTATTGGTTTGTTTGTCAAAATAGTATCCAGTGATATTATCGTCAAACTTTAAGACCATATCCCTATTTTGGTTAAAAGAAGAATGGTATATAGGCTTTAAATTATCAGACGAAATAACGGTGCTATCAATCCATTGAGTAGATGATTGTTTAATATTTACTGAGGTAATAAAATAGATTAACTCTTTTTCTTTTTTTATTTGAGTTTCTATTTCACCAATTTTTACTTCGGTTGAATCTTTTAACATAATCCATTCCATATTATAAGTTTCTGATGTTAGAAACTCTATATTGGCATTATGATTTAATGGGTTTAATGGTGCATCTTGGCAAAAAGACTTCATATATATGCTTAATGCCAAGAATATTAAAAATATTATATTTTTCATTTTTTATTAATTGTTTTTTGAGGATCCCAAACACCAGTTATAACAGTGTCTTCGGCATATTCTTTAAATGTTTTTGCTGGTCTTCCTAATACGTTTTCTACATCATTACTGATCTTTTGGTTATTTGGATTGGTCAATACATGGCTAAATAAATACTCAATGAGCCAGATAACATCATTAGGTATTTGCATTTGCCTCATGCCGTCTACATATTGTTCTAAGCTTATGTCGTAAAAGTGTAAAGTTCTTTCACTGACTTTGGCAATTATGTTAACAGCGTCTTTAAAAGTAATTAATTCCGGACCTGTTATTTCTATAATTTTTCCGTTATAATTGTCATCCAACAAAACAGTGGATGCTACTTCGGCTATATCTTCTGCATCTACAAATGGAATTAATACATCAGACATAGGTAGCGCCACTTCACCAGAAAGTATAGGATCTAGAAAGAAACTTTCACTCCAGTTTTGGTTAAACCAAGATGCTCTTACAATAGTGTAATTGACACCAGAATTTATAACAATGTCTTCACAGGCTTCAGCTTCGGTTTCGCCTTTTCCTGAGAGTAAAACTATTTTTTTAACACCTAGCTCTTTTGCTAAATATGTTAAGCTTTCAATAGCTTCTCTAGCGCCAGGAACAGCTAAATCTGGATAATAGGTAACATACATCTTTTCGATACCATTTAAAGATTCTACCCAAGTGTCCTTGTTGTCCCAGTCGAAACTCGGAGAGGCACTTCTAGATCCAATTCTAGGATTAATTCCTCGGTTTTGTAATTGCTTTACTACTCGGCTACCAGTTTTACCAGTTCCGCCGATGACTAAAATGTTACTGTTCATAATTTGATTGATTTAAAATATTTTTTGAATAAAAATTGAGATTAATAATAGGATAAAAGAAATCATAGTTGATAGTGTTCTAATATTGTGATACATGTTCCAGTGACCTTCATAATAGGTTCTGAAATTTTTTAATTCTAAAGCGTTGAGTTGACTAATATTTAAAGCTTCCAATTCATTGTTTAAGGGAACATTCCCAAGGGCAGTAACTCCAAAAGTACCCAGTAAATAAATCATTGTTGATGATAGCAGAAGCCAAAAGACAAGCTTGTTATTAAACTGTAAGGCAGTGTTTAATATTAAAGCAGCTAAACTTCCAAAAAAGATTAAAAAGAATAGCGGATTTAGAATTTCCTTGTTGATATTCTGCATGGTTTCTAAATAAGTGAAGTTACTTACTTTTTTTGTGCCTAAAATGACCGAAACCGACCAAGCAAAGAAAAAACCAGCAGAAAGACCATTTAATAATGTGGTGCTGAAAAACGTAATAGATTTCATGCTTTATTTTTTGCTTTTAATTATGAAGCAAATCTATTACGATTGTATCTTAGGGACTTATTCGGGAAGAACTATGATTTATTCGAAAAGAATTTTTAAACCTGACTAGGTCTATAACCAAACTTTTTTTCAAAAGCATTTGAGAAAGAGCCAAGACTATCGTAGCCTACAGCCCATGCAGCTTCCTGAATGCTTTTTTGTTCATTTTTAATAAGATTGTAGGCCTTTTTTAATCGTTCATTCTGAAGGTATTTAAAAACAGGAACACCAAATTGCGCTTTAAATTCTTTTTTCAGTTTGTTGGTATTGGTGCCTATTCTCTGGGCTAATTCGGTTAGGGAAGGAGGATTTTCTAAATCGGACAATAGGATATTTTGAGCCAAATTTATTTTTTCTAATTGGGCAGTATCCGTTTTAATAGTTTGTTGGTTGGCCAGTTGTCCAAAATAATGCGCAAGCAATGCAGTCATATGGCTTTTGTAAAACATCATTTTAATACCTCCGTCATAGGTGTTGCTAAAGAATTGTTCAACTAACAGAAACATCTCAGGCGTCATGTTGAATACGGGGCCTTCTACATAACTATCTTTTGGGTGAACTAATTGGGATAAAAATTGTTCTAAAAACAGACCTTCTCCATTTGGTAGCTTATCTAAGCTTTTTAATGTAGTTGCAATAACCAAACATTGTAAAGGCTTAAGTTCTGAAACGTGATGTTGAAACTCTACTTTATCGTCAGCATAAAAAGACAGTACCATGCCTTTGGTATGATGAAAGGTTTTGGTTTTTTCGTTGTACTTTACCGTTAAACCAACATCACCAGATCCATAAAACGCTATAGCTATAACAGGCTCGTCAAAAAAGCAGGAGTCTACCAAGGTTTTATCGGTAGAAGCTTCTTCCAATAAAATAGTGCAATCGTTTATGTCTAAGATTTCACGATTCATGTTGAATTGTTAGCCTATTAACAAGATAAATATAGATAAAATCAAAATAATATAACTAGGCGTTAAATCCCGATTGACACTGTTTAATTTAAAATATTCACTATTTCCAATTCTGAAGTCTATCGAGATACAGGTAGCTTTCTACAAATTTTCTATGAGTAGAATCGGTCATTATCTCTACTAACTCAAGGGCAGAAATGTAACTAGCCAAATTACCGTTAGAGGATAAAAACTTTCCGTCTTTTATATAGGTTATCAAACTGTCATTCTGAACTTTTAGATTAGGATAATCTTTTTGTAATTGTGTGCCACCACCAATCCAAGTCACAATTTTGTGTCCATCGGCAATTCCTGCTTTACCTATTAATTGTGCTCCGCCACAATTGCTGACAGTGTAATCTGTCTCTTGGTTCTTTTCTTTTATGAAGTTTACAATATTGTTGTTATGTACTTGCGAATACATATCATAAGCGCTTGGCACAAATAAAGCTGTTAATTTCGGACAGTTTTCAAAAGTATAATCAGGAAGGATTTTAATACCTTCTTCGGTAGTAATTGGGTTTTGAGTTTCGGCAATTGTAATTACATTAAAAAGCTGTTCTCCATTTTCCGTAGGCTTAGCAAAAACATCTGAAGTGGCAATAATTTCACTTTGTAATACTCCATTGTACATCAAAAGCCCAATGGTTGGTAATTCAGATTTAAAAGGTTTTAGGTGTTTTGTGAGTGTATCTGAACTTTGTTGGTTCAGTTTTTCAATATTATTTTCTTTATTATCTGACTTATTAGAGTTACAACTCGCTATGAATATTAAAAGTATAAATAGAAGACTATTTTTCATCCTTAAAATTTCTCTCAAATATCGTTAATTTCTATGTTGTTGCCAACCATCACTGTTTTACTTTGCGAACTACATTTTTTCTTTAATCGCTTTTCTCCAAAAATAAATTCCGAATAGACAAGTAACAATAGCGAACATAATTCCGTTTTCTCCAAGCCAATGCTCGGTTCCTTTGATACTAATTGTTAATTCGGGTAATATTTTTTGAATATACACATTGCTAACAGCATGAAATATAACTGCTGGCCATAAACTTTTGGACTTAAATGTGTAGTAGGTCATCATAAATGACATGGATATTATTACAATATAAAATGAGATTAATTCTAAGATTACATTCTCGCCATAGTATACTATCACTGGCCAATGCCAAGTAGCCCAAATAATACCGCTAAAAATAGAAACACCAGTAAATGAAAGTACTTTTCTTAACTCGTATATAAAAAAACCTCGCCAACCAATTTCTTCTCCTAGCGTAGTTGCCGCTGATCTGATAACTTCGGTCGTTCCTACTAAAATAATAGCTATAATTAATGTAAATGTGGGACTTAATGTACCAATACCAAATAGCCCCAGTTCTTTTCCCCAATTTGTAATCGTTTCATCGTTTGCAAAATTTCCAAAACCAAAACTCCAGATTAATATGTAGGTTATAATACCGTACAAAGCAGGTGTAAAATAGGAAAGTCGTATATACTTCCAATTTCCCCAGTTCCAATTTAGGGATGAAATAGGTCGCTTCTTTAATTTTAAAGTAATTATTGTGGCTATAGCAGGACACCACATTAATGATCCTATGTATATTCTGGAAGGGTATAGGTTAACTATTGCATAATGAAATAAAGCACTAATAACAGTAACAATGGCTAGAAATAAAAGAATAGTTTTCCATGCATCTCTGCACTCCGATGGATTTTTAAGCATTTGGTTTTTTGATTGGTTTGTCTTAGGAAGACGAAGCGGTTAGAGTTTCGTTACAGAGTCTTTAAAGCCAATATGTAACCTTATTTGTAGGAAGTAATGATTTATTTCTTTGTAGAGATGTTTTTAATTTCTGCAAGGACTAAAATTTGTTGCATTTTAGTTCTACTATTTTATAAATTGTTTCTTTTCGGTTAATTGGTTCAGTGGTAATTATGATTCAGTCGATTTCATTCAGACTTCATTTTCCTGTCCAAAACCAAATTGTAGATTGAATAGAATTATTAAAAACAGTATTAAGATTTTATTTTTTATCATACAGTTTGCTGACATCTTTTAAGTTGGTTGCTTTATTGATTTCATAAAAATAGTTCAGTTGCCATTTCTGAGTTTTTTCTGCCTGTTTATTCAGCGTTTTATCCCAAACAGGATACACTCTAAAGCCTCTTTTTCCATCCTTTTTTTCTGAGGTTACAAAACCTTTATTGATTAATTCGGATTTTGGAAATACAAACTGTCCAAAACGATCTCCAGATTTAGCGTTAATTACATAAAAATCAAATAAGTCATTTTCGGAATAAGGTTCTGTTTCTCCGTTTTTATTACGTTTCCAAAATGTCACAAATTGCCCAACTTTTTTAGGTGTGATTTTTGAACTTCTGGAAATAATTTTCATTCCATTGAGTTCAAATTGACAGGCATCATACTCTGTTCCTTCATGTTCATTTTTCAGTTCGGAAATATTGAGAGATAGCTTGTTGTAAATTTTGGTTTTAACCTCAATAAGATTTCTATTCAGAGTTTCAAATTTAGTCATTTGTTTTCTTAATCCATTTTTCCAAAGTAATTACCTTTGGTTTATTCTGTTTATCATTCCATTCCGCCCAAAGTCCAATTTCATTCCCAAAATTTACTGCTAGTTTTGCGTCTGATACGACAACTCTCTTTGCAAATATTTCATTCGGTTCAGAAATTCCGCTTCCCCAATTCCACAACTCTTTTTCAATACCATCATTCCATCCAGAGTAATAAATTTCCTCACTTAATTCCTCTATCAATGAAATGATAATTTTTTCTTTATCCTTTTTAGAAAATGAGTTCAGTTCAGCTTTATATTTCAGCAAAAGAGTAGTTTCAATTTTTACAACTCCTTTTTCTTTACTCAAACTAATCAGTTCTTTTACTTTCTTATCGTTTAATCCAGAAACTTTATTTTGACTCAACAGTAAGTTCAATTTCGTTAAGTCAGATTCTAAAATAGCTGATTTAAGCTCTTTCATTTCTTGGCTTGGAAAATGTTCTATAATGGTTTGTATATGGTTTCGTTGCGAGAAAATCTGCGAGAATTTTCCGCCGTAAACCGAAGATAGCAAATTTGTGAAGACTTTTCGAGAGGAAAGTTAGAAGCAATGAACTATAGCTGTTGTTATGTATGGTTATTTTTCCTTAACATAAAATGTATAAGTCTCTTCTTTTAGAGTCTTTCGCCTTGCCTTTCTATTTATAATTAGACTTCTCTCATCAATAACGTGATGGTGATAACCATCAGAACCTTTTTCAATTGTGGGGTATAATTTATTTTTAAAGAGTTTTCTTTCAATTTCAAAAAGCCAAATTTCTCCGTTTTCAAATTCCAAACTGTAAGGATCAAACAGAATATCTTTTGAATTATATTTTGAATACTTTATTCTCTCCTTTCTAACTAGTTCAAACTTTGAATCTGATTTATATTGGTAAAATTTTATTAGACTATCTGTGATTTCAATAATGTCAGAAAAACTTCCAGGATATGGGTTAAAATTTAGTTCTTTCAATTTCCATCGTCCACTTAACCTCTTTGTTTTATCTTTTCTATACATTGGAAGTAATGAGTCTATTATTTCTTTTGATTTTTTTGATTTTGAAGAAGTAGAATCAAAAAGTTGAGCAGAATGAAAATATTTTAAAGCTTTATTTAAATTTCTTTTATTCAAGAATTTAACTCCTTTACTATAATTAACATCCACCCATTCTTCCGAATTAGGAACAGACCCACTCTTCATAGAATTGCAGCTAAATAATAAAGCAAATATTATTAATAGGTAGAAGTATTTCATAATTATACATCTTAAGTTTACAATCCATTACATTTAGACTATTAATCAGAAAGCACAAAAGAGAGGATTAAGGTTAAGTTATACAGTGAAGCACAGACTTCGACAACAATGATAATCCCCTCTCTTTTCTACTTAGATATCGTTCAGTTCTGTGAGCCTTTAGAGCTCGTTTTTAAGTTGTTGATGCTAAAGTAGATTGTCCTTTCAAAATCACTTCATATGACTAAAGATAAAGAAATTTATGGTATAGACATCAGTAAAAGCGTCTTCGATGTTTATAGTACAGCGAGTGGTCACAATCAATTAAACAATGATGACAAAGGCTTTAAGTTACTTTTAAAAGCATTACCACAAAATGCACTAGTAATAATGGAAGCCACGGGCTACTACCATTACCGATTAGCGCAGTATTTGCACACGCATGGTGTGACTGTCTCAGTTGTTAATCCCTTATCTGTAAAACGCTTTATCCAGATGCGCTTGTCAAAAGTAAAGACCGATAAGAGCGATGCAAAGGCCATATGCGATTATGGTGAGCACAATGCTGTTCCTTTGTATAGTGCCTTAACAGAGGTTCAGGCAGAATGTTTGCAGCTTTTCAGGTTATTGGATATTTATATAAAACAGCGTACAGCCATCAAAAACAAGATCAAAGGAGAAGAAGCCTTAGGGAAACCATCACGTTTTGTGTATCAATCGCTCAAAAGAAACCAAGGATACCTTACCAAGGAAATAAAAGGCTTAGAAGAGCGGCTTTTAGAACTGGTAAAAAGCGAACAGCAAGACCAACTAACACTATTGAAGAGCATCCCAGGAATAGGAGTAAAAACAGCCTTATTTTTAATAGTACTAACAGATGGCTTTAATAAGTTTGAAAATGCTAAACAATTGTGCAGTTATGTTGGTATTACGCCAACCATAAGAGCATCTGGCAGTAGTGTTAGAGGACGAAGTAGGATCAGTAAGATCGGAAACAGGAAATTAAGAAACCTGCTTTTTTTATGCGCATTTTCAGCATGCAATCATAACAAGGCTTGCAGAGAGTTATACGAGCGTATTATAGCCAAAGGCAAGAGTAAAAAATTAGCCTTAATCGCGGTAGCTAACAAGCTACTGAAACAGGCCTTTGCTATTGCTAAATCAAAATTACCCTTTGATGAAAATTATGTGTCAAATTTAAACTAGAAAAGCTTGGTTTTTAACTCAGTTCTTTGTTACCTGCTGGTTTCAATTCAGTTTTTTCAATTCATTCTCAATTTTAATATTCAACATATTGAGTTGACTATCGTATTTGTCCGTATCCTCGGAAACTGCTTTTTTGATTAGTAAAAATGCTTCAAGTCTTAATTCTGAATATTTTAATAGAGTTTTATTTTGGTCAGATAAATCAGATGGCAAGCCATCAATATTATCTAATTCATTTATTATCTTAATATTCCTTTCCCATTTAGGGATGACTTTATTATCTAATTCAGATAACAATGTTGAATTACTTTTGAACCCAATATTGTCATAAAAAGTTAAGGATTCATTTTCGTTTTTTGAGAATTCGGCAATTTTAGTATCATAAATTTCATAAGCGGGATTACTTGATTCAAGGTATGCGTAGCCAAATATTCCAATTCCAATTATTAGTAACGATATCAGTCCAATTCCAGCCGCTCTCCAACCTGAAAAAAAGGAATTATTATTTTCTTTATGCGCTTTTAAAATATCTCCTTGTTTCCATTCAACAATTCCCCAAATAACTCCAGTATATATCAGAGGAATTAATTGTCTTGGAATTTTATCAATTATTTGTTCTGGAAGCATAAATATTCCACCAAAAAGGATTATTGTAGTAACTATTCCAATTATTAATGATTTTCTTCCGTCATCTGGTTTATTTAATGCTTTGAAATTTTCACTAATCAAATATCCAGCAGCTAAAGGTCCACCTAAAAAAGTTGCTCCGCTTATTGCTTTTGATGAATAAAGTTTAATATTTTCTGTCGTATTCTCTATTTGATTTTCTGTTTTTGTCATTTTTTTAGCTTGCAGGTAACGGTAGCTTATAACCGTCAGTTACGGTTTTAAAGTTAATAACTTTGGTTAAGCACAGACGTTAGCAATTCCGAGTGGATTCGGACGCAGTCGAATCCGCCGTAATTGCGATTATACATGTTGTGCACAGTATTTAATTTAGTTTTCTAATATAGAGTCTAATTCTGTGAGTCGGTTTTATTGTAATCATTCCTTTTTTCTCATAATAATTGGAAGCTACAACGTACATTTCAATTTCCGTTTTGTCATCTGGATACCACTTACAATTCCTATTCAACCCTCCTTTTTGGTTTGCGAGTTTTATTTCAGATAAGTTTCCATTGGATTCCGGTTTACCATAAAGGTTTGTTATTTGCTTTTCTAATTTTTCAAATTTTCTAATTAGTTTCTTTTGAAATCTTTTCGATTGCTTTTCTCCCTCTTCACCAAAATGTCTTACATCCCATTCATAAAGAACTTTTGACATCGTAGAATCTTTTTCTTTGAAGTACAAATAAGTAATTAAGTCAGGAATAACTTTTTCTGTTCTTTGAAATTTAATCGGTTGTGAGTTTCCACTGAATGAAACGTGATTAGAATTGGTAGTTATTCTTTCACTTCCTAAACTCTTTTCCATTTGGATATATTCGTTCAGTGAAGTATTATGAATATCAAATCCGTATTCTTGTCCGAAAACTGTAATTCCAATTAATAAAAGTCCAAGTGTAAATAGATTTTTCAAAGGTTTTTTCATATTGTGAGCAACGTCTCGGTGTATGAAAAGTAAAGGTTTTTGTGAAATTACTTTTCGGACGTTGTGGTTGTTTGTTTTTGCGGTGAACTTTAGGCTTCACCTTTAGCCTTTATTTTTTATATACGGTGTTGTAAAACGTTTTTTATTTTTCGCTTTGATTGCCAGTCCGATGTTATTTATTAAATTTAGTTCAAATTTTTATATTATGACACAAAAACAATTTGACGATTTAGATAAACTTATTTCCGCTACAACTGATAACACAGCTAAAATCGGAAAAAGAGTAGATAACCATGCAGTAATTTTAGAAAGTATTAATTCAGGAATAACCGCAATATTGAAAAATCAGAAAATCTTATTAGACGAAATATCAAAATTAAAAAAGTCTAATTAATCTCTTTATACACTCTTACAGATTCGGCATTACATAAATAATTTGTAAAACCGAAGTCTATTTCTACTTTCAATCCTTTGTTTTCAGCTTCTTTTTTTAAAGAGCTTAATTCAAGTAGTTTTTCAGTTAGATTTTTCTTTATTTGACTGTATTCTAATTCAGTTGTGTTCATTGTTTTTTTAAATGTTTTACAACTAAGGTATATACTTACCTTTTAAATTTCAACTAAAAATACAACAAATGCCAATACAGTCAATTACTTAGACAATTTTAAACGACAACAAACACTTACAAATGAATTTAAATAGGTAAATACCGACTAATTTTTACCAACTCTCTCATCTTTGCCATGTTGAATCACTGAAGGTTCAATAGTATTAACTGTTTAACATTAAAATTTAGAAATTATGAACGCATTAAAAAACAAAGTACAGTTGATTGGTCATTTAGGAAAAGATCCAGAAATCATTAATCTAGAATCGGGCAAAATGCTTGCTAAGTTTTCTCTAGCAACTAATGAAAGTTACAAAAACGGCCATGGCGAAAAGGTAACCGATACCCAATGGCACAACATTGTAGCTTGGGGAAAAACAGCACAAATTGTAGAAAAATTTGTAAGCAAAGGTAAAGAGGTTGCTATAGAAGGAAAATTAACCACACGCTCTTGGGAAGATAAAGATGGTATGAAACGTTATGTTACCGAAGTAGTGTGTAATGAGCTGTTGATGTTAAGCAAATAACATCATAGAAGAGTTTAAAATAAAATAGACATCAGAAGAATTTTATAACACTTAAAATTTTTCTTCTGATGTCTTTATGTTTTTGCCAGATATGTCTAGCAAAATTTGTTTACAATTTGAAAGTATCTCTATAATAAACTAACTAACTCTTCTCAAATTATAACTATACTTTTATTGGGCACTCCAGCCACCATCTAGCGCAAATGAAGTACCTGTAATTGTGGTTGAAGAATCTTTAGCTAATAATAAAGCCATGTCTCCAATCGCTTCTAAAGGCACAAAATCTTTAACGGCTTGTTTTTTTAGCATTACTTTTTCTACAACTTCATCTTCGGACATGTTATGAGATTTCGCTTGGTCTTTTATCTGTCCTTCAACTAAAGGTGTTTTTACATAACCAGGACAAATAGCATTGCATGTAATGTTGTACGATGCTCCTTCAAGAGCCATCACTTTAGTCATACCAATAACTCCATGTTTTGCGGCTACATAAGCTGTTTTATATTCCGAAGCCCTTAAACCATGTACTGATGAGATATTAATGATTCTACCAAATTTTTGATATTTCATTTGTGGCCAAGCTGCTTTAGAGGCATAAAAGGCCGCATTCATATTAATGGCAATGATATTCTCGTATTTTACATTTGGAAATTCTTCTATTGGTGATACAAATTGAATACCAGCATTGTTAACCAAAACATGCAAGGCACCAAATTCTTTAATTGTAGAGCTAACGAGATCTTCAATCTCTTCGGATTTTAGCAAGTTAGCATTAGAAAAAGCTACTTTGATATCATGAGCATCACCTACGGATTTTGCAATGTCGGCACCATTATCTTCCAAACCATGAAACATAATGTTATAACCTTCTTTTGCAAAATGCTTGGCAATACCTAAACCAATACCACTTGTGCTTCCTGTGATAAGAGCAACTCTATCCATTGTTCAAAAAGTTTTGTAAAGCTTCATTAAAAGCTTCAGGTTGATCTATAACAACTCCGTGTCTTGAGTTTTTAATAACAGCTAATCTGGCATCATACATACGTTCTACATAATCTTCCTTGAAAGAAATAGGAGTGTAATCCATATCTGAAGCTACAACCAGCGTTCGGGTTTTAATGTCTTTTAGCTTTTCGCCTAAACCCCAATCCATCAAAGTGACAAAGGAGTTGTAATACGCATCATAGTCATTTTGTTTGCAACGTGCTTCAAACTCATTACGCAATGCAACTTGGGAATCTTCAGGAAACATGTTAAACGAAATTTCTTTAGCTAAAGCATCAAGCCCTTTTGTTTCCAAGAATTTTGTTCTTCCATTGAGTAAATCTTCTCCGATTTGCCCCATATTATTAAAATCCGGACCACTATTTACAATAACCAAATTGTCTAAATAGTCAGGATGTTTTACGGCAAAGTCGAAAGCAACAGCTCCTCCCATAGAAAAACCAGCAATAGTAGCTTTAGTTATGCTTAATGCATCCAAAAAAGCTTTAACATCTTCGGTCATAAAATGGACACCGTAATCTTCTTTGGGTTTTGTAGAATCACCATGACCACGAAGGTCTAAAGTAATAACACGATAATTTTTAGAAAAGAATGGGACTTGACCGTCCCAATCTTTCTTAGTAGATCCTAAACCATGAAGTAATAGTAAGACCTTACCACTTCCATTATCTTCATAAGATAGCTCTACATTATTAACTCTAATTTTTGGCATTATTTTAAAACTTAATCTGTAGAGTTCTTTTTGTTTTTGAAAAAATTCACGTTGTATTTAAGTTCGAAAGACACCAATCTTCCAATTGCAGGAGATGCTACGAACTCTCTCATTTCAGAATCGAATAAGTTGGTAACATTAAGACCAAAAGAGACATTATCATTTAGGCTATATCCAATATTGGCATCTACTACAAAGCCTCCTAAAGGACCGTAGTTCCATGTTCTTCCAACTTGAGCATTTTCTACAATTTCATTTACGCCATCACCATCTAAATCTTGAGTTTCAGCAGCGACATTAATTCCTGAGAAGAAATCGTAATCTTCTATCCAACGACCATAAATAGCTCCGTAGAATTTATTTTTATTATAGTGTAAACCTAAATTGAATTTATTAGAAGGTGTGTTGATTGGTAGCTCACTTTCAAGAACTACACCATCTAAGTTACCATCATTATCTAAATCGTCAGTATCTAAACTACGTCCAAAATATGAGTAGTTAAGTGAAGCTCTTAATGCATCTGAGAAGTAATAATTCAACCCGATATCAATACCATAAGTATCAACACTACCAAAATTACTATAGGTTAATAAAGCAGGTGAAGCACTAGCTCCTGGAGAAACTTCATCTATTGGCGTGCCTCCAATCTCTGTTACATAAACATTGTTTGCTGCATCAGCAATATTACGTAGTGGGCTAATAAAGTTTTCTGACATGTTGTAGTAAGCACTAACATCAATGTAGAATCTATCTGATAATTGTCCTTTAAAACCAGCTTCAAATGAGTTGATAGTTTCAACTTCTAAGGCATCTATTGTATTTCCGTTACTAAGCGTAAAGCCTTCTCCGTTTCCTAATACTAAACCACCGAATAAGTTTCCTTTTAAGTTAAGTATTGATGGTACAGCCATACCTCTTCCGTATGTTAATCGGAATGTTCCGGCATCAACAGATTTTGTAATTGCAGCTTTTGGTAAGAAGTTAGTGCCGTATAAATCGTGGTTATCTGCACGTAGTCCTAATAAGAAATTCCATCCGTTATCTAACTTATATTCAAATTGTCCGTAAACACCTGTTTGTCCGATTTCTATTGGTCCATCTTGATCTAAAAGATATGTGCCGTCTGAATCTGCCATATCACGTTGGTATTGTGCACCAACAGTTAGGTAAAACTTATCCCAGTTGTTATTGTACTGTGCTTCTGCATTGAAACGTTCAGAAGCATCTTTAAATAAGGCTCCTCTAGGTATAGCAATTCCAAAAGCAGGAACCCATTGCTCATACAAAGCTCGGCTCCAAGACTCTTCTTCCGAAAAACCATTTTCTATAAATGACACATAGTTTTGTGTACGCTGATTTATAGCGTAAGTATCGTCTGTTCTACTCCAAGTGTAGTAAGTATTAGCAAAGAAATTTTTAGAAACAAACTTTACTTGTGCGATGTCTAGCGTCCAATCTTTAATCTGGTTTCTACCAGCATTTGTAACAGCCAAGTTAGTGTTGTTACTATGACCATAATATCCTATTAATTCAGAGCTTTTTCCTGTTTTGTAATGAACAGCTCCTCCGTATTTTAAGGCATCAAAATCACGATCTAAATTCTTTTCTGTGTAAGCAGTGTTGCCAACATATACAGAATCTACATACTGAAACTCTCTACCAGCAGTTCTTTCAAAATGAACTTTATAAGATAATTTATCGTTTATAACTTGAGCGTGTCTAAACCTTCCTGTTATAACGTTTTGACTACCTCCACCAAAAACAAATGTAGTACCTTCTGATGTTCTTGGATTTTTTGTAATAGTACTTACTAAACCATTATGAGCATTAGGTCCGTAAAGCGTTCCGTTAGGGCCTAATAAGATTTCAACACGTTCTACATCATCTTTTGTTACGGTAGAAAAAGAACCGTATGGTAAACCTGTAGCAATTAACATTGATACACGATCGTCTGTTATTTGAAGATTTTTAGAGTTGAATGCAGAGTTAAAACCTCTAATGTTTATACCTGTTCCTAAAACACCAGTACGCACAAAGTCCACACCTTTTTGTCTGGCAGCTAGTTCACCAATATTAAAACTAGGGAATTCTTGAATATCCTTAGCTCTAATAACACTAACAGATGCTGGTACATCAGTTATTTTTTGAGGTTGTTTGCTCGAAGTAATGATTACTTCATTTAACATACTGTCTGTTTCTTTTAAAGTAGTGTTTAAGGTTGTTGTTTGACCCGCAGAAACTGTAACGCTCTGCATCACGGTTTCAAAACCTACGTAAGAAATAGAAACGTCATAAAGGCCTTCTTCAATATCATCGAGAATAAAGTTACCGTCAAAATCTGTAACAGTACCTTTATCTAAGGTTTTAATGTAAACCGTTGCACCAGACATTGGCATGCCGTCTTCAAGGGTTACTTTTCCTTCGATTTTGCCAGTGGTTTGTGCACCAACAACAAAGGAACCAATGATGGTTAGCAATAGAAATAGTTTTTTCATAATGTAGTCTTGTTGTTTAATTAGTTTTCTATGGCAATCTATCATGAAAAAGAAAAAATAAGCATGAGATTTTTAGAGTAATAAAATGTGACTTTTTTAGGTTTTGATGTTTTAAAAAGTATTTAATTTATTTAAAATCAATGTTTTAAATACTTTTATTCTATGTGTGACTTTAGTTTAAAAAAAGCCTCTGGAAGGTTGTTAGAAAGCTTGTCTATAACCTTAAACATCAGTTGTTTTTGATTTAAATTGGGTTTAATATGCTTTAAAGGCTCCTTAATTTCATCAAGCAAACGTTCAGAATTTATTTTGCCTTCCATGTATCTTGAAAGAGAAATACTCCACGATACATTAGGTACATAATTAATCTTTTTTGAACGCTCTTTTTCTCTTTCGGTAAGGTTGAATTTTGAAGATAGTTTTAAGACTTCTTCATATTTTTCTCGTGCAATTAAGATATTGATGTAAGATGTAAAAAAATGATGCCAACGATGCTGAAGTACTTCATCTTTATATTTTTTAAGGAACGTTTTGGCAGTAGCTTCTGCAAGTTCTGATTTACCTAGTTCTGCATGAATTCGTATGAGGTAAGAACAAAACCCTATCTTTTGATGGAAGTTATGGACGTCTCTATATAAATCCTTGTAATTTTCAAAGAGATCAAAAGCTTGTTTAGGTTTGTTGTTTCTAAGTAAAATGGCCGCCAAATTATTGACATACATTAGTGTGTCGTTATTGTTTTGCCTTATAGATAAGTAACCGTAATATTCAGCTTCCGAGAATTCATTTTGTTTAGAGTGTAACAAAACTCTACTCGCATAATAATTGGACAGCAAACGTCTGGAGTACATTTCACCTTTGCTGAAATAAATGTCTATATAATCGAAGAGTGATTGTAGTTTGTCGTTTTCATTATAGTTGGTGTACATGAAAGCTAATAAAACAAAAGCCTGATACCTGTTTTTACCATCAAGATTTTCATTTTTAAAAACCTCATATAGCCAAGATTCTAAATGCTTGGTTTCGTTATTATTTAAGGTGTATTGGTTTGTGATTTCGGTTGTGGCTTGGTAGAGTTTTTCGTGTATTTCTATGGCATTTTTATAAGAAGCTTCGTAACTGTTTAAGAAGTCTGCAATAACTTCATGATCTTTGTAGCGCATCCTTACAAGTAAATAAGATTTGTATGCTTTGGCAAGATCATAAATAGTCTGAAAATTGTATTCTACGGTTTTGTACTGAACAATATATTGAAGGAATTCTAACTCTTCGGTTGAGGTTATGGCATCTGTAAGAATCTTTTTCTTAAGGGTAATTATCCAATCAATGGTAGCGTCTACATCAATACTAGCAAGCTTTTTTTCAACCCAATCTTTGATGTAGGAGTATTTTCGCTTATTGATGGAAGTGTCAAAATCCTTGAATTCAATTTTCGATAAGGCATTGGTGATTAAAAGATTTATGATTTGAAGCTTTTCTTCATCTGTAAATTGAATTACAGATTGGAGATAATTGGCCTCATGAGGTAGAATGGTTTTGCTAAATTCAGTAAATTTTTTGAGTTTCTGTTTCATTAATTATTCACCTTCTATAAAATCTTCTATGAGCAAGTTCACGTCTTTGGGTTTTTCAAACTGAACAAAATGACCAGATTCATCAACGTATTTTAAATCCACATTTTTTATTTCCTCAAGTGCTATGTTGCCTACTTTTTCAACAGTTAGTGTTGGGTGAAAATAACGATTTGGAATAAGCATATCGTTTTTCCCAAAGATGACTAGAGTTTGTTGGCTGATGTTTTTTAAATCTTCAAAAGCAGGATCGTCAATCATGCCAGAAACACTTTTTACAATAGCTCCGCAATGTTCTTCAAAATCTGATGATGATTTAATTTTGATACGATCTTCTATCATTTTTGAAACATCTTCTGGTTGCTTATAAAAATTTAGCGCATAGTTTTTTCTGATTTGCTCATCTGTAGTGTGTTTTACCATGTCTGTTGTGTAGATACTTTTTATCATGGCTCCTTCGGTTTCCGAAAATTGTTCTAAACCAGCAGGTGCAACCAAAATCAATTTTTCTACAACTTCAGGATGTTGTGTAGCTAGTTTTATACTTGCTTGTCCTCCCATGGAATGCCCAATTAAAATGACATTTGTTAAACCCAATTTTTCAATAAAATCATGAGTTACTTCGGCAAAAAAGCTTGAAGTATAGTTGGCTTTAGGTTTTGAGGATTTGCCATAGCCAGGCAAATCCAAAGCAATGCAAGTATATTTTTCACTTAGGCTTTGAATGTTTTTTGACCAAGCGTCTGAATTACTACTAAGACCGTGAACAAATAATAAGGTCTTTTCTCCTTTTCCTTCTTTTATATAACTTATTGTTAGACTGTCTAGCGCTAAAGAATAGGTTTTAAATTTGTATTCTGAAAGTATGTCTTTCATAGGTTTTTGTTGGTGCTGTGAGAAAATTGTGGTGCTAATTAGTGTAAAAAAGAATACTAATTTTAGTTGTTTCATTTGTTTAGGTTTTTACCGAATTGAAATATTTTAAAAGCTTTTTTCTTGAGACTTTACCAATACTGGTTAGTGGAATCTCGTCTAAGAAAAAGATATATTTAGGATGTTTGTAAGCTACCAATCTGTCTTTAAGAAGTGCTCTTACATCTTGAGCCGTTAAGGCTTTATTAGTTGAGGTTACAAAAGCAATGCCACATTCACCCCATTTTTCATCTTTAATACTGAGAACTACGGCTTTTTTTATATCAACTAGAGCTTCAAGATGAGTTTCTATTTCTTGAGGATAAATATTTTCTCCTCCAGAAATATACATATCGTTTTTTCGTCCTTTAATGTAGAGATAGCCTTCACTGTCTCTAAATGCAAAATCGCCAGTAAACAGCCAGCCTCTCTTTATATTATTGTTGGTTTTTACAGAATTGTTCCAATAGCCTGGTGTTACAATATTGCCCTTAATACACAGTTCACCAATGGTATTAGAAGTTACTGTTTTACCAGTTTTGTCAACAATTTTTGTTTCTAAATAGAAATTTGGTTTGCCTATAGAATTCGGTTTTAGCTGTGCCATTTTGTGGTGCAAAGATGTAATGCTAGGACCAGCTTCGGTTAAACCATAACCAGGTCTTATGTATATGTTTTTTTCGTTTTTCCAATGTGATACTAATTCTGGTGGTACTTTTTCACCACCAGAGATGATATATCGTAGTTTTTTTAGACTGATAGTTTTAAAACTAGGATCTTTCTGCATCATCAACAACATTGTTGGTAATGCCATAAATAGCGTTGTTTTATTAGCTTCTAGGAGATGAAGCACTTTCTGAGGATCGAACTTTTCTAGCATACCAATATGAGCGCCTTTGTGTAATAATGGAGTTAAAAACACATTCCAGCCAGAAGTATGGTAAGGAGGAAGCGTATTAATAGTAGAATCTCTAAAAGTAATACCCAATTGCATTGAAGTGTTAAGACTGTTCCAAAACAACATTTTATTGGTGTAAATAACTCCTTTTGGACGTCCTGTTGTACCAGAGGTATAAAAGATAAAAAGAGGATTGTTTTCTTTTATTTTATAGGTTCTAGATTCAACATAAATGGTGTCATCAAGGTAAAAATGTCTAATATCTTTAATGTTAAATATAGTTTTGGAACTAATGTTTAATTCCTCAAATTTTTCAATATGATTAGAGCTGTAGATAAAAAGTGTAGGAGTACAGTCTAAGATTAACTTCTGAATTTCACTAACAGGAAATCTATAATTTAATGGTACTAAGATGATTCCTAATCGTTGGCAAGCGATAAAAAGAACGATGTACTCTAGGCCATGTTCGGCTAAAATCGCTATTCTATCTCCTTCTTGAAGACCTAATTTTTTGAATTTTTCAACTAATCTGTTGGCATAGTTGTTAAGGTCGCTATATGAGTATTCCTCCCCACTGTCATAAGACGTAAGTGCGATTTTATCTGGCGTATAATCTGCCCATTTAACTATCCAATCTAGCGTAATCACGTTGTTTATTTAAATCTAGTTTGTAAAATACGAATCCTATGACTAATGACGAAACAATTCCTATTGCTGCAGATACACCTGGATTATTCACAGGCTCTTGCATATAAGGTGTGAGTCTACCATAGTAAATTCCGAAATGAACAATGATAGCCGTAACACTGGCAATAAACACCGAACGCGTACTAACATTTTTAAGGAATGTACCAAATAAAACAGGAACAAACGCTGCGGCGAAATAGGCGTATACACCATTTTGAGCAAAAATAGCAACGCTCACATCAGGCGATTTTATTTGTTGCCAGCTCAGAACAAAGCTTACTATGGCTAGACCAATAATGACTATTTTATTAATCATAATGGTTTTATTTCCAATTTTCCCTTTTGAAATAGGATCGATAATGTCTGAAGTAATGGTAATTGATAACGACTGAATTAAACTTTCTAATGTTGAAAGTCCAGCTGAAATTAAGCCAACAACAATAATGAGTCCAACGCCAACAGAGAATTTAGTAACGACATAAGTTGGAATGATTTCATCCATTTTAAGTTTTGTGCCATTTACCATAAAATCTGGGAAACTTATTCTGGCATAAAGCCCTACTAAAACCACTAAAAAGAAAACAATCATAAATATTATGCCACTAGCTAAATAGGTATTTATCTTGCTAGAATCTTTCAATAATAGTGACTTTGTTATTATATGCGGTTGGCAAACAATAGCAACACCGATGACAATTTGGGTGACAATGATTTCAAAGTAATCTCTAAAAAGAAAGCTGCTTTCGTTTGTTGGCTTTGTTAAGTTAGGATCAATGGTATTCAGTTTTTCAACGATGCCTTCAATACCACTAGAGAAATATTCCCAACCCGAACCAATTAATATCAACGCCACAATAAACATAATTATCGCTTGAATAGTATTGGTGTAAACCATAGAGTTAGCTCCACCAAACATCATATAGCCAAAAACAAAAGCTGTAATAGAAAGTAAGACGTAGAAAGGTTCTGCATTCAATGCTTTTGAGATCACTTGAGTTAATCCAACATTGATAAGTACAATAAATGTTATAAGAAGTAAAGCTATTATTCCGAAGAAAAAGGCATAGTTTTTACTGTTGTAGCGTTTACCAATCCATTGTGCCATTGTTGTGGCTTTTACGGCATTTCCTTGTTTTACAAAACCTTTAGTGAACACTATAAGTGAGATAAAAGCAGCAATCGGCAAAACTATTGCAAAAGAAATAATACCAGAAAAGCCATAAAGTGCAATAAACCCAGGGTTAATTATAAACGTGGCAGCACTAGTCATGGAAGCGGCTAAAGATAGACCAACAACCCAAGCAGGAAAACCAATATTACCTACAGCATAATCTTTTATATCTGTATTTTTTTTGGCTCCTCGAATTACAAAATAGAGAATAACCAAAGCATATACTGCTAATAAAATACACATGTAGGTTACCCATTGGTCTGATGCTATCATATTTTAAAAAAATGTCTTCCTAACAAATAAAAATGAAATTCAATATTTAGAATAAATGATTTTATTTAAATATAGTGTGACTATTTGAATATTTCATTATAATTTATAAAATATTGAATAAATACAATGTTTTAATTAGGTGTGACTTAAATAAAAAGAAAAAGGGTAGCTCAGATAGCTACCCTTTTTCTTTTGTTATTTGTTAATAGGACTAATTCTTTATCAATTTTTTAGTCACTGAAATTCCAGCATCTACATCCATAATTTTCATAAAGTAAATAGCGCTATCTAATTCATCTAAATTAGAAAGTTCAATACTGTTATTTTTGGTTGTTTTTTCTACAGATTTTATGGTTCTACCATTCATGTCAATAATTTCAATTTGAAAGTTTTCACCCATACCTTCAGGTAAGTTAATGGAAACTGAAGATGTAAATGGATTAGGACTTATTTTTAAAGAATTTACATCAAAATCATTCACTTTTAAAGTGCCTCCACAAATAGACCAGCCCATATCTTCCATAAAACCTAAGGTTACTAAGCCTGGACTATGAATAGCCTCACCAGGTGAAATAAAAGGAGTCATTAAAGAATTAAGGTTGCCTGGAGGATATGTGTTTTCATCCCAATGGCTGTAACTAGACCCTGTGCTGAAAGAAAAAGGCGCGTACGTTGAAGGTTTTACATTACCATTTTGAGCCGTTGCAATAGGACCGTTACAGAATAAATTATTGCCAGTAAACTCAGATAACAATGCTGCCGAAGGATCTGTAAAACTTGTAATATCTGCAGGTGTACCATTTTCTATAAACTGATCCCAAACATTTACAAAACCACTATTTCTTAGTAAACCTTCTGTTGGTGTAGTCTCGTCATCAACTCTAGCAAAGCCTAACATGCCTAAGCCATGGCCCAATTCATGTAGTACTACAGAAACAAAATCTACTTGTCCTCCCGGTGTATTTCCATCTAATCCAAAATAGAAATTTGCTGTACTACTAAAAGTCGCAATAATATCAGTAGAAGGCAATGATCCATCCATAATTTCTTGATTTGTCAATTGCTCTGCTAAGGCTAGAGGGAAAACCGTGTTAGCTGGAAAGCCAGAGGTAGGCACAGTTACAAATCCGCCTGGTCCTGCACCTCCTAAAACGCCAGGACCTAGAGGTCCAAAATTAGCTGATACTCTTATAGGAATTGTGGTTACAATGGAAGCAGCCCAAATATCTACTGCAAATTGAAATGCAGCTTCTGCATCTGGAGTAAAACCATTATAATTTACGATAAAATTTCCGCAGCTACTACCCTGAGCATTTTTTTGAAAAACTTGAGCAGGTGCTTGAATATATGATTTATGAGAATAGGATGTTGGATGGTATTGACAGACATCCCAATCTACATCCACCCAAGTGATATTAGTATTTTGATTTTGACTAAAAGCGTGTATTGTTGAAATAAAAAAGGTTAAAACCAAGATAAGGTTTTTTAAAAAGTAAGGTTGTTTCATTTTAAGTTTTAATGATTAATAAAAGATTCAATGTATGTCATAACATTCTAAATACTACCTACGAAGTTTTTAATGTCAAGGTTTTTTTAAACTCACGCAAAATAAGGAAAGTATACTTTAATTTTTCTGTATTAAGAATGTATTTTATACCAAGTTTTTATTTTTTAGAAAGTTCAAAACTAAAGTCTACCAAAACTTCATTCGACAATTTGTTTTGAACAATTTTAGGAATTTCTATATCGAAATCGGAGACTAAAACTTTGAAGTTTCCAGACATATTAATTTTACCATCAATCAAAGTAATGGTTAGTGGGATTTCGATTTTTTTAGTAACACCGTGAAACGTCAAAGAGCCGTTAATGGTAGATTTATTCTGAGTTGTGCCTAGTTTGTTAAAATCAAAATCACTTATAGTTCCTTTAAAAATCGCTTTAGGAAATTCATCTGACTCAACGTAGTTTTCATTAAAGTGTTCTTCCATTAAAGCGTTTTTAAAGCGGAATGCTTTGACCAATGCTAAAGCAGCAAACTCTCCGTTTTCTGTATTTAAAATAGCAGTAACAGAATTGTTTTTTGCTGCTACTTCTTCAAATGAAGGGACGGATGCCTCAAAATTTATAGTACCCGTTTTAGTGAGGTATTTGCTTTGGCTATTAATGCTTACACTAATAAGCATGAATATAAATAATGCTATTTTTTTCATCTTTTTTAAGTTTTTAATTTTCTAGAAAACCATCGGCTTCCCACTGAATTATTAAATCAATTAAATTTTGAGGTAGACGAGGTCCTCCAGCAGGCATCACAGAGGCAACATCCATGGTAGATATTCGGGCAATGAGGTTTCCATTTTCAACAGAATTTCTTACTTGTTGATAGGTTGTTAATCCCATAGGTGCTCCATTAACAGGTGGGCTGCTATGACAAGAAATACAGTTATTGTCAATTATAGATTTTACATTATCTTGATAAGTAACCATGTCTTCTACGACTACGTCTTCTGTTAAATCATCTTCACTGTTATACGAACAACTAAATACTGTTGTTAGGAGTAATCCGAATATTATAATTGAATTTTTCATAGATACTATTTTTTAAAAAACACGACTTAAGTTAAACCCAAAATAGATGTTACCATCACTCCAATCTCCAGTAGCTTGACCTAGGAATCCGTTGGTATTCATGGCTTGAGCGTTGGAGAAATGCATTTGAAAAACATGTCCTCCAGTTTCTAAGTCAAAACCAATAGATAGTGGATTTTTAAAAGGGGAGTCATCTGCTCTGTTGAGGTGCCAGCCATAATCTACATTGATAGACCAACGTTTACCTAATTTATGTCTTCCACCTAGACCTAAAGCATATTGCGAATTGTGTTGCTCATTAAATGGCACAAAATTATCATGGAAGAAAGTTGGTGCAACTTCCAACGAAAAGTTAGAATTAAATTTCCTAGAAATCAAAACTTGAAAGGTGTAACCTAAGCGATCTGTAAACTCTAATTTCGGTAAGTTTTCTTCTTCTAATGCGGTATTTACCAATATGGAATTATAACCAACAACCGTAAAAGGAAATCCATTTTCTGATTGTCTAAGAAGTCTATATTTAATAGAGGCTTCATATATTTTTTGAAAGGAGCTTCTGGAAACTCCAATATTGAATCCATCAGAAATTCCGTAAACAAAGTTTAGTCGTGTTACAGCATCATCTAGCCCAAAAAAGCTATCAAAACCATTTTCTATGCTCCCAAACCTATGAGAGACTATAAAGGTTAGTTCTTTTTTAGCCACGAGTTTAGTCGATTCAAAATTTACAATCTTTAGGCCTTTGAAGGCTGCGCTGGCATATTGAACTCCTGTAGAATCGGTGTCAATTTCATCAAATAAATCATCTTGTGCATTTATAAAAAAGCTACACAGAAAGGCTATGAGTAGACATGTGTTTTTCATTTTAATATAGTGCATTGGTCTAGTTTTACTTGTTCTAATAAATCATCATACCCAATTACACGACCTTTGACAGTAACTTGTGAGTTAGTGGAAATAGCATCTTGATTGAGTTCCGTGAATTGACAAAATATGTTGTCATCTATTGTGATTTCATTAATTCCTAAATCTGAAACCACACCAGAGACTTCAATTGTTTTATTTAGAAATTTTTGTTCTGCAGTTGTTGGATCACTTGAGAAGTGATTGGTAATCTCGTTTGATGAAAGGATGAATTCCGCTGTTTCAGTTTCAATGTCCCTATGGTCTTGATAGATATAGTTGTAGCCTATTACTATAGCTACCACAACTACTACACCTATAATAATTATTTTTTTTAGCATGATATTTACGTTTTATTAAATGGCTCCAAGGATAGATGGAGCCATTTTTAATCAGCGGTAATTTTTCTTTTTCAATTAGAGTTTTGTGAAAACCAACGTATCGGTTCCACCATTGCCTCCGCTAATATCAATAAGACTTATAGTGGTTGCACTATGAGATACAACGTCCCAGTCATCATTTAGATCCTCAAAGTCATTATTATCTGGAACTGGGAAAAAGATATTGAAGTCTATATCATCACTACTATCATCATTACTGTTGCTATCTGTTATGGACCAAGTGCCTGTGTAGGTTGTTGTACCATTTGTGGCAGTTAGAGTACCATCACTAGCAAAAGTGAAACCATAACCGTTGAAGTCATTGGTTTCATCTTGTCCAGAGTCTATAAAGCTTGAAACAATCCAAGTACCTAACTCAACTTGACTTTCAATTTGGGCTATTTCCTGTGAGTTATTATTTGAATTGTTTCCATCATCATCAGAAGAACAGGTTGATGACATTAAGGAGAAGCTGACCATAATAATTATGGCATACAAAAGATTGTTTTTCATGATTTCTTGTTTTAAGTTAATTAATTGCAATTGTTGACATATCTAAGGCGGTCGGCATCACCAACCCTTAGGTCTATTTTTGTTTCGTCAGAACAGTTTTCTATTTCGTGTAAAATCCAGTTATTATTACATAATGGTAAATCAGGGACATTCACTATTATTTCAATATCATTTCCAGATCCACTTGCTATCCATGTTCCGTCGGCTGTGATACCACTCCAATAGACAGACATGGTGCCATTAGAAAAGAAATTAAACTCATAACCATCATAAAGGTTATCGTAGTCATTGTTATTGCGTTCAAGTTTATCAACTTCCCAATCAGAGCAGTTCAATAACAACCCTTCAACCATAGTTAAGGTGCAGTTATCGCAATCATCATCTTCATAATCGTAATCGTCATCTTCATCACACGTGTTATTAGCATTTTCTATAGCTGTTTCTAATTCGTTGAGGTTGTTAATTGTTATTTCCGAACCATTTGCGAGAGAAACTGTAATAGGGAATTCTAGGGTTACAATATCGTCTTCGTCTATATCATCAATAAAACTGTATAATTGACTATCACTTTGTAAATAAACAGTATCTAAAAGCTGGTTGTTAGCATTAAATATGGAGGCTTCAATAGGGTATTCAAAATCTATACATTCTATATCATCATCCGCTTCATTTTCACCATTACAAGAGTTTATGTAGTCATTTAATTCTGTTGTATTTGTTATTGAAACTTCAGAAAAATCAGATAAAATTATGGTTATAGGAAAATTGATTTCAACTTCATTAACATCATCATCACTAAATACACATTCTATAATTTCGAAATCGCTTTGAGAATTGATGTATAACTGTTGGCCGTTGACATTTATAGTGTAAGGAAATGCAATGCTGAAGCAATTAGCTCTATCTACAATATTGTCGTTAGAACCATCATTTGAAGCAGTACGCTGCATTAAAAGTGCAACGTTAGAGTTTGGATTTAAAGTTTCTTCTTCTGGTGCTTGTATAAATTCTGTTTCCTCTTTTCTACAAGACGTTAAGGCTAAGCTTATTATAGCGACTAAAAATATTGATTGTTTTATTTTCATCATGGCTAAGATTTAAGTGTGGCCATTTTAACATATAACAACCCAACTTTAAAAACCACTGATTTATTTTGAAAAATATTTCAATATATTTATCGCAAACTAATCAAAATTGTCAAAAAAATTAAGCGATAATATCTGTGAGGCTGCTACTTTTGAGCGCGTATATAATAAGTATGCTGATGACTTGCATAACTATCTATATTATAAATATGGCGAGCAATTCAATCCTAAGGATAAGACCCAAGATGCCTTTATAAAACTTTGGGACAATTGTAAAAAAGTAACCTTAACAAAAGCCAAATCCTTTTTGTTTACTGTAGCGAATAATATGATGCTAAATGAAATTAAGCATCATAAAGTGGTTTTAAAACATCAAAAAAGCAAAACCCAAAGCTATGATAGTGAGACTCCAGAATTTTTATTAGAAAAGGATGAATACTTAAAAAAATACAATGAAGTGCTGGCTAGCATTAATGAAGAACATCGTGTGGCATTTTTAATGAATAAAGTAGAAGGCAAAAAGCAAAAGGAAATAGCAGAGCTGTTAGGTGTAACACAAAAAGTTGTAGAATACAGAATTTACACGGCTTTTAATATTCTGAAAGAGGGACTTGAAAATTTTAAAATAAAATAATCAGGAAAAAATAAGCCTAAGTTGTTTTATAGCTAGGACAGATTAGTATGAAAGAAGATTTACTAAAGAAATGGTTAAATGATGAACTTACAGATGCTGAAAAAGAAGCGTTTAGTAAGCAGGAGGATTATGCTTTTAATCAACGAATCATTGATACAGCCAAATATTTTAAGGCATCTAATTTTTCTAAAGCAGATGATTTTGAGACTTTCAAAAAGAATTATAATGGAAAAACAAAAGTTAAGCAATTGCATTGGGTTTCACCATTGTTGAAAATAGCTAGTATTGTAATTATTACTCTTGGAGTTTACTTTACGTTTTTTAATTCAAATAATTCTACTGTAGAAATAAATACAGTTGTAGCTGAGAAAACCAATATACAGTTGCCAGATTTGTCTGAAGTGATGTTAAATGCCGATTCCAAAATTAGCTATGACAAATCATCTTGGGAGTCTAATAGACGTTTAGAACTTCAAGGAGAGGCCTATTTTAAAGTTGCCAAAGGGAAAACTTTTGATATCATAACCAACAACGGAACCGTTACTGTGGTTGGTACAGAATTTAACGTGAAGTCGCGTAACGGGTATTTTGAGGTTAACTGTTATGAAGGTATTGTAAGCGTCGTTTCAGATACTATTGAAAGAAGATTAACAGCTGGAAAAACTTTCCGTATATTAGATGAAAAGTTTACTCAAGGCCAAACCATAGATGCAGAGCCACAGTGGATTAATAATAGAAGTAGTTTTAAACTTGTTACCTTAAAAGAAGTTTTTAAAGAGCTAGAGCGACAGTATAAAGTAAGCGTAAAATTTAAGAATACGGATACTTCTAGACTGTTCTCTGGTGGTTTTGTAAATGATAATCTGCAAAACGCACTCGTGTCTATAACACAACCTATGAATTTAACTTTTGAAATTAGTACATCTAACCAAGTTCTAATTCATGGTAATGCAAATTAAACGGTATTCTGTTTTAATTTTCTTTATTTTATTTGTCTTCCACTGGTCTAAAGCCCAAGAGGTAGAAAAGTCATTGCCATTGATTGAAGTTTTGTCAGCATTAGAAAAACAGTATAAGATACAGTTTAATTATGCTGAAGATTTAATTTCAGAAACCTATTTAGAGCCACCTCCAAAAACGTTTACTTTAGAAGAAGTTTTACTCTTTTTACAGGAAAATACTGGTTTTGATTTTAATGTAGTTAATAACACTACGGTTTTGGTAGTTGCTAGGCAAGAGAAAATAAATCTTCAGGAGCTTTCTGAAGTGACTATTTCAGGCTATATCGTTAGAGGTATTAATAAATTAGATAATGGTTCTTTTGAAATAGATATTTCAGATTTCGATATACTTCCTGGTCTTATAGATACTGATGTTTTACAAGCTGCGCAGGCATTTCCGGGAATACAAAGTATAAATGAAACAGTTTCAGATATCAATATTAGAGGTGGTACGCACGACCAAAATTTAATGCTTTGGGATGATATAAAAATGTATCAATCAGGCCATTTTTTTGGCTTAATATCTATGTTCAATCCTCAGATTACAGAACGTGTGTCTTTGGTTAAAAATGGTTCTGGCGCAGAGTTTACCGATGGTGTTTCTGGCACTATAGCCATGGAAACAGAAAAGCAATTAAATAGAGGTTTTAAGGGTAGTATTGGTGTTAATTTTATTGATGCTAATGGCTTTGTAGATGTTCCTGTAGGCAAAAAATCATCTTTACAGTTTGCAGCAAGAAAATCCATGAGTGATTTTACAGAGACTCCAACCTATAACAATTATTTTGAGCGTATTTCTCAGGATACTGAAGTTGCAGATAACTCAACTAACATCATTAATTCCGATAAGCAATTCGATTTTTATGATGCGTCTTTACGTTGGCTATATAAAATTAACGATAAAGAAGAGTTGAGGATAAATTTCATAAATGTTGCAAATGAATTGGTGTTTAATGAAAACGCCAATGGCATGTCTAGGGAAAGTAGTCTTAAACAAAATAGCATTGCAGGAGCTATCTATTACTCTAAAGTATGGAATAGTAAATGGCAAACTATTTTTGAAGGTTATGAAACCGACTATGATCTAAAATCGGTCAATGCAAACATTCTAGAAGAGCAGCGGTTTTTACAAGAAAACAAAGTTTCTGAAACGAGTCTAAAGTTAAAAGCCAATTACAAAATCAATGATAAGTTTCAGCTGTTAAATGGCTATCACTTTGTTGAAACTGAAGTTACAAATTTAGATGATGTTGATAGTCCGTTGTACAGATTATTAGTGTCAGAAGTTGTGAGGACGCATGGAGTGTTTTCTCAACTTTCATATAAGTCTAAAAACAGAAATACAAGGTTCAATACAGGTTTAAGATATAACTATATTGATAAATTTAAAAAACATATTGTTGAACCGAGATTAAGCTTTTATCATCGATTTTTTCAAAATTTTTCGATAGATATTTTGGGTGAATTTAAACATCAAAATACATCTCAGGTTATAAATTTTCAAAATGATTTTTTAGGAATAGAAAAGCGCAGGTGGCAATTATCTAACGATAAGGATATTCCTGTAATTAGAAGTAAACAAGTGTCTTTTGGGCTTTCCTTTACAAAAGATGGTTGGCTAGTAAGTGCAGAAACCTACTATAAAAAGGTGGAAGGTATAACAACACAAAGTCAAGGATTTTATAACTCATACGAATTTATTAAAGCTTCTGGTGCGTATGACACCAGAGGGCTAGATTTTATAGTAAGAAAAGAAATAGACAATTTTAATACATGGTTGAGTTACTCTTACCTAAATAGTAATTATTTTTTTAAAACACTTCCTGAATACACATTTCCTAGTAATTATGATATTACGCATGCACTAACTTTTGGTATTAACTACACTACTAAAAAGTTAAAGTTATCAGCAGGTTTAAACTGGAATTCAGGAAGACCGCTAACAACACCTTTAGATGGTAATCAAGTAACCGATGGTGAAATAAATTATAACTCCACTAACGCTAATCATCTACCCGATTATTTACGTGTAGATTTTTCTGCTTTGTATGATTTTAAATTAGCTAAAGAAACAAAGGTAAATGTTGGATTATCTGTTTGGAATCTTTTAGACAGAACCAATACTATTAATAGCTTTTACAGGTTAAATAATGATATTGTCTCTCAAATAAATCAGGAGTCATTGGGTATAACTCCAAATATGATGCTTAGAGTTAGTTTCTAGAAGAAAATATCTTGAGCTAATCTATAGGTGTTAGAGTGAGCCTCTACTATGGTTTTTATGTTTGGGGAATAACCTCCTCCCATACTGCACATTACAGGAATATTTAGATTTTTACAAGTTTGAAGCACATAATGGTCACGCTCTTTACAACCGCCTATACTCATAGCTAGCTTTCCTAATTTATCAGAAGCTATAACATCTACACCAGATAAATAGTAAATAAAATCTGGTTGTTGTTCATCTATAAGTCTAGGAAGAGTCGCTTTTAAGATATTTAAATAAATATCATCACTTGTGTCGTTTTCTAAAGCAATGTCTAGATCACTTTGTTCTTTTTTGAAAGGATAGTTACTTTTTCCATGCATAGAAAAGGTAAATACCGACTCGTCATTCTGAAAAATTTCAGCTGTACCATTACCTTGATGTACATCCAAATCTACTATGAGAATTTTTTTCGCTAAATTGTTTTGTTGAAGATATCGTGCGCCAATGGCTTGGTCATTGAGCAAACAAAAAGCCTCACCTCGATTGGTATAGGCGTGGTGTGTACCACCTGCTATATTCATGGCAATACCATATTTTAGAGCAAACTCACTAGCTTTTATTGTGCCGTCAGCAATAATAACTTCACGATCCACTAAAGTTCTACTCAAAGGAAACCCAATCTTTCGGGCGGCTCTTTGTTCTAAAGTTAAGTTGACTAAATCATAGTAATAATCAGGCTCATGAACAGCAACTATATATTTGTCATTGGTTTTTTCGGGTTCAAAAAAATTATTTTTGCTACAAGTACCTTCGTGTATTAGTTGCTGAGGAAGAAGCTCATACTTTTCCATAGGAAAGCGATGTCCATCAGGTAAAGGATGTTTATAAATAGGATGGTAAGCTATTTTTAGCATGTACTAATGTTTAATTGTAAAAGTACAATCAAAAAAAGGTCTTACACAAATCTTGTGTAAGACCTTTTATCAAAGTGAAATATATATTAATTGCCAGCTTGGCTACGTGCCTCATCTATCATCTCTTCACTTGGAAGTATAGCGATATTAACTCTTCTGTTTTTAGATCTACCATCAGCAGTGTCATTATTGTACATTGGTTGAGACTCGCCAAACCAATTGGTTGTAAATCTTCCAGAGCTTAATCCTTTACTTTTCAAATAATTGGTAACGGCATAGGCTCTATTTTTGGATAATTCCATATTGTAAGTTTCGCTACCTACACTATCGGTATGCCCAACAACTAAGATGTTTGTGTCTGGATATTCAGCAAAAACACTAGCTAACTTATCTAATGTGCTCTGAGAACTTGCATTGATGTTGTATTTATCTGTAGCAAAGTAAACACCACTTTGTTCATCAAAAGTCACAACAATGCCATCATCAACACGTTCAACCTGAGCTCCAGGTATTTCTTGTTCTATTTCTTGAGCTTGTTTATCCATTTTTTGTCCAATGAGAACACCAGCAGTTCCTCCAACAACTCCACCAATAACGGCACCAAGTTCTCCATTACCACCTTTTCCTACATTGTTTCCAATTATAGCACCTAATATGGCACCACCAGCAGCACCGATAACGGCACCTTTTTGTTTGTTGTTAGCATTGTCTACCGCTTTACAACCTGTAAAGACTAATAATATTGCAGCCATAAAAATGGCCATATTCGATTTATAATTTATAAGTTTCATAGTTTTAAATTTTTGTAAAATTCATATTGATTTGAATAGGCTTACCGTCTAAACTAACGGTTTGTTGCCATTGCATAGAAGTGTCGGTCAATGATGTTAACTTCATTCTAAAACCAACATTAGTTTCAGATTTTCCTTTTTCATTGGTAGGTTTTAAAAGGAAATCATAAAGCCCAGTAGTTTCGTCAACTTCATCTATTGTAAAAACAAAGTAACGATCTTGCATATCGCAGTTAGTTCCAGACAAAGTATAAAGTCCGGTGTTGTTATTTGGAATAAATTGCCACGAACTATTTTCGAAACAGTCTTTAGTAGCATCATTTAACAAAGTAATTCTTAAATCACCAATGGCAGATGAATTCACTGAAGTTAAAACCCAGTTGCCTTTAATGACCTTTTTTGATTCGCGAACCGTTTTTGAAGCTCCACAAGATAGGAGGCAAACAGCCACTAGTATTGTTATAAAATGTTTCATAATTTTTGAATTTGATGCTAAATTAATTATGAAACTTTTGGCTGAGTGATGCGATTCATTTAAATGTTAATTCAAATGAAATGCACTATTTATAAGTCGTTATTTATGTAATTTTAGTTGAATACGCTTTCTATTAACATCGACATCTAGAACTTTAACAATGATTTGTTGGTGTAGATGCACATGCTCGTTAACATCTTTAACGAAGTTGTCGCTAAGATTTGAAACATGTATTAAACCACTCTCTTTTATACCAATATCTACAAAGCAACCAAAGTTTGTAATGTTGTTTACAATACCTGGAAGTAACTGCCCTTCTTGTAAGTCATCAATTGTTTTTATATTCTGATTAAAAGTGAATACTTTGGCTTCTTCTCTGATATCTAAACCAGGTTTTTCTAATTCCGTAATGATGTCCTTTAGTGTAGGTAGACCGATAGTATCTGTATAATATTTTTTTAAATCGATACTTTGAAGAAGGTTTTTATTACCAATTAATTCTTGAAGCGAGACATTCTTGTCTTTGGTCATTTTTTTAACAATATCATAGCTTTCAGGATGAACGGAAGAATCATCCAAAGGATTTTTAGCATCTTTTATTCTGAGGAAAGCTGCTGCTTGTTCAAAGGCTTTTCCACCTAAACGAGGTACATTTTTTATGTCATTTCGAGATGAAAAAGCACCATTTTCACTTCTATGGGATACAATATTTTCTGCAAGTTTTGGTCCGATTCCAGATACATAACTTAATAAGGACATACTCGCTGTATTTATGTTTACACCAACGGCATTAACGCAATTCTCCACAACAATATCCAGTTGTTTTTGAAGCTTTGTTTGATCTACATCATGCTGATATTGACCAACGCCAATAGATTTAGCATCGATTTTTACTAACTCGGCTAACGGATCTTGAAGACGTCTACCAATAGAAACAGCACCTCTTACCGTAACATCATAATTAGGGAATTCATCTCTGGCAATCTTTGAAGCGGAATAAATACTTGCTCCAGCTTCACTAACCACAAATACTTGAACATCGGTTTTAAACTGGACTTTTCTAACTAAAGCCTCAGTTTCTCTAGAGGCTGTTCCGTTACCAATGGCAATAGCTTCAATTTTATGAGCTTCGGTAAGTGAAGCTATCTTTTTCATAGCGCCAGTTCTATCATTTTTTGGTGCATGAGGATAGATAGTTTCGTTGTGCTTTAAGTTTCCATTTTCATCAAGACAAACCACTTTACAGCCTGTTCTAAAGCCTGGATCTATAGCCAAAACACGCTTTTCACCAATAGGCGAACCTAATAGAAGTTGTTTTAAATTTTTAGCAAATACTTGAATTGCGGCATCATCTGCTTTTTCTTTGGCAATACCTAAAGCTTCATTACTTAATGATGGTAGCAATAAGCGTTTGTAGGCATCTGAAATAGCTAATTCAATTTGGTCTGCACAAGCATTATTACTTCTAATAATTTTATTATCGATACGTTCTAAGGCTCTATCGTTATCAATTTCGATTTTCACACGAATAAAGCCCTCACTTTCTGCTCTTAATATAGCTAAAAGGCGGTGCGAAGGGATACGACTTAAACTCTCAGACCAATCAAAGTAGTCTCTGAATTTCTGCGCTTTTTCTTCAGTTTCTTTTGCCTTAACGGCTTTAGTGCTTATTTGAGCAAAACGCTCTAACTGATGTCGTAAACCGTTTCTTATATCTACACGCTCGTTAATCCATTCGGCAATGATATGTCTTGCGCCTTCTAAAGCTTCATCTGTGGATTTTATGTCTCCATTTAGATATTTATAAGCTATTGATTCTACATCATTAGCCTTTTGGCTCATTATGATTTTAGCCAATGGCTCTAAACCATTTTTACGTGCAGTTTCTGCTTTTGTCTTCCGTTTTTTCTTAAAGGGGAGGTAAAGGTCTTCTAGTGTAGTTAGATCTTCAGCATTTTCAATTTTTTGTTTTAGATCTTCAGTTAAACTATCTTGTTCTTCTAAAGCTTTTAGAATAGATACTTTTCGTTTTTCTAAGGCTTCAAACTCTTCTTTATATTTTACAATTAACCCGATTTCTACTTCATCTAAATTACCTGTAGCTTCTTTTCTATAACGAGAAATGAAGGGAATGGTGCAATCTTCGTTGAGTAATTTTAAGGTGTTCTTTATAGATGTTTGTGATAATTGAGTATGGTTTTGAATATATGAAATCATAAAGAAAGTAAATGAAGTCCTGTAATTGTAGTAGGAAAAAGATTAAGTTTATATATTTATTTTCAAAGTTAAATATTGTATCAAATAAATAACAAATAGCATGAATAAAGAAACCATTAATCATAATTTTAAAGTTACCGAAAAGGGTTCTTTAGGGTTATTGGCTTTAGGAGATGTGGGCTTAAGAGCTTGGCGAGAGGTTAAAAAAGAAGCAAAATCAAAGAGACAGAATGAGCAAAAAAAATAAAGTCCTTTTAATAGGTTGGGATGCTGCTGATTGGCAGATTATAGGTCCGCTTTTGGCTAAAGGACAAATGCCAGCACTACAGCGATTAATAAATAATGGTGTGTATGGTAATATGGCAACAATGAATCCTCCATACTCACCGATGTTGTGGTCTACGGTAGCTACGGGAAAAACACCAGACAAGCATGGTGTTCTTGGTTTTATTGAGTTAATGCCAGACATGAAAGGAGTAAGACCTGTTACCGTAAATTCAAGAAAATCTAGAGCTATATGGAATATTCTACATAATCAAGGATTGAAAAGTAATCTTGTGGGTTGGTGGCCAAGTTTTCCTGCTGAGCCAATAAATGGTGTTGTGGTAACGGATAAATTTCAAAAAGTAAAACAAGACCCAAAAGCCAAAAACCCTGTGGTTAAAGGTACTGTTCATCCAGAAAGCTTAGTTAATGATATTCAAGATTTAAGAATGTTTCCTTATGAAATTACTGAAGCTCATATTTTACCTTTTATACCCAAAGCTGCGCAAATAAATCAAGATAAACATAAGGGTTTGCAATCGTTTGCAAAAATCATGGCTGAAAATAGTTCTGTTCATGCAGTAGCAACAAACTTACTTAGAACAACAGATTGGGATTTTATGGCAATTTATTATGATTTAATAGATCACTTTTGTCATGCCTTTATGAAGTATCATCCTCCAAAGTTAAATAGTGTTCCTCAAGAATTATATGATATTTATAACGAATGTATTATTAGTGCTTATCGTTTTCAGGATATGATGCTTGATAGGATTTTATCTCTAGTAGATAAAGATACTACAGTCATTGTGATGTCCGATCATGGTTTTGAATCTGGACATAAACGAATTGTGAAAATGCCAAAATACCCAGCAGCACCAGCTCTCGATCATAGACAGTTTGGGATTTTTGTTGCTTCGGGCCCAAACATTAAAAAGAGCGAAAAAGTTTTTGGACTAGGTCTTATTGATGTCGCTCCTACCATATTACATATGTATAATCTACCTATAGGTAAAGATATGGATGGTAAGGTAGCTTTAGATATATTTAAAGATGTTAAAGAACCTAATTACATTGATAGCTGGGAAAATGTAAGTGGTGATTTTGGTGAACATGACACCTCAAAAGAAGCAGACCAACTAAGTGATCAAGAAACTTTGGAACAACTTATAGATTTAGGTTATATAGAACGACCTGATGAAAAAATAGAAACAGCAGTATTAAAAACAAAATGTGATATTAAGCACAACTTAGCGAGAGTCTATTCAGGTAAAAAAGATTATGATAGAGCAAAAGAAATTTTACTGAATTTAATCTCAGAAGATTATCCTGTTTTCGAACAAGAAGAAATAGAAATTTTAAAAAAGAAAAAGGATTCTGTTGATGTTAAAGTAGGTGACTCTAAAATAGACGTCATTCCATTTTATATGGATCTTTTGTCTATAAGCATTGCTACAAAGGATTTTGACAAGGCGGAAATATACTTAAAAGAACTAAAAACAAGAGATAAGTATTTTGAGATAAACACCTACTTTTCTGAAGCAAAAATTTTAATTAATAAAGGGAAAGTTCACGAAGCTTTAAAGTTTTTAAATAAGGCGAAGAATAATAAACCAAATTCTGAAGTTTGGTATCAGATAGGTAATATTTATAGACAACTAAACGAATTTGAAAATGCCAAAGAGGCTTTTGAGAGTTCTTTGAAATATGAATCTGATAAAGCTAAAACACACCAAGCTCTAGCAGAAACGTACATTCGTTTAGGAGATTATGAAGAGGCCATTGATCATGCCTTTGTAGCTATAGAGTTAGTGAAATATTTTCCTAAAGCACATTATACACTCGGCGAAGCACTCGAAAAATTTGGTGATTTGGAAAATGCTAAAAAAGCATACGAAACAGCAGCAAAGTTGAAGCCAAAAACTCATTTTAGGGCAAAAACTGCTATTCAAAATATAAATCAGAAACAAAATTCCATTGATTTAACAGATAAATCGACATTCAAATATTTCGAAAATCAGATAGTTGTAGTTTCTGGATTACCTAGATCTGGTACATCGTTAATGATGCAAATGTTAGATAAAGGAGGATTAGAAGTTTTAACTGATAATAATCGTAAAGCGGACAAATCTAATCCTAAAGGGTATTATGAGTATGACCCAGTAATGTCAATTGCAAGAGATAATACTTGGATAGAAAAAGCACAAGGTAAATCTGTAAAGGTAGTTGCCCCATTATTGAAATATTTAGATCTAAAATATAGGTATAAGATAATTTTTATGAATAGAGATTTAGGTGAAGTTGTAAAATCTCAACAAGTAATGCTTGGTAAAGATCCTGAGGTTTTACCTACACGTCTTTTTGAAACCTATGAAAAACATTTAAATCAAGTTTCTATTTGGAAGGATAAGGAACCTCATGTAGAACTTATGTATGTCAATCACAAAGATGTGATAAACTCACCAAATGATATAACAGATGAAATCATAAAATTTTTAGGGCTTAAGCATATGGATACAGAACAAATGTGTGCTTGTGTTGACACCAAACTTTATCGCAATAGATCATAAAAAAAGTAACGGTATACTTTACCGTTACTTTTAATGAAGTATTTTTTAAACATTTTATAAGACTACTTTTTTCCTTAAAGTAGAATTAGATTCTAAAGTATTCAATTCTAAAATATAAATACCTGAAGCCATTTGGTTGGCTTCAATTACACTGGAGTTTACATTTTCGATTTTGCCATTGAGTAGCTGCTTACCTTCAATATTATATAATGTATATTCAGTGGCTTCTGTAAGGTTGTATAATCCAATAGATTTATTAAGCCCAACAACTCTAACATCTTGTATATCGTTAGAACTTACTCCTAGTGTTTGTTGACCTGCTTCTATACTTTCATCAACTGTAGTGTTATAGGCAAATTCTTTAATGGTCCATCCATTATCAAAAGTGGCATCTAACTTAGCCCATCCATAATGTATATTGCCACCAACTGTAAATCTCAATCCTAAGAATTTATCAGTTTCACTACACCAGTTTCCAAAATAACAAGTACTACTTGAGCCATAATTTAATGATTGATAACCGGCTGAAAAACCTTGGTTTAACCATGTGTTTTGTCCAGATGATATTACAGCACCACTTGAAAGTGCATAAGGATATACATAATTGTATGAAGCAGCACCAGACCCCAAAACGCTATTGCTAGCCGTCAAAGGCTCAATAAATAAATTGTATCCGCTTTGGTGCACTCTAAAATCATTTATAGCATCTTGGTTAAGGTCTAAGAAGAATTCATCACCACTGTTGCCCGAAAAATCAGGATCAACATCCGTAAATACAATTTGTCCACTTGCATCAGCTATACTCGCCATAGCGGCTGTTAAAGCACCATATTTTGCAAGTTGTTTTGATAATTTTAAAGATTTAGTAGTTTTTTTCATAGAAAGTAAAATTGGTTAACTGTTTGAATATACAAATTTTACGGTGAGATAATATTTTTTAGTTTTTTAATTTCAATTTTTTGGATTTTTATCAAAAAATACATTTCAAATTTTAAAAATACGCAGTTTATCGTATGGTTTGACTTGCGTTTGCTTTATAATTTTGGAGAGAACGAATACCTACAAAATGAAAAATGTAATTTACCTACTAGCTATTGTTTTTAGTTTTAATATCTATGCTCAAAAAATAGATTTTGTAAACGCTCCTCTAAATCCTATTGCTGTTAAATACAAGCGTGAGCATTTCAACTTACAGGGAGATGTTTATGGTTTTGGTCATCAAATATTTACCGAAGATGGCTATTTAATCATTGATAATAATGATGTAGGTTCTAAAGTTTATAGCTACGATAACAACAAGTTAATACATAATACTTATGGTGAAACCTATACATATAATGCGCAAGGTTATATAGCTGAGCACACTTACGCTTCATTAGGTGTAAAAACTTTAAAATTTCAATACAATTCCAAGGGTTTGCTAATAAAAAAGGAATATGTTAACAATAGTAGTATTACTTATGAATACGATGACTTAAATCGGTTAGTTAAGGAAACAAGTACATTAAATGTTATAAAAGAATATACTTATGAAAAAGTAGGAGACGAGCTTCACATTATAGAAAATAAAACCTATGGCACAGAAAAAAGTAAGCCTATTTTATATGTGTTTAAAAATGGAAATAAAATCGGGAGAGACAAATCAAGATTTGAGCTTGGGTACGACCAGTATGGAAATCATATAAATCCAGGTTTTAATCAAACGATTCTATATAGTGAAATTAAAAATAAACCAGAGTTATCCATTATTTATACCAAAAGTCCTTGGGGAATAGGGCCTATGTCCAACTGTAAAATATACATAAACAACAAACCAGTAACTTTTTTAAGTACTCGTTTAATTAATAAAGCAGATGTCATGGTTTACAATCCTTTTCAGGAAAACTACATGATTATTCGTAACGCGCTTGAAGAATCAAAATCTGGTAAAAAGCAGGTTTTTGAAACCGTATACCTAAATACAGCTAACTATCTACAAAGTACTGAAAACTCATATTATTTATTCCATAAGGGCATTAGTATTTCAAATAGAATGTATTTAAGAAATAATAGCTTAAAAGTTTATAACCAATTCAATAATCTTATTTGTTATGATGAATTTTTGGATAAAACGTTTTTTTTGAAAATGAACCCTAATGAAAAGTATTTTTTTTATCCATTAGAAGAATTACAATCTGAGGACAATATTTTCTTCATCATAAATGATGAAGCAAAAATTTTTGCTGAAAAAGGAATGGCTTTAAAAAATTCAGAGTACAGTTTCGCTTACAACAATAATGATTTTGTGCTTTTTAAAAACAAAGAGCCGCTTTACTATTTCCCAAACTTAAAAATTGCCGAAAAGGAAACCGTTCAACCAGGTAGAAAATATAATAAAGCAACGGATACCTATCAAATAGCAAAAGCAAACAGTGAACCTTCAACTAAAACATCAACCTGTCTATCTGGTAATTGTACCGATGGTTATGGTGAGGTAAAAACAGATGAATACATTTTAAAAGGCTTTTTTAAAAATGGAAAAGCTAATGGTTTTGGAAAGCAAACCTTTAACGATAACGCCAATTATTACGAAGGTCATTTTGTTGATGGCTTTAGAAACGGTTTTGGAATGTTTACTTGGTACGATAGAAAGGAATATTATATTGGAGAATTTAAGAATGGCACTTTTAACGGTTATGGTTATCTAAAAAAAGGTGGAGAGATTCTGCAAGCTGGCTACTACGAAAATGGAAAGCAAACAAGAAATATGATAACTGCAGATTTTAAAAATAAACGAGCTAACGGTAATTGTATAGGTAACTGTAGCAACGGATTTGGGTTTTATCAATTTTCAAATAGAGACACTTATGTTGGTTTTTTCACTAACGGACAAATAGATAAAGTCGGTGCTTATGGTTGGTCATCAGGTGATAGTTATATAGGTGAAATAAGCAACAAAAATTTCACAGGTCAAGGTGTGCAATATTACCAAAGTACAGGCACATTCTATTATGGCAATTTTACAAGTGGAATGCGTAATGGCCTAGGTGTTTATGTAAACAACGAAAAGCAAATAACCAGTAAGGGCTATTGGCTCAATGGTGTGCTTAAAACGACTTATTAATTAAAGCTTCAAGTTTTTTAATTCTATTCAAATAGAACTAATTCATAAGATTTGTAGTAAGGTTTGTAAAAACCAAAGAGTACCTTATTATTAAGAAAATAAACATTGTCGGCTTTCAGATTACTCATTCTATCTTTATACTTTGTAATCTTATCAAACACATTGTCTTTTATTTCTCCGTCAAGATGGTTGAATTCGCTATCGAACAAACATTCAATTCTTGTAGAACCTGTTGAGGAATAACTTCCAAAGGCAAATCCTGCAGGGTTGAAGCTCATTGTAAAACCACCAACTTGGTACATAGGAAAAGCACCAAAACCAGGCATCATCATTCCTCCGCCACCGGAAAGTTCAACAATACCTCCTATTGTAACTCTATAATTACCATTTTGAGGGTATACTGACACACCGTTATTTTCTTTGGATATTTTGCGTAAAAATTTTGATGTTTTTTCTAATTCTCTGGTATTACCAAAACTATAAACGGACCCTTCTTGTAAGATAGGGCCGTTTTTAAAATCTATAGTTTCATCTTTAGTAATAGAAAAGGACTTAATAACATTTTTGCTTTCAAAATCTTTTATTTCGAAATTTAAATATGAATTATTGGATGTTATTTGGGCAATCTTATCGTCAAACAAGTATGAATTACTTGTTTTTGGATTTAATTCTTGTTTAGTTTGAAATATTTTTGTGAATATAGGATCGAATTCAGGTGCCTTAAATTCTATGATTAAAGTATAATCTATATTGTCATCAAGTGTCCAAATAAATCCATCCTTTAATTCATACATTTTATATTCCTTAGAAGTAACAATTAAATTGTTAGGTAATTTATTGTTGACTTTTTGAAATTCTTCTTTAAAATGATTTTTCGAATTATTATTAACCCAGCTATAGTTGTCTTTAAGATCGTAAAAATCTTTTTTATACGAACCATCTAATAAGAATGTCCATTTACACAATTTATTTGTCTGGCTATTGTATGTAAACATATAGCATTTGTCTTCATGGCTATAGGTCTGTAGATAATAATCATACGGGTTTAATTTGAAACTATATTCAGTTTCTTCACTAATTTCTGTGTCAAAATCGAATAGTATACTTGCATATTTAGTATTCTTATTATTAGTTTCTAGCAGTCTTACTTTGTTGTTATTTACTATGCTGCCAATTATAGATTTATATTTTCGTTTTAATCCCTCAGAAGTTATTTTAGATTCTAGTAATCTATGATGGTTATATTTAAAACCATAAGTGACCTTTTCTTCTTCTAAAAATGTAAACAAAGAACTGTTAATACTATCTTCTATGATGGTTGCACTTTTAATATCATCATTAGATTCTTTATCCTTTATCTTAACTTCTAAATACCTTGTTTGAGCATTTATAAGATTTACAAATAGAAGAAGAAATAACAGTTTTGTTTTCATGATTTTAACTTATTTTTAGGCCATTATCGATTCCTTCAATATCAGGATTTACAAATACTAAATTACCACTTTCATCTTCGGTCATTAAAATCATACCTTGACTTTCTACTCCTCGTAATTCTCTTGGTGCTAGGTTAACTAAAACCGTAACGCGTTTGCCAACAACCTCTTCGGGTTTAAAGCTTTCTGCAATACCTGAAACAATAGTACGAGTATCAATACCTGTATCAACTTTTAAAACCAAGAGTTTTTTGGTTTTTGGCATTTTTTCAGCTTCGAGTATAGTACCAACTCTTAAGTCTAATTTTGTAAAATCATCAAAAGTAATTTCCTCTTTTTGTGGTTCTACTTTTTTATTAGCAGCTTCATTTGCTTTTTTATTGTTTTCTAATTTATCGAGTTGTTTTTGAATAGTTTCATCTTCAATTTTTGAAAACAACAACTGAGGTTTTCCTGTTTGTATGTTATGGCCAGCAGGAAGTAAAATATCTTTTGAAGCAATATCTTCCCAAGTCAATTTTGAATCAAGTTCAGAATGACATAAGATAGATTTTAATTTTTCAGACGTAAACGGTAAAAATGGCTCAGATAAAACCGCTAAAGCTGATGCAATTTGCAAAGCTACAAACATCACTGTTTTAGTGCGTTCTTCGTCTGTTTTTATAGTTTTCCAAGGCTCTTCATCTGCTAAATATTTATTACCAAGTCGTGCTAAATTCATAAGTTCTTGGCTGCCTTCTCTAAAACGGTAACGCTCAATAGAACTAGAAATGACATCAGGATAAGCTTTTAAAGCCGCTAAAGTTTCCTCATCTATAGCATTAAATTCTGAAGGAGTAGGAATTTCACCGTTATAATATTTGTTGGTAAGTACCACAACACGATTAATGAAATTACCAAAAATGGCCACCAATTCATTGTTGTTTCGTGCTTGGAAATCTTTCCAAGTAAAATCGTTATCCTTAGTTTCTGGTGCATTAGCTGTTAAGGCATAGCGCAAAACATCTTGTTGTTCTGGGAAATCTTCTAGATAATCTGGTAACCAAACCGCCCAATTTTTAGATGTTGAAAGCTTGTTGCCTTCAAGGTTTAAAAACTCGTTAGCAGGAACATTATCAGGTAGAATATACGATCCTTCAGCCTTTAACATTGATGGAAAAATAATACAGTGAAATACAATGTTATCTTTCCCAATAAAGTGCACCAATTTGGTGTTTTCGTCTTTCCAGTAATCTTCCCAATTCTTACCTTCTCTAGCAGCCCATTCTTTGGTTGAAGAGATGTAACCAATTGGAGCATCAAACCAAACATAAAGGACTTTGCCTTCACCACCTTCAACAGGTACAGGAATTCCCCAATCTAAATCTCGGGTAACTGCTCTTGGACGTAATCCGTCATCAACCCAAGATTTTACTTGGCCATAAACGTTAGGTTTCCAATCTTTTTTATGCCCTTTAAGAATCCACTCACGTAGAAATTCTTCGTGTTTATTTAATGGTAAAAACCAGTGTTTGGTTTCTTTTAAAGTTGGAGTGTTACCAGTAATGGCAGACTTCGGATTAATTAAATCAGTAGCGTTATGACTAGTTCCACAATTCTCACACTGGTCGCCATAAGCTTCTTCGTAACCACATTTTGGGCAAGTACCAATCACAAAACGATCAGCTAAAAACTGATTGGCCTTTTCATCATATAATTGCTCTGAAACCTCTTCAACAAACTCATTTTTATCATACAGCGTTTTAAAGAATTCTGAAGCTGTGTCGTGGTGAATTTTCGCTGAGGTACGAGAATAATTGTCAAATGATATACCAAAATCCTCAAACGATGTTTTAATGATAGCGTGGTATTTATCCACAATATCTTGTGGTGTTACACCTTCTTTTTTCGCTTTTATGGTAATAGGTACGCCATGCTCATCACTTCCGCAAATAAAAGCAACGTCATTACCTGTTAATCTCATATATCTGGCATAAATATCAGCAGGAACGTAAACACCTGCTAAATGGCCAATGTGTATTGGACCGTTAGTGTAAGGTAAAGCTGCTGTTATGGTATATCTTTTCGACATGTTTCAAGATTTATTTAAGGCTTCAAAAATACACAATATATAAGGGATTTAGAAAAAAAATGTACATTTACAAAAAGCACTTTTTATATGAATTTTAAGCCAATACTTTTAGTATGCTTAGTTGTTCTTTTTAGTAAGAATCTTACGAGCTATGCTCAAAGTGAAACTCATAAATCCACAGAAATGACCTCAAAATTAGTTCGCCCTCCCTATCTAAAATCTGGTGATACCGTTGCTATTGTAGCTCCATCGGGAATTTTAAAAAACAGAGAACGCGAAGTTAATCAGGCTGTAGACTTGCTTAAAAGTTGGGGTTTACATGCTGTAGTTGGTAAACATGTGTTTAGTAAAGCCGATCATTTTGCAGGAACTGATGAACAACGTTGTGAAGATTTGCAAAGTGCTATGGACGACCCAAAAATTAGTGCCATCTGGTGCGCAAGAGGTGGTTATGGGACGGTTAGAATTCTTGATAAACTAGATTATACTAAATTTAGAAAAAATCCAAAATGGGTTGTAGGTTATAGCGATATAACGGCTTTGCATAATCAACTTCATAACGAAGGTTTTGAATCTTTGCATGCCTTAATGTGTGTGAGTTTAACTCAGGATTTATCTGAAGTTCAAACTTCTATAGATACATTTAAGGCAGCACTTTTTGGAAATCCGACTGATTATGTGCTTCAAGGGTCTAAATACAATAGAGAAGGTGAAGCTGAAGGAGAGTTAGTTGGTGGAAATTTAACAATGCTACACACCATGTTGGGTTCTGATACGAGTTTAGATACATCTGGAAAAATATTATTTATTGAAGAAATAGGTGAGTACAAATATCATATTGATAGAATGCTGCAGAGTCTAAAACGCGCTGGTTATTTTGATAACTGTAAAGGTGTTATTGTTGGTGATATGTCTAAGCTGAGAAAAAACACAACCCTTTGGGGAACTTCTATAGAGCAATTAATCTTGGATGCTTTAGCTGATTATGATTTTCCTGTAGCATTTAATATGCCAGCTGGACATGAAGATGATAACAGAGCTTTAGTTTTGGGGAGAACTATTAAACTAAAAGTTTCAAAAGAAAAAAGCTTAGTAAGCTTTAACTAAAAACAAAACACTAAACACTACCTTGGCACAGCACAACGAACTTGGTAAAAAAGGCGAGCAACTAGCTGTAGATTTTCTATTGAAAAACAGCTATGAAATCCTTGAGCGTAATTACCGTTTTGATAAAGCCGAAGTTGATATTATTGCCCAAAAAGATGATATTCTTGCTATAATTGAGGTTAAAACCAGAAGTTCGATAGATTTTGGAAATCCTCAAGACTTTGTAAAGCCAAAACAGATTAAAAACTTGGTTAAAGCAGTAGATGAATATATTACTGAAAATGATCTAGATGTTGAAGCTAGGTTTGATATTGTAGCTATTGTAAAAGAAAATAGTAAGTTTCAGATTGAGCATCTTGAGAATGCTTTTTATCACTTTTAGACAAATAAGTGAGTTGCCACGATAAAAAGACAATAGAATGCTATATTTAGAATCATATCTTTTGTCTTCAGTTTTCTAAAACGCTTGAATTCTATTTTTAGAATATCAATACATAAAATAGATCCAATTCCTATAACACTCAGAAATAAAAACCAGTAAAGTGATTCAGGATAAGGTAAAGTTACTTTTGTAACAAAGAAAAGAATTAACAAGCTTCCAGCTATTAAAAGGCGTTTTTCGTCTTTGTCATTAAGCTTATTTCTTAATGTAATATCCTTTAATTTTACGATAATTAAAGTACAGATAATTGATAAAACTATAATAGTGTAGGTCATAATATCAGTTCCAATCTAGTAATTTAAGAAGGCTTAAAAAGGTGATTATCTGTAAAAATTCATTTCATCAATGTATTGCCATACATTCTCAGGCAACATTGGTCTTACATTTTTACCAGCCTTAATTTCCTGTCTTATAAACGTCGAAGATAGCTCCATTATTGGCGCAGATATGTTAAAAATTTTTGAATTATTATTGAACTCTGTGTTAATGTTTCCTTCGGAAATTCTAGGGTAAACGTAAATGTTGTGATTCTGAAGTATTTGCTCGTAATTTTTCCATTTGTGAAAACTTTTGAGGTTATCCTCTCCCATAATCAATGCAAATTCATAATCCGGGAATTTCTCAAAAAGATAGGTTAATGTATCTATGGTATAGTTAGGCTGTTTCAAACCAAACTCAATATCGCTAGGTCTCAGTTTATCGTAATCTTTTGTGGCTAGATAAACCATTTCCAATCTTTGATAGTTATCTAACATGCTACTTTTTTTCTTGAAAGGACTTTGTGGAGTTACAACAAACCACACCTGATCTAGATCACTATGTTCAGCCAAGTGATTAGCAATTGTTAAGTGCCCAATATGTATTGGGTTGAACGTGCCGAAGTATAAACCTATTTTCATAATGTTTTGTCTAGGAGACAGATTGATACTTATTTTTTGATAAAATCCGAAACTAATTGATACGCATTTTCTAAAGCTTCTTCTAAATTAGAGTTTACCACAATTTCATCAAATTGAGGAGCAGTAGCTAGTTCGGCTGGAGCTTTAGCAACACGCATACTGATCTTTTCATGACTTTCTTCGCCACGTTCTTTAAGTCGTCTCACTAACTCATTTAAATCTGGTGGTTTTACAAAAATAGCAAGCGTTTGTTCAGGGAATTTTCGTTTTATTCTTAGTCCACCAGAAACATCAATATCAAAAATAACGTGTTTACCTTTTGCCCAAATACGTTCGACTTCAGATTTTAATGTACCATAAAAATTATCTCTGTAAACTTCTTCCCATTCCAAAAATTCATCTTTTTTAATTTTATCCTTAAACTCTTTCAAGGATAAATAGTAATAATCTTTGCCATGTACCTCATTACCTCTAGCTTCTCTAGAGGTTGCCGAAATAGAAAATTCTAAATTAAGTTCTGGTTGCTTAAGTAAATGACGTACAATTGTCGTTTTACCAGAACCTGACGGAGCAGAGAATACAATAAGTTTACCTTGCTGTTTTTGTTCAGACATTAGTATTGATATTTACAGGGCGTTTAACAATTGTTCTTTAATTTTCTCGAGCTCATCTTTCATTTGCACAACAAGTTTTTGCATCGGAGCAAAATTAGATTTAGAGCCTATAGTGTTGATTTCTCTACCAATTTCTTGTGATATAAAACCAAGCTTTTTTCCGTTGGAATCTTCAGAATTGAGCGCTTTTATAAAATAATCTAAGTGATTATCTAAACGCACTTTTTCTTCGGTGATGTCAAACTTTTCGATGTAGTAAACCAGTTCTTGTTCAAAACGGTTTTCATCAACTTTTTCTTTAATGTCAGAAATACCTTTTTCAAGTCGTGCTCTTACACCTTCAATACGTTGCGGATCCATTTCAATAACGCTATCTAAAAGCGATTTCAGAGTAGAAATTCTATCCGTAAAATCTTGTTTAAGAATTTCACCTTCATCTTTTCTATAGGCAACTATTTTAGAAATAGCATCATTAATCCCATTCTCTATAAGTGTCCATTCTTCTTCATCAATATCATCACGCTCTGTAGTTACCGCATCTGGTAAACGTATGGCCATTTTCAATAGTTCGGTATTATCACCATCCACAACATCTTTTAGTTGTTTGATGTATTCTTTTACAACAGTTTTGTTGATTTTAGAGCTCGTATCTTCACCAGTAATTTCTACAAATAGAGAAAAATCTACTTTACCTCTAACAAGATGTTGAGCAATAAGTTTTCTTATGTCTAATTCTTTAGCACGATACATTGAAGGCATACGTGCATTAACATCTAAACTTTTACTGTTAAGTGATTTTAACTCTATAGAGATTTTTTTTGTTGGGAGTTGTAAAACGGTTTTCCCATAACCAGTCATGGATTGAATCATTGCAAATGATGATTTTAAAGTTGCGCAAAGTTACAAAATTGAATGGTTCTACCGTTGTGTTAATCTTTTAAGAACTATTATGCGTGCATAATTTACTTTTTTAACTTTGCGTTCTTAACCAAAACAGATACGATGTACAAAAAACAGTTTGAAATACGTTGGAGCGATGTTGATGCTAATGGGCATTTAGCGAACTCAGCCTATACCAATTTTATGAGCCATGCCAGGATGTCTTTTTTTGCTGAGCAAGGGTTCTCAATGCCAGATATTATGAAGCATAATATTGGTCCGGTAGTATTTTATGAACACATGTTTTATTTTAAGGAATCCTTTATAGGAACACCAATTACTGTAACAATAGAAGTATCTGGGTTGAGTGAAGATGGTATGCTTTTTATGTTTGAACATAATTTTTACAACCATAAAGGTGAAAACTTAGCCTATTGTGAAATGCAAGGTGGTTGGATAGATCTTAAAGCGAGAAAACTTACCAGTTTACCAGAAGTTTTTCTGGATTTAGCACATAAGTTTCCTAAGTCAGAAAATTATAAAACGCTGACAAAAGACGATACAAGAAAGCATGGTATACGACCAAAGCCTATGAAGTAAAAAAAAACTTTTTTAGGTTTTAATTGTGTATTTTTTGTTTGGCAGCCTCTACGGTTTTTTTAGAGTTTCCTATAAATATGGAATCGTCAATTATGATAACAGGACGTTTCAAAAACGTGTAGTGTTCTAAAATATAAGATTTGTAATCGTCTTCAGATAATGACTTTTCTTTAAGGTTTAGTTCTTTGTAGAGTCTGGCACGTTTACTGAAAAGGCTTTCATAACTATCAGTAAGCTGTCTCATATCTTCAATTTGAATTTTAGTGATAGCATCAGTCTTTATATCCTGAAATTCAAAATCACTAGGCAAATTCAATTCATTAATAATGCGCTTACAAGTGTCACAAGTACTTAGATGATAAATTTTTTTCATGTCAGGAATCTATATAATTTTGAAACTACAAAGTAACCGTATTTAAAAGGAAAATTAATTACTTTTAGAAAAAATTAAGGATATGGATATTGCATTCGAGGTAACGCTAAAAGGTAGACAGCTTCTAGAAAATATTTTGAACAACCACTCTTTAGAAGAGTTAAATAAAGTACCTGAAGGCTTTAAAAACAATATTATCTGGAACATAGCTCACGTTATTGTAACACAGCAATTATTGGTTTATAAATTATCTGATTTACCTATGATGGTCTCTGAAGAGATGGTAAATGCTTACAGAAAAGGGACTAAGACAGAAGGTGATGTTTCGCAAGAAGAGGTAGATGTTATCAGAGGTTTATTATTCTCTACTATTGAAAAAACTAAAGAAGATTATACTAACAAAAAGTTCAAAGATTATAGCGTTTATACAACTTCAACGAATTCTACGCTAAGCTCGGTTGAAGAGGCAACACAATTCAATATTTTTCATGAAGGCACTCATTTAGGTTATATTTTAGCACTCAGAAAATCTCTATAAACACATGGAATATTACTCAATAGCCACAATTTTAATAGTACTATCAGCAATTTTTGGTTATCTCAATGTTCGTTTTTTAAAATTACCCATCACTATTGGTTTAATGGTGATTACTATTTTATTTACAGTTGTTCTTGTAGGTATTGCTCAATTTGATGATACGTTATTAACACAAGAGCGCGATTTTATTTCCAAAATAGATTTTGAAACCGTTTTACTAGATATAATGCTAAGTTTCTTGCTTTTTGCCGGAGCTTTGCATACTAATTTTGATCAACTTAAAGTACAACGAGGCCCAATTTTAGCGTTTGCTACCTTAGGTGTTTTAGTGTCTACTTTTTTAGTTGGTATAGCGTCGTATTATATTATTCAAGCTGTTGGACTCAATGTAGATTTTATCTATTGTTTATTGTTCGGAGCACTTATTTCACCAACAGACCCAATTGCGGTTTTAGGAATTTTGAAAAAAGCTGGAGCTCCAAAAAAGTTGGAAACAAAGATTGTTGGGGAATCTCTGTTTAATGATGGAGTAGGTGTGGTAGTGTTTTTAACTATATTCGCTATTGCTGCAAAACCAGATGCTGCTATAGAAGTATCTGATATTCTTACTTTATTTGGACAAGAAGTAATTGGAGGGATTGTTTTAGGTTTGCTATTAGGTTGGGTGACTTATAAGTTGATGAAATCTATAGATAATTATGAAATTGAAGTGATATTAACTTTAGCAGCTGTAATGGGTGGTACAATGTTGGCACATCAATTTCATTTGTCAGCACCTTTAGCTATGGTAACTGCAGGTCTTATGGTTGGGAACGATACCGTTAGAAATTCAGCAATGTCTGAAACTACTGAGACTTATGTAGATAAGTTTTGGGAACTTGTAGATGTATTGTTGAATACTATTCTGTTTGTAATGATTGGTATGGAAATGCTTTTGCTAACGCTTGAAGGAAAGTATATTTATGCTGGACTCATAGCTATACCAGTAATATTACTTTGTAGATATATTTCACTCTGGTTACCTGTGAAATTCTTCTCCAAGAAGCTCGATTTTGTACCTAAAACAACTTTAATAATGACTTGGGGCGGATTAAGAGGCGGAATCTCTATAGCCTTAGCATTGAGCCTAACTTCAGAAATGCATAGAGAACTTTTTCTAGTGATAACCTATATCGTTGTTGTGGTTTCTATTGTTGGCCAAGGCTTATCTGTTGAACCAATAATTAAAAAGTTAACAAAGAAAATAGCCTAGTGGAGTTTTAGATAAGGCTCAGCATCCTCAAAAGGAATAACGAACTCTGTATAGCCTTGATCGTATGATGCAACCTCGTATACGTTATAAAGTAATACTATACCGTCTTCACTATAGCCAATATTTTCTGGTAATTGAAATGGTTTTCCAAAGAAGAAATCTTCCATTTTAAGATCTTTATCTTGGGTTTCCACTGATTTCATAAAGTATTCTTTTGCTAAAGTTTCAAACTCATTAATATTTTTAAGAATATCATTTCTGCTCAAAATATTTCCGGTTTTAGCATCTAAATTCAAGAATCTTATTTTGTCATTTCCATGTGCACCACCTTTAAATTCATAAGTGCTAATTGCTATGGTAATGATATCTTGAGATTGATAGCTCTTTTCAGTTTCTATATTGAGCACCCAAACCGGTTCCGTAGCATCAGGGAACTCTTTTTTAAATGTTAGATACTCATTATTAAATCCTTCTAAGGTACTTTTTAGATCACTATTACCTTCTGAAGTACTCAATGTACTAATAATCGATTTTTCTATGTTCGAATTGATGTTTTCTCCAATATCGTTACTGTTAATAGCTTTATCAAACATTATAGTAATATCAGCTTCAAAAGTTTTGTCAATAGAAGAGGTTTCAAAGTTGATAGGTTTAATCTCTTCATCACAAGAGTAAAAAACAGACAAAAAAAGTAGTATATAGAATATGCGTTTCACGTATTGAAAGGTTTTGTTAAACATTCAATAAAGGTATTGTTTAGATTTAAATAGAACGAATTATCCTGTAAATTTGTTGCACTTTAATAAAGAAAATTGTGTCTCAAATACGATGTGTTTATTGGGACTTTAAATAAGAATACTCGTTATGAAATTCAATACAAAAACAATACACGGAGGGCAACAGCACGATCCTGCATATGGTTCTGTAATGCCACCAATATACCAGACATCAACTTACGCGCAATCAACTCCTGGTGGACATAAAGGTTATGAATATTCCAGAACGCATAATCCAACCCGAAATGCCTTAGAGAATGCATTTGCAAGTTTAGAAAACGGAAATTTTGGTTTAGCCTTTGGGTCTGGTTTGGCAGCAATAGATGCAGTTTTAAAATTATTAAAACCAGGTGATGAGGTTGTTTCTACTAGTGATTTGTATGGTGGAACATATCGTTTATTTACTAAAATATATGAGGAATTTGGTATTAAATTTCATTTTATTAGCATGAATAATACCGATAAAATTGAAGAATATATAACACCAGATACAAAGCTTATTTGGATAGAAACACCAACCAATCCTATGATGAATATTATTGATATTGTTTCTGTTTCTAAAATTGCAAAAAAGCACAATTTGCTTTTGGTAGTAGATAACACTTTTGCTACACCATATTTACAGCAGCCTTTAGATTTAGGAGCGGATATTGTTATGCATTCTGCAACTAAATATCTTGGTGGCCATAGCGATGTCGTTATGGGAGCTTTAGTAGTTAAGGATAAAGAGTTGGCAGACCGATTATATTTTATTCAAAATGCTAGTGGAGCTATTTGTGGACCACAAGATTCATTTTTGGTTTTAAGAGGTATAAAAACATTGCACGTTCGTATGCAGCGTCATTGTGAAAACGGAAAGGCAGTAGCTGAGTATTTAGCTAAGCATCCAAAAATTGAAAATGTATATTGGCCAGGATTGAAAAGCCATTCAAATCATGAGATAGCTAAATCTCAAATGAAGGATTTTGGAGGTATGGTATCTTTTACCACCAAAGGAAATAACTACGAAGAAGCAATCAAAATTGTTGAAAATCTTAAAATTTTCACATTGGCAGAATCACTTGGTGGTGTAGAATCTTTGGCTGGTCATCCGGCAAGTATGACTCATGCAAGCATTCCTAAAGAAGAAAGAGAAAAAACGGGTGTGGTTGATTCGTTAATTAGGTTGAGCGTTGGAATAGAAGATAAGGAAGATTTAATTGAAGATTTAAGACAAGCCATAGGTTAATTTCAAACTAGCTTAAATAAAAAAGACCAAGTTTTAAACTTGGTCTTTTTTTATGTTGTATTATTTTAATCTAAATAGTAGATATATCCAAAGTTTAGCCACACTAACCAATCTTTAGCTTTGTTTGAAGGTAATTGGTGGTTGAGTCCATCAGTCCAATCAGAAAAGAAATACTGAAATCTCAAATCAACCATTAAATCAGATATTATCGAAAGTTTGTATCGAGTACCTACGCTACCCACAATAGACCATGTTGTGTCACTTTGATCACTAACAGAACCGGGTTCCCATGCAGAATAAAAGTTATTAGGATCTTCAATGTTTCCAATATCATTAGGATTCATGGGATCAGGACTTACATAAGATGTGTATACTTTAGGGCTGTATGAAACATAATGAGCACCCAAACTTAAAAAGGGAGCAAATGAATAAAGACCTGAAGAAAAAGCTCTAAGGCTAGTTGGAAAATATTCTAGTTGCATACCAACATCCCAATTTTGAGCTTCGCCAGTGTGACTTCTTAGTTTATTAGCTTCTGCAGAATTACCGTCAGCCCATTCTCCAAGATGTTCAAGTTTTGTCTTATTCCAAGAAACTTCACTTCTTAGTTTAAAATGATCGTTGAAGTATTTTTTTGTAGTATAACAATTACAATCAGCTCTATAAGCGAAGTTTATGTAATGTACAATTCCAATTCCGAAGCCAGAATTTCCGGCGTTGGTTTCTAAGTCAGAGCGAACACCAAAATCTGATTGGTATGCTACAGGTCCTGCAATGACCCCAATTTCATGAGAAATTCCAAGCTGAGAGAAACTCATTTGCATTGATAAACACAATACAATTGGGGCAATTAATTTCTTAATGTTTATTACCATTGAATTCTAAAAATTGAAATCTTACCGAGCAAATATATAAAAACTCGACGAAATACAAAATAAAACGGATAAAATGCATTTTTTGTTATTTTTTCAAGAATCAAGATATGTAAATTAACTAAAATATATTTTGAGAATATAAAAAAAATAAGTGGTTATTTTTAAAGATAATGTATCTTTGCACCGCATAAATCACAATTTGTTAACAATAACATATATGAAAGATAAAATAGAAGCTTTTTTAGAGCTTGTTGAGCAACGTAATGGTCACGAACCAGAATTCTTACAAGCTGTAAGAGAGGTTGCAGAAACTGTAATTCCATACATTGTGGATCAAGATATTTATCATGGTAAAAACATTTTATTACGAATGGTTGAGCCAGAACGATTAATTTCTTTTAGAGTTTGTTGGGTTGATGATTCAGGTGAAATCCAGGTGAATAGAGGTTATAGAATTCAAATGAATTCTGCAATTGGGCCATACAAAGGCGGTCTTAGATTTCATCCAACCGTGAATGCAAGTATCCTTAAATTCTTAGCTTTTGAACAGGTTTTCAAAAACTCATTGACAACATTACCAATGGGTGGTGGTAAAGGAGGTTCTGATTTTGATCCAAAAGGAAAATCAGATAACGAAATTATGCGTTTCTGTCACGCTTTTATGAGTGAATTATTCAGACATATTGGCCCAAATACAGATGTGCCTGCAGGTGATATAGGTGTTGGTAGTAGAGAGATAGGTTTTATGTTTGGAATGTATAAAAAACTCAGAAACGAATTTACAGGTGTTTTAACTGGTAAAGGTCAATCTTGGGGTGGATCACTAATCAGACCTGAGGCTACCGGATATGGAACAGTTTACTTTGCAGACAATATGCTGAAGACAAAAGATGATTCTTTTGAAGGTAAAAAAGTTGTAATATCTGGTTCTGGTAATGTGGCACAATACGCTGCTGAAAAAGCAATAGAATTAGGCGCAACAGTTTTAACCTTATCAGATTCTGGTGGATATATCTTAGATAAAGAAGGTATCGATACAGAGAAGCTAAAGTTTGTAATGAACTTGAAAAACGTTAAAAGAGGTAGAATTAGTGAGTATGTAGAAAAATACTCTAATGCTAAATATGTAGAAGGTGGAAGACCTTGGTCTGTAAAATGTGATATTGCTTTACCATGCGCAACTCAAAATGAGCTTGATGGAGATGAAGCTAAGCAACTAATAGAAAATGGTTGTATGTGCGTTTCAGAAGGTGCTAATATGCCTTCAACACCAGAGGCGATTCATGAGTTCCAAAATGCTAAAATATTGTTTGCGCCAGGTAAGGCATCTAATGCTGGTGGTGTAGCAACCTCTGGTTTAGAAATGAGTCAAAACTCTTTACGTCTTAGTTGGACAAGAAGTGAGGTAGATGATAGATTAAAAGAGATTATGAAAAACATTCACGATTCCTGTGTGGAATACGGTAAGAATGAAGACGGTTCTATAGACTACATTAAAGGAGCAAATATAGCAGGCTTTGTAAAAGTTGCTGATGCTATGTTAGCACAAGGTGTAGTTTAAGAAAGCTAATACTATAAACAACCGAAAGCTTCTGGGATTTTCTCAGGAGCTTTTTTTTATTACATAATATATTATAAAGATTGTATTACCGTTACTATTAATATATTTGACAAAAGAATTTTATTTTGATGAACAAATCGGTTGTACAAACTATCATATTTGTTTTTGCGTTTTTATCAGTTGGATATTGTCAAGACTATTCTGCACTTTGGCAAGGTCATTTTTCGTATAATAATATAGTTGATATCACAAGAGGTGAAGAGAAAATTTTTGCTGCTGCTGAAAATGCTGTTTTTGAGTATGATATCTTTTCGCAAGAGGTTAAAACCATCACAACCATAGAAGGGTTATCGGGTGGTCAAATAACAACTATTTATTACAGCGAAACATATCAAGATTTAATTATTGGCTACGAAACAGGCTTATTAGAAATCTATTCTGAAACAGATCAGTCTGTATTATCGGTAGTAGATATATTAGAAAAGCAAAATATTACACCTGCTAATAAAGGAATTAATGATTTTTATGAGCATGAAGGTTTACTGTATATTTCAACTGATTATGGAGTTTCCATTTATAATTTAGAAAATTTAGAGTTTGGTGACACCTATTTTTTAGGAAACGGAGGTGCACAGATTCAAGTTAATCAAGTAGCAATATTGAATAATGAAATATTTGTTGCTTGTTATGATAATAATGGACTAAAGAAAGCAGAATTAAGTAACCCTAATCTTATTGATTTCCAACAATGGCAGACTTATTTGTCAGGGAATTTCCGAACGGTAAATACTTTTAATAATTTCATATATGCCGTAAGATCAAATAGAGATCTTTTTGAGATTACTAATACAAATTTCACCCAATTGTTTGCTTTGGATGTGTTGCCTTTAGACAGTCAAGTTTCTAGCACAGGATTAATTTTTTCATCAGCAAATAAAGTAGATTTTTACAACGAAAATATACAACTTGTAAATAGTTTGATACCTAATGAAGATTATGATACAAGTTTTACTTCTGCAATTGCAATAAATGATATTGTTTTCGTTGGGACTTCAGATTTTGGGGTATTAAGGATTAGTCTATCAGATGGTAGTTTATATACAAGTATAAAACCAAGTGGACCTTCTGAAAATAATATCTTCAAGATTGATGCTACAACAAACACAGTTTGGGCTACCTATGGAGCTTATAATGAAGCATTAAATCCTTATCCCTTAAATTCAAAAGGTATTAGTTATTTGCGTGATGATCTGTGGGAAAATATACCATTTGACAATGTTTTAGGAACAAGGGAATTAAATACCATAACCCCAAATATTTTTGATCCTAATCAGGTTTTTATAAGTTCTTATTTTGATGGCATGCTGGTTATAGAAAATTTTGAACCTACAATTCAATTAAATGAGACCAATAGTGATCTTGAGTCCTTATCACTTCCAGAAGACCCAAACTATGTTGATGTCAGAATCTCCGCAAGCGAATTTGACACCGAAGGAAGACTATGGGTTTTAAATAGTAGAGTTGATGAAGCTTTGAAGCGTTATGATCCTGTTACTGGAAATTGGCAAGGCTATAGTTTTTCTAATCTTATAGATAACCCTTTCACTGACGAAACAGGTTTTTTTGATGTGGAAATAGGGGGAAATGGAACAAAATGGATTGGTTCATATTCTAACGGTTTGCTAGCTTATAATGAAGGCATATCTTCAAGTCCCTTGAGAAATATCAATTCTGAAGCACAAAATGTGCCTCCTTTTTCAAGGTTTCAGGCTTTAGCGCTAGACAATAGAAATCAATTATGGATTGGAATGACGACAGGCTTAAGAGTGTTGTACAATACATCAGGTTTTTACGATGATCCCAATCCAAGCCTCAGTCAAATAATAATTTTAGAAGATGGTATAGCAAAAGAATTGTTGGAAGGACAAGCGATTACAGATATTGAGGTTGATGGCTCTAACAATAAATGGGTCGGTACAGCTGATGGAGGTGTGTTTTACTTTTCTCCAGATGGACAAGAGACTATTTACCAATTTACAACAGATAACTCACCTTTACCATCAAATACGATTAATGATATATCATTAGATACTGATAATGGTATTGTTTATATAGCAACAACCAGAGGACTTCTTTCATTTAGTTCAGGAGGCTCTAGACCAGAAGACACATTAGATAATGCCTTTGCATACCCTAATCCTGTGAGACCAGAATATGATGTCTTAGGATATAATGACCTTAATGATATTACAAAAGGAGTAAAGATTAGTGGATTAACTGAAAATGTAAACATAAAAATTACCGATATTGAAGGTAATTTGGTTGCTGAAGCACAAACTAATATCAATCTTAGGTCATCCAGTGCTAATTATAATTTTGCCATAGATGGTGGTACAGCTGTTTGGAATGGTAAGAATTTAGGCAACTCTATCGTTAGAACGGGAGTGTACCTTATTTTAATTTCAGATTTAGATTCTTTTGAAACCAAAGTTCTTAAAGTACTTATAGTTAGATAAAACATGCTCAGCAAAAATAATAGCATTGTTCTTTCCAAAATAAAATATAGGGATTACGATCTCATTGTAAAGTGTTACACAGAGAAAAGAGGTATAGTCAGCTATATTTTAAGAGGAGTTCTGAAATCCAAAAAGGGTCAGACAAAGACAGTTTACTTTCAGCCTTTATCACAATTGCAAATAGAGGAGAGTTATAAGCCTAATCAATCTTTGCATAGCATTAGAGAAGTAAAGTTAAACTATGTTTATAAATCGCTTCATTCTAACATATATAAGAGTTCAATTGTTTTGTTTTTATCTGAAATCCTTTCTAATGTATTGAAAGAGGAAGAAAAAAATGAAGACTTATTCAATTATATAGAAACAGCACTTCAATATTTAGATAGTGAAGATCAATTTTCTAACTTTCATTTATTATTTCTTTTAAAATTAACAAGATATCTTGGTTTTCAACCTGAAAATTCAGAATTAGATTTCTCTTTTTTTAATTTAGAGACTGGTGTTTTTGAAAATGCAAATAGTGGAATTTACTCAATTTCAGGCGAAAATTTAACATTGCTAAAACGGCTCTTGGGCATAAATTTTGATGCATTAAATACCATAAAAATCAATGGAAAGCAACGTCAAGAGTTTTTAAATATGCTATTGTATTATTTCGAACTACATTTAGGTGGTTTTAAAAAACCGAAGTCATTGCAAGTACTCAATGAGGTGTTTCATTGAGAAACCGTTATTAATATTTTGAGATATATGGATATAAAAATGAATTATAAAATCATTTTTAGTGCAGTAATATTGCTTTTTTTTAAGTTGAACTTTGCTCAAACCGTTACAGTTTTAGAGCAAGGTAGTAACGAGCCTATTCCAGGTGTTGCTATTTATAATTTAAAGAAAACCAAGTATGTTGTTTCCGATATTGATGGGCAAGCTCAACTTGATGAGTTCAATCCGCGCGAAATCATATATTTTCAAAATATACTCTACCAAAAGAAACAGCTTAGAAAATTCGACCTTTCAGAAGTCAATAACATCATCTACTTAACTCCAAAAGTAGAATTGCTAAACCAAATCGTTATTTCAGCTTCAAAATTCCAACAAAGTAAACGCGATATTCCGCAAACCATTGTTAGTTTCAATGCAGAAGAAATAGCTGCTGCCAATCCGCAAACCAGTGCAGATTTATTAGAAAACACAGGTAATGTCTTTATTCAAAAAAGTCAGTTAGGCGGTGGAAGTCCTATGATAAGAGGGTTTTCAACAAATCGCTTACTTATTTCAGTCGATGGTGTAAGAATGAACAATGCTATTTTTAGAGGTGGAAATCTTCAAAATGTAATTTCTATAGATCCATTTTCGGTAAGTCGTACTGAGGTTACTTTAGGAGCGGGATCAGTGGTTTATGGTAGTGACGCTATAGGTGGAGTAATGAGTTTTTATACCAAAAAGCCACAATTGTCTTACAAGGATGAGTTATATCTCAAAGGCAATGCACTAGTAAGATATGCAACGGCCAACAATGAAAAAACGGGACATTTTGATGTTAATTTAGGCTATAGAAAATGGGCATTTCTTACCAGTGTCAGTTATACGGATTTTGATGATTTAAGAATGGGAAGTCATGGTCCTACAGAATATATCAGACCAGAATATGTTATTAGAGAAAATGGTGAAGATGTTATTGTTGAAAACTCTAATCCTTTAGTACAAAAACCAACCGGATATAATCAAATAAATTTGATGCAGAAGGTGAGATATGAACCTTCTGATAATCTCAATTTTGATTTTGGATTGTATTATTCTACCACTTCCGATTATTCTAGGTACGATAGATTAATTCGTTATAGAGGTGATAATTTACGTTCGGCAGAATGGAACTACGGCCCACAAGAATGGTTTATGGGAAATATACAATTAACCAAACTCAGTAGTGGTTCTAATTTATATGACAAATTACAAACCACTCTGGCATATCAAAACTTTAAAGAGAGTCGAGAGGATAGAGATTTTCAATCTGATATTAGAGCGGTGAGAGCAGAAGCTGTGGATGCAATTTCTTTTAATGTCGATTTAGAAAAAGATTTAAACACCAAAACAAGTCTTTTTTACGGTTTGGAATATTTACATAATACAGTAAGTTCAGAAGGTCATGATGAAAACATTATAACCAACGAAAACACTCCTACAGTAACACGTTATCCTGATGGTGCTACATGGCAATCTATAGCGGCTTATGCTAGTTTAAAACATAAGCCTAACTCTAAGTTTGTGTTTCAATCGGGTTTGCGATACAATCAGGTTATTGCTAGGGCAGATTTTACTGAAAACAACGCCTATCTCAATTTACCTTTTGATGATGCAAAAATCAATACAGGAGCCCTCACAGGTACTGCAGGTATTACATGGTCACCAAGTGATATAATGCAGTGGAAGCTCAATGCATCAACAGCGTTTAGAGCCCCAAATATTGATGATATAGGGAAGGTTTTTGATAGCGAGCCTGGATCTGTTGTAGTACCAAACAAAGATTTAAAAGCCGAATACGCTTATGGTGGTGAATTAGGTTTAAAGTTGAATTTCGATAAAAAAGTTATTATCGATTTAGCAACCTATTATACATTTTTAGATAATGCGTTAATACGAAGAGATTTTGAGCTCAATGGTGAAACGGAAATTATGTATGATGGTGAACTTAGTAATATTCAAGCAATTCAGAATGCCTCAAAGGCATGGATTTATGGTTTTGAAGCAGGATTGGAAGTGAACTTTACAGAACACCTAAAACTTAGGTCACAGTATAATGTCATTGGTGGAACAGAAGATAATAATGGAGTAGAGGAACCTGTTAGGCATGTGGCACCAAATTTTGGTCGTACACATTTAAAATGGGAAAAGGATAACTTATTGTTCGACGCATTCATTGTATATAATAATGAGTTATCATTCTATCAATTGGCACCATCAGAAGCGTCAAAAGATTACATCTATGCTTTAGATAAAAATGGTAATCCTTACAGTCCGTCATGGCATACATTAAATCTAAGAACGCAATATCAATGGAATGATAAAGTAAGTCTAACAGCAAGTTTAGAAAATATAACAGACCAACGTTACAGACAGTATTCATCTGGTATTTCTGCTGCTGGGAGAAATTTAATTGTAGCTTTAAAATATACCTTGTAAAGTAATATTATAAATTAATTGTCATTCTGAATTCGATTCAGACTCTATACAAGTTTAGCATAAAAAAGCCTTATGTAAATAAGGCTTTTTCAATACTATTATGTAAAAGTAATTAGCGTTGCTTAATCGCTTTTTTACTAATCACTTGGCCGTTAGAAAGGCTTATTTTAGCAATATAAGCAGCGTTATTTAGTTGAGATAAGTTATAAGTTTCAGTTGAACTATTTCCTTTAAGATTATAGATCTGTCTTCCCAAAACATCTAGAATTTCAACATTAGTAATGGTAACTTTTTTACTTGTTGAAAACCTTACTTCTCCATTTTGTAATTCAGAAATAGTTATATCGTTAGCTGAAATAACATTGTCATTTATAGAAAGCGCTTCTATTACAAATACAACCTCAAAACGGTTGTTGAACACGCCTGTTGTTGAAGTAAAGTTATAATCTGAATTTTTAATATCGTGAGTAATATTCAATAAATTATCCTTCAAATAAATGTCATTATCAGTATAAAATGCTCCTACAAATTGCGCTATAGAAATAGTGTATGTTGTTGGTGATTCTATAGTTGTTTTAAACCCTAGAGTAATAACTTCATCAAGATCTAAACTGCTGTAATTTTTTCCTTGTATTACAAACTCGGTATCTTCTCCAGCAATTGTAGAATAAAGTGCTGCATGTACAGGAGATGACATATTACGTTTTACATCATAAAAAGTACCATCATTAAGATCTGTTGCGCCTTCTAAGTGGGCTACGGCAAGCTGATTGGCTACACCATTATCAGAAGTTAAGTTTAACCAAAGCACTTCTTTGTTTGTTTCATTACTTCTAAAAAACTGGTTATTGTTGCCAGTAACACGCATTGAATTATTAAATACAATAGGACCAGTAGTTTGCGCTTCAATAAAAAATCCTTGTCCAGATGGTACATAATCATTAGGTATTAATGAAGTATCTCCTCCTGCGGTATTCACACCACTAGCTGAAATAACGGCGTAATCTGAAGCTGAAAAATTTTGGCCATCACTACCAGATAAAGTAGCATTAGGAGGTGTTGCTTGACTCCAAAGATAGATAGCATCAGTAATACCAGAGTTTACGCTAAAAAATGTTGCTGTACTAATAGCACTTGGATATGGGTTACCTATAAAATTCCAATCATTATAGACGCCGCCACTATTGTTTACCAAAGGTTGAGATACAACACCATTATTAAAAGGGCCAACAAAAGCAAATTGTTGTGCAACTGGGAATGCAGGACCACCAACACTTGGCATGGCAGCATAACCAACACCAGCTTGCATCGTTCCAGAAGCAGGTTGCCAATCATTACCATCGTCATCTAAATCATCTTGCCCTGGATCAAAAGTATTTGTATTATCTATTTCGTCTAACACATCAACAAAATTAGCCGCTTCAAAATAATGCTTACCATAACTAGGGACCAATCCAAATAGGTTTTCTATAGTTTCACCAACAACAGGTGAACTCCAATAGGTATAATCGTATTGCGTATTTAATAACGTCGTTTCTTTTTGCACAGTCATTGTGCCACTACCAGTTACTGTAGCTAAATCATCAATTTGAACTACTGAGCCTTGAGGAAAAACAGTTATATTACCATTAGCTGTGATATCGTTAGAAATCTCTATATAAGTTCCATTTGTAATATCTAAATCAAAACCATTATTTACAACTAAGCTACAAGCGCTAAAACTTGTTTGTACGCCTCCAGCAGAAGTATCATAATTACCATTTATGATAACGTTAGTTGTAATGTTTGGCATAGTATCAGTAGCTGTTCCGTCATTCCAAATCCAATTTGTACCATCCCAAGTAGCTCCACTTAAAGTCACTTTTATAGCGTTTGAAGCGTCATAACAACTAGCATCATTTTCTCTAACTTGGCAATAGAATTGAAAATCTAAAACACTACCTGTATCAGAAATAATTAAATCAGGTGAAGCTATACTTGTTGTGTAAATACCACCATTTGATATGGCTTGCCAGCCTAAACCTGCATTTGCAGGATCATAAGCATACCAATAATATGCCAAAGGATTACTACCTGAAAATCCTTCGGAAGCACTTACTGAAATTGTAACTTCATTGCATGCCGTTGTAGAACTAGATATGCCTGTTACAGTTGGTGGTACACCTGTTGAAAAATCATAGTATCCAATGTCACTATAGTCTATTGGTGTATAAACATCCCAATCATTAGCATCCCAAGTCGTGCTTGGTGCTGTAATACCAGAATTTTTTCTCCTATATGTATAGTCATTAGTGGAAACAGTGAAGGTATTTCCTGAGGTATCTCCCCAAAGATCAATCCAAGTTTCAGTGACACCATCATCATAATATAACCTTATATTATCATTGTCATTTATTCCTCCAAAACCATAAAACTCATCCGCTGTGTAGCCTCCTTCTGGGTCTGTGGCATTAGAGCCTCCAATAGCAATTACATATGTCGTATTATTAGGCATGCTTCCAGTTAAATCAGCAACACTCGATCCAGGTGAAGCATTACCATTATTATGGATGCGAATTTCATAGTGAGTAAGATCGATAAGCCCTCCCGTACCATTATACAATTCAATATATGAGTGCGAACCAGGACTTTTGTCTGTAATCTCACTTATAAAAAGATCTGTAGGTGCTATTCCGCCACTTCCTTCACAGGATCCAATTGCATTATCAATGATTGTGAAAAAATCTGAACTTTGACAGTTAATATTATTTGTAACTTGAATATTAGCAGACGAAGAATTAGCAGGAATAGTAATTTCTATTTCTGTACTTGAAACACTTGTGTGTGGTATTACAACACCATCAAATTCTACAAAAGTTGATCCGTCTAAATCATTTCCGGTTATTGTAACAATGGTATTATCAGGGCCAGTAAGAGGTGTCAATACATTTGATGATGCATCACAGATAGCTTCGCCTCTAATTGCAAATTCATATATTTCTTCTCCCTCTCCATCAGCACTATCATTATTTGTAATTCTAACAGTAGCATTTCTAGTACCAGCAACTGAGAGAGGAGCAAACGTTACATCAAATATTATTTCTGTGTTAGGAGATATTGTTAAAGGTAAGCTAGAAGGCAGTGTTACAGAAAAATCTGCAGCATCGACACCTACAATTTGAATGTCACTTACAGATAAATCTAGTGTTCCTAAGTTTTCAATTATAAATGACTTTGTTTGAGAACCAACAAGGATTATTTGATCGCTAAATTGTGTGTTATCTAAGAAACTAGGAGTTGTGTCTCCGTTGGCTATGTCTGGAAAAGAGCCTATGTCCCCTTCTACATTTATTTCTGGTTCAAGAGCAGAACAAGGAGATACTAATGAGTTAATACCAGGACTACCTCCATCAACCACTCCTTGCCAATTCGTAGTTGTGTTAGAGTTGTCTAAAGAACTGTCAACAACATGATAAGAAGACCCATTCCCATCTGTAGAATTATCATCAGCATCGTCATAGGTAACTTCGTCTATCGTAGTCGTACCATCAGATGCGATTAAAGAAATGGTTTCGGAACTATTTACAAGGTTATCAGTATTTGATGTAGAAGCATCTATTCCGTAATCTGGTGTAAATGGGCAATCATTATTATAAGTGCCATCACCATTACTGCCTAAAGACACTGTAATACAATCTCCATCTGCAATGATAACTCCACTTGAAGGAAAGGTAAATTCAGTGGAACCACCAACTTCAATCGTATAATCGTTTAAAACCTGAGGGCTTCCAGAAACATTACAAATCTCTATCCATTCATCATCTGTGCCTGTTGAATTATACATTATCTCTGTTATTACAACATCGGCTACAGCAGCCACATCATTATCAGTTATTGTAAGTGTGTGTGTTGTGTCTGTGCCCAAAGCAGCAGAATCTCCACCACTAGGGTTTGTTAGATTTAAAACTACCGTTTCATCTCCTTCAATATCAGTGTCGTCATTTGAAATGTAAATGGTTATACACTCATCTGTACTACTGTTTGCTGGGAAAGTTAATGATTGAGGAAATACTATGGAGGCAGGCGTACCAGCACCATCATCATAATCTGTACCATTAGTTGCGGTAGAACTTCCATCTAAAGCAATATCTACAGTTGTTGCTACAGAAGTGGAAGGGTTTGTAATGCTAACGCATATATCAATATACAAGCCATCTTCAGCTATAGTAGATGCTGCTGAGGTAAATTGTAGTGCTGTATTTGTAAAGATAGGATTTCCTGTTAGTTGAATATTGTTTATTCTAAGACCTCTTGCACCGTTGGATCTTCTCCATCTAATCAAGTTATTTGATCCTGTTAGTGTCCCAATATTATAAGTGTAATCAGTATAAGAATTTGGTATACCACTAACAATGTTTGAACCAGCACTCCAAGAGAGACCGCCATCATCAGAAATTTCTATAGTACATTCAGGTGCACTTCCAGAACCATAAGACCTAAGGTTAGACGTTAAGACTAAGTTATCATAAGCACCGAAAGGTTCGCTTATCACATAGTCTGTATTGTCGTCTAGCAACCAATATCCACCATTTTGGTCAACACTGTTAAAGGTCCATGTTCCAGTTAGTACAGAGCAGTCGTTATTTAAAACTTGCCCAAACCCAAAAGTCAGGCCAAGACATAGGAATATTAGAGTTACGTAGTAATTCTTTTTCATAGGGATAGAAAGGATTAATCAAATACAAAGATACGTTAAAGCAACTGTATCTCAGTGGGTTGAAAGATATGGATTTATTAAGAAATTGTTATGCTTTATTGAGAAAAACCCTACGAAATTCAGATTCCGACGATTAACTACAATTGCTATGAAAATTAGCTGTAATAAGGCTTATGCTAATGCCTTAGCAATTTGTATTTTTGACCTAGTGGAAAACAATAAAACATATACCGTTGATGAGGCTCAAAAAAAGCTAGAAAACTATTGTGCCTACCAAGAACGTTGTCATAAAGAGGTTAGGGATAAGCTAAAAACCATGAAGATGATTCCACAAGCTATTGATGCTATTATGGTGCATCTTATTCAAGAGAATTATCTCAACGAAGAACGCTTTGCTAAAGCTTTTGTCAATGGAAAATTCAGAATAAAAAAATGGGGTAAAAATCGATTAGTACGAGAACTAAAATTTCGAGATATTTCTAAATATAGTATCGATGTGGCACTAAAGGAAATTGACTTGGATGATTATTACAAAACCTTAGATGAATTGACTCAAAAACGAATTGATCAAGTCAAAGAAAAGAACATCTATAAAAAGAAAAAAAAGGTAGCCGACTATCTATTATACAGAGGTTGGGAAAGTCATTTAGTGTACGAAAAGCTTAATGAATATTTATAAAAAAGCCTTTTCAGATATAAGAAAAGGCTTTTTTTATTTTGTTATGCTGAATCTTTGATTTCAGCATCTCATTTTTGTAGTGTCTCAGGTTCTGAAACAACACTTCGACAAGCTCAGTGTGACAGTTCAGAATGACAGTAGTTACAAGTTAAAACTCGCACCAATATTAAAAGTGAATTGATTGTAAAATAAATCTACATTATCATCATATTTTGCTAGCGGAAAAGCTGCTTCAGCATATAATCCAAAACCACTAGAGAAGAAATAGCGTGTACCTACATGACCTCCAAAGTTCTTTAAGCTAAGGCTTAAACCAGGATACACATCAAAATTTTCATCAATATTAATAACGTTTCCTAAGTTGGCATTGAAACGCGCTTTAAGATCAAAACGATCTCCAAAATCGGTTAGATCTGCTATTACATCATCAACACCTAAAGCGTAGGAAGACGATAAACCTACAGAGATATTTTCTCCTAATCCGTAATCGTAAGTAAGATTAAGACCTGTAGCCTCATCTTGAAAGTTAGCACCAACCTGAAACTTTTGATCTCCTTTTCCATTAAATGCCTGAGCATTTACAAAACCAGCAGCCAATAATGCTACGATAACTATAAGTTTTTTCATGTATTTTTCTTGTTTTTTTAACTAGGACAAATATACAAATTTAGGCATAAGGCCTAGTTTTGGTAATGGCTTTTTCGTTTTTCCAGTCAATCCATTTTTGCCCTTTTATACGACGCATAAGGTTGTCGTAATTTCGCATTAAGAAGATGTTATACAGAGCTTTACCTAAGTTTTTTGGATTACGTGCTATAGCTCTTAAACTCATAGAAAATCCAGGAGTTATATAGCGCATATAATGCCAATAGCCTTCAGGCATGTAGAGCACTTCGCCATGATTAAGATCGCAAACCCAACCTTTGGCATGCTTTAATGCTGGCCATTTTTCAAAATCTGGATTGGCAAAGTCAATATCTTCTCGTGTAATTAAAGAATGTGGTACTTTGTATAAATATTTGTTCTGTTTTTGATCGAAAAGAATGACTTGCTTTTTACCTTCAAAATGAAAATGAAAGATGTTAGCCAAATCAATGTCATAATGCATAAAAGTGTACGAATCTCTACCACCAAAAAATAGCATTGGTAAACCTTTCATTAGGCGTAATCCGAAATCTGGATAGCTAAAATCTTTTTGAAGTTGAGGGACTTCTTTTAGAATATTCCAAAGAAAAATCCTGAATTTAGTAGGTTCGCGTTTCAGCAAATCTATGTAGTCGCTCATTTTCATTTTGGCATGAGCTTCATTAAACCCTTCTTTGTAATCTACAGGTCTATCATCGTAAAGCGGAACCGTTTTGTCACCAGCGACCTCTTTCATATATTCTAAACTCCATTTAGAATAGGCAGGCCAATCTTCAATAAAACACTCAATAACCACAGGTTTTTGTGGTTTGAAATAATTTTTGATAAAATCTTCTTTCGTGATAGTTTTTACACGAGGTATGTCTTGAAGGTCTAGTTGCAAGGGTTAAAACTTTAAAGTGTCAAAGTTAAGAAAACGTTACCAAACGGAATTTCATTGTATGATAAATTTAACTAATGAAGCTTTTGGTAAAGACTATGATGACTGTACTTTTTTAAAGCCATTCTGATTCTTTTTTTGTAGCATCAAGAATATCAATATCTAAATGTAAAGCAACTTCCTTTGCAATTTTAAAGGCATCGTCGCTTTTTTCACTTTCATAGATTTCTAATTTTCTATTGGTGTTGTAAAATAAATTAACTTTTATGGATGTGTTAGTAACAACAGTACTAGCTGTAGATACCCAAACTCTTGAAGTTTGAGTTGTTTTAAATACAGAAACATATTCAATATCTGGTAAGTCTTCCCATTTTCCGAATTTAAAATTTAGAATCCCATAAATGTTTCTATATTTTTTGGTTTCAAAATCTATCTCAATTCCGTCATATTTAAAAAAGAATAGACTACTGAATATAAATATAATACCTAAAATGTTTCCTGACAGGGCAGAAAGGATACCAAAGAAAAGAAGACCAGCACCATAAAGGCGCTTTAACTTGGGTGCTGGTCTTTTGTAAGTTATTTTGTTCAATTGAAAAATAAATTATTCTTTAGACTTCTCAATTTCAGCATCGTCAGCTTCAATTTCTTTCTTGTCTTTACCTTTGAGGTACTCAGGTAAATCCATACCAGCCATATTAAACATTTCTTGTAATGGTGGCACAGCTTTGTACATTCCAGAAATAAAGTTAGATGTTGAAGACTTACCATCTTTATTTCCACCATTTTCCCAAACAGTTACTTTATCTATTTTTATATTTTTAATGGCTTCTGCTTGTGTTTTTACTAATTCAGGCAATTTATCGGCAATTAATAATAAGACAGCATCTTTAGAATTATTGCCAGCTGCTTTTACGATTTCATCTAAACCAGCTGCTTGTTTGGTCAATACTTCGTAAAGGCCTTTTGCTTCCGCTTGTGCTTTAAATAGAATAGCATCTGCTTCACCTTTTGCACGTCTTCTTATACGCTCAGCTTCTGCTTCGGCATCAATTTCAGCTTTACGTTTAGCAATTTCTGTTGGTACAATAACATCTGCCATTTGGGACGAACGTTCACGTTCAGCTCTAGCATTTTCAGCTTGTTGCTCTGCTGCATAAGACTCTTCTAAGGCTTTTGCTGCTTGTACTTTTTCTGAAGCTATAGCCACACGCTCAGCTTCAGCTTCGCGTTGACGACGTAAGGAGTCAGAATTGGCAACCGATATTTTAGCAGTGTTTTCTCCCTCAACTGCTTTGGCATTAGCCGCAGCTACTTGAGAACGTTCATCTTGTTTTGCATTTGCTTCACCAATAGAACCATCTCTAGTTTTCTCAGCCACCGACTTACGAGCAGCGTTAATAGCATGTGCTGCAGCTTCTTTACCTAAAGCTTCAATATATCCAGATTCATCAACAATATCAGTAATATTTACGTTGATTAATTTAAGACCTACTTTCTTTAATTCGGTCTCAACACTTTGAGAAATATTTGTCAGAAATTTATCTCGGTCGTTATTGATTTCTTCAATATCCATAGAAGCCACAACTAAACGTAACTGACCAAAAATAATTTCTTTAGCTAACTCTTGAATATCTGGTAAACCTAAACCTAATAAACGCTCTGCAGCATTTTGCATTACACCAGGTTCTGTTGAAACACCAATAGTAAAGCGTGATGGAACATTTACACGAATATTTTGTTTAGATAATGCATTAACTAGATTCACCTCAATAGAAATTGGTGTTAAATCCAGATATTCATAGTCTTGAATCACAGGTAAAATAAAGGCAGCACCACCATGGATACATTTGGCAGATTGACCACCACCAACCTTACCATAAACGACTAAAATACGGTCAGAAGGACAGCGTTTATAGCGTTTTATAAGAATAATTAGAGTGAGAACAATAAAGAGTGCGATAAATATAAATAGCATAGGACCACCTATACTTTCCATATTAAAATTTTCTTGAATAGAGAGTAAGTTCATTTAATGTGGTTTTAATGGTTAATAGATTGTTGTGAGTTTTGAAATATAAATTTTATTCATTGTCAATTAAGTAGCCTTTCCCTTCTCCTAATTCTTTTTTAGGAATCACCGTGGCTTCAATAGCCTTTCGAGTTTGGTCTACAATTAGAATACCATTAGAAGTTACGTCAATAACCTTAATAACAGTACCTGATTTTAATTCGGTTAGTGAGTCAGTTAGTGCATCTAGCTCTCGGATAGTTCCCTGAACATTAACGCTCACTTTTCCAATTTTAGAACGATCTGCACCTATAGTTAAGTAAACTTCACCAACAGCATCAATTGCGTTTTTGTAGTTGAGTGTCCCACTATCTGAAAGTTTACTGATAAAATAGAATAGAGATGCCATTACAACCATCATTAGTAGTCCTGAGATTATGGAAATAACTATAGTAACAGGTGTAGACAAGCCAGCGTCTATACAAGCAATACCACTCCACCCAAATATGGTAAAAAAGCCAACTAGATTCTTGAAAGAAATAAATTGAAAGCCAGCGCCAACATCAGAATCGAGATCTGCATCAATATCTCCAATATCATCTGCGTCACCACCTACAAATGCCATAACCATTACGATTGCAAAAATTATAGAGCCTGTAATAGCAACTATCCAATATACTTTTGGTAAAAAATCTAAATTTGAAAACCATTCAGCCATAGGAATGTAAGATTTAAATGAATTAATAAATATAAGAATCATTGTAAGATTATTCTATCTTATTTTTGAAAGTTTTCGATAAAGCTTGGCCATCATAAAAACTTATAAGTCTTGGAAATTTTGAGAACTTTTTTGGATTGTAAATTATCCAATGTTCGGAAATATCAACAACAATTTTAGATGGTTAGTCTTAGCGATTTATACCCCTCTTTTTGAGCTCTAAAAGTTTAAAATAAAATACTACTTTCAATAATATTAGTAGCTTGAGGGCAGATTTTGTTACAATAGAAACAAAAAAATCCTGTCAGTTAGGACAGGATTTATAGTTAGATATGTAGTTTTTCTATTTACTTAAACGTATATCGTAAACCAAACAACACATTACTTGGAGGCATTGGTATAAAACCAGATTCAATATAGTCGGTATTAAAAATATTGTTTGCTGTTACTGTAAATTCAGCTTGTTTAAATCTTACAGCAATTGAAGCATCCCAAACATTATAGGTTTGTCCTGTGGTGCGCTCGGCATATTTGTAAATTATATTCTGACTTACATTTTTAAACAACTGTGTGCTTAAACGTGTAATGTATTGGTGTTTTAATGTGTTTAGTGAATAACGCGATAATGCTTCGTTCTGATCTAAAATATTATCATCTAAATAGGAATACCCAAAAGATACGTTTTGTCTGTAGTTATAGATGTTGAAATTATAGTTAGCATCAAACTCAAAGCCTTTTGTATTAACTTCCGTAATATTAGTTGCTGTAAATGCATCTTCAGAAACATCAGCTCTTATAAAATCAATTAAGTTTTTGGCATCTCTATTAAAAACCGCTACACTTGCCGATAGTCTTGATGAATTATATTTAAGACCAAGCTCTTGAGCAAAAGCTTCTTCTGGTTCTAGATTTTCATTACCGTTGGTAACAGGATCGTTATAAAACAAATCTGTATAAGTAGGTACTCTGTAAGTGTAACCAACATTACCATAAATTTTGAAATTATCCGTTAAATCGTAGCCAATATCTACACCAGGAAAGGCATGAAATTTAAAATCTGAAAAGTAGGTTAAGGCCACACCTGGTGTAATATCTAATTTCTCATTTAGCAAACTGAAACGATGTTCTAAAAAGACGTTGCTCATAAAGCGATTGCGGTTGCCTAAATTATTACTTCGTAAATAAATTTTAGACATGTCGATACCAAAACCAGTAACACCAAATTTTGAAGTATAAGACGTATTGATTTCAGTACCAATCTTATCAGAAATATGAACGTTTCTGTAAAAAGCAGGATCATCCCGTCTTAGCAGAAAGATATCTTGGTTACGTTTCCAATACACACGCGGTTTAATCTTAAAATTATTTTTTCTGAAGGTTGTTGAAAAAGCGATTAAACTGTTCTGCGTTTCTTCGTACTCATGAAAAGTTGGATTATTTGTGTAGAAATTTTCGGCACCAAATTTTCGATCCATAAACGTGGTAATCATTTCTATGGCTTGCGACTTTTTATTGAAAATACTCTTTAAAACATAATTAGAATTTTCATAATCGGTATTGGTTCTATAGCCTTCAGAAGTCATTTTACCCACATGAATAATGTGCGATGAATTTTCTAAATCTACACCAGCTGTAACGTTAGCATTAAGTTGGCCAAAAGAACCCGTTTCGGCATTAACAGAAACGGAATCATCTAACTGCTTTTTAGTTATGATATTTATTGCTCCATTAAAGGCGTTTTGTCCAAACACTCTTGCCGCAGGACCTTTAATGATTTCGATACGTTCGATGACTTCAAGAGGTAAAGCTGCATTTAGAGTATGATGGCCCGTTTGTGCATCATCCATTTTTATACCATCAATAAGTAATAAAGTTTGATCAAAACCACCACCTCTAATATGTAAATCGGCTTGACTTCCACCAGTACCACGACGTCTAATATCTATGCCAGCGACTTGTTGTAATAAATCTGGAAGGTTTATTGCAGCACTGTTTTTAATGTCAGAGCTAGTAATAATAGTGATAGTTCTCGAGTTTTTTTTGAATGGTAAATCAATTCGTGTTGAGGTTAAGGTTACCGAATCGAGCTCTTGTTTTTGAACTTCTTGAGCATTCACACAGAGTATAGTAAAAAAAGTAAATGAGAAAAGCGTGAGTTTATTTATCATTACAGGGTTAATTTTAACACTGCAAAAGTCGTAACTTTCCGGACGATTAAAATAGTCCACTTTTAAAACAATGAATAGTCCGGTTAACAATACTCTAAAGCAACTTGTTTCAATAGATAAAACTATTGTGCAACCTGTATATGTCCAAGTAGCGCAACAATTGGTTAATGGTATTCAGCGTGGCTTTTTAACTAAAGGAAGTAAATTGCCTGGGACACGAACACTGAGTGATTTGCTAGGTGTTCATCGTAATACTGCCGTAGCTATTTATGACGAATTGGCTTCTCAAGGTTGGGTAGAAATTGTGCCTAATAAAGGTACTTTTGTATTAGTGCCAGAACAAGGTACAGCAAAAATTAAGGCAACATCGCAACAGCTAAATCAGGCGTATAACTATCCTAAAACTGCGGGCTTTCCTTTTATAAAATCATTTCATCTTGCTTCAACAGCAGAAGAAACTCAAGCCACATACATCATTAATGATGGTAAACCCGATTTGCGTTTGCATCCGACGCATCAATTTTCAAGATGGTATAGTGCAGCTATGAAGCGTAAACCGCTTATTCAAAAATGGAATAGAACATCTACAGTAACACCTTCTATTTTTAAAACACAACTCTGTAATTACCTAAATGCCACACGCGGATTTCATATCACACCAAACAATCTTATCAGTACACGAAGTACAGAAATGAGTCTTTTTATTGTCTCTCAACTTTTAATTAAACAAGATGATGTAGTGTTGGTAGGTCAGTTAAGTCACTATGCATCCAATACTATTTTTCAGGAAGCTGGTGCCAGAATACGTACTATTCCTGTAGATGAAGATGGATTGGATATTGAGTACATCAAAACACATTTTATAAAAAAAAGCATTCGTTGTGTTTATGTTAGTGCGCATAGACATTACCCAACCACAAAAACGTTGAGTGCTGAAAGACGCCTAAAGCTTTTAGAATTGGCAAAAGACTATGGCTTTGCCATTATTGAAGACGATTATGATTATGATTTTCAGTATGAAGGTTCTGCAATGTTGCCCATGGCAACTGCCGACACCAATGGTATGGTAATTTATTTAGGAAAGATGGGGCAATCGTTATTCCCAAGTTTTCAAACAGGATTTGTTGTAGCGCCTGAAAATTTAATTTCAGAAGCTAATAATTATTTGACATTACTAGATGAACAAGGCGATTTAATACAAGAACAAATGCTTTCTGAGCTTATCCATGAAGGTGAAATTTATAGGTTGCTTAAAAAGAATATTATGACGTATAAAAAGCGTCGGAATACGCTATGTAAATTATTAAAGCAATATTTTAAAGAGGCTATTGAATTTGAAAAGCCATCTGGTGGTTTGGCAATTTGGTTAAATTTTAATAAAACAATTTCATTGGTAAAGTTGGCAGAGCAAGCCGAAAGGCAAGATGTTTTTTTACCAAAAACAATTCTGTATCAAGATAAGAATACCTGTGCCATAAGATTTGGATTTGGACATTTGAATGAAGACGAACTTGAGATTGTTATATCTAAATTGAAGAGCGCTTATGATGACATTATTAATCTTTAACATCAACAACAGTGTTACAATCCTCACATTTATATTCGTAGCGCGCACTAAAGGGTAGTGTGCCAAAAAGAATACCAATGATAAAATGAAAAAAGGACTTAAAGCTATTAATTGTAGAATATAAGCTCACATTGCCGCTGCCACAATTAGAGCAAATAATAGTATTGCCATTGTCATCCAAAGCATAAGACGAAATTGATTTAAGGATGTCTTTTGCCTTAGCCTCATCTTCTGCCAATACGTTCAATTTTATACCACCAATGGCATTACTGACTAAAGGATCGGTATCTATGGTAATGTTATCTTTTAAAAACACTTTAATGCCTTCAGCCTCAAGACGACCTTTTATGATTTCGGCTTCAGAAGAGTAGGTGTAACGTGCTATGGTGGAAAATGTGTTTTGCATAGATCAAATATAGCCAATATTCAACGTAAATAAATTTGTTATATAGTGATGAATTTTTATTAAAATTATTGTTTTTCGATAATTTTTATATATTTGTTATCGTTTAACAATAATTAATGAAGATGAGAAAATTAAATATTTTAAAAAGTTTGGTTGATTTTGTATGGATTGTGACCTGCATACCTTTAATTGGTTTATTGCTCTTTTTTAGTGTTTTTATATTTTTAGATACAGAAGTTATAGACTTTATTTTTGAAGTAGATGATGCTCCTTTAGATGCATCAATGTTTTCGGCTCAAATTTTTATACTCTTGGGTGTTGGCTTATCGTTTTTAGGAATTTATTGTTTTTATTTATTTAGAAAAACATTACGATATTTTCAAAGAGTAAAACCATTTCATATTGATGTTATTGACAACTTTAATAGAATAGGACTTCTGTTAACCATTATTGGGATTTCTGGAGCTGTACTTCATTTTTTGGCACAATTGATTCTCACAAGTCAGTTTAAGGTTTATGTTGGTATTTCACCTCAAATTATGATTACATGCTTGGGTCTATTTTTTATGGTACTAAGCGAAGTTTTTAAAATTGCTAAAGCAGCAAAAGAAGAAAATGAATTAACTGTTTAATTATGAATTTTAAATCTGTTCTCATACATCCATTATATTGGTTTTTTAATATTTCATTTTATTTTCTAATTCTATGGCTGATTGTTTCATTTGCATCTGATATTTTTACTGATGACGGAAAGTTTGGTAGATTTTCTTCAGGTAACCATCATAATATAGGCTACCAATTACCTGTAAAATTCTCGATTAGTCCTAAAGAGCCATTATATAACAACGAACTTTATAAATTAGAAAAGGAGGTTTATAATAAATCAGGTTATAAATATTCTGTAGGAAAATCTGAATACTTAAAGGCTATAAATTCAAAAGATTCAATAAATCATAAATCTATAGTAAGTATACATAATAATAGTACAATAGATTATTATAATCTTACTTCGACATCATTTGTTAGTGATGGATATATTACGGTAGACCCAAAAACTTTAAGTAATAAAATAGTTATAATTTTTAGATCATATCTAGGTTTTTTGCTATTAATAATTGTGTTCTTTTTTTTAAAGAAAATATTTAAACTGTTAATTGAAAATTTTAAATTTTCTCAAAGACTTTATAAGAATGTAAATATTGTTGGTTTATTATTGATAGGCCACACCTTATTAAAGTCGCTCGCTAACTTTTATTTAGGTAAGAACTTCCAATATGCTAGTATTAAGCCAATAAAAAATAATATAAATTATGTAGCTATATCTATGAACCCACGCTTGGATTTTGAGTTTACGTTATTTTTATTAGGTTGTGTACTACTTATCTTAAGTACTTTACTGTATAAAGGGAGTCAAATACAGGAAGAAAACGAATTAACGATTTAATTATGCCAATAGTAGTTAACCTAGATATCATGCTGGCTAAACGTGGTATGAAAAGCAACGAACTTGCTGAAATCATTGGTATTACCACAGCTAATCTTTCCATCCTAAAAACTGGAAAAGCTAAAGCCATCCGATTTTCAACTTTAGAAGCTATCTGTAAAGCATTAGAATGTCAGCCAAGCGATATTTTAGAGTATGTAGAGGACTAAAATAAAAGTGTTAAATAATACTTAGACCTGTTAGGTTTTCAAAACCCAACAGGTCTTTTTTATATCTTTACATCTATGTATGCACTTGTAGATTGTAATAACTTTTATACCTCCTGCGAACGGGTTTTTAATCCTAGTTTAAACGGTAAACCTGTTGCTATACTTAGTAATAATGACGGTTGTGTTATTTCTATGAGTGATGAGGCAAAAGCTTTGGATTTACCTTTTGGGGCACCAATTTTTAAGTGGGAAGGTTTTTGTAAAGCGAATAACATTAAGGTGTTTTCATCTAATTATCCATTGTATGGTGATATGAGTAGCCGTGTAATGAAGATTTTAGAACAGTTTACTCCAGATGTTGAGGTGTATAGTATTGACGAAGCCTTTTTACAATTCAAGGGTTTTAAGGATTATAATTTTGAAGATTATGGTAACCTCATCCGAAAGCGAATTTTAAAATGGACAGGTATACCAACTTGTGTAGGTATTGCACCAACAAAAGCACTAAGTAAGGTCGCCAATAAAATAGCACGAAAGTTTCCCGAACAAACCAAAGGAGTCTATGTTATAGATTCAGAAAGTTCTAGAATCAAAGCTTTAAAATGGATGAAACTCGAAAATGTTTGGGGTATTGGCAGAGGACTTCAAAAACGGTTAAATGCCAAAGGCTGTAAAACGGCATACGATTTTACACAATTGGATGATGAGTGGGTAAGACAAACATTTTCTATTACCGAATGGAAACTCAAAAAAGATTTAGAAGGTATTCCAAAGATAGAATTAGACGAGCCAACTCGTAAGAGAGCCATTGCCACAACAAGAAGCTTCGATTATACTTACGATGATATCAACTATATAAAAGAAAGGGTTTCTACCTTTGCAACAAGTTGTGCCGAAAAGTTACGGAGACAAGGTTCTAGTTGCCATATGGTTATTGTATCTTTAAGTAGTAACAGACATAAAAAAGAAGAGGAGCAGCATAGAGCAAGTACAATTATAAATTTTCCGTATCCTACAGATTCTTCTTTAATCATTAGCAAAGAAGCTACCAGAGCGGTAGATGCTATTTATAAAAAAGGTATTAAGTATAAAAGGGCAGGAGTGATTGTTACAGGTTTGGTGCCAACAGACAATTATCAGCTAGATATGTTTGAAAGCGAAGACCCAAAGCATAAACCTTTAATGTCTGCCATAGATAAGATTAATAAAAAGTTTAAAGGAGACAAAATTAAGATAGGGAATCAGGATTTAGAACGCACTTGGAAAATGCGGCAAGAGCGCTTATCTCCAAGATATACAACTAATATCAATGATATTATTAAGATAAAATAGAATTGTCAGGCTGAGCGCAGTCGAAGCCATTATTTAGCAATAAAATAAAGGTTACGGTCATTCCTGCGAAGGCAGGAATCCAGAAACAGAAAAATAAAATAATAAAAGAAATTCCTGCCACAGTTTATCTTAGGCGTAGCCGAAAGGCAGGAATTAAAACATTCAAGTTTTTTATATAAAAAAACGGATTAATAACTATGAAAACACTGCAATCTCAAAACTTAACATTTTTTATTCCAGAACCCATTGAAGATGCTGGTGTAAATTTCTTTGACACAGGAATTTCGGCTGGATTTCCATCTCCTGCAGATGATTTTAAGGAACAACGATTGTCTTTAGATGATGAATTAGTAAAGAATAAAGAAGCTACATTTTATGCTAGAGTAAGCGGACAATCTATGATTGGTGCAGGTTTAGATGATAATGATTTGTTGGTGATAGATCGAAGTCTTGAGCCCGAAAATAACAGAATAGCAGTTTGCTTTTTGGATGGTGAATTTACGGTAAAACGTCTAAGAGTAGAAAAGGGTGAAGTATGGTTACAACCCGAAAATCCTGATTACCCAATTATAAAAATCACCGAAGACAATGATTTTGTTATTTGGGGAATCGTAACTAATGTTGTAAAAAAAGTGTGATATCTATTCTTCTTTAATCCCATAATCCGAAGGTAAGGAGTCTCCTAAACGTTGACTTCCTAGAGCTCCACTAAAGTAGACTCCAACAATAGGTGAGTAGTTTCCAAAACGGTCTAAAACAAAGTGGTCTACCTTTATTTGTATCTCAGATTGAATATCCTTATCGTATAGAATAGAAACTTTATCTTCTAGACTTACCTTTTTTAATGTAGTCTCTTCTATAGTTTCAATTTTAAAATACTCCCATTCATTTACTCTGAATTTTCCGTGAAAAATCCAATAACCATTTTCTTCTAAAGATTTGTTGTAAAGGGACCTTAAAAAATGCTGAACCGAGCCTTGGTAAGCTTTCTCTCTATTTTTTTCAGCTTTATTTTCCTTAAAATCTTCAATGTTTTTGTAGAAAGACGTACCAAAATAAGACACAGAGTTTACAGTAAAACTATTGCTTTTAGGATTTACATATCTAAACGATACCTCAAAATCTATAAGGTCAAACGACACATTATACTGTAACGCTTTATTTATAATCTCAATTGGTGCTTTAGCGCTAGCGTAAAGGGCTTTGTTGCGTTTGTCGTATCTTAAAATAATATCGTCTTCATTTTGGATTTCGCATGATTTGGCAAACTTGGAAGTTCCTAGAAATTCTTTTCTAAAAAGTTTTAGTTTTTGTTTTCGAGTTAAGCCATCATCATACTCAAGGTAGACTTCATCAAGCTCATTTTTAGCTTCAATAAGTTCAACTGTTATGTCATTTTTTGATCTAAAGTCTGAGATTAAAACTTTTTCATAACCCAGATAAGAAATTACGAGTGTAGACTGTACGGCATCCGTATAGGTAATAGAAAATTCACCTTTTTCGTTGGTGGTGGTACCGATGGTTGTATTGTCAAAATAAACGGAAACGGTTTCTATGGGTTCTTGCGTGGCTTTATCAACGACCGTTCCGGTTAGTGTTTGGGAAAAACTAAGTGATGGAAGTATTAAAAATAGGATCCAAAATTTAGCTCTCATTGCCTTCCATAAATTTACGTTCAAGCTCCGCCTGAAACTCTTCCATTACAGGTCGGACAGTGCTTTCAGGAAGATCTGCAATCTTTATATACATCAATCCATCCACTGCATTATTAAACAAAGGATCTACATTAAAAGCTACAAGTTTAGCATTTTGCTTAATGTACTTTTTTAGTAGCACAGGTAGTCGTAATGCTCCTGGCTCTACCTCGTCAATAATTTTGTCAAACTTGTTAAGGTCGGCTTCGGTTTCATCGAATACAAACTCTTTATCAGCATCTTTAAGTTTTACCTTAAACTCCTTTTTAGGGTGAACATACTGAGCGACATAAGGATCGTAATAGTGCGATTTCATAAACTCAATCATCAAACTTTTAGAAAAGTTAGAGAACTGGTTGCTTATGCTTACTCCACCAATTAAATATTTGTGTTCAGGATAACGAAGCGTTGTGTGCACAATACCTTTCCAAAGTAAAAATAAAGGCATTGGTTTTTGCTGATATTCTTTAATGATGAAAGCTCTTCCCATTTCTATGGAATTACTCATCATACGGTATAATTCTGGTTCAAAACGGAATAAATCCTGAAGATAAAAACCATCTATACCATAGCGCTCAAAAATTTGAGAACCTAAGCCCATTCGGTAGGCACCTGCAATAATGTTTTTTTCATTATCCCATAAAAACATATGGTGATAATAAGTGTCAAAACTATCTAAATCAATAGCTTCATTAGTGCCTTCTCCAACTTCTCTAAAGGTAATTTCTCTAAGCCTACCAAGCTCTCTGAGTATATTTGGTATGTCTTTTGCCGAAGCCAAGAAGACCTCATAATTTTTGCTAATAAGTAATCTACAATCATTTTCCCTAAGATTTTCGACCTCTTTGATCATTAGCTTAGAATCGATTGGAGTCACAATACGTTTTGGTAGTCTAGGTGACTTTACAGTAGATTTTATATTCTCGAAAATTTTAGGCTTATCCTCAAAAGAATTTGCCAACATATATGTTTTTCGTCTCAAAAATTCTGAAAAAGCAGGAAGGCTTTCAAATTCTTTTTGATCTTTTACAGAAATAGGTCTACCAATTCTAACTCTAATTACACGACGCTTTTGCGTAAGAAGTTCTGAAGGTAATTTAGCGGTTCTGAGCGTATCACTTATTTTAGATAGTCTGTAAAAAAGACGACTGTTTTTAGCATGGAAATAAATAGGAACCACAGGAACATCTGCTTTTTGAATCAACTTCATAGCAGCTTCTTCCCACTCTTTATCTACAACTAGCTTACCGTCTCTATAAGTTGAAACTTCACCAGCAGGAAAAACACCGAGCGGATGCCCTTCTTTTAAATGCATAATAGCATTTTTAAAACCCATGACACTGCTTTTTACGTCCTTTCGGTCTTCAAAAGGATTTACAGGCATAATATAAGGTTTCAGAGGTTCTATTCTATGCAGTAAGAAATTGGCGATGATCTTAAAATCATCACGCTGTTCTAGCATTAGCTTTAAGAGTAAAATACCATCTATTCCTCCCAAAGGATGATTAGACACTGTAATAAAAGGACCTTCCTTAGGAAGACGATTGATATCTTTTTCTGGAATTTCAAATTTAATCTGAAATTCATCTAAAATACCATCTAGAAATTCTAGATTACTTAGATGTTTATTACGGTTATATATTCGGTTTAATGTTGATATTTTTAATACCTTCATTAAAATCCAACCCAAAAACGTACCTAAGAAACCATACTTATCAGCGTTAATCGCTTTTGAAACTTCTTTTGCAGTAACTAATCCAGTATTAGATGTTTTCCCCATAAAACAAATGTAGTAAATGTTTACTTAGTTACAATTTGAACAGTTTCTTGTGTTAATTGCTTTAATAATACGGTTTTATCTTTCTCTAGCTCATCAATTGCCTCCTCATTATAATGCCTAACAGTATAAAGACTCACGTTTTCGTAACATGTGACGTTAAATTTTGCTTTGAGATGCTGAAGTAATTTCTCTAGATTATTATAAATATTTTCTATACAAACAGAAAAACTGATGGCAGAATTCTGAATGACATCAACCTTCATTTTGTATAAATGTAACAGCCCAAAAATTTCACTTATATTTTCTTCAACGATATAAGAAAAGTCTAACGACGATAATGAAATTAAAATCTGATTTTTCTTAACTATAAAGCATGGTATTTGAGGCTCAATAGTCTTGCCTTTACTCACACAAGTGCCATCTGCCTTTGGGTTTAAAAACGATTTTACATACAACGGAATTTCTTTGCGTTGTAAAGGTTGAAGCGTTTTTGGGTGAATAACAGAAGCGCCATAAAAAGCCAGCTCAATAGCTTCTCTGTAAGAGATTTGATGTAAGAGTTGAGCATTTTCAAAATATCTTGGGTCGGCATTAAGTACTCCTGGTACATCTTTCCAAATAGTAACACTGTTGGCGTTGAGACAATAGGCAAAAATAGCGGCTGTGTAATCACTACCTTCTCTACCCAAAGTGGTCGTAAAATTATTGGCATCACTTCCTAAAAACCCTTGAGTAATATTGAGTTTTGAAGTGTCAAAGCCTGCTAAAATGTTCTCTTGAGTTTGTTCCCAATTAACATTAGAACGTCTATAATAATTATCGGTTTTTATAAATTCTCTGACATCAACCCATGAGTTTTTAATACCGATTTCATTTAAATAATAGCTAACAATAGTTGTAGAAATCAATTCACCAAAACCAATGGTTTGGTCATAAACATAGTTATAATCTGGTGACTTATTACTTTTAAAAAATAAGTTAAGTTCGTCAAAAAGTGCTTTTACGGCAGCAAAAACTTGATGCTGTTCATTTGAAAATAAATCTAGTAGAATTTCATTATGATATTTAATAATATCATGAATGGAACTTTGCAGTTCGGCTTTATTTTCAAAATAATTTTTGATGACGATTTCCATGGCATTGGTGGTTTTGCCCATCGCAGAAATAACAACCAAAGTATTGTCATAGCCAGTGGCTTTTAAAACCGAAGCAACATTTTTTACACCTTCTGCATCTTTTACAGAGGCTCCACCAAACTTATAGATTCGCATTTATAGTGCTTTTAAATAGTTTTCAATTCCAGTTTTATCAAGGTGAACCACATCCCAATCTCGCATAACGTTAGCCCCATTTTTTTCGTAAAACGTAATGGCAGGTTCATTCCAATCTAAAACCTCCCAACTTACACGTTTTACACCAAGATTTTTTCCATGTTTAACTACGGTATCTAACAGTTTTTTACCAAATCCTTTGCCTCTATGTTTTTCATTTACAATTAAATCTTCAAGATGAAGAACATTGCCTTTCCAGGTAGAATACCTAGTATAAACGAGCGCTAAACCTTCAACAGTATTATTATCTTCTATAACAAAACAGGTAAATTTTTTATCGTCTCCAAAACCATCTTTTTCTAAATCGGCAACAGTGACTTCAACTGCATCAGGTTCTTTTTCATAGATAGCTAATTCATTAATGAGTTCTAAAACTCTTGGCATGTCTTGTTTAGTGGCTAATCTTGGTTGGTTCATGATTGTTTTTTACAAAAGAATACCAAATATAATCTAAACTCAGTTGACATAATAATTTATTTACTTTACGAAAACGTTATAGTTACTATATTTGTACGATATTTGTTACGCTATTAATCAATATTAAAACCCAATTACATGTCCAAGAGCAAGCAAACGTTAGGTGAATTTATCATAGAAAATCAAGCCTCTTTTAAATATACATCTGGCGAACTCTCAAGACTTATCAATTCTATTAGATTAGCCGCCAAAGTTGTAAACCATGAAGTAAACAAAGCAGGATTAGTAGATATTATAGGTGCTGCAGGTGATACTAATATTCAAGGTGAAGATCAACAGAAATTAGATGTGTATGCTAATACCAAGTTTATTCAAACGATGACCAAAAGGAATATAGTTTGTGGTATTGCAAGTGAGGAAGAGGATGATTTTATTTCCATCAATAGCCAAGATGAAAACCACCAAAATAAGTATGTGGTTTTAATAGATCCTTTAGATGGTTCTTCAAACATTGATGTAAATGTTTCTGTAGGAACTATTTTTTCTATTTATAGACGTATAACTCCAGTAGGAACACCTGTTACTATTGATGATTTTCTTCAAAAAGGTAGTCAACAAGTTGCAGCAGGTTATATTGTTTACGGAACATCAACTATGTTGGTATATACTACAGGTCATGGTGTTAATGGCTTTACCTTAAACCCAGCTATTGGATCCTTTTATTTATCACATCCTGATATGCAGTTTCCAGAAGATGGAACTATTTACTCAGTTAACGAAGGTAACTACATACATTTTCCAAAAGGTATAAAAAACTATATTAAGTATTGCCAAATGGAAGAAGGAGACAGACCATATACTTCAAGATATATAGGATCGCTTGTTTCAGACTTTCATAGAAATATGATAAAAGGTGGTATCTATATGTATCCTAAAAGTTCTAAAAATGAAAAAGGAAAACTGAGGTTACTTTACGAATGTAATCCTATGGCTTTTTTAGCAGAACAAGCTAATGGAAAGGCGAGTGATGGTTTTACAAGAATTATGGATATTCAGCCAACAGAATTACATGAACGTGTACCATTTATTTGTGGTAGTAAAAATATGGTAGAGAAGGCCGAAGAATTTATGAGAGCTGCTGAATCGGAATAAATTTCGAATTCAAATAAACATAAGCGCATAAAAAAAGCAACTTTAATTTAAATTTAAAGTTGCTTTTTTGTATTGTAATAAGATGAAGTAGCTTATTTATTCATGTTTTTCATTTCATCAATAAAAGTATCTAAATCTACTTTATCGTAAGCCAAAGCCAAAGCTTTATCGGCAATATATTTTACATTTTGAGCATGAAATCCTAAACCAACACAAAGTTTTTCTAATAACCAATGTTGATTAGGGCCTTCAATATCATCTGCCCAAACCATACGAGATAAGTCGTATAAACGTTCTAAACGATTGTCGTAAGAATGTGGTGCATTAACAGGATGGTTTTTATAATCCTTTAATATTTCTGCATAATCGTGTTCCGAAATATCTAAGCGTGTAGCTAATCTGTCTAAGAACGCTTTTTCTTCATCATTAATGATTCCATCACTCATCGCTACTCTAACTATAGCAGCAAAATGATCTTCGTTACGCTTCTTGAAACCGCTGTCGAATAAATTTGAAAATGACATAAATTATTGTTTTTATAAGTGAACAAATATAAATCTATTAATAGTATTTTCAATAGAGAACCTTTCAAAAATTTTATATTTGCACTTTCAAAATAAGGAACTTGAGTAAAGACTTTATTTCCCAAACTTATCTACAGACTTTGCAACTGCAAAATCTGAAGAATACTATTGCCTTAGATCAAGGTAAAGTACACCTCAAAGGACTTGTAGGTTCTTCACTTTCAATTGTCGTTTCTGAAGCTTTTAAAACAGCCGAAAAACCTTTTCTACTCATTTTTGATGACAAGGAGGAAGCAGCTTACTATCTCAACGATTTAGAACAACTCATTAATGATAAAGATGTGTTGTTTTATCCAGGAAGTTACAGGAGACCTTACCAGATCGAAGAGACCAATAATGCTAATGTACTTTTAAGAGCTGAGGTACTTAACCGTATCAATTCCCGAAAAAAGCCATGTATCATTGTTACGTATCCTGATGCATTGTTTGAAAAAGTGGTTACCAAAAAGGAACTCGAAAAGAACACTTTAAAAATTTCCGTTGGAAATGAACTGAGTACCGATTTTGTAAACGAAGTATTGTTTGAATATAAATTCAAACGTGTAGACTTCGTCACAGAACCAGGTGAGTTTTCCGTAAGAGGTGGTATTATCGATGTGTTTTCTTTCTCTCATGACGAACCTTACAGAATTGAATTTTTTGGTGATGAGGTTGATAGTATAAGAACCTTTGATGTAGAGACGCAATTATCTACAGATAAAATTAAGAAGGTTAGCATTATTCCTAATGTCGCGAACAAGACTATTGCCGAACAGCGTGAAAGTTTTTTAAAATACATTTCAAATAAAACGGTAGTTTTTGCTAAGAATATACCGTTTGTGTTTTCAAGAATTGATGAGTTTTATACTAAGGCCGAAGATGCTTTCAAAAACTTATCAAGCGAAATAAAACATGCTACACCAGAAGAGTTGTTTTGTAATTCAGAACTACTAAAACGCCAGTTTTTAGATTACAACTTGGTTGAGTTTGGTACGTCTGCTGTAATGGGTACTGAGCTTATTGAGTATCACACAACTCCACAACCAGCATTCAATAAACAATTCAATATATTAATTGAAGATTTAAACGAGAATCATGATAACGGCATTACCAATTACATTGCCTGTGTAAGTGAGCAACAAGCCAAACGTTTTCATGATATTTTTGATGATCACGAAGGTGAAGTACATTACAAAACTGTAGTGATTTCATTGTATCAAGGTTTTATTGATAAAGAACAACAAATTGCGGTTTATACCGATCACCAGATTTTTGACCGCTATCATAAATTCCAACTTAAAAATGGCTACGCTAAAAAGCAAGCCATTACTTTAAAGGAACTCAACAACCTTGAAATAGGTGATTATGTAACACATATAGACCATGGTATTGGTAGGTTTGGAGGTTTACAAAAAATTGATGTTGAAGGCAAAAAGCAAGAGGCTATAAAACTGGTTTACGGTGAGCGCGATATTCTATATCTTAGTATTCACTCATTACACAAAATTACCAAGTTTAACGGTAAAGATGGTAAACCACCAAAAGTTTATAAACTAGGTAGTAAAGCTTGGAAAGCACTAAAACAGAAGACTAAATCTAGAGTTAAGGAAATAGCTTTTAACCTTATTAAACTTTATGCAAAACGTAAGTTAAAAAAAGGTTTTCAGTACGCACCAGATAGTCATATGCAGTTGGAGTTGGAAGCATCATTTATATATGAAGATACGCCAGACCAAGTGTCTTCTACAGCAGATATTAAAGCTGATATGGAGAGCGAACGTCCTATGGATCGACTAGTTTGTGGTGATGTTGGTTTTGGTAAAACTGAAGTCGCTATAAGAGCGGCTTTTAAAGCTGTTGATAATGGAAAGCAAGTTGCTGTTTTAGTACCAACAACCATATTGGCTTATCAACATTACAGAACATTTAAAGAGCGTTTAAAAGATTTTCCGGTCACGGTAGATTATGTTAATCGTTTTAGAACAGCCAAAGAAAAACGTGAGACTTTAGAAAGCCTAGAAAAAGGTGGTGTAGATATTATAATTGGGACACATCAATTGGCCAACAAAACAGTAAAGTTTAAAGATTTAGGTTTACTCATAGTAGATGAAGAACAAAAATTTGGTGTAGCCGTAAAGGAAAAGCTAAAAACCATTAAAGAAAACGTTGATGTACTTACGTTAACAGCAACACCTATTCCGCGTACGTTGCAATTTAGCTTAATGGCAGCCAGAGATTTATCGGTTATTACAACGCCACCACCAAATCGCTATCCTATAGAGAGTCATGTCATTCGTTTTAATGAAGAAACCATTAGAGATGCGGTGAGTTACGAAATTCAACGTGGTGGACAAGTATTCTTCATTCATAATAGAATAGAAAATATTAAAGAAGTTGCCGGCATGATTCAGCGATTGGTGCCAGATGCAAAAATTGGTATTGGTCATGGGCAACTTGATGGCAAAAAGTTGGAAGAACTCATGCTTGGTTTTATGAATGGTGAGTTCGATGTTTTAGTAAGTACCACAATTGTAGAAAGTGGATTGGATGTACCAAATGCCAACACAATCTTTATAAATAACGCCAATAATTTCGGGTTGAGTGATTTGCACCAAATGCGAGGACGTGTCGGACGAAGCAACAAAAAAGCATTTTGCTATTTCATTACTCCAGATTATTCTGTGATGACACCAGATGCTAGAAAACGTATCTCTGCTTTAGAGCAATTCACAGAACTGGGAAGTGGTTTTAATATCGCTATGAAAGATTTAGAAATCCGCGGAGCAGGAGATTTGTTGGGAGGTGAACAAAGCGGATTTATAAACGATATAGGTTTTGATACCTACCAAAAAATATTAAACGAAGCTATAGAAGAGCTTAAAGAGTCTGAATTTGCAGATTTATATAAAGATGATGGTAAGCCAAAACAGTATGTAAAGGATATTACTATTGATACGGATTTTGAATTGTTATTCCCTGATGATTATATCAATAATATTTCCGAACGTTTAAATCTCTATACCAAATTAAACGAATTAAAAACAGAAGAAGAGCTTCAGAAGTTTGAATCTGAAATTGTAGACCGATTTGGTGAGTTGCCTACTCAAGTTCAAGATTTATTTGATAGTGTACGATTAAAATGGATTGCAACTAAAATGGGAATTGAAAAACTCATCATGAAGCAAGGAAGGCTTATCGGTTATTTTATTCAAGATCAGCAAAGTGGGTTCTATCAAAGTGATTCGTTTTCTAAAGTTTTACAATTTATTCAGTTGAATTCTGGGAAGTGTAAAATGAAAGAAAAAGAAACCCGTAACGGTTTACGTTTACTGTTGACTTTCGACAATATAAAATCAACAAAACAAGCACTTACTGCGTTATCTGATATTAAATGAGTGAAAAAAATCACTTAAACCATTTATTTCTACTCACATTAGCTATGTTTTTTGTGAGTACTTCTGGTGCGCTTGGAAAATATATTGCCATGCCAACCGAAGTCATTATCTGGTGGCGCTCATTTTTAGCAGCTGTTTTTCTGCTCGTATTCTGTTTGTACAAAGGCATTGATTTAAAGATAAAAAACAGAAGAGATCGTTGGACATTTTTCATAGCATCTCTACTAATGGGAGGTCATTGGGTGTTTTATTTTTATGCCTTAAAGCTTTCCAACGTTGCCATTGGAATGTTGTCACTCTTCACATTTCCTGTAATCATCGCCTTTTTAGAACCCTTATTTTCAAAAACAAAATTTGATCCAGTAAGTATTCTTTTAGGCATTATGGTGCTAACAGGTATTTATATTTTGGCCCCAGAATTCGATTTAAAGAGTAGTCAGCTACAAGGTGTTTTGTTTGGAGTGCTTTCAGCATTATGTTATGCTATACGAATTCTAATTTTAAAAGGACACACAGCCAAATATAATAGTACAATGCTAATGTTTTATCAAGTTATAATACTTACAGTGGTATTAGCACCAGTATTATTTTTTATGGATACCAGTAATATAAAAACACAATACCCTTACGTCGTTTTATTAGCTTTAATAACCACAGCGATTGGACATACCATGTTTGTAAATAGCTTAAAATATTTTAAAGCGAGTACAGCAAGTATTATTGGAAGTGCCCAGCCTGTTTTTGGGATTATTATTGCCTATTTTTTCTTGAATGAGATACCAACATTACATACATTTGTTGGAGGATCTTTAATCATAGCTACAGTAGTTATAGAAAGTTTAAGATCAAGAAAAAAATAAGCACTTGTGGCTTAATTTTTGAGGTTAGCTCTCACGTAAATTCAATTCAAAAAAATGAAAAAGTTTATATTCCTAATAGTCGTTTTGCCATTTGTTGCTTTTTCCCAAAATATAAAAGGAACGTTTTCTCCAGCTGAAGATTACACGTATGCCTTTTTATACAGAGCAACACCAGATGGTGCAAATTATATTGAAAGAGGAAAGATGAATGATTCTGGTTCTTTTGAAATAACTCTAGATTCTACAGCAAAACCAGGTATTTATAAGATTGTTTATGCCATTCCGCCCGAAGAAAATAATTTCGATTTTATTTATGATGGTAATGAAACGGTCGATTTTAGTTTTAGTCAAGACGAAGGCATTGAATTTAAAGAGTCCTTAGAGAATAAATTATGGAATTCGTACTTAAAAAGTATGGATATGGTCAACCAAACTATTAGCAATTATTACACAAAGCAAGGTACGGACAAAGCAGCTTTTAAGGCTATTTTTAAAACCTTAAAAGAAACACAATCGGCTTATGAAGAATCTGCGGTAGGTAAGATGGTTTTGAATTTCATTAAAGCTAATAAACCCTATATTCCTAGCGACTATGAAGATATAAGCACTTATTCCAAAAACTTAAAAAGTCACTTTTTTAAGAATGTGGATTTTAGTAGTGAACTTTTACAGAGTTCTACATTTTTAACCGATAGGGTGAGTGGCTATGTTTTTAATATGATAGAAAACCCAAGTAATGAAGATTATAAAAGCTTGGTTGATGATGTTGCAAAAGCTATAAGCGACAACGATTTAGAAATAAAAACAAGTTTGTTAGAAATGCTTTGGCAGAATTTTTTAACCCTAGAGAATAATGACATGGCGAATTACATTACGGATAATTACTTGTTAGATTTAGCCAACAAAACCAATAATAAAGCTTTAGCGGAAACTATAACATCTTTCAAAAACACCTCAATAGGTACCAAAGCACCTAATTTTGAAATTTCTGCTGATGGCAATAATACAAGTCTCCATGATTTAAAAGGTTCGGATTATTACCTGCTTATTTTCTGGAGTAGTGGTTGTGGACATTGTTTGAACGAGCTACCAAAAGTAAAAGCGATTTTGGCCAATAATGCGCAAATAAAAGTTGTGGCTTTTGGTTTAGAAGACTCTAAAGGTAAATGGTCTTCAGCCATTAAAGATTACCCAGATTTTATACATACTATTGGCTTAGAAAAATGGGATAATCCCATAGTAACTACATATGGTATTTCTGCAACTCCAACTTATTTTTTACTAGATACTAATAAAATAATTAAGGCTAAACCTTATGACTATGAGGAATTAGAGGTGGTTTTAAAAGATTTGTAAATAGAAAAACGCTCAGTAAAGCAAGTGCTTTATCTGAGCGTTTTGAAACTAAATAACCAACCAAATTTAGTTTCATATGTTTTTTTATTAGGTGTTTCGAGTATTATCTCTTGGGTTTTCTACCTTTTTTGTTTTCTGTTTACGTTTTTTAGATTCGTTTTCTCTCTTCTGTATATTGCCTTCCGTGTCAGAACTTCTGTAGTAAGCAATGTAACCTCTACCTGCAAATTCATACACTGTACCAGAATTTGGGTGGTACAATTCTATTGTACTATCATTAATAACGCTAAGCTCAAAGAATTCATTGTCGAAGAAATCATAATCTAATGTTAATGTTTTTAGATACATATTTCCAGAAATATCTCCAACTCCATAGACACCTGTGTAATCCCAATAGATGTTATTTACATTATATACATTTTCACCTTGTGAGCTTCTAAACGTTGAGTCGTTACCACCAGATAAAAACTGTAAATAATTTTCATTATCAAACTCATTTATAGCTCCGTAGTTACTTGTGTATGTTTTTTCCCATGCATCATATTCTTGTAAGAAATAATGAATATTGTCGTAAAAAACATAGTCATAATCAAATGTAGAACGTTGGTAACCATCTAAAAAGTAAGAGGTGTCATTATACGGATTGTACAACTCAATAGTGTTATTATCTATTTGATAAATATCGAAAGTTTCAAACCCATCAATAACATGGTTAACGTCCAATATCATGTCATAAGCGTCATAGTTTCCTATTTGAACACCATAACCATTACCTTGGCTACCAATACCAACTAAATTATTATTGGCATATAAACGACCATTATCAAAAGTTAAGGTAAAAGCAATTTGTAAAAACGGTGTTTCTCCATAACCTTGGGTAGAATTGATATCTACATACCATAAATCGTAAGAGTGTAATAAGTTATCTAACGATATTCCTGGATTATTGTTTACAATGATGTCTTCTGTATAACAAGACGTAAATAATGTTGCGCTAAGGGCAAATCCTAAAAGTAGTTTTATTGTCTTCATAATCTAACGGTTTTAAGGTTATTACTTTAAGAGTTTCAAAACGTGTGCCAAGATTTTAATTCTTGCTTTTAGGCATAGCCATTCCATAAAAGTTTCCTTATTTTTGAAGGACTAAAACGAAACTATTTTTATGAGCAACAATAAAAAATATGCAGTTTTTGGTGCAGGAAGCTGGGCTACAGCCATTGTAAAAATGCTTTGCGAAAATCAAGACCAAATTGGCTGGTACATGCGAAGTGTTTACATCAAAGAACATATTTTAAAAGAGCTACACAATCCTAGCTACTTAAGTTCTGTGGAATTCCATACAGAACAACTAAAGCTTAGTAACGATATTAATGAAATAGCAGAGTGGGCAGATGTACTCATTTTTGTTATTCCCTCAGCTTTTATACATTCTGAATTAGAAAAGTTAACCGTAGATATTAGTGAAAAGACTATAGTATCTGCCGTAAAAGGTATAATGCCAGAGTCTGGTAATTTGGTAGGTGAACATTTTCATGATGTTTATAATATTCCCTTTGAAAACATTGCCGTTATAGCTGGACCTTGCCATGCAGAGGAAGTTGCTTTGGAAAGACTATCTTACTTAACCATTTCTTGCGCAGATCCTATAAAAGCACAAGCTATTGCCAATAACTTATCTAGCGATTATATAAAAACAAAAATCAGTGACGATATTATTGGTACCGAATATGCTGTAATGCTGAAGAATATTTATGCTATTGCTGCAGGAATTGCTCATGGATTGGGTTATGGTGATAACTTTCAAAGTGTGTTAATGAGTAACGCTATTAGAGAGATGAAGCGTTTCATTAAAAAAATGCACAAAATGAAGCGAAACATCAATAACTCGGCATATTTAGGTGATTTATTGGTCACAGGTTATTCTGTATTTTCAAGAAATAGAATGTTCGGTAATATGATTGGTAAAGGCTACACGGTAAAATCTGCTCAAATGGAAATGAACATGGTTGCCGAAGGCTATTATGCTACCAAAAGCGCCTATGAGCTCAATAAAAAGAATAAAAAGAAAACGCGTTTGCCTATTATAAATGCGGTTTATGATATTTTATACGAGAACAAGAATCCTAAAAAGGTGTTTCAGAAACTAACTGAGAAATTGGATTGATTTAAAATTGGATGAAGATTACCAATACTAAATATCCAAACCTTAATCTTGCAAATGAAGATGAAAGAGGAGAAAATCTTATTATAGATTTTATAATTTCATCATCAGTAGGTTTTTCTTTAGCGTGGCTGACTTACCAGAACTTACTTTCGGCAATCTTTATTTACTATGTGTCGAGGTTTTTATATTATTTCCTTTTTGAATCTGTTACAGGTCGTACACCAGGAAAATATCAAACAAGGACTATAGTGGTTGATAAAGATGGAAATAAACCATCAAAAAATCAATTGGTTATTAGATCATTAAGTAGGTTTTTTAGCATATTCTCAGGAATTAGTGATAACGAAAGAGCCATTCATGATAGCTTATCGGATACTTTTGTAATTAGCGACAAAAATTTAAAAAAACTGGAGTTTAGGCGACCTTTAATTTTCTTGTTTAATCAATCTATTTTAATCTTTTTAGCTTATTCCTTCCTTGATGAACCTGAATATGAATTTTGGGATATCTTGGCTATCATTCTACTAACATTTGCCATTTTAAGTGGTTTTGTTATAGCATTTATAAAACTATCAAAAACTAAAAAGGCTTCTAAATACTAGTTAAGTTAATATTCATTCTGACATCCTGAACTTGATTCAGGATCTTACATAAAAATAGATTTTGTACTGCACTTAGACTGTGCTCAGTGTCACAGTTTTGAGTAGCAATAATTAAGAGATTCTTGCGAAAGCAGGAATTTTATTTAACCAAAACACCCTTCAACTGCATTAAAGGAACAGTTTGAAGTGCCTTTTCATTGATGGTGTTTTTTCTGAATAAATACGTTTTGTCAAACATCTGATTATCTTCAAAAAAAGTGATTTTAAATGAGTTGTTAAGCTCTAAAACCTTTTCTTGTAGATACTCAATCTTGGCATAACTACGCGCTGGCAATTTTGCAAGTGTATGACGCATAGGAGGTGTCATTTTTGTATCGTTATAGCCTTGCGAAACAATAAGAACAGTGTCTAAATCTTTATCTGAATTGTTTATGATATATGCATTCCAATCTAGAGTTTTATACTCTATATGTTGTTCTTGTACTACAGCTATATAAACGTCCTTTACTTCAGGAATAGTGATGTCTTTTTTCATGTTGCAAAAATAGCAAACTATTCAAAATATGCATTCTTGTAATCAGAAACTGAAATGCCTTTTAAGCTATACACCACAAAATGATTTAGTAATTCTTTATTAGTGTAAATTTCCATCAGATTATTGTTTCTTAGGGCTACTTCTTCAAAGCGTTTAAAGTATAGGCTACAGAACAGACTTAAGTTGACTTCAGGTCTAATAGTACCATTTTTACTAGCCTTTTCTAATAAACCATAAACCGTTTGGTTAACAATTTCATTTCTGAAATCATCAAATATTTCATTGGCCTTTGGGTAGTACTTTTTTAAACCGAAAATAAATGAAGGCTTAAAATGTTTTAAGTTTTCAAAACCTTTCTTATAGATTAAAATTATACAAGTTATAGGATCATCATTATGCGATTTTAATATCTCATTGACATCATCTCGAAACTCATCCAATAGAAAAGCTACACTTTCTACAACCAAATGCTCTTTACTTCTAAAATGCTTGTAAATGGTTTTTTTAGAAATACCAATTGAGCTCGCTAGTTCGTCTAAGGTATAACGCTTACTACCAAACTTTGTAAAACTGTCTATAGCAGTTTTCATCAACTCGCATTTGTCTATCATTATTCTTGTATTTAGATACTATTCTACAGGTATTGATAATAGCGGAATATTCATACCCGAAGCCATAACTCTGGTTTTACTTTTATGAACAATAGATTCCCAAAACCCATATTTTTTCGGAATCATTACTAATAAATCAGCATTTGAGGCTTTGATTTCTTTTTCAATTTCTTCGATTACGGCATTAGACTTTACATTTTTGTATATGTGTGTAACAGGTTCTAATTCGTTATCAATATTTTGTAGAGCTTCACCCTTAGACAACAGTTCGCTTATCTTGTTTTCCACATGAAATATGGTGACATTAGATTTTAATAGCAAGGCTATTTGCCTTAATCTTGCTAATGACTTTAGAGGTATAGCCTCCATTAAATCGCATGCAAAAAGTACATTTTTAATGCCAGAAAATTGAGCTCTTAATGGTACAGCAAGCACAGGAAACTTTCTCATACTAATCAAGGTTGTAGTAGGGTTTCCTAATAAGTTTTGTTCCATAGATTTTGGAGACATTCCCATAACCAACAACCGTGAGTTGTTCACCTCCATTAGGTGTTCTATCTCTTGCTCTAAATCAACATACTTACATTCGTACTCAACATCAATATCAAATGCTTTAGATAGGTTTAGTGCTTGGTCCTTTAATTTGTCACTATTCTTCTTAATTAAGCCATCCATAGATTTTACCGTTAATCTAGAGTTTGCAGCATGCACAGGTAGCCTAAAGGCATTAAACAATATCAATTTTGAATTGAATACCTGAGCAAGTGAAGCTGCATATAGTACAGCATTGTTAGATCGTTCTGAAAAATTAGTGGCAACTAAGATAGGTCTCATAATTTTGTGTCGATTTTCTTTGTTTTGAAAGTGAATAACTAACAAAACGATTATTCTACATGGCTTTAAGCTTTTTCATGAAATCCGAAAAATGGGGAAAGAAACCTTCAAAAAGTTCGTGCTTTCTGTTTTTTAATAAGACTTCACTAAACAATTTTAACCCAACTGCAAATTCTTTATTTGTGTTTTCATCAAAGATATTTTTCTGCTTAATTTTTTCTAAAATGCTTAAAATATCATCATGATTTTCAAATTCAAACTGTAAATTTCCAGTTGGGTTTGGGTTATCTTTTAACGTAATTTCGTCTAAAGTCAACCTGTATTTATTATTCTTTTTCACTTTTAAATTTTATTTCCAGCCTCCACCTAAAGCTTCATAAAGGTTGATAACGCTTAACATTTGTTGTAGTTTGTTATCAATTAAATTAAGCTCTGCACTTAGCGCGCTTTGTCTAGCTGTTAATAGGTCTAAATAATTGGCATATCCGTTTTTCAATAATTCTTCCGAGTTACTTTCGGCATTTCTTAATGCTTCAACTTCATTTTGGCGGTATTCAAATTTCTCTGTTTCTGCCTCATAATCGTAAAGTGCATTAGACACTTCGTTTCCTGCTGTTAAAAGCGTGTTTTTAAACGCTAATAAAGCTTGTTCCTGCTGTGCTTTGGCAACTTCGTGCTGCGTTTTAATTCGTCTTTGATTAAAAATAGGTTGAGTTAATCCGCCAACTAAAGTTGCAAATAATGAATTAGCATTAAGTAATTGATCTAACTCAAGACTTTGAAAACCAGAATTAGCCGTTAATGTTAGTGACGGATAAAAATTACTACGTGCCACATTGGTTAACTCAAAAGCGTTTATTAAACCATATTCTGATGCTATAACATCTGGTCTGTTGCTTAATAAAGTAGCAGGTACACCAACTTTTATCTCGGCATCAAAATTTTGGTTTTCTAAAGCACCTCGTTGAATTGGTTGAAACGATCTTCCCAATAGAAAATTTAAAGCATTTTCAGTTTTAAAAATTGAAGCTTTTATATCTACTAATAGTGCTTTTGCGTTATTGTATTGCGCAATATTTTGGTCAACCGCAACTTGGTTTACTTGTCCAGCGTCCTTTAATGCTTTAATTGTAATGACACTACTGTCTCTAGCGGCAACTGTTTGCTCTGTAACTTCTAATTGTGCATCTAAGGCCAACAATTGGTAATATGTAGTTGCAATGCTAGATACTAACTGTGTTTTTACCGCTTTATGTGCAGCGACACTTTGTAAATAGGTAGCTTCGCTAGCACGTTTATTACTTCTAATTTTTCCCCAAATATCAGCTTCCCAAGATAAACTTCCTGAAAGTTCATATTGATCTAATGACGAAAAGAAAGACCCAAATTGACTGTTTCCAGACAATTCTTGATGTGTCATCTGTGCAGTAGCGCTAACCGTTGGTAAATAACCTGCTTTACCTTGTTTTAAGTAAGCTTCGGTAACTAGAATTTGCTGAATTGCAGTTCTAATATCTAAGTTATTTTGAAGACCTTCATTAATGTACTGCTGCAAATAGCTGTCTGAAAATAAATCTTTCCAAGATATATCTGCCATAGACAAACTGTCTGCTGGCAAATTATCTGTTCTAAATAAATGGTCTGTTTCTTCTAATTCTGGTCGCGTATAATCTTTAGCTACAAAGCAACTTTGCATTGTTATCGCAACTACAATAAGTAATAAGGGTTTACTTAATTTTTTATATGTTGAATGTGATATCATAATTTTAGTTCTCGATAGTTTTTGTTTTTGGTTGACCTGAAACTTTCTCTTGCAACCATTGGAATAAGATGAATAGAATAGGGATTACAAAAATTCCTAAAATGGTTCCTATTAACATTCCTCCAGCAGCACCAGTACCAATAGATCTGTTACCAGCAGCTCCAACACCGTTTGCTAACACAAGTGGCATTAATCCTAAGATAAAGGCAAAAGAGGTCATTAAAATTGGTCGTAATCTGGCTTTTGCACCATGTATAGCTGCGTCTACTAAATCTTCTCCGCTACGTCTACGTTGTAGCGCAAACTCTACAATTAAGATGGCATTTTTAGCTAATAAACCAACCAGCATGATTAAGGCTATTTGGAAATAAATGTTATTCTGTAAGCCTAACATTTTGGTTGAGAAAAAGGCTCCAAACACACCTAGCGGTAAAGAAAATATTACAGCTAATGGCAATAAGTAACTTTCATATTGTGCAGCGAGTAAGAAGAAAACGAATACAATTACCAATATGAAAATAATAACCGTTTGATTACCTGCATTTACCTCTTCTCTAGATAAACCAGAGTAAGCCACATCGTAGTTGTTTGGTAAGTTTTTAATTTCTTCGTTAACAACTGCAAGTGCGTCACCGGTACTAAAACCAGGGTTAGATGCTCCACTAATTTTTGACGAATTATATAAGTTGAAACGCGTTACAGATTGCGGACCATATACACGTTTTAAATCTACGAACTGTGTAATTGGTGCCATCTCACCACTTCCTGTTTTTATATACAATTCATTTAAAGAACTTGCATCTGTTCTGTCTTCTGGCAAGGCTTGTACATAAACTCTATATTGCTTACCAAATCTAGCAAAATCAGCTGCGTAAATTCCACCTATATAACCTTGTAAAGTAGAGAATATACTACTTATAGACACGTTATATCTTTTAGCTAATGGCACATCAATTTCTAACTCGTATTGAGGATATCTTGTATTGAATGAAGATTGTCCATACTGAATTTCTGGATGCTTCATTAAGTTACCAATAAACTGTTGTGTTGTGGCATCTAACTCTTCAAAACTACCACCCGATTTATCCATTAAATTCACTTCAAAACCACCGGAAAGTCCAAAACCAGGAATACTTGGCGGCGCAAAGAAAATAATATTAGCATCTGGAATAGTGGCTGCAATACCAAATAGTTTTCCAATAATGGCACTAGAAGATAAGTCTTCGTTTTCACGCTCGTCCCATTTATCTAATTTTACAAATCCTAAACCGTAGTTAGAACCGGCACCACTAATTAAGCTTCGGCCATTAATAACCGTTACTCCACGAACACCAGGTATTTGTTTGGCCTTTTGGTACAGTTCTTCAGTAACTACATTGGTTCTGTCCATTGTAGCTCCAGCTGGTAATTCTACATTCATAAAAATAATACCACGATCTTCATCTGGCACAAATCCTGTTGGGGTTGTAGAGGCTGCCCACCATATACCAACACCAGAAAGAACAAGTATAAGTGCTGTTACCCATTTGTTTTTGTATAAAAAGCTAAGGGACTTACCGTAGCGTTGCGTAGCGGCATTAAACCCAGCATTAAAACGGTCGTAAAATTTCTGAAGAAAACTTTTGTTTTTGTCTTCGTGATCGTCGTGTCCTTTTAAAAATAGGGCACACAACGCCGGACTTAACGTTAAAGCATTTACGGCCGAAATTAAAATAGCTACAATTAAGGTAACCCCAAATTGCTCGTAAAACACCCCAGTTGGTCCTTGAATAAAAGTCACTGGAACAAACACTGCCGCCATAACTAAGGTGATAGAGATAATAGCTCCCGATATTTCGTGCATCGCATCCAGTGTTGCTGTTTTCGCATTTTTTGCCCCTTCATCTATTTTGGCGTGTACAGCTTCTACCACCACAATAGCATCATCTACCACAATACCAATTGCCAATACTAAAGCAAATAGAGTTAACAGGTTAATAGAATAACCAAATACGTTTAAGAAAAAGAAGGTACCAACAATGGCTACTGGAACAGCAATAGCCGGAATTAAGGTAGAACGGAAATCTTGAAGGAAGATAAATACCACCAAGAATACCAATAAAAAGGCTTCAATTAAGGTATTTCTAACCTTGTTCATAGAAGCGGTTAAAAACTCATTGGTGTCGTAATTAATTTCATATTTTATACCGTCGGGAAAGTCTTTGGATAAACGATCTAACTCCGATTTTATATTTGTAATAATCTCTTGTGCATTGGAGCCTGCCGTCTGAAAAACTCCCATATTCACACTCGGATAGCCTTCGGTAAACCCATACGACTCGTAGCCTTGTGCATCTAATTCAATTTTAGCTACATCTTTTAAACGCAGGTATTCGCCATTATCTAAGGCTTTAATAACAATGTCTTGGTATTGTTTTTCGGTTTTAAAACGTCCGCTATACTTAATGTTGTAAGCAAATGCTTGTCCGTCATTTTGACCTAAACTACCTGCAGAAGCCTCTAAACTTTGCTCTTGTAGTGCGGCAATAACTTCGGAAGGAATTAAATTGTAGGCGGCAAGTTTTTCGGGTTTTAACCATATACGCATCGCATAATCTTGATTAGAAAACACCTGAACATTTCCAACACCATTTACACGTTGTATAGCCGGAATAACATTAATTTTTAAATAATTCTGAACAAAAACGCCGTCGTAATCATCGTTATCTGAATAAACAGATAGGAACATCAAGGCCGAGGTTTGTTGCTTTTGTGTGGTAACTCCTGTTTGTACAACTTCACTTGGTAGTAATGGGTTGGCTCGAGACACACGGTTTTGAACGTTAACGGCTGCAATATCAGGATTCATTTCTTGATCGAAATACACTGTAATATTTGCAGTACCGTTATTATCTGCTGAAGAGGTCATATAAGTCATTCCCTCAACACCATTAATTTGTTCTTCAATAGGAATGATTACACTTTCTAAAATGGTTTCTGCACTTGCACCAGGATAAGTGGCATTAACCTGAATGGTTGGTGGTGCAATGTCTGGGTATTGTTCTACAGGTAAAGCAGAATACCCTAAAACACCCAAAATAACTATGATGATGGAAATTACGGTAGATAATACCGGTCTTTCTATAAATGTCTTTAACATAATTTTTTTCTAAATATTATTGAAATAAAGGTTTTAAGGGTTTAACAATACTGTCAAACGCTACTTTTTGAGGTTGTAAAGGTGTTCCGTTTTTAATTTTACCTATACCTTTTACAACTACTAAATCACCTTTCTTTACACCAGATTCTACAATAAGAAGCAAATCGTTTTTATCCTTAATTGAAATTAAAGATGATTTTGCTGTATTGTCATCACCAACGGTATATACATACGTTTGTCCTTGTTGCTCAAACGAAGCTGATTGAGGAACAACAACAGCATTTTCATAGGTTTTAGGTATTTTTATTGTACCACTATTTCCGTTAGTTAACAATCTATTTGGGTTATCAAAAACGGCTCTAAAACTTACTGTACCAGTATTAGCGTCTATTTGACCTGTAACCGTTTCAATAGTTCCTTTTTGGTCATAAACTTGACCGTTTGCTAGTAGTAATTCAACCTTTGGAAAATTGCTGATTTTTTCTTGAAGTGTTGTGCCTTCTGTATCTTGTAAGAAGTCTAAATATTCTGTTTCATTCATAGAAAAATAAGCAAATACTCTTTCTATACTAGCAACAGTAGTTAAAGGATTTACGCTAGTTGCACTTACTAAAGATCCTTCTCTGTAAGGAATTGCGCCTACGTAGCCATCAACCGGGCTTTTTACTGTAGCGTAACCAATATTAGCAACAACACTATTGTAAGCACTTTTTGCTTGTGCTAAATTTGCTTTTGCGGTTTCTAACTGTACTTCGCTAATGATGTTTTTTTCTACTAAAGGTTTTAATTTATCAACCTCTACTTGTGCTACATTAACACTGGCTTTTGCTGCTTCTGCATCTTGACTTAAAGATTCAGTTTCTAATTTAAAAAGTGTTTGTCCTTTGCTTACTTTTTGTCCTTCGTCTACTAAAACTTTATTGATGTAACCAGACACTTTTGCTCTTACTTCACTATTAATAGTACCTTCTATTGTTGTTGGGTAAGTGTTATATGTTGTCACCTCTTTTTGAGGCACAGTGGTTACTGCCAATGGCATTGCTTGTTGCTGTTGCGATTGTTGCTGCGGTTGTTCTTGCTTACAGCTTGTGCTAACTAATGCTACAATACTTAACGCTGTTATGATATGTATTTTATATTGTTTCATGTTTTGAAAAAATTGATTAATGATCATTATTAATTAGGGATTCTTTTAGTTTAGATATTGATAAAATTGCACCATGTAAAAATTCAATAGAACTGTCGTGATAGCCAAATTCAAACTGGTGCTCCTTTTCTAGTTTACTATTTGCATCTACTTTGTATGTCTTTACTTCTTCATGAAGCTGTTTTTCTCCTTTCCATTCTTCTAACATTCTGTTTATACCTTGAAGCATAGTATCTACATTTACTATAAAGTATTTTTTTCGGTCACCTGGTTTAGTGAAATATTCTAGTTTTTTAAGGTCTTGCAGATGATTTAGATGTGTTGAAATTGTGCTTTTACTAGCACAAAGGTTTGTTACTAAATCGTCAAACGTAGTTCCTTGTTTACCAGTTAAAATAATGAACGAAAAAATTCTTGCAGCCACAGGTGCTATTTGTTCTTTTTTTTCTAAGAAAATACCTAGTTTTTCTACCAACTCAAGCTTTCTTTTTTCTAGGTTATCCATGTTTAATTAAATTAAGCTTGCAAATTTACGATTGGTTCGGAAAAAACCGAACTAAACGAAGTTAAACAAATGTTAAATAATAAAGCCGATAGTATTTTTAGTACTATCGGCTATAATAAGTTATGATTTGTGTGTCTTTTTACAGAGCAGATTTGAATTGTTCTAAGAATCGAACATCATTTTCACTTAATAGTCTAATGTCACTAATTTGATTCAATAGCATTGCAATTCTATCGATTCCCATACCAAAGGCAAATCCTGAGTATTCTTTAGAATCTATGCCACAGTTTTCTAAAACATTAGGGTCTACCATACCACAACCCATAATTTCTAACCAACCTGTTCCTTTAGTGATTTTATAATCTGTTTCGGTTTCTAATCCCCAATATACATCTACTTCAGCACTTGGCTCTGTAAATGGGAAGTAAGATGGACGTAAACGAATTTTAGACTTCCCAAACATCTCTGTTGTAAAGTACTGAAGGGTTTGTTTTAAATCAGCAAAGCTTACATCTTTATCAATATATAAACCTTCTACTTGGTGAAAAAAGCAATGAGAACGCGCAGAAATAGCTTCATTTCTATATACTCTACCAGGAGAAATAGTTCTGATTGGTGGTTTATTGTTTTCCATATAACGTACCTGCACAGAACTTGTATGTGTTCTTAATAAGATATCAGGATCAGTTTGAATGAAAAATGTATCCTGCATGTCGCGTGCTGGGTGATACTCAGGTAAGTTTAGTGCTGTAAAGTTGTGCCAATCATCTTCAATTTCCGGACCTTCACTAACGTTGAAACCTATACGAGAAAAAATATCAATAATTTGATTTTTTACAATTGAAATAGGATGACGAGCACCAATAGCAATTGGTTCTCCTGGGCGAGACAAGTCTCCGTAAAGCCCTTTTTCTTCCTCTTTATTTTCAAAATTTTCCTTTAAGGTATTTACCTTTTCTTCAGCAGTTTTCTTTAACTGATTTATGGTTTGTCCAAATTCTTTTTTCTGCTCGTTTGCTACATTTTTAAATTCAGCAAAGTATTGCTTCAAAAGTCCTTTAGATCCTAAGTATTTTATTCTGAATGCTTCAACCTCTTCTTTGGTTTCGGCTTTAAATGCTTCTGCTTCTGCAATAAGTTCTTTTAACTTGTCTATCATTTTATGCTGAATTTACTTTCAGTAACTTTTAATTAGTCTGCAAATTTAAAAAATCTTAGTCTATATACTCTGTTTCTACAAAATAGTTCACAATAGCCTCTTTCATTAAGACGCTTTGCTCACCAGCTTTAAGATGAGGTAATTGCTCTTTGATTTTATAATGTGGCCAACCGTCTTCGTCAACAAAATCAAACTCATAAAAACCATAGGGCTCTAAAAGTTTGCAGATGGCTATATGCATTAAGTCTAGCTTGTGATCTTTTTTGTATGTACGATGTAATTGACCAAGTTCCTGGACCCCTATGAGGTAGATAATAGCATCAAGATCTAATTTATCTCCATCAGCAAATTGATTAGAAAGTTTTTCAACTATCAAATCCCATCGTTCTTTTAATTGTTCGTCTCTTGCCATAATTTATCGCGCATATTATGCGTTATAGAATTGGCAAAGTTAATTTATATTTGCTAAAACCGCTAGTAATATGAGTATCATTGATATTGTTTTGGCAGCTCTTCTGTTGTTTGGATTCATTAGAGGACTTTTTAAAGGGCTTTTTGTAGAAATAGCATCGCTTTTAGCACTTGTTTTGGGTATTTATGGTGCGATACATTTTAGCTATTTTGCTTCAGAATTTTTGGAATCTAAAGTCGATTGGAACGAGAAGACGGTTAATATTGTAGCCTTTGCAATCACATTTGTCATCATAGTTTTACTAATAAGTTTAGCAGGAAAAGCGCTAACCAAGCTTGCTAATTTTGCTGCTTTAGGTATTCTCAATAAATTATTAGGTGCTGTTTTTGGTGCTTTAAAAATAGGTTTGATACTCAGTGTACTTCTTATAGTTTTTAATAAACTAAACAAGACGGTTCCTTTTATGGAAGAAGATGATATTGAAAATAGTGTGCTTTATGAGCCTGTGAAGTCATTAGCACCAATGATTTTTCCAACAATAATAAAAAGTGGAGAAGAGCTTCAAATTAATCCTGAAGTTTAATCAGAAGAAATTTAACTATTTTTTTGTAGTTATTAATACTTAATTTTGTAGTAAATAATATTGCTGCAAATATTTTGAAACCGATTCAAGTCAACATAAAACATTTAAGAACCTTAAGAAAATTATCTCAAGAACGGTTTGCGGATGAGCTAAAATGGACGCGTTCCGTCGTAGGATCTTATGAAGAAGGTAGAAGCGAACCACCAATAGAGCGATTGATAGATCTATCAAATTACTTTGATATACCAATTGATATTTTAGTTAGAAAAGATCTCCGTAGAGCCAAGGATACTTCCTTTATAGAAGTTGGGAATAAGCGTGTACTTTTCCCCATAACAGTTAATGAGGAAAATGAAGATTTAATTGAAATCATTCCAGCTAAAGCTACTGCAGGTTATTTATCAGGCTACGATGACCCTGAATACATAGAGCAGCTTCAGAAAATAAAACTACCATTTCTACCAACAGGAACACATAGAGCTTTCCCTATAAAAGGGGATTCCATGTTACCAGTTAAGGATGGAGCTTTTGTTGTCGCTAAGTTTATTGATAATATTAGTGACATTAATAATGGTAGAACTTACATTGTGTTAACTAAAGATGATGGCTTGGTTTATAAGCGTATTTACATTCCAGAGAATGATACTCAGAATCTACTTTTAAGTTCAGATAACAAAGCATATCAACCTTATTTAGTTAAAAGAGAAAGTATTCTAGAGTTATGGAAATTTACATGTTGTATCAATACTCAAGAATATGATGAAAAGGAACTAAAACTAAGTTCTATTATGACAATGTTTCAAGAGTTGAAAGTAGAGCTTGAAGCAGTTAAAAATATGCCATAAAAAAACGCGAAGTAATTTACTTCGCGTTTTTCATAATATTTATAAGATAAATTAATCTGCTAAGATAATTAGCTTGTTATCTTTCATTTCTATAGTACCAGAATTGATAGCTAACCACACTCCTTTATCTGACTTAGTAAATTTAGAAGCAACTTCCTCTTTTAATTGAACGCTACCTGCTACTTTTACATCACCTTCTTTCAAAATTGAAACAATAGGTGCGTGATTTTCTAAGATTTCAAATTCGCCATTAACACCAGGAACAGTAACTGAAGTTACTTCTCCACTAAATAATGTTGCTTCTGGTGATACAATTTCTAAATACATATTTTTTAGTGTTGAGTATTGAGCATTGAGTAAAATTAGAAGTTTTCACTACTAACATCTCATGTCTCATTACTAGTTTACGCCTCAGCTAACATTTTTTCTCCAGCTTCAATAGCTTCTTCGATAGAACCTTTAAGGTTGAATGCTGCTTCAGGTAAGTGATCTAATTCACCATCCATAATCATGTTAAAACCTTTGATAGTTTCTTTAATATCTACTAAAACACCTGGAATACCTGTAAACTGCTCAGCTACGTGGAATGGTTGTGATAAGAAACGTTGTACACGACGTGCACGTCCTACAGCTAATTTATCTTCTTCAGATAATTCTTCCATACCAAGGATAGCAATAATATCTTGTAACTCTTTGTAACGTTGTAATAACTCTTTTACACGTTGCGCACAGTTATAGTGATCCGCTCCTAAAATTTCAGGAGTTAAGATACGAGATGTAGAATCTAATGGGTCTACCGCAGGATAGATACCTAACTCAGCAATCTTACGAGATAATACTGTTGTTGCATCTAAATGGGCAAACGTTGTAGCAGGAGCAGGATCCGTTAAATCATCCGCAGGTACATATACCGCTTGTACAGATGTAATAGAACCTTTTTTAGTTGATGTAATACGCTCTTGCATCGCACCCATTTCTGTTGCTAGTGTAGGTTGGTAACCTACCGCAGAAGGCATACGACCTAAAAGAGCAGACACCTCAGAACCAGCTTGTGTAAAACGGAAGATGTTATCTACGAAGAAAAGTACATCTTTTCCTTGTCCATCACCAGCACCATCACGGAAATATTCTGCAATAGTTAAACCAGATAATGCAACACGAGCACGTGCTCCTGGTGGCTCATTCATCTGTCCGAATACGAAAGTTGCTTTAGAATCTTTCATTGCAGTTTTGTCAACTTTTTGAAGATCCCATCCGCCTTCTTCCATAGAATGCATAAAATCTGAACCATACTTAATAATTCCAGACTCAAGCATTTCTCTTAAAAGGTCATTTCCTTCACGAGTTCTTTCACCAACACCAGCAAATACTGATAAACCACCGTGACCTTTTGCAATATTGTTAATCAACTCCTGAATTAATACAGTTTTACCAACACCAGCACCACCAAATAAACCAATTTTACCACCTTTAGCATAAGGCTCAATCAAATCGATTACTTTAATACCAGTAAATAAAACTTCAGTTGAAGTTGATAATTCTTCGAATTTTGGAGCTGATCTGTGAATCGGTAAACCTGCTTCACCAGCTTTAGGTAAATCACCTAATCCATCAATAGCATCACCAATTACATTAAAAAGACGTCCATAAACATCATCACCAATTGGCATTTGGATTGGCGCACCAGTTGCAGTAACCTCAGTACCTCTACTTAAACCATCTGAAGAATCCATTGCGATAGTACGTACGGTATCTTCACCAATGTGAGACTGTACCTCAAGTACTAAAGTAGAACCATCAGGTCTTTTAATTTCTAAAGAATCATAAATTTTTGGAAGTTCTGCGTCAGTACCGAATTCTACGTCGATAACTGGACCTACAATCTGTGCAACTTTACCTGTAACTTTTGACATTACTTATATGTTTTTGTTTTGCAATAATTTAAATATGAAAAACCAGCTCGTTTTTCGCGCTGCAAAGATATATTTTTATTTAAAAATAAAAGTGATTTTTGCGAGCTTTTTTCCATAAAAAAAGTGTGCCCTAAAAGAACACACTTTTTAAAATATATAGAATTAGTTTTTATTGTAATGTAGGGGAGTATGTAGTGCTGTAATTTGAAATATCGACTAAGTTCCCTGAGTTTTTGAAATTTGATCCATAAGCTAGATCAATAGCTTTTAACATTTCATTTGCAATTAGTGCGTAACCTCTAGAATTTGGGTGTACGCCATCAAGAGAAAATGCACCTCCAGTGACTAAATCTGATGTTAGTATGTATCCACTAGATGTTATTCCTGTTGTTGATAATTGATCCAATAAAGTATTGGCATCTAAAAATGCAAAACCGTTTGCTGAAGCAGCAGATTCTATTATTGTATTGAAGCTATCTATAGCAGTACTAATTTCATTTTGTTCAGATGGAATTAAAACCCATTTATCTGCCAGAGGAAGACTAATTCCTTCTACTGAAAATTGGGCAGCCAATGCTTGTGGTAATCCTTGTCCCACTAACGCAGTAACATTTGAAGTGTTAATAGTTCCAATTACATTTGAACTTGGTAATACAAGTAAATCTTCTTCTGTAGCTTGTCTGGACTGTCCATAAGTTGCACCTAATAAGTTTGCTGCTAACGGTGCTGCTGAGGCAGGTAACCCAAATTGAGCAATAAATGCAGGGAATGTTGGACTGGCATTTAATTGAGCAGTTATTATAGATGAAATATCAGCTAAGCTTTCATCTCTTATAATAACAGGACTAGCTTCTGTTTCAGAGAATACTATAGCTCTACTTGGGTCAACTGCTGAGAAAATTGGATTTAAAGCCCCAAAAATTGAATTTAATAAAGGTATTTGAGGCGCAAAATCAGGATTACAAGGATCTAGAGGAGCGTAAGGGACTGTCGTAAAATGAGGTATTGATGTAATATTGGGAATGTTTCCAATGATTCCATCTGCACCAGTTCCAACTAAAGTATTTACTATAGTATTATAAGCAGTTGTAAAAGTAGCTGTGTCTGTAATAGGATTATAATCTGATGATGCTGTGTTACTTTCACCACCAGAAAGTGCGTATCCTAAAACATCATTATTTCCAATCCATAATGAGAAAAAAGTTGGATTTTGAGCAACTGCATCAGCTAGTACCGTAGTAGAAGGATTTGAAGCCATTCTCACAAAGTAAGGATTCGCTGTACCTGCTAGAACGCCAGATGGATCACCATACCCAGGAGCTAATAGATGAAAACTTTTTGCTCCAGGGACTCCTAAGTTATTAAAAGGCCCAGTTGGGTTATTCATAATAATGTCTGTAGTTGGAGCTATAGGATTTGAGTTTGGATCTTCAGGGGATACACCTAAAATTGATGGTCCTGTTCTATCTGGGTTTGGATAAGGACAGCTGTCTTCGTTAGAATCAGGGTCTACATATACATATAATCTTGGAGAAGCAATAGGTGTGCCTCCATATAACAATCCACCAATATTGTCATTTGTAAGAGGTTGGTTAAAGTCACCACCGTTGGCTAGAGTTGCGAATTGTTGTGCCAATATTGCTGGTGTAGAATTCTCTTGAGAAATTCTATATAAGGCATTGTCAGTATACCCAGCTGTAAGCGAATTCCCAATGGCTATATAGTTTGAAAAATCTGCAATACCTTGTGTAAATTCTTCATTAATTATTGGGTCTTCACTATTTCTATCTCTTAAATCGTCTACGAGCTCATTCTCGCAACTCATCATTCCTAAGGTTAGTAATGATAAAGCTATATATTTTATTGTCTTCATTTTATATTTTTCTTTTCCGTTATTATAAATTGTTGATTGTCCAAGATAAGTAGTATTGAGAACCTATTAAACCAGTACCAAATGCTGTAAAGTACTCGTCTTGTAGCAAGTTAGTTGCTCCTGCTTTGAAAGTTGATTTAATACTTGGAACTTGATAACTAATTTGAGCATCCAACACATGATATGCTGGTACATCACCATCACCGAAAGAAGCTTCCCAGAAATAATTGTCACTCCATCTCCAAGCCACATTAAAGCCAAAGTTTTTGAATAATTCAGTTTTACCAAAAGACGCCTTTACTTTGTGCTCTGGTGTGTTGAAGTTTGTTCTAAAATCAGGATTCGCTTTTACGTCAAAGTCTAATTTAGCATAAGTGTAGTTGGCACTTAAATCGAAACCGTTAAATACTTTAGTAGAGACTTGAACAGCAGCACCATAAGAGTTTACGGTTTCATCTGAATTTGTGTAAGTCTGGTATACTTGATAATCTCCATTAGCTATTGCTGCCACTGCTAAAGGTGTACCACCTGTCGTTGTTTGTGTTAATTGTACATCACCATAAAAAGGTGCAATAACTGTTTCGTTAGCTAAGAAATCTTGGTAGGTATTATAGTATGCTGAAGCATCAATAATGAAGTCATTTATTTTACCACGATAGCCTAATTCAATAGAGCTTACTTGTTCTGGTTTTGCATAATTAGAATTTGCTATTTCTAATGCTGCAGGATTCCCTGTGGCTCCAAAATCTTGAACGGAAGAGGCAAAGAATGAGTTATTATAAGCACCAGTACCATCAAAGTTTATATTATTCTGACCTGTAATTGCAGATCCAACGGCACTTAAATCATAATTTCTAATATCTCTTTCTGGGTTGTCAAAAGCACCACCAATTAATATTGCTCTACCAACATCTAAACCAATATAAAGATCTTGAGTGGTTGGGTTTCTGAATCCTGTTTGGAAAGAGGCTCTAATGTTATGATCTTCATTTATTGTAAAACCAGCAGATAATCTTGGTGAGAAGAAACCGTCAAAAAGTTCTGATTTGTCATAACGAAGAGATCCAGTTAATTTTAAGTCTACATTCTCAGATAATTCCAATGATCTTTGTAATTGTGTGTAAACACCAACTTCTGAGTAGTTGATTGGTCCGTCAGTATCAGTATAAATAGTACCAAAAGAGTTTAACTTATATCTTCTGTAAGAACCACCAACTTGTACTTCAGCAAATTCAATCATATCACCAAAGTTATAATTAGCATCAGCGTGATAGATTTTAGAATTATCCTGAAATCTAGAACCAGAACCTAAATCAGGATCATTTGTAACCTGTTCAAATGTTCTCTGGAATTCAGGTGTTCCTGGAATTAATCTTCCTGTATCAGCAACAGCTCTAGATTGTGCATGCTTTTGTTCATCAGATAACGTAGGTTGCGAAAGTGTTAAACCAGCAAATGTTGAAATATAATCTCCAAACCAGTCAGCATCACTCTTCCAAGCTCTGTTAATATTTATACCAGTGAATACCATGTCGTAAGAATCACCAGCTTTATCTTCGGTAACATAACCCCTAACAAAGAAGTTATCGTTTCTAATTTCTATTTTATGTTGTTGTAAGAAGAAATTTTTAAGGTTATAACGGTTAGCACCTTGGTAAATGGTATTACCAGAACCAACTTTACCTACATATTGAATTTCAAAATCATTAGCCCACGGACGGAAATATAATCCCCAATCTGCTTTAATACTTTCAGCATTATAGTTTGTTAAGTCTCTTTCGTTGTATCCTGTACGACTTACTTCTACATCAGGAATAATTCCCAAACCAGAAGCAGATCTTATATTAGTGCTAACTTCATCACCATATACATTGATACCATCATAATCTGTATCGGCTCTTGTAAGTCCTCTGTTTAGTTTGTCTTCTTCACTAACAGCAGCCCAATCCGTTCCTTTTAAATAACCAAAATTAACTTTTGCAGCAAATTTGTCACTGAATTTATAAGCCATTCTTATACCTAAATCGGTATAATCATTGTCTCCAGCAGCTTCTTGAGAGGTGATACCTCTTTTCACATAACCGCTTATTCCTGTATGATCAAAAGGGCTTTTACTTCTCATAAATAAAATTCCATTGAAGGCATTTGCCCCATATAGTGCAGAAGAAGCACCTGGTAAAAGCTCTACGCTATGCACATCAGTTTCTGTCATACCCAATAAGTTTCCTAATGGGAAGTTAAGAGCAGGAGCAGAGTTATCCATGCCGTCTACTAATTGCATAAATCGTGTATTGGCAAAAGTCGCGAAACCTCTTGTATTAATAGACTTAAAAGTTAAACTGTTTGTGTTAATGTCTACACCTTTAAGATTTTCTAAACCATCGTAGAAATCTACTGAAGCCGTGTTTTTAATTTCTTTTAGACCAAAACGCTCAACAGTAACAGGTGATTCAAAAATACGTTCAGGAGTTCTTGAAGCAGAGATAACAACTTCATCAAGTTCGTTACCTTCTGCAAGAGTAACATCTACAGTTTGATTATTGCTTGTTATTTCAATTGTTTGAGCTTCAAAGCCTGTATAACTTATACGAATTGAAAACGGTGGATCTTGATCCACGGTCAAAGTATAGTTTCCATCAAAATCTGAAATAGTACCAGATGATGTACCAACTACTACAATATTTGCACCAGGTAAGGGTAGCCCAGTATTATCAGAAATTTTACCTTTAATTGTGGTTTGAGCAAAAGATACCACGCAAAAAAGCATTGTAAAAAACGTTAAGATTGTTTTCATGTTAGAGTATTAGTTAATTTATTAGTGAGCAATTTAATTAAATATATGAAATTTCAATAAGAATTTCTCAAAAAATTATGCATGCATAGCACTTTTTTTAAAAAATTAAGCCTTAAAATTGTGAATAGTTCAATTTTAAGGCTTTAAAATATAATTTTAATAACAGGAAATGTTACTCAACAGTCACAGACTTAGCTAGATTTCTAGGTTGATCCACATTTTTACCCAACATCACAGCAATATGATAAGATAGTAGCTGTAAAGGTATCGTTGTTAATAATGGAGAAAGACATTCTAATGTTTCAGGAACTTCGATGACATGGTCTGCTAATTCTTTTACACTTGTATCACCTTTGGTAACAATTCCTATGATTTTACCTTTGCGTGATTTTATCTCCTGAATATTACTTACAACTTTTTCATAATGTCCTTTTTTGGTAGCAATTACTACAACAGGCATTTGTTCGTCTATCAATGCAATAGGACCGTGTTTCATTTCAGCTGCAGGATAGCCTTCAGCATGTATATAGGAAATCTCTTTTAATTTTAATGCACCTTCTAAAGCTACAGGGAAATTAAATCCACGACCTAAATACAAAAAATTTGTCGCATTTTTATAGATGTCGGAAATCGTTTGTACATAAGCATCAGATTTTAATGCTTCTTCTACTTTACCAGGTATAGTTTCAAGTTCTATTAAATGATGTCTAAATTCTGAACTTGTAATGGTGCCTTTAGCTCTTGCTAAACGCAAAGCCATTAAAGTTAAAACTGTTATTTGAGTTGTAAAAGCCTTTGTTGAAGCTACACCGATTTCTGGTCCAGCATGAGTATACGCACCAGCATCTGTTTCTCTAGCAATAGATGAACCTACTACATTACAAACGCCAAAAACAAATGCTCCTTTAGATTTAGCCAATTTTATAGCTGCTAAAGTATCTGCTGTTTCTCCAGATTGAGAAATTGCAATTACGATGTCTTTTTCTGTAATAACTGGGTTTCTATATCTGAATTCTGAGGCGTATTCTACTTCTACGGGTATGCGAGCTAAATCTTCAAATATGTATTCTGCAACCAGTCCTGCGTGCCAAGACGTTCCACAAGCTACAACTATAATACGTTCTGCAGCGAGAAACTTTTTCATGTTGTCTTCAACACCAGCCATTTTTATAATGGCTTCATTACTTAACAAGCGACCTCTAAAGGTATCTAAAATAGCACTAGGTTGCTCGTAAATTTCTTTGAGCATAAAGTGGTCATAGCCACCCTTTTCAATTTGTTCTAAGTTAAGCTGTAGTTCTTGCATATATGGGTCTACAAGGCTATCACTTTTTATTTTTCTAACTTTTACCTCTTTTCCTCTTCGGATAATAGCCATTTCTTCATCTTCTAAATAAATGGCATTTTTGGTATATTCAATAAAAGGTGATGCATCACTTGCAATGAAAAATTCATCTTCTCCAATTCCAATAGCCAGAGGACTGCCCAGCCTTGCAACTACAATTTCGTTTGGTTTGTTTTTATCAAAAACCGCAATAGCGTAGGCACCTACAACTTGGTTTAATGCAACCTGAACTGCTTTACCAAGTTTAATATCTTCATTTTTCTTTACGTCTTCAATAAGGTTGACTAATACCTCAGTATCTGTGTCTGATTTGAACTTGTAACCACGCTTTATTAATTCCTTTTTAAGAGCATCATAGTTTTCAATAATTCCATTGTGAATAATTACTAAATCTCCAGAATTAGAATAATGAGGGTGTGAGTTTACATCGTTAGGAACACCATGTGTCGCCCATCTTGTGTGTCCAATACCTAATGTACCGTCGGTTGGAATTTCTTTCTCTAACTTTTCTTTAAGGTCAGAAACCTTTCCTTTAGTTTTAGATAGTTTTATATTGTTACCGTCAAATAAGGCTATACCAGCACTATCATATCCGCGATATTCTAATCTTTGTAGTCCTTTTATTATTATAGGATAAGCCTCACGATGTCCTATATAACCGACAATACCACACATAATTTTTGATTATTTAATATTCGTTTGGTTCTGTATAATATATTTCTAAATACACTTTTTTATCTTCGTTTTGCGATTCGGTATTACTACCATACAAAATAGTACCTCTTGGACTTAAGATAGAACTTATAGGTATAGATAATTGATCATTATCAGTATTTTTTTCTTTTGGTTGTAAAAAGTTGCCTTCTAAATTAACATTTAATGAAACAGCTAAACCAAGCTCAACATTTGTTGAGTCATTAATCAATAAATTATTAATATGATCAGTGATTTTTACTTTGTATTTAATACCTCTTTCTGTTGTTTCATCTCTTTGTAATGGACCAAGATGGTTATATTTTGAAAATGAAGGTAGTGTGGAATTTGTAACATCCAATGAATAATCGAACAAAGGTGTTTTATTATCTACGTCGTACACAAAAATGCGGTTTGGCTCGTTGTTTGGGTCTTCTGAATTACTGTTAAGAGTTTCATCATCAACGTAAAAAACTAAGTTAGCTTCGTTAACTAGCCTTTTGGACTTTACAAACTTACCACCTTCATCAGTTTCTACAAAAAGATTTTTAAATGTTTCAAAGTTGTTCATTTCAGGAATATCATCAACATTTTCACCATCAAAAAGTTTGATTTTAGCAACAGATCCAGGGCCACCTTTCAGGTACAATCGGCTATCACCTTCATTTGAATTGCCATCTGTAAGGGGAATGTTAGAAAAATCATTCTCAATAAAATTTATTCGATTAGGACCAAATCTTAAAACAAAAGTTCCTTGCTCTGTAGCTTCAACATCGTCAGTTGTTGAAGCAGTTAACCTTTTATAATAGATAGTTATATTTGCATTTTGGCTTGCTGTATTTAGAATTAAGAAACTGCCATCATCATTTACTGGTTCGGCCTTAAAATAAAGTCCTCTAAAATAATCTGAAAAGTTATTTTGGCTGCTAAGAACGGCATCTCCTTCTCGATTTATTATTTTATTTTGCCAGTATGTACGATCCAATAAAACTCTTATTCCAGGTGAAAGCCTTTCAGAAATTTCTAGCTCGCCATCTTCATTTTCTTCTTTAAGAACATGACCATCCTCACTTATTTCAACTTCATTGCTTATTATTTCAAATTGGTCTGTAGTACGGTTAAACTTAACGAAGCTTAATTCTTCACCTTCTAGTGGTGAAACGGACTCGCTACCACTAGCAGTCATATCAGAATAGTAAGCTTGACTTTCATCAAAATCTGCTGCAGGGTCAAAATCTCTAATAAAATATTCATTTTCAAAGATTCTCAATCTGATATTGTCTCTGCCTATAACTGAATCAATCTCATAAGTTACGTTACCATCATCATCTACATCTGTAACAAGGCTGTAATAAGGTAATCTAAGAACTACAGAATCTATTTGCTGAAAATCATCACCTCCAAAATCTGGATCAAATGAACTGGTAGTTAACTGAGTGACAAAGCTAGCTGTGGTTCTGCCATAAACGTCATCATATATTCCTAACGTATTAATTCCAGAGCCATTATTGGTTTGTACTGGTCCAACCACATCTGTATACGCAATAACTTCAGAAAATTCAGGGTAATTTTCTTTTAGTGATAGAATATCAAAGTTTGTAGCATTGTCACTATTAATGATATCCGATTCTATATTTGAAAAGTCTTTGTCACAAGCTATAAAACTTGATATAAGTAAGCCAAGAGCGATAAACTGTAGGGCAATTTTTTTATTTCTCATAAATAGTATTAACTGTTAAGTACAGCATTATTATAAAAATCAGTATAAGGATCAGCAAATTCTTCAATAGAAAAGTAGTCTAATACTGGTTTATTTAAATCATTTAAATAAGTGTCTAGTTCGTCTGGTAAATGTTCTGAACCTCTTATGATAGCATCTGAATTATCTATAGCAACTTTCATTAAATTCACATAATCTGGCTTTTCTAAGGGTTTTGTCATCTCTTCATCTAAACCATCAAAACTTATTTTTTTAAGCATGTCTTTATCTAACGTGCCATCGAAACTTTGATTGTATACAGAGGTAACAATTTTACTTTCAGTGAACAAAGGTTCGGTTTTGTAGTATTCTTTTAAGTATAAAGGTAATAAAGAAGCTAGCCAGCCATTGACATGAATAATGTCGGGTGCCCAGTTGAGTTTTTTCACGGTTTCAATAACACCTTTAGCAAAGAATATAGCGCGCTCATCATTGTCTGGGAAAAGTGCCCCGTTTTCATCGGTTAAGGTTGCTTTTCTTTTGAAATATTCTTCATTATCAATGAAATAAACCTGAATGCGTTCTTTAGGAATAGAAGCTACCTTAATAATCAAAGGCATGTCTAAGTCATTAATCACAAGGTTAATACCAGAAAGTCTAATTACTTCGTGTAGCTGATGTCTTCTTTCATTAATATTTCCAAAGCGAGGCATAAATATTCGAATCTGCCCTCCTTGTTTGTTCACCATTCTTGGAGCTTCAAATGACATTGAAGAGATCTCTGTTTCTGGTAAATATGGAACAACTTCCGAGGACACATACAATATTCGTTTATCTTTCATAAAATCTGCTGCTTTTTGAAAATTAATAGTAAAAACATGCAAAATTACAAAAATTTGTGCAGTTTGCCAGTAAAATATTATGTTTGCACGCGTTAATTTTTTGTTATTACATTGAAACAATTTCAAAATAAAACAGAATTATCACGTCATTTAAACACTCTAAAAGGCGTAAATAAGTCTGTAGGATTTGTCCCAACCATGGGTGCTCTGCACCAAGGGCATTTGTCTTTGGTAAATAGAGGATTAGACGAAAATGATATCGTTGTGGTGAGCATTTTTGTTAATCCAACCCAGTTTGATAATCAAGAAGACTTGGTAAAATATCCGAGAACTCTCAAAACCGATGTCGATTTACTTAAAACTGTAAGTGAAGATAGGATTGTGGTTTATGCGCCAACTGTAGAAGATATTTACGGAGATCATGTAGAGTCACAGTCTTTCAAGTTTGATGGCCTTGAGAATGAAATGGAGGGTGCTTATAGAGACGGTCACTTTGACGGTGTTGGTACAGTGGTTAAACGACTGTTTGAAATTGTAGAGCCTCAGAAAGCTTATTTTGGAGAGAAAGATTTTCAGCAGTTACAAATTATTAGAAAACTTGTTGAGTTACACAAGTTACCTGTAAATATCGTTGGCTGTAACATCAGTAGAGCCTCTGACGGATTAGCCATGAGTTCTAGAAATAAAAGACTGACTAAAGCACATAGAAATGTTGCTCCTCTTATCTTTAAAATCCTAAAAACTGCCAAAGCAAAGTTTGGCACAAAAAGTGCTAAAAAAGTTGCGGAATGGGTTGAAAAGCAATTTCAAAAAGAACCACTTTTAGAGTTGGAATATTTTACAATTGCAGATGTAACAACCTTAAAACCAGTAAAAAGAAAATCAAAAAACAAAACATATAGAGCATTTATTGCGGTATATGCAGGCGATATAAGACTTATAGATAATATCGCTTTAAATTAATTATCTTTGCCTCATGCAAATTCAAGTAGTAAAATCAAAGATTCATCGTGTAAAGTGTACAGGAGCAGACCTTAACTATATAGGCAGTATTACTATTGATGAAGATCTTATGGACGCTGCAAATATCATTCAGGGTGAAAAAGTTCAGATTGTAAATAATAACAATGGTGAACGTTTAGAAACCTATTGTATACCTGGTCCACGAAACAGTGGTGAAATAACCTTAAATGGTGCGGCAGCTAGAAAAGTAGCAGTGGGTGATGTTTTAATTCTTATCACTTATGCTTTTATGGATATTGAAGAAGCTAAAACTTTTAAGCCTTCTTTAGTTTTTCCAGACGAATCAAACAACCTTCTAAAATAAAATATTGAGTCGGGCGAAATCAATCCTAAAAATAGCATTGCCTTTAATTTTAGGTATTGCTTTGGTCTGGTATTCTTTATCAAAAATTACGTTATCTACATTAATTCAGTATTTTAAATTAGCTGATTATAAATGGATAGGTATCGGAATTGTGTTTGGTATACTTAGTCATCTTTCAAGAGCTTATAGGTGGCTATACATGGCAGAGCCTTTAGGTTATAAACCCAAGTTGCCTAATAGTATTATGGCTGTGTATTCGGCATACCTTATCAATTTCACTATTCCCAGAGCAGGTGAGATCGCTAGAGCTACAATTTTAAGTAATTATGAAAATATACCTTTTCAAAAAGGTTTTGGTACTATTGTGGCCGAACGTGTAGCTGATGCCATAATGCTAATGCTTATAGTTGCTTTAGCCTTCTTTTTAGAGTTCGAATTCATATATAATTTTTTTATAGACAAATTCAATATACCGACTCTGATTATCGGAGGTATTATACTCTTAGCTTTGGGTTTTGGTCTATTATTATTTATAAAAAAGAGTGAATCTGCAATAGCAATAAAGATTAAAGACTTTGTGTCAGGTTTGGTTGAGGGTGCCATGAGTATTTTTAAAATGAAAAGAAAATGGGCTTTTATTTTTCATACACTGTTCATTTGGATTATGTATGTTTTAATGTTCTATGTAACTACTTTTGCACTGCCAGAACTTCAGAATATTTCTATACAAGCTGTTTTAATCGGGTTCATTTTAGCAAGTTTCAGTATCGCAGCAACTAATGGAGGTATAGGTTCTTTTCCCGAAGCAGTTGTTATTGCCTTTGCAATATTTGGTATTGCAGAAGAACCTAGTAGAGCTTATGGTTGGATAATGTGGTCGTCCCAAACACTAACAATAATTATTATTGGTGGTCTATCATTAATTTTTCTTCCTATCTATAACAGAAAGAAAGCGACGTTATAGAAATATTTTTTAACTTGCTTTAATTAATCAGTTGACCATCAATATGAAGAATTTATACACGCTTTTTATCTTTTGTTTTGTTGCTTTGGGGCTTGAAGCTCAGACAATTTATAAAACAATAAATTCTAATAAGCTTGGCGGTGATCGTGAGCTTAAAATTCAACTTCCAAGAAACTACAATCCAGAAAGTGAACGAAAGTATCCTTTAATTGTGGTTTTAGATGGTGACTATTTATTTGAGCCAGTAGGTGGAAACATAGATTACCAAGCTTATTGGGGTGATATTCCTGATTGTATAGTTGTTGGTGTCAATCAAAATGATACTAGGAATGAAGATTTTTATTACAGTGATGATAATTATTTTCCTAAAGATACAGGCGCAAATTTTTATGAATTTATTGCTGCAGAGTTAATACCGTATGTTGAAGACAACTATCAAGCTTCAAGTTTCCGTGTGATATTTGGGCACGATCTTAGCGCAAATTTTATAAATTATTACCTCTTTAAAGATAATCCTTTATTTAGAGCATATGTAGCGCTTAGTCCAGATTTTGCTCCCGAAATGGTAAGTAGGTTGCAACAAAGATTATCAATTTTAAAAGAAGAAACGTTTTACTATATGGCAACTGCAGATGCTGATGTAAAGGATTTAAGATCCTCTATAGTTGAAGCAGACTCTCTTTTTAAAGGTGTTGAAAACAAAAACTTACATTATAAGTTTGAGGAGTTTCAAGATGGTAATCATTATTCTTTAGTTGGGAGAGGTATTCCTAAATCTTTAAATGAAATTTTTGAACTTTATAAACCTATAGATCGTAAAGAATATGATGAAGAAATTCTTACTTATGAAGGCTCACCTTACGATTACTTAATTACTAAATATGAGAAGATTGAGCGTTTTTATGGTTTTGAGAAAGAGTTGATAGAAAATGATATAAGAGCTATTTCAACAGCCTGTTTAAAGAAAGATGATTTAGATGCATTGGAAAATTTATCAAAATTAATCAATAAAGAATTTCCCGATTCAATGTTAAGCGCATACTATTCAGGTATGTACTATGAAAAAATTGGAAATTCAAAAAAGGCTTTGTTAAGATATAAAGCAGGTCTACTTTTACAGCCTTCACAATACATAGACAAAGAATTAATGCTTGAAAAAGTTTACGATTTGCAAGAAGGAATGAACGACTAAATGCATTTCGTCGAAAAAAATATATAATTTAACGATATTTTAGTATGTTTGGAATCCCAAACCAAACCTACTAGTTATGAGAAAAACTATTATTATAGTTGTTGCTTGTCTCGTTTACTGTACATCTTTTTCCCAAACGATTTACAAAGAGTTTTCTTCAGAAAGGTTAAGTGCAACTAGAAAGTTAAAGATAAAACTTCCAAAGAATTACGATCCAGAGTCTGATTTAAAGTATCCTTTAATAGTAGTTTTTGATGCTGATTACTTATTTGAACCAGTAGCAGGTCAAGTCGATTTTCAAACTTATTTTGATGATATGCCAGGTTCAATTGTCGTTGGTATAATTCAGGGAGAAGAACGTACCTACGATTCTTACTACGACGAAACAACAGGTTTGCCAACAGATTCAGGTTATAGATTTCATCAGTTTGTTTTAAATGAGCTGATTCCTTATATGGATAGAAATTATAACACTAGTAAATTTAGAGTTGCTGTTGGGCATGATGTTATGGGAAATTTTATTAATTCTTATTTGCTTAAAGAAGTGCCAGATTTTCAGGCATACGTATGTATAAGTCCAGATTTTTTGGGTTCTATAAATAGTTATATCTCCCAATATTTAGAATCTACTAAAAAAGAGATTTTTTATTATATGGCAACATCAGATAAGGATATACCTTTTTTGAGGAAAAATATTCTTAATACTCACAATAAAATTGAAAGTATAGAAAATCCTAACGTGATGTATTATTTTGATGATTTTGAGAGTGAGAACCATTATACGTTGGTTAATGGAGCTATTGCAAAGTCATTTGATAAAATTTTCGAATTATACAATCCGCTTAGAGAAAAAGAGTTAGAGGAAAAAGTATTACCGTACGAAGGGACTTTAGATAATTACTTGGTTGATAGGTACGATAGAATTGAAGAACTCTTCGGAATTACAAAAGACATAAGTGAGAAAGAGTTGGAGAAAGTGGCGCAAGTTGCAGAACAACGTGAAGATTATGAGTCTTTAGAAAAGCTAGGGAAATTAGCAAATAAACTTTTTCCAGAAACTTTATTAGGCACGTATTATCAAGCTAAATCTTTTGAAAAGTTGGGTAAAACTAAAAAAGCAAAAAAGCTTTACGAGTCAGCTTTAATTTTAGAAGATGCCACTAATATAAATAAGGAATATATTTCTGCTAAACTTAAGGAGTTAGTTACGGTAGCAGAGGTAGAAACTGAAGATATTCAAGAAGAATTAGGAGAGGTTGAGAATGGCGAGAATTAAAAGAAAACTGTCAACAGATTACTTTTTTGAGGCAATTTTCAAGAAAGTAAAGCACTATTTGATGTCTAATGATATCTCGTTTAGAAAAGTTGCCTTAAGAGTTGTACTTCTGGTAAGTTGGCTTAAGGACGTCAGCTAAAATTATCTTAATTTAGCCATATAAAAAACTTAAAGGTTTCTATAGATATCTAAATTATGGCTAAGGTAAAAACAACTTTTTTTTGTCAAAACTGTGGTGCTCAATATGCTAAATGGCAAGGACAGTGTACATCTTGTAAAGAATGGAATACCATTGCAGAAGAGGTTATTCAAAAGCCAGAAAAAAGTAGTTGGAAAACACAAAGTTCAACTTCAAAGCGTGTTTCAAAGCCTTTAAAAATTAATGAAATTGACACATCTCAAGAAGCGCGTCTTAATATGCAAGACGAAGAGCTCAATCGTGTGTTAGGGGGTGGTATGGTTAATGGATCACTAACTCTATTAGGTGGTGAACCAGGTATAGGGAAGAGTACCTTGTTACTTCAAATAGCTTTAAAGTTACCTTATAAAACACTATATGTTTCAGGTGAAGAAAGCCAAAAGCAAATAAAGATGCGTGCTCAACGTATCAATCCAAATGGTGAAAACTGCTATATTCTTACAGAGACCAAAACCCAAAATATCTTCAAGCAAATTGAAAGTGTAGAGCCAGATATCGTTATAATAGATTCTATTCAAACTTTACATAGCGATTATATTGAATCTTCTGCAGGAAGTATATCACAAATTAAAGAGTGTACAACTGAGCTTATAAAGTTTGCAAAAGAAACTTCTACACCTGTTCTTCTAATTGGTCACATTACTAAAGATGGTCACATAGCTGGTCCAAAAATTCTAGAACATATGGTAGATACGGTACTTCAGTTTGAAGGAGATCGGAACCATGTTTTCAGAATTCTAAGAGCAAATAAAAATCGTTTTGGATCTACTAATGAGTTAGGTATCTATGAAATGCAAGGATCCGGATTAAGAGAAGTCTCTAATCCTTCTGAAATTTTAATATCAGAAAAGGATGGTGAACTCTCAGGAAATGCTATTGCAGCTACTATTGAAGGTATGCGTCCACTAATGATTGAAGTACAGGCTTTAGTAAGTACAGCGGTTTACGGCACTCCTCAGCGTTCTGCGACTGGTTTTAATGCAAAGCGATTAAATATGTTATTGGCCGTTTTAGAGAAAAGAGCAGGATTTCGTTTAGGTGCTAAAGATGTCTTTTTAAATATAACAGGTGGAATAACTGTCGATGATCCAGCTATTGATTTAGCGGTAGTTGCGGCTATTTTATCTTCAAATGAAGATGTTGATTTACCAAGAGACTATTGTTTTGCTGCTGAAGTTGGTTTATCTGGTGAAATAAGACCAGTGCAACGTGTTGAACAAAGGATATTAGAGGCAGAAAAGCTAGGCTTCTCTACTATATTTGTTTCTAAGTATAATAAAATCAGTTTGTTAAAGTCGAATATAAAGATTCAATTAATATCAAGAATAGAAGATTTAACAAGTTTTATTATATGATTTTAAGATTATTTTACGATTTATTTTCTTACAATTATCACTCTTTGTCGGATTAAATTATCACTTTATCGATAAAAAATGATGTTTTTATTAGATTATTAGATTATTTATTCATATAATTGCTTCGTTATTAAAAAACAGTTTTAATTTTTGTTGATTTAAAGGACGGTTCTGCCCCTCAAAGTTTTGTCCTTGACGCTATTATCTTAACCTATGAAAACTTCAAAAACGCTTTTAGTTCGTTTCTTGCTTTTATTTTGTGCTTTGTCTTTTTTAGACTTAAATGCTCAATATTGTACACCAGCTAATATTAATAGCTTTAATACCAATTATATATCTAAAGTTTCTTTAGGAAGTATTAATCAAGGTAGTGGAGGACCCACAGGGTCTTATACCTATCAGTCTGGTGTTGCGCCTACAGATATAACTGCTGGTCAAACTCTTACGGGAAGTGTAAGGGTTAGAATAGATGGTTGGAATACAAATGCTAACACAGTTGTGGTTTGGTTAAATTTTAACAAAGACGATGATGATGATTTTGAGGATAGTGGCGAACGTTTTTTATTTACTTTCCAAGATAATAATAACAGTGGTGGTAAGAAAAATGTAACCGTTCCTATAAGTATTCCGATACCCTCAACTGTTCAAAACGGGTTATCAAGAATGCGTATTGGTATGAGGACTGGTACTAGTACATCATTTACCTCATGTGATTATGATTGGCAGGCTGGCGAAGTAGAAGATTATGATGTGAATTTTGTTGGTGGTTCAGGAGTTGGCTCACCTACTGATCCAGTACCTGTATTTTGTGACCCAATAAACATCAATAACTATAACACCCTTTACATTTCAAATGTTTCAATAGCTGGAATAGATAACAGCAGCTCAGGAACTACAGGTGGATTTACGTATTATTCTGGTGTTACTGCTGGTAATGTTCCTGTAGGAGAAACTTTAACAGGAAATATAACTGTAAGGTTAAACGGCTGGAATACCAATCAAAATACAGTAGCTATTTGGTTGAATTTTAATGAGAATTCTGATGATGATTTTGATGATACAGGGGAACAATTTTTATTTACATTTCAAGATAACAATAATGTCAGTGGAATAAAAACAGTAACTGTTCCTGTTAGTATTCCAATACCAGGTACAGCTGACGAAGCCTTATCGAAAATACGTATTGGAGTTAGAGATACAACTGAAACCGATTTTTCGGCCTGTGATTATAACTACAATACTGGTGAAGTAGAGGATTATCTTATCAATATTGGTGAGGGAATTCCTGATAGCACAGACTTGGATAGTGATAATGATGGAATCCTAGATGTAGATGAAGGAGCTGCATGTAATGAGATTACGCAAAGTCTGTCTTATGAGTTTTATGATATTAATGTTTCGCCAAGTGTAGATAATATTCCAACAACGGGAGCTACATCAACAGGAAGTGTATCTGAGATAGATGTAGATGCACTTTGGTCTACAATTACACCTGGTGATCATGAAAATTTTGCAATCAGATATAGTGGTTTTATTACTATTAATACAGAAGAAACATATACTTTTTATACCAGTTCTGATGATGGTTCAAAGTTATTTATAAATGGTAATCTGGTTGTTGATAATGATGGAAATCATTCTATGCAAGAGATATCAGGAAATATTGCGTTATCTCCAGGTGTATACCCAATAGAAATATTATTTTATGAAAGAACAGGAGATGAAGGCTTAACAGCTTCATACTCAACTTCAACTATTTCTAAAACATTAATTCCTTTTACTATGTTGTCGGAAATCAACTGTATGGATATAGATAATGATGGAATTCCAAACTACTTAGATTTAGATTCGGACAACGATGGTATTTACGATATCGATGAAGCTGGTAATGGAAGTTTAGATACTAACAATGATGGAATGATTGATAATAACGATGCTTCATATAATGATAATAATAATAACGGAGTAGACGATACAGCAGAAGCTACTTCACCTATTGATACTTCTGGGGATGGTATATTTGACTTTTTAAATATAGATAGTGATGGTGACGGCTGTAATGATGTAATAGAAGCTGGTCATTTAGATAGTAATTCAGACGGACAGGTAGATGGTACAGGAGTTGATGCTAATGGTCTAGTTGCTGGTGCTTCAACATCTTATACAGGTACAAATGCCAACGTCACTACAGCAGTAGAAGTTACTGTAAATGCTACAGGTTTAGGGGATCAATTAGTTGCAATTGGTGCAGGTACAAGTTTTACTATAACAAGTGCAATAGCAAAAAGTACAACGACATTTACCACAGATGGTGAACCAGATTATTCAAGTAACTATACAGATGTAAGTGCAGGTTTGAGTTACCAATGGCAATTAAATGGCACAAACCTAGTAAATGGTGGTGTTTATACTGGTGTTACATCTGCTAGTTTAAATATTTCGGATGTTACTGGATTGGATGGTAGTGCTTATACTTTAGTAGTAACACATGTTGATAATTCATGTATTCAAATTGAAAACAGCGCTACCCTATATTTAGATTCCGATACGGATGGTGATGGCGTTGGAGATTCTACAGATTTAGATATTGATAATGATGGCATATTAAATGTAGATGAAGGTGCTGGGTGTAATCAAGTTACCCAAAGTCTATCATATGAGTTTTACGATATGAATGTTATGCCAAGTGTAGACAATATTCCAACTTCAGGTGCCACAGCAACAGGTAGTATATCTGAATTCGACGTCGACGCACTTTGGCAGATGATAACACCTGGAGACGATAATACTTTTGCCATTAGATATACTGGATTTATTAAAATAAATACAACAGAGACGTATACGTTTTACACTACTTCTGATGATGGTTCAAAATTGTTTATTAATGGAGAAGAAGTAGTTGACAATGATGGAGAACATTCATCACAAGAAAGGTTTGGAACTATTGATTTAACTCCGGGTTATCATTCAATCACTATACTGTTTTATGAGAATGGTGGTTATGAATCTTTAAGTGTGTCATATTCTAGCTCAACTATTTCTAAAACATTACTTCCTTTTTCTATATTGACGGAATACAATTGTACAGATACAGATAATGATGGCGTAGCAGATATTTATGATTTAGACAACGATAATGATGGTATTCCGAATGTGGTTGAATTAGGTTTGATTGATGATAATTTAGACGGAACCGTATATGGTGATTCTACAAACCCTTGGGTCGATGCCAATGGAAATGGAGTACATGACGCCTACGAAAGTGTTGTGCCTATTGATACAGATGGAGATGGTGTGCCAGATTATTTAGATTTAGATAGTGACAACGACGGTATTTTTGATAGTGTTGAGTATGATGGGTATGGTGACATAGATATTACCGGAAATGGTGTTGGTGATGGTCAAGACTATGAAGACGGATTAAGTGGTACAGCAGGTAATAATCAAGATGGTGATGGAATTTTACCTTTATTAGATGATTATGATGGCCATGGAACATTAAGTTATACACTTCCTGTTGACACAGATGGTGATGGTATACCAGATTACTTGGATTTATTTAGTAATGATTCAACAAATGATATTGCTAATGGAAGTGATATTGGTAACACAATTTACGCACATCTAGATACTAATAACGATGGAGTGATTACTGGATCTGCAGACACAGATGGTGATGGTATAGTAGACGAATTTGATACAGATAATTCTGTTTTTGGATCGCCTAGAGATTTAGTTAATGGCTCTTACAGTATACTTTTTGATGGGAGGAATGATTATATAGAAGAACCTTCAAATGTTATCGAAGGGTTATCTAAGGTAACAATGATGGCTTGGGTTAAAATAGATGCTGATTTTGACTCAACTGGAGCAATTATGGGACAGGAAAATTCATGGGTAAGAATTAGTTCAGGCGGGAGAGTTAGATTTTATGATAGCAATAGTACATTTATACAAGCTCCAAGTTCTACAAACTTAGAATATAATAAATGGGCACACATAGCTGTGGTTTATAATGGTACAGCTTCTGAAGAAACATCGAAAATATATATTAATGGAGAAGAAGTAGCCTCGGGAGATACAGCATCAGGAAGTATTCCTTTTTCATCTGACCCAAAATTTAGAATAGGAAGAAAGCCATTTGATTCAGGCTCTGAACTTTATTTCAAAGGAGAAATAGATGAGGTAAGAGTATTCAATACCAATTTATCTGAAGAGGAAATACAAAGGATTGTATATCAGGAATTAGATGAGAATGAAAATTTCAACCAAGGAAAAATAATACCTAAAGAGATTTCTGAGAATAATATTGGAAATAACTTGATTAGATATTACAAGATGGATTCATTTAAAAATGATATTCTTGATAATAAAGTAACATCATCAATAGACGAAACCGCAGGTGCTACGATTTATAATGTAAAAAATCTACGTTTTCAAACAGCACCTTTACCATATAGATCTATCCAAGATGGTAATTGGACTTCAGAGAGTACTTGGGAACATGGTGATGTATGGGATATCAATGATATTAACAACAATAAATATTGGAATATCGTCGAAATAGATAATGAAGTTTCTTTATCAGAGTCATATTCTAGTACAGGATTATTAATTGATTCCAACGGTACCTTGAATGTTGAAGATGGTAACGTAATAAATAATTCTTGGTACATAAAATTAGATGGTACCATAGACTTAAAAGGAGACTCACAGTTAGTTCAAGGAAGTAAAAGTGATTTGGTTACCTCGGCAACGGGTAAATTAAAGCGCAGACAAGAAGGTTCTTCAAGTTTTTACTGGTATAACTATTGGGCTTCACCTGTAGGTTCTGTAGGTGCTACAAGTCTTACGGATAACAATTCATCTGTAAACAACTCTAATAATTCAACGTTCAGTTTAAACATGTTGAAAAAGAACGATGGCTCTAGTTTTGAATTTACCAATTCATACAATCAAGCAGGAAAAATAAGTAGATACTGGTTATATAACTACATGAACGGAGTTACCTACTATGACTGGCAGTCTATAGATGAAAACGATCCAATTAGTGCAGGAATAGGGTATTCTCAAAAAGGTACAGGAGTTTCTGGATCAGAACAACAATATCTTTTTGAAGGAAAACCTAATAACGGAACTATACTTGTCAATGTTAGTGATGTTGGCGGAAGTGGTTCTGTGCCAGCAGTATCACAAACGCAATACCTTTTAGGAAACCCATATCCTTCAGCATTAGATTTACATGAGTTTATTGATGATAATGTAGGTATAATTGAAGGAACTGTTTACTTATGGCAACAGTGGAGTGGAAGTTCTCATGCACTGAATGATGCCAATGGTGGTTACGCTCAAGTTAATAAACTTGGTTCGGTAAGAGCATATCAATTTGTTGGTATCGAAGGAGCAAATAATGGTAGCCAAGATGGTACAAAAACACCTTCAAAATATATACCAGTAGGGCAAGGCTTTATGGTAGAAATTATTTCAGATGGTAACATTATCTTCCAAAATAGCCAAAGAGTATTTATTAAAGAAAGTGATGCTGATGGATCATATAATAACGGTTCTGTATTTTTTAGAGGAGCTAATTCTGGCTATGCAAAATCATTGGATTCTGAGGAAACAGAAGATAATATCATGAGAAAAATCCGTTTAGAGTTCAATTCTGTAAATGGTCCAGCAGCCAAAAGAGAGTTGTTATTAGGATTCAGTAATACAACTTCAGACGATTTTGATTATGGATACGATGCAAAAAACACTAATGGTTACACGGATGATCTATTTTCAACCTTAAATGGTGAGCCAATGACTATGCAAGCCTTTGGTGAAATAACAAATGATAAGGTTGTACCGTTGATTTTAAAATCATCTGGAAATTACAACTACACAATCAAACTCACAGAGATAGAAAACGTAGATGATAGTCAAGACATTTTTATAAAAGATAACTTAACAAATGAATATTATGATCTAAGGAGTGAGCAACCTTTTGAGTTTGCTACAGAAACCGGTGAGTTTGCAAATCGTTTTGAGATTGTTTTTCAAGATGATTCAAGCACCTTGTCTCAAATAGATCAAGACATAGAATCTATCAACTTTTATTATGCAAATGCAAGACAAAGACTTGTGATTCTGAATCCTAATTACGAAAAGATAAAAGGAGTTAATGTTGTTGATATGCTAGGCAAAACTGTCAATTCAATTTCATACGAGTTTAATAGCTCTTACAATGAGTTTAGTTTATCAAACTTAAGTACAGGAGTATATATAGTGCAAGTAGTTACAGAAGGTAACGGTTCTGTAAGTAAGAAGATTATAGTAGAATAATCTAGTTAGTTTAGTTAAGTACAAGGTCGTTTCCAAAACTATGGGAACGGCCTTTTGTTTTTACAGCAGTTGCGATATAGAATTTCACCAAAAATTCTGTAATTTCGCACCTCGAAAAGAAACCATGAATAATGAGTACAAAGTTTCCTGAATATAAAGGACTTAACTTACCAAAAGTTGCAGAAGAGATAAGCAACTATTGGGAGGCTGAAAATATCTTTGAAAAAAGTGTAACTACACGTGAAGGCAAAGAACCTTTTGTGTTTTTTGAAGGACCACCTTCTGCAAACGGTTTACCTGGTGTACACCACGTCTTGGCACGTGCCATAAAAGACATCTTTCCTCGTTACAAAACCATGAAAGGTTTCCAAGTAAAGCGTAAAGCAGGTTGGGATACACACGGTTTACCAGTAGAGCTTGGTGTTGAAAAAGAATTAGGTATTACCAAAGAAGATATTGGTGCAAAAATTACGGTTGAAGAGTATAACGAGGCTTGTAAAAAAGCCGTAATGCGTTATACTGATATCTGGAACGACCTTACCAAAAAAATGGGGTATTGGGTAGATATGGACGATCCGTACATTACCTATAAATCCAAATACATGGAGAGCGTTTGGTGGTTGCTAAAGCAGATCTATGACAAGAATTTGCTTTACAAAGGCTATACCATCCAGCCATATTCGCCAAAAGCAGGTACAGGTTTAAGTTCGCACGAGCTAAATCAACCAGGAACTTACCAAGATGTTACAGACACAACGATTGTAGCGCAGTTTAAAGCCATAGCAGAAACGTTACCAGATTTCCTTCAAGATGAAGGAGATATTCATTTCTTAGCTTGGACAACCACACCTTGGACCTTACCAAGTAACACAGCATTAACGGTCGGACCAAAGATTGATTATGTTTTAGTTGAAACGTATAACCAATATACATTCAAACCAATGAATGTGGTATTGGCAAAAAGCCTTGTTGGTAAACAGTTTGATGGAAAATACAAGCAAGTAGAAACTAAGCCAGAACTTATTGAATTCAAGGAAGGCGATAAAAAGATTCCGTTCTATGTCGTTAAAGAATTCAAAGGAAAAGATTTAGTTGGTATCAAGTACGAACAACTGCTAGATTATGCGTTGCCAAACGATAATCCTGAAAATGCTTTTAGAGTTATTTCTGGAGATTTCGTTACTACTGAGGATGGTACAGGTATCGTACACACAGCGCCAACCTTTGGTGCAGATGATGCCTTGGTGGCAAAACAAGCGACACCAGAAATTCCGCCAATGTTGGTAAAGGATGATAATGGTAATTTAGTACCACTTGTAGACTTACAAGGTCGCTTTAGACCAGAAATGGGCGAGTTTGCAGGTAAGTACGTAAAGAACGAATATTACAATGAAGGCGAAGCACCAGAGAAATCTGTAGATGTAGAACTTGCCATTAAATTGAAGATAGAAAACAAAGCCTTTAAGGTTGAAAAATATAAGCACAGCTACCCAAATTGTTGGCGAACAGATAAACCAATTCTATACTATCCGTTAGATTCTTGGTTCATCAAAGTCACTGATGTAAAAGGTAGAATGCACGAGTTAAATACCACAATTAACTGGAAACCTAAATCAACAGGTGAAGGTCGTTTTGGTAATTGGTTGGCTAATGCTAACGATTGGAACTTATCTCGTTCACGTTTTTGGGGAATTCCATTACCAATTTGGAGAACGGAAGATGGTAAAGAACAGTTATGCATAGGTTCTGTTGAAGAGTTAAAAAGTGAAATAGCAAAAGCTGTTGAAGCGGGAGTAATGTCTGAAGATATTTTTGCAGACTTTGAAGTCGGTAATATGTCTGAAGCCAATTACGAAAAAATAGATCTTCATAAAAATGTAGTAGACAAAATCGTTTTAGTATCGCCTTCAGGAAAACCGATGAAGCGCGAAAGCGATTTAATAGATGTTTGGTTCGATTCTGGTTCTATGCCTTATGCACAATGGCATTACCCTTTTGAGAATAAGAATCTCATAGATAATAAAGAAGCTTATCCAGCAGATTTTATTGCAGAAGGTGTGGATCAAACACGTGGTTGGTTCTATACATTGCATGCTATCGGAACAATGGTTTTTGATTCTGTGGCATACAAAAATGTAGTGTCTAACGGATTGGTTTTAGATAAGAATGGTCAGAAAATGTCTAAGCGTTTAGGTAATGCTGTAGATCCATTTGAAACTTTGGCCAATCACGGAGCCGATGCAACGCGTTGGTACATGATAAGCAATGCCAACCCTTGGGACAACTTAAAGTTTGATATTGAAGGTGTAGAGGAAGTAAAACGTAAGTTCTTCGGAACGCTTTACAATACCTATTCATTCTTCAGTTTATATACCAATTTAGATGGTTTTAAATACGAAGAAGCAGATATTCCTCTAAATGAACGACCAGAATTAGACCGCTGGATTTTATCTGAATTAAATACTTTGATTCAAAAAGTAGACGAATATTATGCCGATTATGAGCCTACAAAGGCAGCAAGAGCAATTTCGGACTTTACACAAGATTATCTAAGTAACTGGTATGTGCGTTTAAGTAGAAGACGTTTCTGGAAAGGTGATTACCAAGCGGATAAAATTTCGGCATACCAAACGCTTTATACGTGTATGGAAACCATCGCTAAGCTTGGCGCACCAATTGCACCATTCTTTATGGATCGTTTATATTTAGATCTTAATGCAGTAACACAAAAAGAAGGTTTTGAAAGTGTACATTTAGCTGAATTTCCTAAAGTAGATGAGAGTGCGATTGATAAAGTGCTTGAACGAAAAATGGAGAATGCACAGACAATATCTTCATTAGTTTTATCGTTGAGAGCTAAAGAGAAAATCAAAGTTCGTCAACCACTTGAAAAAATCATGATTCCTATTGATAATCAACAACAAAAGGAAGAAATAAAAGCTGTAGAAGATTTAATAAAGCATGAAGTTAATATCAAAAATATTGAGCTTTTAGAAGATGCTTCAGACATTTTAGTTAAGCAAATAAAACCGAATTTTAAGGTGTTAGGACCTCGATTTGGAAAGGATATGAAATTGATTGCTAACGCGATAAATGCTTTTTCTGCTGATGATATCAAAAAAATTGAACAAAATGGCAGTTTAGATGTTGAAGTTAATGGAAAAAACATTAATTTGGGACTTGATGATGTTGAGATTATGTCTCAAGATATTGAAGGATGGCTAGTTGCAAATGAAGGTGCCCTAACCGTAGCTTTAGATGTTACAATTAGTGATGAATTGCGTAAAGAAGGTATTGCACGTGAGCTCGTAAACCGCATACAGAATTTACGTAAAGATTCAGGTTTTGAAGTTACAGACAGAATTGATGTAAAACTTCAAAAAGATGCCCAAATCGAAGCGGCTATTTCTTCAAATGAGACCTACATTAAATCTGAGACATTGACTGAGGAATTAGAAATTATTGAAAACCTAGACAATGGTATAGAGATTGCTTTTGATGATGTAAATACCAAATTGTTTATTCAAAAACATTAAAATTATGGCAACAGACACAAAAAATAGATATTCAGATAAGGATTTAGAAGAATTCAGAGTTTTAATTCAAGAAAAAATTGATAAAGCTGAGCACGATTTAGAATTGATAAAAAGTGCTTATATGAATGATCACAACAATGGTACAGATGATACGTCACCAACATTCAAAGCTTTTGAAGAAGGAAGTGAAACAATGAGTAAAGAAGCAAATTCTGCTTTAGCAATCCGTCAAGAAAAGTTTATTCGTGACTTAAAGAATGCTATCATTCGTATCGAGAATAAAACTTATGGTGTTTGTCGTGTAACGGGTAAATTAATCAATAAAGAACGATTAAAATTAGTACCACACGCAACCCTTAGTATTGAAGCTAAGAATATGCAGAAGTAACAAATTCCTGCGAAAGCAGGAATCTTATGATAAGCATTGAAAAACATATATACAGACCTCGCAAGTTTCAAGACCTTATGAGGTCTTTTTGTTTTATACTATTTTTTGTGCTTTCTTTTTGGGCTAATTCCCAAAGCGTTCTAGTAAAAGAAATAGATGCGGATAACCTTTCAACTATTATGGTCGATGGTAACCAGATTTTTAATATTTCAGTATGTACATCATCAGTCGATAGGATAAAAATGAAGTCTAGAGTAGATGGTGAATATCAAAATCAATTTCAGATAATTTCTAAACTTCAAAATGATAGTCTTTTTGTGGATTTAGAACAGTTTTCTTTCACTGATATTGCCGATGACAAACGTAATGCCCATAAGATGGTAGCAGTGACTTTAGAGCTTGAAATTCCAGAATATTTAAACCTAAATATTTTTAGTGATGTGGGTTCAGTAAACTTAAATGGTGATTTTAATTCCATTTTTATTGAATTATCCCAAGGCTATTGTAATGTTAGAGGAAGCACAAAAGAAGCTGTAATAAATACTATTGATGGTAATATTAATGTTAAAACAAATAACTCCCTTATTGAAGCGTCTTCCAATCATGGTGAAGTAAGTATAGATAAATTTAATAATGGTACCTCTATTTGGAAATTACAAAGTATAAATGGTAACATAGCTGTTGCAAAGCTAGAATAATCGTTTACTTTTGTTCAAAAGTCACAGATGTCTCTAAAAAAAGCGTCGTTAATCATTCTTCTTATTCTACTGATAGATCAAATCAGTAAAATTTACATTAAAACACATTTTGTAATCGGTGAAGATGTCACTGTATTTTCATGGTTTAAAATTGCTTTTGTAGAGAATGATGGTATGGCTTGGGGAACTAAACTGAGCGATTTTTTTACTTTCATTTCCGATAAATCAGCAAAACTTATCCTTACTCTTTTTAGAATCTTTGCTGTAACAGGAATTGGGTTTTGGTTAGTAGATGTTGTAAAAAAGAAAAGATCTAAAACTTTAATTTTTGCTATCGCTATTATTTTTGCTGGTGCTTTGGGAAATATTTTAGACTCGGTTTTTTATGGTGTCTTATTTAGTGATAGCCATATGCAAGTAGCTACATTTCTACCAGAAGAAGGCGGTTACGCAGGTGTGTTTTATGGTGATGTTGTAGATATGTTACATTTCCCTATTTGGAGTGGACAATTACCAGAATGGTTGCCTTTTGTTGGTGGAAAAACATTCTCCTTTTTTGATCCTGTTTTTAACATAGCTGATGTTGCCATTAGCACAGGTATTGGGATATTGATTGTTTTTAACAGAAAGGCCTTTAAAGAAGAAGAGACTAAAACTGAAATACCTGATTTGGAGTCACACAATAATCTAGTTTAATATCATTTTCTGAAGTTTCAAAAATATCCTCTTCTACTTCAAAAAATGATAACCCAATTTTAATAGTTTCAGGTTTGCAATTTGCTAAAAATCGATCGTAAAAGCCTTTGCCATAACCAATACGATGCCCTTCTTTATCAAAAGTTAAAAGTGGAATAAAGACAACTTCTAACTGAGAAGATTTTATTTCTATACCATCAACTGGTTCTGGGATATTGTAGTCACTTTTTATAATTTTTGTTCCATCTGTAAGCAAATAATGCGTCATAGAGTAATCTCTAAAATTACTCTTAGAAATTACAATGTTCTTATCCTTTCCAGCTAAAATATTTAAGATATATTCTGTGTTTATCTCCTTTTGTTCTTCAATAGTTAGAAACAAATGATAAAAGGAATAGTTCCAAATATCTAGTTTTAGCAATTGGTTTGCAATGGCTAAACTAAAATCTTCAATTTGATCATTTGAAAGCTCTTGTCTTAGAGCTTTGTATTTTTGGCGTAGGTCTGGTTTTTTCAAGGTTTTAATTTGGTTGAAATATGAAAAATAGCATCACCTTGATAGATAATTGGTGATTCGTTTACATTAAAAATATAACCATTATTAGGCGCTTTTACAAAATGATTAAAGCTGCCATAAGGGTCGGTAATATGACCTAAAACGTCTCCTTTCTTCACTTCAGAATTGATGCTTACCACAGCCTTAAACATTCCAGAATGACTAGCACGAATCCATTTGCTTCCCTGAATTTTTATACAGTTTTTCTTTGGCTTAGAGACGGTGAATTTTCTGTTTAAAATGCCTAAGTGATGAAGGATTCTCTTTATACCATTAACTCCGGTATTGGTAATATTATTATCTATGTTAAAAGATTTTCCACCTTCAAAAAGTAAAATAGGAATACCCATTTTGGAAGAAGCACTTCGGAACGATTTTTTAATATTTTTTGAATAGTAAATAAATGGAGCTCCAAAGATCTGAGCTAACTCGTCGAGTTTAGGATCGTTTTTAACGATACGAATTTGTGGAGCGTTAAAACGACCAGCACCACCTGTGTGGAAATCCAAAATCAAATCTGCATGAGGCACGATTTCGGTAATTAATTTATGAGCCACTCTGCTGGCAAGAGATCCTATTTTGCTACCAGGAAAAACACGGTTGAGATCACGACCATCAGGAAATTCCCTATCCATATGTATAAAGCCAAACACATTAATCACGGGAATACATATTATAGTGCCTTTTTTTGGCTTATTAATGCCTTTGGCAATGATTTGGCGTACAATTTCTACACCATTAACTTCATCACCATGAATACCTGCTGTAATTAAAACTGTTGGTCCTGGTTTTTTTGAGCGTTCGATAATTACAGGGACATCAATAGTATTTTGCGTGTGCAGTTTAGCAACATTAAAGCTTACTTTAGCACTTTGTCCAAGCGCTACTTTTTTACCTAGAATATGTAATATATCCTTATCGCTCATCTATTTTCTATTGCGTTCTATATATGTAATAATAGCTTTGGCAATATTCTTTTTTGTTGCTCCTTCTATGCCTTCTAGGCCAGGTGTAGAGTTAACCTCCATAATTAAAGGGCCTCTTGCCGATTGTAGCATATCTACACCACAAACAGGTAGTTTTAATGCACGAGCAGCCTTAGTAGCTAACTTTAATTCCTCGTCACTAAGCTTTATTAAGTTAGCGCTTCCTCCACGATGAAGGTTGGATCTAAACTCGCCTTCCTTACCTTGACGCTTCATAGCACCAACGACTTGTCCGTCCACTATTAAAGCTCTTAAATCAGCACCTTTGGCTTCTTTAATAAACTCTTGTACCAAAGCTCTTGCTTGTAAACCGTTAAAGGCTTCCAAAACCGATTCGGCAGCATTTTTGGTTTCTGCTAAAACCACACCCAAACCTTGTGTGCCTTCGAGCAGTTTTATAATTACTGGTGGTCCGCCAACATGTTGTAATACTTCCTCAACATCCCTTGAATAATTAGTGAAAACAGTTTTTGGCATCCCAATTCCAGCTTTAGATAAACGCTGGAAACTTCTTAATTTATCTCTTGAACGTAATATAGCATCAGACGATGCGGTTGTAAAAACATTCATCATTTCAAACTGTCTAACAACAGCACAACCAAAGAATGTTACGGACGCTCCAATTCTAGGAATTATGGCATCCACATAATCTAAATACCGGTCTTTATAATAGATGGTAGGTTTTTCTTGTTCTATGATGATATCGCACTTCAAAGGGTCGATAATTTCAACCTCATGACCTCTGTTTTCAGCTTCTTCAATCAAACGAGCTGTAGAATACAAGTGAGGATTACGCGATAAAATGACTATGTTCATTGGTTTATTGATTAAATGATTGATTTTCTAAATCAACGTCAACTAAGAATTTATGTCTCAAAAACTGACGGCCGATTAGTACAGGAAACTTCATGTCTTCCCTAGTGCTTAAAGTTAAGTTAATCTTATATTTTTTACCAAAGAATATCACAGATGTTTTGATTTTGTATCGATTTTCTCTGTGACCGTTACTACTTTTAACATCAGTATAGGAATACTCATCAAAAACAACTTCGTCACTTTTAAAATTTGGATGCCCTTTACTTTCAAAGATACAGTAAAGCTTTTGGCCTTCTTCTCTGATTTTTGAACAGTGTATGGCTGAGGTGTAAGCTCCAGTATCAATTTTAACGTCTATTGTATTAAGATTTAAATCAGGAAAGTCGACTTTGTCAACACGTCCCAGAACCTTTTTAGTCATAATTTCATTTTTAAAAAAGTGGCGCAAGATAGTGATAAAGTTCATTCAAAATACAGGTATTGAAATCTTATTATTACCTTTGATATAATGCCAGAAACAACCCTAGATATACAAATAAAAACGCTGCCACATCAGCCTGGAGTTTACCAATATTTTGATATTAACAATAAGCTTATTTACGTTGGTAAAGCCAAAGATATTAAAAAGCGGGTAGGTAGTTATTTTACTAAACAACACGATTATGGAAAAACTCGAGTTTTAGTAAAAAATATAGCATCGATTAAACATATTGTTGTTGAAACCGAAAATGACGCTTTACTGTTAGAAAATAACCTTATAAAAAAATATCAGCCTAAGTATAATGTGATGCTTAAGGATGATAAATCGTATCCTTGGATTTGTGTAAAAAAAGAACGTTTTCCTAGGATTTTTCCAACCCGAAGAGTTATAAAAGATGGGTCTGAATATTTTGGTCCATATACCAGTATGAAAACTGTGAAAACACTCTTGGGTTTAATAAAAGGGGTATATCAATTGCGTACTTGTAATTATGATTTATCTGAAGCTAAAATTGAAGCCGGTAAATACAAAGTGTGTTTAGAGTATCATTTGGGCAATTGTAAAGGGCCTTGTGAAGGTTATGAATCGGAGGAAGAGTACCAAGCTAATATCATTGCTATTCGAGAGATATTAAAGGGGAATTTTAAGGATTCATTACAGCAATTTAGGACTCAAATGAGGCAGTATGCGGAAGCGATGCAATTTGAAAATGCACAGAAAATAAAAGAAAAACTAGAGGTTTTAGAAAATTATCAGGCTAAGTCTACCATTGTAAATCCTAAGATTAGCAACGTTGATGTGTTTTCAATCGTTAGTGACGAAACTTATGCTTACATCAACTTTTTACAGTTGAGTTATGGCTCTATTATAAGGTCTCACACTTTAGAATTAAAAAAGAAACTTCAAGAATCTGACCAAGAACTTTTAGAATTGGCGATTACAGAAATAAGACAACGATTCAACTCAAATTCAAGAGAGATTTATGTGCCTTTTAAAGTCGACCTTGGTGAAAATATTAAAGTTACAATTCCAAAATTAGGCGATAAAAAAAGCATTTTAGATTTGTCTGAGCGTAATGCTAAGTATTACCGAATGGATAAGTTGAAGCAGATAAAAATTGTAGATCCAGATCGTCATACCAATAGAATTATGGCACAGATGAAAGCGGATTTGCGTTTGTCTGAAGAACCAAGACATATTGAATGTTTCGATAACTCCAACATACAAGGTACTAACCCTGTTGCAGCTTGTGTAGTTTTCAAAAACGGAAAGCCAAGTAAAAAAGACTATCGTCATTTTAATATAAAAACGGTTGAAGGTCCAGATGATTTTGCTTCTATGGAAGAAGTGGTTCATAGGCGCTATAAGCGATTATTGGAAGAAGATGAACCGTTGCCACAACTCATAATTATTGATGGAGGAAAAGGCCAATTATCATCCGCTTTAAAGAGTTTGGATGTTTTAGGGTTAAGAGGAAAAATAGCTATTATCGGAATTGCAAAACGTTTAGAAGAATTATTCTATCCAAATGATCCAATTCCCTTATATTTAGATAAAAAAAGCGAAACTCTAAAAATCATACAGCAATTACGTAACGAAGCTCACCGTTTTGGTATAGAACACCATAGAAATAGACGAAGTAAGGGTGCTTTAAAAACAGAGTTGGAAAATATTTCAGGTGTAGGTGAACAAACCATTGTAGATTTAATGAAACAGTTTAAAACTGTAAAGCGAATCGCTAATGCCAAATTAGATGAACTGGAAGCTGTTGTAGGAGTATCAAGAGCCAATAAAATTTATAACTATTATCATAAAGAGTAGGTGAAACAATCCCAAATATATCATCAAAGAATAGCTAAAAGATTTTTATTGCTAGTTGCAGTAATGTTTTCTGGTTTGCTATCATTCACATTGCTGGCTCAAGACAAAAATGAACCTAAAGTTGGTTTGGTTCTCAGTGGTGGCGGAGCCAAAGGTTTTGCACATATAGGTGCTTTAAAAGTTATTGATAGTTTAGGTATAAAAATAGATTATGTAGCAGGTACGAGTATGGGTGCCATTATTGGATCATTATATGCCACAGGATATACAGGTAAGCAATTAGAAGAAATGTTTGAACAACAGGATTTTGATGAGCTTATAAACGATAAGTTTCCAAGATCTTCTAAACCATTTTATGAAAGAGAGAATGTTGAAAAATATGCGGTAAGTCTGCCTTTTGATGGGTTTAAAATTAATTTACCTTCAGGTTTGTCTAGAGGTCAAAATGTCTATAACTTACTATATCAATTAATGCTTCCGGTTAATGATGTTAGAGATTTTGACGAACTACCTATACCTTTCTTTTGTATTGCAACAGATATAGAAACAGGAGAGTCTGTAGTTATGGACAAAGGTAGATTACCAGAAGCTGTTGCGGCAAGTGGTGCGTTGCCATCTTTGTTTCAACCAGTAGTTATAGGTGATAGAATTTTAATCGATGGTGGAGTTACAAATAACTTTCCTGTTGAAGAGCTTAGAGCTAAAGGGATGGATGTTATTATTGGAGTAGATGTTCAAGATGGTTTAAAGGACAGAGAATCTTTAAATTCCGCACCAGATATTTTGCTGCAAATTAATAATTTCAGGACCATAAACGCTATGAAAAACAAAGCGCCTTTAACCGATATTTATATCAAGCCAGATATTGAAAATTTTTCGGTTATTTCATTCAGTGAAGGTCATGATATTATTGCAAGTGGTGAAGCGGCGGCAAGAGTAAATATCTCTCAATTATTGAAAATAAAAGACAAACAAATTGATAAAAATTATACAAGATCACAATTAAAACAACCTGATAGTTTAATAATAAATAATATAAATGTAACAGGTAATGATCGTTATACTAGATCTTATATTTTAGGTAAACTAAGGCTTAAAGGTGGTGAGAAACTTTGTCAAGATGATTTTAAAGAGAACATTAACAACCTAATAGCTACTAATAATTTTGACACTTTTAGATACCGATTAGTTCCAATTGATAATAGTGAAGAGTATAGTCTTACTGGTACAATTACAGAGAGTAAAGCTTCTACTTTTTTAAGATTTGGTTTGCATTATGATGGTTTGTATAAAAGCGCCTTGATAGCTAATCTTACTAAAAAAAGATTATTATTTAATAACGATGTTGCATCCTTAGATGTAGTTTTAGGTGACAATTCACGTTATAATTTCGATTACTTTATAGATAAAGGGTTTTACATCAGTATAGGGTTAAAATCGCGTTATAATAAATTTGAACGTAATATTAATCCTTTCGTGGCTATATCAGACACCCTTTTGGCTGGGCTTAATAAGATCAGTATAGAGTATCAGGATTTTACAAATCAATTGTACTTACAGACAATTTTCAGGAAAGATTTTGCACTTAGGGCAGGTGTAGAACACAAGCGTTTAAAGATAACTTCAGAGACACTGTTGTCAGAAGATCAAAATGATGATATTGTTTTTGAAAACACGGATTACTTTAGTCTTTTTGGAAATTTAAAGTTTGACAGCTATAGCGATTCTAATTTTGCTAAAAGAGGATTCTATTTTAATGGTGATTTCCATTTGTATCTGAATGCTTCAGGTTTTAATCAAGATTTTGAAGAATTCTCTATAGCTAAAGCAGATATTGGTTATGCGTTTAGTGTAAGTGATAAAATGGCTGTAAGGTTAGAATCTAGAGGAGGTTTTACTGTTGGTGATAAATCTACAACTTCACTTAATTTTGCATTAGGAGGTTATGGCAAAAATTTCATCAATAATATCTATTCGTTTTACGGTTATGACTATGTAGATGTTATAGCGAATAGTTTTGTAAAAACCAATCTTACTTTAGATTATGAACTTTTCAAAAAACACCACATTATTCTTGCTGCTAATATTGCTAATGTAGAAGACGAACTTTTTGAAACAGGCAATTGGTTCTCTTCACCAGATTATACAGGTTATGCTTTGGGCTATTCTTTGGAAACGTTTTTAGGGCCAATAGAAGGAAAGTACACCTATTCTCCAGAGACCGGTAATAGTTATTGGTTCTTTAATCTAGGATTTTGGTTTTGATATGAAATGAAGTGTCATACTGAACTTGTTTCTCTAATTCATAAAGAAAATGCCCTTACCTTCAAAAAGGTAATTATTTAGAAAATTATCAAATATACTAGACAACAAAACCTCTTTACTGTTAACAGTATTTGTTATACCATTATCCAAAGGTTTACAGCCTCTTAAATTTTGTGTGTAATCATAATAGGTGTTTTCTACAATGCTAATGTTTGAAAACAACTTGGTGTTTAAAGCTTCGGAATTAAATTCAAGGCTAGGATATTTTAAATCATAAATTAGCAAGGGATTAGTGTCAACTTCGATTTTATAATTCTGTTCGTATACATCTGAAGAGAAAGTCATGTAACTGCTTAACTTTACTGTAGAAAAAGCATATTTCTTATTGGTGTGTTCTTGACTATTTAAGTGAAGAGTAGAAATGAAAATAATGATGAGTAGACTTAAATTTTTCATAAATAAAAGATTACTTTTTTAAATTTAAGAAAAATCTTTTAAGAGTTTTAATTCTTTAATTACAATCTCAAAATAATTAATCAGTGCTTTTTTGATGCTATATTATCTAAACTGATGATTATAAAATTATAAGATAGATTATTCCTTTTTAAGTCAAGTATAAGTTTATCTAAATTTTTTGACAACTTTCCTAATTTATAAGAATATGTGTAAACGATCAAATCTTTACTAAAGTCTAATTCAACTTTATCCCCATCTAAGTTATAATAAGAAAAATCTGAAAGAGGACTACTTTGATAAACGCCAGATGAGGAGCTACCAATACTTTTATTAATTACACTAGAGATTGATCCAAAGCAGCTATTTTTATCCTTTAAATCTGAACCGTTAGCTACAAGTCTATCATTATCAAAAATACCATAATAGTAAACAACTCTTCTTTTCATAACATCGAATATTAAATCGTTGTAGTCTTGCTCTTTTACAACTAATATTTTTTCTAAATCAAGTGAGGTTGTTTTATTAATGAAATCTTTATAATCATTTAAACTAGTAAATTCTATTTCTTTATTTATACCATTTACTCCTTTATAAATTGGCTTGCATGAATAGGAGTAGATAATAATAAGAACAACTAAAATATTTGAACATCTCATCATTTTTCAGAACTAACAGATAAATAATTTTCATATTACAAAATTTTTCGATATTTGTAACACTATGAAACCATTCTGGCCAAACTTAAAACTTCATTTACACTTCCTTATCAAAAGGAATCCAGAATAATTGTGCTGTTAGCTGAGATAAATTAAGAATCTCATCTACCATATTAAATTTCAATTTTTGTACCTTTAAAACGTTTAGTCTTTTGCTTCAAGTAAACGAATAAACAATTCAACAATTAAACAATTTTGCAATGCCATTTTATCATAAATTAGGGGAGATTCCACCAAAACGTCATACACAGTTTAAAAAGTCTAATGGTGACTTTTACTATGAGCAATTGTTTGGTACTATTGGTTTCGATGGTATGTCTACCAATAGTTATCATGAACAACGACCAACACAAGTAAAAGAAATAAGGAAGCAGTACAGTGTAGCGCCAAAGGTTGCAAAGGCAAATAATATGCAATCTTACCGTTTTCACGGATTTAAAGTAAAACCAGAAAATGATTATTTAGACAGTCGTAAAATTGTATTGACTAATAGTGATTGTAATATCATCTTGGCAGCACCAAAACAATCCACGAAAGATTATTTTTATAAAAACACAGATGCCGATGAGCTAATCTTCATCCATAAAGGCTCAGGAAAATTAAGAACGCATTTAGGGAATTTAGATTTTAAATATGGTGATTATCTTTTGGTGCCAAGAGGTATAATCTACAAGTTAGATTTTGATACTGAAGACAACAGATTGTTTATTGTAGAATCTTATCGTCCAATATACACACCAAAACGTTATCGTAATTGGTTCGGACAATTATTAGAGCATTCGCCGTTTTGTGAACGTGATTTAAGACAGCCTCAAGAATTGGAAACTTATAATGAATCTGGTGAGTTTCTCATCAAAATAAAAAAACAAGACGAAATTTTCGATATGGTTTATGCCTCGCATCCTTTTGATGTTGTAGGGTATGATGGTTATAACTATCCATACGCCTTTTCAATTCACGATTTCGAACCCATAACTGGTCGTGTGCATCAACCACCTCCAGTGCACCAAACTTTTGAGACCGATGCTTTTGTAGTCTGTAGTTTTGTGCCACGTTTGTATGATTATCATCCATTAGCAGTGCCAGCGCCTTATAATCATAGTAATATAGATAGTGATGAGGTGTTGTATTATGTAGATGGTGATTTTATGAGTAGAAATGATATTGCTGCAGGACATATCTCGTTACATCCTGCAGGTATTCCTCATGGACCGCATCCAGGAGCCATGGAACGCAGTATCGGAAAAGTAAAAACAGATGAGTTGGCTGTAATGGTAGATACATTTAAGCCTCTTAAAGTTACAGAAGAAGCTTTAGAAATAGCAGACGAAGATTACTTCAAATCTTGGTTAGAATAATTATAGAAATATTTAATGAACCAAAAAAAATTACCAGCAGATTCTGGGGCAATGACCTTAGGGATAATATCACTATCAATAGTATTGATAGGGTTTTGTTGTGGCTTGTTAGCTGTAGCTGCTTTAGTATTAAGTATTATAGGACTTGTAAAAGCTAATAAAAGTATAGCGCTGTATAGAGAAAATGAAGAATTGTATTTAGAGCAGAGCTATAAGAATGTTAATACAGGAAGAATTTTAAATATCATAGCTATCCCAATTAGTGGTATAGTATCCTTGATTATGATTGGGTATTATTTTCTTTATGGTGCAGCTGTATTATCATTTTTAACCCTTTTTGGTTCTATGGCTTCAGAAATGGAGAGGCAATCAACCTATCCTGATTATGAGTATTATGAAGAAACAACCGACTCTACAGATACTTGGGGAGACGATGATTATATTATAGAAGAAGAAATAGACTCTATTAACCTAGATTCAATTCAAGAATAAAAACTAAAATATTATGGCAAAAGAAATAGAAAGTGTAAACTACGGTTTGGAAAAAATATTTGACGGAGCTCAAGATTTTCTTCCTCTTTTAGGAACCGATTATGTAGAATTTTATGTGGGTAATGCAAAACAAGCTGCACATTTCTACAAAACGGCATTTGGTTTCCAATCCTATGCTTATAAAGGATTAGAAACTGGTTCAAAGGAAACAGTAAGTTATGTGCTAAAGCAAGATAAAATAAGATTAGTGCTTACCACACCTTTAAACTCTAAACATCCTATAAACAATCATATTGTTAAACACGGAGACGGAGTTAAAGTTGTGGCACTTTGGGTAGAAGATGCCAGAAGTGCTTACGAAGAAACGACCAAGCGTGGTGCAAAATCTTTTATGGAACCTATGGTTGAAGAAGATGAATACGGAGAAGTGGTCAGAGCTGGAATTTATACCTATGGTGAGACGGTTCATATGTTTGTAGAGCGTAAAAACTACAACGGAGTATTTATGCCTAAGTTTGAAAAATGGGAATCAGATTATAATCCAGAACCAGTAGGTCTAAAATATATAGACCACATGGTTGGTAATGTTGGTTGGGGTGAAATGAATACTTGGGTAAAATGGTATGAAGATGTTATGGGATTTGTGAATTTCTTATCCTTTGATGATAAGCAAATACATACCGAATACTCAGCTTTAATGAGTAAAGTAATGAGTAACGGAAATGGTCGTATCAAATTTCCGATTAATGAACCTGCAGAAGGAAAAAAACGTTCACAGATTGAAGAGTATTTAGATTTTTATGAAGGAGCAGGTGTGCAACACATAGCTGTGGCAACTGATGATATTATAAAAACCGTTTCGGACTTACGAAGTAGAGGTGTTGAGTTTTTATCCATTCCACCAGAAGAATATTATAGAGCTGTTCCTGGACGTTTAGAAGAATTTAGTCATGAACTTCGTGAAGATATAGAGACCCTAAAAAGTCTGGGTATTATGATAGATGCGGATGAAGAAGGGTATTTGCTTCAGATTTTTACGAAGCCAGTTGAAGATAGACCAACGTTGTTCTTCGAAATTATTCAGCGAATGGGAGCTCGTGGTTTTGGTGCAGGTAACTTTAAAGCGTTGTTTGAGTCTATTGAAAGAGAGCAAGAAAAAAGAGGAACATTATAAAAAAATAGCGCGTTTAACTCCTTAACTGTTAAACGCGCTGACAAAAAACCAACTCTATTCTCACATATAATTTATATGTTTTGATTAGCTCTACTATAACATCGTTAAAGTTTAAAAATGTGAGCATTAACAGAAATAATTATAAATTAATCTAAGGTTTTTGGATTGTAATTCAAGCTTTTAATACATTTGGAACAGTAATTGTATTTGTGATATTGGTAACACAGCAAATGTGTGCAATTGATTAAATTTACAAACTAGAAATTATGAAACATTTATTTACAATTATATTATTATTTGTAGGGTTTCACGCTCCAAGTTCACAAAAAGAATCTGCTTTCCAAGAAGGGGAATGGTTTAAGTTCGAAATGAGCTATAGTGGCTTTTTAAAAGCCGGAAATGCGACCTTAACTTTAAAGGATACAACTTTAGATGGTAAGCAAGTTTATCATGTTGTTGGTAAAGGTTGGACCACAGGTGCTATAAAGTGGTTTTTCAAAGTAAAAGATAGGTACGAAAGTTACTTCGATAAAGAAACTGGTGTGCCTTATAAGTTTATCAGAAAGATAGATGAAGGAGGTCATACTAAAGATATAGAAATAGATTTCGACCATAAAGCGCGAAAAGCTACAGTTAATAATAAGAAAAAGAAACAGGTTGAAACTTTCGCTACTGAGAAAGATGTTCAAGACATGGTATCCATGTACTATTACCTTAGGAATAGTATTGATATAGATAACCTGAAGCATGGTGATGAAATTCAAACTAACATGTTTTTCGATGAGGAAAACTTTGGTTTTAAACTAAAGTATTTAGGTAGGGAAACAATAAAGACAGAATTTGGTAAAGTAAAAACTCTAAAATTTAGACCATACGTAATGGCAGGTAGGGTTTTTAAGGAAGAAGAAAGTTTAACTTTATGGGTAAGTGCTGATAAAAATAAAATACCTTTGAAGATTAAAGCGGATTTAGCTGTAGGTTCTTTAAGAGCAGATTTAGTAGCTTTTAAAGGCTTAAAACATTCTTTCAACATAGAATTTGATTAATATAATATATGCACGATTTACATAAATTTGATGATATTGTAAAAGAGCTTCAAAAAAAGTACACTGCAATAGATCAAGATACTGATGACCACTTATACGGCTTGCTTTATAGCAAGCCGATTACATATTGGGATTATATACAAACTGATGCGCTTTTAAGTCTTCAGAACCAGCGCACTACACTTCCTGATGAAATGGTTTTTATAGCCTATCATCAAATCAATGAGCTTATTTTTAAGATGATACTTTGGGAAATTCATCAAGTAGCAGAAAGAGAAAATTTAGATGCTACTTTTTTCGAAAGTAAAATAATGCGTATCAGTCGCTATTTTGATATGCTCACAACCTCTTTCAACATTATGAGAGAAGGTATGGAAGTGGAGCAATATATGAAGTTTAGATACACTTTAACACCTGCAAGTGGATTCCAAAGTGCACAATACAGACTTATAGAATTTGCTTCTACAGAACTTATTAATCTAATTGATTACAGATTTAGAGCAAATATAGACCGAAACACTCCTTATACTCATGCCTTTGAGCACTTGTATTGGCAAGCGGCAGGAAAAGATCATAAAACTGGGAAAAAATCAACACTTTTAGTTAATTTTGAAAAACGATACAAAGACGAGTTTTTAAGATTTATGGAAACTTATAATACCAAAAATCTTTGGACACGTTTTAAAGAGTTGCCGCCAGAAGATCAAAAAGATGAAGATTTGGTGAAAGCGATGCGTCATTACGATTATACAGTCAATGTAACGTGGGTAATGGCTCATTATAATACAGCTGTTCATTATATAGAAAGTGGTCTTGGTGATGGAGAGGCAACAGGAGGTAGTGATTGGAAAAAGTATATGCATCCAAAATATCAGAAGCGTATATTCTTTCCAGAATTATGGAGTAAAGAAGAATTAGACAACTGGGGAAATAACTTATAATTAATGCATTTAAAAAAATATGTGGCAATAGTTTTTATTGCTGTGAGCATTTGGGCATGTAAAGATGATAATTCTGCTGAAAAAGTAGAAGAAAAGGAACTTGCCGAAATCGTTGAAGAGGAGAAAATATTAGAATTTGGTTTTAATCTTAAGGATTATGAGGTTAAACGAGACACCATTAGAAAAGGAGATACTTTTGGTGAAATTATGGGTCGTCATAATATAGGGTACCCTCAAATTTTTCAAATTGCAGAAAGGACTAAGGACTCTTTTGATGTTACTAAGGTTATACCAGGAAAACCTTTTACACTTTTATACTCTAAGGAATCTGTAAACGATAGTTTACCAAGCCCTGAAACATTTATCTATCAACCTAATCAAGAGCAATACGTAGTTATCAATCTTAAAGATTCTATTCATGCGTATACAAGCAGAAAACCAATAACTTATATTGAAAAAACAGCAACTGGAGTTATTGAAAATAACATATCACAAACTTTAGAAGAAAAAGGTCTAAGTCAAAGATTAGCCTATAAAATGGCAGATGATATCTATGCCTGGACCATAGATTTTAGAAGGCTTCAAAAAGGTGATCGTTTCAAAGTTATTTATACAGACAAATACATAGATGATACTATTTATGCAGGTGTTCATAATGTGAAAGCTGCTTATTTTGAGCATAATGGAGACTCTTTATATGCGTTTCAGTTTGAAACAGATTCTATTAAAGGAATTAGAGACTACTTTAATGAAGATGCTAAGAACTTAAGACGAGCGTTTTTGAAAGCACCAGTACAGTTTAGTAGAATTTCATCGCGTTACAACCTAAAACGCCGTATAGCTTATTATGGCTATAAAATTCGTCCGCATAAAGGAACTGATTTCGCAGCTCCTGTAGGAACACCAATCATGGCTACAGCAAATGGAACTGTGACAGAGTCTACAAGAAGAGGAGGTAATGGTAAATATGTAAAAATTAGACATAATGCAACTTACTCTACCCAATACCTCCATATGAAAGCCCAAAACGTGAAAAAAGGTCAGTTTGTAAAACAAGGTGATATAATAGGTTGGGTTGGAATGACAGGTAATACTGGTGGTCCGCATGTGTGTTATCGCTTTTGGAAAAATGGAAAACAGGTAGATCCTTTTAAACAGAAATTGCCAGAGGCAGAGCCTATTTCAGATAGTTTAAAAATTAAATATTTAGACTATATAGCACCGATAAAACAACGATTGGACAACATCTTTTTCTTAGAAGCAGAACCAAAAGAAAAAGAAAACTCAATTTCAGAAAACCCAATATCATAAATCAAAAATGGCATTAAAATCAACCAACCCAACTACTACAAACGCATGGAGTAAACTTCAAGCACATTTTGAAGATATAAAGACCGAGCATTTGAGAGATTTATTTAGCTCAAATGAAAAAAGAGCTGATGAGTTAACAATAAAATGGGATGATTTTTATGCAGATTTTTCAAAAAATAGAATTACCAAAGAAACTTTAAACCTTCTTGTAGAGCTAGCTAACGAAGTAGATTTAAAAGATGCGATTTCAAAATATTTCGAAGGTGAAATTATAAACGCCACAGAAGGAAGAGCAGTTTTGCATACAGCGTTAAGAGCTCCAAAAAAGGCTAAAGTTTTGGTAGGTGGCGAAGATGTTATTCCTGAAGTACATGCTGTAAAGAAAAAAATTGAAGACTTTACTAATGCTGTAGTTAATGGAATACACAAAGGGTATACTGGTAAAAACATTACAGATATTGTAAATATTGGTATTGGAGGTTCAGATCTTGGACCAGCAATGGTTGTAGATTCACTACAGTTTTACAAAAATCATCTCAATACGCATTTTGTAAGTAATGTAGATGGTGATCATCACAAAGAAATTATAAAGAATTTAAATCCTGAAACTACATTGTTTGTAATTGTTTCAAAGACATTTACAACTCAAGAAACACTTTCTAATGCCAATTCAATAAGAGCATGGTTTTTAGAATCTCAACCAGAAGAAGCGGTTTCTAATCATTTTGTGGCTGTTTCCACAAATGTTGATAGCGTAAAAGCATTCGGAATTGCTGAAGAGAATATCTTCCCTATGAAAGACTGGGTTGGTGGACGTTTTTCACTTTGGAGTGCTGTAGGCTTATCCATAAGTCTTGCCTTAGGTTATCAGAATTTTGAAAGTTTATTAGAAGGTGCTTATAAAATGGATGAGCATTTTAAAACTGCAGACTTTAATGCCAATATCCCTGTAACTTCTGCATTGTTAACAGTTTGGTACAATAACTTTTTTAAAGTAGAAAGCGAAGCAGTTATTCCGTATACACAATATTTAAATCAGTTTGCTACTTACCTTCAGCAAGGTATTATGGAAAGCAATGGTAAGAGTGTAGATAGGTCAGGGAATAAGGTAGACTATCAAACTGGAACTATTATTTGGGGCGAACCAGGAACAAACTCTCAACACGCTTTCTTTCAATTAATCCATCAAGGAACCAAGTTAATTCCAGCGGATTTTATAGGCTTTATAGAATCTTTATATGGAAATAAAGATCATCATGATAAGTTAATGTCTAACTACTTTGCACAGACAGAAGCTCTCATGAATGGTAAAACAGAAACTGAAGTTTTACAAGAGTTAAATTCTCAGAATCTTTCTCAAGAAGAAATAGACGTACTCCTACCTTTCAAAATATTCGATGGTAACAAACCAACAACTTCTTTATTGATTAAAAAGTTATCTCCAGAAAGTTTAGGTAAACTTATTGCTATGTACGAGCACAAAATATTTGTACAGGGTATTATCTGGAACATATACAGTTACGATCAATTTGGTGTGGAATTAGGTAAGCAATTAGCAAAATCTATACTTAAAGAACTTCAAAATGATGCTATTTCTTCACATCATGATGCTTCTACTCAAAATTTAGTCGACTTTTATAAGAAGAATTGTTAAAATTTGTTAAAAAGTTTTAATAAATTTTAATTGTGCGTGCATAATATTGGCGATTCTATAATTAACTTCGCGTCGACTAATTGTTAACATTAAGTTAATGTTACAGCTAGGTTAATGCGTAATTTTGCGCTGATGAAAAACCAATTAACTTAAATTTTATAATGAAAAAATTTAATCAATTTTTATGTATTGCTGTTTTGACATTGTTCTCAACAGTTATGTATGCACAAACCACTATCACAGGTAAAGTGATAGATGGTGATTTTAATTCACCTTTACCTGGTGCCAATGTAATAATTAAAGGTACTACAACTGGCGCTACTACTGATTTTGATGGTAATTTCACAATTACTACAGATTCAGGTTCTGGTGAGGTTGTGATTTCGTATGTAGGTTACATATCTCAAACATTTACTTTTGATGGTAATACCGATTTAGGAAGTATTACATTAATGTCTAGTGAAGTTGGTCTTGATGAAATTATGATTGTTGCTTCTGTTGCTGTTGATAGAAAGACTCCTGTAGCGGTTTCTACGATTAGAGCAGAAGAGATTTCTTTAAAATTAAGTACTCAAGAATTTCCTGAAATTTTAAAATCAACACCAGGTGTTTATGCTACTAGAGCAGGTGGTGGTTATGGTGATGGTAGAATCAACTTAAGAGGTTTTGATTCAGAAAATGTTGCTGTAATGATTAACGGTGTACCTGTTAATGACATGGAAAATGGTGCTGTATATTGGAGTAACTGGGCTGGGTTAGGTGATGTAACATCTCAAATGCAAGTTCAGAGAGGTCTTGGGGCTTCTAAAGTAGCGGTATCTTCTGTTGGTGGTACTATAAATATTATTACAAAAACTACTGATGCTGTAAAAGGAGGAAGTATAATGTCTAGCATAGGTAATAATGGTTATTTAAAGTATGGAATGACTTATTCCACAGGTCTTTCTGACAAAGGATTTGCAGCTACGGTTAGTGCTTCAAAAATTGGAGGTGATGGCTATGTAGACGGAACAGAATTCTCAGGATATAATTATTTTATTAGCTTGTCTCAGCAAATAAATGATGCTCATAGATTATCGTTCACTGCATTTGGAGCACAGCAAGAACATGGTCAGCGTTACAATCGCTCAACAATCGCAGAACTTCAGGCTACTGATTCTGGTCCAAGAAGAGCTAATAAGGATTGGGGATATAAAAACGGGGAAGTTTACCACCAATCATTTAACTTTTACCATAAGCCACAAATGTCTATAAATCATTTATGGAATATAAATGACAAATCAGCTCTTTCTACTGCATTATATGCATCTTTTGGTTCAGGTGGTGGTAGAAGAGATGAAGGTACTAAGATTGGTTCTAGCGAATATAGAATTGGTTCAGCAGGTTTACAGCCAATTGATTTTGATAGAATCGTTGAAGAGAATAGAGCAAATGGTGTAAATGGTTCTACAGATATTATTTCATCTTCTAGAAACTCTCATGAGTGGTATGGAATCTTATCTTCTTATAAAAATAGAGTTAATGATGCATTAACTATTTCTGGTGGTTTTGATGGTCGTTATTACATTGGTTCTCACTGGTACCAAGTGGATGATTTATTAGGAGGTCAGTTCTTCTTAGATAATGAAACAGACACATTTGCTTTTGGAAAACCGTTAAAGGTTGGAGATAAATACAATAAAGACTACGATGGTATTGTTGTAAGATATGGACTGTTCGGTCAAGCAGAATATCAAGTTACAGATGCTTTCAATATCTTTGTAGCGGCCGATGTTTCTAACAGTAGTTACAAGCAAAAAGAATATATGAATAATACTATAACAGGTAGCAGATCATCAGATGCTGTTAACTTTGTAGGATATGGTTTCAAAGGTGGTGGAAACTATAATTTAGATTCAAATAACAATGTATTTCTTAATGTAGGTTATTTCTCTAGACCTCCATTTTTAGATTCTGTATTTTTAGATGAAGATGGTATTGATGCTAACGAAGATGCAGTTAATGAAAAGGTATTTAGTGCGGAATTAGGATATGGTTTCCGTGGTGAGAAATTAAGTGCTAATGTTAATATTTACTATACTAACTGGTTAGATAAGTCTTACTCAGGATCAATAGGAACAGGTGATGATATCTTCTTTTACAACGTTTTAGGTATAGATGCATTACACCAAGGTATAGAATTAGATTTTAGATATAAAGCAACTGATGAGTTAACTGTTACTGGTATGGCTTCATTAGGTGACTGGAAATGGAAAAGTAATGTTTCTGCAATTGTAAGAGATCAAGCAGGAGAGCAAGTTGGTGATCCTATTGAGGTTTATGCTGATGGAATTAAAGTAGGTGATGCTGCGCAAACCACGTTTGCTTTAGGAGCTGATTATCAATTAGCACCAAAGTCTAATATTTATTTTGATTATAACTTTGCAGGAGACAATTACGCTTCTTATGATGTGACTAACAGAAGTAGTAGTAATACAAATGATGTTTGGCAACTTCCTGATTTTGGCTTATTCGATTTAGGTATGAGACATACATTCCAAATGGGATCATTTGAAGCTACTTTAACAGGTAAAATAAACAACGTTTTTAATACTGAATATGTTTCAGATGCTAACGATATAGATGGTACTGCTTCAACAGCGCAGGTTTATTTCGGTCCAGGAAGAACTTACAGTGTAGGTCTTAGAGTTAACTTTTAAAAAAAAACAATTAAAATGAAAAGAATAATTTATTGCTTAGCAATTTTTGGAACAATCTTCGTAGGTTGTAATCCAATGGAAGACATCTATGATGGCTTAGATACTAGTGCTGATCCAATTATTGGTACTGATAGTTATACATTAACTAGTGATGATTACGATGCCTTAAGCTTAGGTTTTGGAAGTTTTGATTCTGAACAACAAGCTAAGGATTCTATACCTCAATTATTAGAGGAGATGTATCCATTTTGGGGTGAAGGATCTCAGGTATTAGTAGGTTATGAACTATACATAGGTTCTGCAGAAGGTGTGAGTGATTATACAAACGCTGACATATATGAGTTTACAAATTCTGATTATGCAACAGCAGGAAGTGATGCTTTTGGGTTCTATCCAGATGTAGATGCGACTGATGAAATACCAGCAATTCTTGATGCACAAGTTGCAAGTCCAGTAGAGGGACAAATAGTTTTGGCTAAATATGATCAATATACTGAAGAACCAGAAGTTGGGTTAGCAGATTTGGTATCTTATAACTTTGCAGGAAGTTTTGAGGGTTGGACTGTCGCTGAAGAATTTGGTGGTGATGATGTTTGGACTTCTCAATCAGGTTACGTTCAGGGTAATAGTTACTTTGGTGGTCAAGTTGCAAATACAGAGTGGTTGGTGTCTCCAACAATTGACTTGACAGGGGAAAGCGATCTTAAATTTCAAATTACTCAAGAGTTAGATTATGCTGGTGATGCATCTTTATTAAAGATATATGTGTCTACAGATTATTCAGGTGATGTTTTAACTGCTACTTGGGATGAAATTATCCTAGCAAATCCTGCAACTGGTGATATGGCGTCTTCAGAAGATTATGATTTTTCTGCTTATGATGGGGAAGTTATCAATGTTGCTTTCAGATACGAATCATCAGATTCTGATGCTGCTAGATGGAGAATTGAAAGTTTGAAAATTAAGACATTAGGTGCTACAGGTGAAACTAACTCTAAAGGTGAGTACTTTATGTATTCAGGTGGTGCTTGGGAAGCAGTTGAAGGTGTTTATTACTTAAGCTCTATGGATTTTGACTCAATGGGTGAAGGATCAGGTCAACCAGGACAATATGATAATTTTGGTAGCTCAATACCACCAGACAATTATTTACCAACATTCTTAGAGTTAACATTCCCTTATGCTCAAGAAGAAGATGAATTATTAGTAATTTATGATTATTATTCAAGTTCAAGCGGAGCTCAAATAAGAGGTAATTCTTATACATATATGAATGGTGTATGGTCAGGTCATGAGAGTGTAATTTCTACGACTTTACAATTTGGATTTGAGGATGGTGTTTGGGTACCAGACAATACTATTAGATATACTATGGGTCCTGATGATTATGCAGCTATAGTTGCTGCATTAAGCTCTATTTATCCTGAAGCTACAACTAGTATGGATAATTATGGTAACATGGACAGAAGATCTGGGAATCCAGCAGAATGGACAAATCCTATGGTTCTTGATGCTATTAATATTGTATTAGATGAATTAGATCCTTCTGCTGAGGAAGAGCAAAAATATATTGTTACTATAGATATATATAATGGTAGTAATGGTACTGAAGATTTTGCTGTTATAAAAATGGGAGGTGAATGGGTTTATCAAGAATAAACTTTCACAAATACTAATAAAAAAGCCTATCAATTTTGATAGGCTTTTTTTTATTTATAGAAATTAAATTTCTTCCATTCTAAGCTTTCCATAATATGCTTAATATCCTTCTTAAGGTATTCAGAAGCAGGAAAAATAGAGTCATAATTAGGCTTGGCGTAAAAGTATAAAGAGCCACTTAAAAAGTGTTTTAAACTATCTGTAACGTAAAACTGAGATTGCGATGCGGCATCACCACCAACTTCGTAAAGCATGCCGTAAACCTTTTTCTTTTCGTTTTCAAAAACACTGCTCGATATTTCATCGGCTTTCATTGTATGTTTTTGGGTGAGGTTTTGCGCATCACGTAATAAGCTGTCTAGATTATTCTCGTTAACTTCTTTATATGTAAGATAAATGGTAGCTTTTAGGTTAGGATATTTAACATCCACACCTTTGGCATTGCTTGTTGATTTAACGGCTTTAATCGGATCTGATAATGTATTCTTTTCAAACGAAAATGGTAAAGGAATATTGGTCTTTTTATAACTAGCCTTTGGATATTCTAGCCTTAGATATCCTTTTGGCCTAGGTAGAGGGTCGTCACCACAACCCATTAAAAAAAGACTTAATATTGGTATTACAATTCGTTTCATTACTTAGTTATTAAGTATAGTTAGTTTTATCTGCTTAATCCGTTTTTTCTCCAAAGCTTCAATAGTAAAAACGTAATTTTTGAAATTTATTTTACTCCCGACTCTTGGGAAACCTCCTGAAATCTCTAAAACAAAACCGGCTAAAGTTTCGGCTTCGCCTTTAACGGTTTCAAAATCATTTTCACCTTCAATGCTCAATATCTTATATAGATCTTTTAAAGCGGTCTTACCTTCAAAGCTATAATTGTTATCGTCTAATTTTGTAAAGATAAGATCTTCATCGTCATATTCATCACTAATATCACCTACGATTTCTTCAATAATATCTTCTAAAGATACGAGGCCTGAGGTGCCACCATATTCGTCTACAACAACAGCTAAATGCACTTTTTTGGTTTGGAATTCTACCATTAAATCATCAAGCTTTTTATTTTCAGGAACAAAGAAAGGTTCTCTAAGAATCGATGTCCAATCGAAAGTTTTCTTATTAAGATGAGGTAATAAATCTTTAACGTAAAGTACGCCTTTTACGTTATCTATATTTTCTTCAAAAACAGGAATCCTTGAATAACCATTTTCTACAATTTCTTTAATGATGGTTTCAAATGGAGTAGCAATATTTAAAGCGAACAGATCCATTCGTGGTCGCATGACTTGCTTGGTGTCCGTGTTACCGAAAGAAACAATACCTTGTAACAGTTTCTGTTCTTCTTGAGTAGTGTCTTGATCGTTTGTAAGCTCTAGCGCTTGGGATAGCTGGTCTACACTAAGATTGGAGCGTTGTTTCCCAAAGGTATTCTGAATTTTTATAGTTACAAATCGCATCGGTAAACTAATAGGTGAAAAAATGACATCTAAGACCCTTAGAGGTCTTGCCATAAATGAAGAGAACTTTACGCTATTTCTACTCGCATAAATTTTAGGAACAATTTCACCAAATAATAAAATCAGAAAGGTGGCAGAAACAACCTCTAATAAAAACCGAATTATAGTATGTGTCACATTTTTAAATAGTGTTTCACCGATAAATGCAAACAACAATACAATAGCAATATTTATAAAATTATTAGCGACTAGTATAGTTGCTAACAGTTTTTTGGGACGCTCCAGTAGATTAGCGATAATCTGCATGTTTACAGATTTGTTTTCTAGACCTTCATCAATATTAGATTTGGTTAAAGAAAACAAGGCCACTTCAGCTCCAGAAATTAGGGCCGAACAAATAAGCAGAATAATAAGTAATACAATGCTCGTTATAAACGAGGTATTAGTGACTAATAAATTTGAAATTAAAACCGTGGGTTCTGGATCCAAGATAAATCAGGTTAAATTAATTAGAATGGCAAATCGTCATCTTCGTTGTCTGGCATATTAATAGCAGCAGAAGGCTGTTGAGGTTGAGCCATACTTTGCGAAGGGTTAGACTGCGGATTATTTTGCTGTTCGTTTTTGTTACTCAAAAAAGTAAAGTCTGTACATTGTATTTCTGTAGAATAACGCTCCATACCTTTGTCGTCTGTCCATTTTCTCGTTTTTATTCTACCTTCAATATAGACTTTATCGCCTTTGGTTAAGTATTTTTCACAAATTTCAGCAGCTTTATTTCTTACAACAATATTGTGCCACTCTGTGTTAGATACACGTTCGTTGGTTTGTTTGTTTGTATAGGTTTCATTTGTTGCCAATGGAAAACGACCAACACAATTCTTATCATCAAAATAATGCATTTTTACTTCATCACCCAAATGCCCAATTAGCATCACTTTATTCAATGTTCCCGACATAGTTATATTTTTTGTAAAATTAGTGTTTTTGAAAGTACTCCATTAAAAGTAATAAAAAAAATATGATTTCTTTAAGACTCAAAACTTGAACGCTTCAATGAATTCACTAATGAGAACAGGTGTTGGGTATTTCGTTATGTCTTTTATAGGAATAGCATTATCAGGTAGGTTTGCCATTTCAAGAATCCAAAATTTAGTGTGCAGATGTTGATGAGACAATTTATGAACCTTATCCATATCATTATATAGTGAGTAATCCACAACACTACTTTTTAACTGAACAGATTTTAAGTCTAAAAGATGAAATTCTTCAGCAGCTAAACTTTTTTTAGATTCTATAAGAGGAAATTGATAAAGATTTTGCCAAATACCTTTATTCGTTCGTTTTTCGAATAAGACATTTTTATCATTATCCAAACACACCAAAAAATTGAAATATTTAGTGGTAACTTTAGTTTTTTTCAATTTCACAGGAAGCTGGTCCACCATGTTTTTTTGAAGTGCAATACAGCTATCACTCAAAGGACATGTATCACAATCAGGATTCTTAGGTTTACACTGTAATGCGCCAAACTCCATAATAGCTTGGTTGTAGATAGCGGGTTCGTCCTTGTTAATTAATGAAACGGCTAGTTTTTTAAATTCCTTAATACCATTAGTAGAGTTTATAGGAGTTTCAATACCAAAATATCGAGAAAGTACACGGTACACATTGCCATCTACAACAGCAGCAGGTTCATTATAAGCAATTGAAGCAATAGCACTAGCGGTATAATCACCTACACCTTTTAATTTCAAAAGATCCTTATAGTTGTCTGGAAATTCACCTTTCAAATTAAAAGCAATATGTTTAGAAGCAGTATGAAGGTTTCTGGCTCTAGAATAATAACCCAAGCCTTGCCATAGTTTTAAGACGGCTTCTTCTGTAGCATTTGCTAGGTCAAAAACGGTTGGATATTGTTTAACAAATGCTTCATAATAAGGTAATCCTTGCTTTACTTGCGTTTGTTGTAAAATTATTTCTGATAGCCAAATATGATATGGATTCTGCGTTTCTCTCCACGGTAAATCACGCTTATTATTTGAATACCAGAAGGTTAAAATCTTGTTAAAATTCATGTAGCTTTTTAATGGTGCGACAAAATTAAAAGTTTATCATGTTAAATTTTAATTAATTAGGGTTGAAATATTGAAATTAAATTACCTATATTTGCAACCCTTAAGAATTTTATAGTAACCCCTAAAACTAGTAACAATGACAAAAGCCGATTTGGTAGCAAAAATATCTGACAAGTTAGGTATTGAAAAAGGAGATGTTCAAGCAACAGTAGAAACTTTCATGGAAGAAGTAAAATCTTCTTTAGAAGGTGGAGACAATGTTTATTTAAGAGGTTTTGGAAGCTTTATTATTAAAACTAGAGCTGAAAAAACTGGTCGTAACATCTCAAAAAATACTACCATCAAGATTCCAGCTCACAACATCCCAGCTTTTAAACCAGCTAAAGTATTTTTAGAAGGTGTAAAAACTAATGTTGAAGTGAACTAAAACATTAAAACAAAATATTAATTAAAAGCATTATTTATTATGCCAAGTGGTAAAAAAAGAAAAAGACACAAGGTAGCGACGCATAAGCGTAAAAAACGTAGACGCGCTAATCGTCACAAAAAGAAATAAGCTGAAAAAAAGTAGTTTAAGGACTACTTTTTTCAGTTTTAAACGTTCTTTGATATAGAAATTTAGAAAACATTTAATAGAGTGTTTCTAAGTTTGCTGGAAATCCCGATTACTCTCGGGAAACCTGTGTCAAAATAATTTAGTAATATCCATCTAACTCAATGAAGAGCTAGATATAAATTAACATTATGAACAAAGAATTAATCGTAAGATCGAGTTCAGATATTGTTGATTTTGCCTTATTAAAAGATGGAAAACTTATTGAATTACATAAAGATGAAGAAGATAACAATTTTGAGGTAGGTGATATTTTTATCGCTAAAATTCGCAAAGTTGTTTCTGGTCTTAATGCTGCATTTGTTAATGTAGGATACGAAAAAGATGGTTTTTTACACTATCATGATCTTGGACCACAATTACCTTCACTTTTAAAATTCATTAAGCGTGTAAGCACAGGAAAATTAAGAGATTATACGCTCAAGAACTTTCCTATGGAAAAGGATCTAGATAAGCACGGCAGTATAGCTAATGCTATCAAATCCAACCAGTCAATACTAGTACAAGTAGTAAAAGAACCTATTTCCACTAAAGGGCCTCGCATTAGTTCAGAATTGTCTATTGCAGGTAGGTACATTGTCTTGGTGCCTTTTTCTAACAGAATTTCTATTTCTCAGAAAATTGAATCGCAGGAAGAAAAAGACCGTTTAAAAAGACTTGTAAAGAGTATAACACCAAAAGGATTTGGAGTTATTATTCGTACTGTGGCCGAAGGGAAAAAAGTTGCTGAGCTAGATTCTGATTTACAAAATTTGCTGGATAGATGGACAGCAATGTGTAAAAAGTTGTACAAAGCGCACCATCCTACAAAAGTTTTGGGTGAAATGAACAAAGCCTCTTCTATTCTAAGAGATATTTTTAATGATTCATTTTCTGCCATTGTTGTAGATGACGAAGAATTGTACATCCAAGTAAAAGATTACGTGCAACAAATTGCACCGAAAAAAGAGTCTATAGTTAAGTACTATAAAAATGGAGTCCCTATTTTTGAAAAATTTGGTATCGAACGCCAAATTAAAACGTCATTCGGACGAACCGTTTCTATGGCAAAAGGAGCTTACCTTGTTATAGAACACACCGAAGCACTCCATGTTATAGATGTTAACAGTGGTAACCGCTCTAATAAAGAGAAAAACCAAGAAGACACTGCTTTAGAAGTAAATTTAATTTCTGCTACAGAAATTGCTCGCCAATTACGTTTACGTGATATGGGAGGCATTATTGTAGTCGATTTTATTGATATGGGCAAAGCAGAAAACAGAAGAAAACTTTACAATCATCTTCGTGACGAAATGAAAGATGATAAAGCAAAGCATAAGATATTGCCGCCGAGTAAGTTTGGTTTAGTGCAAATAACCAGACAGCGCGTTAGGCCAGAACGCAATATTAAAACAAAAGAAGAAAATCCTAATTTGGTAGGTGAAGAAATTGAAGCTCCAATTAAAGTAGTAGAGCGCATCAAACAAGACCTCGAAAGGATTTTTAAAAGAGACTATAAAAAGGTAACCTTAAATGCACATCCTTTTATAGCAGCCTTTTTAACTAAAGGTGTTCCATCAATCCGTTCAAAATGGTTTTTTGAACACAAAAAATGGGTAAAAGTTTTACCTAGAGATGCTTACACATATCTTGAATATCATTTTTATGACAAAGATGGTAACAAAATCAAATAATATCTATTAGAAAAGCCCAACTGAAATTTCAGTTGGGCTTTTTTTATTTGTAAGTTTTAAAAGTGTTAATCTCTAGACATAAAGATTCTTAGAATATACCAGAATAGTAACATAAGTGCAGCAAATAGACCTAAAGCAGCTGGCACATATTGGTCTTCAGAGTACTTATTAACTAGGTTAGAGGTTTGATATAATATACTTCCTCCTGCCAATAAACACATTGCTACAGAAAACCATAAACCAAGATTAAAACCGAATAATGTTCCAGCAATAATAAGCCCTATTGCTATAAAGAAACCAATGGTTAATCCAGTTTTTAAGAATGAAAAGTCTTTTTTAGTTAGTAATACAGCAGCAGAGAGTCCTGTAAATAAAGCTAAAGTCACTATGGCTGCTTGGTTCAATATTTCTGGTCCAGAATCCATATAAAATGCAGCTATTGCAATCATAGGAACGAAAATTAAAGCTTCAAAAAATATGTAAATACCATAGGCTAAATATTGCATATTTCTATCTGTGGTTTTTAGAGCCATGCCTTCAGCATAATTTGTAGCTAACATAAAACCTCCTAATAATAATAGCCATTTGTAGCCTTCGGTCATAGAGAACATAAACTCTACAACAGTATCACTTTGTAATAATAAATATTCGAAAAGAATAAAGACTAAGACTCCACCAGCAACATGTGCATAGGTTTTTCTATAAAAGGCAGCACGATCTACTTCAGATAGGCTACTTACCATAACACGTTCTGGTAATTGATTTGGCATTTGATTTTCCATAAATGATTGGTTTTGTTTATTGCAATGTAAGTATTTATTTACTAGACTAATAAAAAAAGCCCTGATTTCTCAGAGCTTTTGATTTTTTGTTTAAAATATGTTCTTTTTAATCTCTTCCGCCAAACACTTGAAGTGCCCAGTATAATAAAGAAGCTAAAGCACCAATTGCTGCTACCAGATAAGTTCTTGCTGCCCATTTTAAAGCATCTTCAGAACCTTTGTATTCTTCTGGTGTTACAATGTTTTTTGCTTTAAGCCAAGCTAAAGCTCTGTTACTAGCGTCATATTCTACAGGAAGTGTTATAAAGCTAAATAGTGTTGCAAATGCCATAAAGACTAAACCTGCAACGGCAATCCAGTAACCCAATCCAACTCCTGCAGCAGCTCCAAGAATTAGTCCACCAATCACTAGCCATTGAGACATACCTGAAGTCACGCTTACTATAGGTACCAACGCTGATCGCATGCCTAAAGCGCTATAAGCTTGTGCATGTTGTACAGCATGGCCACATTCATGAGCAGCAACAGCTGCAGCTGCAGCGTTACGCTGATTGTAAACAGCTTCACTTAAATTTACTGTTTTGTTTTTTGGGTTGTAATGATCTGTAAGTTGACCAGGTGTTGAAATCACTTCAACATCATAAATACCATTATCTGCTAACATTTTTTCAGCAATCTCACGACCACTCATACCGTTGCGCAATTGCACTTTGGAATATTTAGCAAACTTTCGTTTTAATTGATTACTTACTAACCAACTTACCAGTGCTATCGCACCAATCAATATATAATATCCTAACATAATTTCTAATTTTAACTATTGTAAATTTACTAAATGAATAGCAAAGAGTAAGCCAAATTTGAGTTAAGAAATTTTGTCAGTCTGGTTATTACATAGCATCAACAGACCAGTTGAAAGCTTCAGCAATTTCTTCATAAACAATTTTTCCTTTAACGACATTAAGACCTTTTTCAAGAGTAGAATCTTTTTTACATGCTTTTTCCCAACCTTCATTAGCCAATCGGATGACGTAAGGTAAAGTAACATTGGTTAATGCTAATGTAGACGTATAAGGTACTGCTCCAGGCATATTAGCTACACAATAATGTACAACATCATCAATGATATATGTTGGATCTTCATGCGTTGTTGGTTTTGTAGTTTCTACACAGCCTCCTTGGTCTACTGCAACGTCAACAATAACGGTTCCAGGTCGCATTTCCTTTAACATGTCTCTGGTAATTAAATTAGGAGCTTTGGCACCTTTGAGAAGTACACCACCAACAATTAAATCGTGATCTTTTATGCGTTTTCTAATATTATATTCACTTGAAAATTCAGTAACAACATGGTTAGGCATAACATCATTGACATAACGTAATTGTTTCATGTTTATATCCATGATGGTTACATGCGCACCAAGACCAGCTGCCATTTTAGCGGCTTGAATACCAACAACACCTGCTCCTAAAACCAAAACACGTCCAGGAGGTACACCAGGAACTCCGCCTAATAAAACACCACGACCTTTAATTGGTTTTTCAAGGTATTTAGCACCTTGCTGAATAGCCATACGTCCTGCAACTTCAGACATCGGAGTTAATAATGGTAATGAGCCATCTTTGTCCTCAACGGTTTCGTAAGCAATACATACCGCCTTGCTTTTTAGCATAGCCTTGGTTAAGGTTTCGCTAGAAGCAAAGTGAAAATAAGTAAATACGACATGATGCGGTTTAATTAGTGGGTACTCTTCAGCAATAGGCTCTTTTACTTTTACAATCATCTCTGAAGACGCATAAACTTCTTCAATTGTATCTAAGACAATAGCACCAACATCAATGTAATCTAAATCAAAAAAGCCGCTTCCAAAGCCGGCTTCTTTTTGCACATAAACGGTATGACCGTTTTTTATAAGTTCGTAAACTCCGGCTGGTGTCATACCAACGCGGTTTTCGTTGTTTTTAATTTCTTTTGGAACTCCGATTTTCATATCAAGTAGATTTTGAGATTAACAGCTATGTGAAGTACTATTAAAAAATTAAGCTATGCAAATTTCGATATGAAGCTGAAGTCATTTTTTCGGAATTATTATTATGGAAAGCTTTTTTTGAAAAAAACTCAATAAAATGCTCATTTTTAGAAAAATACGTTATTAGACTAATGTCTTATTGCTTCGATGAAGTGAATAGTTATAAATAGCATTTTGGTTCTCGATACAAAATCGCTTATGGCGATTTCACTCGAACTGACGTGAACCGAAAATATCCAGTACGTCACATCGAGTGTTTTGTGAAGCATGAACAAAATGTATCGAGATGCTAAACAGTATTAAGACCTAGTATGCTAAGAAATCTTATATTTAAAAATGAAATTATCGTATGTCTACATTCTTAAGTGCTCTGATAACAGCTATTATATTGGTATTACTTCTAATCTAGAACAAAGAATAGTGGAACATCGTCTAGTTAGATATGTAGAGAGTTACACATATTCTAGAAGGCCTATTGAGCTGGTTTTTTATTCTGAATTTACGGATATCAATCTTGCTATTCAAACAGAAAAGCAAATTAAAAAATGGTCGAGAGCTAAAAAAGAAGCTTTAATTAGTAATGAGTTTGAAAAACTACAAAATCTAGCTAAAAAGAAGTTTAAATAAGTTCTCGATACAAAATCGCTTATGGCGATTTCACTCGAACTGACGTAAACCGAAAACATTTAGCACGTCACATCGTATGTTTTGAGAGGTACGAGCATAATGTATCGAGATGTAATATGTTCTATAGCATCTAAGATTTAAGCTCAAATTGTAATAAGTCAGTTTTTAAAAATTAATAAAACACTTACTCTATTGCCAAAGACACCAAAATAACGGTATCTTCAAAAAACTCAACTAATAACTGATCTTCTTGCTGTTCATTAAAACTTGGTGCTCTTCCAATGTTGTAGAGGATAATGTCTCTCTTGTTTTGTAGTATTGAATTTGGCTCTCCTAAAATTTCTAGAACTTCGAATTTTGATTTTCCTAATAACACATGAGATTCAATAAGATCATCAATCATTTTGTGTCTTGAAGTTGGATTAGCTTTCCAGTCTTCTGCTGAGAAACGCTTTTCAAATTGAAAGATGAGGGATATACTAATAATAAAGGCTAAAAAGAAAATTAAACCAATGGTGTTTTTTCTATTTAGCCTTAATTTCATTAGAAGTAATTTTCTATCCTACTATATTTACAATCTTACCAGGTACCACAATGACCTTTTTAGGAGTACGACCTTGTAATTGTTCTTGTGTTTTATCGTGAGCTAAAACTGTTTTTTCAATCTCGTCTTTACTCATATCTAATGGTAATTCTAGCGTAAAACGCATTTTGCCATTAAAAGAAATAGGGTAATCTTTAGAACTTTCTACCAAATGCTTTTCTTCAAATTTAGGGAATGAAGCTGTAGAAATAGATGCTGTATGTCCTAGTTGTTCCCATAATTCTTCAGCGATATGTGGAGCATAAGGTGAAATTAAAACTAATAACGGTTCTAAGATTTCTTTGCTTGTACACTTTTGTGCTGTAAGCTCGTTAACCGCAATCATAAATGTCGATACAGACGTATTGAACGAGAAATTCTCGATGTCTTCCTCCACCTTTTTAATGGTTTTATGGAGGGTTTTAAGAGAAGCCCCATCTAACTTCCCCGAAGGGGGAGAACTCTCACTCGTGACGTAAAATGTTCCATTTTCTCCTTGGTGGAATAATCTCCACAGCTTCTTTAAAAACCCGTGAACACCAGTAATACCAGCTGTGTTCCAAGGTTTGTATTGCTCTAATGGACCAAGGAACATTTCGTAAAGACGTAAACTGTCTGCTCCGTATTCTTTACAAATGTTATCTGGATTAACAACGTTGAACCAACGTTTTGACATTTTTTCAACCTCTCTTCCTACTATATATTTACCGTCTTCTAATATGAATTCAGCATCTTTAAATTGTGGTTGCCAAGCTCTTAATCTATCTAAATCAACTTCATCAGATGAATTAACAATATTAACATCAATTCTTATTGGTGCAATTTGTACTTCTGAGATCTCAACATCTGAATCTATTGATAGATCTCTTTTAAGATACTTAATAAGTTCTTTTAAAAGTGGATTATTATCATTTTTATGAACCCTTTTGTAGCTAGACCCTTCTCTTAAACTTTCTATAATGCTTAATGATACATAAACGTTAGACCCTACCTCTAATTGTAAAGTACCATTGTGGTTTGTACCAGAATAGTGTAATCTGTAGGCAATTGCACTAGTCCCAAGTATCATTCCTTGGTTAATCAGTTTTTTTGCAAATTCATCAACAGGTACTAAACCTTTATCGAACATAAATTTTTGCCAAAAACGTGAGTAGAGTAGGTGACCAGTAGCATGTTCACTTCCACCAATATACAAGTCTACTTGTTGCCAATAATTCACCGCTTCTTGAGAAAAAATAGCTTCATCATTATGCGGATCCATATAGCGGTTAAAGTATTGCGAACTTCCTGCCCAACCTGGCATAGTGTTTAACTCTAGTGGAAAAACCGTTTTGCTATCAATCTTATCATTATCTACAACGGCATTAGTTGCGGTATCCCAAGCCCATGTTGTAGCATTTCCTAATGGTGGTTCTCCAGTTTCGGTTGGTAGATATTTTTCAACTTCAGGAAGGGTTAATGGCAAATGCTTGGCATCAATCATTTGTGGCATGCCATCTTTGTAATATACAGGGAATGGTTCGCCCCAATAACGCTGACGACTAAATACAGCATCGCGCAATCTATAGTTGGTTTTGCCTTCACCTTGCCCAATTTGTTCCAATTCAAAAATGGCGCGCTTGGTGGCTTTTTTATAGTTCATGCCATTAAGGAAATCACTATTGGCAATTTTTACGTTGTCTTTTGATGCGTACGCTTCTTCAGCAATATCTACACCTTCAAAAATATTTGGAATAGCAATATCAAAATGCTTGGCAAAATCATAGTCGCGTTGGTCTCCACAAGGTACAGCCATTACAGCACCAGTACCATAGCTTGCCAATACATAGTCTCCAATCCAAATTGGAATTGGTTCTTTAGTAAATGGGTGCTCAGCATAAGCTCCTGTAAACACACCAGAAATGGTTTTTACATCTGCCATACGGTCGCGCTCACTACGTTTTGCTGTAGCTTCAACATACGCGTTAACAGCTTCTTTTTGTTCTGGGGTTGTAATTTTTGATACCAAATCGTGCTCCGGTGCTAAAGTCATAAAACTAACTCCAAAAATGGTATCAGGACGTGTGGTGAATACTTCGATAGTTTCATCATGATTATTCACATTGAAAGTCACTGACGCACCAACCGATTTTCCAATCCAGTTACGTTGGCTTTCTTTTAGTGAATCTGTCCAATCTATAGTTTCTAACCCTTGAAGTAAACGTTCCGCATAAGCAGTAATACGCATACTCCATTGTGTCATTTTCTTTCTTATTACAGGATGACCTCCACGCTCAGAAACACCATTTACAATTTCATCATTGGCTAAAACGGTTCCTAAAGCAGGACACCAATTCACTTCGGTTTCTGCCAAATAAGTCAATCTGTATTTTAAAAGGATATCTTGTTTTTCAACTTCTGAAAAGTCTTGCCATTCTGCAGCAGAGAAGTTTGGTGTGTCTTCATCGCAAGCAGCATTTACATTGGTATTACCTTCAGTTTCAAAAATCTTGATAAGATCAGCAATATCATCTGCTTTATTAGACTCATTATTATACCAAGAGTTGAACAGTTGAATGAAAATCCACTGTGTCCACTTGTAATATTTAGGATCTGAGGTACGGACTTCGCGAGACCAATCGAATGAAAATCCGATTTGGTCTAACTGACGACGGTAGGTTGTTATATTTTCTTCAGTGGTAATGCGTGGGTGCTGACCCGTTTGTATCGCATACTGTTCTGCAGGCAAACCAAAAGAGTCATAGCCTTGAGGATGCAATACGTTAAACCCTTTATGACGCTTGTAACGTGCATAAATATCGCTGGCAATGTAACCTAACGGATGCCCAACATGCAAACCAGCTCCACTTGGGTAAGGAAACATATCTAGTACGTAGTACTTTGGTTTGTCCGAGTTGTTTTCGGCTTTAAATGTTTGGTTTTTTGCCCAGTGATCTTGCCACTTTTTTTCTATGTCGTTGAAATTGTATTTCATCAGTTTTAGTTCCTTGTAATAAAGGCACAAATTTAGTGGTATTACAACAGAATTAAAAACTAAACGTTGTAATGTTCAACTAAAGAAATTTCTTTATTATTTTTACATCTTAAATCCGAATTAATCCATGGCATCATCTTTTGATAAGTACCAAAAGCGAAAATTAATATCTTCATATGTATCTGTAGTTATCAGTATTGCATTGGTCTTGTTTCTTTTGGGATGTTTGGGCTTGTTGGTTATCAATTCTAAAAAAGTAGCTGATCATTTTAGAGAGCAAGTGGTAATGACGATTTACCTGAATGATACGGCCAAGGATGTTGAAGTCAATCAGTTAAAGAAAAGCTTGGCTATGGCTGAGTATACCAAAGAAGCTGAATATGTTTCTAAGGAAGCAGCCGCCGAACTTATGAAAGCTGAAACAGGTGAGGATTTTATGGATTTTGTAGGCTATAATCCGTTGAAGAATTCCATTGATGTGTACTTAAAGGCCGATTACGTAACGACTGAAAAACTTACTGAAATTACCGAGAGTCTTTCTAACAAAAGCTTTATTGAAGAAATACGATACGATAACGATTTGGTAGAATTGATGAATGATAACGTGAAAAAAATCACAGTTTGGGTTCTTATTATAAGTGCTGTATTTACGTTGATTGCAGTATTGCTGATTAACAGTTCTATACGTTTAGCCGTATATTCTAAACGATTTATCATTAAAACCATGCAAATGGTTGGTGCAACAAAGAGTTTTATCCGCAGACCATTTGTTTGGAAAAGTGTTCAATTAGGAATTATTGGTGCTATTGTTGCTTTAATTGGTATGGGAATAGTATTGTATTATTTGGATATAACATTCCCAGAATTAGAATTGCTCAGAAACATGGTGTTAATCGTGGTGCTCTTTGTTGGGATATTCCTTTTAGGAATCGTCATCACTTGGATTAGTACCTTTATCGCGACGCAACGTTTCTTGAATTTGAAAACGGATCAGTTGTATTATTAAATTTAGATTCTCTTAACGCAGAACTTTTAAATAAAACTGTTACTTTGCAATAACAAACTAAACTAGTATGGGCGAACAAAAACGTAAAGAAGCTACAAAGTCTGATTTTATCTTCGGGAAAAAGAACTACAAATTTATGCTGATAGGTTTAGCGATTATTATACTTGGTTTTATTTTAATGTCTGGTGGTGGTAGTGACGATCCTAATGTTTGGAATCCTGATGTTTTTAGTTGGAGACGTATTCGATTGGCACCAACACTTGTGCTTATTGGTTTTGGTATTGAAGTTTATGCTATTCTTTTAAATCCGAATAAAAAATAATAAGTTACCTTTTCGTTTTAGTTGCAAAATCTTTGGCAATTTCGGATAAATATTGCTTTGTGTTTGTTAAGGCATCTTCAAGATTTCTTGCTCTATCGATAACTGATGCACTGTAATCGATTCCCATATTAAGAAGCTCTTTAGGGCTTAAATCTACGCTACCACAAAATGTTGCCACTTTAATCCCTTTTGGTTTTACAGATTTTAAAATACCATCTATTGCTTTTCCTGAAAGTGTTTGGCTATCTAGTTTGCCTTCGCCAGTAATAATCCAATCTGCGTTGTCTATTTTTGTGTTAAAATTAGCTATTTGCTTTACTAATTCTATTCCAGGTGATAGTGTTCCGTTTAAAAAAGTAACGCAACCTGCACCCATTCCGCCAGCTGCTCCTGCTCCAGCAATGTCTTGAACATTTGTATTGAAATGAGCATCTAAAACTTTTGAAAAACTTTGAAGACCTTGATCTAAATATTCAATATCACTTTTTGAAGCACCTTTTTGTTTTGCGTAGACATGTGCCGCACCATTTGTACCGAAAAGCGGATTAGTGACATCGCATGCTATTTGTATGCTAACTGATTTTAATTGTGAATCTACATGCGTATCATCAATAGATTTAATATTAATTAGCTCGCTACCAATTGGCTTCACTTGGTTAGTAGTTTCATCTAAAAAACGGTAACCTAAAGCGGTTGCCATACCAATTCCGCAATCGTTTGTAGCACTTCCGCCAATTCCTAAAATGATATGTTTTGCGCCTTTATTAATCGCATCGAGAATTAATTGTCCGGTACCAAAGGTTGTGGTATTCATACAATTTTGCTCTTCTTGTTTTAAAAGCTTTAAACCTGATGCTTCAGCCATTTCTATAAAAGCTGTTTTAGACTCTTCGGCATATAGATAGGTTGCCTTTATCTTATTAAATAACGGATTATTAACTTCAACTTGTATTGTGTATCCGTTAAGGTAATAATTAACAACTTCAATAGTACCATCACCTCCATCTGCTAATGGTACGTTAATGACTTCTGCATTGACGGTTTGCTTTAAAATTGGTGCTACGATGTTACAAAACTCTAAGCCTGTTAATGAGCCTTTATACTTGTCTGGTGCTAATACAATTTTCATTTTTTAGCTTAAAATGTTAGGTAAAAATGAACTTATTATAAGTATAAAAACAAAGAATGAAATTAGTATAATACTTTCCTTTTTAAATAGGTCTTTAAAGCTAACTTTATAGTCCATCTCTATTTGTTTTGCAGGTACTTTATGGGTTAATTTACTCACTAAAATGGCAACTAAAATTGCTATTATAAATCCTGTAAGATTGTACCAAATCCAAAAAATATCTGGCACATTATTATATCCTAAATCTGCTAATACTAAATGAATAGAATCTTGACCCGAATAAAACTGACCTTGTGTAAAAAAGTAGACTAACTCTGGTAAATATTTAAAAATAAGGTTTACTGCTACCGATGTTATAATAGCAGCATTCATACCAATATGATTAACTTTTTTTAAGAATATTGCAATAACAAAAGCGGCTAATATTGGCCCATAAAACAAGGATGTAATAGCATTAATAAGCTCGATAACTGTGCTTTGGCTATTACCAAAAAGATATGCTGCAAGTATACAAACTACACCCCAAAAAACAACAAGTCCTTTAGACAACACCATATAGCGTTTTTCGGACAGCTTGTTTTTTCCGCTATTAAAAAAATCTTCGATAGTTACAGCACTTAACGAATTAATGGTAGAACTTAACGAAGACATTGCTGCGGATAAGATACCAACCATTAAAATACCGATTAGTCCGTTTGGCAAATATTTGGTAATAAATACAGGCATCATTAAATCTGGTTTTATACCAGAAGCTGCATATTCTGCAGGATAATGCACACGCGTTGTTTCTTGTATGCTTTGGTAAAACTCTGGAATATTACTAACTAAATAGCCAATAATTAATCCCATAATACAGTATACCAATACTACAGGAAATCTTAGCAAACCGTTAGCCATTAAAAGTTTTCTAATTGTACCTTCATCTTTTGCAGATAACAAACGTTGTGCTTGGGTTTGGTCTGTACCGTAGTACGATAAATACAAAAACAAACCACCTAAAAGCATTGGCCAAAAACCATATTCTTCACCTTGGAAAATTCCTAAATTAGACAGGTCTATCACCTGTAATCTTTCGGTATTAAAACCTGTAAATGTTCCGGTATTTTTCATTAAGGAATAACCAACAATAAGGCAAATTATTAATCCTGAAAACAGAATTATCATTTGTATTGCGTCGCCCCAAACAACAGCTTTCATACCACCTTGATACGAATAGATAAGTGTTACAATACTTATAATAATTAATGTCCAATGGAAACTTATACCTACTACAGCTTGTATAATTAACGCCATAGTAAATACCATTACACCTGTTCCTAAAGCTCTACTAATTTGAAAAACAACACTAATTAATTTTCGAGTAGATTTAGAAAATCGACACTCTAAATACTCATAAATACTAACAATACCAGATTTGTATAAAGGTGGAATTATGAAAAACATTATGCCAATCATTGCTAAAGGAACACCAAACTCAAAAGTTAACCATTTTAAACCACCGTCTGCTTTTAAGCCTACAAAGGCAGGTGCTGATATAAAGCTTATAGCAGATAATTGGGTCGCCATAGTTGATAAGCTAAGTGGGAACCAACCTAAACTCTTTCCTCCAAGAAAATAATCTTTAGAATCTTTATTTTCTTTAAAGAAATAACCCATAGCTATAAACCCTATGAGATAAACAATTATAATTGTATAATCTAACCAATTCATTAAGGCAATTTATTTAGCGTTCTTAATCTTTTAATAAATCTAGCAACAAAGCTGCACTCCAAGAAAAATTGTTGCCACCATAACCAGCATTTTCTGTAATAGATTTTCTTGCATCAAAATACTCATAAAAACCATAGCGTTTTATAAGCGTAATAGAATCTTCTTTTACGGTCTCTGCTAAATTTTTGTATTTGTAGTTGTTTAAGCCTTTGTAGAGAAGCCAATTTAAGTTGATCCAGATTGGTCCTCTCCAATATTTTTTAGGATTAAATCTATCGCTATCAGGATCAAAAGAAGAGCAAAGGAATTTATCGTTTCCTTTAAATTTGTTGGTTAAGTTTTTCATTAATCTTTCAGCTCTAGCATTATCTGGTATTTGAGCAAAAAGTGGTGTGAATGAAGATGATGATAAAAATTCAATTTGTTTTTCGTTTCTTAAATCGTAATGTACATAACCACCTAATTTTTCATTATAAAGTTTCTCATTAAATCTAGTTATTGCTTTTTCTTGCCATGCTTTTAAAATGTCGATTTTTTCTTTAGAATCTCCTATAATTTCATATAATTCTATTAAAGCTGCATTAGATTTAATAAGTATTGCGTTAAATAAAGGATCTTGGACTAGAAAAGGTGATAACTCAGTAATCTTAGCATCATCGTAATTATATTCTTTGGCAATCTCTATAAGGTTTAGGTAGTAATCATATTCTCTGTTTGTTGGTCTCTGTGCAGCATCTACATGAGTGGTATCCATTCTTTCAAATGTGTAATTAGGAGGGGTAAAAGTATCCCAAATATCATCCCAAATAGGTGAGTTGTCGGTACCCGATTCCCAGTTATGATAAATATAAACTAAGCCTTCTTTGTTTGGGTCTCTGTGAGTATAAAAATGCGCATGGTTATGAAAAACTTTGTCAATATTGTGTTTTATAAAGCTTATCATATCTGCTTTATCCTCAACGATGTCGTAGATCTCCTTTAATACAAACCCTAAAACAGGAGGTTGCGTCATACCAGTTGTCTTATGGGTTTTTGAAGCTAGTGGATGTAAACTGGATTGATGAAAGTCTGCTCCAGGGAAATAGGTGTCGCTATCGTTATGAAAAACAATGTGAGGTAGAAATCCATTTTCCCATTGTGCACTTAATAGCGCTTCTATTTCTCGTTTTGCTTTATTTACATCATAGTGCGCGTAGCCTATAGCTATAAAACCAGAATCCCAGTTCCATTGAAAAGGATATAAACCTTCGCAAGGAATGGTAAATCCTTTATCTTCATTAAAGTTTGCATTAAGCACTTTTTTTGCTTGTTCTTTTAAATCTTTTTGTGTCATAATTATGGTAGAAGTGAAAATTGTATATAAAGAAAGCATTGACACTAATGAGAGGTCAATGCTTTCAGAATCAATCAATCAATCTTAAAAATTAAATGTAGTGGTTAAGAAAAATCTTCGTGGTAAAATAGGGCGCCCATAAAAGAAATCTCCATCGGCAGATTGCCCTGCAATACCTGCTCTAGGATTTCCTTCGGTAAGCCCAATGCTATCAAATAAGTTAAATACAGAGAAACCAACTCTTAAGCTATTATTCCCTTTTGTTTCAAAAGTATAGCCAGCACCTAATCTTGCTATAGTTATAGCATCTAATTCTACATTGTTAGTATCGTCAGTAAACTTTGCTCCTGTATGGTTAAGAGAAAACAGTGCATCAAGTTTTTGGTTATCATAATTTAATCCAAAGGATCCTAAAAAGTTTGGTTGTCTTCCGATTTCATTTCCTTCGTTAATCGTTGTAATGCCACCATTTACTAAATCTTCTGTTTGGTTGGTAGTAATTTCATGATTTTGATAAGTTAGCGTTGCAGATGCAGAGAGTGCATTTGTAAATCTGTAGTTTGCTGTAGCTTCTAAACCTAAAGTTTTTGTAGATTGTTCGCTACGACCTTGATCTACTAACTCGCCGTTTACTATTGCTTGATCTATACGAATACGATCACTTAGACCTACATAGTATGCCGCAACAGAACCAGAGAATTTAGACGTACCAAACTTAGCACCTAACTCACCTTGTATAATAGTTTCTGCATCATAATTAGTATTTCTAATTCCTGGTGTTGGTGCAAAACCACGTTGCTGAGGAAAAAAGAAGCCTCTAGAAAAGTTGGCATATAAGTTTGTGGATTCTGTTAATTCATATAGACCTGCTAAGGATAAAGCCCAGTCCGTTGCTTCAATTTCACCAGTTGTATAAGTACCATCTGTAAATCTTACATTTTGCAAGTCACTAGTTAATTCGGTATCTGTATACACTTGGCTCTCTACCAAATTACCTTTTCTAAATGTCCCTTTAGTTGATTCGATTCTTAGACCTACATCAAAGCGCCATTTATCAAATACCATTTCATCTGTAATATAAAATGCTGTTCTGCTTTGCTCTAAAAAGTTATTGGCTGTCATACCAATTCTATTGTATAAACCGCCTTGAGAATAAATTACATTAGCACCTCCTGCATCAGTATAACTTAAGTTTACTAAACGAGGGTTGTTATTGAATTCCGAAAGTACTCTGTATTGGTAGTTAACATCTTCAGCTTCAGTACGTGCTAAAAATGTACCTACAGTATAGGTATGTATACCATTGTCTGAGTTTAAAATAAGATTTGCCTCACCAGAATAATCTGTCATTGGTCTTAATCTGTCGATATGTAAGTTTTCAATTACCATATCATTACCATTTATTTGAGCACCAGAACCACCTTGGTAATTAGCTATGTAATTAGTGTTTTCTGGAGCAACCGCTTCTACATAGTCTGATAATGCAATTGGGTTTCCATAATTTCCGTTTCCACCAACATAAAGTGCAAAATTGTGCTTATAGTTAGCATATTTTACCTTTGATTTGAATTTTAAATTGTCATCTAAATTGTAATTAAAGTCAGCCAATAAGTAACCACCTTTAGTATAAACTCCATCACCAATAGGACTTTCGTAAACGCCACCTGGTGTTAAAAATGAAGTATTAGCAAGCTCACCAGATAATAATGATTCTACATCATCACCATCGTTCCCAGCAAGTCTATCTCTAGAGCCACCTTGTAATGGTAAAGGCATAAAGAATTGTGCTCTATCATTTATAAATTGACCGTGAATTGTAAGTGAACCATTTTCAAATTTTTGTTTAATATTTGCTCTTAATTGAAACCCACGAGTGTCTAAGCCAGTATCAATAGGACCTTCATCTTTTCTTAAAAAACCAGTAATTGCGTAATAAGTGTTTGAGTCTTCACTACCGAGTTGTCCTCCTGAATAAAACTCTGTTTTCAATCTACCGTCGGTACCATATTCTAAGTTTAGGACATTTTCATCATTAGTGTCACCAGTTTTACTTGTGTAGTTAATTATACCTGCAACAGAACCAGCGCCATATAAAACAGCAGCGCCACCTCTTACAAATTCTACACCTTTAAACCCAATATCTGGTCTTGCATATACATCGTGAGCAGAAGAATTAAGACCAAACGTGCTCATTAATGGCATGCCATCGTACTGTAAAGGGTTAAATACATACTGACCGCCAGAAGGTAATCCTCTTACAAAAAGGTTTGTAGCAGTTTCTCCACCACCACCTTCGGCTGTGATACCAGGTATGCTTCTTAATACATCAGCTTGACTGTTAGCAGAGAGCTTAGTTATATCCTTCTGCTTAAGGGAGCTAATAGACATAGGCGTGTCTTTTTGTGATCTAAAGGTAGATGATGCTGTTAGTACCACTGTGTCTAAAGTGTTGCCACCTTCTTTAAGAACCACATTAATAGTAACGATTTCATCATTACAATTAATTTTTTCTTCAAAAGTTTCAAAACCGATGTACGAAACAATAAGTGTTTGTTCTCCGGTTAAACTAGTGTTGAAACTAAAATTTCCATCAAAATCAGTTACAGCTCCCGATGTACTGCCTTTAATGATAACGTTAGCACCAATAATTGGCATATTGGATGCATCTGTAATTTTACCTTTGATTTCTGTTTGCGAAAAAACGGCAAATGCACAGAAAAAAAGTGCATAAGTGAGTAGTGATTTTTTCATTGATTATATATTTTTGTTTTTATTTCGGTAAAAATATTGTTAAATCTTTAATATTAAGATGAAAAAAATATAGAATATTCACTCAAACGTTTGCGGAAACGATTGCATAAATTTTTAATTTTGAAAAAAAGAATTATAACTTTAAAGGAGATAGCAAAAAAATTAAACCTGTCTATTTCTACGGTTTCTAGAGCACTAAATAACCATCCAGATATAAGTGAGGAGACAAAAAAAAAGGTCAATGATTTAGCTACGTCTCTTAATTATATTCCCAATATTTTTGCTAAAGGCTTCAGATCTCATAAGAGTAATATTATAGGCGTTATTGTGCCCAACATAACACATTACTTTACTACTACACTTATAAGAGGTATTATTGAGGAGGCCTCACTGCAAGGGTATAGGGTTATTGTATCTGAGTCTAATAATGATGTAAACAAGCAAACAGAAATGCTTAACACAATGCTGCAATTTGGGGTAGATGGTGTACTAATGTCTATTTCAAAGATGACAAGAGACGTAGACGATATACTTAAAGTACTAAACACAATACCTTTAATTCTTTTTGATAAAGCTTCTAATAAAATTCCTTGCACTCAAGTGGTTATTAATGAAGAAGAAGCCGCATATAATGTGGTTGAACATTTAATAAATACAGGCAAGAAAAGAATAGCTATAATTAAAGAATCTGAATATTCTTATAATTCAGAGAAGAGATATGAAGGATATTTACGAGCTCTAAAAGAAAATAGCATTGAAATTGACGATAAGATTATTTTAAGTGTAGATGACATATCTATGCGTCAAGGTAAAAGAATGACAAATGTATTATTGACTTTAAAAGAAAAGCCAGATGCAATTTTTGCAATAACAGATACGGCAGCAATTGGTGTTATAAAAACCTTAAAAAAAATAAATATAAAAATCCCTGAAGATATTGCAGTAGTGGGTTTTAGTAACTCTCTAAACTCATTAATAATAGAGCCTAAACTAACTACAGTAGACCAGCCAGGACAGAAAATAGGGTCAACAGCAGTAAAATATTTGATAGAGGAAATTAATAATCCTAACGAAATTCAGGTAAACAAAACTATAGAGATTAAAACCAACTTAATTATTAGAGATTCGAGCTTTAAAATATAACATTCATTTTAGTTACTTTTGTTCACTTTCAATAACTATAAGTTATTTTATCTCATGGAAACTATAGATGCAATTGTTTTAGGAATTATACAAGGCCTAACTGAGTTTTTACCTGTGTCATCAAGTGGTCATTTAGAATTGGGAAAAGCAATTCTTGGTGATAATTCCCTTCCAAAAGAAAGTCTTTTATTTACCGTTGTGCTACACTTTGCAACTGCATTAAGTACTATTGTAATTTTTAGAAAAGATATTCTCGAAATCATAAAAGATGTTCTAAAATTCCAATGGAACGAAAATCTTCAATTTGTAGTTAAGATTATTGTTTCTATGATACCTGCAGCAATTGTGGGTGTATTTTTTGAAGAACAACTAGAACAGCTATTTGGAGGTAATATTGTGTTGGTCGGTTTTATGCTTATCATCACTGCCATTCTACTATTTTTAGCTGATAAAGCTAAGGACACCAATAAAAAAGTATCATATAAAAATGCTTTTGTTATTGGTATTGCTCAAGCGATTGCTATGTTACCAGGTATTTCGAGATCTGGTGCTACAATCTCAACTTCAGTGTTATTGGGTAATGATAAATCGAAAGCTGCTAGGTTCTCATTTTTAATGGTTGTTCCACTAATCTTCGGTAAAATTGCTAAAGATATTTTAGGAGGTGAGCTAACCTATGATAGTGCTAATTTTTCAACCTTGGGTATTGGTTTTATTGCCGCTTTTGTATCTGGTTTGTTTGCTTGTACTTGGATGATAAAACTCGTAAAACAAAGCAAATTATCTTACTTTGCTATCTATTGTATTTTGGTAGGAATTACTGCTGTAATTTGGTCATTTCTATAAATGAAAACACTCGAAGATTATAAAGAAGGCCAAGTTTTGCTTATAGACAAACCATTGCATTGGACATCTTTTCAGGCAGTTAATAAACTACGTTGGGAAATCCGTCAAGCTTTCAACATTAAAAAAATAAAAGTGGGTCATGCAGGTACTTTAGATCCTTTAGCAACAGGTCTTTTAGTAATTTGTACTGGTAAAATGACCAAACAAATCAATACGTTTCAAGGTCAGGAAAAAGAATACACAGGAACATTTGTTTTAGGTAGTACCACACCATCGTATGATTTAGAAACTGAAATCGATAATACCTATCCTACAGGTCATATTACCGAGACGCTTATTCACGATACTACAAAGCAATTTATAGGTAAGATAGAACAATTTCCACCAGTGTTTTCAGCCATAAAAAAAGATGGTAAACGCCTTTACGAATTTGCTAGAGCAGGAGAGGAGGTTGAGATAAAGTCTAGACAAGTTGAAATCACTGAGTTTGAAATTACCCAAATAAGTAATCTTGAACTTCAATTTAGAGTGGTTTGTAGTAAAGGAACTTACATTCGTTCTTTAGCTCACGATTTTGGAAAAGCGTTAAATTCTGGTGCACATTTATCAGAATTGAGACGAACCAGAATAGGTGATTTTACAGTTGAAAATGCCCTAACACCAGAAGAATTTATAAAGAATCTTCCCGAAAAACTGTGATTTAACAACGGTTTAAGAGGGTCTTTTAATCTATTTCCTTATTATAGACGTATATAGTAATAGACTCTAAACGAATTGAATTGAATTTTATTGACCAACATAAAGCCGCAATTATCACATTTCTACTTACAGGAATTGTGGTATTAGCTCTGTTTAGTTTTCAATTAAAACAAAAAAGCAAACTCATAGCAGAAAGTTATTACGAGTTAGAATCTGCGGAACCAGAAGAACAAGAAATTAAGGAGGAAGAACTTGAAAAACTTGATGAATTATTAGGTGAAACTTCAGATAAAGCTTTTAATCAAGATCAAGAGTACAAGGAAATGATGCGTAATTTTAAAACCGTTAGCTCAAACGATTTTGAACGTACTACCACAGCCCTTGAAGAAGAAAAGCTTAATGAAGAAGAGATTCTCCAAGAGGAAACAAGCATAAATAAGTCTTACATTAATAGCAATGCTTATGCACTCAAATCTGAAGAAACAGAGTCTTATAAAAAGTTACAGGAAGAATTAAATAAACGTAAAGAAAATAAGAAAATAGCAGACGAACATGCTAAATCCCAAAGTACGCTAACCTATTCTTTAAAAGGTAGAGCATTAGAATATTACAAAACGCCACGTTATCTATGTGAATTTGGTGGAAGAATTGTTGTAAACATTAAGGTTAATGGTTCAGGCAATGTTTACGATACCAGTATTAACGGGTCTTCTAGTTCCAAAAATCAATGTCTTATTGATTATGCCATAGAATATGCAGAATCTGTTCAATTTGATGCTTCTACAAATAATAGCCAAATAGGAACAATTACGTTTTTATTTAAAGGAAAGAATTAATCCAAAAGCTTAATTAAATCTTCAATCGTTGATTGCCCCTTATCTTTATTGTACCAACGTTGCAGATCTTCTTTAAACTCTGGAGTTAATTTGCCGTGCTCGGCTTTATAGTCTGTAACCATTTTAGTAGCTACGGTTGGTCTTGGACCAAAAGTGTTAATAACCTCATTGGTTGTATTATCAATCATTATCAATTTAGGAATTGACTTTCCACCATTGGTCAAAAACTGATTCATTAGCGCGTCATTGTCATCTCGGAGTACAATTTTATAATCGATATTATCATTAAGTTCTGCAACTTTATTAATAACAGGCGTTATATGTGCTGCATCTCCACACCAACTTTCAGAAATAACCAACCAAGTTACTTTTTTATTGAAGTTTTTAATCTTGCTTTTCGCTACTTCAGAAACTTTAATGGTTTTATCCCAGCGTTTCATGCGTCGGTCATTTAGTAAAGTATATTCCGCTAAAGCTTCAGTTTTTTCGTTTCCTGTGGTTGATTTTTGTTCAACTAAATCGTTAACAAGGTTGCGGTATGCTGTGTAAGACATGCTGTTTTTCAAGCTATCTGAAATGATATTATTTATCATGTTTAATTCTAATGTTTCCATATAGCAAAAATAGGATTCTAATACGTTTTATTGTGAAACAGTTGTTACATTAGTAGTGCAAAATTAAAATCCTTACAGTATGGAAAAACATAGATGTGGTTGGTGCGTTGGAGATCCGCTTTATGAAGCGTATCATGATGAAGAATGGGGAGTTCCGGTATATGATGATGATACCTTATTTGAATTTTTAATTCTTGAAACTTTTCAAGCAGGTTTAAGTTGGATTACCGTACTTAGGAAGCGTGAAAATTTCAGAAAAGCTTTTGATAAATTTGACTATAAAAAAATAGCTAATTACAAGGAGGATAAAATAGAAGCTTTGTTACAAGATGAAGGTATTATCAGAAATAAATTAAAAGTAAATGCTACTGTAACTAATGCGAAAGCCTTTATGGAAATTCAAGACGAATTTGGATCTTTTTCAAAATATATTTGGGGTTTTGTAGATGGAAAACCTATAAAAAATAGCATTACTGATTATAAAGAAGCTCCAGGTAATACTCCTTTAAGCGACGCTATAAGTAAAGATTTGAAAAAACGAGGTTTTAAGTTTGTGGGTACTACTGTAATCTATGCGCATATGCAAGCTACAGGTATGGTAAATGACCATGAAGTTTCGTGCTTCAGGTATGATGAGGTTTAAAGATATTCAACAAATTCCGTCCTAGAAATATTTCTAGCTCCCAGGCTTTCTAAATGGTTGGTATGCAACTGGCAGTCTATCAATCTATAATTAGAGTTTTGAACAAAAGTTATAAAACCAACTTTACTAGCATTACTTACTTTAGTAAACATACTTTCTCCACAAAACACATTGTTGCCTAGGTCTATACCATAAAGTCCGCCAACCAATTGGTCGTTTTGCCAAACTTCGATAGATTTTGCATAGCCTAGTTGGTGTAGTCTTAAGTAAGCATCAATCATATCTTGTGTTATCCATGTATCATCTTGCCCTACACGTTTGGTTTTAGAGCAACGTTCTATAACACTTTTAAAATCCTTATTTATTGTGACTTCAAAATGGTTCTTTTTCAAGAGTTGTTTCATGGTTTTTGATACATGAAGCTCTTCTGGAAACAAAACAAATCTTGGATCTGGTGACCACCAAAGAATAGGTTCGTCATCCGAGAACCATGGGAAAATACCTTTCTTATATGCGCTTAGCAGCCGTTTGGTAGACAAGTTGCCACCAATGGCTAATAAGCCTTCAAAAGTGGCCTGAGAAACATCAGGGAAATCTGTATTTTCATTAAGAATAATCATAATTACCAACAATTATAACATTTTTTACAGTTAAATAAACTAATGTGTTTTGTTTGTATGAGATTTTTGTAGATATTTGACTAGACCTTTGTGTGATAAATTTTTTTGTTCATCATTGCTTTTTTTTTAAGTTTATTACTAGAGGTCAAACCTAAAACCACAATATTAAGTCCTGATTTAACTATCGGGACTTTTTTGTTATAAAGCAAAAAAAGACCTGTTTAAAAAAACAGGCCTTTTTTAATGTTGTGATATCTTAATTAAAAAGGTAAATCATCATGATCGTCCTCATTAACATCATTTACAGGTTCAAAAGCTTCTGTTGGTGGTACAGGAGGCATATCTCCGTTACCTGCTTCAGCTTGTAATGCTTCTATTCTCCAACCTTGGATAGAGTTAAAATATTTTGTTTCTCCTTGTGGGTTTACCCATTCTCTACCTCTAAGGTTAATATTTATTTTTACTGGTTGACCAACTTGGTAGCTGTTAAGTAAATCTGTTTTATCTTGAACAAACTCAACCATAATGTGCTGCGGATATTGTTCTTCTGTAGTTACAACCACTTCTCTTTTTCTAAAACCATTGTTTCCAAAGGTTTGAGTCTCACCAATCACCTTAATTCGTCCTTGTACTTCCATTTTCGCTTAATCTATTTTATTTTAAATAATCTAATTTTTTGAGGCTACGAAAGTAATAACTTCCAAGCACTTTCTACGTCTCCAAAGCTTAAATAATTTTTTGCTAATTTATGCTTTTCTCTATGCGAAGCATTTTTAATATTAGGATAACGCTCGCTTATTTCATTAATAAATTTATCTACATCTTCTTGATTTGGTAATTTTTCTACATTACCAAGCATACCTAAATTATTTCCTGTTAAAATCATACTGTTTTTAACATCTTCGGGCATGTTATCTACACCAATTCCTAAAGTTTGTATAGGTTTAGGAATTTCGAAAAAGCCTTTTTTAGCTCTACTGTAGTAACTACCACCAGCTCTAGCCACTAAATCTAAAGCTTCTTGATTTACCGTTTCATCATCATTCATGATGTCTTTAGACAGGTGTAGTTTTACAACTTCACAAATCACCAAATTACCAGCACCACCTTCGTTGCCTAGTTTTATAATATCATTGACTTTACATTCTAATTGAATAGGCGATTCCAAAACTCTAAAAGGCTTCACTTCATCTGACTCTAGCATAGTTAAACCAGCTTTGTCAAATTCATTAACACCTTCACCGTACTCAGTACTAGATAATGAGGCTTGCTGAACAAGGTCATAATTCACTACATTAATAACGACTTCCTTTGTAGCTTCTACATTATTAAGGGTATGCTTTGTGGTATTATTCCTAACACGTCTTGCTGGAGAAAATATGAGAATTGGCGGATTAGCACTAAAAACATTAAAGAAACTAAAAGGTGATAAATTGGGATTACCTTCTGTATCTATAGTGCTTGCAAATGCTATTGGTCTTGGTGCAACAGCGCTTAATAAATAGCTGTGCAACTTACCTGTAGTAAGGTCTTTAGGATGTAATGAAATCATTTAGTCAACGGATATTTAACAAAAATAATAATATTCAATTGGTATTAAAAGTATTTTGCAGTCAGTTAAGAACAATAATATCAACATATTTACATTATATTTAAAAAATGTAATTGCACTTACCGATGACCTTGAGTTTTAATAGAAATGTAGTCCGTTGGATTATTATTATTTCTTCATTTATCATTATTTCCCTTATTCTTTGGAATACCTATATCTTCTTTCAAAACTTTAAAGCTGAAGAGCGTAGCAAAATGAGAAATTGGTCTTTTGCTCAGAAAGAGATAAGCATTACAAAAAACCTAAATGATGACTTTGGAGAGTTACCACTTGAAATTATTACAAGTAATACCACTACTCCTATGATAAAAGTTAATGACGATGGAAGCATTGACTATAATAATATAGATGAAGAAAAGGCCAAAGATTCATTGTATTTAGTTGGATTAATAGAGAAATTTAAAAAAGAAAATAGGCCTATTGAAATCAAATATAAAAATAAGGTACTCTCAATGCTTTATTATGGCAATTCACCTTTACTCAATAAGCTAAAATACTACCCATTAGCATTACTTTTAATAATTATTCTGTTTGCAGCTGTAGTGTATTTCTTTTACCGTAGTGCTAAAACGGCTGACCAAAATAAACTTTGGACAGGTATGGCTAAAGAAACAGCACATCAAATAGGAACACCTTTGTCTTCGCTTGTGGGTTGGACAGAAATCTTAAAAACAGAGCAGGTAAATCCAGATTATATTCAAGAAATTGAAAAGGATATCGATAGGTTAAAAACCATAACCGAACGTTTTAGCAAAATAGGTTCTGCACCAACTCTTGAAAAAATGGATATTGTAGAAGCTACAATAGATTCGTATGATTATTTAAAATCAAGATCTTCAAAACTTATAAATTTTGAAATAATTATTCCTGAGCATCAAATTTTTGTTGATTTGAACGAACAGCTTTACAGCTGGACCATTGAAAACTTAGTTAAAAATGCTATCGATGCTATGAAAGGAAAAGGAGATTTAAAAGTAGAACTTTTTCAAGTCGAAAAACAGGTTTTTATAAAAATTACAGATACGGGAAAAGGCATACACAAAAATCAATTTACCAAAATATTTGAACCCGGATTTACTACAAAGAAGCGTGGTTGGGGACTTGGACTCTCGTTAGCTAAACGGATAATTGAAGATTACCATAACGGAAAAATTAAAGTTTTAGAGTCCGAAATTGGTAAAGGCACAACAATTCAAATTACTTTAAAAGTTTTGTCTTAAATTTGTAACATGCTATCGACCAATGATTTTACTTTAAAAGAAGCACGTTTGAGTAACAATTGTCCTGAATGTTACTCTAACGATAGTATGGAAATTGTCTTTAAGCAAAAGCAAAAAGAAAATGTTTTCTACAAGTTTGTATCACCAGAAATCTTTAGTGAAATAACATGCTATAATTGTAATACCAAGATTTTTCCTGTGATGTGGACAGACGATATTGAAAATGTTGTTAGTTATCACAAAAGAGGCATACAGCCACAATCAAAATCTATAAAATTAAAACCCTTTGCCTGGGCTTTTATCATCTTTGATATTCTTTTGGTAACAGGTATTGTTTTATACGTTTCAGGTGTGTTTTCTAAGTAGAAAAACGGATTATATAAAGTTGCTCGAAATTTTTTGAGCTATAGCCTCAAACTCGTCTTTTTCTAATTTTTCTTTATATGTAAAACGCGCATTTTCCATAGTATGAAGTGGAATTAAATGTACGTGAACATGAGGTACTTCTAAACCAATTACAGACATACCAACGCGTTCACATGGAATTGACTTTTCAACGGCAAGTGCTACTCGTCTTGAAAAATTCATTAATCCCATGTAAGTGTCTTCATCAAGATCAAAAATTTTATCCACTTCCTTTTTGGGAATACAAAGTGTATGACCTTTGGAGTTAGGGTTAATATCTAAAAAGGCAAAAAAGTCTTCTGTTTCTGCAATTTTATATGAAGGAATTTCGCCATTTATGATTTTAGTGAAGATTGTAGCCATTGGTATTATTAATTATATTATAAAGATAAAAAAAGATTCCTGTTTCAACTGAAATGACATCAGTATAAAACAGGAATCTCTATTCGTTTTTCTTTTTTCTACTGAAGTTATCTTGATATTTCTAAAATATCAAACTTAATGGTGCCATTAGGTACTTTAATTTCCGCAATATCACCAACGGATTTACCTAACAAACCTTTGCCTATAGGTGAGTTTACAGAGATTTTACCATTTGCTAAATCTGCTTCACTTTCAGCCACCAAAGTGTAGGTCATTTCCATACCGTTCGTCTGGTTTTTTATTTTCACTTTAGATAATGCCAATACTTTTGAAGTGTCTAACTGAGACTCATCAATAACACGAGCATTTGCTAAAGTTTCTTCCATTTTAGAAATTTTCATCTCTAGCATGCCTTGAGCTTCTTTAGCAGCATCATATTCTGCATTTTCACTTAAATCACCTTTATCTCTCGCCTCTGCAATAGCTTGTGAAGCTTTAGGACGTTCAACATCTTTAAGATGGTTTAGTTCTTCTCTTAATTTTTTTAATCCTTCAGCAGTGTAGTAAGATACTTTACTCATAATTCATACGTTTAATAGTTGTAATCTCTAGCGCTATTTCAAAAAAGATCCCGAAATAAATTCGGGATTAAATAAAAAATCCCGTGCTAACGAGATTAGAACACAAATATACAAATATTTACTGTATAGTTGAAATAATTGTAACTTGCGAACTAAAAATTTTTAATGAAAAGATTAGCCCTAATACTCTGTCTTACTGTAGTTATTAGCTGTAGTAAAAGTGATAATACTAACAACTGTAACTTCTTATTTAATACTAATGTGGATTTAACGGTTAATACCAATTTGCCACAATTTAATCAGTTAAATTTTACAGGAAGTAGTGTTTATGTTGCTGGTTATGGAAATGGAGGCATTTGGTTACATCGTTTAAATTCTAGTACGTTATACGCTTGGGATGCATCAGATCCTAACCATGAGCCTGTTTCTTGCTCAACTCTGGGCTCTCTTGATGGTGAGGTAGTAACTTGTGGCTGTGTAGACGAAAACAGGTATAGTTTATCTACTGGTTACGAGTATGCAGAAGAAATAACACAACCCTGTACACTTAAGCCATACAGGGTTGAGGATATAGGGAACAATACATTTTTAGTTACTGGTAACTAAAATTTTAATGTAGCTCCTAATAAAAAGTTAGTTGTAGCTTGTGGGTAAAAACCAGCACCTTCAATTGTGGTTACAGCATTTGGGTCTGACCACGTATCATCATAAGTGTAGTAATAGCCATTTGAGATATATTTTTCATTGAAAATATTATTCACTAAACCTGTGAATACAATAGAATCAAAAACGGGTTGAGACTCACCGTCGCTTTGGAATGACAAAGTATAACTAATATTAAAATCATTTATAAAATAACTATCTAACTTGGATCTTTCAGCTTCAGTGTTACCCATATATTGGTCTCCAACATATTTGCTTAATAAAGCCATTTGTAAATCTTTTACAGGTTGAAACACTATAGCATTGGCAGCGATTAATTCTGGTGAGAATGAAATATCTGTTTTTCCCAAATTTTGTAGTTCACCATCATATGAAATTACTGTTTCCTTGTTTTTATTAGAGCTTAAGGTCATATTAGGTTGCAATGTTAACATTGGAGTCACAGGTATGATAGCTTCTAACTCTAAACCTAATCTATAACTTTTTCCGCTATTGATTCGTATTGGGTTACCAACATCATCAAGTCTACCAGAAAGTACTAACTGCTCATTATATAGCATGTAATAAGCATTGGCATTAAATGAGAAGTTTCCTTTTTTATGTCTCCAGCCTAATTCAAAGTCATTAAGCTGTTCTGGTTTAATATCATTATTCTCTTCAAACTCTGTTCTGTTAGGTTCTCTATTAGCTCTAGCATAAGAAAAATAGAAGCTGTTTGAGTTGTTTAAATCGTAAGTGACACCTGCTTTTGGATTAAAAAATGTGAAATTCTTATCCACTTCAAAATCTACCAAATCAGATGTATTACCAAATGTTTTATAAGTGACGTTGCGTAACTGTAAATCACCGTATAGACTGAATTTTTCACTAAGTCTGTAATTTGCTTTTGCAAAACTAGATATATCGTTTTTTAAACTATTACCATCATAATAACGATCTCTAATTTCGGTCTGACTTGCATATCGTGCCCAAATGATTTCACCAAAATGGTCACCATCATAATGACTTAATGATCCACCAAAAAGGAGATTTAAATTGTCATTTTTATAGTTAGCATTGGCATTGATTACATAATAGTCATTGTCTAACCAACGTCTACGGATTAAGTCTGTAGTATTTACGGTTCCATCACCAATAGTAATATCATTTAAACCATAATCTGAAAAATCTTCGTCTTCTCTGTATTGTTCAAAAAAGCCACGTCCGTAGGTGTAATTTAAACTAACCGTTGTAGACCAATTATTGTTATAGCGTTGGTTCCAGTGTAATTGATAATGATCTTGGCTGTAATCATCAACTTCGTTATCGTAAAATTGAAGTTCATTATTTTCATCAAAATAGGCGCCAGCCGTATTGAATTGTCTGTTTTCGTCAATATTTGGGTTTGCGCCAAGTGATTCAATTTCTGCAGGATCAAAGCCATTCCAAGATTGATAAGTCACCTCATTGCCTCCAAAAATCACAGCTTTGATTAAAGTGTTATCATTAACATAAGAGCCTTGTAAAAAATAGGATTTTAAGTCAGACGATGCTCTGTCTATATAACCATCGGAAACAATGTTGGAAAGACGACCAGCAATTTCAAAGTGATCATTCATTAATCCTGTACTATACTTCAAGGTATGTTTCCTAGTGTTGTAGCTACCAAATGAATTTGAAATTTCACCAGAAGCTTCTTTTGAAGCGGCATCGGTAAGTACATTTATACTGGCGCCAAAAGCCCCAGAACCATTGGTAGAAGTCCCGACTCCTCTTTGTAACTGTAAACTTTCTACAGAAGAAGCAAAATCACCAAGGTTGACCCAGAAAGTTCCTAAGGACTCAGCATCATTATACGGAATACCGTTAATGGTAACGTTTGTAGATTGAGAACTTATACCACGAACTCTAATACCTGTATACCCTACACCTGCACCAGCATCTGTAGTGGTAACAACAGAAGGTAAATAATTAAGTAAAATAGGAATATCTTGTCCTAGATTACGCTTTTCAATGTCTTTTTTAGTGACATTGGAATGCGTGATGGGAGATTTAGCATCTACTCGAACTGCTTTTACTAAAACTTCGTCTAGCTTTTCGGTTTTTGTAGAGTCTTGTTGTTTTTCTTGTCCATAAGTAGAACAAATTCCAAATAAAATGATGAAAAAAGTTAATCTCTGTCGTTTTGTTTTAGAGAGATTGTTGAATAAGTTTTTCATTACGACTATAATTTTATAATCGAATAAAAAGAGGTAATTATTCTTGGTTAATAATTAATTATCAGCGTGCTAATACAATTTTGAAATTATTGATTTTCTTATGAATCTTGCGCGCATAACTTAGGTATAGTCATAGATTCAGAAGTAAAACCAATTGATAACCTAATTGCACTCGCTAAAATATCCATCGGATATTTTGTCGCTCGTCCCTAAACAGCATTATCTGTTCTAGGTTCAATGGGTATGATCTCAGCCACTTATTGGCACCCCTTTTTTGAGAACGCTGCAAAGATAAGAACAATTAATGACTAGCAGTATGTATAAGAGGAAACTTTTTTAATCAATATCAGGCGGTTTTCTATTTGCCTTTTTCTCAGCATTTTTACGCTTGTTGACTAATCTTTTTTTCTTAACAGCTTTTGGTATTTTAGTAGGAATTCGTTCTTTTTCCTCCTTTAAACCATCTTCAATCAACTCTAAAAAGCGTTGTGTTACAAGCGCTTTATTCCTAAATTGACTTCTACTTTCGTCACAGGCTAGTATGAGAATATCTTCTTTATTGAGTCTGTTGGATAAGGCTTCTTTTAACTTTTGTTTTTTTGCATCATCAAGAGCTTGAGAGTTATTAAGATCAAAATAGAGTTCTGCTTTTGAAGCTACTTTATTTACATTTTGGCCACCACTGCCAGAGCTTCTTACATACTTATAACTCAATTCTGATTTTAAAGCCTCAATATCCACTAGTCTTTAATTTGATGTGGCCCTTTTAGTAAGTCGTTAACGGTTTTTACAGGGTTGAAAGTAATGATTGGTACTTCAACAAAAACAGTGTTCCAATACGCCATACTTCCGTTCCAAAGACCAGGTAGTTCAAGTGCTTTTAGCTCTTTTCCTGCTTTTGTTTTATTAGTAATAAAAGCTGCTTTAGGATCTACATAATCTTCTAAATTAAATTTATCTCCTTTATAATTCTTAACACCTAAGACTAAATCTACAGGATTAAAGTGAGTCGAATTTTTTAGAATATTTTTCTGTGATTTGTCTTTTAAATTGATTTGAGCAGACTCAACAATTTGTAATGACTCATTCCAGTTTTGATCTTTTACCCAAAATGGACCACCTCCAGGTTCACCTTCATTTTTTACCATACCACAAACTCTTATAGGGCGGTTTAATTTTTCTTGTAGGTATTCAATTTTATATTTATTAGAGTACTTTTCGAATTCGTGAGAAATCTTAACACTTAGTTCTCTGGTTAAAAATTCAGCAATTTCTATTAGTTCGTCTTCAGATATATCATCATTCTCTAATTGTCTAAGATGCTTGAATGTTTTTTCTTGAAGCTCTAAAAGAATACCAGCTAGGACTTTTTTATATTTTGCTACTTCGTCTTTGTACTTGTAGACAACAACGTTATCAATATTTTTAACGAAAATGATATCAGCATCTAATTGGTTGAGGTTTTTAATCAAAGCACCATGACCAGAAGGTCTGAATAGTATGCTGCCATCTTCGTTTCTAAAAGGTTTATCTTTTGGAGTTACCGCAATTGTATCTGTAGACTCTTGCTGATAAGAAAACGAGATTTCAAACTGTACACCAGTTTTGCTTTCAACTTTTTCTTCTATGCGCTTAAATTCCTCTTCAAATGTATCTTTATGCTGTTCGGAAATTGTAAAGTGTAATTTCGCGGTATTGTTTTTAGATCCATATAATGCACTTTCAAATAAATGTTCTTCAAAGGCTGTTGAAATCACATCGTTCTTATATTCGTGAAAAGGTAATAATCCTTTTGGCTGGTCACCAAAATTCAATTGCTCTGGATCTAACATGGTATTGATAAAGTGCCAAGCTTTTTCACTAGTTGTAAGCTCGTTATACTTTATATATTTTGAAGATAATTGCGCAATGACTTGCTTGTAAAAAGGAAATTTTTCTAAACCGACTAAAAACAAAGACATGTCTTTTAGCTTATGTTTGTTTATGTATGAGTTTATCGATTCCTCTTTAGGATCGTATTCTTCAATAAATTGAAAAAGAAATTTGAACATTCTAGTGGCAGCGCCAGAAGCGGGAACAAATTTTAATAACGATATATCTTCTTTTTTATCCTCAAAATAGGATATAGATTGATTGATTAGTGTTTCGTTGAGTTTTGTAATGCCATTACCAATGGTTGCGGCTTCAGAAATATTAGTAAAAGGAATACCTGTTTTAAAGGTGTTAATTTGAGACTTAACATCTTTAATGGTTAAACCTTTTTTTTCAATTTGTTTTTTGTCTTTTTCTGTAAAACTCATGTATTTTTTTCTAATAATTTATCAATATGTTTAACTGCCAATTCTAGCCGTTCTTTCTTACTTCCTTTTAATAAAACATAAGGTCTTTTATATTTTATTAGAGCATCTTCAAAGGCTTTGAACATACGTTCTCTTTCATTGGGTTTGTCACGCAAATCGTCTGGTTCCCAAGGCGTGTCAATATAGGTTAAAAAATAGAGATCGTAGGTGTTTTTTAGAGCATGTGCTTCTAAAATCGGGTCACAGGTTCCTGAATAATATGCTTCGCTATAGACTTTAGTTTCAAGGATGTCTGTATCGCAAATTAAAACAGAATCTGTTTTTTTGGCTAACTCATTTTCTAATTTTATTTGTCCGATTGCTATAGGAAGAAGATCTTTTGGTTCGCAGGTTTTGCGTTCATTGTTCCACTTGTTTTGAAGATATTCTCTAGCGTATTCTGGTACCCAAACCGAGTTGTAATGTCTTGCTAATTGTCTAGAAAGTGTAGTTTTTCCTGTGGATTCAGGGCCAAATAAAACGACTTTTATGCAGTTTGCAGGTTGTTGTTTAAGCTTTTCTTCCATGCTATGTAACCAAATATTGCTATCACAGTAAATCCTAAGTACTGGAAGCTAGTAAATGTAAATCCTTTATAGAAATATAAAGGTAAAGAGATAATATCACCTATAATCCAAAAGGTCCAGTTTTCTAATTTTCGACGTGCCATAAGCCACATACCAACAAAGAAAATAGCAGTAGTAATAGTGTCTACATAAGCTACCCAACCGTTCCATTTATCAAAGGTTTTGTACACTAAAAATACAAAAGCAATTGTAGCTAAAAATATCCCAGCAGATAATTTTTTTTCTTTTGAAGTAGTTTTAGAAATAGGAGTAACGTGGGTTTCATCAACTTTACGAGTCCAAACATACCAACCATAAACGCTCATAGCAAAATAATAGGCGTTTATCATCATGTCACCTAGAAGTTCCCATTTGAGCAACAGATAAACAAAAATTAATGTACTAATCATTCCTGTTGGAAATACAAGAATTTTATTTTGTTTGGAATACCAAACGGATAGAAATCCGAATATTACCGCAACGATTTCTAAAATAATATCAATTGTTGCATATTCTGAATATTGCGAAAAAAAGAAATCAAAAATGTGGTTCATAATCGCTTCGGTTTGTTTTTACTATTTTCATAGTAAGTAAACTGATATCTGCATTTTCAAAAGAAGCTTTAATAGCGTCGTTAAGAAATGGCATCACTTCGTCAAACTCACCATAGACTTGTGTACTTAATGGATTTTCCAAAATTGTAAATTTTGAAGCGCGTAATGTTTTAATAAAATCTATGATATGTGCTTCGTAATCGTCTTGTAATGGTGATAAGGTTAAGTCTACTGATATTTGCATAATTTAGGATATTAAATGTTCGAAAAAATGGTCATCTTCTTCAAAGGCGGTTCCAATGACCACAAGGTCTGCACCTGCTAAAAAAGCATTTTCTATTTGAGTTTTGTTTCTGATACCTCCACCTACAATTAATGGGATATTTATAGTGTTTTTTACTGAAGAAATTACTTCTAAAGGGATTTCATATTGCGCTCCACTTCCAGCTTCTAAATAGATTAATTTATTACCGAGCAACTCGCCAGCTTTAGCTGTATGTTTTATTTTTTCAGTATCTGTTCTGTCTATTGGTAATGTTTTTGTAATGCGTTGTACTGCGGTTTCTTTTCCAGATTCAATTAAGATATAACCTGTAGAAATCACTTCTAAATTGGTGTTTTCTAACAAAGGTACTGCTTGCACTTGCTTTTCAATTAAGTAGTCGGCATTTCTTCCTGATAAAAGTGATAAAAATAAGATGGCATCAGCATCCTTAGAAATCTGAGTTATATCGCCAGGAAATAAAACTACAGGCAATTCTGTGAGCATTTTTACTACTTCAACCAATTCCTGTGTTTTATTTTTGTTTACTGTACTTCCTCCTACAAAAATATGTGTAATAATAGATGTGTTGACCTTTTTTATAAATTGAAGAGCATTTTTAAGTTCAAATTTATCAGGATCAATAAGTACAGCTAATAATTTATGTCCATCAGCTTTAGCTTGTAATATATGGTTATAAATGTTCATTATTCTGTAACGTATGCACAAGTAAAACCTTCAAATTCTAGAAAAGCAGTATTGTATCTGTGTTTTTTATTGTTGTAGTCTATCCAAGCAACCGTATTACCATCATTCAGCATAAAAGGAATCACTAAAAAATGTTCTTTAAATAACATACCTGGAGTTGCAAAAAGCTTATACAAAGATTCCTTAATTCCCCAAATTACAGTGAGTTTATTAATGTAGTCGTCAGCAGATTTAGCTAGATAATTAAACTCATAGTCCACAAATTTATGCGCGATAACTGCAATTTTATCGCGCTGCATTTCAATATCTATACCGACTTCCTTATCACTAACAATAACACCAGAGAACGTAAAACTGTGTGTTATAGAAATATGGTTACCATCTTTAAGATGTGGTTTTCCATTATCGTCATAAAACAAATCTTGGTCTGTATAACCAAACTCACGAAGCAAATGCCTGACACTTAAAAAACCACGTTGGTGCAATTCACTTTTCATGCCTAAAACACGATCCAAGCTTTGAGGTTTTAAATCTAAAGGTTCAAATAGCTCATCATAAGATTCTTCAATCTTCCAGATTTTAACAGTAGTTTGTGAATTTACACTAATGGATTTATAGAGTGGCATTTAATATTCTAAAAGCTATTGATTATCTTTGCATCGCCTAAGGCAGATTTAGCATTTGTTTGTGGACGAATTTAACCAATTCAAGGCTAAACCCAAAGGCAAACAATTTAAAAAAGAAAGAAAAGAAATGAGTACAAAAACAGTTGCTTACGTACCAAATAAGGTAAAAGACATGTCGCTTGCGGCTTGGGGAAGAAAAGAAATTGAATTAGCCGAAGCAGAAATGCCAGGTTTAATGAGCTTACGTGAAGAATATAAAGACGAACAACCTTTAAAAGGTGCACGTATTGCTGGTTGTTTACACATGACCATTCAAACTGCAGTTTTAATTGAAACATTACAAGCTTTAGGTGCAGAAGTAACTTGGAGTAGTTGTAATATTTTCTCAACGCAAGATCAAGCTGCTGCTGCAATTGCTGCTGCTGGAACAGCTGTTTATGCTTGGAAAGATATGACAGAAGAAGAGTTTGACTGGTGTATCGAGCAAACTTTATTTTTTGGAGAAGATCGTAAACCATTAAACATGATTCTTGATGATGGTGGAGATTTAACTAATATGGTTTTAGATAAATACCCAGAATTAGCTTCTGGTATTAAAGGTTTATCTGAAGAAACTACAACTGGTGTACACCGTTTATACGAGCGTGTTAAAAACGGAACATTGCCAATGCCTGCTATTAACGTAAACGACTCGGTAACAAAATCTAAATTTGATAATAAATACGGTTGTCGCGAAAGTGCTGTAGATGCTATACGTCGTGCAACAGACGTGATGTTAGCTGGAAAGCGTGTTGTAGTTTGTGGTTACGGAGATGTTGGTAAAGGTACCGCTGCTTCTTTTAAAGGTGCAGGAAGTATCGTAACAGTAACTGAAATAGACCCAATTTGTGCGTTACAAGCTGCAATGGACGGTTTTGAAGTTAAAAAATTAGAAACTGTTGTTGGTAATGCAGATATCGTAATTACTACAACTGGAAACAAAGACATTGTACGTGCAGAGCACTTTAAAGCAATGAAAGATAAAACCATAGTATGTAACATTGGTCATTTTGATAACGAAATACAAATGGCTTGGTTAAATGAAAACTACGGTAATACTAAGAATACTATAAAACCACAAGTAGACAAATATACTATTGATAGTAATGACATTATAGTTTTAGCAGAAGGACGTTTAGTAAACTTAGGTTGTGCTACTGGTCACCCAAGTTTTGTAATGAGTAACTCTTTTACAAACCAAACGTTAGCCCAAATAGAACTTTGGAATCATTCTGATAAGTATGAAAACGAAGTATATATGCTTCCTAAACATTTAGATGAAAAAGTAGCTGCATTACACTTAGAAAAAATTGGTGTAGAGCTTACAGAGCTTAAACCAGATCAAGCTAAATATATCGGTGTAGAAGTTGAAGGCCCTTTTAAACCTGAGCATTACAGATATTAATATCATTTTGTCATGCTGAACTTGTTTCAGCATCTCATATAAAACTAAATCCCAAACAGAAATGTTTGGGATTTTTTATTCGTCACTTCGAGTGATTTCTTAGGCACGAGCAAATTGTATCGAAAAGTTAAAAACCAGTAACCAATAATCTCCTGGCTCCTTTAATTCCACACTTTTGATATTTATGATAAGCTTGCGCAGCTCGTTCAGCTATTTGAGCATCTGATTCCTTTAAAATCCATCCATCAATAGAAGCTTTAAGTGTATAAGCCTCTGGTGCCATCAACCCTGTCGTCCACACCAAAGGATTCACTTTAGTTTTTTTAAAATAGGTTTTATAATAAGATTTGCTAGCACATGCTAATACTATAGCGTCACGTTTAGCTTTGTTGATAGGTGAAAAATTACCTTCAACATTAAAATCCATCAGTCCATCATGACCAACATAAGCCAATAGTTCTGAGCCTCCACCAAAATTAAGTTTGCTTGAGTTATAGGTTATTGAAAAGCTGTTTCTGCCAGCAGTTGCTTCAATATAATCTATTGTGGTTTGCTTAATGTGTTTTCCATCATAAGCATCTGCTAATAAGTAAGTATTGGATGATTTATGTTTGAATAACAACCGTTCTAATATTTTTTGATTATCGCTTTTTATAGATTTAACATAGGTCCAATCTTTAGAGTTTTTAAAATAAGTTTTAACTCCGTAAAGCGCTCCCCAATACAAATTGTTTTTTGGGTCTTGACCATTTCCTAACTTACTTGGAACAGGAACAATACCTTGGTTTTCATTATCGCATAGAGCAACATATACATGAATAGTTTTTGTATTTTTTTCTCTTTTAGAAAAACCAACGATTAGAAAAGAAAATAAAAATAATAGTATCGTTTTTTTCATAAAAGCAAAACGAAATACTTTAAGATTTAGTATATTTCAATCTATGCAACACCAATCCAAACTACCCAATGTAGGCACTACCATTTTTACGGTAATGAGCGCCTTGGCTAAAGAAAACAATGCTATTAATTTGTCACAAGGGTTTCCAAATTATCCTAGTTCAGAAAAGTTAAATAGTTTAGTGTTTGAAGCTATGAAAAATGGCTACAATCAGTATGCTCCTATGGCTGGAAATTTAGATTTACGATTAGCTATAACCAATAAATACAATCTACTTTATAAGTCAACCTATCATCCAGACACGGAAATTACGGTTACTGCGGGCGCAACACAAGCGATTTATACTATTATTTCAGCATTTGTAAAGCAAAATGATGAAGTCATCATTTTTAAGCCAGCTTATGATTGTTACCAACCAGCTATTGAAGTCAATGGAGGGAAAACTATTTCGATACAACTTTCAGCTCCTAATTATAGTGTAAATTGGGACGAAGTCGCTTCAAAAATATCATTAAAAACCAAGATGATCATCATCAACACTCCACACAATCCAAGTGGAACGGTTTGGTCTAAAGCCGATATGTTACAACTTCAAAAATTAACTAAAGACACTAATATTATTGTATTGAGTGATGAAGTTTATGAACATATCATTTTTGATGGTGAATCGCACAATAGTATATGTATGTTTTCAGATTTAAAATCCCGAAGTTTTATTACAGCTTCATTTGGTAAAACATTTCATAATACAGGCTGGAAGATAGGCTACTGCTGCGCTCCAGAAGATTTAATGAACGAGTTTAGAAAAGTGCATCAGTTCAATGTGTTTTCTGTAAACCATCCCATGCAAAAAGGTATTGCCGATTACATGAAAGATGCTGAGACATATTTAGGTTTGAATGATTTTTTTCAACAAAAACGCGATTTGTTTCTTAGTCTAATCTCAGAATCTCGATTTAAATTTACACCTTCAAAAGGTACTTATTTTCAGGTGCTAGATTATTCTGAAATTACGGACGAACATGATGTGGATTTTGCTAAGCGTTTAACCAAAGAATTCAAAATCGCTTCAATTCCGATGTCGGTATTTAATGAGCAAGGAAAAGACGATAAGGTGTTACGCTTTTGTTTTGCTAAAACTGATGAAACTTTAGTCAAAGCTTCCGAAATTTTATGCAAAATTTAAGTTACTTTTTGTACATTCCTGTGTCTGACTAAATGAATACAAAACTACAATTATGAAATTTCACATTATAATCCTATTGCTAGGATTTTCACTTACATCATTCGCACAAAAAATAGAAAAAGATGGTAAAACCTATGAAGTTAAAAAGGAAAAGGTTTTTGTTGATGGAAAAGAAGTTACCGGAACTTTAAAACCAGAAGAGAAGACGGCTATTTTAAAAGAAGCATCTGAAAAATTAAAAGAGGAGGCGAAGGTAAGAGAAGCAGAAAAGCTAGAAAGAGCTAATAAAAAAGCAGAAAAAGCATTAAAGAAGGCCGAACAAGCAAGAAAAAAAGCTGAAAAGAAATTGAAGAAACAAGCGAAACTTCAAAAAGCTTTAGACAAATCTCAGTCCGATTTAAAGAAGTCTCAATCAAAATACGAGAAGTTAAAAGGTAAGGGTAAGTTGTCACCAAAAGATGAAGAAAAGTGGCTTGAAAAAATTGAAAAGCTAAAAGAAAAAGTAGAAAAGGCAAAAAAGAAAGTGAAAAAGGGCTAGTCTATGAGTGATATCTTAACGGTTGCATTGATACAAACAGACTTGGTTTGGGAAAACCCACAAGCTAATAGAAAACATATAGAGCAAATGGTCAGTTCAGTAACGGCTGACCTTTTTGTTTTGCCAGAAATGTTTACTTCTGGTTTTACTATGAACGCTTCTCATGTGGCTGAATCTATGAGTGGTGAAAGTATTCATTGGCTAAAATCTATGGCTAAAGAAAAACAAGCGGCATTTATTGGTAGCTTGGTCATTGAGGAAAATAACAATTTTTATAATCGATTGGTCTGTGTGGAGCCTTCAGGTGAAATATTACATTATGACAAGCGGCATACTTTTACCTTAGCTGGCGAACATAAAGTTTATACAGCAGGAAATGAAAAAGTAATTTTCAATTACAAAGGTTGGAAAATTTGTCCTTTAGTTTGTTATGATTTGCGTTTTCCTGTTTGGGCTAGAAATGCTGAAGACTATGATGTGCTTATCTATGTAGCTAATTGGCCAATGATTCGTGTTGCTGCTTGGGATGCTTTGTTAAAAGCTAGAGCCATCGAAAATATGGCGTTTTGTATTGGTGTAAACAGAGTTGGTTTAGATGGAAATGATTATGAATATTCAGGACATTCATCAGCTTTTGATGTTCTTGGTAATAGACTAGATACAATACCAGAGCGTAAAGAAACTGTTGAGGTTCTTACTTTAGAAAAAAGTCATATCAGTAAGTATAGAGAAAAGCTTGGTTTTTTGAAGGACAAAGATAATTTTGACTTATTCTTTTAATAACTCAAACTCTATAATAAAATCAAAATTAGAGCGTACTTCTTCTATCGGAGGTGAATAACTCACACGTTCTGGCTGTATTCCCAATAAATAATTTCCTGTGTCGTATTTACCATTCCCATTGGTGTCATGTATAACACGTAACTTATAAAGTTTTGGAGGTAAGTTGGTGAAATCTACAACAGGAGACTCGGCAGTATATTTTTCGTAGAATACTTCACCTTTATCATTAGTTAACTGAACGATTAATGGAAAGGTAGCATTTCTAAGATTAACTCTAATATTGCCATATTCTGATTTCATTTTAGTCTTAAAACTAAAATTTAAAGTGTCTTTGTTTACTCCGTCGTAGAAGTCCTTAAAAGTCTCAGGTAGCATGGTAACTTTATATTGTTGCCCTTCTTGTTTTTCTACAGGAAACTTATATCTGTTAGATATGGAATCATACAGTACTTTATAAGGTACATTTAATGAATCTTTGTCTATAATACTAATCTTTGTTGTGTCGATACTAGAAAGTGGAGTAGTCGCTGATAGTGTAAAATCTTGGTCATAGTTTACATTCCCAGAAGTAATTGATTTAATTTCTAAGGAATCTGCTTCAAGAGCTCTAAAACGATGATTAAAAGTATCTACTTGTGTTTTATTAGTGACTAAGAATAGTGTGGAATCTAATTCAAATTTTGGTTTGTACCAATAGTATAAAGTGTCGGTTTTATCATCTTTTACAATACGAGTGGCATAACCTTCAGGTTTTTGGCCTAAAACTTTAATCCGTATAGATTCGTAATCACCCTCGTAAGGAAAGATAATCTTAGTTTCTCCTGCTTGCTTTGGTTTTACAGCTTTATAGTTTACTTCTTCTTTAAAAAGAGTCAGTTTATATAATGAATCATTTGGTACATCGATATAGTCTTCTTTAAAACCAATCTTGTCATCCTTTTGGTCAAATTTATAATTGCTGTTTTTGTCTTTTAAAGCTACAAGTTTGTATTTCCCAGCTTTGATATTCTCAATGCTAAACGTAGTTAAACTATCTAGTGTATTAGTAATATATCTTGGTTTTTCTTTATAAACTATAGAATCTTTGTAGGTAGAATCTACTTCGTATAACATTACAGAAACAAAAGGATCTGCTTGTTCCTGCAAAGCATCAACTACATAACCTTGCACTGATAACGAATCTATAGTGTTGCCTGTAGAAAATACATAGCGATAGTAAGGATATGGATTTTCCTCATTATTGTCAACTATACTTTCACCAAAATTAAAGGCATATGTTGTGTTGTCTATAAGTGTATCTTCTATTTTTATGGTAATGTACTTGCTAGCCGTACTCATTGGAGTAATTATGGGAGCCGTATCCATAGGAGGCGAGATAATAAGTTGCTTTTGAGCATCCTTTATCTTTACATATTCGTCAAAATAAATTCGTATTTCGTTGCCTTTAAAATTAGTTGAGAAATTTTCTGGTACAGCTCTGACAATAACAGGTGGATCAGTATCTTTTTCTCCGCCAGTAGGAGTACCACGATTAGCACAACTAGCAATAGTTATTGCTATAGTTACTAGGCTAAGTAATCGTACTAAAGATAAACGCATTGACTTTATATTATTTTGCACAAAGAAACGATATTAAAATTTAGAAACGAAAAAATCAATCTGCAATTGCCATGGTTGCGAGACTTAACGAAATATTATCAATTTTTAACAAAACGGAAGCGCAAGCTTCTACGGTTGCACCAGTGGTAATAATATCATCAACCAGAAGAATATGTTTTCCTTTGAGTGATTCTTTTTCTGAAATATCAAATATGGCATCGTCATTATTCCATCTCGATAATCTCCCTTTAAAAACTTGTGTTTTGGTAGATTTTGTTTTTATCAAAACAGAATCATTGTATGCGGCATCAAGAGCTTCTGATAGTGCTTTACCAAATTTAGCAACTTGATTATAACCACGTTTTCGCAATCTGCTTTTATACAGCGGAACAGGTACAACAACATCAATGTGTTTATAAGCATCAAGAGTTTTTAATTCAGCCCCTAACCATTCACCAAGAAATGGACTAATTTGCTCATGGCCTCTGTACTTTAGATTATGAAGTAATTGCTGAACTATACCTTTTTTAGAGAAGTGTAGTAATGCCGTTGCGTGTTGTAGTTTAACACGTCCATAAAGGATTTTCTTTACGTCGTCAGAATTATCAAAATGAAAATTTGTTGTAGGCAACTGATGTCTGCAGCCAGTGCAGATTACAGCTTCATTATCATTCAATATTTCACTACAAGCTTCGCATACTGTAGGAAAAAACAATTTTAACAAATTTATTATCATTTAATCGATTAAAATTAAGGAATACTGTCAATACATCTAATTTCGCATCAAATTAAGAAATTAATTATGATAGTTAGTCCCCACATATTTAACTATAGGATAATTATCGGTTCCTTATTAGTCGTCTTAACAGGTCTTGGGCTTTATAGTTTTTCGAATTATAAATCTATAAAATCTTATGAGGATTTTTTAAAGCAAGAAAAAGTTCTGATAGAAACAGAATTATCAGAAATGCTAGAAAGTTATGATGAATTAAGTGAGGATCACGGATTAATGACTGCGCAATTAAATGATGCCAGATTAGAGGCTAAAAATGCACTTGATTCACTTAAACTTCTAAAAAGTGATTTATCAATAATTTCAAAATTCAAAGATCATTTCTTGGTGCTAAAAGATAAAAGTAAAGTTCTTTTAGGTACCATAGATTCTTTAAATACAGCAAATCTTAAGCTAGAGCAAGAAAAGTCATTAGCGCTAAGTACCATTAAGAAAAACTCTAAAACTATTAGTAAACTCGAAGAGACCAATGCATCGTTAAACAAAACCATTGATGCTGCTTCTATTTTAAAAGCTAATAGTGTTGCTGTTAAGGCATACAGACTCAAGTCGGGCAAAAAAAGAACCACTGAAAAAGCACGTCGTACTAATGCAATGAATGTGTGTATAAATTTATCGGAAAACCCATTGACTCCAAAAGGTAAGAAAGATTTATACGTTCAAATTGTAGGTCCTGAAGGAAATGTAGTGTCAGATCAAGGTGAGATGTTTTTTGGGGATTATTCTTTGTTGTACAGCAAAAAAGAAATTGTGAATTACGAAAATAAAGATTTACAGGTTTGTACTGATGTAGTTGCAGATGACGATGATGAACCGTTCAAAAAAGGACACTATTTTATAAGTATCTTTCACGATGATTTAAGATTAGGAGCTACCAGTATAGAATTAAAATAAAACAAAGCATATTTTTTTAAATAAAACCGCTCTATTAATTTGAGCGGTTTTTTATTTTTGTGGCATGGCAAACAACGACGATCAATTTAAAAAAGTAATCTCTCACGCAAAAGAGTATGGTTACGTGTTCCAAAGTAGCGAAATTTACGATGGACTAAGCGCAGTTTACGACTACGCACAAAACGGTGTAGAATTAAAGAAAAACATACGCGACTATTGGTGGCGCGCAATGGTGCAAATGCACGATAATATTGTAGGATTAGATGCTGCAATTTTTATGCATCCAACCACTTGGAAAGCGTCTGGACACGTAGATGCCTTTAATGATCCGTTAATTGATAACAAAGACTCAAAAAAGCGCTATCGTGCAGATGTTTTAGTTGAAGATTATTGCGCAAAAATTGAAGCTAAAATTGATAAAGAAGTTAAAAAAGCCGAAAAACGTTTTGGTGAAGCTTTTAATAAAGAAGAGTTTTTAAGCACAAACGGTCGTGTTTTAGGCTATCAAGAAAAAATTGATACCATCCTAAAACGTCTTGGTAAATCTTTAGAAAATGAAGATTTAGCAGATGTAAAAGCCTTAATTGAAGAATTAGAAATTGCAGACCCTTTAACAGGAAGTAAAAACTGGACAGACGTTAAGCAGTTCAACTTAATGTTTGGCACCAAATTAGGGGCAAGTGCTGAAAGCGCAATGGATTTATACTTACGTCCAGAAACAGCACAAGGTATTTTTGTAAACTTCCTTAATGTGCAAAAAACAGGACGTATGAAAATACCTTTTGGTATTGCACAAACAGGAAAAGCCTTTAGAAACGAAATTGTTGCAAGACAATTTATCTTTAGAATGCGCGAGTTTGAACAAATGGAAATGCAATACTTTATCAAACCAGGTACACAAAAAGAATGGTTTGATTACTGGAAAGAAACACGTCTTAAATGGCATAAATCGCTAGGTTTAGGCGAAGATAACTACCGTTTCCATGATCACGAAAAATTAGCACATTACGCAGATGCAGCTACAGATATCGAGTTTAAATTCCCATTCGGATTTAAAGAATTAGAAGGAATTCACTCACGTACAGATTTCGATTTAAAACAACACGAAGAGTATTCTGGAAAAAAACTTCAGTATTTCGATCACGAAGAAAATACGAGCTATACACCTTATGTTTTAGAAACCTCAATTGGTTTAGATCGTATGTTTTTAGCAGTATTCTCTAATAGTTTACAAGATGAAACTTTAGAAGACGGAAGCGAAAGAACTGTTTTAAAATTACCAGCAGTTTTAGCACCAACAAAAGCAGCTATTTTACCATTAGTTAGAAAAGATGAAGGTCTAACTAAAATGGCAAAAGATATTGTAGATGATTTAAAATGGGATTTTAACGTTACTTATGATGAAAAAGATGCAGTTGGTAGACGTTACCGTCGTCAAGATGCAGCTGGTACACCATTTTGTATCACAGTAGATGGCGAAAGTCTAGAAGATAACACCGTAACGATACGTCATAGAGATACTATGGAACAAAAGCGTGTTAAAATTGAAGAATTACGTGACATCATTAAAAAAGAAGTTGATGTAAAAGAATGGTTAATGAAGATGTAAAATTCCTGTAAAAGCAGCAATTTATAAATAAAAAAACGCCCAAAACGAATAGTTTTGGGCGTTTTATGTTTAATCATCTTATCTATTAGTTTTCGCCACCTTCTTCCAGTAGCATTCCGATACCTTTAACTAATATTTGTTTGTTTTGTAAAACTTCAGGATTTAAAATTTCTGTAGCATTTTCGTCTTGTTGTCCTGTATTAACTTTTAGCTTTTTAAATTGATAGCCATCAGTAGTTGTTTCATCTAAAACAAGCACATAATTATTTTTGTCTTCACTTACAATAGCTTCGTTTGGCAAGCCAACACCTTTTTTACTGTCTGTAATAATGTTAGCTTCTACAAACATACCAACAATAAAATTAGCTAAGTCTTTATCTACATGTCCGTGAACTTTAACACGTCTTGTAGTTTCATCGATGGTAGTACCTACTAAATGTACGTCTGCTTCAAAAGTTTTTTCTGAAGCTTCAGGAATTTTAAACTGTATTTTTTGACCTTTTTTGATGTGCATGATGTCTTTTTCAAATACAGATAATTCCAAATGAATATGATCAATATCTACAATTTCTAATATCACATCGTTTGGCGCAACATAAGCACCATTACTTATATTTACTTTAGTGACGTTTCCGTTAATTGGTGCGTAAAGACTAATGGTTGAGGTGATATTTCCTTGTTCTACAGCAGCTGGACTAATATTCATCATTTGTAGTTTTTTCTTTAGTCCGTTGTAAGTAGCTAAACTACTTTTGTAAGTACTTTGCGCTTTTAGGAAGTTTTTTTCTGAAGTTATTTCTTCATCAAACAACGTTTTTTGTCTGTTAAATTCAGCTTTTAAGTAATTAAGTTGCTCTGCGATTTCTAGATAGTTTTGCTGAATTTCAACATACTCAGGATTTTTTAAGCTTACTAAAAGTTGTCCTTTTTTAACTTCATCACCAACTAAAAGCGGTGTGTTTGTAATATATCCACCAATAAATGTCGTGATACTCGATTTGTTTTTTGGTGGTACGTCTATCATTCCGGTAACGGCAATTCCTGTTGAAAAATCAAGTGTTTTCAAAGTATCTAAAACCATTTGCTCACTTTCAAATTGAGCTTTAGTTACTGTTATTACATTGCTTTTGGTTGGTGTGTTTTCAACCATTTCTGTGTTGTTTTCTTTGTTTCCGCAGGCTAAAAATAAAAGCGAAAAAAGAAGTATATATATGTTTTTCATTTTAATTGATATTTAGAGTAAGGTGGTTAATTTGTATTACGGTTTGATTGTAAGCGTTTAAATTTTCTAGGTACGATAATTCAATTTCGCTAGCGGTTTCAAGGCTTTGTATGTATTGAAAAAAGTCAATTTCACCTTCTTTAAACGTACGAGTTGCTGTTTTTATAATTTGATTTTTAAGGTCTTCACCTTCATTATTATAGTAATTTACAGCTTCTTCGTATTGCGCTAAAGTCGCAAAAAGTGCATTGTACTTAGTGTTTAACTTGGTTTTGTAATCTTGTTGTTGCTCTGTAATAATGTCTTTAGCAATTTTTGAAGCTTTTATTTTTGAAGCATTGCCAGAAAACAACAACGGAATTTTCAACCCTAATTGATACCCTTTTATATTGGTGTTTAATTGGTCGTTTGTACCTTGAAAATACTCTACACTAATATCTGGTAACAAGTTTTGTTTTTCTTGTTGATAGATGGCGTTTTGATAGTTTTTAGCTTGTTCAAAGTATTGAAAACCAACATTATTTTGTGTTGAAATCGTTTCAATTTGTAATTGTTCAAGCGGTTGGTCAACAATCTCTAAACTATCAACTTGTACAACACTTTTGAGTTGTTCTTTAGAAAACGCAACTTCTTTAAGTGCCTGTTTGTACAAGGTTTCTAACTGTTTTTGTTTGGATTTGGCGGTAATCATTTCTAAATAATTGGTTTCGCCAACTTCAAAACGACGTTCAGATTTATTTGCAAAATCTTGATACAGACTATCTAAATATTTATAGGTTTTCGCCTTGTTTTTAGCATAACTCAATTGATAATAGTTGGCGTAAACCGCTTGCTGTAATTGCTCAAACTTGAGATTGTAATGTGTTTCTTCTAGACTAGCTTTCGCTTTATTGGTTTTCTTTTCCGCAAAATATACCGTCGGAAACTTAAAATCTTGAGCAATACCAAACACTTTTAGCGGTTGATTGTTTATAGCTAAATTATTTTCATCATAACTGTAATAAATTGACGTTTTATCAAAACTAAAAGCGCTTCCTATTAAAGCATTGCTTTCGTCTACCTTAAGATTTGAAGCTTTTAAACTAGCGTTATTTTCTATAGCTAACGCTAAGGTTTCTTCAATGGTTAATGGATTTTGAGCGTTAGCATTCATCATAAAAAAGAAACCGAGAATGGTAACGATTGCAGTTTTATTCATTTTAATTTCTTTTTTAGTTTCAAACCACGCGTATAAAACAGGTAACACAATTAGGGTTAATACGGTTGCAGTGACTAAACCGCCAACGACTACGGTTGCTAAAGGACGCTGAACTTCGGCACCAGCATTGGTGGAAACCGCCATAGGTAAAAATCCTAAAGCTGCTGCTGCTGCGGTTAGTAAAACAGGTCGCAAACGCTCTGAGGTACCACGTTTTATGCGTTCTTCTATATCATCCATACCGTGTTCTTTTAGTTCTTTAAAATGTTCTATAAGTACGATACCATTAAGTACGGCAATTCCAAAAAGCGCAATAAAACCAACACCTGCAGAGATGCTAAACGGTAAATCGCGTAACCATAAAAGCAATACGCCACCAACAGCAGATAATGGAATAGCAGAGTATACTAATAAGGCTTCTTTTGCTGAGCCAAATGCAAAATACAGCAGTAAGAAAATTAAGGCTAAAGCAATTGGAACCGCAATCATTAAACGTGCTTTGGCACTTTGTAAGTTTTCAAATTGTCCACCATAAGTTACGTTGTAGCCAACAGGTAATTTTAGTTGTTGGTCTAGAATAGCTCTTACGTCATCTACTACCGATTGTAAATCGCGGTTACGCACGTTAATACCAACAACAATACGACGCTTGGTGTCGTCTCTTGAAATTTTTGCAGGTCCAGTGGTGTATGTGATTTCTGCTAATTCGCTAAGCGGAATTTTTGTACCACTTGGTGTATCGACATATAAATTTTGAAGACTGGCTAGGTTTTTTCTGTTGTTTTGGTCTAAACGCATCACTAAATCAAAGCGCTTTTCGCCTTCAAACACTTGCCCAACAGTTCCGCCAGCAAATCCCATTGAAATCACTTGATTAACATCAGAAATATTCAATCCGTAACGCGCAATTTTACTTCGGTTAAAAGACACGCTCATTTGAGGTAAGCCTTCTACTTTTTCAATAATAATATCTGAAGCGCCTTCAACATTTTTAATTAATTCTTTCACTTCGTCTGCTTTATTGGCTAAAATGGATAAGTCTTCACCAAAAATTTTAATAGCAACATCGGCTCTAACACCAGTAATTAGCTCGTTAAAACGCATTTCGATAGGTTGTGTAAATTCCACTTCCATACCAGGAATGATACTTAATGCGTCTTTAAATTTATCGGCTAATTCGTCTTTACTTTCTGCGCTTACCCATTCGTCTTTTGGTTTTAGTTTTATGATGACATCACTTTCTTCCATAGACATTGGATCTGTTGGGACTTCGGCAGCACCAATACGACTTACTACTTGATCAACTTCTGGAAAATTTTCTAAAAGAATGTTTTCGATTTTGGTTGTGATTTCAATGGTTTTTCCAAGTGATGTTCCTGTTTTTAAAACAGGTTGAATTACGAAGTCGCCTTCATCTAAAGTTGGTACAAATTCACCACCCATTTTACTAAATAAAAAGATGCTGATAGCTAGTAAAATTCCGGCTAAACTCACCACAATTTTTTTGTGTTGTAAGGCCCAATGTATTGATGGTTTGTACCAAGAGTTAAGCGCTTTCATTAACCTAACGGAAATATTTCTTTCGCTTGGCTTTTTCGGTTTCAAAAATAAAGATGATACTACAGGAACGTAAGTCAAACACAGTAACATAGCACCAATTAATGCAAAACTAAACGTCAATGCCATAGGCTTAAACATTTTGCCTTCTACACCGCTTAATGATAAAATTGGAATGAATACAATTAAGATGATTAATTGGCCAAAAATGGCAGAATTCATCATTTTTGATGCGCTTTTTAACGTAATTTGATCAATTTCTGACTGTTTTGCTTCTTTTGTGAGTAATTTTAGTTTTTCACTTTCGGTAATAATTCTAAAAGCAATAAACTCGACAATAATTACAGCACCATCAATAATAATCCCAAAATCTATTGCACCAAGACTCATTAAATTGGCATCTACACCAAAAATGTTCATTAGTGAAATGGCGAATAACAGACTCAACGGAATAACAGACGCAACGACCAAACCTGAGCGTAAATTACCAAGTAATAAAACCACAACAAAAATGACGATTAAAGATCCTAAAATTAGGTTTTCAGACACGGTAAAGGTCGTTTTGCCAATCAGTTCGCTACGTTCTAAAAATCCGTTGATGTAAACACCTTCTGGTAGGCTTTTTTGTATGTCTTTTACGCGTTCTTTTACGGCGTCGATAATGGCTTTAGAGTTACCATCTTTAAGCATCATAATTTGCCCAAGTACTTTTTCGCCTTCACCGTTACCAGTAATGGCACCAAAACGTGTAGCGCTTCCAAAACCTACCTTAGCAACGTCTTTAATATAAATTGGCGCGCCTTCATTTTTCACTACGATTTGCTCTATATCTTCAAGGTTTTTAACCAAACCTTCACCACGAATAAAATAGGCTTCGTTGGTTTTTTCGATATATCCACCACCAGCAACACTATTGTTTTTTTCTAATGCGTCGTAAATTTCGGACACCGAAATATTCATAGCATTTAGCTTATTTGGGTTAATGGCAACTTCGTATTGCTTTAAATATCCGCCCCAAGTATTGACTTCAACAACACCAGGAATACCTGATAGTTGACGCCTTACTATCCAATCTTGAATGGTACGCAGTTCGGTTGTGGTGTATTGGTCTTCGTAACCAGGTTTAACATCAAGAATGTATTGGTAAATTTCACCCAAACCAGTGGTGATTGGTCCCATTTCTGGCGAGCCAAAACCATCTGGGATAACTTCTGAAGCTGACTTGATTTTTTCGGCAATTAATTGTCTTGGTAGGTATGTGCCCATTTTGTCTTCAAAAACAATCGTTACCACAGAAAGACCAAATTTTGAAACTGATCTTATCTCTTCTACGCCTGGTAAATTTGCCATTTCTAGCTCGACAGGATAGGTAATAAATTGCTCAACATCTTGGGTTGATAAGTTGCGTGATGTGGTAATCACTTGGACTTGATTATTGGTAATATCTGGTACAGCGCCAATAGGAATTTGGGTCAAAGAGAAAATTCCGAAACCAATAATAAATGCTGTAAAAAGGAAAATAATAAGCTTATTATTTAAGCTTGATTTTATGATTTTTTCTAACATAATTCATGATAATAAAATTGAAACTAGCCTGTTTATTACTTTAAACAGGTTGGATTTTAAAATGAATTATGCGTGTTTTGGTGGTTGAAAAATAGAAGGTTTTTCAAATGAAGTAAAAGATTCTTTGTAAACGAAATTGAAAGGAATTTCTATGAATTCTTCGTTACTTATTATGATAGAAATAGTTGGATTAATAAAAGATAAATTAATATGTGTACACATATGATGACCGTCTTTGAAAGGTAAATCCTCATGTTCTTTATGGTCGCTTTTATGGTCGTCTTTAGCATCTCCATAATGTTCAGCTATGAACTGAAAAAATGAATCACCATACATTTCTTTATGAAACTGAGCATGGTCAATTAAGGCATTAATCTTAGAAAAGTCTTCTAAGTTAATGTTGAAACTTTGAATAAGTATCAAAATCGAATATGTTAATGCCAAAATTTTACTCATACCAAAGCAAATTTACAAAACTTTGTGTATTCGTTGGTGACTTAAGTTACTTTGTGTAGCTAATATAGAACAGTTATAATTTAGGGTTTATTTTTTTAATATCTTGTTCGCTAAATATTTAGCGTCTTTTTTAATGCCTCCTAAAGTTGCAGAACCACGTGTATGTAACCATGGTAAACCTATAAAATAGAGTCCTTTTGTGCTGCTAATACCACGATGATGTTTAGGGTAGCCGTTTTGCGTTAATTCAATAGTTTCTATCCATTCAAAATTAGGTTTATAGCCTGTTGCCCAAACTATATTTTTTACATCTTCTAATTCTTTTATGGTTGTTTTTACTGTATTATTTTCGGCATTTATAGTGTATCCTACTGGGATAACATTATCACGTTTAATAATAGATTTTACATCTATACCTATAATGGGTTGTTTAGATTTGCTAATCTTTTTTCCAACCCAAGAGTCTTTACTAAAGCTTAAAAATCCTATTATGGTAAACCACCACCAAAGCGTTTTTCCTAATATTTCTTGAGGTAAAGTTTTGATGTCTGTATTTCCTGAGAAGTATGTTTTTCTATTAGTTTTTTCTGAAATTTCATCTAGAATTTGAAATCCGCTATCACCTCCACCAACAACCAAGGTTGCACCATCTTTTAGTTGCTTTGGATTTTTGTAATAGTTACTGTGTATTTGAAAAATATCTTCAGAAAGATTATTATGAAACTTTGGCGTGTAAGGAATATGAAACGGTCCCGTAGCTACAATAACTTCTTTACAGTTTAAATCGCCTTTATTAGTTTTTACAACAAAATGGTTGTCTTCTTTTTCAATGCGTTCTGCAAGCGTGTTTAATTGCACAGGAAAGTTAAATTTCTCTACATAAGCTTTAAAATAATTGGCGACTTCGTATTTATCTGGATAATGTCCTTTAGGTGCTGGAAAAGGCATGCCTTCAAGATGGTTAAATTCTGTTGGTGTAAAGAGTTTTAATGAATTCCATCGATTAAGCCAAGAGGCACCAATTTCATCCTCTTTATCAATTATTAAAAAATCTTTTTGATTTTTCTTTAAATGATAAGCCATAGATAACCCAGCTTGTGCAGCACCAATAATTATAAAATCTTTCATTAAAACGTATTGAGGTTTTGCTGGGAGTATACAGTTTTTAATGATTTTACACAAATAGAATTAGAAGTAAGCTTTCAATTGAATCGTCCCTGTGTGAATCGTTCTTGAAGTTTCTGTTTTTCTTCCGAAATAATTAAGGTTTAAATCTAGAAATTTGGTAAGCTTTTTTTGTGCCAATAAACTCCAAGTAAAGTTTTTTCCTTGTTGAAGACCTCCGAGTATTTGATAAGTTACATGTTTATTTTTCTTGGAGTAGATTCGTTTCATCAAAAAATACAAAAAACAATCTCTTATTTTTTTACTATTTCTGATTTTTTGTTGAATTAAATAAAAGAAATAAAACATATTACTAGTAAATAAAACATAGTTTTTTTAACTATATAAAAATGTTCAACTTCTTTGATTGTAATTTTATTACCATTAGTTTCATCTTTATCTATCAAAAAATATGTTTCGAATTTATAAGTAATTGAAAAACTCTATTAAAACCCTTAAGTCGCATGTTAGCATTTGTCTTTTTCAGGAACAGAAAATACGTATTCACCATATATATATATTCATTATCAGGTCTTGTTTTGTGTTTTTCAAACTTTTACTCTTCAAATACAATAAAGATTGTTTTTTTATGATTATGATCTTGAGAAATAATTTTAAGAGGTAATATTAAAACACATAATATTCTTAATAAATTGAATTTATTCATTACATTTTTTAAAAAATATTAATACAAACTTGAATTTGAAAAACCAATCTTAAATTTAACAATATTACTCTTCTCCAATTTCAAAAAGCCTCACTTCTTTAAGCCTTACTTTTTGTTTACCAATATTTTCTATAAGAATAATTTTTTTAGCCTTTTGTAGAATTGTTATGGTGTTATTTATTCCTATTTTATTATTTATCGCTTCCCTATTTAAGATTATTGACTTATTTTTTTTTAAAAAACTTTTATTGATAACTATATTGAGTACAGGTTTTTCTTTTTCCAATTCATCAAAATCATCAAATCTTGAGTAGACCAGTATAAATGATTTTTTTAATTTATTATGATCTAAATTGTTTTTGTTTTTTTTCAAAAAAGTGAATTTATACCAACAACTTTTCATTGTATTTTTATTATTACAGTTATATTTCTTTAGTAAAGGATCGGTCTCATCAAAAAATACAAAAACAACCTCTTGGTTCTTTATTAGTTCTATTTTTTGTGAGAATGAAACAAAAGAGGTAAGACATATTGCTACTAATAAAATATTCTTTTTCATTGTATTCTTTTTTAATTATTACATTCGTCAGAAAATTGCTCAATACCAGTATCAATATAACTTGAAAAATTTTCATAGTACGGACTGGTAGGGTTTTCTATATCACCATATGTTAATATAAAGGCAGAACTATTTTGCAAACCTGCTAAGCTTAGATACTTAAAGAAATCATCCCAATTCCATGGTGTATCAAGAACATATTCGCCGCTGGGATAGGTTGTTGGATTGTCTTCATTGATAAATAGCTGTGATTCAGCACCAGTTTGATGATTTTCAGGTATCAAATCATTCTTAATGTCTGCTAATATTTCACCCATAGTTGGTATCATAAAATTAAACATAAACTCATGCTGACCTTGAAGGGGAGCGCACTCAAGAAAGTACTCATTTAGTATTTCACCAAGGTCTGAATCATTCCATTCTTCAAAAGGTGTGCCTTGATTACATCCGTATTGTTTCACCATTAAATAAGCATGGATAGATTCATGAAGGATAGTTTTTGCAACTGCAATTGCTGAAGCATTTTCCATATAGCTTTTTTGTATAAGTATGTCAATATTGGCATTTGTAATCTGCCCATTCAGTGGATCATGTAGGATATTGGGTGAGCATAATCCATTTGAGGTAAGGGTGTCAGATATCTTAAAAGTTACATTTAATTGTTCATTTTCGCCAAAAGTATCTGTAAATAAATCTTTGAATTTAGGTGATAATGTTAATTTGGTATAGATGCATAAGAATTTTTGATTTTCAACAACTTGAGTTGTGTCAATTGATTCGCAGGGATTTACTTCACTTAAATCAACATTAAAGGGAGAAAGGAAACTATACTGTGAATTAAGACTATTTAAGGAAGCCTCACAATCATTATCTCTAGGCATAACTTCTATACAATTCCCTTCAGTATCTATAATACCTACATAGGTCTGTCCGTTTATAATTCTCTCGCAGGGCTCGTTTGGCTCAGGGTTAGTATTTACTGCTGAGTTACCACCACCTCCACCACCGCCAGATGGTCCTGGGTCTATGCTTGCATCTTCTTCTTCCGTACAAGTAGTGGTACAAGACTCATAAGTATATGCCCATTGGTCTATACTTATAGTTGAGTCACAAGCTTGACCTGGCGCATGATCGCCACTTGCAGAGCAATTAACTGATATAGTTTCACAAGTTCTTCTGCAACCGCTCTTAGATAAGATTGTAGATACGGTACCAGAGTCCAAATCCGTAATTATTGCCTTAGACTCTTCGCCCACATAAGAACCACTGTAAATATCCAAGAATTCCTGCTGGTTAATGTCGTATTGTACAAGATATTCATCATAGCTCTCTGTATCAACATTATAGTGCAAAACAATATTCTCTATATAATATTGTGGGTTTGTCCTTAAAAGTTTAAAGGTATAAGTATGTGTTTGCGCATAGGTCATGTATAGAATTTCATCAGTGCGTATGGTTACACTATCTATATCTAAACTTTTCTGAAGTACTTCACCTTTTGTATTAAGCTTAATCCTAAGCTTGTTTATTTTATCATCAACCTTTGTAAAATGAGGTATCACTTCAAACGGTAGTCTTCGACTAATAACATCTTGAATCTCTGTGGAAGATTCAGTACTTTCTGAGTTGTCTTCTTTTTGACAAGATTGATTGATGAAGAGTAATCCTATATACAAGAATCGCTAGAAGAAATCTGTTTTTCATTTCAGTATAACGTTTATGATTTAATTTTTCATTTTAACGTTATTAATTGTAAGGGCAAATAATAGGATGCTTAAAACTACAATTTATTTTTTAATATGAATGAATAATCTTAAAAATAAGCTTTCAATTGAATCGTTCCTGTGTGTATAGTTCTTGAAGTTTCGGTTTTTCTTCCGAAATAATTAAGGTTTAAATCTAGAAATTTGGTAAGCTTTTTTTGTGCCAATAAACTCCAAGTAAAGTTTTTTCCAGGTTGAAGACCCTCAAGCATTTGGTAAGCTACAGGCGTGTTAGAGTCACCATCAAATTCATTTTGAAAGAAATTGAATTCACCTGTCAAACCAATTTTTTGCGCATTATTGTAGGTAAATGACAGACCGTAATTATTTTGGCTAAGAGCTTCTGAGTTTCCGTTGGTGTTTTCTTTTGTAGTGTATTGATAAAACACATTGAATTGGGCATTTTCATTAAAAATATAAGATAGTTTAGGCTGAAATTGTGTTTCGTCAATTTTGTAATTTCTACTTGTATAATTTTCACTGATACTTTCATCCGTGCCTAAACTTCCAAGAAGATTTATAAGCCAACTTGTAGCAAATTTATGATTAAAATTTAGTTGGTGACTGTTCAGCTGATTTTCTTGAAACCCGATAGATAATAAGTTTCGGCTTGTGTTACTCAAAAAGGTATAAGAGGTTGTGTAATTTTGCTTTCCTCTATTGAAAAACAACACATTTCTAATACTATTGTTAAGTCCGAGTTGATTTTCTTCATCCTCTTTAAAAGGATTTAGGTTAAAATTATTGCCTTCTCTCCGTACTTTTCTATCGATTAAAAATGAGGTTTGATTGTAAAAATGAGAGAAAAATTTGTTCCACTTATTTTCAGAATTACTCAATTGTTGAAAATTGAGTGTTAGAGTTTGACTCAATCTGTTTTGATGTGTACGAATAAAAACTTGGTTAGGAAGCAACACACGAATATAATTGCCTTGGTCTTGAAATTGTGCGATTTCAAACTCGTCCAATTCTTGAATACCATTGTTGTTATAATCTATCCATGTGTAAGCTCCTTGTCCGGCTTCAACTTCAACATAAGTAAAATCTTGTTGTGGCAATGTACCCGAATTGGTTTCAAAATTGGTATTCCAAATAACGATATTTTTAAATAACTTTTGGTTGAAACTTAAACGGCTATTAAGACTCTGCTCACTTTCAATGGTTTCGTCCTCGGATTTTAAATCTCGGTAATTAACAAAAAGTTGAAGGTTGGTGCTTTTATTCTGAATCAATATAGACTTTAAATAATAGGTGTTAGAGCTGTTTACTCTAGTTATACTATTGTTTCTAAGACTATCATTAAAACGTTTAATATACCCAACTTCTGCATAAACTTTGGTGCTATCTCCAATACCAACAAAGGCTTCGTATGCTCTGAATTTTTGACTCAACGGTGTTAGGGAATCCGTAGCCATAACAACTTGTTCGTTGTCTTCAGTAGAAAATTTAGTGCCAACCCATTTATTTTTTTTGCCGTAAACTAATCTGTTATAGGATCTTAAAAATGTAGAACGGTTAATAGTGCTTTCATTATTTAAAAAACTAGAATTTGTGAAAAATCTAAAATTCCCTAAACGTAAATTCGCGTTGATATTATGGCGATTACCATTAAAATTATCAGCATAACTTAAATGCTCAAAATTGTATTGAGCGATTCCTTTTTTGGAATGTGATAACTGTAAACCTGAAGTAAATAATAATTGGTTACCATAATTTAAATAACTCGAATTATTTTCGGAATCATCTAAGTTCCAATCTCGGTTAAATTCTGGTCTGTACAAACGCTGAATTGTCCTGAAATTTTCCTGTATAAAATCTGTGTCTATGATGGCATCTAAATTCCATAGACTGTCAGTTTTTATAAGATTTTGTTTCAATTTGAATTTTCCAGCAAAACCATCATTGTCATCATCATCTAAACTTGAAAATAAGTTTAAATCATTTTTACTTCCTGCCAATTCAAAAAAGACATCAGTTCGTTCTGAAGGTTTGTAATTACCATTTAAAACAGCAATCTGTAAACGCTCAGGAGCGATAAGTCTAGAAATAGGTTCGTAATTCCCTTGAGGTACTCCACCAATCGGAGCTATATATTCATAAATATTGCTTACTGCATTATCGTTGCTAAGAATGTAGTTGCCTTGATTAGCGCCAACCAAAGTAAACCTTACACTGTATAATTCGTCTTCAGGATTATTGGAAAACACAAAGATTTCCTCACCGCCAACAAGCTCTTTTCGGTATAAGATTCTATTTTCAGAATAGCTTTCAAGCGAAGCGGAAGGAGCAACCATTAAATCTGTATTGTCGCCAGCATCAGCTAAAATTTGAGTTTGCTCAGTAGATAAATTTTGTTGAAGCGGTTGATTTTTAGCATCACTTTCAGAATATACAGATACATTTAGGTTAAGCTTTTCGCTATTGTAACTTCCACCTCCAAAAACAGTAAATCTGGAATAATTACGTTCACTAAACTGATAATCTACGGTGATTCGCATTTCGGAAGTAATCGGAAATGTGGAGTTAAAAATAATTTCACCAGCATTATAATCAATAATGTAATCGTTATTTTCGCCGCGTTCTAGAGGCACTCCATTTACATAAACGGTTTCACTTCCTGAAACTACAAGTACATAGAGTTCGTTGTTTTCACCTCTAAGTTTGTATGGCCCTTGGTTACCTTCTTGAGCCGTAAATTGCGTAGTGGTGAATTGTCCTCTAACCAAGGCGCCAGAAGCAAAAACAGAAGTCTTATCGCTAATGTTGGCACTTACCAAAAGCCCTTGTACACGTTTAGAAAAGTTAGCAAAATAGCTGTTGGTGTTTACTAAATCAATATCACCAGCTCTAATATTCCAATCATCACTAAAAAGTTCAATAAAAACTTGGTCAAACTCGTCTAAACGTTGCGAATAGCCACTTTCCTGCAACGGAATATTTGCATCTTGAATAGAAGCACGCAATGAGACTTTATCACTTAACTTCCCTGAAATCTGAAGATCTAATTCACTGTTTAAAACCGAATTTTGATTGTTACCAATAGTCACTCCTCGAGAGATACTTCCAGAAGTAGTAAGGCCATCAAAAGGCGTGAACAAATTCTGCTTGTTACTGTTTTCTAATCTGTATAGTTTTTTTAGGCTGTTTGAAGAGCGTTCTACTATAACATCATCATCCAATTGCTTGTATACTTTTGTTAAAAACTCGGGATAACGTAAGTATTCAACTTGTATAGTATCAAATTCTACAGGCTGCTTAAATTTTAAGATTGACTTTGCAAAGTCAATATTGTAAAGCGAGGTATCTATAATTTTATTCTGCTTTGTTTTCAGTGCAAATCGTGTGGGATTTATACTAACAGAATCAATAATTATGGAGTCTTTTACAGCGATGCGCTTTACCTTAAAATTAGGATCCTTCTTCTGAGCAAAAGCACCAAAAGAAATGATAAAAAATAATAAGGAAAAAGCGGTTTTCATCTAAAGATATAACTTCTTAAAACAGTAAATATTTTATCGTTAAAATAGACGTAAAATAATAGTGTAAAAGTACTCTATTATTTATTTTAGCAGAATACCGAAAAATTTTATAAAAATTAGCAATTAGAAAGCGATATGAAGATAGCATCTTACAACGTTAATGGGATAAGAGCGGCAATAAATAAAGGTTTTATAGATTGGATGAAAGCCACAAATGCAGATGTGGTTTGCCTTCAGGAAATTAAAGCTATGGAAGATCAACTCGATTTAGACTTGTTTACAGAGGCAGGTTACGAATATAATTATTGGTTTAGCGCGCAGAAAAAAGGTTACAGTGGAGTGGCCATTTTGTGTAAAAGTAAACCGAATCATGTAGAGTTTGGGACAGGTATAGAGTCTATGGATTTTGAAGGTAGAAATATCAGAGTAGACTTTGATGAGGTTTCGGTTATGAGTATGTATTTACCATCCGGAACTAATGATGCCAGGTTATCACATAAGTTTGAATATATGAATTTGATTCAGGAATACCTTAATGAACTTCAAAAAGAAAAGCACAACCTTGTGGTTTGTGGAGATTATAATATCTGTCATGAAGAAATTGATATCCACAATCCTAAAATGAAAGGAGTGTCAGGATTTTTACCAGAAGAAAGAGAGTGGCTCGGAGAATTTATAGACAGTGGATTTATAGATAGTTACCGATATCTTCATCCTGAAAAACAAGAATTTTCTTGGTGGAGTTACCGAGCCAATGCCAGAGCAAATAATAAAGGTTGGAGGTTAGATTATGCTATGGTGAGTGAACCTTTACAAGAAAAAATTAAACGTAGCGTTATACTAACAGAGGCGGTTCATAGTGATCATTGCCCTATTTTATTAGAATTAGACATTTAATATAACTTAACCTAAAAATAAAATGATTAAAAAACTTTCAGTCTTAGCAGTGTCCATGGCACTTTTTTCTTCATGTGTGTCCAAAAAAATATACACAGATCTCGAGGATAAATATGCTAATCTTAAAAAGGAAAACCGAAGCTTAACAGATGAAGTTGAAACATTATCTGCAGATAATACTAAGCTTAACAATGATTTGGATAAACTCCAAGCGGCTTATGATGAAGCTGTAGCTGAGCGCGATAGACTTCAGAGCGAATACACTGCGACAAAATCAAATTTAGATAATTTAAAAGCATCGTATGAAGCCTTAGAAAAAAACAGTTCAGCTGAAATCGCTAAAAACTCAAAGAAAAACAGAGAGCTTTTAGCGCAACTTGAAGCTAAAGAACAAGCCTTGGCGGCAGAAAACGAACGTTTAGAAAAGTTAAAGAAAGAATTAGAGAGTCGTTCGCAACGTGTTGCCGAATTAGAAAATGTTATCGCAGCCAAAGATGCTAATATGAGAGCACTTAAGGATGCTATCTCTAAAGCTTTAACCAATTTTGAAGGTAAAGGGCTTACGGTAGAACAGCGTAATGGAAAAGTTTATGTGTCTATGGAAAACAAATTGCTTTTTGAATCTGGTAGCTGGTATGTTGGTGCTCAAGGAAAACAAGCTGTAAAACAATTGGGAAGTGTGCTTGCTGAAAACCCAGATATTGCAATTTTAATAGAAGGACACACGGATAATGTGCCATATAAAGGAAATGCACAATTAAGTGGAAACTGGGATTTATCAACTAAGCGTGCAACGGCTATTGTGAACATTCTAAGAGAAAATAACTCTATTAATCCTGAGAACTTAACAGCAGCAGGTCGTGGTGAATACGCTCCGATTGCATCAAACGATACATCGGAAGGTAGAGCAAAAAACCGTAGAATAGAGGTGATACTAACACCAAAATTAGACGAGATTTCTAAGTTATTGAATGATATTTAATAAAAATAAATGTGGTTTTTAGAAGTCCGGAATTTATAATTAATGGAATTAAAGTTCCAGAATTTCAATTAGAAAAAGGTAGTTTAATTAGGATTTATGTTCCTAACTTTGATTATTTGGGAAAACCATTGGATTTCGATTTGACATTATATTTAATTGAAAGATTTCAGAAGCAAATAAAGGATTTGACTTGGGCTAAGAATTATCACCCAAACGAAATAATTGAATTTTTATCACCTTTAAGTGTTAAAGGATACTTAGTTGGAAAAAAGAAAATCAAATTAAAAGTAGCAAGACGTATTGCTGAAGAATTGATGATTAATTTAACAGATAAGTATAATCAATTAGACTTTGAGAAGAGAAAAGCTTTAATTATTAAAGCTGCATTTGAAAATAGTGATTTTATACTCTTGGATTATTATGCTTGTAGTGCTCTTGCAATAGATTATTTGGAAGGTGTTGTTAATTCAGAAATAGAAAAGAATAAGTCTGCTATTGCATTTGATGTACTTCAATATGCTCATGAAAAGGAGCCGTTTCGAAACATAAAGCCCATAAAATTAGTTTTCGATTAAATAATTAGGTTATAAAATAACATACGGTTGTCATTACGCCTCAGGCAGAAATCTAATTCTTTAAAAAAGCTTAACATAGATTTAGACCTTTGATTTTAAAATTAAATCAAAGGTCTTTTTACTTTTGCTTTTTGAAAGTGTTTTGTCTCACTGAGCGCAGTCGAAGTGTAGATACAAATACTTAATGAGATCCTGAAACGAGTTCAGGATGACAAAACTTGACTAGACATGAAATACACAACACTACCAAACACAGATATAAAAGTGAGTAAAATTTGCCTCGGTACAATGACTTGGGGCAATCAAAACACGCAAGAAGAGGGTTTTGCTCAAATGGATTTGGCTTTAGATAAAGGCATTAATTTTTTTGATACCGCTGAACTTTATCCTGTACCAGCAGAGGCGAGAACTTATGCAGAAACCGAAAGAATTATAGGAAATTGGTTTGCTAAAACAGGTAATAGAGACAAAGTTGTTTTGGCTTCCAAGATTACTGGCCCAGGTGATTATACAGCACATATTAGAACAACAGGTTTTAGTAAAGAAGCGCTCAATGAAGCGGTTGATAATAGTCTTAAGCGCTTACAGACGGATTATATTGACTTGTACCAATTACACTGGCCAGAACGCCCAACCAATACTTTTGGGATTAGAGATTACAAACATAATCCAAATGATGCATGGGAAGATAATTTTAATGAGGTCTTAAATACTTTAGATGACATCATTAAATCTGGAAAAGTAAAACACATAGGATTATCAAATGAAAAAGCTTGGGGAACCATGCGTTACCTTGAAGAATCTAAACATGGTGATTTACCGAAAATGATTACCATTCAAAATGCATACTCTTTATTGAATAGAACATTTGAAGGTGATTTAGCTGAAATTTCTCACAGAGAGAAGATAGGTCTTTTAGCCTATTCTCCAATGGCTTTTGGTGTGTTATCAGGAAAGTATGTTAAAGGTTTAGACGATGAAAACTCACGTTTAAATTTGTTTCCAAGATTTGCAAGATACAGCAGCGCACAATGTGCAGAAGCAACAAAGCGATATTTGCAAATAGCAGAAGACAATGGAATGACGCTAGCACAAATGTCTCTTGCTTTTGTAAATCAAAGACCATTTGTAACTAGTAATATTATTGGCGCCACTAATATTGCGCAACTTGAAGAGAATATAGATAGTATTAACGTTGAGTTGTCAGAAGATATTCTAAAAGCTATTGATGAAGTACATGCTGTAATTCCAAATCCAACAACATAGAAGTAGGAATTGAATCAAAATAAAGCCCTTCAAATTTCTGAAGGGCTTTATTTATATTTTAATTTGTCTATTGATTTGCTGTTGCAAAGAAATAAATGTTTCAGTTCTTGAAACACCCTTTATACTTTGAATTTCAGAATTTAAAACATGCATTAAATGTTCGTTGTCTTTTGAAAGAATTTTAATAAAAATACTCCAATGACCAGTGGTATAATGACATTCTATAACCTCAGGAATTTTCTGTAACTGTTTTACAGCTTCAGGATTGCTAACCGCTTTATCTAGATAGATACCAACAAAAGCCATTGTGGTGTAACCTAATACTTTTGGATTAATGATAAACTTAGAACCAGCAAGTAAACCAGATTTTTCAAGTTTCTTAAGCCTTTGATGTATGGCAGCACCAGAAATACCAACATTTCTTGCTATTTCAAGTACTGGAGTTCTGGCATCTTCCATCAATGCTCTAAGAATCTTTTTATCGATACCGTCTATGTAAATACCTTTATCATTAACTTTCATATGAAGCTTTGGTTTAAAAAATGAAAGTTAAAAATAGTAATTTACTTTAAAATTATAGGCTTAGAATATGTGTAATGTAAAAATCTATAGGTTCAATGGGTTATAGCCCAAATAAGGAACTTCAGTTTCTTTAAACATTACTCCGTGATTTTTCAATTCTTCCAAAATAGGTTCGTAAACCTCTTTTGAAATAGGTATTTGTACACCAGGAGTTTTTATAGTTCCGTTTAAAATGGCTAAGGTTGCTATCGCTACTGGTAAACCAACAGTTTTAGACATCGCTGTATAGGTTTGATCTTCACCAAGGGTAACCATGGTAGAATCGATTTGATATTTATTTCCGTCTAGTTCGTATCCAAACTTGTGATACATCACAATCATATCTTTATCCTCTTCACTAAGCGTCCAGCTATCCATTAATATTTTTTGAAGGATTTGAGCCGGAGTTGCCTTTTCTAATTCAACCATTTTTTTAGGATTAAAAAGGTCTAATTCTAAAAATTTATCCCAAACAATATCATCTTGGTCAATTTTTAAGGCATGTCTAAATTTAAGCTCAACAGAATCTGTTGGGCTGTATGGTAAAAAGGCATTAACAAAATCACGATAACTCATATTAGCGCTATCGTCTATTGTGTAACTATCGTCCGTCATCCCAAGTTGAACAAAAACATTCCAGGCTCTGCTAAACCCAACGCGTCTCATGGTACCTCTGTAAAGCGTTTTTACATGTTCTAAACCGTATACATCCTGATATTTTAATGAATCTCTATTGGCATAAGCTTCAAATCTCCCATAACCATCAACATCTAAGAATTCAGTTCGTCTAAATAATCTGTGATAAGGAATATATTTAAATTGATCTTCTTGAAGAAATTTGGCAGCGCCACCTTGTCCAGCAACCACTACATTTCTAGGATTCCATGTGAATTTATAATTCCAGAGGTTATTGTCACTTTCAGGTGCAACAAGTCCACCAGTAAATGATTCAAACAATATCATTTTTCCGCCTTCATCTCTTATGTTATCAATAACTTTCATGGCACTCATATGATCGATACCTGGATCTACTCCGATTTCATTCATAAATACCAAATTGTTCGCTTTAGCTTCAGTATCGAGTTCTTGCATTTCGTTACTCACGTAGGAAGCAGTAACCATATGCTTTTTGTATGTAATACAATCTTTTGCTGCCTCAATATGAAAACGAGCAGGAAGCATGGAAACTACAATATCAGCATTTTTTATGGCCTTAGATCTGCTTTCAGAATCGAAAACATCTAAGTGTATAACATCGGTTTTAGGGTGGTCGCCAATAAGTTTTTTAGCTTGTTCTACATTGAGATCTCCAATCGTAATATGAAGTTTTTCTGTATTCGATTTTTCTAATAGATATTTTATGAGGTATGATGTGGATTTTCCAGCACCAATGACTAAAATTTTTCGCATTATAATTATTTTTGCAATGCACGAATGTAATAAATACAAAAGGGAAATTAAACCCAAAAACTATTTTTACTTATGAACAAGAAGTTATTGATTACAGGGTCTATTTTTGGTATATTAGGCATTATTCTTGGAGCTTTTGCGGCTCATGGCTTACAGAAATTAGTAGATGCAGAGGCTATAAAAACTTTTGAAACAGGAGTACGCTACCAAATATATCATGCTTTTTTTCTTTTGATTTTGGGCGCTACTAACTTTCTTAATTCAAAATCTAAAAAGATAGTTTTTTGGCTTACAATTTTAGGTGTCATTTTCTTTTCTGGATCCATCTACGGACTGGCAACTAACGAACTCTCAAGTTTTGATTTTAAGACAATTGCTATGATTACTCCTATAGGAGGATTGCTTTTAATTTTAGCTTGGGTGGTGATGTTAATCGGGATTATGAGAAATAAGGTCGATTAATGTAGTACTTAACGTCGGTTTTAAAATAAAGTTTTACTTTTATAGTCTAAAAACAACACAAAAATTATGGTAAACCATACTCAATCAACGAAAACGATTTCGTTAAACCAATATGGCATCCAAAATGCCAAAGTCAATTATCAATTATCATCAGACCAATTACATGCCGAAACAATTTCTAAAGGATTAGGTAAAGAAGCCTCATCTGGAGCTTTAGCTGTTAATACAGGCGAGTTTACAGGTCGCTCTCCTATGGACAGGTTTATTGTAAAGGACGATATAACTAAAGATAAAGTTTGGTGGGGAAACATAAACATTCCTTTTGATAGTGATAAATTTCAAAAACTATATGATAAAGTTGTAGACTACCTTTCTGGAAAAGAAATATTTGTAAGAGATAGTTATGCTTGTGCTGATGAAAACTATAAATTGAATATTCGAGTTATAAACGAATATCCATGGAGCAACATGTTTGCCTATAATATGTTTTTACGTCCTACAGAAGAAGAATTAAAGGATTTTTCACCTGAATGGACAGTGGTAAATGCACCAGGTTTTATGGCAGATCCTGAGGTAGATGGTACACGTCAACACAATTTTGCCATTTTAGATTTTACACGTAAAATTGCTTTAATAGGCGGAACGGGTTATACAGGTGAGATAAAAAAGGGAATTTTCTCTGCACTTAACTTTATTTTACCAGTATTCAAAGAAACTTTACCAATGCACTGTAGTGCTAATGTGGGTAAAGATGGTGATACAGCTATTTTCTTTGGACTTTCAGGAACAGGAAAAACTACCTTATCAACTGATGCTAATAGAAGTTTAATAGGTGATGACGAGCATGGTTGGACTAAAGAAAACACCGTTTTTAACTTTGAAGGTGGTTGTTATGCTAAAGTCATAAATCTATCGGAAGAGCAAGAACCAGAAATTTTTGGTGCGATTAAAAAAGGGGCTATTCTCGAAAATGTAATAATGAATGATAAAGGCGAAGTTGATTTTGCTGATACTTCAATCACACAAAATACACGTGTGAGTTACCCAATTTATCATATTGAAAATATTAAACAACCGTCTATTGGTAAAAATCCAAAGAACATATTCTTCTTAACAGCAGATGCTTTTGGTGTTTTGCCTCCTATTTCTAAATTAACTCCTGCGCAAGCAGCATACCATTTTATTTCTGGTTATACAGCTAAGGTTGCCGGAACTGAGGCTGGTGTTGTAGAACCACAGCCGTCTTTCTCTGCGTGTTTTGGCGCACCATTTATGCCATTACATCCTACGGAATATGCAGAAATGCTAAGTAAAAAAATGTTAGAAGCAGGTGTAAATGTTTGGCTTGTTAACACAGGTTGGACAGGTGGTCCTTATGGAGTAGGAACACGTATGAAGTTAAAATACACACGTGCTATGATTAATGCAGCACTTAATGGTGATCTTGGCTTATACGATTACGATCATTACCATATTCATTCAGTATTTGGTGTAGCACAACCGAGAACATGTCCAGGTGTACCAACAGAAGTGTTGAGTCCTAGAACAACTTGGAATGATGATGAAGCTTACTATAAAATGGCATTTAAGCTGTCTAACGCATTTAGAGAAAACTTTAAAAAGTTTGAATCTTATGCTTCTGAAGAAGTAAGAAGAGGAGGGCCTCAGCGTTACAATTTTTAAGGTTTAATATAAATATATTAAAACAAAAAAGCGAGTCTAGGTTTAGACTCGCTTTTTTTATCTAGAAATTTGAATGCATGTAATTTTTTGAATCATGAAATCTATTTTATAAAATTAGCTACAAAAAGATGACTTTTTAAGTTTAACATTTAAGATGTGTTATTTTAAAATGTTGTGACTATATTTGGATTATCCTCCTAAGAATGATTAGTAACAATTAAACTAATCATTTATATGAAACATAAAATTTTACTTGTTGTACTTGGTCTAGTTTTGTTGACTTTGTATTTAGGTTGCCAGAAAGATGACGGTTCAGAAAGTACTGAATCTTCCACAGACATTCAAGATGTTATTAGTCGAAGACTACCGTTTGAAGTGATACCTCATTTTACAAAGGTTGATGATAAAATAAACAAGCTTAGGATTAAGCTTAATACAAAAGGTGAAGTACTTCAGAAAAGTTTAGATATAGATAGTGTAACCATACGCACTGATGAAATTCTATACATGACCTATGCGCAAACGCATACTTATACCTTTAAACTTTTAAGGACAAACCCACAATATTATATAGAGAATATTGTTTTGCACTATAATGTTGATACAGAGAGCTATGATGAATATCTTGTACAATACGACATTAACCAGCAGGAATTCTTGGATATTTACAGTGGTTCTTATGTGGGCGAAGAGTCTAAGGCAATAATTACGGATTTAGACTCTGGTACCGTATCTACAATCTTATCTAAGAGCGGTTGCAGAAGAACTTGTGAAACTATATCAGTTAATTGCTCTGCAAGTGGCAATCATGCGCCAGGTCAAGCTTGTAACACAGGTGTAAGTATAGACCAATGGGCATATACTTATGAGTCTTGTACCACTACTTGTACGGAAGAAGAAGATGCAAGCATAGACCCAGGACCATCTGGCGGTGGTGGAGGTGGTGGTAACTCAGCAGTAAATACTAACCCTGAGCCAAACGAGCCTTGCGAGAGAATTATAAACGGACAGACCTATGTAGGTATTATAGATACTGAAGGAAATTGTATTACCGTTGATGATGAAGATGAAAATGAAGGGCAATTGATTACCTCGGTAGATCAGAAAAACTGTGAGGAGCTCAACAAGCTTATTGAAATACCAAATTACCCCATTACACCGCCATCAATTTCACCAAGACAAGCCATTATTAATTTAAAAAATGAAATTAGTAATACTATAGATCCTAACAATAATTTAGAGCAAGGATATAACCTTTTACATAATGCCAATCTACAAGGTTATGCAAATCCTGTTAGCAATCCTTCTAGTAGAAGCATACGTTATAAGTTTATAATAAATAATTATGGTGGGCTGCACTTACACCCAAATGATGGTGACGGACACCCCTTCTTTTCACCCGAGGACATTTTAAACCTTTGGAAGTTTTATGACACTTATGATACTGGCAATATTACAGACCCTTCGTTGTTTGTGCACGTATTAGTATCTACTAAAGGGGTATATGCTATTAAGATAGACAATCCCTTACTCTTGTCTCAATTGGGATCAATTTATAATGATTATCTTGATGCTAATGAGGATGGTACAGATGAGGTCAAAGAGTTTGGTCGTCCTCTTAAAAATGCTTACAGAGATTTTAAAGACTTTGCTTCTGGACATCCTACCGGTTCAGATAGTGATTACCAACATGCTTTTTTAAAGTTTATGAACAACTTTAACAATGGTGGTGGTATAGGTATATCTCTATATAAAGCTAGTGAAGATTTAACTAATTGGACAAAGCTAACATTAAACGATTCTGATATAATTGAACCAAATCCATGTAATTAAAATAACAATAATTATGAAATATATACTTTTAACACTAATAATATTCAGCTTTTTATCCTGTAAAGCACAGAGCCCTATAATTCCATTAGGAGATTACGGAACGGAGATTACCGAAGGCTCATACCAAAAAGATGTAGACAACCTATTGAACCCATTTGAAGGCACTTGGAAATATGAGAACGGTAACACATCTCTTACCATTTCCTTAAGAAAAATAACAATGTATTATAATGGTAGAGACTACAGAGACGACTTAATTGGAGATTACAGGTATGTTGAGGATGGGGTAGAGCTTGCAAATTATTTACCTGAATTTAACAATACTAATGATGCTAAGCATACAGTTAAAGGTAATGCGTTGATTCAAAAAAATTGGTTCCCAAGATGCCCAGAGTGTGATGATGGAGAACCTCGATTTGTGTTAAGTTTTTTAGATCCAGAACGCAAATATCTTTCAAGTGAAATAGCTGTTAGGCAATATACCGAGGATGGTGTAGAGAAATTAAAAGTATGGTTATATGATGCAGGTTCAGCAGTATTACCATACGAGGGTGCACCAGAGAGTATAAGAGTTCCTTATGGAGAATATGTGCTGGTAAAGCAATAGTATTATAGGATTGGGTTTAGTTGAAACCATAATATATGAAACAAATTTTATTATTAATCTTGTTTTGTTCAGGAATAATATCTTGCAAAGCGCAAATTATTGAAGAGCCAATTTATAGTTCAGAAAATTATGGTGAAGATGGTTATTATTTTAAAGATACTAATAATGATTTTAATCGATTTGAAGGTACTTGGGTATATACCAATGGTACAACAAGCTTAGAAATACAGTTTGTAAAAAAAACCAATATTCACATACAGGATTTAGGAGATAACTTTTATACAGATGCCCTAGTGGGCGAATACAAGTACATTCAATTTGGCTCAACCGTTGTAAATACTTTAATGAATTTAAGTGCAAACCATAGCAATCCTTATGAATATAATATTATTGGGGACTATATTAGTAAATATGGTGATCCATTATGTGGTGATCTATGTAATCCAAATGATATTGTAATTACAGGAGGATGGGGTGATCCTGAACGTGATATAGAAGGATCTAGTCCTGAATTTTATATGCGTCATTATGAAGAAGATGGTGTAGAGAAAATATACATAAGATTTAAGGACGTAGGAAACATTACTATAAATAACGGCGAGCCACAAGAGCATACTACATATAGGTTGCCTTTGGGTGTATATACGTTAACCAAACAATAATGAGATATTTACTAAATATTGTTTTGATATTAACAGTGTCTTATTGTAAGGCTCAATCCGTAATAAAACCTTTACAAAGTAGTGAAACATGTCCGCCTGAAGATACTAACTGTTATGAAAAAGACTTAAATAACGAATTTGAGAAATTTATAGGCACATGGAAGTTTCAAAATAATAATACAGAAATTACTTTTAAACTTAAAAAAGAAGAACATTATCAAACATCACCTAATTCTAACTATCAAGATCTATTAGTTGGTGAATATCAATATATCGAAAACGGTATAGAAGAGGTAAATACTTTAGCAGATTTTGATAGTAGTACTATTTCAGGTTTTCAGCATAATCTAAGCGGTGGTGTTTTTACATATAATTTACCTACATATTGCGATGACAACAGTACTTCATCCGAGATAAAAATCACTTTAAGTATAGAAGATCCTAATGACCAATATACTTCAGGAAAGGTTATTTTGCGACATATAAATGATGATGGCATAGAAAAATTAGAAACGTGTATTTATGATTATACTAATGATGGCGATGATCCCAATGCACGTATTTCTATACCTGATGGAAATTATGTTTTTGTGAAACAATAATTATGAAATATATACTTTTAATACTAATAATATTCAGCTTTTTATCCTGTAAAGCTCAGAGCCCTATAATTCCATTAGGAGATTACCGAAGGTTCATACCAAAAAGATGTAGACAACCTATTGAACCCATTTGAAGGCACTTGGAAATATGAGAACGGTAACGCATCTCTTACCATTTCCTTAAGAAAAATAACAATGTATTATAATGGTAGAGACTACAGGGACAACTTAATTGGAGATTACAGGTATGTTGAGGATGGGGTAGAGCTTGCAAATTATTTACCTGAATTTAACAATACTAATGATGCTAAGCATACAGTTAAAGGTAATGCGTTGATTCAAAAAAATTGGTTCCCAAGATGCCCAGAGTGTGATGATGGAGAACCTCGATTTGTGTTAAGTTTTTTAGATCCAGAACGTAAATATCTTTCAAGCGAAATAGCTGTTAGGCAATATACCGAGGATGGTGTAGAGAAATTAAAAGTACGGTTATATGATTCAGGTTCAGCAGTATTACCATACGAGGGTGCACCAGAAAGTATAAGAGTTCCTTATGGAGAATATGTGCTGGTAAAGCAATAGTATTATAGGATTGGGTTTAGTTAAAACCATAATATATGAAACAAATTTTATTATTAATCTTGTTTTGTACAGGAATAATATCTTGCAAAGCGCAAACGATAATTGTACCATTAGGTAGCGAGCAGGATTATGAATTCACATCTGACTATTATAAGAAAGATGTTAATAACGAATTAGAAAAGTTTACCGGTACTTGGAAATACACTAATGGTTCAACGGAGGTTGTTTTTAAACTTAAAAAAGAAGAACAATATCAAACAACTAATAATTATTACATAGATTTATTAGTCGGTGAATATCAATATATAGAAAACGGTATAGAAGAGGTAAATACTTTAGCAGATTTTGATAGTAGTACTATTTCAGGTTTTCAGCATAATCTAAGTGGTGGTGTTTTTACCTATAATTTACCAACATATTGCGATGACAACAGTACTTCATCCGAGATAAAAATCACTTTAAGTATAGAAGATCCTAACGACCAATATACTTCAGGAAAGGTTATTTTACGATATATAAATAATGATGGCATAGAAAAATTAGAAACCTGCATCTATGATTACACCAGTGATGGAGATGATCCCAATGCACGTATTTCTATACCTGATGGAAATTATGTTTTTGTAAAACAATCATGAATTATATAATTTGAAAAATTACAGTATTAGGTGTTTTATCTTGTATGAAATGAATAAAAAAAGCGAGTCTAAATTTAGACTCGCTTTTTTATTCTATAAGTTTTCTTCCTATTTACCTTTGTTTACAGAATCAATATATTTCTGTAGTGCCATGGTCATAGAAGGTGTTTCAGGTGTTGGTGCAGCAATATCTACACGTAGTCCTTTTTCTTTTACAGCCTTAACAGTTGTGTTTCCAAATACAGCGATTCTTGTATTGTTTTGCTTAAAATCTGGGAAATTGTGAAATAATGATTCAATTCCAGAAGGGCTAAAGAATACTAAGATGTCGTAATACACATCAGCCAAATCCGATAAGTCACTGATTACAGTTTTGTAAAAAGTAGCTTGTTTCCAGTTTACACCTAAGTTATCCAATGTTTCAGGAATAACAGGTTTTACCTTGTCTGTTGTTGGTAATAAGAAGGTTTCATCCTTATACTTTTTGATTAAAGGAGACAATTCCTCAAAAGTACGTTTACCAACATAAATTTTGCGTTTTCTGTAAACAACATATTTTTGTAGGTAGTAAGCAACAGCTTCAGACTGGCAGAAATATTTCATAGAATCAGGAACTTTAAAGCGCATTTCGTCCGCAACTCTAAAGAAGTGATCTACAGAATTTCTACTTGTAAGAATGATTGCTGAAAATTTACTAAGGTCAACTTTTTGTTGTCTAATGTCCTTAGCAGAAACTCCTTCAACATGAATGAAGGGTCTAAAGTCTACTTTTACTTTTTGCTTTTCTTGCAAATCAAAGTACGGAGAGTTCTCTATTTTAGGCTCTGGTTGTGATACTAAAATTGTTTTCACTTTCATATGTAAACCTTTTGTTGTTTAAGTGTTATACTCCCTAATTACCTTATATAAAAGTACATAAGGCCCAATTTCGAGAGCGCAAAGATACAACAAAAAATAGAAAAAATTGGGATTTATTAATTTTTGATAGTTTTTAAATGAAGTTAAAAATCCAATGAGGTTTATTATAAAAACAATAACCAAAGTTGAGATTATGATAATTTTTGATGAGATGTCAGTGTACAGTAAAAATAAATTTGAGGCTAAAAACACTAAACCAGAGTAATTTACAAATGTTGTTTTCTCAAATAAATAGTCATCGATGAGGTTGTCAATTTCAAAAAGACTTCCTATTAATCGTTCTACAAGTGTTTTTATAATGACTACTGCAGCAACGGCAATGATTATTTTTAAGAATGATGCTAATTCAAATTCAAAAGGAGTAACAAACGTTGAATAGGCGAAGCATACAAAAATACTCAGTGATAAGGTTAGGTTTATAAATAGCAGACTGTCAAACAGGTCAACAAACTTCTGATCTTTAGAATATATTTTAAGGTATTTAGAATTTCCTACAACGTATAAGAAGTCGTTAAATCTTAAAGTATTTATAAACTTAGCGGCTACAATTGCAAACAATCCTATTATTGTGGCAATGGTAAACCATTCATATGTAATGAAATTTCGCATTGTGCTAAATTAATAGAAAAAAGCTTATCACAATATGCCAAAAACTTTACTTTTGCTTAATTGTTTACCCTACTAACTTATAGTTTTTAACAGCTAGCTGATGTCGGATGCTATTGTAATTATACCAACTTATAATGAGATTGAAAATATAGAATCAATCCTAAAGGCGGTATTTTCACAATCAAAAGACTTTGATGTTTTGGTGGTAGATGATAATTCGCCAGATAAAACTGGTGATAAGGTTCTAGAATTACAAAGTGACTATAAGGATCGGTTATTCTTGCTAAAGCGTAAAGAAAAAAGTGGATTAGGTTCGGCCTATATTTCAGGTTTTAAATGGTCTTTAGAAAGATCTTATAATTACATTTTTGAAATGGATGCTGATTTTTCACATAATCCAGATGATTTAGAACGCTTGTACAGTGCTTGTGCAACCGAAAACGCAGATGTTGCAGTAGGTTCTAGATATGTTAAAGGCATTACGGTAGTGAATTGGCCGTTGTCTAGAATTTTACTATCCTACGGAGCTTCAAGATATGTTAGGTCCATTACAGGAATGAAAGTGAAAGATTCTACAGCCGGTTTTATTTGTTATAAAAGAGCTGTTTTAGAGAAAATTAACCTTGATAGAATAAAATTTGTAGGTTATGCGTTTCAGATAGAAATGAAATTTAAAGCTTACAAAAAAGGTTTTAAAATTGTGGAAATACCTGTTATCTTTAAGGATAGAACCAAAGGAAAATCAAAAATGAGCGGAAGTATCATATATGAAGCTATTTTTGGTGTAATTAGTTTAAAATTAAAAAGTTTGTTTGCGAAATCATAAGATTATGAAGCAAAATACCCTCATAAAAAATGCTAAAATCGTCAACGAAGGAAAGATTGTTGAAGGTGATATTCTTATTGAAGACGATATTATAAAAGAAATAGATACATCTATTAGTGTAAAGTCTGCAGATGTAAAAGTTATTGATGTTGAAGGTAACTATGTTTTACCAGGCATGATTGATGACCAAGTACATTTTAGAGAACCTGGCTTAACACATAAAGCAACTATAGAGACAGAATCTAAAGCAGCTATTGCTGGTGGTATAACGTCTTTTATAGAAATGCCAAATACCAATCCACAAACGACAACTATTGAAAAGTTAGAAGAAAAGTTTGCTATTGCTGCTGATACTGCATATGCAAACTACTCTTTTATGTTTGGTGGTACCAATGATAACTTGGATGAAATCTTAAAAGTAGATAAGAAATCTGTAGCTGGTTTAAAGTTGTTTTTGGGCTCGTCGACAGGAAATATGTTGGTGGACAACCCAGAAGTATTAGAAAAAATATTTTCTAGTACTGATATGGTAATCTCTGTGCATTGCGAAGATGAAGCTACAATAAGAGAGAATTTAGCAAAATATAAGGCGCAATATGGTGATGATATTCCTATGGAAATGCATCCTATAATACGCAATGAAGAAGCGTGTTATATATCATCTTCAAAGGCTATAGAATTGGCTAAGAAAACAGGAGCAAGATTACACGTTTTCCATTTATCTACAGGAAAGGAAACAAGTCTATTTTCTAATAAGGTACCGTTAAAAGATAAAAAGATTACTGCAGAGGTTTGTATTCACCATCTTTGGTTTTCTGATGAGGATTATGCCAAAAAAGGAAGTCATATTAAGTGGAATCCAGCTGTAAAAACGGCCAAGGATAGAGAACAATTATGGAAAGCTTTATTGGATAATAGAATAGATGTTATAGCAACAGATCATGCGCCACATACATTAGAGGAAAAAAATAATCCTTATACAAGTGCTCCTTCTGGTGGACCTTTGGTTCAACATGCTTTAGTAGCGCTTTTAGAAGCGCATCATCAAGGTAAAATTCCTATTGAGAAAATTGTCGAAAAAGCGTGTCATAATCCAGCAATACTCTTTGATGTAGAAAAGCGAGGTTATATTAAGGAAGGCTATTATGCAGATTTGGTTATTGCAGATATCAATAGTCCATGGACAGTAAATAAAAGTAACATTTTATACAAATGTGGATGGTCTCCTTTTGAAGGAAATACTTTTAAAAGCAGGATAACCCACACTTTTGTCAATGGGAAGTTGGTATATGAAAACTTCAAAGTTTTAGGTGTTAAGGCTGGTCAAAGATTAACTTTTAATAGGTAATATGCTCAGAAAAATATTTGTCATAACAATTTCTTTGCTAATCTTGGGTTGTGATGGTTTGCAAAAACCAGAAAAACCAAAAGACTTAATTTCAAAGGATAAAATGTCCGATATTTTGTACGATATGTATATTATCAATGCAGCTAAAGGTGTTAATCGGAAGCTTTTAGAGAAGGAAGGTGTTGTTCCAGAAACTTATATTCTTACAAGGCATAATATTGATAGTACACAATTTGCTAATAGCAATAATTACTATTCTTATGATACCGATGTTTACAAATCTATTGTAGAGAAGGTTAAAACCAAATTGGAAGCAGATAAGAAAAAGTATGAAGAGATTCGTGATAGGGAAAATGAAGAGGCAAAGGAGCGTAGAGACTCTATCACAGAAGTAAACAGCAAGATTAAAAGTAAAGTATTAAAGCCCATTAAAGAAGATACTTTGATTCTTAAGAAAAGTCTTCAGAAAACAATTGAGAGACCTGAGAGATAGTTTTATCTATGCCTTTAAAATTATAGTTTAAGGCTTTCTTTACTTTAGTATTGTCGTATTTAGTTACGCTTATAGCAGATTTAGCAGTTTGTTTAGCTAATTGTCTTCGTTTTCCAAAAAGTTTAAAACTTAACCAATCTAACCTCCATGCCATATTAAGCAACCATGGTTTAGCTTCTTTTGTAGGAGGTTTTACATTCAGGGCTTTTGCTGTTTTAGAAAGAAACTCTTTAAAACTTAGATTTTCTGAAATCAGAATGAACTTCTCATTCTTTATATCACTTTCCATCAATTGGTGCATAATATCAACGACATCAAATACATCAACATATCCAGTAGTTCCGTGAGTGTAATAGGCTATGCCATTATATACTTTCTTGAATAAACTTCCGCTTCCACCAGTATTCCAAAAACCAGCACCTAAAATAATTCCAGGATTTACAATTACAGCGTCAAGACCTTCTTGTGTACCACGCCATACTTCTAATTCGGCACCATATTTTGTAATAGCATAAACACTATTGTCATCTTCTGGGTTCCAAGCCGTCTTTTCGTCAATTAATTTATCAGAATTATTGTGATGACCAACTGCAGCAATAGAGCTAACATAGCAGAGTTTTTCAACATTATTGCTAATAGCTAAGTTTACTATATTGGCAGTACCATTAATATTTATTCTTCTTAAGGTTTTATACCTATCAGGTTCAAAGGATACAAAAGCAGCACAGTGGTAAACTTTAGAAATACCATCAAAAGCATCTTGAAGTTGAGGAATGTTATTTAAATCGGCCTCAATCCATTCAATCGACTCAAATAGGCTTTCAGCATTATCAGAATAGTATGAAAAGACATGCTTTGTGCGATTCAAAGTTTCTTTTCTTCTATAAATTGCTCGTACAGTATTACCTTCATTTACGAGTTTAAAAAGTAAATGAGAGCCAACCAATCCTGTTCCTCCTGTAACTAAAATCATACTGCGAATTTACGCTTTTTTAAAATTGTCTTTTGTCTTTTAATGTGGAAACATATCTTTGCTGGAAATTAAATTGAAACGACATAAAAATGGCTAATAAATTTGTTGAAGAATTACGTTGGAGAGGAATGGTACACAATATCATGCCAGGTACAGAAGAGCAATTAGATAAGGAAATGACAACCGCTTATATTGGTTTCGATCCGACTTCAGATTCGTTGCATATAGGTAGTTTGGTACCGATTATTTTATTGGTTCATTTAGAAAAAGCAGGTCACAAACCTATAGCTTTAGTAGGTGGAGCAACAGGTATGATTGGGGATCCTTCAGGTAAAAGTGACGAGCGTAATTTGTTGGATGAAACTACGTTAAATCATAATGTTGCAGGTATTAAAAATGTGCTGTCTCGCTTTTTAGATTTTAATTCTACTAAAGAAAACGCACCTGTTTTAGTGAATAACTATGACTGGATGAAGAATTTTAGTTTTATAGATTTTGCTCGTGATGTTGGTAAGCGAATTACGGTGAACTACATGATGGCTAAAGATTCTGTAAAAAAGCGTTTGAGTGGTGATGAAGGTAGTGTAGGGATGAGTTTTACTGAGTTTACTTACCAGTTAATTCAAGGTTACGATTTCTATCATTTGCACAAAAATATGGGTTGCAAACTACAAATGGGAGGTAGCGATCAATGGGGAAATATTACAACTGGAACTGAGCTTGTAAGACGTATGAATGTTGGTGATGATACCGCAAAAGCTTACGCTATGACTTGTCCGTTAATTACAAAAGCAGATGGTTCTAAATTTGGTAAAAGTGAAGGTGGAAATGTTTGGTTAGATGCTGAGAAGACAAGTGTTTACAAATTCTACCAATTTTGGTTAAATAGTACTGACGAAGATGCTGAAAAGTATATCAAAATTTTCACATTCTTAGATAAAGAAACTATTGAAAATTTGATTGCTGAGCATAATGAAAACCCTGGACGTAGAACATTGCAAAAGCGTTTGGCAGAAGAAGTAACAACATTTGTTCATAATAGAGGTGAATACGAAAATGCTGTAAAAGCATCTCAAATTTTGTTTAGTAAAGATTTTAAAAACGACATTAAACAATTAAACGAGAATTTGTTTCTAGATGTTTTTGAAGGTGTAAAACAAGCTGAAATTTCTAAAGCAGAGTTCGATGAAGGTATTGATATGATTGGAGCTTTAGCGGCTAAAACAAATTTCTTGAGTTCTAATGGTGAAGCCAGACGTGCTTTAAAAGAAAACGCTATTTCCGTTAATAAAGAAAAAGTAAAAGAAGATTATAAATTAACTTCAGAAGACTTAATAAACGACCGATACATTATTTTAAGTAGAGGAAAGAAAACAGATTTTATTCTTAAGGTGGTATAAAAAGTAGTGCCCGAAAGAAATTTCGGGCACTTCTAACCAATCAATCAACTAATGAAAAATCTTTCTTTTCCTTAGCGATTATTTAGTCGTAATAAAGTTGATAACCTTACAAAGCCATTAAATTACATCCTCTAATGTCAGAGTTGTCAAAACGACCGATGATTTCAAAAGCCTCATTTTTATAGACTTTACCTAAGTCTTGAGTGGCAATAAAAGCGCAAGAATTGAGATTGGCGAGGTCTATAATATTGATACCTCCAGTTTGATTGGGCTGTTGTATAGAGAGTGCATCTTCAGTATCTCTGGTTAATATTTTCATCCATGGCGGACATTCAAAAACACCATTGCCTTTAGAATAAGCTTGACTTAATAATTCCGTCATGCCATACTCGCTATGAATGCTGTCAATGCTAAAACCAGATTTCAAGATTTCGTGTAGTTCTTGTCTTATAATTTCTTTTCGTCTGCCTTTCATACCTCCTGTTTCCATAACTATAGTGTGGTTTAGATTTAACTGAAATTCTTCAACTAAATCTAGTAAAGCAAAGGATACACCTATAAGTAAAGTTTTTTGTTTTTTGTTTTCTAAACGGTTTAATGTTGTTGCTAATTCACCAAGATTATTTAAATAAAAACCACTTTCAGGATGTTTAGATTTTTTAATGAGATCGTCCACCATGTAAATCAATGAAGAACCATCACGCTCTAAATAAGAAGGTAATAATGCTAAAACCACATAGTCTTCAATATTACCGTAAAAATGATGAAACCCTTTTCTGAAACTTTCTTCATATAAATTAATATCGTTAACAAAGTGTTTGCTCGTTATACTTCCTGTTGTTCCAGAACTGGCAAATGTTTTTTCAATTCCACTTTTAGAACTTAAAACCTCGTGAGATTTAAAAAATTGAATCGGTAAGAAAGGTATGTCTTTAATTGAAGTTATGTCTGATGGATTCTTGTAAAGCAAGTCGCAAAATGAGCGATAGACCGAATTGTTTTCAAACTGAAATATGAATGTTTTAAGAGCTAATTCTTCAAACTCTTGGGATGTTTTTATATTAAAAATTTCAGTATTGCTAATCATGCTGCAAAAGTATAGAAAATAAAAAAGCGTTGCTCGAAAATTTCAAGCAACGCTTTTTATAAGTTAAGAATTATGCTTATTTAATTACTAATTTCTTAGTTACAGAAGCATTATTCTGAGTGATTTTTACAATGTAAATACCAGACTTTAAGCTAGATAGATTTAAAGTGTTGTTTGTTAAAGTTTGGTTTTTAACACGCTTACCTAATATATCATAAACTTCTACCAACATATCACCAGTATTGTTAGAAGTAATATTTACAGAACCAGTATTAGTTGGGTTTGGATAAAGACTAAAAGCGTTAGAGTTAACATTATCAAGACTAAGAGGATCTATAATATCACTAGCATATCTTGGGAAAATCTGATAATCAGCATTAAACTGACCACCTAAACCAGTTATGTTTACAGGATTTGTAGGTATTGTTTCGCCTATCAGATCTTCATCACCAAAAGCAACTCTACAAATAGTTACGTCTGTTCCGTCAGCAACATTGTAGTTTGTGTTATCTGCAAAAACACCAGAATCTTGAAAAGTTACGTTATTTAGAGTAATTAATCTACTTTCATACGTCTCTCCATTTGTAATTAGTTCAGCTGCACTAATAGATATTGGAGTTAAACTGTTACCAGTAGAAGAAGCACTTGCAACATTTACGCTAGGTACAAATTGAAGTGTTCCAGCATACTCAGTTAGTTGACCTTGTAATCCTGTGATACCATCACCGATATTAAAAGAAGTACTCAATGTACCAGCAGTATCATCAATTAAGATTCCTGCATCTACATCTTGGATATACTTTTGATTTCTTGTGCCTTCAGTTACAATATAAGAAATTATAGCTTCACCAGTCAATTCATAAAATTCACCAAGAGTACCTGCTCTAAGAGCAGTAATGTTAGCAACTTGCGTAATCGTTGTAACATCAAAGCTTACAGATGCTGTCGCAGGATTGGTTAAGGATGCTCCACCGTTATCAACTAATTCTAATTCTACAGTGTGAGAACCATCTACAAGGCTAGATAGACTTATAGGTGCGCTATCAAACTTATCTATAGAAGCACCACCATCAACAGAATAAACAATATATCCATCACCAGAGCCACCACTAGCAACATTAAAGTTTTGAACACTAATTTCTATATCTACATCACTTGAAGGTATCGTGCTACCATCTGCTGGTGAAGTTACTGCAATACTCGGCTCTACTGCTGCAACTATTTGTAAATTATCAATGTAGAACAATGATGCACTAACCCAATTAGAAGAAAGATCATAAAAACGGATACCAAATTCAAAATCTTCATCACTAGCAGGTGTGTACTCGAAAGATAGAGTTTGCCATTGATTTAATAGGGTTTCATCAGAATAAACAGCAGGACTAAAGCCATTACCATTAAAAATTCTAGCTCTAGCTTCATTATTTGTTGCATAAACATCTAAACTCATAGTATAAGTTACACCTCCTGTTAGTGATACGGTTTGTCTCATGTCTGTATCACCTTGAGTTTGTGTTAGCACATTTACGCTAGCTGAACTTGTACCTTCAGAAATAAAAGTAGCATTAGTGTTTTCGGTTAGATCCGCTGTGCTGAAATCAATAGTTGTCCATAAATCAGGTACACCAGCTGTCCAAGACTCAAAACCACCATTAGCAGCAAGGTTTTGACCAAAAGAGACTAAGCTAATTAAAGTAAAAAATAAAAAGTAAATTTTTTTCATAATCGATTTTTAAAAAATTAGACTGTAAATATACTAACAAATACTGACTATGGAGAAATGAAAATGTTAATAAGTTTCTTCTTTACAATTAGTTAACATCTTTGTTTGTAGACTATAGTAATTTACAGTATCTTAGAAATTAATGTTAGCGAATTGTTATCAATTGCAATCACTATACCAATGAACTATTTAAATTTTATCTTTACGCAACCTTAAAATTACCTTAACAGTGAAAAAAAAGGATATCAAAATTCTGCTGGTTGACGATGAGCCAGATATTTTAGAAATCGTTGGCTATAACTTATCTGCGGAAGGTTATCAAGTTATAACTGGTGAAAATGGCATAGAAGCTGTTGAAAAAGCCAAAAAGCATAAACCACATCTTATTATTTTAGATGTTATGATGCCAGAAATGGATGGTATTGAAGCTTGTGAACGCATAAGAGAGCAGTCCGAATTAAGTGACACTATCATTACTTTCTTAACGGCAAGAGGTGAAGACTATTCTCAAGTCGCTGGTTTTGATGCTGGTGCAGACGATTATATTGCAAAACCTATTAAGCCAAAAGTTTTAGTAAGTAAAGTAAAAGCATTGCTTAGAAGACTTAAGGATACCGAAAGCGCAACAGATGCTGTTGTGAAAATAGGTGATTTAATTATTTATAAGGAGGAATATAAGATTACTAATAATGGTGAAGAGATTACTTTGCCTAGAAAAGAGTTTGAATTATTATCTTTGTTGGCAACCAAGCCTGGTAAAGTGTTTAAGCGCGAAGAAATCTTAGATAAAGTCTGGGGAAATGAAGTTGTTGTCGGAGGAAGAACAATCGATGTGCATATCCGAAAACTTAGAGAAAAGATAGGTGATAAATCCTTTAAAACCGTAAAAGGCGTTGGTTACAAGTTTGTAGACTAATGCGTAATAGAAATCTAAAAAAGACTTATAAGTTTGCCATAAGAACATCGTTTTACATTACGATGTTTTCAACACTCCTTGTGGGTGTTTTTTTATATCAATATCACGATTTAAGCTGGCACATTATATTTTACGCTTTAATTTGTTATCCGTTATCCTTTCTGATTATTCAATATAGGGTAGAAAGGTTTATTTATAGGCGTGTAAAAAAAATATACGATGATTTAACGTTGTTAGAATCTACTAGCTTAAGGAGGCAGCCTATTACAACAGATATGGGTACCTTAACTAAGGAGATTGATAAGTATGCAAAAGATAAAAAGCTAGAAATAGAAACCCTAAAAGTTAGAGAGGAGTATAGAAAGGAATTTATGGGTAATGTATCTCATGAGCTTAAAACACCTCTGTTTACGGTACAAGGTTATATCCTTACACTTTTAGATGGTGCTATGGAAGATGAAAAGCTTAGAAAAAAATACTTATCCAGAGCCAGTAAAGGTGTAGAACGTCTTATATATATCATTAGAGATTTAGATATGATTACCAAACTCGAAGTTGGTGATCTCAGCCTGAAAAAAGAAAGTTTTGATATCGTTGAAGTTGTGAGTGGTGTTTTTGATTTGTTTGAAATGAAAGCATCCAAGAAAAAAATCACTTTGACATTTGATATGGATTATAACCAGCCTATTATGGTCTTTGGTGATAAAGAACGCATACAGCAGGTTTTAATAAATCTTGTGGTGAATTCCATAAAATACGGTAGAGAAAAAGGTACAACTGAAGTAAGTATAGAGAATCTTATAAAGAATAAAGCCATTATCAGAGTTACGGATAACGGTGAAGGTATAGCAAAAGAAAATTTACCACGTTTATTTGAGCGTTTTTACCGTGTTGATAAAAGCGGTTCTCGCAAAGAAGGCGGCTCTGGTCTTGGACTTTCAATAGTGAAACACATTATTGAAGCTCATGAAGAAAAAATCTATGTAGAAAGCGAACTAGGCGTTGGTAGTGAGTTCTCCTTTACTTTGGAAAAGGCAGAATAACTTACTGTAATTTACTTGATATTCTTCATTTTTAAATCCTGAAAAATCTTTCGAAGTTTCTAGTATTTCAATTTTGAAATCATCTTGCTTACAACAAGGAATAACGTTTTCCTTATGCAGTTTTTTAGCTAAATATTCTTGCTCAAATTGTCCGGGTGTAGGGATGAAAAAAGCTTTCTTTTCTAGTTTTGCTAAATCCATAATTGTTGTGTAACCAGAGCGGCTTAAAATCATCTTACTTTCATTTAATGCAATTTCAAGTTCCTTACTGGTCATAAAATTGTAGATAGTAATATGATTTTTAACTTCTATTTTCTGCTCAGCTTCTATCTGCCCTTTTACAAAAAGGACCTTACCTCTATAATTTTCAAGCTCCTTTAATAACTTAATTTCTAAAAACGTACGTTGTGGTTCTGGGCCAGATAACAATGCAAAAACATCGTATTTAGGCTCTAAATCCAACTTTTTGAATCGTGTTAAAGGTCCAAGATATTTTATAAAAGAAGTAGAACCTTCAATATGTCCCAAATCTCCACTTAAATTATTGGTGCCAATATGATCTGGAACCCAACATTCATCGAATTTTGAAATTATTTTTTGATGCAGTTTACTGCTCAACCATGTTGTGCTACCACTTAAAACGCGTAATTGATGTGTAATGAATACAGAAGGAACGGACTTGTGTCTTACACCAAATCGATTATCTGAAATAATCCCAGAAATGTTTTCATCTTCTATAATAGATTCAATAGCACTTTTCTCCTTTTTTATGGTTTTCAAAAGATGAGGTGAATCTTTTATAAGTTTTAACTTAAAACTATTTGCCTTTTTTGAATAGGTAATGTTGTAAGAAGGTAATTCAATAGCCTTTAAATCTGGGAATTCTTTCTTTAGTAATTCAAGTGCTAAACCATCACTAGCAATTATTGGCTCAAAACCATGAGCGATTAGTGCGTTTATAATTGGAATGCATCTTGTAGAATGTCCCAAACCCCAATTCAAAGGCGCTACCAATATCCTTTTTTTCTGCTGAACTCGTTCCAGTGTATTTTTATTCAAGAGTTAAATAAGAAAACAAAGATAAACCTAAAATGTTTCCTTAATTTTACCGAATTATTAATAATACCATTCAAACAGAATACAACAGTGGGAAGCAAAAACAAACTAAAGCGTTTTAAAGAAAACGAAACTTTTGACAATGTGTTTCAGCCAAAACGAGACGAATTGATTAGTGGAAACTATAGTTTAAAAGGCAAATGGAGACAAGAGGTTTTTAAAAATGAAAACCCTTTAGTTCTAGAATTAGGTTGTGGAAAAGGTGAATATACGGTTGGTTTGGCAAAACGTTATCCCGAAAAAAACTTTATAGGTATTGATATCAAAGGAGCACGCTTTTGGAGAGGAGCTAAAACGGCCGTTGAAGAAAATATTGCCAATGCCGCTTTTGTAAGAACACAAATAGAACTTATAGAATATGTGTTTGATGAAAATGAAGTTGATGAAATTTGGATTACTTTCCCAGATCCTCAAATAAAATATAAGCGTACCAAACATAGAATGACAAACACGCAGTTTTTAGAGCGTTATAAAAAAGTACTAAAACCAGACGGTTTGATGCACTTAAAAACCGATAGCGAGTTTATGCATGGTTATACTTTAGGTTTGCTTCATGGTTTAGGTCATGAGGTTTTATATGCTAATCACAATGTCTACAAATTGGAAGGCAGTCCAGAGGAGGTTACCGAAATTCAAACCTTCTACGAAAACCAATATTTAGAAAAAGACAAAGCAATTACGTATATTAGATTCAAAATCAACTAAGCTTTGAGTATTACGGTCGTTTTCTTTTTAGGGCTATTCGTAGCACTAATCGGTGTCATTCCGCCAGGTTTGCTAAATATGACAGCTGCGAGAATAAGCCTAAAAGAAGGTGCTGGTAGAGGTATAATGTTCTCTACAGGCGTTTCAATAATTGTATTTATTCAAACATATATTGCTGCGATTTTTGCTAGGTATTTATCAAATAGACCAGATATTGTTGAAATATTACAGCGTGTAGCATTTGTAATTTTCGTCCTAATAACCATTTATTTTTTAGTCTTAGCATCTAAACAGGGAGAGAAAAAAATTGATAAGGAAGTAAGGAGTAAGCACGGTAGGTTGCTTCACGGCATGTTGTTATCAGCACTTAATGTTTTTCCTATTCCTTACCAAGCATACATGACAATAACCTTATCGTCTTTTGGTTGGATGAATTTTGAAAAAACAAGTATAGTAACCTATGTTACTGGTGCATCAATGGGAACTTTTGTAATGCTATACTTTTATATTTTCTTTTTCGATAAGATAAAAGACAAGAAAATCACTTCGCAAAAAAGTATGAATTACAGTATCGGTATCATAACCGGAATTGTTGCTTTGGTCACTCTAATTAATATTTTAAAGGAGCTTTAATGAAACCAGAAACACTTGGTTTTTTTGAAAAAGTATATGAAGTTGCTAAGCTCATACCTTATGGTAGGGTGACGAGTTATGGTGCTATTGCCAAATATTTAGGAGCAGCCAAAAGTGCTAGAATTGTTGGTTATGCTATGAACGGTTCTACAGGAAAAGATGTGCCTGCGCATCGTGTGGTAAATAGAAAAGGACTGTTAACTGGCAAACATCATTTTGGAGGTACTAACCTTATGCAACAATTATTAGAAAATGAAGATGTAAAAGTTATGGACAATCAAATTCAAAATTTTGAAGCTTTGTTTTGGGATCCTTCAAAGGAACTATAAATTGTCATTCTTAACTGTCGCACTGAGCTAGGTGAAGAATTGTTTCAGAATCTTGATGATTTATTTCTTTACTTTTTTTAAAATTCAAGGCAAGAATTACAAGCTATTTATTCCATCAATCAAAGCATAAATAACTTCTAACGACTTGCTTTATTCTTCTTTGATTAATGTATATCTTTGCATTTAGATTAAATCTAGATAAAAACGTGAAGCTTAACAAGAAAGATATACTCGAGGCCTTAAAAACTATAACTGCTCCAGGTGAAGGAGAAAATATGGTAGACAGTGGTGCTGTAACTAATGTAGTAACTTTTGGAGATGAAGTTATTGTAGATATAACCATAAAAAACCCAAGTCTTCAGGCTAAGAAGAAAACTGAAGTTGAAATCTTGCAAACGATTCATAAAGAAGTTTATGAAAAAGCTAAGATAAAAGTCAATGTGAAGGTTGAGGCACCAGCCAAGCCTAAAACAAACGAGATAAAGGGAGCTCCAATTCCTGGTATCCAAAATATAATTGCGGTAGCCTCTGGTAAAGGTGGTGTTGGTAAGTCTACTGTAACAGCAAATTTAGCAGTGACCTTAGCCAAGATGGGTTTTAAAATAGGTGTTTTAGATGCTGATATTTATGGGCCTTCAATTCCTATTATGTTCGATGTGGCTAATGAAAGACCATTATCTGTAAATATCGACGGTAAATCTAAAATGAAACCTATTGAAAGTTACGGAGTAAAAATCTTATCCATTGGATTTTTTACAAAACCAGATCAAGCGGTAATATGGAGAGGTCCTATGGCTTCAAAAGCATTAAATCAAATGATTTTTGATGCTGCTTGGGAAGAGTTAGATTTTCTTCTACTCGATTTACCTCCAGGAACAGGTGATATTCATTTAAGCATTATGCAAGCTTTACCAATAACAGGTTCTGTAGTAGTTAGTACTCCACAGAATGTTGCTTTAGCAGATGCTAAGAAAGGTGTAGCGATGTTTCAACAAGATAGTATCAATGTGCCAGTTTTAGGTATTATAGAAAATATGGCTTATTTTACTCCTGCTGAATTGCCTGAGAACAAATATTATATTTTCGGTAAAGAAGGGGCTAAGCATTTAGCTGAAGATTTAAATGTGCCTTTCTTAGGTGAAATTCCACTAGTTCAAAGTATAAGAGAAGCTGGTGATATAGGTAGACCAGCGGCAATGCAAACAGCTACACCAATTGAAGAAGCTTTTGAAGAAATAACCAAAAATGTGGTTCAGGAAGTTGTTGATAGAAATGAAAACCTACCTGCAACAGAAGCAATAAAAATTACAACAATGGCAGGTTGTTCTGCTGTAAATAAAAAATAGATGAGCTCAGAAGAACTTAAAAATAATGTAGAAAAAGCATTGGATGAAATTCGTCCTTTTTTACAGAGCGATGGTGGTGATATTAACTTATTATCTATTGATGATGGTAAATTAGTTAAGGTGCAACTTACAGGAGCATGTACCTCTTGCTCAGTAAACCAGATGACTTTAAAGTCTGGTGTTGAAATGACGATTAAAAAATACGCTCCTCAAATAGAACAGGTTATTAATGTTGAATAAGAAATGTGACATTTGTCACATTCTCTATACCAAAGCATTAGTAGATTTGTCTCAAAGTCTATATAAATGATTACAACAGATATACTTATAATTGGTGCTGGACCAACAGGACTCTTTACTGTTTTTGAAGCCGGCCTTTTAAAATTAAAATGTCATCTTATCGATGCACTTCCTCAACCAGGCGGACAATGTTCCGAGATATATCCTAAAAAACCTATTTATGATATTCCTGCTTACCCAGAAATCTTAGCTGGTGATCTTACTGAAAAGCTGCTAGAACAAGGTAAACAGTTTGAGCCAGGTTTTACCTTGGGTGAACGTGCTGAAACTATTGAAAAACAAGAAGACGGTTCGTTTATTGTTACCACAAACAAAGGGACAAAACATAAAGCTCCTGTAGTAGCTATTGCGGGTGGTTTGGGAAGTTTTGAGCCTCGTAAACCAATTATTGATAATATCGCAGACTACGAAGATAAGGGAGTTGAATACATGATTAAGAACCCTGAAATGTATCGTGATAAACGTGTGGTTGTAGCAGGTGGAGGAGACTCAGCTTTAGACTGGAGCATATTTCTAAGCGATGTGGCTTCTGAAGTGACATTAATTCATAGAAGAAATGAATTTAGAGGTCACTTAGATTCTGTTGAAAAAGTACAGGAGCTAAAATCTGCTGGAAAAATCAATTTAATAACTCCTGCTGAAGTTGTCGGCTTAGAAGGTGATGGTAAAATTGAAAGCGTTACTGTAAAGCAAGAAACTAAAGTTTTTCAGAAAGAGTGTGATCATTTTATTCCGCTTTTTGGATTATCTCCTAAGTTAGGACCAATTGCAAATTGGGGACTTGAGATTGAGAAAAATGCGATTAAAGTGAATAATGCATTAGACTACCAAACTAATATTCCAGGTATTTTTGCCATAGGTGATGTTAATACTTATCCAGGAAAATTAAAACTAATATTATGTGGTTTCCACGAAGCGACTCTAATGTGTCAGGCGGCTTATCAAATCATTAATCCAGGGAAACGTTATGTTTTAAAATATACAACTGTAAGTGGAGTAGATGGTTTTGATGGAACCCGTAAAGAAGCGCCAAAAGCGGTTGTTAAAGCTATTGATTAACTCTTAATTATTGCACTGCATTTAAACATGGATCAGGATATTAATATTACAATTATAGATCGTGACGGTGAGAAGCACGAAATTCAAGCACCAACCGATATGGCAATGAATCTTATGGAAGTTGTAAGATCTTACGAGCTAGCTCCAGAAGGTACAATAGGTGTTTGTGGTGGTATGGCTATGTGTGCATCGTGTCAATGCTATGTGCTTAGTGATACCGAGTTACCTGAAATGCAAGATGATGAAGAGGCTATGCTTTCTGAAGCATTTTATGTAAAGGAAAACTCTAGACTAGGTTGTCAAATTCCAATTACACCAGAGTTAGAAGGTTTAGAAGTGGAGTTGGCACCTGAGAGTTAATTTTTCTGTTTTCTAAAGTATTAGTCAAGTTTTTCGAAAGCATAAGGTATTATGCGCTCTACAAATTTTGAATAAGCTAATTCTGAAGGATGTAAGCCATCCGATGCTACCAGTTCTGGTTGTTCTAAACCAAGTCTTGTAATGTCTGTAATATAAACATAAGTTATACCTTCAGTATTACAATAGTTTTCAGCATAAGTATTGTACTGGTCTATCTCAGTAGATATCGTCTCATAAGATGAGCTCTGTTGTCCAAAAGGGGTATAGGCATAATCAGGAATTGACACAACAATAAGTTTGTCTTTATCTCCATTTACAGCATTAATTGCCATTTGAACTAGTTGTGGAAATTCGGATTCATATAGTGAAAAATCCTTATGTTGATATTGATTATTTACACCAATAAGTAGTGTTACTAAATCATAATTATGTTTGAGGTTCTCTGTGTTTATAGCATCAATAAGGTTAGTAGTTGTCCAACCTGTTTGTGCTATAACGTTTAAATCAAAAGTATCAGAATCAAGAGAATTTATCAAAGTATCTTTTAATTGTTCAGGAAATCTACATGTGCTACAAACACTTTCTCCAATAGTGTAGCTATCACCTAAACTTAAAATGGATATACTATCATTAGTCTCAGTAATTGGGTCATTATTATTAGGATTATTATAACTGTATTGATAATCATCATTTCTGGAACAAGAAAATAGAATAGCGATGTAGCTAGTAATAAGTAGTATTAGATTTTTCATAGTATAAAATATACGAAAATATAACGGTTTAGGTTTGGTGGTTTATGGAAATAAAAAAGCCTCATTTTAAATGAGGCTTTTCGTGTATAAAGGTTTAATTTTTTATTTAAAAGCATTTAGACCTGTAATATCTAGCCCTGTAATTAACAAATGAATGTCATGTGTACCTTCATAAGTAATTACACTTTCTAAGTTCATAGAATGGCGCATAATGCTATATTCACCAGTGATTCCCATACCTCCAAGCATTTGTCTAGCTTCACGAGCAATATTTATTGCCATGTCCACATTATTACGTTTAGCCATAGAAATTTGTGCAGAGGTTGCTTTACCGTTATTACGTAAAACACCAAGTCTCCAAGTTAATAATTGTGCTTTGGTGATTTCTGTAATCATTTCGGCTAATTTCTTCTGTTGTAATTGAAACTGTCCAATTGGCTTACCAAACTGAATACGCTCTTTACTGTATCTTAAAGCAGTATCGTAGCAGTCCATTGCAGCACCAATGGCTCCCCAAGCAATACCGTAACGAGCAGAGTCTAAACACCCAAGTGGAGCTCCTAATCCAGATTTGTTAGGTAATAGATTTTCTTTCGGAACTTTAACGTTGTCAAAAATTAATTCTCCAGTAGCAGAAGCTCTAAGCGACCATTTGTTGTGCGTTTCTGGTGTAGAGAAACCTTCCATGCCGCGTTCTACTATCAGTCCATGAATACGACCTTCTTCATTCTTTGCCCACACAACTGCAACTTGTGCAAAAGGTGCATTTGAAATCCACATTTTAGCACCATTTAAAAGATAGTGGTCTCCCATATCTTTAAAATTTGTAACCATTCCACCAGGATTACTTCCGTGATCTGGTTCAGTAAGACCAAAACAACCCATCCATTCACCAGAGGCTAATTTAGGTAAGTATTTTTGACGTTGCTCTTCATTACCATATTTCCAGATAGGATACATTACTAAAGACGATTGTACAGATGCTGTACTACGTACTCCAGAATCTCCACGTTCTATTTCTTGCATGATAAGACCATAAGAAATTTGGTCTAAACCTGCTCCTCCATACTCTTCAGGAATATATGGCCCGAAAGCGCCAATTTCAGCCAAACCACCAATAATAGATTTTGGAAATTCTGCTTTTTGAGCTGCTTCTTCAATAATTGGGGAAACGTCTCGTTTTACCCATTCTCTGGCTGCATCACGCACCAATTTGTGTTCTTCTGAAAGTAATTCGTCTAAGTTATAATAATCAGGAGCTTCGAATAAATCTGGTTTCATTATTGATTGTTGTTTTCAGTTTTTTATGGACAACAAAAGTAACGAAAACGTTTTCAGGGTGCAAAGACTAGTTTACATTTTCAAATAAAAATCTTTGGTGAGATTAATGTAATCTTCAGTATAGTTATGACGGTCAGTTTCAATAATTAATTCTGAGATTTCAACCTCATTTTCCATATAACTAAACTCAATTAAGCTGCGTTTTACGTCAGCATCAGGATTTCCTTTAACATGAAGCATACGTTGGGCGTGAAGTCCAATAGTAGAAGCTAATTCAATAAACTCGCTTTCTTCTTTTTTAGGAATAATGATTGAAAAAATCCCATCTTCAGCAAGTAAATGTGCAACGGCATATATTATGTGCTTAAACGGCATAGCGTCATTAAAACGCGCTAAATCCCTTGATTTTTTTTCGGTTTTATAATCTTCAGAATAGAAGGGTGGATTACAAATAATTAAATCGAAAGCGTCTTCAACCTCTTCAACAAATTCTAAAAGTGAAGCGTGGTGGCAAAACAAACGGTCGTTCCAAGGGGAGTTTTCGAAATTCTCAGCACATTGCTCATAGGCATCATCATCTATTTCAATGGCTTCAATTTGTTCAGCATGACTTTTTTGAGCTATCATAAGACTCAAGATACCTGTACCAGCACCTATATCTAAAACACTAAAGGGATTATGTTTTACAGAAGTCCACGCACCTAATAAAACTCCATCTGTGCCAATTTTCATGGCGCAACGATCTTGTTTTACTGTAAACTGTTTGAATTTAAAGGGCTTACTCATTTTTGTTGTTATACTGAATTTATTTCAGCATCTAGAAAGAATAGTTTTACAAAGATTCGAAAACAAGTTCAGAACTATAGCTAGTTTTCTAAGTATAAATCAATCAACCCAGCAGGAGTATCAACCTCAATGGTTTTGTTTGCTCGGTCAACTTTTACAATAAATTCATCGTTCATTGGTATTAAAATTTCTGTACCATCTCTATCAACCTCAAAAAGGGCTTGAGCAGTAGAATCGTTTACAGCATTAATTATACCAACCTTGCCAAAGGTTTTATCTTTTATGGTAAAACCTATGACTTCGTGAAAGTAAAATTTATTGCCTTCAAGCTTTGGTAAAAACTCTAATGGAAGATAAAGTTCGGTTTTTATGAGCGCATCAGCATCAGCTTCATCATCTACATCTTCAAATTTTAGACGCAACAAATCTGATTTGTGTAATTGAGAATGTTCTATAAAAAAAGGCACTAGGTTTCCTCTTAAATCTAAGAATATAGCATCTAAATTCTCATATAGTTCTGGTTCATCAGTGTCTAGTTTTGCCAAAAGTTCTCCTTTAAAGCTGTACTTTTTTACAATTCTACCCAAATAAAAGCATTCTTCTTTCTTCATAAAATTTGATATAAAAAAACCCTGACTGTAAATGTCAGGGTTTAAAAGTATAAAATTAAATTTTTTACTCTTCTTCGTTAGATGCTGTTGTTTCCTCAGTTGCAACTTCTTCAGCTACTTCTTCTTCAACAACTGGAGCAGCTGCAGCTATACGAGCTTCATTTACTGCTTTTTCAGCTTCTAATGCTTTTGCTTTAGCATCTGCGTCTGCTTTAGACAAACCATCTGCTTTTGCTTGAATTTTAGCTGCTTTTTCCTCTAACCAAGCGTTGAATTTTTCTTCAGCTTGCTCTTCAGTTAAAGCGCCTTTTCTAACACCACCAGCTAAGTGATTTTTTAGCATAGCACCTTTATAAGATAAAATTGCTTTTGCAGTGTCAGTTGGTTGAGCACCATTTTGTAACCACTTTACAGCACCATCGATATCTAAATCTATAGTTGCAGGGTTAGTGTTTGGGTTGTAAGCACCTAATTTTTCTAGGTATTTACCATCTCTTTTAGCGCGAGAATCCGCTGCTACGATCCAGTAATAAGGTTTTCCTTTTTTACCGTGTCTTTGTAATCTGATTTTTACAGGCATAATAATTAATTAGTGAGGTACACGACCTCTGTTATTAATGAGGGCGCAAAGATAATACATTTTTTTAATTTACAGTGCTTTATTTCACTTTAACTAAAAGAATTCCTTTTTAACCGAAACACTTATAAAGATAGTGTAAGTATTAAAAATTATTATACTTTTGGGACTCTTGTTTCGTTATATTTGAAACATTGATAAATTTTCCCTGTTATAAGATGAAAAAATTACTACTCTTATCCCTAGTTTTTTTAACACTATTTAGTTGTGGCGACGAAGTACAATTTAATACACCAGCTTTTCAAGGAGACCGCGAATATGAGCTTTGGAGAGCAAATAGCTTTTCTGCAAGTATTGGAGCTGATGGTTATTTAACTATTACTGGAACTAATAATTATGAAACTGTAAACTTAGTAGTGCCATCAGTTATAGAGGCAGATTTTGTTGTTGGAGATGTTGAAGCAACTTATGCTGAATATATTGATGCTTTTGGAACTAGATATTCTACCTCTAATGATCCGGACGAGGATGTTTCCATTTATCCAGAACTTGGTGAAATAACAATAGATGAGATAGATTATGCAAATGCAACTTTTACAGGTACATTTAGATTTTTAGGTTTTGATGCTTCTGGTATGAATTCAATAGGATTCAATAATGGTATTTTTTATAAAGTGCCATTAGCTTTTGGTTCTATACCTACGAACCCAATCGTGTGTGCTGATACAGAATTGGACGCTGAAACTGCCTTGGTAGCGTATCAAGCAACTTATAGTCAGTCTTTAGAGTTTATTGATGATGAAGTTTTTGCTATAGCGTGTAATGCCTACAGGGAAGCTTTGATATTACAGCAAAATTATTGTGGAGATTTGGATGGATCAATACAAGAAGAAATAGATAGCTTAGGAGATTGTCAGATAACATGCGAAATGGCGACGTCTAACAGAGCAGAGGCAGAATCACAATATGTAACTGCTACAATTGGAAATTACATTGAAAAGTGCGCTCAATATCATTTTTATCTACAAGCTCAAATTGAAATTTGTGGAGATGATGATGGTAGTATTCAAGCAGAAATAGATACATTAGATTGTAATGATTCCGATAGTGATGGTATTCCTGATGTGTTTGAGGATTTTAATGGAGATGGAGATTTAACTAATGATGATATTGATGGAGATGGTGTCCCAAATTACTTGGATGATGATGATGATGGAGATGGTGTGCCAACATTAGATGAAGCTGTTGATGAAAATGGAAATCCTATTGATACAGATGGTGATGGTGATGTAGATTATTTAGATAACGATGACGATGGTGATGGGATTTTAACCATCTATGAAATTGGAGAAGGCGATACTGATGGAGATGGTGTTCCAAATTATTTAGATAATGATGATGATGGTGATGGAATACTTACTATAGATGAAAATGCAGATCCAAACGGAGATGGAAATCCTGATGATGCTCTTGATACAGATGGCGATGGAGTGCCAGATTATCTTCAAGCGTAAATCACTAAAAAATATTTACATATTAAAAAGCGTTACTTAATTTTAAGTAATGCTTTTTTTGTTGATATGTGTTTATAACTTCATTTCAGAAAAGTACAAATTCTGTGTAATTTTATATGCTATTTTATTTTGTTGTTGAGAACTGTCAGACTGAGCTTGTCGAAGTCTTGATTTAGCATTTCAACATATAAATAGACCCTGAAAAGAGTTCAGGGTGATAATCTTCGAAAAAGAAATTAAAAGGGGCTTTTATGTACTTAATCTTCGATACAGAAACTACCGGTTTACCAAAGCGATGGGATGCACCAATTACGGATACCGATAACTGGCCAAGAGCTATTCAGATTGCTTGGCAGTTGCATGATGAGATGGGTAATTGTGTAGATCATCAAGATTATCTTATTCAACCTGATGGCTTCAATATCCCTTATGATGCAGAAAAAATTCATGGGATTTCTACCGAACTAGCCCAAGAACAGGGTGTACCGCTTTTAGAGGTTTTAGAAAAGTTTAATGTTGCACTTTCCAAAACAAAGTTTGTTGTTGGGCAAAATGTAGGGTTCGATTTAAATATCATGGGAGCTGAATTTGTAAGAGAAGACATCGCAAATCAACTTCAAGAGTTACCAGTTTTAGATACTTGTACCGAGCATACCGCAGAACTGTGTAAAATACCTGGTGGTAGAGGTGGGAAATTCAAATTACCGACATTAACGGAATTACACGAGTTTTTATTTAATGAGCCTTTTGCTGAAGCCCATAACGCAACAGCCGATGTGGAGGCAACAACACGTTGTTTTTTAGAATTAGTAAGACGACAAGAATATACTAAGGAACAACTCGATGTTCAGCCAGACTACTTTCAGGAATTTTCAAAAGAAAATCCAGCTGAAATTCAACTTATAGGTCTAAAGCATGTTAATCTAAAGCGAGAAAGTGCAAAGATTAACGAAAGACTTCAAAAAGAACAAATCTCTTCGGTTCCGACCAAAACAAATAAAGAAGCTGCAGCAAAACTTTCAGATGCCGATTTTGTGCATTTGCATAACCATTCGCAGTTTTCTATCCTTCAATCTACTATCAGCATTAAGGATTTAGTTGCTGCTGCCGCCAAAGAAGATATGCCTGCAGTTGCTCTTACGGATCATGGTAATATGATGGGAGCTTTTCATTTTGTAAGTGCAGTTTCAGCTCATAATAGAACTGTAAAGGCTCAGCATGATGAAGCTGAAGAAAAGGGAGAAGAGAAAAAAGGGAAAATTATAAAACCAATTGTTGGATGTGAATTCTTTGTTTGTGAAGATCATTTAGACAAAACCCGAAAAGACAATGGTTATCAAATTGTACTTTTAGCAAAGAATAAAAAAGGCTATCATAATTTAGCTAAACTGTCTTCTGCTGCTTTTACTGATGGGTTTTATTATGTTCCTAGAATAGATAAAAAATTAATAGAACAATATAAAGAAGATCTTATTTGTTTAACTGGGAACCTTTATGGAGAAGTTCCGAGCAAGGTTTTAAATGTTGGTGAAAATCAAGCTGAAGAAGCCTTAATATGGTGGAAAGATACGTTTGGTGACGATTTGTATATCGAATTGATGCGCCATAACCAAGAAGATGAAAATAGGGTAAATGAAGTTTTAATTCAGTTTGCGCATAAACACAATGTAAAATTAATTGCTACAAACAACACCTATTATGTTGAGCAAGAAAATGCCAACGCACACGATATTTTACTTTGTGTAAAAGATGGCGAAAAACAAGCTACACCAATAGGTAGAGGTAGAGGTTACCGTTATGGTTTGCCAAATAAGGAATATTACTTTAAGTCTACTGAAGAAATGAAAGCGCTCTTCAGAGACATTCCTGAAGCAATAGTCAATATTCAAGATGTTGTAGATAAAATTGAACCTTTTGAATTAGCTAGGGATGTATTACTTCCAAAATTTGATATTCCAGATGAATTCAAACATCCTGATGACGAAAAAGATGGTGGTAAACGAGGTGAAAATGCATTTTTAAAACACCTTACCTATAAAGGTGCAGAAAAGCGCTATGGTGAAATCACACCAGAAATAAAAGAGCGCTTAGACTTTGAGCTTAGTGTGATTGAAAACACAGGTTATCCAGGTTACTTCTTAATTGTAGAAGATTTCATTCGTGAAGCACGAAAAATGGATGTGTCGGTTGGTCCTGGTCGTGGTTCGGCAGCAGGTTCGGTAGTAGCATACTGTTTATGGATTACCAATATAGACCCAATAAAGTACGATTTACTTTTTGAGCGTTTCTTAAATCCAGATCGTGTGAGTATGCCTGATATCGATATCGATTTTGATGATGAAGGTCGAGGTAGAGTTATGCAATACGTAATTGATAAATATGGCGCTAATCAAGTAGCACAGATTATTACTTACGGCACTATGGCGGCCAAATCTTCAATTAGAGATACGGCTAGGGTATTGGATTTGCCTTTAAATGAAGCTGATCATATTGCCAAGTTAATTCCAAATATGTCTAAGCTTGGAAAAATATTCGGGCTTAGCGAAAAAGAATTAGGTAGTAAGTTTAGAGCGGAAGAATTAGAGAAAGTTAATCAACTTCTCAATATATCAGATGGGCAAGATCTACAGGCTGAAACGGTTAATCAGGCTAGGGTTTTAGAAGGTTCGGTTCGTAATACGGGAATTCATGCTTGTGGAGTAATCATTACACCAGGTGATATTACTAACTATGTGCCAGTTTCCGTGGCTAAGGATTCAGATTTATATGTTACTCAGTTTGATAACTCGGTTGTAGAAAGTGCTGGTCTTCTAAAAATGGATTTCCTTGGATTAAAAACATTAACGTTAATCAAGGATACGGTAAAAATTGTAAAAGCAAAGCATGGTATTGAACTCGACCCTGAAAACTTCCCATTAGATGATGAAGAAACCTATGCACTTTTCCAACGTGGAGAAACAGTAGGGATTTTTCAATATGAATCTCCTGGAATGCAAAAGCATATGAAACATCTTAAGCCAACGGTTTTTGATGATTTAATTGCCATGAACGCATTATATCGTCCAGGTCCTATGGAATATATTCCAAGTTTCATTAGTCGTAAACATGGAGATGAAGAAATAGTTTACGATTTACCTGAAACTGAAGAATATTTAGCAGAAACTTATGGCATTACGGTTTACCAAGAGCAAGTAATGTTATTATCTCAGAAATTGGCAGATTTCACTAAAGGTGAAGCCGATGTCTTGAGAAAAGCTATGGGTAAAAAACAGAAAGCGGTTCTAGATAAAATGAAGCCTAAATTCATTGAGCAAGCTGCTGCAAAAGGTATGGATAAGGCAAAACTTGAAAAAATCTGGAAAGATTGGGAAGCTTTTGCGAGTTACGCCTTCAATAAATCGCATTCCACTTGTTATGCATGGATTGCTTATCAAACGGCTTATTTAAAAGCACATTATCCTGCAGAATATATGGCTGCTGTGCTTTCTAATAACATGAACGATATTAAGTCCGTAACCTTTTTTATGGAAGAGTGTAAGCGTATGCGACTTCCTGTTTTAGGACCTAGTGTCAACGAAAGTTATTACAAGTTTTCTGTAAACCAAGACAATGCTGTTCGTTTTGGAATGGGAGCAATAAAAGGTGTTGGCCATGGTGCAGTGAAAACCATTGTAGAAGGTAGAAGAGAAGGTGGTAATTACAAATCTATTTTCGATTTAGCTAAGCGAATAGATTTAAGAGCGGCCAATAAAAAAGCATTTGAAGGTTTAGCAAATGCTGGAGGTTTTGATTGTTTTGAAGGCACCCATCGCGCACAATATTTTGCAGATGATGGTGATGGTATTACCTTTTTAGAAAAAGCAGTGAAATATGGAGCTAAGCATCAAGAAAATGAAAATTCAGCTCAGGTGAGTTTGTTTGGTGAAGCTAGCGATGTGCAAATTGCCGAGCCTCAAGTGCCACCTTGTGAAGATTGGGGAACAATGGAGAAATTATCACGTGAAAAAGAAGTGGTTGGAATTTATATTTCTGGTCATCCGCTTGATGATTTCAAAATAGAGATGAAAACCTTTTGTAATGGCACTATTTCAGCTTTTAAAGATTTAAATGCTGTTGTAAACAGAGAAATTACTTTTGGAGGTGTAGTAACCGATGTACAGCATCGTGTAAGCAAACAAGGAAAAGGTTGGGCTTTATTTACCATAGAAGATTATTCAGATAGTTTTGAATTCAGAATTTTTGGTGAAGACTATTTAAAATTTAGACACTTTTTTGTGGTCAATTCCTTTGTTTATGTTAGAGCATTTGTAAGAGAAGGTTGGGTGAATAGAGATACAGGTAAAAAAGGGGAACCAAGAATTCAGTTTAATAACTTCCAATTGTTGCACGACGTTATGGAAACCTATGCAAAGAAACTTTCTATACAATTAGATATCAATGATTTTGATGAGCAGAAAGTTATAGAGCTTCAGGAATTATTAAGGATTCATCCAGGCACAAATAACTTAAACTTTATAGTTTACGACACTAAGGAAAAAATAAAAGTAACTATGCCTAGTAGAGTTCAAAAAGTAAAAATTTCTCAGGAGCTATTACATGGTTTAACTAGTTATGATGTGCGCTATAAGCTAAACTAATATAAATCAAAACAATAAAGTTATAGTCAAATCAAATATAACCAGTGTAAGGTTTGGTAAATTTTTTGACTAATTTTGTGTATTAAAAAGAAGTAAAACTAATTTAAGATAAATATTATGGCATTAGAAATAACAGATGCAAATTTTGAAGAAACTGTATTAAAGAGTGATAAGCCTGTAATGGTAGATTTTTGGGCTGCATGGTGTGGACCTTGCCGTATGGTAGGACCAATCATTGACGAGATCAGTACAGAGTACGAAGGTAAAGCAGTAGTTGGTAAGGTAGATGTAGATGCAAATCAAGAATTTGCTGCAAAATATGGAGTTAGAAACATCCCAACAGTATTGGTTTTTCAAAATGGAGAAGTAGTAGGTCGTCAAGTAGGTGTAGCACCAAAAAACGCTTACGCAGATGCAATTGATGCATTATTGTAAAAAAAATCTTCTAAAAGAAATAATAAAAGGTTTGTCTATACGGCAAACCTTTTTTAGTTTAGATTCTATTAGTTTTTTTTGCGTTACACGCTTTCAGCCTGTCGCGCTTTCCACTATATCTTTATTGTTTTTTTAAAAACAATAAAGGATGCCGTTGCAATCGCTAACGCACCAGCCAATAGTCGTTTCAAAAACTAAAATTTATACAAACCAGTAGTAGTTTCTTCCTTTTTGGAAGGTCAGGATAGGCTTATGGACTTACAATTAGAACTTAATAAAACAGGTGGATTTAAAAACCTAGAGCTTTTAGCAAAACAAGTTGTTGAAGGTTTTATTGCTGGGATGCATAAAAGTCCTTTTCACGGTTTTTCGGCAGAATTTGCTGAGCATAAAATTTATAATCAAGGTGAAAGTACCAAACATATAGATTGGAAGTTGTTTGCAAAAACAGATCGTTTGTATACCAAACGTTATGATGAAGAAACAAATCTAAGATGTCATCTCATTGTAGACAATAGTACCTCAATGCACTATCCTAAATCTGCGGGTACAACAATAGATAATCTTAACAAAGTAGCGTTTTCAGCATTAGCTTCAGCCTCTCTAATGCATATTCTAAAAAAGCAACGTGATGCTGTAGGTTTAAGTATTTATAGTGATAATTATGATTTTTATGCACCAGAAAAAGGAAGTGAGAGACATCATCAAATGTTGTTGAGTAAATTAAATGAAGCAGTAGTTTCTAAACCAGAAACTAAGACCACAGAAACTTATAAATATTTGCATCAGATTGCTGAAAAAATTCATAGACGTTCATTAATTTTTGTTTTTACCGATATGTTTCAAACTGCAGAAGATGATGAAAAATTATTTGAAGCGTTAAGACATTTAAAGCATAATAAACATGAAGTGGTATTATTTCATGTTTTTGATAAAGAAAAAGAGCTAACCTTTAATTTTGACAATAGGCCTAAGCGTTTTATAGATATTGAAACAGGTGATTTCATTAATTTATATCCAGATAATATAAAAGATAACTATGAAAAATCTGTAAATGAGTATTTTAAAAACTTGAAGTTAAAATGTGGGCAATACAAAATTAAGTATGTTGAGGCAGATATCAAGGCTGGTTTTAATAGTATATTGACGACTTACATGCTAGAGCGACAAAAATTTGTTTAGATATTTAGCTATTTTTTTTGATTTTTGTTTGTGGAATTAAAAATGCAGTGTATATTTGCCCTCGCAATTACGCAACGGTCTGGTAGTTCAGTTGGTTAGAATGTCGCCCTGTCACGGCGAAGGTCGCGGGTTCGAGTCCCGTCCAGACCGCAAAAATTGCTAAAGCTTCAAGAAATTGAGGCTTTTTTTTGCGATTAAAAGATGTTGTGTTGTGCTCATCCTTAAAAGAGGATGAGACGTAGTAGAAACCTAAGTATTTAGGGATTTACCAATGAAAGGCTTTCCTTTTTTCTTTATAGAAAATAGGGATGCTTTTTGTTTTGTGATGTTTGTAAAGTTTTGAAAATCTAAAAGATACGTAACTTTACGTATATTATTCTATTGTTTGTTGTTGTACTTTTAAAATGTTATTAATTAAAAAAAATTACAATGCCAAATGTTATAGCTGTAGGAAATGTAAAGTCTGATGGGACTATTTATAACGCCACGCCTGGTATATCGATTAGTACTATGGGTGTTTATTCGGAAAATATGTATAAGGTTGAACTTCCATGTGGTTTAGTTCTTCATGATGATTATATTATTCAATTGACTCAAGAACTGGTTGATGATGGAGATCAAGATCATTATTTTACTTCAATAGGTTATTTGTTTAGAACAAAAAAAGGTTTTCAAGTTGGTATAATAAAAGGTGATAATGGACAATTTATAAAAGGATCTTGGAGTTTTACTATTCTTGATTTGTAGGATAGCTTTAGGGTATTGTTTTATCTTTTAAAGTGATAGTATAAAAGCTGTTGTAAGTGGCTTTTCTTAAATGGTTTGGTAAGGTAATTGTCCATTCCTGTACTAACAGATTGATTAATGGCGTCTGTTGTTACATTGGCTGAGATACCAAAAATTATAACATCTTTATTATTTTTTCTTATTTCTCTTGTAGCTTCCCAGCCATCCATTTCAGGCATGTGAATATCCATAAAAATAAGGTGATAGTCATTTTTCCTTGACATATCTAAAGCTACTTTGCCATTATGGGCAACATCTGCTAAGATGCCTAAATCACTCAAGAATTTCTTTAGAACAATAATGTTTACTTTATTGTCATCAACAATGAGGGTATTTAGTTTTGAGTAGTCTATTATATTATCATTATCACTAGGTTTTATGGATGTTTGATTTTGTGCAAGAGGAAAAACTACATGGAATTGAAATTCTGAACCAGAGTTAAGTTTGCTATCCACAGAAATATCACCATCCATTAAATTGATAAAAATTTTACTTATGGCAAGCCCTAATCCGCTACCTTCATATTGTTTTTTTATACTGTTTTCGATTTGAGTAAAACGTTCAAAGATTGAATCTAGTTTGTCTTTTGGGATACCAATACCGGTATCTTTAATGCTTATAGTAACTTTGAGACTATTGTTTTCTTCTAACGACTCAGAGTAGGTTACGGTTACTCCACCCGAATCTGTAAATTTCAATGCGTTTTTTAAAATGTTATTTGTGACTTGGAGAAATTTACTCTCGTCACCTACAACATTTAAGTTTTTTGTGTTTTTAAAATTAGAATTAAGAAAAAGACCTTTTTGTGAAAAAATATGTTGGTTAACATTAATTAGCTCTTTTATTTTTAATGAAGGATTAAAGATGTCTTTAGATAATTCAATTTTTCCAGATTCAATCTTTTCAAAATCAAGAATGTCGTTAACAATAGTGAGTAGGTTATTGGATGACATCTCCATTAAATGAAGGTATTCTAAGTTAGTCTTGTTGAGCTTGCTAGTTTTTTTAAAGTTCAATAAATCCTACTATGGCATGAAGTGGAGTTCTAATCTCATGACTCATATTGGATAAGAAATCGGTTTTGGCTTGAGATGCTTTTTCGGCTCGTACTCTTTCAGAATTTAAAGTTTCGTTCGCTTTTTTTAAAGCTAAGTTGGTAAGTCTAGCTAACCTTGTGCTTTTTTTAGCTCTTAGGTAAAAGTAGGTTAATAAAGAAGTGAATAATGAAAGAATAATGCCGATAATCAGTGCAATGTTATTAACCCTTCTACTTTTAGCTAAAATCAATTTATTTGATGGAAAAACTTTTATAATCCACTCACGGTTACCGACATCGGTTAAAGTCAATTTGTTTTTATATTCAATATTCCTGGAGCTTTTTAATTTTATGTCAGTATTAGTTTTGAAAAATAAGCTTCCTTTGTTATCATATAATTCAACTGAATATTGATCTTCAAGATAATCTACAAGGTGATTAAAACTGTCTTCAAAGTTCATTCCTGCTGTAATGGTTCCCTGAAAATTATGATTGTAGTAAACAGGAACATCCACTAAAAATGAGCGACCACTTTGTGTGAGCTTTAGCCAAGAGGTCATATTTATTTTATTTAGCTTGGTATTAGTAATCCAATCGTCGCGTCGGTAGTCTAATTTTGAAATATCTAGATTTAAAGCGGCTTCATTACCTTTTTTAGGGACGATTTTTTTAATAATCATTGAGCTGTCAATCCACTCAATAAACTTAAATGATGAATTTTGGTCTATGATTAAATAAGCGTCATTTTCCCATCTAGAAAAATAATCTCCATTTGATTTTTCAAGTCTATCTCTAAGGTTTTTAAGTCTGTCAATATCAGACTTTATAATGTTTTTGAATTCTTTAGATAATAGTCTTCCTGTATCTGTTAATTGTTGCTCAATTACAGAGTAATGTTCCTTAACAGATGAGAGGTACAAAATGTATACTACTGTAGTTAGTACAATGAATGTAGATAGTGGTACAATTAACTCTAAATATCTTCTTTTAATCATAAAATTAACTATATATAAAAATAAGAATTTTTGCTTGAATACATGAATTTTATAAACAAGATATTAACAGTGTTTTTGCGTTTTGACGACAAATATAGTTATTTAATCGATATTTTCTTTGCTTGCAGTAAAATATGTTATATGTTTGTAGTCCTTTTTAAGCCCCTCAAATTCTCTTATTAAGGAATTTTTTAATCCATTTTTCTAAAAATTACTAGACTTTCGTCTAGAAGATTCCCTTGTTTTTATTTTAGTACGTTTTAGGTTTTACCTAAATAGTTAATTATCCATTCCCTTCCCTCAAATTCAACACTTTGTGTTGTGCTGAACATGTAACTATATATTAAATCCTAAATTAATACTTATGAAAACCCTAAAAATTACTTTAAGCTTAATCGCTGTTTTATTACTTACTGTTTCTGGAGTTCAATCTGAAGATACGCTTGTAGTTTCAGATGAAAATGAAATAAAGCAACCTACAAAAATAGATTTGTTAGCCCATGAGGGAAAGAAAGAAATTAAACTACCAGGACAAGGTTAGAATTAAAAAAATAAAAATAAAAATCAAGGCTCATATCTATAGATATGAGCCTTGATTTTTTAATAAAATTTATTCTAAATTTGATAGATCTTTTAAATACACTCTTCTTGAAGAATTTATTGTTTGTTTTTTTTGTTTTTCTTTTCGCTAATCTGAATGGGCAATCTATTAAAGGATTATATGATTCTGTAAGCTATTATAGAGATTTGTTTTCTAACAAATCTTTATCTTCTGATAGAAGACTCGATTATGCCAAGAGAGCTAACGATTTAGCAATAAAAATTAAAGATGACTCTATCTCTCTTGCAACTAGTAGGGATCTTGCTTATTCGTATTTGATTAATGGTGATTTTGAAACTTTTAAAAATGTTAGTTTAGTTAATCTAGAACTGGCGAACAAATTAGAAGATTCATCTGCGATTGCGTTTACGAATAAAAACTTAGGATGGTATTATTATCAAATAGAAGATGACAATATAAGTGCTTATCCTCATTTTTTAAAAGCATTACAGTATTTTGATGATTTAAAAATTATAAAAGAAAAAGCTGAGATCCTTTATAGTATTGCTGTTATTCAAGATAATGAAAAAGATTATTTAGGGAGTGAACAAAATGCAGTAGAAGCGTTGAGGATCTTCAATAGAATTTATGAAAATGAAAATACTCTTGATAAATATTTGGTATTAAATCTTTTAGGTAGTGTGTCAAATCAATTAGAGAATTTTGACAAATCAATTGAATATCATAAAGAAGCATTAAAAATATCAAAGGAATTAAAAGATGATTATAGTCGCTATTTAGGGTCTATGAATAATTTAGCCTTACCTTATAGAGGAAAAGGAGATTATTCTACAGCCCTAAAAATATATGACGAATTACTAAATGAGCCAAGGTTAAAAAAGAACGATATAGTCTTATATTCTTTAATTGTTGATAACAATGCATTTACAAAGTTTCTTCAAGGTAATTATGATTTTGAAAGTTTAGAAAAAGATTTTAAGAAAGCTTTAAATATATCAGATAGTATTCAGGACCCTTATATTAAGTTAGCCTCAAGCATAGACCTTGCAAAATTTTATAAGGAAAATAATAAAATTGATTCTTCATTAAAATATGCAAAGACAAGTTATAAAATATCAAAGGAAATACCTATTAATGATTTGTATCTAGAGTCTATGCTTCTTCTAGCCGATTTGACATCAGGTGAAGAAAGTAATACGTATTTAGAAGAGCATATAAAACTTAGTGATAGTCTTCTCAAAAAAGAACGCAATGTTAGAAATAAATTTGCGAGAATAGAATTTGAAACCGATCAGCTTGAAGCTGAGAACGAGCAAATATCTAAAGAGAATCTTTATCTGCTGATTTTATCCATAGGATTGCTTTTAACGGCTATTCTCGTTTATATTGTTATATCTCAAAGAGCTAAAAATAGAAAGCTTAAACTAATACAGGTTCAGCAAAAAGCCAATGAAGATATTTATAATCTTATGCTAGGTCAGCAAGATAAAGTAGATGAGGCAAGAGCAAAAGAAAAGATAAGAGTTTCTAAAGAACTGCATGATGGTGTACTAGGTCGTCTTTTTGGTACTAGACTTAGTTTAGATAGTATCAATTTTAAGGACGGTAAAGAAGCTATGATGACAAGAGCTAACTATATAAGCCAATTAAAAACTATTGAAGACGATATTCGTAAAATATCACATGAGCTTAATACAGATTTTGTTTCGGGTTCTGGGTTTATGGATATTGTTACAGAACTTGTAGAAAATCAAGCCCAAGCTTATAGTTTAGAACAAGAATTCAATTATTGCGACGATATAAATTGGGATGTTGTACCAAATAAAACTAAAATCAACATTTATAGGATTATACAAGAATCCATGCAAAATATCTATAAACATGCCAATGCTAAATCTATTAAAATTAGTATATCATTAGAAAATGATGTAATTTGCTTGGATATCATTGATGACGGAGAAGGATTTGATGCCTCAAAAAATAAAAAAGGTATAGGTCTCAAAAATATGACCTCTCGAGCAGAGGATATTAACGGAAATATCACCTTTAATTCTCAATCAGGAAATGGTACAATTGTTAATGTTAAGATTCCCTACACAAACCAATCAACATGAAACATATTAACATTTTAATGGTAGACGACCACCCAATAATCATAGAAGGCTACCAAAATGTTTTAATGGCAACAAAAGAAGACGACCAAACCCTACTTATAGATACGGCAAATAACTGCGACACAGCTGCAATAATGATAAACAGAGCTTCAAAAAATACGCACTATGATGTATGTTTTTTTGATATAAGCTTGCCTGCATCTGAAGACGGAAGGTATACTTCTGGTGAGGATTTGGCTTTATTGGCCAAAAAAACAATGCCAAACGCAAAGATTATTATTTTAACGATGTTTAATGAGTCTTTCAGAATTCATAACATTATTAAAGAAATAGATCCAGATGGCTTTTTGATTAAAAGCGATTTGACGTCTATGGAATTAGCAGATGCTTTTCAGCATATACTGAAATCACCTCCATATTATAGTAGTACGGTGAATAATTATGTAAAGAAGACATTTACAAGTGAAATCTACGTCGATGACATCAATAGAAAAATACTCCATTTATTATCTCAAGGGATAAAAACTAAAAGTCTTAATGAGTATATTCCGTTGTCTACAAGCGCGTTAGAAAAAAGAAAAAAACAGCTTAAATTATTGTTTTCTGTTTCGGACGGAAAGGACGAAACTTTACTTCAAGAAGCTAGAGAAAAGGGGTATTTATAAAATATTATGTTAAATCTTACATTTTTGTAGTGGTAAAAATGAGCTTGAAACCTTTGCTATTGCTAAGAATTACGGTTTTTCCACATCAATTTTGCGGTTTTACCGCAACAGATTCTTAATTCAGAAATATATATTTACCACAGTCAACAAGAATTAATTAATCCCTTTTTTAAGTAATTGTTGAGTTAATAGCAAGAAAACGAAACCTAGTTATGGAGATAACTAGGTTTTGTATTTTATAGGTTTTTGTTAATACCAATGACCATTATAGTTTGATAATTTTACAACAAAAAAGCCAAAGTAAATTACAGCTACAATAAATTTTAAAAATGTTGAAGCTATAAATCCTAAAAACGAACCAAAGGCTGCTTTTAATGCCTTATTCATATCATTTCGGTGGATCATCTCTCCAATCAAAGCACCAAAAAAAGGCCCAACAATAATCCCAAAAGGTATTGGTGTTAATAATCCTACAATAAGTCCGAGGGTAGTTCCAATCATTCCTGCTCTACTACCTCCAAATCGTTTAGTGCCAATTGCTGGAATTATGTAATCTAGTATGTAAATAAAAATAGCGAATAGAAGTGTACCAATTAAAAATGTTTGACTAAGTTCTATACCATCTGCAAAATGTAAAATCAATAATCCAACCCAACTCGTCAGAGGTCCTGGTAAAATTGGTAAAAAACTACCAACAATACCTAATATCATAAAGGCTAAGGAGAGTATAACTAAAAAAATATCCATTCGTAAAATTTAATTCACCTATAAGACGTCATACTAGATTTAAAGTTACATTTTCAACTAAAAAATTAGTTTAAACTAATTTTTTAGTTATATTTACAGTGTTCGTAATTTTAATTTTTTTGAAACATGAAACAGTTAACCAAGGCAGAGGAAGAGATAATGCAAGCTTTATGGGAATTAAAAAGAGCCAATGTTAAAGCGATAATTAATATGCTTCCTGAGCCGAAACCCGCTTATAATACTGTGTCTACAATTGTTAGGATTTTAGAAAGTAAAGGGTTTGTAGATTATGAGAAGAAAGGTAAAGGACATGTTTATTTTCCTGTAGTTGCAAAGGAATCCTACAGTAATCAATCTATTAATAAGTTGGTTGATAATTATTTTCAAGGTTCTTTTAAGAGTATGGTCTCTTTCTTCGTTCAGAAAAATGATGTTGATGTTAAAGACATTGAAAACCTACTAGAGGAAATCAATAAAAACAAATAGTTATGCTTTACACAATTTTACAAATAATAGCATTTCAAGCTCTGTTTTTATTGGTTTATGATTTGTTTTTAAAACGAGAAACTTTTTTTAACTGCAACAGGATTTATTTGTTAATTACAGCGTTATTGTCTTTTACTTTACCGTTTCTAAAGTTTCCTGAATTAAAGAAAATAACCAGTGAAGATGTTGTGATTCATTTACCAGAAGTCTTCATCGGTACAAAAACTCCATCAGTTAACGACGTTAAAATCGCCGAGTATACAGGAATAGCTTTAGAACAGCCACAAACACCAATTTGGTCATACGTATTTTGGATTGGTGTAGGCTTAGCAACTTTGTTGTTTGTTTTTAAAATCTCAAAATTATATTGGTTAAAACATAAAAACCCAAAACGATGGAATGGCAATGTGCTTATCGTTAGGCTAATAAAAAGCTCTGCTGCTTTTTCATTTTTTAATACTGTCTTTCTTGGTGAAAAAATCCCAGAAAATGAAAGGCAAACTATTTATGAGCACGAGTTAGTGCATATAAAACAACTACATACTTTGGATTTAATGGTTTTTGAACTTATGCGAATTGTATTTTGGTTCAATCCATTAATTTATATCTATCAAAGTAGAGTAAAGGAATTGCATGAATACATTGCAGATGCTAAAGCTGTAAAACAACATGGTAAAGCTAATTATTACCAAAGTTTGCTTAATCAAATATTCGATGTCAATAATGTGTCGTTTACTAATACATTTTTTAAAAAATCATTAATCAAAAAACGAATAGCGATGTTACAGAAATCAAAATCAAAACAGGTGAATCTCTTTAAGTATGCCTTTTTAATTCCATTGGTATTTGGGATGTTAATTTATTCTTCAATAGAAGTGAGTGCACAGCAAAAGATTGTGTTAACTAGTGATGTGGAAGAACAAGAATTGACGGATGAAGAATTAATAGCATATTATTATGAGCAAATATCAAAGCTTTTAAGTGATGATAAACTGTCAATATTTGATAAGGAAATCTCAAGCAAATATGATTACACGCAAGAGAAGTACATTCCAACTAAAGACGAATATCTAAAATATGTTGCTTTTAGAAGACAAATGGGTGAGCATTTCAAAAGGATGTCTGAAAATCATGGTAATACCACTGAAAGACAAAAAAAAATGTTTAATGAAATGATTTCGTTCAATCAATCTTATGATGAATATTTAGCTTACTTAAAAAGTGATGAAGCAAAAAAATACAGAGATAATGCAGATTATAACAGAACATTACGTGTGATTTCAAAAGATATAGATAATCTAACTGAAGCAGAGCACACAGATGCCTACGAAAAAACTAAAGATGTTTTAAAGGGAAGTTTGTACCGAAAACTGATAATTAGTGATGACAATGAATCTGAAGAAATAACAAAAAATAATTACAATGCATTAGTGCGGTTTTTTTCAGTGGAAGAAATAAAGATTTTATTGTCTAAAGTTGAGGTCGTTGAAATTGAGGAAGTCGATAAAAATATAGAAGTTCCTTTTTCAGTCATTGAAGAAGTTCCAACAACAAAAAAATGTAAAGATCTATTAAGTAGTGCTGAAAGAAAAGAGTGTATGACAAGTTTTGTAAACAAGCATGTTAATACTAATTTCAACCTTAATGTTACAGAAGGTATGGCACCTGGTAAGAAAAGAATCTTTGTACAGTTTAAAATTGATACAATAGGTTATGTTAAAGATGTTAAAGCTAGAGGACCAAGTAAAATTTTAGAAGAAGAAGCTATAAGAGTTGTAAATACTTTGCCTCAATTTGTTCCAGGAAAACAAAAGGGTAAGGTGGTCACAGTGCCTTATTCGTTACCTATTGTTTTTCAGGTGGCTGATAAAAGTTCAATTTCTTTAGAAGAGCGATTGAAAGAGTTAATTACACAAAGAGATAGGGTTTTGCAAAATTCTAGCGAAAAAAATCCAGTAGTTATACAGTTAAATGAACAGATAAACTCTTTAAAGAAAGAAATGCAGAAGAATGAAAACCCTAACGAGAATTAGTATAGTCTATGAAGTTTAGTACCTGTGTTTTTTCAGTATTATTTTGTTTTTTAAGTTTTCATGCCCAAAATAGTCATATAGATCAGGCAGACGATTTATATTCTAGTGGAAATTATACCAAAGCTATTGAGGCTTATAAAAATTTAGAAAATAAAGACCAGATTTATGATAAAATAGCAAAAGCTTATATGGCTTTAGGTAATTATGGTGAAGCTTTAAAATTTTATAAAAAAAGTACTGAAGCAAATCCAGAGAGTAAGCTTATACAGTATGAGTTAGCTAAACTACTTTCTAAAGTAAAAAAATACAATGAAGCTAAAGATTTATTTAATGCATTGATTTTAAAGGATAGTCTCAACCCAAATTATCATTATGAATTAGGCATAGTTTTAGAAAAGGAGAAAAATCCCGTTGCTCTAGAAAAATTTAAAACAACATTTAATTTAGATCCAACACATCAAAAAGCCATATTTAAAATAGCTAAACACTATATTTTTAAGCGCAAATTTGAGTTGGCTCATCAAATAATAGATATTGGTTTAGATAGTTATTCTGAAAATATAGAATTAATAAGTCTCAAAGCGCAAGCTTACTATTATCAAGAATATTATACGCATTCTGTAGTCTGGTTTAAAAAACTAATAGACTTAGGGGAGGAGTCAGAATTCATTCATGAAAAATTGAGTATTAGTTATGCTGAAAATTATGAGTATGAAAACGCTATTTATCATAGAAAGCAGGTTTTAAGATTTAACCCTAATGATGCCAATACACTTTTTGTTATAGGTTCTTATTATGAAAAGTTAAGTGATTTTGATAAAGCTGCAGAATACATGGAGAAATCACTCTCGTTACAAGACCAGCCTCTGGATAATGAGTATGCTATGTTAGCCAGAGTTTATAATAGTCAAAAAAAATATAAATTGGCTATCGAAGCGTTTCAGAAAGCACTGAAAGAAAATCCATCAAATTTAGCAACTGAATTCTTTCTTATTAGAACAAAAGAAGAGTATTATGCAGACCTTGATACTAAAATAAATCTGTACGAAAACTATATAAAAAAATATAAAGACGTTGGTACCCCTTATGCGGATTTTGCTAAAGTGAGGCTCAAAGATCTCAAAGAAGAAAAATTCCTAAAAACAGAAGAGTAAAAGGTCGCTCATGTTTTAAATAAAATATTGTACTTTTCGGTATCATAACACAATAAATGAATCGAATCGTTTTCCTTTTTGTTTTTCTATTGGTCATTTCCTGTGACTATTTTGAAAAGAAAAAAGTCTATCCTGAAGATTTGCTTGAGGAAGAACTTCGAACATTTAATTGGAACGAAGTAGATACTTATCCAACCTTTTCAAGTTGTGATTCTGTAACAGGAAAAGAACAAAGCAAGCAATGCTTTCAAAATACTATAACAAACAGTGTTAATTCTTTTTTAGAAGGACAGAATATTATAGTTTCAGAAGATGTAAATGATACTATTAGGCTGAAAATTATTATAAATAATAAAGGGGGTTTACAGTTAGAATCTATAGAAAGAAATCCTGAAACAGTGGAGCAAATTCCTGAAATAGATAGTTTGCTTAGACAAAGTTTAAAAAGTGTTCCTGAAATTTATCCAGCGATAAAACGTGGGCAACAAGTTACTACAGCTTTTGAATTACCCGTAATTGTTAAGATAAACTAGTTGGCTATAAATTGAACTTGTAACCAAGCATTATGTCTGATGAGAAATCACCTTGATTATTCAAAAATACAGCAAATAATTCCCCGTAAATAATAGAGATATAACTGTTGTTTCCAACTTTAATATCTGAGCCAATCCCAAAAATTAATGGAGCTTCAAAAGAAGTGTTTTTATTATTAACTTCTCTGTCGTTTTCGTTCGTGTAAGTTAAACTTGAAAAATTAAGCGTAGCCAATTTAACTTGTCCAAAAATAGAAAACGCAGACTTATTGATTATGCGGTAGCGATAACCAAGAGCAAGTTCATTGGTGCTGTAATTAAAATCATCAGCATCAAAAGTATGTCTAGCTTGCAGAAAACCAGAATGTCTAGGTAATGCACTACCTTCAAAAATTTCGAGCTCTCCAGCTATCAAGGGAACGATAGTATTATCAGGATTTTTAATAAAAGGATGATTGGTAAAACCACCAAAAATGCCTAATCTAAAACCTAATTTAGGATCAGCAACAGTTGAAACATACGACTGGTTTTGAGAGCTATTATAGTCACTGATATAACGTTTCAAACCGTATAATGTAAACCTTAAATTTTCTGTAGATTTTCCATCGGTAAGATTGCTCAGTGTGGTTTTGTATTCAGCTAGGTAATTACCTTTAGAAGCCTCTGTGTTTTTTAATTCTGTTATAGTACCATCTTCGGTTCTAACAAAATAGCGATAAGTTTTATTGTCTACAGTCCAAAGTAAATCTAAAGTTCCTTCTATTTCTGTGGTTAAAGTGAGCTCTTCGTTTTCTATTGAATACTGTTCTTGACTATAATTTGCTTGAAAGACTAAGCAAAGAAGAATGAATACTAAAGTTTTTTTCATTTTACAGGGCTTTTTAAGTAAAACTATGAAAAATAGCTGATTTTACATTATTTCTTCGATATTCTACCTTTCCAACGGTATGATTTAAAGAATGATAATATGGCTATAGCTACATTAAAAAAAGGATAAACTATACTAGAAAATAGGTATGAAAACAAAAGGTGTTCTTGTTTAAAAAATCGTATAGTTTTAAAAAGCAACAGAAAATCAATACTGAATTTTATAACAAATAAAGCCATAGCAGTTTTTAAAGCCATATAGTCCATAAAGTCAGCAGGAATAAAGATTAAGCAAGTGTAGTTGCTCAACAATACAATTAGCCCAACTGCTTTAGCAAAAGTGTTATTGTATTTACTGGTTTTTGAAGCCCATCTTAAACGTTGATGAATTAAATCAGCAATCGTCTTAACAGGAAGTGTTTTTACTATGGCATTTTCACATTTAAGATAGTTTACTTTTTTAGCATCATATGTTACCATTTTTTCCAAAATGAAAATATCATCACCACTTGAAATATTAGTGTTACCCTTAAAACCTTCAACAGTATTAAAAACAGATTTCTTATAGGCCAAGTTGGCTCCGTTACCCATAAAAGGTTTGTTGATACCAAAACCGCCTATAGTTGCCCCTTGTAAGCTCAGAAAGTCTAAAGTTTGAAATCGGTTGAAGTATGAATTTCTATTTAAATATGTTACTGGTGCAACAATACAATTAGGGTTATTGGTTTGAATAAATTCATCAAAACTATCTAACCAATATTTGGGCAAAACACAATCGGTATCTGTAGTAAGAATCCACTCATATTGTGCGGTTTTTATAGCAGCCGTTATAGCGTCTTTTTTTGGTGAGTTCGATGTTCTCTTATTCTGAATAACTTTTATATTAACATGATTGTTGGGGAAAGTTTTCTTTTTAATGAAATTTTTTATGACCTCAACCGAATTATCTTCAGAATCATCATCTACTAAAATCACTTCAAATAAAGATCTCGGATAATTCAATTCTAAAATAGAATGTAATAATTGTGATAAATTTTCGGCTTCATTTCTAAAAGGTATAACTATCGAAAACTTTGTTTTTGAGGGTAAGTCTTTTAGTTTGAAATCTTCAACTTTATCAAAACCATAAGTTAACGTTCCTATCAATATTAGGTAGCTAATTATAATTGTTATAGCGATTATTGTAATCATGAAGTTTCTGGTTGAGGTAGTTTAAAATTAAGCACAAAATAGCTACCAAATAGACTTGGTAGAACAAAATTTAGGAGCCACATTATGGTTGATACAGATAATACAATAAGCTCATTGACTTCGGCATAACTGAATAAAAATACAGCAACACTTCCTTTTATAACAACATCAAAAATTGAGATTGAAGGGACAACTGATGCTAGTAAATACATGCTTGTAATTATAATCATTGCTTCAATGTAGCTCATGCTGGCTCCAAATAAGGTAAGCAAATAGCAAAACTGAAAAGAGAAAATGAGATATCGAAGTACAGAAAAACTAAGGTTTAAAAGATGAATCTTTGAAGGTGTGTTTTTAATAAACTTCGTGATTTTGTATAGCGAATAACCTTTTATATTAAAGCGTTTATGCTTCATTATGAATATGGTTAAAATAACCAATATCAAAAGAATAATACCGAGTTTCAACGCTATGTCATAACCAACTTCAATTTTATAAATTTTCACAAAATAAATAAGTCCAACAATTCCAAAAACAGATGTGGTAGCCATTTGAGCCATGTTGCCAAGAAGATTCATCAGTACTATACGTTTTCTAAAAGGTTTGGTATAATACATTGCTTTTGCTCCATAATCGCCTAATCGGTTTGGGGTAATAAATGACGCAGTTAAGCCACCAAGAGATTGTTCTAATGCCGATTTAAAAGAGATTTTCTTAATAGGAATCACTAAGTATTGCCATTTCAAAATTTCAAAAAACCAATTAAAACTGGTTAAAATGAGTAAAAAAATGATGTTTTTGACTGAAAAAGAGTCGTTTTCTTTTAAAAATGTTATAAAATCATTGAAATGAAGATTTTCATTTTTAATTAATTTGTAATAAATAAAATAAAATGCGCCAACAACTATACTTAACTTAATAAGTACAAAGAAGAATTGTTTAGTTTTGTAAGACATAGCGTAACGCATAGTACAAATAAAACCAAAAACTCAGAGATGCAGCAAAATTTAAAACAATACCTTTTTCTTTTAATGGTTGTGGTTATGGTTAACCTTGGTAATGCCCAATTTAAAGCTACAAGTAAATGGAAAGCACTTTTTGCTGTTGGTCTCAATAGCCCTTCTTCAAGTGGTTTTGTAGAAAATGCAGCAGCGCAAACTGTAAATTTTCCTACTGTGAATTTAGGTATTCAGCACATGTTTAAGAGTCTTTATGGAGTAAAGTTAGATTATGGTTTTAACCGATTTAAAAATGAAAGTGATTCTCCTGAATTTAAAGTAAACTATTCGCGTATTAATGCTCAGTTTGTTTTTGATCCTACTGCGTATATAAATTTCTTGCCGACTAGAATGAGTACTGTTTTACATGCTGGTCCTGGAATTAGTTTTGTAAAACCATTGGGTAATTTAGGAGATAACAAACAAACCTATATGAATCTTTTGGGTGGTTTAGAGTTGCATTATGCCATTAATGATAAAGTGGCAATTTATACTGATTTGGCTTATATCTATGGTTTAACTTCCTTGGATGATTACAATCCTGAGATAAGCGGACTTGGAGCTTTTAATGGTAGTGTGATTAACCTAACGTTTGGTATTGCTGTGTCACTTAGTGGTTGCCAATTTTGTGATTGATAGAATGAGTAAAGAAAAAATTATATTAGGTATTGATCCTGGAACAACAATTATGGGTTTTGGGTTAATAAAAGTCGTGGGCAAACAGATGCAGTTTATGCAATTAAATGAGTTGCATCTCAAAAAATACGACGATCACTACCTAAAACTGAAACTCATTTTTGAGCGTACAATAGAACTTATTGATACCTATCACCCTGATGAAATTGCCATTGAGGCACCATTCTTTGGAAAGAACGTTCAAAGTATGCTTAAGTTAGGAAGAGCTCAGGGAGTTGCAATGGCAGCAGGTTTATCTCGTGAAGTTCCTATAACCGAATATTCCCCAAAAAAAATAAAAATGGCCATTACAGGCAATGGTAATGCTAGTAAGGAGCAAGTCGCTAAGATGTTACAAAGTACATTGAAATTAAAAGAATTGCCAAAAAATCTCGATTCTACAGATGGTTTAGCGGCAGCGGTTTGTCATTTTTATAACCAAGGTCGAGTAGAAGTTGGTAAAAGTTATACAGGCTGGGCTGCTTTTGTGAAACAAAATGAGGATAGGGTAAAAAAATAGTTTAATAGTTATTTTCATTCCGTACTTAATGCGGAATCTATTTTATCATGCGGAATCTATTTTATGTGTTTATTTTTTTAGTTATGATTGGGTGTAAAGACAATCATAAAAACACTATACATCCTATTGAAGAAAATAAAGTTTTAAATGAAAAAATTAATACAGACGAATGTGAAGGTGTTGATTTAAAACTAGAAGCCACTTATCATAGGTCTGAATTAATGGAATTGTTTGCTAGAGAAGATTTTTTAAACCCAATTAACAAATTGCCTTTAGAAGAAAAAATAGATTCTTTGTTGAAGAATAAGGATGAAGTTTTTCATTTAAAATTAAATAATGAAGGTCTAAAAGAATTACCAAAAGAGATATTTCAGTTTAAAAACTTAGTTCTTCTTGATATTTCAGGTAATGACTTTACTGACAAAGAGAAATTAATAGAAGATTTAAGTAAATTACCTAATCTAAAAGTTTTGAAATTTATATGGTCTAAGCTTACCAAGCTTCCAGAAAATATAGAACTATTATCAAATTTAGAGGTGTTGTCATTAGCGAGTAATAATATTAAGCTTATAGATGAAGATTTAGGGAAATTGACTAAGTTGAAATTATTAAGTTTAAGTAATAATAGAACTCTAAAGGAATTACCAGAATCAATTAAAAATTTAAAATGTCTTCAGCTCTTAGACGTTTCAGGAACCGGTTTAAAAAGGTTAAGAGAAGAAATATCTGAAAATACTGAATTGGTAATTATCAACGCTAATGCTTCTAAATTGGAAACCTTACCTAAAAACATAGGAAACTTAAAAAAATTGGTTACTCTTAATGTAGCGTCCAATAGACTAAGAGAATTGCCAGAATCGATAGGTGAATTACAAAACTTACAAGACTTAAGCTTAGCTTCTAATGATTTAGAGAGTCTACCTGATGGGATTTCAAGACTAAAAAAAGTACAATTTATCTCCTTAGAGTTTAATAGGTTTAAGATATTCCCAAAGGAAGTTCTCGGTTTAGATAGTTGCTATAATTTATGGATGCACAATAACTCTTTTCCATCCATACCAGAAGAGGTTGGAAAGATGAAATCATTAACTCATCTGTTGGTAGATCACGAAATTATAACTGATGACAATATAGAAGCCATTAAAGCTATAAATCCAGAATTAAGAGTAATCAGAGAAGATACACGTAAGTACGTTAAAGGTTCAAAACGTAAAAACTAAATGGCAGGCATCTACATCCATATTCCATTTTGCAAGCAAGCTTGTCATTATTGCGATTTTCATTTTTCTACATCTTTAAAAAAGAAAGATGATTTGGTTAAAGCTTTGGTTAAGGAAATTGAATTGCGCAAAGCCGAATTCAATAACACCAAAGTTCAAACTATTTATTTTGGTGGTGGCACTCCGTCATTATTGACGAATGAAGAGTTACAGCTATTGATAGACTCAGTTTATAAAAATTATGAGGTTATTGAACATCCTGAAATTACGCTAGAAGCCAATCCAGATGATTTGTCAAAAGACCGAATAGTTGAGTTATCCCAAAGTCCTATAAATCGGTTGTCTATTGGTGTGCAATCTTTTTTTGAAGCCGATTTAAAGCTTATGAATCGCGCTCATAATGCCGAAGAAGCAAAAGCTTGTATTGAAGAAGCAATAAAGTATTTTGATAACATTACGTTAGATTTAATTTATGGTATTCCAGGAGCATCAAATCAGCAATGGATTGAAAATATAGAATTAGCTCTGGGTTATGGTGTACCTCATGTTTCTAGTTATGCACTAACGGTTGAACCAAAAACAGCTTTAGCATCGTTCATTAAAAAAGGTGTTATTGACGATGTTGATGATGAGCAAGCCCATGAGCAGTTTCATATTTTAAAAGACAAATTAGAAGCTTCAGGTTTTGTTCATTATGAGCTGTCTAACTTTGGTAAAGAAGGTTTCTTTAGTAAAAATAATTCCGCCTATTGGCAAGGAAAATCATATATAGGTATAGGACCTTCAGCGCATTCTTTTAACGGTAAACAACGTGGTTGGAATGTCAGTAATAATTCAAAATATATTAAGTCTATTCAACAAGACCAATTACCAATAGAAAAAGAAACATTGTCATTGACAGATCGTTACAATGAGTACGTTATGACAGGTTTAAGAACCATTTGGGGAGTGTCTCTAGATAAGGTGGAAAGCGATTTTGGTTTGAGCTACAAAGAATACCTAAAAGAGCAGTCTAAAACTTTTATAAATCAACATTTATTGTATATTGATGATGAGCATATACGTGTCACTAAAAAAGGTCAGTTTTTAAGTGATGGTATAGCATCAGAACTTTTTAAAATAAACTTACATTGATAGCAACCATACAATACAATTCAAGAAAATTAAAAATAGATTTAACAAAGCCGTTAGATATTTCAGTGCCTTTAAGAGGTGATGAAACTAATGTTAATGCTTGGTATATAGAGCCACCAAAAATTGAACCTCAAGTTATGGATGGCGAGCCAATTAGTGTAGCTGATGGTGCTGTAGTCAATTTTAATACTATTACCTTCAACCCTCATGCACATGGCACACATACGGAAACTGTAGGTCATATTACGGAAAAAGTATATTCTATAAATAAGTACTTAAAACAGTTTTTCTTCCTAGCTGAGGTAGTCACAGTAGCACCTGAGAAATTGGATGAAGATTATGTCATTTCAAAAAAGCAATTAAAATTTGCACTTGGGAATAAAAAGCGTGAGGCTATAGTTATTAGAACATTGCCTAATATGAGTGAGAAAAAATCTAAGCAATACTCTAATACTAATCCGACTTATCTTTTAGAGGATGCAGCCAATTATTTGAAAGCTAAAGGTGTAAAGCACTTATTAATAGATTTGCCGAGTGTAGATAAAGAGAAAGATGGTGGAGAGCTTTTGTCTCATAATGCCTTTTGGAATACCAAAGGAAAATTACGTTTAGATGCTACGATTACCGAGTTCATTTATGTACCAAATAAGGTGAAAGATGGAAAGTATATGCTGAATCTTCAGATTGCATCTTTTGAAAACGATGCTTCGCCTAGTAAGCCTATATTGTATAAAATTATAGAATAACATGAAAACAACATTAAAGCTCGAGGAACTAGGAATGTTTATTTTGGGTATTTTCCTATTTAATCAGTTAAGCTATGCTTGGTGGTGGTTTTTGGCATTAATACTTCTTCCTGACATTGGGATGTTAGGTTATTTAGTAAGTACAAAAATAGGAGCTTTAACCTATAATATTTTTCATCATAAAGGTTTGGCAATAGCAACTTATTTCGTTGGCATATATTTTGAAATAGAACTTTTGCAGCTTGTGGGTGTTGTATTATTCTCACATGCATCATTAGATAGAATTTTTGGCTACGGATTAAAGTATAAAGACAATTTTAAAAGTACACATCTCGGCCAGATAGGAAATAACTAATTATGGAAACATTTTTTATAATTATTATCAGCATATTGGTAACCTTAGGTTTGGTTACCGTTTTTAGACAATGGAAAATAAAAAAGAAGACTAATGAGCAATCCATTATTCTTTTAGATAAAATTAAACGCGTTTGTAAGTTTATAACCGTTGAAGGTGATTTTGCTGAGATTTACCATTATGAAGACGTTAAGGAGAAATTTCTGAAGTTAATTTCAAGCAGAAAAAAAGCATTGGTGGTAATTAATGCTAAGGCTCATGTGGGTTTCGATTTAAGTAAAATTCAGTTACATTCAAATTCAAAAACTAAAACCGTAACCTTATCTCATTTTCCTCAACCAGAAGTCTTATCCATAGAAAGCAATATTAATTACTATGATAAGAGAGATGGTATGTTTAATAGGTTTGAAGCTTCTGATTTAACCGATTTGCATACTAAGGCTAAAGAACATATTATGGATAAGATTCCTGAAAGTGGCTTGTACAATATAGCAAAACAAGAAGCCTTAGAAGCTATTCACCTCATTGAAAATCTTGTTGAAACTATAGGTTGGACATTAGATTATTCTGCTTTAAAAATTGAAGAAAGTGATAAGAAACTTTTAAAATGAATATAGAAGACTACAGAAATTATTGCATGTCTAAAAAACAAGTAACAGAGCATTTTCCTTTTGATAATGATACGTTGGTTTTTAAAGTTTGTAATAAAATGTTTGCTCTAGCATCTTTAAAACGTTGGGAGGAAGGTGAGGCTTTTATAAATTTAAAGTGTGATCCTGACTATGCGCAAGAATTGCGTGCAGCGTATGAAAGTATAAAACCAGGTTATCACATGCACAAACAACAATGGAATAGTGTTTATGTTCTTACAGGCGAATTATCTCAAAAACTTATAAAAGAGTTAATAGATCATTCCTATGAGATGGTCGTCAAAGGTTTACCAAAAAAGTTGAGGGAAACACTTAATTAATATTATTTTTGCGCCATAATTTTTCAATATGTTATCAGAAAAAGAATTACAACAGCGAAGTAACTCCAAGTGTGAGTTATGTGGCAACGAAGAAAATTTAGCCGTTTATAATGTTCCAGAAACAAATGATTTGGCAATCTATGCCTGTTCAACTTGTGTTGAACAAATGGACGATTCAGATAAAATAGATTCTAATCATTGGAGATGTTTAAATGATAGTATGTGGAGTGAGCACAATGCTGTTAAAATAATGGCGTGGAGAATGCTCAATAGAATTGAAGCCGATTGGACCCAAGATCTTTTAGGTATGATGTACATTGAAGATGATGTCTTAGAATTAGCTAAAGCAGCAGGTGATGGTGTTTCAGATGAAAACAAAATTGTTCATAGAGATGTTAATGGTGTTGTTCTAGAACATGGAGATTCCGTGGTTTTAATCAAAGATCTTAAAGTAAAAGGCTCTAGTATGGTAGCAAAACAAGGAACAGCCGTAAGAAATATTAGATTAGATCATGAAAATGCTGAGTACATAGAAGGAAAAGTAGATGGTCAGCAAATTGTAATCATAACTCAATACGTTAAGAAGATCTAATCCTTATCTTTTTTATTAAAGAAATCAAAGCTTAGCGGAATCATAAATACCATGAATAAATATTGTCCAGATATTAATCCATAAAGGGTTATTCCTGCCAAAATTACCATGAGTATTATTTTGTATTTATACTTCATATTGTAAAAGTAAAATTCTTATTTCTAATCCGTAAATTTTCTTACAAAACCTTTTGTAAATAGGGTGTTGTTTGTCGAAAAAATCGACCCTAAAAGCCTAATAATCTAGTCATTTTGCCATTTATCGATTTTTGTGTTAATGCTCTAGAAATAAGTCAGATATTGAGCTTGTCCCTGTTACTAAGAACACCAATTTATACTGATTAATAGCCCAAATTAGTATTAATGAATTAACGATATTTATTATGGATTTAGAAATTACAAGCTACAACAATCGGTACCAAATTAAAGGTAACTTAAACAAGTTGAATTTAAAAACCTTTAATGCGCACTTTGCTAATATTTTCGAAAAGCTAGACAATGTACTTTTAGATATAGAGCGTGTAGAAAGTATAGACAGAGAAGGTGTAATGGCATTAGCAAGATTACATAATGAATCTATTATTAAGTCAAAGAAGCTTTCAATAATTGGATTAGGCTGTAAAGAACTTTACCAGCATTTTAAATCTGAAGAACCTGTACAAGAAGTAGAAGAGAGAATGCTTCCTACAGGTCCTATAGTAGCCGCATAAAATTTTCCTTTATACATATTTAAGTGTACTTTAAATGTCTATGGTGACAGATAGATATTATTGTACACTTTCTTTTTTGCAATATTAACAAGACATATCAGCTACAATTTTCCAGACTCCGTTTATCTTTTTAAAGATGATGATAAAGACACCATCAGCATTACCAACCTCTCTTTTAAGATGGTATTCTCCCATTACCCAATAATTATCTCCTTCAATTTTAGAAACGTCATTAATTACAAAATTTAAAGAGCCACTCTCAGCTTTTGTAGGATAGCCTTTTTTGTAGTTGGCTAAGGTGTTTTTCCATCCGTAGGTCAAGCCACGACTACCGTAAAATTTCAAAGAATCGTTTTTCCAATAGCCATCCATAAAACCTTCTAAGTCATAATTGTTCCATGCTACTTCTTGATTATGCATTACCTCTAAAATCGCAGCTTTGTCAGTTTTAAAAGTGTTTTCTGACTTTTGTTGATTTTCACAGTTGATTAAAAGAATAAAACATAGAAAATAGAAGAAAGGCTTCATGATAATTAGCTTTAGAATTTTTCTAAAGTTAATAACATATTTTAAAGAATACCTTTTTGCTTCTTCAAAAACGCATCGGCTTGGTGCTGCATCAGCTCTCTCGCTTTTTTACGTTTGTAGTTCATTACGTCTTCCTCGTCAGCTATTTCGGTGTAGACTTTATTATTTATGTCATTATCAGTTTGCACTAACAATTTACGTTCGGCAACTTGTTGATCTACCCACGATTTTATAACAGTTTCCTGATCTTCCAATTTAAAATCGTATTCACCTTTTGGTGATAATAATTTTGCAATGATTGGCGACGTTTCAATAGCTAAAAACAAAAGAAAAATAAAAAACGAAGGTAACCATGGTAAAGTCCCTAGAGCGGTAACACGAGCCATTAAACCATCAAAATTATCAATGATTGGTTGAGATTCTGTAACGTTGGCATTGTAGTCGGATTGTAAAGCTATAATTTCATTCTCAATAGCTTCAATTTTAGCGTTGTTATCTGTTTTTAGTTGTTGTAATTCGGCTAAAGCAGCATCATGTTTTTCACGTTTTTCTTTGTAGACAGGACCTTTGCCAAGTTTCATACTTCCCGAAGTACCTTCGGCTTCAGTGATATAAGTGTCATATAAGGCATTTACTTCTTGTTCTTTTAAATCCACTTGAGATTTTAAACCTAAAATTTCACTTTCTAATTCTGAAATTTTAGGTTTATACTGTTGCGCAATTTGATTTTGATTAGCTAAGGTTAGATTATTTTTTTGTTCTAATAACACCTGATTAATTTCCTTTTCAAAAATTTTTAATTCTAAAGGTTTCGAGATAACGACAGCAATAATTACTGCTAATAAAATTCGTGGAGTGGCTTGTAAAAGTTCGTCTATAAAATTGTTTCGTTTTTTTATGGTGGAAACAATATAGCGATCCAAATTAAAAATCAATAAGCCCCAAACGAACCCGAAAAATATTGATGTGTATAGGTTGTCAAAAACGGTGTAAAGTGCATAGCTAGCAGCAATAGTTGCCATAAGAGCTGTAAAGAAAACTGTGGCACCAATGCCTGCGTATTTGTTTTGTTCTCCGTTAGAGCAACCGTCTAAAATATCGGTATCAGCTCCAGAACATAGGATAAAGAATTGTTTTAACATAACTATTCGTTTTTTGATTGATTGACTATTAGAACGTAAAATAGTAACAAATGTTACATAACTAGCCTATAAATGTGGTGTTTGAGACCAATATGATTTTTGTCATATCAAAAATTGACTGTTAGGGGTAACTTTGAATGTAACCAAAATTTATTAGGTCATGAGAACAACAGTAGTAATTGGCGGAAACTTTGCAGGTATGACAGCTGCATTGGAGTTGAAAAGAAAAGATCCTAAAAATCAAAGAGTTATTCTTATAGATAAATCTCCTTTATTTTTATTTATACCATCATTAATTTGGGTGCCTTTTGGAAGACGTGATATCAAAGATATTTCTTTCAGAAAAAATAATATCCTCAAAAAGAAAGGTGTTGAATTTGTGCATGCTGAAGCTTTGAAAGTTCTACCAGAGGAAAATAAGATTGAAACTACTAAAGGTGATTACGAATATGATGATTTGGTCATAGCCACAGGACCAAAAGTAAAATATGATGTAGCTAAAGGCGTGAAAGATTATGCGTACTATATTGGAACGCCAGATGGTGCTATGAAAACTAGAAAAGCGTTGAAAGCGTTTAAGGAAAACCCTGGACCAATTGTAATAGGAGCTACACAGAATGCAGGTTGTATGGGAGCAGCTTATGAATTTTTATTTAATGTAGAAAAATGGTTGAGAGAACAAAAAATTCGTAAAAAAGTAGATTTATACTGGATTACTCCTGAAGTCTATTTAGGCCACTTCGGAATAGATGGTATGCCATTAGGCGAAACTATGCTTAAGTCTTTCATGAAAATGTTTAATATTAAGTACAGAACAGAAGTAGGTGTAGAAGAAGTAACCGCTAATAGTGTGAAGTTAACGACAGGTGAGGTCATTGAAAGTAGTTTTACAATGTTAATGCCTCCTTTTGTAGGTGTAGATTTTGTTGTGAAGTCAGAAGGTCTACAGGCGAATGCTTCAGGATATATACCAGTTGATGATACTTACCAACATGTAACACATAAAAATATTTGGGCTGCAGGTATTGCGGTAGATGTAAAACTACCTTTTAAACCAGGTAAAGTACCTTTCTCTGGACCAAAAACAGGATATCCATCAGATGAAACTGGTAAAGTGGTTGCTGAGAATATTTTAAGAGTTCAAAAAGGTAAAAAACTTAAAGAAAAGCCTTGGGGAAAAATACCTGGTTTATGTGTCATGGATGCAGGAAAAAAAGAAGTGATTATTGTGAGTAATCACTTGTTTAAGCCTCGAACATTCGCGATAATGATTCCTAATGTTTTATATGATTTTAATAAAGTACTATTTGAAAAGTATTTTCTTTGGAAAACAAGAAATGGATTGTCATTTCTGCCTTAAAGCAATAAAGCCTGTCTGAGAAATAGAAAATCTGTCATTCTGAATTTATTTCAGAATCTTTTAAAATAGATTTTCTGTCTGTTTTAGAATCTGAAACGAGTTCAGATTGACAAAACAGCAATTTCTTAGACAGGCTTTGTTATTTCCCTATTCAGTTATTGTTATTTGTAAAGGAGATAGCTTATTGTCTTTGTCATCCTTAATATCAAATATTACAACGACGTCATCAACTTTAATACTTTTAAGATTGGCTATTGTTGTTTTTGATAAAGTGTTCCCTTTCGTGTAATCGGTTTTAATACCTGGTATCTTTACTTTGAATTCTGATATTTTACCAGATTTTAGAGTCAACTCTAATTTTTTAAATTCTGCAATAGTCATTTCTAGCTTTGGAGACTTTGGTGTTTTTCCGTTTACAATTGGTAGTTGGTCTTTATAAGTCTCTTTTTCAATCCAAAACTTAGCAGTGCCTTTGTTGTTTTTAATGTTGGTACTAACACTAATTTTTGGGTTAGCTTTAGTGATTTTTAAAATATCATCATAAGACACTTCTTTGTCATTAAAGTAATAAGTGATATCATCATTTTTTAAGCTTTTTACAAAGTTGTATGCAGATTCAGATTTAGGAGGTGGAGGAGGAAGATTATCCATTTCAACTTTATTTCCAAAGCGATCATAATATGTTGTTTCTCCATTTTTAGAGCTATAATAAATCTTTTCACCGTTTACGACTGTATAACCTGAAGTGCCCTCTTTTGTTGTTTCAAAATCAGCAAGTTTTTTAGGGGCTGATGGAGTAGTAGGAGGTGGAGGTGGAACTTTATCAATGTCTACTTTATTACCATAACTATCGTAATAGGTGGTTTTTCCATTTTCTTGGTAATAGTAATAAGTATTACCATTCACTTCCATTGGTCCACCTTTTGTTTTATTAGGTTTTGGTGGCGGAGGTGGAGGAGGGATTTCACCATCACCTTTTTTAACTTTTGGAGCAGGTGGTGGAGGTGGTGGAGGTGGGGAATTAGGCCAAGGCTCAGCATTGTTTCGCTGTTTTTCAGACATTATATTCCTGTATAAGTTGTCGTATTTATCATATTCCTTTTTCTTGATTATAGGATATGGGCTTTTGTTATTTGTAGATTCAGCCTTTTTCATAGCCATATTAATCTTTTTAGCCCAAGCATTGTATTCTGCTACTTGTTTTTTTGTTGCTTCTTGTTGACTTAAAATATCTTCAACTTTTTGCCATTCACTATCTTCAGCAGGAACAGGAGGCGCAGGTAAAATATTGTGTTTCTTTAATTCTTCTTTTGTAAATGAATTATAGATTTTATCTGCTTTAGCTTTCAAAATTTTTAATTCGGAATTGTCAGAACGAGATCCTTTTAAATATTTAGAAATAGCATTAGAATAATTCTTAGTGATTTGTTTGTATTTGTTTACCTGAGAATCTTGATAAGTTTCCTTAAATCCTTTTTTAGTGTATAATTGATATTGGTTAGGTTGCGGAAACTTTTTACTACGTGCATTTTTATGAACTATAGATCCAGTAAAATGAACAAAGTCGTCAACGCTATAATTATTTAAAGCTGAATTGGGCACATGTTTACCATCTATCCATATAGCATATTCTTCAGCGTTCTTAAAAGCTTCAAATTGCGAACTACTCGGTTTTCTTGCTTTCACTTTAGACAAGTTCATTTCAGGAACCATGCGATTTGGGTATTTCTCTACCGAAGCACGCTGAGTATCATTCATTATATCTTCATAAATGATAACAGCACGATTATATGTGTCTCCTATAATAACATTGGTTGCTTTGTACTTTACAATAAAGTCACGATACTCCTGCATTAAAGCTTCCGAAGCACTATCAATATAAACCATGTTCAGTTTATCGGCTTTCTCTAATTCTTGTTTAATTGAATCTAAAAGATCTTGGTCTTTTTCAACATACTCACGTTCAGCAAAGCTGTAAAATAGCAAAGCTGTAATTGGCAGAAGCAGTAAAGTGCTTAACCAGATTCGGGTTTTTGAGGTTTGTGTTTTCATAACTGTAAATCGTTTTTTGAATGATGAATAATTGATGGCACTAGAGAGTTGATGACTACCAGTGCTTGATGAAAATTGTAATAATATATTTTGATAAACCTTAGTGTTTGCACCTTGTTGCAGTACAGCGTCGTCGGCTAAAAACTCATGATTAAGCTTAATATGATGTTTTAAAACATACACCAAAGGATTAAACCAAAAGATAATTTGAAGAAACTCAACCAAAAGAATATCTACACTGTGCAATTGCTTAGCATGGGCTTCTTCATGAAGGATGACTTCATTGGGAATTTGATCTTCTTCAAAGCGTTTTTGGTTTACAAAAATGTATTTAAAGAAGGAATGTGGAATGCGATATTCGGATAATAACACATATATTAAACTCTGTTTTTTGTGTTTTGGATGATCTGAAATTCGCTTATAAAGACGAATTAAATTCACTAAAAAGCGAATAGAAAGCAATATAACACCTAAAGTATAAACAGCCCATAAGATAGTTTCTAAGGTGAATTCTGGAATCTTTTCTGCAGGTAGCTCTACAAATTCTGCTTCAAAAGGTATATACATGTCTGAAACATCATAATCCATAGCCACAGGTTCAACATACTCTGTAATGGTAAGTGCAGGAATGGCTAATGATAATGCAAATGCTCCAAGCAGATAAAACCGTTTGAAATGATGCATGGTTTGGCGTTCTAAAAGCAGCGCGTAAAGGAGCCAAAAAACCACTAAACATGCAGAGAATTTAAAGATATAGGTTTCCATAGCTTATTTCTTTTCAATTTCTTTATCTATGATGGCTTTCAGAGCTTCTAATTCTGATTTAGTTAAGTCCGTTTTTCTAGTGAAGAACGACGCAAATTGAGATGCACTATCATTAAAAAATGTTTTAATAATGCCATTCACATGTTTAGAAAAATAATCTTCCTTCTTTACCAAAGGATAGTATTCTCTAGACTTTCCAAATGTTTTATAATTCACAAAGCCTTTTCCTATCATGCGTTTTAGTAAGGTTGCAATTGTTGTAGTTGCTGGTTTAGGTTCTGGATAAGCATCTAATAAATCTTTCATAAATGCTTTTTCAAGTTTCCAGAGGTGTTGCATTAACTGTTCTTCGGTTTTGGAAAGTTCCATTGTTCTACAAAATTAGAATTAACTCTACAAATGTAGAATAAAAAATTGAATTCCAAAATTATTGATAATCAAAATTTTACAAATCACTATCTTTGCAGTGTTTTTTAGAGGTGATATTTTAAATGAAAAAAGTATTTTTGTTTTTACTCTTTTGTGCTGCAATGGTTTGTAAAATACAGTCGCAAACTATTGAAGATTTAATGAACGAGGTTAGTACTGCAAATCTTCAAACCAATGTTTCTATTTTGTCTGGTGAGCAGTCAGCAACCATCAATGGAAGTACACAGACTATCGTTTCTCGAGTGCAGAGTAATAATGATTTGGCGGCAGAATTTATTAAGGAACAGCTTGAAGAGTTACCAAATTTATCCGTAGAATTTCAAGATTTTAATACACAAGGAAAAAATATTATTGCCACACAATTAGGACAAACCAATCCGGATGATATTTATTTGGTTTGTGCGCATTACGATTCAGTAACTACATATTGTGCAGATGATAATGCCACAGGTGTATCGGCTGTAATTGAAATTGCCAGAATTTTATCGTCTCAATGTTTAGACAAAACCATTGTTTATGCCCTTTGGGATGAAGAAGAAATAGGGTTGCTAGGTGCAAATTATTATGCTCAGCAAGCAGCAGATGAAACTAATGGAAATACAAGAGATAATATTCTTGGAGTTCTTAACATGGATATGATTGGTTACGATGGTGATGCTCCAGGAACAGCAGGAGATAATGATTTTGATATTGACGTTAGAAATATTGCCAATTCCATAGCTATTAAAGATGATTTATTGAACATTTTAAATACATACACGTTTGATTTAAATCCGATCGTTGTAAATCCAGGGACCACAGCAAGCGACCATTCTCGTTTTTGGAATCAGAATTACTCAGCCGTTTTGGTTGGTGAATCTTGGGAAACTAATGATGAAACACCAAATTACCATACGTCTAATGATAGGGTAGTAGATATTGATTTTCAGTATATGGCCGAGTTGACCAAATTGGTTTTGGTGTATATGACGACTAAGGCGCAATTGGTGACCATAGATAATACGATTTCAGTAACAGAGAACTCGCTAATGTCTAATGATACATCAGCATCTTACCAGTGGTATAATTGTGATACTAACACACCGATATCAGGTGAAACAAATCAAACCTTTGTGCCAACATCTAGTGGCAATTATGCTGTTGAAGTTACAAACGGATCTTGTACAGAGCTTAGTCCTTGTGTAGCATTTTCTTTATTGTCTTTCGAAGAGTTTTCAGATGAAGATATACAAATTCATCCTAATCCTATACGTTCTATTTTAAACATTGAGAATAATAGTCATTCTGAATTAGAAATTTCAATTTTTGATATCAATGGGAAAACAATTTTTAAATCCCATTCTGGAAATTCTACAATTCAAATTGATATAAAAAATAATGCTTCAGGTATTTACTTTTTAAAGCTCACATCTGAAGCAAAATCTTCTATTTATAAATTTGTAAAAGAATAACAATTCTTACCAATTTGAATTGTCATACTGAACTTGTTTCAGTATCTAATAATTAATATTTCGACAGGCTCCGTAAAACATTGGTAATTAAAACTTATCCTTTCAATTCTGTAAAATACTTATAAAACCAAGGAATAGTTTCAATACCTTTTAAGTAATTCCAAACACCAAAATGTTCGTTTGGTGAATGTATAGCATCACTATCTAAGCCAAAGCCCATAAGGATGGTTTTGCTTTGTAACTCTTGCTCAAAAAGCGAAACGATAGGAATACTTCCACCACTGCGTTGCGGTATTGGCGTCTTTTCAAAAGTCTGCTCATATGCTTTAGAAGCTGCTTGGTAACCGACACTATCAATAGGAGTTACATAACCTTGGCCACCATGATGAGGTTTCACTTTCACTTTTACTGCTTCTGGAGCGATTCTTTCAAAATGCGTTTTAAATAGTTGTGTAATCTCTTCCCAATCTTGGTTTGGCACTAAACGCATCGAGATTTTAGCATAGGCTTTACTCGCAATAACGGTTTTGGCTCCTTCACCAGTGTAACCTCCCCAAATACCATTAACATCTAGAGTTGGTCTAATGGAATTACGTTCGTTAGTAGTGTAGCCTTCTTCACCGTAAACGGCATCAATATCTAAGGCTTTTTTATAATTGTCTAATGAAAAAGGAGCTTTAGCCATTTCAGCACGTTCTTCGTCTGAAAGATTTTCAACTTTGTCATAAAAACCTGGAATTGTGATATGGTTGTTTTCATCATGTAATGAAGCAATCATTTTAGTCAACACATTTATTGGATTTGCCACAGCTCCACCATAAAGTCCAGAATGTAAATCTCTATTTGGTCCTGTAACTTCAACTTCAACATAGCTAAGACCACGAAGTCCGGTTGTAATGGAAGGCACATCTTTAGCAATCATGCCAGTATCGGAAATTAAAATAACATCATTTGCTAATTTTTCACGATTAGCAGCAACGAATTTTCCAAGGTTAGCACTACCAACTTCTTCTTCACCTTCTATCATAAACTTTACATTACAAGGTAGCTCATTATTGGAAGTCATGTATTCTAAAGCCTTAACGTGCATATACATTTGGCCTTTGTCATCACATGCACCTCTTGCAAAAATAGCACCATCAGGATGGAGTTCTGTTTTTTGAATCACAGGATCAAAAGGAGGTGAGTGCCATAAATCTAAAGGATCTGGTGGTTGTACATCATAATGACCGTAAACTAAAACAGTTGGTAGATTGTTATCAATTATCTTTTCTCCATAAACGATAGGGTAACCATCGGTTTGGCAGATTTCAACCTTATCGCATCCCGCTTTTTCTAAACTAACTTTAATAGCATCAGCAGTGTTTAAAACATCTTTTTTATAAGCCGAATCTGCACTTATAGAAGGGATTTTTAGTAATTCTATTAGTTCGTCGATAAAGCGTTGCTTGTGCTCTTCAACGTAGGATTGTATGTTTTGCATATTGTTTTTTGGTTTTAAACAAAAATAAGAAAAACAAAATCGAATATTTTCTTATTCAAAACCTATTTGTATATTCAAACTATTGTTTATATTTGCAGTCCAAAATTGCAGGCGTGGTGGAATTGGTAGACACGCTAGACTTAGGATTAAACCAAATAAAAAGTGTTAAATTGCACTTTATGCGGGTGTGGTGGAATTGGTAGACACGTCAGACTTAGGATCTGATGCCGCAAGGTGTGGGGGTTCGAGTCCCTTCACCCGCACAAAAGCCGAAGAGAAATCTTCGGCTTTTCTTATTTAAAAATTGGCACTAAAAATTATACAGGTACAACATAGGTACAACATTTTGTCTTTTTTAGGGTGTAAATTTCAAATAGTATCATTTGTGATTTTTCGATATTGATTGCTATGAAATAGTCCTTTGTTAAAAAAAGTCTAGCGATTTTTATCATTTTACTTAAGGAATTATAGTTTCCAAGTCGCTTAATTTTTGCCACAGAAAAGTATAAATATAGTACAAGTTCTTGCTCTCAAGCTTCTATTTTCATCAGAGAAAAAGTATTGCAATTAAGCGCGTTGGATAGAAGTTTTTTTATCATACAATATAACCGCAAGTTAAACTCGTAAAATACTTCCATCAAAAGACTACGGCATAAAGCCGACGCTTCTTCCTTTACTCATTTATTCCGTTTCCTTTTGAGCCAAGATTTTAGCTTCCGTTTGTGTTTCTGCTCAAATATTGTTTAATCTAAAATTTGAGTATTATGACAACAAAAGCGAGTACCAAGAGAAAGCGCAGTCGAACAAGAGTTGCTGCCAAAGTCGAAGTGAACGGAAAACCAACTACAGCACTTCAAATTGAGAACTTACCCATTGGTAAAATCAAGCCTGACCCTAAACAACCAAGAAAAACCTTTGATGAGAAACAGTTACAACAACTTTCTGATAGTATCAAAGAGTTCGGTGTCTTACAACCGATAACCGTTAGAAAATCTGGAAAGAATTTTACTATTGTAATGGGTGAACGTAGGTATCGTGCTAGTAAATTAGCCGGAAAGAAAACAATTCCCTGTATCGTAAGGACTTATGAGAACAATGACGTCCTTGAAGTACAAATTATCGAGAACTTACAACGACAGGATGTTGAACCCACCGAAGAAGCCGAGGCGATTTCTTATCTGAGCGATAAGTATTCACCTTTAGAAATTGCGAAGCGCTTAGGAAGAACGGATAACTTTATTAGACAACGATTGAAGTTGGCTGGACTGATTGACGGCTTCAAACATTTTGTGCGCAATGGCGAAATGACGATTTCATTGGGTGTTGGTGTGGCTCTCTTTACACCAGAAGAACAACAGATGATGCTGGAAACGATGGGTGATAATTTTAAGGCACATCAAATCAACAGAATGATTAACGACCAGACCTACGATTTGGAAAAAGCACCTTTTGATGTTGCGGATAAAAAGTTAGTCTCAAAAGCTGGTTCCTGTGTAGAATGTCCATTCAATGCAGCCAATCAAGGAAATCTTTTCGGCGAAGGTAAAATGGTTTGTACCAAATCGGCTTGTTTTGAGACGAAAAAAACCAAGTCGTTCCTGAACCTGATTGAAAAATCCAAGAAAGAAAACATACTGTTAATTCCAGAAATACGACAGTATTGGGCAAATGAAGAAAAGAATCAGCTTATTATTTCCCAGTTTGAAAATAATGGGTTGAATGTCTATTTGCTGGATGATGTTGAAATCATTGAAAGCCCAATCAAGCCAACAATGGATGCCATTAAGGCTGAATATCAGCATTATGATTATTCTGAAGCTGAACTGAAAGCAGAGCTAGAAGAAGCAATACAGAGTTACAAGGAAGACCTAAAAAAGTTTAATTCAGCCAAGGACAATGGCTTCGTGAATGGCGCCGTATTCCATCCCGAGACCTACCAGCATAAAGAGATTTTCGTAAAAGTGGTTGAGAAATCAGAGAATGATTCTACTGAATATTCTGAACCATTGACCAGTAGAAAGATGGTAGATTGTACGCCCAAGGAACAAATCATCAAAATCAACGAAAGGGAAATCCGGAAGAAGCAGATAGAAAACAATAAGCAATTTGAAGAAATTGTCGAAATGATAAGAGAGACCAAATATGTCGATAAAAAGAATGCGCTTTCGACTGATGAGATGGTCGCATTTTCAATATCACTTTTTGAGAATAATGTAGATTATACTGGTCAGCAGAAATACTTTTCAGGACTTCTGAATTATACATCAAAAATGACACGGGTCGAAATGGTAGAACATTTCAGAAAGAATTTCAAAAAAGAAATTTTTTATAGGCTGATACGCTATATCTTGACCAAACAGGTTCATTTTGGCGAAAGTAACCACGTCAATAATTTAACGAATATTTCATTCTACAATGCGATGCAAGGATATTACAAATCCAAGATTTCTAGTATCGAGAAAGAATATGAGGAAAAGAGAAACAAGCGTGAAGCACGTTTGAAAGAGCGGATTGCAGTTCTCGAAAAGAAAATTCAGGAACTCAACGATTAGCTTTTGTTGTTTGAAGAAGGGTCGGCATTCGTGTCGGCCCTTTTTCTTTTAATTCAAAATACGGTCGGTGCAGGGAAAAATAATCAATCAATATCGGTGCAAAGGTAAACTCGTAAAATACACCTATCAAAAGACTACGGCATAAAGCCTACTCACCATCCATCGCTTATTTATTCCGTTTCCTTTTGAGCTGAGATTTTAGCTTCCGTTTGGGCAATGCTCAAATATTGTTTAATCAAAACCTTTAGTATTATGGAACAAGTATTTAGTGAATCAAAGATTTCGGTGAAAGAAGCCGAAGAACATTATCAATCAAGTAAAGAAAATTACACGATTGAAAGTGCCGAAAGCCATTTGGCTTACTACAGAGAAAAATACCCAAAGTACTTCGCGGTATTATCACAAAATGTCTAATTAAAATTTAATAGTTATGTATTTACAAAATTTACAACAGGATGAAATCTTCGTATCATCAGAAATGAAATCCTTGAAAAGTCTTACCCAAATGGAATCCCGTCGTGGATTGGAAAATGCCATTATATCAAATGGTAAGATTGTCAATGTGGTATCCAACAGCTACGGACACATTCCGAACCAATTGTTCTTCAAAAAAGCTGAAGAAATGCTTATCGATGCGCAGTTGAATTATCACAAACGCACCATCAACAAAAATGACAGGTCATTTATTACCGACTTCATCATAGACGATAAAAGCCAGTTTACGGTCAAGAACCATCAGGATTTGATTCTGCCAATGCTTCGGTTTAAGAACTCGTATGACGGTAGTGAAAAGACCTCTGGTCATTTTGGGTTTTATCGCAAAATCTGTTCCAATGGCTTACACGTTTCTCAGGCTGAAATCGATTTTTCCATTAAGCATAGTAAGAATAATACGAACCTCATAATGCCTAGGCTGAACAACCTGTTCGACAAATTTTTAGACAATGAGTTCTATACCATCACTAAGAAATTTGATAAGATGAAGGAATTTAAAATCATCGATACACGAGAATTCGTAAAAGCAGTGCTGGACAGAACAAAACTGTTTCGGTATGAATGTAGCGATAAGAACAGTGACCCCTCAAAAAAATCCCGTGAGGTCATTGAGATTTTGAATTATGAGGCTTTGTTGCTCAATGAAGAACCGAATTTGTGGTTGGGCTACAATGCCTTTAATGCAGTTTTACACAATACATTGAAGAAGAGCTTTGGCCAACAGGAACGGTTGGATAAAAAGCTATTTGATGAAGTCTATGCTATGGCATAAAGTTAATATAGGTTTGTCCAGTACCTCAAACTGGATTTTTTCTGCCTTACCATTTTGCAACACAGTTGCACCAAAATATTTTTATCTTTGCATTGTGAAAGTTGTAGCAATCATATTATCGTTTTATTTCTTGGCACTCAATGTAGTGCCTTGTAGCGATGCGGCAAATAGTGCCGATGACACCCAAGTTGTTACGGTAATAGATATTGATGGCGACCACGACCAAAACTGTGAGTTATGCTCGCCTTTTTGCCAATGCCATTGTTGTCACGTTCACACGATAAATTTTGGGCTTGTTGCATTTCAACCGCTACAGCCTGCTATTCCTCAAGAATTCTTTGTCCATTTTGATGACCTTGGCAAAGATATTCCCCATTCCCTTTTTCAGCCCCCTCGGGCATAATTCAGTTTTGATAGGATAACTATATCCTGTTTTGACGTGTCCATCTATTGGATTCGTCAATATTGTGCATTGCATTTTATTCAAAGTACAAAACAAGAATTTCAACTGAATTAACATCCTTATCTATGATTAACAAAATCATTGATTTTTCAATCAATAACAAATTCATTATTGGCCTATTAACCTTGACTCTTATAGGAGTTGGTATTTGGTCAATGGCAACCGTAAACCTTGGTTCGGTACCAGATATTACCAATAATCAGGTTCAAGTAATTACCCAATCGCCCAATCTGGGAACGGAAGATATTGAACAGTTCGTAACCTATCCCGTAGAACTATCTATGGGTAATTTACCAGGCGTTACAGAAATAAGATCTATCTCACGCTTTGGCCTTTCCGTAGTTACTATCGTTTTTGAAGACGATATGGGAACCTATCTTCCTCGACAGCTGGTACAGGAAAAACTAAACGAACTGGGCGAATCTATCCCTGAAAAATTTGGAAGTCCATCTATGGGTCCCATCTCTACTGGTTTAGGTCAAATCTATGAATACACTATAAAGCCAGAGGAGGGTTTTGAAAACAAGTATTCGCCTATGGAACTGCGCACCGTGCAAGATTGGGTTATCAAACGACAACTCACATTACTGGAAGGCGTGGTAGAGGTCAACTCTTATGGAGGCAGTATTAAACAGTACGAGGTCACTGTCAACCCAGATAAGTTGAATAGTTTGGGTATTAGTATTTCACAAGTGTATGAGGCTCTCGCTCGGAACAATGTGAATACAGGCGGTGCTTACATAGAAAAAAATAAAATGTCAAATTTCATAAGAGGTGAAGGTCTTATTCGCTCTTTGGAAGACATTAAAGATATTTCGATTATTAACGAGGGCAACATTCCCGTAACTATTGGAGATGTTGCAACACGCGTCCATTTTGGGAATCAGGTACGTTATGGTGCTTTTACGCAAGACGGTAAGGAAGCCGTGGGAGGAATAATAATGATGCTAAAAGGTTCAAACCCTAATGCGGTTATTCAAAATGTTAAGAATCGTATGGCAGAAATTGAAAAATCCCTGCCAGAAGGTCTCACTATCGCCCCTATCATTGATCGTAGTGAGCTAATTGCCAGAACGACCGATACCGTTAAAACCAATTTACTGGAAGGCGCCCTAATCGTGATATTTGCCCTTGTTTTATTGTTGGGTAGTTTAAGAGGTGGCATCATAACGGCCACGACCATACCGTTGTCCTTGCTTTTTGCCTTTATATTAATGAAGCAATTTAATGTATGGGCAAACTTAATGAGCTTGGGAGCTATAGACTTTGGGATTATTATAGATGGTGCCGTGATTATTATAGAAGGAACGGTGTATGAGATCCAAAAACGGATTAGGTCTGGAAAGCTAAAATTCAATCAAGGCGTAATGGATAAAGTAGCCTATGATGCCGGAACCACGATGATGGGTTCCGCATTTTTTGGACAGATTATAATTCTTATTGTATTCACGCCTATACTTTTTCTTACGGGGGTAGAAGGTAAAATGTTTAAGCCGATGGCGTACACTTTCGGTTTTGCCATGATAGGTGCTATTTTCTTATGCCTTACCTATGTCCCTATGATGTCTGCCCTATTTATGAAACCCATTCAGAATAAAAAGAACTGGTTTGGAAGGTTTGAACGCTGGCTGGAAAGGATAAGTGATAAGATAATTGGTGGAATACAAAGGGTATATATGCCTTTACTGAAAGGGGCATTAAAACTGAAGCTCATTGTTGTAGGTGCTGCTGCTGTTCTACTTGTATTAGCCGGTTTCCTTTTTTCCAGAATGGGAGGAGAATTTGTGCCTCAACTGGATGAAGGGGATATTGCAATGCAGGCTTTAATCAGACCAGGAAGTTCATTAACAGAGTCTATTGAAGTTTCCAAAAAAATAGAAAATATCCTTCTAGAAAATTTTCCTGAAATTAAAACAGCAACAGCAAGAATTGGAGTAGCGGACATCCCAACAGATCCAATGCCGATGGATATAGCAGATATGTACCTGATTCTTGAAAAAGATAAGGATAATTGGACAACCGCTGAAACTAAAGAAGGACTTATAGCGCAAATCAAGGAAAAACTCAATAAAGAACTTACTGGGGTAAACCTTGTGTTTACGCAACCTGTAGAATTAAGGTTCAACGAATTATTAGAGGGGGTTAGAGAAGATATTGCGGTTAAACTATATGGAGAGGACCTGGGGGTGTTGTCGGAAAAGGTACAGGAAATGGCCAGTATTATCCAAACCGTGCCTGGTGCAGGAGACGTAAACGCGGAGCGAACATCAGGCCTTCCGCAAATGACCGTTAAATTTAACCGTGATAAAATTGCGCAATATGGACTGGATATCCAAAAAGCCAATGATTACATAAGTACAGCTTTTGCAGGAGGAACAGCCGGAGTCATTTTTGAAGGAGAAAAACGATTTGATCTGGTAGTAAGATTTGATGAAGATCATAGAAAGAATATTGATGATTTGCGTGGTATGTATATCGATCTTCCAGACGGAACTCAGGTGCCTATAAAAGAAATAGCAGATATTGAGTATGTTCCGGGGCCTATGCAAATTTCAAGAGATGATACCTACAGAAGAACCTATGTGGGTGTAAACGCCCGGGGAAGAGATGTAGAGTCTGTGGTGAACGACATTCAGCAAAAATTAGATGAGGAATTAGAATTGCCACCAGGTTATTATATTACTTATGGAGGGGAGTTCGAAAACCTTCAGAGTGCCAAAGACCGATTAGTGATTGTGGTACCGATAGCCTTATTCCTGATTTTCGTGCTTCTATATTTTGCCTTAAAATCTTTTTCCCAATCTATCATGATCTATATGGCGATACCATTGGCTGCTATCGGAGGTGTTTTTGCCCTTTGGTTAAGAGGTATGCCATTTAGCATTTCCGCAGGTGTAGGCTTCATTGTTCTGTTTGGTGTTGCAGTTTTAAACGGACTGGTACTAATAAATAGATTCAATTCTTTAAAAGAAGAAGGAGTAACCAGTATAAGAGATAGAATTTTTACAGGAACCAAAGAACGAATACGACCTATTATGTTAACAGCAACAACAGATATTTTCGGTTTTTTACCAATGGCATTTTCCACATCTGCCGGTGCAGAAGTTCAACAACCACTTGCTACAGTTGTTATAGGTGGTATGCTTACGGCTACCTTGCTTACGCTGGTGGTTCTTCCTGTCCTTTATACATTTGTAGAGAAGAGACGGGAGAAAAAGGAACAGAACAAGCTTGGTTCTTCCAATTCACGATCTTTAGCTACGATTTTGATAATTGGCTTTGTTTTAGGCGGAACCTTTTCTGTAAATGCACAATCTGATGCAATGTCATCTGAATATTCACAACAGGATTCTTTACAAACTATTAGTTTGCAAGAGGCTAAAGAAATGGCAATCCAAAACTTTCCGCAATTAAAAGCTGCTCAACTTGAAATTGAAAGTGAGGAAGTATTGCGTAAAACCGCCTATGATTTTGGAAATACCCAAATCTTTACAGGAAAAGAAGAAGTAGGAAATGGCTCTGATGGGGTCTATACTCAAATTGGCGTCCAACAGCAAGGCATTGATATTTTTGGAATTGCCCCCCGGTTAAAATTGCAGAAAGAAAGGGTTGCCCTTGCTGAAAGTGCCTTAGAGTTATCTACTATTGAAATTGAACGTGAAGTAAGCAGGGCCTGGGCCTCGGTTTATACAACTAAAAGGACATTCCAGGTTTATAGAAAAATGGATTCAATTTTTTTTGAAGATATTGAAAGGGCTGCAAGAATCAGGTATGAAACAGAGGCCACCTCCAAATTGGAATATCTTGCTACCTCCAACCAGGCGAACGAGGTTAAAATACAGCTGGAACAATCGTACCGAGATTACCTGAAATCAATACAGCGTTTAAACCTATGGTTCGTTAGTGACACAATCTATGATGTACCAGATTTGCCTGTTGAAACTTTAGACGAACCTTTAAACTTTCTGGTAGAGTCGCTTGAAAATCATCCGTTGCTACAGGTTTCGGAACAAAGGATAGATGTTGCCAAAGCGGTTACCAGAGAACGAAAATCTGAATTTTTGCCCAAATTTCAGGGTCAGTACGGTAGGCAGGAAATAGCCGGGCAATCGGGTTTCTTCCAATATCAAATAGGAATTCAAATTCCGCTGTTTTTTGGGCCGGAATTAGGCCGTACACAGGAAGCACAAGTAAATAGACAGATTGCAGAGCAAAACTTTTATCAGGATAAAATCGAACTGGAAACCGCCTATAAAAATATGCGTGAAGACTATATCAAATGGAGAAACTCATGGAATTATTATAGGGATGAAGCACTTCCTTTAGCACAGGAACAACAGGAAGGGTCAGTATTAGCATTTAAAGAGGGAGCTATAGATTATATAACTTTCCTTCAAAATATAAGAGATGCCATTAGAATCGAGGTAAATGCCTGGAGTGCTTTTAACGATTATCTCGACAGCCGTTACCAACTGGAATATTACCTTAAGAATTCAAATTAAAAATTAAAATAAGAAAATCGATATGAATACAAGATCAATAAATATTCTAATGCTTGCCTTAACGCTCAGCATATTCTTTGGATGTAAAGAAAATCCTGCGGCAGGGGAAGATGCTTCCAGTGAAACTGCAACTACTAATACCGAAGAAGGTGAAAATCACGGTGAGGAAGGAGATGAAGAAGAAGGAGGGATGCGTTCGGTACATCTTTCAGAAATGAAATTCAATAGTCTGGGGATTAAAGTAGATACCTTGCCTAAAAAAGCTTTGTCCGGTATTGTGGAAGCCAATGGCCAGTTAGAAGTGCCGCCACAATATGAAGCTACCGTTACGGCAATTTTAGGCGGTAATATAACTTCTATAAAGGTTATTGAGGGGGATAATAAGGTAAATAAAGGTCAGGTGTTGGCTTATCTTTCTCACCCAAATTTAACCAGAATGCAGTCTGATTATATTAATGCATATAGTAGGATGCAATTTTTGGAAAAGGAATTTGAAAGACAGAAACGTTTATATGAAGCAGAGGTAGGATCTGGAAAATCTTTTCAACAAACCCAATCAGATTACCAGTCTGTACAAGGTGAAGTGCGGGGGTATGAATCACAGTTACGGCAGTTAAACCTAAATGCTTCCCAGGTTAGAGACGGTGAATTATATGAATATATTCCGGTAGTAAGCCCAATTGGAGGTTATATAGAAAAAGTAAAGGTGCAAATTGGCCAATATGTAAACACAAACCAGTATGTTTATGGTAGTTGATAATGAACATGTGCATGCCGATCTAATGGTTTTTGAAAAAGATATTTATAAGGTGAAAGAAGGCCAAAAGATTGCGTTTACACTGGAATCGGTTCCAGGCAGTAATTTAACCGGGGAAATTTATTCAGTGGGGAAACAATTTGAACAAAACCCCAAAGCGGTACATGTGCATGCAGAAATCGATAATAAAGAAGATTTTCTAATTCCGGGGGGATGTATATAAACGGAAAAATCAGGACCGGTGAAGAAGCTGTTCCTGCCTTACCGGAAGAAGCAATAATTGAAGAAGAAGGAAATCCCTACATCTTTACGGCCCAAAAACACCAGGAAGATGGTGAAACCGAATGGGAATTGAAACCAGTGCAGGTTAGAACGGGAATAAATGAAGATGGTTGGGTTGAAATTAAACTGCTGGAGCCTCTGCCTGAAGGTACGTTGGTTGCCTATAATAATGCCTATTATCTGGTTTCTGAAATGCAGAAAAGCCAGACTTCCCATGGTCATTAAATTAAAAAAATTAGATGGATGGACTCTCTGTTAAATGTTTGTCTTAATTAAAATTCCAGAGGGTTCATCCTTAATACTAAAATTAATATTACAGCAATGAAAGAAATAAAAGCATTTATAAAACCGAAACGAGTTCAAAAAGTGATAGAATCCCTTAGTGAAAGTGGATTCAAAAGTATGACGCTTTCCCAGGGGGAAGGTACCGGGGCTTTTAAAGCAAAAGGCGCATCACCTTCTTTAGATTTCCGTGTAACAGACAGTCCGGTTGTAAAGTTAGAACTGGTATGTCAAAACGAAGAAGCACAATCAGCAATAGATATTATCCTTGAGAATGCAAAAACAACTGAACCCGGTGACGGAATAATTTATCTTTCCGATATTGAAGATGCCTTCCAGATAAAAACCGGGGAATCCATAAAGCGTTACGACCCCTAAATACTTTTATAGCAAATGGAAAAAATAGTAAAAAAGTTGGAAAGCAAAGGCATCCGCCCTACGGCAATGCGCTTGATGACCTATAGACGGCTGGCACAACTGAATGTGGCCGTTAGCTTAGGCGACCTTGGAAAGGATTTCGAAAGCTCGGAAAGGAGTACGCTTTTCCGTACTATGAAGACATTTGAAGAAAAAGGAATCGTGCATCAAATTGAGGATGGCACCGGCATCATTAAATATGCCCTGTGCGAAGACAATTGTGAATGTGAGGTGGGAAACGACCTTCACTTACATTTTCATTGCAATAGTTGCGGGGAAACCGTGTGCCTTACAGAGCACAAAATCCCTCAGATAAACCTGCCCGAAGGCTATGTGGCAGAGGATATCAATCTGGTAGTAAAGGGAATATGTGAGAAATGTAGTGGCGTTTAATTTTATGAGATGACCAAAGCCGAAGAAACACTTAGAAACAACGGGATTAGACCTACCAAAATGAGATTATTTATTTATAAATATCTCAAAAGAAAGTTTTATGCTGTAACATTAAGGGAAATAGAAACGGCTTTCGTTAAAAAAAGTAAACATACACGAGATAGAACAACAATTTATCGGAGTATAAAATTATTTCAAAAGAAAGGGATTATACATCAAATTGATGACGGTACGGCTACCGCAAAATATGCATATTCTGATAAGAATTCGCTGGATCTACACTTACACCTTCACTGTATGAATTGCAGCAAAACCTTCTGTTTGCCCAATAAAGTTCCACAGGAAAATTTACCTGACAAATACGAAATAACCGAAGTAAATTTAGTTTTGAAGGGGGCATGTGTAAAATGCCAAAAAGCAAAGAAGCTAAAATATAACATAGACCAATCTGCTCATAAAAACTTAAAACAATGATACGAATCAAAAATGTCGAAAAAAGCAATTTGATATCCGCTTCAATAAGCGGTAAGATTACTAAAGAGGATATAGAGAAAATCCATCCTTTGATACATAATATTGTCAAAAATGGAAATAAGGTGAATTTCTTTTTTGAACTAGTTAACTTTAAGGGCTACGATCTCAAAGGCTTATGGGAAGATTTAAAAGTTGATACCGCCCATATTTCAGATTATGGAAAGATGGCCTTTGTGGGTGAAAAAGAATGGCAGGAATGGGCTGCTAAAGCCACTGATTTTTTTACAAGCTCGGAAGTTAAATATTTCGACTTTACCGAAAAGGAAGAAGCTAAAAGATGGATATTAAACCAATAGGGATATGAAAAAGCTACAACTAAAAATTCCGGTATTGCTACCTCAGGTGCCAAATGAAAAAGACACTTGTGTGCAAAGGCTCATTGCTGAATTAGAGGCCAAAGAGGGTCTTGAAAAAGTACATATAGTAGATGATCAGGAAGATACGGTGCCGCAACTGTGCTTTCATTATGATCCGGACATTATCTCTATTGACCGAATTCAATCTTTGGCGGAAAATGCCGGGGCAGAAATTACAGAAAAATATGGTCATCTTCTTTTAGAGGTTGAGGGGATTAGACATACAAGGCACGCTCGTTCCATCGAGAAAAGCCTTTTGGCAATCAATGGAGTTTTGGAAGTTTCCGTTTCAGGCTCTGGAATGGTACGACTTGAATTTGATAAAAAGCAAACGAATTTTGATGAAATAAGTAAACAAATTGAAAAAGAATACCTTCAGATTCAGCGGAGTTCTTCAAACGAAAATGATTACACCAAAGCATCCAAAAAACAGGAGCGTTCAAAGAAGGAAGATACTAAAGAACAAACTTCCACAGAGGGGCACGAGCACAAAGAGGGCGAGACCCACGAGGAAGGAGAAGGGCACGCCCACGGTGGGATTTTCGGTAAAAATACGGAGCTTATTTTTTCTATTATCTGCGGCGCCCTTCTCGGGATAGGTTTCGGACTTTCCTATGTTGCATCCATCCCAGATTGGGTCAGTCTTACTTTATACATAGGTGCTTACTTTTTTGGGGGTTACTTTACGGCAAAAGAGGCCATACAGACCGTTGCCAAAGGTGGTTTTGAAATCGATTTTTTAATGTTGGTGGCCGCCATAGGTGCCGCTGTTCTGGGAGAATGGGCCGAAGGTGCACTCTTGCTGTTCCTGTTCAGCCTTGGCCACGCCCTGGAACACTATGCAATGAACAAGGCCCGAAAGTCCATAGCGGCCCTTGCCGATCTCGCACCAAAAACAGCTTTGCTCAAAAAAGATGGCAAAACCGAAGAGGTGGGTATCGAAAAATTGGGTATAGGCGATATTATCGTGGTCAAGCCGAACAGTAAAATATCTGCCGATGGCGTTGTGGTCAACGGAAAAAGCAGTGTCAACCAAGCTCCGATTACCGGGGAAAGTGTACCGGTAGATAAAGTTCCCGTAGAAGATGTTGACAAGGATTATTCGGCGCAAGATGATATCAAGGATGAAAACCGCGTTTTTGCCGGAACGATCAATGGGAACAATACTTTGGAAATTAAAGTGATCAAAGCAGCCAAAGATTCAACGCTTTCCCGATTGGTGAAACTGGTTAACGAGGCCCAGACCCAAAAATCACCTACCCAGTTGCTCACCGATAAATTTGAAAAATATTTTGTGCCGTCCGTCCTTATTTTGGTCGGGATTCTTTTGTTCGCTTTTTTAGTTATTGACGAACCCTTTAGCGCGAGCTTTTACCGGGCAATGGCGGTACTGGTAGCTGCAAGTCCCTGTGCGTTGGCAATCTCGACCCCAAGTGCTGTATTGAGTGGAGTGGCCAGAGCTGCCCGTGGCGGGGTATTAATTAAAGGAGGGCGCCCTCTGGAGGACCTGGGGGTTATTACCGCCCTAGCCTTTGATAAAACCGGAACTCTAACGGAAGGAAAGCCAAAACTTACCCAAGTGGTGCCACTTGGAAATATATCTGAAAACGAACTTCTCAAAATAGCAGTAGCTGTGGAAAGTTTGAGTGATCACCCCCTGGCCAAAGCTGTAGTTCGTGATGGAAAAGAGCGTCTGGAAGGCGAGGATCCCCAAATGCCTCTAATTTGGAGGCAGTTCTGGGTAAAGGGATTAAAGCATCGTTTGGCAATGATAAAATCTATATAGGTAACCTCGACCTGTACGAAGGGCTTGATGAGAGTACACCTTCCGAAAAAATAGCTACGAAAGTGCGTGGTCTTGAAGGTGGTGGAAATACAACAATGCTTATACGAAAAAATGAAGAATATATAGGCATCATTGCATTAATGGATACCCCTCGTGAAGCCGCCAAGGGAACCCTCAAAAAATTAAAAGAAATCGGCATTAAACGAATGATCATGCTTACCGGAGATAACCAGAAGGTAGCAGACGCTGTAGCAGAAGAAATAGGATTGACCGATGCCTGGGGGAGCCTATTGCCGGAAGAAAAAGTGGATGCTATAAAAGAATTAAAAGAAAAGGAATCCAAGGTGGCAATGGTGGGCGATGGCGTTAATGATGCCCCTGCCATGGCAAACAGCACTGTAGGCATAGCTATGGGTGCTGCGGGAAGTGATGTAGCCTTGGAAACGGCGGATATTGCGCTAATGGCCGATAAGTTGGAAACCCTGCCCTTTGCCATAGGCTTAAGCAGGAAGGCAAAGGCGATTATCAGGCAAAACCTTTGGGTTAGCCTTGGTATTGTGGCCCTGCTTATACCTTCAACCATATTCGGCTTGGCAAATATTGGAGTGGCTGTAGTAATCCATGAAGGTTCGACGCTTCTGGTGGTTTTTAATGCGTTAAGGCTTTTGGCTTATAAAAAAGATTAGATCCGGACTTAGACTGTTTTTCGAAAGAATATAAAATGACAAAAACGGAAAAAAAATTATCGTCAAAAGGGATACGTCCCACTGAAATGAGGTTGAAAATTCACAAATACCTCAATAGGAAGACCTATGCAGTAAGTTTAAACGAAATGCAAAAAGTCTTTATCGCTAAAAGCGAAAAAAACAAAACGGCAAACAGAACTACCTTTTATCGAAACCTAAAAACTTTTGAAGATAAAGGGCTAATTCATCAGATTAATGATGGGACAGGAGTGGCAAAATTTGCAATTTCCGATAAAAAGGCCAAAGGTAAATACGGTACAGATTTACATATGCATTTTCATTGTACCGTTTGCGGAAAAACTATTTGCTTGCCGGATAGAATATCGAAACAAAACTTGCCGGACGATTATGAAATAAACGATTTGAACCTGGTATTAAAAGGGGTATGTAAAAATTGTAGTAAAAAATAATAGGTGGGAGTACCTTAAAACTGAACCCTTGCGCCCCTGGTCAGCTTAAGGTTTCCCCCACCTTATTTAATTAAAAAATTTACGAATATGGAAAAATATGATGTAACAATTATAGGCTCTGGCCCTGGCGGGTATGTAAGCGCTATACGTTGCGCCCAATTAGGATTAAAAGTAGCCATTATTGAAAGGTACAGCACGCTTGGCGGCACCTGCCTTAACGTGGGCTGTATCCCGTCAAAAGCCTGGCTTGAAGCCTCTGAGCATTATTACAAACTCAAACATCAATTCGAAAATTTTGGGATTGATGTAAAAGAAGCCAATGTCGATATCAAAAAAATGAACCAAAGGGTTCAGGATGTGGTACAGGAAATCATCAATGGCGTTGGGTATCTGATGAAAAAGAACAAGGTTTCCGTATATGAAGGCCACGGCACCATCAAGGACAAAAACACGATTGAGATTAAGGGCGAAGATAAAACGGAAACCATAGAAACCGATAAAATTATCATTGCCACAGGGTCCAAACCCGCTTCACTGCCCAATATTGAAATCGATAAAAAGCGGATCATCTCTTCTACCGAGGCCCTTGCGCTACAGGAAATTCCCGACCATTTATTGGTCGTTGGTGGAGGCGTTATCGGGGTTGAGATAGGTTCTGTTTTCGCCCGCCTGGGCTCTAAGGTGTCTATTGTGGAATATTTTGATAGCCTCATCGCCACTATGGATGGCGCACTGGGACATCAATTGCATCGTTCCCTAAGAAAACAGGGAATTGAGTTTTATTTGGAACATAAAGTGACCAATGCAACAGCAACGGACAACAAAGTTGAATTGAAAGCGGAAAACCTGTCCGATAAAAAAGAAATGAATTTAGAAGGCGACTATTGCCTTATGGCCATTGGCCGGAAACCGTACACCGCCAATTTAGGCCTTGAAAACATTGGCGTGGAAACCAATGAGAAAGGACAGGTAACGGTAAATGAGAACCTTGAAACCAATGTCAAGGGTGTATATGCCATTGGGGATGTAATCCGAGGGGCAATGCTTGCCCATAAAGCCAGTGAAGAGGGCGTTTTTGTAGCCGAAAGGATAGCAGATCAAAAGCCACATATCAATTATTCGCTTATTCCTAATATTGTTTATACCCAGCCCGAAGTGGCCGGGGTAGGCTTAACCGAAGAAGAATTGAAAGAAGCAGGAAGAAGTATTAAAACAGGCTCTTTTCCTTTTAAGGCCAACGCAAGGGCGAAAATAAGTATGGACACCGACGGCTTCATAAAAGTAATCGCAGATAAAGAAACTGATGAGATATTGGGAGTGCATATGATAGGGCCACGCATTGCAGACAGCTATACCGAAGCGGTGGTAGCGATGGAATTCAGGGCATCTGCCGAAGATGTTGCAAGGATGTCCCACGGGCACCCAACTTTTTCAGAAACCTTTAAAGAGGCCTGTCTGGCAGCCACCGAAGACAGAGCGTTGCATATTTAACGGCCTTAATTTAATTGTAAAATCGGATTAGGCAGTTTTTAATCATTTCATAAGACTTAAATCAGTTTGTATTAAGTTTAAGTTTATGGTCTAAAAAATAAAATAAATATTTTAAAAATGTAAAGAGCATGAGAACTATTCCGAAAGACAAAAACATCGATAGTAGTTTGACGCTACTTCGTGACGGCTATGAATTTATTCAGAAAAAGCGTCAAAAGCTTTGGTCCGATATTTTTAGAACCCGTTTGATGTTAAAGGAAACGATCTGCATGAGTGGAAAAGAAGCCGCGGAGGTTTTCTATGACACTGAAAAGTTTCAGCGAAAAGACGCTGCTCCTAAAAGAGTGCAAAAAACATTATTCCTCCAGAAGGGTGTCCAGACACTGAATAATTCAGCATACAGGCAAAGAAATGAAATGTCTATGTCTTTGATGAAACCGGATAGCCTGCGGGGGTTCCTAAAAATTCAAAAGAGCTACTGGGAAACATACATTGGTAAATGGGAGAAAGATGAAGAGCAAAAGTGCCTTTGCCGGAGTGGTTTCAGGCAGAAGAAGTAAACCTGCTGCTAAAAGGATTTTGTAACAATTGTATCCGGATAAAGGACAACTATTATAACGAATATTAAAAATAAAAAAAGAGATAATGGAGAAAACAACATTTAAGATAACCAAAATGGATTGCCCTTCGGAAGAGCAGATGATCCGGATGAAGTTGGAATCTTATGCTCAAGTGAAATATTTGGATTTTGATATTCCCAACAGGAAATTGGAAGTATATCATGTGGATGGCATTGAAGATATACAAACATCAATAGCCGGTTTAAACCTTGGGGATTCTTTAGAGGGAACCACAGAAGCCGAACCACCCGTAATGGAAGACCAATCCAAACAAAAAAGAATCCTTTGGTGGGTCTTGGGCATCAACTTTGGTTTTTTCGTTATCGAAATGACCACCGGTTGGATTTCTTCTTCGATGGGTCTTGTGGCAGACTCATTAGATATGCTGGCAGATTCCATCGTATATGCATTAAGCCTATTTGCGGTAGGCGGTGCCATTTCAAGAAAAAAGAAGGTTGCGAAATACAGCGGATACTTTCAGATGGCATTGGCAACACTTGGGTTTGCAGAGGTCTTGAGAAGGTTTTTTAGCAATACCGAAACACCCTTGTTTCAATGGATGATTATCGTTTCAATTTTCGCATTGGCAGGTAATTTGATATCGCTCTGGCTCATCAACAAGGCAAAGAGTCAAGAGGCTCATATGCAGGCAAGTGCCATTTTTACATCCAATGATATTATTGTTAATGGTGGTGTTATAGTAGCTGGGGTGCTGGTTTATTTTCTGAATAGTAAATGGCCCGATTTAGTGATTGGCGGCATCGTTTTCACTTTTGTAATGCGCGGTGCATTAAGAATATTGAAATTATCGAAGTAGTTTTTAAAATGATATCAAACTTGATTAGAACATATGAAAAAGAAAAAAATAAACTTACGTGACTTAGAACCAAAAAAACAACAAGGCGAGCACAGTCACGACGATGGCCATAACCATAGCAGCCCTGAAGAAATTTCAAATTTTAGAACCTATCTACCGGCTATTTTCAGCTTTGTGATGTTGATAGCCGGAATCGCTATTGATTACTTTGATGCGTTTCCTTTCTTCAAAGGATGGATTCGCGTAGTATGGTACACGGTAGCCTATATCCCTGTAGGTTTTCCGGTGATAAGAGAAGGCTGGAAAAGTATTAAAAATGGTGATTTTTTTACGGAATTCTTCTTCTTAATGTCCATAGCCACTTTAGGTGCATTTGCCATTGGCGAATATCCCGAAGGTGTTGCCGTAATGCTGTTTTATGCTGTGGGCGAACTCTTCCAAAATGCGGCCGTTAACCGTGCGAAAGGAAATATAAAAGCCTTACTCGATGTAAGACCCAATGAAGCTTTGGTTTATCGTGATGGCGACTTTGTTTCAGTAAATCCCGAGACTGTTGAAATTGGCGAAAAGATACAGGTACGTGTAGGCGAAAAAGTTCCGCTTGATGGTATTCTGCTTTCTGAAAAGGGTTCTTTTAATACTGCTGCCTTGACAGGCGAAAGCAAACCTGATACGATTGCTAAAGGCAATACTGTTTTTGCCGGAAGCATTAATCTTGATGGCGTAATCGAAATCGAGACGACCAAGGAATTCAAGGATAGTTCCATTGCACGAATTCTGGATATGGTGCAGAATGCAACCGCCAAAAAATCAAAGACCGAACTGTTCATTAGAAAATTTGCAAGGATTTATACGCCTATCGTTGTATTCCTTGCCATCGGACTGACGTTTCTACCTTACTTTTTTGTAGATGATTATGTGTTTAGGGATTGGCTCTATCGAGCATTGATATTCCTCGTGATTTCGTGTCCTTGTGCGTTGGTCATCTCTATTCCTCTCGGCTATTTTGGCGGTTTGGGTGCGGCATCGCGCAATGGTATTCTTTTTAAAGGTGCATCCTTTTTAGATGCAATGACCCAAGTAAACACGGTCGTAATGGACAAAACAGGAACCGTTACCAAAGGGGTTTTTAAAATCAAAGAAATCAATTCCATCACATTTGAGGAAGCCGAATTTATGAAATACCTGATGGCAATGGAAGAGCAATCTACCCATCCTATTGCAAAAGCGATTCTCGAATACAAAGCAGACGGTTCGGATTACGAGGCGACCGATGTTTCAGAAGTTGCAGGAAAAGGTTTAAAAGGAACGGTCAATGGTAAAACGGTATTGGTAGGTAATAAAGCTTTGATGACCTCAAATGGCATAGAAGTCCCCTCGGAAACAGATGGTATTGTAGAATCCATCGTAATGGTATCCATTGATGGAAATTTTGCAGGTTATGTAACCATTGCAGATGAACTAAAGGATGATGCGCACCAGGCCATTAAACAAATTCGAGATTCCGGAATTTCAAAAATTATAATGCTATCAGGCGACAAGGACTCTATTACACAGCAAGTTGCAAAAGAGTTAAATATTGATTGGGCGAAAGGTGGATTGTTGCCTGAAGATAAACTCAATGAAGTTGAAGAGCTCAAAAAACAACCCGAAACCAAAGTAGCATTTATTGGCGATGGTATTAACGATGCACCCGTTTTGGCAGCAAGTGGTGTAGGTATTGCGATGGGTGGTTTAGGAAGCGATGTCGCCATCGAAACAGCCGATGTTATCATCCAGACAGACCAACCGAGCAAGATTGCACGAGCGATTAAAATTGGTCGTTCAACGCGACGAATTGTCTGGCAAAATATTGGACTTGCCTTTGGTGTAAAGGTTATTGTACTCATTCTCGGGGCAGGTGGATTAGCGACAATGTGGGAAGCTGTTTTTGCTGATGTGGGCGTTGCTTTCCTTGCTATTCTCAATGCTGTTCGATTGCAGAAGATGAAATGGGATTAAAAATGATATAATTATTTACGGGACAGCAATTAAACAAAAACATTTAGTGTACGTAAACCACTCAGCATATTGCCGCTTCATTCTTAGAAAAGCCCCTACAAAATTCTATAGAGGCTGCTGGACATTCCAATTTTGTTAGTTGCCCTCGCTCAACGAGAAGCTTCCGTCACCATTAAAAGAGCTGAGGCTGATTGTAACCGACCATATGCCAGACGCACCTGCATCAGTCACCCCAGAAAAGGAATCCGGTTCTGAAGCACCATCAAGAGACCTGTTCAATACAGTATTTCCGTCAGCATCCAAAACCAGCATATTAAAAGTGCCTTCGGCTGAGGCGGTTATATCCGAATTATAGTCCGCTGTGGTCAAATTGTTCATCCAGAGGAACGTCCTTGTGGCGCTTCCACCGTTACCTGTGAAGTCACCGTCCACATCACCATTAAAATCGTCACCATCATCAAACAATACAGTTCCGTCGACACTCACCTGAGCCATCGTGTCACTATCATCATCGTCACTACAGCCTACAAAGACCGTGGTAGCGACAATGGTTAAAAGCATAAAATAGAATTTCGTAATTCTCATAATTCATTAAGATTTGGTTATCATATATAAAACAAACATAACGGGAAAAACCCTATCCTTAGTATTTAATTTTTAATCTATAATTTGAATATCCATTCTTGTAAACTGTTTAAAACCCACTCAGCACATTCCCCTACATTCCACGCTCGCCTGCTGAAAAAAGTAGACGACCACTTCATTTCGTGAAATGAGCTTCACCACACAAATCTTGAACACAATTCCCAATTTCAGCTTCTCATTCCGTTAACCCTTCCCGATGGCTCTGGGAAGGAACATTTATCTTGAGTGTAATCGAAGGGCTATATTCCCGTGCCAAAATCGTGAATTAAGTTCGCTTGAAACCCGTCTTATTTTTCACAAAGTCTATTTGTTTTTTAATTCAGTTATATTGTGAGAAATTTTAGCTTAAATGGAAAAACTAACGGAAAATAAAACCATTGAATTACTGATGCCTCATTTGGTTCAACAAGGCTATGAGATAGAGAGTTATTGCTTGGGCCAAACGAGAGGATATGATATTGTAGCTGTTAAGAATGACAAAAAATTATTAATTGAGGTAAAAGGTGCAAAAGCACATAAGGATTCGCCAACAAAGCGACGAGATTATTTCAACTCTGGACAGATTAAAACTCATTTTGGTAAAGCAATTATTAAATGCTTGGAAACCAAAGTTGCGTTCCCAAATGCAAAAATTGCCATTGCGCATCCCGAAGACGAACAAATAAGAAAAGCAATAGCCAGTATTATTCCAGAGCTCAATAAGATAGGTATACAACATTATTGGGTTAATGCTAAGGGAACGGTAACCCTTGAAAAATAGTTGATTTTGAATACAACAATGAATTCCAAATTATCTTCTTTATTGCATTTCTTGAATGAGAACAGATATTATAATAAAAGGGTTCAGTCAAATTCTTATAACCGGTTTTTAGCGCCGTTCGATTCACTCGAAGATAAATTGTATTCAATTCTTCATCACGTAGCGAATACACAAAGCCAACCTAAAATTGACTTACTTGCACCTTTTTTTCAGAAAGTATATTCGAATAAATTACAGCTTCATAGTTTTAAGACATTCATCGATTTTCTAACAGATAAAGAAAATGGTGCCTATAATTATGAATCTATTTACTATGGTATGTTGAGACAAAAAGGATGGGGCAACAAAACATCTGCCTTATTTACCAAAACCATTTATCATTTACATAATGGTAAGTATGGATTTCAAAATTCAATATGGGACGATGCGCCGAAAATCATTGACAAAGAAGAAAAAATCTTCTTACCTGTCGATGCTGTAATTGAAGCAATTTTCCATCGTATTGACCCAACAATTAAATGGAATTTCCATAAAATTAATAAACTGCTACAGCATAATTATTCTTCTGAAGAAATGGAAGTTTGGGACGACCTTTGGTTCTGGGGATTTATAAATCAACGCGGTTCTGGTCTAACAAGAGAATTTGTTTGGAACGAATCCAAATATTGGGCATTACTTGAGACTGAAAAGAATAGTGTTGTGATTGAAGAGATAAAATTGAAATCGTTGCAATTCCTTTCCATATTGAACCCAAAACAGTAATATATGTATTTGCTATTATCATATTCTAAGTTTGTCTGAATTTAGATAGGTTTAATTTCCAATTATTACCACTTAATCTATATAGTGGCAAAAATTTGTTTTCAAATATTCGCCACTTTTTTGTATTTTTGGCAAAGTTTTGATTTTTAACTATGCCAAAGATTATTGAAAATAAACTGATACAAGCTTTCAAAGACCGTAGTTCTTTTGATAGGGATGCGCTATATAACTTCTATCTGGATTTTGAACCGGACCTAAAGGAAAGCACCTTTAGTTGGCGAATCTATGACCTAAAGAAAAAAGATATCATCAAAACCATTGGTCGTGGACTTTATGTTATTTCCTATAAACCTAAATATAAACCTCTTCTATCAGATAGTGTGTTCAAGATAGCCCGTAAAACCAATGAGCGTTTTGAAGACATAAAATATGCCATTTGGGAAACCCAATGGCTCAATGAGTTTTCTCAGCACCAGACGTCAAATCAAATGATTGTTGTTGAAGTAGAAAAAGAATTTGTAGACTCACTCTATTACTACCTAAATGATAATCTAAGAATGGATTTTTTCCTAAATCCAGATGAAAAGGAAATTCAATTCTATATTTCAGAAAGTAACGTGCCAGTTATCATTAAACGTTTGGTGACAAGGGCACCCATTCAAAAAATAAAAAATAAAAAAACGGTAGTGCCCATTGCAACTCTTGAAAAGATTATGGTGGACCTGTTTGCAGATGAAAATCTGCTACATTTTTACCAAGGTTCTGAAATGGTAAACATCTACGAGAAAATAATTGATAGATATAGCATCAATTTTACAAAGTTGTTCAGCTATGCCAAGCGACGCAAAAAAGAACAGGAAATAAAGCAGTTTATAGGCAACAACATTCCAAATTTTTTAGAAGATATTCATTATGATTAACAACAAAAGTTTTGAAAAGGAATGGCTGAATGGCTTCCGTGCAAAAAAGGAACATAAGGGAATCGATGTAACCATTCTGGAAAAAATGGTTCACGCACTATCATTACTCGAACATTTAAAAGTTTCAGGACTCGATTTTGTTTTCAAAGGGGGAACATCACTTGTGCTTTTGCTAAAAGAAGGGAACCGATTTTCTATTGATATCGATATTATTTCGAGCGTTGAGCGTGATAAATTAGAAGAAATTTTGGATGCAGTTGTAGCCAATTCACATTTCAAAAAGCACGTGCTTAATGAGCATAGAAGCTATAAGGAAGGTGTTCCAAAGGCACATTACACCTTTGAGTTCGAGTCGGTATATAATCCAAACGTTCCTGGAACCATTCTATTGGATATCCTTTTTGACAGTCCGCACTATCCAGAACTTATAGAATCGCCCATTGAAACACCTTGGCTTTCCATTGATGGAACTGCTACAACAATTACTACGCCTTCGGTAAACGCTATTTGTGGCGATAAGCTAACAGCTTTTGCACCAGATACCATAGGCATACCATTCTACAAAGGCGACCAGTTATTTGCAATGGAAATCTGCAAGCAATTGTTCGACTTGGGAAAACTTTTTGAAAATATTACTGATGTAGCAATGGTAAAGAAAAGTTTTTCAGCTTTCGCGAAAGCAGAACTATCCTATCGAAGTACGGACAAGGATTTTAGTAAAAGGAAACTCAATGAAAAGGATGTGCTATGGGATTCCATAAATACCTGTGCTATTATGGCAAGACGAGAACGTAACCCAACCGCTGAAAAGAAAAAGAAATTTGCAGATTTAAGCTCTGGCATACGAAGCTTTGGTAGCGCATTTTTAATGACAGGACATTTTAGGATTGAAGAAGCATTGGCAGCTTCGGCCAAAGTAGCCTATTTGAATGCTATTATTCTACAAAAAGAGGATGTTGAAATAGAATATTATGAGAATCAGGATACAAAGGAATTGGTTATTAAAAATCTGGATTGGGCCTTTTTGAACAGATTAAAACGCCAACCCGATAAATCTATATTTTATTATTGGTACAAGGTGGTAGAACTATTGTAAATTAATGTGAATGGAATTAAAGTATATTATAGAAATCTGTGTCGCTATCGACATCGCAATTTTGGGTATAGCATATCCTATTATCGTGGATAAAATATCCAATATAGGCCACAAGTTTTCATCAAACTATCTGGCTAATGCTTTTGAAAATGAATTTCCGCAGACAAAACTTTTTGGGATATTTCCCGGAAGGTCAAGAAGAATAACAGTATTTGAATGGGTTTTGTTCTTTACAATCGGCTCTTTTATATTCTTAATATTAGACCGTGAACCTTTTTTTTGGAAGGATAGTTGGATGATGCAAAACTCAGCAAAACTTCTAACGCTATTCTTAACAGTATTATTGGTTGTTATTTTTATTATTTGGTTAGATAAGGTTTCGCTGTACAATGGCAAGTCCACACGTTTGCTTACCTATATAATTTCCGAATACCGAAAGCTAAAAAAAGATCAAGATGATAAATACCATTTTAAGATTATCAATGAACTTGCAATATTTGCCATTAGGACACAAGATAAAGGTTTAGAAGAAACATTAGTTAATTTCTACACGGAAGAATTCAATAATTACCGTGCTAACTTCATTAGACCAAGAGAGGAAGAAAAACCAGATGGATTTGAAAACTTTAAAGTTGAGTTTAATCACGAGTTTCATTATGGTATTAGGGAAATTATAAGAGAAGTTGCCAAGGGTAGAAATGAAGACTTGCAAAGTCTCGAATATTTTGTTGTAAGTGGCGTATGGTTAATGGGACAAGGTATTTTTGAAACACCCATCTCAAATGACACCTATAAAGAACTTTGGCGCAATGTTGTACTCATATCAAACAATCCCAAATTTGTAGGTAACTATTGGGGTACGGCACATCAATATTTTAATTTTGGATTGCAACGAGTCTATGGCACAGATTACAATTTTGAGACTAAAAAATATGATAACCAGTCGTTAATAGATAAAAGAGACAACGAAAGAAAACGTTTTTTTGAGTTTCACTTGGCATTAGGAGGCTTATTGATATATCAGAAAAACTATGAAGCCCTTAAAACGCTGTTTACATATACACAACACCAGCCACCAAAATATGTTCTGCTGCCTAATAATATGACCGAGATTTTTACGTGGTTCAGTAGCTTTAAAGACGAGTTTGGGAGAGGTTATTATCCTATTGATTTATCATACCCTTTCCCAGGATTGGATAATTTAGGGAACAGAAGGCGTGTTACATTCTACATCTGTCAGTATTTGACATTGCTTTTTTTAAGACAGTTTAAACTGCCAGAACACAATACCTACGATAACTTCACAAGACAACCTACATTACCTCAAGCCGAAGTGTTAGAGTTATTACGCTGGCAAGAATCCATAAATTATTTCAGGTTCTGTTTGAAAAAAGTAATGAAAGATAAAAATCTCTTAAATACAATTTAATATGAAGAAGAAAGAGATGAAAAAGCTAAAGGCGAAATCATCAGAATTTATTGATGTTCTCGAAACATCCATTGAAAAAGCTATTGAAGAAGCCAGATTAAATGCAGATATTGACTATGATAAAGAATGGGGTTTTCTTGTAAATTCTAAAGATGCTATTGTCAAAGCACTGGCAAGATTTGATTGTATCCAAAATTCTGCTGAGAATTTTGATGGGCAACCTACTATTTCCTTCGGTGTAAATGGTATAATGAACTTATTTCAAAAATCTGCATTTACCACTGGAGACATTCCACATCTTAATGCAGACACTATTCTATCGCAGCAGATAGTGTATCAAAACATTAATTATTACATTCCCAACGCATTTTTATCTACTAAGAAAAAACGCTATCTTCTACGTAAAGAGGATTTAATAAAGGGGGTAGAAAAATTGGGTTTTGATGCGGATAGAGATGTTATGGTGGCAATGAATCTAAATATCTACGGGATAGATAACTTTAATAAAATTGAAAATAATATTATTAGGATTCCATCTACTGGACTCAAAAATGTACTGTTCGTTTTACCAAAAGCTGATTTGCCTATTCTAAAACATAATGACCTTGATGTTGATGAACAAAAAGAACACCAACTTGGGATATTAGATGAAGATAGAAAAATCTACGGCTCTTTAATCGATTTAACACAAGATGCTAATTCTAAACACAGAGACAAATGGAAAAATTCGAATATTGATTTTGCTACCGATTTAAAAGTGCAGCTTTCCATCGCTTTTATTACCGAGGTTGTTTGGAAAGCCAACGCCAATGTGGTTCAAATTAATATTGAAAACTCATTAAGGGAACAGGGAATCGTAAACGAACTATCAGATATAGAAGAACTGATACCAAAAAAAGAAGATAAAAATTAAGATTAGAAATCCATACCAATGAATGCAACTGGAAATGCAGGATTTAGTGTTGTTACCCACTCAGCACATTCCCCTACATTCCGTTGCTCTTCATTCCGGAAAAAGAGCTTCGCTACAAATATCTTGGACACAATCCCCAATTTCAGCTATCCATTTCGTTAACCCTTCCCGATGTTCTGGGAAGGAACACTACATTCCTGAGCCAAAATTGTGAATAGAGTCCGCTTCTCATCGGAAAGCCATCATTTCGGTTTTCTTAACAGAATTTACGGTAAGCCCTTCTTGGGTGCTTCCTCGAAAATTCTTAAAAACCGAACGGATGCCTTACACATTTTAAGGGGTTTATAATGGATAAAGCCTGTGTTGTTTTTCGGGTCGTCGAAAAACAGGCACGGCATAACCAATTCTAACTTAACCACAGCTACTTATTTCGCTTAACTGCCGGTACGCTCAAACGCAACTGCGTTTAAAAGAATTGCTAATGCCCTTATGGAACTTGTCAAGACTACACAAGTTTTAGTGAAAAATAAGGTATCTACTTCCTTGAAAATCCAAGGATTTTGCTACGTCGCAAACACACCTGATTTATTCCCTAAAAGTCTTGACAAAACCCACTCTATCCATTGTGCGGTGCACGAAAGAAAAGAACAAACACCCCTTAAAATTTAATCTGTTTTAAATCAATAGGGGAAATATAAATCACTTAAATTTTTTATTATGAGTACTATTAAAAATCACGTACAGTTAATTGGAAACGTTGGACAGGAACCAACCATTACAAACCTTGAAAGCGGTAAGAAAGTAGCCCGTTTTTCACTAGCCACAAATGAGTATTACAAAGACAGCAAAGGCGAGAAGCAAACTGATACCAATTGGCATACAATCGTTGCCTGGGGCAAAACTGCTGAAATAGTAGAAAAATATGTTTCTAAAGGAAAAGAAGTTGGAATATCGGGAAAACTAAAAACCCGAAGTTACACAACTGATGATAATGAACAACGCTATGTTACGGAAGTCATAGCCGATGAAATCCTTTTACTTGGTAGTAAAGGCGATAAGTAAACCTAGAATTAAAGAGGGCGTAACCGTCTAAAGATGCGCCCTCTTTTCATTATTAAAAATTAATACTTAAAACAATGAAAGCACAAGTTAACGAAATAAAGATTAGTTACAAAGGAGGTTTAAAATCTTCTAATTGGCAGAAAATAGGTAATTCACAAGATGCCGCTGAACTGCTTTTTGAAGATTGGGATAAAGATACTATTGGCATACAGGAAACTTTTAAGGTTGTTTTGTTGAATAACAGTAATAAGGTAAAAGGCGTATATCAATTGTCGCAAGGTGGAATTACAGGTACCTTAATAGACCTACGGATTTTGTTTGCGGTCATTTTAAAATCTTTATCTGTAGCCATTATTTTAACACACAATCATCCTAGTGGCAAATTAATGCCGAGTGAAGCGGATAAAACGCTTACAAACAAGATTAAAAATGCATCAAGATTGTTTGATATTACCATTCTTGACCATTTAATAATTGCACCAGATGGCAATTACTATAGTTTTTCTGATAACGGTATTTTATAAAAAAGAGCTATGGTACATCTCAATTTTACAGACTTGAGCGAAGAGGCTCAGAACCGACTTTTAGAAATTTCTAAAAAAGATGTGGAACGACAATTTGGGGATAGTATTCGCAAATACGTAAAGGAAAATTATGGATGTTTTGAAACTATGATTGAGCAAGAAGCAATGCGTAATCTATATACCTATAAATTTGTATTCAATATATAATTGAGTCGATTTTAAAACCCAACACCTCTGCATTTTTAGAGGTGTTTTTTTATACAATTCAAATCAGGTTCAATAAAAAAAATGTATCTTTACCTTGCTGAAATTCAGCATACAAATTAAAGTAAGGTTATCCAATTTTTGACTTTCGCCGATACCCTTACACATCGAAATTAAACATACTGGAAAATCATTTTCCTGAAAAATGGCAATCGGCTTTTTAGCCGGATTGTATGGATTTTTGTCCCGCTCGCGGGACGAAAGGGAATAGCAAGAGGGTAACACGCTTCGCGATGTTTCGGATTCCTTTTCGTTTTTAATTAACTGATAATCAGCTAATTAAATTTATTACAATTTCTTGACAATCAACGATTTGCGACAAACGGGCTGAGAACGCCCATTTTTAGGGAAGATTTTGCGACAAATCGGCGAAATATGGACTCATTTACTGGAATTAGATTTAAAAAGGAAACCGCAAAACGATTCCAAACTTTCTCACGTACTTACTTCAAATCGCACACCGAGGCAATGTCCACGATGCTCGATTTTTTCTTCTACAATGAAATTTCCCCAAAGGAAAAATTAGGACCAACTGGTCGTACTATTGAAGCTAAATTACTCAAAAGAATCAATGCGGTCATTGCCATAATGCGAGACGTAGAAAAGACACAAACCAAACCTACGGTGGCTATGATTCAATCGCTGTTTGAAACGGAAGAACCAACAAAAAAACCGCTGATTGTCGAAAAGAAATATGCTGAAGAAAAGAAGGAAGTGCGCTTTCGTGAAAAACAAAATCCAAGTAATCAACTCTAATTTTGTAAGCTATGTATATTACAATAACCCCTCAAAAACTGGGTAACAATTATTCACAAAGTTCGGCCGATTTTGTCGGGTATTTAGAGAAGGAAAATGAAGGTTTGGAACAACAGGATATAGAACATTTTTTCAATCAATATGGCGATGAGATTTCCGCTGAAGAAGTCGTAAAAGAAATTGATGGAAACACCGCAAAGTTGAAAAAGAAAGAACCCAAGTTTTATTCGATTACTGTCAGTCCTTCAAAATATGAATTGCGAAAACTTCAGAACAACAGCCAAGATTTAAAAACCTACACTCGTGAGCTTATGAAAGATTATGTTGCTAGCTTCTATCGGGAAATTAATGGACGAGCTATCACCATTGATGATATAAAATACTTCGCCAAAATTGAACACCAGCGCATCTTTAAGGGAACGGACAAACAGATAAGAGAAAACCAACCTTTTGCTACAAAAATATTGCAACTCAAAACGGAAATTCGAAATATTCAGGAAGGACGAGCTGAAGGGAATATCAAAAAAATAAAGAAGGAAATTGCCAGATTGGAACGCCAGGTACCACATCAGCAAAATGGAAAACGGATAGTCCAGGGAATGCAAAAAGACGGAAACCAAAGTCATATCCATATTATCGTGAGCAGAAAAGACGCTTCTAACTCGGTTAGCCTTTCCCCAGGCAGTAAGCACAAAGCTTCAGAAGTTGAAATGCACGGTAAGAATGTAAAGCGTGGTTTTGACAGGGATAAATTCTTCGAAAAAGCAGAAAAAACATTTGACAAAACATTTGGCTATAAACGCAACTTTGCCGAGACCTACAAAGCACGAAAGGATTTTGTGAAAAATCCCCAGCTCTACTTTGCTGCCTTGATGAAATTACCCGCCAACGAAAAAGCATTGGCTTTCAAAATGATGACGAAAACGGGTCTGCCAATTGTTCCTAGTATTCCAGTTAGTCAAGCACAAATTGCGCTTCGAGTTTTCAAACGGTTAAGACGTGGCGCTGAAGTGGCCATAAAATCAAGTTCAATAGGAATATAGTGGATATGCAAATAGACAATCTTATAACAATACTTTCAATTATTGGTTTGGCCAGTACTGTTTTATATGTGCTATTTCGAGTAAACAAGTATGCGTTTATTTTGAATATCGTACTGCTTTCATTTCTCGTATTCTATCTTTCTGAAGCAAATGGATTGGTTTCGATAGTATTGTATTTGTTGTGTCCTCTAATGCTAATTAACATAGGATTGTATGTTTTTCTGCATAAAACTGAAGACACACATAATGGAAATACAAAACACCAAGTCAGTTTTTCTACGAATAAAGGAAACTTCAAACTAGATAATATTAAACGTGGCGCATCCGTCATCGGATCCGCCGGAAGCGGAAAAACTGAAAGTGTGGTTTATGGATTTCTAAAACATTTCCAGAAAGAGGGTTTTTGCGGAATTATTCACGACTACAAAGACTTTGAGCTGACCGAAATGGCATATCCATTGTTTAAGGATAGTGATATTCCGTTTAAGGTCTTTTCCTTCGATAAAATTATCCATAGGGTAAATCCTATTGCACCTCATTATTTAGAGAACGAGGAAAGCGTAAATGAGGTGTCGAGGGTGTTGATTGAAAATCTTTTGGAACAGCGAGAATCTGGAACAACTGGTACAACAAAATTTTTTAACGATGCCGCTGAAGGTTTGATAGGTGGTTTAATTTGGAAACTTAAGACGGATTACCCCAAATACTGCACACTACCACATTTAATAGCTATTTATCAGTTATTGGATACGGATAGCCTTATTCAGTTTTTGGAAACCAACACGACATCGCGAGCAATGGCTGATGCCTTTATTAGTGGAAAAGATTCGGATAGACAGACTGCTGGTGTCAAAAGCACCCTGGCCAATGCGCTGAAACGAATTAGCACACAACGCATTTTTATGACATTATCCGCTGATGAAGTGCCATTGGATATTAATAATGAGAAAAACCCTGCCATCATTTCGGTAGTCAATAACCCTAAATATGAGACGTCTTATTCACCTGTAATTGCGACCATAATTCACACTATTACCAAACAAATGAGCATACGCAATTCGCGACCTTCATTTTTATTGATGGAAGAAGCACCAACCATAAGGTTGCTAAATATGCACCGTATTCCTGCAACGTTAAGAAGCTATGACATTGCTACCATCTATGTGATGCAAGACAAAATTCAAAATGATATGATGTATGGAGACAAGGCAAGCAAAGCAATTTTAAGCAATTTGTCCTATCAGTTTTTCGGTAAGGTCAACGACCCAGATACTGCAAAATATTATGAACGCTTTTTTGAAATTATTAAAAATCCAACGAAAAGTATTAGTCGTGGGTATAATCTCGATTTTGACACGCGCGTAACGACAGGCGAAAAGGAAATCCCAAAAATAAGGGCGGATGTATTCTTCAGATTGAAACAGGGTGAGTTTATTACCTATGCCGATGGTAAGGACAAGAAAATTCAATTTAAATTAGCTCAAATTCAACGAGAACTACCAAACGTATCGAAGCAGTTTTCCAAATCAGATTTAGAAGCTAATTTTGAGAAAATATATAGCGATGTGAAATCGATATTTAAGTAGCTAAAAATCGTTGTCTTAAATCACAATTATTACTCTGATAGGATAATGTTATATTTATGTACAGTAAAATATTTTTAACTAATACATATACATCAATGCTATAAATGAAAATAGAAGACACTGAAGAAATACATAAACTAAAAGAAATTGTTGAAGAATTATGTGAAAAATATCGCTTAACAATTGAAATCGCTGAAGATAATTATTTCAAGATATTTACTGACCAATCCTCTGGAATAACACTTTTTCTTCAATTAGATGAAAACCAGAATTTATCATTTTACTTCCTTCAAAGAACGTACGATGTCTTTTACACAGGTGACAGATCCGATGCGCACGTTATTTTAAGTCTAATGTTTACATCCTTTTTAAGGTTTTATAAAACAGGGATTTCTTGCGAGCAATTTGACATTGCGCACCCTGTTGTGCCTGATGAGATTTGGGGAAGGTATTTGGTGCCAGTTCAAGTCCCAATTTTACACGGAATATCGACTGCTAAACAACTTATTGAAGTTATCACGGAAATTATAGAAATGGTTGCATTTTGGCGAGAAAGCTTATGGTATTTTTCAGGTTGTCCTTGTGATAAATGTTTAAAAGCTGAAAATATTGATAATTCAAATTACAAGTATTCCCTTGAAGACGTAGAAGCTTTATTCTCAGATTTACATAGTATATCCAGCCGTAACAATTATGGAGACCGAGAACGACCTGAATGGGTGTATTTCTATGACATAGAAGTTGAAGTGACGATGATAAAATCAAGTAGTCTCGCAAAATTTCTCAGTGCAACATTAGACTTGTGTGCAGATAAAACTGAACAGTTGAAAGGACAGAATGGTACATTTGTGCTAAGCGATAACATAAAAAACTTTGTTCACGATGACACAAGATTTGAGCTGGACGAATATTTCAATATTATCAATAAAGATGGAAAACTAAAAGGATACCCGGTTATTCCTATGGAAAATATGGTTGTTACTGTAATGGAAGATTATATTATTGCATTAGGTAGAATATGTGGATTTGAAGAATATAAAAAAGAAAAAGAGCTTATTAGACAGCGTCATAATAGAGAATCAGAACTATTATTTCCAATATCACAGTTTAAATGGAAAGAAAAGGTCTGTCCGGAGCAATTCGAATTATTAGTTAAAGCACTATTGGAGCGTGAGCCAAGCGTGAAAAGTGTAAGAAGACCTGCACCTGTTAATCAAGGGGATAAGGGTAGAGATTTAATTATTGAGTGGAATGTAATAAATGAATATATGTCAGATATCACACCGCCAAAAAAGTTGATTAAAGTTGTAGGTCAATGCAAATCGGGAAAATCTACAATTGGAAAAGGAAAAGTTATGGATATTAGAGATACCGTAGAGACTCACGATTCACAAGGGTTTTTCTTAGCGGTTAATACACAAATATCTGCACCATTAACCGAAAAACTTGAATCGTTGCAGTCTAAAGGAATTTGGACTTTTTGGTGGAATAGGGATGATATTGAAATGAGACTGTCTAAAAATCAAGATTTAATCCCAATGTTTCCAAACGTACTAACATCTAAAGACCACATCAAATTTGTAGATAGAGAAGATTAGTGATATAGTAATTCTATACGATTTCTTAAAATCAGAACACTAGATTGTTTTCGTCCAGAGTTTATATTCAATTAATCGTCAAAAAGGTAGTGTAATAGGTGGTGTAATAGGTGGTGTAAGTATAGTTGTAAAATAGATTAATTGCTGACTTTTCTATCTATACTTAATATTTTTTACTTTTTAGTCCGATTGATTTCTTTACAATTAAGGCATAAATGTGGCTATTCAGTATCTTTTGTACACTGAAAGTTAGTTCGGTAAATTTTAAGAAATTAAACTTTTAAAAAGGCCCTTTATCCCTCGGTCCATTGTGTGTTACTTTCCATTGCCCATCTTTTTTAACCAATTTAAAAACGCCAGGCTTAGGGTCATAGACTGTGGAATATTTTATCCAAGCAACTTCACCTTCCATAGCTTCATCAACAATCTTAAAGTTAGATTCTGAATTTTTATCCTGAACAAATAGTTCTTGAATACTGGAAAGATTGGTAAAGCCTTCTGCAGTAGTGTGTTTTTTAAGCGTTACTTTATCACCGTGATAAAAGCTTTCGGCGACAACTTTAGCAGTTTCAGAAGGTGACATATTACTACTTCCAGTACAGGATATAAAGAGAAGCACAAGTGAGCAAATGACTAAATTTTTCATAATACTATTAATTTGGGTTATTGATAAATCTATGTGATACTTTCAGTTCAATATTTCGTTCGCCGTCTTTCTCGTTCAATTCTAAAATTACCCTACGTTCACTGGATAATGAAAATTTTGATATTACATAAACCAATCGCACCTTTTTACCTTCTACAACTTTTGATGGCAATTGGTACTTGTAAATAGGTTTTTGATACAAACGTTGCAAAGATTTCTTTTTACCTTTCTGTCGAGTCTCGACAAAAAGATTTAGAAAATTTAAATCGTAATCCAACGTAGAATTGTTTTCAACCTGGATAACGAAGTAGAGCTCTTCTTTATCAAAAACAATATTCTCAACACTTAATGTAATGCCTTCATTTCGCTTCTTGATTCGACCAATACGCTGGTTTCTGTTAAGAAGATATGAGCAGAATTTTTGATAATAATAAGTGCTGTTATCTATACGTTTTTCAGAAGTTACAACCTTAGTCGAATCTGTTACAGTAGGCTTTTCATTCCCGATACTGTTAGATAGCGGAATGAAATAATTGAGCTTTGACAGCTGTTTTTTATACCTTACAATATACGAAAAAATTGAACCATTTCTATTGATTACCAATAGATTACTTTCCTTACCAGGCTTTGCCTGAAGTAGTCCAAAATATTGTTCTTTCTCACGATTGTAAGTAAAAACAAAATTATCTGAACCAGTTATGCCTTGTCTGATAGGTTCTGGAAAAAACAAGGCTACATTTTTGGTGTCGTTAGCGTAAATGGTGTCAAGTGGCTGTTGAGCTATCATATGGTTTATACAAAAAACCATTATGGCGATAAGGTAAGTTTTCATAATAGTATCTTTTAATTATTGCCGATTGTCGGCCTTTAGTATTAATCTGTAATTATTAAGCACGGTTACTTTAACTCTTCGATTAGAGCGTCGGAACACTTGGGTAATTCCGCCCACTTGCGGAACACTTGGGATATTGATATCACCGATGACATCATCGAGTACCTCTCTCGTTGCTTCAGCCCTAAAGTTATTCTCGACATAAATGCCTTCACTTCCGTCTTGCAAATCAAATGCTTTGAGTCTTGTGGGATGGTGATTTATATTTTCAATCTCAATCAAGGCACGATTAGGTTGAAAACTGATAAACCCAAAGACAGGGGTATTCTTTGGTATCAATTTACCATTGATAGTAGCTGCTTTTGTTAGGCGCATTCGTAATCTACTGTTTGCCTGTACGAGCTGTTCGCCATCCACAACTACATAGATGGTTTCATCGGTATTGCCTATAATCAAAGCATCATTGGGTTTAGGCGAAGCGGCAAAAAATAACTGATGTTCAAGCCCTAATACTTTAGCTTGAATTTTTTGTTCTCTTATTATTTCGGCTGAATCGATTTGTTGTACGTTCTTTTGAGCAACTTTCTTTCGCCCTAAGTTTCGATACTTCTTTTCTGAATATTGAATCTTACCTGCTTCATAAATACTATCCACAATACGTTTTTTTTCGCGTTCTGGTAAATCTGGGTCATAAAAGCCCAAGGAATCAATCAATTTTTCATCGTAGATGCTTGGTGCATTGGTTTCGCGGACTTCTTTTAAATCGTTAATGGCATCGAGCTTGGAATCATATTCTTTTTGATTTTCTTCCAAGTCCGGAACCAAGGTCTGTTCAAGATTTTCAGTTTCATTTTCATCATCACCCATAATCATTACAGAATAGGAAATAAGAAATAAGAAAATCACGGCCAATACAGCTGCAAAGACAATTTTGTTTTTTTCTACTTTCATAATCTTGGTTTTTTAAGTGGCAATTATCGGCTTAATTTTCATCGCTCAGTTTTTTTAAGGTGTTCTCAAAATAGTTGGTAATCAACAAGCCGTGAGGGTTGTTTGGAAAGTTTCTATCAACTGGAATTAAGTTTCCACTAGAAACCAATTCGTAGGTATCTATTATAGAACCTCTATTGATTTTGAATATGGTTACCGTTCTAAAGCGGTATGTACCATTTTGTTCTTCGACTTGGGAATCAATACTCAACACTTTTTGAACAAGCGAGTATTGCAGCAATCGGTTATAGACACCATCCGCTTTTTTCTGTCGATAGAGATTGTCCACAGAGCTATTGCCTAACCAAAGTGCCTTTTCCAGATTACGCTCGTAATTACTGGCATCGATATTATAGAAATAGTTGTGGAACAGGTCTAAATGGGCTAAAGCCTCTACCCTGAAATTTTCTTTTTGGGTAACAAGCTTGAGAGGAATGATACTTCCGTCTGTATTGATGGCAAAAGCACTATTGAGTGCGTCCTTTTTAGTTTTAAACGCCATCCATAAGGAAAAGGTGCTCGATAGCATCGCAAAAATGACAACTGCCAAGATGATAAACCTATTCAATTTTAAGACCTTGTATATGTTCTTGTATGGTGTTTTCATATTTTTATTTTTTTATCTGCCTTAGGCAGTAAATAATCTGAGGGTAAAAGTTGTGGCACGTCTGTATAGTTTGAATTTTAGAAAAACAATAAAAATTACCGACCCGAGTTGTACCACAGGTGCAAAAAAGCCTTGGCCAACATCTGTCCCAAATAGATTTGTCCAGAAGTTCGTATTGATTTCAGTATAGAGTGCATTTACAAAAACGTTGACTAAAAAGAACGCAGGCACCAACATATAAACGGCTGCGTACAATTTGAAAAATGTATAGGCAAGCGAGCGGAATTTCTCAAAAACCGCCAAACTAATGACGAGTGGAAAAAACGCTTGCATTATACCCAATAGAAAGTAGCGCTCTGCTAGGAATAAGGGATAGATGAACAAGTCCAATATCCATAGAATAAGACTGATGATAAATGCAAATATTTTGAATCCATATAGGGGTGTGACTAAAGCCTCATACAACAGTGTCATAGCATTTTTTGCTGCATCCATAAGATTTATATCTTCTTCTATGGGGATGTCTTGCATCTGTAAAGGCAATAAAGCAGGTGCAGTTCCACGATATTGAGACTCTATCGAAACTAGAATACCATCAAAGAACCCAAGCACTTGGGTTGAAAATATAACCAGAAGAACCACGGCGAAGTTCTTTGCTAGTTCCCCCGGGCTTAATCCCCAAGTATAACCATCCTTATCGGCAACACCTTCGTTATACTTTTTGAGAATATTGACCAGAAAAAACAGGACGGCAAGTGTCTTCATCCCGGCAATGGTATATTGCGAGAAGCTACTATTTTGTATCGTTTGAAAAACGGTATCGATATATTCTAGTCCAATTGACATTGCTTTTTCTAATAAGTAGTATCACGGTTATTCACTTTATCCTGCATTTTTCTGAATGAAATAATGTCCTTATAGCGTTTCGTTTTGGTAGTAATGTTGGACACCATTTCTTTGGATTCTCGTTCTTTCTGTTTCAAGACTTCGGCGCGTTCGGCATCAGACATTTTTAGATTATCGCTGGATAAAACTTCATCAATAAAATCCACTGTATCCAATGAATTTTGTACGATGGCATCAAATGATTCCGCAACCCGAGTGACTTCTTCTGGTTTGATGTAAGGCGAGTTCAGAATATCCTGTAAATCGTTTTGCATTACATTGATAAGGCGTTGGTTGTTCTGTGCAATTTCCTCGACTGCTCTTAACTGTTGGACGACGCTGGATACTTTCTCAATAGCCTCTTTAGCATCTTTCAGGAATTTTACAGACTTAATCATTTCAGCCGTCTGCTTACCTGATTCTATAAGCTGTTTTACTAGGCTGACAAAGTTGGTGTTGTCATAAACTGGCATTCCTTGAGCGGAAGCACTGCTAGGCAATAAAAGGCTAACCGTTAAGAATAGCCCGAATAGGATTGTTTTGATTTTTGTGTTCATAATATTATGTTTTAGATGTGAATTCTTTAATTGCCAATTCCATATCATTGGTCTTTTCATAAATGGCCATTATGGCCTCATTTTCCTGTCCATCGGTTAGGTAAGCTGCATACACTTCTTTAGGAACTTCAAGCCTAAAAATGTTGCTTTCCTTTCCTATTTTGATGAACATTTCGGTATACTTTCGTGGTCCGGAAAGATTATTTTTAATAGACTTTAATTGGTTTAAATCGTGACTCGAAAGGTTGAGCCGTTTCACCAATTCGTCATAACCTTTTTCATTATTCAAGCTATAAATGACTTGTGTGTTCTCTAGAATACTAGCTGATGTTGAATTGTTGGGTAGCTGATTGATGGATTGTAGAATAATCCCGATGGCACCATTCTGTTTACGAATGGCTTGATAGTAGAATTCTACACTTTCCAGCACGTTATCAAACTTCAATTGTTTGGCAAACTCATCGAAAAGGATGATGCCTTTTTCAGCTCTATTTTTCCAAATGGTTCTTTGAATGGCAGACTTTATCAGCTTCAACATTACGGACAAGATTTCTTTATTGTCCTTCACTTCATCCAGTTCAAAAACTATTAATCGTTTGTCTTCAATTTTATAGGTCTGATCTTCGCTAACTTCGAAAAGAAAGCTATATAGACCATCGCCGACATATTCTGACATTACGTGCAAGAAGCTTGTAATATTGAAGTAGTCGGGATGGATTTTTAAGGTATTCAGAAGGCCTTTCTGATTCCTTTCTATAAAGTTGTAGAAACCATCTAAAGAATGATTTTCTGAAGTGTTGTTATAATAATGGCGTAATATCTTTTTAACGGAAACCGATTGTGCTTTGGTAACTTTTAAGTCTGAAGCAAATAGTTCAAACAAGAAAACAGACAAGTCTTCCAAACGTTCTGGTGTCAGGTCATTTGCATCACTTATATAAAAAGGATTGATGCCTAAGTTTTTTCCACTTTCGTAGCGAAGCACTGTATATTTCTCAGGATATAGTTTGGCAAATTTGGTGTAGGATCCACCGAGGTCAATTATGACTAGGCGGACACCACTTTCAAAATATTGGCGTAGAATGTTATTTGCCAAAAAAGATTTGCCTTCACCAGTAGGGGCAAAAATGGCAAAGTTTCTTGCCTTAATACGCTTCTTACGCTCGTCCCAAACATCTTTTAGAACAGGAACATTGTGTTCCCTATCATTAAAGATGATTCCGGTTTCATCAGTCTTGTAATTGGTGTTGTTGATGAATAGGCATAAAGCGTGTTTTAAATCGGTAACATATAAATCGTTATTAGAGAAATTAGAAGAAAAACAGCAGTAACTGTTTAGTATATAATTTTTGCGTTCTTCACCTCTAGGATAATATGGAATGATATCCAATTCCTTAAACTCAGTTTTTATTTTAGAACCAATTCTGTCTAGCTCTCGGTCTTCCCGAGCCCAATAGATGATGTTTAAATGACCACGAATAATACGAGCATTGTCATCGGCATTGATTTGGTCCAGAATGTGTTGAATTTTGCCTAGAACTACTTTGTTCTGTGAACCGAAGTTGGAACTTTTGTTTAGTTCCTCAATTTTCTTATCTAGCAGCTTGCGCCACTTCTGTTTGTCATCCAAATATAGGATTTGATTGACGATATGATTTTCATTAAGCGTAAGCCCTAAGCCATCAATAAACCCCTGATGAAATACAAAATCGTCAGAAGTGAATCTCTCATTGGTTTTGCTACTCTGCACACTTTCGCCAAAGCACAGTTCGCTATTAATGGCTAGGGCATCAAAATGGTTTTCGCCAATATTGACGCTTTTTTTATCTAATATGATATCGGTGTCAAACCCGTCATTAAAACCATTGAAATAACCATTTGTGAGTCGTTGAATGTCGCCCGCTTTAAGCGGAACAAAAGTCATTTTTCGGCTATTGTTTATGAAGGAAACAGAATCACTAACAGACCCAATGAAACTCTTGACGTTGTCATCTAACTGTTGGACAATTCCTTTGGAAACTTTGCGGAAAGGGTTGACATATTTTGAATTATTTAGAGCCTTGTTCTTAGTGAGTGTAAAGAACAAAAAACAACGATGTTCCATATAATCACGTCCTTTGAAATGGTCGTGTGTTGCTTTTTCTAAAAACGTTGTATTGGGAAGTTTTTCTGAAGAATAAGTTTGCTTTAGGTAGATATCCTGTTTATGGACTACTGTGCCGACAGGTAAGGATTTCAAAGCCTGAAACCAGGCACTGTGAATGTCTTCAAAGTCTTTTTCAGACAGGGAATAAATTTCAGGTAGATTCCCTTCGTAGCATAAGACCACATTACCATTGTTGGCAAATATGATATTGTCTTGAATATCCGTAATAGGTTGATATGCCGAAAGGTTAATCTTGTTCATAGTCTAAGCCTGAGTTTCTTTTGTTACTTATGATTCTTGGGAAGGCTTTAGCCATCTGAAAAAGTTGTGGGTTATGGGCTATTCTTGTCAAAGCAACATATAAAGCAGCGTTAAAAACCATAACACCAATAATCACTAAGAAGCTGAACGAAAAAATAATGATTAACAAAGACGCGAGTATTGAAACCATCATTAAGGCAAATAGGGAAATAGGCAGTCCAAAAATGACCGCCCGTTTCCTGATGTTTTTATAGACTTCGAAGCGTTTCATCTATACTACGATTCCGATTAGGTAAGTGAAGATGCCGACAACTGCACCAGCAATCAATACAAACACAAGTACCCTTGTTATCCCTTTTTTGAGGTCTGCCTTTTCCCCAAAGAAATGCCCTGCGTTAAATAGGAAACCTACTAGGAAAATGACACCAAGTAAAATCGGGAAGATGGCTCTGATGGTATCACCTACATCGTTGACCGAATCTTCAATTCCACCAATTTGAGCAAAAAGCGAAGTGGATAAGAGCGAAAGAACTGATGCTAAAAAGTGTGATTTTTTCATAATAAAATTGTTTAGATTTTCGCGTTGTTTTTGTTGTTAGAAATTTACATATATTTGTTTATAAATAACTGAAAATAAAATATTTGTGAATAAAATATTATTTAAAACCAATTGAATTTATTTGCCATTATTTGGCATCAAATTCTATGGGTTTTTGAAAGAAATTTGTTGATAATCTGAAAATTGAAAATGAAAAAAGTACTCAAAAACGTCAGTTTTGCCTTTTTGCTTTTAAAAATGTGTATCGTTTTTGGACAAGAAAAGAGTTCTCAAAAACGAATTGTAATTGACGTTGGTCACGGTGGAAAAGATGCTGGCGCCATAGGTGTAAATGGCATCAAAGAAAAGGATGTTGTAATGGATATTGCAACCGCCATTTTGAGGCTAAATAATGAATTGGAAAAGCCTTTGGATATTTATCTGACCAGGTACAGTGATACCCTCATTTCGTTATCGGATAGAACGGAGCTGGCCAAAGCTCTAAAAGCAGATTTGTTTGTGTCGCTGCATTGCAATCATTCAGATAATCCAGATGCAAGAGGGATAGAAGTTTATGCTTCACAAAAGGGAACAAATAATTCCAAAGAATCTATTTATACAGGTTATCAAATTGAAAAAGCACTTTGCAAAGCCATAGGATATAAAAGTAGAGGAGTGAAGTTTGCAAATTTTCAGGTACTACGTGAAACTATTGACTATTGTACTTCGGTTCTTTTGGAACTGGGTTTTTTGAGTAATAGGGATGAAAGCAGTTATATTTCTGCTTCTAAGAATATCAAATTAATTGCCTTAGCCATTTTATTATCTATTAAAAACTAATACTATTATGAAAGATATATTTTTAGAGTTGACAAAAAGTTTAAAAGCTATTGTACTACAATTTATTGCAGAAGTAGTTTTGTTATATAAGTCATTTAGAAACTAGACTACTGCCATTTGTTTCTAGCAGTTCTATTAATCAAATAATTGCTATATTAAATATTATATATTTAAGTGTTTGCTTAAATAATAAAATAATGTAACTTTGCTTTATGGACAATAATTCTTGCATAAGACAACAAGCCGATTTAGAACAAATTAATCGTTGCAAAGACACGGTTTCGGAATTAAACGAATCGTTCGACTATTTGGCGAATGGACTTTCATTAGTTGGGAATAGCGTAAGACTTAAAATACTATACCTACTCTTTGAAGAAGATAGGTTTTGCGTTTGTGATTTAAGTGATATTCTTGGAATGAATATTTCGGCCATTTCCCAGCATTTGAGAAAAATGAAAGACCGAAATCTATTAGAAACCGATAGAGAAGCCCAAACGATTTATTACTCATTGACCGCTGAATATGAAAAACTACTCAATCCGTTTTTCGCAATACTTGATAAGAACAAAGTTTTAGAAGCAATATGAAAAGTGAAAATAAATTAATTGGAGCAGGCTTGCTAACTGCAATTACAGCTTCCTTATGCTGTATTACGCCTGTTTTGGCTCTTATCGCAGGAACAAGTGGGATTGCTTCAACATTCTCTTGGATAGAACCTTTTAGACCTTACCTAATCGGGCTTACAATTTTAGTTCTTTGTTTTGCCTGGTATCAAATGCTAAAGCCTAAAAAGGAAATCGATTGTGAATGTGAGACAGACGAAAAACCAAAATTCACACAGTCCAAAACTTTTTTAGGAATTATAACTGTATTTGCAATAGTAATGTTGGCATTTCCATACTATTCAGGAATTTTTTACCCAGACACGGCAAAACACATTATCGTAGTAGATAAATCGGATATTAAAACAACTGAATTTAAAATTAGTGGAATGACCTGTTCGGGTTGTGAGGAACACGTAAACCACGAAGTAAATAAACTCAGCGGAATCGTGAGCTCAAAAGCATCATACGAAAGTGGAAATGCAATCATTGAATTTGATAAAACCAAGACCAATGAAGCGGAAATTGAGAAAGCAATTAATTCTACAGGTTATAACGTGACCGACAAAAAAGAAAAATAATGGAAACTATATTGACATCTGAAATAACTTGCCCAAACTGCGGACATAAAAAAGTAGAAGAAATGCCAACGGAATCCTGTCAATTCTTTTATGAATGTGAGAGTTGCAAAACGGTTCTAAAACCAAATGAAGGAGATTGTTGTGTTTATTGTTCTTACGGAACTGTGCCTTGTCCGCCGATTCAAGAAAACAAAAGTTGTTGCTGAAAAGACAATACTCTAAAAAATGATATATTAGGAAAATGCAAACGGAAGAAGAAATCCTAAAAATAAAAAAAGTAAAAAACACCGCAGTACGAACGGTTGTTCTGCGCCATCTTTTAAGCCTAGAAAAAGCTCAATCATTAAAGGATATTGAAAATGCGCTGCCCTATACGGATAGAAGTTCTATTTTCAGAACACTAAAAACATTTGAGGAAAACAAAGTTATCCACAGCATTGAAGATGGCTCTGGAATGACCAAATATGCAGTTTGTGCGGAAGGCTGTAACTGCGACCCAAAAGACCTGCATTATCACTTTTATTGTACAAATTGCGATAGAACCTTTTGTCTTTTTGATGTCCCTATTCCCAATATTGAACTACCTGCTAATTTCAAATTACAACAAGCCAATATGGTTGTAAAAGGCTTGTGCGACAACTGTAACAGATAATCTTTGCAATCGGGTTGCACTAGTAGTTAATTACATTTGTATTATTTTTTCCACTAATAATAGCAACTGAGGATAGATATGCAAAAGACCCTATTTGAGATTCAAAAAATGGATTGTCCATCGGAAGAGAATCTAATCCGAATGAAACTGGATGGTATTTCAGAGATTAAATATTTAGATTTCGACATCCCCAATAGAATGCTAGCTGTTTTTCATAATGGGAAAAATGACCAAATTGAAAAGTCTATTATTGAATTGAATTTAGGTGGAAAGAAGATTTCGACACAACATACCGACCAAACTGATTTTGATGAAAGCACAAACCAAAAAAAGCTGCTTTGGTCAGTCCTTGCCATTAACTTTCTTTTCTTTTTAATAGAAATGACGACGGGACTGATTTCAAAATCAATGGGATTAGTTGCGGACAGTCTGGATATGCTTGCGGACAGTTTCGTTTATGGAATTAGCTTGTTTGCGGTTGGTGGAACTTTGATAAAAAAGAAACGAATTGCGAAACTTGCAGGATATTTTCAAATAGCACTTGCAATAGTTGGATTTGCAGAAGTCTTAAGACGGTTTTTTGGTACAGAAAAACTTCCTGATTTTTCCACTATGATTATCGTTTCGATTTTCGCACTTGCGGCAAATGGAATTTGTCTTTACATTTTACAAAAATCAAAAAGCAAAGATGAGGCACATATGAAGGCAAGTATGATTTTCACATCTAACGATGTAATTATCAACTTGGGAGTTATAACCGCAGGAGTTTTAGTCAATTGGTTAAATTCCAATAGACCTGATTTGATTATCGGAACAATCGTATTCATCTTGGTAATTCAAGGTGCATTTCGGATTTTAAAACTAGGTAAGTAGCCTTATTCTACTTTCATTTATCCTCAAAATTTCATCGAAAGCAATCAAATTAAACAATTACTTAGAAACTATTTGGCTTTATGTAATTATACTATTTATCGTTATCATTTATTATTCCCGGCTTAAAATAGAGATTGGTTTAATATTTTTAACTTTGCATTTGATTTTTATAAAGAAGTGATAAAAGGACCTATTTATTTTGATTTTGCATCATCCACACCAGTGAATGAACAAGTTTATGAGGCGATGGCACCATACTTTCTCAGTTATTTTGGGAATGCATCCAGTAGCACTCATATGCAAGGTGAACTAGCTTCCAAAGCAGTTGTAAATGCAAAAAGTCAGATATCCAAACTTGTAAATTGTAAAGAGGACGAGGTCTTTTTTACAAGTGGTTCAACTGAGTCCATCAAATTGGCTATAAGTCAAGTATTTTATAATAGTCTGGGTACGGGAAACCATATAGTCACTTCTAAAGCAGAGCATAAAGCAGTTCTGGATACGTGTAAGGATTTAGAAAAAATTGGTGCTCAGGTAACCTATCTTGATGTCGATGAGAATGGAAAAATCGATATGCAGGCATTGGAACAAAGCATTGGTAAGAACACGGTACTTGTAGTTTTAATGCACGTGAATAATGAAACCGGTGTTGTTACAGATATTAGAGATATTGGGACTTTATGTAAAAAGAAGAATATTCTATTTTTTACAGATGCAACACAGTCCTACGGGAAACTTCCGCTAAACTTCCAAGAGGAACATATAGATATATTATGTTTCAACGCTCATAAAATTTATGGGCCAAAAGGTATTGGTGGTTTATTAATCAAATCAACAGCTAAGACTAAATCGGGCATAATGGTTAAGCAACTTATCGAATCCGTAAATCTAGGGACTCAAAATGTTCCAGGAATTGTAGGGTTAGGAAAGTCAAGTGAGCTAGCGATGTCTGAGATGAAGACTAATTATGAAAGAATTCAAAAGTTGAATACTCGTTTTCAGCAAGAATTACATCAGTTAGAATTAGGTAAAGTTAATGCGGTTTCGGCAACTAAAAGCCCTTATATTCTTAATGTTCAACTCTTACATCAGGATGCCGAGTCATTTATCCTTAAGAACAAGAACTTAATTTCGGTGTCAATGGGTTCTGCTTGTAACTCTAGAATAATAGAAGAATCGCACGTGCTAAAAAGTATGGGACTGAGTAAAGAAATAGCCGATAGAAGCATTCGCATTAGTTTTGGTGCTACTACAACTCAAGCTCAGTTGGACACATTGATATATACAATTAAAAACGGGAATAATTAGTCTCAAAGGAATTCACAATAGAAGCTGCTAATTTCTTGATTTTTGAATTTCCTGTTCTTGGACTAAGTCTTACCCACGAAATAACATCAAAAGTGGGATTGAGCTTACCGCGTAACAATATCAGTTCTTTTTGTACAAGATATTCTACAGCCTCTCTATATGATTTTTCTACTGAGGTAAATTCCCTTGGTTTTGGCAGAGGAAAGGATAAGAGTAAAATATCGTCAACATCATTGACTTCATAACCTCGGGTTTCAATAAACCGTTTTCGTAAGGTTCCCTTTCTGTTAAAATGGGCACCTGCCCTTCCAATTGTGCCGGTATAACTATTGGTCATCCCTACATAAACAAATTTATGTTTTTTAGAAAGCCAGATGTAAATATAAGCTTGGTCGGCGCCATTAAAGGCGCCTAGGATACTAGTCTCAAGCATACTTTTCGTCACTGTAATTTGGTGGCAAATCGTTCTCTAGTTTCCTGCACATATTCGCCAAAAATTCAGATACAATCCTTCTTGACTCTCTTAAAATGACTTTAAGGTCGTCGTACTCATATTTTTCAATATTCTTATAGGCATACAGCTCGGAATCGGCAAATTGAAGCATCATTAAATCGAAAAGAATCTGTAAATCTCTATTTTCGGCATTGTCTTCATAGATTAACCTTGCAAAGCGGTGAATTTTATTAATCCTAACACAATTGCCCAAATCGGTATCATAATAAGGTTCCCAAAGTAGGTTGTCTTCAACGGATGATACCCTGAATATTTTTGTAAGGTTAGGGTTCTTTTCACCTTTTACTGCCTCTTCTTTTTCATCATCGGTGTAGTCATCATCCACATCGTCCACTTCTTCACCTTTATCCTCTTTCATCATCTTGATTATCCACTTGATTTTTGAGGTCATATCATCAGTAATAGCTTTTAATCGTTCTAAAGCTACTTCCTCGTCAGGTAGGTCATCACCTGGCAAAATTTCAATCTGTTCAAATTCTTCTAAGAGTTTGTTAGCAATTTCATTAGGTGCTTTATTTATAATGTCGCGGCTTATCTTACCCGCATTTTTCCAAGCTGCCTTGCTTTTACTTTTAGCTTCCTTGGTAAAATCACTGATATTTCTAAATGCTTCTTCAGAGAGGGTTAACGATGATTTTTTCACATCAATATTAAAGAAATCGTCTGCCTCGTCATTAATAAGTATTCGTCCCCTAAAAGCATAAAAATCTTGGTCATAAGGGATAATACCTTGAAGGTTAGAAGCCCAAGATATAAGCCTCTTGTTTCTATAAACATAAAAGCCATAGTTGCCCGCCTCAATTAAATATCTCTCACGTACTTCCTTATCTCTTGATTCGCCAATATTCTTAATTCTATAGATAGGTGGGTAGGGAAGCTGGGTTATCTCAATGGTAACATTAATTTGTAGTTCATCATCAAGTGTAAGCTCTTTTGGTTTCTCTATCCATCGTACTTCTGTCCCGTCCCATTCATTTTCGTTCAAGTTTCCATTTTCGTCGGCTTCTGAGACAAACAATGGGTCAATGGCGTTTATTTCCTTATCACCAATGGTTATGTGTACACCATTTTCTGATAGGAAATAGAAATAGATTACACCAACTTTTGTTTTAAGTTCCTTAATGGTATTTCTAACACTTGGATGGTTGTTGAGTCGGATAGCAGAAATTATAATGATGGTACCTTTGCCTTCTTTTAGGTAGGTTTCAATGAGCTCAGATTCATTCTCTTCAATTTCAGTTTTTTCTGCAAAATATTCTTTGGCTTCCATCACTTTTGGAAGAGAGACTTCGTATTTGTTGAATCCTGTACCATCTGAAGAAATAACCTTTAGTACATCCCCTTGTGAAAATGAGGCCGATTTTAAGCCCAAACCAAATTTGGATAGCGATTTATCATCATAATGGTCATCTGTTGAGCCAAGTTTGAGTGCTTCTTTGATGGCATTTTCATCCATACCATCACCATCGTCTATGATAATGTATTCCTTGACATTGTTTCTCTTATTATCAGAAAAGTCTTCACGTTCTTTCTTGATTAAGAGATTTATATTATTTGCATTTGCTCTTACCGAGTTATCTATAATATCGCAAATAGCGGCAGACGTTGTGTAGCCAATTCTACTTAACCCGAACAAAAGCCTTCCGGCATCTATTGATAAATCGATTTTATCACTCATATATTAATATTTTAAATGAAACAGCTGGCGCAACCTAGGCCTTCCGCTTCTATAATTTCATCTTTCCAACTGTTAGTGGTTCTTTTATTCAGCTGTCTTTTCATTCTTGTGAAATGTTCTTTCTTTATGGCTTTAACACGCTCTGGTTTAGATAATTCTTCTAAAGTTTCGCTGTCCATCCAATTGTACCCGTCTTTTTCATATACCATAGCTTTTTGAAATAAAGATGGATGGTTTTCCAGTAACCAAACCCACTCAATTTTTTGCTGATAGAAACAAAAAAAACAACCCGACCTACTACGTGAGTACGTTCCGGTTTCCATTTTACCATCAATTTCTACTTGGTATTTCTTTTTTAGATAGTAAGCGGGTATTCCAACACCACTCTCATCAAGTATCTTAAAAATATCATCCAATACTAAATTTTCATCGTTTTCTACCAAAGGGAAATCATCTAAAAAAGCAACAGGGTAATCAGTATTTTCTTTTAAATATTGAAATACCACACGATTGAATAATTTAATATCACTGTTTAAGAGAAAATCTAATTTTTGCCCTTGCCTAAAACTTGGCGAAATAGGCAGTTTGACCTTATTGAGAATATCTTCTTTTAAATGACTAGGGCTATGACTTTCGTAAAGACTTGTAATTTTGGGAATATTATTATTGGCTAGAACTTCTTTTATAACGTCTTCACTCCAAATGTTTTTTCTAAACGGAAAAATAGACTGTACATTGGTTTTTTTGGATATATAGCCCTCTCTATTTTCGTCCCCACGTATTCCTACATAAGATATTGTAGGCTCATCACCAATGTATTTCTCAAAGGGTTCTAGCTTCAGCTTCTTGGTACACCACCTTGCTGTTGATGAGGGCAGATAACCACCATACTCGGCCAAAAAATGGTCAAAAGTGGTTTTGTAAGGGGTCTCTTTTTCTGGTTCGACTGCGAAAATTGTTTTAATGTCTTTTCCCAACCTACTGTTTAGTGCTTCTATAAGCTCATAAGTTTCTTTTAACTCTTTACCTGTATCACAAGAATAATACTCTACATCCAAATCGGGGTATAGGTTTTTGAGATAAAGTGCTAATGCAGCACTATCTTTTCCTCCAGAAATTCCCAGTACGTGTTTAACTTTCATCGTGCAAAGTTTTTAAATATCTAATTACAGCAGCTGCACTCAATTTGTCATTTTTGGATAATACTTTGGCCAAATCCTTTTGTAATTCTGAAACTTTCTTTTCTTCAGAAGAGTTTAGAACAATATTTTGTTTTATGGTTTTACCTGAGACATCTGTTAGTTGAAACTGTACTATTTCATTATTTACGTTTTCATTTGCTAAAGAGTGTAACTCCAATAAATTGTCTAAATTTGAGAATATCTTTCTTGTATTATCCATCAAAAGTGCCTCATCCTCATCATTCATTTTCTCAATAGACTTTCCAAGAATCACATCAGCAATGGATTTTAGCCAAGAATCACGTTCGTCTAATTTGGACATTATGCGGTTAAGAAAGACTTTTTCATTTTGAATCAACAAATGTGGTTTCAACGACCTGTAACGCGCTTGAATTTTACTCTTGTAAGCTATAAAATCTTTACTTTTCAGGTTCAGAGCGTCACATATATTTTCTTCATACCTATTGAGCAAACCTTCATAGGCAACCCTTATTTCACTGATAGCACTATTTAGGCGCTCAATGAAATCATTCAGGATTTCACTATCATTTTCTTCGAGGTTAATATTTTTATATCCTAATCCTTTAGGTATTTCTGCTAGTAGCGCATTTTCTGGATCCTTAGCAGATGCTATAGCATCCCTTAAGCCTTTAGCTGGTGGACTTAATCGATTAGTTTTTTTTACGTATTCCGGTAGGGCATTGTAAAAAGCTATGAAACTACTGAAAATAGAAATCAGCGAACTTTCTGGTTTTTTACTAGATGTATCTACACCTGTAATCTCTTTGTATTTATTGAAAAGATTCAGTCTTACACCTTCAATTTTGTATGATTTTAATTGATAATCTGAAGGCTTCTTATGCACGAGGTCAAGCACTTCGCTAGTTAGGTAAGGCACATACCCAGAACCTTTATGAAATAAAGCATAGTCTTGATTTTTTACAATAAGGAATATGGGAACCCAAAAATCGATGAACCCTTTTTTAAGTTTAAATGGTGGTTTGGTTAACGATTCGTATAATTCAGATAAGTTCTTTTTAATATGTTTTGAATCCTCCAAGAAATTGCTGCAATAATTCCAGAGCGGACTAAAAGTAGAATCTGTAGGTTCATTGAGGGAATATGCATTGTTTTGTTCCCGATGTATTCCTGTTGCTTTTAACAATCCTAAATAAATCGATTTTTGAGGTGGGAACTTGCTATCTTCATAATTTAAGTTTTCTTCCTCAGCATACTGCAGTAAATCTTTGAGCAAATTTTTACGAGCAGTTAAGATAGGTGTGCTTAAATACTCTTTGTTGACCATCTCATTTAAAAAACGAGGCGTCTCAGAATATTCATCTTTTACTATCAGAGAGAGATTTCGGTTTAAGGAAACCTTAGAATCAATCTTAAGCTTTTTACCATGGTAGAACCAATCCGCATTAACATTGTCATAGATGCCGTGTTCTAGAAGTTTTTGTAGTTTTTGTACTTCGTGGGCCTTCTCTTCTGTTAGAATTTTTTTTACAACATTGTCCTCGGCATACTTTTGCAATACAAAATCTATCTTTTCGATTTCATAGATGCAGGACTTTACAAATTCAAAATCTTTGAGAAGTACATATAGTTGTGCAGGTTGTCGGGCATCGTTAGTTTTTAAATCCTTAAGTTTTACATCCTTATTGAGAATTATATGTATGTAGCCGTCAATTTCCCCTTGAGGCGTAGTATTCTCAATGTAATCAGATATATTTACCTTAAAGAACCTTGGCGTACCAATTTCAAAATATGCTTCCTTAGCAAAATGGTATTTTTCTTTAAAATAGTGTTTGGTTTTTGAAGCAATATTTATAGCGGTGTCTATATGTGAACCTGCATCAATCAATTCTTGCTCTATGTCAACGTCCGTTCCGTCAATGAAGAAAAACTTATTGCGATAATTATAGAATTTAATTATTTTTTGACTTATGAGTTTTTCAATATATGTTTCGGAATCAGGAATGTTTAAGGCATACTTTGCATAATTTTCTAAGAAAGTTTTATCTAGCCTACCAAAAGATTTTGCGAATAAGTTTACCAGACCGATGGTCTTTATGATTTTTGCTAAATGCTCATATCCTTTATTATTAATCGCTTCTGCCTTATCCAATGCTTTTACAATGGTATTCCATTGAGGCTTGTGTGGGTTTGAATATCTATCTTCTAATTCACTGGTTAAATGAATCGTTAAATAATCAAACACATCGGCTACATTAAAAAATGTATGGTTGTCTTTATCTATTTTGTCAAAGAAAACTTTACTATTAGCTAAAAAAGAGAATAAGGACCTTTCATTCTGACCATACTTTTGCAAAGCTTGAGCCAAGATATTTGCCGATAGAATATCAAAAGGATAAAGTTTATTGGCTAAATCGTAATTCAGAGTTTCCGAATTGCTGACGAGCTTGCTTTCGTTTATTTTATTGAATAAATCATCAAAACCAATATCCTTTGGTTTTTTAATTTTCAAATCCTCTATTCTTTCTGACGCTAAATAAAGTAGTTGCTCAATGGGTTCATCAAACGAAATGTCAATTAACCTCCCTTTTACCTTATCCCATTCATTCTTTTGGTTTTGAGATAGGTCAATGGCGTAAGAACCAAAATTTTGATGTAGCGTTGTAATTAAAATAATATTCCTGTTGGAATCATTTACTAGCTCAGCTAACTGTTGTATAAAGTATAATTCGCTATCCGGATTGTGTTTGGCTGCATATTCAAGAAATTTACCAAACTCATCGATTAAGATGACCAGTATTTCACCCTTATCTTTAAGCGATGCAGCACGCCTGCCTATCGTATCAATAAGACTAGTATTGGCTGTATCTTCCTTAACTTTAAAGGATTTCTTTAGTACTGTTGTTAACGGTGCGGCTTCCCCAATAATTTTTAAGAATGAAAATTTTTGAAATCCTTTAAACTGGCCATTAAGATTAGCAAAATAAGGTTTTCTATCATTAAGGTTTTTTTCAAAAGCCCATAGGAAACTGGACTTTCCTGTGCCATAAGAGCCAATTATATTAAATGAATGATGTCCCTGTTGAAAACCAGAAACTATTCTTTCAAAAACATTTTTTGCGTTGGGTGTAACTACGTAATTGATGTCGTTTACGGCATCGCGCTCAATATTTGTGGATGTTGTAAACTTATGCATTATAGTAGCGTTCTAATGTATCCCATTTGTTAGGGATATTTTTAATTTGTAATTCTTTTCTTCCGGCATCCTTCTTATAAACAACATCTTTAAAAGTTTCCGATATTTCCTGGATTTTGAGTTCCGTACCTTCGGTAGAGCAAGCAAATGCATCACCTATCTTATTTTGTATATCATCAAAACTTATAGACGTAAGCTCCGGGAATTTATCTAAGATTAGGAAATAAAATATTTCTATAGGTATCTCTGGTCTTTCACTTACCTTTAATTGAAAAACTGAACCTTCCTCGGTATCGGTAATTTTAGTAATAAGATTGAGGTCGATGAAGATGGACGACAAATCGTCTTCCATATCCTTGATGTTCTTATCGGCTAGGTAATATGTTTTTATAAATACCTTGATGTCATTTTTCAGCGAGTTTTCAGCTATCGAAGTTTCATTGTTATTAGCTGTCCTTATCAAATACCTTAGCAGTTGCTGGATTGTAAATTGTGAATTAACCCTAACTTTTCGGAATTCTTTAAAAACTAAAGGGTAAATAGATGCTAGGTTGGTGTCTAACAATTTGTAGTGCAACAACCACAGCGTACCTTCGTATTCTAAAAAAGGGTCGTAACCTGTATTGCTATCAAAGATTTTATTGGCGAATACAGTAGTTTGGTCGTTTTGGTCATTTATATTGAAAGCCTTTAGCCAGAAATTAATAGACATCACCATATTCTTTCCCACACCTAAAGCTGTTACCGCATCTGGATTTTTGAAAGACTGTCCCATAGAAAGATAATCGTAGCCTTTCTTCAACCAAAAATGGCGACAGTGAAATGTTTCGTGTCCTGTAAACGTTAGTTTATTCATTTATTTTCGATTCGCCGTTTTTATTTTTTAAATAATTCAATTTGTCTTTACATTCAACTAAAATACTCTCTGGATTTTCTTCCTCTAAAAGGGTGAATACTACCTTATCGGTTAAGTATTTTTTTTCCAAATCAGAAACGGCAACATTGTAGAATGATGCGAAGTCTGACAGAAGTTCTCTTTTGGGAAGCCTCTCATTTCTCTCGTATTTGCCAAGTGTAGACTGGTCTATATCTAGTGCCGCAGCAACTTTTCTTATAGGCAAGTTTTGCAATTCCCTTAGTGTTCTGAGATATTCACCCAATGTTTCCATCGTTGTTGAATTTTATTTTAGAGACAAATTTTGTCCTTACAAAAATAGGATTATTTAAGCCATTAACAACTTTTGGGATGGGATATAATGACTTTATTTTTGAGCTATGGTTATAGGGTAGGAAATCACTTGGTTTTAGTCGCCAATTCCCTGCATCATAGCTTCCATACCGCCAAAGTTTAATATAAAGGTTGAGTAGTAATGGTCAAATAAATCCTTTAGGTATTGGCCTAAATCAACGTGTTCCAATTCATTTTTACCCTCTACTTTTTGCCTTATCTCATACCCTCTGTTTTTACTGATAGTGTAGAGAAACAAGGTGTGAAAATATACCGAGGTGTAATATTTTCGGTTAGCAAGTTCTAATTGTTCTTGGTTGATGTTCTTTTCTTTTGATTTGAAGTTTTTCAGTACAGTGCTGTCCATATTGATAAATATACGGTTGAGTAAATCACCTTCAGCATCTGGAATCATAACGGTGGAATAATCTACATCGAGGCTTGTAGCTTCTTCAACCGCTTCCCAAGTTACGTCCGTATCAGAATCATCATCTGTCTTCTTATACATAAAAACAAGTTTTGGCAGTCCCAACAAATCATTATCGCTTTCCTTTTTCGGTATCTCGCTTTTTGGCTTGTTATTATCGGCTATTTTCACCCAGAACAATTCCTCTATGTCGCCATTTGGTGATGACAGACTTGCTTTTATTTGAATGCCATCACCAACTTTCAATTCATTTTTTGGGTTTAGAGAAATTCGTATTTTTCCTTTGTTCGGACTACTTTTTACAACGTTGAAAACTTCATCTATTTCTTTTGGCTCACCAGGCTTAGTTCCGCCATCAGAGTTATTAGGTTTTATATTAAGTACGCTAATCTTTAAATCCCCGGGCTCTTCTATTCTATCAAAATAATCATTGGCTACATCTGTGGAAAAACGAATCGATTTTTCGCCATTGAGCGGTATTGTAGCAACTTCCTTTTTGTCATTATTGTTAGTGTCGATTCTAAAAAATGAAGGAAATCTTTTGGGCTCAAAAGGTGTTGGCTCTTTTTCATTTGAAGTACGATTCTTTCGTCCCTCAGTTTTCTTTTCTTTTTTAATATCCAGCTTGAATGTTTGGTTCAGCAATTTTGCCAACTCAGAATCAATGGGTAGATTTTTCGTGAAGGTTTTGAGTAATTCGCTAGTATTTGAAGACGTATCAATATCTACAGCTTGTTTTCTGCGCTTTTCTATTTCTGCCAACCTTCCATCTTTTGCACTTAGTTTTTTGGCCAGGTAACTTCTTAGAAATTGAGTTTCATCACCATCCTTGAGCCTATCTCTAGAAGCCATAAATAGTTCTTTCCTAAAGTTATATTTCATTTCGGTACAATCCACGTGAATCAATAAATGGCTTTTTAACAGATTTAGCTTTAAAGAACGCGTGATAAATTCAGAGGTGTAATGCCCGTGGGTTTGTCCATTGAGTGAGAACATCACCGCCATTGAATTTTTAAAGTATCTATCTTGTATGATTTTTTTGGTTTTCTTGAGGTCATAATCCTTTACCTTGGTTTTGAAAACGTAGCAGGATACTTTCATTTTTCCAAAGACATCATCAGAGAAATTCTCGGAAAAGCTTTCGTCTAAATATTCGGATTCTTCAGCTGCCAAACGTCTCTTTAAACCGAACAAATCATTTTCTAAAACCTTATTATTTGGATAACGTTCAGCGGTATCGACCGTTAAAATTGGTAAGGCGGGTTGAAATAAAAACTCATTGATACTTTGGTTCAAATCTTGGGCAAAACCAGAATAGCCTTTGGGAAACTGATACGAATACAGTTTTAAAATGGTTCCTGTTTCAAATTGACGATTGTTAAGACCAAGGTCTAGTTTTGAAGCTGTAAACGAAGGGATTTTCTCTTCAATAAGCAAGTACTCATACCAGGTTTCTTTTGCTTGGTCCGATTCTTTTTTAGGATGCTCACGCACCAAGGTAAAACCAAAATTACCATCATTTGTGTACCGCTTAGAAGCAATGAGTTGATATCTTTTCTTTCCGCAGAAAACAATGGCGCCACTTCCACCCATATTGTATTTACCCTGTACGAAATGAATGTCGTTCTTATTACCACGAAGTAGCGAGAGAAAGGTGTCCTCAAACTTTTCGGGGTGCTGCCCTTCGCCATTATCATAAACTACGACTGATGTTGGATATTGGTTTTTTTGGTTTCTTGGCCCTTTTCCGTTGGCGATAATTTGAATATTCTCGGCTTGCTCTTTCCGAAATGAAGATAAATCCCAATTATTTTCTGGATAAAATTTTTGAATGGCTTCATCCATCGATTTCGGCGCAGTATCTGATTTTGGGTCAATTCCTGAAAGAATGCACTCTTTGGTTAGTAGAGCATCAATGGCATTGGTGACTTTTTCTATTAAAGCTGCTATGGGACTCGATTGTTGATTTTTTACTACACCATAATTACTGAAATTCCCACCCAATGGTTTCCAGTTTGAATCATCAAATATGGTAGGGTTAAGGTCAATTATGTTTAACAAATCCTCTTCGTCTTTAGCGTTATACAGTTTAAAAAAGAGCTCTTGATTGTCAATTATTGATGAAGTTTGATTAAATAGGTTAGCCATAAATGTAATAGAAATAATATAACCCCTAATATAGTAAAATCGAATACCCACAAAAACAGTTTTTAGTTATTTTTAAAGTAGTCTAATTGAGGATTAGGTCCTGTTTTTGATATAAATTCACTTCCGCTTATCCCCAGCCTTTGTGTCAAAAGCAATTAAATTGAACAATTCCCGCATTCGGCTACGAACGCGATTGCCATAACGCTCTTCCAACTCTTCAGCATTTAAGTTTGTAGTAGCGTGTGTTTTAATTTTGTGTTTGGTATCTAAGTACAGTTCATAACGCGAGAGTAGCACTTCACCCATTACATTCAAATCTTTGCCATAAAACCTGCCAACTGGTTCAACACCCAAATCATCAAAGCAATAGAATTTGGTGTTGCCATATTCTTCAACCGTTTTAAAGCCCAAATGGTTAAAGCTAAATGTCACGTTTCTACAGGGAATCATTTCATAAGGCCGTTGCATTGGGACAATATGTCGTAGCAATTTCATCAAACTGGTCTTACCGCACCCAACAGGACCAGAAAGTAAAATCCCTTTGTCGATGTCGATGCCGTATGCTTCACAATTGCTCTTGTCCTTGATGAAGTAGGAACAGAGTTTTAGTAGTATGTCTTTATCCTCGTCATAGATTCTGAATTTTTTGCCAAACAATAGCTTGCCCTTGGCATTCAGATAAATCAAGATTTTTGGGAAGTCGTAGATTACGCTTTTTCCATCGAACTTTCCCAGCGAATATTCCACACCACCTTCGGTAATTTTAGAGGGGTTGTCCATAATCTTTGTTTTTAGTGGTTCGCAAGTTGTCCTGTTTTTGGGACGCTTCTTTTTTGTTTGAAATATTTTTGTCGTCGAATATTTCGGTTCTATCCATCCATTTGATAGCAACTGCACGCCAATCTCTAATTTCTTTTCCGTCACTCGTTTGCCATTCCCTTTCGTAGTAATGCTCAAAGAATTTTTTTCCTTCATCAGCATCAAAACCTTTATCTTCAAAAAATAAAATAACGGACTGCCTGTCCTTTGGTTGTTTTATATTATTTTCTTGTTTGAAATTGTTTGTATTAGATACCAATGCTTGTCCACCTGTGGGACGGTGCTGGTACGCTACCTGTCCATTTTTGGGAAGGTGGTGTCCCTCAAGCGGTACACTTCTGGGATGGTACTGCTCTGCAAGCTGTTCCAATATAGGATTGTAGTGTTCCGTAACTGGTTCATCACTTGTCCCGATAATGGACATCCTAATTTTACTGCCTTTATAGGGATTATTGGAAGGATAATAAGAAAGATATTGCCAAGTATCTAAATCCACAATGCATCTATGGTAAGTAGATTTTGAACCGATTTTTGCACAGCGCATTAGTTCCCTACGGTTCACGAAGAATTCATCCATAAAGCGGCAACTGTTCCATTCTTGGAACAATGCCATATACAGACTGATATGGGTAGGGTTTAGGCGGTCATCAAAATAGAACTTTTCAAAAGCCGCATTAAGTAGCTTTATGTAGTTCATTATTTAGAATTTGAACCGTGCTGTACACGATTAGCAGTCATTATATTTTGTATTTCCTCGGCATCGTAGTAGATAATACCACCAACTTTAGTGTAAGGTAAAGTACCATTGATACGAAGGTTTTGTAATGTGCCAGGACTTACCTGTAGTAAATCCATAACCTCGGAAGATTTGAGGTACCTTTTGAGTTTCCCGGTAGCTTGTTTTGTTAGCAATTTTTTAATGTCATCGAGCAATTCCATTTTAAATTCTCGAAGATCTTCAGTGGTTATAATAGACGTCGGCATAATAGAACGGTTTTAATGGAAAGAGGCTATCTCATCGCTGTCAACTAATTTGATAACCTCTGACCTGATTTGACTTTCGTTCTACAAAAATGGACTGTTTTGTTCGATTTTAACCCCAAGGAACACCCAAGTTGGGTGATTTTATTATCTCATTATCAATGACTTAATTTGGCTTAAATTAGTGTTTGTTATTAAAATCATCGGTGCTAAATAATGTTAATAAAAATTAAATTAATTTTTTCCCAAGTTATACCCAACTTGGGTGAAAATTTAACATTTATGGAATCCACAATAACTATCCGTCAGTTTCTTCCATACGTCTTAATAATGTTGTTTTTAATCTATCGATAAACTTGGTTTGGTCAATCTTTCGTTCTCTTATTTCAAGAAAGGTTCTATACACGTTTCCAAGGTTAAGGTCGAAAATCTCTTCACAAGCTGATGCCATTTCTTTAATTCCAGCTGTTCCACTCTTTATAGCACCAGATGCTTGTAACGCATAGATTAATTCTATCAAATCCGTTTTAGAAGCAGTCCATCCAAGACGCTCACCATTGGATAGTGTATTAAGATTATTAGTTCTGTCTAAGCAAATATCCCTTAAATTACTTAACTCTTGCACATAATGATTTATTAGTAGATCGTACGCAACAATTTTAGCTACAGCATTGTCGTGGCTTGTAGAAAACTCTGCGTCAGTATAGAAATGGGAAGTATCTGACACTAAGTTGATTTTATCGTTCCCTCGAAGAAAATAGAACTCGTCTAAAACTGTAGATTCCTCTCTGTAGTATTTTATAAAGTCTAGATTGCGTCTGTTACTTTCTTGAAGTTTTTTTATTTCAGAGTCTATAAACTCTTGTTGAGATTTAATAGTCCCAGCAGGCCTGTGAGTCATAAAACTATGAAGTTTTGCATAAAATTTAAGACGACTATATACATAAGGTTTCTGCTTTTTAAAAAATGTTATTTCTTCTTGAGGGTTCTTGAAGTCATTTTCCCTTACACATATTCGTAATTTTTGAAGATACATCCTAGAAATGGAAATTCCTTTCTCAATATTACTGAAGTCATTAAGGTTGGACTCTTCGATTATTTGGATTTCTTCCTTATAGTCATTTAAAATTTTATTAATTAATTTATGCAAAATATTTGGGGCTTTAAGGTTTGTGGTTTAATTCTCCATCATTAAAGTATGGTTAAGATCTTCTACGTTTTTATTTGGGGGCTTAAGAAAGACTAGAATCCCAATAGCACCCAGAACAATGCTTCCAGCAATAATAAACGGATAAAAAAAGCCGCCAGCGACTAGCCAAGTTCCCAATACTGGACCTAATATTTGGCCAATGCTATTTGTTGAACTTTGTATAGATATATTCCTACCGGTATTCTCCTTTGATATCAAAGAAACAGCAGATAGTAGGTTAGGGGTAATCATAGCTCCACCAGCTGCAAAAATGACAATGAGGCCATATACTACCAATTCATTATTAAAAAATGGGAAAATTATTAAGGCTGTTCCTGATATTAATAGGCCTACTGCAATCTGTTTTTTTGTTGACAAAAATATTTCGCCATAACTGGCGAAAATGGGTTGTAATACTGCCATTACCAGGCCGCACAACATAAACCCTATACCTACTTGACTACTGTTAAAGGCTAATTCATCTTTACCATAAATAGAAAATACCGTTTCAAATAGTGTCACTACAAACTGCATTATAAAAGAGAGTAGTAACAGCACCATAAAATATTTGCTAAGAGTAAAACCAAATGTCAGTTTTTGAGTAGTAAACTTGCTAACCCTAGTTGTGTTTTTAAGTCGTTTTAATACTATAATAAAAACAATAAACCCTAATACGGCTGCAAATAGAAACGGGACTGAAAAACGATCTAAGTGTAACTGCCCAATTTCGTAATCTAAGTGAAGGTTGGTTTGCGAGAGGAATCCACCCAAAACAGGCCCAAAGATAACACCAGAACTTACCGCTACACCAGACCAAGCCATTATCTTGGTTCTGCGTTTTTTCGAGGTAATATCACTCAAATAGGCGTTGCTTACTGGAATTACAGAAGAAGTAAAAATACCACCAAAAATACGTGCTATATAGAGCATTGTAAGCGAAGTGGCCAAACCAGTAAATAATTGCATTATAACAAAACCTATAAGACCAATTATGATAATAGGCTTACGCCCATATCTGTCTGAAAGTTTTCCCCAAACAACTACAAATATGAGCTGAAATAATGGATATATACTTGTTAAGAGGCCAATATGAAAATTAATCAAGTCAGTATCTAGATTGGCTTTGAGAGCCAATCTCTCCGTGTAGTATGGTAGGGTAGGTAATAAAATACCATACCCTAACATTACCACGAATAAACTCAAGAGGACTAAAAAAATCCTATTGAGTTTCTCTTTCTTCTCCATTATTTTTTACCGATTTTTCGTTTTAACAATTGAGCATTTATAGCAACAATGATTGTACTAAGACTCATAAAAACCGCTCCTACAGCTGGTCCCAAAACGAACCCTGAAGAATACAATACTCCGGCAGCTAATGGAATGGCTACTACGTTATATCCCGTTGCCCAAATCAGATTCTGAATCATTTTATTATAGGTAGCTTTTCCAAAGAGAATTAGATTAGCGATATCTTTTGGGTTACTGTTTACCAAAATAATGTCTGCAGTTTCGGCCGCTACATCAGTACCAGAGCCGACCGCTATACCGACATCAGCCCTTGCCAAAGCGGGTGCATCATTTACACCATCTCCAGTCATTGCGACAAATTCATCCTTTGCTTGAAGTTCTTCTACAATTTCCACTTTTTGATGTGGTAATACTTCGGCATAGTATCCATCTAAGCCAAGCTTTTCACTAACGGCTTTAGCTGTTTTTTCATTATCACCAGTGGCCATTAAGACTTTAATATTATTCTTTTTGAATACTTTAATGGCATCTGCAGATTCTGGCCTTATTTCATCGGCAAGCGCAATATAACCTGCTAATTCACCATCAATCAAAACAAAAACAACAGTCTCCGCAGCATCACTATAGGCATCTTTTGGAATGTCTATTTTTTCATCTCTTAAATATCCTGGACTCACCACTTTTACCTGTTTGCCCTCCACATTGGCCTCTACACCTTTACCAGTAATGGCATTGAAATTTTCTGGCTTTGGAATGGTGATGTTGTCTTCTTTGACTTTTTTGATAATACCTACTGCAATAGGATGTTCCGAGCTCTGTTCCAAGGCACTTGAAAGCCTTAAGATTTCTTCTGTTGAATATTCTTGATTAACCGATTCAATTCTTGTGACACCAAAATCACCTTTTGTAAGTGTTCCAGTCTTATCAAATAACAGGGCTGATATTTTTCGGGATTCTTCAAAAGCTGTTCGATTCCTAATCAATAATCCATTTTGCGCAGATACTGCTGTAGATATAGCAACTACTAATGGAATGGCAAGTCCTAATGCGTGTGGGCAAGCAATAACCATAACAGTAACCATCCTTTCTAAGGCATATACAAAAGGAAAACCCAATATGAGCCAAACGGCTAGTGTTCCAAAACCAATGACCAAAGCAATATAGGTTAGCCATTTTGCAGCCCTATCAGAAAGGTTTTGCATTTTAGATTTTGTTTTCTGAGCCTCTTCAACCATAGTAATTACTTTGTTGAGATAGCTGTCTTTACCTGTATGTTCTACCTTGACCTTTAAGGTGCTATTACCATTTACTGAACCCCCAATTACTTTATCATTCACTTCTTTTTTTACTGGTTTGGATTCGCCAGTAAGCATCGACTCATTCAAATAACTGGAACCATCTACTATGATGCCATCTGCAGGAACTTTTTCACCAGGCTTTACTAAAATCACATCGTCTTTTAGCAAATCTTCTAAAGGAATATCTTCTATGGTATCGCCCTTTACTCTATGGGCTTCAGCGGGCATCATACTTACTAAAAGTTGTAAAGCTTTTGATGCTCCTAATACACTTTTCATTTCTATCCAATGGCCTAAAAGCATAATTGCGATTAGTGTTGAAAGTTCCCAGAAAAAATCTTCACCACGTAAACCGAAAACAGTTGCAGTACTGTAAAAATAGGCAACGCTAATAGCCATAGAAATTAGGGTCATCATCCCTGGTGAACCCTTCTTTATTTCTGACCAAAACCCCTTTAAAAATGGCCAGCCACCATAAAAATACACTACGGTTGAAAGTGCAAATAGGATATATGGGTTTCCAGGTAAGAGAAATTCATATCCAAAAAATTCCTGAATCATAGGGGATAAGAATAGAATTGGAATGGTAAGTATTAAAGTTAACCAAAACCGTTTTCGAAAATCGGCAATCATCATTTTGTGATGGTCGTGACCCATTTGTCCGTGACCAGGATTGTGACCAGAATGACCACCGCTTCCGTGGTTCATTTTAGAGTGGTCTTCTTTTTTGTGCTTCATCTTTGAATGATCCATTTTAGAATGGTCCATTTCTTTGTGATTGTGATGTTCGTGGTTTTCCATTATTGTATTGTTTAAGTGTTATCGTAATTTTTTTCTCATTGCATCAGATATGTTTTCGGCATAGACACCATAGGCATCCACCAAGATGCCCTTAATGCCATCTTTAGATGAAATGGCGTACAGTACACTATTATCGTCGGTACTGCTCATCCCTTCAAAGCGATGGGTTTCATCAACGTCAAAATCTTCTGGCTGTATTTCAATTTTTAGTGAAGCACACTCCAGACATTCAGGTTTAAGGTTAAAATCATATGTATAACCATTCGCCTGTAAATCGTTTATTGCTTCTGAAAGTGTATCGTAATTCTTCATTGAGTTTTTTTATAAGTCATTGTAAAATAGCTATCGTCTTCTTCTATAAATTTCTGAAAGGTCAACAAGCCATTAGCGTTTAATTTTTCCTTGACGATATAGTTCAATTGCTTAATGCGAATTCCCAAAGCATAGGCTTTTATATTTATCTTCGAGCTAATACTGTTCTTGTGGTCGTTTAATTTTCGGTCGTAAATCTTTATGAAGCTTTTTGAGCCAAAAAAGTTCAGTAAGCCAGAATCAAAACTCATTTCAAGTTCAATATCCTTTAAATTATCTAAATCATATAGCTCAGTAAAGTTTGTAGTTGAGCTATTGATTTCGGTTTCTTTAGAGTTTGGTTTTGCAAACGGGAATGCCATTACCAAAATATTGGCCTCGTCGGGCTTACAGCGATAGGTGGTAGTGTATTTTTCTGTTGACTTTTTCTCTTTATCAAATAACTCTGTTATGACTTCAATTTGATAATACCCATCATCCTCTATAATTTTACCTGCCTTAAATGTTTGCTTATTAAGGAATACACCATCTTCGTCAAAATTTTCACGAGCTACAGTCCTGTCTGAAATCTGCCCAATGAGCATTTCGGTTTGTCCATACACATAGAGGTTAAATAGGATAAGAAACAGTATGAAGCTTTGTTTTATCATATGTGATGCATTAATTTCTTTACTTCTTTTGCCATTACATCACTCAGGTCAATTGCATTTGAAGGATGTGGAATGGTATTGCAGGTCACTATTTTTTCTGTGCCTGAATCCAATAAGTCTTGATAGGCATTGCCTGAAAAAACAGCGTGTATGCCTATGCAAATTGGTGGTTTCATACCAGCTTTTTTCAAATGTTCTACGGTTTCAATCATTGTACGTGCGGTGGAAATAATATCATCAACTAAGATTGGTGTGGCATCTTTATATTTATCTACATCTGGAACTGAAACTTCCACGTCACGGTCGCCGTGACGTATTTTCTGTAATACCGTAAAAGGTGCGCCTGCATTTTTAGCAACTTCGGAAACCCATTGTTCGCTTTCTGAATCTGGACCTATAAGTACCGGATTCTCGATATTTTCTTTAATCCAATCTGAAATAGCATCGGCTGCGTGGATAACTTTGTTTGGGATGTGGTAGACTTCGCTCAAAGAACTAATCCTGTGCAAGTGAGGGTCAACTGTGGTAAGGCTATCTGCAAAACCGGAAATCAACTTTCCGAAGAACGTAGAAGTAACACCCTCGCCTTGATTGAAAATTTTATCTTGCCGCATATAAGCCAAATACGGTGCTACCAAACAGGTGCACATTGCTCCCATTGATTTGGCCGTGTGGCTTAAAAAATACAAGGGTAACAATTTTTCATCAGGGTTGTGCAAGGTGCATATCAGCACCACACATTTATCTTTAACATCAGAAAGTATACGTGTATAGGATTCTCCATCAGGGAATTTTCGTAGAGTGGCCTCGCCCACTTCGGCACCCATTTTTGTGGCCATCAATTCTGTGAGGTCTTCATTTCCAGGAAGACTAAATAATATTGTTTTCATATATAGTGTCTTATTTAATGGTTATTATATCGTTATGGTTACTTCTATAATCTAATGCATAGTTTAGTTCGCCCTGTGATTCAGCATACAGGGTGTACAGTAATTGGTTTTTTTCAATTTTTTCATTTAAATGAACATTTAATAGAATTCCAGCAGACTTGGATTGAGGTGCGCCTGATAGTTTTGCAAGCTTCGCTATTTTCCGGTTGTCAATATTCTTCAAAATACCTGTAGTTTCTGCTTTGATTTCTATTTTATAAGGCGCTAAAACGGGTTGTGTAAAACGTCCTTGGGCGTTACAAATGGCAAGGAATTTTTCATATGCTTTTCCAGATTTGAGAATTTTATGTGCGGTTTCCAATCCCATTCCTTTTCCTACTTTTCCAGAAAGTTCTAATAGTTCAGCGGCTAAAAGCAATGCTCTCTCTGTTAAGTCTTTGGGTGCGTCTGGCTCATTTTGCAAAACTCTTAGTATATCTATGGCTTCTAGAGTTGGACCGATACCTCTACCAACAGGCTGCGTGCCATCCGTAACTACAACTTTTACATTCAATCCAACGGCAGTTCCTACGGCCTCCATATGGTCTTTTAATTTTTGAGCCATTTCCATACTTCTTACCTTGGCTGTTTTTCCTACTGGGATATCAATAACAACGTGAGTTGAACCTGCAGCAGCTTTTTTTGAAAGTACGGAAGCAATGAGCTGTCCTTCACTATCGATATCTAGTGCTTTTTCTACCTTTATAAGAAGGTCATCCGCTGGACTTAATTGAGCGGTACCACCCCAAACAAAACAACCACCTTCCTGATTCACCACGCCCTCAATCTCGTCTGCAGAAAGTTTTACGTTGGTTAGGACTTCCATTGTGTCGGCTGTACCGGCTGGTGAAGTAATGGCTCGGGAAGACGTTTTTGGCATTGTAAGTCCATATGCGGCTACAATAGCCACTACCAAGGGTGTGGTTCGGTTTCCAGGCAATCCACCAATACAATGCTTATCGACTACAATATCCTTGTTCCAATTTAATTGTTTTCCTGAAGCTATCATCGCTTGGGTAAGGTCTGATATTTCATTTATGTCCATTCTGTCACCTGCACAAGCTGTTATAAATGCAGAAAGGTGGATATTGGAATAGTCGCCTTCTACGATGTCTGTTATGATGTCGTTGTAGGCTTTATAATCCAATTTTTGATTATAGATTTTAGCCCTAACGTAGCTTAGCGATTCAATAGGCTCTAAATGAGAAACATAAAGCGTTTGATTTTCGGAAGCTTTCAGTTTTTTTGCAGCAGCATCAGATAAACCTATTTCATTGTGACTTAGAATATCTGAATTTATAACATTAAGACTTGCAACTATTGTCGTGGTTGTAGTTGATACCCTAATTCTGGTCAAGGCTTCGAACCCTTCTGAAATACATACGTGGCAATCTTCACGCATATAGACCACGTTCTCATTTTGGGTATAGATACCAAGATGTTTGTATTTTAAAATATTTGATGGTTGTTCCATAGCTTATTTTATTTCTTTAATGGTATATAGTTGTGGAATCTCAGCATCCCAAGCGTAAGTGTCTTTGATTCCTTTTTGTAGGGCTTCTGCACTTTCTTTCTCACCGTGAACAATAAAAATTTGTTCTGGTTTGTTTTCTATCTCGTCCATCCAATCCAAAAGTTCTTTATGGTCTGCGTGTGCAGACAGTCCCTCAATTTCTGCAACTTGCATATGAAATGGCACCCATTTTCCATAAACTTTGAGTTCCTTGTCACCTTCCAACAGTTTTCTACCACGGGTTCCTTCAGCTTGATATCCAACAAAAAGCAAGGTGTTATTTGGGTTTTGGGCTTGGGTTTCGAGATAGTTGAGCATTCTGCCACCCGTGAGCATTCCACTACCTGCAATTACGATTTTTGGATTGTTGTCCGTTCTTAGTTCCATTGTTTCGCGATAGCTACTAACGACAGTGAAGTGTGAACACATTTCTTCACATTCATATTCTTCTAATTTGTGCCAATCTCTTGTGCGGTGGAATAATTCTAGTACATTAGCACCCATAGGGCTGTCCATTATCATTTGCACTTTAGGGATTTTGTCTTTCTTGAGTAATCTCCAAAAAATCAGCATCATCAATTGGGCTCGTTCTACCGAAAAGCTAGGTATAAATAAACTGCCACCTCTATTGATGGTATCGTTGACCAATTTTTCTATCTGTGGAATTGCTTCCACTTCGTCTGGATGAAACCTACCTCCGTAGGTTGACTCTATTAATAATACATCTGCCTTTTTTGGCTTTAAAGGTGGATACAATAGTAAGTCGTTAGTTCTTCCTATGTCTCCCGAAAACACAAAACGTTTTCCGTTTATATCCAATTCAATGTAGGTTGCACCAAGAATGTGTCCGTTGTATTGAAATCGAACCTTCACATTTTTGAGAATGGGTAGCCATTGCGATGGCGGCACCCCTTTGAAGTAAGGAACGGTTTTTTCTACATCCTTTAAATCGTACAATGGTTTAGCCGGGTTGTGTTTAGAATAGCCTTCTTTGTTAGCGCGTTCGGCTTCTTGTTCTTGTATTTTGGCACTATCGTTCAATATAATTTTTGCAATATCCAAAGTGGGATTAGTACCATAGATGGGGCCTTTAAAGCCTTGCTTTACCAATCTTGGCAAATAGCCTGTGTGGTCCATATGGCCGTGAGTGAGTAAAACCGCATCAATATCAACAACATTAACTGGCGGGTACTCCCAGTTTTTTGCGCGTAGTTCTTTCAATCCCTGAAAAAGGCCGCAGTCTATCAGTATTTTTCTAACACCAGTATCTACCAGATATTTTGAACCTGTTACGGTACCAGCTGCTCCTAAAAAGTGTATATGCATTATAATATTGTTTATTTATTCTTTAATTTCATTTTGTTCTACATAGTTCTTCAGAGTCTTGTAAAATCTTTTTGTGCCTGGATTTTTCAATTCCTACTTGATTTAATAAATCTGGATTATTGTGTACTTCCTTACAGAGCACGGTTCCAGTTTCGAGTAGCAATGTTTTCTCCCGTTTTGTAATTGTTGTTAACGCTGTGAGTGGATGTAGACCAGATTGGTCAATTCTATCTTTAAGACCATTTCCCTTAGGGTAATCCCAACTAGTCATTATTAATCCAGTACATTTACCATATTGTATAGCATCTGTAGTAAAGCGGGTATTCGTGTAAACGCCACCTTGATGAATTTTTGTTTGGTGACCTTTTTGACGTTCCCATTGCTTTTCTACATCTAAAAATCTCGAATTGATGTATAATGGAATCTTTACATTGCAAAAGCGTCCTTGGTCACTATGGTATTTGCATTCAATCATATAATGCTTATTGTCTTTTTGCGCAATGACATCTACTTCGTGCTTAACACAATTGCCTTGCACTATAACTCCAACTTTCGTTTCAAACCCTTCCTGTTCCATTATCTTACCTATTAATTTTTCAAAAGGGAAACCAGAAGGTCCTAATTCCATAATAGCTTTTTTGAGTTTGTATTTTGAAGCACTTACTCGCGATTTTCGTTTAAGCATCCTAAAGGCCATTTGGTAGATTTTCTTGGTTGATATACCCTCGTATATAGTAGCTTCAATATGTTCAACTATCTCTTGGATAAGTACTTCACTTGCGTGCGCGCGCCGTAATGAGTTGATGAGTTTTTCACTTTTGAAGGGCTCTATCTCTCCAGAATGTTTTATTATGTTTATGGAATCGTTCATTATCTATATATGTATAGTCATTACAGGTAAGGTGGAATGGTTAGTAACACCTTCGGCGATACTCTTAGAAAATAGACTTAAAAATCCTGTTTTGCCGTGTGTCACCATCGCTATTAAATCTATGGGATGTTGTTTTATGAACGTATTAATGCCTGTTTCCACAGAAGGTTCATTATATACAGCCATTGAGTAGTTCTTCAACTCTGGAAAATTTTGCAATGTTTTTTCAATGGGGTCTAAACCAAGATTAATATTATTGAAATCTGTCTCGGTATTAATACGTAATAAGTGGATGCGAGCATCACATTTATTCGCAATGGATATTACCTGCTTAAAAGCATCGGTAATGTCCTCATCGAAATTTGAAACAAATGCAATATTCTTGAATGGAAAGTTGACTTCTTCATCTTTTACAACAATTACGGGTGCATTAGCTTTTCGTACAATTTGCTCAACATTACTTCCTGTTATTTCCCTAATGACACCTTTGGTTCCACTACTTCCAGTAATGATAAAGTCGTGTTGATAATGACCTGAATGGTCTAAAATATCACCTTGACCTGCATCAAATTGTAAAAACGTTCGGCATTTTAGTCCGTTGCGTTCTGCTATTTTTTCTAATTCCCGTAATGCCGCTTTGGTCTTACCTATTTGCTTTAATGTTTCAGGATATCGCTTTTCCTTTTCTTTGTCCAGCTTTACCCAATCCACAGGGGTTTGCATAAGATGTAAAAAGTGAATTTCGGAATTGTATAGCTTTGCCATTTCTATACCTAGTAGTTCAGCTTTGTTGCAGTTCTTTGAAAAATCGGTTGGTACTAATATGTTTCTCATTTTGGATGATTTATAGGTTCGTATAATTTTAGTTCAGTATAATTTCATTTCCAGAAGGTACTTTGTCTTCAAAACAGTCTAAATTGTATATGGTCGTGTCTGCGATATTTTTTAATGCGGTTTCGGTTAAAAATGCTTGATGACTTGTGATAAGAACATTGTTGAAAGTCATCAATCTTGCAATGACTTCATCTTGCAAAATTGTATCAGAGTGGTCTTCAAAAAATAGTCCTTCTTCCTCTTCATACACATCCATCCCGAAATACCCAATTTTGCCAGATTTTAATCCTTCTATAACGGCCTTGGTGTCAACTAAACCACCTCGACTCGTGTTAATGAGCATAACACCTTTTTTCATTAAGCCTATGTGTTCCGTGTCAATTAGGTGTTGCGTTGATGGGGTCAATGGGACGTGCAGGCTGATTATATCTGCTTGTTTACAGATAGTAGTACAGTTGGTGTAAATGACGTCATAAGAGTCTATCAGGTTTTTATCCTCAGCGACATCTTGGGCCAATATCTTACAGCCCAAACCGTGAAGTATTTTTACGAGAACTGCACCTATTTTTCCTGTCCCTATAACACCTACTGTTTTACCGTTTAGGTCAAACCCTGTAAGTCCGTTCAGTGAAAAATTTTGTTCCCGAACTCTGTTGTGTGCTCTGATTATTTTTCGGTTAAGTGCTAAGATGAGTGCTAGAGTATGTTCTGCAATAGCATATGGTGAGTAGGCTGGTACACGAGCTATTTTTAGTCCTAGTTTGTCAGCTTTTTTAAGGTCAACGTGATTGAATCCTGCTGAACGTAATGCGATATACTCAATTCCTTGTTGATACAGCTCATCTAAGACATCAGCAGAGGCATCATCGTTAGAGAATAGTGCAATGGCTTTAGAGCCTCTCGCTAATCTTGCTGTTTCTTTCGTAAGCCTATATTCCAAAAAATATAACTCGTGCTTTCCGTCGTTTGCCTTGATAAGTGAAGGCTTATCGAATTTATGTGTACTAAATATTGTTGTTCTCATAATTTAAGATTTTATGAACCAAAAAGTTCTAAAAGGTCCTGCAGTTCTTCATCTATATGGTGCTGTTTTACGACACTTTGAAATGAGGTTGTGCAAATCATATTGTTGTAGAGCCCAACCATTACGTTTTTAGAGCCTCTTAAAAGCACATCTACAGAAGCAGCACCAAGCCTGATTCCCAACATTCTGTCAAAAGCAGACGGGTTGCCGCCACGTTGCACGTGTCCTAACCTTGTAATTCGCAAATCGGCCTTTGGGTTGACTTCTTTAATTTTAGATGCCACTACGTCTGTACCTACTTCATCACCTTCGGATACTATTATTAAGAATGCATCCTCACTATCATAGTTTTTTACTTTTTCTAATAAAAATGTCAAGTCTTGTGTGCTTTCAGGAATTAGAATTCCATTGGCACCGACAACCAAGCCAGAATGGATACCTATATATCCTGAATCCCTTCCCATAACTTCTACAATGAAGACGCGGTCGTGGGATTCGGCTGTATCACGTATTTTATCAATGTTTTCAATGGCAGTATTTACTGCTGAATCAAAACCAAGGGTATAATCTGTTCCTGAAATATCATTGTCTATAGTGCCAGGAATACCTATAAACGGGATGTCGCATATTTTTGAAAAAACAAGTAAACCTTTAAAAGTACCGTCACCACCAATAGCTATTAGCGCGTCAATATGGTTGGCCTGTAGTGTCCGTAATGCTTTTTTTCGACCTTCTAGAGTCATAAAACGTTCACTTCGTGCTGTTTTTAGAATAGTGCCGCCTCTGTGTGTTATTTTTTGTAATTCGTGTGATTTTAATGTAACTAAATCACCGTCTATTAGTCCTTCATATCCTTTTCGAAACCCACTTAATTTGATATTATTTATTTCAGCAGATTTTGCGATGGCGTACAACGCAGCATTCATCCCGGGACTGTCGCCACCAGAAGTAAATACGCCAATATGTTTAATTTTATCAGTATTCATTAATTTATCATTCTAAATTTGGTTTATTATCTGTTTTGATATTGGCTAATGACAGTCTTTTTCCATACAAGGTGTTGAATACCATACAAGCCGTAAGGTCGCCCGTAACATTTACTGCTGTTCTAAACATTCCTAAGAGACGTTCCACACCGATGATAATGATGATACCCTCAGCAGGTATACCAACACTTCCTAAAACAGAAGCGAGAATCACCACACCACCACCTGGTATGGCTGGGGTGCCAATGGACGCTGCTACAATGGTTACAATGACAACAATGATGTTAAGCAAACTCATTTCTAAGCCATAGGCTTGAGCTATAAAAAGGGTTGTTATGGTTTGATAGAGTGCTGTGCCATCCATATTAACGGTTGCACCAATAGGAATAATAAAATTACTGACGGTCTTATCTACATTTAATTCTTCCTCTGCTGTTTGAAGCGACAACGGCATTACGGCTGCAGAACTAGTGGTAGAAAAGGCCAATAGTTGGACATCTCTAATCTTTTTAAGGAATTGAAGCGGGTTAGACTTTCCAAGAAAGGCTACTAAACAAACGTAGAAAATCACAAGTAGTAACAGACCAAGCAGGACCACTCCCGCATAGTAAGTTAAACCCGATAATGAACTTAAGCCAACACTAGAGGTAAGCTGCGCCATAAGCCCAAATACGGCAATAGGTACTAGAAGCATTGACCATTTTACTACCGTCATACAGACTTCCTGTATGGCGCTTAAAAGAAGCTTTACTGGGCGCAGTAAAGAATCCTCAAGCGATAGCACAGCTACACCAATAATGATTGTGAAAATCACGATACTTAACATCTCACCGCTTACCATTGATGCCAATGGATTTTCAGGAAGCAAATTTGATATGGCATCGGGTATGTTTTCAAGTCCGAAAGACAGTTCAGAACCCTCTGAATTCACCACGGATATATCGTTGTGCTCTGATAGCGATTGTTGATGTAAAAAGCGTCCTGGTTTAAAGAGTTGAGATATAATCGTGCCTATACTTACTGAGACTATAGTGGTACCGAGAAAATAAAGCAGCACGCCACCACCAAGTTTTTTGAGGCTATCTTTATCATTGCTTGCGATACCTGTTATGATGGATGCTACAATTAATGGAATCATTATCATCTGTACTAGTTTAAGAAATAGCACTCCTGGAAGTGCAAGCCAATTACCTACCACATCAGCAGTTTCTTTGGATACCCAGCCATTTTGTGGGCTTAAGAGCAACCCAAAACCAACACCAAGTAACAGGGCGATAATGACTTTGAGCCATAGTCGGTTTTCTACTAGCTTTACTAAATAATCGTTAAGCGATTTAAGCGATTTTATCTCTGTGTCAAACATTCTTTTTTGTTATGCGATGTCAATTTTATCCTCCAGATATACCTGTTGAACCGATTGTAAAATATTTACACCCTCACCAAAAGGTTTTTGAAATGCTTTCCTACCCATTATCAGCCCAGAACCACCAGCTCTTTTATTGATTACGGCTGTGGTAATTGCCTCGACCAAATCAGACTCTCCTTTAGAGCCACCTCCGGAACTAATTAATCCTATTCTGCCCATATAGCAATTGGCGACTTGTAATCGACAAAGGTCAATGGGATGTTCTGTGGTAAGGGTTTTATACATTTCATCATCATATTTTCCAAATCCTATCTCTTTGAAACCAAAATTATTGGTAGGTAATTTTTGTTTGATGATGTCTGCTTGAATAGTAACACCCAAATGGTTTGCCTGCCCAGTTACATCGGCAGCTGCGTGATAATCTTCCTTGTTGGTTTTAAATGCCTCGTTCCGTGTATAGCACCATAAGATGGTGGCCATTCCCAGATTGTGTGCTTCTTCAAAAGCTTCAGCTATTTCTTTTAGCTGTCTGTTGCTTTCTGCTGAACCAAAATAAATCGTAGCTCCTACGGCAATTGCTCCCATATCCCAGGCATTTTTTACCTTACCAAATAATGTTTGGTCATATTTATTTGGATAGGTAAGTAGCTCGTTATGGTTAATCTTGACGATAAAAGGGATTTTATGGGCATATTTTCGGGCGTTTAATCCTAAAACCCCAAAGGTGGAAGCCACACCATTGCAACCAGCTTCCATAGCAAGTTTTATGATGTTCTCTGGGTCAAAATAATCTGGGTTTTTATAGAATGAAAAGGCCGCGCTATGCTCAATACCTTGGTCAACAGGAAGGATACTTAAATAACCAGTTCCTGCCAGATTTCCGTGATTGTATAATTGGGAAAGGCTACGAAGTACCTGTGAATTTCTGTTGCTATTGCCAAACACCTTGTCTATACTATTTGTGCTTGGTGTTTGTAACTCATCTTTTGTTATTTTTTCACAAACGTGTTCTAAATAGAAGTCTGCTTTTTCTCCTAAAAGTTCTACTATATTCTTGTCTGTTTTCATCTTGATAGTATTTAATGGATTCCTAAACTTTCATTTGTTTTGGCTATGGATTTTGTACCATCTGTTTCAATTCCAGTTAATGCCCTAATAGCATCAATTGTTTCCGGGATTACAATAGCTTGGTTATCGACTACATAGGCATAAAAAAGTTCATCTCCCTGTACTTTGAGCATATCTTCCCACAGCGCAACTTCATACATATCGCCCCAAGGTCTTCCCATATCCAGAAACATTTCTTTAATGGTGTTGTTAGAAACCAAGCCTTGGTCATATCGAATTAGTTTAATACGACTTGAAGTTTTGAAAGCATTTAGCACTTCTTCCTTTGTCGCCTGCTTTTTCAATTTCACATTCCAGTAGTGCATATGGCTCAATGTTTCGGGTACTTTTACCGCTGCGGTGATGACATCCAGTTCTGGGTCAACACTTTTAGCATCTGGACCTTGATGGCTTGGGATATCTTTTTCGGGAACCATCGTATTCATAATACCACCTAAATGACTTTCCCAAGGGTCTGTAGCTCTTCTTAAAAGTGTACCTCTGGCATAATCCAATAAATCGGCTCTTTTTAAAGCGGTCAAGGTTCTTAAAATAGACGTAGTATTACAAGAAACTACTCTTGTCGCATTCAAGTTTAGAGCGGATTTGTAATTATTTTCTGCACTAAAGGAATGCCCTGTGGTTTCGTGTTTTTCGCCACCGTGTAGAATAAATTTGATGTTTTGCTCCTTGTAGATAACGACATTCTGAGCGGCAATTTTTTTGGGTGTACAGTCCACTACAAGGTCTGATTTCTTTAAAAGTTCCTGCATATCGCCTTTTACCGAAATCCCTTCAGATTTCATTTTATCAGCAGCATCTTTAGTTGCTGCATAAATATCATACTCCTTTCTTACGGCATTTTGAATGCGCCAGTCGCTAATGATATCGCAAACTCCCGAAAGCTTCATATCGTTTTGTAAGTTGATGGCATCTGCCACCCTTTTTCCAATGACTCCGTATCCTATAACTGCTACATTTTTCATATAAATTGTTTTTAATTAATTATGTTTTTTTGTTTTTGTCACTTGTATTCTTCATTCCCATCGGCATATTACCTTCATCGTCTGTATGTGAAATCATAAAAAGGCGTTCCGCCACAAGTATTAGAACAATCCCAATTGCCGCGACAATAAGAACCAAAGGATCGTTCAGATATTTTATATAAATAAAGGCCGAGAGTACTGCAACATCCAGTATAATGGCAATCACGGGGATAATTGGTTTAAAATCCACTTCTTTTCTAAGATTGCGGAACAGCCCCCAATGGATAGCGATATCCATAATAAGGTAAAAAATAGCCCCAATGGATGCTATCCTTGTCAAATCGAAAAGCACGGTCAGTAAAATGGCGAGGGAAGACGTGAATACTAGTGCTGGATTTTTTAAGCTACCAAGTTTGGTTAAAGAAGGCACCTGTTTCATATTGCTGAGCATTGCCAACAAGCGTGAAGAGGAAAAGATACTGGCAATGACCCCAGAAACCGTGGCAATAATGGCAATGCCAATGGTAATCCAGGAACCCCATTCCCCAAAAACAGGTTTTGCGGCGGCTGCAAGGGCATAATCTTTAGCTTCGATTATTTCAGGAATGCTTAAACCTCCCGCAACAGCTAATGCCAGGGCTACATATATCAGTGTGCAGATAAGTATGGAAAACACGATAGACCTACCAAGATTTTTATGCGGGTTTTTAATATCGCCCCCTTGGTTCGTGATAGTGGTAAAGCCTTTATAAGCAAGGATAGATAACGCCAAAGCGGCCACAAATCCGAAGCCTTGTGGTAATGTCTCAGTATTTTTGGGAATATAGTTTCCCGTAATATCGGCAAAACCTGAAATTGCAAGGCCGGCAGTAGCTAAAATTGCTATTCCCACTACCTTTATAATAGCGGTAAATGTCGCGGTGGCACCAATAACCTTATTGCCCAGGATGTTCACTATATAAGCAACAACAATTAGCCCAACACCCAGGGTAGAGGCATAACCTGCATAGGACTCGGGAAATAGTCTCAACGTATATGCTCCAAAAGTGCCCGCCACCAGACTTTCGGAAACTACCATTGATACGTACATCAGCAAAGAATAAAACCCTGTTGTTGTTCCAGGTCCATAGGATTTGTTAAGGAATTTAACCACACCTCCAGACGATGGAAAAGCATTTGAAAACTTGACATAGGAATATGAGCTAAAACCCACCACAACAGCACCTGCAATAAATGCAATGGGAAATAGATCACCCACCAACTCTGCTATTTGCCCCATAAGGACAAATATGCCAGCACCAATCATTACGCCTGTACCAAGAGATATGGAACCTATTAGGGAAAGCTTATTATTTTTATCTGTGGTGTTTTTCATTTCAAAATTATTTTGTTCTGTTTTTAACCGAAGATTTCGGTTTAAAGTTTCTAATAATCAGGCGGTTGCTCTTTTCATAAGTGAAATAACTTACCGCCCAATTAAAACCAACCATCAATCTATTTCTAAATCCACTTATGGACATCAAGTGAACAACGGACCACAGCAACCAGGCGAAATAGCCTGCAAATTTAAATTTGCCCAAATCGGCAACTGCCTTGCGTTTACCTACGGTTGCTAAGGAACCTTTATCTTTATATTTGAAAGGTTTTATGGATTTGTTATTTATGATATTTAATATCGAATCGCCCAGGTATTTACCTTGTTGAATAGCGGTCTGTGCTACTTGTGGATGTCCTTTTGGGGTTTCTTTGGAAATGAGTGCTGCGATATCACCTATGGCAAAAATATTTTCGTAGCCTTCTACTTTTAAATTGGCATTGGTTTTAATACGGTTGCCTCTGACTACATGTTTTCCATCAATACCATTTGGGAATTGTCCTTTTACGCCAGCCGTCCAGATAAGATTTTTAGCCAAAATGGTCTTACCACTTTTGGTAGTGACTTCGTTGCCGTCATAATTGCTTACAGCTTCATTTAATAATACCTTTACATTCAAATCCTCTAAATATTTGAGGGTTTTCGATGATGCCTTGTCTGACATTGTGCCTAACAACTCATCAATGGCTTCTATTAGATAAATATTCATAATGGAAGAAGGGTACTCTGGGTAATCTTTGGGAAGGATGTATTTGCAAAACTCTGCCAAAGCTCCTGCCATTTCTACGCCTGCTGGACCACCACCTACTATTACAAAATTTGTCAGCGTGTCGCGTTCTTTATCATCACAAGTAATAGCTGCCTGTTCCAAATTTTGCAACATCATATGACGGATGTTGAGGGAATCGCGAATATCCTTCATCCCCAAACTATTTTCGGCCACAGAATCCATCCCGAAGAAATTGGTGGTCGTGCCAGTAGCCAACACTAAATAGTCATAAGAAACACTTCCCTTATTGGTCAATATAGTATTTGAATCAGGTTGAATTTCCTCAACTTCAGCCAAACGAAAGAAAACATTTTTATAGCCATTGATTTGTTTTCTGAATGGAAATACAATACTGTCAGGCTCCAGGGCACTCGTTGCCACTTGATATAATAAAGGCTGAAACTGATGGAAGTTATTTTTATCGAGTAAAACCACTTGAACTTCTTTGTGTTTCAGTTTCTCAACCAATGCCAAACCTGCAAATCCTCCACCAACGATAACCACACGAGGTAATTTAGTATCGGGAAGACATATCTCATCTGTTATCTTACAGGTGGATTCCAACGTAATGCTATGTGTTTGCTTTTCTTTCATTTTTTATTTCTATCTCTTGCAATCAGTACTGAACATTTGGCATTTGTGGTTAAATATTGTGATACTGAGCCCAATACTAAGCGAGAAAAAGCACCGTGACCCTGAGAGCCTACTACAATTAAATCTGCACCCCAATTTTCTGCTTTTTCATTAATAGTACTTTTGGGCAGTCCGCTAACAACACTTGTGGTTATGGTAAGTGCCTTGTTTTCGGCCTTGATTTTATCGAAAGCTTCTGAAACGATTTTGTTTCCCAATTTTTGAGCGTTACTTCTAATTTCTTCTATGTAATTTCCTATCTTGCCGCCCATAGTATGCAATCCCAGACCGGTTGTTTTAGGAAGTTCATAAACATTTATAATATGAATTTCACTATTTGAGGATAGGGTCATTTTTATAAGTTCGTGAATGGCTACTTTACTGAAATCTGAACCATCTATGGCCAATAATATTTTCATAATTTGAATGTTTTAGTTGGTTGACATTTCTTTCGATTTTATAAGTTTTCTCCAATACAAGTGTTCATATAATCCAGACCAATACATACCAAAGGTGAAAGCGAACAGTAACTCTTCAATTGGGATTCCCAAAACAAGAATATGGGTCAGGTTGTCTAGATTCCAGTACAGCTCCACATATTGCGGATAAAACGGAAGGATGCTTCCGAAATAAATGAAGTACAGTATGGTAAACAAGATTCCTCCAACCCATATCTTTCCTTTTAAATCTGGGCGACAGTACAATGTTGCCAAACCACCAAAAAACATTGCAATGATGCCACAATAGATGTGGTTAAGCGTGGTGAAAAGACTAAATATGACGAATACAATGGCTGGAACAAAAAGTATATAAATATGTAGCTTATGTCTTTGGTGGCTCCGTTCGGTATGAGGCATATCTATATAGCCTTTTTTGAATATCAGATTATACAATACCGTCCCTATTCCGCCAATGGCAAAAGAGAAGATAAGGCTCTCAATATCAAAACCTGTTCTTTCCGCTAAATGGAATAAGGAAGGCGGCATCCAATATTCTGGTACAAATAATGGTTCTGTTAAACCAAAGGGCATCGTAATAAGGCTCATTTTGAGCATTTCTTTTCTATACCCCTTTTTTGACAAATAGATTATTGCCCAAAGAGCAAGAATTATAAGAGACCATATGAACCAGACATATTGCATAGACCTATTGCTTTCTATTTTCTAAATAATTAACAGCTTCTTTAACCGATAGTGGATAAGTAGCGTTACCTGTCCGAACATAAAAGGTGGTATTTTCGGTATCGCTAACGTACACAGGTTTTTCAGAAGGTTCAATATCAACTAAACACACATCTTTTTCATTTAAACTATAGAAGGAAATGTGATTACTGAAACAAGCTTCGTGGCCTAATTGTGTAGAAATGATTCTGAAAACCTCACGCTCATAACCATCCCTATTTTTGTGTTTGAGTGTATTAAAATCCTTTTCCAGACCCAAAACGTTTCCGTCGTCATCAACACCAATAATTAGTTTGCCGCCTTTTGCGTTCATAAAACCTACAATGGTCTTGGCAATGACCTTTTCTAAATCGCGATTGGTTGTTTTTCGATAATAGTCATACCGTATAGAAGATTTAAATTCGACACGCTCATTTTCGCCATCTGCAATAATTTCAGATAGGTCTCGTTGTAATAATTTATGTTGCTTATCTATTTTAATATTTTTGCTCTTAATTTTAATCCAAAATAAACTGCTAATTAATCCTAAAACAGCACCAAAAAGTGTAAGTAAACTACTCATTACTCTCATATTGAAACTAAAAGATTCGTTGAGTCGTTCACTGAATATTTCTTGAAATTTAGAAAGTGAAAAGGGTATGTCATTAAATTCAAACCAGTACATAACCATGGTGAAAGGGTGCAGGAAAAAGTAAAATATTCCTGCACCAATGATAATTTGGATTAATATTGTTTTAATATGACTTAATATATTGTTCATGAAACTTACTTTATATACCCATGTTCTAAGTTCAAGATTGAGTTTCTGTCATCAAACTGATTATTGAATATTTTATTGAAAGAGAAGGATAATCCTACTTGAAATCTATGTTGGCTTTTGCCTAACAAAGGAGTTAACTCACCTCTGTTTTCGTGATATCTGTATTGAACCAATAAATCAAAATTGTTGCCTATTCTGTAAAACATATTTGAAATAAGAACATACTGATTGGCTCCACCATTGATTTCAGGTAATGACTTGTAACCACCACCTAATGATATCTGATAATTAGGTCGTTCAAGTTTCCTGTTTAAATAACGAACCATTCCAAAAAATGATTGGCTTTTGCTCCTTGTATAATCATCATAACTCGTTATATCTGAAATACCATCAATCCCAAAATTTGTTATGTTCATTAATTTAAAATCAACGAAATGAACAGGATCAGGGTGAATATTTAACGCTACATAGCTGGCTAGATTACTTAAATAAGTGTTAGAACCCGGTGAATTCGGGTTTTCAATGTCAAAGTTTACCGAACTTACCCCAATTTCTTTTATAATTTCCCTTTTCCAAACCTGACTTTCAGGTACTCTGTAAACTATTGAACCTCCAATTCCATTTAAAGAGAAGTCATTCGGGTTGCTGAAAGATTGATAATTTTCGCCATGTAAGGTTACATATAACCGATCCTTAAATATATGGGTGTACTCCAGAACATTTGCATATTGGTTGTCTTCTGTGTTAATGCCACTTGAGAATGGATTTAAAATATAATTAAACTGCATTACATCATCATCACGAAAAGTAGTAAACGAACCCAATGTTGTTTGGGTAGTTGTACGCCCTATTGTGATTATATTCCTTTTATTTTCAACTCTCGCCATTATTTGATTGTAGAAAACCTGACCCAGTCCGGTATTGGCATCAGGAAAAGAAAATCCCAAAACCATTTGACCTCTCCATCCCTTATATAGTTTCTGTCTAGCACCAATCATAAAATAACTATCCGAAAAATCGGAAATCGTTCTCTCTCCTTCATTCAACACTGGAATGTTTAAGGATGGAGTGCCTTTGTTTGAAAAATAATTGCCTGTTGTAATGGTTTTAAAACCGATTTCTATTTCGGGTAATAAATCTTCACCTCTTCCTTGACCATATCCTTGCATAAATATTAACCCAAGGAATACTATTGTTAATTGATATTTTTTCATTTCTTCTTTATTTATTGGTTATTATTCGTCTAAAGCAATTTTGGGTAGCTTGTCATCGCCCATTAGCATACTCTTCATATTTGAATTCATATTCATCCCTGTATTTTTATACATTGGGTTTCCAGAATACTTAGAAATAATCAATTCATCTTCAGGTAAATCTTCATAAACCAGAGCTAACAAATTTCCACCTGGGTACAGACCATTATTAGTTACTTTTCGTGTGTCATGGTCATGAAATGTCCATATACCTCTATTGTTTCCTTCGATAATAATATCGTAAGTCTTTCCTGGTGTAAGGGGTACTGTGTTTCTTTTCCAAGGTTGTGGTATAGGAATACCATCATCAGCTACCATCCAAAAATCATGACCATGTAAGTGTAAATTATGTATTTCAGCACCAGCATTTATGAGTCGAACACGGATGTTTTCACCAGATTTAATGAAAAGGTATGGTGTATCAGGATAAGATTTTCCATTTACTGTAAACCAATCAGCCTGTGGAATTCCTGCAGGTGCACGTCTGTTTAAAGCGTATGGTGGTTCCCACCCATTTTTAATAGATTCATTTAATTGGTCATGATTATTAAAGACTGCCCAACGTTCATGGTCAAATCTTCCCTTACTCATTAAATAAGAACGTTCATCCATGCGCTCCAACATTCTATTCATTTCTTGCCTGATAAAGTTTACATCGTGGGCAGAATAAATTAATGTATATTCTCTCTCATAAGGGAATTGCTTTTTAATTGTATCATTAGGGTCTTCAACAATAAGGCTGCCGAACATACCTGCCTGCATATGCAGTACGGTACCCCAGTGACAGTGATAAAAATGTGTTCCTATAGGTTTTGCTTCAAATTCGTAAATAAATTCGTTTTCTGGCATTACGGCAAGCTGGCTAACCATAGGGACTCCGTCCATACGCCAAGGGACATGCATGCCATGCCAGTGTATTGTATGGTTAATTTTTGACTTGTTTTTAAACTTTACTCTTACTTTATCACCATAATTCACTCTTATTTCTGGCCCAGGCACCATATCGTTAAATGCCAATGTGTGAAATGAGAAACCTGGTGCCGGTTCTTGTATTTTGATATCAACATAAAGTTCAAACTCTTTCCATTCGCCATCTTGTTTAAAGGGTAAGGGTTGTGGAAATTTGGTCTTTAATAATTCTTTGCTCTCCTTAGCGAGCAGGTTACCCGGGAAAAATATCATCCCTGCTGTGCTTAATGCACCTGTTGCAATGAAATCTCTTCTGTCCATAATTTATTATTATTTACTCTAATTTATTATTATTTACTCTTTATCTGCGCGTTATAAAATGCCCCAATACAGGCACCAACTAGCCAACCCAGTATGAAGGTCTGTATGATTCCCAGACCCGCTTCCCATAAGGGAACATCCATTCTGATGATGCTTGTGGTGTCTAAGCCGTGAAGTAGGCTATTAAAAAAGTCGATTGTGGCTTCCCTACCTGCAGTTGACATTACTATCATACAGCCCAAATAGATTAACGCTCCTGTAAGACCAAAGGCAAACCCGAGTTTTTTTACGTTTAATCGATACATAATTTTATGATTTTGAATTAGTTTTTATTAATTAAATTGCTTTTAATGGCAAGGCTCCATACCTTCTTTATCCTTCATTTTCTGACACATTGAATCTGCTATATTATCGTGCTCCAATACGTGATCGCAAAAGGTATCGCTTAAATGTTCATCAGCAGCTATTATGGGCATAAAATGATGGTTAGTAAGCACCATAAGGTCTGGATATTTAGTAATCATAGTACTTAATTTCCTTGCCAAAATAGTATCCTTGGCAGCGGCTTTTACCAACTCGTCCACCATCATGCCAGTTGCGTGGTCATTAGTCATCATCTTATCAATATATGTTTTGCTTAGGTCGTGATCTTCTGTCATCATGGCTAAAATCTTTTCCTGTTGTGATGGGTCTTTAAGCATTTCGCTTATAGAGTTTTCTTGTTTTTGTGAGCAAGCAGTAATCGTTAGAGCTATCACTATGACTCCTATAGTTCTTTTGACTGTTGTTTTCATTTTATTTTTAGATTTAGAAGTTATTATTCGGATTTTAAAATCTTTTTAGATTCTTCATATTCCTCCTTTGTAATGAAGCCTTCAGCAAATCTTTTCTTAAGAATGTCTAAAGGATCTTCTTTTTTTGATTTTTGATATGGGATATCTGCTGGGATGAAAAATATCCAAGCCAATAAAATAATCCATATAATCCACCATATTAGGTGCATACCTCCAAAGTGTCCGTCGTATAAATGCATAATGTTTAGTTTTAAATTGTTATTGATTTATTTTTGAAATTGTATATCCGTTGAGTTTATCAAGTTGCTTTTGTATGTCTTCAACCGAGAGCGTTTCGTTCATAGTGATAATTGTAGCACCTTTTGGTGCCAAAAAAATCTCTGCTTTTTCGATATTAGGATGATTCTCCAAGGTTTTCTTGACCCTTGCAACACATCCGCCACAGCTAATTCCGTTTATTTGAAATTTTTGTTTCATAACATTTGCTATTAATGATGTTGATGTCCTTTTCTTTTCTCTGTTGAACCATCATCAGACTGCTTTTCATTATGTTCGTGGTTATTATGGTTTCCATTGTTGTGTCTGTGTCCTCCGTGGCCGTGAGACCCGTGAGGCATAAACAGGTGAATGGCGAATATAAATAATATGAAGATGAAAAGGGAAGAGCCTCCTCCTATACCAAAAGAAGGTGCTAAAAAGATGAATAAAAGCGGTAAGCCACAGCCTATAATCATCCATATCCAGTGATTGTTTTTCATAATCTTTAGTTTTAATGTTATTTCGTGTTTTTATTTTTTTCGAGTGAATCCATTTCACTATTTGATTTTTCTTAAGTTCCATTTATTGTCATCGCTTTTTACAGCTATCAAATTATCTGAAATAAGTTTAGAGGTGATGACAGGCGGATTTTTGCTTTTGGTGTATTTTGGCGAAATATGTAGAGCTAATTGGGTTAAGTGGTCCAAGACGTTTCCGTTTTCATCAATGACCACTTCAAAATAATGGTAGTTAACAACATCTTTTTTAAAAATATCATTATAGCCTATGGTCTCTTTATGTACTATTAATGCCAAGGCCTTGTTACCTTGAAAGTTTGTGGCATTAAGGAATTGTGGCGCTATAATAGTTTTTCCAGATTTATCGATATATCCGTAATATCGCACACCATCTTTAACTTCAACGATTAAGCATTTGCTGTTACTGAATATTGGGTAGGTAGTATTATCTGTCTCTGTTGGTACCAGGTCATTTCTAAAATCTATAACTATTTTACCGTTTTGGTCAATAAATGCCCATTGGTTAGCCTTTTTAATGGCAGCAACACCTTCTTGAAAGGGTGAGATATAATCTATATTTTCTACAGTTTGGCTCATTCCTAATAGTGGAAGGAACATTAATATGATGAGAATTTTTTTCATTTTAGTTTGCTTTTATTTGTTAAAATAATTGAATGACTTAAGTATCTATCTGCATAATTTTCGTTGATATTTATATAATTTTATCATAAAAATTTCGCTTCCAATTTTCTGTGTTTTTATAATCTGTCATACTCATTCCAACCACATCCTTAAATTGTCTAGATAAGTGATTTACACTGCTGTAATCCAATAAGTACCCTATATCAGAGAAGGAATGCTGTTTAAGCTGTATGAGTTCCTTGACTTTTTCAATTTTTAATTTTATAAAGTACTTTTCAATGGTGGTCTTTTCCTTCGATGAGAATAGTTTGCTCAATGCCTTGTAATCTCGGTGAAGGGTTGATGATAAATGTTCTGAGGTCTTAACTTTTAACGTTAGTGGTAGCTCATCAAGTTGTTCAATTAGAATAATTTTTATTCTTTCAACAAGCATATCTTCTTCACTTTTTACAATCTCAAAACCATTTGCGTGCAGCACTTGGGCAACCTCTTGGTTAATTTGCGCATCGCTTATCCCGGGTGCTTCTACTAAAAGCTTTCCTAGTTCTAAGGAAAGGACCGTTATTCCTAGTTCTTGTAGTTCTTGCTTAATTACTTTTAAGCAACGACTACACACCATATTTTTAACCCAAAATTCTTTTGGTTGTGTCATATCTAATAGGGTATTGTTATTGGGCTTTTGCTCAATAGCCAATCCTGTAATTGAATGTTTACAGGGTAATTTGCAAATAAAACTGTAGGGAATAGGGTACAACAGTTTACAGCCAAAGACTAAGCGCTGGCTATAACCAATTGTGCAGTAAAAGGGCTTTTACTGCTATGTAGAAAATCAAATTAAGTAAATCTCGTATAGAGTATGGATGTCCTTGGACAACAAGGGCGGCCTGTAGGCCTGGAAAGGAACTATATTTTTATCTAGCCCTTCAAAAAGGTTAATGTAGGTGTAAATAAATGTTTTTACAAATACTAATTGGTCAGCTTCTAAAACCGTAGTTGATTTTTTGAAGGCGTCATTAGCTTCTTTTAGTATAGTCTGATTGTCGCAACAATCCTTTTCTTGCAATGATGTACATTTTTTAAAAGGATTATCTTCCTTTTGAACCTTATCCTTACAAGCTTCAGCTTTACTGAAGAATGCCATATCCACTAATTTATCACAGCAAAAATGCATATTCACCGTAAAGGAAGAAGTTGACAGTAATATAAATGCTGCCAAAAAGAAGGATAATATTTTTGTAAAAAACGTTTTCAAATTGTAAAGTTAAGAAATTTTGTTTAACATATGAATAAAATGGGTTTGCACTATTAATATGCTTATTATTAATTAATTATGAGTGTTAAACAGATTTCCATTCATACAAATATAAATCTAAAGATTAAACAGAATAATGATTTTTGTCAGTTTCTAAATTTTATTTTAAAACTCATATGCTAAACCAAAGCTTATACCAAATGGATGTCCTGGACGTAATCCTGCCGGAACTCTTGATACTGCATATTTTGAATTAAAAAGGTTCATAATATTAGACGATAATGTAATGTTTTTATCAATGAAATAGAGGGCAGATAAGTCAACGATAAAATTAGAATCTACTTTGAAATTTTCTGGGATAGGTCCAGAACCTGCCTGTGTTCTAAAAGCACTTGTGTATCTTGAATTTAAGTTTACCTCAAATCTCTGATGCTGTAGCCCTAATCTAGCATTTAGTTGGTTTTTTGCGATATAGGGTATTTCGTCTCCTTTGGTAACTAGACCATAGATATCCTCATTACTTTCAAAACTTGTCAGGAATTCGGTATCCGTAAAAGTGTAGGAAATCGAGATAGGAAGTTTGTATTTCTTTGAGGTATTTTGTAGAAGATTATAATTCAATGAAAGTTCAATGCCACTTACGCGGACTTCACCAGCGTTAAACTGGTCCAAACTTCCTGTACCGCCAGTAGCTGCCAAATCACTGCCCAAAAGGTTTTGATAATCATTATAAAACCCAACAATTTCCCCTGATAATCCTTTAAAGCCAAATCGAGAACCCAACTCATAATTAATACTTTCTTCTGCATTTTGTCCCGGTGTATTACTTGGTGGTGAAAACCCTTTATGTATCCCACCGAAGACCGATACATAGTTATTGAATCTGTAATTTACGCCTATGCCAGGAATCCATACATCTACACTGTTCTTGCGAATAGCTAAATCCTGTCCAGTTCTGTTTGGATCGTTGGTGCCATAATCCATTCGTGTTAATGTAATATTTTCATAGCGCAAGCCAGGTGTTAAGGTTAAGTTCTCATACTTTACGGTGTACAATAGGTGTGCCGCCAATGCTTTTGCACTGCTTATACGGTTGGCATTGGTGCCTTTTTCGGCTACGGTAGTTCGTATTAATTCTTGATTTTGAAACGCATACCTGTCCACCCACTGAAAGCGGTCCTCATCGTCTTCGTGGTAACGTATTCCTGCTTCCAAAGTTTGTAGCCAATCCGAATCCCATCGTAATTTAGCAATGGATTGAACACCATTTGAGGTGTATGTTCTGTTATTTGCCTTTATGCCCATAACATCGTTTTGGGTGTTTTCATTTCCTAAGATGGTTTGGAATTCTAATGGATAATCCTGTGGTGCGGACAGGATCTTACCAATGCTCACTCTTTCGTCTAAATTTACGTCGTCCAATTTGTACCAATTGCGCTTGAATTTATTCAGGTAGCCAGTAGTACTTATATTTATCGAAGGGGATACTTGTATAAAATGGGTAAGTTGGTATTGTTGATGTTCGGCGTTCATTACATCTTTTGACGATGCCCTGTATCTTCTATAAGGGTTTTCTTCAAAATCTTCATCGGTCAATCCCAAGTAAGTTTCGTTCGCTTCTTCTTCAGAATATTGGATTTTAAATGTTAGTGACTGATACGTTTTTGCATCTAAATTTGAGTTGACCCTAAATTTGGCCAAATAATCAGATTTATCAAATCCTGTATTGCCACCGCCATCGAGATTTTTAAAACCATCAGAATTATAATTAAAATAATCCGTTACAAATCCAAAATTTTTAAAACTGTCGCCAATAACTAATTGCGTGTTTCTTGAGCCATAATTTCCTGAAGCAATAGAAGCTCTTCCAGAAAACCTATTTGGAATTTGGGAAGATATCATATTAATGGCACCACCTGTGGTATTTGGTCCATATTGAATTTGGCTACTTCCCTTTAAAACCTCTATGGCCTGCATACGACCAATGGTAGGGAAATAATAGGCAGCCGGTGCACTATACGGTGCGGGTGCAATTAAAATTCCATCTTCCATCAAGTTTATTTTTGCGCTGCGTTCAGGCGATGTACCTCGTAAACTTATATTTGGTCGTAGTCCAAAACCATCCTCTTCATAAATATTAATCCCTGGAACGGTTTGTAAAACCCTATTGATATTTGTGTATGAAAACTTTTTTAAATCTTCTTCAGAGATATAGCTCGCTGAGCCCGTTTTGTTTTTAACCTCAAATTTACTGCCCAGTATCGTATTGGCCGTCACAATTACTTCATTTAAGCGTTCTGTCTTTTGTTGGATGGTGTCCTTTTTTTGAGGGTCTGTCTGAGCCAACATTGTGGCTGATTGCAAAACAAATAATAGAAAAATTAGAGTTCTCATTTGCAGTAAATTATTTAGAATGATTTTAAATAGAGGGCAAATGTAGCACACTGTTTTTAAAACACCAATGTTATTTAGAATTAATCTAAATATTTTTTATTTAACTTAATTCATTACAATCAAAATGTAAGATTGTGAAATTGGAAACACTAAATATTTCGTATTCAAATCTCGTCTTTGTTCTAAAAATTTTGTTAAACAAAATTAAAATGTTAAAATTTTTGTAGCTTTGCAGAACAAATGAAGAAGGTATTTTATAAAATAGTATCCTTTTGTATGGCACTTTTAGTGTTCCTATCCACGTTGTCTTTCACAATTGAAAGCCATTATTGTGGGGATGCTCTAGTGGATACCTCCGTGTTTGGTTCTGTGAAAACCTGTGGTATGGAAGCTAAGCAGAAACCGGCTTCTTCAGAATGTAGTTTGACTAAAAAAGATTGCTGTAGTAATGAGCAATTAGTTGTAGATGGTCAAGATAATTTAAAGCTTTCCTTCGATAAGTTAAATAAAGAGCAACAGATATTAGTTGCTACATTCATTTACTCATATATAAATCTGTTTACAGAACAGGAAACAGATAATACTTCTTTTAGAGATTATTCTCCGCCCCCATTGGTCAGGGATGTTCAAGTTTTAGACCAGACTTTCCTTATTTGATTTTTAAGTAATTAGTACTGTAGTCCAACATTAAATTGTATGGACTAAACTGCTTGTTTTTGTTTTTGATAACAAAATTTTAATTACTTAAAACTCTTTTTTATGCTAAATAAAAGCATCAAATTTTTAATAGAAAATAAGTTAGTAGCGGTTTTGCTACTAGCGCTTTTCATTGGTTGGGGTATTGTTAATGCGCCTTTTGAATGGGAAACCGGCTTCTTGCCAAGAGACCCAGTAGCGGTAGATGCTATTCCAGATATAGGAGAAAACCAACAAATAGTATTTACTAAATGGGATGGTCGCTCTCCTCAAGATATTGAAGATCAAATTACCTACCCGCTTACAACTTCCCTTCTTGGAATTCCAGGAGTAAAAACGATACGTAGCAATTCTATGTTCGGATTTTCAAGTATCTATATCATTTTCGAAGAAGAGATAGAATTCTACTGGAGCCGTAGTCGTATTCTCGAAAAGCTGAATTCGCTTCCTGCAGGTTTACTTCCTGATGGTGTAAATCCTGCTTTAGGTCCTGATGCAACGGGGCTTGGTCAAATCTATTGGTATACCCTTGAAGGACGTGACGAAGATGGTAATGTGACTGGTGGATGGGACCTTCAGGAATTGAGAAGCATTCAGGATTTTTATGTTAAATATGCTTTGTCATCAGCGAGTGGTGTTTCAGAGGTATCTTCTATTGGAGGGTATGTATTGGAGTATCAAGTTGATGTGAACCCAGAACTGATGAAACAATACAATATTGGTCTGAATCAAGTCGTCAAAGCGGTCAAACAGAGTAATAGAGATATTGGTGCCCAAACATTGGAGATAAATCAGGCGGAATATCTGATTCGGGGTTTGGGTTATATCGAATCCTTAGCAGATCTAGAAAATGCAGTAGTCACCTCCGAAGATTATACCTCAATCCGTATTAAGGATATAGCTAGAGTAACCCACGGACCTGCAACCAGAAGAGGGCTTTTGGATAAAGAAGGAGCAGAAGTTGTTGGAGGTGTAGTAGTAGCACGTTATGGCGCCAACCCAATGGAAGTCATCAATAATGTAAAAGAAAAAATAAATGAATTAAGTGCTGGGTTACCTACCAAAACATTAAGTGATGGGCGAACCTCTCAGGTAACTATAGTTCCTTTTTATGATAGAACTGAGTTGATACAAGAAACATTAGGAACACTTAATGAAGCACTAACGCTAGAAATCCTCATTACCGTTTTTGTAATTATCATAATGGTGTTTAACCTAAGGGCTTCGGCCTTAATCTCAGGGTTATTACCAGTTGCTGTTTTGATGGTTTTTATATCGATGAAGATGTTTGGTGTAGATGCCAATATTGTAGCCTTATCTGGTATTGCAATTGCCATAGGAACGATGGTAGATGTGGGAGTTATTCTATCGGAAAATGTAATTAGGCATATAGATGAAAATGATGAAGGCTTGTCTATGAATGAAGTAGTGTATAAAGCCACGGCAGAAGTTTCTGGAGCCATCCTAACTGCTGTGATGACGACTATTATCAGTTTCATTCCTGTATTTACAATGATAGGGGCAGAAGGAAAGTTATTCCGTCCATTGGCGTTTACCAAAACTATGGCCTTGGCGGCATCATTAATTGTTGCACTATTCCTGATTCCTCCCTTTGCCGCATTTATTTTCAAGAAGCGGAACCTAAAAACTATGTTTAGCTATGTGCTTAATAGTGTACTGGCTATTTTAGGCTTGATTGCCATTGTGTATGGCCATCTTCTCGGATTAATTCTTATAGCATTTGCGGTAACAGGAGTACTTCTATTAAAAGGAAAAATTTCTTCTGAAAAAGGAAATATTATCAACATCTTTATTTCTGCCTTTGCCATTGTTTTTCTTCTAGCTGAATATTGGAGACCACTGGGCGTTGATAAAAGTATCTTTTGGAATCTCATATTTGTAGGGCTTATTTGCTTTGGGTTATTAGGAGTATTCACCTTATTCAGAAAGCAGTATGTTCGGATACTAAACTGGGCACTTCGTAATAAACTCTTGTTTCTCTCTATACCAACTGCAATCGTTGTTTTCGGGGTTATGATAATGCGTAATACCGGCAAGGAGTTTATGCCATCACTTAACGAGGGATCCTTTCTTTTAATGCCGACCTCAATGCCTCACGCAGGGGTAGAAGAAAACAAGCGAGTTTTACAACAGTTGGATATGGCTGTTGCTAGTATTCCTGAGATTGAAACCGTAGTAGGTAAATCCGGACGTACAGAATCTGCTTTGGATCCTGCACCACTGTCTATGTATGAAAATGTTATTCTTTATAAGCCAGAATATATTTTAGATGAAGATAGAGAGCGACAAAAATTTAAAGTTAATGATGATGGCCTGTTTATGCTCAAAGATGGTTCTCTGGTCATTAACCCTAACGATGATATTAATGACCATTCTAAACATCAAAGCCAAATAAAAAAGGAATTTTATCAGGTTAATTCTAAATTGTTGATTCCAGATGAAGATGGAGAATATTTTAGAAATTGGAGACCAGATATTGAATCACCAGATGATATCTGGAAGGAAATCGTAAAGGTTACAAAACTTCCAGGAGTTACATCAGCACCAAAACTACAGCCCATTGAAACTCGCCTGGTAATGCTTCAAACCGGAATGAGAGCGCCAATGGGAATCAAAGTAAAAGGTCAAGACCTTAAAGAGATTGAAGCGTTTGGAATACAGCTTGAAGATATACTTAAACAGGCAGATGGTGTTAAAGATGAAGCAGTATTTGCTGATAGAATCGTGGGTAAACCATATTTATTGATTGATATAGACAGGGAAAGACTCGCCCGCTATGGAATATCTATAGAACAGGTACAGCAAGTACTGCAGGTATCTGTTGGAGGTATGGTACTTTCTCAAACGGTTGAAGGAAGAGAGCGATACGGAGTTCGGGTGCGTTACCCAAGAGAACTTAGGGCAAATCCAAATGATTTGAAGAATATCTATGTTCCGGTCGAAAAAGGAAAACCTGTTCCTCTTAGCGAATTAGTTACTATCAGGTATGAAAAAGGGCCACAGGTTATCAAAAGTGAAGATACCTTTTTGGTAGGCTACGTGCTTTTCGACAAGTTAGATGGTTATGCCGAAGTTGATGTTGTTGAAAATGCACAAGCCTTAATTCAAGAAAAAATTGATAGTGGCGAACTCATCGTTCCTAAAGGTATTAACTACCTGTTCACAGGTACTTATGAGAATCAGTTGCGGGCTGAAAAGACGTTGGGCGTTGTAGTGCCTTTAGCCTTGGTCATCATATTCCTGATTTTGTATTTCCAATTCCGCTCTGTAGCAACATCACTGATGGTATTTACTGGAATCGCCGTGGCTTTTGCAGGAGGATTTCTGATGATTTGGTTTTATGGACAGGACTGGTTCTTGAACTTTAGCTTCTTTGGTGAGAATCTACGTGACCTTTTCCAAATGCATACCATTAACCTGAGTGTTGCCGTATGGGTCGGGTTTATAGCCTTGTTTGGTATTGCAACTGACGATGGTGTGGTAATGGCTACCTATTTGACCCAAACTTTTGATAGAAACAAGCCAAAAACACTAGAATCCGTTAGGGCCTCAGTGGTAGAAGCTGGGCAAAAACGTATTCGTCCTTGTTTGATGACTACGGCTACTACAATTCTGGCATTGTTACCAGTACTTACTTCCACTGGTCGTGGTAGTGATATTATGATACCGATGGCTATACCAAGTTTTGGCGGAATGTTAATAGCATTAATTACACTGTTTGTAGTACCTGTACTGTACAGTTGGAAGGAAGAATTTCTAGTAAAAAGAATTAAAGAATAAGTAGATGAAAAAAGTAATCTTTTTAATATTAGGATTGTTAGTTGTAGGTGTTACCAAAGCACAGCAATTAGAGACTTATATTCTAGAAGCCGAAAAGAACAATCCAGAAATTCAGGCTTTTGAGCTCAAGTACAACATTGCTTCTGAAAAGGTGAATGAGGTAAACTTTCTTCCAAACACCGAAGTGAGTGCCGGCTACTTTGTAAGCGAACCTGAAACCAGAACTGGAGCACAAGAGGTACGATTATCGGTAAAACAAATGTTACCCTGGTTTGGTACCATAACAGCAAGAGAAAACTACGCAGGCTCTCTTGCCGATGCACAATATGAAGATTTAGTTATAGCTAAACGAAGGCTGGCATTATCAGTTTCCCAATCCTATTACAAGTTATACGCAATAAGGGCAAAACAACGCGTTTTAGATGAGAATATTGAGCTTTTGGAAACCTATGAACGGTTGGCTTTAACATCTGTAGAAGTAGGTAATGCATCTGCGGTAGATGTGCTTCGTTTGCAAATAAGGCAAAACGAGTTGGAACAACGCAAAGAAGTACTGGAACAGGATTATCTGGCGGAACAATCACTCTTCAATAATCTGTTGAACAGAGATGAGACTATTGCTGTGGAGGTCTTTGATACCCTTTCATTACCAGAGCAAGACCCAATTTTGGAAAGAGGTAAATTGGAATTACATCCGGAGCTCATCAAATATGATAAGCTATATGAATCCGTCGATAAATCCGAGATTTTAAATCAAAAAGAATCAGCACCGAACCTCGGTTTTGGATTGGACTATGTAACCGTTGCCGAAAGGCCCAATATGGATTTCAGTGATAATGGTAAGGATATAGTAATGCCAATGGTATCCTTATCCATACCCATCTTTAATAATAAATATAAATCAAGAACCCGGCAGAATAAATTAAAGCAACAGGAAATCACTGCACAGAAAGATGAGCGCAGAAATAGGTTGGAAACCTTACTTGAACAGGCAGTAAATAACCGTGTTTCATCTAGGATTAGTTTCAATACACAAACAAAGAATATAAAGAAAGCTAATGATGGTGAAGAAATTTTAATCAAAAGTTATGAAACCGGAACTATCGATTTTAACGATGTGCTGGATATACAAGAGTTGCAATTGAAGTTTCAAATCAATCAGATTGAATCTATCAAAAACTATTATATCCAATCCACAATAATCAATTATTTAAGCAATTAATTATGAAGATATTAAAAACATTCACATTATTATTAATTACCACTTCAGTTTTCGCTCAGGTAGGAACAAACGGGCAAGATAGAAAAGAAGAAGGACGAATTATAAAGGAATATAACCTTACCATTGAAGAAAATAAAATGACACTTGGTGGTGTTACTGCCAATGCAATGACCTTAAACGGTGGTATTCCTGGTCCTGTTTTAGAATTTAATGAGGGAGACCTTGCCATTATTAACGTCACCAACAAAATGGACGAAGAAACCTCTGTGCATTGGCACGGATTGATACTTCCCAATTTTTACGATGGCGTACCCTATTTAACCACACCGCCTATTGAACCAGGAACAACTTTCCAATATAGAATCCCAATCAACCAATCGGGTACATATTGGTATCATTCCCATACAATGCTACAAGAGCAGAAAGGTGTTTACGGGTCTATCATCATTCACCCAAAAGAGAAAAACTTGGAATATGATAAAGATTTGGTCGTGGTATTATCAGATTGGACGAATGAAAAGCCAATGAACGTTCTGCGAAACCTTAAAAGAGGTAACGAGTGGTATCAAGTTAAAAAAGGAACTGCGGTACCATTGAGCAGGGTTATTTCAGAAGGTGCTCTTGGTGCCCAGCTTAAATTTTGGAGAGACCGTATGGAGGGCGCTGATATTGCCGATATTTATTACCCCGCATTCTTGTCCAACGGTAAAAAATTGGCGGAGTATCCAGAATTTAAAGCAGGCGAAAAAGTGCGTCTTCGCTTTATTAACGCATCGGCCTCAACTTATTATTGGCTGGATTTTGGGGAAGGAAACCCAATGGTGGTATCTAGTGACGGCATTGATGTACAGCCCGTATCTAAAAGCCGGTTTCTATTTGGTATAGCTGAAACATATGATGTTATTGTAACAATTCCCAAAGGCACATTAGAAATTACCGCAACAGCCCAAGATGGCTCTGGTCATACCTCTGTACAATTAGGTAGTGGCACCCTTTATCCAGCCAAAAGAATAGACAGACCTGATAAAGTAGAGATGATGAAACAAATGGGAAAAATGGATATGAAAATGGGAGCCCCTGCAATGGTAGGTAACAAAAAGAAGAATACACCTGAAGTTTTAATGCAGAAGTATGGAATGAAGATGGATATGAAAGATGGCCAGATGAAAACTGGAATGCACGATAAAATGTCAATGAACGATGGTAAAATGGGTAATCAAAAAGATATGAAAGCAAATGACCATATGGGTCACGATATGCAAATGATGCAGAAGGATACGGCCTCTTTTGATTATAGCGCACGGAAAACCTACTTCAACTACGACTTTTTAAAGGCAAAGAAAAATACCACATTCAAAGCTGATTTGCCTGTAAACGATATTCTGTTGAACCTTACCGGAAATATGCAACGTTACGTATGGAGTATGAACGGTGTACCACTTTCAGAGACCGATAAAATAAAAATCAAAAGTGGAGAAGTAACCCGAATAACACTCAACAACTTAACGATGATGCACCACCCAATGCATTTGCACGGTCATTATTTTAGGGTCATCAATGAAAATGGGGAACGTTCACCATTAAAGCATACCGTCAATGTACCGCCAATGCAGAAAGTGGTTATAGAGTTCTACAATGAAGAGTACGGTGATTGGTTCTTTCATTGTCACGTCCTATATCATATGATGGGTGGTATGGCAAGGGTGTTTAGTTATGATACCCCAAGGGATAAAAGAATGGAAGATTTTCCCGTTCAAAAACTCATCGATGAAACAGACCATTATTATTCTTGGGGATTGGTTCGTGCAGGCTCAAACTTTAACGAACTCTTTTTAACATCCAGCAACATCCGCAATGAATTTGGATTGAGAGCAGAATTCGATTATGACAAAAACCTTGAGGCGGAAGTAAATTACAATAGGTACCTAAATGACTGGGTACGTCTCTATGTAGGTGTAAACACCGAAACGGAAATACCTGATTCCTTTGATGAGTTAAATACTGTTGGTCTTATTGGGGTAAAATACTTTACGCCCTACAGGTTCAATGTAGATGTGAGTATGGACCATCAACTACGCCCAAGGGTACGCCTGGATAGGGAGCTATTGATTTTTCCTAGGATTTTTCTGGAAGGCGAATACGAATACAGAGCAGACTTTGGATGGGTCAATGATTTAGGAGATAGCTCTTATGAGAGCGAAACACAATGGTTGGTAGGTCTTTCGTACATCCTCTCTAGAAATTTTTCAATACAAGGAAACTATAACAATCGATACGGCTGGGGTGGCGGTCTATTAGCACGATTTTAAAAATGGCAGAGTATAAAAAAAATAGTCTCAGTTTAACAGGTGCGGTATCGTTAGGTACAGGTGTGATGATAGGTGCCGGAATATTTGCATTATTGGGTCAGGTAGCCGAATTATCTGGGCAATGGTTCCCATATGCATTTTTGATAGGAGCCATTATTTCAGGATTCAGTGCCTACACGTATGTTAAGATGTCCAATGCCTACCCTTCAGCGGGAGGAATTGCTATGTATTTAAAAAAGATATATGGTAAAAGTGCATTGACTGCCTCAGGAGCTTTATTAATGGCTCTTTCAATGATAATCAATGAAAGTTTGGTAGCCCGAACCTTTGGTTCGTACACATTGCAGTTATTTGATGTAGGGGAAAATAGTGTATGGGTGCCCATTTTAGGGGTAATACTATTGGTAATTGCTTTTCTAATTAATATCTCTGGTAATAATATCATAGGAAAGTCTTCTTTGGTAATGGCAATCCTTAAAATTGGTGGTATAGCCATATTTGCCATTGGTGGACTTTGGGCAGCAGGATTCTCGTTTTCAGAAATTGTTCCTTCAGAAAACCTAACTGAATATCCGTTAACCAACTACTTAGGTGCTCTGGCATTATCAATTTTAGCTTATAAAGGTTTTACCACAATTACCAATAGTGGTGGTGAAATTATCAATCCTAATAAAAATGTAGGTCGAGCTATCATTATTTCATTGCTTATTTGTACGGTCGTATATATGTTGGTGGCCTTTGCAGTCTCATCTAACCTTTCTATTGATGAAATAATAAAAGCTAAAGACTATTCCTTGGCGGAAGCATCTAGACCTGCTTTTGGAAAGTATGGACTCTGGTTTACAGTCGGTATCGCTATCGTGTCAACAATTTCAGGGGTTATTGCCAGTATTTTTGCTGTTTCGAGAATGACGGCAATGTTGACCGAAAAAGAACTGATACCTCATAAGCATTTCGGGATGCCAGGTCGGTTACAAAAGCATATGCTGGTGTATACGGTTGTCTTAGCATTAGCACTTACCATTTTATTTGACCTAACAAGAATTGCCTCATTGGGAGCAATATTTTACTTAATAATGGATATCGGAATTCATTGGGGCGTACTAAGAAACTTAAGGCAAGATGTAGATGCTAAACCGGCAATATTGATAACTGCAATTTTTCTCGATGTAGTCGTTCTCGGAGCTTTTTTATGGATAAAAGCGAGTAGTGACATTTTAGTTGTGGTTGTTGCAGCAATATTGATGGTGTTAATCTATTTCGGCGAGAAATTGTTTTTAAAAACTAATACTACCTAATGATAGCAAAAAAAATGAAGTAATAATTAATTCAAAAATAAATAGAAATATGAGCTACTACTTTAATAAGACAATCAATGGAACCTTTGAAGGGATTATTGATAAAGTTACACAAAAATTAAAAGAAGAAGGTTTTGGAATACTCACAGAAATTGACGTATCAGAAACCCTGAAGAATAAATTAGACGTGAACTTTAAGAAGTATAAGATTTTGGGAGCGTGCAATCCACCCTATGCCCATAAAGCGTTACAAGCTGAGGATAAGATTGGAACGATGCTACCCTGTAATGTTATAGTTCAGGAAATTGAAGCAGGAGTTTTTGAAGTTGCTGCAGTAAATCCTATGGCATCTATGCAGGCTGTAGAGAATGAAGATTTAGAGAAAATTGCGGACGAGATTTCGGCAATGTTGGAAAACGTCATTGAAAAGCTATAGAACACTAAAAATAAATACAAACATAAATCAAAAACAAAATGAGCAAATTAAAATTAGTAATAGGAGTAGTTGCAATAGCATTTGTAACCCTAACAGCAGCGTCTTGTAAAGATGCCAAAACAGAGAAAAATAATTCTACTGACCATCATTCAGAAATGAATGCTAATGGTGACCATTCAAAAATGAATCACGACAATAGTGATGGTCACCACGATGGAGAGAAAAAGGAAATGGCAATGAGTGGAGATGGCAATCCACAAGCAGTCTTAAATGACTACTTCAACTTAAAAGATGCCTTGGTAGGAGATGATAATGCCAAAGCCAAAGAGCTGGGAGCAATCCTTGCAACATCCTTAGGCAAGCTTGATATTTCAAAATATACGGGTGCCCAGCAATCAGATTTAAGGGACATTGTTGAGGATGCGGTAGAACACGCAGAGCATATATCAGAAAGTGATATCGCACACCAGCGAGAGCATTTCAAAATATTGAGTAAGGATATGACCGATATGGTGGCAATCACAGGAACTGAGAACACACTATATCAACAATTCTGTCCAATGTACGATGGGGGTAGCGCTTGGTTGAGTATGAGTGAGGATATCAAAAATCCATACTACGGAAGCAAAATGTTAACCTGCGGAAAAGTTCAAAAAGAAATCAATTAAATGAAGGCTGTAAAAATCATAGCAATAGTATTGTTGGTTGCCTTTGTGGTCATACAGTTTATTCCTGTAGACCGCAATCAAAGCGACAGTGTCCCAAAAACCGACTTTATGTTGGTGAATGATGTCCCAAGTGATATCAAGGACAAGTTGCGGGTCTCTTGTTATGATTGCCATAGTAACAATACACAATACCCTTGGTACAACAAGGTGCAACCTGTGGCTTGGTTTCTTGAAGGACATATAAAAGAAGGAAAATCAGAGCTAAATTTTAACGAGTGGGATGCTCTATCAAACCGTAGAAAAGCCAGTAAGCTAAGGTCCATCATTAAACAAATTGAAAGTGGTGAGATGCCTTTAGCTTCTTACACCTTAATTCACAAGGATGCCATTTTTTCAGAAGAAGAAACTAAGCAGGTTGTTAAGTATATGGAAAATTTAAAAGATAGTTTATAAATAAAAAAAACAGATAAGATGAAAAATTTAAAAATGAATATAGCAGTGATGCTATTGTTAGCAGTTTCTTTTACCAACGCACAGGAAAAAGAAAAAATGGGTCACAAACATCATCACGATAAAATGATGAATATGAAGAGTGATTTAAAGTCCGAAGCGATTTTAAGTGATTATTTCAATCTAAAAGACGCATTGGTAGCGGATGATTCAAAGAAAGCAGCTGCGACAGGTACTAAATTGGCGGCTTCACTAAAAGCATTTGATACGTCAAATTATACCGAAGAGGAGCAAAAAGAATTGACTGATATTATTGACGATGCTATGGAGCACGCAGAGCATATTGCAAAAAGCGATATTGGTCATCAAAGAGAGCATTTTAAAACATTAAGTAAGGATATAACGGATATGGTGGCTATCACAGGTTCAAAGAATATGCTTTACCAGCAGTTTTGCCCAATGTATGATAAAGGCAGTGCTTGGTTGAGTGCAAATGAAGAAGTTAGAAACCCATACTATGGAAGCCGAATGCTAAAATGTGGTAAAGTACAAAAGACTATTCAATAGAAACTCTATAGGGACCATTCTATCATACTGGTTTGTTAGTTAACAGTAGATAGGAAGGTATTATTAGACTTCGGAATAGCAAAAGTCCTGTCGTGGGAAGGAAAATGTTGATGGTTAGTGTTAGTTCCTTCCCGTGTCAGGCACAAGATTTTTGAAAAAGAAAGGTTGATTTGGTTAATAGCAGCCTGCATAAGGGAGAGGGAATAAATCCCCCTAGATTACTAGTATCTCTCTTCCTATGTCAGGCAAAATAAAAAGTGAAAAAGAGAACTCATAGAAAAGTACTGGATTATGGAAGTAATGCCTGTTTTTTTGATTGATGGATAGAGTTTGACTCTCATAATCACGTGTTAACCGTGTGGATTTAAGTACAACATAAGGTTTTAAAACTATGAAAGATTGTTGCAAAGACGGATGCCATCAAAAAGCAGAAAAATCTATTATTAAAAAATGGTTCAACTATTTAATCTATGTAATACTGTTAATAATAAATGGTGGTGCATTAGTACTTCAATTATTTGATTAAAGGATTAATAAAAGTGAATAAGGAAGATATGGCAAAAACACCTGAAAGTACTAGTTTTTATGAGCAGCTCTTTAAAAAAGTATTGTTCACCACAAGCGTAGTTGTTGTTTTGTCATTAAGCTATGTATTATGGGTTAATGAAAACCCCGACAGCTTGTTTCTACCAGTGTTGGTAGTTGGGTTGGCCTTTGTCAAAACGATTTTTATTGTTAGGCTCACTTTTCTACAGTTAAGTAAAATAATAGGAGAAAGCCATCAGCTTACACACGTTCTAACATTATTTGCAGTGTTAATTGTTTTGATAATCCTATCATTTTCAGCAGATTATTTAGCATTGTACGTATTGAATTCAGAAAATTTTAAGTCAGCAACATCAATTAATGGTTCATTCCTTCTAGAATTTTTTGAATTTACATATTTCAGTCTAATCACTTTTTCATCCGTTGGCTTTGGTGATATAGTGCCTTTAACTATTTCTGGTAAACTCTTGGTAATTATGGAAGTTTTCTTGAGCTTTTTTGTTTTGGTTTTTGGTATTGCCAATATTAATAGAATACACGTTGACAAATAACCCGTTTAATAACTATAATTATGAAAGTACTTAAATTAATTACACTAATGACTGTTCTCATTACAACAGTCAATTTTACAAATGCACAGAATAGTGAGGATACAATAGATAAGCAAGATGTTATCGAAGTAATGAAATCATACAAAGATGCATTACAGAATCTTACAACTGAAGGCACATTCGAGTTGTTTGCTAAAGATTCTGAGGTATATGAATCTGGAGGTGTAGAAGGGAGCTATACTCACTATATAGAACATCATTTGGGACCAGAATTAGGGCACTTTAAAAGTTTTGTATTCTCAGATTACGAAATTGATGTGCAAGTAGATGCGCCATATGCCTTTACTACAGAAACCTACATCTATACCATTGTTTTAATCCCAGACGATAAGGGTAATTCCCGTACCATAAAGAAAAAAGGAGTTGCAACATCAATTTTAAAGAAGGTGGAAGGAAAATGGAAAATTATTAAAACACATTCATCATCAAGAAATAAAAAATAGCGGCTAATGATAGGTAGAAAAACGGCACTAAAAATTAGAAAGACTCATAGATACTTAGGTCTTTTCATTGGCATCCAATTCCTAATGTGGACTATCAGTGGTTTATATTTTAGTTGGACCGATATAGATGATATACACGGTGACCAGTTTAAGAATTTACAGTATCAGCCAAAGGCATTTCAAAACCTTTTAAGTCCTGCTCAATTAGACGTGCCAAAAGGCATACGCACAATAGAACTAAGAGATATAAATAAAATACCCTATTACTGGATAAATGAACAACAGCTTTTCAATGCCTTAAATGGAGAACTAAAATCAGAAATAAGCAAAGACGAGGCAGTTTATGTAGCAAAACAGTATATGAAGAAAGAATTAGAAATTATTAATGTGGAGTGTATCACAGAAGTAGGCAAACAGCACGAGTATCGAGAAAGGCTATTGCCGGCTTATGTGATATCCTATGCAGATAATGAAGCTTTAAAAGCCTATGTGTCAGTAAATGATGGGAAATTCCAAACTGTTAGGCATCGCCGTTGGCGTTGGTTCGATTTTCTATGGATGACACATACAATGGATTATGAAGGTCGAGATAATTTTAACACCACCGTTTTAAGGGCATTCTCATTATTGGGATTAATAACAGTATTGAGTGGGTTTTTACTATGGTATACATCATCACCTACAATCAGAAAGATAATAAAAAAGAAAAATAAATAATATTATGAATAAAAACATCATATACATAGGTGTTGCATTAATTGTTGGCCTACTAGGTGGCTATCTAATATTTGGTGGAGGTTCTGCTGATACTGCAACAAACAAGGTTAAAGACGACCACAATCATTCAGAGGAAATTGCATCAGGTCAAATGTGGACCTGCTCAATGCACCCACAGATAATGCAACCCGAACCGGGTGATTGCCCTATATGTGGTATGGATTTAATACCTGCGGAAACAGGTGCCGATGGATTATTGGCAGACCAGTTTAAAATGACTGAAAACGCAATGGCATTAGCTAATATTCAAACAACAGTAGTAGGGTCAGGAGCCATTGAAGCAGGTACACTTAAACTATCGGGAAAAATAAGGGAAAATGAAGAGTCCAATGCTGTTCAAGTAACTTATTTTGCAGGTAGGATTGAAAAGCTTTATGTGAACTCTACAGGAGAAAGAGTTGGTAAAGGGCAGCGTTTGGCCACTATTTATTCGCCAGAATTGGTGTCCGCCCAGCAAGAACTCTTAACAGCTGCTTCCCTAAAGGAATCTCAACCTGAACTATATTCGGCTGTCCGAAACAAACTCAAATTATGGAAACTTTCAGAAAAGCAAATTAATGCTATTGAGCAGGCAGGAAAAGTGCAGGAATACTTTCCTGTATATGCCACTGTTTCAGGAACTGTTACCCATAAAATGGTGGAAGAAGGTGATTATGTAAAACTGGGTCAACCGCTTTACAAAATAGCAAATTTAAATACTGTTTGGGCAGAGTTCGATGCGTATGAAAACCAAATAGCTTCACTAAAAGAAGGTCAAAGTATAAAAATTGTCACTAACGCATATCCAAATCAAGAGTTTGATGCTAAAATTTCATTTATAGACCCAATTCTTAATTCAGCTACAAGAACCATAGTTGTTCGTGCTGTATTAAATAATAGAAAAGACAAATTTAAACCAGGGATGTTTGTAGAAGGAAAGGTTGAAGGAGCTGAAATGCAGATGAACGAAGCCATCAATGTACCAGCAAGTGCAGTAATGTGGACAGGAGAACGTTCTGTGGTTTACGTTAAGACTAACCCTAATGAGCCAGTTTTTGAAATGCGTGAGGTATTACTTGGTAATGCTAGTGGAGACACCTATACCATTATCGAAGGATTGCAAAATGGTGATGAAATCGTAACAAACGGAACGTTTACGGTTGACGCTGCTGCTCAATTGCAAGGAAAGAAATCTATGATGAATACTGAAGGGGGCAAAACAATGACAGGACACGAAGGGCACTTGGGGATGCAAAATGATGGTTCGGGAGATAAAATGAACAACACAAATCATTCAGAGATGAATAAAAGAATAAAAGTTGCCGGCAAATTTCAAAATCAATTAAAAAGCGTTTTAGAAGGCTATATTCTTCTGAAGGATGCCCTTGTTAATGACAATGCCACAGAAGCACAGACTGCAGCAAAAAAAATAGGTCAGAATCTAGCAAAGGTAGATATGAAATTATTGACTAATGAGGAAGCACATAACCATTGGATGACGATTCAAAAAGAACTGAAAAACTCTGCAAATGCCATTGAAAACAATTCAGATATAGCAGTACAGAGAGACCATTTTAAGCATCTTTCTGCTCATATAACAAGTGGTATAAAGCTTTTTGGAGTTAACCAAAAAGTATACCGTGATTTTTGCCCTATGGCAGATAACAATAAAGGTGCCTTTTGGTTAAGTCTCGAAGAAGAAATTCGTAATCCGTATTACGGAGAAGCAATGCTAAAATGTGGTGAAGTAAGGGAGACTTTAGAATAGGTCAGCCTTAAATAAGAGTTCCATAAAGAAATATATGCAATGGTAAGAAGAGCGATGATGAGTGAGAGTAGAAGAAATAGGAGAAAAGCTGAAAGAAATAAGCGCCGAACTAAGAACAATATCACTAAAAAAGATAGAATTATTGGAATATTGGCCCTAATCATCATATTTATTATAGCCGCTATTGCAGCGTATTTCTATTCACTTTCAAAAGCTGGGATAAAGTTGTTTTAAAAAAAATGAGTTATAAAGTTCACATAAAAAATATGGTATGTCCGCGATGTATCTCTGCGGTATCTAATATTTTGCAAGAACTGAAGATACCATATAGCTCAATAAAATTGGGAGAAGTTGAATTAACAAAATCTTTAAGCGTGGAAAATAAAAACAAGTTTTCCAAAGCACTTCAAGATATTGGATTCAGTTTAATCAACGACCGTAGAAGTCAGCTTATAGAACAGATGAAAACCTTGGTGGTAGACAAAATTTATTACTCATCAGAAGATTTGAACATTAAATGGACAGACTTTATTAGTGAAAAATTGCGCCTGGACTATAAATATTTAAGCTCACTTTTTTCATCAGTAGAGAGTATCACTTTTGAACAATATATCATTAACCAAAAAATTGAGCGTGTTAAAGAACTCATCGTTTATGACGAGTTAACCTTAAGCGAAATAGCTTTTAAGTTAAACTATAGTAGCGTTGCTTACTTAAGTAATCAGTTTAAAAAAGTTACGGGAATGACACCTACACAGTTTAAAAATAATAGAGATAAGAACAGAAAATCGCTTGATGAATTTTAGGATATTGAGAGTTCAATGCCACTTTTATGTGGTAAAATCGATTAGTGTTTTAAATGAGTTAAAGTATTACCTATTGTAGCAAATACTTGTTTTGTATAAATCTTAATTTTAATGAATTAAATTAATTAAAATAACCAAAAATATAAACTATGGAAAACAACGAAAAAAAGCCAAATAATTATTTAAAATTTTTCGCAATGATTGGCACCTCAATGGTTGCGATGTTCTTTTTGATGTACACACACTCGTATCAGATTATTGACCATTTCTGGTACAGTGAGACCCGTTTTTTTATGACCCTGATCATGGGTGGGTCGATGGTCATTATTATGCTACTGTATATGTTGCAAATGTACAAAGACCGAAATAAGAACATTTCAATATTTGCCTTGGGTATTCTGTTGATTGTAGGTGGTATATGGCTGGTCAGAAGTCAGGTCACGGTTTCCGGTGTTGACTATATGGAAGGAATGATACCCCATCACTCTATAGCTATTTTAACTAGCGAACGTTCTAAAATAAAAGATGTCAGGGTAAGGAAAATTGCCGATGAAATCATCAAGGCGCAACGTAGGGAAATAATGGAAATGCAATGGTTAATCAATGACATTAAGGAAAATGGAATAGTGGAAACAGAAGAGGAGAGAAAGAATCGCCCAATTCCCAAATTTGAAGGTTCGCTTACCGAGGAAACAAAAAATCTAAACGACTAAGAGAAAATAAAGGCAGCATCAATTATTTGGAGAAAAGTTTTCCAATAAAATCACTTGCTATCACTAGGTGATTTCTTTGGAAAGCTTTTTTTAAGAATGGCTAGAAATTTAATAGTAAATCATCAGTTTAGAAAATTTCTTGAAATGGAATAGTATGCTGGTTTTGCTGAACATTCTACAACTTTTTCAGTGAATAACGTAACAATATTGCCATATTCTATTCCGAAATTTGTGTTATAAAATAAGGAGTAGTTATGGAATCAATTAACATATTCGAAACCAAAGAAAAGAACAGTAAACAAGGAATAACAAAATCCTTTCCGGTAACGGGTATGACCTGTGCTGCTTGTGCAAGCAGTGTGGAGTCAATTCTTTCCCATACGGACGGTGTCAACAAGGCCACCGTAAATTTTGCTAGCAATTCCGTATTGGTTGATTATGATGAGAGCATTTCAGAAGAAAAATTACAAAACGCTTTGCGTCAAGTGGGTTATGATATCATTATTGATACCGAAGACCCCTCGCAAGTACAACAAGAACTTCAGCAACAACATTACCAAGATATAAAAAACCGTACCATTTGGTCCGCAATTTTGACGCTGCCCATTTTTATCCTTGGGATGTTCTTTATGGAATGGGAGCCGGGAAAATGGATTTCGTTGGTACTTACGATTCCGGTACTGTTCTGGTTTGGACGTAGTTTTTTTGGCAATGCCTTTAAACAGGCAAAGTACGGAAAGGCCAATATGGATACCTTGGTGGCCCTGAGTACAGGTATCGCCTTTCTGTTCAGTGTTTTTAATACGCTCTTTCCTGAATTTTGGTTGAGCCGTGGTATTGACCCCCACGTGTATTACGAAGCTGCCACGGTCATCATTACGTTCATTTCCCTTGGAAAATTATTGGAAGAAAGAGCAAAATCGAATACCTCTTCCGCTATTAAAAAATTAATGGGATTACAGCCTAAAACGCTAAAGATTATTGAGAATGGTGAAGAAAAGGAAATTCCAATATCACAAGTTCAAGTAGGGCAAACCATTTTGGTACGCCCAGGCGAGAAAATTCCCGTAGATGGTCAAGTGTCAAAAGGAAGTTCATATGTAGATGAAAGTATGATTACAGGGGAACCTGTCCCAGTGCAAAAATCTACAGAAGAGAAAGTTTTTGCAGGAACCGTCAACCAAAAGGGGAGTTTTCAATTCACTGCCGAAAAAGTGGGTGGTGAAACTTTGTTGTCTCAAATCATCAAAATGGTACAGGAAGCTCAGGGAAGTAAGGCACCTGTACAAAAATTGGTCGATAAAATAGCGGGAATATTTGTTCCCATCGTATTGGGTATATCCATCATCACATTTATTGTTTGGATGTTTGTCGGTGGCGACAACGCATTTTCCCAAGCCTTACTAACCTCGGTAGCGGTATTGGTCATTGCTTGCCCTTGCGCTTTGGGATTGGCGACACCAACAGCGATTATGGTGGGCATAGGAAAAGGCGCAGAAAACAATATCCTAATAAAGGATGCTGAAAGTTTAGAGCTCGGTCATAAGGTCAATGCTGTAATTCTCGATAAAACGGGCACTATTACCCAAGGAAAACCTTTGGTAACAGATATTCATTGGGCTGAGGACACTAAAGGAGTGGAAAAATGCGAACAAATTCTATTAGCGATTGAAGCTCAGTCGGAACATCCACTAGCCGAAGCCGTAGTCAACCATTTTAAGGAACAAGGTGTTCAGCCCGCTGAAATTGCCTCTTTCGAAAGTATCACCGGAATGGGTGTCAAGGCAGAATTGGAAAATAGCAGACCGTACTTTGTAGGCAACCACAAGCTAATGGTCGAAAATGCTATTCAAATCGATACTGCTTTAATAGAAGTATCTGAAAATCTTGAAGACCAGGCAAAAACCGTCATATTCTTTAGCAATGATAAACGAGTGTTGGCAATACTCGCCATTGCGGACAAAATAAAGGAAACATCCAAAAAAGCCATAACTACATTGCAGGAAAAAGGAATTGAGGTCTATATGCTTACCGGCGATAACAACAACACTGCGTCAGCGGTGGCCCAACAAGTTGGGATAACCAACTACCAAGGAGAGGTATTGCCCTCGGATAAAGCCGCTTTTGTGGAAAAATTACAAGCCGATGGAAAAGTGGTGGCTATGGTGGGCGATGGTATCAACGATTCACACGCCTTGGCACAGGCCGATGTCAGCATTGCAATGGGAAAAGGTTCCGACATCGCGATGGACGTTGCAAAAATGACCTTGATAACTTCAGATTTACAGTCAATTTCCAAAGCATTGAAACTATCAAAGAAAACCGTTATGGGTATTCGCCAAAATCTGTTTTGGGCATTTATATACAACATCATTGGCATCCCGATAGCTGCAGGTGTGCTATATCCCATCAATGGCTTTTTGTTGGACCCAATGATAGCAGGAGCTGCAATGGCATTCAGTAGTGTATCGGTCGTAGCCAATAGTCTGCGCTTAAAACAAGTAAAACTTTAACAATCATAAATTCAGAAACTATGAAAACTTTAAAATTTAAAACAAATATCAATTGTGGTGGGTGCGTATCAAAAGTAACCCCTTTTTTAAACAAGCAGGAAGGTGTAGAAAGTTGGGAAGTAGATACCGCCAATCCTGACAAAATATTGACAATAGAAAGTGATGGTGCTTCAGAAGAAGCTATTAAGACTACTTTGCAAAAAGTAGGGTTTAAGGCAGAGTCTGTAGCATAACATACTCAATTTGATATGGGTTACGCTATCCTCTTAGGTGTCATTCTTCTTTTGGTTGTTCACTTTTACAGAAAAGCACAACGGCAAAAGGTACAGCCTTTTCCAGAGTATTGGCATAGTTTGTTGCTGGATAACGTACTTTACTATCGAAATCTTTCAAAAGAAAGGCAAGAGGTATTTCAGCAGCGAATGATGCAATTTTTGAGTGAAGTTTATATTGATGGTGTACAGTTGGAATTGCAAGAACTTGACAAAATTCTAATCGCTGCAAGTGCGGTAATACCCGTATTTGGGTTCAAAGAATGGCATTACACCAATTTAAGCGGAATCCTACTGTATCCAGACAATTTCAATGAGGATATGCAATTTGGGTCTAAGGAAAAATCCCGTTATATAGGTGGAATTGTTGGTAACGGACGTTTTGAAAGACAAATGATTCTTTCTAAAAAAGCCCTTTACCACGGTTTCAAAAACAAAAGCGATAAAAACAACACGGGCATTCACGAATTTGTACATCTTATTGATAAGCTCGATGACCATACGGACGGGATTCCAGAACGGCTATTACAGCATCAATATACCATCCCGTGGTTGAATTTGATTCATAGAGAAATGGAAGCCATAAATGGTAACCAATCCGACATCCGTAAATATGGAGGAACTAACCAAGCCGAATTCTTTGCAGTAGCTTCTGAATACTTTTTTGAACGTCCAGATTTACTTAAGAGAAAGCACCCAGAACTCTACAAAATGTTGGTGGAGTGTTTCAATCAAAAATTATCTTAATTAAATCAAATATATCCCACGTTAAAAGTAGCTGTTATTGCTTTAGATTAATTAAAAATTAACTACACTGTCTAGAGCATCATCAGCTTCCTTATGGATAAAATTTGCTTGATAATTCAAAGTTGTTTTTAAATCACTATGTCTATAAAGTTTTTGCAGCATTAATGGATGAATGGTATCACCTGCAATATTGCCAAAAGTATGTCTAGCAATGTGCATTGTTATCTTCTTATCTATTTTTGCTTTTTTGCCAATTGATTTTAAGTTATCATTGAATTTTTTTGTCGCCGTTTTTCTTTTATTATAGATATCCTTAGCGTCATTGAGATTAGCCTTTTTTAATTCGGGAAAAACAAAATCAGTGTCAAATCTCTTATCATTTCTATAGTAATTCAAAATACTTTGGACCTTATCTGGAATTTTTAAGGACAATAATTTTGAATTTTTATTCATTCTATAATGTAACCGGTCATCATATATGTCCGACCATTTTGTCCAAAGCACATCTGTAACGCGCATTCCTGCAAAATTGAAGCTAAATAGCCAAACGTTTCTTGTATGAATTTCATTGTAGGTTAGATTATCTAAAGCTTCAATAGCTCTTACCTCAATAATATTCAACCCTATTTTTGTCGTCTCAGGAAACTTGATTTTAATTTTGTCACCACCGAAAGGATATAGTTCCCTACTGACTATTTTTAGCTTTATAGCTCTGTTGAATAATAAGCGGATTAGGACAAGTATATTCATTATTGAAGTCTCAGCAAGGTGGTGCTTAACTTTGAGGTATATCATCAATTTTTTAAGAAATCGTTCATCAATTTCTTGAAATGAAAGTTGTTTAGATTTGTGATATTTTACAATATAACTAATCAATGCGCTGTCCGTAGATAGACGGTTTAACTTTTCTGCAACTTTCAGTTCGTCCAGATGTTCTTGTGCCAGCTCAAAGAAAGTTGAGGAATTCCCTGACGCATATATTTCTTTTTTAATTTGGTTTGCTGAGGCATCTTTATACTCAGACTGTAAATCGATAAGAGCCTTATTGGCATCAGAAAGTTGTTGTGATAGCAACTTGTTTAGGTTATCAGCATTTGGATTTGTTTTTTTTACTCGAAGATTTTTTTCGTCCCATTCCTCTAAATCGATATAATGACCAACATACTGATAGGTAGAGCGACGGTTTTTTGTGATTCGAATAGCTAATGGATATTGACCTTTAACGTTCGGTTTTTTACGAAGAACTATTTTTGCATTTGATGACATAATTGACCTTTTTTGAGTACGAAAGTCAAATCAGGTACAACATAGGTACAACATTTTGTTTTTTGCACAATTTCTGTTGTAGTCTTTCTATAAAGATACATATTTATTGGTCTTTTTAGGTACAACATAGGTACAACAAATGTTGATGTTAACTGATATTAATTGACTTTAAAGAAAATGACAAAACACATAAGTAATTGATAATGAGTGTTTTTGTGTTTCTTTGGTGCAATATACGCTAGACTTAGGATCTAGTGCCGCGAGGTGTGAGAGTTCGAGTCTCTCCGCCTGTACTTTCAAAGAAAGCTAACTCTAACGAGTTGGCTTTTTTGTTTTATAAAACTTATGATAGCTTTCTGCAGTTATAATTTTCTTTCCAAATGAACGTTATTTACATTTTTACCTTAAAAGTATTCTATATTAACTGGTATAAACTATTGTGTCTTATATGTTGTTAAAATAGCATATATATGCGATAAAGGCGTCTACTTTTAACTTTGTTTTTCTGCTGAAATTTGCACCGAAGATATGTATGATATCTGTTTTTAAAATATTAAAAAACAAAGCACTATGAAAAATATAACAGTTTATCCAACAATTTGGCAAACACTACCTTATTCATTTTATATGGAGGAAAAGACAAACGGTTTTGGTAGAAAAACTACTAAAGATATTGTTTTAAGAAATAAAGAGGTTTTAGAAAAAGGTGTGTCTGAAATGAGTTTGAATACTATTAAATTATCGGTTATTGATATTAATGGTAACGAACATGTAGTTTCTGATTTTAAGAATCAGTTGTTACTTTTAAAAGGGCTTCATACAGGTGTTTTTATTAAATCGAATAGTGGTTTAGGGCTTAGTGAAGGTGAATATAGACAAGTTAGGTTTTACTTAGATACATCGAATAATAGTTATAAAACTTTAGAAAGAACTACGGAAGACTTATATAATGTTAACTGTTTAGACTTTGAAATTGAAGAAGGATTGAAAATCCAAAAAAATGAATCTTGCGAAGTTGTTTTAAGATTTGATCTTAATCCATATTCTTTCTTGAGTAACTTTAATCCTTTAAAAATGTTTCTTAATAAGTACAGAATTTACCCTAATAAATTAGCTAGAAGTTTTGAAAGTTAATTGAAATATGATTGATTAATAGTGAAAGGTGTTCATTTTGAGCACCTTTTTTTGTGTTCTATATTAACTCTTTATCTTTTAATATAATTTTAACAGAGATAAAATGGCATAGATATAAGGTAAGTCACTATTAAATAAATACCTGTATTGTTTAGAACTTTGCAAACATAAAAGCACATTGTAAATAATTGCTATGAAAGAGAAAAATTCTAACAAAAAAGCTTTGTTAGCTTTAGCTGTTGGCGGCTTTGGTATTGGATTAACCGAATTTGTAATAATGGGTATTCTACCAAATGTCGCCGAAGCTTTACAAATTACCATCCCAGAAGCTGGACATTTCATTTCTGCATATGCCTTGGGAGTTGTTGTAGGAGCACCACTTTTAACTAGTATAAGCCATAAACTGTCATCAAATAAGATGTTATTGTTTTTAATGCTGTGGTTTACGGTGTTCAATACACTTTCTGCTTTTTCTACTGGGTATGGAATGATGTTGGTTATGCGATTTTTATCAGCTTTACCTCATGGCGCATTTTTTGGAATAGGTGCTGTTGTAGCAGGAAAATTGGCTAAAGAAGGCAAATCTGCACAAGCTATTGCAGTGATGTTTACAGGTCTTACTGTAGCAAATATTATAGGTGTACCCATTGGAACGTATATAGGAAATCAATACCATTGGAGTGCTTCGTTTATTATGGTTGGAATTGTTGGTATTTTAGCTATGATAAGTATCTTTTACTGGATGCCACATTTTAAACATGAAAATGATTCTTCAAGTGAAGAAGAGGCAAAAGGATTAAAAAACCCAGAAATGTGGGCTTTGATATTATTAACCACAATTGGTACAGGAGGATTTTTTGCATGGTATAGTTATATAGCTCCACTATTAACTAATGTATCTCATCTCTCAGAAGACATGGTAAGTTACGCCATGATTCTTGCAGGTTTAGGTATGTTTGTTGGAAATTTTGTTGGAGCTAAAATGACTGAGACTTTCTCACCATTACGTTCCGTTGCTATAAGTATGTTTGCTATTGTTTTAGTATTAATCTGTAACGCTTTAGTAGCTTCTAATGCTGTAATGGCACTGATTTTTACTTTTATTGTAGGTATGATAGCTTTTACAATTTCCACACCAATACAAATGGCTATTATCAATTCAGCTAAAGGTTCCGAAATGTTGGGATCTTCTATGAATCAGAGTGCTTTTAATATGGGAAATGCATTAGGTGCTTACCTTGCAGGATTGCCAATTGCTTATGGTTTTAGTGCAGCTTCATCAAGTTTTGTTGGTGCTGGTTTGGCGCTCGCAGGAGGAATAATAGCGGTAACTATTTTAATCTACAGAAAACAAAAAGTAAAAGCAAAGAATAAATCTTCGGTGAGTTATTGTTCAAGTTGATTTGATAGAATTCATATTAGTCTTGAGATCCATTATAGAATTTAATACCAAGCGTAGCTTTATTTTCATGATCAAAAAGTGTGGCATTATCCCAATGTGATCCTTGTGCCCACTGTGTAGTACAGTTTGTGGAGACCCAAGCAGGTTCCCAATAAACTAAACCCAGTCCACCAGAATTTTCAACTATTTGCTTGAGTTGATTAAGGTAGTCTAATTGTCCTTGTTGTGTAGCTGGATAACCAGATGTTAGAGCATCTGAGCCTAAAATATTATTAGCACTATCTGCATTATCTAAAGTGAAAGGATAGGCAGTTTCAACAATCATTAATTTCTTATTATAAGTGTCTACTAAAGTTGAAAGCGGTGTTTGAACTTCATCTAAATCATAATCTGACCAAATAGGGTAGTAGGATAAACCTATCCAATCAAAATCCGTTATGCCGTTGGCAGTAGCTTGTTCAAACCACCAGAGTCCATTTTCTGGTTGAGCTATATGAAGCATAACTTCTAAAGTTTCATTTCTTACTTCAGAAACATCTCTAACGGCTTTAATACCTTTATTAATTAATGCTGAGTTTCTTGCCCAATCAATAGGCCATTCAAGTTCTCCATCTTGAAGAATCATTGGATTGATTTCGTTTCCGATTTGAACAATATTCGGTAACAAATTTTCGTCTGAGAGTTCTAAAAGCGTATTGTATGTATAATTGTAAAGTAAATCTCCTAATATTTCAACGTCATCAATATAAGTTAGCCATTCTGCAGGAATTTGTTGTTGTTGAAGGTCCGCCCAAGTATCAGAATAATGAAAGTCTAATAAAACCTGAATGCCCTCATTTTTTGCACGTAGAATAGATTGTTTTACATCTTGTAAGTTTGAGTAATTCGTCCAGTTAGGGTTATGCCATAATCTTAATCTAACTAGGTTCGCCCCCTCATTTTTAAAAATAGTATAAGGATCTTGAATTTCCCCGTTTAAGTTTTTATAAATAGCACCACAATCTTCCATCTCATTAACATAAGAAAGGTCTGCACCATAATAAAAGTTGATAGTGTTTTCAGGATTAATAGAAATACTATCTGACTTATCACTACATGAATACGTGATAATTAATATTAGTAGTAAAATGCATTTAATCTTCATGGAGTTAAGATAAAAATAAAAGAGCTTCTTATTTTAAGAAGCTCTTTTTGCTCAATTAACGCTTAATTTTTTTAGAGCTTGACTAACTTGGTTGTATTTATTTGTTTATTACTGTTTTCAGCTTTTACGATATACATTCCTGTAGTAATATTTGAGATATCAAAAGAATCTGTTCTGTCAAAAGAACCTTTGTAGGACTTTATAAGTTTTCCTGACAAATCATAGATTTCAACATTTGAAACATTTGTGCTTATATTAAAGCTTGTATTAGCAGGGTTTGGATAAATTGAGAAGCCTAACAAAGTTTCTTCATCAATACTTAAAGCATCTGGTTGTGCATTTCCAAAAATTCTAAACTCACCAGCTGGAATATTAATCGTTGCTGTTGTGTTTGTTACGTTAATAGATGTTGAATTTGTTTCATCCATTAAATCATACCATGTTCCTGTATAAGGAAAATCTGGGACGATATTTTGAGCTGTTAAATCGAAGTTAGCTAGGATGACAACATTTTTTAGTTCTGTTGAAGGTAAAGCATCATTCCAAACAAATATTCGAGGAGTTAAATCTCCTGAATCTATGGAGTAATCTCCTTCAAAAACATCTTCATGAATCTTTAAGTTATTTAATCTAGCCCAATCACTAAAGACTTGGCTTCTGTTTGGATCACTTGTCCAGTTATTAACCCATTGCGGTTGTGGTTTAGTAGATAATTTACAATCGCCATCATTATTTCCATCGTAATCACTATTCACCACTCCGTTGTCACAAGTCCAAATAGAAATATCCATACCTAATTCAGCAAAGTGCCATAACATTTTTGGGCCAGGAATCATAATTGAAGTTGCACCAATGGTAGACATTCTCGTTAAAGCAGTATTCAAGTTGGTAATATCATAGCTACCATTGCTGGCACCAAATGTTACCATTTCGTACATTACACGGTCTTTATCATGACTTTCAGGATACCCCAAAGCTCTTTTCATAGTAAATCCGTGTTCATTACTGCCCATACCACTAATATTACCAGTACTTCCATTACCTAAGTTTTTGTAATCGTTCCACATTTCTTTCCACATCATAACACCTTTAGGTATAGTCTCGTTAATACGATAGTTAGCCCATTGTTGTTCTTCTGAATCAGACCCTAAGTGCTCAAAAATAGCATAGTGATAAGGATCTAAAGACCAAGAATAGTCAACATACTCTCTTAATACATCTACACGGTCTTGTTGGTAACCATTTGTACAGGTTTCGTTTCCTGAAGTACAATTTTGAGTAAAACCTTTTGTTAAATCCCAACGGAATCCATCGATATGAAATTCTTCAACCCAATGTTTAATAACACGTTTTGTGTAGTCTTTTGTTCTTGGATTAGAGTGGTCGAAGTCGTTACCTACACTATAAGTATGTGTAGCTGTTACATTAAAATAAGGGTTTTCAGAACTTGGTCCTCCCCAACCATCACCATCAGGATCATCCATCCACATACGCACCATCGGGTTACGCCCAAAAGCATGGTTTAAGGCTAAGTCTAAAATTACAGCAATACCATTTTGATGACAAACGTCTATTAATTCTCTTAGCTTGTCTTCTGTACCATAGAATTTGTCTAATGCCATATGGAAAGATGTATTGTATCCCCAACTTTCGTTACCTTCAAATTCCATCACAGGCATTAACTCAATAGCGTTAATGTTTAAACTTTTAAAGTAGTCAATTTTATCAATTACATCTTGATAGTTCCTATCAGCATCAAAATCTCTAACTAAAAGTTCATAGATTATAAGGTCTTCTTTCTTTGGTTTTTGAAAGTTTGTAACCTGCCAGTTATAAGGAGTTTGTCCAGTCTGTAAAACTGTTACCTCTCTTTCTTGACCAGCTGGATAAGTTGGTAAGTTAGGATAAGTTGTAGCAGGAATATATGGATCATCATAAGGTGATAAAACTAAAGTTGAATAAGGGTCAGCTGTCTTAACAAGTGCTGGTGAGTTAGCAAGAGGTGTTTTATCTACTACCCAATATTGATAGGTTTCTATTTGACCAGGAGTTAGTCCTGTAAGTTCAATCCAAAACTTATTGTTTCGGGTTGGATCCTTTTTCATTGCATAGCTTGTATCAGGCTGATAATTGTTAAAGCTTCCTGCTAAATAAACAAAGTCTTTGCCAGTAGCATAGAGTACTAATACAGCAGTATTGTCATCTATGTAAGTAATGCCATCTTCATAAGTTACAGGCATCACATCAAAGATGTTTCCAGGATCAACAAGAACACTAAATGAATGCGTTATTATTGTGCCATTCAATTCAGCTACCAACTCATAATTTTTATTAGATGTAACTGCAACATCTGTAAAAGAATAATTACTTGTAGATGCATTAGTATTTATTATAGCTCCATTAGCATAAAGCGTATAGCTTGCATTTCCCCCTATGTTTGTAGCATTTATGCTAAAGTTGCTTCCAGATGTTAAAATTGTAGTTTCGTTTGTTGGAGAAGATAGACTCACTTGAAAAGTTCCGACATCATAGATAAAATCGTTACAACCAGTTGCTTTTAATTCTTGACTACCATCTTCGTTTCTAAAAACCATTCCCATTTGAATAACATTAGCAGCTTGTGCAGTTGATAATCCATAATAAGTTTGAGGGGTAAGTGTGATACTATAAATACCACCACCTTGGTTGGTCATTTCCCCAACTCCATCATCCTGTCCCCAGTTTCCAACAACACTAATACCAAAGGCATTAGAACCATCTCCTACACCAGAATGCATATATACTTTTGATGGGCTATTAAATCCGTTACAGTTTGTAGCATTACTATTAATGTCTAATGTAATTGTTATGGATTCATCTACCTCAAATGGATTAGGTGATATTGTTACTTGACCATATCCCAATAATGAAAATATAGTGAGTAATAATAATGTATAAATCTTTCTCATAAAGCTTTATTTAAAAAAAGGGCTGACAATAATCAGCCCTTTTTGGGTTAATATTCAATTTGTTTTTTATTGAATTTGGTTTAGTTCATATGTTCCGGTGTTAACATCCATTTTCACTCTATACAGACCAGCAGTAACAGCAATATTAGTACCGCCAGCGTCTAAAGTGCCATCAGCACCATTATCACCAAAATCTGTTGACCAATCATTATTGGGTCTAAACTTTATCTCACCATCAACTAAAGTTGCTATGTCTCCATAGTAAACTCCGGGCTGAATTTGTGTAAGAGCAAAATCTGGTCCTGCACCACCCCAATCATTGTAGCCTGAACCAACAATACCCCAAACATCAGTAGATTGAATAGTATAAGTGTTATTGTTGAAGTCTAAAGTTACAGCATAGTAACCAGCAGTAACAGCAATATTAGTACCGCCAGCGTCTAAGGTGCCGTCGGATCCATTATCGCCAAAATCTGTTAACCATTCGTTGTTTTGTCTGAACTTAATTTCTCCGTCTAATAATTGAACATTCACTTTGAAAGTGTTTGTTGTGTAATCATAATAAAATTTAGCATCAGGTGTAGCGCCCCAATCATTATAACCAGAGCCAACTATACCCCAAGAAAATGGCTCAATTGTATATGTGTTTTCATTAAAGTCTAATGTTATTTTGTAATTTCCGGCAGTAACAAGTATATTATCACCTCCATTATCTAGAGTGCCATCAGCTCCAACATCACCATAATTATTTGTCCAATCATTATTTTCTCTAAATTTAATCTCACCATCAAGTAAGCTGACATATGAAACCAATATATTAGGAACTTCTGTTGTGTAAAATGGTGCATCTGCAAAAGCTCCCCAATTATTGTACGCTCCACCCACAATTCCCCATGTTGATATTTCTATAGTAGAAGCATAAGGAGTAACATTTATAGTTATAGGATCTGAATATCTTTCAATAACACCAGAAGTTGTTTCTAGAGAAGAAAAAATTCTTACTTCAAGTGATCCAGGTGTTTCTTCTATCAAACCTAGACTAATAGCTTTATTGTTCAACCCAGAATGAGTTACGTCTAGCATTAATTCTTGTGTTTCACCTAGAGATTCAAACTCAGCAAATTCAGTATCGGCTAATGCAACTTGTACATTATAGTTTACAATTGTTGTAGAACTAGGAGAAAAATCAGGATCTTCCCATTCTATACTCATAGCAACATCTTCAGGTGTATCTACTGATAAACTAATGTCACTTGAATCATTAGGATTGTTTATTATTGGGTTAGAATCAGGAAATGATGTAACAGATAATCTAAATAAATCAGAGTATTCACCTCCTGTAACTCTGAAATAAACATTAGAGTCTTCATAGGCATAAAGTCCAGCTTGTAATAGATATGTATTTAAATCTTCTACAGTAAATGAATAAGAGTTAGCAGTTGTACTGCCAATATTTATAGGTGATGTAAATGCCTCGTCAGTAGACATATCTATTACATAGTTTTCACTACTAGAAACATTATCACTCCAAACAATAGTCAAAGCATTGTTTTGTCCATTTGTTTCGTCTAGTATAAGACTTGACCCATCTGTAGGAGAAATAATTTCAAAACTCTCTTCAGTTGGCAAAAATTCAAATTCTTCTGTATCCTCACAACTTACCAATGTAATAAGTAATAAGGGTAAAAATTTTATTATATTTTTCATTGGTATATTAGTTAAGTGTTAAAGAGTAAGTATATTCTCTAGGGTTACTTAAGTCTAAAACTATTGTGTAGTTTCCAGACACAGGAATACCTATGTTATCTCCACTATATTCCATAGTTCCATCTGCGCCTGTATCACCTAGATTTACACCCCAATCATCATTAGCTCTAAATTTAATTCCGTTATCAGGTGCTTCTTGAGCAGTTAAATCTAAGGTTATTGATAAAGTTCTTGTTGCAGGGTCATAGATTAAATCTGTATCGCTATCCCAACCAGTAGGTGTAGCATTACCAATAATTCCCCAGTTCATAATTTCTGTTGAGTAGGTTAACTCATCTGTATTTGCTTTTACAAGATAATATCCTGCTGTTGATTCGGTACAATTTACTTCATCAGTCTCAACTAAAACTCCATTAAAATTTCCATCATCTCCCCAATCAGTATTTCCCCATTCAAAAACTACACCTGTTTCGTCAGGAGCTAAAAATTTATATTCTCCATCTAGCCATACATAACCCTCGTAGTCTGTTTCACCAAAAGCAGATGAGGCTAATAAAGGTGCTGTTGGAGGATCCCAACCTTGGTGGTTACCTGGAACTGATAGTTTAGGTAAATCTGTTGTAAAAGGTGTTATAGAAACAGTGATAGCATCAGAATATTGAGGCAAAACAGCCTCGTCACCTATAGCAGATTTAACTCTAATATCCAATTGTCCTTCAACAAAAGGAAATAGACCAGCAAGTATTGCATAGTTGTTTAAATTAGAAATATTGACAGTTAATGCGTTTTCAATAGTATTACCAACAACAATTGCATTTTCGAAATTTGTGCCACTTTGAGCAACTTCAACTGTATAATTAGCTTGTGTTGGGACACTATAAATTGCATCCTCCCAGCTAATTGTCATAGCTGTATTTGTTTGTACTTCAAAAGGATTAAGCACAAATGAATCTCCAGTAGATGGTGTTAATATACCACCTATACTATCCTCACTTACTTGAAATTGATCATCTTCACTACAGGAGAATGAAAGAAGCGTAAGTGCTAATAAGCTTAGTTTAAATATAGTTTTCATTTTCATAGTTTTTAATATCCTGGGTTTTGAGTCAAATTAGGGTTTGCACCTCTTGCTTGCTCAGGTATAGGGAATAGATTATAATAATCTGGAATAGAAGTTCCTTCTAGGGTATTTCCTTTCCATGGCCAAATATAATTACCACCAGTAAATCGGTTAAACCTTATTAAGTCTGTTCTTCTGTGTCCTTCTAAATTAAGTTCTCTAGCTCTTTCGTCTAAAATAAAATCTAAGGTTAAACTTCCCGAAGAAATTGTGCTAGCTCCTGATCTAATTCTAACGTTGTTTACATAATCTAGAGCTAAACCCATATCTGATCCAGCAGCTCCCCTTAAGGCAAGCTCCGCATACATAAGATATGCATCAGCTAGTCTGTACATAGGAAAATCTGTGCTAGAAAACGCAGTAGCTGTTGATGAACCTTCAAAATTAGTATTTCTAAATTTTATTGATGGATAGCCATTTGTCCATTCTCTATAGTCGGTCATTTCAAAAGTATGTCCATCTGTCCAAAATAATGATGCTCTTTCATCATTACTATTTGCTAGATCAGAAGCGCTATTACCAAATAAGCCATACCATGCTGGTGAAGCTTTATGTCCCTGCCAACCTTCTAATGCTCCAAATTGAGCAATAGGCATTGTATCCGAGCTTAAGCTACCATTAACAATGTATGTGGTGTTTCCATAACTTCTACTGTTATCAGCATCAGCAATAAGAGGATAGATGATTTCAGTAGAGTTAAAGTTATCTGCAGAAAAGTTTTCTACAAAACTATCAGTTAATTGGTAACCACCTTCAGTTATTACTTTATTTATATATGTGAAAGCATCGTCATATCTCTGTTCGCCTGTGTACACCTCTGCATTGATATATAATTTTGCCAAAAGCATATCTACTACGTACTTATTTGCTCTACCGTATCCATTACTCTCAGGCATAAGAGGTTCAATTTCTAGTAACTCACCTTCAACATAGTTGAAAAGTTCTATTCTTCCAACCTCAGGAAGAGGTTGGCTTTCGCCAAGGTTGTTCTCAGTAGCTAATACACCTTTTCCAAAAGTGTCGATCAAATAGTAATAAGCTAGAGAACGTAAAAAACGGGCTTCATTTCTTGCTAAATCTGAATCTTCTACAGATATAGAGTTTAATACAGATATCAAGTTATTACACTGAGGTATAGTATAGTATATACGGTTGTATAAATATCTGAAGAATTTGTTATTCCCATCCCAGCTTGATGTGGTTGTCAATTGATCCAATCCATCATCTCCCCAGCGGTTTTTCATACCATCGGCAGTAAAATCTTGTAAATTTATAATACCTCTCAAAAAAGGTGATTCACCTGGATCGTCATCAACATCAGAGCTACCAGGTCCGGAAGGGCCAGATAAAGCAAAAGAAGCATAGAGTCTAGATACAATACCTTCAATTGCATTTGGGTCCTCAGATAATAATTCTTCTAATGAGAGCTCAACTTTAGGCTCTGTATTTAGATCGTCTGTACAAGAGTAGAATGCTGTAGCAGCAACTACTAAAATAACAAATAGTTTTATTAAATTTTTCATAGTCTTTTTTTTAAAAATCAAAGTTAAACCCTAGAGTTACAACTGTTGGTCTAGGATAGAAGCTTCCATCAATTCCTCCAAAATTTTCTGGATCTTGTCCAGAATAATCGGTAATTATAAATGGATTAGTTACACTTCCATAAAAGCGTACAACACCATCTTTTATAATGTTATCAAAACTGTAGCCTAATACAATATTATCACATCTTAAGAAAGTAGCATCTTCTAAGTAATAGTCAGAATAAATAGTATTTCCTAAAGCCTCGTATATAGAACTTGTTGAAGCTCCATCATAAAAATTCAAAACGTTTGTTAGACTATTATTGTTGTTAGGAATAGCACTTTCCAAAGTACCGTAATTAAGCTTATTAAGGTTAAATACATTTCCTCCAAACTGACCTCTAAAACTAGTTGTTAAGTCCCAGTTTTTGTAAGTGAAATTTAATCCAAATCCATAAGTCCAGTTTGGTGCTATTGGCTGATAATAACGGTCATCATCATTTATTATGTTGTCACCGTTTCTGTCAGCAAAAGCTCCAGCAATAGGCTGCCCATCGGCATCATATAATTGTTTAAATACGTAAGCACTACCTGCTTGTTGCCCAACTGAGTGTCTTTGTAAAAATGTTCCTGTTCCTGTAACTGTTCCACCAGTAGGAATACTAGCAAGACCTTCTAAATCTGTAACTTTAGTATGATTATATGATAGGTTAGATGATATATCAAACGTAAAGTTTTCAGTACTGATTGGACTAATATTTAAGTTTAGTTCAAAACCTTTGCTTTCTGTTTCACCTACGTTATCAATAAAACTACTAGAAAAAGCTTGCCCAGGAGGAACAGGTACATCTGCAAGTAGATCTGTTGTTTCTCTATAATAAACGTCAAAAGAACCAGATATTAAGTTGTTCTTTAAGATATCAAAATCTAAACCTATGTTATAGGTTGTTGTTTTCTCCCATGTTAAATCAGGGTTAAATGGTAATGCTGAGTATAATGAAGAATTTGGTAGATATTGACTATTACTATCACCAGCTTGGAATAATGGAATTGAAGGATAATAACCAGCAACACCAGTAATGTCTTGTTGTCCTGTCTGACCCCAACCTAACCTTAATTTTAAATCATTAAAGAAAGATATATTATTTAAAAATGTTTCTTTTTTGATTTTCCAAGCTAATGCTGCTGATGGGAAATAGCCCCAACGATCATCTTCTTGGAATAAAGAAGAACCATCTGCTCTAAATGATAGCGTTAATAAATACTTGTTAGCTAGATCAATATTAGCACGGCCAAAGAAAGACTGTAAGTTTAAAACGTTATAATATCTATTATTAGGGTTGTTTACATTGACTACTAATTCTCTTAGACCTGTAACAGTATTGTATTGATATCTTTCTTGGTTTCCATCATTCTTAAAATTCTGATAAGAGTATCCAGCTTGTACATCATATTTGTTAATGAACTTATCATCAAAGCTTTTATTATATTGAAGGTAAGCATCAAATGTAGCATTAGTAATATGTTGGTTTTCTATGTAATTTACACCAGGATTGAAAACAAAATCATTTCCTTCATCAATTACACTATAAGTAGCAATTGCATTATTTGAAAAACGTTCTTTAATCTTAGCTCTAGAAGCATCTAAACCAAGGTTTACTACTGCTTTAAGTTCAGGTAAGAATGGCATTTTGTAATCGAATTGAGTATTTCCTAAAAATCTAAAAACTCGCTCAGGTCGCTCACGCTGTAATAACTGTGCTACAGGATTCCATCTTCCATCTATTAAATTACCATTCATGTTCATATAATAGCCACCAAATACACTTGAACTATCGTACACTGGTTTAGTTGGATCAAAAGCTATTGCATTTCCTATTGCACCACCAGAATCAGCTGCATTTTTGTCTGCATAGGTTGCTTTAGCATTGATATCAATTTTTAAATTATCATCTAAAAATTGAGGTGTCAGTTTAAAAGCTGCAGTATATCTTTCATAGTCATCAGTTTTTACAACACCTTCACTATTAGTATATCCAACAGATGCTCTAAAAGGGATTCCTCCTAAAATATTAGCCCTAGCACTAAAGTTAGTGTTAGTTGAAATTGCAGTTCTATAGATATGATCTCTCCAATCTGTATCATATATTGCTCTTCCATTTACAACTTGAGATACATTTTCAGGAGTACTAACTGAGCCAACAGGAACACCCAAATAATCTATATAATTAGGGTGATACTCTTGTATAAACCTAACGTATTCTTCACTATTCATCATGTCCAAACCTTCTCCTGCAGAACTCACAGAGATGTTGCTTGAAAAATTGAATCTTACTTCATCACCGTAAGTACCTTTTTTTGTAGTAATTATGATTACACCATTAGAAGCACGAGACCCATAAATAGCAGTAGCAGAAGCATCTTTCAATATAGAGAAGCTTTCAACATCATTAGGGTTTACTAATGTAAGTGGGTTACTTACACCAGCAGGATTATTGTTGGCAATTGGCACTCCATCAATTACTATTAATGGATTACTGTTTGCACTTAAAGAAGAACCTCCTCTAATTCTAATATTAGGAGCTGCGTCAGGCGAACCACCATCTGTGGTTATTCTTACACCTGCTGCTTTACCATTTAACAACTGATCAGTTGATACTATAGCTCCCTTGTTAAAGTCTTTTGAAGATACGACATCAACAGATCCTGTTGCATCTTCTTTTTTAACAGAACCATATCCAATTAATACAACCTCGTCTAGTTGAGCTGCATCTTCAGATAGTTCTACATTTATCGTAGATTGACCGTTAAACACAATTTCTTGTGTCGTATAGCCCAAATACGAAATAACTATTGTCTCACCGTCACTGACTTCTAAAGAAAAATTACCATCAAAATCCGTTGAGGTTCCTCTGGCAGTTCCTTTAACAATGACATTAACGCCTGGCAAAGGCATAGCGTTTGCTTTATCTGTAACTGTACCAGTAACGGTCGTCTGAGCAAACAGCGTTGCCGGTACCATAATTAGACAGAATAATAAAGCATTTAAGAATGTTTTCATACAATGTTTTAGTTAAAATTGCTTAGTTTAATTGTGTTATATTTTCACTTCTCGGGTTAAATCTATGTAAAATTAGTGTGATACGAGCGTTAAAAAATATGACAGAAGTCACGAAAACGTTTTCGTGTTAAAAACTTTTCTTAAAATATTGACATTTAGCATAAAATAGCGAAAAAATAGGATATTGTCAATTATACTGCACTAAAATTATGAAGTTGAAAATATGAGAAAATCATTTTTGCCGTATCTTCGTTACTTAAATACACTACAATTTTTCGTAAATGAAAAGAAAAATAACCCTAAAACAAATAGCTAAAGAATTAGATGTTTCTATCTCTACAGTATCCAAAGCGTTGCGAAATAGTGAGGAAATCAGTTTAGATACAAAGCAAAAAGTTCAAGCTTTTGCAAAGCTCTACAATTATAGGCCTAACAACATTGCGTTAAGTCTCAAAAACAGAAAGACCAATACCATAGGCATTATCATCCCTGAAATAGTGCATCACTTTTTTTCTAAGGTGATTAGAGGTGTGGAGTTAGTGGCTAATAGTAGAGGTTATAATGTAATTATTGGTTTGTCTAACGAGTCGTTTTCTAAAGAGGTTATTAATATGGAAATGCTGGCAAATGGTAGTATAGATGGATTTATTCTTTCCATGTCCAAAGAAACATTACAGCAACAAGATTACCACCATTTTAATGAAACCATGAGTCAAGGTATGCCAATTGTAATGTTTGATAGGGTGGTTTCGGATATAAAATGTGATAAAGTTATTGTAGATGATTTTAATGGTGCTAAAAATGCTGTTGAAAAATTAATAGAAAACAATTGCAAGTCTATTGCGCTGATAACAACTAGAGATTACGTAAGTGTCGGTAAATTAAGGACTCAAGGTTATTTGGAAGCGCTGCAAGAACATAAAATAACACCTGAAGCCGAGTTGATTTTAAAGATGGATGATACCATGGATTATGAAGTGCATCTTGAAAAGTTGGAATCTGAAATAGAGCAATTATTCAAATCAAATGAAAAAATAGATGGTGTTTTTGCGGTGAATGAACTCTACGCTTTATCAGCTATGAAAGTTGCCAGAAAAATGGGGCTTAATGTACCTAATGATGTTCAGGTGATTGGCTTTACAGATGGTGTGCTTTCTAAACATTCTACACCTAGTTTAACTACAGTTAGCCAACATGCACAGCAGATGGGAGAAAAAGCAGCTCATCTTCTTATTGATAAAATTGAAAATGATTTTAATGAAGAGGAAGAGCAGTTTCAAACCGTGGTGATTGCTACTGATTTAATTGAACGAGAATCTACTAAATAACAATTTAACATTGCCAATTTAAAATAATACGTATCTTTGAACCGATAATTCAAAACTTATATTTTCACTTCTCTTATAAGTTTTGATAAGCATAGCTTGTCAGAATAGTATAAATTAATAACATACTATTATGAAAAAGCGCATTCTCGGTTTCTGGGAAATTTGGAACATGAGTTTCGGGTTTCTTGGAATTCAAATGGGTTTTGCTCTGCAAAATGCAAATGCAAGTAGAATTTTACAGATTTTTGGTGCCGATGTCCATGAGTTGTCATGGTTTTGGCTAATAGCTCCCATTATGGGGTTAATTGTACAGCCAATAATTGGTCACTATAGTGATAATACTTGGACTAAGTTTGGTCGCAGAAAACCATTTTTTCTTTTAGGTGCTGTTTTAGCATCTATCGGGATGATTCTTATTCCTCAAGCAGACTTTATGATTGCAATACTACCAGCTTTATGGGTTGGTGCAGGTATGCTAATGATAATGGATGCATCATTTAACATTGCTATGGAGCCTTTTAGAGCTTTAGTGGCAGATAATCTTTCAGATGAGCAAACCACAAAAGGTTTTAGTATTCAAACAGCGCTAATAGGTATTGGAGCTGTAATTGGGTCTTGGTTACCTTGGATGCTTACCAATTGGTTTGGTTTTGAAAAGACTTCGTCAGAGGGAACAGTTCCAGAAAGTTTATTGTGGTCATTTATTATAGGTGCAGTTGTACTTATAGGTTCTATTTTAGTAACAATTTTTACAACTAAAGAGTATTCGCCTGAGGAATTGGCTGAATTTGAAAAAAGTGAAAATTTGGAAGGAGAGTCTGTAAAAATTGAGGGTGAGCAGCCTAAAGCAAAGCTTACAGATATTTTTGAAGACTTCAGAAAAATGCCTAAAACCATGCGTCAATTGAGCTGGGTTCAGTTTTTTTCTTGGTTTGCACTTTTTGGTATGTGGGTTTTTGCCGTTCCGGCTATTGCTCAACATGTTTATGGGCTTCCTGCTAGCGATTCTAGTAGTGAGCAATATCAAGAAGCTGGTAACTGGGTAGGTATCTTATTTGGAATATATAATGGTATTTCTGCCATAGTAGCTTTCTTGTTGCCAAGTATCGCTAAAAAGATTACAAGAAAAAAAACTCATGCTTTCTGCTTATTTGTAGGCGGAATAGGTTTGTTAATGATTTATTTCACATCTACTGAGTATGGATTAATTCTTCCTATGATATTGATAGGTGTAGCTTGGGCTAGTATTCTTTCTATGCCTTATGCAATGTTGGCAGGTTCAATACCTCCTAAAAAGATGGGTGTGTATATAGGTATATTTAACTTCTTTATTGTAATACCTCAAATAATTAATGGAATAATTGGTGGTCCTTTAGTTAAGTACGCCTATAATGACCAGGCAATATTTGCAATAGTTGTTAGTGGAGTAGGTTTTATAGTGGCGGCATTACTGTCCTTAAGAATAGATGATAAACTAGAGATTAATTCAATATAATTAAATGAATAAAAAAGGATTCATATTCGATCTAGATGGTGTCATTGTAGACACTGCAAAATACCATTTCCTAGCTTGGAAAAAACTCGCTAACGATTTAGGTATAGATTTCACAGAAGAAGAAAACGAACAACTAAAAGGAGTTAGCCGAGTAAAATCGCTCGAAAAGATTTTAGCTTGGGGAAATAAAACCCTTTCAGAAAAAGATTTTAATCAGCAAATGGCTAAGAAAAATGAAGATTACTTAAGCCATATTGCTAAAATGGATGAATCCGAAATTCTTCCAGATGTACCAAAAGTACTCAATTTCTTAAGTGAAAATAATCAACCTATATCTCTAGGTTCAGCGAGTAAAAACGCCAGAACTATTTTAGAACGAGTCCATCTTAAGGAACAGTTTGATGCTATTGTAGACGGCAACGATGTTACAAAAGCAAAGCCAGATCCAGAAGTGTTTTTGATAGCAGCAAAACTATTAGAGATAGATCCTAAAAACTGCATCGTTTTTGAAGATTCAGTGGCTGGTGTAGAAGCGGCTAATGTAGCCAATATGATTTCTATTGGTATCGGAAGTGAAGACGTATTGGGACATGCCGATTATGTATTCAAGGATTTTACTGAGATCTCAGAAGAATTCATAGAAAAATTGATAAACGAATAAAAAATAAGCCTTTGTTCTTGGCTCAAAATAAGAAATAAATGAACTTAGATTATATCGTACCTAACGCTTGGTCAATCATCGAAGAAGGATTTGACCCAAATAAAGTTAAAGCTTCAGAAAGTATCTTTAGCTTAGGAAATGGTGCAATGGGACAGCGTGCCAATTTTGAAGAAAGATATTCAGGTCCAACATTTCAAGGGAGTTATATTGCTGGTGTTTATTATCCAGACAAAACCAGAGTTGGTTGGTGGAAAAATGGCTATCCAGAGTATTTTGCTAAGGTGTTAAATGCGCCAAGCTGGATAGGCATTAACGTTATGATTAATAACGAAACCTTAGACCTTCATACATGTAAAAGGGTTGAAAACTTTAAGCGTGAACTTAATATGAAAGAAGGTTGGCTATCTAGAAGTTTTACAGCAACACTCCCAAATGATGTAGAAGTTGAAGTTAATGTGAAGCGTTTTTTAAGTCTTACAGAAGATGAAGTTGGTGCAATAAATTATGAGGTAAAACCACTAAATGCACATGTTAAGGTAACATTTCAACCGTATTTAGATAGTGGCATTACAAATGAAGATACCAACTGGGACGATCAGTTTTGGGATACTCAAGATGTGGTTCAAGAAGGTGAAAAAGCATTCATCAAAGCCAAAACAATGAAAACAGAATTCCATACCTGTACGTTTATGGAATCTCGAATTTTTCTTAATGGAACTTCAGTTGATGCAAATGCAACAGTTGATAAATCTTCAAACAAAATAGCTTTTACGTATACACAAGAAGCGAAGCAAGGCGAGACCGTTGCTATCCATAAATTTGGTGGTTACACAGTTGATAGAAATCACGATAAAGACCAATTAATCAATGCAGCAAGTTCAGTTTTAGACACAGCTGTCAAAGCTGGATTTTCAAACTTGTTAGAATCTCAAAAAGAAGCTTGGGCTAAAATTTGGGATATGGCAGATATCACTATAGATGGTGATTTAAAAGCACAGCAAGGTATTCGATTCAATATCTATCATTTAAACCAAACTTATTTAGGAACAGACCCACAATTAAACATAGGTCCAAAAGGATTTACAGGCGAAAAATATGGTGGTAGTACCTATTGGGATACTGAAGCGTATTGTATTCCATTCTATATGGCAACCAAAGATCAAAGCGTTGCAAGAATGTTATTAACCTACAGATATAAGCACTTGGAAAAAGCCATTGAAAATGCCGAAAAATTAGGCTTCAAAAATGGTGCAGCTTTATATCCAATGGTAACAATGAATGGTGAAGAATGCCATAACGAGTGGGAAATCACTTTTGAAGAAATCCACAGAAATGGTGCTATAGCGTTTGCTATTTACAACTATTTCCGTTATACAGGCGACTTTAGTTATGTTCCAGAAATGGGACTTGAAGTATTGATTGGTATCGCAAGATTCTGGCACCAACGTGCTACATTCTCAACATACAGAAATAAGTATGTAATCCTTGGTGTAACGGGTCCAAACGAGTACGAAAACAACATCAATAATAACTGGTACACCAACTACATTGCGCAGTGGTGTATTAAGTATGCTGCAGAATGTATAGATAAGGTTGAAGCGGATTATAATACAGATTATACACGTATTATGAATAAGGCTAAATTATCTAAAGCTGAGGTTTCGGAGTGGTTAGAAGTAGCAAATAATATGTACTTTCCACATTCTGAAGAACACAATGTTTACTTGCAGCAAGATGGTTTCTTGGATAAGGAATTAATCACTGTGGCAGATTTAGACAAATCACAACGACCAATTAACCAAAAGTGGTCTTGGGATAGAATCTTACGTTCGCCATATATCAAACAAGCAGATACATTACAAGGGTTCTATTTCTTTGAAGACCATTTTACAACTGAAGAATTAGAACGTCATTTCGATTTTTATGAACCATTTACGGTTCACGAAAGTTCGTTGTCACCTTGTGTACACAGTATCCAAGCAGCGAAGTTAGACCGAATGGAACAAGCGTACACGTTCTATTTAAGAACATCGCGTTTAGACTTAGACGACTACAACCACGAAGTACACGAAGGACTTCATATTACCTCAATGGCTGGTACCTGGATGAGTATTGTAGAAGGTTTTGGTGGTATGCGTATTAAGGATAATATGCTAACCTTTGAACCTCGCATTCCTGAGCAATGGGAAGGTTATTCATTCAAAGTGAATTTTAGACATCAAATCTTAAGAGTTATCGTTAATCAAGGTAAAACACACTTTGAAGTTGATGGAGACCAAGATTTACAAATAATAGTTAATGGTGAAAACGTAACCATTTCACCAAACAACTTAGTGACAGTTTAAGTTCCTGAGTTTTACAAGAACATTAAATCCATTAATTATGAAGAAACTATCATTAGTTATAACATTTTTTTCAATCGTTTTAATGTGGTCTTGTAAAGAAAAGGCAGATTCTACCACGACTGAAACTGAAGACAAAGCAATAGTTGAAGCGAATGACATTGATAAGATTGAACCGCCATTTTGGTGGACAGGCTTCAAAAACAAATCGCTTCAACTTTTGGTTAAACATCCAAATATTGGAAATACAAAAGTCGAAATTTCAAAATCTGGAATCACACTTAAAGAAGTTCATAAAGCCGATAGTCCAAACTATCTATTTTTAGATTTAGAAATCGCTGAAGGTGTAAAGCCAGGTAAATTCAATATTGTTTTTAAAGAGGAAGGTGGCACCGAATTAACGCAAACCTACGAGTTAAAAGCCAGAGAAAAATCTGCTGAAGATTATGTAGGTTTCAATAGTTCTGATGCTATTTATCTTATTACACCAGATCGTTTTGCAAATGCCAATCCAGATAACGATGAGGTTGAAGGTTTACTGCAACAAGGGATTGATAGAACAGATGGTTATAAGCGTCACGGTGGCGACATTCAGGGCATTACAGAGCATTTAGATTATATTGATGAGATGGGCTTTACTGCTGTTTGGCCTTGTCCAGTTTTAATCAACGATATGCCAAGTGGTTCATATCACGGTTATGCAATGACCGATTTTTATAAAGTAGACCCTCGTTTCGGAACTTTAAATGAGTACAAGGAATTAGCCAACCAACTTCATAATAGAGATATGAAACTTATTATGGACCAAGTGGCTAACCACTGTGGATTAGAACATTGGTGGATGAAGGATTTACCATTTAAAGATTGGATAAATTACCAAGAGCATTACGAGGAAAATAAAGATAATTGGAACAGAGAGACAACTTTAATGTCTAATCATAGACGTACTACAAATCAAGATCCTTATGCTTCCGAAGCAGATTACGAAGGCATGTCACAAGGTTGGTTTGTGCCAAGTATGCCAGATTTAAATCAGAAAAACCCATTTATGGCCAAGTACATAATTCAGAATAGTATTTGGTGGGTAGAAGTTTTAGGTTTGGACGGCATTAGACAAGATACTTATCCATATCCAGACAAGGGTTTCATGAGCGATTGGGCAGGCGCCATTATGACCGAATATCCAAACTTCAGTATCGTTGGTGAAGAGTGGAGTTTAAATCCGTTGCTAATTGCGTATTGGCAAGAAGGACATGTCAACAAAGATGGCTATGATTCTAATTTAACATCGTCAATGGATTTTGCAATGCAAGCAAAATTAGTTGAGGCTTTAAATGAAGATGAAAGTTGGAACAATGGTTTGGTAAAGATATATGAAGGTTTATCAAATGATTTTGCTTATACAGCACCTGATAAAATTATGGCTTTTCCAGATAATCATGATATGAGTCGAATTTTTACACAGCTCAAAGGTGATGCTACAAATACCAAAATGGCATTAAGCTACCTGTTGATGTTGCCTAGAATTCCTCAAATTTATTACGGAACAGAAATCTTAATGGACGATTTTGATAAGCCTGGAGACCATGGATTAATCCGTACAGATTTCCCAGGAGGTTGGCAAGGCGATACTGTAAATGCATTTACAGGTGAAGGTTTGACATCAGACCAAAAAGAAATGCAATCCTTTTTAAAGACCGTTTTAAATTACAGAAAAACTAGTGAAGCTATTCACAAAGGCAAGACAAAGCATTTTGCACCTTTTCAAGGGACTTACTTTTTATACCGTACCAATGGAGACGAGACAGTGGTTCATATTATGAATAAAAATGATGAGCCTATTGAAATTGATTTAAAGTATCACGAAGAAATGGGATTGAAAGGCAAAACCTTAAAAAACATCATCACAGGAGAGACTTTATCTTGGGAAGATAGTATAAAGCTTAACAAGAAAGGAAGTTACATCTATACAACTAAAATTAAATAATCAGTCATTATTGTCCCCTTGAGGGGACTTTAGGGGTGTTTAAACTGAGATATGAAAAGAATATTCACATTAGGTTTTATTTGTTTGTTAGTGTTTTCCTGTAAAAATGAAAATACAAAACAAGAAACTTCAGAATCAGAAACTATTGAGAAGTCAATAATTGAATTCAAAACAGTTGAAGATGCCAAACTAGCAGCAGGGAAATTGTTGCGAGTAGAAGATTTTCCATCAGAATACATTAAACCAAGATCAGTTGATGTTTGGTTGCCAGAAGACTATTCCAAAGATAAAAAATACAACGTTTTGTATATGCACGATGGACAAATGTTGTTTGATAGTACCACGACTTGGAATAAGCAAGAATGGAAGGTAGATGAATGGGCAACACAGTTAAAAGAAGATGACAGAGTTGAGGATTTTATAGTAGTTGGTATTTACAACATTGCTGACATTCGTTGGCAGGATTTATTTCCAGAAAAAGCTTTTGAAAATTTACCGATAGATAGGAAAGAGGAGTTGATTATAAGAGCAAAAAAGAATTTTATCAATGTATTGGATTTAAATGGGGATGATTATTTAAAATTTCTTGTTGAAGAATTAAAACCTGTAATAGATAGCACGTATTCAGTGTATACAGACCAAGAACACACTTTTGTAATGGGTTCTAGTATGGGAGGTTTAATGTCTATGTATGCCATTAGTGAATATCCAGAAGTGTTTGGTGGTGCAGCCTGTATATCCACGCATTGGGTTGGTGCAATGCCAATGGACAATAATCCGTATCCAGATGCGATTTTTAAGTATATGGAAGCCAATTTACCACAAGCAGGACAGCACAAATTGTATTTTGATTACGGTAACAAAACTTTGGATGAACATTATCCACAATACGCACCAAGAGTTGATGAAATTTTAAAAATGAAAGGATATAGTGATTTTGATTCTTTGAACAAATTTTTTGATTATGCGGATCATTCAGAAAATTCTTGGAATCTAAGAGTTTACGTTCCTATTCTTTTTTTAATGGAAAAAGAAAGCAATGATTCTATTAAAATTTAAGAAAGTGTGAATCTCATATGTTTAATATAACTATGAGTTTTTTAATTGAAGTCATAAATCCAACACGGTAAGGTATTAAATAACATGAAACACATAATTTTATATATATCAATTTTATTAGTCACTGTTTCAATTACTGCACAAAACACAGGTAGAATCTTTCAAAGTGCTTCATTTGATGGAGGTCAGTTAAACATAAATGTCAACGATGGTTACTACAGCATCATACCATATTCTTCTGAAATTATAGAAACTACATTTGTTCCTTCAGAAGAAAATATTGATTTAAAGTCACATGTGGTTATTTCTAATCCTGAAAAAATACATGTTGAATTTAACGAACGTACAAACGATGTTTTACTAAAAACAAGCGGATTATATGTTACGGTTACAAAATCCCCTTTCCAAATCTCATATTACTACAAAGACAAATTCATCACTTCAGAAAAACGCGGTTACTACAAAAGTAAGCACGAGCCAATGGATATGGTAAAAGGCAACATTGTTGCCGATTCCACCGAAAAAATAGAATTCAATCTTGCTAAAGATGAAGTATTATACGGAGGTGGAGCAAGAGCTTTGGGTATGAATCGCAGAGGATATCGTTTGCCGTTATTCAATAGAGCGCATTATGGTTACGAAACGCATAGCGAATTAATGAATTTCACAATGCCAATTGTATTGTCGTCTAATCAATATATGATTCACTTCGATAATGCACCAATAGGATACTTGGATTTAGATAGCAAAGGCGATAACACCTTAACTTACGAAACCGTTTCAGGACGTAAAACTTATCAAATTATCGTAGGAGAATCGTGGTACGATATGCTGAATAATTATACAAACCTCACAGGAAAGCAACCCATGTTACCACGTTGGGCTTTGGGTAATTTTTCAAGCCGATTTGGGTATCACTCACAAGAAGAAGTTGAAAACACGATTTCAAAATTCAAAGAAGAAAAAATTCCTGTAGATGCTATTATTTTAGACTTGTACTGGTTCGGAAAAGATATACAAGGTACCATGGGAAATTTGGAAGTCTTTAGAGATTCATTTCCAGATTTTGAAGGCATGGTAAAGCGTCTCAATGATAAAGGTGTAAAAACCATAACAATTACAGAGCCTTTTGTGTTGACTACGTCAAAAAAATGGGATGAAGCAGTTGCCAAAAACGTATTAGCGAAAGATTCTGTAGGCAATAATGCTAGGTATGATTTTTACTTTGGAAACACAGGACTTATCGATATCTATAAGCCAGAAGGGGAACAATGGTTTTGGAACATTTATAAAGATTTAGCCAACAAAGGTGTGGCTGGTGTTTGGGGAGATTTAGGTGAGCCAGAAGTGCATCCAGATTGGGTACAACATCATACAGGTTCGGCTTCCGAAGTGCATAATATTTACGGTCACGATTGGGCACGTTTAATCCACGAAGGTTACCAACGCGATTTTCCAAATACAAGACCATTTATTTTAATGCGCGCTGGTTATTCTGGTAGCCAACGCTATGGAATGGTACCATGGTCTGGTGATGTTAACCGAACTTGGGGAGGATTGCAAAGTCAGCCAGAAATTGCGCTTCAAATGGGAATGCAAGGATTGGCCTATATGCATAGTGATTTAGGTGGTTTTGCAGGTGCAAATTTAGATGACGAATTGTATGTGCGTTGGTTGCAGTATGGAGTTTTCAATCCCATTTTTAGACCACACGCACAAGAAGATGTGCCAAGTGAACCTGTTTTTAGAAGTGAAAAAGCCAAGGCTTTGGCCAAAGAAGCTATTGAATTACGTTACAAATTGTTGTCATACAATTATAACTTAATGTATGAGAATCATACAACAGGCAAGCCTTTAATGCGACCACTTTTATTTGAAGAACCAAACAATCCTGAGTTATTCAATTATACAAAAACCTATTTATGGGGAAAAGATATTCTAGTCTCACCAGTTTTAGAAGCAGGTAAAAAAGAGCAAGAAGTCTACTTTCCAAAGGACAATATTTGGTTTGACTTTTACACAGGAGAAAGAATTGAAGGAGGTCAAAAAAGTAAAGTTTCTTTAAAAGAGAAGTCTATCCCTACTTATGTGCGAGCAGGTGCATTCATACCTACCACTGAGCCTTTAAATACATCAAAGAATACATCTGATTGGATTTTAGTGAATTATTACCACGATAAAAGTGTTCTTGAAAATAAGAGCACATTTTACTTTGATGATGGCAAAACAAGAAATGCTTTTGATGAAGAAGAATATGAAATTATGGAGTTTTCTAGTCAGTTCAAAGGGGATTGGTTACACATTGATTTTAAAACAGATTTTGGGGAAAATTATAAAACACAAACAACCAGAATTATTATACTGGTTCATAATATAAATAGCAATCCGAAAAGGGTGAGAGTTAATGGTAAAAGAAGAGGATTTTATTTTAATGATAAAAACAAAACACTAACCATAACTTTGAATAGACGTGACTCTAAACTTGAGGTTACAGAGGATAGAAAAATCAAAATAAAACTTGGTAAATAAAATGCGACCAAAATATATAATTGCTTTAATTTTACTTGTATCGCTTGTTTTTAGTTGCAAAAACGAACCAAAACAAACTTTAAAAACTGAAGAAACTAAATCAGTAATGAAAAAGAAAGAAGTAGTATATCAAGTGTTTACACGTTTATTCGGAAATACCAATACCAACAACAAACCTTGGGGAACTTTAGAAGAAAATGGAGTTGGTAAATTCAACGACTTTACAGAGAAAGCTCTTTCTGAAATCAAGGATTTAGGAGTGACACATATTTGGTACACAGGTGTGCCACATCATGATGTTATTACAGATTACACAAAATATGGCATTTCAAATGATGATCCTGATGTAGTTAAAGGTCGTGCAGGTTCGCCTTATGCAGTTAAGGATTATTATAACGTAAATCCTGATTTGGCAGAAAATGTAGAGAACAGATTACAAGAGTTTGAAGCCTTAATTGAGCGTTCGCACAATGCAGGTTTAAAAGTCATAATTGATATTGTACCAAATCATGTGGCGCGTAATTATCAAAGTCTAACCAATCCTGAAGGTACAACAGATTTTGGTGCAGAAGATGATAAAACCTTGACTTACGCAGTTAATAATAACTTTTATTACAATCCAGGTGAAACTTTTGAAGTGCCTAGTTGGGAGAATGGTTACCAACCTTTAGGAGGAGAAAATCATCCAGAAGCCGATGGTAAGTTTGAAGAAGTTCCAGCAAAATGGACAGGTAATGGCTCAAGAGCATCAAAGCCAAATATGAATGATTGGTACGAAACCGTTAAGGTTAACTACGGAATCAATCCAGAAGGTAAAAAGGATTTTGATGAGTTACCAGAAGGTTTCGATAACGAAGATTACAAAGCACATTATAACTTCTGGAAAGACAAAACAGTACCAAGTTCTTGGGTAAAGTTCAAAGATATAGCCTTGTATTGGACAGCCAAAGGCGTGGATGGTTTCCGATTTGATATGGCAGAAATGGTACCTGTGGAATTTTGGAGTTATATGAATTCGCACATCAAGATGCAGAATCCTGATGCATTTCTATTAGCTGAGGTTTATCAACCACATTTGTACAGAGATTACATCAAAAAAGGAAAAATGGATTATCTGTACGATAAGGTGCAATTGTACGATACCTTAAAACACATAATGCAAGGTCACGGCAGTACGTATAACATTCCTCCAATTCAAGAAGATTTAAAAGATATTGAGCACCACATGCTTCACTTTTTAGAAAATCACGATGAGCAGCGTATTGCGAGTCCAGATTTTGCTGGTAATGCCGAAAAAGGAAAGCCAGCAATGGTCATTTCAGCAACTATAAGCACATCGCCAACAATGGTATATTTTGGTCAGGAATTTGGTGAAAAAGCTGAGGAAGATTTAGGTTTTGGCGACCCAACAAGAACCTCAATTTTCGATTATGGAAGCGTGCCAAGCGTTGTGCGTTGGGTAAACAACAAACAGTTTGATGGTGGCCAATCTACCGAAGAAGAAAAAAACTTGAGAGACTTTTACAAGCGCTTATTAAACTTCACGATTACCAGTGATGCTTTAATGGGAGACTATCAAGATTTACAACATTACAACCAACAACATACAGAATGGTATAATGATAAAGTATTGAGTTTTGCACGTTGGAGTGAAGATGAAAAACTAATCATAATTTCAAACTTTAATACCGAAAACAATTATGGTTTTGAATTGCAATTACCAGAAGATTTGGTCTCAAAATTAGAGTTGAAAGATGGGAATTATGAAGTTGAAGACCAGTTGTACAAGAATTATACTTCAACTTTAAAAGTTGAAGACGGTAAAGCCCAAGTTCGTATTGATATAAAACCTTTAGAATCATTCATACTTAAAATAAAGTAATCATGAAAAAACTAATATTTACCTTTTTTGCAATTGCTCTGTTTGCAAGTTGCAAAGAAGAAAAAAAGGAAACTAAAATAGTAGAAGACGAGTCAAAAACCAGTGTTGAAATTGAACCGATTTCAGATGAGATTTTGGAAACAGCAGTAATCTATGAAGCAAATATTCGTCAATATTCTCCGGAAGGTACTTTTGATCAATTCACCAAGGATATTCCAACTTTAAAAGAATTGGGAGTAAAAGTCATTTGGTTAATGCCAGTCTTTCCTATTTCTGAAACTAAACGAAAAGCTACAGGTGGAGAAAATAGCAAATTCGCTTCTGATTTTCCAGAAGAAGAACAAGCTAAATACTTAGGTAGTTACTATGCGGTAACCGATTTCACAAAGATCAATCCTGAGTTTGGAACTAAAGAAGACTTTAGAGAATTGGTAAACACTGCTCATGAAAACGGAATCTATGTCATTTTAGATTGGGTACCAAACCATACAGGTTGGGATCATGAGTGGCTAAAAAATCATCCAGATTATTACACACAAAACGAAGATGGCGAAGTTGTTCATCCAGAAGGTACAGATTGGACAGATGTTGCAGATTTAAACTACGACAATCAAGATATGCGCAAGGAAATGATTGAGGATATGTTGTATTGGGTAAAAGATGAGGGTGTAGACGGCTTTAGATGCGATGTTGCTGGTTCTGTGCCTGTCGATTTTTGGGAAACGGCTATTTCTAAGTTAAGAAGTGAAAAAGCTATTTTTATGTTAGCCGAAGCTTGGGAGCCAGAATTGCTAAAAGGCGAATTGTTTGATATGGCTTATGCTTGGAATGGTCACCATTTAATGAATGGAATGGCAAAAGATGAAAAATCACCTGAAGATTTTTATGAGTATATGACTAAAGTTTCTACGGATTATGAAGCGGATGATATTCTTATGAATTTTGTTACTAATCATGATGAAAATTCGTGGAGCGGAACCATAAAAGAGCGTATGGGAGATAAAAAAGACATATTTACTACATTAGAATATATGATGCCAGGAATGCCATTAATATATAGTGGACAGGAGTATGATATGGAACATCGCCTTAAGTTTTTTGAAAAGGATTCTATTCCAAAAGAAAAAGGTAAATATTTTGACTTACTGAAAAAACTCGGAGAGCTTAAAAGCACTAATGTAGCTTTGAACGGCGGGAAGGATGCGGCTTCATATAAACCGATGCCATACTCAGATAGTATCTTAATGTTTGAAAGAAGTAAAGGAGAAGAATCATTGATTTTTGTTGGAAATATCACAGATAGTGGTAACAGAGTTGTAATTCCGAAGGGACAATATAAAAATTACTTAACTGGCGAGATTGAAACAATTACAACAGATGCCCAGCCTATTGAAGCTTGGGAATATAAAATCTTAATTAAACAATAATGTACAAATATTTTTTAGTAACCATTATAGCTTTTTCAATGCTTAGCTGTAGAGAAAATAAAACTGTATTCGAAGAAAAACCAAAACAAGAAACTCCTTTTGTTTGGGAAGGGGCAAATCTCTATTTTCTGTTAACCGACAGATTCAACAACGGAGACACATCCAACGATGTTAATTTTGATAGAACCAAAGAAACAGGAAAACTTAGAGGTTTTGAAGGTGGAGATATCAAAGGCATTACCCAAAAAGTAAAAGAAGGCTACTTCACCGATTTAGGCATCAATGCTATTTGGATGACTCCAATTGTTGAACAAATTCATGGAGGAACAGATGAAGGTACAGGTGTAACGTATGGTTTTCATGGGTATTGGGCAAAGGACTGGACAAGTATAGATCCAAATTATGGTACTAAAGAAGATTTGCATGAATTAGTAAAAGAAGCGCATTCGAGAGGCATTCGTATTGTGTTGGATGCAGTGATTAATCACACAGGTCCTGTTACAGAAAAGGATCCTGTTTGGCCAGAAGATTTGGTACGTACAGATGTACAATGTTCTTATGATAATTATGAACACACTGTAAGTTGTACTTTGGTTAAAAACTTACCAGATATCAGAACTGAAAGCAATGAAAATGTAGAGTTACCTCCGCAACTGGTTGAAAAATGGAAAGCAGAAGGGCGTTATGAGCAAGAAGTAAAAGAGTTAGACGAGTTCTTTGAAAGAACGGGTCATCCAAGAGCACCACGTTTTTATATCATGAAGTGGCTTACAGATTACATCACCGAATTTGGTGTTGATGGTTACAGATGTGATACGGTAAAGCATACCGAGGCCTATGTTTGGGAAGAATTCAAAAAAGAGTGTGATTATGCTTTTGCGGAATTCAAAAAGAACAATCCAGAAAAAGTTATGGATGATAATGATTTTTATCTGGTAGGTGAAGTTTACAATTATGGCATCAGTGGAGGAAAACTATTTGATTATGGTGACAAAAAAGTAAACTATTATGATGATATGTTCAATGCACAAATCAATTTCGAATTCAAATGGAATGCTAGAGAGAATGGTTACGAAGACCTATTTAAACGTTATTCAGGTATTTTAAATAAAGAGTTGAAAGGTTTTGGTGTGCTAAATTATTTAAGCTCTCATGATGATGGTGGTCCATTTGATCCTAAAAGGGAAAAACCATTTGAGACAGCAAATAAACTATTATTGTCACCAGGAACATCGCAAGTATATTATGGTGATGAATCTGCAAGACCTTTAGTAGTTGAAGGCACGCAAGGAGATGCAACTTTACGTTCGTTCATGAATTGGGAAGCTGTAAAATCAGATAATAAAACAAAAGAAGTCTTAGAACACTGGCAAAAATTGGGTAAATTTAGAGAGCACCATCCATCCATTGGAGCTGGTACTCACCAGATGATAACTCAAGAACCTTATGTCTTTTACAGAAGTTATCAGAAAGGTGACTTTAATGATTTGGTTGTTATAGGTTTAGATTTAGATAAAGGCGAGAAAACTATTGATGTATCCAAAATCTTTGAGGAAGGCACTTTGTTGAGAGATGCTTATTCAGGTGAAACAGCAACGGTGGAAAATGGAAAAATTACTATAAACTCAAATTTTAGTATTGTACTAATCGAAAAAAAATAACTATGAAATTTAAATATATTTTACCTCTATTTATTGTAGCGCTTTATGCTTGTTCAACAGAAAAGGAGCAGGTTTTAGAGGTTAAATCACCTAATTCTGGAATAGCAGTTAACTTCAATGTCAATGCAAAAGGAAAACCGTTTTACACTGTTATGTTCAACAACAAAACAGTTGTAGATACATCGTATTTAGGTTTCGATTTTAAGGATGTTGAAGATTTTAGTGAAAACTTCAAAATTAATAATGCAACAACATCATCTTTTAACGAAACTTGGCAAATGCCTTGGGGAGAACAATTGGATGTGGTAAACAATTACAACGAGTTAAAAGTAGAACTTCAAGAGAATAATGAAGCTGCACGCTTAATGAACATTGTGTTTAAAGTGTATGATGATGGTATTGGTTTTAGATATGAGTTCCCTGAGCAAGACAATTTTAAAGGTGAAGTTTATATTAATGACGAGCATACAGAATTCAATCTAACCGAAGATTACAAAACATTTTGGATTCCTGGAGATTGGGATATCTATGAACATTTATATAAAACAACAAAACTATCAGAGTTAGATGCATTGCAATACGCTAACCACAATGATTTAGCGCAAACGTATATACCTGAAAATGCGGTTAACACACCTGTGACAATGGTTGGTGCAGATGGCACGCATTTAAGTTTTCATGAAGCCGCTTTATTAGATTATTCAGGAATGACTTTGAAGGTTGATACTAAAAATTTTGATTTAAGAAGTAACCTAGTTGGTTCTAGAAACACAGACTACAAAGTTAAAAAAACAGTGCCTTTTCATACTCCTTGGAGAACCATTCAAATTACTGATAATGCACCAGAATTAATAGAGTCAAAACTTATTGTGAATTTGAATGAACCAAACAAGTTAGGAGATGTGTCGTGGTTTACACCAATGAAATATACAGGTGTTTGGTGGGAAATGCATTTGGGTAAATCTTCTTGGGATTATGGTATGACGCAAGATATGAGCACTTGGACTGAAGGAGGGAAATCTAACGGAACACATGGTGCAAATACTGAAAATGTAAAACGGTTTATTGATTTTTCAGCTAAAAACAATATGAAAGGTGTTTTAGTTGAAGGTTGGAATACAGGATGGGAACACTGGATCGGTTTTGAGGATAGAGAAGGAGTATTCGATTTTGTAACACCATATCCAGATTACGATATTGAGGAGGTAACAAGCTATGCTAAAGAAAAAGGTGTTGAAATTATAATGCACCACGAAACTTCTGCAGCAACCGAAACGTACACAAAACAACAAGATACGGCTTATGCTCTAATGCAGAAATACGGTATGCACTCTGTGAAATCGGGTTACGTTGGTAAGATTCTTCCAAAGGGTGAATACCATCATGGACAATATATGGTAAATCACTATAACAATGCAGCTATAAAAGCAGCAGATTATGAAGTTGCAGTTAATGCTCATGAGCCAATTAAAGCAACAGGTTTACGTAGAACTTATCCAAATATTATTTCGCGTGAAGGTTTAAGAGGTCAAGAATTTAATGCGTGGGCTAGTGATGGTGGTAATCCGCCAGAGCATTTACCGATTGTAGCTTTTACAAGAATGTTATCTGGTCCTATAGATTTTACACCTGGTATTTTCAATATTAAGTTTGATGAATATAAACCAGATAATCAAGTAAACACTACTATTGCTCAGCAATTGGCATTGTATGTGGTAATTTATAGTCCAATACAAATGGCAGCGGATTTAGTAGAGCATTATGAAGCTAATCCAGAGCCACTTCAATTTATAAAAGCTGTTGGTGTAGATTGGCAACAAACCAAAGTGTTAAATGGAGAAGTTGGTGATTATGTAACCATAGCAAGACAAGAGCGTGAAACAGGTGATTGGTTTGTTGGTGGTATTACAGATGAAAATGCGAGAACTTTAGATTTAACTTTCGACTTTTTAGATGAAAATCAAAAATACGAAGCTATTATTTACAAAGATGGTGAAAACGCTCACTGGGATAACAATCCTCTTGATATTACTATTGAAAAAATAGATATTTCTAAAGATTCTAAGTTAAGTGTAAAACTAGCAGAAGGCGGTGGTTTTGCAATTAGTATAAAGAAAGTATAGTTTTTTTTGCTCATATGTAACAAATATTAGTGTAAGTTCGTCTACTAATACACGACTACAATTAAAATTTTGTAACTTAGGAATAAAACTACTTTCTTTCATTGGATATTAATAAGCACATAGAGTCGCCTTTAAGCGTAAAGGTTAGTTTTAATAAATTATTAAAAAGCTACGAAGCACTTCTTCATTCAGATAATGATTTAGTAGTTTCTAATGCTGAGCGTGTTTTGAAGATTGCAAAAGACTACCCTGTTCTAAGGGAAGGCTTTAGCGACTTTTCATTCATTGAGAAATATAAGAAAGAGATTTCCGGTATTCTTCAAGATTCGTTTAGCCCGATTTTAACGCACAATGAGATTAAAACGGCGTCAATACCTCTTCAGGACATTATATTTAATAAATCAGAGCGTTTTAAGAAAATTCTAAATGATGCGGGAGATAACTTTAAATTAGAAATTAAAAACCTTCCTGAAGATCATAATTACATTATTGCATGTTCTATTATTTTGAGATATTGCTATGGATATGATCTTAATTTTAAAAGACCATTTTTTTACGAAATACCAGATAAAAAGGGAGTAATGCGTTATTATAAAATCTTGTATAATGCAGATTTTATAGAGATTACGCCAAATAAGAATGCGCCAAAAATAACAGCAGCAGATTACGATCAGCTTATAGATAATTTTGATGATTTAGAATTGTGGAAAACAAAATTTCCACCAAATAGTTACGATTTTAAAGGTTTTGTAATTTCTAATATTGTAGATGTCACAGACGATCAATCCATATCTAATATAAAATCTTCTCTACTAGGTAAAGGGAAGCGCAAGGATGAAGCCTTTATGAAAGATTTTCATGAAATCTTTCGTTCACTTCTTGGTTTGAAAGATATTCATGTAGGCTTTTCTATATATAACAAGGATGATGATTCATTTGTTAGAGTTTATGGTGCAGGTATGACAAGTTATCTTCTTAACGAACTTGAAGCATCTTATTGTACAGACGCCTTATGTAATTGGTCTTATAATAGATTACTTCATGAGAAAAAATACTTCACAATATCTAATGTGAAGGAAATGTATGAAAGCTCCAATTGTGATTTGCCACATATTAAAGTACTGTATGAACAGGGTATTCAGAGTGCTATTTTTGCGCCAATAGCTAACGATAAAGGTTTAATGGGAATATTAGAAATTGTCTCAGAAAGACCAAAAGCCTTAAATAGTGTAAATGCTAACAAACTTGTAGACGTAATGCCTTTTATTGTGTCAGCTGTTGAGCGTTCTAAATCTGAGGAAGAAAATTTAATCGAAGCTGTAATACAAAAAGAGTGTACATCTATTCACTCTAGTGTACATTGGAAGTTTGTGCAAGAAGCTAGAAATTATATAAGAGCTGAATATAGTAAAGATGAATCTCCAACTTTTAGAAAAATTGCTTTTAATAATGTTTATCCATTATTTGGACAAATAGATGTAAAAGGTTCCTCGGATGCAAGAAATGAGGCTACTAAGAAAGACTTGATGATGCAGCTTAATCTTGCAGGAAAGATATTAGATAAGAGTCTTAAAGAAAAACACTTGCCAATCTATGAGAAAATAAAATTTCAAATAGAGGCTTTCAATAATGAGTTGAAAGATAGTTTTAAAGTAGATAGTGAGCATGCCATTACGGTATTCTTAAAAGAAGACATTAAGCCTGTTTTTCAGCTTGTAGCTCAAACACAAGAATTTCTTAAAGAAGAAATAGAAGATTATTTTAGTAAGATAGATCCAGATCTTAACGTTATTTACTTCTATCGTAAGCATTATGACGATACCGTTAAGCTCATTAATACCAATATGTCTTCATTGCTTGATGAAAAGCAAATTGAAGCACAAGAAATGTACCCTCACTTTTTTGAACGTTTTAAGACAGATGGTGTAGAGCATAACATGTACATCGGTGAATCTATAACGAAGCTAGATAGTTTTAACATGATTTATTTGTACAACCTAAGGCTGTGGCAGCTTCAGGTGATGTGCGAGATGGAAAATGAATACTATCAAAACCAGCATGAATATCCGATAGCATTAGATGTAGCATCTATGGTACTAGTATTTAATCAGCCTTTATCGATTAGATTTAGAATGGATGAAAAGCGTTTTGATGTGGACGGAACTTACAATGCTAGATACGAAGTAGTGAAAAAACGTGTAGACAAAGCATTTATAAAAGGAACTGAAGAACGCGCTACACAAAAAGGAAAGCTAACCATTGTCTATTCACAAAAAGAGGACGAAGAAGAATATGTGGGTTATATTAAATTTCTGCAGTCTAAACATGTTCTAGATACCGATTTAGAATATTTAGAACTTGAAGATCTTCAAGGTGTAACAGGTCTTAAAGCTTTAAGAATAAGCATACTTTATCATAACGATAAAGATGATAAGAATTTCTACACTTATAATGACTTAATGGAAACGATTAAGGGATAGATCTTTAAGGCTTTATCAATTTCTTAAGCGTTTAAAACCTCATTGTCATCAACATTTATAATCATCGAAGTTTTTTGATTTTCAGGAATCATATCATCAATATCTACACCAGGATTGTTTTTTACAGCAATTCCAAATGCTATAAGAGAGACAATAATACCAACCATAAAAACCGTATAAGTTATGCGTAGTAATCTATATTTTCGCTCTAGTACTTTTCCTAAAAAGTATAAATCCTTGGTTAGTGCCTTATAAATATAATCTTTATCCTTTACCATTTCGCTGATAGCCCATTCATATTCTTCAAGATTCATTTTGTGGAAATTCCCGAAGAAACTGAGGTTTACTTCTTGGTTAGCAACATCTTCTTTGGTAAACTCACCACTGGTTACATTTGGACGTGTAGCAATGATCGAAAGTATCATTGAAACTACACAAAACAAAGTAAAAATGACAACAGGCCAAGTTAGATAAGGGTTTGTGTCTAATTTAGAGATTAAGTTAGCTAATACTACAGAGATTATAATAGCATTTACAGATAAAAGAATATTGGCTTTAGTATCAGCTATATCACTCAGCTTTATATGGTTTCTCAAAGCCGTTCTGTAGAATGTCTGTACACCTCGTTCAGGACTTTGATTTTTATATTGTGTTTTGTATTTGGCTTTAAGTTTTTCTACATCAAGTTTCTTTTTACGCTTTTTCTTCTTGCCCATTAATTTGGCAAGGTTTTTTTCTTTTCTACTTTGCCAGTTTTTTAAAGCGTAGTCGGTATAAAACTGGTGTTTAGTTAGTACTTTTATATTCTCATTTCTCCATTCTGCAGGAGTATATACTTTTCGGTCTTGTAGTTCTAGTTCTTTGCGCAAGAATTCGGTAGCATCATCAAAATATTTTTTACCAAAGTGAGAGGCATCAGCATCTCTAATAACTTTTTCTAATTCATTTTTTGGCTCATTATCAAATTTAGTAGCCATAATACAGTCAGAAACCTTCTTAATAATTTCCTCATCAACTCCTTTTTCTTTCAGATATTCTGAAGCAATCTTTACACTATCCTCTTCATGACTGTCGTGTCCCTTTACATAACCTACATCATGTAACAAAGCTGTAAGTTCTAAAACAAGAATATCTTCCTCACTAAATTCAGAATTTTCAATAATTTCATTTACACTATTAAAAACACGTTCTGTATGTGTATAGTTGTGATAAATGTATGTATCTGGGAGATTTTGCTTTAAGTAATCAAAAACAAAATCATTAGTTTCTTCCGTAAGGGATTTAGCCATGGTTTTTTATGGTTTTATAACAATGTGAATTTACAAAATTTACAAGACTTAACGTTTTATTTTGTCTTTCACATATAGCGATGTTGTATTTTTATAAATAATTTAAGGGTATATGTCAAAAGTATAGTCTTGTTTTATTTCAAATGATTACAAAAGCGATTTTTATTGATGCAAATAAATATTGAGGATACATTTAATAAAGAACTGCCTGCTGATTCAGTTTTAGAGAATAAAAGGAGGCAAGTCTCTAATACTGCTTTTTCGTTTGTAGTACCAAAAGTTCCATCAAAACCTAAACTGATTCATGCTTCAGAAGCTATGGTTAAAGCTTTGGGTTTACAAAAAAAAGATATAAACACGCGTCAGTTTCTAGATGTTTTCTCAGGTTCTAAAGTTTACCCTAACACTAACCCTTATGCTATGGCTTATGCAGGTCATCAGTTTGGAAATTGGGCAGGACAACTTGGTGATGGCAGAGCCATAAATTTATTTGAAGTAGTGCATGACTCAAAGCGATGGGCTGTGCAACTCAAAGGGTCTGGTGAAACACCGTATTCTCGCCAAGGAGATGGCTTAGCAGTTTTAAGATCATCCATCCGAGAATATCTTTGTAGCGAAGCGATGCATCATTTAGGTGTGCCAACTACCAGAGCGCTGAGTCTTATGTTATCTGGTGATGAGGTTTTGAGAGACATGCTTTATAATGGAAATGCAGAGTATGAAAAAGGCGCAATAGTTTGTAGAGTGGCACCAAGCTTTATTCGTTTTGGAAATTTTGAACTTTTCACAGCCAGAAATGAGATTGAAAATCTTAAAAATCTTACAGATTATACCATAAAATATTTTTATCCAGAACTAGGAAAACCTTCTAAAGAAACCTATATCAAATTTTTTAAGGCTGTTACCGATAGAACATTAGAGATGATTATCCATTGGCAACGTGTAGGGTTTGTTCATGGAGTTATGAATACAGATAATATGTCTATTTTAGGGTTGACTATAGATTATGGTCCATATGGTTGGCTAGAGGATTTTGATTTTGGTTGGACACCAAATACTACCGATAGTCAAAATAAACGTTACTATTATGGAAATCAGCCAAATATTGCATTATGGAATTTGTTACAATTGGCCAATGCTCTCTATCCTTTAGTTGAAGAACCAAAACCTTTTGAAGATATTTTAAACACTTATCAAAAAGAATTTGAAGCACAATTTCTTGATATGATGCGAGCAAAATTAGGTTTGAAAAATAGCAATGATGAAGATGCTAAACTCATTCAAAATTTAGAAGAGTGTTTACTGCTGTCCGAAACGGATATGACTATATTTTACAGAGAATTGTCAAATTTCAAAAAAGATAAAGCCAATGAAGGTGTTGCTGTCGTTAAAAAAGCATTCTATTTCCCAGATGATATATCTAATGAAAAAAAGAGTCAGTGGAATGAATGGTTTCAAGACTATAACAATAGGTTGAAATCAGAGAACTTGTCGGACGAAGAAAGACAATCACACATGAATTCTGTTAACCCTAAGTATGTCTTAAGAAACTATATGGCGCAATTAGCAATAGATAAAGCTAACGAAGCAGATTACACTTTAGTAGATGAACTATTTGAAATGCTGAAAAAGCCTTATGACGAACAACCAAAGTATGAAAACTGGTATGCAAAGCGACCAGATTGGGCAAGACATAAAGTCGGTTGCTCTATGTTGTCCTGTAGTTCCTAATATACTTTTATCAAAAATAATGTACGAATTGCGTAAATTAGAGAGTTCGTATTTATTGCTTCAATACCATAAAGCAGCAAGAAACACTAATTATTAGCATTAAGATATTTATTAGTAGAGTTAAAGTTTAGTTTTCAATCTAAATATTTTTACAATCTTAAAATCACCTATGAAAAACTTATACAAATCAACCAGGTTAATAGTAATCATATTTTTATTTCAAGCTTGTGCTACTTACAATGCGCAGTACAAAAATGAAGAGGACAAAACTAATATTGTTCCAGATAAGGAAGTGGAAAGAACCTTCTATCTTATTGGAGACGCAGGCTTATCACCACAAGGCGGAATGTCTAATGCCTTAACGGCTTTTAAAGATTATACTTCGGATAAAGAGACAAAAGGTGACTATGCACTTTTTTTAGGAGACAATATTTATCCTGCAGGATTACCAGCAAAAGATGAAAAAGGAAGAAAAGATGCTGAGAATGGTTTGGATGGGCAAATACGAGCACTCAAGGATTTTGAAGGTGAGGTTCTGTTTATCCCTGGAAACCACGATTGGTATGCTGATGGTGTAAAAGGTTTAAAGCGAGAAGAAAAATATATTGAAGATGCTTTAGGTGATAATACTTTTCAGCCAGAAAATGGATGTCCCTTGGAAGATTTTGATGTTGGTGAGAACATTAAATTGATAATTATAGATACACAATGGTATCTTGAAAATTGGAATGATCATCCAAGTATAAATGATAAGTGTGAAATAAAAACAAGAGATAGATTCTTTTTGGAATTAGAGGGTGAGCTTAAGAAAGCACAAAATAAAACGGTAATCTTAGCTATGCATCATCCAATGTATACCAACGGAACTCACGGTGGTCAATATGCTTTAGAAAAACACTTGTTTCCAGGACAGAAAAAAATTCCAGTGCCAATTCTTGCGTCGTTAGCAACGCAGATTAGAACTCAAGGAGGTGTATCTATTCAAGATCGTTATAATGAGAGTTATAACAACTTAATGAATCGTATAGAAACCATGGCTTTAGACGAAGATAAACTGGTTTTTGTTTCAGGTCACGAACATACATTGCAGTACAATGTCAATGAAAAAATTAAACAAATTGTTTCGGGTTCTGGTGCTAAAGAATCTGCAGTAGAGCTGGGTGATCATGGTGTTTTTTCTTATGGAAAACAAGGTTTTGCAGAGCTTAAAATATTTAAAGATGGTAGTGCTTGGGTAACTTATTTTGGAGAGGAAAACGGTAAAGCAAAACAGTTATTTACCACAGAAGTTTTTAAACCTACAGAAGAGTATGATGTGTCTGATTTACCAGATACATTTCCTCAAGAAATAGAAGTCTCTGTTTACACAGCAGAACAAACTGATAAGTCAGATTTTTTCAAATCTATTTGGGGAAATCATTATCGCGATGTTTACAGTAAAAAAATTACAGCAAAGGTTGCTACTTTAGATACACTTTACGGAGGTCTTGAGGTCGTAAGAGCTGGTGGTGGACACCAAACACGCTCATTGCGTCTTAAGACCAAAGATGGTAGAGAGTTAAACATGAGAGCGCTCAAAAAGAGTGCGACACAATATTTACAAACGGTTTTATTTAAGGATACTTATATACAAGATGAATTTGAAAAAACTGCTGTTGAGGAATTAATTTTAGATTTTTACACAGCAGCTCATCCTTATGCATTTCTAACTGTTCCAGACTTATCAGATGCAGCGCAGGTTTATCATACAAATCCAAGATTGTTTTTTATTCCAAAGCATAAACATTTAGGGAAGTTCAACAAGGAATATGGAGGTGAGCTATATATGATAGAAGAGCGACCAGAAGAAAACTACAGTCACGAAAGAAACTTTGGTTATGCAGATGACATTGAAAGTACGCACGATATCATAGAAAAAGTAAGAGATGATGAAAAATATAAAATAGACCAAAATGCGTTTGTACGAGCTCGATTGTTTGATATGCTAATTGGTGATTGGGATCGCCACCAAGATCAATGGAGGTGGGCACAGTTCGATCAAGAAAATGGAGATAAGGTCTTCAAACCTATTCCAAGGGATAGAGATCAAGTGTTTTCAAATTTCGATGGTACTTTACTAGATGTTATGAGACTTATTTCTGGGGCATCAAATCAGCTTCAAGTTTATGATAGCGAGTTAAAAGATATTGAATGGATGAATGCAGCAGGAATTCGTTTAGATCGAGTACTTGTTCAGCAATCTACAAGAGAACAATGGATGGAACAAGCCAAGTTTTTACAAGAGAACGTTACAGATGATGTCATCGATAAAGCGTTTACTAAAGTTCCTGAAACAGTTCAAGATTCTACACTGAGAGTAATTAAGAAAAATTTAAAAGGTAGACGACAAAATCTTACAGACATTGCTGAGCGCTATTATAATCACCTTAATGAATTAGTTATTCTCACTGGTACGGATAAAGATGATTATATAGAAGTTAACCGAATTAGGGATAACGAAACAAGCGTAAAGATTTGGAGAATAAAAGGTGGTGAAAAAGCAGATGTACTTGTAGATAAAACGTTTAATAGAGACATTACTAAAGAAATATGGATCTACGGTCTAGATGACAAAGATATCTTCGAAGTTAAAGGCGAAGGAAAAAAACCTATTTTCACAAGACTTATTGGTGGTTTAGAAAATGACACTTATATCATTAAAAATGGTAGAAGGGTTAAGATTTATGATCATGAAAGCAAGAAAAATACCATTGAAGAAAATAATGGTGCAACTGTAAGATTTACGGATGTTTATAAGCTTAATTTATTCGACTTTAAAAAGAATATTAAGAAAGATTTTGTAACAACACCAGCTGTTGGTTTCAATCCAGATGACGGAGTGTCATTAGGTATATCTTATGTAAGAACAAAAAAAGGTTTTCAAAGAAATCCTTTCTCACAGCAACACAGATTTAAAGGAGGATACTTTTTTGCAACAAGTGGTTTTTCTTTAGAGTATGATGGGGAATTTGCTAATATCATGAACGATTGGAATCTGCATATTGGAGGTAGGTTTACATCAGAAAACTTTGTAAATAACTTCTTTGGGTTTGGTAACGAAACTGTTAATCTAGATGATGATTTAGATTTTGATTACAACCGTGTAAAAACAAGTATTTACATGGCAAAAGCAGGAATCCTCAAAAGAGGTAGTTTTGGTAGTGACTATGGTTTTAGAGCCATTTTTGAGGCGATTGAAGTAGATAATACCGCAGGTAGATTTATCACGGATTTTGTGCCAGCTACAGATGAAGAGTTTTATGAAAGAAGGGTTTTTGGTGCGCTTGAAGCAGAATATAATTACGAGAGTTATGATAAGAAGTTAAACCCTTCAAGAGGTATGAACTTTTTGCTTAATCTAGGTGCTAAAACAGAATTAAACGAAACAGATAATACTTATGGCTATCTAAATTCTAACTTAGGGTTCTATAATTCACTTTCAAGAAATAGAAAGCTAGTTCTAAAAACAGACTTAAGAACACAGTTAAGGTTTGGTAATGGTTTTCAATTTTATCAAGCGGCAAATATTGGTGGACTCAATAGTTTAAGAGGATTTAGAAGAGATCGTTTTACAGGTAGAAATTCATTAGTAGGAAGTACCGATTTACGTTATAGTTTTAACCAGTTTAAGACAGGAACGTTACCATTACAAATAGGTGTTTTTGGTGGATTTGATGTTGGTAGAGTTTGGCTTACAGGAGATTTTTCAGATAAATGGCACAACGATTATGGTGGTGGTTTTTGGGTTACAGCCGCAGAGAGTGTTTCAGGAACATTTAATTTATTTCATAGCGTTGAAGGACTTAGACTCACCTTTGGTTTTGGTTTAAACTTCTAAACAAAAATGACATCCTTTTTCAACAAGTATTTTAACTACATATACAAGTTAGAGAGTAGAATTGCTTTTTACCCAACATTAATTAGTTTGGTAGGTGTATTCTTTGCTTTCGCAATGTTTTATTTTGAAAATAAAGGAGTCTCTGAGTATTTGGTAGAGCATGCTCCTATTTTAGTAGTTAATGACACTGATACAGCCAGGAATTTACTCACCACTTTCATAGCAGGTCTCATCTCCATCATGGTGTTTAGTTTTTCTATGGTTATGGTTCTTCTAAATCAAGCCTCGAGTAACTTTTCACCCAGAGTTTTGCCAGGTTTAATATCCAACAGAAAGCATCAGGTAATATTAGGAATTTACAATGCATCTTTACTGTATTGTATTTTTACCCTTGTTGCCATAGAACCTAATGGTAATAAATATCAATTACCAGGCTTTTCGGTGCTTTTGGCTATTGTGATTATGACGCTATGTCTTGGTGCATTTATCTATTTTATACACTCTATTTCGCAAGAGATTCAGGTAAATAATATCATGGATAGAATCTACAGAAAAGCAAAATTAAGACTCAATAAAGAAATTGATACCGAAAAAGATTGTAATACAGATTTTCCTGATACTAGCGAATGGACCTCTGTTAAATCAACTGATTCTGGATATTTTCAAGATATAGGACTTGAAACTTTAGCTGAAATAGCAACAACCGAAAATATCAAATTCAAAGTCATTCCTGTTAAAGGCGATTATATTCTAAAGGATTTACCTCTAATTTCTTCGGATAAAGATTTGAGTGATGATCAGATAGAGAAAATTAGAGAAACGTTTCGTTACGACAAAAGTGAATTAGTAGAAGATAATTATGTTTTAGCATTTAAGCAGATTACTGAGATTGCTATTAAGGCTATGTCTCCAGGTATTAATGATCCTGGTACAGCAGTGAATGCTATAGATTATCTCACTGAATTGTTTTCAATCCGACTTAGAAAAAATGACAAGAGTTTCTATTTTGATGCTGATAATAAACCTTTGATTTATGTCAATACGGTTGATTTTAACGAGCTGCTGTACTATGTAATGTCTGCATTTAGAACCTATTGTAAACATGATGCAGTTATTGTTATAAAACTGTTTAAAATGTTGTCGTTCTTAGCTAAAACAGAAGATGTATTTTCTGAAGATTATATTGAAGCTATTAAAAATGAAGGTAAAAATCTTTACGAGGATGCCAAGGTAAATAACAACAATGAAGCCGATTTAAAAGTTATTGAATCCTATTACAAAACCATAAAGTCATAACACTACAAAATAATATTGGCTTAACTTTTTTCTGAATTCTTACTGCTAATTTTGTTCAATGTCTGAAAAGAAATATTACCATAGAGATTTAAGTTGGCTTTCGTTTAACGAAAGAGTATTGCAAGAAGCTGAAGATAAGACTAACAGTCTTAATGATCGCTTAAAGTTTTTAGCGATATTTTCCTCTAATCTTGATGAATTCTATCGTGTAAGAGTATCTAAACTTCGACAGTTTAGAAGACTTCAAAAAGACTCACCACTTCGTTTAAAGGAAAAGCCCAAAAAAATAATTAAGGCTATTCAGAAAAGGGTTGATAAGCTTCAGGAAAGATTCGGTTTTATCTATAAAGAAAAACTACTTAAAGAACTAAATATTGAAGGTGTTAATCTTATTGAGGCATCAGATTTTAATGATATTCAGCAAGAATTTTCATCAGAGTTTTTTGAAGCTTCAGTAAAAAAGCCGTTGAAGATTTATGAGCTAAATTCAGATTTAGATTTGTCCTTTATTAAAGATAAAGAATTATTCTTTTTTGCTAATGTCTCTCAACCTTTATTAATTTCTATTCCTACTAAAAAATGTGGTCGTTTTATAACATTTCCAGGAATAGGAGAGAAAAAGCATATTACTTTTTTAGATGAAATTATTAGAGATAATATTTCAAAAGTTCTACCAGAATTAAGTGGAGAAGACTTATTTAGTGTTAAGATTACTAGAGATGGTGAGTTGTACTATGAAGAGGAAGATGGGGAATTAATAGAACTGATAAAACAAAGTTTAAAACATAGGGATTATGGTATACCAACACGGGTTTTATACGATTCTAGTATTGGAAAGGAAGACGTTAAAATTCTTCGAAAATGCTTAAGCCTTAAGAAAACGGATTTAATGCCAGGTGGACGCTTTCATAATTTTAGTGACTTTTTTCATTTTCCTGAAATTGAAAGTAGAATTAGTGAATCTAACAATGGGCAATTGGATCATCACAGTTTAGAATTGGTTGATAGTATTATTGATCATATTAGTGAGAAAAATGAATTATTATCCTTCCCATATCAGAAATATGACTCAATTTTAAACTTGATTAATGAGGCTTCTGAGCGAAAGGATGTAAACCATATCTATATTACATTATACCGAATTTCCAAAGATTCTTCGGTTGCTATTGGTTTAATGAATTGCTTGGCGAAAGGAAAAAAAGTAACTGTTTTTGTTGAAGCCAAAGCACGATTTGATGAAGAAAATAATATAGAATGGGGAGAAAAATTAGATAAGGCAGGAGCTCGTGTACTTTATAGTATGCCAGATATTAAAGTGCATTCTAAAATTTTACTAATAGAAACCAAAACAAAAAATATTGGCTATATAGGGACAGGGAATTTTAATGAAAACAGTGCCAAAATGTATGCAGATTTTGGATTGTTAACTTCAGATAAAGCTATTGCTACAGACCTAAAAGAAGTCTTTAAATTTCTTTTAGACACTTCCTATGAACCATCTATTTCTAAAATTTGGATGTCACCATTCACTACACGAAAAGAACTTAATAACCGTATTGATAACGAAATAGACATTGCAAAAAATGGAGGTAATGGTTACTTGTTCTTCAAAATGAATAGTTTGGAAGATAAAGATATTATTGATCGTCTTTATAAAGCATCTCAATTTGGTGTTAAAATAAAACTATTGGTTAGAGGTATTTGTTGTTTGGTTCCAAGATTAAAAGGTATTAGTGAAAATATTGAAGTTATCAGCATTGTAGGTAAGTATTTAGAACACGCCAGAGTTTATGTTTTTGGAAATAACGGAAAAAATGAGATGTTCATTGGTTCTGCTGATTGTATGGAGCGTAATTTAGACCGAAGAGTAGAGGTTATTGTTCCAATTCAAGATGATGATATTAAAAAAACCATTGAAACCTGTATAGATTTACAATGGCATGATAATACCAAAGGGCGAATCATTGATGCAAAGCAGAAGAACATTTACCAAACAACAGGTAAATCCAAGATAAATTCTCAGCTAGACTTCAAGGAATATCTACAATCTAAAAATTACCAAATAGAAAACGCTTAGTCAATTGAGAAGGTGTAAATGTTTCCACCTTCATCACCATTACGCTCATCAGTGATTATGACTTTATTATTAGAGTCAAAACAAATACCTTCTTTTTGAGAGTCATGATCAAATTCTAATTCTTTAAGGTCTCCTTCAAAAAAGTCATCATCTTTAAAGTTGTCTATTTTCCAGAGTTTATCATGATTTAGTAAAACAATAATTTTTCCATCATCGCTTATGTCAGCTGAGGTTATTTTATTGTTTTTACCTTTTAAATCGTGTTTGGTATGAACTTTAGCTTCTTGTTTACCAGCTTCATTTTTCACTTTTAAGACAACAAACTTATTTTTCTCTTTACTAATTATATAGAAATGATTATTCAACAGAAAAAAGGATTCAAAATCTTTAGAATCTTGTTTTTTAGGTAGAGTGAACTCAATAATTTCAGCATTAGTACTTTTTTTGTTTAAGTCCTCATACTTTACTTTGTAAATAGTGAATTTTTCACGTTTTTCACTATTGTTGCCAAAATCACCGATATAAATATTGCCTTTATCATCGGCAGTTAAATCTTCCCAATCTTCATTTTCAGCATTTTCAATTTTTATGGATCTGGCAATAGAACCATCCATTTCTAGAGCAATAAGGTCATTGTCGTTTCCTCTGTCTTGAATCACCCAAAGTAAATTTTCTTTCAAGTCTTTTTCTGCAGCCGAGACTTCTTCCAAGCTATTGTTTATTGAACCTTCTATTTTTAATTGTCCTAAAGATTTGCATGAAGTAGCTATAAGTAATACTAATATTAGTCTATTGAAGAATATCATTGTAATTTTATGTTTTTTATTTCAAGGTAATAGTGGTAACGCTTAACTCAAAGAAAATACTCACAAAATCTTCTTAAAAATTAAGTTTGAATAATACATACAACATTATAATCATTGGTGGAGGTGCAGCTGGTTTTTTTGCGGCAATAAATGTTGCTGAACAAAATCCAGATTTATCTGTAGCCATTTTAGAAAAAGGCAAAACAGGACTTCAAAAAGTAAAGATCTCAGGTGGTGGACGTTGCAATGTTACCCATGCCGAATTTATACCTTCGGAATTAGTAAAAAATTACCCAAGAGGAGAAAAAGAGTTGTTAGGACCCTTTCATACATTTATGACAGGTGACACCATTGCGTGGTTTGAAGAGCGAGGTGTTGAACTTAAAATAGAAGATGACGGAAGGATGTTTCCGATATCAAATTCTTCTCAAACCATAATTGATTGTTTTCTGTACGAAGCAAAAAAGCACAATGTTGACATATTATACAACTACAATGTAAAGTCAATATCTAATAATGATGGTGTTTTTAGTATAGAAACTTCCGAAGGTAATTTAAAGAGTGATAAAGTTATTATTGCAACAGGAAGTAATCCTAAGATGTGGCAAGTTTTAAAAACTTTAGGGCATAAAATTATAGAGCCTGTACCATCACTATTTACGTTTGATATTAAGGATAGTAGAATTAAAGATATACCAGGTGTTGTAGCTAAAGATGTTGAGGTTAAGGTTGTAAATACCAACTTGTACTCCGAAGGACCTTTGTTAATTACACATGTAGGAATGAGCGCACCAGCTATATTAAAACTTTCCGCATTCGGTGCTGTTGAGTTGGCAGAATTGGATTATAATTTTAAAATTGAAGTAAACTTTATTCGGCTAGATTTTGAAAGCTGTCTAGAGCAGTTGAAAATTTTGAAGCAAGAATTGGCTAAGAAAACGGTTTTTAATTCAGCACAATTTGAATTGCCAAAACGACTTTGGAAACAGTTGGTTATTGCTTCTCATATAAATGATAACGAACGATGGTCAGATATCAATAAGGATCAATTAGAAGCGTTAGCTTCTCAACTTACCCAAGCTGTTTTTGAAGTTACAGGAAAAAGTACATTCAAAGAAGAGTTTGTAACTGCAGGTGGTGTAGATCTTAAAGACATAAATTTTAAAACCTACGAAAGCAAGTTGGTTCCTCATCTGTATTTTGCAGGCGAAGTCATCAATGTTGATGCTATAACAGGAGGTTTTAATTTTCAAAATGCATGGACAGGAGCTTACATTGTTTCAAAAGCTATACAATTAAAATAAAGATCGCTGGCATTGGAATGATTTAGTACAATTGCCTTAAAATCTTCAAAATTATAAGGTTTAGTAATGATTTGATTTATACCAGCTTCTTGTGCTTTCATCAATATTTCAGAAGAATTTAAAGCGGTAAGAGCCAGAATCGGTATTTTAGGATTAAACATTCTAATGTGTTTACTAGCTTCATAACCATCCATATCTGGCATATTAATATCCATTAGAATTAAATCGTAAGCCTTGTTTTTAATCATAGAAATAGCTTCTCTTCCGTTTGTAACTATTTCAGCATGATAACCTTCAATTTTTTCTAGGTTCTTTTTGGTGATAAGTAAGTTTACTTTATTGTCATCTACAACTAAAACATGCATTTCTTTTTTATATGCTGAAAGCGTTTTGATGTTGTCTTCTGCAGTGGGCGCAATATCAAAGTCTATTTCAAAAAAGAATGTTGTGCCAACATTAGGTTGGGATGTAAAATCAATATCAGAGTTATGACTTTTAAGTAGCGTTTTTACAATGTATAGCCCTAAACCAGAACCACTACTGTTTTTCTCTAAGAATGTTCTGTTTTCAAAAGCATTAAATACAACGGATCTGTGTTCTTCTTTAATGCCAATTCCGGTATCTTTAATTTCAAATCTTAATCTTAATGTATCAGAAGTACGCTTTTTCTCTTTTACATTGATGCAAACATGACCTTCTTTTGTATATCTAATAGCGTTGTAAGCCAAATTGATTAAGATTTGGCTAAAAGCCACCTTGTCTATTAGAAGTTGTTCGGAATCATCAAAAGTTTCAATATTGGTTTTTAGTTCAATGCCTTTGTCTTTTGCAGCGACCTTAACAGTGCCAATTACGTTTTGTACAATGTTATTGATGTTATTTGGCTTTTGCCTTAGTTCCTTCTTGTCAAACTTTAGTTTATTAGCTTGAAGAATATTGTCAATCAATACCGATAAATAACTACTTGATGAAATTAAAGAGTCGAGGTAAGATTGTCGTTTTTCTTCATCTTTTTCTTGATTAACAAGTGTCGCCAAACCAGTAATGCCATAGATTGGTGTGCGTAATTCATGACTAAGTATTGAGAAGAACTCTAAACGGTTCTTGTCAATATCAATGAGTTTTTTGTTACTTTCTTTAAGCTCTCGGTTGATTTTAGTAACATTCTTTCGGGCTTTAAAGTAGAAGAAAAACACAACTAAAGTTCCTAATAGGACTATACCTATTAATGTAGTAATCCATATTAGTATTTTAGAAGTCTTAGCGTCTTGTTTTTGAAGTTCATTTGCAAGATTTAGTTGCTGTTCGGTATTTATGATTTTGTAAATTAACTCACCATTTTTGGCATTTCTATTTTCAAAATCAATAAGTGCTCTGTATTTGTAAGTGTCAGATTTTAATAGGTATTTATTGGCAGAATCTAAATTCTTATTTATCTGGTTGTAGTATAGGTATTTATAATAGTTAAATGTACCTAATTTACGATAAGCATCATCATGATCTTCATTGTCAAAAGCCACTTTTAAGTCATTTTCGTCAATAGCAAAAAGTTCCTTGTAACCATACGTTTTGTTGTTTGGAAGTTTAATCTTTGCTATGGCATTATGGTAGGTATAGGATAACCTGAATCGGTTTTTTAAACTACTTATATCTTCATAAGTACCTGAAATTGTAATCTTGCTAAAATCGGTTGAATCTAGTTGTTCTAAAGCAAACTTCGAAGTTTCATAAAGCTTTTGGTTTTCATAAGCATAGTAATACCGTTTAACTTCACTATCTAAATTTTTAAAATAGAGTTCACTATTAATAGATTTAGATTGTCTTTGTGCTATTGGATATATACTATCAAACCGCGTATAGTTTTTATCTAATAGATAAGTGCTTACCAATCCGGAAAACGCAATGTCTTTACCTTTGTTGCTTCCTAAAGAATCATAAATGTGCAACGCCTTTAGGTAATAGGTCTCAGCATTTTTATAGTTAGACATTTTGGTTAAAATCTTGCCTAAGGCAAAATAAGAATCGGCAAGTTGAGCATTTAAATTATTCTTCTTAGAATAAGTAATGGTCTCATTTAATAAGGTCGTAGCTTCATAAAGGCTGTCGTTTCTTACCAAAGATTCTACCTTTGGCTGATTTAAGAAATAAACAGAATCAACTTCTTTGTTTGTAGAATAGCTTTGTGCAACTACAGATTTAAGGGCAAAGAAGGATATTATTACAAGAGCTATGTTAGTTTTGGGGCAACGCATAACAATATTGTATATGTGGGCAAATCTAAACTTTTTTATGATATCAAAATCAAATACTTATATATTTAACTATATTAATTATTCTCAGTCTTATAACTCATGGAAGAAAATACTTATCACTATGTCGCTCTAATTAGAGGGATTAATGTAGGTGGTCATAAGAAAGTTCCGATGGCGGAACTCAGAGAGCTACTCACAAAATCAGGTTTGGAAAATGTAAAAACGTATATACAGAGTGGGAACGTTATATTTCAATCCAAAATACAGAGTAAAGCTGAACTCGAATGTTTAATAAAGGATAATATTCTGAATCATTTTGGGTTTGATGTTTCGGTTTTGGTTAAAACAAGAGAAGAATTAAAAACGATTTTTAATGATTGCCCTTTTTCTAAAGAGAAGAAAATCAATAGCTATTTTGCGATGCTAAGCGAAATACCAGAGAAAAGTTTAGTTGAAGAAGCGTCACAAAAAGTTTATGAAAATGAAGAATATAGTATTCTGAAAAATTGCATTTACTTCTATTCAGAAAAAGGTTATGGCAATGCAAAATTCAGTCTCAATTTTTTTGAACGAAAACTAAAAATAAATGCAACTGCCAGAAACTATAAAACCATGGTAAAGTTGCTATCTTTGTCGACAGAACCTTAGACAATGAGAGTGGAAGATTTTATTCTAAAGAACTATAATTCAGGTATAGAAAGTGGCTTAGTAAAATGGGAGTCTCCTAGCAACATAGCCTTAGTAAAATACTGGGGAAAAAAGGAAAATCAAATTCCAGAAAATCCTTCTATAAGTTTTACATTATCTAACTGTAAGACTATCACGGAACTTACCTTTACTAAAAAACAGAATAAGGAATTTAGCTTTGATGTTTATTTTGAAGGTGATAAAAACGAAGCTTTTAAGCCAAAAATTCAAACGTTTTTTGACCGTATTGAAGCATATATGCCCTTTTTAAGAGATTATCATTTTAAGATAGAGACCTCTAACACCTTTCCGCATAGTTCAGGTATTGCTTCTTCTGCTTCCGGTATGAGTGCTTTGTCTCTATGCTTAATGAGTATAGAGCGTTTACTTAGCGAAGAAAAAGTTTCAGATGAAGTGTTCAATCAAAAAGCCTCTTTTTTAGCACGTCTAGGATCGGGTTCTGCTTGTCGTAGTATTGAAGGAGAACTAGTGATTTGGGGAGAAAATGAAAGCTTTCCTGACGGTTCAGATTTGTATGGTGTAAAATATACCGATGACATTCATCCAAATTTCAAAAATTATCAAGACACTATCTTGTTAGTAGATAAAGGTGAAAAGCAGGTGAGTAGCACTGTTGGTCATAAGCTCATGTATGGTCATCCGTTTGCAAAACAACGTTTTACTCAAGCTCATGATAACTTAGGGAAACTGAAAACTATATTAGCTTCTGGTAATTTAGATGAGTTTATCAAGATTGTAGAAAGTGAAGCATTAACGCTGCATGCTATGATGATGACCAGTATGCCGTATTTCATTTTAATGAAGCCAAACACACTTCAGATTATAAATAAAATTTGGGCTTACAGAGAAAAAACAAATTCAAAAATTTGCTTCACACTAGATGCGGGAGCAAATGTTCATGTGTTGTATCCTGAGGTCGAAAAAGAAAATATATTAGAGTTTATTAATAATGAATTGGTTAGCTATTGTGAAAATGGCCATTATATTTGTGATCAAATAGGTTTCGGGGCGAACCAAATAGAAATTTAATACGTATATTTGTTAAAGAAATTGCTTTAAATACATGAAAGGACCACTATTTTATTCTAAAATTCTTCTTTTTGGAGAATACGGAATCATTAAAGATTCTAAAGGTTTATCTATTCCTTACAATTTTTATAACGGTGCTTTAAAGGTTGATGAAAATCCATCAACTGAAGCTATAAAATCTAATGATAGCTTAAAGCGATTTGTAACTTACCTTAAAGATTTAGACAAGGATTTAGTAACGTTTAACTTCTCTGAATTAGAGAAAGATGTGGAGTCTGGTATGTACTTCGATTCTTCTATACCACAAGGTTATGGTGTTGGTAGTAGTGGAGCTTTGGTTGCAGCGATTTACGATAAATACGCAACGGATAAAATTACAGTTTTAGAGAATTTAACACGCGAAAAACTACTAAGACTTAAAGAGATTTTTTCGGCTATGGAATCTTTTTTTCATGGAAAATCTTCTGGTTTAGACCCATTAAATAGTTATCTAAGCCTTCCTATCTTAATAAATTCAAAAGATAATATTGAAGCTACAGGAATTCCTTCCCAAAAAACGGATGGAAAAGGAGCTGTATTTTTACTAGATAGTGGTAGCGTCGGAGAAACAGCACCTATGGTGAGCATTTTCATGGAAAATATGAAGAATGAAGGTTTCCGAAGCATGTTAAAAGACCAATTTATAAAACATACGGATGCTTGTGTAGATGATTTCCTAAAAGGTGATATAAAATCACTTTTCAAAAACACAAAGCAATTGTCTAAGATTGTTTTGAATAATTTTAAACCTATGATTCCTGCACAATTTCACGAATTGTGGAAGAATGGGCTTGAAACTAATGATTACTACTTAAAACTTTGTGGCTCTGGTGGAGGAGGTTATATTTTAGGTTTCACAGAAAACTTTGATAAAGCTAAAGAAGCTCTCAAAGCTCACAAATTGGAAGTAGTTTACAACTTCTAGATTCTTAATTTTTACACTGAGCTTGTCGAAGTGTCCCTAAAAACTAAAAGGCATGCTATCTAGACGGCAGAAACATATTCTTATCAAATTTTTCAGCCTTTTTTCTGTTGTTAGAGGATATAATATATTGGTTGTTGTTATAGCGCAATATTTAGCATCTGTTTACATTTTTGCTCATGATAAACCTCTAAAATCTGTATTGTTAGATGTTAATCTTTTAATGTTGGTTCTGGCATCATCAGCTACAATTGCAGCAGGTTATATCATCAATAACTTTTACGATTCAGAAAAAGATTTAATCAATAGACCAAGAAAAACGATGCTAGATAGGTTGGTGAGTCAAAACACCAAGTTATCCTTCTATTTTGTGCTCAACTTTTTAGCAGTGGTTTTTGCAAGTTATGTCTCTTTTAAAGCTGTTGTCTTCTTTTCGTGTTATATTTTCGGAATTTGGTTTTATTCGCATCGCTTAAAAAAGCAACCCATAATAGGTAATATTGTTTCAGCAATACTGGCTGTAACACCATTTTTTGCTATTTTTATTTACTACCAAAATTTCGAACTTGTTGTTTTTGCGCACGCTATATTTTTATTTCTATTGGTGTCTATGCGCGAATTAATAAAGGATTTAGAGAATATTAAAGGCGATTTAGCATTAAATTATAGAACGGTACCTGTGGTTTTAGGAGAAAAAACTTCGAAGGTTATGTTGTCTATTATTGCAAGCTTAACTATTATCGCAGCTATAGTGTTAATCCTTTTTTTTAAGGTAGGTTACATGGTCTATTTTTTCTATTTGTCAATCGGTTTTCTAATTGTATTCTTAATGTTGCTATGGAGAGCCAACAGTAAAACCTATTATTTGTTACTTCATAATTTGCTTAAGTTTATAATTGTTTTAGGGGTATTTTCTATCATTTTAATTGATGTTTCCGTAGTTTTAAATAGAATTTAAACGCTAAAAAATTAGGTGTAAAATAGGATCATTAAGATTTAAGTAGAAGATGTTAACTAATGTTATACCTTTGCAAAAAAAATAATTATGAGCAGACATCAAGGTAGCAAGGGAAAAGGGAAATTTTCAGGAAGAGGAAATGCTAACAGCAAAACAAAAAGTTATGCTAGAGGTAATGCTCCATTCAAGAAAAAGGGAAATCCTAAAAAAGCATCTACAACTTCCGATGAAATCCGTTTGAACAAATATATTGCCAATTCAGGTATTTGTTCGCGAAGAGAAGCTGATGAGAATATAGTTATTGGTTTAGTTACGGTTAACGGCAAGGTAGTTACTGAAATGGGTTATAAAGTGAAGTTAAATGATGAGGTAAAGTTTGATGGCAGACGTATAAACCCTGAGCCGAAAGTTTATGTGTTATTGAATAAACCTAAAGGTTTTGCCACTACTACAGCAGAAGGAAAAGGAAGAACAGTGATGGATTTGATAGCTAATGCTACAAATGCCAATGTAAAACCGATAGGACGTTTGGGTAGAAATTCTCTTGGTTTATTATTGTTTACCAATGATGATAAAATAGTTCAGAAATTCACCAATTCTAAGACAGGAGTAGCACGTTTGTTTCATGTTGAATTAGATAAAAACTTGAAGTTTGAAGACCTTAAGAAAATTCAAGAGGGATTTAAAGTTGGGGAAGATTTAATTACAGTTGAAGAAATCAGTTACATAGAAGGTGAATCTAAAAACCAAGTTGGTATTAAGATTAAAAATACAGGAAATACAATTTTAAGAACAATCTTCGATACATTTAAATACGATATTGTAAAAATAGATTGTGTGGCTATAGGTCACCTAACTAAAAAAGACATTCCTAGAGGTCACTGGAAACATCTTACAGAGCAAGAGCTAAACACTCTGAAAATGCTATAAATTTTTAACCTTTAACATCAAAGGTGTAGGTAGAAATTAGTTCATCAGCGATGTAAAGATGAACATCATAAAATCCAGAATATTTAAATTGAAACTCTATTTTAAGTAGTTTGTCTTTAATAGAGATGGAGTTCGGTTTTACTTTTAATTGACTTGAACCGTTGTCTATTAAAAAACGAACATTCTCAGTTTTAATGTTGTCTTTCAGTTTGTATTCAAAAGTTATATTTTCAAACTTTCTTATATCCTGATGCATTTGCTTCGGTAATATATGAAGCTCCAAGTTTTTGTAAGCATTTCCATAAATTATTGGAGCAGCTTTAAAGTTTTCAAAAGTTGGAATTTTACTTTCATCTATCAACCAGTATTTGTTTTCAAGAGGGAAATGATTAACAGCAAATAGTTCAGGGTTGGCTAGAAAAAAACCATCATTATAATAAAATGTAAAACGATTAGTTTCAGGATCTGGAATACCACTAGCCCAAGTTGGATCGCACAAATACCATTTGTTATTTAGCCATACAGCATTCCAAGAATGGTTTGGTAAGGTTAACTTCTCAATGTCTGTTGTGCTCACTCTGCCATAACCTTGTACAATGTTACATTTTATGTCGGCTAATCGTGAAAGTTCAGAAACTAAATAGGCATAACCTGTACAAATGGTTTTCTGCTGTTTTAGTAATTTTTTGAAGAGCTTTTTTCTAAACTCATCGTTCCAATTTTTTAATTTGAGGCTGTCATCTTTAAAGCGTTCACGTTTATGCTTATTTCTAAGGTAAAGATTGTAATCATTGGAAATGTTATTACAAACCCACTTATAAATAGCTCTAAAACGTTCTACATCTGTATCAAGGTTTGAAGTTAATTTACGTGAAAGTTCGGTTAGATTTTGTAGTCCTTCATCTTTATATGCTTGAGCTATACTATCAGCCTTTTTAAAATCTATATGCGCAAAATCTGATATCTGCGCATAAGATTGATAGGTGAAACATAGAAGTAAAAGGTAAAGTAAGCGTTTCAACAAGAATAAAATTAATTTTTACGCTTCGATTTATATGGCTTTCCAGTATCTAAAGCTCCAATCATTTCTATTAAATCTTCAGATAATTCAAGCGTAATAAATGTAGTATCTTCCTTTATTTCTACTTCTTGATCTACATAGCCCAAGTAACTAAAGATTAAAACATCTCCTGTTTTTAATTTCTTTGGAAACGTAAATTCACCAGCTTTATTAGTAACCGTACCATTTCTAGTACCTTTCTGAATTACATTGACACTTTCAAGGGGTGTTTTGCTATCAGTTACAACGCCTTTTATAGTGCGTTCACTAGAGGCAACTTCGTTAGTGGTTTGTCCGTACACTGAGCTAAAAGTCAATGAGGTTAGCATCATAAATAACACAAAACTTAGTGCTTTAAAGCTTTGTCTTTGAGTTAATGTTAGTTGTGTTTTCATAATAAATCTATTTTTATTTACATCGAAATTAGATGCTATGTCTACAATTTAAAAATAGTTTTGAGTAATAACAACTGTTAAGTCAGTAAAATAGCGTTTTGGGTTAGTAAACGTTATTCAAATAAATCAGAAGAAAGGTAGCGATCACCACGATCACATATTATACTTACTATTACACCACTATCTAATTCGCTTGCAAGTTTTAAGGCTGCTGCTGTTGCGCCTCCGCTACTCATACCTGCTAAAATACCTTCTTCCTTAGCTAGTCTTTTTGTCATAGCAATAGCTTCATCTGTGCTTACTTCTATAGTTTTATCAACTTTTTTAGCATCAAATATTTCAGGTAAATAGGCTTTTGGCCACTTTCTAATTCCTGGAATTTTAGAATCATCAGTAGGTTGTACACCTACAATTTTGATAGCTTTATTTTGCTCTTTTAAAAAGGTTGAAGTTCCCATAATGGTTCCTGTGGTTCCCATAGCAGAGACAAAGTGAGTAATTTGTCCTTCGGTATCACGCCAAATTTCTGGTCCAGTAGTTTTGTAATGAGCTTTCCAGTTATCGTTATTTGAAAATTGATTAAATGAAAAATAACCTTCATTTTCAACTTTATCAATAGCATAATCGCGAGCTCCTTCAATACCATCAGGATGTAAAGTTACTTTAGCACCATAAGCTCGCATAGTTTGAACCCGCTCTTTGGTTGCTGTTTCAGGCATTACAAGTTCAATATCCAAGCCGTAAATAGCTGCTATCATGGCTAGAGCTATACCAGTATTTCCACTTGTTGCTTCAATTAATTTTGAAGATTTATCTATCTTTTTAGAATCCAGAGCGCTTTTTATCATGTTATGAGCAGCTCTATCTTTTACACTTCCGCCTGGATTGTTACCTTCAAGTTTAAAATAAAGGCTGACGTTTGGGTTAGTATTCAGAGCTATAGATTTTACCAAAGGTGTATTGCCTATTCTATCTATTAAGGTTTTGTTCATGGGATTTACTTCTTTTAGTGTATACTTCTACCTTATGATTGTGTGTTACAATTGAGTTTTTTGGAACTGAAGCCGTAAGCCAAGTGTTGCCTCCTATAATGCTGTTTTCTCCAACAACAGTTTCTCCGCCTAGAATGGTTGCGTTAGCATAGATAGTAACATTATTTTCTATGGTAGGATGGCGTTTTATATTTTGGTCTTGCTTTTTTACAGTTAAAGCGCCTAAGGTAACACCTTGATAGACCTTTACATTATTATGAATTTCGGTAGTTTCACCAATGACGACTCCTGTGCCGTGATCTATGAAAAAGGACTCGCCGATTGTAGCTCCAGGATGAATATCTATTCCTGTAACATGATGTGCATATTCGGTCATTAACCTTGGGATTAATGGTAATCCAAGTTTATGAAATACTCTAGCCATTCGGTAAGTTGCAATAGCAAAAAAACCAGGATAAGCTAAATATATTTCTTCAACAGAACGAGACGCAGGATCGTTATTAAAAATAGCTTCAGCATCTTTCTTTAAGCTACAATACAAATCAGGAATACTTTCCATAAAATCATCCCAACGTTTACATGGTTTGCCTTTTATTTCTGGACAAGCAATGTCTCTGATAGATAAAAAAACAGTTTCTAAATTTTGAAAGGCTTCTTCAGTATTGGTTTCACTGTCAAAGAAGGCTTTAAAAAGTAATTTGGTAAAACGTTGCGACTCTTCCTTTAGAGTCATAGAAACCTTAATAGCTTCCTTTTGTTCTTTAATGATGTTTAGTAAGTGTGCGTTCATTTAGCGAATCGGTCTATTTAGATTGTTTGGATAAACACAATCAATTACTAAATTAGTGAAAGTATATTTTAAAGAGAAGTGCTTAACACTAATTTATTAAATCAAGACTTTTATGATAAGGCATTAGAAATATCAATAACATTGGCTATGATTATTAATATTATTACAATAGTTATTGATAGATTTATTATAAAGCCAAAAATCTTTTGAAAGGTATTAGGCTCTTTTAAGCTTTTTAGAGAACTTATAAGTCCTGTAACTGCAATAACAAAAGATGAAATTATTAAAATGCCAACTATTATAGAAAGTGTACCTTGATTAAGGTTTAAGGCAGTAATTATTATTGAAAATAATAGTAGTACTAATCCAATAACAGCAAGCTTAAAACTTCTTTTAGTATTCAAATTCATATCATAAATAAATGAGATGAAATTTAGCTAAAAACAGTCAGAATAACATTAATTACAGAATTTTAGTTTCAAATTATATTTTTAATACACTGAAAATCAGACACTAATTTTTTTTAAAAAATAAATTAAAAAAGTTTTGCGTATTAAAAAATAGTATACATTTGTCACGAAATTTAGAACTACTAACACAACGGATTCTAAATTTAGCTGAACACATTGAAAACTGTTTTTACGTTCGGGTTTTTGAAAATTAGGAAGTCATATTCAAAAACTGCTTATAAGATAAGTAACCGAAATTTAAAGCTAACTTCCGCTACTTCAATTGCTGATAGTCAGCATAACTACGGTTTTGTACCTACTACACAAAATCAAATTCAAATTTGATATAACATAAACTTTACTTGAACTAAGTTTATATTTTATTAATTTACACTTGAATTTTTTAAAAAATTATAATGAACACAAAATATATTGATCTTATAGATCAATCCTTTTATTTTCCTCAGGACGAATTCAACCTAAAGGAAAACACACTTCAATTTCATGATATTGATTTAATGGAATTGGTAGAACAATACGGAGCACCTTTAAAGTTTACCTATTTGCCTCAAATATCAAATAATATTCAACGTGCAAAATCTTGGTTTGCTGATGCTTTTAAAAAGCATGATTATAAAGGTAAGTATAACTACTGCTATTGTACTAAGAGTTCTCACTTTAAGCATGTTTTAGATGAAGCTTTGAGTAATGATATTCATATAGAAACTTCTTCGGCTTTTGATCTAGATATTGTGAAAAAGTTAAAAGCAGAAGGTAAAATAACCGATAAAACATTTGTATTAAGCAATGGCTTTAAGCGTGAGCAATACATTACTAATATTGCAGAACTGATAAACTCTGGTCATGAAAACTGTATTCCTATTATAGATAATTATGAGGAGTTGGATTTGTTGTCACAAGACATTGATGGAAAGTTTAAAGTAGGTATTAGAATTGCATCCGAAGAAGAACCAAAATTTGAGTTTTATACTTCTAGATTAGGAATAGGTTACAAAAACATTGTACCTTTTTACAAAAATCAGATTCAGGAGAATGATCAGGTGGAGCTAAAAATGTTACATTTTTTCATAAATACTGGTATCAGAGACAATGCTTATTATTGGAATGAATTAACAAAGTGTCTTAAAGTTTACACTGCGCTTAAGAAAATTTGTCCATCGTTGGATAGCTTGAATATTGGTGGTGGTTTTCCAATAAAAAATTCATTGGCTTTCGATTTTGATTACGCTTATATGGTAGATGAAATCGTAAATCAAATAAAAACAGTTTGTGACCTAGAAGGTGTTGCAACTCCAAACATTTTTACTGAATTTGGAAGTTTTACTGTTGGTGAAAGTGGAGGTGCTATCTACAAAGTGTTGTATCAAAAACAACAAAATGATAGAGAAAAATGGAACATGATCAATTCATCTTTTATTACAACTTTACCAGATACTTGGGCCATAAACAAACGTTTTATAATGTTGCCAATTAATAGGTGGAGCGATGGTTATGAGCGTGTTTTATTAGGTGGTTTAACTTGTGATAGTGATGATTATTACAATAGCGAGCAACATGTTAATGCTATCTATTTGCCAAAATACAATAAGGATAAACCATTATATATAGGGTTTTTCAATACAGGAGCTTACCAAGAAACCATTGGTGGTTTTGGAGGTTTACAACACTGTTTAATTCCATCTCCAAAACATATTTTGATTCAACGAGATGAAGAAGGAAAGCTAACAACAAAGATTTTTAAAGAACAACAAAAGAGTGAAGACTTACTTAATATTTTAGGTTACAATGAAAACTAAAACTTATGCTGGTATACCAGAGCAATATGCAAAATTAGATCAATCAAAGATTGTTTTGATTCCTGTACCTTACGATGGTACAAGTACTTGGCAAAAAGGTGCCGATAAGGGACCAGATGCTTTTTTAGATGCTTCTGCAAATATGGAGCTCTATGATATTGAAACCAATTCTGAAGTATATCAGCAAGGTGTATTTTTAGCAGATGCGATTACAGAAAATTCATCACCAGAAGCTATGGTAGATGCTGTACATCAAGCAACTAAAAAGTATATTAAAAAGAATAAATTCGTAACCATTTTTGGTGGAGAGCACTCTATTTCTATTGGTACAATTAGAGCTTTCAATGAAATGTTTGAAGACATAACAGTACTTCATATCGATGCTCATGCTGATTTACGCGAAAGTTACGAAGGTTCTAAATGTAACCATGCATGTGCTGTTTATGAAGCAAGTCAGACTACTAACTTAATTCAAGTTGGTATACGTTCTATGGACATCATTGAAAAAACAGTGATGGATGAAGACAAGACTTATTTTGCTCATGAAATGGCGCAAGATGACAACTGGATGGATTCAGCAATAGATCAAATGACAGATAATGTTTTTATCACTTTCGATTTAGACGCTTTAGATCCTTCAATAATGCCAAGCACTGGTACTCCGGAACCTGGAGGTTTATTTTGGTACGAAACCTTAGAGTTTTTAAAGCAAGTTTTTGAAGAAAAAAATGTGGTAGGATTCGACATTGTTGAGTTATGTCCTAATACTGTTGATAAGTCTTCAGATTTTTTAGCCGCAAAGTTGTACTATAAGATGTTGAGTTATAAATTTGAAGGAGAAGACATAGATGATGATTTTGAAAGTAATTTCAATGATTCATCAAATGGAGCAAATAAATTTTCTAAATTTAATGACGAAGATGACTACTAAAGGAAACATATCCCAATTTATAGAAAAGTACTATTTACACTTTAATGCTGCAGCTTTAGTTGATGCCGCAAAAGGTTATGAAGATCAGTTAAATTCTGGTGCTAAAATGTTAGTGTCCTTAGCAGGTGCTATGAGTACTGCAGAATTAGGTAAGATTTTTGCTGAGATGATTCGCCAAGATAAGGTTCAGATAGTATCTTGTACAGGAGCTAACTTAGAAGAAGACATTATGAATTTGGTGGCGCACAGTCACTATAAGCGCGTGCCAAACTATCGTGATCTAACTCCTCAAGATGAATGGGATTTGTTAGAAAAAGGGTTAAACCGAGTAACAGACACTTGTATTCCAGAGGAGGAAGCTTTTAGACGTATACAAGAGCATATTGTAAAAATCTGGAAAGATGCTGAAGCTAAAGGAGAACGTTACCTTCCGCATGAGTATATGTACAAGTTATTGCTATCTGGTGTTTTAGAAGAGTACTACGAGATAGACCTTAAAGACTCTTGGATGTATGCAGCAGCAGAAAAAAACTTACCAATTGTTTGCCCAGGGTGGGAAGACAGTACTATGGGTAATATTTTTGCAAGCTATGTGCTAAAAGGTGAGTTAAAAGCGAGTACTATGAAATCTGGAATAGAATATATGACGTTCTTAGCAGATTGGTATACTGAAAATTCAGAAAATGGAATTGGATTTTTTCAAATAGGCGGTGGAATTGCAGGTGACTTTCCAATCTGTGTAGTGCCAATGCTTTACCAAGATATGGAGCGTACAGATACACCATTTTGGAGCTACTTCTGTCAGATAAGTGATAGTACTACAAGTTACGGGTCGTATTCAGGAGCTGTACCAAACGAAAAAATTACTTGGGGAAAATTAGACATAAATACACCAAAATATATCATAGAAAGTGATGCTACTATCGTTGCACCGCTTATTTTTGCCTATCTATTAGACATGTAAATATGAACAAAAAAGACCAACACCTAAAACGCGTAATCGTAGACTTTAAAAAGCTTACACCAGAGATTTTGGCACTTTTGGTAGAAAAATATCCTGATGGATATGATGATGACCAAATAATTTCATTCAGAAATGCTAAAAACGAAACTGTTGAAGCTGTTGAGGTAACTACAGAAGATACTAAATACTTGGTTAAAGTAAGTACTAAACTTGCCGTAACTATGGAAAATTATGACGAGGATGATTATGAAGATTTTGATGATGATGATCCAGATGCAGTACAAGATCCAGATATCCAACCAGACGACGATATCGAAGATATAGACTAAAAATTTAGTGTAAAATATTTCGTAATTTTTTGTAATTTACTAATAACTAAATTCTTATTAGAATAAATTATGGAAACTTCATTTCACATGTCATTACCGTGTCTTAATGTAGAAGAAACCAAAGACTTTTACATTAATAACATTGGTGCGTTCTTGGGAAGAACAAATGAAAATTGGGTAGATATAAATTTATTTGGACATCAGTTAACATTTATTCAGGCAGAAAAATTCAACTTTAATAGTCCAAATTATGTTTTTGAAGGTAAAATTTTACCGTCATTTCACTTTGGTGTTATTGTAGATGTTGATAATTGGGGTAAAATCTATACTAAGCTTACAAAGCAAAAGTTAGAGGTTGTTACGCAAACCACATTTTTAAAAGATAAAACAGGAGAACACTTGTCATTCTTTATAAATGACCCTAATGATTATATGTTAGAGTTTAAAAGCTTTAAGGATCCTAAGGATATGTTTAAAATATAATGTTTACAGTTGTTGCCTACCAAATAGCAAACACTATTAGTATTAAAACAAGCAAACAACAGTTGTCGTGGCAGCTGTTGTTTCAAGATAGTGATGAGCTGTTTTATTCAAGCGCTAAGGATAAATACGTTTATTTATTTCAGTACGGAATGGTTAGTTTTTTTAACTATTCAAAACAAGAAATAGAGGAAGCTTTACAGCAAATAAAGCCTTACTGCGACACTTATTTTTCAGACAAAATTTCGGAAGAAGTTACAGTTGAAATCAAACAACATACCCTTCAAGTGAATTTTGAAAGTGTGGTATTGCCAGATTTTAATAGTGAAATGATACGCTTGGTAATGCTTAATGCATCACAATCCGTAGCATTAAACCAGTATTCTGAAATTACCGAAGAGTTACTCATAGAAACCAATAAGCATACAAAATATCTTGAAAACAAAGGAAAACTAGATATTTCTGGTAATAAGCTAAAGCGCTTTATTGGAAAGATTTTAAATATAAAGAATAAAATTTCTGAAAACCTATACATCTTTGATTCACCAGATATTACTTGGGAAGATGAGTTGTTAAATAAGCTTAATTTAGAACTAAAGCAAACGTTCGATTTAAAAGACCGTTATCACGTTATTCATGATAGAATTGAAATTATAAAGGAAAACCTAGAGCTTTTCAAGGATATTATGGATCACAGAGAAAGTAGCCGATTAGAGTGGATTATTATCATTCTAATTTTAGTTGAGGTTGTAGACTTGTTCATCTTAAAATTGATATAATTCAAGCAAATTCTTCGCAAATAGCCATCCACAGTAATTTATAGTCAGAGCATTATAATCTAAAAGCATTGGGCTTGACGTGGTAAAATCCCATTAAAAGAATTTTCAATACTTAAAATTCATTTGTATGCATTGCGCATAGATGAATTTCAGTCAATATTAATTTTAAATAAATTGAACATGAAAGCAAAACAAATAGTATTGGTTTTAGCACTTTTCACTGCTGTTTTAAGTGTTAATGCCAATTCAGAAATAAAGAAAAAAGGTCAAGGTAAACAAGTAGTAACTATAGTTGCAACGTTTGATGGTTATGATGAGGATAACGGGTATTCCTTTTTGGTAGAAGATGAAGAGGAAGGCGATGAAGAAGTTATGTATTTTACGGAAATTACTGATGCAGCCTTACAGTCAGTTAATCTAAAATTAGATGAGTTTGTAGGTAAGCGTTTTGAGATTACTTATGAAATTACTGAGTACGAAGAAGAAGATGAAAATGGTTACATTGAAGTTTTTGAAACTTACATCATCACAAAAGTAAAAAAGGTGTAATTGAAATAAAGAAGCTGCTAGGAAACTGGCAGCTTTCTTTTTAGAATAACCTCCCAAGCAAAAGCACTAAACACAATACTGTATTCTAATGCAATGATCCAGAGATTTTCTTTATAAATAGGATCTGAATAGGCGCAGTAGCTTAATACAATAACCAAAGACCAAACCAAAGGAAATCTATAGTGAGTAAATAAACTAAGACCAACAAGAGTTACAACATACCAAGGGTGAACCGTTGTGCTTAAAAACAAGTAGCAAGCCAAAGCTAAAAGCATAGATGTTATTAGTTTTTGTAGAGTATTGTTTTGTCTCAAAAATGTTAGTCCAAGAATTATTAATAGTACTACTACAGGTATAATTTTACCAATAATAGCTATTTCATTATAACCACTAATAAAATAACCTATTGCTCTGGCGATATAATATATACTAGCATTAAATTCAAAATCGTTAAACCAAAGTCCGACGGTTTTAGAGTAGTTGACAATAAACTCCATTGAAAAAAACGGAAGAAAAGACAAGAGTGTTATTATTCCAATGATGGCATAAAATAAAATTAGCGTTGTCATTCCTTCAAACTCAGGAGTCTTTTTTGTTTTATCAGAATTAAACCATCTAAAAAATAATGGTAAAAACATCAGAGGAATAAGTTTTGTTGAGATAGAACAGGCAAAAACAACAGCTGACCATTGCCATTTTCCAGAATGTAATAGGTACAGACCCCAAATTAGAAAGCACAACATCACACCTTCAAAGTGAAGGTTACCAGTGAGCTCAATAACGATAAACGGATTTAAAAAATACCAAAGTATACGTTCTGAGGGTAGTTTTAAAGCTTCTAATAATTTTTTGCCAAAGTAAAGTATACCAAAATCTGCAGCAATAATAATCAGTCGCATAACAATGACAGAACCTAAAATACTTTTACTCGAAAATAAAGCAGCTAAAGCAAAAAACAATTGATTTAATGGAGGATAATTGGTGAAATGCGAAGCGCTTAAAGCACCCATTCCGGTATATAATTCTTGAGCTAACGGAATTTTGGTGCCAGCCTGATTCATAATTTGATCTGGTGTATACAAATAAGGATTAAAACCTTCCAGAAGCATTTGTCCATCCCAAATAAAACGATAAAAATCTTGTGATAAGTTTGGTGTAGCCAATAAAAAAATAAGTCTAAATAGAAGGCCAAGACCAACTAAAAACTTAAAGTTTAAACCTGATTTTTCAACCAGTTGATATGCAAAAACAAACAGTGCAATGTAGAGCAAAATCAATTTAGTAAAGTCGGTTCTAGCCAAATCAAAGGCAAAAGAACTGTACAAGGCAATACTTGATATGATAACAAGGAAGAATGTTTTATTGTATCTAACAAGATTGGTTAACCCTAGCATAATCCAAATATAGAATTATTTAAAGCTATTATAGTCGGAAAAATTATTAATACCTTTAAGCATACAATTTTGAAATTATGAGTTATTCAATTTTCCATAGTTTTACCATAAAAGCAGAGAAGTCAGAAGTCTTTAAAGCTGTTTCTGATCCTAATCATCTTATCAATTGGTGGCCTTTAAAATGTTCGGGAAATCCAAAAGTAGGAGAGTTGTATAATTTCAATTTTACCGATAAATATGATTGGTATGCAAAAGTTGAACGTTGTAAAGATAATGAAAGCATTCATTTTAAAATGACCGAGTCTGATGACGATTGGAATCCTACAACATTTGGTTTTGATTTGGCTACTGTAAACAATGGAACAAAGCTAGATTTTCCCACATTAATTGGCCAGAATGTAATGCACATTTTAAACATTCATCATTTTGTTGGGCATTATTGCTCAACGGATTGAAAAACTATTTAGAAAAAGGCATAATTGTTCCTTTTGAGGAACGCGAGTAACTAAACTTTAGAGCTTAGAGACTTAAAGAAAACATAGCCAAAACCAATACAAAGCATTAGGTGAAATGGAAATAACCCAAAATCGCCACCTTGGTCTCCAACGATGAACGCACTATAAAGTCCGAATCCGAAATAAATCATCAATAGGCCTTCAAGAAGTACATGAGGTGATAATTTCTTTTTTAAGTATTTGTTACCTTTCCAAGAATCTCTTATGGTACTGATATTAAACTTCGGTGTACGCACAAATTCACTGCGCTTACCAATATGTCCTTCAATAACCGCTATAGAATTGTGAAGCGAAAAGCCCATGGCTATTGAAAAGAACGTAAAGAACATACCAATATATCCAAAGAACTTTTTGAAGCCACTACCGTAAATATTTCGGTACATAAACCAGTAGCAAACAAAGAATATAATGGTACTCATTACAAAGAAACTCATCACATAAAAATAATCACGTAAGTGAGCATATTCATTTTTTATGTATAGCATTGGAATGCTCAAAACAGCAACTATGAAAATATTCAAAAACATGGTGCTATTCAATAAATGAAGTAAGCCGTGAACTTTTGTTTTGGTCGAAATATTATCAGACTTTAAAACGCGCCAAAGCATTTTTCTAAAGTTTTCTGCACCACCTTTATTCCATCGGAATTGTTGTGAACGTGCAGCACTGATTACCACAGGAAGTTCAGCAGGAGTTTCTACATCTTCAAGATATTTAAATTCCCAGTTTTTAAGCTGAGCTCTATAACTTAAATCTAAATCTTCAGTCAACGTGTCTCCTTCCCAGTTTCCTGCATCAATAATACAGTCTTTTCGCCACACACCAGCTGTACCATTAAAGTTAATGAAATGACCTTTACAGTTTCTTCCTACTTGCTCTAAAGTAAAATGTGCATCTAAAGCAAAAGCCTGGATTTTGGTTAGTAAAGAATAGTTTCGGTTTATATGTCCCCAACGAGTTTGAACAACTCCAATTTTTTCATTCTTGAAATATGGGATTGTACGTTTTAACCAGTTTGGATTCGGTAAGAAGTCTGCATCAAAAATGGCAATAAATTCACCTTTAGCAATTTTTAGACCTTCTTTTAAAGCACCAGCTTTAAAACCAGTTCTGTCAGTTCTGGTAATGTGCTTTATATCTATTCCTGTAGCAGCTAATTTTTCGATATGAGCTCTGGTGGTTTCTACAGTTTCATCCGTAGAATCATCAAGTACTTGTATTTCAAGTTTATCTTTCGGATAATCTAAAAGTGAAATGTTTTCCAATAAACGATCCATTACATACATCTCGTTAAAAACGGGAAGTTGAATAGTAACGTATGGTATTTCATCTGGATTAGAAAGGTTGAATTTTTCACATTCTTCTCTTCTTTTTTTAGATGAAAGATAGTTGTAAAGTAAATTTAATTGAGCCAAAGCGTACATAAAGATTAGTACTATGGCAATGGTATAGACAACTATTATAAAATATTGTAGGTAAATCACTTAAAACTATATTTAAAAATCCACGTAAGAATTTTTACGCCTGCAAAGATAGCACCTTTTACGGTTCCTGAAACTTTTGAGACACCAATTCTATTTCTATAATTAACAGGAATTTCTTTATAACGTAATTTTTGTTTTAAAACTTTCAGTTGCATTTCTACCGTCCAACCATAGGTTTTATCTTCCATTTTTAAACCTAAAAGTTTATCGTATTTAATGGCTCTAAATGGTCCTAAATCTGTGAAAGTAGAACTAAAAAATAGTCGCATTAAGTTTGTTGCTAGCCAATTACCGAATATTTGTGGTGTGGTCATAGAGCCTTGCTCTCGTAATTCTTTTACGCGAGATCCAAGGACAAAATCAATATTTTTATTAATAATTGGTGCGACCAATTTAGTTAGTTCTTCAGGATAATCACTGTAGTCTCCATCTAAAAAAACTACAATGTCTGGTTGGGTTTCTTGTTCTGCAATATAAGTCATACCTTTTAAACAAGCATAACCATATCCTTTTTGTTTTTCAACTAAAACCGTAGCTCCCGCTTTTTTGGCATTTATTTCCGTATTATCGGTAGAATTATTACTAACTACAATGATTTCATTAACGATTGAAGGAATATCGTTAATCACTAAGGGAATGGATTCCTCCTCATTGTAAGCAGGAATGATAACTTTTATGTTAGGCATTTAGTTAGTTTGAAAACGCAAAATAAATGTCTTATTTCTGATTTACCAAATCCATTAAGTCAACATCGTTTCCAAGAAGGATTTCGTTAGGGTTTATGCGACCTTTCATGCTGTCGTTTTCTAATTTTAAAACGCCTCTTGGGCAAACAGCACTGCAAATACCACATCCAACACAGCTTGATCGTACAATGTTTTCGCCTTTTTGAGCATAGGCACGAACATCAATTCCCATTTCGCAATAGGTTGAGCAATTTCCGCAAGAAATACATTGCCCACCATTAGTTGTAATTCTAAACTTTGAAAATAAGCGTTGCTGAAATCCTAAAATTGCCGCCATAGGACAACCAAATCTGCACCAAACACGACTGCCAAAAATAGGGTAGAAGCCAGTGCCAATAACACCAGAAAAGATAGAACCGATTAAAAATCCGTAGCTTTTTCTTAAGCTTTCTGATTTAAATAAAAACAACGAATTGTCTTTGCTGAAATAATGTAAAGCAAATAAGGACATGATAATCACAAAATAACCAATAGCGCCGTATTTGGCGTCTTTAGCTAATTCCTTACGCTTAAAGAGAAATATTCCAACAAAAATCAAGGTCAAAAAAGAAGCAACAAAAATTAAAAACGACGATTTTGTAAGCCAATATTTGCTGGTATCATTGCCCAAATAACTATGTATTACAGCTGTAGTCATTAACACAACGAATACTAAAACCGAGTGAATTACCCAACGCTCAACTTTCCAAGCAAATTGAGATTTATCGCTTAATTGCCTAAAAGAATCTCCAGCAGTTTCGGCTAAAGCGCCACAACCACAAACCCAAGAACAGTACCAGCGTTTACCATATTTGTAGGTTAAAATAGGCGTGATAATAAATATTGAAACGATACCAAAAATTAGCATGGCTAAACCGATATTTCCAGCACTGATAAAAGCTTTAATGCGATAACTTTCGAAGTTATAATAATTAAGAGGCCAAATATTTTTTAAATCGTAGTACGGTAAATCGCTGTTCATTACGTACATGAATTCTGGAATTAAAAACGCAAAAGCCAATTGAAAAAACATGACCGATATAGTCCTAATTTGTTCATAGCGATTGTGTCTATATTTTAAAATGAATTTGTAGCCAAAAACTAAAATCGCGACCGTGTAAAGCGTACCGTAAACAAACCATTGGCTGGCGTTTCTTCCGCTTAAAATTTGACTTAAAGGATCAAATAGCGCAACTAAACCAGTGTTTTCTTCACCTTTTTGAGCTAAACCTAAATATTCAGGATAAAAATAAAGTACAATGTAAAATAAGGTTAAAACAACACCAATTAGCCAACCAATTAATCCTCTAGCGGATAAAGATTTAAACCAAACACCATCATTTTTTATGCCTTTAGATTTATCTAAATACAAACTATTAGAAAACCAAATAGCGCCAATAAACATTAGGCTTAAAGCGATAGTTAGAGTAATTGTTTTATTAGGAAATTCAACATTAAAAAGAGCCAACGTCAAAATAAACAAACCAAGTATACCAACTGCTGAAGCTATTTTTTGAGTTTTTGTTAATCCATAAGAATTAGCCAAAGACATGCTGTAATTTAATTTTAAGCTCATGTTAGTTAGTTTGTAAGATGTTATTATAGCTTGCTTTTATCTCGTTTTCAAATCGCTTGTAGAATTCTGGATCAAAATTGGCTGCTTCCAAATGATTAATCACATAGTCTAGATCACGTTTTTCGGTGAGCCATTTATCAAAAACGTCGTGACGTAGTCTAATACCAAAGGTATTGATGCCTAAAAATTGATTTGTGTCTCTGTGATAAGCTATAGTCATACATTTGGTGTCGTCTTGATGTTTCCAATGAAAATGAGCTTCGTATTCTGGTTTGTCTTTTTTGCCATGAACCCAACCGTAAGTTTGATATTCGATATCTAAAAATTTTGCGCTGTTAAACCAATGTCCTGGTTTGTATTCCGTTTTATTGCCACAAATGGTTTGCGCTAAAGTTTCGCCCATCATGCGACCTGTATACCAAACCGCTTCAATTGGTCTGCGATTACCGATCGCTTCACGCTGTTCGGCACAATCACCAATTGCATACACATCTTTAATGTTGGTTTCTAAAAAATGATTTACCAAAACACCTTTATTGGTTTCAATTTTACTTTCTTTTAAAAATGAAATATTAGGCGAAACACCTGCAGTTAAGCCTACAAAATCACAAGGAATTTCTTCACCAGTATCTTCAATTACAACAGATTTTACTTTTCCGTTGTCATCAGAAATGATTTCTTTCAAATTAGTTGAAAGTCTTAAATCGATATGATGATTTTTAATGTGTCTATTTATCATTTGGCTTTCGCCTTCTGGTAAAACGCTATTCCAAAAACTACTTTCTCGTACCAAAAATGTTACCGGAATATTTCTAGAATTAAACATTTCTGCCAATTCAATACCAATCAATCCGCCACCAACAATGACGGCGCGTTTACAGACTTTGTTGTTCGGTGCATAGATTTCAAGGTTTTCTAAATCTTGTTTGCTGTATAAGCCTTGCACGCCTTTTAGGTCTTCACCTGGCCAACCAAATTTGTTAGGTTTACTACCTGTTGCGATCACTAATTTGTCATAACTCATTTGGTCGCCTTCTGCAAAATGAAGCGTTTTATTATCAGTATCAATACTGTTGACGTAACCTTTTTTTAAGTCGATATTATTTTTCTTCCAAAACCAATTTTCGTAAGGTTGCGTGTGCTCAAACTTCATGTGTCCCATGTAGACATACATTAGCGCAGTGCGCGAAAAAAAATAATCACTTTCAGCAGAAATGATTGTGATTTTTTTATCCGATAATTTTCTAATATGTCGTGCTAAGGTAACTCCCGAAATCCCGTTACCAATAATAACAACGTGCTCCATATTTTGGTTTTAGTTAGGCTTTAAGTCGAAGGTTTTGTTAAAACCTTAATCCTTTTTTCAAGTTTGTTTAAATTTATAGATAAAATAAGACTTATGCGATTTGTTCTTAGGATTTCTATATTGCTTTTGTGTTGTAGTTGTAGTATGACCTCACCCAAAAGTGAGAAAATAAACGGTGTAAGTTTTGTGGCAGCAAGGGAAGTTGTGGATAGCTCACATGTAGAACCAGTAGTCAAAGTGAATGCGAATTATGCTGCTATTATGCCGTTTGGGTTTATTAAAAATCTTGAACACCCAGAAATTATTCACAACACAGACAGACAATGGTTTGGTGAAACCAGAGCAGGAGCAGAGCAATACATTTCTGAATTACGAAAAGCAGACATTAAGGTAATGATTAAACCTCAGATTTGGGTTTGGGGAGGCGAATTTACTGGTGAGATTATGATGACAACCGAAGAAGATTGGAAAGCTTTAGAGGATGCTTACTCAAGCTTCATTTTAGAATATGCAGATATGGCAGAAAAGGTGAATGCTGAAATTTTCTGTATTGGAACCGAATTAGAGTTATTTGTGAAATTTAGACCAGAGTATTGGTCTCAACTCATTGAAAAAATTAAGACAGTCTATAAAGGAAAACTAACCTATGCTGCCAATTGGAATGAGTTTGCTAAAACACCGTTTTGGGACCAACTAGATTATATAGGTATTGACGCTTATTTTCCACTTAGCGATAAAAAAACACCAAGCTATGAAGATTGTTTAGAAGGCTGGAAGTCTCATAAACCCATTATTGAAAAACTTTCTAAGCAACAAGACCGACCAATTTTGTTTACAGAATATGGTTATAGAAGTGTAGATTATTCTGGTAGACAACCTTGGGTGTCAGATCATACCATGAGAGATGTAAATCTTGAAGCACAAGTAAATACCACAAAAGCCTTATTTGATACTTTTTGGCACGAGGATTGGTTTGCAGGTGGTTTTGTCTGGAAATGGTTTATTATGCACGACGAAGTTGGTGGACATGACAATCCTATGTTTACACCGCAGAATAAACCTGTAGAAGAAGTTCTGAGAGAATATTATAAGAATTAGTATTTTTGTGTATTAACTACACAAAAATGGCACTCATACAAAATATAAAAATTGCAGTAGATGCAGTGGTTTTTGGTTACGAATCCAAAAAATCCTTATCCGTTTTATTGATTAAAAGAGGAGTAGAACCCTTTAAAGATACTTGGGCTTTACCAGGAGGATTGGTTTTAGAAGAGGAGTCTTTGGAAGCAGCAGTTAAAAGAGAGCTCAAGGAAGAAACAGGTGTCACCATTGATTATTTGGAACAGCTGTACACTTTTGGTGAGCCTAAACGAGACCCTAGAAATCGAGTAGTAGCCGTAAGCTATTTTGCTTTGGTAAAACCACATCATTTTAAAATTGAGGCTAGTACAGATGCTGTTGAAGCACAATGGTTCACCTTAGATAAATTACCAAAATTAGCATTCGACCACAAGAAAATTTTAGAGATGGCTAAAGAGCGTCTAAAAGCTAAGCTAACCTATCAACCTATTGGGTTTGATTTGTTAAACAAAGAATTTCCGTTTTCAGATCTTGAACATTTATATACTTCCATTTTAGAAAAAGACATTGATAGACGTAACTTCAGAAAGAAAATCTTAAGCTTCGATATTCTAGAAGAAACAGATAAAATAAGCCAAAAGGGAAGTGGTAGACCAGCTAAACTTTTCAAATTTAATCAAAAGAAATACAACGCACTTTTAAAAGAAGGTTTCCATTTCGAAATTAAGTTTGTGTAAAAAAAACACAAATAATTTTGTAACTGAATAAATTTAATCTAAATTTGTGTAAAAATAACACAAAATGTATTTAAATTTAGATACTCAATTTCAGCCTTTTCAACCAGAAAATAATATTCAATTTGAGGTTTTTACCTTTTCTGGAGGTGAGCCTCATATTAAGATTTTAACTGACGTTTCTAATCAAGCAGAAGTTACCATCACAACAAGAATTCAATCCTTTAATGATTTTGGATTGTTACTCTTATGTGTAGATGCATTAAGACGGTATGGTGTTGAAAAACTAAATGTATTCATACCTTATTTTCCGGCAGCAAGGCAAGATCGAGTTATGGTAAAAGGAGAACCGTTATCGGTAAAAGTTTATGCTGATTTATTAAACCAATTGAATTTAAATAAAATTACAATTTATGATCCACATTCTGAAGTTACGCCAGCCGTTCTAAATAACTGTGAGGTAATTACTAACCATTCCTTTATCCAGAAAGTCGTGTCTAATTTGGACAAGGATATTTTGTTAATCTCACCAGATGGAGGAGCGTTAAAAAAGATTTATAAAGTATCTGAATTTTTAGGAGGAATATCAGTAATAGAATGTTCAAAAAAGCGAAATGTCAAAAACGGACAATTGGAAGGTTTTAGAGTTTATGAAGATGATCTACAAGGCAAAGATTGTTTAATTGTAGATGATATATGTGATGGAGGTGGCACTTTTATCGGCTTGGCTAAAGAACTGAAAAAGCATAATGCTGGCAATTTGTATTTAGCTGTAAGTCATGGTATTTTTAGTAAAGGTCTTGAGGAACTTAATCAATATTTCACAAAGATTTTTACTGCCGATAGTTTTAAAACAATAGATGAAGGTGTAGAACAAATAAGATTAAAGGAATTGATAAAATGAAAATTAGTCTTATCAAAGGAGATATCACTAAAATAAAAGTAGATGCAGTAGTCAATGCGGCTAACTCTTCCTTGTTAGGTGGTGGTGGAGTGGATGGAGCTATTCATCGTGCTGGAGGAACAATGATATTAGAAGAATGTCGAGATATTAGAAATCGTCAAGGTAAATGTAAAACAGGTGAAGCTGTAATTACTACTGCTGGAAATTTACAAGCTAAAAAAGTAATTCATACTGTAGGTCCTGTATACAATGGAGGCAATCGTCTTGAAAAGGAAAAACAGCTTTTGGCAGATTGTTATATTAATAGTTTAAAACTTGCAGAAACTAATGAATTAAAGACAATAGCTTTTCCAAACATAAGTACAGGGATTTATAGGTTTCCAAAATCAGTTGCAGCAGACATTGCGATTAAGTCGGTCTTAAATTATAAAAGAGAAACAATTGAAGAAGTGATTTTTGTGTGTTTTGATGATGAAAACTATCAGCTTTATAAAGAAAAATTAAAATGAAACTTAAAATAAAATTATATAACAAACAAATAGAAAAGTGGCCACAACAAGGTCATCATATCATGGCGCAATATGATAATCAGAAGATTATTGTATACCAATCATACAGACCAGAAATAGGTGATTTTGCGGTGCAAAACCAATATTTTGGCGGGGCTTTTAGCCAGGATAGAATGACTTGGATTAAACCAAATTTTCTTTGGATGGTGTACCGTAACGGCTGGGCAACAAAAGTTGGGCAAGAAGTCGTTTTAGCTATTCACTTAAAACGAGAAGCCTTTGAGCGCTATCTCAAGCAAGCGGTTTATTCGAGTTATCAATCTGATTTGTATGTGTCTAGAGAAGAATGGCAAAAAAAGGTAAAGAGTTCATCGATTCGCTTACAATGGGATCCAGATCACAATCCCTATGGAGCCAAACTAGAACGTCGAGCGATCCAAATTGGCATAAGAGGAAAGGAAGCTGTAAACTATGCAAAAGATGATATTTTAGAAATAGAAGACATCACACCTTTTGTAAAAGAGCAATACCAATTTGTTTTAAATAAGCAATTGGATCAATTAATGATTCCAGAGGAGTATCCTCTTGTATTTAATGATGAAGTGTTGAATAAAAATTTAAGATTACAATGAAAACAAAAATACACTCAGCATTATTTGGTTTAGCGGTAGGGGATGCTTTAGGTGTTCTTGTTAAATTTATAATTTTTGATTAAGATGAATAAAATACAATTAGATGCACAAATATTTATAATTGAAGACTTTCTAACGTTAAAAGAATGTTCAGATTATATAGAAAAATCTGAGTTACAAAGTTTCGAAGAGGCTAAAGTAAATATGGGAGGTACTCAAGTAATGCTAAAAGGAGTTCGTAATAATGACAGACTATTGTTTTTTGATGAAAACTTAGCAGAAACCTTATGGTCAAAAATAGAACCATTTGTACCGAGTAAAATAGGCTCTAGTGAAGCTATTGGTCTTAATGAAATGTTTAGAATTTATAGATATAATGCAGGCCAACGTTTCAAAATGCATAGAGATGGTAGCTATGAGCGTAATGAAACCGAATTTAGTATTTTGTCATTTTTAATTTATTTGAATGATGATTATGAAGGTGGTGAAACAGAATTCAGAAAAATAATCACCATAAAACCAAAAACAGGAATGGCATTAGTGTTTCATCATCCTTTGCGACACGAAGGAAAAGAAATAATATCAGGAACAAAGTATGTGTTAAGAACAGATATTATGTATAAGTTAGAGAAATGATTATGGAAATAAAATTAGTTTACATAGATAATTTCTTAGGAGAAGCTTGGGAAAAGGCATTTTCAGGAATAGACAATGTTTATATAATAAATGAAGATATTACAAAGGTAAAATCTGATGCTATTGTAAGTCCAGCTAATTCATTTGGCTTTATGGATGGTAGCTTAGATTATGTGCTATCCGAACATTTTGGTTGGCATATACAAGAGAAGCTACAAGAGAAAATTAAAAATTCTGATCTTGGCGAATTGCTGGTTGGTACATCTATGGTGCTAGAAACTGGAAATTCTGAAATTCCATATTTAATATCTGCACCAACTATGAGAGTTCCTATGAACTTTAATATTGCGACATCAATCAATGCGTATTTGGCTATGAAAGCAATTTTAATCGCGTGCAAAAACCACGATGATATTAATTCTGTTAGTATTCCAGGACTATGTACAGGTTGTGGCAGAATGCCTTATCATATTGCTGCAGAACAAATGTTTTTGGCATATGAAGAAGTTGTTTTAGGTAAAAAAAGAGATTTCAAAGAGTTTGGGGACGCACAAAGATTTCAAATAAAATTAAATGAGAATAGTTTAATATGGCATCATTAAATACATCAACATTTGCTATAGGCGACATACACGGAGGCTTAAAAGCCTTACAACAATTGTTAGAGCGTTTAGACTATTCCGATAAGGATTCATTTATTTTTTTAGGAGATTATGTCGATGGTTGGAGCGAATCTGCTCAGGTTATTCAGTATTTAATTGAGTTTTCTAATTCCTATGATTGTATTTTTATTAAAGGTAATCATGATGCTTGGGCAGAACAATGGTTAAGAACTGGAGATGTAAATCAGGTTTGGTATTTGCATGGCGGAAAAGAAACCATGGAAAGCTATAAGAACTTTACTGAAGACGAAAAATTAGAACATCTCAATTTTTTCGAAACCATGAAAATGTTTCATATCGATGAAGAAAACAGACTCTTTCTTCATGCTGGTTTTACCTCTATGCATGGCGTTTTAAAAGAAGTTAATCAAGAGACTTTTTATTATGATCGTACACTTTGGGAAATGGCTTTAACCATGGATAAACGTATTCATAAAGATTCCGTCTTATATCCAAATAGATTAAAGCATTACAACGAAATTTATATAGGTCATACACCAACAATAAACTTTAAAGAAAATCAACCTATGAATGCCATAAACGTTTGGAATGTAGATACAGGTGCAGCATTTACAGGGAAATTGTCAGCTATAAATATTGATACAAAGGAAGTCTTTCAGAGTGATGAGGTAATGACTTTTTATCCTGAGGAAACAGGTAGAAACAACATATCTTATAAAAACCGAATAATCAATTTTAAACGACGATTATAGAAATGAAGTACACAAGAGAAAATACAATTCAAAGGTATAACTCAGGTGAGAATTTAAAGTTTTTGTTTTTCTGGGGACACCAACCTAGTAAAGATGGCTCAATTATAAGTAGTTGTTTTAGTCAATGGTGGGAATCCGACTTCAATGTTTCTGATATAACATATAAAACAGCAGAACATTATATGATGGCTGAGAAAGCGAGATTATTTGAGGACGAAAAAACATTAAAAGAGATTCTACTATCAAATAATCCACATGAAGCTAAAATGTTAGGAAGAAAAGTAGCCAATTTTGATAATGAACTTTGGGAAAAGTTTAAGTATGAGTTCGTAAAGCAAGGTAATTATCATAAGTTTTCTCAAAATAAAAAATTAAAAGAGTATCTACTTACAACTTCAAATAGAGTTTTAGTAGAGGCAAGTCCAGTCGATCGTATTTGGGGAATAGGATTGGCTAAAAATGATGAGAAAGCACAGAATCCAAATCTTTGGAGAGGAGATAACTTATTGGGGTTTGCTTTAATGGAGGTACGAGATTTGTTAATTTCTTAAATAATGGTTTATACAGCTTTCAGTCCCTTACCGTCAAAAGAAAAAGAAAATTCATATTACTTTTTAGCGGGAAGTATTGACTTTAAAGAGTCAAATCCTTGGAGAGAAAGTTTGTGCAAAAACTCAAATGAATTCATTCATTTTTTTGATCCAACAAGACCAGATCATAATCTTTTAAAAGATAAAGAAATGAAGCAGCATATCAATTGGGAGTTAGATGCTTTAGAACTGGCGGATAAAATTTTATTAAATTTTTTATCAGAAGCAAAATCACCAATCTCTTTGGTTGAACTAGGGTTATACTCAAAATCAGGTAAACTTGTAGTAATTTGTCCGTACGATTTTTATCAATATAGGTATGTAGAAACTCTTTGCGAGAAGTATGATATACCTCTATTTCAAAAGCTCGAGCAAGTTAAATTTTAATTTTGTGTATTTTTTACACAAAATAATTGTTTTCTAGTATAATTCATTTTATATTTGTGTAATAATTACGCAAATTAATATATTATGAACCCATTATTATTCACAGACGGTTATAAAGTAGACCATCGCAGACAATATCCAGAGCAAACAACTTTAGTGTATTCTAATTGGACACCTCGCAAAAGTAGAATAGAAGGAATAGAAGAGGTCGTATTTTTTGGGTTGCAATACTTCATCAAAAAATATATGATTGAAGCGTTTACTAAAGATTTTTTCAGTCAACCAAAAGATATAGTTTGTCAGAAATATCAAAGACGTATCAATAATTATTTAGACGAAAATAAAGTAGGTATAAAACATATCGAGGACCTACACGACTTAGGATATTTACCTATGGTTGTAAAAGCATTGCCAGAAGGTGTTTCTGTACCAATTCGAGTACCAATGCTTACCATGTACAATACAAAACCAGAGTTTTTTTGGCTAACTAATTATTTTGAAACTTTATTATCTACAACACTTTGGTTGCCATGTAACTCGGCTACTATCGCAAAACAGTATCGTAAAATTTTAGATACCTATGCAGAAGAAACGTCAACAATACCAGAATTTGTAGATTGGCAAGGTCATGACTTTTCAATGCGAGGTATGGGAGGTTTGGAAGCTGCTATCATATCTTCAGCAGGACATTTATTGAGTTTTACGGGAACGGACACAATTCCATCAATTGATTTTTTTGAAGACTATTACAATGCGAATTCCGATACAGAATTAATTGGTGGATCTGTTGCAGCAACAGAACATTCTGTTATGTGTATGGGAACCAATGAAGGTGAGGAAGAAACCTTCAAGCGTTTAATTACAGATATTTATCCTAACGGTATTGTGTCGATAGTTTCAGATACTTGGGATTTATGGAAAGTCTTGACAGAGTATCTTCCAAATCTAAAGAATGAAGTCCTAAGTCGAGAAGGAAAAGTCGTCATCAGACCAGACTCTGGAGATCCAGCTGATATCATTTGTGGTAATCCAAACGGAAAAACAGAAGCTGAACAGAAAGGAGTTATTCAACTACTTTGGGAAATTTTTGGTGGTAAAACCAACCAGAAAGGGTACAAAGAATTAGATAGTCATATTGGAGCTATTTACGGAGATAGTATCACTCTAGAAAGAGCCAAGGATATTTGTGAACGTCTAAAACAAAAGGGTTTTGCGTCTACTAACGTGGTGTTGGGTATTGGTTCATTTACGTATCAATATAACACCAGAGATACGTTTGGTTTTGCCATGAAAGCAACTTACGGTGAAGTTAATGGAGTTGGAAGAGAAATTTACAAAGATCCTATAACAGATGACGGTACCAAAAAATCTGCTAAAGGCTTAATTAAAATTGAAAAAACTGAAGGTCGCTACATCATGAAAGATCAAGTATCTTGGGAAGAAGAACAGCAAGGTGAACTTAAGGAAGTCTTTAAAGGTGGTAAGCTGTTGATAAATGATACGTTACAAGACATTAGAAATCGAGTAAAGTTGTAATTAACAATCCTAGTGCGTTAGGTGTTGTTCTTTTTATGAAAAGCAGGATACAATTCCTGACTCACAAAATCCTTTGGAAAATTTTCATCACCTTCAAAACCTAGTTCAATATCTCTACCACTATATGGAATATAATCGGTTTTAAAGATGTAATCCCAAAGGCTTAAAGTAATTCCGTAGTTTACACCATACCTAGCATGTTTAGGAAGTTCTTTGGCATGATGCCAAATATGCATTTTAGGATTGTTAAAAATATATTTTAGTATACCATAATCCCAACCTAAGTTAGCATGGTTTAAGTGACCAATTGTAATATTAAAAAAATGAACGATAGCCACATCTTGAGCATCAAAACCGCCAATGATAGCGATTGGAATATAAAGTAAAGATTTATACATCACAGGTTCCATCCAATGGTAACGTAGGTGGGCAGCAAATCCCATTTGTTTTACACTATGATGCACTTTGTGGAAATTCCAAAGCCAATCTACGCGGTGTAACAAGCGATGTGTATTCCATTGTACAAAATCAGCCACTAAAAAGAAGATAAATAAGCCCAGCCATTTCGGTAGATTGTCAACATCAAAGAGTTCAAAATCTTTAACAGATAAGCCTATTGTGGCCAGAATATCATTAAAAAATTCGGATACAGTATTAGAAAGCGCGATGAAAACAATTAAGTTCAGCAAAAAGAAATTGAAGAACATATAGAAAGTGTCTAACCAAAAGTCTTTTCTAAAAATAGGTTGGTTTTTTCGCCAAGGGAAAATCAATTCCAGTATCCAAACTAGTAATGAAATTGCAATTAAACCATAGAAATAATTATCCCAATGATTAATATCTATGAGTTCAAATTTTAGATAGTTCCAATATCCAGAATACGAATTTTTAATAATGTCTAAATACTTTTCCAAAATGTCAACATTTAATTGTCGAATAAAAGTTGGTTTCTAACAACAACCTCCACCATCATAATGAAAGGTAGATTCACTAATAAAAATATCATCTCTACCCAAACCAGCAAGTGCACCAGCAGTTTTGTCGCAAACAGCTAAAGGCTGATTTTTTAATAATACATGTCCTGCTTTATCATCAAAATAATCATCTTCTCCGTAATAAATGGCTGCTTTTCCTGTAAAAATACAAGGTCCGTCAGCAGGCATAGGATCTTTTATGGCTGCTACTTCAATAGATTCTATGTAGATTAATTCATCTGTTGGGTAATGCTTCGGATCTAAAATTCGGTAGGGTTTACGTGCTCTAATTTCAATAGTTCCAAATCCAGCATCTGTTAGAGTTTTTACATAGTCAGCAATTGGTAAACTGCCACTTAAGCAAAGTGCTCTTAAGCGTTCGTCGTTTCGTAAGTCATCGTTCATAGGCTGCTCGCAAGTAGGATCACTCATAACTAAACGTCCATGAGGTTTTAACACACGATACATTTCTGCAATGGCTTTCTTTAAATCGTCAGCTTTAAAGATATTGAACAAACAATTTTGAGCTGCGACATCAATGCTATTATCTTCAACCGGAAGATGCATTGCATCACCTTTTTTAAGATCAACAAATTCTGATTTAAACCAATCATTTTGCTCTTCTGCAATTTTGAAATTTTTACGAGAAGCCTCTAACATTTCATCTACAACATCCACACCAATAACTCCTCCTTTTTGTCTGCTGAAATAAGCAAACTGAAGTAGCTCCATGCCACCACCAACACCAACATAAAGTGTTTTTGGATTGTTGGTTAAATCACGGGCATGCACCGTTGAGCCACAACCGTAGTTCATCTCTTGCATAATCCTTGGAATCTTCAAACCAGGTAACTCCCAAATAGGATTTGTTGTACAACATAGCCCAACATCTGGTGTTAATGCTGCTTCTTTATATATGTCTTTTGTGGTTTCTAGGTAACTCATATTTTAGTCTGCGGTAAAAAGTCATCAGAAAACAGTAAAAGTAAGACTGGAAACTGCTTACTAAGGACTGTTAACTTATTTATTAAAGTGTTTTAATTAATTCCTTAAATAACGTAATCATATCAGGTTCTGCTTTGTTTGCCATCGCAATGATGTCCGAAATATTCACAGGTTCTAAGTTGTCAGGGTCACATTCGTCTGTTAATACCGAAACGGCAGCAGCTTTTAGGTTGAGATGATTAGCTACAATAATTTCTGGTACAGTACTCATTCCAACGGCATCTGCTCCAATAATTTTTAGCATTCTGTATTCGGCACGTGTTTCAAGTTGAGGCCCAACAACCGAAGCATACACACCTTTGTGTAATGTAATGTTGTGTTCTGAAGCTATATTTTCAAATTTTGAAATAATTTCTGCATCATAAGGAGCACTCATATCTGCAAAACGCTCTCCTAATTCAGAAACTCCCTTAAACGCCAAAGGTGAACCTCCTTGTAGATTAATATGATCATCAATAAGCATTAATTCGCCTTTTTTGAAATCTAGATTAACAGCACCAGCAGCATTAGAAACTAAGAGTGTTTTAATACCTAGTTTTTCCATTATTCTCACAGGAAAAGTGACATCCTGAAACGTGTAACCTTCATAAATATGAAAACGGCCTTGCATTACTACGACTTTTTTTCCGCTAAGGGTGCCATAAATAAGCTTGCCTTTGTGAAACTCTACGGTTGCCGTTGGGAAATTAGGTATGTGGTTATAGCTCGCCTCAGCTTCTATTTCTATCTCATTGATGAGTTGTCCTAAGCCAGTTCCTAAAATAATACCGACTTCGGGTTTATCAAACCCCTTATGTTTTAAATATTCTGTACTCTCTTCTATAAATTTAATCATTGAGTTGTTGAATTTTTTCTTGTAGTTTTTTGTTGTTTTTATAAAAGTCTGAAGCTATTAAGTCTTCGTAAGTATCAATATCGTTCAAAACGTCTAAAATACCAACTGAAATATTAAGATTGTGTAACTCTTGTAACGTTGTCTTTAAAAGTGAAGGTTGGCTCCATGGCTTGTTAAGGAAAATGTCTTCAATCAAACTAGACATACCCACCAAATAATACCCACCATCTTCAGCCGGACCGAAAACAACCTCATTATTATCTAAAGTTTCTATGCCTATTTTAATATGATCTGCATTGATTTCTGGTAAATCTGAACCAATCAAAACGATTTTTTTATATCCAGCTTCAAAACCATTTTTAAAAGCATTGAGCATGCGTTCGCCTAAATCTTCACCTTTTTGAGTTGTTTTAAAATCATTTTTCCATTTGTTATCTATAACAGTATCTGAAAAATAGATGTGTTTATCATAACCTAGAGTTTCTGTAGCATTTTTGGTAATCTTTACTAGTTCTTTATAAACTTCAAAGGCACCATGATCTCCAATGGTTTTGGCTAATCGGGTTTTTACTTTACCTAATTTTATATTCTTTACAAAAACGATTACGAGTGCTTCTGTCATCATATTCCTTTTTTGAGCCTAAGCAACTGTTCCTTGGCAACTGCTACCTGCACCAGCCGTACAACCATAACAGTGCTGGGAAATCACAATATCTCTGCCTTCTAAAATCTCTTCGTTGTATTCCGAAATGTGCTTAATTTTACTATTTACAGGAAGTTCTAACATTTGATTAAAATCGCAATCGTATAAATAGCCATTCCAACTTACGGAAAGTGTGTTGGTACACATCACATTGGCAACAGCAACTGGGTTATAAGCCTCTACTAACTGATACATATAGTCTTCGTAATTTTCAGAAGCAATTAAATAATCTAAAAATCGACTAATAGGAAGGTTAGTAATGGCAAATAAGTTTTGAAAATGAATACCAAAATCTTCTAGCAATGCTTTTTTGAAATCCTTTTCCATAGAAGCTTGGTTACTTGGTAAAAATGCACCAGATGGATTGTAAACTAAATCTAATTTTAATGAACTTTCTGGCATGCCATAACCAACAGCATTGAGTTCTTGTAAAGCTTGAATGGATTTATCAAAAACACCATCACCACGTTGTTTGTCAGTTTTTCCGCGTGTCCAATGTGGCATAGAGCTTACTACATGGACATTATGTTTTTTGAAGAACTCAGGTAAATCAAGATATTTTTTGTTGGCTCTAATGATGGTAAGATTAGAACGAACAATAAAATCCTTAATGCCTGCTTTAGCAGCTTCCTCAACAAACCATCTAAAATTAGGGTTCATTTCAGGAGCTCCGCCTGTTAAGTCTAAAGTATGTGCTCCAGTATTTTTTATAACATCCAAACATTGTAGCATGGTCTCTTTTGTCATTATTTCTGTTCTGTCAGGACCAGCATCGACATGGCAATGATCGCATACTTGATTACACATGTATCCAACATTAATTTGAAGGATTTCAAGTTTTTTGGTTTTTAACGGAAATTGATTGGTCTCAGCAATTTTATCTTTGAACTTAGGAAGTTCACCATTTTGAAATATTCCGTTAGAAAGAATTTCTAGCTGTCTGTTACTTTTTGCTAAATCGCTATTGCGTTTATGTAAAGATTTGGTAATCATTAATAATGTTTTGCTCTCTTGCGTTACAATTCAGATTAATATGGATGGTTTCCGTTAGGATAAATCAAAAGGAAATTTTATCCATCTAATTTATTCACTTTATTCATCATCTGCACACCATGAACCAAAGATGCTCCACCTCGTATTGCTCCGGCAACATGAAGGGCTTCCATCATTTCTTCTTTAGTAATACCTCTTTGTAGTCCATCTCCAGTATAAGCGTCAATACAATAGGGACATTGAATAGTATGTGCAACTGCAAGAGCGATTAATGATTTTTCTCTTTCAGAAAGTGCACCTTCTTTAAAAACAGAATTATAATAATCAAAAAATTTGCTGCCGAGCTCTTCGTTCCAATCAGAGATTTTTCCAAATTTTCTTAAATCTGCAGGATCATAATATGTTTTAGACATAATAGTATTTTATTTTTGTACGAAAAATCAATATAAGGCTTTTGTCGAGATTAAATCAAAATGATTACAATGAAATTTTAAGAACACTAAAAATTTAAAGCAGGTATTAATGAAACCAAAACAATTTTAGTGTAATAAAATAAATATATCAAATTTGCACACTTATATGGAGATTACATTGTAATAAAAGAAACAATAAACTATCTTTGCAAACGCTTATAAATTCGATATTTATAGCAATAAAAATAAAATTAAATATGTCAGAAACACAAGAATTGACCTTTGATGTCCTAATTGAAATACCTAAAGGAAGTCGTAATAAATATGAGTATGATTTTACTCTAAATAAAATCAGATTTGATCGTATGTTGTTTTCTTCAATGATGTACCCTGGGGATTACGGATTCATACCAGAAACATTAGCTTTAGATAGTGACCCTTTAGATGTTTTGGTTTTAGGTCATCAACCAACTTATCCTATGGTAGTTATGGAAGTAAGACCTATTGGTGTTTTCCATATGACAGATGAAAAAGGACCAGATGAAAAGATTATTTGTGTACCGGTTTCAGACCCAATTTGGAGTAATAATAAAGATATAAGTGATTTAAATCCTCATAGATTGAAGGAGATAGAACATTTCTTTCAGGTATATAAAGATTTAGAGAAAAAGAAAGTTGATACAGGTGGATGGGGAGATGCTGCTGAAGCAAGAAAAATCTACCATGAGTGTGTGCAACGTTATGATGAAAGTGATCATAAAAAGAAGCGTACATTTACGATTTAGATATCTAAATTTTTTAGCTTAAAAATTAACACAAAAGCAATATCAAGCAATTGATATTGCTTTTTTCGTAAAATATAATTGGTTTTACTACATTTACCCAACTAAAAACTTATCAAATAAATAATCTATTATGGAATCAAACATAATTTATGTACCAATGGTATTAGCGATTGTAGGACTAGTGTTTATGTTCGTTAAAATGTCTTGGGTAAAAAAACAACCTGCAGGTGATGAGAAAATGCAAGGTATTTCTAAATCTATTAAAGAAGGAGCGTTAGCATTTCTGGCTGCTGAATACCGACTACTTCTAATATTTGTTATAATGGCAGCTGTAGCTTTAGGAATAGTGTCGTATTTGGTGCCGACCACACACTGGATAATCATCGTGGCTTTTGTCTTTGGAGCAGTTTTTTCTGGTTTGGCAGGAAATATAGGTATGCGAATAGCAACTGATGCCAATGCCAGAACCGCAGAGGCGGCTAAAACAAGTTTGCCTCACGCTTTAAAAGTGTCTTTTGGTGGTGGTACTGTTATGGGACTTGGTGTAGCAGGATTAGCAGTTTTGGGTATTAGCTTATTCTTTTTTGTTTTTCTTAAAATGTTTGTAACTGGGGAAAGTTCTTTTTATGAAGAAATGACTATTGCTCTTGAAGCCTTAGCAGGTTTTTCATTAGGTGCTGAATGTATAGCATTATTTGCCAGAGTTGGAGGTGGAATCTACACAAAAGCGGCTGATGTAGGCGCTGATTTGGTAGGTAAGGTAGAAGCTGGTATACCAGAAGATGATCCACGTAACCCAGCAACTATTGCTGATAATGTTGGAGATAATGTTGGTGATGTTGCAGGTATGGGAGCAGATTTATTCGGGTCTTATGTAGCTACAGTATTAGCAGCTATGGTACTTGGTAACTATGTTATAAGAGACATGTCTACAGGTGCACCTTTTACTGATGCATTTAATAATATGGGGCCAATTCTTTTGCCACTAGTAATAGCTGGTGTAGGAGTTTTAGCTTCGATTTTAGGAACGTTCTTAGTGCGTATTTCTAGTAATGATGCTAAGGAATCAGTAGTTCAGAGAGCTTTGGATACTGGTAACTGGGTTTCAATAGGAATCACTTGGGTAGCTTCATGGTTTCTAATTCGTTGGATGTTACCAATGACTATGGAAATGAACTTTTTCGGTGAGGGATTAAAAACAATTCCTTCTAGACATGTATTTTATGCTGCCACCATAGGCTTGGCTGTTGGTGCTTTAATTTCTATGGTTACGGCTTACTACACAAGTTTAGGTAAAACACCTGTTTTAAAAATCGTTAAGAATTCATCTACAGGTGCTGCTACAAATATTATATCTGGTTTGGCTGTTGGTATGAAATCGACATTCTTATCTGTAATTCTTTTTGCAGTAGCAATTTGGAGTGCTTATGTTTTAGCAGGATTCTATGGTGTAGCTTTAGCGGCTTCAGCAATGATGGCAACAACAGCAATGCAGTTGGCTATTGATGCATTTGGTCCTATTGCAGATAATGCTGGTGGTGTGGCTGAAATGAGTGAATTAGAACCACATGTTCGTGAACGTACAGATATTTTAGATTCAGTTGGTAACACAACTGCGGCAGTAGGTAAAGGTTTTGCAATTGCTTCTGCAGCATTAACAGCATTAGCTTTATTTGCGGCTTATGTTACATTTACAGGTATTGATGGTATAAACATATTCAAAGCTCCTGTGTTAGCAGCACTATTTATTGGTGGTATGATTCCTGTAATCTTTTCAGCTTTAGCTATGGAATCTGTTGGTAAAGCAGCAGGACAAATGGTTGAAGAAGTAAGAAGACAGTTTAGAGAAATACCAGGAATTATGGAAGGTACAGGTATTCCAGAATATGGTAAATGTGTTGATATTTCAACAAAGGCAGCTTTAAAAGAAATGATTATACCAGGTCTTATCACTATAGTAACTCCTGTAGTAATGGGAATTGGAACAGCAATCGTGAACGATAATTTTTTACTTGGTGCAGAAGTACTAGGTGGATATATGGCAGGAGTTTGTGTGAGTGGTGTAATGTGGGCAATCTTCCAAAATAATGCTGGTGGTGCATGGGATAATGCTAAAAAATCATTTGAAGCAGGTGTGGAAATTAATGGAAAAACGTATTACAAGCATAAAGATGATAATCCTTCACCTCCTCATCAAGCAGCCGTAACAGGTGATACTGTTGGTGATCCATTTAAGGATACTTCAGGACCTTCTATGAATATTTTAATTAAGTTAACATGTTTAGTAGGTTTAGTTATTGCTCCTATTTTAGGAAATCATGATGCTGAAGAAGGTTTGGCTATGACAGATGCTAAAATTACTAAAGAAGTTACTGTAGAGATTAATGATAACAGTGAAGCAGAAAGTGCTGTTGGTATTATTAAAAGTTCGACTACCAAAAATGGTGTTACAACTATTGAAGAAAGAAAAGTTGAAGGTACACTTGATGAAGTGAAATCTCAAATAGATGCTTTAAATGAAGAGAATGGTCATGCAGAAGTAAAGGTTAAAAAAGTAATTGAGAAAGTTGAAAAGACAAAATAGTTTGCAACTATAATTATTAGTATTTAAAAGCCTCATATGATTTATGAGGCTTTTTTATTTTTAAGGGTAGGGTTTTCAGTGTATTGACTGTTTTATTAAAAAGAGCAAAAGTTCTTAGATGAACAAAAAATCAAAACAATCAATTATTATGAAAAACTTAAAAAAGCTTCCAAATCTTATCTTAACCCTACTAATCCTATTAAGTGCTTTAACATCCTGTGAAAAAGATGATGGTAATTCTACAATTAATGATCCACAAGAAAATATTCCAGATACATTTTCAGAATATTTTGGTTCAGAAATATCTAGAAACTTTTTAGGAACAGTTATCGATAAAAATCATAATCCTATTGAAGGAGCAACAATAACTATTGGTGGCGAAACGGCCATGACTGATAGTAATGGTGTTTTTATCATAAATGATGCTACTGTTAATCAGCGTTTCGGATATGTTAAAGCTGAAAAAGCTGGATATATTCATGGTTCTAGAAGTATAGTACCTTCAAACGGAACCAACAAAGTTACTATTATGCTTCTTGAAGAAACTGTAGTTGGAACCGTTATTAGCGGATCTAGTGAAACGGTGACTTCAGCAGATGGTAGTTCAGTAAGTTTTGATGGCAACTTTATAAAAGAAGATGGTACTGCTTATTCAGGTTCTGTAGATGTTATTATGCACCATTTAGATCCAGCAGATGAAGATATGCCAATGCAAATGCCAGGTATGCTATATGCCGAAAACGAGGGTGGAGCGGAACGTATGTTACAAACTTTAGGAATGTTGGCTGTAGAACTTAGAGGTTCTGGTGGTGAAGATTTAAATTTAGCAGAAGGCTCAACTTCTGAAATTAAAATTCCTGTAGATGCTAGTTTAATGAGCATAGCTCCTGCAACTATTCCACTTTGGTATTTTGATGAAGCTAATGGCTATTGGAAAGAAGAAGGACAAGCAACACTTGAAGGTAACATGTATGTTGGTACAGTATCTCATTTTAGTTTTTGGAACTGTGATATTCCTGCAGAAGCTATTACACTGTGTCTTACAGCTACAGATGAGGATAATACGGCGTTAGCAAACATGGCTGTATCTATTACTAGTACAACTTTTGGTACTACATATGGCTACACCAATGAGAATGGCGAAGTTTGTGGTTATGTGCCAAGTAATGAAAGTTTAGTGCTTAATGTTTACAGTTACGACTTGTGTGGTGACGCACCTTTGTATACAGAAACGGTTGGACCTTTTACAATGGATTCAAGTATTACGATTATTGTACCTGACAATCCAGATGTTATTCAGGAAACGGTAGTTGGTACATTTAACACGTGTAGTGGTGATGCTGTTACAGATGGTTATGTTCAAATAGGTTATGGAACTCAAGTTTTTACTGATGCCGTAACAAATGGGAATTTTGAAATCAATTTGTTAAGATGTTCAGATAATGTTACGTTCTCTGTAGAAGCTAGTGATTTTGTCAACTTACAGAGCACAGATAGTATCAGTTATACATTCTCTTCGCCAATTACTAATATTGGAACTATTACAGCATGTAACACAATTACAGAGTTTATACAATATACTATTGATGATGGTGATTCAGTACTTTTTACAGATAATATTAGTACCAGTTTCTATATTAATGGAGATATGATTCCTAGATTGAGTATTTCATCGTATTCTAATAACCAGCAATTCGGCTTTTATTTTCAATTTAGGCTAAATGATAACCCACCTTACACAGGTGAATATACTGTAACAGGCTTTAATGATGCTATAGGTTTTGGTTCTGAAAGTCAGGAGTTGCCTTTTTTTGGTGATGACCCTAATAATGATGTTACAAGTTACATCACTAATTTTGGGGATGTGGGAGAATATATTGATGTTAATTTTAGTGGCAATTTTATGGGTTTAGATGGTAATTTACATTCAGTAGTAGGTGTAATTCATACGTTAAGAAATGAATAAACCAGGTTCTTAAGAATAAAAAAGCCTTCTCTACTTTGACAAGCTCAGTAACCAGAGAAGGCTTTTTTTATTCTATAAAGTATAAGTCAACCTAAACGTAACAAACCGAGGTTGTACAAAGGTTTCTGAACTGTAAACTGAAATATTATTTGCTCCATTACTTATATTTGAATCTATATCCAACAAGTTTGCGGCAATTAAAGAATATTCCCATTTCGCATCTTTATCTTTTCTGTATCTTAAAGAAGCATTCCAAGTTCTAAAGGCGTCTTTTTGTCCTTGACCGTTATTTTGTTCGGTATAAGAAAAATCGGTTAAGAAGGATACCGAATTCCAGATGTAAGCATCAAACTCTACAGAAGGAGCATTAGTCGTAAATTTAGTTGTATTAGAACCTTGATCGTTTTGTGAAATACTATATCTGTATCTAAATGTTACGTTTGGTGCTTCTCTAAAATTAGTTCTAATTTCTGGAGTGTATGTTTGTGAAAAACTCTCATTTACGGATCTTGTATCTTGTACAAACTGATTGATCTTACTGTATCCGAAATTAGCTCTTAAGCTAGCTCTAACTTTACCAAATGTACGTTGTACTCTACCAAAAACTGAAGCGCTTTCATCGGCAAAAGCTGAGTTAAAAAATGTTCCTGTTCTAATAACATTTTCAAAATTTGTCAATGAACGAATTTGGTCTATATTTTTACTATAGTTAGCACCAGCAAATACATTGGTGTAGTTAAAAAGGTTAAAACTTTGGTAGAATAAACTTACATTATGTGATAATGCATTCTGTAATTCAGGATTACCATATTGAAAACTGTTGTAATTATTCATTACTAAACCTTCAGCAATATTAGTAACATCCGTAAAAGATGTATTCATTCTATAATTAAGCGTTAAACTTTCGCTCTTTTTAAATTGAATGCGAGTTTCAAAATCTGGTAATACCATAAAGAAATTATCATCAAATAATGTCTCGCCATCTTGAGTGTTTTTGTTGCTATAAGCGTGAAGTGATACACCAGGTGTAAAAGTGAATTTTCCAGATTTAAGCCTGTAATGCACTCCAAGGTAGATGTCACTAAAATTGTATTCTACATCATTTGTAGTAGATAATAAGTTACCATTAGTATCTAGTAATGTTGGGTTAGGCTCAAATTGTGTACCATCATCTAAGAATTGAAAAATGTTAGAGTTAAACTTCTGATTGCTCAAAATTGTTCCTAAAGTAAAGTTGATGTTACTCTTAGAGTTCAATATATTATAGTAGTCTAATTTTGCATCTAATTGATTAGATTTTACACGTCTATCTTGATTTAAATCATAAGACATTTGATCTAAATTAAAGCCTAATACTTCAGCTGTAGGATCAAATGCATCTTGGTCAGTATCATCATTATTAGTTGGGTCATTTACTAATAGTGCATTATAAAACGGATCTTCATCTTTAATTAAATGTTGTGCTTCAAAAGCAAAGATGTTGTTTTCATTTAAGGTGTAATAGTAGTTCAAGTTCTGGTTGATACTAAAAGGGGTAGCTGCATCAAGTTGATTTGTATTACCTACTATTGATGAAAAAAGGTTCTGACGTTCTTCATCATCAGAAAAACGAGCTAAAACATCATAATCTAATTGATTGTTAACATTAGGTTTGTATGCTGCACTAAGTTTTGCTAAGAATTGATTTGTGGCTTCTCTACCTATTTGGGTAGTTTCTTCATCTGGAGCCACATCTCCGGCACCTTCTTCTAGTTCTAAGTAGTCGATATAGCTTTCCTCGCGTGTACGCATTCTAGAGCTGTTGTAGATTAAAAATCCACTTAAATCCAAGGCTTTGTTAGGTGAATAACTAAAATTAGCAGCAGCAAGTTTTGTAACTACTTCTTGAGCGCTAGCTATGTTTGTCAATCCTCCAAGTCCATTATCACCAAGGTTAATGTTAGTACCACTTGTTCTACTTGGCATTCTAAAGCCACCTCCAAAGTTCCTTAAATCTCTGTTGGTTAAAGCTACTTCACCGATATTATTCATATCGCCTATAACATTAACGCTATACTTTGGACTGTAATAAAAGAGTTTTGGTTGTACCAAATACAATTCATCATTAGGTGATGGAGCTGTTCCGGCACCAACTGTAACGTCTCCAAACCAAAAGTTTTCTTTTCCTTCTTTTAATTTGATGTTTATAGCAACATTATCTTGATTATTTTGTACTCCGCTTAATTGCCCGACTTCGGCATAGTTTCTTAAAACCTGAACTTTATCAACAGCATTGGAAGGGATATTTTTGGTAGCCAATTTAGTGTCACCGTCAAAGAAATCTTTACCGTTAACCATAAGCTTGCTAACTTCCTTACCTTCAACTTCTATTTTTCCATCTGATGTAATTTCAACTCCTGGTAATTTTTTTAGGACATCTTCGAGTTTACGTTCACTTCCATTTTTAAAAGAATCAGCATTGTAAACCAAAGTATCTCCCTTAACCGTTACTGGCATTTCGTAAGTCAATTCAACTGCGTCTAGAGAATTGTCTGGCATTAACGTGAAATCCTTTATGATATCTGCTTCTTGAGTAGTAACAGCTTCATCAAAAGTTTTTAATCCTATGTAGCTGACTTGTACTTTGTATTTGCCATTTTTACCTAAAGAAAGAACGTATTTACCTTTGTCGTTAGTTATGGCATAAGATTCTAGAGCATTAGTTTCTTGGTTTATAGCAATAACATTGGCAAGTTCTAAAGGTGTGCCAATACTATCTTTTACAATACCTTCCATTTTTATTTGTGCAAAGGCACTACCTGATACTACTACAAAAAGTAGCATTAATATTTTTTTCATTTCTTACGGTTTAGCTTTAGGTTAAGAATACTCAATAGTCTATGGTTTAATTAGTTTCGGCGTCCGCCTCTACCACGACCGCCATACATCTCGCGCATTTCTTCCATTTTTTTTGTGATGATTTTTGTGTATTCCTCTTGAGTTACTTCTTCACCTTTCTTAGGTTTTTCAATCTCTTCTTTTTCTTCAGGATTAATAACAATTTTAGTACAAAGAATAGTTGTTCTATCTGCGTTGATTTCTAAAATTAATCCAGGTAAACCCCAATAATCATCTGGTCCTTGATTAACTGGGATTTGAGGTGTGTACCAAGCCACAACTTCTATTGTTTTTGGGACTTCTATATCTTCTATAGGATTATTGGTTTGTGTCGAATCTTTTGTTTTCTCACTTTCCTTTTTGTCATCATCAGATCGTCTTCTTCGCATGCTTCTCCAATCGAACTGATCTACAGGCTTTGTAGCTGTAGCTTTAAAACAAGTATATTGACCTATTTGTTTGGTTTCGGTGCCCATCTTCCATTCAAGACTTTTTAATTCATCTTTAATTAGAAACTGTTTTCCAAAGAATTCCTGATCTTGAAGTAATTCTTTTGTCTTTACGTTTTTATATTTTGGACCAGCTGTAAAGCTTCCGCCAAAACCTCTAAATCCTCGGTTGCCAGGTGCTTCAAGTTTTTCTTCCTCTTTATAAATAGACTCTTCTCTGTTGAAGTTGAGTACAAATTGTTTTTCAAGAAAACTTCGCATACGCTCTTGCATTTGCTTTTTTTGTTCTGCCGACATGTCTCGTCCTCCCCATTGATCTAAATCCATTGTGGTTTTAGACATATAATGAGCTTTACCTTGAAAATCTTGAGCAAATGTGTTTGCGCTGATACAAATTGAAAATAAAAGTAATGCGCGTTTTAGAACTGATGTCTTCATCTTTAGAGTATTAAATTATTCTTACAAATTTAAGTAATGATTGAATAGTGATTTTTGTTTGTGATAATATTAACACTATCGCAATCTGGATTAATGGATGTAAGACTCTAAAGGAGCAAGAAAGTTAAAATGTCTTTGGTTAAACTTATGTTAATGGTTTATCCACCAATTCTAATTTCAAAGGTTTCACCATTGTTTCTTCCGTTTCTTGGTGCGTAACGTTCCATCATTTCTTTAGCCTTTTTTTCCATGATTTCTTCGTAGTCTTCTCGGTTAACTTTTTTTCCTTTGGTTGGTTCTACAATTTCAATTTTGTCTTTTGGATTCAAGACAATCTTGCTACAAATTATTGTGAGATCTCCATCATGTACTTCTAAAATAAGACCTGGTAAACCTTGGTAATCATCTGGTCCATTGCTAACAGGAATTTGAGGAGTGTACCAAGCCGTTACAGTTCTCTCTTCCATTTCAGGTTCTTTATTTTCTTCTTCATTGTCGTCGGTAGAAGCATTGTTAGAAAAGGTTCTTGGTTTTTCTACCATTTTGGTATAGGTTGCTTTGTAGCATTGATATTCTCCAATGTACTTAGTATCTGATTCTAATTGCCATTCAATAGGTTCTAGCTCATCTTGGATAAGAAAGACTTTACCAAAAGTATCTCTTACTTCTGCGTAGCGATTTTCTTTGGTGTTTTTATAAAGAACATCGTCGCCACCACCATTGCCAATAACCATGACTTCAACATCACCCATACCACCAACTTGTGGTTTGCCTAGTCCTTCCTCTTGTTTATAGGTAGAGGTTTCTTTGTTAAAAGTAAGATTAAAGGTTTTTTGAAGTTGTTTTTTCATCATGGCTACCATGCGCTCATGCATGTCAGAGTCCATTTGGGTGCTATCGAACTTAATATCAACCTTACGTTGTGTTTTGTAGGTTGCTATGCCTTGAAAATCTTGAGCATTAACGGTAGAAAATACTACCGTTAACGCAATGACTAAAACTCTAATAATTGTGTTCATTTTTTGATTGATTTTTAACTTTTATAATATTTGATGGCTGCATTACGTACTTTTCCTATTAGGTTTAAGAAAAAATCCTTGTCGTCTGTATTTCCTTTAATCTCATATGTAGCGTGAGATTTTAAACCTTCATCAGTGTTTCTTCCGTTACAAACTATCTTAAAAGTGATTTCTTCATTAGGAGCAGAATGATCTAGTATTTCCTTAATGTCTTTTTTTGTAACTGTAGTTTTTAGTTCTTCTAAGGAATCAACAGAGACTTCAATACTAACGCTTTTTAATTCTGCTTTTTCATAGATGTGTGCTTTTCGTTCTTCTGATGTTTTTTCAACATTAATAGTTTGCGCTATACTTGTTGAAGCTACTATTAACGCTATGCCTGTCAATACTTTTTTAAACATAACTGTCGTTTTTAATGATTAATACATCACAAATATCACAACCTAATATCTGTTTTTGAGTTAACTAACGTTAACGAGTGTTAACCAATTAGTATTTGTAAGTTGTAACTTTATACTTTTGAAGTATGAACAATAATACATACCGTTGGATATTATATACCATTGTTACCGTAATAGTAGCAACCATTGGAATTCAGGTATATTGGAACTACAAAAACTATCTAGCCAATAAACAGCAGCTCATAAATGAAGTACAAATAAGTTTAGATAAAGCTGTTGATGATTATTATACGGCTTTGGCAGAAAGAACTACTGTTGGCGTTTTTATTGAAGAGGATCAGCAAAAAGATGTATTTGGAGAAGGTAGTCAATTACAAAAAATTTTAAAAAATATCGATGATTCCGATAATCCACTTGGTAATTTAGATTCTCTTGATGTTGAATCAATTAAAGGTATTTCAATTTTTAAAGGTTATAAGGCAGATTCCATGTCTAAAAGATATGATGAGCTACATAAAACCTTTAACAAGGATACTTTTAAAAAGCGAATGGATAGCATAAAGCTAAACGGAGGAAAGATTGAATTTTCAAATTTTGAAATTCTAACGTCTAAGGTTATGATATCTATAAGTAATGATAGTTTAGATATTGAAGAAGTAGATAGTTTATTCAATAATGAACTTGCTAGAAAAAACATTGATATAAAGAGTAAGCTTGTTTTTCATCAAGAGAATATAAAAAATGGATTAAAAAAAGAAGCTGACTCTGTTGTAAAAGTTTTAGAGTCAAAGAATAAATACAACTTAAGTACAACTTCAAAATCTACTTTTTTACCTAAAGAGAGTAAACTCAAAGTTGAATTCACCAACGAAACATCAACAGTTTTAAAACGCAGTCTTGGTGGTATCCTTATATCAACCTTACTTATTGCGGCAGTAATAAGTAGCCTGTTTTACTTGCTTAAAATCATAAAACACCAAAAGCAGCTTGCCGAAGTAAAAAATGATTTAATTAGTAATATCACACATGAGTTTAAAACACCTATTGCAACCATTGGTGTAGCTCTGGAAAGTATTAATAACTTTAATGCTATAGAGGATAAAGAGAAGACAAAAAAATATATAAATATGTCTTCAGACCAGCTTTCAAAACTCAATATTATGGTTGAAAAGCTATTAGAAACAGCAACTTTAGATAGCGAAAACCTTGAGTTAAATAAAGAGCAAATTGATGTTGTAGATATATTAAAAAATTTGGTAGATCGTTATAAAATTCAATTTGCAGAAAAGCAGTTTAATACAAGTTTTAAAGTTGAAAGTTTAGAAGCTACAGTTGATATTTTTCATTTTGAAAATGCTTTAAATAATATTTTAGACAATGCTGTAAAATATGGAGGAAATCTAATTTCAGTAGATTTTTTTCCTAAGAAAAATACTTTTGAAATTGTGATTTCAGATAATGGTAGTAACCTCTCAAAAGCAAATAAGGAACGCATTTTTGAAAAATTTTACCGTGTACCAAAAGGAAACACACACGATGTTAAAGGGTTTGGTATTGGCTTGTATTACACTAAAACAATCATTGAAAAGCACAGCGGCTCTATAACTGTAGATGTTACTAAAGATTTAACCATTTTTAAAATCACTTTGCCAAATGGATAATCAGAAGATAAAAATACTGTTGGCAGAAGATGAAGCTGCACTTGGTCAAATTATAAAGGAAAGTCTAGAAACTAGAGATTTTGAGGTGATTCTATGCGAAAATGGTGAGAAAGCTTTCGAAAAATACAAGTCTGATGAACCAGAAATTTTAGTGCTTGATGTTATGATGCCTAAAAAAGACGGTTTTACTTTGGCAAAAGAAATAAGAACTATAAATGATACTATTCCTATAATATTTTTAACTGCAAAATCGCAAACGGCAGATGTGGTAGAAGGGTTTTCTATTGGCGGAAATGATTACCTTAAGAAACCGTTTAGTATGGAAGAGTTGATTGTTAGAATTCATAATCTTATAAGTAGAACAAAAGTTCAGAAAGCATCTAAAGTATTGGAACTTGGTGAATTTATTTTTGACTTTCCAAAACAACAATTGCAATATAAAAATGAAGAGGTTATACAGTTAACTCACAGGGAAGCACATTTGCTTTTTCATTTGATAAAAAACAAAAATCAGGTTTTAGACCGTTCTTTAATATTGAATAAACTTTGGGGAACCGATGATTTTTTCTCTGCTAGAAGTATGGATGTCTTTATTACCAAATTGAGGAAAAAGCTTCAAAAAGATGAAAGCATACAAATTATAAATGTCCGTGGGTTTGGCTATAAGCTTACGGATTAATTCTCAACGTTAAATCAAAAAAAGATTCTGAAACAAGTTCAGAATAACATCATCATTGGTTCAATTTTTGTAATTTCAACCGCAGTATGCAAAGATTGATTTTTATTTTTCTATTCGTGGGATGTTTTGGGTATTCGCAACACAAAGTGAATGCTGTGCAGCGGGATTCAACCTCGTTGAAAGCAAAAGATCTGTTTGGTATTGATGCTTTTGGAACAGCATATTTCACTTCAGAAGATAATAGTTTTTATAAAAAGTCTAAAGACACCACCTTGGTTTATAGTAATTTTCAGTTGGGTGAAATTACTTCGGCTAATACCTTCAATCCGTTAAAAATAAATCTGTTTTACAAGGATTTTAATACGGTAGTTATATTAGATAACCGATTAGCAGAAATTTTTAAAATAGACTTCAATACACTTCAGCCTTATAAAAATGTGAGTTTTGTGTCTACAGGTTATGATAATACACTTTGGATTTTTAACCAAGATCTACAACAGTTAGAACTTTATGACTATAAAACCAAAAAGATTAAACAGAAAACGGTTCCTGTTCAGTCGGAAGTATTAGACTTAAAAAGCGATTACAACCAATGTTATATGCTTACCAAAAATTACTTGTATGTGTATAGTTATTTTGGAAGTCTTATTGCAAAGTACAAAAACGAGGGTTACGAAAAATTAGCTTTTGGTGATGCTTATTTGATTTTGAAAAAGGAGAGTGAACTGTATACGCTACCAAAGGATGGACAAAAAATAGAACCGATTAAACATCCTAATTTGTTAATAAATCAGTTTTTGGTAACCAATGAAACCTTGTATCTTTACCACGACGAAACCCTACGTCGATATCAACTAAAATCACAATAAATTATGCATGTTGCTGTAGCTGGAAATATAGGAGCTGGAAAAACTACGCTCACAAAATTACTCGCCAAACATTACAAATGGGAAGCACAATTAGAAGACGTAGTGGACAATCCATATTTAGATGATTTTTATAATCAGATGGAACGCTGGAGCTTTAACTTGCAAGTGTATTTCCTAAACAGTAGGTTTAGACAAGTCAACCAAATACATGATAGTGGTAAGGACATCATTCAAGATAGAACTATCTATGAAGATGCTCATATTTTTGCTCCTAACTTGCATGCTATGGGATTGATGACCAATCGCGATTTTGAAAATTATGCATCACTTTTTGAGTTGATGGAGTCTTTTGTAAAAGGTCCAGATCTATTGATTTATTTGCGTAGTTCAATTCCTAATTTGGTGTCTCAGATTCACAAACGCGGTCGCGATTATGAAAATACGATTAGTATTGATTATTTAAGCCGATTGAATGAGCGTTACGAAGCATGGATACATGGCTATAACAAAGGAAACTTATTGATTATTGATGTAGATAACCTTGATTTTGTTGCCAACCCTGAAGATTTAGGAGGTATTATCAATAAGATTGATGCACAGATAAATGGGTTATTCTAAGCAATAAACCCATGTTCTCTAGCATGCTCAATAGCTTGCGCGCTACTTTCTACCATTAAAACCATTGTAGTTTTATAATTATCTACAAGACTTTTTACTCGCAACATTTTTTTCTTGTGTTTAACACTTCGAAGATATATGGCTAAAATCCTGTCTGGATATTCTTCAGCAATTTCCATATAAATATCAGGATCATGTTCGCCACTATCACCAATTAAAATAAAAGGTAGGTTAGGGTAGGTTTTTAAAAGATGTAATATTTCTTTTTGCTTTTGCGGTTTTTCATCTTGACTTTTTCGTTTCAAGAGATTGCTTAAACTTCGTAAAAGAATTGGGCCTTTTGGGAAATTATTCTGCCTCAGGAAAAGGTCTAGATAGCGGTATAAATTCCAAGGACTATGACTTACATAAAATATAGGATTAGCATTTTCACCAGAAACTCCTCTGTGTAGTTTATGGTAAAAATCAGCAGCACCTTCTAAAGGAATTCTATTTTTAGCATGCCTAAAGATGGAGTTATAGATAACTCTCCATTTCAAAATAGAAACAACTCCAGTATGTAGTATGGTATCATCAATATCACTAGCCACACCAAATTGTGCTTTGCTTGATGGTATTAAAAGTTCACCAGGAAACCTATTTTGATTTTGTATGGTACGTTTTATATTAACGTCATTATAGGATAATTCAAAACTAAGCCAGCCTTCATCATTGGTTAAACTTTTGAGGTTTTCTATGTTTTCTTCAGCTATAAAATAGCCGCTATCATCGGTTTTTACTTTAATAATTTTATTGTTAGGAAGTTTTACGTCTAGTCCAACGTGCTTTATTTCGTCAGTTTCAAAACGCTTCCAAGTATTTACAATAAGGTGCCAAATATGCTGTTCCTCTAAGTCTATAGATTCATCTTCTAAAGCCCTTCCTCTGGCATAAAAGTGAGAATCAGTGCCATAGCTCTGAAAGGTGATAATCTGTAAAGGGTCTTTTTTAAACCAGCTCAAGTTTTGGGTTGTATTAGAGGTTATGAAGATACTAAAACTAAAGAAAACGTTAAATATTTCTTTAAATAGATAGTGTTAATATTAATTAGAATGCTTGTAGAGATTTGTTTTGCTATTTTAGTGGCTCTCTAACTTTAAATAATCTAAACGCTTTATGCAAAAAAAGGTATTACTTTTTGCTATTGGGCTTATTTGCAATTTTGTAATGGCCCAAGATGCAGAAAATTTAACTCCGACACCCAATTACAGAGCAGCCGCTAAATACTCGCCTAAAAACTTGGGTAAATTGGTTCATTCGACTTCAGTAAGACCACATTGGTTGAAAAACGGAAACCGTTTTTGGTATCAGTACAAAACCACTGAAGGCTCTAACTACTACATTGTTGATGCGGATAAGAAAACTAAAAAAGAGCTTTTCGACAATGAAAAAATGGCACAGTGGTTAACTGAAATTACTAAAGATCCATATGACGCAAAACACTTGCCTCGTTTCGATTTTGAATTTGTGAAAAATGAAACAGCAATTCGTTTTTATGTCACATCAACAGAAAAAGTAGAGGAACAGGAAGAAGAAGATGATGATGATGAAAAGGTTGATACAGATTCAACAACAACTAAAGGAAAAAAGAAAAAGAAGCCTAAGATGGTTAACAAAGTTTACCATTTTGAATACCGTTTAGGTGGAAATTCCCTTACAGTTATAGACAATAAGAAGAAAGAAAAAGAAGATTGGAAAAAATGGGCAAATATAGCTCCAGATAGCTCTGTGGTTTTATTTTCTAAAAATTACAATCTCTATTGGATGGATAAGGAAAACTTTCTTAAAGCCGTAAAAAATGAAAAAGATACTACCATAGTTGAAAACCAATGGACAACAGATGGTGAACTTTATTACTCTTATGGAGGAGGTAGTGGACGTAACGAAACAAATGAGTCCATGAAAAAGAATAAAGACAAGCGCAAACGCGTTTTTGGAATTTGGTCTCATGATTCTAAGAAGTTTGTGTTTCAAAGAACAGACTCTAGACATATAGGTGATCTTTGGGTTATAAATACAACCGAAAGTAAGCGTCCTACATTAGAAACCTATAAATATCATATGCCTGGTGAAGATGAGTATTACAAAACCGAGCTTCATGTGTTTGATATTCCTTCAAAAAGCAGTATTCAAGTTAAGTTAGATACAGTTAATCAACAAAGTGTTCAGGTGTATAGAGCTCCTGTGAAAAAGTCGAGTTATGACGACGATTTTATGCCAACATTATTACTGTCTAAAAAGGGGAAAATATACTATAATACCATCAGCAGAGACCGAAAGAAACTAGATATCTGCGTAGCTGATATAAATACGGGAGAAACCAAAGTATTGATTGAAGAACGATTTAATACTTATATAGAAACACGACCATTGGTGTTATTCAACAATGAAACGGAAATGTTACATTGGGCAGAGCGTTCAGGTTGGGCGCATTACTACTTGTATGATACGGATGGAAATTTAAAAAATCAAGTTACAAAAGGTTCTTATCACGTTGAAGAAGCTGTTGGAGTAGATGAAAATTCTCGAAGTTTATTCTTCACTGCACATGGTATTCCTAAAGATCAAGATCCTTACTATGAGCATCTGTACAAAATTAGTTTGAACGGAACAGGATTAACAGCTTTAAATGCGGGTGACTACAATACAAATACAAGCCTGTCGGACTCTAACGCTTTTTTTGTAAGTAATTATTCAAGAGTGAATACAGTGCCAATGTCAGAGCTAAGAAGTAGTTCAGGCAAAGTCATTATGGAATTGGAAGAGGCTGATTTATCTCAATTAATGGCCACAGGTTACAAATTTCCGGAACCATTTAAGATGAAAGCAGATGATGGTATTACAGATATTTATGGAGTAATGTACAAACCTTTCGATTTTGATGAAACTAAAAAATATCCATTGCTAGAATATGTATATCCAGGTCCTCAGACTGAAGCTGTAAATAAATCTTTTTCAATTCGTATGGATCGATTAGATAGAATGGCTCAAGTTGGTTTTATTGTTGTTACTATGGGAAATCGTGGTGGACATCCAGACCGTTCAAAATGGTATCACAATTACGGTTATGGTAATTTAAGAGATTACGGTTTAGCAGACAAAAGACATGTAGCAGAACAATTAGCTGATAAATTCAATTTTATAGATATTGATAAAGTTGGAATTTACGGTCATTCAGGTGGAGGGTTTATGTCAACAGCGGCTCTTTTGGTATATCCAGATTTTTATAAAGCAGCTGTGTCTTCAGCAGGAAATCATGACAATACAATTTATAATAGTTGGTGGAGCGAAACGCATCATGGAGTACAAGAAGAAAAAGATGATGATGGTAACGTGAAGTACAAATACATGATTGATAATAACCAATCTTTAGCTGAAAATCTTAAAGGTAAACTGATGCTTATTACAGGCGATGTAGATAATAATGTACATCCAGGTGGCACCATACGTATGGCCAATGCATTAATAAATGCTAACAAGCGATTCGATTTTATGATTATGCCAGGTCAAAGACATGGTTTTGGAAGTATGACAGAATACTCTTTTTGGTTAAGAGCAGACCATTTTAGCAAACATCTTTTAGGGGTGGAAGCTTCGAATGTAGATATCACTGAAATGAACAGAGATGTTCCTAAAACTAAAAAGTAACGATAAATAAAGAAGCCATGCATTACGCATGGCTTCTTTGTTTAATATTCTATGTTGTCATTAGATTTCAAAAGCAGCTTTTACTTTATCCACATAATCTAATTTTTCCCAAGTGAACAATTCAACATCTATAGAAATAGGCTCTCCGTTAAGTTGTTCAAAGGTTTTGGTAACTACTTCATTTTTTCTACCCATATGGCCATAAGCTGCAGTTTCACTATACATTGGTTGGCGTAATTTTAAACGCTCTTCAATAGCAGCAGGTCTCATATCAAAAATTTCAGAAACTTTTTTGGCAATTTCCCCATCAGTAAGATTGAATGGACAAGTACCATAAGTGTCTATAAATATTCCCATAGGTTCAACAACTCCAATAGCGTAAGATACTTGTACTAGTACTTCTTCACAAAGTCCAGCAGCAACAAGGTTTTTGGCAATATGTCTTGTAGCATAAGCTGCGCTTCTGTCTACTTTACTCGGGTCTTTACCAGAAAATGCACCACCTCCGTGAGCACCTTTTCCACCGTAAGTATCCACTATAATTTTTCGTCCTGTAAGACCAGTATCTCCATGAGGTCCACCAATCACAAATTTTCCTGTTGGGTTAATGTGATAGGTGATATCATCATTAAACAAAGCTTGAATATGTTCAGGCAGTTTAGCAATAACTCTAGGAATTAAAATAGTGATGATATCTTCTCTGATTTTTGCTAACATAGCATCGTCATTATCAAACTCATCATGTTGTGTAGATACTACTATAGCATCAATACGTTGAGGAACGTTATCGTCACTATATTCAATAGTTACTTGACTTTTAGAATCAGGTCTTAGATAAGTGATGTCTTTATTTTCACGACGTAAAATTGCCAATTCTTTTAAGATGCTATGTGATAAATCTAAAGCTAAAGGCATAAAGTTATCTGTTTCGCTAGTTGCGTAACCAAACATCATACCTTGGTCACCGGCACCTTGTTCTTCTTTTGTAGCTCTGTCAACTCCTCGGCTTATTTCCTCAGATTGTTCATGTATTGCAGAAAGTACACCACAAGAGTTTCCATCAAACATGTATTCTCCTTTGGTGTAACCTATTTTGTTAATAGTATCTCTAGCAATTTTTTGTACATCAAGGTAAGTTGAAGATTTCACCTCACCAGCCAGTACAACTTGTCCTGTAGTTACTAAGGTTTCACAAGCAACTTTAGATTCTGGATCAAAAGCTAAAAAGTTGTCTATTAATGCGTCACTAATTTGATCGGCAACTTTATCTGGATGTCCTTCAGAAACACTTTCTGAAGTAAATAAATATGGCATAAATCCTTATTTTTTATTTATAATTTTATTTCAGGAAAAACTTTAGATTGCTCGGTCGCTAGAGAAGTACATAACTTACTGCTTTAGCATTTTTTTACGAGGTTGCAATCAGGTCAAATTTTTCCTCTAATTTTTCGATTGACAAAAATACGGATTAAAATTAAAACCCAAAACAGATTAGTTTATATCTTGTAAAATAATTAAAATCGGTTTGTACTAAAAAGTTGTTTTATTTAAATTACTCATCATTAGATTAATAGAATGCTATCTAAAAAAACTAAATATGGGATTAAAGCTCTGGTATATCTCGCAAAAAAAGGAGATAAACTACCTGTGCAAACTTCAACAATTTCGGAATCTGAAAACATTTCCAAGAAATTCTTAGAGAGTATTTTGTTAACACTAAAAAAAAATGGAATACTCGGTGCAAAAAAAGGCAAGGGAGGTGGTTATTATTTGCTTAAGAGACCAGAAGAAATACAAATGACTACAATAATGCGTTTACTCGAAGGACCAATAGCTATGGTGCCTTGCGTAAGTCTTAATTATTATGAAAGATGTGATGATTGTCCAGATGAAGATACTTGTGCGGTGCACGAAGTAATGCTAAAGGTAAGAGACAGTACTTTAAAAATTTTTAGAAATACATCTTTGGCAGATCTTTCAGACTATTGAAATCCCATTTTTTTCTTAAATACATCAAATAATTATAAAATAATACATAGGTTTGCATATTAACCTACTAAATCGATAGGGTAATAAGATTATTCATTTTGTCGTCAAAATAATATGATTAGATTAGACATAGATGCTTGGAACAAAAAGTTGAAAGACAGAACACCTCATGAAATTGCAGAGTGGGCTTTGAGGCTTTCAGATAATAAAATTGTAACCACTAGTTTTGGAGTTTATTCTTCGGTATTATTGAGCACGATGTCTCAGTTAGACAAAGATATCAGAGTAGTTTGGTGTGACACATTGTATAATCAACCAAGTACATACGAGCACGCTTCAAATCTTATTGAGACTTATAATCTTAATATAAATAAGTATCAGCCTCTAATAAGTAAAGAAACAATAGATAAAACTATCGGTTTACCTAGTGTAGAAAATGATAATCACGATAAATTTTCTGAAGTTGTAAAGCTAGAGCCTTTTAGACGTGCCTTAAAAGAACAAGATCCTGAAGTTTGGTTTACAAATATTAGAGTAAGACAAACCGAGTATCGTGATAAAAAGGATATTCTAAGTTACAGTAAAGATGGTATATTAAAAGTCAGTCCATTTTATTATTGGAGTGATAAGGATTTAGACGCCTATCTTGAGGCTAATCAACTACCAAAAAATAGTGATTACTTCGATCCTGTAAAAGCTTTGTTGAGTAGAGAGTGTGGCATTCATTTCCAATAAAATTTCATACTACAAATCCGTAACCATTTCTTAGATTTTATTTAACAAAAGAATTCGCTATTAGTTAGATATTTGCATCAAATTCTAAAGCCCCTTAAAAATGAAGCTTATAAAAAAGAATAAGTCTGAATTTAGATTCGCTGTTCAGGTTTTGTTACTAACGGCAATATCACTGATTGCTACTTTTTTTGTATAACTACTACAATTAGTAATTGTAATTATTGACTATTTTTGCTTTTCCAAAAGGTGAAAATGCGAAAAACTTTAACTACAGTTGTATTACTAATTTGTACCATTATTGGTGCGCAAGAAAAAAAGAATGCTTCGCAGTTAGACTTTAGTTATTTTGGTGGCAACATTGCACTTCACAATAACGATATTCTGCATCTTATAAAAGGACATCCTGAAGGCTTTATCTTCAGTTGGAATAAAAAAACTTTTGGAAACGACGCTTGGGAACAACGTTACAACTATCCAGACTATGGTTTTTCATTCATTTATCAAGATTTAAAAAATGAACTTTTAGGTGAAAATTATGGGCTTTATGCGCATTACAACTTCTATTTTTTTAAGCGAAATGTAATGTTACGAATGGCTCAAGGTTTAGCTTTAAACACCAATCCTTACGATAAGATTGAAAACCCAAAAAATATTGCATTTGGTTCTCATATATTAAGTGCTACCTATTTAATGCTCAATTATAAAAAAGAGAATATAATTGATCGTTTTGGGCTTCAAGCTGGATTAACTTTAACGCATTACTCCAATGCCAATGTAAAAGCGCCAAATACAAGTATAAATACGTTGGCTTTTAATATTGGGCTCAACTACAATTTAGATGAGCAGATAGAATACATTGACGATTTAGAAGATGGAAAATTTACTGAACCGATTAAATATAATATAGCGTTTCGTTCAGGGATTAATCAAAGTGATATTATTGGTAGCGGACAATATCCATTTTACATTGTTTCAGCTTATGCAGATAAGCGTTTAAGTCATGTTAGTGCAGTTCAATTGGGTGTAGATGTATTCTTTTCTAATTTTTTAAAGGAGTTGATATACTATCAATCCGTATCTTTTCCAGAGGAGGATGTTAGTGGAGATGAAGATTACAAGCGTGTAGGCTTATTTGCAGGTCATGAATTGTTTATCAATAAAATGTCTTTGGAAACACAATTAGGCTACTATGTCTATTATCCGTTTGATTTTGAAGGTAGAGTTTATATGAGGATTGGACTAAAACGTTATTTCGGAAAAAAACTTTTTGGGGCAGTAACCTTAAAATCACACGGAGCAAAAGCCGAAGCAGTTGAATTTGGAATAGGAGTAAGATTATAATTTTGTTATTTCTGAGAAGTCAGGAATCTATTAAAAAAAATGAAGAACTTTTTATACGTATTACTATTTCTAGTATTTGCTTGTAATAGCGAAGATGCTAACGATTGTTTTCAAACATCTGGAAGTATCATTCAGCAAACTTTTGAAGTCTCCAGTTTTGAACAAATATTAGTTAATAGAGATATTGAACTTATTATAAAAGAAGCTCCAGAATATTCAGTTATTGTTGAAACAGGCGAAAATTTAATAAATGATGTAGCGGTTGAAGTTGTAGACAATCAACTTGTTCTTACAGACCACAATTCGTGTAATTACGTTAGAGGTTATGGTATTACAAAGGTGTATGTTGAAGCTCCTAATCTTACAGATATAAGAACATCATCTCAGTATGAAATTTCATCAGACGGTGTTTTAAATTATCCTGTTATCAGACTCTTTTCAGAAGATTACAGTGGTCCAAGTGAATTTACAGTTGGTGACTTTAGATTAGAGATAGCCTCACAACATTTAAGTATCACTTCAAACAATCTTTCCTTTTTTTACATATTGGGAACCGTTGAAAATCTATTTGTTGGTTTTTATTCAGGTGCTGGACGTTTTGAAGGGGAAAATCTCATAGCCCAAAACGTTAATGTATATCATAGAGGAAGCAATGATATTGTGGTAAACCCTCAACAAACATTAGAAGGTCAGCTAAGAGGTACAGGGAATTTAATTTCAGTAAACCAGCCTCCAATTGTTGAAGTAGAACGTATTTACACTGGGCAGTTGATTTTTGAGTAGCTTATTATGTTATTTTTATTTGAGAATATATAATTAGTTTCTTTTTTGACCTATTCAATTAAAGTTATCTTTTTATTTTCTACTGTTATAATAATTGATTCTTCTACACAACTAAAAATATTATTCCATTTTATATTTAACCTTTTGATATTACTTATGTTTTCTAAGATTATTATTTCTAAATCATCAGTATTAAAATCGTTTAATTTTTCATTATAGCCACGGCCATATTTTAAAGGATTATAATTTATAAAAAGTCCAGTAATAATATCACCAGAGTCAACGGTAAAGTTTTTGTCTTTCAGTTTATTATTTGTGTTCTCAACTAATTTCTTTTCATTGATTAATGATCTTAAGGAGTATTCATTTTTTGAATGGATGGAATAAACAAACTTAAAGCAGAAGTTGTTAATTTCATTATTATTCAACTTCTTTTCACAAGAGATGAAAATGAGAAGAATTAGTAATGTGATTTTTCTTATCATTTTTTAGTGCTGTTTCCTTCCTTTTGGGAAGGTTAGGATGGGCTCTTTAACTTGTCAATTCTCTAAACAAACTCTCTAAACTAGCATTTTTCTGATTAAGCTGAAGGATTTTCAATTTATTATCATGAGCAAAATCAAAGACATGAGAGCGCATATCTTCTTTGGTAGCAAATGTAATTTCATAAGTGAAATCGTGCACATTTTTTACAGAGGATACTTTTGGTAATCTTAATAAAAAAGCATCTTCAACCCTGTAATCAAACTCAACGATGATTACTTGTTCTTGTCCGTCTCTAAGGTCTTTTAAATACTTGTCAGCAACAACTTCACCTTTGTTTATAATAATTACACGGTCGCACATAGCTTCAACTTCTTGCATAATGTGTGTGGAAAGAAAAACGGTTTTTTCCTTACCAACATTTCTAATAAGGTTTCTAATATCTACTAATTGATTAGGGTCTAAACCTGTTGTTGGTTCGTCAAGAATTAAAACTTCAGGATTGTGCAATAAGGCGTTAGCTAATCCAACACGCTGCCTGTAACCCTTAGAGAGTTGTCCTATCTTTTTATGCGATTCAGGTGTTAGTCCAGTAAGTTCTATAACTTCATCTATTCTAGATTTTGAAACACCATACACATTAGCATTAAAGCTAAGGTATTCTTTAACGTAAAGATCAGTATACAGCGGATTATGTTCAGGTAAGTACCCAACACTTTTTTGAACATTCTTTTTGTCAGATGCGACATCAAAACTATTAACCTTAGCAGAACCTTCCGAAGCTTCTATGTAAGTGGTTAAGATTTTCATCATTGTAGATTTTCCGGCTCCGTTCGGACCTAAAAAACCAACAATTTCTGCATCATTAACTTTAAAAGAAACATCATTTAAAGCCTTTTGGTCTTTATATAATTTTGTAATGTTCTGTACTTCAATAGACATGCGACAAAGAATTTATTCAAAAATAGTTATTTCAGAATATTGTTTTGTAAATATTATAGATTCTTTAAAATTTTCAATTTTATTTCAAAAAACTAAGGCAACAATTTTGATTTTTTAAAATAATAATTACATTAGCCATATAATTGATTTTAATGAACATAACTAAAACATATTTTAACTGGTTTTATTTCTTTTTTAGTGAAAGAAACGAGGCTTAGTATGTTTTATTTAAAATATAATTTATAAAAAGTCTCGATTTAGTTCGGGACTTTTTTTTTAGTAAAACTTTATTTTTAGAAACATAAATAAATTTTGATAAAACCAATAGCCATACAGGGAATAAAAGGATCATTTCATCATGAAGTCGTTCAGAAATACTTCAATCTAGACGCAGAAGTGGTGGAGTGTATGTCTTTTGATAGTGCAGTAGATAGTTTGTTGCAAGGACATTCAGATACCATTGTTATGGCGCTGGAAAATTCAATTGCAGGATCAATCATCCCAAATTACGCGCTTATAGATAATTATAACCTTAATATTATAGGTGAATATTATTTAGATATTCAGCATAATTTAATGGCTTTAAAGGAGCAAGTTATCAGCGAAATTTCAGAAGTACACTCACATCCAATGGCATTACTGCAATGCAAAGTATTCTTTAAAGATTATCCGCATATTAAGTTGGTTGAGGCAAAAGATACTGCAGATGTGGCCAAGCAAATTGCAGAGCAGAACCTAAAAGGTATTGCAGCTATAGCGAGTAAAGGTGCTGCACGATTGTATAATTTAGAGGTTTTGGCTGAGAGCATTCAAACCATAAAGCATAATGAAACACGTTTTGTGGTTGTTAAAAGTGAAAATGCAGAAATCGATGAAACTAGAGTCAATAAAGTTTCTCTAAAGTTTGAATTAGATCACAAACGAGGTAGTTTGGCTACTATTCTAAATGTAATGAGCGATTGTAAATTAAACCTAACCAAAATACAATCCTTACCAAAAATTGAAACTCCTTGGAAATACGCTTTTTTTGTTGATGCTACATTTGAAGATTACAAGGATTTTGATAAAGCACATTCTATAATGAAAATTATGGCAGAAAATTTTAAAGTGTTGGGACAATATAAAAATGCAAGATTATGATTGAAGTTGCCAACCGTTTAAAACAAGTTGAAGAATACTACTTTTCAAAAAAACTGCGAGAAGTTGCGTTTCTAAAATCACAAGGAAAACCAATTATAAATTTAGGAATAGGTAGTCCAGATTTAGAACCTCCTTTCAAAGCAACCATGTTGCTTAAAGATAGTTTGGATGATGAAGGTGCTAATAAATACCAATCCTATCAAGGTTTGCCAGAACTTAGAGAAGCTATTACGGGTTTTTATAAGTCTAGGTACAATGTCAATATTAGTGCGCAGACCGAAGTGTTACCGTTAATGGGAAGTAAGGAAGGTATTATGCATATTTCTATGGCCTTTTTAAATAAAGGAGATAAAGTTTTAGTGCCAAATCCAGGGTATCCAACCTATTCGTCGGTCACTAAACTTTTAGAGGCTAAACCAATCTATTACGATTTAAAAGAAGAAAATGAATGGCTGCCAGATTTTGTGGCTTTGGAGCGAATGGATTTAACCAAGGTTAAAGTCATGTGGGTTAATTATCCGCACATGCCAACTGGAGCAAATGCACCAAATAAATTTTATGATGAGGTTATTGCTTTCGGAAAGCGTCATAATATTCTCATAGTCAATGATAATCCTTACAGTTTTGTGTTAAACGACAAACCGATTAGTATAATGCGCTACAGAAACGCTAAGGATATTTGTTTAGAGCTGAATTCGTTGAGTAAAACATTTAATATGGCAGGTTGGAGAGTAGGAATGTTGGTTGGAAATTATGATCTATTAAGTGCTGTCCTACGTGTAAAAAGCAATATGGATTCTGGAATGTTTTATGGTATTCAAAAAGGAGCAATAGAGGCTTTAAAGAGTTCCGATATGTGGTATTCAAGTTTAAATAGTGTCTACCAGCAAAGAAGAGAGTTAATATGGAAATTAGCAGAAAAACTTAATTGTACTTATGATAAACATGCTTCAGGAATGTTTGTTTGGGCGAAGTTACCTCCACATATAAAATCTGAGGAATTTGCTGATTTAGTTTTAAAAGAGCATTCCATTTTTATTGCACCAGGAACTGTATTTGGTAGTAATGGTGAAGGTTATGTGAGGTTTTCGTTGTGTGCGGAAGAAAGTGTAATTAAAGAAGCAATAGCAAGAGTTTAGATTTATGAATAATGTTTTTGTTATAGGCGTTGGGTTAATAGGTGGCAGTTTTGCATTGGATATAAAAGAGCTATATCCACAATGTAATATTCATGGTGTTGACAAAAATGAAAATCACCTTCAAGAAGCGAAACAGCTTGGAGTTATTGATGAAATTTCAAATTTTGAAGATTTAAAAAATGCTGAAGTTGTCGTAGTGGCCATTCCTGTAGATGCAACTTTACAAGTTTTACCAAAAGTTCTAGATCATATTTCAGATGATACTATTGTTTTTGATGTTGGTTCAACTAAAAAGGATATTTGCGAAATTATAAAGTCCCATCCAAGACGTAGAAATTTTTTAGCAGCACATCCAATTGCAGGTACCGAGTTTTCTGGGCCTAAAGCAGCAATTAAAAAGCTGTATAAAAATAAAACCAACATCATTTGTGAAGTTGAAGAAACGGCTTTTAAGCTGCAGGAAAAAGCTTTGAAATTGTTTTCAGACTTAGGAATGCGAATTCGTTACATGAATCCTGAAGCGCATGACAAACACATTGCTTATGTATCGCATTTGTCGCACATCAGTTCTTTTATGTTGGGTAAAACCGTAATCGAAAAAGAGAAAAACGAACGCGATATTTTTGATATGGCAGGTAGTGGTTTTGCAAGTACGGTACGCTTGGCTAAAAGTTCACCAGCCATGTGGACACCAATTTTTAAACAAAATAAAGCGAATGTCATTGAGACTTTAGATGAATACATTGAGAACTTAAAACACTTCAAAAAACTGATGGAAGATGATGATTTTGAAGCGGTTTTTAATGAGATGGAAACAACAAATCATATAAAAGATATCTTAAACGGAATAGAATAAAAAACTATAAAAAGATTAATAGACGTTATGGAAAATAAAAAGGAAATGAGAACATGGTTAGATGATATGAAATTAAATCATCCGTTAGTAATTGCAGGACCATGTAGTGCAGAAACAGAAGAACAAGTGTTAAAGATAGCTCACGAGCTAAAAGATACTGATGTCAATTACTACAGAGCTGGTATTTGGAAACCAAGAACCAGACCAGGAAACTTTGAAGGAGTAGGAGCTTTAGGACTAAAATGGCTTAAGAAAGTAAAAGAAGAAACAGGTTTAAAAACGGCTACTGAAGTAGCTAATAGAAACCATGTGGAATTAGCTTTAGAAAATGATATCGATTTGTTGTGGATTGGCGCACGTTCTACGGTAAGCCCTTTCATTATGCAAGAATTGGCAGATGCTTTAGAAGGAACTGATAAAATTGTCTTGGTGAAAAACCCGGTTAATCCAGATTTGGCTTTGTGGTTAGGTGGTATTGAGCGTTTACATACTGCCGGAATTAAAAATCTAGGTGCTATCCACAGAGGATTTTCAACTTATGAAAAATCAAAATATAGAAATATACCAGAATGGCAATTAGCAATTGAGTTTCAGGATAAATTTCCCGATTTACCATTAATCAATGATCCATCTCATATTACAGGAAAACGTGATATGATTTTTGATGTATCTCAGACGGCTCTAGATCTAAATTTTGATGGTTTAATGATAGAAACACATTACGATCCTGATAACGCTTGGAGTGATGCCGCTCAGCAGGTAACTCCAAAAACGTTAGTGCAAATTATGAAGGATCTTAGAATTAGAAAAGAGTCAGACCCTGAAGCAGCGTACAATTCAGAATTGGATAATCTCAGAGCACAAATTGATGTAGTAGATAATCAAATTATCGATTTGTTAGGCAAGCGTATGAAGGTTGCGGATGGTATAGGTCAACTTAAAAAGCAGAAAAACGTTGCTGTTTTACAAAGTAAACGTTGGAATGAAATTCTTGGTAAAATGGTACTTGAAGGTGAAGAAAGAGGTTTGAGTGAGGAGTTTATTTTAAGAATGTTTAAAGCGATTCACCAAGAATCAATTAATCATCAGGAGAAGGTTATTAATAGCTAATGAGCTTTTGGGGCTTTATTGATCATCAATATTAGTTTTCGCATTAAAATAAATTTTAATAGCGATAACGTATTTATTCAAAAAATGCCAACTTGATAGTGTCAAAAAATAAATAAAAAAATACGATGAAGAAAGAAGCACCAACTGAATACGAAATTCACAAATTATTAAAAGAAAGATGGAGTCCAAGATCGTTTTCCGATATGCCAATATCAGATAATGATGTGCATACTTTGTTGGAAGCAGGAAGATGGGCGCCAAGTTCAAATAATATTCAACCTTGGGTTATTATCTGGGGAAAAAAAGGAAGTGAAACCTACGATAGACTTTTTGAAAGTTTAGATGAATTCAACCAATCGTGGGCAGGTAATGCACCATTGCTTATGATTGCTGCCTATAATACTAAAATGCCAAATGGAAAAGACAATTTCCACGCACTACACGATGTAGGACTTTTTGCAATGAATATGAGTATACAAGCACAAAGCATGGGAATTGCGGTACATCAAATGGCAGGTGTGAAACATCAAGATGCAAAGAAAGAATTCAAACTTCCAGAGTATTATCATGTGGCAACAGCAATCGCTATTGGCCATTATAGTGAGGATATTGAAAACTTAGAAGGCGATTTGTTGAAAATGGAAAAAAATCCTGAGCGTAGCAGAAAACTTCAAAATGAATTTGCTTTTAATGGTGATTTTGTGGATAGAGCAGAAATAGACTAATTACTAGAATTATATAAGTTAAATAAAAGGTTCGCAACAGCGAGCCTTTTTTATTAGGTTACTTTACTTGCTGAAAAGGTGTGTTCACGCATTCCTAGTTTTTATGTTGAATATTTCATGATAGGTTTGAGCTATTAACAAAAACCAACATGTCATGAAAAAAATTACATTTTTAATTATTGCTTCAGTCTTTGCTATTACTGCATTTGCACAAATTTCTGTTTCGGGAGTAGTTGCTAATGATTCCATACCTTTGGAATCCGCTAATGTCATTGTTAAGAATTCTACTAATGGAATAGCTACAAATCAGAAAGGCGAATTCAAACTTAAAGTCAAAAAAAGGGACACACTCGTTATTTCTTATTTAGGTTACGAAACTAAAGAGGTAATTGTTTCTGATGAAAAGAAGATGAATGTAATGCTAGAGGAAGGTGGGTTACTAGATGAGGTAGTGGTTAATGCTTTTGATTCACATACATGTAAATTGAGATGTGGAGTTTGTGTTGTTTATGAAACAAGATTTGTTACAGGCTTAAATATGAATAGATTGTATCCCAACCCATCTTCAAATGGAATTTTTAATCTCAAACTCTCTGAAGGCTACGACGAGGTAAAAATAACAGTAGCAAATATGTCTGGTCAAATAGTTAAAAGTTTAGGTTATAAAAAATTCGGAAATGAGAAGCAGATAGATTTATCTCAATTTTCAACAGGAATTTATATTATAAATATTATTGCAGATGGAAAAGCTCTAGAATCAATAAAAGCCGTAAGAAATTAGAAAATAAAAGGCTCGCAACTGCGAGCCTTTTATTTTGTTATATAAACTTAAGAAAAGTTAGTCTTTCAAAGACGCCATATCAATTACAAATCGATATTTTACATCATTGCTGGTTACGCGATCATAAGCATTATTGATGTCTTGCATATTTATAAGTTCAATATCACTGGTGATATTGTGTTCTCCACAAAAATCTAACATTTCTTGAGTTTCTTTAATGCCACCAATAAGAGAACCTGCAACATGTTTGCGACCCATTATTAGTCCACCTCCGTGGAAACCTTCCATTGGTTCAACAGCTCCGACTAATACCATTGTTGAATCAATTTTCAAAAGGTTAATGTAAGGATCCATTTTATGGCCAACAGGAATAGTATTCAAAATAAAATCGAAACTACCTTGATGCTTTTTCATGTCTTCTTCATCTTTGGAAACTAATACTTCATGAGCTCCTAAGGCTTTAGCATCTTTTCCTTTTTCAGGTGAAGTCGTTATCATTACCACATGAGCTCCAAGTGCATTAGCAAATTTTACTCCCATATGTCCTAAACCGCCAAGACCAATTACTCCAACTTTATCACCTTTTTTTACTTTCCAGTGACTTAATGGAGACCAAGTTGTTATACCAGCACATAATAGAGGTGCAGCACCAGCAGGATCTAAATTTTCAGGAACTTTCAATACAAAGTCTTTATTGACCACAACCATTGTAGAGTAGCCACCATAAGTGCGTGTGCCATCAATGTGTTTGTTTACACTATTGTATGTGAATGTGGCTCCGTTCTCACAAAACTGCTCCAAATCTTTTTGGCAAGAAGGACAGGTTTGGCAAGAATCTACCAAACAACCCACACCAACTAAATCACCAGTTTTAAAATTGCTAACGTTATCGCCAACTTCTACAACTTTACCAATAATCTCATGACCAGGTACAACAGGATATGAAGATCCGCCCCAATCATTTCTTACAGTGTGAATATCACTATGGCAAACTCCACAGTGCGTTATGTCTATTTTAATATCGTCTTTTCCAACAGCTCTACGCTCAATGTCTAAAGGTTTTAAATCTTCAGTAGAAGCTGAAGCTCCGTAAGCTTTTATTGTTGTCATTAATTATGCGTTTTTTAGGGTTACTTTAAGTTCGATTTCTGTATCTAGTAATTTTGAAATAGGACAAACATCCTTAGCTTTATGGGCTATTTGTTGAAACTGCTCAGCGTCTATTTCAGGTACGTCACCTTCAAGATTTAAAGTGATTTTTGTTACCGCTCCATCTTCAAAAGTTACAGTAGCATCAACATCAAGTGTTGTTGCGGTGAAATTGTCTTCATTTAATAAAAAACTCAGTTGCATAGCAAAGCAGCCTGCATGTGCTGCACCTATAAGTTCTTCAGGGTTGGTGCCTTTTTCACCATCTTCAAATCTGGTGTGAAACGAATATTGAGTGTTTTCTAATACTTTACTTCCTGTAGTGAGGTTTCCGTTGCCGTCTTTCCCACTGCCATTCCATACAGCACTAGCTTTTCTTGTAAATTTCATAATGTTGTGTTTTTAAAATTAAACGTTTGCTTTTTCTGAAGCTTTAGGGTAATCAGTGTATCCTTTTTCTCCAGTTGTGTAGAATGTGTCTTGATCCCATTCTGCTAATTCTAAGTTATGCTCAAAACGTTCTACCAAATCGGGATTTGATATGTAAGGTTTGCCATAGGCAACCAAATCTGCATAACCATCTTCAATAACTTTATTACCTTTTTCTTGATCGAAATTAGAATTAATCATTAATGTACCATTGTATAACGGTCTAAAATGCTTGGCAATTTCTGTAACAGCATACGGAATATCAGAAACATCTGTAAAAGGCTCCGATAAGTGAACGTATGCTAAATTGTAATCATTAAGTTTTTTAATGATGTATTCAAATGTAGGTATGGTGTCTTCATCCATTGTCATACCAAAAACACCGTTGAGTGACGGGTTGAATCTCGCTCCAATTTTTTCTTCAGGAATAACTTCTTTTATCGCATCTAAAACTTCAAAAAAGAATCGTGCTCTATTTTCTTTACTTCCGCCATATTCATCTGTTCTTTTGTTTGAAGTTCCGTTAAAAAACTGGTGAAATAAATACCCATTTGAAGAATGAATTTCAACACCATCAAATCCAGCCTTTACAGCATTTGCAGCTGCGTTTTGAAAATCTTTTACCGTAGTTTTAATGTCTTCAATTGTCATTTCCTTTGGTACTACAGTATCCTTAAAACCTTCAGGTGTGTAAGATTTTGACTCTGGATTTATGGCAGAAGCAGATAATGGCAGTTCTCCATTGTGAAAATCTGGATGCGACATTCTACCGACATGCCATAGCTGTATAAAGATTTTTCCACCTTTATCATGAACACGTTTAGTGACTTTCTTCCAGCCTTCTACTTGAGCTTTTGTATGAATTCCAGGAGTATTAATATAACCTACTGCACGTTCAGAAACTTGCGAACCTTCAGTAATAATTAATCCTGCAGATGCACGTTGTTCGTAATATAGTCCATGCAGTTCATCTGTTGGAGCTTTATCTTTGTTATCGGCACGACTACGTGTCATTGGTGCCATAACAACTCTATTATCTAGTTTAATGTTTTTGTTGTAAGGGGTTAATAATGGTTGCTTGCTCATAGTTTTTTGTGTTGTAATTATACTTTTAAAAGCAGTTAGCTTTTATTGTTTTCTTTGAATAGAATCAAAGTTACGTTTTGAATATTTCAATCTTATTGACTTATGTCAATTAAGACATAATTAACTTTTTAAATTTCGCCTTACTCGACTTAAGCTTTCCGCAGAAACTCCAAGGTAGTTGGCAATATCGTAATTGGGTACTCTATCTTCTATATTCGGATAAGTATTGCAAAATTCTATGTAGCGTTGTTGGGCATTTTTCTCTAAAGAAGATAATATGCGCTTACGTTGAGAGATGAAGGCGTTAGTGACTAAAATTCGAAAATAGCGTTCAAAAATAGGAGCTTCTTCATATATCTTTTTTAGGCAATCATAATTTATAGAAAGTAGTTGTGAATTTTCAATCGCTTCAATATGCAATCTTGAAGGAACATTGTTATAGAACGCATCGAAATCACCAATCCACCAGTTTTCTACAGCGAATTGAATGATATGGCGATTGCCTTTGTCATCTAAATAATAAGCTTTTAGGCAGCCTTTTATTACAAAATATTCATACTTTACAAAGGTGCCAGGACGTAGGAGGAATTTCTTTTTGTCAACAGAAATTTCGTTAAGATGAGACGTGAAAACTTGTAAATCTTTTTCTGTAGGATTGATGTAGTTTTTAATATGTTCTGATATAATTTTACGCATATCGCAAAGATGAGTAATTGAGTTTTGTAATACTAACTCAAATAAATAAAAAAGGCTCTAATTTAAGAGACTTTTCATTTAATTGACGTGTCGTTTAAAGGTGTAGCGTGTTACAAAAATACCTTGACCATCATCTTTTCCAGCATCACTTTCAGAAGAGCTGGCTACAAAAACAAGTTCCCAGCCTTCACTGCCCATTGCTGTTAATTTAGAAGCAACAAGAGCATCATTGGCAACAATGTTTTGAAAACGAATACCTCCTAGATTGTAAAAGTTTAAGAGTTTGGTTTCTTCAAAATCTTTAACTCTGATGTCTTTTCTCTTTGATTTATTTCTTTCATGATCTTCTTCAGTTTGTTCTGATGTGAATTCAGAATAATCGCGTTCTGCATTTGAAGAAATAAGACGAGACCTTCCTAGACCATTAGGTACAATAGACTCTACACTGGTAATGACTTTGTATTCTATCTGATTTTGTTCATTATTTTCCTGTTTATTGATAAAGGAAAATGAGATAAGTCCTACAGCAATAACTGCAATGAATAATAAATTTTTTTTCATGACCGTTGATTTAATTGATTATGAGTTTAAAATAGTGATTTTTTACCATAAAATCACTTCCTTTGCTATTGTTTAATTGTTAATAATGACTGGGATAGTATATAAATCTACAGGTAGCTGGTACACAGTAAAAACCTTTAATGGCAAATTTTATGAATGCCGAATTAAAGGGCGTTTTAGGTTAGAAGGTATTAAAAGTACAAATCCCATAGCTGTTGGCGATAAAGTAGAGTTTAAGCTCGAAACAAAAAACAATACTGAAACAGGTGTTATCAATAGAATTGGTGAACGTAAAAATTACATCGTAAGAAAGTCGGTTAACCTTTCAAAACAAACCCACATAATTGCAGCCAATATAGATCAGGTTTTTTTATTGGTTACTGTCAATAATCCACCAACATTTACCAGTTTTATAGATCGCTTTTTGGTTACGGCAGAAGCCTATTCAATACAGACGATATTACTTTTCAATAAGATAGATACTTATGACGAGGAAACTTTGCTCGAAGTAAAATATCTAGCAAGTGTTTACAGACAGATAGGTTATGAGTGCATTGGTATTTCTGCAAAAACAGGAAAAAATATTGACAAAGTCAAAGCCTTAATGGAAGGAAAAGTAAGTATGTTTTCTGGACATTCTGGCGTGGGAAAATCAACTCTAGTAAATGCCATAGAACCTTCCTTAGATTTAAAGACTAAAGAAATTTCTGAACAGCACATGCAAGGGCAACACACCACAACATTTGCTGAAATGTTTGACCTAAGTTTTGATGCTAAAATTATTGATACACCAGGTATTAAAGGGTTTGGTGTTGTAGATATGGAAAAGGAAGAAGTCGGTGATTACTTTCCTGAGTTTTTTGCTTTAAAGCAAGACTGTAAATTCAATAATTGTATTCATCTTAATGAGCCAAAATGCGCTGTTAAAGAAGCTTTAGAAAATGATGAGGTTTCGTATTCGAGATATCGTAGTTACCTTCAAATTTTAGAAGGTGAAGATGAACATTACAGAACGGATAATTGGGATAAGGAATAGGAAATGAAAATAGTAATACAGCGTGTATCTGAAGCTTCAGTAACAATCAACAAAAAGAAAATAGCCAATATTAAAGAGGGTCTTTTGGTTTTGCTTGGTATTGTAAATGAAGATACCAAAGAAGACATCGATTGGTTGTGTAAAAAGCTATTAAACCTTCGTGTTTTTCCTGATGACAATGATGTTATGAATAAGTCCATTTTGGATGCCGATGGAGAGATCATTGTGGTAAGCCAGTTCACACTTCACGCCAGTACTAAAAAAGGTAACAGGCCAAGTTATATTAAAGCTGCTAAACCAGATATAGCAGTTCCTTTGTATAAGGAATTTGTGAACACGCTTCAAGCAGAATTTGGTCAACAAGTTCAAACTGGTGAGTTTGGCGCAGACATGAAAGTGGCACTAATCAATGATGGTCCAGTGACTATAATTATAGATTCAAAAAATAGAGAATAATTTTATTATGAATATTAAAAACGCACAACAAGAGGTAGATAAGTGGATAAAAGAACATGGTGTCCGTTATTTTAATGAGCTTACCAATATGGCTCAGCTAACCGAAGAAGTTGGTGAAGTAGCTCGTATTATAGCAAGACGTTATGGTGAGCAAAGTGAAAAAGAAAGTGATAAGGATAAAGACCTTGGAGAAGAATTGGCAGATGTTGTATTCGTTGTCTTATGTTTAGCGAACCAAACAGGAATAGATTTGCAAGCGTCTTTTGATAAGAAAATGGATAAAAAGACCAAACGCGATCACGATAGACACCATAATAATGAGAAATTAAAGTAGTTTTGTAGCTTTAATTTCTTAGAATTTATCCTATGGATATTACAATCCGAAAATCCAAACTTGTAAATAAGCAAACTGTAAAAATGACAGGCTCAAAAAGTGAATCTAACAGATTGTTATTATTACAATCGCTATATCCACAGATTATAATTGAGAACCTTTCGAATTCGGATGACTCTGTTCTGATGAAAAAGGCTTTAGATTCCAAAGATTCATTGATTGATATTCATCATGCAGGTACTGCGATGCGATTTTTAACCGCTTATTTTTCTACACAAGCAGGAAGGGAAATTGAAATTACAGGCTCTAAACGCATGAAAGAGCGTCCGATAAAAATTTTGGTCGATGCTTTAAAGTCTTTAGGAGCAGATATTACTTATCTTCAAAATGATGGTTTTCCACCTTTAAAGATTAAAGGGAAGCAGTTAACTAAACATAAAGTCGAATTGACTGCTAGCGTTAGTAGTCAATATATATCAGCTTTATTACTTATTGCTTCCAAATTAGAAAACGGTTTAGAAATAACTCTAAACGGAAAAATTACTTCTGTACCGTATATAAAGATGACCTTAAGCTTATTGGATGAACTCGGCATTGAAAATAGTTTTATAGGTAACCAAATTACTGTAAAACCTAGTACCAAAGATGTAAACACTAAAACGGTAGTTGTAGAGTCTGATTGGTCCTCGGCTTCCTACTTTTATAGTATTGTCGCCTTAAGAGAGGTTGGAGCAGAAATTTCTATTTCATCGTATAAGCAAGAGAGCTTGCAAGGTGATTCAGTATTGTCGGATATCTATGAGGCTTTTGGTGTAAAAACCTATTATGAGAATAATTCTATAAGGTTGGTTAAAGAGCATGTTTCAAATTCAAAATTAGAATTTAACCTTGCTGATGCTCCAGATATAGCACAAACAATAGCAGTATCAGCCTTTGGTTTGGGATTGGAGTGTTTTATGACAGGACTTCATACTTTGAAAATAAAAGAAACAGATCGTTTAGTAGCGCTTAAAACAGAATTAGAGAAATTGGGAGCTACAGTGAATATAACAAATGATTCTTTGTACCTTCAGACTTCAATTTCTATAAAAGAAAATATTAAAATTGAAACCTATAACGACCATAGAATGGCAATGGCATTTGCTCCACTGGGTTTGGTCACAGATTTAATAATTAATGATGCTGATGTCGTTAGTAAATCTTACCCTCAGTTTTGGGAAGATTTAAAAACTATTGGGTTCAATTTAAAATAAAACACCCATTTACTTGACAACCCCTATTTTGAGATTGTATATTTGCAAATTCAAAAAAACAACAATACCGTATGAAATTATCAAATTTTAATTTTGAACTTCCAGATGAATTGTTAGCTGAGCATCCTGCTGAACACAGAGATGAAGCAAGGTTAATGGTGCTTAACAGAGAAAAACAAACTATAGAACATAAGCTTTTTAAAGATATTATAGATTATTTTGATGAAGGTGATGTGATGATTCTGAATAATACTAAAGTTTTTCCTGCAAGATTATATGGAAATAAAGAAAAAACAGGTGCGCGTATTGAGGTGTTTTTGTTACGTGAGTTAAATCAAGAACAACGTCTTTGGGATGTTTTGGTAGATCCAGCGCGTAAAATAAGAATTGGTAACAAACTGTATTTTGGTGATGATGAAACTCTAGTTGCTGAGGTTATTGATAACACAACGTCTAGAGGAAGAACGTTACGTTTCTTGTATGATGGATCTTATATTGATTTTAGAAGAAAGTTAACCGAACTTGGTGAAACTCCACTTCCAAAATATATTAAAAGAGATGTTGAGCCAGAAGATGAAGAAAGATATCAAACTATTTTTGCTAAAAATGAAGGTGCAGTTGCAGCTCCAACAGCAGGTCTTCACTTCTCAAAGCATTTATTAAAACGTTTAGAAATTAAAGGTGTAGAAACTGCAGAAGTTACACTTCATGTTGGTTTAGGAACTTTTAATCCTGTTGAAGTAGAGGATTTGTCTAAGCACAAAATGGATAGCGAGGAAATTATAATTTCTCAACAAGCAGCAGATACTGTAAATAAAGGTATTGAGAACAAAAGACGTGTTTGTGCAATAGGTACAACGTCTATGCGTACTATTGAGAGTTCTGTATCTTCAAACGGAAGATTGAATCCTTATGATGGTTGGACAAATAAATTCATTTTTCCGCCATACGATTTTAGTATCGCAAACTGTATGGTTACTAATTTCCATACACCAAAATCAACGTTGTTGATGATGGTATCAGCTTTTGCAGGGCACGACTTCATGAAGAAAGCTTACGAAGAGGCTGTAAAAGAAAAGTATAAATTTTACTCTTATGGAGACGCAATGCTTATCCTTTAAGAGTAAAATATAAAACTTAAATAAAAGCCTCAATTGTGAGGCTTTTTCTTTTTAAATAAGAAACCATTTCATTTAATTACTTTTGCATAAGATGGAAGTAAAAAAGAAAGACATACGAGCATTAACTAAAGAGCAATTGCGAGAATTCTTTGTGAAACAAGGAGATAAGGCTTTTCGTGGTAATCAGGTTTACGAGTGGTTGTGGCAGAAATCGGCTCATAGTTTTGAAGATATGACCAATATATCTTTAAATACTCGCCAAATGCTAGAAGACAATTTTGTAATCAACCATATTAAGGTCGATCAGATGCAGAAAAGTTCTGATGGTACCATAAAAAATGCTGTAAGGTTGCACGATGATCTTATTGTGGAGTCTGTTCTAATTCCTACAGCAACCCGAACAACGGCTTGTGTATCTTCTCAAGTAGGTTGTAGTTTAGATTGTAAGTTTTGTGCAACAGCGCGATTAAAACGTATGCGTAACCTCAATCCAGATGAAATATATGATCAAGTAGTTGCGATAGATAATGAAAGCCGATTGTATCATGATAGACCACTGAGCAATATTGTTTTTATGGGTATGGGTGAACCTTTGATGAATTACAATAATGTTCTAAAGGCTATTGATAAAATAACTTCGCCTGAAGGTTTAGGAATGTCTCCAAAACGTATAGTCGTATCGACTTCAGGTGTACCAAAGATGATTAAGAAAATGGCAGATGATAAGGTGAAGTTTAAGTTGGCCGTATCATTACATTCTGCTATAGATGAGGTAAGAACATCAATAATGCCGTTTAATGCAACATTTCCATTAAGTGATTTAAGAGAGGCATTACAGTATTGGTATGCTGCAACCAAAAACCGAATTACCTATGAATATGTTGTTTGGAAAGGTATAAATGACAAACAAAAAGATGTTGATGCTTTGGTTGAGTTTTGCAGGTTTGCACCGAGTAAAGTAAACCTTATTGAATACAACCCAATTGATGACGGAGAGTTTCAGCAAGCTAATCCAAAAGCTTTAGATATGTACGTTAATACACTAGAGGCTAATAATATCACTGTAACTGTAAGACGAAGTAGAGGAAAGGATATTGATGCTGCTTGTGGTCAGTTGGCTAATAAAGGATAAATAAAAAAAGCGGCAATACTGCCGCTTTTTTTATTTTTAAATTCTATCAGGCTAATTCTTCACAAACTTCACAGTTTTAGAATTTCCATTAATATTTACTTTAGCTAAGTAAATACCATCTGTTAATTCAGATAGATTAATAGCTTCTCTTGAATTACTTAATTTTTTTGAAATCACATTTTTACCTGTAATAGAGTAAATTTCAATACTAGTAAGTGTAGAGGTTGACGATTCTATGTTAAGAATCTTTGTATCGTTGTCGTAATAATGATTGAAAGAACTTTTGCTAAATTCACTAATAGAAAGATTAGGGTCTGCTTCTGTAGTGAAACTCCAAACGGGACTAGCTGTGCCAGTACCACCACAGTTAACACCTTCTACATACCAGTAGTAAGTTGTGCTATACGCCCAAGTGTAAATAATGCCGTTTCCATTTCCAGCACCAGTTATAGTGCCTATGTCATCTCCTGTAGGTGTAACACCTAAACTCAAATTATAAGAGCTTGGAGCATCACCTGTGATTGGATCTGTCCAAGAAAAAGGAGTAACGAGTAAGTTTGCAGGATCAGTTGTATCAATAGCAACATCAACTGCACCATCTATAGGTTCTACCACATTATTTATGGCGTCTGGTGCTGAAAGTGTACATGAAGAAGTAGTGAAACTCCAAACAGGACTTGTTGTTGATCCAAAACAATTAATAGATTCCACAAACCAATAGTAAGTAGTATTTGGTTGCCATGTGTAAATTATACCATTACCGTTTGTTGCACCAGTTATAGTGCCTATATCGTCCCCTGTAGGCGTGGTGCCTAAACTTAAATTAGTACTTTCTACACTGCCTCCAACTGTGCCATCTGTCCAAGAGAAAGGGGTTATTAGAAGGTTGTCTGGGTCAGAATCGTCAATCATGATGTCAGTAGCACCATCTGAAGGTGTAGGTAGTGTTGCTACGCTAGGGGCAGAAGTTTCAGGACATGTACATGTAGTACATTGTATAGTGGTTAATGTGTTAGGACCGTTATTTGTTCCACATAAAGCATCTAAATGCCAAAAGACCGTTATGCCAGTCAGACCAGGTCCAGCTGTAAAAGAAACACTATTACTTCCAGAAGTTATAATAGAAGAATCTGCTGTGTTAGTTACTGTAATAAACATGCCTGTTCCAGCTACGGTATAATCAGAACCTGCTAACACATTATCTATTAAAGAAAATTCAGCATTAGGCCAGTTATTTGAGGCAATTGTTTCTGCTGCACCAGAATTGGCTAGAGTTATAGTGCTGCTTGGCCACTGCCCTCCAGTGTTAGTAGTACATTGAGCCCAAGAGTTCAAGGTAACAGCTAAACAAAAAGTAAGTAAAAAAGTAATTTTTTTCATATGTTTCTTGATTTTTAGTTATGAACTTTAAAACTACAAAGAAAACTTCTAAATAAATGTTAAAGGCTTATAATTACTTTTTTTATCACTAAAGACCAGGCATAATTTGTAGTTTTGCAGGATAAGTGTTCTCTTTAATTCTTAAATGAAAATAACCGAACAGATTAAACAACCTATTGCCTATGAAATGGAACTTTTTGAGCAAAAGTTTCAGCTTTCTATGGCGAGTAGAGTAGCCTTATTAAATAGGATAACCCATTATATCGTTAACCGAAAGGGAAAACAAATGCGTCCTATGTTTGTTTTTTTGGTGGCTAAAATGCTAAATAACGGTGAGGTTAGTGAACGCACCTATAGAGGAGCTTCGGTTATTGAACTAATTCATACAGCAACATTAGTGCACGACGATGTTGTAGATGATAGCAACAGACGTCGAGGATTTTTCTCTATAAATGCTCTTTGGAAAAATAAAATCGCTGTACTTATTGGTGACTACCTACTCTCTAAAGGTTTGTTACTTTCCATAGATAATAACGATTTTGATTTACTCAAAATCATCTCGGTTGCTGTTAGGGAGATGAGTGAAGGAGAATTACTTCAAATTGAAAAGGCTAGAAATTTAGATATTACAGAAGCTGTTTATTATGAGATCATAAGACAAAAAACAGCTACTTTAATTGCAGCTTGTTGTAGTCTTGGTGCTGCATCTGTAAAGCCAAATGGTGCGGAAGTGGAAGCTATGAGAAAGTTTGGAGAGCTAATTGGTATGGCTTTTCAAATTAAAGACGATTTATTCGATTATGGGGAAGAAGCTATCGGAAAGCCGACAGGTATAGACATTAAAGAGCAAAAAATGACACTGCCTCTAATCTATGTGCTCAATAATGCTTCAAAAAAAGAAAAGTCTTGGCTCATTAATTCTGTTAAAAATCATAATAAGGATAAAAAGCGTGTTAAAGAAGTTATAGCCTTCGTTAAAGCGAACGGCGGACTAGATTATGCTATTTCAAAAATGAAAGCTTTTCAAGAAGAGGCCTTAAATATTTTAGATACTTACTCAGATTCTACCTATAAATCTTCATTAAAACTTATGGTAGATTATGTCATCGATAGAAAAAAATAAACTTTAAAATATTGTAATTCAGTTTTTTAAAATTTATTTTAATTATTTTTTGTTTTCCAGACAACCATTAGCACAACTATTGCGTCTTTATAAGTAGAAGAGCAATCGAAACCTAGGTAATGAAAGTTATCCAACTTCATAAAAACGAATCTAAACTGATACAGAAAGCTGCGAAACAAAATCGTGAAGCACAGCATATCTTGTATGAGCTGCATGCACCAAAGATGTTAAGTGTTTGTCGCTACTATATTAAGGATGTGCATCAGGCAGAGGAAGTAATGCTTAATGGTTTTTTTAAGGTGTTCAAAAACCTCAAAAATTTTAGAAATGAAGGCAGTTTTGAAGGGTGGATTAGACGAATTATGGTAAGAGAAGCAATTTCGTATTTAAGACAAAAAAAGCAAATAGAATTTGCAGCCAAAGATGAATATTTAGAGCATGATTACTCAAATAACATTAAGTCTAATATAGAAGTTGCTGAAATACAACAGCTCATTGATAGTTTGCCCGAAGGTTATAAAGTTGTATTTGTGATGTATGCCATTGAAGGTTATAAACACCATGAAATAGCAGAGATATTAAATATTTCTGAAGGTACATCTAAATCGCAACTGTTTAAAGCAAGACAAATGCTACAGAAAAAGATAAAAGAATTAAATAACAATAGTTATGGCTCCAATTAAGTTCGAAGAACAATTAAAAGACAAGCTCGAAAAGCGTACGATGTCTCCATCAGAAGATAGTTGGTCAAAACTATCGCAACGTTTAGATGATGACGAACAGAAATCTAAAAACACCATATTTTGGTGGTTGAGTATTGCGGCTGGAATTATAATTATGATTGCAGTAACCGTTCAATTTTTTAATCAACCTGATATTGAAAATAGTTTACCACAAATTGTAGACGAAGAAGAAATAAAGCAAGAGTTAGATGATGAATCTAAAGCAATTTTTGAAGAAGAGTCTGTAGAGTTGGCTAATGAAGATGTTGTAAAAGGAGAACAAGAGCATTCTGAAAATATTAAGCAACCAGAAATTATAGATTATAAAAAAGTTGTTAATCAAAAAGAACAAAAGCAGTTAGTAAGCGATGATAAAGGTCAACAGAATAAATCAAAAGTTGGTAATCTTGAAAAACAGAATAGCATAAATCTAACACTAGATAAAGAAGCTATTGACAATGCAGTTGCAGAAACCTTAAAGGGTATTAAAGATACTAACAGTACAGTTACGGATAGAGAAGTAGATTCACTATTAAAGTTAGCTAGCAAAGAAATTTTCAAAGAACAATTACTGAAAGAAACTTCGAAGACTGTTGATGCAGAATCACTGCTTATGAGTGTAGAGGATGAAATGGGACAGTCGTTTAGAACAAAAGTTTTTGAAGCTTTAAAGGATAGCTATGAAACGGTAAGAACAGCGGTTGCGGAACGTAATAATTAAGAAGAGTTTTCAAAACTTATTGTACAGCAAATATTGAGTAAGAGCGTTTAGAATTTTACAATCACAAATCAAATTAACATCAATACATCAAAAAACGAACAGTTATGAATACAATTACACGAATGGCAATAGGCCTATTGGTATCAATGCTTGCGCTAAACAGTTTGCAAGCGCAAGAAAAGGAAGTAGACTCGGTCAACATCGAAAAAAATGCCAACCTTATTAAGATTCAAAAATTAGAATCGCTAAAATTAAAAATTGAAGAAGAGGAAAGAGAATTGCTTAAAGCTGAAATAGAAGCAATCAATAGTCGATTGGATGCAGGAAAAATAACAGCTGCTGAAGCCGAAGATTTAAAGAAAGAAGCTGCAAAAAAAAGAGCTTTAAATATAGAAAATAGATTGACAATTGTTGATAGTAAAATTGCGCTTTTACAACGTAATGAATCTGGCTACGACAATAACGATGATGACGATTCCTATGTTTTTAGTATAGGAGGAAATAATGAGTATGGAGAGGAATTTATTTTTCTAGGCAAGAAGAAAAATAAGAAAAAACCAAGAAAATATGATAGAAGAACGACTAGCGACATTGTTTTTGCATTAGGTTTTAATAATACCCTTATAGATGGAGAAAGTATAGATGATTCACCATATAAACTTGCAGGTTCTGGATTTATGGAATTAGGTTATGCTTGGAAAACAAGAATTTTTGATAACACTAATTTCTGGAGATTAAAATATGGTTTTTCTTTTCAATGGAACAAACTTAATATCAAAGACAATAATTACCTAGTAAACACAGATGGTGATGTGTCACTTCAAGAATTTCCAACAAATTTAGACAAAGCAAAATTTAGAACTACTAATTTGGTTTTTCCTGTTCACCTAGAATTTGGTCCTTCTAAAAAGATAGAAAAGGAAGATTACTTCAGATATTCTACTCACAATAAATTAAAAATAGGTATTGGTGGTTATGCAGGTTTTAATATTGGTAGCATGCAGAAACTAAAGTACAAAGAAGATGGAAATAGAGTAAAGGATAAACAAAGAGATGGTTTTGAAGTTAGTGAATTTGTTTACGGACTCAGTAGTTATGTATCTCTAGGAGATGTAGCGCTATATGTGAAATACGATCTTAATCCGTTGTTTAAAGATCAGTTAGTAGACCAGAATAACATTTCTGTCGGAGTAAGATTCGATATGGACTAAACCAATCAGTTTTTCATCAATCAATTTTTGAGTGTCAAAAGCCTTAATCTAGAGAATGGATTAGGGCTTTTATTTTTCGCTGTTGCTAAAAGCATCCTCAAACTCAATATCATCATCAATAACTCCTTTAAAAGCCTTTATCCAAGCATTACCAAAAATATTTACCACAGCAGTTAGCGTATTAGATTTTACATTATTCAAATTTCCTTCAATAGGAATTTTTGTAGCTAATGTATTAGTCTTATGATTTTTTAATATGAATTTAAAAAAGCCTACAAAACCTTCCCATAAAACTCCAAGAAAACCATCATCTTTACTTATAAGTTTAGAATCTATAACCATAGGTTTCATATAACCTTTAAGATGGCCATCGGCAATGGCAACTTCACTAAAAAGCTCAAATGTTCCACTTTTAAAATCAATACCAGTATAGTGTCTTGTAAAAGGATTAAGAGCAGTAACGTTAGCTTTTTGTAAAGCAAACTCAACATTCATATCAGGTATTTCTTTGATAAGGTTAATGTTGCCGTCTAATTTTACGTTTCCATTTCCTATAGAAACTGCTGTTGCAGAAATAGGAGACGGTAAAGTACGTTCCATAGAGGTTACATTTCTTAAATTATCAGCGTAGAGTTCAAGCTTATCAAAATGTAAATCTATATTTGGATTTGCCTGCAATTCCACAAAGGCAATTTTACCATTATGGACTTCAAAGTGGTTAATTTCAATCGGTACTAAATCTGTCAAAGCTTTTGTCCAATCATCAACATCAGGCATTTCTCCTTCGGTTTGTTGGTCTTCAAAAACATAAATAACCTCTGGGCTATCCATTACAATTTCACTAACAATTTTTCCTTTAAGTAGAGATTTCCATTCAATAGAAATATCGCTTTTCGGAAATTTTAAAAAAGGAACTTCTGTCTTGGCATTGATTTTATTGAGATACATACCTTTAATAACATAAGCACCTCTTATGAGTGAAATGTCAATATCATCAACAGCTCCATGGTAACCTGGTAATTCGGCTAATACCTTATTAACTTCATATTTAACGTAATATGGTAAGTAAATTCTAAGACCTAACAAAATAATAATTATGATGATTGGTAGTGTATAGCGCTTCTTTTTGTAAGGCTTTCTTATAGATTTTGTTTTGGTAGGTTTTGAGCTCATACACTCAAAGTTAATAAAGGGCTTAAATTAAATTTTGACAATTGTAATTAGTTTAACATTTGTGATATATAGTTTCAAAAAACTAATAGTTGTATTAAATTTACCAACTTGCAAAAACGTACATTTTGATTTCACAAAACACCATATCTCAAGTCTTTGAAACTTCTCGTGTAGAGGAGGTCATTGGTGATTTTGTACAGTTAAAGAAATCTGGGAGCAATTTTAAAGGCTTAAGTCCATTTAGTGATGAGCGTACTCCTAGTTTTATGGTGTCTCCAGTGAAACAGATTTGGAAAGATTTCTCAACAGGAAAAGGCGGTAATGCTGTGACATTTTTAATGGAGCACGAGCATTTTACGTACCCTGAAGCTATAAAATATTTGGCCAAGAAATATAATATTGAAATCGACGAAATTGAAAGAACTGACGAGCAGAAAGAACAAGCCAATACAAGAGAAAGCCTGTATTTGGTAAGTGAATATGCTAATGAGTATTTTCAAAAAGTACTACATAAAACCGATAAGGGAAAAGCAATAGGTCTAAGCTATTTTAAAGAGCGTGGATTTAAGGAAGAGATTATTAATAAGTTTCAGCTAGGTTATTCCTTAGATGAATGGCAAGCCTTTACAGATGATGCCTTAGGTAAAGGCTATCAGTTGGAGTTTTTAGAGCAAACTGGGCTTACTATTGTTAAAGATGAAAGGCGTTTCGATAGGTTTAAAGGTCGTGTGATGTTTCCAATTCACAGTATGAGTGGACGTATACTTGGTTTCGGTGGACGTATTCTAACAAATGATAAAAAAGCAGCCAAATATCTTAACTCTCCCGAGAGTGAAATTTATCATAAAAGTAAAGTGCTTTATGGCTTGTACTTTGCTAAGCAAGCCATCTCAAAAGAAGATAATTGTTATTTAGTAGAAGGTTATACAGATGTTATTCAATTTTATCAAACAGGAATAAAAAACGTGGTGTCTTCTTCTGGAACAGCGTTGACGCCTGAGCAAATACGGTTGATAAATAGATTGACCAATAATATTACAGTTTTATTTGATGGTGATGCGGCGGGAATTAGAGCGTCTATACGAGGTATTGACTTAATATTGGAACAAGGTATGAATGTAAGGGTTTGTACGTTCCCAGATGGTGAAGATCCAGACAGCTTCTCGAGATCTAATACGTTTGAAGAACTTACCGAATACCTAAATGAAAACGCTAAGGATTTCATTCAATTTAAAGCGTCTTTATTGGTAAAAGAGGCTAGTAATGATCCTATAAAGAAGGCAGAAACCATTCGTGAAATTGTTAACAGTATCGCTAAGATTCCAGATCAGATAAAGCGCGAAGTTTATATTCAAGAATGTGCTCGAATTATGGATATAAGCGAGAATGTACTTTTTAGCACATTAGCACAGATCAACAAAAAGGATGTTAATGATGCTAATAAAAAATACCAGCAAGAACAAAAAGCTTTTGAGGTTGTAAAGAATAAAAATCAGTCAAAGCCGAGGGTTGATGTGCAGTTTGAGTTAGAGCAAAAAATTATTGAAATATTAATGCTGTATGGTGATAAAACCGAACAGTTTGAAGATTTAATTCTAAAAGAAGATGAAGCTTCTGGTGAATTGATTTTAGAGCCAACCATACATGAAGCTAAAGTTTTTGAAAAAATATACTTAGATCTTCAAGAAGATGAGATGCAGTTTACCAATGAAAAGTTTAAGGAATTGTATTATTCTATCATTGATAAACTAAATCAGGATGAAAATTTTTCGACAAAAGATTTTATCAATCAACTCGACCAAGAATCTGCCAGTACAGTTACAGGTATCTTGATGGAAGATGAAAAGTATACGTTGCACGATTGGCATCGAAACAATATCATTCCAAAAGAAAAAGAACATTCTATATCTCAATTGGTCAGTCAAACTATTTTGAGTTTGCGCTGTTTTCTTATTGACCAAAAGGTAGCTGAATATAAGAACGAAACTTTAAACCAAAATATAGATACTCGTACTATCATTGAAGATGTAAAAGATTATCTTGGTTTAAAAATGTTATTATCTCGTAAACTAGGAAAAGTTGTTGGAGGCTAAGTAAGGTTGTGATGCTTGGCTTGATGAATTAAATCTATAAGATTGGTAACGTTAAGTTTTTTGAAAAGCCTAGCTTTATAAGTACTTACCGTTTTTTCATTGATATCTAGTTCTTCAGCTATTTCTTTGTTTTTTCTACCTATTGAAAGCAATTTTAAGACTTCAACTTCTCTAGTAGATAGTTTTTTAAACATACGGCTTCGGCTTCTACGAGTATCTTCATAACGCAGATGTTTGTCCATCTTTTCACTTAGGGAAATTTCACCAGAGTGAACTTTTCTAACCGCTTCTTCTATCATGTCTACACTTGCCTCTTTGTTTAAATAGCCAGATGCGCCAGCTTTTAATGTACTTATGGCATAAATTTCTTCTGGTTGATGACTAAACATTAAAACGTTAATAGATTTGTTTTCTTTTTTAATAGCTCTAAGGGCTGTAATACCGTTTAGTTCGGGTAAATCTATTTCAGAAATTATTACATCAACTTTTTGTTTTCGTATAAAGTCAAAAATTTCAATACCACTGCCGAGACTTCCTACGACTTTAAGATCTGGTTTCGAGTTAAGATAAAGTTCCAAGCCAGCTCTTACAATAGGATGACTGTCAACAATCAAGATTTGTATCATGACAATTATTTGGTTAGGGTTAAAAAAATACGATAGCAAAAGCTACGTCAAGGATATAGCGGAGATTTGTTGCTTAAAGTTAGTTAAAATTTAATTGATTTTCTAAAAATATTCGATAAAATACAATTTTTACCTTAAAATATTAGGAATTTCACAAACAGGTATCGGAATCATTTTATGTTGGTTGGCTGTATTGTAACTTGTGAATATTTCAAAAACTCTTCGTTTTCTGCCTTCAAAATCATCTGCGGTTTTGCCTTCGTCTTTCATTTTCATAGCCCATTCCAGCTCCGGATACGAAGCTCCTATTTGATCTTCATCACTACGTGCATCACCAAAAAGGCCATCACTTGGTGCCGCCTCCATTATAGATTCTGGTACTTCAAGATATTTACCAAGTTCATAAACTTCAGACTTCATTAAATCAGCAATAGGACTTAGGTCAACACCACCATCTCCATATTTGGTGTAGAAACCAACACCAAAATCTTCAACTTTATTTCCTGTGCCAGCAACAAGTCTTCCTAATAAACCTGCGTGGTAATAAAGTGTAGTCATTCTTAATCTGGCTCTGGTATTGGCTAGTGCCATATCAACAGTTTCTTGTTTTCCTTCGAGGCTTACTTCGGTTTTAAACTCTTCAAAAACAGGAGTTAAATCTACTCTTGTTTCTTGTACGTTGGTAAAACGTTTTTGTAATTGGGCTATATGCTCGTGAGCTCTTGAAACATGACTCTCAGCTTGGTGTATAGGCATTTCTAAACACAAAACATCTAAACCGGTTTTGGCACAAAGTGTTGAAGTTACGGCAGAATCTATTCCACCTGAAATACCAACTACAAAACCATTTACTTTGGCTTTGGTAGCATAATCTTTTAACCAATCCACTATGTGATTTACAACCTTTTCTGTTTGCATAATTTTTGAAGTTTTAATGTAAAGAAGTGTACCTTTGCACAACAAAAGTAAGAGAATAGTGTTAGGATTAAAAATGTTTTACCAAATGCCATTAAGAATTTACGTAATATTAATTCTGGGAGTATGCCTGATGTCTTGTGAAGAAGCATCTAAGGTAGAAAAAGAAATAGATAAAGTTGATGTCGATTTTGTAGTTGAACGTTTTGATAAAGCATTTTTCGAAGCAAAATCAACTGATTTGCCTAGGCTAAAAAGTGCTTATCCTTTTCTTTTTTCAAAGCATGTGCCTGATTCTCTTTGGATAGATAGAATGAATGATACGCTTCAAAGAGAACTTCTTGAAGAGGTAACTTCAAAATATACAGATTTTAAAAGCGTAAAGGCTGATCTTAAAGATTTGTTTCAGCATTTAAAGTATTATGACAAATCGTTTAGTTCACCTAGAGTGATTACACTGACGAATGATGTGGATTATAGAAATAAAACAATTGTCACTGACACTCTAGTTTTAATGGCGTTGGATAATTTTTTAGGGTCAGAGCATAAGTTTTATAAAAATATACCAAAGTATTTGGCAGCAAATATGAATGAGGCTCAAATAGTGCCAGAAGTAGCAGAAGGATATGCTAAAAAGTATGTGTTTCAGAATGAGAGAAAGACCTTGCTAGATGAGATGATTTACTTCGGAAAGCTTCTATATTTTAAAGATGTAATGATTCCATTTGTTACAGATGCAGAAAAAATAGGATATTCAGAAGAACAATTACAATGGGCAGAAGCCAATGAAAGTCCTATTTGGAGCTATTTTATAGAAAAGGAGTTGTTGTATAGTACAGATGCTAAGTTGTCTAGCAGATTTATTGCAGATGCACCATTTTCTAAGTTTTATCTTGAATTAGATAATCAATCTCCTGGAAGGTTGGGGCAATATATAGGTTGGCAAATAGTGAAAGCTTATGCTGAGAATACAGGTGAAAAGCCAATGTCTATCTTAGAGGAAGAGCCCGAAGAAATTTTTAGAAAATCAAAATTTAAACCAAAGAAGTAATGTCAAAAATCATAAAATCAAAAATAGAGCTTAACGTAGAACTTGACGAAAACCGTGTGCCTGAAAAATTAAAGTGGACAGCACAAGATGGTGGTGTGGTTAATGAAGAAGCTAAAGCTATAATGCTATCGGTTTGGGATAGTAATGCTCAAGAAACTTTAAAGATTGACTTATGGACTAAAGATATGCCTGTAGATGAAATGAAAAAGTTTTTTCATCAGACTTTAGTAACCATGAGTGATACTTTTCATAGAGCAACCCAAGACGAAAAGATGACCGCAACTATGAAAGATTTCTGTGATTATTTTGCTGAAAAATTAGAGCTTAAGAAATAGCTTTTCTAGATTAAGGAAGGCTTGATTCCTTTTCTCTGTCTTCAGCTTTAAAGTAAGGGGTAGAATCGAAGCAGTCTGTTTCTACATTCATATAATCACGATTCTTTAATTTCATTTTTACAAAAGCATCTACATCATATACTTCATAAACATAGAGTTCGTTGTGTTTTCCTGCAATTGTTTTCTTGTCTAAGTTTATAAAAGAGATCATTTTGTTAACCATTTTTTGATCTCCAAACCTTCTTATGCTTCCAGAACCTGAAGCATTATTGGTCTTATAAACTATCCAATAAGCTTGGACAACTCTTTTTCCAGGATTAGCTGAAACTGTATTGTTATTTGCAAAGAAAAGCGCATCATTCTCTTGTTGTGTATCTGCTTTTAATACACTGTTTTTCTCAACTTCAGTTATTTTGTTTGTAGTTGGAGTGTGTCTTTTTGTGATCTTAATTGAGTTTTCTTCAACAGTTGCTTTAGTTTCTTTTACGGAAGCAATCTCAGATTTTAGTTCGTTTACGTTGCTTGAATTTTCTCTTCGTTCAGAATTATTTTTGTTTACAATAACAATTCTGTCTTCTAGTGGAGTCGTCATTGGGTTTTCTGGCCTTTCACTAGCTTTTGGCATAGCATTGCCAAATAAAGAAGTGTTTCTTACTGGGTTTGGTATATTCATAGCAGGCCTTGTGTCTATAATCTCATTTCTAAGTAATGTGATTACTATGAGTCTGTCTGGTAATGCTGCTTCAACAACAAATCTGCCTACAGGAATATCTTGTAAAGGAATCGTTACTTTGGTGTTTTTTACAATTTGAGATTTTTCAAAATCACTATTGAAAATTTCTACTTTATAAATTGGACGTTCACTTTCTAGGATAAGGCTGTCACCTGCATCATTCAAGTGGTGCTTCAGTTCTTTAGCTCTAAAATTAATGTTTTGTAAAAGTGTGGATTTTTGACCATAGGCTAAAGTAGCCAAAAGTATAAGGGTAAGGGAATACAATGTTCTTTTCATAAGTAGGTTTTGTCTTGGGGGAACAAATAAGAACTTATCATTGGGTTCTAAGTTCTAAAACAAATGTAATAGACAAGACCAATGTAATGCTAAAATATAGATATTTTACATATTTTTTAGATTAGGTGTATGATTATTCGTTTTTCTGTAGCAGAAAATTTAAAAACAAGGTAACCTTTTGGTAATACAGTTTGCTAAATTTAGAGATTTAGGCTGGCTATATTTGTAGTGCTATTAGTCATTAATTAAAAACATTAGTTAGGCTTTCATATGGAGAAAGGAAACTAGTGTTTTTCTATTTTAAACCAGCTATGGTTGCTGTTTCTTTTTTGCTAGTTGTATAATAAGGGTTTGGATTAAAGGCTTCAGAGTTTGAAGTGTATACATAATCAGAATTAACAGACTGAAATTCCATAAATTTTTCGGTGTCATAAATTTCCCAAACAGTCAGTTCGTTAGATTTTGTAGTAGAACTTTTAAACTCTATTTTATTTTTTAAAACCATACGTTCCATAGACTTTTCGTCTACTAACCTCATGGTTTTACTTGTGCTACTACCATTGTTTATTTTAATTACAGTGTAGTAAAACTTTTGATTTTTTTTGCTTGGATTTTTTGCTCTACCTCTTGTTAATAAAAATTCTATACTTGTTTTTGGTGAGCTTTTTATAACCTTCAAACCTTCATCTAGCATCATTCCCATACCTTCTACGATTTCTTTTTTAGAAGATGAGGTGTTAGTAATATCATCATATTTTATAATATCCATTACAACGATTTTATCGGTTAATTTAGCTTCAATAGAAAATTCGCCGATAGGAATTTCTCTCAGTGAGATTGCAGTGTTTTTATTTTCAACTTTAATAGATGTCTCAAAATCTTCGTTGAAGATATCAACTTGAACAATATTTTTATCTGAAGATAAAATCAAACTATCCTTGGTTGAATTTAAGTGGTGTTCTAAATCTTGCGCTTTAGGATTGTAGTTTTTTAATAGTGTAACTTGACTATTTGAAAGTGTAGTCGAAAGTAGGATTAGTAGTGTGCATATTCTTTTCATAATATTCACGTTTTAGATTTGAGGATAATGAATTAATCGTAAAAATCAGCGCTTATTATTGCTAATTACATAGCTAAGGTAGAGTTGATTAGTAAATTCGCAATAAGAAGGCGATATTCCGTAGTTTTTTTAGGTAATTAGCACTCGTAAACGATGTAAAGCAAAAAAATAGGATTTAATTAGGTTTTGTTTCACACTTGTTTATCATAGATTTAGTTAATTTTAAGCATGAGAAAAATCCTTTTTGGCGTTATTATAACATTAGTAGTTCTTTTTACTTTTAAATATTGTGGAGATAAAAAGAACAACGAAATAATTTTAAAAGAAAACTCAGCTTTAATTCAAGAACAGCTAAAAAATGTAAGCAAGTTGGTTGTTACTGAAGGTCACTTTAGCGAGGTGTTTAGTTACAAGAATTCAAAAGCAATTTTTGGAGATTTAATTGAAGTTGAAAAGAAAGCTTTGGTTGTTGTTAACGCAGATGTAACAGTGTCCTATGATTTAAGCAAATTGGAATATGATATTGATGAAGAGAATAAAATATTACTTATAACACATATTCCAGATCAGGAAATTAAAATCAATCCAGACTTTGAATATTATGATATCCAAGCAGATTTTTTAAATCAATTCGAAGCCAAAGACTATAACGATATTAAAGAGACAGTGAAAAAGCAATTGATGAAAAAAATCGAGAATTCAGATTTAAAATCAAATGCTAAAAATCGCTTGTTAAGTGAAATCTCTAAATTTTATATTTTAACTAATTCACTTGGTTGGACGTTACAATACAACGAAAATATTATAGAATCCTCTAATGAAATTGGTGATTTAAAACTATAGTTTTTTCTTAAGGTTTACCCAGCCACCACCATTAGTAGCTTCAATATTGTGTAAATTTAGGAATTTAGCAGCCTTTGCCGAACGGACACCACTTGCACAGCATACAATAATGGGTTTATTGAGTTTCTTTACTTCTTCTACGCGATTGTTTAACTCGTTCAATGGAATATGTTTAGCATTATCAATATGGCCACTGTCCCATTCCTGTTGGCTTCTAACGTCTAATATCAATGCTCCATTTGCTAAATAGTCTTCAACTTCTCTCTTTTTTGTGCCGAAAATAAAATCTAAAAATCCCATACTTAAAATTTAATTAAATTTACGAATAATAAAAGACTATATAAAGTATTGAAGGGAATAACTCGTAAGGAAGAAATTGTTAAAACAGCTGCAAAACTGTTTAAAGAAAAGGGCTACAGTGCAGTAACAATGCGAGATTTGGCTACGGCAATGGGAATAAAAGCGGCAAGTCTTTACAATCATATTAGCTCTAAGCAAGAAATTTTAAAGGAAATCATTATTTCTTTGGCAGAAGATTTTACCGAAGGCATAAAAAATATAGAGAAATCAAACCTTACTAGCATTAAAAAAATTGAAGCGGTAGTGAATCTTCATGTAGATATTACTTCCAAGAATACTGATGAAATGGCTTCCTTAAATAATGATTGGGTGCATTTGGAAGAAAAGTTAGAATATTACCTTTTACTCCGTTCTAATTATGAAGATGAGTTCAGGAATATTATCAAAAAGGGAATAGAAAATGATGAAATTGTTAATGAAAATATTGATGTTATTCTCTTTTCAATTCTATCAACTTTAAGGTTATTGTATCTGTGGATTTCTAAGAAAGAGGACTTAAAACCTAAGGAGCTGTCCGAACAATTAAGTAAAATCCTTGTTAAAGGAATTAACAAAGAAATTAATTAATTTTTGTAAATTTGTAAAGTAAACTAACGATTGTTAGTTTTTTTATTGCTCTAAATCGAAAACGTTTTCGAGTAGTACAAATTGTAATAATAGATTAAGATAAATTCTTCCTAGTTTATGCTTATCGCAGTCGAAGTAGGAAGATGTCTGCAGTACAGAAACGCTTATGGCAGAATTTTATAAATTAAAGGTTAAGGATATTTACAAAGAGACAAACGATACGTCAGTTGTGTCTTTTGATGTGCCTTTAGAATTTCAAAAAGCATTTATATTTTCTCAAGGGCAACATTTAACATTAAAGACTATAATAGATTCTGAAGATGTACGTCGTTCTTATTCACTATGCTCAAGTCCGTTTGATAACGAATGGAAAGTTGCTGTAAAAGAAATACCAGGAGGAAAGTTTTCAACTTTCGTAAACTCAACATTAAAAATTGGTGATGAGTTGGAGGTAATGCCTCCAAGTGGAACTTTTGGTGTAAAATGTAATGCTGAGAACGCTAAGAACTATCTGTTTTTTGCAGCAGGAAGTGGTATTACACCAATCCTATCTATGATAAAAGCACACTTAGCAACAGAACCGAATTCTACTTGCAAATTATTCTATGTGAATAAAACAGCTAAATCCATTATCTTTAAGGAAGAGTTAGAACAGCTAAGAAACACGTATTTTGGAAGGTTGGAAATTTATTATTTTTTAACCAAAGAAAAACGAGACATTGAGCTATTTAATGGACGTTTTGATGATGATAAGATGAAAGTGCTCACCAAAACATTTATTGATATTCCAGATACTAGTGAAGTGTTTTTGTGCGGTCCAGAAGATATGGTGAATTACGTAAGTAATTATCTAGCGGAAGCAGGTTTGCCAAAAGAATTAATTCATTTTGAATTATTTGTAAAAGGCTTAACCGAAGAAGATAAAAAACGTGTAGAACGATTGTCTGAACAAAAAATTGATGGAGTCGAAGTTATCATTATAGATGGAGGAAAGGAATTTCGTTTCACAATGCAACAAGACGATGATAATATTTTAGATGGTGCTTTAACAGCTGGTGCAGATTTGCCATTTGCGTGCAAAGGTGGTGTTTGCAGTACGTGTAAATGTCAGGTTATGGAAGGTGAAGTTGAAATGAAAATCAACTACGCACTAGAGGAAGATGAGGTTGCACAAAACTATGTGTTAAGTTGCCAAGCTGTGCCAACGACTAAAAAAGTAGTGGTCGACTTTGATGTATAAACTTCCTGCGAATGCAGGAATCTTATAATATTGAAAAAGAAAAATTATGTTTCACTAGCTAAAAGTGAACAGCTAATAGCAAAAAGCTAAAAAGATGAGTGAAGAACAAATAAAAAATCTAGAAGCAGAATTTGAAGCGCGTATTGCACGTGATGAGAAAATCGAACCTAAAGACTGGATGCCAGAAAAATATCGTCAAACACATATTAGGCAAATCAGTCAGCATGCGCATTCCGAAATCGTTGGGATGTTACCAGAAGGGAACTGGATTACTCGTGCGCCTTCATTACGTCGCAAAGTAGCCTTATTGGCTAAAGTACAAGATGAGGCTGGTCACGGATTATATCTGTACAGTGCCTGTGAAACACTAGGAATTTCTCGCGACGAATTATACGAGCAATTACATTCTGGTAAAGCAAAATATTCTTCCATTTTCAATTACCCAACAGTAACTTGGGCAGATATGGGAGCTATTGGTTGGTTGGTAGATGGCGCAGCTATTATCAATCAAGTACCGCTTTGTAACACCTCTTTCGGACCTTACGCAAGAGCAATGGTACGTGTATGCAAAGAAGAAAGTTTTCATCAGCGTCAAGGCTATGAAATCATGTTGAAGTTATGTGAAGGTACGCTAGAACAGAAGGAGCTGGCTCAAGATGCGCTTAACCGTTGGTGGTGGCCAAGTTTAATGATGTTTGGTCCAACAGATGCAGAATCTACACATACAGAACAAAGCATGAAGTGGAAGCTGAAACGTAAAACGAATGACGAATTACGTCAACAGTTTATAGACCAAACTGTGCCACAGGCTGAAATTTTAGGATTAACAATTCCAGATCCAGATTTAAAATGGAATGAGGAGCGTCAAAGCTATGACTTCGGTGAAATTAATTGGGATGAGTTTTGGCAAGTTGTCAAAGGTCACGGTCCAATGAACAAAGAACGAATGAAAGCCAGAGTAGGAGCATGGGAGCGTGGGGAATGGGTTCGTGATGCAGCGATGACTCACGCACAGAAAAAGCAAAATAGGAAAGAAAAACAAGCAATATAATTCACCTGCAAGGTTTTGGTAACCTTGTAGGTATTAATTAAAGATATTATGGCAACAAAAAACTGGCCACTTTGGGAGGTCTTCGTAAGAAGTAAAAACGGATTAGAACACCGTCATTTTGGAAGCCTTCATGCGGCAGATGCTGAAATGGCTTTAGAAAACGCACGAGATGTGTATACAAGACGTAACGAAGGTGTAAGCATTTGGGTTGTAGAAAGTAAACATATTACAGCATCAAACCCAGAGCATAACGGCGAATTATTTGAGCCTGCACAAGATAAAGTATACCGTCACCCAACATTTTATGATTTACCAGACGAGGTAAAGCATATGTAAAATAACAAAGTTTGTCATCCTGAATTGTCACACTGAGTAGAGTCGAAGTGTTGTTTCAGGATCTCTTTATTAGGGTTAAATGTCACCTTGAGCGCAGTCGAAAGGTCTCAATTTGAATGAAAATGAAAAACAAAAACCTATACAACTACATCCTTGGCATCGCAGATAATAGCCTCATTCTGGGTCAGCGATTAGGAGAACTTTGCGGTCACGGACCAAGTTTAGAAACCGATATCGCTTGCACCAATATGTCATTAGATTTATTAGGACAAGTGCGTAGTTATTATCAATATGCGGCAAAAATTGCAGGTGATGGTAGAACAGAAGATGATATCGCAATGCTGCGTAAAGAACGCGAATACTTCAATGTGTTATTGGTAGAACAACCAAATACCGATTTTGGATATACAATGGCAAGGCAGTTCTTATTCGATGTGTATCATTTTTTAATGTTAACCGAATTAGAAAAAAGTACCGATTTAAATCTGTCTGCAATTGCAAAAAAATCTATCAAGGAAGTAAGTTATCATAAGCGTTTCTCATCCGATTGGATAAAGCGATTAGGAGATGGAACAGAAGAAAGCCATAGTCGTATTCAAACCTCAATAAATGATTTATGGACCTATACAGATGAATTATTCCATCAAACTGAAGCTGATAAAACTATGGTAGCAGAAGGCGTTGGAGTAAATGTTACTAAATTGAAAGACGCTTATTACGAAGAGGTAAATGCAGTTTTAGAAGAAGCAACTTTAAGCGTACCAGAAAGTAAATATTTTCAAAAAGGAGGAAAACAAGGCATTCATACTGAACACATGGGATATTTATTAGCAGAATTACAATACATGCAACGTACCTATCCAAATATGGAATGGTAAAAAGCCCATCTCAGTCTTCCCAAAGGGAAGAAGAAAAATATGAGTAAGGAAAATCAAATATTACAATCGAGTGATAACTCTTCCCCTTTGGGGAAGGTGGATGGGGCTTTGGTCTCAATTCTAGAGTCTATTTCAGACCCAGAAATCCCAGTATTATCCATTATGGATATGGGAGTGGTACGTTCTGCAGTTATCGAAAACAACCTTGTGAAAATCGAAATCACACCAACATACAGCGGCTGTCCTGCAATGGATGTTATCGGAGACGATATCAAACGTGCTATGCAAAAAGCAGGTTATACGGTCGAAGTAGATTTGATTTTACATCCAGCCTGGACAACCGATTGGATTACACCAAGAGGCAGAAAAGCACTCGAAGATTACGGTATCGCAGCACCATTAGATGCTGAGTCGGACAAATCAGTGTTGCTAGAAGGAAAAAAGTTAGTGAAGTGTCCGCAATGCGGAAGCACAAATACAAAAATGATAAGTCAATTTGGTTCAACAGCTTGCAAAGCACAATTTCAGTGCAACGACTGTCAAGAACCATTTGATTATTTTAAATGTTTGAAATGAAGGGATTACGAACAACAATATATAAAGTTGCAAGTTTAAAAGATGCTAAAGAATGGTACTCCAAAGCATTTAAAACACAACCGTATTTTGATGAGCCCTTCTATGTGGGCTTTAATATTGGTGGTTACGAATTAGGATTGTTGCCAGACGAATCTCAAAAAGGTGACAATGTTCTATCATATTGGGGCGTAGAAAATATTCAAGAAGCTTATCAAGAGTTAATTAGCTTAGGAGCTGCTGAACACGAAGCTCCTAATAATGTAGGAGAGGATATTATGGTAGCAACCGTTAAAGATCCTTGGGAGAATATCATAGGAATTATTTATAATCCACATTTCAAATTACCTTAAAATATGAGTTCGATTCAATCGAAAATAGAGAATAACATTGCTTGGCTTCATTTAAATAGACCAGAAGTCTTTAATAGCTTCAACCGCGAAATGGCATTAAAACTTCAATCAGTTTTAGATGACTGCGAAAGCAATCCAGAAGTAAGAGCTATTGTTTTAACTGGAAACGGAAAAGCTTTTTGTGCAGGTCAAGACCTCAAGGAAGTTACTAGTCCGGAACTAAATCCTGGGTTTAAGAAAATTCTAGAAGAGCATTACAATCCAATAATCATCAGAATTAGAAACATTAAGAAACCAGTTATTGGTGCTGTAAATGGTGTAGCGGCAGGAGCAGGAGCTAACATTGCGTTGGCATGTGATATCGTTGTGGCACACGAAAAAGTAAGCTTCATTCAAGCCTTTAGTTTAATTGGTTTGATACCTGATAGCGCAGGAACGTTCTTTTTACCACGATTGATAGGCTTTCAAAAAGCATCAGCTTTAGCGATGTTAGGCGATAAAGTGTCTGCCGATGAAGCCGAAAAAATGGGAATGATTTACAAAGTTTTATCCTTAGAAAGTTTTGAAGAGGAAGTAAATAAGCTAGCCTTAAAACTCGCTAATATGCCAACATTAGCTTTAGGAAAAATTAAGGAAGCTTTCAATCAATCGTTAACCAATGATTTAGAAAGTCAACTAGCATTAGAGTCAAAATTACAAATAGAAGCAGCTCAAACCGAAGATTACGAAGAAGGAGTTTCAGCCTTTGTAGAAAAACGTAAACCAACTTTTAAAGGAAAATAAATTTTTGTCATTCCTGCGTAGGCAGGAATCTTTTTTTGAATGAACAAAGAACTTCTCATACAAACCCACGAAAGAATAAAACCATTTATTCACAAAACACCTATGTTAACATCACAATTATTAGATGAAATAGCAGGTTGTAATGTGTTTTTTAAATGTGAAAACTTTCAGAAAATGGGAGCATTTAAAATGAGAGGTGCAGCAAACGCGATTTTATCCCTTTCCGATGAAGAAAGACAAAAAGGCGTCGTTACACATTCTTCAGGTAATTTTGCTCAAGCTGTTTCATTAGCAGCTAAAAAAATTGGTGTTAAGGCATATATCGTTATGCCAGAAAACGCACCACAAGCTAAAAAGAATGGTGTAAAAACCTATGGTGGTGAAATTATAGAATGTGAGTCAACACCTGAAGCTAGAGAATTCACAGCTATTAAAATTCAGGAAGAAACTAAAGCGTCATTTCTACATCCATCTAATCAAGATAAGGTTATTTTTGGTAATGCAACAGCAGCAATGGAGTTGTTAGAAGAACAGCCTAATCTTGATGTAATTATAGCACCGGTTGGAGGCGGTGGATTGTTGGCAGGTACAGCTTTGGCTGTTAATCAGTTTGCTCCGAATTGTAAAATTATGGGTGCTGAACCTATGGAAGTTGATGATGCTTATCGCTCTTTAAAATCAGGTAAGATTGAAAAAAATGAAAGTACAAATACCATTGCAGATGGTTTAAAAACGTATTTAGGCGATCGTAATTTTCCAATCATAAAAACTTTGGTTGATAAAATTATCAGAGTAGAAGAACAAGAAATTAAAGAGGCAATGCAACTTATTTGGGAACGAATGAAAATAGTTGTAGAGCCATCAAGCGCAGTAGCTTTTGCTGCTGTTTTAAAGAATAAAGAAGAATTTAAGAACAAAAACGTCGGAATCATAATTTCTGGCGGAAATGTAGATTTGACAAATCTTCCCTTTGGATGATTTGTCATCCTGAACTTGTTTCAGGATCTCAATATAAAAACAAATATGAACGTAGGAATAATCGGTTCAGGAACAATGGGAAGTGGCATCGCTCAAGTAGCGGCTACTGCAGGTTGTTCCGTAAAATTATACGATACTAATCAAGCAGCTTTAGATAAAGCTAAAGCAAGTCTTGAAAAAATATTAAGTAGACTCATTGAAAAAGATCGAATAGATACTGAAGAAAAGAAAAGAATTCAATCAAATATCACTTATGTCGATAGCTTAAAAGCGTTAGCAGATTCAAATCTAACGATTGAAGCTATTGTTGAAAATTTGGATATTAAGAAGAAGGTTTTTTCAGAGTTGGAAAGCTATGTTTCGGAAGATTGTATTATCGCTTCTAACACATCTAGTTTATCCATAGCTTCAATAGCATCATCTTTACAAAAACCAGAACGTTGCATCGGAATTCACTTTTTCAATCCAGCACCATTAATGAAATTGGTTGAGGTGATTCCAGCAGTGCAAACCTCAAAAGAAGTTTTAGATAAGTCTGTTGAAACCATAAAGAGTTGGAAGAAAACAGTAGCTGTTGCCAAAGATACGCCAGGATTTATAGTAAACCGTGTGGCACGACCATTTTATGGTGAAGCCTTACGCATTTATGAAGAAGGTATTGCTGATTTTGCTACTATCGATTATAGTTTAAAATCGCTTGGTGGTTTTAGAATGGGACCATTCGAGCTAATGGATTTTATTGGTAATGATGTGAATTATACGGTAACAGAAACGGTATTTACAGCCTTTTATTTTGACCCAAGATACAAACCAAGTTTTACACAAAAACGCTTAAGTGAAGCAGGGTATTTAGGAAGAAAGTCAGGAAAGGGCTATTATGTTTATGATTCTAATGGAAAAATCATAAATAATTGTCATCCTGAACTTGATTTAGGATCTCATCAAGAATTAGCACAAACTATTTTCGATCGTGTCTTAGTCATGCTTATCAACGAAGCTGCAGATGCATTGTTTTTAAATGTTGCTTCTGCTGAAGACATAGACAATGCTATGACGAAAGGAGTTAATTATCCAAAAGGCTTATTGGCTTGGGCAGATGAAAAAGGAATAGATTGGTGTGTTGCAAAAATAGATGAATTATACAACGAGTATCATGAAGAACGTTACCGTTGTAGTCCGTTGTTGCGTAGGATGAATCAAGAAAGAAAGAAATTTTTTTAATGAAAAAAATACTAGACATCAATTTAGATGATAAATTTAAATCTAGTCTTGGGCTTATTATTACTGGAGGGATAGATGCTCAATATTATGGGAAGATAGAATCTGGAAACTATCTTGAGTTTAATACTGGAAGTAGAAAAATCATAAGAAAGATTAAAGGTGTGGACTATTTTCGTCCACCACATTATTTAGATTTAAAAGATGTAAAGACTAGGTTTCTAGGTTTACTGATTGAATGGGAAAATGAAGAAGAACTAAATATGATTATTGAATCAGATATTCTGAGACAAAAAGCTGTAATTTATAAAGGTAATTAGGTTGAAAGGAGAAGATATACCATATAAAATGTTAAGTCAAGACGCTTTTAGTACTTGGCTAGGCATCGAAATTTTAGAATGTGAAATCGGTCGTTGCCGTGTTGCAATGACTGTTAGAAAAGAGATGTTGAATAGTATGGGAAAAGCACACGGAGGCATCAGTTATGCATTAGCAGATACCGCTTTTGGTTTTGCAGCAAATACTCATGGGAAATTTGCAGTTTCCATAGAAACAAGTATTAACCATATTGAAGCTTTAGAAGAAGGCGATTATTTAGTTGCTGAATCAGTGATAGAAAATGTAAAAAACAGATTAGGATTTAATATTGTAGAAGTCAAAAGAGGAGATGAATTAGTAGCCTTATTTAAAGGTGTCGTATATCGTACTCAAAAAGATTGGTCAGAATAATTTTTAAGCTATAAACTAACCAAAATCAAAAAATTATGAAATGGCAAGGCAGAAGAAAAAGTGGTAACCTCGAGGATAGAAGAGGAATGGGAACCAAAGGCAAAGTAGCAGCTGGAGGTGGACTAATTGCAGTTGTTGTAATTCTTTTACAACTCTTTGGCGGTGAAACAGGTCAACAGTTAGCACCAATTATTGAGCAAGTAGGTAGTGGTCAGGTTGCTCAGCAAACTGAGCAAAGAGAATTAACCGATGATGAAAAAGTTATGGTGAATTTCATGGCTACTGTTTTAGCTGATACTGAAGATGTTTGGAATCGCTTATTTATAGAAAATAACTTAGGAGATTACAAAGAGCCTAAAATGGTTTTGTTTACGGATGCCGTAAGTACGGGCTGTGGCAATGCGTCTTCTGCATCTGGCCCATTTTATTGTCCTGCCGATCAAAAAGTATATATGGATTTAGCCTTTTTTGACGAATTAAAAACACGTTTTGGTGCTAAAGGAGGTGATTTTGCTATTGCTTATGTCACTGCTCATGAAATAGGTCATCACATTCAAACATTATTAGGAACTTCTGCTAATGTTCGTCAGTTACAACAACGTGTTAGTCAAACAGAAGCCAATAGATTGTCGGTTGCTCAAGAGTTACAAGCAGATTTTTACGCAGGTGTTTGGGCGAACCACAACAGAAAATATTTACAAGAAGGAGATATAGAAGAAGCTATGAGTGCTGCCAATGCTGTTGGAGATGACGCTATACAGAGACGTATGCGAGGTTCTGTGTCACCAGATAGTTTTACACATGGTACATCAGAGCAACGCATGCAATGGTTTATGAAAGGTTACAGAACAGGAGATATGCGCCAAGGCGATACATTCTCTGCAATTTTGAATTAAAAATAGTTATGAAAGAAGCATATATAATAGACGGAATTAGAACACCAATAGGAAATTACAAAGGCACATTGTCAGCTGTACGTACAGATGATTTGGGTGCTTTAGTTATAAAAGAAATTGTAAAAAGAAATCCAAATATCCCAAAAGAAGCCTATGACGATGTTATTTTGGGTTGTGCTAACCAAGCAGGTGAAGATAACCGTAATGTCGCTAGAATGGCATCGCTTTTGGCAGGCTTACCGTTTTCGGTACCTGGTGAGACCGTAAATAGATTGTGTAGCTCAGGTTTATCGGCTATAATTCATGCCAATAGAGCAATAAAAGCTGGTGATGGAGATCTCTTTATATCTGGTGGTGTGGAAAATATGACTCGCGGACCTTATGTTATTGCAAAACCATCGAGTGCGTTTGGTACCGATGCTAAAATGTACGACAGTAGTTTTGGATGGAGATTTGTAAATCCAAAAATGCACGAAATGTACGGTACGGACGGCATGGGAGTCACTGCTGAAAATCTTGTTGAGAAATATAATATTTCTCGAGAAGATCAAGATGAATTCGCCTATTGGAGCCAGATGAAAGCGTCTAAAGCACAAGAAAACGGTCGTTTGGATAAGGAAATTATTCCTGTTGAAATACCACAGCGTAAAAAAGACCCAATCATTTTTTCAAAAGATGAATTTGTAAAACCAACAACAACAAAAGAAATATTAGGAAAACTTCGACCAGCTTTCAAAAAAGAAGGTGGTAGCGTAACAGCAGGAAATTCATCAGGATTAAACGATGGAGCTGCGGCAACAATTATCGCTTCAGAAGATGCTGTTAAAAAATATAATCTAAAACCATTAGCACGAATAGTAAGTTCTGCAGTGGTTGGTGTAGAACCAAGAATTATGGGTGTAGGCCCTGTAGAAGCGTCCAACAAAGCTTTGGCTAAAGCAGGTCTAATAATGGATGATATCGATATTATTGAATTGAATGAGGCTTTTGCAGCTCAAGCTTTAGCATGTACCAGAGCTTGGGGATTAGATGATAATGATCCTAGAATTAACCCTAATGGAGGCTCAATTGCTATTGGTCATCCACTAGGAGTTACAGGAGCAAGGATTGCCTATTCAGCAGCTTTAGAATTAAAAGAACAGAATAAAAAATATGCATTAGTAACAATGTGTGTTGGTGTCGGACAAGGTTATGCTGCAGTAATTGAACGTGTAAATAATTAAAGATTTGTCATTCCGCACCTGATGCGGAATCTATCATAAAGTTTCAAGTATGAACAAAATACAACACTACGTCCAAGGACAATGGACCACAGGAAAGGAAGAAGGCGCACCGATTTACGACGCCATTACAGGTGAGCATTTTACCAATTGGGCTGTTGAAGGATTAGATATTCCTGAAATTCTTAATTATGGACGTGCAAAAGGAGGAGAAGTTCTACGTAAAATGACCTTTCAAGAGCGTGGTAATATGCTCAAGAAATTAGCGCTTTACCTTACCAAGCGTAAAGAACAATTTTACGATTTAAGTTATAGAACAGGTGCAACTAGAGTTGATAGTTGGATTGATATTGAGGGTGGTTTCGGTAATTTGTTTGCTAACGCTTCATTACGAAAATTGTTTCCAAATCAACCCTTTCATGTTGAAGGCGATCCAATAGATTTATCTCGTGGTGGACGCTTTATGGCGCATCATATCATGGTACCTAAAAAAGGTGTTGCGGTTCATATTAACGCATTTAATTTCCCAGTTTGGGGCATGTTAGAAAAATGTGCGGTTAATTGGATGGCAGGTGTGCCAGCAGTGGTTTTGCCAGCTCCATCGTCGTCATATTTAGCTGAAGCTGTAGCAAGAGAAATTATCAACTCTGGTATATTACCTGAAGGTGCACTTCAAATTATAAACGGAACCGTAAAAACTGTTTTAGACACTGTTGAATCTCAAGATGTTGTAACATTTACAGGCTCAGCAGCAACAGGTAGATTGTTAAAAGCTCATCCAAGATTGATTGAAGAATCTGTACCTTTCACTATGGAAGCTGATTCGTTAAATGCTTCAATTTTGGGTGAAGATGCTGTTCCAGGAACACCAGAGTTTGATTTGTTCATCAAAGAAGTTAGAAATGAAATGACCGTAAAAGCAGGTCAAAAATGTACGGCGATTAGAAGAATTATTGTTCCTGAAAATCTAGTTGAAGACGTTCAGATAGCTTTGGGTAAAGCTTTAGATAAAGTGACTATTGGAGATCCAAGACTCAAAGAGGTCAGAATGGGATCTTTAGTCAGTAAACAACAAGTTGAAGCCGTAAAAAGTTCCATTTCTGATATCAGTAAAGAAGCTGAAATAGTTTATGGAAATTTAGAACATATTGAAGCTATTGGTGCAGATGCCAACAAAGGTGCATTTATAAGTCCTGTAGTTTTTAGAACTGATAATCCATTCCAAAGTAGTGTTGTACACGAACGTGAAGCTTTTGGGCCAGTTAGTACTATTATGCCTTACAAATCAATAGATGAAGCTGTGCAATTGGCTAAAATGGGTAAAGGCTCGCTGGTGTCTTCCATCGCAACATTTGATGATAAAATAGCAACCGATTATGTTGTAAATGCAGCATCTCATCATGGTCGTATTATGGTCATTAATCGTGAAATGGCAAAGCAAAGCACAGGTCACGGTTCGCCTTTACCATATTTGGTTCATGGAGGACCAGGACGCGCTGGAGGTGGTGAAGAAATGGGTGGCATGCGTGGTATAAAACATTATTTACAGCGCACAGCGATTCAAGGTTCTCCAACTACAATTTCAGAAATCACTGGTATATATCAGCAAAATGCGAAATACAAAGAGGCAGAACAGCATCCATTTAAATATCATTGGGAAGATATTCAACCAGGAATGTCAATGAAAACCCATAACAGAACAATTACAGATACCGATATCATTAATTTCTCAAACATTACTTGGGATCATTTTTATGCACATACAGATATTACATCTTTAGATGGAAGTATCTTTGAAAAGCGAACTGCTCATGGGTATTTCATTATATCAGCTGCCGCAGGCTTGTTTGTGTATCCAAATAAAGGTCCTGTGTCTGCCAATTACGGCTTAGAAGAATGTCGTTTTTTACGTCCTCTGTATCATAACGACACTATTTATGTACGTTTAACGTGTAAGCAAAAAGTAGATAGAGATGTCGCATCAGCAGAACATCCTAGCGGAATTGTAAAATGGTATGCCGAAATTTTTGATGCTACAAATGATGAAAAAGTAGCATTTGCAACGGTATTAACAATGGTTCAGAAGAAACAAGAAACTTTTGTTGAAATGACAGAAGAAAAGATTGAAGAACTATTGCTAAAGCTTAAGCCAGATCTAAAACCAAAATGGGGAATCATGACTCCTCAGCATATGATTGAGCATCTAGAATATACATATAAAATCGCTTCAGGTGAAATTCAGGATTTTGAAGTTGCCACATCAGAAAAGATTTTAGATAAAGTTCATGCGAGTTTATACAATTATCAAAAGTTTCCTCAAAATAGTCAGTTTCCACAATTAGAGAAAGATAAATTAGATGATTTAAAACATCCTGATTTAGAAACAGCAATCGAAAAATTTAAGGAACAACGTGAGAAATATTTAGAGTTTTTTAAAGAAAATCCAGATGCTAAATTGAAGAATTTAGTCTTTGGTGAATTGAATCGTTATGAATCATACTTACTCGAAAGAAAACATTTAAACCATCATTTTGAACAATTTGGTTTGTTGTAATTGTTTTTATAGATACTTCATAAAAGCGCTGCCTTTAGGTAGCGTTTTTTGTTTTGTAAGGAGTCTTTAGTTTTTAAAATATACGATATTCATCGTATGTTTTTGCGTAGGATTTACAGCTAGTTTTGGCCATCAAATCTTACTAAATGAAAAATCTAATTATTGTTGTTACATTCTTAGTGGTGTCATTTTGCAGTGCTCAAGGGAAGCATTTTTGGAAAACACAAAATGATAATACACAGATTCAAATATTGGTAAATGACAGCGAAACCAAAGCGGCTGTATTTACAGGAGATTACTTAACGACTTACAATCTGGAGACAGGAAAACCGCTTACATACCATAGTTTTATTTATGATGATGTAATTAAGTATGATAATGGTGAACACATTACATCTTTTGCAGAAGACCTTTCAATAGTCATCATTTCAAATAAAGAGAATTCATTTTGGTCTTTAAATACCGCTAAAAATAAGTTTGAATTACCTGCTCAATACGATAAAAAGTATGCATTCTCAGGTGTTGATTATGAGGGAAATCCAATTCAATATAAAAAAAATGATAAAAGTCTTTATGTCAATCATCCCTCAGATGATGTAGAAATTGCATCTAAAGTTTCAGATTATAAAGACCTTATTGTAAAACCAAGTGGGTTATTCAGTATTTATACTAAAGAGAATGACAGAAACATCTACATTTTTAATCATAAAACACAAAAAACTTCAAAATTTCCTGAAAAGGATTTTGTGTTAGATGTTGCTTCAAATAGAAACATGAATAACGGAAATTATGTTTACGCAACTCAAGGTGACACTTATGCCATTTATGATATTGAAGCCGAAACAATGGAGAAAAGTAAAAAGGCTTTAACCAATTCTAAAGTGCTAGGAAAATTTAAGAATTGTATCAATAACAACTCAGATAACTCAAATGTTTTTAAAACCAAAAACTACTATTTCGTAGTGGAGGTAGATGATGTTTTAAATAATACCAAGCCTTCAGAAATAGCACAAATACCTTACAAGCTTGTGCAGTACAAAATTAATAATTGTGAGAAGATTAATGAGATTAGATTCAGTTTGCCGCTAGAGGATTTTCAAAATAAACATAAAAAGGTTCAAGATCTTATAATAGCCAAAGAGGCAAAAGAACAAGCTGAAATAGCCAAGGAGCAAGAACAAATAGATGCTAAAGCACCTGTCTTTAAATTTCCTGAGTTAGATAAATACGATTGGAAGCTAGGTCAAAACGGTAAATACTTGGCAATAAATAGTGAAGAAGGAGAGCAAATTGCAATTTGGAATCTTGAAACTATGGAACAAGTCTATAATTTTATTAAACCAGCGAGTAAAGATGGTATATATAACTGGCATTTCGATTTTGAAGAAGATAGAGACAATGCGCTTATTATTGGTATGCAAAGACTATCAGGTACGGGAGATTATGCCATAGTTGATAAGAATAAGCATTTAGACGGTAATACCAATATACCGAAGGATAGAGGTTATGTGTCTTATGTAAATGATCGCGAAGTTGGTATGGTAATTTCGAGATATGAAAAGGATAAAAAAGGACATTTAGATTTTGATAAACCATTGTGGGCGCAATATCAATTTATGAATGTAGATACTAAAGAATGGCATTCAAAAAGATTTCCAGAAGCAAAAGGTTTAGACCTCATTCCAGGGCAAAAAATCTTGTTAGTGCAATATGATAAAAAATATGAATTGTATAAATATAAAGATGTTACGTTCAATAATCTTCAGAAAATAGATGAAGTAAAATCTAGCTATCAACAAGTGAAATTCGATTTAAAAAAGCAAGACATCATATATTTTGTTAAACTGACAAAAAGTGGAATTCCAGACAAAGTTTTGGCATACAACATCAACACTAAACAAAGTCATAATTTAGCACCTGATATTGCAAGAAGTCTTAATTACGAAAATAATGTTAGTCATTATGCTCCTGAAATTGTAGACGTAGTTTCTAATGGATTTAAAGCAAAGAAATTAGTAGTTACCAATTTACAAAACAATACCAAAAGCGAAGTGTTTCTTACAGCACAATCAGCTTCTGAAAAGGAAGACCTAGAAGCACAAATAAAAACTTATCACGAGAATGATTTAGAAAGCCAAATAGAATTGGCTGATAAAGGGTTGAAAGACCAAGAGCGTCGCAAAAACATAAACTTCTTTTTTAGCAATTTTGATTTTGTAGGAACAGGAAAACCGTATAGTCTAGACAAGCTTCGCGGAAGAGATTTAAATAGTATTCCTATTGCAAACGAAATTTTAGGACAAACTTGGGGACAAAAAGCAGCTATTGGTAAGATTAAAGATTGCGGATTTACATGGATGCTGTTCTATGTTATCAACGACCCTAATAATACTGATATTCGTGTTGCCAAGGTTAGTAAAGGTGGAGGGCAGCTTATGGGTAAAAAACACTTGTTAAGTGTGCCTATGGTTAATGGGCAAATTGCAGCAAAAACTAATTTTACATTCTTTAAAACAGCTAACGGAGTTCGGTTCGACTATACCAAAACCGACTTAAGAACTGGTAAATCATCTTCTGGTCAAATCGACTGTGGTTGTGATGCCAACTGGTAATCTCAATGTCTTTTAAAACAAATCTATTATGAAACATATTGTTTTAACTTTTGTGTTGCTTTTGTCTTTATGTACCAAGGCTCAAAATGCACAGCAAGCTCAAGAAAAATTTTCTCAAGGTTATGAAACCAAAAATGTGGCACTTATGGATGTTGCTGCTGATGAGTATATTAAATACAATTCAGATAATAGTTTTGGTTACATATTCAAAGCCTTTGCAGCAATAGCAAAAAACGATTTAACTACAGCAAAACGCTATGCTAAAACTGCGAATCAGATGTTTCCAATGGAGTCTAGCAATTATACTTTGGCGAGTTATATCGCTTTTTTAGAAGGAAAAACAAGTGAGGCTAGTAAATTTATGCATTATGCGTTTCAACTCTCTCCAGATGTAAAAGGTGCAGCATCTACAAAAGAAGAATTAGATATATTAACGGAATTAACTGGTAAAGACTTCTCGGCTTTAAAAACTATTGCAGAAAATGCTGAAAAGGCAACAGCGGGTGCCATTCAGAATTATAATGATTACAATGTTTGTGTTAATCAATGGTACGAAGGTAAAGCTTGTGATCCCTCTCAATATTTAAAGGTTTGGGCAAATTATTCACCTGTAAATCCTTTATTGAAAGATTTTGCAAATGCAACACAAGCTATTGCATATTATTTTGCAGGTCAGTTTGATTTAGCCAAGCCGAGACTAGAAACGGCTATAAATTCGCAATACCTTAATCCATATACAAAAGCTTTATGTTTTGAGCGTTTAACTTGGTATGATAGATACGATCTTAATAAAACATTTCTGTATGCTAATAAAGGCCTAGCGGAAATAGAAAAGTTAGATTTTCCCACTTTAACAAAAGCAGATTTATTGTTCCGTAAAGCTCAAATCGTTGGAGATATGGGTAAACGTGACGACATGCTTCAACTTGCAGAACAGCTTTTAACGTTAGCAACCGAGCTTGGTAACGATTATCACATTATAAATGCCAACAACCTCATAGGCGCTTATTATGTAATGCTGCCAGAATCAAAATCAATTAGTTTAGCCAATAAACATTTGGGTGAAGCTTATGTTTTAGCAAGCAAGAGAAATTTTGAAGATCAAAAAATGAAAGCTGCTGGTAATTATGCTGTTGTGCAGTTTAAAATTGGAAATAAATCAAAAGCCATAGAACTAAATAATGAAGTATACGATTATCATTTAAAAACGAAGAATTGGGCTTCTGCACAAAATGCAGCCAATAACATTGGTTTTATGTTTTATATGAAAAATGATTATAAAAATGCAGCTGATCAATTTCAGAAAGCAGTAGATATAACAGAACAATTCTTACCTAAATTTAATACTCAAGAGCAACTCTATGCTAGAAATTTACATGCAAATGCCTATTCTGGGTTAATAATGTCGCTTCAAAAATTAGGCAATACAAATGAGCTATTCAAAGTTCAGGATATGAACCGAAGCAGAATTCTCCGTCAGAAATTAGATAAGAGTTTGCCACAAATAACATTAGAGCAAGCACAGGCAAAGCTTAGGCCACATGAGGCAATTATATACTATTCTAATGGTGAGCCAGGTCAAATGATAGCAACTTTAATAACAAGTAATTCTGCTGATGTGATAGAACATTTTCCAGTTACTGCATGGCTAAACATGAAAAAACAGTATATCAATAATATACAGGAGAAACCAAATAGTATTAATGGTTATGTTACTAAATTAAATGAAGAAATAATTAATGGTCAAATCTATAGACATTCAGATCCTAAAACTGCATTTAAGGCTAAAGATTATAGAGATTTTGTTGCGTTGTCACGAGAGGTAATGGAGTTGTCAGATGCTCAGTATTTAGATCTTCAGCAAAAAATATTAAAACATTGGTATTATTTTTTAATACAACCTTTAGAAGCTAAACTAGCAGGAAAAACTACGCTTATTATAAGTGCGGAAGGAGAATTGAATGCAATGCCTTTTGAAGCATTTTTAGATGGAAACGGAAAATATCTTTTAGAACGATTTAATGTTAAATATATACCCTCGGCAAGTGTTTGGGCAAGTCTGTCTAACCGAAATTATAGTGAGGACAGAAAACCGCTTTTAGCAATGGGAGGAGCTACGTATAAAGAACCTCAAAGTAGTGCTTCCAATAGCAGATCAACTCAAAGCTACTTTGAGTTGCAGGACCAATTAACCACAAAAATCAATAATAAACAGTCTAATTTAAGTAAAGAATTGGCTGCTTTGGGCTTTGGTGGAGCTAACTATCTACCAGGAACTTTGAGAGAGGTTCAGAATCTTAAAAAAATAATTCCAGAAGCTACTGTTTTGATTGATGGTCAGATGAAAGAAAGCGATATCAAAAGATTGAATAAATCAGGCGAGTTGAATCAATATAAATATGTACACATTGCAACTCACGGATTTGCAAGTAATAGTATTCCTGAACTTTCTGGTGTAATGATGACGCAGCCTGCTAATGGAGATGGGTCTGAGGATACATTTTTGTTAGCTCACGAGATAGCGCAACTAGATTTAAAGGCAGATTTAGCTGTGCTTTCTGCTTGTGAAACTGCATTAGGAAAAAATTATAATGGAGAAGGGGTTAATGGTCTAAATTCAGCATTACTTGTAGCAGGTGCTAATAGTACCTTATTGAGTTTGTGGCCTGTTAATGATGCAGGAACTATGATATTAATGACCGAAATGTATAACAATCTTTATGTAAAAAAAATGAGTGTGGAAGATGCTGTGAATACAGCTAAACGCACAATGCTCAATGGTGTGTATGGCGAGCAATTTCAAACACCAAAAATCTGGGCACCATTTGTGTTGAGTGGAAAATAAACGAATCAATTTAATCTAAGCTTTCGATGGTTTTTCTAAGTTATCATTTAATAGATGATAAGTTTTATTGTAATTTTGAAAACAACATATTAAAATTCAAAAATGAGCCAACCTTACGTAAAATTAGAAATAGAAAACCAAGTAGGATACATCGAGTTTTTCCATCCTGCGCATAACTCATTACCTGGAAATATTCTAGCAGAATTAGCACAGACTATAACCGATGCTGGCAATAATGACGACATTAAAGTTATCGTCCTAAAAAGTGGAGGCGATAGAACCTTTTGTGCAGGCGCAAGTTTTAACGAACTAATCAATATCAATGACGAAGCCACAGGGAAAGTATTCTTTTCCGGATTTGCCAACGTGATTAATGCGATGCGCAAATGTCCAAAATTTATCATTGGTCGCGTGCAAGGAAAAACTGTTGGTGGTGGAGTAGGAGTGGCATCGGCAACCGATTATTGTATGGCAACCAAGTTTGCATCCATAAAGTTAAGCGAGCTAAACGTTGGTATCGGTCCGTTTGTGGTTGGTCCAGCTGTAGAGCGCAAGTTAGGATTAAGCGGAATGTCACAAATCGCCATTGATGCCAATACATTTTATCCTGCAGAATGGGCAAAACAAAAAGGCTTATTTACACAAGTGTTTGATACTACAGAAGCATTAGATGAAGCCGTTAAAACCTTTGCCGAAAATCTTTGCAATTACAATCCAGAAGCAATGAAAGAAATGAAGAAAATCTTCTGGCAAGGTACCGAAGATTGGGACACGCTTCTAGCCGAAAGAGCAGCCATTAGTGGACGCTTGGTATTAAGTGATTTTACAAAAGAAACATTAAAACGATTTAAGTAAAGAGAAGCCCATCCTAACCTTCCCAAAGTGAAGGAACTAGTAAATGTAGAAAATGAAAAAGTATACAAGAGTAAGAACACAGGAGTGTTTTTTCCCTTTGGGGAAATTAAAAGGGGCTGCATTATGATTTACGCATTCCAAGGATACACACCAGTCGTACACGAAAGTAGTTTCGTGCATCCATTGGCAGCAGTCACAGGCAATGTCATCATTGGCAAAAACTGTTACATCGGTCCAGGTGCTGCCATTCGTGGAGATTGGGGACAAATTATTTTAGAGGATGGTGTTAACGTACAAGAAAATTGTACGGTTCATATGTTTCCAGGTAAATCCATTGTCTTAAAAGAAAGTGCGCACATTGGTCATGGTGCTATTATTCATGGCGCCAATTTGGGTCGTAATTGTCTTATTGGAATGAATACCGTAATTATGGATGATGCCGAAATTGGAGACGAATGTATCATTGGCGCCATGTCGTTTATTAAAGCTGAAACCAAAATTCCGTACCGAAGTTTAGTCGTTGGTAATCCAGCAAAAGTCATCAAGCAGGTAAGCGATGAAATGATTGCTTGGAAAACAAAAGGTACACAACTATATCAGCAATTACCAGCCGATTGTCATGAATCTTTAAAAGCAGTAGAGCCACTTCGTGAGGTTCCTCAAAATATGAAAGTTCAAGATAACATATATAAAACGCTTCGAGAAACGTTTAAAAAGTAGGTTTGTCATTTCGACAGAGCGAAGAATGAGAGACGAAAAATCTCATCATCCTAGTAGGTTGTATTAAATTAAAAGATTGCTACAGCTTTTGTCTGCGTAATATCTAAAATCACAACACCCGACTCAAATCAATAGCATTAGTTTCCTTGCTGGTAGACATTGCAATTAAACTCTGAACATTGCCTAAATAGGGTAGTAAGGTTAATTTTGAAATGATAAAGGTTTCATATGCCTCAATATCTTCAACAACTAATTTCAATAAATAATCAAAGTTTCCACTTACCCTGTGACATTCTATAACCTCAGGGAAACTATTGATTTCCTTTACAAATTTTTCAAGATAACTTCGGGTATGCCCTTGCAATGTAATGCCGATAAAAACAGTTAGTTTTAGTCCGATTTTTTTGTTATTTAATACAGCCACATAGTTCTCAATATAGCCTTCTTTTTCCAACTTCTTAATGCGTTCAAATATTGGTGAGGTTGTCATACCAAGCTCTTCAGCAATACTCTTTGTTGTACGGTTACTGTTTTTTTGAAGAATAGTTAATAGTTGGATATCTATTTTATCGAGTGTATGTGCCATGAGAAAAATTATTTGGTTCACACCGCAAATTCAAGGTTTTAAAGTTGTATTTTTTGAGATATGTTGAATTTAAAGAATTATTTGCTTTTTAATGTGATAATAAGAGATTTTAACAATTGTTGATTGCGTTATATATTATCTTTAATTCTTAAATCAATTATTTTTATAGATTAATGACTTTTGAACTAAAAATGCCCAAAATGGGCGAAAGTATAACAGAAGGAACCATTATCAATTGGTTAATTGCTGAAGGAGATACCTTTGAAGAAGGCGATATTATACTTGAAGTTGCTACAGATAAAGTAGATAACGAAGTGCCTGCACCAGCAGCAGGAACTTTGGTTGAAACCAAGTTTCAGGCTAAAGATGTTGTTAAAGTTGGTGAAATTATTGCGATATTAGAAGTTGAGGCATCGAGTTCGAAGTCGCAGCCAAAAAAAGAAGCTGTCAAGTCGAGTGCAGTCGATACGTCTCAAAAGAAAACTAAAAAGAATCGGACAATCGCATCAAGTACAGTTGAGAAACCTAGTTCAAATTCATTTTCGGTTAATAATACAAACACGTTCTTTTCACCATTAATCATTTCCATAGCCAAAGAACATCACATCAGTTTTGAGGAATTAGCAAGAATTCCAGCAACCGGAAAAGAAGGACGATTAAGAAAAAGTGATGTATTCAACTATATTGAAGACGGTAGACCTTACAAGTTTGCACAACCTGTGATACAAGATCCAACAGCATATCGTATTCCGCAATTAGAGTTTGATAAAGGCAAAGGTAAAATCATAGAAATGGATCGTATGCGTCAAATGATTGCCGATCATATGGTGTATTCTAAGCATACGTCGCCTCACGTTACCGCTTATGTAGAAGCAGACTTAACCAATATGGTAGACTGGCGAAACGAAAATAAGGTTGCTTTTCAAGAAAAATATGGTGAAAAATTAACCTTTACACCGTTGTTTGTTGAGGCTGTAGCTAAAGCCGTTAAAGATTTTCCAAATATCAATGCCTCGGTAGATGGTAATAATATCATTGTAAAAGAGGATGTTAATATTGGCATGGCAACCGCTTTACCAAGTGGAAATTTAATTGTCCCAGTGGTGAGAAATGCGGATACTAAAGATTTAAAAACACTGGCTGCAAACGTTAATGAATTGGCAAATAAAGCTAGAGAAAACAAGTTGGCAGGTGATGATATTAAGGGAAGTACGTTTACGATTTCTAATGTTGGAACATTTGGTAGCGTTATGGGTACACCAATTATTAACCAACCAGAAGTTGCCATTTTAGCTTTGGGAATAATTAAAAAGCGTGCCGAAGTTATAGAAACCGAAAAAGGAGATGAAATCGCTATTAGAAGTATGATGTATCTCTCATTATCCTTCGATCATCGTGTTGTAGATGGTTTCCTCGGAGGAAGCTTCGTACGAAGAGTCGCTGATTATTTTGAACAATTTGATACCAATAGAAAAATATAATTAACTGTCATCCTTAACTTGTTTCAGGATCTCATCAATTTAAATTTATGTCTTACAACATATCCATCCAAAAAGTAGAAAAATCAAAAGTAGAAAACATCGATTTCAACAACATACCATTAGGAACTGTATTCACCGATCACATATTTATTTGTGATTATGAAAATGGCGAGTGGACCAACCCAAGAATTCAACCTATGGGATTAATACCAACGCATCCAGCAGCTATGGCTTTACATTACGGACAGGCCATTTTTGAAGGTATGAAAGCAACGGTTGATGCTGAAGGTAATCCGATGCTTTTTAGGGCAGATGAAAATGCAAAACGTATGAACTTTAGTGCAGACCGTATGGGAATGCCAAATATATCTAGTGATTTATTTGTTGAAGGTTTGAAACAATTGGTTGACTTAGAGCGCAACTGGATTCCACCAATGGATGGTAGTGCTTTGTATTTAAGACCGTTTATGTATGCGGATGAGCCTTTTATTGGTATGCGTGCGGCAACCCACTATAAATTCATAATCATGGCATCACCTGCTGGGCCATTTTTTAGTAAGCGCATAAAACTTTGGGCCGAAAAGAAATTTATAAGAGCAGCTCAAGGTGGAACAGGTGAAGCCAAAGCAGCGGGAAATTATGCTGCAGCAATACGTCCAACTGAATTGGCTAAGGCGAAAGGTTACGATCAGGTATTGTGGTTAGATGCAGTAGAACATAAGTATATTCAAGAAGTAGGAACGATGAATATCTTCTTTAAAATTGAAGACAAATTCATTACACCAGAATTGGATGGTTGTGTATTGGATGGTATCACAAGGAAAAGTGTGATTAGTCTTTTAAAAGATCAAGGATTCGAAGTTGAAGAACGAAAAATTACCATTGATGAAATAAAAGATGCTTCTGAAAATGGCACTTTAAAAGAAGCTTTCGGGACTGGAACTGCTGTGGGTATTGCTTACATAGAAAGTATTGGTTTTGGTGACGAAGAAATTTTTGTTTCAAAAGATAGTCCTGTTGGTCTTGAAATCAATCAAAGATTGAATGGTATTAAAACAGGAAAGATTGAAGATAAATTTGGTTGGATTACCAAAGTCCAAAAAGAATTAGCATAAGATGAATAAAGACATATTAAAAAAAGGATTTTCAAATTTATGCACAGCCAAAGCAATGGCAGAATTGTATGAAGAAAACTTTAAACAAGTTTCAAAATATGTTCATGCCACATCAAGAGGTCATGAAGCTATTCAGACCGCTATAGGTATGCAATTATTGCCACAAGATTATGCATTTCCATATTACAGAGACGATGCAATGTTATTGGCTTTTGGATTGCAGCCTTATGATTTAATGTTGCAGTTGTTGGCAAAAAAAGATGATCCTTTTTCTGGTGGAAGAACGTACTATTCGCATCCGAGTTTAAAGGATGATGATAAGCCTAAAATTCCACACCAATCCTCGGCAACAGGTATGCAAGCCATTCCTGCAACAGGAGTTGCGATGGGAATGCAATATTTGGAAAAACAGGGACTTCAAAATTCAAATGTTGTTCAAAATGATAGTGAAGAATCGCAATTAAACCCAATCACGGTTTGCAGTTTAGGAGATGCATCAGTCACCGAAGGTGAAATTGCGGAAGCCTTTCAAATGGCAGCTTTAAAACAAATGCCAATTCTCTATTTAGTACAAGATAACGGTTGGGATATTTCGGCTAATGAAGCTGAAACCAGAGCGCAAAGTGCTTTTGAGTATGCGCAAGGTTTTCATGGATTAGAAGCCATTTCTATAGACGGAGCTAATTTTATTGAAAGCTACGAAGCTTTAGAAAAAGTTATAAAAACTATCAGAGAAGAGCGTCGTCCATTTTTGGTTCATGCCAAAGTTCCGTTGTTAAATCACCATACTTCTGGTGTGCGAATGGAATGGTATCGAGATGATTTGGAAGAAGCAAAATCACGTGACCCTTATCCAGTTATTAAACAACAATTGTTGGATAATGGGTTTTCAGAAAAGGAAATTTCAGAAATAGAAAAAGAGGTTAAAGAAAAGGTACTATCTGATTTTGAAAAAGCACAAAAAGCAGAAGGCCCAAAACCTGAAGATTTATTTACGAACGATTTTGCACCAACTCCAATTACCGAGGAAAAAGGAGAGCGTTCTCCAGAAGGTGCTGAAAAAGTGGTGATGGTAGATTGCGCTTTATTTGCTGTTGAAGAATTAATGAAAGAACATCCAGAATGTTTGCTTTACGGACAAGATGTAGGTGGACGATTAGGTGGTGTGTTTAGAGAAGCAGCGACTTTAGCGCAGAAATTTGGTGATGACAGAGTTTTCAATACACCAATTCAAGAAGCTTTTATTGTAGGTTCAACCGTTGGGATGAGTGCAGTAGGACTTAAGCCAATTGTTGAGGTTCAGTTTGCCGATTATATTTGGCCAGGACTCAATCAATTATTTACCGAAGTAAGCCGTAGTTGTTATTTAAGTAACGGAAAATGGCCTGTAAGTATGATTTTGCGTGTGCCAATTGGTGCTTATGGTAGTGGTGGACCTTATCATTCGTCTTCAGTAGAAAGTGTAGTGACCAATATTCGCGGTATAAAAATTGCCTATCCGAGTAATGGTGCAGATTTAAAAGGCTTAATGAAAGCAGCGTATCACGATCCAAATCCAGTAGTAATTTTAGAACACAAAGGCTTGTATTGGTCTAAGGTTCCGGGAACGCAAGGCGCAACTTCTGTAGAACCTGCCGAAGATTACGTATTACCTTTTGGAAAAGCTTGGGTTTTACAAGAAATTTGGAAGCAAGACGATGTAGAAACCTGCACTATTGTAACTTACGGAATGGGTGTGCATTGGGCAATGAATGTTTCTGAAGAACTTGATTTAAAGGATCAAATAGAAGTTATAGATTTAAGGACATTGTATCCTTTAGATGAAGAAACCATAATGAAGTCGGTTAAGAAAACAGGCAAATGTCTTGTAGTAACTGAAGAGCCAAGTGATAATAGTTTTGCGAGAGCCTTATCTGGAAAAATTCAGGAAGAATGCTTTAAATATTTGGATGCACCAGTAATGACAATTGGCAGTGAAAATATGCCTGCCATTCCATTGAATTCTACATTAGAGCAAACCATGATTCCTTCTACTGAAAAGGTGAAAGCAAAGATTGAAGCCTTATTAGATTATTAAATAAAAAAGCGACTCAATTGAGTCGCTTTTCTTTTATAAATCGTATTCCGAAAGTGGTTTTGTAAATTCTTCAGGATTAGCGGCTAAATAATAACGAGGATCATTAATATCTTCAACTATAACCTCTTTAAACTTAGGGCTTGCTTTATACATTAAAGCTTTACAATCTTCACTAAGATGTTTCAATTTTAAACTCTTTCCAGCAGCTTCATATTTATTTACCAAATTGAAAATAGCTTCCATAGCAGAATGATCACTTACTCGAGATTCTACAAAATCTATTTCAACATTGTCTGGATCATTTTTTACATCAAACTTAGAGTTAAAACTCTGAATGGATCCGAAGAATAGAGGTCCCCATATTTCATAAGTTTTGGTGCCATCTGGTTGTATACGTTTACGTGCTCTAATCATCGTAGCGCTTTTCCATGCAAAAACTAAAGCAGAGACAATAACACCAATAAATACAGCAATTGCTAAATCGAAAATAACCGTTACAGCAGAGACAATTATTAGTACAACGGCATCAGAAATAGGTATTTTTCTTATAATTCTAAAGCTAGACCAAGCAAACGTATCAATAACCATCATAAACATAACACCAACTAAAGCCGCAATAGGAACTTGTTCTATGTACTGTGCTGTAAATAAAATAAATGTAAGTAGTGTTAGAGCCATCATTACACCAGATAATTTTCCTCTACCACCAGCATTGATATTAATTACGGTTTGCCCTATCATACCACAGCCACCAGTACCTCCAAAAAGACCGCTAGTAATGTTTCCAACACCTTGAGCAACACATTCTCTATTACCATTTCCACGGGTTTCAGTAAGTTCGTCAACCAAGTTCATAGTCATTAGAGATTCTATTAAACCTACTGAAGCTGCTAAAAATGCATAAGGCAAGATGAATTTTAATGTGTCAAAATTTATTGGAAGATTTTGCCAAAGTTCAACGTTTGGAGTAGGGAATTCGCCTTTAAGACCTTCACCACCACCTTCAATGATATAAGAGCTAACTGTGCTTACTTCTAATCCGCCAAAGACAACGACTCCAGTAGTGATTAAAATAGCAGTAAGTGCAGCTGGAATTTTAGTTGTTAGTTTTGGAAGTAGCCAAATAACAGCCATTGTTAAACCTACAAGTCCAAGCATAGTATAGAGTTCTGTGCCTTCCATAGGTATATTGATGTACTTCTTTAATCCATCAGCTCCAACTTGTAGTTCCTTATGTGAAAACATGCGTACTTGGGCTAGAAAAATAACAATCGCTAAACCATTAACAAAGCCCATCATTACAGGATGTGGAATTAATCTCACAAAGCGACCAAGCTTTAATACACCTGCACCAACTTGAATAATTCCCATTAATATTACTGCAGCTAATAAATAGAAATAACCCATATTATCTATTGGAGCATCAAAAAGTAACCCTTTGTCGTGACCCTTAGCAATTAAGTCTACAAAAATAACAGCAACCGCACCTGCTGCACCAGAAATTAGTCCTGGTCTACCTCCAAAAATAGCAGTTATTAGACCTAGAATAAAAGCTCCGGACAGTGCTACTAAAGGATCAATTTGAGCTACAAACGCAAAAGCAACAACCTCAGGAATCATAGCAAGGGAAACTGTTATACCTGCAAGGATATCGTTTTTAGGATTTTGAGTGAAATTTTTAAATATAGTCTTTCCAGATACCATGATATTACTATTTACATTTAAAAGGGGGCAAAGATAGGCTATTTTAACAAATCGAAAATTAAACTAAGATTAACAAAAAAAGCACTATTGGATAATAGTGCTTTTTAAAAATTATGTCTAATATTTTATTTAGATGGAGGAAATTGCTCTAAAGTTTTCGCAACAAATTCCTTGATTCTAGCTTCTTTCTTTTCAACATCAGATGTTACAAGGTAGCCAGTTCCTGAACCTTGCCAGATTAATTCTTTTTGGCCTGCATCAATAAAATCTATGAAAAGCATTCCTTCTGTAGATGTTGAAACATTATTTCCGCCCCAACCAGGACCCCAGCCCCAACCCCAACGATTGAAACCTCCCCAGCCCCAAGCTCCATAGCCCCAAGCGTTATTATAAACATCAACACGTTGGTTAGATTTAGTGAAAATACTCACTAGCATATCTGGGTTTTCTGATTTAGTCATGCCTTTTGCCATTAGTTCGGCTTCAATAGCTCTAAGGATTCGTCTTTTGTCTAAATCGCTTATTTCAGCTTTGTCAATTCCAGGTTTAAAAAACGCAAAGGTTTTGTACTGGTCAAAATTTGCTTCTCTATCATAATCGGCTGCAACTCTAACTGAGCTACATGAAGATAGGAGTAGAGCAAATAAAAGAATCGGTGATAATTTGAGTAGTTTTTTCATATTGCTTTTTTTTTACTTGTTATTCTAAAAGTTTGCCATCAACGAAATTAGGAATAGTAACTTTTAAATTTGGTTCTTGTTCCATGGCGCGTTTTATTGCAAAAACAGCACCTTCATTTCTTGCCCAGCTGCGACGTGAAATTCCATTGTTGACATCCCAGAAAAGCATTGATTTTAAGCGTTTTTCAGCTTCAATAGTACCATCAAGAACCATGCCGAATCCACCGTTTATAACTTCTCCCCAACCAACACCACCACCGTTGTGGATACTTACCCAAGTCGCTCCTCTGAAACTATCTCCAATAACGTTCTGAATGGCCATATCTGATGTAAAACGTGAACCGTCATAAATATTACTGGTTTCGCGATAAGGTGAATCTGTACCAGAGACATCATGATGATCACGACCTAAAACCACGTAACCAATTTCGCCTTTTGAAATAGCATCATTAAAAGCTTTAGCAATTTTCATGCGGCCTTCTGCATCAGCATATAATATTCTGGCTTGTGAGCCAACGACTAATTTGTTTTCTTGCGCACCCTTTATCCATTGAATGTTATCAGCCATTTGCTGTTGGATTTCTACAGGTGAGTTTTTCATAATCTCTTCTAAAATTTCACAAGCTATCTCATCGGTTTTTGCTAAATCTTCTGGTTTACCTGAAGCACAAACCCAACGGAATGGCCCAAAACCATAATCAAAACACATAGGACCCATAATGTCTTGCACATAACTTGGGTATTTAAATTCGCGACCAATGGTTGGATTTTCAGACATCACATCAGCACCAGCACGAGAAGCTTCTAATAAGAAAGCATTTCCGTAATCAAAGAAATAGGTGCTTTTCTCTGTATGTTTATTAATGGCTGCAGCATGTCTGCGTAAACTTTCCTGTACTTTGGTTTTGAACAATTCAGGATTGTTTGCCATCATTTCATTGGCATCTTCAAAAGATAAACCTGCAGGATAATAGCCTCCAGCCCATGGATTATGCAATGAAGTTTGATCACTTCCTAAATCGATATGGATATTAGCTTCATCAAATTTTTCCCATACATCAACCACATTGCCTAAATAAGCAATAGAAATCGTCTCTTTATTGTTTTGAGCTACTTTTACACGATCAACTAATTGATCTAAATCGCTTATTTTTTCATCAATCCAGCCTTGATCTAGACGAATTTGTGTGATTTTCGGATTCACTTCAGCACAAATAGTTATACAACCCGCAATGTTTCCTGCTTTTGGTTGTGCGCCAGACATTCCCCCTAAACCAGAGGTTACAAAGATGTGACCTTTGGGTGATTTATTTATTTTTCTAAAACCATTTAAGACTGTAATTGTAGTGCCGTGAACAATACCTTGTGGCCCAATATACATGTAACTTCCAGCAGTCATTTGACCGTACTGTGTAACTCCAAGCGCATTAAATTTTTCCCAGTCATCAGGTTTAGAGTAATTAGGAATCATCATACCGTTAGTGACAACAACTCGAGGTGCATTTTTATGTGAAGGAAATAAACCCATTGGATGGCCTGAATACATGACGAGCGTTTGTTCATCAGTCATACTTGCTAGATATTGCATAGTAAGAAGGTACTGAGCCCAGTTTGAAAATACAGCTCCATTTCCACCATAAGTAATTAATTCATGTGGATGTTGTGCTACGGCATAATCAAGATTATTCTGAATCATCAACATTATGGCAGCCGCTTGTTTTGATTGTGCTGGGTATTCATCTATTGGTCGCGCATACATTTTGTAATCTGGACGAAAACGGTACATGTATATGCGTCCATACTTCTCAAGTTCATCTTTAAATTCAGGAAGTAATGTAGTGTGATGTAGAGGTTCAAAGTAACGCAATGCATTTTGAAGCGCTAGTTTTTTTTCTTCATCATTTAAAATATCTTTTCTTTTTGGAGCATGGTTTAAACTATCGTCATAAGGTTTTGGTAGAGGTAGTTCTTTAGGGATTCCTTCAAGAATTTGTGCTTTAAATGATGTGCTTGTTATTTGCATTACTGTTTTTTTAATTTGTTTTTATTAAAACCATAAGGGCAATGTCTGCAACTGCTCTCACAGCAGTAGCCACGTTTAAGATGGTATTGCTCAGTGAAGCAACGGTAACCTTCTGGTGTTAAGTAGTAGTCACCTTCTTCTATTGGGACGTATTTTTTCATATAAAACAAAGATAATGTAATTTGGATTGATTTTTGAAGTTTACAGACCTGTGATATTAGTTTCAAAATACATCGTGCCAAAAGGCTATTTAGGAATAACTCTTTTTCCTTTTATATTTTTTAGGTATAAAAACTTAAAACATAATCGTGTTCTTGTAAATCATGAAAAAATTCACTTAAGACAGCAATTAGAGTTGCTGGTACTGCCTTTTTATATCTTGTATGTTATTGAGTTTTTGGTTCGTTTTATCCAAAATAAAAAATGGCATTTAGCTTATAGAAATATTTCTTTTGAACAGGAAGCGTATAGAAATGAAAAAGATTTCAATTATTTGAAAAAGCGATCTTTTTTGGGTTTTATAAAATATTATTGAAATGCTACAACGCTCTTTAAAGTTTATCACATTTTTTGTTTTATAGTTATTTTTGCATAAAAAAAAATAAACGTTTGTTTAATTTAAAAGTACATAACGAATCTATAGATTTTAAAGGTTTTAATGTAGAAATTTCAGTAAAGCGAGAGGATTTAATTCATCCATTTATTTCTGGAAATAAATACAGAAAACTAAAATTTAATATAGAGAAGGCAATGGAGTTGAAGCATGATACTTTATTGACTTTTGGAGGTGCTTTTTCAAACCATATTGCTGCTGTAGCTTCAGTAGGAAAGGTGTATAACTTTAAGACAATTGGAATCATTAGAGGAGAAGAATTAAAAAACATTTCAAACCTTAACGCTACATTGAAGTTCGCTAAAGATTGTGGGATGCATTTTGAATTTGTTTCGAGAGAGGATTACCGAAAAAAAACGAGTCAAGATTTTATTGAAGCTTTGAGAGATAAATTTGGTGAGTTTTATCTTATTCCAGAAGGAGGTACTAATGATTTGGCTGTGAAAGGTTGTGAAGAAATCCTAAAAGAGGAGGATTGTAAATTTGATTATATCTGCTGTGCCGTTGGTACTGGCGGAACAATTTCAGGATTAATAAATGCCTCAAGTAAGTCGCAAAAAGTTTTAGGTTTTCCTGCGCTAAAAGGTGATTTTTTACATAAAGATATTCGTAAATTTGCGCACCAAGATAACTGGGAGTTAATAAACGATTATCATTTTGGTGGTTATGGTAAAATAAAGCCAGAATTAATAACGTTTATCAATACATTCAAAGGGAATTATAATATTCCTTTAGATCCCATTTACACAGGGAAAATGATGTTTGGGATTTTTGATTTAATCAAAAAGCAATTTTTCCCTGAAAATTCAAAAATATTAGTTATTCATACAGGAGGTTTGCAAGGAATAGCAGGTATGAATAAAGTTTTAAGCCAAAAGAATCTACCATTAATTGAAATATAAAGATGAAATTTAAATACTTACTAATACTATTACTTGGGTTATCAATTTTTAGTTGTGGACCAAAAAAAGGTATTGTAACCAAAAAAAAGAATCAAAGTCCAAGAAAAGAAGTTGTTATTGATGAACCAAAAACCGTAGAGACTAAAAAAGAAGTTGAGCCTGAAACTACGGTTGTAAAAAGTACAGAAAATAAAAGTGTTGTAGAGGTGTATATCGACTTATATGCTGAAATAGCAAAAAATAAAATGCGAACACATCACATCCCAGCAAGTATTACCTTGGCTCAAGGTATTTTAGAGTCAGGATCGGGAAGAGGAAGATTGGCTGTACAGGCTAATAATCATTTCGGAATAAAATGCCACGGTTGGCAGGGTGCAAAAATCTATCATGATGATGACCGATCTCAAGAGTGTTTTAGAAAATACCAGAGAGCAGAATCATCTTTTGAGGATCATTCTGAATTTTTAACAGGTAGAAAACGTTACGCAGACTTGTTCAAACTAAAACCTGATGATTATAAAGGTTGGGCTAGAGGATTAAGAGCTGCTGGTTATGCTACGGATAGAAAGTATCCTCAAAAATTAATCAGCCTTATTGAGCGTTACGAACTTTTTAAATACGATCAAGAAGTTATAGGTAATGTGAAAATTACAGACTTAAATGTTAAGCCTAATAAAAAGGTTGTGCATACAGTAACTAAAGGTGATACTTTATACTCTATATCACGTTACTATAATACTACAGTAGAAGCCATAAAGGCTAAAAATAAATTGAAATCAGACAACCTGTCCATTGGTCAGGAACTTATAATTCAAAATTAATTTCATGTTATATCAAAGGAGTAGTGCTTTATTTCAAGAAGCAAAAACAGTTATTCCAGGTGGTGTAAATTCGCCAGTTAGAGCATTTAATGCTGTTGGTGGTACACCAATATTCGCAAAATATGCAAAAGGAGCCTATGTGTATGGAGAAGATGGAAATCGATTTATCGATTATATCAATTCTTGGGGACCTATGTTATTGGGGCACGCTTATCCTCCAGTTGTAGAAGCTGTAATAGAAAAGGCTAAAGAAGGAACTTCGTTTGGTATGCCAACAGAACTTGAAACTGAAATAGCAAAACTAGCTGTTTCTATGGTGCCAAATATTGATAAAATAAGATTTGTCAATTCTGGTACAGAGGCATGTATGAGTGCTATAAGACTGGCTAGAGGTTTTACAAAAAAGGACAAAATTGTAAAGTTTGCTGGTTGTTATCACGGTCATAGTGACTCTTTCTTGATTGCTGCTGGTAGTGGTGCAGTAACGTTTGGAACACCAAATAGTCCAGGTGTTACTCAAGGTACTGCAAAAGATACACTTTTAGCAAGGTATAATGATTTAGAAAATGTAAAACAACTTGTTGAAGCTAATGAAGGTGAAATAGCAGCGATAATCATAGAGCCTATAGCAGGTAATATGGGCTGTATTCCACCAGTTGAAGGTTTCTTAGAAGGTCTTAGGGATTTGTGTGACAGTAATGATATTCTTTTGATTTTTGATGAAGTCATGACAGGTTTTAGATTGGCTAAAGGTGGAGCTCAAGAATTAACAGGTGTAGATGCGGATATTGTGTGTTTTGGAAAAGTTGTAGGAGGCGGATTGCCAGTCGGTGCATTTGCTTCTAGAGACGAAATAATGAATCATCTAGCTCCTCTTGGGCCAGTTTATCAAGCAGGAACTTTAAGTGGTAATCCTTTAGCTATGGCAGCAGGTTTAGCGATGTTAAAAGCTATAAATAATGATAAAGGTTTAATGAATAGGTTAGAAGAAAAGACAAAATATCTTCATAATGGTATTGCGCAAGCCTTGAATAAGAATAATGTTGTACATACTATTAATAGAAAAGGATCTATGATTTCTGTTCATTTTAGTGAAGAGAAGGTTGTTGATTTTGAATCAGCGGCTAAGGGCAATAATAATACGTTTAAGAAATTTTTCCATGGTATGTTGAATAGAGGTATCTATATAGCTCCAAGTGCTTTTGAAACTTGGTTTATAACGGATGCTTTAACATATCAAGATTTAAACGAAACTATTGCTGCTGTGGAAGAAGTAGCCAAAGAATTATAAAATAAAAAAAGCCTCGCGTTTGCGAGGCTTTTTTTATGATTCAATTTTATCTAAGAACTAATCTTGAGATAGAGTCTTGTATCTTGTGTATTGCTCATCGGTTAAAATAGCTTTCAATTCTGTATCTAACCTTTTTTCATTTTTTTCTATCTCAGCAGGTAATGTGTTTTCATTTCTTGAAAAACCTAGCTTAGCAGAATAGTATGTTTTTAAAACTTCATAGACATTATCTCTTTGAGTATTATCAAACTTTAAAGCTCTTCTAAGAGTTTCTGTTTTTTCAGAAGCTTGCGCATTTACTTCTACTTTATCTTGTAACTTAGTGTTTTGTGCAGTAAGGGTTTGGTTGCCAATAAACATAGCAAACACAAATAAGCAAAGTGTAATTACCTTTTTCATTATGGATTATTTAGTTATTTGCTACTAATGTAACAATTTTATTTAATTAAAATAAAAAAGATTCGCCTAAGCGAATCTTTTTTATGAAAAACTGTTTTATTTACTACGTTTTTTGTGTTTTCCTTTTTTGCCGTGATGTCTAGACTTCATTTTTTCAAATTTTGCGTACTGCTTATCTGTTAAAATGCTTTTCATTTCGCGCTTCATTGCAATTTGCTCATCAAGTCTCTGGTTTTGCATTTTTATAAAGTCTTCTTTAGACGGTTTTGTCTTTTCTTCACCTTGTTTAGCCTTGTAAGCCTCTCTTTTTTGTTTATGAGTCTTTGCTTGCTCTAAAAGAAGTTTATGAACTTTTTTCTGTTGTGCATCTGTTAGGTCTAAATCTAATGTTAATCGTTTAGATTTTAAATCAGCAATTTCGGTAGGAGTCATGTCTTTGAATTTTTCATGTCTCTCACTACGGTTTTCGCGCTTTTCATTTCTTTCCTGTGCCATTCCATTTAAAGTAAATAGAGCTAGGGCAACAACTAATAATTTTTTCATTTCTATTGTAATTTTAAGTTTTATACCCTTTAGACTTTTAGTGAGGAATAGCGTTTAAATTAAGTTTTGTTTTTAACACGAAATTTAACATTTTAAGACGATTTTAGTAGGTTTAGCGTGGTTCTATAAAGGTTTTTAGAGTCTATTTTGCTTTTAATCCAGGCATAGAAACTTATAATAAAAATATCTTCATCCTTGAGAGATGTCCATTTAAAGGTAGTTTCAATCTTTTCTTTAAACTGAGTTTGAGATGCAACTTCGGGTTTTAAATAATAGTGTTCTGCTATATTGATGAAATTTAGGAGTCGAAACTGATCAATCTTTTTTAAATATTTGGTGTATTTACGCTTAAAGCTCTTCAATCTTGAGAAGAATAGATCGTCTTCGTTTAATTCGATATGTAGTAATATTTCTGCTAGGTTTTTTTTAATAACCCAGTCAATTCCGACTTTTTCAATGTACCATTTATCTGTGTGATAGAATTTAGATAGAATACTTTTTGCCTTCGAAAAGTCTTCTTTTTGAAAATAGAACATTAGCAAGGATAAATGAAGATCTAGTTGTGATTCTAAATCAACATGCTTCTTTTTTATTGCAGATTCTACTAAGGCTATGGCTTCATTTTGCTGGTCGCTAAAATTGAGATTTAATGCTTCTACTAGGGTTTTCTTAAGAATGAAGCTCTTGTGGTACATTCCTTTTTTTGAGAGCATAAGCTCTTCCATTTCTTTGATGTAAATTAAGGAAAGATTAAACTTTTTGTTTCTGAAAAGGGTATTTGCTATGATATAAACGATATGAATCTGGTAATACAACTGTTTGTCTGTATTCTTTTTGTTCTTCAAAATTTGATAGCTTTTAAGAACAAAGTCTTCAATCTGAAAGTATTTTGTAGTGACCAATGCAGAAATATTGGCTATGGCAATAATTTGGTATAATGATTTAAATGAAAGAGATTCATTCAACTCAATGTTGTGCTCATCAAAAGTACTTTGGAGTATATGCTCAATATTTATGATTTTTCCTTGATAGGTTATTTCGTTTAGTATGGTTTTTAATTTCGCATAAACAATGTTCAATCGATCTTCTAATAGGTGTTTTTCCTGATTTTCCTTTTGTTTTAGAATTAAACTTTCTAGATCAATCTTTGGATAATTTGGTGCGTACTGAATTTTAGTGTGGTAAATTTCATTAAGCATCGGGAATAATAGATGTTCATCTGCAAGTCGTTCTGCTTTATCCAGGATTTTGTAAGCGATGTTGTAATTTTTTTGAAGTAAATAAGTACGTGAAGCCAAAATGTATTTAATAATGAGCATTTCGGTGGAATTTTCATCTTCAAGATTTTTGTTTGCTGTAAAATCTATCAATGATTGAAAAAGCCGCTTTCTTAAGGCGTGATATGCGTTGCTCTTACCGTTTTTATATAAATGGTGACAAATAGCCTCAGGATTACTTTCTCCTCTTGCAATTAGCTGAAAGAGTTTTATGTTTTTGGAGTCTTTGCGTTTGTTTTTCTTCTCTAAATACGCAATGAATTTTTGTTGTTCTTCAGGGCTAAATGTATTAATTATTGAATGTAATGCTATCATTTAATCGTCATATTTAAAATGATTAGTTCAATAAAAATAAAGGTTTTTATTAATATTTGTAAAAATATATCGTCAGTAATTTTAAAAATTAAGTTTTTATAATACGCTGTTTGATTGCAGATTTGTACTGTAATCATTAAAACAAAGTATTATGATATCTCATTTCAATTTCACAAAAAAAGAGCTCTTATCAGCAGGTATTTTTTTTGCTATTCTTGGTTGTATAGCTATTAATTCTCAGAATATATCTAGCTATCTAATCGATGCATATAATCATAAAGTAGAGTACTTGGCTAATAATACTGTTGCCAGTACAAATATTTTGAGATACTAAAAATGAAGCAGAAGAGCTTGAATATGGCTTTCTTTATTACTGTAGGAATATCTATAGTCGTTTTTGTGTATCTGGTCTTTTTGGGATATGATGAGATAAAAACCTTAAAAGATGTGGTAAAGATTATAGCTTCTATTTTCTTTCCAATACCAATTCTCTTTTTTATAAGGTTTGTAGTAATTGAACATTTTCTACCCGTAAACTCAGATGAATACAAAGTAAAGAATCAAAAGCCTGCAATAATTTTATTAGTTATTTCTGTTGTACTTGTTTTGTTATCAATGCAACTAATGGAGTTTCTGACTCAGAAGAAGCTTGAAGATGCTTTAATACTAGCGCATCTTATAAATTCAACATCAATAAGCTCTTACGTGTTTAATTTCTTATTGTATAATAACTTAAAAGCCAATGGTATATTAAGTGGATTACTTATGGCTTTAGCAATTCATATTTTCTTTTTATCCGCTTAAAACTAAATGTACAATCATCAAATTTTAATATTATGGAAACCATTAAATCATTAAAAAAACAAACTAATTCAGGAAAACGGGAGTTGCTGTTTACATTTCAAACAATTATAGTTACAGGACTTCTAGCATTTACAGCTATTGCTTTTTTCTTCTATAACAATTTAAGCGTTGTTAAAGGTATTAAGGTTGTTTTTGCCCCATTTTTATCAGTAGTCCCTTTGCTATTTGTTCTTTCTATTTTAAGAGATTTAAGAAAAGGGTTTATAGAAGGTAATTATACCAAGCAAGATATTATAAAATTCGGATTAATAACCTTGGGAATAACAGCATCTTTTACAGGAATAACACTATTACTCTCTAAGATTGATGCGTTGGAAATTCTTCTTGCAGGTATTATTGCTATTCTAAGCATTGTATTTTTTCTTCGAAGCAAAATCAAAGACATTTTAGGTATGTCTATTGTCACAGGTATTGCCGAAGGTATTATTGTATATATGATTTTTTTGTTTTGATGATTGGTTAGTTAGTAACCCCAAAACCTCGCAGAATGGTTTAGAGCTGCGAGGTTTTAAATTCGAAAAAGAAATGAAAATAGATTGTATAAAAAGTATAATATTAATCCTATTAGGATTTTTAACTATCCCATTATTAGAAATTCTTCCAGTTGCAGGCGGAGGCGCTTCTTTAATAATTGTAATTACAATTCCTTTTCTTCTTCTAGTAAGTTTAATAATGACAATGGTTTATTCATTATATTACAATAAGAAGAAAAATGAAAAGACAAAAAGGAGAGCTTTTGTAATTATGGCTTTAACTCTAATAGCTCTAAATCTGCTATTATTTCCTCATAGATAAATTTAAAGGGTATGAAATCAAAACTATTAAACGATATATCAGAACTTTTAGAGAACAAAATAATTTCTCAAGAAGTAGCCTCAAATATCACAGCGTATTATAAATCGAAGGAAGATGACCAGCCTAATAGATTATTTACCGTTTTCGGAGTCTTGGGTGCTACATTAGTTGGGTTGGGTATTATTCTAATTCTAGCGCATAATTGGGATAATCTATCAAGATTAATAAAAACCGTTTTTGCATTTATACCACTTGTTATTGCACAACTAGTATCAGGTTACTCTATTTATAAAGAGAAAAGTCAGGTATGGAAGGAATCTTCAGGTACGTTTCTCTTTTTCGCCATTGGAGCATCTATTGCACTGGTGAGTCAGATTTATAATATTCCTGGTGATTTAGGTGGCTTTTTGTTTACATGGATAGTACTGGCATTACCCTTAATTTATCTGTTCAATTCTAAAGCAGTGTCAATTCTGGTCGTTATATTTGCAAGTTATTATGCTTGCGAGTTAGGATACGATTTTGGGTATGAGAATAAGACTCCTTGGTTGTATTTAGTCTTTGTTATAGCAACACTTCCGTTTTACTTAAAGTTGCTAAAAACATCACCTATTACTAATTCAACCTCCATCTTTAATTGGCTTTATGCTATAAGCTTTACTGTTGTTTTAAGTGCTTTTATAAGTAGTAATTGGTCTGTTGGCTTTTTAATGTATGCTATGCTGTTTGGTGTTTTTTATAATCTAGGTAAATTACCTATTTACAAAAATCAACAGTTAAGGCGCAATAGCTTTACTGTTATTGGGTCTTTAGGCGCTGTTGTTTTGTTAATCATTCTATCTTTCAATATTGTTTGGGATGAGATTTTAGTATTGGCTTCTATAGCCATTCACACTCAAGAAATGATAATTGCTACTGTTTTATTTGTATTGGCATTTATGATTTTACTATATACCAAAAAGAAAGAAAAAGCAGAAAGCTTTAATCTGTTTCAATATGTCTTTTTAATTGTTGCGATTATATTCTTTATAGGCATAGCAAATGCCATTGCAGCTACTGTTTTAACCAATATTTTGCTTTTGGTTTTAGGGCTTTCAGCTATTAAAATAGGTGCAGATACATTTAGGTTTAGTGTGCTTAATTACGGTTTGTTGATTGTAACCGCAGTTGTAGTCTGTCGCTTTTTTGATATAGATATAGGTTTTGAAGTTAAGGGGCTTCTTTTCGTAGCTGTCGGATTTGGATTTTTCTTAACCAATTATATTATGCTAAAAAAGAAGAAAGAATTAAATCGTTAGAAATCTAAAAATTTAAACACATGAAAACTATACACATATTTATATTATTCTTAGTCGTGGTATTGGTGCAGTTATTTGTGCCTTCAAAAATGATTTTTGACAGAGAAAATGTTTTAGAAGCAGGAGTTACCTATAAGTTTAAAACACAACCCGTTGATCCAAATGATCCATTTAGAGGGAAGTACATTACCTTAAACTATGAAATGGATTCAGCTAAAACTAACGATATAACATGGGAACAAGGAGAAACAATTTTAGTTTATCTTGAAAAAGATAGTTTAGGCTTTGCTAGAGTTCATAGTGTGAGCAAGGAGCAAAAGTCTTCTGACAGAGATTATGTAAAAGCAAAAGTCCGTTGGAATTATGGGAATTCAGATACTGTTAATTTCGAATTACCTTTTAATCGTTTTTATATGGAGGAATCTAAGGCTAAACCAGCTGAAGATATTTACAGAAAATACAACAGACAAGGCAACAATAAAAGTGAGACTTATGCTTTAGTTGCTGTTAAAACTGGGAAAGCTGTCTTAAAAGATGTCTTTATAAACGATAAGCCAATTGTGTATTATATAGAAAGAGATAATGAATAAGAGTTGATGTTTTTTTAGAATACTAATATAGCTTTTTTAAAGTCTGACTTAGATAATAAAAAAGGCTTCAAATTTCTTTGAAGCCTTTTTTATCTATTCTAAAAACTAAACTATTTAGGATCTAGAATTAAATTAATTCTTTCTATCGCGTCAGCAATATGAATTCTACTCATAGCATCTCCACCACGAGCCGAACGCAATTGACTGCGTAAAGTCTTTAATTCTGCTCTTACAACAGCTCTAATATCAGATTGACTTGTGTTAACAGCAGTAGCTTTCATATAAGGACTAGGTGATCTTCCACTTTGGTTTTCAGCAGTCATTAAATATTCTAATCTGTCAATATGCGCACGTTGAAGATTACGTCTGTAAGTATCTATTTTCTTACCTGTACGTAATTCACTCCAAATACCTTTGCGTAAATCGCTCATCATGTCAGTTAATGAATAAGCATCGCTGTCATAAGTATAAGCTTCAGTAAGACGTTGCATTTTTCCTAAGCTAAGAATATTATTTAAAGTTCTAGCTTGTAAAGCACGTACACGCTCAACTGAACCAGAATACTCAATTCTGTCAAAAATATTTTTGTCAATTAACCAATCTGGTGTATCAAATAAATTGTCTTGTAGAAATTGCATAGCCTCTTTTTGGTGCGCTTTTGGAACTGGAGTATAAACGGCACCTTCTTGGTCAGCTGTTTTGTAATACTCATAAACACCACCAATGTTATTAGACACATGACCCATGTAACGGTTAAATTGAGAAACTACATGGCCATACATTTCTTCTAAATCGTCATAATCTTCACCGGCTTCTGTAGTCCATTCAATTAAGTTAGGAACAATACGCTTAAGGTTTTTAATACCATATTCACTAGCTAGCATAGCATTATCACCTAAATCTTCAGTTTGAGAACTTGGATCGTGAATATCGCCTACTTGTTGGTGTCCAAAACGATACATTGGGTCACCAGCGTGCTCAGTAATCCATTCGTTTAGAATTGGTTTTTCTTCCTCAGGAGATTTATCTAAAATAGGTCTGTAACCCCAAGCAATAGCATACTTATCGTAAATACCAATATTTGGCATTAAAGCTACACCTTCATCACCTGGTTGTGCAACGTAATTGAAACGTGCATAGTCCATTATTGAAGGAGCGGTTCCATATTTTTGAGTAAACTCAGCATCTCTAAGTTTTTCAACTGGGTAAGCAACACTACTTCCCATGTTGTGCGGTAATCCTAAAGTATGTCCAACTTCATGAGCTGATACAAAACGAATCAAACGTCCCATAACTTCATCTTTAAACTGTGGACTCTGTGCATCTGGATTAATAGCAGCAGTCTGTACAAAGAACCAACCACGTAACAAAGACATTACATTATGGTACCAGTTAATATCACTTTCTAAAATTTCACCAGTTCTTGGATCACTTACGTGAGGTCCGTTTGCATTAGGAATTGGTGATGCCAAATAACGTACTACAGAATAACGTACGTCTTCTGGACTCCACTCAGGGTCTTCTTCAACAGATGGTGGATCTTTAGCAATTATAGCTTCCTTAAAGCCTGCTGCTTCAAAAGCAACTTGCCAATCTTCAATCCCTTGTTTAATGTATTTTCTCCATTTTTCTGGAGTCGCTCTATCGATGTAATAAACGATTTGTTTCTTAGGAACTACTAACTCTCCTCGTTTAAACTTTTCAATATCCTCATCTCTAACCTCAAGTCTCCAACGATCTAGATAAGTTAGGGTTTTGCTTTTTTGATCTTCTAAACCATAATCGGTTGTACCACTTGTAAACCAACCTACACGCTCATCAAAATAACGACGTTTCATTGGGTTGTCTGGTAGTAAAACCATTGAGTTATTGATTTCTATAGAAATTGTTCCTGTGCTAGAATTTGAAGGTGGACGACCAGCTGCATAAGTTTTTACGTGGCGTGCTTCAATATTTCTAGGGTAACTTTTAATGCTTTCTATGAAAGATTTATCACCTTCTAAACGCGTAACTCTGTATCCCGTTCTTCTGAATTGTGGTAAACCAAGAGATTTTACATCTTTTTCAAATAAAGGTGTCGCATCGATAACAGTACTCGTAGAATCTTTGCTAAACGCTTTTATTGGAAAAGTAAATAATACTGGTTCAAAATTAGAATTCTTTACGGCTTCATTTACAGGTAAAGAATCGGCAGCAGTAACGTTGTAAGATACAACACGAAGAATTACTTTTTTGTCTTTCTTTTCCCAACGTAGTACTTGCTCGTTTTGTTTACCTCCACCAAAACCAAGTCCGGCAGCAGTTTTAGAAATACGAGTAACCATTAACATTTCTCTATCGAATAGAGAATCTGGGATTTCGTAAAAGAACTTATCATCTAAAGTGTGAACCGTAAATAAACCAGCATCACTTTTGGCTTCTTTGGTAATAACTTTGCTGTAAGGTTGTGGGTCGTTTTTGCCAGGTTTTTTTCCGGCAGGTTTAGCCATAGCTGTGGCATCTTTTGATTTGCCTGCTTTCTTAGCCGTAGAACACGAAAATGCTAAAAAAGCCGACGCTACAAAGAGTAGCTTGATTGATAGATGTTTCAAAATTGTCGGTTTTAGTAAATTTTGCTGAAAATACGGATTCCACTAAGAATCTTTCAAAACGAAATTTGATTTTAGTATTTTTTTAACGTGTTTTTAAAGATTTAACCCATTTTTTAAAAATTGAGATAACAAAAAAGGAACTTCATTTCTGAAATTCCTTTTGTCATTTTAAATTTATATGAAGTTTACACAACTTCTACAAACAAACCGTCATCCGTTTTTTCAACTTTGGCTAATTTGTTTTTTGTCAGTTCTTTAATGGTTTTGTCCCACTTTTTGTTACTTAAACCAGACTGTGCTTTTAATTCTGAAAGCTCTATTTTTTCAGCATCTTTTAATGCTTTTAAAACCACTTTGGCATCGTCACTGATAGCTAAAGGTTTCTTTTCTGGTTTCATCTGAGGGAAAAACAATACCTCTTGAATACTCTGGTTATTAGTTAGGAACATAATTAAACGATCCATGCCAATTCCCATACCTGATGTTGGAGGCATACCGTATTCTAAAGCACGCAAAAAGTCAAAATCAATAAACTCTGTAGCTTCATCATCACCTTTCTGAGCTAATTTTAATTGATGCTCAAAACGTTCGCGCTGGTCTATTGGATCATTGAGCTCTGAGTAAGCATTCGCGATTTCTTTACCGCAAACCATCAGCTCAAAACGCTCTGTTAATTCAGGATTGTCTCTGTGTTCTTTACACAATGGACTCATTTCTTTTGGGTAATCTGTAATGAACGTTGGTTGTATGTAATTGCCTTCACATTTTTCACCAAAAATTTCATCAATCAATTTGCCTTTACCCATAGTGTCATCCACTTCAATCCCCATATCTTTTGCAGCAGCTCTTATTTCAGCTTCTGTTTTATTATAAATATCAAAACCAGTGAATTCTAAAATAGAATCACGCATAGAAATACGCTTGTATGGCGCTTTAAAGTTAATTTTATGCTCGCCAAAAGTAGCTTCAGATGTGCCGTTCACGGCAATAGCACAATGTTCTAAAAGTTGCTCGCAGAAATCCATCATCCAATTGTAATCTTTGTAAGATACATAGATTTCCATTGCGGTAAATTCTGGATTATGCGTACGATCCATACCTTCGTTACGGAAGTTTTTAGAAAACTCATAAACTCCATCAAACCCACCAACAATCAAACGTTTTAAATAAAGTTCGTTGGCAATTCTCATGTATAATGGAATGTCCAGACTGTTATGGTGTGTAATAAACGGTCTTGCAGCCGCACCGCCAGGAATAGGTTGAAGGATTGGTGTTTCAACTTCAAAATAACCTGCATCGTTAAAGAATTGACGCATAGCATTAAAAAGTTTTGTGCGTTTTACAAAAACTTCTTTAACGTGCGGATTTACAACTAAATCTGCATAGCGCTGTCTGTAACGTTGCTCAGGATCGGTAAATGCATCATGAACATTTCCGTCAGCATCTACACGAGGTTGTGGTAATGGTTTCAAAGCTTTGCTTAATAACGTAAAGTCTTTTACCATTACAGTTTTTTCACCAACTTTAGTTTTAAAAAGTTCCCCTTCAATACCAATGAAATCACCAATATCTAATAGCTTTTTATAAACATCGTTATATTTAGATTTGTCCTCTCCGGTACAAATTTCATCTCTATTAAAATACACCTGAATGCGACCTTCGCTATCTTGTAATTCAGCAAAACTCGCATTACCTTGAATTCTACGCGACATTAATCTACCTGCAATAACCACCTTTTTACCTTCTTCAAATTCAGATTTTATCTGTTTTGAAGTATGGTCTAATGGAAATAAATCTGCTGGGTAAGGATTGATTCCTAAACCTCTTAATTTCTCTAACTTCTCGCGTCTTACTAATTCTTGTTCTGAAAGTTGCATTCTTGTAATTTTAGAATCCTAGCTTTTTTAGATAGGAAGATGCAAAATTACATTTTTTAACAGAAATGGAAATACCTTTTTAATGAGATTTTATGACTTCTAGGTTTTCTTTTAAGTCTTCATTTTCAGGATGAATTTCTAAAGCCTTTTCCAATACTTTTATGGCTTCATCTTTTTTGCCATTAACCCCTAACGTATTGGCTAAACTCATGTAGGTTCCAGGTTCTTTTGGAAATAGTTTTGTATTGAACTTAAATACTGCAATAGCCTCTTCTATTTTTCCTTTGGAATATAGCACGCGACCGTAGGTGTTGAGCTCATACATACTTGTGACTTTACCATCGAATTGCTTTAGAATCTTCTCGCTTTTTTTCTCTAACCCTTTAATGCCTTTTTTATTTAAAACAGCGTCGATTTCTGAAACAATTTGATAGTTAGGTTTGTAATTGTTGCTCGAGATGATTTGCTTAATGTCTTTTTCAAAACTTGTAACAGGATGCTCAACAATACGATTTACTTCTTTACCATTTTTATAAAAAATAATGGTTGGTACGCGATGAATGTTTAGGCCAGCTTCTTCGTGTTGAGGGCTTTGTTTATACAAGCTAGATGAACTGCTCACTGCAATAACAGTCAACTGATCCATTGGGAAATTGCAAGCTTCTAAAACCTTATAAAGTCTTGGGACTTCTTTTTTACTGTCGCCACACCAAGTCCCCATAAATACAGTTATGTTGTAGTTTTTTAAGTCTGAAGCAATGTCATTTACAAGTTTTTGGTTAGGCTTGTAGTCTTCAAAGTTTGTGTTAAACCAAGAGGAATAGTTATCACTTTCTAAGCCTGATTTGTCTATTTGTCCTAGTAAATATGGTGCTTCACCTTCTTCGATGATTTCTTGATTTATGGTTTGAGCATTTAGATGAAATGCCAATAAGAGTATGATTGTTAAAATACTGTTCGTTTTCATGATTGATATATTGATTTAATATCAGCTTGAGCGCAGTCGAAAGATTTTGTTTAGCGCTAAAAAATAGTTTCGACTATGAACGATCTGACTGTTAGTTTGATAAAAAATTACTTGCTTGTTACTATATTCCCTTTAATCTTTAGGATTTTATTCCCTCCTTCAGCATTGGAAATTACCGTAATGGTTTTTGTAAAAGCACCTAATCTTTTAGTGTCATATTTTATTTGTAGTTCGCCTGTTTCACCTGGTGCAATAGGTGCTTTGGAATAGCTAGGTACTGTACAGCCACAACTTGTCTTAACTTGGGTAATTAATAATTCAGCATCACCTGTGTTTGTGAAGGTGAAGGTTCTTCTACCTTCGGAATGTTGCTCAATAGTTCCGTAATCAATGACTTCGGTTTTGAATTTAAGAACGGCAATTTTGGTGTCGTACTTATCGAATTCTGTTGATATTGCATTAAAAAGTGATAATGCAAAAATTAAAACTAAGGATAGATTTAATACGCGTTTCATGATTAAAATAAATTTTGATTAATAATGAAACAAACATCAATGGAATAAGCGGAAAATCTAAAAAATCAGGGTTGGAAATCGGTACTAGTACCTAGGTTGAATTTTGTAATTACTTGGCAAACAGGGATTTTGCGTCATCTCTAGATTGCACTTCTAACTTCTTGTAAATGTTGTTGATGTGTGTTTTTACAGTACTAACACTCAAAAAAAGTGCTTCAGCAATATCTTTGTTGGTCTTGTCTTCTAGCAAATGTTCTAAAACAACTTGCTCTTGTTTTGAGAGTTTAGATTTTAAATCCTCAGTTTTGGACTGCTTTTGTTTCCAAGTTTTGAGGAATAAAAACAGATTCAATAAAACCGAAATAGCTAACAAAAAGTAAAGTAAAATATTCCAATTTGAATTTGATAAAGTGCCATTAAACGACGCTAACATATAACGATCAGCAGCCAATTCATTCTTGTACTGCACAGTGTAAGGTGCATTGGGATAAGTCTCTTCTAGTCGAGTTTCTAGATTATCATAATAGGTACTGTTTTGTAAATCTTCAACGTAGTAACTATGCAAATCACTACTTCTATCTGATAAATAGGCAAAAATTGCTAACTCAGCAATGGGTTCATTTAGTGCTTCTCCGTAAGCTTGTAAAGCTTTAAACCATTTTTTATTGTTCAGTTTTCTGTTGGCTTCAGTCCGCACTTCACTGTAAGCAAAACGCATATCGTTTTTAAGAGAATCTATTTTTACAAAAGCGTTAGACTTAGGATTGCTAGATTCAACCGAACAGAAGACTTGGTTTCCGAAAGAAAACGGCAATTTAATAGTGTCTGTATTGTTAGCGATGAACAATAATTCTTCGCTTTCACTGCAATGACCGTTAAAGTGATTAATGTCTTTTTGCATGTCAGAACACTTATCTACATGAATACGATAGATTCTGTTTTCAGCATCGAGCATATTGCCTTTAAATTCAAAAAAACCTGTAGAATCCGCAGATGTTTTCGCAATAATTTGCTCGGCATATACGCCAGACATTTTTCGGTAATCTTCCACAATAGACAAGTATACAGAGTTTTGCCACTCATCTTTATTGATATAGCCAGAAAATGAATATTGCGCACTCGCAAAAAGTGAAATGAATAGAAAGATGAATAAAAGTCTGAGTCGCATGAAAACGAAACTACGTAATTTTATAATATTTTGAAATAGTAGGCTTTGATTCTGTAACAAATTTGTTTGGTTATCGACTTATGAAGTACTTGATTATTTTATTGAAAATTGTCACACTGAGCTTGTCGAAGTGAATTAGAGGTCATTTCGTTTTTACGGCTTTGATAAGTTCAGTTTGGCAAAATCTTTAAGGTCAAGTTCATCATCAAATCAAAAAACAAAAATTATGAGTATCTGGCGCGTTATATTGTCAATTATCTGCCCTCCTTTAGCTGTATTAGATAAAGGTTGTGGTTCTGTAGTTATCACCTTTTTATTATGGCTTTGTGGTTGGGTTCCGGGAGTAATAGCAGCTTTGGTAATTCTTAATAATCCTGAGCGATAATCCCCTTTTACTTTCACCAAAAGAGAAAAATTAGATTCGTCTTTAAAAATTTTATACAGGCTTTTTACACTCATAAAAGGACTTTATTTTATGTATCTTTGTGGTATGTTAAATAAGATGTTTTAAATTAATTATGAAAAAGGTTTTACTTGTTTGTTTATTATTTGCGGCTGTTTTTAGCTGTAATTTTTCTGAAAATATTTACATTAATGAAGATGGTACTGGCAAGATGGAGTTTTCTTTTGATGGCTCACAGCTGATGCAGATGGGCGGTGAAAAAATGGCAGGTGAAAGTGAAGAGCGTATAGATTCAACTATTGTTTTTAAAGATTTTTTTGAAGAAAAAAAGGATAGCATAGCTCAGTTAAGTAAAGAAGAACAAGATAAATTAAAAGCCTTAGAACCATTTACAATGACTATGCTTATGGATCCTGAGACTTCAGAATTGAAAATGAAAATTTTCAATGATTTTAAAGATGTCAATGAGTTGCAAGACATGTTTAAAGCTATGAATAATGTAAGCAATTTAAAAGGAAAAGGCGCAACAGATCCTATGGATAACAGCAATCCTTTTTCTTCATTTGGAGAAGATGGAGCAACAGATTTAAAATATAGATTTGATGGTAAAATTTTTAAAAGGGAAGCGACAATCGTAGATGAAGAAGCTTATAGTAAATTGACCGATAGTTTAGGTCAGTTAGAAATAATGTTTGGTGCTTCTAAATACAAATTGAACTATCACTTTCCTAGAAGGGTAAAGTCAGTTTCTAATGAAAAAGCTATGTTTAGCCAAGATGGAAAAACACTTACTCTTGAGTATGGCTTTATGGAATATTTAAAAAACCCAAAAGCACTAGATTTAGAAGTAATTTTAGAAGATTAAAGTTTTGAATAAAACCGTAAAACTAGAAGATTTAGGAGCTAAGGATTATAAAGATACTTGGGATTATCAAGAAGACCTTTTTAAATCTATTCTAGATACTAAAATAAAAAATAGAAGGGAGAATGCAGGTTTACAAACCCAAAACCATTTTCTTTTTGTGGAGCATCCGCACGTTTATACCCTTGGAAAAAGTGGTGACATATCTAACCTTTTATTGTCTGAAGAACAATTAGCCGAAAAAGGCGCGACGTTTTATAAAATTAATAGAGGCGGAGATATCACTTATCATGGTCCAGGGCAAATTGTAGGTTATCCTATTTTAGACTTGGATAATTTCTTTACTGACATTCATAAATACTTAAGGTTTTTAGAAGAAGTGATTATTCTCACTTTAGCCGATTATGGCTTAAATACTGAACGCAGTCCTGGTGAAACAGGGGTTTGGTTAGATGTAGGCACACCATTTGCGCGTAAAATTTGTGCTATGGGAGTACGTGCGAGTCGTTGGGTAACCATGCATGGTTTTGCCCTGAATGTCAATGCAGATTTAGGGTATTTTGATAATATTATTCCTTGTGGAATTAGAGGAAAAGCTGTAACGTCTTTAAATAACGAGCTTGGTGTGGAAACCGTTGATGAAGCAGCGGTAAAAGAGAAAATTTTAAAGCACTTTAGTACCCTTTTTGAAGCCGAGTTTGTTTAGTTCAACGTGGCACTCTCGCTTTCATTAATTCTGCTAACATCTACCAATGTTTTGCCATTGTGACGCTTAGCTGTGTAGACAAATTTTTGTCCCCATTCTATTTCTTCGGGTTTGTAAGACGATCTGGAATATACCATTTGGCCAGAGGATTCATCAAAAGCCTTCAGTGTAGTGATAAACTCTATATCTTTTTCGTTGTAATCTCTTTGATTTAAGCCGAAAAGCGGACTGTTTTCTTCAATAGGGTGAACTACGGTCCACATGGAAGGAAAAAACCTTACACTGTCTCTTTCTAGCTCTAGAATATGAAAATCCCTTAACTCCGAACTGTCACGTTTCATAGAAACACTAACATTGATTTCAACCTCTAACAATTCATTTTTTTGAGGATTTACCAATCTAAACATAAAGCCGTTGATGTCTCTATATGGCGCAATCACAGCTTTTTCACTAAATTTAATTTTAGATATGGGTTTAGAAAATCTTCCGTACAATAAACCTGTGGCTAATGCAAAAAACAAAAGACCAAGTAGCGATTCTATTGCGGCAACTGTATTGGCTAAAAAGCCTAAAGGCGCCACTTGTCCATAGCCTAAAGTTGTTATAGTTTGGGCACTAAAAAAGAAAGCTTCCATAAACTGCTCAAAAGGCGAAATGCCACGTATACCTGTTAAGTTTTCTACTCCGATAAGACTGTAAATAGCAGCAAAAAAAGTGTTGACTAAAAGGTAGGTGAGTAGCACAAAACCAAAGAAATGCGACCATTTCATTGTAACCAAACTATGGAAGAAGTTTAAGCGCTCAAGAAAAGAAATGTTTGTTTTTTCTATGTTAAAACTACCATCCTTATTTAAAGAACGATACCCTTCTGAGGAGGACTTTTCGCCCAAGCCAAAATCTTCAAAATCTTCTTTATCTTGTTTTGCCATAAGGCTCTAAATTAAGGAAAAATTGAGGAAGTTTTTTTTAAGACTTATTGAGTCTGTTGTTACAATTAATTAACCTTAATTTTACTTTTTGTTAGTTTGAAATTAGAAATATTCATTGATTCGAGCATTTTTTTACATTCCTGTTCCTTAATGGCATCTACATTTGGACCCAATAGTATTTCTAAATTCTCTAAGCTATCTTTCTTGAAATTAATATCAATGTATTCTGTTTTAATTAATGATTCATGTAATTGATCATTAAGTGTATCTTTGCTTCCGGCGACCATTATTGTATTTCCAAAGAATAATCTGTATCGATACTCTTTTTCAAACTTCCAAAAGTCTATCTTTCTTTGACCGACTTGGTTTAGATTTATCTCATAAAAATTATTTGGGTAAGTTTTTGTTTTATCAGACTCCTTTAAGTTAACTAATCCCTTAATAAGATCTAACTCATTATCATAATATTCGACAGCAGTTGGCCCAAAAGCTTTACTTACTCTATTGATTTTAGCTAAACCTTGTTTTTGTTTTAAGTTTAATCCAACGGTTTCAATAGTATATTCTTTGTCTAATTCAGATTCAATTAAGTAGTTTTCTCCTCCTCCTAGTTTTGCTACTTTCATTGACTCATTTGTGTTAAATAAATCTATTGGCATTTTTATTCTTACTCCTTTTAAATCAGAATACATTTTCCACATTGGTAGCTCATCTCTCTTTTCTGCTGTCCATGACGTTGAAAACACAAGTTTTTTTAGATTTTTAAAATGACCTAATTTTCCTTCAAAAGGGTCATTCATTAAATCTATTCTTTTGAAACGAATTGTTTTAGTTTCTAAAATTATTTTTAATATGTCTAATGATGTGTAATGATATAAATAATTTGGTATCATAATAGTTTGAAATATTTGAATACAAATTTAGTTACAATATAAAACCTAAGCCTCATCATTAAAAAACACTTTGTAATAATGCATTTTTTTGTCTTCGTCGTAGCCACGTTCTAGATATTCGGCAGAAGCGTCTGGTGCATCCACATCGAGTTTTATCTGTATGTTGGTGTCGAGTTTTATTTCGGTTTTTATTTTTTGTTTTTGCTTTTTTAAAGCGACTTCAGAGACATCGAATTGGTTTCTAATCAAGACCTTGTTTTCAGCTTCGTAGTTCTTTTTATAATCTTCGAAAAGTTGAATTTGGTCTTCTTCATCAAAGACTTCTTCTTTAAAAGTTTCAATATTTACAATTTCATTTTCCTTAAAGAAATCTACCGTTTTTGCTAAAAAATTACTTTGTTGCTGGCCACCAAAATTGGGTTGTAAAACCTCTTTAGAAAACTCTCTACATAGCTCAATACAATTCTTGGTGTGTTGGTTGCTATCATCAGGATATTTAATGTTTAAGAAGCTCTTAATCCAATACTGCGTATCGTAGGTGTTGTTGTCTACGCTAAAGGCTATTTTGCCTTCCATGTCAGAGGTGTTTAGGATTAAACAACCTTTATCCACTTTCTTGGCTTGTATACCTTTTTGTACTAAAATATCGTAGTTACCATCTTCAAGATAGGTTTGAAAAAACTCGGTTTTGTTTTCAATTTTAAAAATACCAACAGCATCTACAAAATAGTCTTCGTATTGTATGTTTTCAAAGTGACAAACCAATACATCACCAGTTTTAATCTGTGCAGAATTACTTTGTTCAAAAAGGTGTGTAACTACGTGTTTAGAAATTTCTACAAAGTCACTTCCATCCTCAAATATTTGACTGCTGTAGGTGTTAATTTCATTCAGTCCAATATCGCTATGATGGTGAAAACGGTAGCTCTCGGCAACACTTACAAATGGCTTTAAAAGAAACGGTAAAATAAGATTGTAAGTGGCTTCATCAAAATGCACAGCTGTATCTGAAAAGGCATTTTTGGTACCGTTAAACTTGTTACCAACCTTGTGTATAATGCAGTTTTTTATTGAGGCTTTATGTCGTTTTATCATTGCTGTAGTTGTTTCAATATTCGTATTGCAATACTACGAAAGGATCATCTTAAAACTAAGAAAACGCCGAAAATAAATTCGACGTTTTCAGACCTAGGGACTTGAGATTTGGTTACCGCTATATTTTTATGAATTCTACACGTCGGTTTTGTGCTTTACCATCTGCTGTGCTATTGTCTCCAACCGGTTCGGATTCTCCTTTTCCATCTGTAGAGAGACGTTTTGCGGAAATTTTGTAGATGTTAACCAAAGCATTTTTTACGGCTTCGGCTCTAGCTTTGGACAGCTTTAAATTGTTAGCATCATTGCCATCAGCATCGGTATGGCCAACAATTTTGAGTTTTATGTTTTCGTCTTGCATTAAGACTTGTGAAATTTGACGAACAATTCCTAAAGATTGTGGTTGGATATTTGCAGAACCAGAATTGAAAAGAATACCATTAGTTGAAATTTTTCCTTCGGCTAATAGTTTTCGCCTTAAATCTTCACCACCTTCAGCAACTTTAAGGTTTGAGATAAATACGCGTTCTTCTCCATCCTTAAAATGATTGATATGGAATTTTATAAAATCAAGTACATTAGTTTCTTCAACTAAACGAGGAATATCAATGTATTTTACCTCATTTATCCATAAGCGATAGCGTTGTTTGGTTACGGCAATAGACACATGAGGACGGTTGAGAATTTCAGTTCTAATATCGGCTTGGATATCAGAATTGACATCACCGACTTTATTGTTGAAAAAGTTTTTTACCCTAAAAGGAAATGCTGCATATTGTCCTAACGGTATGGATACTTCAATATAATTACTATTGCCATCGTTAAATTTAGCATTATCGCTTAAATAGATGCTAAATCTTGAAGAAGAAGAGGTGCTTGTAGAAAGTCCGCTTGTTAAAAGATCGAACTCAATAGTGAAATCTTCAGGCAATTCTTTAAGATCTGGAACATAGTACAAACCATAGCCAGATTTAAGCTCAAACCATTTGCCTTCAACCTTATTAAAGTTTACAACTTCACCTGTACCGTTTGTGTTCCATTTGGATGGAAAATCGCCAATAAAATCTTGGGAGAAATCATCAAAAAACAGCAATTTGTCACCAGGAACAAAATCGAACTTACTGTAAACTTCTAAACCTTCAGAAACATTTGGGTTTTTGACTTCTTCTACGTCATTATCTTCGTCTTCATCATAGTCAGATGACGTTTCTTCGTTATCACTAGTTTTTTCTGAATCATCTTCGTCTTCAGAATCTCCATTTTTGCTTCCTACGAGTAATTTTTTTGCTGTTGTAATGCTATACTTTAAAGCTTTTTTTGCTTTGTTTATCTGAAGTGTAGCCTTTGCTTGTTTCAGGGCACCAGTGCCATCTAAATCGCTCAGGATATCTGGAGCACTTTCGCTTAAAGCTGTAACTTCATCTAGGGCATCTTCTAAAACATCAAGATCTTCATCTTCTAAAGGAGTTCCGGCTTCAGCATAGCCATCATATTTGTAAACTTTGTCATACAAATCAAAAGATTCTTGAACAAAACTATCGATACTAGATATGCCGACTCGGCTTTTGGGACGCTTAAGTTTTTTTGATTGCGCTTCGAGATTACTGGCAAAGCAAACTAATACTAGAGAAAATACAAATAGTTGTTTGTAACTGAAAATACGTTTCATTTATAAGTTATTGATTAATAGCGGTCTAAAATTAGGGATAACTATTGAGACTTAAAAATGAAATGTATTCCTGGTAGAAACTTTAGTGTAGTTTGTAAACTACAATGTTGTTATCATCACTTTGGGTAATGAGTTCCAAGCCAGATTCTCTATCTAGTTTTTGTAAGTCTGCTTCAGAAGTTCCAAATACTGGAAAGTTTGGAATCGGCTCTGCTTGACTATCGAAAAGATAAACTTTCTTAGCTTGAAGATCGGTAGTAGAAATGTAGATTTTATCATTTAGGTAGAATATTTTTGGTTTGGTGTATTCGCCATAATCCAAATCTACAGTTCTAGACTTTATGTTGAGCTTGTTTTCGGTCATAGTTACCAAAGTCTTACTCGTAGTTTCTAAGCTGTGCTTATCGGTAAGATTTAAGTTGGTAGTGCTTAGCTTTCCTTTAGTATCAACTTGTACCAACTGCCCTAGTGTATTTGTTGTGGTAAACTTGTTTTTATACAGGAAAATCTCATTATCTGAGAAGCGGATTTTATCCTTTACGTTAATACGAATATCTCCCTGACGACTTAAAATCATTAGTTTTTCTCCAGCTGAAAAAGTGATATAATCCTTACTGCCAATTCTAAAATGTTTTGGTTGTGAAGATATTTCTGAGCCATTGCTGTTGTAGTCAAAACCGTTTATAGATTTTCCTCTGTCGTCATACATTAAGAGATTTTTTCCTTGAGTGACTAAAAGTCTGTAATCTTTTCTTTTATCGTAATCAAAAACAGATAGAGGTTGGGTAATATCATCGTTAAATTTTAAAGGAAAAGGAGAGACGTCATTTCCATTTCTGTCTAAAATATAAACGCGATTTTTTGTAGCAAAAGCTAGTTGCAGACGACCGTTTTTATACATGTCTATTTGTTCAATCTTACCAAGAATTTTTCCTTGTAATTGCTTTTTCCAGAGAATATTTCCAGAGTTTGAAATGAGATAAAGTGTATTTCCAATATCTTGAACTGCAATATCATGAGCATTGGTAACATGATTCTGAACAGCTTGAGGAGCTATAAGGATTGGAGCATCCAATTTTGTAATAAAATCTTCATTAACCGAATTTGAAGCAGCTCTTTTTTTGTACTTCTGAATGACTCCATTGATGTGAGCGTAATTATCCTCGTAAGCATATTGTACAATGTTAGCATTGTAGCCAGCAAAATTACCATCGAGTATTTTAGAAAGATTTTCAGAATCCTTAAAAATGAATAGGGAAGATTCGTCAGTCAAACTTTCATTGGCATTTATAAATGCGTCCGAATAGGCAAGTGTATTATTGTTTAAAGCATCGGTGAGAATAGCTTTTATATTTTCAGTAGAATCTGAAAAAATGATGAAATTTTCATATGCTGAAAAATATTGGGCATTCTCAAAGGTTATAAAAGGTTGAAGTCTTGAAGTAAAAAAATCTGGTCGCTCAAATTCATAGATTTCGATATCTCTAAAGGTTTCAAAATTAGATTTGTCTTCAATCGATTCTAGAAGCATATTAGTGTCGAGTGTATGTAAGACAATAACATTATCAATTTTAGAAACTTCATTAGTGAAATTTAAAAAAGTAGGTGTGCTATCAGTATTCTTAGTATTAACAGCTTTTAAGTTCTTCTGAAAAACAGAAAAATTATCATAGGTAAGACTCAGTAAACTCTTAGTGCCAACAGGCGCTATTTCTGGTGACGCTATTTTTTGAGGCACTGTATTTTTAAAGCTATCTAAGAAGTTAGTGATTGAATCTGTGCTAGATGTTACTCCATTATATATAAGACTATTATCAGAATAATAAATATCTAGTGCAGTAAAATTAGTTTTGTTTTCAGGCTTATTAATCTCAGTAAACAATAAATTTGAGTAACCTTCGGAAGTTGTTTTGAAAATTAGAGAGGCAACAGATTTGTTGTCTGTTGTTTCAATTAAATCAGTAAGTGCCTTGTTTTCGTTTTCAGAATCTATTTTTTTCAAAATTTCCAAATCGTTTGATGCGGCAAATGTTTTTCCAATAGTTTTATGGAAAAAAGTAGTGCTGTCAATTTGAATTTTTTCAACTTGAAACTCCTTCAAAGTTTCAGAGATGTGATTTGGAATAGAGTCTACAACAAATAAAGAGGAGTCTTTCTCGGTAAGAATTAAATAATTTGAAGGTTTTTCTGTGTTGTCAAAAAAACTGATATACACCTCCTTGGTTGTGTTTAGGTGTTTTAAGATTTTAGAAACGTCTTTGAGTTCTTGGTCATAAATATTTGAAAGAACATCATGATTGTCAATACTGCTTATAAAATCTTTGAGTTCATTAGTTTTTATTACAGTAGAAGTATTTTGAGGTATAAATTGGTAAGCGTTTTTTGTTTTATTGTAATCTTTCTGACACGCTACCAAGAATGTAAGCGTAAGAACTAAAAATCCGAACTTCTTCATTAAAATGTAATTGTTCTTACAAATATAAAAAGTTATAAGTCTAATCGGTATTGCTCAGGTAATAATCTAAATGATTTTCTGTGATATTTGGAAATGCCATATTTTGCAATAGCAGCTCTATGTTCTTTTGTTGGGTAACCTTTGTTTTGTTTCCAATTGTACATTGGAAATTCTTCATGAATCCTTTCCATATATTCATCACGATATGTTTTTGCTAAAATTGAGGCAGCAGCAATACTCAAGAATTTACCATCACCTTTAATAATAGTTTCATGAGGTATGTTTTTATAAGGTTTAAATTTATTACCATCAACTATTATAAATTCAGGTTCGGTTTGGAGTTGCTCTATAGATTTATGCATCGCCTTAATTGATGCATTTAAAATATTGATGCTGTCAATTTCAATTTCTGAAACGTGTTGTACGGCAAAGCAAAAAGATTCACTTTCAACGATGGTTCTTAATAAATTTCTGTTTTTAATAGAAAGTTGTTTAGAGTCATTTAATATATCATTATTAAAGTCATTTGGTAAAATTACAGCAGCAGCAGTTACTGGTCCGGCTAAGCATCCTCTTCCGGCTTCGTCTGTGCCACATTCAATATTAAATGTTGAATATCTATGTTTTAGGCTCAAAATGTTAAAATTTGAACAAAGTTAAAATTTTAACGCAACCCTTTTGCAATTTCTGTATCTAATGGTTGAGTTTGACGTTTAAAACATTAGAAAAAAGACCTGTTATTTCTGTTGTCAATAACGCAAAAGACTTAACATTTTTTTGGCAAAAACACTTGCTTATTTAATATTTAATTAAGATGTTTGCAACTAGACTAACTCAAATAATTGTTTTATGAAATTAAAGTTAACATGGTTATTGACGCTTTTTATGGCGTTCGTGATGCAATTTTCTTTTGCACAAGAAAAGACAGTCACAGGTACAGTTACGACTAAGGATGATGGTTTGCCACTTCCAGGTGCTAACGTAATTGTAAAAGGGACCTCTAGAGGTCAGCAAACTGATTTTGATGGTAAGTATACTATTCAGGTCAGTCAAGGAGATGTTTTGACAGTTTCCTATGTAGGTATGAAAACTACCGAAATTACTATAGGTGCGGCTAATACTTATAACGTTGCGCTTGAGTTGGATAACACTTTAGATGAGGTTGTTGTTCAGGCGTTTAGAACTGCTACAAAAGAAACATCGAGTGTAGCGAGTGTTACGGTAACATCTAGCACAATTGAGGCTAGGCCAAACGCAAACTTTGTTCAAACGTTGCAAGGTCAGGTAGCTGGTCTTAATATTATCACAGCAAGTGGTCAGCCAGGTGGTAATAGTACAGTGAATTTAAGAGGTGTTGGTTCGGTTAATGGTAACACTGAGCCGTTATTTATCATCGATGGTGTTCCTGTAGATGAGGATAATTTTAGAAGTTTAAACCCTAATGATATTGAAACACTTTCTGTTTTAAAAGATGCGGGTGCAACTTCTATCTACGGTAACAGAGGTGCTAATGGTGTGGTTGTTATTACAACTAAAAGAGCTTCTTTTAACACAGGTCTTCAGGTTAAGTATGTTGGAACTTCTAGTATTTCAAGGCTTCAGACAAATGATTATGATTTAATGAATTCTAGAGAAGAGTTGCAATTGCAGAAAGATTATGGTGCTGGATTTGGTTCTACTTTATCTGATCAAGAATTGGCTCTAAGAGCGAGTATGGTTAATACAGATTGGTTAGATGTGTTCTTTGGTACGGCTTATGCTCAAACGCATACTTTAAGTTTGTCTGCTGGTGGTGAAAATATAAATTCTTTTACATCTTTTGGTTTTACAGATCAAGAAGGGATATTAAACCAGGCTAGTGGTTTAAAGAGATTTAACTTTAGAAATAATATCTCTGGTAAGTCTGAAGATAAGAAATTTGAGTATAATACATCACTTTCGCTTAATTATTCAAGAAATAATGTGCCTTTATCTATAGGTACTGGTGGTGTTAATAGAAACTTGGCTTTAGGTGCTGTTTCGGGTGTGCCTTATATTTCTCCTAATGATTATGATCCTGATAATGCAGGTAATATACCTGTAAGTTTTCAGAATACACCATTATTGCTTTTGGACTTATTAGAGCATCAAACATATAGAGAAGATGAAATTAAGATTTTAGCAAGTGCTAACGCGAGCTATAAAATTACAGATAATTTAACATATAAGTTTACTATTGGTGCTGATTTCACAGATGAAAAGGTTTTATATACTGAGCATCCAGACTCATTTAATGCACAATATTTTGCTGAAGATGGTAATGAAACACCAGGTAGACAAGATCAAGATAGTAACATGTCTGTTTTAATAAATGTTACTAATGCTTTGACCTATAGAAAAATGTTCGATAAGCACACTTTAGAAGCTTCGGTATTTACAGAATATTTCAAAGCGCATTGGAGAAGTTTTGGCTATGTTGCTGAAGGTTTAGATTTTCATACATTCTCGCCTGGGGATGGTGCTGGTTTTGTAGATGACAATTCTGCAAACGATTATTTTATTGATACAGCTGATGCTACTGTAAGAAATGCAGGTTTATTCTCATATTTTGGTTTTGTTGATTATGATTATGATACTAAGTATGGTGTTTCTGCTACTTTAAGACGTGATGCATCTTACCGTTTTGCGGCATCTAATCGTTGGGGTACATTCTGGTCAGTTTCTGGTCGTTGGAATATACATAACGAACCATTTATGGAAGGTTCAGTTTTCGATATGTTAAAGTTGAGAGCATCTTACGGTACTGCTGGTAATCAGGATATTGTTAGTGCTGCAGGTCAATTTGCACCATTTAATGCGCCTGATCTAACTAGAGACTTGTTTGCTACAGGTGGACAGTATGGCGGTGCTAATGGTTATAGTGTTGGGCAAATTGGGAATAATGATCTTAAATGGGAGACCGTTGCTCAAGCTAACATTGGTTTAGATTTTGGAGTTTTCCAAAATAGATTACGTGGATCTGTAGATGTTTATAAGAAAAACACAACAGATTTATACTTGCCTACACCTATTTCACCAGCTTTAAATGGTGGTATTTCATCAATTTCAGCTAACGTTGGTGAGTTGGAAAATAGAGGTGTTGATTTAGAATTACATTACGATCTTCTAAGAAGTAACGATACAGATGGGTTGAATCTTACTTTGAATTTAGTTGGTAACTACAATAAGCAAGAATTTATTGATTTAGGTGGTGCTGGAGATGTGGCATTCACAAGAAGAGTAGGTGGTCCACTAAGTGAAATTTACGCAGCTCCTTTCGCAGGTGTTAACCCAGCAAATGGTAATTTATTATTCTACGATATTGATGGTAATTTAACTGAAGATATTGATGAAGGAGATCAAAGAGCTACTGGGAAAAATTTATATCCTGATTATCAAGGTAGTTTTGGATTCAATGTTAGTTACAAGAATTTTTATTTAGATACACAGTTTAACTATACTATTGGGGTTTACAGATATGATTTTGATTATTCTGATTATTTAGATCCTACTTCAATAGGTCAGTTCAGACACACACGTGATATCTTAGATGCATGGCAACAACCAGGAGATATAACTAATATTCCTTCTTTAACTGCTACTAACATTCCTGATGATCAATTCTCTGATCGTTTCCTAAGAGACTCAGATTATATAAGACTACGTTTCCTTCAGTTTGGATATAATGTACCAAAGAAGTTTACTGATGACATTGGGTTTTCTTTTATGAGAATTTTTGGTAGTGCTGAGAATTTAGTGACTTGGACTAAATGGAGAGGTTTTGACGCTGAAGGTGTGGGATCAACACAATGGGAATACCCAACTCCGAGAACATACTCTATCGGTGTAGAATTTGGATTTTAATAAAAAAAAAGGATGATGAAAAATAAATTTTTTAAATTAATTATCGCTGCAGGTATAGCAACATTTGTAGGTTGTAATGACGCTATAGATATAGAGCAACCAGGGCGATTAGGTGCAGAAAATGCATTTATTACAATAGACGATTTACAAAGTGGTTTATTAGGAGCATATAATAACCTTGACACAACTTTTGAGATTGGTTTTACAGCTGTACTAACTGATGAGTCTTATAGAGGGCTTGATAATGGTGGGCAGAATGCTGGATTGTTAAATTTTAACATGAACAGTAGTTCAGGTTATCCGGCAGGTATATGGGCAGGTAATTATGGAGCCATTAACATGGCTAATAGAATTATAGAAGCAGCTCCAGGTATCGATAGAAGTGAGGATCCTGAAACTTACGATAATATTTTAGGACAAGCCTATGCTATTAGAGCGTATTGTCATTTTAAAATTGTAACTTTCTTTTCAACTGATTATACAGATGATACAGCTTTAGCGGGTGTATTGATGGATGCTACTACTGATGATATTTTTGCAACAAAACCTAGAAGTACTAATGGTGAGTTTTATGAATTAATTAATTCTGATTTAGATACTGCTGAAGGTTTGTTGAATCAAGATTTAGGTTATAAATTTATTAATCAAGATTTTGTTACCGCAGTAAGAGCTAGAATGGCAGCTTATAGAGAGCAATACACATTAGCAGATGGTTATGCTGCTGATTTATTAGAATCTTATGACATTGCTGATCAGACACAGTACTATAACATGTATGATGACACTGATGATACAGAACTTATCTTTGCTTTAGAGAGAACTATTAGTGATAGCTATGATGGTCAGGGAACTGCAGGTGGTGGTTGGGCTGGTAGCTTATTCGCATTTGCTACTCCTGATGATGGTTTCTTTATGGAGATGTCTAGATCGGTTTATAATATCTTAGCTCTAAATACTACGGACATAAGATATAGTAGAAACTTAAACTTGCCTGTTCTTCAGCCAGACCCTAATTATGAAACAAATGATGCTTTCATTAATGACGATTTATTACCAGTATTTAAATATCCAGGTAGTGAAGGTCAACCTTTAATGAATGATTTAAAAGTATTTAGATCAGCAGAGATGTTGTTGATTAGAGCTGAAGCTGCTGCAGATGCTAATTTGTTAGGTGATGTTTCTACTTACCTTAAGCAATTAAGAGATGCACGTTACGGTTCTTCTCAAGCAGCTGTAACATACGGTTCTCAAGAAGAAGCTTTTGGTGCTATTTTGGATGAAAGAAGATTAGAGCTTTTATTTGAAGGACATAGATGGGTAGATTTAAAGCGATTAGGTAATAGAGGTAATAGATCTATGGATAGAGATCCTAGAGAATGTTCTTTCTATAGCTGTGCTATTGATAATGATGATTACAGATTTACGCTTCCTATTCCTATTTCTGAAATCGTAGCTAATCCAGAAGTGGACCAAAACCCACAGTATTAATAAAAAAAATAGAAAATGAAAAAAGTTAAAATATTATTTAGTTCTCTTATCACACTTGCATTTTTTGCTTGTGGTAATGATGACGTAAGCGATACTACATTTGACAATGTTAATGGTCAAACCTTAGTGTCTTTTCAAGGAGCTACATCGGATTTGGCTGTAACTATTGACGATGTTGGGACTGTAGAAGTTGTTATTGAATCTTCTACGGTATCTTCATCTGACAGAACTATTACCGTAACTCTTGATGAAGAGAATAGCACTGCTAATGCCGAAAACTATACTATTGTTAATCCTGTTGTTACAATACCAGCGAATGAATACTTTGGTATATTAACAATTAACGGTGTTGATACATCTGTTGAAACAACTCCTGAAACAATAGTTTTAAATATGGATGACTCATCTACTGATCTTGTTTATGGAACAACTACACATACAGTTAATATTTTTCAAGTATGTCCAATTCCAGACGATTATTTTGTAGGGTCTTATCTAATAGAACAAACATCTGCGCAAGTTGATGGTTATACTCTTAGTCATGGTACAATTGTGGAAGTATCTGCTTCTGGTCCTACACAGAGAACATTCTTAACAGAAAATTATCCTTCATATTGTAGTGGAACATTCCGTAACTTTTATATCAACTTAGTATGTAATGAGTTTGTAGTACCACTAAACGGTACCTCATGTGCATGTTCTTCTTTTGATGATTGGTTTGGTCCAGCAACAGTTAATGAGATGTATGATACTTCTGACGATACTGTGTTAAATGTAACATTTACTGATGATGTACAAGGCGACTGTTCTAGTCCCTCACAAACAACTTATCAATTCACAAAACAATAAAATAAAATGAGTATGAAAAACGTATTAAAATTTTTAGGACTATTTATTATTGTTTTGAGTATGTCCTCATGCGAAGACAGTAGTGATGATTTAAAGTATCAACCAAACGTTGAAAGTGGATGGGTACAATTTGTAGAAGGTAGTCCTGATACAGTAGGTGCTTTTCAAGGAGCACAAACAGATATCGAGATTGATGTTAATATCCAAGTACCTACGACAAGTAAGGATTTATCTATATTTTATACTATGACACCAGTTTCAGGTGATAATCCAGCAAATTATTTTTCTAATGATGGTACTTTAGTTATACCTGCAGGCAGTACAAGTCATGGTGGGCCAGATAACAATACTGGTTTTGATTATAACTATTTAGGTAATCTAGTTTTTCATTTAAGTGAATTAGATGGAGTAACATTAACAGAGCCTATGATATTTGATGTTGAATTAACAGGAACTGATTCTTCTCAAATCACAGCTGGCTTAGAAAGTGAACCTCAATACCCTGTAGTTAAGAGAGTTGTTATTAATCCATCTCTTGATGTGTTTATAGGAACTTTCAGTGTTGATGAACAGTTCATAGCTGGGGTGAATGCTCCTCTTGGACTTAGTGATTTCTTTGGAGAGTCTTACCAAGTAGAGTTAGAAAGAGTTGAAGGTGATGTTACTGCATCTCAGTTTGTTATTACAAATTCAGATGGCTTTGATACATACTTTATTGATGGTGCTGTATTAACTTTTGGACTTGATGGTAGCTTAAGCTTTAATGATGGTAATACAGATACAGGAGATCCTGTTGTTGGTTTATTTGCTATTCATACTATAGAAAGTTCATCTTATGATTATACAAACTCGGTATTAACTGCTACAGGCCCATTAGAGGGTTATGGTGATTACCAATTTGTACTAACCTTGCAATAATCTAGGAGTAAACACATAATTTTATCATAAAAAGCATAGTTAACAGCTATGCTTTTTTTTATATTTATAAAAAAATAAAAATGAAAAAAAGTTATTTAGTATTAAGCCTTATTTTTTTTGTTTCAATTGCTGTAGAAGCTCAAACAAAAGAAGAAAAAGCAGTGATTATATCTAATTATAACCCAACACAGATTAGTTCACTAAAAGATAAAATAAATGAACTTAACTCTAAAAGAGAAGATAGGATTAACGATTACTTGATTAGTAATCCTGAAAATAAAATTATCAAACAAATTAATGGTGTAAATTACCACATTTTTGATGTTATTAATGGAGAGCCTATCTATAGGTCTATAGATAATGTAAACAGTGCTATAGCAACGAGAGCTAATTTTTTAAACACAGGTGGTGGCTTAGGTTTAAATTTAGATGGACAAAATATGACTGTTGGTGTATGGGATGAAGGCTTAGCTTTATCAAACCATACCGAATTTTCAAATGGTGCTTTACCTCCAGTTTATAGGGTTACCACACCAGATATGTTATCGACTAGCACTTTTGACGATCACGCAACACATGTTACTGGAACTATTGTAGCAAGAGGAGCTGACCCTTTGGCAAAAGGTATGGCGCCTCAAGGTAATGTGGTTTCTTATGATTGGGGAAACGACAATGCAGAAGTAGTATCTGAAGCTTCAAACAATGCACTTTTAATATCTAACCATTCTTATGGTATTCCAGTGTTGAATCAAAGTGGATCTCAAAATGCTCCTACTTGGATGATGGGGTGTTATAATGGTGACGCAGCTCTTTGGGATGATATTGCTTATACTTTTCCTTATTATCTACAAGTTTTATCTGCAGGAAATGATGGACAATCTGTGTATAGTGGTGGTTTAGCAGCTGGTTATGATAAATTAACAGCTGAGAAAAACTCTAAAAATAATTTAGTTGTAGCTAATGTTGCAAACCCTAGTATAGATGCTAATGGTGAAGTTTTGAGTATGACTATAAACCCTAGCAGTAGTCAAGGACCAAGTGATGATGGTAGAATAAAGCCTGATATTGCTGGTGATGGAACTTCAGTTTATTCAACAGTAAGTACTGGTATTAATGATTATGGAACTTCTACAGGTACTTCTATGTCATCACCTAACGTTGCAGGTTCACTTATTTTGTTACAACAATACTACAATGATCTTAACTCTCAATATATGAGGTCCGCTACTCTAAAGGGGCTTGTTTGTCATACAGCTGATGATGACTCCTCTCGTGAAGGACCAGATCCTTTTTTTGGTTGGGGATTATTAAATTCTAAATATGCTGCAGAAGTCATACAAAATAATGAAGTGGGAAATTCATTGATATCTGAATTAACACTACAAAATGGTCAAACATACACGAAATCATTTACAACCTCTGGAACTGGACCAATAAGTGTTACTATTTGCTGGACAGATCCTGCAGGTGTTAGCCAAGCAGGAAGTTCTAATAGTTCTACACCAGCTTTAGTTAATGATTTAGATTTGAGGATTATTGATGCAGGTGGATTTATCCAGCATACACCATGGAAACTCTTAGCTTTTAATATTAATTCAGGAGCAACAAAAGGAGATAATAATGTAGATACAGTTGAGCGTGTTGATATTGAAGCACCAATTGCTGGAACTTACACTATTCAGGTTACTCATAAAGGAAATCTTCAGAGTTCTTCCCAGGATTACTCGTTAATAGTGACAGCTCCTGATTTGGTTTTAAGTAATGAAACATACACTAGCGAAAGTTTCAAGATATGGCCAAATCCTGCTAGAAGTGAGCTTAACATAAATTTTGCTTACCCTGAACCTCATACTGAATTATATATATATGATATTAGAGGAAGAATTGTTCGTGATGAAATCATAGAAAATGCCCTGACTAGTTATAGCATGGATATTTCTAATTTGTCACCAGGTAGCTATATTTTAAAGTTAGTTAATAATGGAAAAGTATACAATCATAAAGTTATTGTAAATTAATTAAGATAATAAATATCTTGAGCCCTGATTTATTTTAAAGCAGGGCTTATTTATTTTATATAATTAATAATATATGTTATCAAGGTTTATAAGTGTTTTATTGTTATTGCAGTTTAGTATGTTTTGTTACGCACAAGACATTGTAGGATCAAAAAAAAGAAGAGGTAATTTTCAAAACGACTCTATTTCTAGAAAAGAATTTGCAAATAATATTAGCAAGGATAAATCAGCAACAATAGGCATGTATCTCCAATTCAATACTTCAGATTCTATAGAAGTAGATACAACCTTATCCCTTAAAAAAGATTACAAATTCAATTATTTACAAAAAGATAATTTTGGTCTTATGCCTTTTGCAAATATTGGCCAGACCTATAATACTTTATCATTTAATGTAGCTACAAATAACTCCATGCCACTCTTTGCGGCTAGAGCAAGACATTTCAACTATCTTGAAACGGATGATATAAGATATTATGAAGTACCAACCCCTTGGACACGCTTAACGTATAAGACAGCTTTTGAGCAAGGGCAAATGCTAGATGCTTTCTTTACAGTAAACTTATCTAGACAGTTTAATTTCTCTATTGCTTACAAAGGACTAAGATCCTTGGGGAATTATCAAAATGTTTTAACCAGTTCAGGAAACTTTAGATTTACATCCAACTATAAATCCAAAAATAAAAGATACAAAGCAAGAGGTCATATAGTAATGCAAGATCTCCTTAATCAAGAAAATGGAGGATTACAAGATGAAGATATTGAGAATTTCACTTCCGGTGAAGAAGAATTCATAGATAGATCTGTTTTTGATCCAAATTTTCAAGATGCAGAAAACATATTAGAAGGTAGGCGTTTTTATTTAGAACATAGCTATGATATAGTAAGTAAAAAAGACTCCTTGTCATATAACAAACTGTCGGTAACTAATAGTATTTTCTTTCAAGATAAATACTTTCAATATTACCAAGACTCGCCAGCAGGAGATTTCTTTGGAGAGTTTTTTACAAATAACATAAATGATAAAGTAACCCTAGAGAATTTTAATTCGAAAGTAGGTCTGTTATATGATAATAATATAATAGGTGGAATAAATTTCAATATAGGGTATAATGATATTAACTATGGATATAATAGTGTCGTTATATTTCCTGATGAATATATAACAAATAGAATTAAATCCAATTTTTTAGATATATCGGCAGGATATCATAAAAAGATAAACTTTATAGAACTTAGGGGAGAAGCAGGGCTTAATTTATCAAATGATTTTAAGGGTAACTTTATTGACTCAAATATTGATTTAAGAATAAATGATGATATTAAACTCTCTGCAGGATTAAATATTAATTCAAGATTACCTAATTATAATTTCCTTTTGTATCAAAGTGGATATATCAATTACAACTGGTACAACTTTGATTCTTTTGAAAATATAAACACACAACAAATCAAATTCAGTTTAAAATCTGAAAAGTATCTAAATGCTGATTTAGATATATCAAATATTGATAACTATACATTTTTTAATTTAGAAGACAATATTGAAGGAGTCAAAATAATTAGACCAAAGCAGTACCAAAACTCACTACAATATCTACGACTAAAAGTTCAAAAAGAATTTAGAGTAGGGAACTTTGCTTTAGACAATACTTTAATGTATCAAAATGTAGTCAGTGATGAAGATGTTCTTAATGTTCCTGCTTTTATTGCAAGAAACACATTGTATTATACAAATCAACTTTTCAAAAAAGCAATGACTTTGCAAACTGGAGTAACACTAAATTATTTTAGTGAGTATAATATGAATGGATATGATCCTTTGTTGGCAGAATTTTACACACAGAATAATACAAAACTAGGAGGCTTTCCTAGATTAGACTTTTTTGTCAATGCAAAAATTAGACAAACAAGAATCTTTTTTAAAGCAGAACATTTTAATTCATCTTTTACAGGTTACGATTATTTCTCTGCGCCAAACCATCCCTATAGAGACTTTACTATACGTTTTGGTCTAGTTTGGGATTTCTTCTTATAGTATATAGTTACTATTATTTAGAGAGCTCTTTTAATAAATAGATAAGTCCTCTAAAAAACTTTCACATATAAAATACTAGTTATAAGCGAATTGCAAAAAAATATTAAAAAAAGATTAAAAAAGTAGTTGTGAATAAGGAAAAGGGTTATATATTTGCGCCCCGAAACAGACGTCCCGAGGGGCAAGTTTCAGAAGTTCATTTCCATAAAAAAGCACATCGAAAAAAAATTTCAAAAAAAAATTAAAAAGATGTTGCGGGAATGAAAAAAGGGTTTTATATTTGCACCCGCTTAGCGAAACAACGTTAAGAGAAAGTAAAGAAAAGTTCATTAACATATTGAATTGACAGCGTAAAAATCAACTGGAAACGGTTGGTTTAAAACAAGAGAACAAACCATTTTGAGTACTTAGAAATTCCTATTAGTTGTTAAATAATATTTAAGATTTAACGATGAAGAGTTTGATCCTGGCTCAGGATGAACGCTAGCGGCAGGCCTAACACATGCAAGTCGAACGGTAACAGGAAAAAGCTTGCTTTTTTGCTGACGAGTGGCGCACGGGTGCGTAACGCGTATACAATCTACCTTTTACGGGGGGATAGCCTTTAGAAATGAAGATTAATACCCCATAGTATTTCAATTTCGCATGTTATTGAAATTAAAGTTTCGGCGGTAAAAGATGAGTATGCGTTCTATTAGCTAGATGGTGCGGTAACGGCGTACCATGGCGACGATAGATAGGGGCCCTGAGAGGGGGATCCCCCACACTGGTACTGAGACACGGACCAGACTCCTACGGGAGGCAGCAGTGAGGAATATTGGACAATGGGCGAGAGCCTGATCCAGCCATGCCGCGTGCAGGAAGACTGCCCTATGGGTTGTAAACTGCTTTTATACGGGAAGAAACCCATCTACGTGTAGGTGGCTGACGGTACCGTAAGAATAAGGATCGGCTAACTCCGTGCCAGCAGCCGCG